>NZ_CP108660.1:7260000-8277755 GCF_045162975.1 Streptomyces sp. NBC_01089 | reverse complement strand
TACGCGAAGACGACGCGCCGACGCTACGCGTCGGATGAAAGCCCGCTCCGCGGGCTGCCGGCCACTCCGTGGCCGGAGTGCTTCCACTCCGTGGAGTACGTGGCGGGTCGGTGGGCAGCCGATCGCTCCGCGATCTGTCCCCACCTCGGCTCTGTATCCATCTGCAACTTGGCTAATAGTTAAGGTGGTTGAGTAGGCGTCCGCTCCGCGTCCGCCTACAAGCTGGCTAGTGTCACGGGGCAGTGGCGGGCCGTGCGGCTCCCCCTCTGGGCACGAGTCATTCGCGGTTGCTCCAGTATACCGGTGCACGAGGATGCTGCCGCTGTTAAGGAAGCAGAAAAACTATGGGATCTCCGAGAGATCAGTGTCTCCTTCTTTGGTCGTCGTTGCGGGCCAGTCCTCGAGGAGGATGTCGCGCATCAACTGGCTGTATTTCTCGGGTAGTTGACCAGCGTTCTGCTTGGTGCGTGTCTTACAGAGCCATGGGCCGATCATGATGCGTTGGCCGTCGACCTCGATCCACTCCCGGGCACCGGGTACACGGCCGTGCCGTTCCATGAAGGCGCGCAGCAATGTCGTCGTCTGTTCGAAGGTACGGCGTGTTCTCCCGCTGGGTCGGGGCTCGTCGGATGTCATCTTGTGTACCGGCAGCTGGATTTGATCGGGGGTCAGGCCGAGGCGGGTGAAGCTGTCGCGTTGGCCGTCAGAGAGTTTGTTCCAGGTGGTGAGGTGTCGGTGCAGCCAGCTGCCGGCCTTCACGCCGTCGACCACAGTGTCGCGGCGCAGCGTGGCGGGGTGATGTCCGGCTTCGATGTGTCGGCGCAGCAGGTGGTATTTGCGGTGCCAGTCGGGTCCGTGAGGGAGCGTCCAGTCGGCGTCGAGGCTGGTGAGTTGGGCTTCGCGGTCCGGGTGCAGGCGGTGTTTGCGGGCCAGAGCGCGCTGGTCAACGAGGAATTGGCCGCCGGGTTCAGTGGCGGGGATGGCGAGGTGGCCGTAGGTGGTGTGGAACGCCTCGACGGTCGCCATGTGGCCTGCCCAGGCGGCCTCGTGGGCGTCCCAGATCATGCCCAGATCCTCAAGCTCGCTTACCCAGTCAGCCGTAAGGGTGCCTTGGTCGTGGGCGGTGCGCTGGCCGTCGATGAAGGAGCCGAGGCGGTAGCCGTAGGTGTCGGTGTAGTCGACCGGGACCTTCAGGTGGCCGTGTTCGGCGTGGTAGCGGATGGCCGCTGCCAGGCCGGCACGGCGAGGCGCGGAGAGCACCGCGCCGGCCGATGGCCAGGCCAGCAGGTCCATGGCGCGGACGATCGTGCCAGGGTCGAGGGTGAAGTCGAAACGGAACCGACGGTCGAGGAGGCGGTGGGTGGTGTCGTCCAGACGGTGCGCGGTGGTCTTGCGCGGGGCGCGGGCGGCAATGGTCTGGTCGTGGTGGCGCAGTGCGGCGGTGATCAGCCAGAGGGCCTCAAAGGGGGTGTCCAGGAGGTCGGTGGGGTCGGAGTCGGGTGGGATGTAGGCGGGGATGACCAGGCTCGCGGTCTTCACGTCGACCGTGGGGGGCTTGCGCAGAGCGCGACCCAGGGCTTGAACGATCCGGCGCACGCTTTCGGTGCGAGAGGCGAAGACGATGGCGTCGACGGCCGGCAGGTCGATGCCCTCGGACAGGACCTGGGCGTTGGTGATCACAGCGCGATCGGCGCTCGCGAAGCGGTCGAGGAGTTTCGTGCGCTGGTCGGGGGTGTGGTTGCCGTTGATCGACGAGAGGGACAGAGTGCCAGCCCAGGAAGGGCGCTGCTCGGGCGGGAGGGTGCGCAGGGTGTGGGGGAACTGGCGGGCGAAGCCCGCGGCGTCGGCGACCTGCTGGAAGTACACGATCACATGCTTGAGGTCGTGCTCGGTCATCGCTTTGAGGACCGCCAGGTGCAGGGCGGTGGTCCGGCGTGCGGTCGGGGCGAAACCGGTGTGCGCGTGGTCGGGGTCGGTCAGGACCGTGCGCAGGTCGGTGCCGGTGATGGTGGGGATGAGGATCTGGTAGTCAGCAAGGACGCCGTCCTCGATCGCCTGGGCGTGGGTGTAGGTGTGCAGGCGGGGGCCGAACACCTTCGGGTCATCCATGGAGGCGATCAGGGATGGGGACTCCCAGGCCGGGACGGTCGACGCGGTCCGCTTGGGGCGCGGGCGGGCATCCGGGGCCTCGGCCAGGCGCGGTGCCTCCCACTCATAGGGCGTGGCGGTCAGGTACAGGCGGCGATCGGTGCGGATCCGGGACTGGTCGTGGACCATGGTCCATTCCTTGTCCCAGGAGCCCGCGGTGCGGTGCGCCTCATCCACGATCGCAAGATCGAAGACCGGAGCTGGGAAGACGGAGTGCTGGATCTCCTCGATCCGCCGAAGCGAGTCGAGGGTCACGAACACGGTCGCCGGCTCGCTCTTCTTGGCCCGCTGGGCCAGCCAGTACGCCAGGTACTCCCCCGAACCCGTGGACACCACTTCTGCCTCGGCCAGCACGGGGTGCTTGTTCGCATTCAGCGACGACACCGCCACCAACGCCTCGGTGCGGCCGTCCGCGCGGGCCGCCGCCGCCCACTGGCCGATCAGATCCCGGCTGGGTACCACCACCAGCAGAAACCGGGTCTCGAGAGCTTCCGCTGTCCGCAGAGCGATCAGCGTCTTGCCCGTTCCGCACGCCGACACCATGTGCCCGCGGCTCCCGGGCTTCCTCAGGCCGCGTACCCCACGGTCCACCGCCGCCCGCTGATCCGGGCGCAGCGCACGGCGGACGGGACAGGCGGGAGCAGAGCTGTCGGCCCGAGGCAGGGGGCTGTCCAGTACAGCGGGGCGGGGGTCGATGGCCATCAGGTGGTTCCTCGGGAGCATCTGCTGAAGGTTCGCAAGGGGCGGGGGTGGACGGGGGTCACTGGTAGAGGAAGTCCGCTCCCCACACCTGGAGTCCGTCGGCCAGAGCAACAGCGTTGTCCGCCGCTTCCCGGAGCTGTGCGGCTGTGCACGCGTCGTATATGGCGTTGGTCGCCCTTTGAGTTGCGGTACTCCGCGGCGAGCCGACGGAAGGTGACCGAGGGACAGAAAACGGAATCCGCCGCCGCGCGCTCATCCACGAGCTCAGCAGGAAGCCCGCAGTACGTCTCCGACGTGATGTAGCACGCCCAGTCGACCAGTTTGCGCGTCGACCACACATCGGCCGCGACGCGGTCGAGGAGCAGCGGACGGCAGCGGGGGGCAGGGCATTCGTCCACCGTCGCGTAGAATAGCTGGTCCAACAGAGCGGTGTCGGCCCTGGTCTTGAGGTCCGGGTGCAGTTCGGACAGCGGCACGAACTCCCGTTGCCGACGACGGACCGTGGCCGCAGTGTGTACATGGTCCACGCCGCTCACGGTCTTTCCCACAGTCCCCTCCGGAAGGCTCATTCCCCGGCATTACGGTTCCATCGTCGCGCGCCCTGGGTGCACAGCGGCCGCAAAACGGCGAACACGCGGCACAGCGGTAGATCTTCTAGTAGGGCAGGGACAAGGCCCGTTGGTCCACCACACCGAGAGCCCGGAGACCGGTTCGGCCGTGCAGGTTGGTTTTCGGGCGTGGTGCAGCGCGTGGGGTTCAGGCGGCGAAGCCGACGTTGGTGACGTACTCGTACTGGCCCCACTGCGAGCCGAGGTCGACGATCTGCTCGATCCAGGCCTCGTCCATGGCCCTGTCATCGCCAGTGGACCAGGCGTCGATGATGGCCTCCCAGTGGCGGACGTTGAGAATGCGGAATTCCACGACCCGCTGCTGGGAAGGACGCACGCCGGACTGATTGAGCGGGTGGATCTCGACGCGGGTACCGCGGCCGGTGCGGTTGAGGCGGGCCAGGAGATAGCGGGCGACATTGTGACGGCGGACCGTGCGGTAGGCGGCTTCGATCCGGGCGAGGTTCTGCGGGGTGGGATTGCGGGTGCCGGCCAGCCATGCCTTCAGGGTGCGGTCGGTGACGGTCAGGCCCGCGTCGTAGGCGGCAGCGCGGGCGCGGGGGGTGCGGGTGAGGTAGTGCAGACGGGCCATAAGGCCGCGCCGGGTGGTGGCGGGCGAAGCGATGAAGTCGGCGAGGGCGTCGAGCTGGCGGGCGACGGCCTCGTAGCCCTTGATGCCTTGGGCGCCGTACTTGCCGAAATCGATGGTGCGCTCGGGCACTTGAGGTCCCCTCCCTCTGTCAGTTCTCGTCGGTGTGTCCGGCCGCGGCCGGGTCTGTGGGTGATGTGCCGACGGCGTACACGTCCTTGACCTTCACCTCGGAAACTCCACGGCCTTCCGGGAAGACACGCCGCCAGTCACCGACGACGTGGAGTTCGTCGGTGCCCATCACACGGACGACCGCCAGGCCGGCGTCGTGCGCCTTAAGGGCTTTGGCCCAGAGATTGGCGAAGGCCTGCGAGCGGATCAGGTGCATCCAGTCCGGACGGTACAGCTCCCGGTTGTAATTCGACTCCCCCATCGTGGACACGAACTTCGAGTACATCGCCTTCACATACTCCAGCATCACCTCATCGTCGGCGGCGATCGCGGTGTCGCGGGCGTCCTTGAGCGTGATGCGGAACCTCTCCAGCAGGCTCTCCGTCGCACCCGAGGTGAACGACTCGTGGATCTGAGGCACTTCGCACAGGGCGTACTTGGGGCCGGACAGACGCAGCAGCAGCCGGAGGGTGGGCTCGGTGACCCAGAGCGGGCCGGGCTCGTCGCGGTTGCCGATCGGGTTGGGCAGATACGCGCCATGCTCCCATGCGGGCGGGGTGATCAGGTGAACGCCGGCGCGGCGGCGGTCGTGCACATTGCCTGTGGTGTGCTCCAGCTGGCCGAGCGGCAGGTGTGTCTTGAGCGCGGACAGATAGGCGCCGTTGATGTCCAAGGCCGTCACCTCGTGCCGGCCTGCGGGCAGTTCGGGGCGGGCCCACTTGGGACGGGCCTCCCAGACCTGGTCGGCACCGCGCCCGGACTGCTTGCGCAGGATGTCCGGGATCCACGGGTGAGCAACGATCGCGTAGCGGCCGCCCCTGCGGCAGTCGTCCAGCAGAGCCATCGCATCCGGGATCGCCCGCTTGACCAGGACTGCGGTCGCCGCCTCCACATCGCCCTCGTGCGCCTCGAGCGCCTCGACCACGGCCGCCGCGATCGGGGCGGACGACGGGTCGGTGTCGGACGCGGCCCGCACACGCCGGCCGGCGGGCGCGGCCTGTACGGGTTTCGTCGTGCGGCTCTGCGGCCGCTGGGCGGGTGGGAACTCTGGGGTGGCGCACTGGGTGGGGTCGAGGTGCTGAGGGAAACCGGCGACCTGGTGACGAGCAGGCTGCCCGCACAGGACACACGGCTCGGGCGCGGCCAGAGCTTCGACGTCGTCCGTGTCGTCCCCTGCGGTCGAGGCATCGCCGGGTGCCAGGGACGTTGCGCTCTCGTCCAGTGCGGGCTGGGGCGCAATGGCTTCCTCTGCGGGCGGTGGGGCGGGGGGTGCGAGTTTCGTGGCCAGGCCGTCCAAGAGGTAGGCGTACTTCGCCCTGAGCTCCCCCGAAGGGTCACGGCCGGTCTCCCACCCCGTGACCGTGGACGGGCTCACGCCGAGAGTCCGGGCCACCTGGGCCTTCGACAGGCCGGCCCGCTCACGCAGGTCACGGCGTACCTGCGCCTCGGGCAGCGCGGGTTGAGGAGTGAGGGAAGCGAGCAGCGAGTCGATCGCGTCGAAGTCGCTCATCGATGCGCCGCTCTCAGATGTAGGTGACGGGGTTACGGGACAGGTGCGGGCTCGGAGTGGGGCGGCCCACCCGCGCATCGTCGCGCAGCAGGTCGCCCTCGAGGGCGTAGCGGTCACCGTGCTTGGAGATCCCGGTGATCCTCGCGACGGCAAGCACCGTGCCGCCGGTGCTGATGATCTGCACCTCGTCCTGGGACAGGGCCCGGTCGGCGTTGAACTTCCAGATACCGCGCCCAGCCAGCCAGGCCTCATCTTCAGACATCCCGGGACGCCAACCGATCATGGTGCGTCCCAGACCGTCGTCCGTGTCGGCGGGCCGTTCGGCTCCCAGCTGGATCTGCAGCACCCCCGTTCACCCTCCCGCAAAAGAAACACTTCAACTTGTTGCGAAGTTACCAGCAACGGGGATAACTTTGCAACAAGTTAAAGAGTTATCCGCAACTGCCGGCCTGGCCTCTCGTGTCGCCGCGCGGGAGCCTTCTGCGCGATCGGGTCCGTGTGCCAGAAGCCTCATAGCCGGTGGCCCCCTAGGTTCTGTCGTCAAATGTCACGCCCACATCAAGAGTGAGGCGAGGGTGACGGCTGCTTCGTAAGACTCAGTGGTCTTGTCGTACCTGGTGGCGATCCCGCGCCACTGCTTCAACCGGTTGAAGCACCGTTCCACGACGTTGCGGTGTTTGTATGCCTCGCGGTCGAAGGCCGGCGGGCGGCCTCCCCGGCTGCCCCGCCGGGCTCGGTTGCGGATCTGGTCGGCCCGTTCGGGAATCGTGTGCGGGATGCGGCGGCGGCGGAGCCAGGTGCGGATCGCCTTCGAGCTGTAGCCCTTGTCGCCCAGGACGTGATCGGGCCGGACGCGAGGCCGACCCGACCCGATCCGGGGCACCCTGATCGCTTCCATCACGGCGGTGAACCGGGTGCAGTCGTTGGTGTTGCGGCCCGTCACCACGAAGGCGAGGGGACGGCCCCGGCCGTCGCAGGCGAGGTGAATCTTGCTGGTCAGACCGCCTCTGGACCGGCCGAGAGCTGGGTTCCGGAGCCCCCTTTTCGAGCCCCGGCCGCGTGCTGGTGGGCACGGACGACGGTCGAGTCGACCGAGACGAGCCACTCGACGTCAGCAGCCGCATCGGCTTTCGCCTGGGCGGCTCGGAGCATCCGGTCGAACGTTCCGTCCACCGCCCACCTGCGGAAACGGGTATGCAGCGTGGCCCACGGCCCGTAACGCTCGGGCACATCCCGCCAGGCGACACCGGTGCGGAACTTCCACACGATCCCGTTCAGGACCCTGCGGTCATCCAGCCGCTTCCGCCCCCGCAACGACTCGGGCAGCAACGGCCGGACGAACTCCCACTCGACATCAGACAGTTCATGACGACGTATCACGCCACCATGATCCACCAGGCAAGATCATTTGAAGACACTGCCTAGCGCCCTGGAAGTCCGAGTGCTTCGACCCATATGGCACGACCACAGCACCGGCCACCATTTTCGCCCCCTACGTCGCCGTTCCTCCCTCGCCTTGTAGGGGCGTTGCTGGCGTGGCTCTGGCGGGAAGGGCCTCGCCGCATACGAGATCGCCGAGTTCGGTGTCCAATGGTTCGGCGCCTCCTGGGCGTTGGGAGACGGTCTGCGGAGTGCTGCCGCGGACGGCGACCGCGATCCCTGCCACGGCCATGGGAAACGCCACGAACACCGCGGCGGTGCGCATGCCTGCGTGTGCCGAGAGAATCATGGCGATCAGGGGTGGCCCGAAGGCTCCGCCTGACTTGCCGACCGCCGCTGTCCATCCGCCGGCGGTGCCGCGGATGGGCAGCGGGTAGATCTCGGCCGTGTAGGGACCGACAAGTGCGATGACGCCGGCAGTTCCGGCGAACAGCAGCATCACGGTGGTGAGGAGAACCGGTCGGCTGCCGTCCATGCCTACGGCGGCAAGCACCAGCAAGGCCGTGCAGGTGAGGGCCGCGTAGACGACCATGGTGCCCCTGGCCGACCAGCGCACGTAGAGCCATGCCGCGACCGCGCAGGTGGGGACGGCCAGCAAGGAGGAGATGAACAGCAGGGTGGTGGCGGACATGCCGTCGGTGCCGGAGGACGCGAGCTGGCTGGGCAGGAAGGTGATGAAGCCCCAGTAGACGAGGCCCCAGGCGAGGGCGTAGGCACTGACGACCAGGGTCTTGACTGTCTGGGGGTGCTTGAACAGGGCGGAGGCGGGAACGCGTTCGGGCCGTGACTGCCGGTCGGTGAAGGCAGCGGATTCCGGGATCCACCGGTTGAACGCGATCAGGACCAGGACCAGCGGAAGCTGGGCGAACCACAGCACGCGCCAGCCGGCCAGCGGAATGAGGATCGCCGCCAGCCCGGAGGCGGCCATATAGCCGCCGGTGGTGGTGAGTCCGGCCTGCAGCACCATGATCCCCGCGCGCCGGCCCGGCGGCAGGCTCTCCGTCATCAATGCGTAGACGACGGGCAGCATGCCTCCAGCCGCCATGCCCATCAGGGCACACATGACGAGGTTGCCGCAGAAGCTCGGCATGGCGCCGCACACCGTCGTACCGAGGAAGAGCAGCGACGCGATGAGGATGGTGGCCCTTCGGCCGATACGGTCCGCCGCGCGCCCCCACACGAGTGACCCGAGCACGGTGCCGGTCAGGGCCACCGTGGGCAACCACGAGATCCCGGTGGTGCTGAGGTGGTACTCGGCGCGCATGCCGGGCGAGATGAACGCCAATGTCGCGGGCTTCATCTGATCCACCAGCAGAGCGAAGGTGAGGCTGGCGATGAGGCGGTGACGGCTCACCGTGGGTGTCTGAGGTGGGCCGGACACGACCGCGGGACGGGTTCCGCCTGGCTGCACCACCGCGCAGGCCGAGATGGCCACGCCCACGACGATGACGATCATCGCCGCCCACATCGCTGGCGACATCCGCATCATCGACATGTCGAAGCCCGTAGAGGCGGAGTCGGCATACATCCACAGATGCTCGATGACACCGGCGCAGGTCAGGAGCACGCCGGTCCAGAACAGCACAGGACGGGGTATCAGGGCGTCTGCTCGTGCGTGCATGGTCAGCTCCTGGTCGGCCTGCGGAGGTGCCGCCGTGGCCCGGCGGGCCTGGTCTCGTGGCGCGGGCGTGGCGTTCAGGGCGGGCTCGGGGGCCGCCCTGAACGCCACGCCCGCGCCTACCCGGCCTTCCCGGCCGCCGTCCTGTGCTTCTGCTCGTAACGTTTCGCATCGTCGTCACGTGGGGCGGCGTGTCACCTGCGAGCGACGCGCGCGCCTTCGATCGTGCCGGTGAGGAAGGCTTCGAGCGGCTTGATGTGGACATCCGATCGTCGCCATTCGTTCTCCAGGTCGTCCGGGAGGTGGAGCGTCTCGGCGAGCTCGCCGTGGCGGTAGTGCCGGATCACCGGGTGGAGGAAGGCGTCGATGTAACCGTCTCCCAGCACCGAGGCCGAGAGACCTGGCTTGAACGGATCCATGAGTTCGTGGTCCGGCCCGTACTCCAGGCTGACGGAGAAGGTGTTCTCCGCCTCGCCGAACGCGGAGTCGTGAAGGTGTCCGACGGGCACTTCCTGGTAGTGCCTGACCGGCCCCTCGCTCGGCACCACCAGCAGATCGGCCAGCACACCGAACTGCTGGAACAGCCCGGACGACCGGTTGATCCGCTCAATCAGGGCGGCCGTCAACTCACCTGGTTCCGGCGGCAGTTCGTCGTGCGGCCAGACCCCGTTGTGGTACCGCTGCTCCAGGATGCGACACAGCGCGCGTGCGCCGTAGCGGAATCCGTGGATGAAGCCGTTGGTTCCCTTCTTGAAGTCCATCTGCTGGGTGAGGGTCCCTGCGAAATACAGACCCGGCACATTGGTCGACTCATAGGCCTCAGTGAGTTCGGGAAAACGGTCGTTGACGGCGAGCCGCGGACGGCACCCCTCCTCGAAGACGGAGGTGTCGAAGCGAAATCCCGTGCACACGATCACCCGGTCGTAGCGATGCTCCATCGTCGCCCGGGTGAACTTGAACCGGACGCGGTATCCGCCTTCTTCTTCCTTCTCGATTCCGATGACCCGCGCGTCCACGATGGCATTCTGGATCTTCAGCTGAGCAGTGTCGATGAAATTGCTGTTGACCGCCCGGAGATGTCCCACGAAATGACTCTGCCAAGCCAGATGCAGCGGGTTGGGACCGGCCACGTGGACGACGGCGGCCGTCTCTAGCAGATTGTCGGCGGTCTCCAGTGCCGAGTTCGCCTTGCCTATGATCAGCACCCGCTGATTGATGAAATCCTTGGGGTCGACAGAAACTGTCGCGTACGGCTCTGCCGCTTCGACACCGGGGATGTCTGGAACGTTGGGCCGACTCACGCCGGTGGCGATGACGACTCGGCGCGCTTGATACGTGTCCCCGCTGCTGTCCGAGGCCTCGAATCCGCTCGCCGTGCGGGCGATCCTGGTGATGCGTCGATTGAAACGGACACGCAAGCCGTGCGCCTCCGCGAAATCGCCGAGGTAGCGGACCATGTCGTCGGCGAGGGGAAAATAGCGCTCAGTGTACCGGGCGAGCCGTAGTTCGGGCCTGTCCGAGAGAAGCGAATTCCAGTCCGAGCGCAGGTTGAACTCCGGATCACTGCTTCCTGTGTAGCGCTTGTTCACCGAGATCATCTGACGGTGTCGCGGATACGTGGCGAAGAAGGACCCCGGCCTGCTGGATTCCTCCACGACCTCGTACGTGTGCCCTCCAGCCTCCAGGAGCTGCGCCACCTGAAGCCCGGCCGGCCCTGCACCCACCACCAAATAGTCCAGATCAGCGTCTGCCACAACGACCTCCGTCCGTCCGGTTGTTCACACCCAGCATGGAATCGCGCCCAGCTTCCGCGGCCGATGGCACCGGCCGTCCCTCGCCCGTTGTCAGGCCTTTCCCGACCGTGCCTGGTCCTCGGCGTCGTGCGGCGCGATGCCGCTCAACAGTTCCTTCGCCGCCGTGTCCTGCTTCAGATAGCTGGCCAAGTTGCCCAGAAGGCGCCCGAATTCAGCTTCGGCGCTCACCCGAGGTCCGCCCGTTCCCGTGATCCCATAGGCGTATTCGCGCCAGCGGACATCCTCCATGAGGCGATCCGACAGTGCCTCCGTGAGGACGGAGAGCCAGGTGGGCCCGATCATGGCGAAGTTGACCTGGAGGCACTCCCCGTACGCCTTGGTGGCGTGCCACCATCCTCGCGGCATGAACATCATTCCGCCGCTTGTCACTTCGGCGGACATCGCGTCACCGGGCATCGCCGTTGGGAACGGCAGTTTGTCGGCGAACCTGAAGTGCGACTTGCTCACCTGCTGGTCCCCTCGCAGAACCGTGGTCGTCTGATTCCGCACGTGTTCGTTGGCTGCCCATTGCCACACCTTGCGCCCCGTGAGTAGGAGCGCGAGATTCACCTCGGCATCGCTGTGCATAGTGAGCCCACTGGCGTCCTCGTAGGCCGAGGCATTCTGTCCGGTTGACGCGAAGATGTCGCAATGGAAGACAGATCCGGGCATGCCGAGTTCCCCGGAGATCTGGTCGATGGCCCGTTGCAGTCCCGGGATGAATCGCTCGGCGCTGCGCAGGAGCACGGTGAACTCGGCATTGTAGAACGGCAGTGCCGACTTCCCGTCGGCCACGTTGGCGAAGAATCCGTCGGGCCGGATGATCGAGACCCGGTCCCCGAAAACCTCCAGGGCGCTGGTGGCGGAGGCGAGTTCTGGAATCGACTCCACCAGTGGAGCGAGGCGCGCAGGGTCTCCTGCGAAGCAGCCCGGTACATTCGGCCAGTGATCTCGAATGAATTCGTCGGCAGTGAGAGGTGCTACGAGCATGTCCAGATCCATCACGGAAACCTCTTCCGTCATACTGGGTGCGCGAGAGTGGAACGAGCCGGAGGCGGATTCTTTCCGGGGCCGGGACTCTTCGGAATTCACCGCGCTTCGAGGCGGCTTTGAGGTGACACTTATTGCACGGAGCGAGATTTGTCTCCGTCACACGGACACCCGCCCGCATCTCTGCGAATATCGGCGGGATCTTTTTGATCCTGTCATGCGGATGAGGGTGGACACAAGGGAGTTGGTCGTCGGAGCTTGGGGACCGCCCGTCCCGCGCATGGTGCCGGACGTCTCTCATGTCGTCTCGTAGACCAGATCACGCAGGAGCTCACTCGCCCCGCCGGCGATCGGCCCGGCCATGGCATCCCGGTACAGCCGGGCTGCCACGGCGTCGGCGGCGTAGCCCCGCGCACCGTGGAACTGCAGGCACGTCTGTGCCGCCGTGACGGCCAGTTCGGTCGCGCGGAGTTTCAGGACGGACGCGGTACGGGTGTCGAGGCGCCCGTTGGCCTGCAGCCAGGCCGCCCGGTAACCGTAGAATCGGACCAGCTCATACGAGCTCTCCAGCTCCGCGATGCGGTGCCGCACCGCCTGGTGGGCCCCCAACGGCACGCCTTTGACGTGGTGTTCGCGTACGAACGCGTGCAGGAGGGCCAGGCAGTGGCCGACCCCTCCCACGGCAAGCAGTCCGGCCACCAGGCGCTCGAAGTCCAGCGCCTGGACGAGATGCAGGATCGCCCGGTCGGGCCGGCCGACGAACTGGCCGGCGCCGATGTCCACGTCCGTGAGGCGCACCCTGCACACATCCGCGCTGTGCCAGCCGAGCATGGGCTCCGGATGCCGGCTCACGCCGGCCGCGTCCCCGTCGACCACCAGCAGACTCGCCGCGCCCAGGCCGCTGCAGCCCCGCGGCGGGCGGCTCGCGGCCAGGGTGATGAGGAAGTCGGCCTGGGAGCCGTTCGCCACGTAGAGCTTTTCGCCCTGGACGCGGTACCCACTCTCCGTGGCATACACCCGGGTGGCCAGATCCCTCAGATCCGAACCCGCCGTCGACTCGGTGAGGGCGAGCGCGGCGATCAACCGGCCCTGCCGAGCGCCGGGCAGGTACCGCTGCCGCTGCTCCTCGGTGCCGAACATATGGAGATAGGACGTCGCCATGTAGGCGTGCACGGCCACGGAGGCGCGAATGCCGCCGAACCCGAGCCCCCCGAGCTCCTCCAGGAAGATCGCGCTGTGCAGGAAGCCGGGACCGGCATGGTCCAACGACAGCAGCCCGGCCTCGCCCAGGCTCCGCCAGCCGCTGCGGGATATCCGTCGCTCGCTCTCCCAGTCCTCTGCGTTCGCGGATACCAGGCTGTCCAGCAGAGCACGTACGCGGGTGCGGAATCCGTCGTGGTCTGCCGCGAGGAAGTCGGCGTGGCCGGGGCCGCCCGGGTCGTCGCGCCTCACGTCACCGAGAGGACGGTGTGCGCGGGCAGAATGTCGGTGATCTTCATCGGGATCCTGAAGACGGCCCGCGGATTGCCGGCCGCGGCCCATGTCTCGGCGAAGGCCAGAAGGTCCTCGTCGACGAAGACCGTCAGGTCCTCCTTGTGTCCCAGCGGCGGGACCCCGCCGATGCTGTAACCAGTGACGGTCTTGACGAAGTCCGCGTCAGCCTTGGCGATGTCGCCGCCCACGGCGGCCGCGACGGTCTTCTCGTTGACCTGGTTGGGGCCACTGGCCAGGACGAGCACCGCCTCCCCTGTGGCGACGCCACGGAACACCAGCGATTTGACGATCTGTGCCTTCTCGCACCCGAGGGCCCGGGCCGCGTCATCGGCTGTGTGCGTCGACTCCGGGAGTTCGACGACGGTCAGGTCGAGGCCGCGCTGGTCGAGGAGGTCCTGGAATTGGCGGGCACGCTTGCTGAGGCTCATGACGATGACGCTCCGAAAGGGTGCTGAACGGTGAGGAGGGCGCGACGGTCGACCTTGCCGGTGGCTGTGAGAGGCAGCGCGCCGCACAGGTGCACCGCCGACGGAACCATGTAGTCGGGCAGTTGCGCGCCGAGTCTTTCACGCACCGCTGTGGGGGTGCAATCCGCCACAGCGGGCACCACGAAGGCCATCAGCACCTTCCCGCCGGCCAAGGTCTCGGTCACCGTGACATAGCTCTGCTTCACCGTCGGATCCTGGTCGAGGTGGTGGGAGACCTCTCCGATCTCCACCCGGAAACCGTTCACCTTGACCTGATGGTCGAGCCGCCCCTGGAACACCACATTGCCGTCCTCCAGGAGGTAGCCCCGATCACCTGTCCGGTAGATCCTCTCGGGGCGGCCGTCGATATCGCACACGGCGAACGGGGCCTCCCTATGGTCGAGTTGACCGAGGTAGCCGGGAGAGAGGCCGGGGCCGGCGAGCCATACCTCGCCGATCTCACCGGCCGCGCACAGCCGTTGTCTGTCAACCACGTACATCCGCGTGTTCTGTATGGGCCGTCCGATGGGCAGTGCCGTGCCGGCCGGGGGAAGACGGCGGACCGGGTAGTAGGTGGCGAACGTCGTGCACTCGGTCGGGCCGTACACACTGACGAGCCGGTCCGGGCCGTAATGGGCCAGTGCCTTGCCCATGTGGGAGATCGAGTGCGCCTCGCCCCCGGTCAGGATGGTCCGTACGCCGGACAGGACGTCCGGGGCCTCGTCGACCACGGTGTTGAACAGCGCCGTGGTCAGGAAGACCAGCGTGACGCCCTGGTCGACCAGCACCCGTCGGAGTTCGGAGAGCCGGATGAACGACGCCGTGTAGAGGACGCATGTGCCTCCGTGGAGCAGCGGCCCCCAGATCTCGAAGGTCGCCGCGTCGAACAGGACCGGAGAGGCATGCAGCACCACACTGTCCTCACCCATACGGGCGTAGCGTGCGCCGAAGACCAGGCGGGCCACGCTGCGATGACGGATCGGCACTCCCTTGGGGTGTCCCGTCGACCCCGAGGTGAAGTTGATGTAGGCGATGTCGTCCGGGCCAACGCGCGTACGGGGATTTCCGTGCCGCGGAGCCGTCTCCGCTCCCGCCTGTCCGGAGCGTACAGAGCGTACGGGGAGAGTCCGCTGATCCGGCAGGCGTTCTGCCAGCGCCGTGGCCTGATCGCCGAGGACCAGACGGCTTCCCGCGGCGCGAAGCACGGTACGCAGATGGGCGTCGGGCCAGGAGGCATCGACCGGCAGATAGGCGGCTCCGCACTTCAGCACCGCCAGGAGAGCCGCGATCATTTCCGGGGAGCGCTCGACGCACACCCCGACGGTGTCGCCCGCCCGCACGCCCACTTCGAGCAGCCGGGCCGCGATCGCGTTGGCGAGATCGTTGAGTGCCCGGTAGGTCAGACGCCGGTCGCGGTGTACGACGGCCACCGCGTCCGCATACCGTGCGGCACACCTTTCGAAGAGTTCCTTGAGACTGTCGTGGCTCGGGTAGGGCTGGGCCGTCTGGTTGATCCTGCGGTGGATCGACACGGCCTTTTCACCACAACTGATCCTGTCCACCAGCCGCTCCCAGGCGTGAGTTGAGGACGTCGAGCAGGTGAGGGCGATGCGTGAGGGGGAAGAAGTGCCCGCCCGGCATGTCGACCAGTTCGCAGCCGCGACGCCCGAACGATCTCCAGCGGGCCATGTCCGCGCGGCCGTCGACCGCGTCACGGCGTCCGAACATCGCGGTGATCGGCGCCTCCACACCGTCGCCGTCCCGGCTCCCCCACATCTCGGCGAGCCGGATCTCGCTCCGTATCGTCGGCAGCATCAGCCTCATCAGCCTGTCGTCGCCTACGAGTTCCGGTGGCATTCCGCCGAGGCGGTGCAGGGCTTCCCGCAACTGGTGATCGGGCAGGGTGTGCAGGAGGGGACGGCGCTGGGGCATGTCCGGACTGCGGCAGGCGGAGACGAACAGCCTTCGGGTCCGGCCGGGATGAGCGGTCGCTGCGAACCGGGCCAGCTCGTAGGCCAGCCGCCCACCGAAGCTGTGACCGTACAAGGCGTGGGGACGCTCCAAATGGGGTGCCAGCGCGGAGGAGACGTCCTTGAGCAGTAACTCCCAGTCCTCGTAGTGTCGCTCCCTGATCCGTGGCCCCCGGCCGGGGAGCCGGACCGCAAGCAGTTCGATGCCGTCAGCCAGTCCGCCCGCCCACGGCCGGAAGACATCCGGGCTGCCACCGGCCCACGGAAAACAGATCAGCGTGACGTACGGGTCACGGACCGGGCGCCCGCACGTCAGCAGCCACGGGTTGCCACCGGGACGCACGGCGCCAGCTAGGTACCGGCCAGCGGTGCGGGCCGGTACCGGTTGCGTTCGATGGCCGAGGCGAGGGCCCGGACGCTGCTCTGGGCGAACAGGTCGTCGGGCGGCAGCGTGTCCTCGCCGAACGTCTCCTCGACCCGCGCGATCAGTTTCATCGCGCTCAGCGAGGTGCCGCCGGCCTCGAAGAAGTCGTCCTCGGCCGCGGCGACGTCGAGGCCCAGTGCCTGACACACGCTGATCAGCCACACTTCGACATGTTGCTCGTCCACTGTGTCGGACATGACCCCTCCTACTGACGCACCGGGAAGCGGTAGCCATTGACGGTCTGATCGATGATGCTGTTGTGGTGGAACCGGTCCTCACCGGACACCAGGACGGTGCCGTACCGGTCGAGACTGGCCGCTCCTCCGAATTCCTCCAGGCCTTCGGAGTACGGGTACACCCGTACTTGCGTGGGGACGTAGCGGGAGGCGAAACCCAGCCGCATGCGGCCGGCACCGCTGTGCGGGTGGGAGGCGTGCATCAAGGTCGACCAGAAGATGACGAACTGGCCGGGCCGCATGACCTGTGACACCGCTTTCGACTCGTCGGGAGTCCAGTTCGGGTCCTTCTGCAGCTGTCGGTAGTCATATCCGAAGAAGCCCCGCCTGACGCCGCCTTTCTCCACGTTGTTAATGGATTCCAGGTCGTACGTCATCACCTTCGACTCGTCGTAGTTCATACTCCGGTGCGAACCGGGGACGAATTGCAGGCAGCCATTTTCGACGCTGGCTTCAGTGAAAGCCGTCCAGACGGTGATCGTGCCGCCGAATTCGGAATCCTCCGGCCAGACGATCTGCGGATGCTTCGAGCCCGCCACGTTCGAGAAATTGTCCGCCTGGTGCCAGTCGGTTCCCTCGTCGCCGGGGTACTTGGGAAAGAATTCGGTGCGCCAGCAGAGCACGTCGGGTCCGAGCAGGCTCGCCACCCGGTCGACGATCTCCGGTCGGGAGATGTGTTCCGCGAGGAAGTCGACGTCCAGGTGGCGATCATAGTTGGCCAGGTTGGTGGTACCCGAGGCAGCCTGCTTCTGGCTGTAGATGGAAGTCTTGGTGTTGATCAGTTTGGGCCGGGTACGACGCAGGGCCCGCTCCATGTCCTCTTCCGGGTAGAGGTCGAACGGTCCGATGAACCCGTCCCGATGGAACCGATCAATTTCCTGCGAACTCAGCAAAAATTTCTTGTCCTGCTGTTGCATGATAAACCCTCCTTCGCACACATATCACCCACGAGGGGAAATCAAAGGAATGGATGTACCAACGGTACCGTTCCAGGAATTCTGGTCAAGTGAGGCCGGGTGAAAGTTTCCTGAGGCGGCACTACCCGGCTTCACCGTTCACGTACTGATTGGCGGGGCGGGCCGCTCCGTAGTGGTCGCGCAGCGTCGTTCCCGAGTATTCGGTGCGGAAGAGGCCGCGGGCCTGAAGGATCGGCACCACATGGTCGACGAAGCTCTCCAGACCGGAGGGCAGCACCGGCGACATGATATTGAAGCCGTCGGCAGCGTCGTTCTCGAACCACTGCTGCATCGTGTCCGCCACCTGTTCCGGGGTGCCGGCGATGGTGAGATGGCCGCGGCCCGCCCCCAGCCGGCTGATCAGCTGGCGTACCGTCAGGTGCTCTCGCCGGGCAAGACCAACCACCAACGCTTGGCGTCCCTGCGCCCCTTCGACGTGCCGGTCGGTGGTGAGGTGGGCCGGCAGCTCCTCGTCGAGGCGCAGCTCGTCCGCGGACACCTGCAAAACGCCGGCCAGCTGCTTGATGGCGTGCTCGGGCTTGATCAGGCCGGCGAGTTCGGCGTCGGCGGCCTTGGCCTCGGCCTGTGTCGTGCCGATGGTCGGCACGATGCCCGGCAGGATCGTGACGGTCTGCGGATCACGGCCGGAGCGGGCCGCGCGCTTCTTCATGTCGGCGTAGAAGACCTGGGCGTCCTCCAGGGTCTTCTGCACGGTGAAAACGGCGTCCGCGTGGCGGGCCGCGAAGTCCCGTCCGTCCTCGGACGATCCGGCCTGCACGAGGAGCGGATATCCCTGAGGGCTGCGCGCGACGTCCAGCGGTCCGGAGACACTGAAGTACGTTCCCACGTGTGCCGCGGGGTGCAGCCGGCTGTTGTCGCCCCAGTCCCCCGCCTCCTTGTCCGCGATGATCGCGTCGTCCTGCCAGCTGTCCCACAGTTTCCGGGCCAGGCCCACGAATTCATCGGCGCGGGCGTACCGGTCCGCGTGGGGCGGAAGCTTGTCCAGCCCGAAGTTGTACGCCGCGATCAGGGTGGCCGTCGTCACGATGTTCCAGCCGACCCGGCCGCCGCTGACGTGGTCGACGGAGGCAAACCTACGGGCCAGGTTGAAGGGCTCGTTGTAGGTCGTGGAGGCCGTGGCTATCAGGCCGATGCGCTCGGTCACCGCGGCCATCACGGTCAACAGGACCGTCGGCTCCAGCGCAGCGGCCGGCTGACGGCTAATGTCGCCCCACAGCCCCGGATGGTCGGCGAGGAACAGGGAATCGAGCCTGCCGCGCTCCGCCACCCGGGCAAGGTGCTGAAAGTGCCTGACATCGGTATTGGCCAGCGGATCGCTCTCCGGCAGCCGCCAGGCCGACTGATGGTGCCCAACGCCGCTCAAGAACGCGTTGATGTGCATTTTTCGGACCATCGGGTTCCCTTCAGTGCAGGCGGTCGGCTACTGCCGTACGAACAGGCCGCGCAGCGCGGCGAGTTCTGTGCGGTAGTCCTTGCACTCGGCCAGGTCCCAGGACCTCGGGTGCCGAGCGGTGTACTTCTCGTGCACGTCTCGGAGCCTGCCCAGGCCATCCAGCAGGGACAGGGCCGAGCGCTCGATCTCCGCCGCTTTCTGACGCAGCGCGATGGTAAGGGCGACGCAGACGCCTTCGGTCAGCTGCTCCAGGGCCCACGCCGGGTAGAGCATGCTGCTGCGCGAATGCGCGCCGAACCGGAACGCCTCGCGCAGGTACCAGGTGCGTACCGTCGCGATCCGGTGGGCCCGGGAGTCCTCGAACAGCACCGTGTCCTGGGCGAGTTGGTGCCGCACCTTGAGCAAGACGCGGTGCGAGTACGACGTGTCGATCCGCAGCCGGCTGTATGCGGCGGAGGGAATGCCTGGCAGCACGCGTTCCCGCTGCACCGCGGAGTTCAGTTGCCGGCGAAGGGCGGCGGCGGCGCGCTCGTCGGGCGAATACTCTTCCGCCGCCAGCGCGTAGTCGCGCAGGATCCGGCAGAGGTAGTACTCCGGGAACCTTCCGATCTCCCAGCCGTACTCAGGGAGCCAGTGTTCGAGGTCGTCCAGCGAGGTGATCGCTGGATGGCCGGCCGCGTACCGGAAGGTGTTGATGATGTTGGCCTGGAGATCCGACGCGGGTTCGGGCCACTTCGGCTCGCCGGCGAGGAAGTCGTCCGGGCCCTGTTCCCTTGCCTGTTGGAGCACTTCGGCCGCCGCCTGCCGGACGACCGGCCGAGCGACATCGAAGTCGAGGGTGAAGTGGTCGGCCAGGGTGGGCATCACGTCGAAGTAGGCGTCCGGGCTGGGGTGGACGCACACATACCCGGCGTCGCTGTCCTTGGCGCCGCCGGTCGGGGTCAGGCGCGACGCGATGGCTTCGGCGAGGATCACGTGCGCCTCGGCGGTCGGGTGGCAGTAGTCCACGAAGTCAGCCGGGCCGAGCAACTCGGCCAGGTCGACGACCTCGACGTTCGGCCGCGCGGCCATCTCGTCGATCTGCCGCCGGTATGCCCCCTTCATGCGGTACAGGTGGATGTCGGCCTCGACGGCGCGCATCGCGTAGCCGTGCGCTGCGTTTTGATGCTGTCCCTCGTCGAGGATCCGGCTGAGGTTGTACGCGGCGACTGCGCCGGACGCGCCCTCGGTCTCGGCCAGCTCCTTCAGCAGTTCCACGGCTTCCTCGGCTCCATCGTGCTGATGCAGCAGAACGGCCAGGTTGTTCCGTGCGATGGCTGGTGCGTGCCCCTGCCCGTCGGCCAACTGCCGGTACAGTGCGGCTGCCTTCTCCGCGTCGCCCTCCTCATGGCGGCGCACCGCGTCGATCAGTGTGCGGGCCGGGGCGGTGCGGCCGGTGAATGCGTCGGCGAGCCGGGCCGGCAGTCCCACGATCTTGTAGTAGGGGGCACGTGGCCCCATCATGGCCGCCGGAAAACGCGTATTGGCGATCGGGTTGATGAGCAGGACACGGCTGCCACTGCGATCCGCCTCCCGCACGATCGACTCCAGGTTCCGCCGGAAGTCCCGCGGCGTGGTCGCCACGGTGCGGCGCTCGTCCCGTTCGTCGAACTCTCCGGTGTCCTTGCGCCGGATGCGGACGACGGGCCGGTTGCTCGCAGCGCGCGACCGCAACCGGTCCCGGTCGCGCCAGGCGTGGTACACCCCCTTGTAGCGGGACTGGGCACCATCGGAATTGCCGAGGTAGACGATGACCAGATCCCAGCCCCGCCGTGACGCTCTCCGCCGGAAGTACCGTGCCGCGTCGGCGCTCGTGAAACCCGGAACGGCGTGGTTCTCGATCCGGTGGGCGCCGTCGAGCAGCGTGTGCAGGACGGACGGATACACCGCCTGAGGAGCCCCGATACCTGCACTGCACGAATCACCGAGGACAAGAATGCGCACGGGAGACTCCCTCCTGCTCACGAAGGCGGGGGCGGGCATCGGGCGAGGGGCGCACGGCGGACTACTTCCGCGATCGCCGGGGGAACCAGCGCGCGGTCCCTGATCGCGTGCTACGGGAGGACGCGGAGTGTTCCGAGGAGGTTCTCAGGGCGGTGGAGATCACGATGCGCAGGGCGTCGGCGGCGGTGGTACTGGCCATGGACGGGCGCCGCTGCCGGTCGGCGGCCTGTGCCGGAGTGAACGGGATGTGCACGAACCCGCCCTGGACGTGCGGGAATTCGGTGGCGATGAGATGGGCCAGACCGAAGGCGATGTGGTTGCAAAGGAAGGTGCCGGCGGTGTGGGAGACGGACGCGGGTATGCCGGCTTTCAACAGGGATTCGGTGCAGGCCTTGACCGGTATCGAGGAGAAGTACGCCGCAGGCCCGTCGGCGACGATGGGTTCGTCGATGGGCTGATTGCCGTTGTTGTCCGCGCCCTCGGCGTCGTTGAGGTTGATCGCGACGCGCTCGATGGTGATGTCGGGGCGGCTGCCTCCCTGGCCCGTGGAGATGACCAGGTCCGGCTCCAGCCGCAGCATCTGCTTACGGAGTTCGGCTATGGAATCTCCGAATGCGCACGGCAGCAGGACCACCTCCAACTCGATTTCCTGCGGCGGTGATTTGGCCAGGAGTCGGCAGGCCTCCCAGGCGGAGTTCAGATGGTTTCGGCCGAAGGGTTCGACGCCGGTCAGCAGGACGCGAGAAACGGTGGCCTCCGAGGGTGAGGACAGCGAATTCGTCACACGCTGTCGGCCGGCCTGTGGGGAAACGGACAGGAGTGCACTGTGCGGGAGCGGTCGACCGGAGCGGAAATCCGTCCGGATGCTTGTTTCACGTCGCGTGCCGAAGTCCCCGCACAGAAGGAACGGCGAGCGGGCAGAGCGTGAGGGCGATCCACAGGAATCCGCCGATGAGCGCGACTCGGGGAGCCCCGAAGGCACTCGCCAAGGGTGCGGCCGAAAGCTGTCCCGCCGGAATGCCGATAAAGGACCCCAGATTGTCGTACGACGAGATCCGGGACAGCATGTTCTGGGGGATGTTCTCCTGCAGCGTGGTCTCCCAGGCGATGCTGTAAAGACCGAAACTCAGCCCGGCCAGGAACGCTGCGGCTGCCAGCCAGTACGCATTCGCGACGAGTCCCAGGGCGATCAGCGGGAGGCCCACCAGGCTCGCACACAGCTGTGCCACCGGCAGGAGCCGCTTCAAGGTGATGCGGTACATCACAACCGCGATGAGCAGGATGCCGATCGCCCTGACGCTGAGCACCATCCCCCAGGAGGTCTCGCCGATCCGGTCCTTCGCGATCAGCGGTCCCAGGACCGTCCAGATACCCACCTGAATGTAGTTGGCGACGCCGAACGAGGCGACGATCGTCCAGACCCAGGTCCGGGACCGGAATTCCGTCCATCCCTCACGGAGTGCGACGAACGCGCTGGCCTTCCGGGGTGGCGTCTTGCCGGTCATCTTGAGCCGGAACATACAGACCGCGGCGACGAAGTACGTGGCGGCGTCGACAGAGATCGCCCAGCCGCCGTTCGTGGTCGCCACAAGGGTGGCAGCAGCGGTGGGGCCCAGGACCTTCGCCGCGTTCTTGCCCGATCCCAGCACTGAATTCGCGCGCTGGATCTGCGACTTGGGCACGATATCCGGGACGATGCCACGCAGTGCCGGGTTCGTGAATGCCGCCAGGGTCCCATTCAGGGCTTCGAGCAGAACCAGAGCACCGAGATGGTAGTTGCCTGAGATCAGGATATAAGCGACAACAGCCTGCGTAAGACCGGCACCGAGATTCGACAGCAGAAGTACGAGTCGCCGAGAGAACCGGTCTCCGACCACTCCGCCGGCCAGTGTGAAAACGATGAGAGGAATGGTGTTGGCGGTGAGCACCGCCCCCATGTCGCCCGCGCTGCCCGACGCATTGAGAACTGCGAGGGACAGTGCCACCGGGGTCATCGAGCTGCCGAGCAGCGAGACGAGTCGTCCCGTGAAGAACCACCGGAATGCTGGCACATGGAAGGGGCTGGCGACATCTGCCCCCTGGTCTGGATCGTCTGCTGCGACTTCGGTTTTCAGACTCATTTCCAACCTTGCTTTGACACGTAAGGAGCCAGCGAATCGACGTCAGAGACTACAACATCAACGGCTCGTGCCTGCTGTGCAGTTGATAGTCCAGGCCACTCATGAACAAGAGTTTCTTACCTTCTGGCCTTCCCGAAAATTCGTCCGGGCGGCGTTGCACCCACGATGCGTGTTCGAGTTGCCGCCCTCGATTCCCCGGCGTGGACGGGTCCGGCAGCGGCCGGACCCGTCCACCGGCTCATTCTCAGTGGTCGTAGCTCATGGGGGCACCTCCTCCCGGATCGGTGGGCGGACTCATCACGGACACGACGTCCTTCCCGTGGCCCGGCTGGGCCAGGGAAGGCAACGACTCGCAGACGGCGGGGTCTGCGGATCCGCGCCCGTGAAACCTGAGTGGCTTGCCGTCACCGGCGGAAGGTGACGGGCAGGCGGTCAAGGCTTCGCACCGTTGCCGTGCGCCGACGCTCGGGGGGGCCGACGAGCCTCAGCGGCGCATCGGCGTCAAGGAGCCCGAGCACCAACTGCTTGACCGCCAGCTGGCCGAATATCGTTCCCAGGCAGGCGTGCGGCCCCCAGCCGAAGCCCAGATGCGGATTGGGAGAACGGTCCAGGACCAGTTCGTCCGGGCGCGGAAACTGCTCCGGGTCCCGGTTGGCGGCCGCCATCAGGGTCAGCACCGTCTGGCCGGGCTCGATGGCGGTGCCCCGGATCGTGGTCCGCCGGGTCGCCACGCGGCTGGTGCCCTGCGCCGGTCCGTCGAAACGGATCAGTTCGTCCACCCCGGTGTCGAGCAGCCGCTCGTCGCACAACCGGGCCAGCGCTTCGGGGTGCTGGAGAAGGGTGAGTGCCACATTGCCCGCGGTGGCGTACACGGTGCCGAAGCTCGCGTTGAACGTGACGCTGGTGGTGTTGCGGATGTAGTGCTCCGGGACCCGCGCCTTGGCCGCGTTCTTGCGGACGTCGTGCAGGGTCCCCGGCCGGTCGTTGGTCTCGAACCAGGAGTCGACCAACGCGTTGAACTGCTTCCGGGCTTGGTCCCCGGTCTCGACGACACCAGGCAGCAGTCCGTAGTCCATCCGGCGCGCGAGCGCGTCCGATATCTGCACATACGGCCCCAGCTCTGGCTCCTCGACGCCGAGGAGCTCGGCGGTGATCGACAGCGAGACGGGAGCGGCGACCTCGGTCATCCAGTTGAACTCCGCCCGGCTGGACATGCGATCGAAGATGTCCGCGACCTGCCGGCGTGCCCGGCGGCCGATGCCGTCGAGGTCCTGTGCCCGTAAGGAGTTGATGAACAGGCCCCGTAAGGAGGTCTGGTCCGGCGGGTCCAGGGACTGCACGCTCTGCCGGAATTCCGGCACATCCTCGCCCACTCGGCGGCGGTCCCTGGCGAACAGTGCGTGGTCACGCAGGACGTCACGGCAATCGCGGTAGCGGGTGAGCACCCATGACGCCAGCTGTTCGTGCCAGAAGACGGGGGTCTCCTCCCGCAGACGGGCGTACAGGGCATAGGGGGAGGTGAGTGTGCCGGGATCGAGCGGGTCGTAGTGCAGCGAGGAGGTGGCGGAGGCGTCGTGGGAGAGGTTCATGACCGCGCTGCCTCCAGAGGGGCTCCGTCGTGGATCTGTTCCACGGCGGCCACCACCGCATCGATCATGCGCTGGCACTCGTCGACGGATCGTGCTTTCACCGCCGCGCAGCCGACCCCCAGGGTCGAGGCGTCCGCCATGTCCCGCATGGTGCTGCCGCGTTCGAGTCGCATGATCACTTTATCCACTCCCGGAACCTTCATGATTTCTCCGGCTTCGACATGGTTCAGCTTCCCCGGGGCGGTGGGGAGGATGGTCCAGCCGTGGGTCCATTCCGTTTCCCCGGCCCACCGCGGTATGTGATCCCCGGTGATGACGCGCGCACTCGCCTCATAGATGTCCACACCGATTACCCGCTCCGTCATCTCGCCC
The DNA here is from genome assembly GCF_045162975.1 of Streptomyces sp. NBC_01089. Lineage (NCBI taxonomy): Bacteria > Bacillati > Actinomycetota > Actinomycetes > Kitasatosporales > Streptomycetaceae > Streptomyces > Streptomyces sp. NBC_01089. The sequence continues at coordinate 8,253,161 of NZ_CP108660.1, read as the reverse complement.
ACGATCCCGCCGCCCGGACGGCAGGCCAATTCACTGGCGACGAATGTTCCCGGTTCACCGAACACTTCGAGATGGAACACCCCGGTGGTGAGTCCCAGTGCCTGCAGCGCGCGCGAGGCGAGGTCGGCGGCCGAATCGTAGACGTCCCGATGCTGTGTCGGCGTCATGGCTATCGAGCGAATGGGCTTGCCGTATTTCGTGCACAACAGCGGTTCACTGTATCGGGAGACCATGAAGGCCGACAGTTTTCCGTCCTGCACGATGCCGTCGAAATGCCACTCCCGGCCTTCGACGAACTGCTCGACCATGGCCCGCCCACCGTCGATGGAATTGGCTGCCAGGACGAACTCGCCCACGGAGCGTGCCACCTTCACCGACTTGCTCGCCCCCTCGGCCAGCGGCTTCACGACGAGCGGGAACCGAAGACCGCTCTCGGCGAGCCAGCGTTCCGCCTCGGCTTCCGACTCAAGGCTGTTGCACAGCACGCGCCACGCGGTCGTGGGCACCCCGGCGGCATTCCATTTCTTCTTCTGCACCCCTTTGTCGCGGCAGGCGAGCGCCTCTGCGGGAGACAGCGATCGGGCCCCGATCAATTGGCCCAGGACCGCCGTGGCGACGACGGCCCACTCGGTCGTCGTGACGACCGCGCCGATCGGGTTCATCGGTTCCAGGTGGTGGACGGCGGACCAGAGTGACTCGACCTTGCGATAGGAGTCCACCGCGCAGACGCGGTCCACCTGGTCGCGCAGGGCGGCCACCCGTCCCCGGTGGCCCGGCTCGTACAGCAGGGTGATCTCGTGTCCGTCGGCACGCAGCCCACGTACGATCTCTGCGCGCGGCCCCACGAGTACGACGTGCATGGTTGTCCTCCGATACACATGCTGGACTCAGTTCCGACTGGTACCGGGAATGTCGACGGCGACGAGCAATTCGTCGCGCAAGCGGATCCATTCGCACTGATCGCTCGCGTACAGCTCTTCCCGGTACCACGCCTCGACCCTTGAGACGTGGCCTTTCGATATCCGGTAGCGCGGCAGGTCTCCCCAGTAATACAGATGACCGCCCGGCGCCTTCAACCAGCGGAATGCTCGGGGCAGCGGGCTTTTGGACTTCCCGCTGTTCACCGCGGCCAGAAGGTTGCGAATGTAGTTGATGTGCCGCTCTGCTCGACGCTCGTCCCACACCTTTGTCCCGAACAGACTCTTGGCCTGCTCGATGTCTTCGTCACATGGCCGCGCCCCGACCAGGACATCGCGTATGTCGGAGTCTTCCACGCCACCGAGCGGAAAAGTCACCACCGGTTCCCGGATCAGTGCATTCCCGGCGGCCCGAGCATACTCACGATCATGTGGGCTCATGAAGTCGTTGTAAAGCCCATACGTCTCACCGCCGTCGGTCCGCACCGTCCACAGGATCTTGGCGGAAAGCGGCGTGTCCCACCAGCCGAGGATATTGGGGCGCCAGGCCCATCCTGCCAGAACCAGCGCCATGAGAACCACGCTGAGAAGCCAGGGCCACACACCGAAATGGATCGGATCACCGCCGTGGGAGACGACGAGGACGGACAAGACGGCCAGCACGACGCCGATGACGATGTTCTCCCAGAACAGCAGGCCGGAGGTCAGCGCGACCACGCAGTTGAACAGGACAGCGCCGAGAACTGCGAGAACGAAGAGCCAGATGTGCGCGAAGGCCAGCAGCCCCGCGAGTTCGATGAGCATCGTCGCGCTGTTGAGCAGCGCGGCGGCTGGACGTAGTCGTCTGACGACCCGTGAGACGGTCCGGGCCGGCACGAATCGCGCCCACCCCCAGGAGTAGGAAGTGGCCACCAGTAGGTCGGTCCGGTTGTCCAGCATCCACGACCAGGGAAAGCGCCCCAGTCTCGCCTTGCTCCAAGCCGCCGTCACATAGTGGCTCAGGTACACACCGCCCAGGAGGACCGCCAGGGTCGTATTGCGCGGGGCCGCCGGTGCCACCCCGAGCGTGTGCGTCACACCGGCGCCGAGCGACAGACAGAAGCCGGCTTTCACCATCCGGATGCAGACGTTCGAGTGGTGCGTCCAGCCGCCAAGCCGCCCGCACAGCAGCACCACGGCGATCAGGGCCAGGCACGGCCAGCGAAGCGCGGCGGCACCGGCGACGAAGACGGTCAGCCTGTCGGCGCGCTGCCAGCCGAGGCCCAGGGCCGCGTCGTAGTCCAGGGTGAGGTACTTCCAGAGGACGAGTGCCAGCGCCACGGTCGGCACCCACGCCAGGCCCGCGCGGGCCGTGTCCCCGCAGACCGCCACGACCGCGCTGAGGACGGCGACGACGGAGCCCGCCGCAACCACCTTCCGCAGCCTGGTCGCCCCCTCCGGATAAGCGCCGTTGAGTGCCGCGGCGGGATAGCGGCCGGTGCCCAGGCGCACGGCGCACCACCCGGTCACCGGCGAGACCACCCAGCGGTACAGGGCCAGGGTCAGCGCGAGTTCGGCGGCGACCCGCGCCGCATCAGACGCCGGCATGCCGGTCCGAGCGTCCGCGGTCGTCGGGGTGCGGTCCGGCGTCCGGTACCCGGCATTCGGTCGTGGGACATGCCATGGTTTTTTTCTCCGCGCTGTCGGTGCATTCGCCGTGGAATGCGGTGGGGAAGGGGGCCACGTGCGCCGGGCAGCGGACGCCGGGCGGTGTCACCGCCGGACCAGGTAGCTGCTCACTCGGGGCCGGATGCCCCGGTGCAGCGGGTCGCGCACCGCGCGGCACAGCAGGCCGACCGGCGTCAGGACCAGGTAGTAGAAGAGGAACAGGGCGGCTCTGCGCATGTGTGCGCCTCCGGGTGCCTGGTGGAGTCAGTCGAGGGGGATGTCGCTGCGCCAGTCGCCGCCCTCGTGCCATGCGGGCTGCTCCTCCTTGCGCAGGATGAAGCCACCGAGGACGAGCATGTCGATGTCGGTCCGCATGAAGCACGTGACGGCGTTGGCCGGCGTGTTCACGATCGGTTCGCCGCGCACGTTGAAGGAGGTATTGACCAGCACCGGGCAGCCGGTGCGTTCCTTGAAGGCGGACAGGAGGCGGTAGTACAGGGGATTGTCCACTTCGGCGACCGTCTGAATTCTCGCCGACCCGTCGACATGGGTGACGGCGGGCAGCAGGGATCGCTGCACCTTCAGCAGGTCCAGGCCGGAGACTCCATCGGGCACGGGCCCTGTCAGCCTCTTGTCGGGCGCGATGTCGGCCACCAACAGCATGTAGGGACTGTCCTGGTTGAGCAGGAAGTAGTCGCGTGCGTCGGGTGCCCGTACGGACGGTGCGAAGGGCCGGAAGGACTCCCTGAACTTGATCTTGAGGTTCATCGTCGACTGCATGGCGGAATCGCGCGGATCACCCAGGATCGACCGGTTGCCCAGCGCGCGCGGCCCGAACTCCATCCGCCCTTGGAACCACCCGACGACCTTTCCGCCGTCGAGCGCCACCACGGTCTCCTGGATCAGCGCGTCCGGTTCTGGCCTTGAGTAGGTCAGCCCGTGCTCGTCGAGGCAGGCCCGGATCGCGTCGTCGTCGTAGGCGGGTCCGAGGAGGGCTCCCGCCATCCCGTCGCGCCCGGTGCCCAGGTGGGCACGCGAGGCACCGCGCTCCAACGCGACGGAGAGGGCCGCGCCCAGGGCGCCGCCCGCGTCCCCCGCGGCCGGCTGTACCCAGATCTCGTCGAAGATCTTGCGGTCGGCGAGCTTTCCGTTGGCGACGCAGTTCAGGGCGACTCCGCCGGCCAGGCACAGCCTTCGCTCCCCGGTGAGCCAGCGCGCTGTCCGGGCCAGCCGGGTGACGACCTCCTCTGTGACCTGCTGCACCGATGCGGCCAAGTCGAACTCTCGCTCGGTGAGCGGGCTTTCGGGACTGCGTCGCGGTCCTCCGAAGAGCGCCTCGAAGCGGCGGCCGGTCATCACGTGATCGTGCAGATAGGCGAAGTAGCGCATGTTCAAGCGGAAGGAGCCGTCCGGCTTGATGTGGATGAGCCTGCGGCGGATCACCTCCGCGAAGCGGGGCCGGCCGTAGGGCGCCAGCCCCATCAACTTGTACTCGCCCGAGTCGACTTTGAAGCCGCAGAAGTACGTGAAGGCCGAGTACAGCAGGCCGAGCGAGTGCGGGAATCTCACTTCGGCCAGCTGCCGGAGGCGCGAGCCGCGACCGTGCCAGAGCGTGGTAGTGGCCCACTCCCCCACACCGTCGATGCACAACACCGCAGCGGACTCGTACGGGCTCGGGAAGAAAGCGGACGCCGCATGGGAGGCGTGATGGCGTCGGCAGACAACGGGGGGAACCTGTCCGAGGCCGAGCCCGGCCAACTCGTCACGCACCGTCTCGCCGGCACGTCGCTTCCACGCGAGCCAGTCGGGCAGCGCCTCCCGGAAGGGAGCGAAACCGTACGGGACGGCCGCGGCGAAAGTCGTCAGGACTCTTCGGAACTTCAGACTCGGATCCTCGTAGTAGACGACAGCCGACACGTCGTCGAGCTTGGCTCCGCTCTCCTGGAGGCAGTACCGAACCGCCTGGGCGGGAAACGAGGGGTCGTGCCGGCGTCGGCTGAACCGCTCCTCCTGCGCAGCCGCGCAGGGGGTGCCGTTCTCGACCAGTGCCGCGGCGCTGTCGTGGTAGTAGGAGGAGATCCCGAGCACCAGGTCAGGCATTTCAACGTCCCCTCGGGTGCGGTGAGACCAAGGCCGGGATCAGTACAGCGGATACATCGTGGAGTCGCCATCTTCGTTCTTCTTCCGGCGGAACGACAGTTTCCTGAAGAGGCCGCCGATGAAAGGTATTTTCCAGAGCACCTTGGACATGACCAACCTTTCCGTGAACCTACGCAGAAACCATTTCAGCGAGGCCGCCAGTTGTGGAATCAGAGGAATTACACCAACCCACGGAGCATAGCCACGAACTGAATTCAGCGGGATTTACGACCACCGAGAACCGGGCCTGATCATTAAGCGGACAAGACGATACTCAGGGCTGTTTCTCGACGTCAAGCTGCGCTTCCGTCCGGAGATACGGAAACTTCTTCCCTGCCGACGACGGTCGTCGGACGCCGGCAAGCCACGATGAAACCGGTTGTACCGCGATTACACCCGAGCACCCGGACGTGCGGCCCGCTCTGCAAAGTCGAGCCATGCCTTCGCGCATTCCCGCGCCAGGTCTGCCACCGAATCAGCCTGATGCGGCGGCACGTTGGCGATCAAACGATCCCATTCCCCCGCACGGGCAATATGGAGCTCCAACAAACGCAGCAGGAAACGACCGGTCTCAGTCATCCGGAAAGAGGGGTCCTGGCAGAGCGCCTGGTACCTCGCCATACGGTCCGCGGCACCGTCCCGGCACGGGACGACCGCCGGGCCGCACCGCAGAGCCTGTCCCGCCGTACGCGGGGCGCGCTGCGGGAGAGGATGGGACGGCGGGCCGGGCCGCGTCACGGCGACCGGTGGGCCGCCGCCCGCCGACACCCGTTCCGCGGGCGCCTCCTGGATGGGGGGGCTCGTCTTCCGCCTCGGCAGATGCCTCGCCTTGCCGTCCCGGCCGACCCGTACCGCCGACTGAGGAATTTCCTCAGTCGACCGCGCCCGTACGGCGCCGACTGTCTTGGGCGACAGACCGGCCAGGCCCGCGATCCTGCGGTCCGACCAGTCGGGGTGGGTACGCACGATGCGTGTGGCGGCCGCCGTTCGGTCAGCGAGGGTCAGGGGCAGTCCGTGTCTGACGTTTGCCTGGACCGCCCGGACGAACGCCTCGTCCTCGTCACCGTCGAAGAACTCGACGGCGATCACCTCACGGCCCGTCAGTTCCGCCGCCCGCAGCCGATGCGCCCCGTCGATCACCCTCATCGTCCAACGGTGCACCAGGATCGGCGGAAGCTTGCCCTCGGATTCGGCCAGCAGACAGGCGTGATGGTTGTCGACTCCCTTCTGCCGCAGCGAATCACCCACGTGAAGTGAGGCTATCGGTAGGGAACGCACCGTTCTCCGGTCGCCGGGTTCCGATTCCACGCGCATCATGCCGTCCGAGGCGTCCATGATCCCCCTTCTCCATCGAGCCGGGCCCGGCCTCCGGAGCGCACACCCTGAGGACGGCCCACGATTGCGTCATGTGTCACGAGTAGCGGCAAAGGCGACTCCGGCTTCTACTGCGGTCCGCCTCGGCGAGGCATCGGGACATCCGGCCAGCGCCAGCAACGGCAGCCCGCAAGACGAGTCCGACCGCACCACCTCGCCGACCACATCCCTGCGCCGGCTGCTCCGAACAGCGAACGCCGACGCGGTCCTCCCGCCGGAGCCGGGCCGCATGAACGCGCCTAAGCCCGCCGACGACACACACGGTCACCCGATGCGCGACGACGGAGGGCAACGGCCCAATCACGCGTGCGAGTTCCCGCACATCCGCTTCGTCCACTCCCGCGATCCGCGGCGGGTCGGTCCACCCCGGCACGTCAAGCAGAAGGAGCGCCGCCAGGGTGTACCCGTCCCGGGTGGCTCGTTCCAGATCCGCGGCCTGCCCTGAGTCGTTCACACCTCGAGCGGAATTCACGCCACAGGACGCTAGGCAGCGGACGGTGGAGCGTCAATCCGTCCGCTGGAGCAGACGGGCCCGTTCCAGCCGCCCCGGTCGAACACCCGTGACCGCCCGGGGCGGCGCATCCGGCCCGTACCTCTCACACCTTGTTTCCAGGTCATCGCTCTCATCGGCCGCTCGCGCACCCGGCGTCGCACCCGTCACAGACGAGCCACGCGCGAGCTCAACTCCCAGAAGGTCGACCGAATTGCACTCACTGCGCGCCCTGAAATGAGCCACACTGATCCGGGGTGGCGCTGTCCACTGGAGCGGACGTACGAAAGGTGGCGTATGGACAGGGGCGAGGCAGATCATCGCGACACAAGTCGGCCGCTGCTGGAGAACCTCGACGAACGGCTCAGCCACCTGGTCTCGACCTACTACCCGGACGAGCGCAAACGCCCGGGATATGCGCGGCTCGCCCAACTGATCCACGAGAGCACCGGCAAAACGATCTCCGGGACCTATCTGTGGGAACTCGCCACCGGCCGGAAGCGCAATGTGACACTGGAACAACTTGCGGTACTCGCCGAGTTCTTCGGCGTTCCGCTCGAGTACTTCGTCAACGACGAGGTGTCGCGCCGGGTCGATGCGCAGCTGAAACTCGCCATCGCGCTCCGCGATACGAAGGTGCGCAGCCTCGCGCTCAGGGCCGAGGGCCTGTCGTCCGCGAGCCTGGACGCCCTCCTGACCATCGTCAACGAAGCCCGGCGCGTGGAGCATCTGGAGCACGTCAGCGAACAGGAGGAGCCCCCGCCGCCCACCCGCACCCATGACGCCCTGCCCTACGACGCACCCCACGCCGACGACCGGCTGGACCGCCCCGGAGCCCGCAGACACTGACCCCGTGCCCGCTCCCTCGGTCCCGGTCCCCCCACCTGAAGAAAGGCCCCGACGCGGACACTCATGTCTTACGGATCCTTCAGGCTGCGACGTCGCTGCCGAGCGGTGATCGACCGGCTGGAACTCCCCTCCACCCTGTCCATCGAGATCCTGTGCCGCCATATCGCCGCGCGGCGCGGGCGGCCGTTGCATCTTCATCCGCTGCCGCGTGAGGCCGCCACCGCCGGTGCCTGCGGCATGTGGCTGGCCACCGATGCCGAAGACCACATCTTCTACGAACAGCGCACCGCGCTCCTCCACCAGGAACACATTGTGCTGCACGAGATCGGGCACATGCTGTTCGACCATGGGGCGTCGGACGAGGACGGCACCGGCTGGGGCTCGTTCCTGCCCGACCTCGACGTGAACGCGGTGCAGCGTCTCCTGCGCCGCACGAACTACGCTACCAGCCAGGAACGGGAGGCGGAGTTGTTCGCCAGTGTTCTCGGGACCCTCGTGTGCAAGACCTCCCGTAGGCACGCCGATGGTGCCCTCGGCCGCCTGGAGGCGGCCCTGGGAGTGAACCCACGGCACGGCACGGCATGACCCACGACGCAGCCACGCTCGGCTCCGAGTTGGAGCTGCCCAGTGTGCTGCTGCTATGGATCGCGGTGCTGCTGCGCGCGCCCTCCGGCCTGCGTTCGGCGGCCCAGCGTGGCGTGCTGCTGGCCGTGGCCACCGCAGCCGCGGCCATGACGCTCGATCAGCCGTCCGTCCTGCACGAGGCCGCCCACCACAGTGAGGCCAACGTCGTGGCGGCGGCCAGGAACGCCATCGGCGTCCTGTCTGCAGGAGCCGTGCTCTCCTTCGTGGCCCAGGTGACCGCGGAGGGCCGTCGCCTCCAGACGGCCATCGTCCTCGCCGCCGGCGCCATAGTAGCCCTCCTGCTCGTCCTGGATCTCGCGGCCGAGCCGCACCTCAAGATCGGCATCCCGACCAGCGGGGCGCCGCACCCCTCCCTCGTCTACTGGCTCGTTCTCATGAGCACGCATCTGGCGGCCAACGCCCTGTGCGTGTCGATGTGCCTGCGCTACGGCGCGACTTCCGCGCACCGGTCGCTGACCCTGAGCCTGCGCCTGTTCGGTCTGGGTACGGCTCTGGTGGAGGTCTACTGGCTGGGGTATCTCCTACGGGTCACCACGGATGCCGACTGGCCCCTGCCCTGGCTTCCCCTGCTCATGAACCTGCACGGTGGGCTGCGCGCCCTGGCCATCCTGGTGCCGACGTACTCCGCCTTCCGGCGCGCCGTCTCCGACATCGCCGCCGCCTGGCGGCTGTGGCCAATGTGGCACGACCTCGTGATGGCGGTCCCGCACGTCGCCCTGACTTCACCGCGCCACCGGATCTGGGACGTTGTGTGGCCCCGTATACCCTATCACATGCTCGCCTACCGCAGGATCATCGAGACCAGGGACGCCATTCTGGCGCTTACGGACCATGGCCTTCCGCCTCAGGCGCCGCCGCGCCGCAGGCGGCCCAGTGCCGAGGCGAGCGGGGACATCGCTGCCCTGGCCGCCGCCGTCAAGAGCGCCCGGGACGCGAAACTGCGGGGGCTCGATCCGGCGCCCTGTACACCGCGCTTCAACTCGACGGGCCGCACAGATCTCGCGGGCGAACGGGCCTTTCTGCTCCACATGGTCAGGGCCTATCGATCCGCGCCCTCGCACGTCGATTCGGAACCATCGCGGGCGGCGGAGAACTGAGCCCGGGCCACGGCCGGAAGCCTTCCGCCCGGTGAGCTCCGTGACGATGAACGAATTGTTGGTGGAGTCGCGGTGCGGCGGACGCAGGCTGGGCGGCGTCGGAAACCTGTCAACGGAAACTGTGATCGGCTCACGACCGCGCTAGACGTTTCCTCGGCAGTCTTCATCCACTGCCCCGTGCAGCCGGACGCCACCCCGCCCCGGACGCGTGTCACGCCAGATCTCCCGGGCGTCGCCATGGCTCCTCGCAGTATGTCAGGGGGCCGCCGCAGCATAGCCGACTTGTAGGCCACCCTGGCAGTGCACCATGAACTCCGACGCTCCTGTCGGTTCTTCACCGCCGATTCGCACCTAGACCATGGGAAACCACACCCAGTCCGCCTCCCCCGCTCTTGAAAGCCGCCGATCCCGGCAGCAGTCTTCACAGCGTCATCCCGCCCTGGCCGAGCCTGCGTGCCGGGTCAGCAGGCCGGGGCATCGGGGTGCTGATCGAGCCAGGCCAGGCCGGCGGGGTCGAGGTGATGGCGGGCGCGGGTGACGGCGACGTAGGCCAGGCGGGCCTCGTCAGGGTCGATGGGGCCGGGCACGGGGCGGCCTTCGGCGTCGAGTTCGTCGGTGTCGGCAGGCGGGGTGAAGTCGGCAGCGATGCGCACCTGGGGCCATTCGCGGCCTTTGGCCTTGTGGGCGGTGGAGACGGTGATCTGGGCGTGGGTTTCGGGGACCAGCCGGTCGACCGCCTGGAGGATGGCGTCGGGGCCGTGGCCGTCGACGAGGCCTACGAAGGGCTGGAGGTCGGCGCCGGCGGGGTCGAGTTCGGCGTAGTCGCGCAGTTCGTTCCAGGTGGTGAACAGCACCAGTTCGGGGTGGTGGGTGCGCCGCCCCTGGATGAGGTCGCGGGCGGCGTGGGCCAGGGCGCGCAGCGCGTCTCCCCCGCCGGCCAGTGCGGTGGGGGTGCCGGCCTGCTGGAGGGCGAGGATTTCGGTGACGGCGCCGATGTTGGTGCGGCACAGCACCGCGCCGGTCCGGTGGGAGTGGGGGCCGATGACGGTGGGGATGTCGGCGCTTCCGCTGAGCCTGATGGGGGCGTCGGCAAGGGTGAGCCAGCGGTTGGCTTCGGCGGCCAGCGCGGCGCCGAAGCGGAAGGAGCGGGTAAGGGTGAGGTGGTGGCCGGTGAAGCCGGTCATGACGTCGCGGGCGCCGCGCCAGCCGTAGATGGCCTGGGCCGAGTCGCCGACCATGACGACCTGGGTGCGTTCCTGCTGGGCGAGGACGATGTGCTCGAGGACGGGGTTGGTGTCCTGGGCTTCGTCCAGGAGCAGGAAGTCGGCGTCGAGGACGGGCTCGGTCAGGGCCCACATCTTGAGGTAGTGGTCGTGCTCGAAGCGGACCGTGCCCGCTGCGGGGTCCTGCAGATCCTGCCAGGCTTTCGCGGCGTACGGCAGGAGCAGGTCGGCGAGTTCGGCGTGGGCGGCCTCGGTTTCGATGCCGCGCAGGTGCGGCACGTGGTGGTGGGCGAGTTCGGTGTCGGCGGACTGGCAGTAGCGGGTCACGGTGCGCAGCACCGTATTGGACAAGGTGGCGGGCAGCAGGTCGCGGCCCAGGATGCGTACGGGGGTGTTCAGGCCGAGGTCCGCTCCGGTCTTCCAGCCGGGCCGGCGGGGGCTGTTCAGGCGGTCGCGGTAGCGGTGGCCGAGGGCGGCGTAGGCCAGGGAGTGGGCCGTTTTGCACTGGACGGTCGAGGGGAAGCGGGCGGCGGCGTCCTGGGCGATGGCGCGGTTGAAGGCGAGGTAGCGGCCGCGGCGGGTGGGGTTTTGCTCAGCGAGGAAGGCGAGCGTGGAGGTCTTTCCGGTGCCGGCGCCGGCCTGGATGACCAGGTGGTGGCCGCTCGTGAACGCCTCGAGTGCGGCGGCCTGTTCTGCCGTGGGGGTGAAGTTCATGGGTGGGGGTCTCCGTAAGGCCGTGGCAGACCGCGGGTGCGGGCATGCGGGACGGACCTGCATCGGCTGATGCAGGTGCCGGAGTGAAAGGTGGCAGCCGGTGAACCGGTCTTCGGGGCGTGTCGCGCCTGACGCCTTCGAGAGGGTGACGGAAAGGGAACGCCAGGGCTGCGCTCGCACGGATGGGCGAGTGCGGGGTCCCGATCGGGTGAGGATTCTCAGCGGGCCCGGGGTTCTCCGTGCGGGGGTTCGTGGCCGGTGCACAGGGGGGCGAGGAGCTCGCCCAGCGGGAGGCCGAAGGCGTGAGCGAGGGCGTGCCAGGTGGCCAGGGTGCCGATGGTGCGGCCCTGCTCGATCTCGATCAGGGTGCGCCTGGACAGGCTGCTGCGAGCGGCGAGTTCGTCGTAGCTCCAGCCGCGCTCGGCGCGCAGCCGGGACAGGTCCTGGCGCAGCGCCGTCGGGTCCGGGTCCGGCGGCGGGAAGATCGTCACCTGCCCATCCGATGGTGCAGTCCCCCGCCCTGACAGTGCAGACCTCTGCCCTATTTGTGGGCCCGGGCAGGGCAGAGCTCTGCACTACGGTGTCCGCTCGTCGCCCCTCCCCCGGCGGCGCCCCGATCCCGCCCTCACTACATGGCCGAAGGGATTCCATGGCCCTGCCCGCACGCGCCTGGAGCGTGACCATCAGCGCGCATGCCGGACGCCCGACCGTCACCTGTAGCGCGTGCCGCTCCTTCGCCGCCCAGCCGGGCATCCCGGTGTCGCGTCAGGCGCGCCACCACCTCGCCGGCCATCTCCTCGACACTCCGCTGCCCGCGCACCTGCGGACCTGCCAGTGCCGTGAGCACGGGTGCGTCTGGCACCGGCCGCCCACTGCCTGCTCCGGACCACTGGCGCTGCTGCTGATCTGCGGCGACAACGGGCGCACCTGGCGCCTGGCCGACGCCTGCCGGGGATGTTCCCGCTCGATCCCCCACGCCGCCGCTGTCCCCGAACCCCCTCGTGCCGCCCCGCTCACCTCCTCACCCCCGCCTGCAGAACTCGCCGCCGACCACGGCGAGTGGGTGGAGGCCCTGTGAGACAGCCCGCACCCGGCCGCCCACCCGCATCCGCGGTCGCGTCACCGTGTCCGCCCGCCTCACGTGGGGTGCGTCCTGCCCACCGGGCACAAGGCGGTGCCCGGCCGGAACCGGTGCGAGCCCGGCGTACGCACGGCGGCCGCGGGCGGTCCCGTGGCAGTGTGCGGGCCGCTCACCGGGAGCAGCCGCCTCCCGGTACCGGGAGGCGGCACGGGACGGTTGGTGCCACGCCGCGCCCGCACCGTGGCTGCGCCGGATCGGGTGGGCAGCCTGCGCGCGTTGCCCACTCGATCCGGTGGGTGCGCGCCCGGCCCCGCTTCCCGTGCCGGGACGGGCCGTTGGAGTACCCGACAGCAGGCGGGCGATCCGAAGGAACCGCGGTGGCAAGGGACTTCTTCTGTGAGCGGCTGGTGCTCACATCGGACGGCGGGGTGCGGGAGATCGATCTGGCCCACGCGGTGGTGTGCGTCGTCGGGCCGATCGACACCGGCAAGACCACGCTGGCCGACTGCATCAAGTACGCGCTCGGGCTGCCCGTCGCCTGGCGGGAGGTGCCCGGGGAGCGTCTGCAGACGGTGACGCTGTTCGTACGGATCGAGGGGATGCGCATCGGGCTGCGACGCTCCCTGGTCCGGGACGTGTCCGACGTCGAGCTCCTGGACAGCAACGGAGGCGGCGCCGAGGAGATCCTCGGTGTGGAGACGCAGCCGGACGGCGGGCGGCGGGTGGTGGGCGAGGTGCTGCTGGACCTGCTCGGCCTGGGCGAGATGTTCGCACCTCCCTCCGCCGTGGCCCTGCTGGGCGCCGGGGCACGGCTGACCTTCGAGCAGCTGTACGCGATGTGCTACCTCACCCAGGACGTGGTGGACGGCACGGAGTCAGTCAGGGGCAAGGCCAACACCGCCCAGTCCTACCGGACCGTGGTCGAACTGCTGCTCGGGCTGACCGACGGACCGATGCGGGTGCTGACGGCCCGCAAGGACGAGTTGACGCGCACCCTGACTGACCTGAGGCGGCGGACGGAGACCATCAGTGCGTTTCTGACCGGCAGCGCCGCCGACCTCGAGACGGAGCTGGCGCGCTCGCACGAGGAGGAGTGCGCGGCGCTGCAGCGTCTGGAGGAGTTCAAGGGCCGGATGCGGGCCGCCACTGCGCACGCCGACCCGCTGCGCCGCCGTGTCCTGGAGGCGGAGCAGGTGCTCGAGCGGTGCCGGCGTGCGGTCGCCGAGGGCGAGCACGCGCTGGGGCGCCAGCAGCAGGTACAGCAGCTGACCGACCAGCGCGCCCACGGCCCCCAGCCGTGCTCACCCTGCCCGGTGTGCCGCGCCGATCTCACCGTGCGGCCGGTTCCCGAAGGGGACTGCCCGTTGTGTCTGAGCGCGCTCGATCCCGCCGTCCTGGCACAGTCCCTGCACGCGGCGCAGGACGCGCTGGCGGCGGCGGAGCGGCAGCTGACCGAACAGGTCAAGGCCCACAGCGAGGCACAGACCGCGTGGGAGCAGGCCCGCATCGAGCTGGATGCCCGCACCCGGGAGGAGATCAGCCCGCTGGCCGCGCAGATCGAAGGGCTGGCCGCGGCCCATGCGACGGCCCGCACCCGGACCACGCTGCTGGAACGGCAGCTGGAGCCGCACCGCCGGCTGGCCGAGCTGCACCGCTCCGTCCAGACGTGCGAGGACGAGCTGAAGGGCGTGCGGGAGGAGATCCGCACCCGCAAGAACCTGCTGGCCCACCGGCGGACCACGCTCGGCGAGTTCGAGGAGCACTTCACCGAACTCGTCGGCTCCGTCGGCCTGCCCGGCGATCCGGGCGCCCGGCTCAACCACACCTCGCTGCTGCCGCAGGTACGCGCCGGGAACCTCACCAAGGTCGGGCACGGGGTCCGCTGCGCGATCAACGTCGTGTACCGGATGGCGTTCCTCAGCTACGCGCTGGTGACCGGGGCGACGGACCTGCCGTCTTTCCTCGTCATCGACTCCCCCCGCAAGAACGTCGGGTACGGGGCCGACGACCAAGAGCTCGTCGGCCGGCTCTACACCCACTTCCTCGATCACATCGCCGGAGTGCGCAGCGGTGGTGCGCTGCGCGCCCGGCCCCACCAGATCATCATCGTGGACAACGATCTGCCCCAGCTGCCCAAGCGGCTGCTCGATCAGATGCACGTCATCGAGCTGAGCCGGGACAACCCGCTCGTCCCCTGAAGACGGCGGGCCAGCCCGGCCTGCTCGCGACCGCTGTGCGGAACCGGTACCGGCTTGAGGTGAATCGGCTCAGGTCGCAGAGTTCCGTCACAGTGGCCCGGCGAGTTCTGGGTGTCAGGTGCCAAAGACCGATTGGTAGGCAGCTTGGCCCTGGACGGCGAGTGCCGTGAGCCCGGCGGTGACGGTGGTGATCCCGTCCAGGCGCGCCCGCACCCGGTCGTAGGCGGCGCGGATGCGGCTTGGGTCCCCGCCGTCCGGGCGGAGGGCGAGCTCATAAGGGAGCGAAGCAGCGGTGGTGCACTCACTGGTCGCGTGTTTTGCGGAACGCCTCGGCGTATGCGGGGTCGTGTGCCTTCAGCGCGGCAAAAACCCGGTCGAGGTGGGGAGACTGGAGCAGCGATTCGGGGTCCTCGCCGTCGGCGTCCGGGTGGATGGGGATAGGGACGACGACGGATGTCTGCCCCACGAGGTGGTGGCGTTGGCGCATCAGCGGCGTCAGGCCGTCGGTGAGCTGTACGGCGGTGCAGGAGGCGTCAGCAAGCACGACGGCGTCGATGTCCTGCGGGCAGGGATCGGTGGGACACTGGCACCAGATGACGGGCTGGCTGTGGGTGTCGGACGTACGGCGCTCGGGCGAGACGATGATCTCCGCGTCGAGCATCTGGGTCGCCAGCTGCAGGGCGAAGTGCTGGGCCTGGTCGCGGGTGCTGTGGATGGACACGATGCGGCGCGGAGAATGGCGTTCGATGGCGTGGGCGGTGCCGATCGCCGCAGCGCGCAGGCGCGGGAAGTGGGCCAGATCGGGCACCGCGAGGACATCGATCCGGTAGGGGGAAAGCAGCCCCTTGCGGACGAGTTCGGTGCGCGACACGGACGGCTGGATGTGCCCGAACAACTGGTTGCCCGGCATGTCGACGCCGCCGTCGTCCACTTCCCCGTCGCGGGCGGTCGGCGTGGGCAGGATCTGAGGTGTGGCGGTCAGGTACAGGCGCGCGAAGGCGGGAATGGCGTCGTCGTAGTGGATCGCCGCATAGGGGTGGTCGGCCGTGACCGGCTCGGCGGCGGTGCGGTGCGCCTCCTCGATCACCATCTGGTCCCACGGCGGGAGTTGGTGATCCAGGTGGCTGCTGGCGATGACCTCGGCGTCGTCGTGGCAGGCCACCAGAATGGCTCCGCCTCCTTGGGCTGCCATCCAGAGGGCGACGTCCCGGGCGGTTGCCAAAGCGGCGGTGCTGCCTTGCCCCACCGTCACTACCTTCAAGGTGGCGATGGGGGTGTCGCAGTGCAGGCGCCAGGTTTTGATGACGTCGCGGAGAGCCGCTGCATCGGGGACCAGGAGCAGGGTCTTCGCCGTGGGCTGTGCCTGGCTGAGGCCGCTCGCCGCCACGGTGGTCTTGCCGCCCCCGGCCGGCATGGCGAAGGTGAGCCGCCGTCCGCCGTCGCGCAGCACCAGCTCGAGTCCGTGCGGCCAGGACCGCCCCGCCAGCCAGACGGTAGGGGTGGGGGCCTCGTGCACGGTGCGGGCGTTGGCGGAGGTGTAGGAGGATCCGGTGCGGTAGGCCCGCCGACGGGCGCTGCTCTTGCGGGCGTGGTCCTTGGGCATGACATGACCTCGAGTCCCGCCGCGCGCTGCCCCATGTCCACGGCGCGGCGTCGAGTGGCATGCGGGCAGTGGTGAAGTCTGCTGCACATGGTGCAGCTCGCGCAGTTGATGCTGCCTCGCCGGAACGTGGTCCGGGCACCTTCGCCGCGAAAACAAGGGGTCGTTCATGGGCCGGCCCCTCGGCGTGGGCCGATGCGCTCGGCCTGCCACAAGGCTACACTCCGCTTCCGGTCCCAAGGACCGGAGCCCGAAAAAATGCCCGCTGCCAGGGCGGCAGGGCGCGATGCGGGTTCGTTTCGTTGGCCGCGCTCCGCCCCTCGCCCGGAACCCGGCCAGTTGAGCGGTCGGCGGCGCTCAGGAGAACGACCTGCGCGGCCACCTGTTCACCGACGCCGACGGCCGCTGCACCTTCACCGCTGACGGGGTCGACGGAGGCGATGCGGCCGAGGGAAGGTGCCGCGGCCTTGCTCACCGCAGTGGGGCGATGGGGTCTGTGGGGTCGTGCGCCCAGAAGGCGGCGGTGACGCGCTGGACGAGGAGGGACTGGTCGCTCGGCGGGTCATCATCGCTGTCCACAGCATGCGGCACGAGGACCCTGGTGCGGGCCACGCGCCGTACGTCTTGTGCCATGAGCGGGCGCAGGACGTTGACGAGTTGTGTTGCGGTGCAGTTGGGGTCCGGCAGCACGATGGCGTCGAGATCGTGGGGCAACGGGTTGTAGCTCCTGCGTACGCAGCGGATGACCGGCTGGTCGTGTGCGTACCGCCCTGCTGGCGGGTCGTCTTCCAGGAGGATCTCCGCGTCGAGCATGTCCACCGCCAGCTGCATGCCGAATTTCTGGGCCTCGCCCTTCGTGGCCAGTACGACCGCGACACGGCGCAGCTGGAGCCGTTCGATGATCTGCGCGGTTGCGTTGGCTTCGGTGGACCATTGCCGCGGACGCCGCGAGGCGGGGTTTCTGCGGACGCGGACCAACTCCAGCTGGCAGGGCGCCAGCAGTTCTTCGTCCTCCAGTGCCTGCCGGCTCGTCGGGACGATGTGACTCCCGAAGATCTTTTGTGCAGGCATGTGGACCGCCCAGTCCACGTCGCGTGCTTTGAGGCCGGGTGCCATCTGGCGGGGGATGCGTGGAGTGGCCGTCAGATAGCTACGCCGCCGGGCCAGGACGCGGTCGTCGTAGTGGACGCTGGCATAGGGGTGTTCCGGCGTGATGATGCCTTCTGCGGTGCGGTGCGCTTCTTCGACGATGAGGTGTCCCCAGGCAGGAAGGTCGTGGCGATGGTGGCCGTCGGCGACCAGTCGGGCATCTGCGTAGCGGGCGAACACCAGCGCTCCGGGCGGCTGCTGTCTGATCCAGTCGGCCAGATCGGCAGCGCTGGTCAGACGGGTACCACCGTGCGGGCTGAAGCCCAGGCCCGCCTGCGGCCTGTCACCCACTTTCCGCCAGGTGGCGGCGGCTTTGCGGAGGTAAAGCACATCCGGGCCGAGGATCAGGCAGGTTTCGGGGGCGAGTTCAAGCACGGCGGACGCGATGGTGGTGGTCTTTCCTGCTCCGGCGGGCATGTTGATCAGCGTCCGGCGGCCGCCCCCTCCGAAGATCATCGGGGCCAGGCCCGGTGGCGGCTCGCTCTCGGCCGTCCAAAACACCGGGTCGTGCGCACCCACCAACGCGGCAATGTCCTGGAGAGCCGGTTCCTCCCCAGCCGCGAAATTGCTCGTGACGGCAGCGGGGGTCTGTGTTGATGGAAGCGGTGCCGGCGGCGTCTGTGCGCGCTGGGAAGCCGGTGTCCACTTCATGGCCAGTGCGTCCAAGGATGCGATCTCCTCGCTGCTGAGGGCACCTTGGCGGGCCTGGGCGCGCAGGTCGGTGATCCAGGGACTCAGCGGGAAACGCCGGTCGCCTTCGCCGACGTGGAAGTCGGGCGGGACCCGCAGGTGGTGGTGCTGGCGGTAGAAGTGCCGGGCGGCGCGCAGGCCGCCCGCGAAGTGGTTGGTGGGGGTGCGATGGAACGCCAGGGCCAGGGGACTGTCTTTGAAGGGCAGTGCCGCCAGTTGCTGGCGCTGTTCCTTGGCCAGGGTGGGGAACGTGTCGAACTGCCGGTCGAGCCAGCGGGTGAGGTGGTCTGCGTCGTCGGGCAGGTGGCCGGGGGTGATGATCGGAGGGGAGGTGCTGTCGCGGACCCGTGTCAGGGTGCGCTGCCATGCGTCGGACCAGTGGGGGTTCCACCAGCGGTCGATGTCGCGCAGGGCGCGCCGGTAGGGGGCGGGCAGGTTGCCCTCGTCGTCCTGGCGGCGCTGCTGCAGGAGCCACTGCGCGAGGGGGCGGCGCTGATAGGTCTCCTGTGCGTCGCGGGGAAGGAGGTGGCCGTGTTCGCGTGCGTAGGCCTGGGCGGTTTCGAGGAAGGCCTCGGTGCTGTCCGGGTCGTGGCGCCAGGTGATGTTGAAGGTGGCCAGTGCGGCGACGCGGACGGCGGGCAGGTGCCCGGCGGCTTTGAGGGCACGCTGGTAGCCGAGCCAGCAGCCGAGATGGAACCCGTCGTCGGTGATGTGGTTGCTGGGGACGTCGAGATGCCCGTGTTCGGTGTGGAAGGCCCGGGCAGCGGCCATCCCGGCGTCCCAGATGTCCGGTTCGGGTTCCATGATGCGCAGCATCAGGTGCGGGGCGATGTCCAGGGCGCGTGCGGGGCGGATTGCGTAGTCGGGGGTGGCGATGAGCAGGCGGCGGCCGCTGATCGGCAGGCGGTAGAAGTAGTGCTCGTCGTAGGCCCGCAACGCGATCATGACTTGGTGCAGCAGGTGGTAGGGCGTGCCGAAGGTTGCTTCTTCGGGGCGCTGCCCGGGTCCGAACAGAACGGGGATGATCAGGGTGGAGACCTTGTTCATGCCGGGGCCGATGCGCAGGGCCCGTCCGATGGCCTGGATGATGTCGATGGTGGACTGCTTGGGGTCGGCGAACAGCACGGAGTCGGCCAGCGGGAAGTCGACGCCTTCGACACACAGGCGGACATTGCACAGGACGCGGAGTTCGGCGAGCGAGCCTTCGGGCCCGGCTGCGGGAGCTTGCCCGAAGTAGCTCATGCGTTCGCGCCGCACCGGCCGGGAGTGCTTGTGGTGGATGCTGGACACCCACAGGCCGTCGGCGTGTTGGCCGGGGATGGCGGCGGCGGTCTGCGGGAGGGTTTCGGCGAGGGCTTCGCACTGCGCGATGCTGCGGCTGAAGGAGACCGCCCGCTGAATGTGGTGGTCCTCGCGGGCTTTGAGCAGGGCCAGCTGGGCGGCGGCGACCCGCGCGGCATCGGCCTGCGGGGTGCGGCCCCGCTTGGTGCGACTGGTGAGGAAGGCGCGCAGCTGCGGGTGGTGGATCTCGGGGGCTGCGATGCGGTAGTCGGCGAGCCTGCCTTCGTGGATGGCCTCGGCCAGGGAGTAGCGGTAGGCGACGGTGCCGTAGAGCGATACATCGTCCATGGAGGCGATTGGTTCGGTGACGACGCCCCGGTTGACGTCCCAGATGCGGGGTGTGGCGGTGAGGTAGAGCCGGTGGCGGGCGGGGATGGCGGCGTCGTCGTGGATGGTGCCCCAGGCCTTGCTGCGGGCCCCGGCGGTGCGGTGGGCTTCATCGACGATGGCGATGTCCCAGCGGGGCAGTTGATGCTCGCGGTGGGCCAGGCGGAGCTTCTTCAGGGCTGCGTAGGTGGCGAAGACGTTGACCGGGCCGTCGGCCTCTCGCACGGCCTGGGCCAGACCTGCCGGGTCGCCTGTCATGGTGAGGATGCCGTCGAGAACGGGCTCGCTGGTCTGCGGATCGGAGCAGAGCCCGAGGTAGCGGCCCGGGCGGCCGGCGGTGTACCAGACGCGGGCGGTCTGGTTCAGCAGCTCCAGGGTGGGCAGCAGGGTCAGGCTGCGGCTGTTGGCGGTGATCTCGTGGGCGACGTGGACGGCAAGGTGGGTCTTGCCTGTACCGCACGGCATGATCACCTGTTGTCGTGTGCGTCCCATCGCGAACGCGTTGAGCACGCAGTCCGCGGCATCACGTTGCCGGGTCCACAGCTTGCTGGACAGGCGTTCGCCGGGAAGGTCAAGCTGCACGGGCCAACTCCGCGGTTCTGGCAGGTCAGTGGGTCTGCCCGAAGATTGCGCAGCAGAACGGCCATGTATTGCCCGCCTGCGGTGTTGCCACACGATCAGGTGAACTGTCGCACAAAACCGGCCCGTTCGGTGTTCGCGCGCGATCTAACTGTTCAGATACAGCACAGGTGGCGGCTGCGCGAGGCCGATCTGTCGGCAGGGCGGAGGGCCGCATGGTGTGGGGCCGGAGTCTGGCACGCGTGTCGGTGCGGCTGGCCGGTCATGAGTCGAACTGCTCGCTGCTGTGGCGCGTGGCGGCGGCTCAGGGCGTGGACATCGCCTTCCTGCTGGACGAGTTGGGCGAGGGAGGGCCGGGGCAGCATGCGGTGCAGCCGCATCTGGCCGAGGTCTTCTTGAGCGCTCCGGCCGCTGAGCGGCTCGCCGCGATGCTGAATGTGGAACTGCCGAGGCTGCAATGGGCACTGCCTCATCTGCGCGCGACCCACCTGCTGCCCGGGAAGCAGGCCCGGTGGGAATGGCCGTGGTATCCGATGGAGCACTATCTGATCCCGGCCTGCAGCCGGTGCGTGGCGCTGCGCGGCGGCGGGTGGGGGCCGATCTGGCTGGTCTGGCCCGAGTCCTGGAAGATCTGCGACCGACATGGCCAGTTCACCCATGTACGTCAGTCCGGCTCCGGCGTGGACCTGGCCCCGCTGGCGCAGGTGATGGTGGCGCACCGGCAGCGCCGGCGGTTCGAACGCCGGCACGGACCCGTCGGGGCGTACCTGGCCGCGGACGCGTTCGCGGTCACCGGCTGGTGGTGGCGCACGACGGTCGTGGAGTGCTGGGCACGGCGGGCGCATCGCGCCGGGCGGCCGGAGGGCGACCTGGAGTCGGCGTGGCTGTGGATGTACCCGGAGGCCGTCGCAGTGGCCCGCGCGCTGCTGGACTACGAGCGGCAGCGCGCGATGCGGCCCGGCGGGCCGTGGGCCGCGGCCGAGGCGCAGCTGCTGGAGCGCCTGGGGCGGCTGGCCGCTGCGCTCGAGCTGCCGTCCGGGACGTGGCGGATCCCGGTGGCACAGTGGCTGCACCAGCATCACCGGTGCATGCCGCCGGTGGCCGGGCCGGGCCGGCCGGTGACGGCGCTCATCCACGCCGACGACGAACAGCAGCGGTCCCTGGCCGAGCGGTGTTGTCTGCCCTGGGACTGGAACGACCCGTCCGTGCCGGTGTGAAGTCGGCGCGGCAGCGCCCGATGCCTCGTCGGCCTCAACTGCGCAGGTTTCGGGCTGGCGTTCGCTATGCCCTTCATTCGGGTGATCGGCTGCTGCAGTGGCTGCGAGCGCCACCCTGCTCGGCGGATCATGGATCGGGTCTGTCTGAGGCGGGCCTGCCTGGCAGCGAGCGGACGGAGGGGGGACGCGCGTGCCGGACACTCCCCTTGGCCAGCAGACGATCACCGTCTGCTATCTCGACCGGTTCGGGCGCCGGCGAGAACTGCCGGTGGAGCAGGCCGCTCAGGTGCCGTTCGAACAACTGGCGCCCCTGCAGATGCCGGTGCCCTATCCGGGCCGGCAGTCCTTCGTCACCAAGGCCTGGGCCTCGGCCACCGGCCAGTCGCTGGCGTGCGGTTCGCTGCGCCAGCAGCGCTGCGGCATGCTGCTGGACCGGGACCCGGCGGTGGCCGCGCGCAGCGCCGGGCCGATGGAGCTGCGCTGGGCGCGGGACGGCACCATACAAAGCGTGCGGCCGCACTTCGTCGCCTTGCGGGCGGGGCGGCGGGAAGTCATCTGTGTGCAGCCGGAGGAACTCACCGACGATTGGCGCGCCGGGCAGGAACTGCTGGCCAGGACCGCCGCTGTGGCCGACTGGCGGGTGCGGGTCATGCGGCCGCCGGACGGTGTGGAACTGGACAACCTGATGCTGCTGTACGCCGCCCGCAGCCCACAGCGGCTCTCCCCGGGCGATGCCGAGGCGCTGGCCCGCCACTTCGGTTCCGCACGCACCATCCGTTCCGGGGTGCGTGCGGCATGCCTGCCCGCGTTTGCGGGCATCGACCTGGCCTATCACCTGATCTGGAAACGGCGGCTGCACACCGACATGACCAGGCCCCTGACGCCGTCATCGACGGCATGGCTTGGGGAGGATGAATGACCGTGCCGGATGACGCGGTCCGGGCAGGCGCCGACACCCTGGCACTCGGCGACACCATCGCCTTCAGCGGGACTCACTGGCTGGTGACCGCCTTTCACGGTCCGCGGATCTTCCTCACCGCGCCCGGTGACACCACAGCCGAGCCTTTGATCATCCTCCAGCCGGTGCTGACGTCCGCGAAGGATTTCGCGGTCCTGAGCCGTGAGGCTCCCCGCACCGTGGTTGCCCACCGCGGGCACGAGCTGAAGGCCCTGCCCGCCGCACTGCGCCGCGAGGTCATCCGGTGGGAGCGCATCGTGAAGGAGGTACTGCACTAGCAGGCCCCGAACGTGCCGGCGCCCACCCGGCCCAAACCCGCCTTCGACCCAGAGCTTCATCCCCTCAAGCAGCGCTACCGCACCAAGGCCGACCAGCTGACCGCGGCCGGCTGGCCGACCTCACCCGCCACCATCGAGCGCAAGTGCCTCGCCTGGCGCAAGGAGGGCCTGCTGGGGCTGATCGACCGGCGTAGCCAGCGCGCCGCATCCGCGCACGGACGCGTCGACCAGCGGGTGATCGACCTGATGTGGGAGACCCTGGACGGCGAACGCGAAGCGGGACTGTCGCCGGGCACCCTGTCACGGCTGATCGGCCGTGTGCAGCAGACGGTTCAGGCCCGCTATGCCAAGGAGCTCACCGACGCCGATACGGCCACCACCGCTGCGCTGCTGCCCAGCCAGGCCACGTACTACCGGCTGCTGCAGCGCCTGGGGATCACGGCACACAATGCGCATGTTGTCGCGGCCCGGCGTGCGGCCGGCCCGCCGCTGTCGGTGGCCCGGCCCGGCAGCCGGCGGGCGACCACGGCACGGTGGCCCGGGGAACTGGTGCAGATCGACACCACCGGGCTGGATGTCCTGGCCATCGGTGACGACGGACAGATCATCTCGGTGGAGCTGACCATTGCGATCGATGTGGCCACCCGCAGCATCGTCGGTGCCCTGATCGTGCCCAAGCGGTTCCGCCGTGGTGCCGGTGCGGGCCGGTGGCTGGGCGGGCGGGCCACCCGCAGCTTCGACACGGTGCAGGTCGTGGCGCAGAGCACCGCGCCGCTGCCGGCACGGCCGGGGTGGGCCCCGGAAACCTTCATGGACGGCTCGGATCTTCCCTTCGCTGAACTGCTGGCCACCGACGAGCGGTTCGCCGGTGCGGCCGCCCGGCCGGTCATCAAACCCGAGACGCTCGTCGTCGACCACGGCTCGCCGTTCGTCTCGGCGGACTTCACCCGCTCCTGCAACTCCCTGGGCATCGAGGTGCGCGAGGCCCGGCTGCGCACCCCCGTCGACAAGGCGATCGTCGAGCGCGCCATGCTGGCGATCAAGATCGGCTTCAGCCAGCACCTGGCCTCCTACACCCACCATCGTCTGGACCTGCGCGGCAAACACGTCCGCAAGCAGCCGCTGTGGACGATCGCCCAGTTGCAGGACCTGTTCGAGCAGTGGGTGGCGCTGCACTGGCAGCAGACCCCGCACGGCGCGCTGCGCAGCCCGTTCACCCCGGGACTGAAGCTCACCCCGAACCAGATGTATGCGGCGCTGATCTCTTTGCGCGGCTATCGGGCCACGGCGCTGACCGAGGGCGAGAACCGCAAGCTGCTACCGACCGTGTGGGTGCGCATCAACCGCAAGGGCTTCCAGATCAACAACCGCACCTACAACCTGGACAAGGGGGCCCTGGATCCCTTCCGCGGCTCGTCCGGGCTCGCGGCCTTTCAGGGGCGCTGGGAGGTGCACTACTCCCCCAACCAGCCCGAGGTCGCCTGGCTGTTCGACCACCGGGTCGACCCGGACGGCGACCCGTGGGTGGAGGTGCCCTTCATCCACCGGCGCCTCCTGCGCGACCGGTGGACCGAAGAGAGCTGGGAGCAAGGGCTGCAGGTCCATCTCGCCGCCGGCGGCCGCCGCCACGACGAGGCCGCCATCGCCCGGGCCACGCAGCGTCTGTTGTCCAAAGCCGCCGACGGGCCCGGGCCCGATGACGTGCCCGCCGCACGTGCCCGCTCCCTGCCCGCGCCCCGCCGTCAAACGGTGGCGCCCAAAGAGCCCTATGCCGCCGGGATGCCGCCGCTGGATCCACAATCGGTGCGGCCTTTCCGCCGCCTCGATCGCCCCGCTGCGCAACTGTTCACCGCCGGCGAGCCCGTAACGGACAGCGGGCAGAGCGTCGATGCCTTCCTCGCCTCGCTGCCCGAACTGAACCCGCCCACCGACGGCGATAACGGCTCAAGTGGCCGGCAAGGAGAGGACCTTTGACAGCCCCGGTGCGTGATCCGCAGTCCCCGCCCGCTCCACCAGCCCCGCCGGCCCCCGACCTCGCCGGTCCGCCGACCACCCTGCTGGGGTGGCGCACCCGCCTGCGGCAACCGCCCTCCCAGCCCCCGCCCCTGGTTCCGCTGCCGCCGCAAGACCCCTCCTGCGCCGACAGCGAGGAGGCAAGGGAGAACGATCCCCGCGTCCGCTACCACGCCGACCTCGGCCTGATCGAAACCACTGACATCGAGCGCGGACTGCACCTGGCACGGCGGATGCTCCGGCGAAACGGCGAGCGCCGCCAGATCGGCCCGCACGTCGCCATCGACAGCGACTATCGCGGCACCGGCAAACGCACGCTGTTGCACCACATCGGCATGGGCCACCAAGGGCGCCGCGAGCAGCTGCACGGCATCGACGACACCCGCATCCCGGTCGTCTGCATCAACGCCCCGCCCACCCCCGGTACCCCGGCCGACTGGTCCGCAGCCCTGGCCACGTTCCTGGGCTGGGACCTCTACCGCCCCGACACCGACAGCCGGCCCGTGCAGCGCATGAAGGACTTCACCGGGCCCGCCGTGCACGTGATGCGCACCCGCCACGTGGAGGTGTGCCTGGTCGACGGGATCGACCGGCTGCGCACCGAGGACCTGCAGCCCACCTTCGACTTCTTCGACTACCTCGCGGACGAACTGAGCCTGACCATCTTCTGGAGCGGCATCGGCTCCAGCGACATCCTCCGTGAAGCACGCACAGCCCGTCTCCCCGCCCTGCGCCGGACAAGCGACGCCGCACCACTGCGCCAGCGGGCCGTACCCACCTTGTGGGTCAACCGGCTGCCGCCCCGCTGCCCCGAACACCCCGACGAGTGGCCCCGAGCCCTCGCCAGCTTCGATGGAAGACTCCACCTGTGCCACCACCGGCCCACCAGCCTCCTAGACCTCGCCGAAGAGCTCTACGAGATCACCGACGGGCTCATGGAGAACCTCACCCCACTGCTCAGCATGGCCGCGCAGATCGCCATCCTCGATGGCACTGAAGCGATCACACCCGAGGTCCTGAACGACGCCGCCCGCTACCTCGATCTGCCGGGCAAGGTTGAAACCAACGGCGCATGGTGACGCACAGCGCGCGGGCGTGGGGGTTCTGGTCCCCTCCCAGGGCCGCGAGGTGTCAACTCGCCGGGGACCAGGCGCAGTGCCCGTTCTGCTGATCGGTGGTCGTCTCAGGCGACCCTGAAAACGGCTGGGAATAGAGCCTTCTGCCGAAAAGCACAGACCATGCCGAGGCCTGGGTGAGCGGACCTGGTGACGGGCCCAAGCCTGCGCGGTGAGTTCACTGTTATCGCGGGTGCGTACGGCCGGGTTGAGGACTGCGGGCGGCGATGGCGGGTTCGTCGTGCGGTGACGCGGGTGCCGGCCGGCGCGGAGGCCGGAAGCGCCATGGCCGGGGAGGCGGGTCTTCTCACCTCGGCCCGTCCACGGGGCTTATGGTGAGTTCCACGGGGGCGACACGCCGGCCGTGGCAGGTCCAGGCGGCCCCCGTCCAACGGCCTTGCCGGGGAGCGAAAACCACTGCGATGACGCTGTGAAAGCCCAGCTCGGGATCGTCCAAGAGATCTCGGTAGGTGGCCGTGTCGCGCGCGCTGGGGACCGGACGCCCGGTGGGGTGGGTGTGCCATTCGCCGACCCAAACGCTGCTGTCGGCCGCGAAGGCCGCGTCGGCGAGCGCCTGAGCGTGCACGAGATCGCGCAGGAAGTACGTGGGGGTGCGTACGGCGGCGGGTCCGGGAGTTCCGGCGTGGTGGACCGTGACGGTGTCACGGGTGTGGTGTCCGAGCAGGATTCCTCCGGTCTCGGTGGTGTGGTCGGCCGTGCGCAGTTCGGTGGTGATCACGCGAGCGGCCGGGGCAGTGAGGTGCACGACGGCCACGGGCTGTTGTGTCATGGCTCTTCGCAGGTGGGGCAGCCGGGTCTGGGTGGGGTAGCGGGAAGCCAGCGCAGTTCGGCGGTGCGGTGGAGGTCGAAGGGCGGGGCCCAGCCGGGTTGGCGGCGCAGTCCGAGCAGGGCGTGCTCTCCGGGCAGGCGCTGGTCGGGGTGTCCGGCGCGTTCGAGGAGAGTGGCGACGGCGCTCTTCGCCGCGAGGTGGGCGACGAGGTGGAGGTCAGGTCCGACAGCGGTCATCGGCCGGTGCCGCGTGCCGGTGCCGTATCCGGCGTCCAGAGCGGGCTCGGGGTCGACGCTGCCGGCTTCGGCGAGGGTTTGCCGCCGACAGGTCAGGCAGCCGTGCTGGGGCCAGGGGCGCAGTCGGAGGATCTCGCCGAGGGCTCCGTCCTGCAGGACGCAGGCGAGGACGGCGGTGAGGCCCGCTCGGCGGGCCAGGTGGCCGGTGACGCGGCGTGCGGCCACGCCGTCGGCCGCGCACACGACGAGGTCGGTGTCTGTGAGGAGGGCTCGGATCCGGTCGGCGTGCTCGATGACGTCCAGGGCCAGGGGCGCCACGCGCGTGTCGGGGCGCAGCTGGGTGAGTTCCTCGGACAGCGCGGTGGCCTTGGTGCGGCCGATGTGTTTGCGGGAGCTGGTGTGTCGGACGAGATTGTGCCATTGGAGGCGGTCGGGATCGACGAGGGTGAGGTGGCCGACGCCGTAGCCGGCCAGCGCGTGCGCGGTGGCCGAGCCGATACTCCCCGCTCCGATCAACATGACGCGTGTGCTACGGAGTTCTTCGACGGGCCAGTGGCCCTCGAGCTGCGGAACCCCGGTGACTTCGGGCTCGACCGACACCTCAAGCGGCTGGATGCCCGCACGGGTGACGTGCCAGGCGAGGAGGTCGGGCAAACCGCTTTCGGGAAACGCGTCCTTCACGCCGGGGGCGTGGGTGATGGCCACATAGCCGCCGTCGCCCGGCGTCTTGAAACCGCTGGGTACGGCGTCCTTGAACGCATCGAGCTTCAAGGACGTACCGCGCCGTACTCGCAGGAGGTACCAGAGCGCCTGCAGTTCGCCGGTGGCCCGGTACCAGTAGCCGGTGGGAAGGGAGTCGCAGCCCGCCAGCAGCCGGTTTCCGGGTGCGGGATCCACCGAGATGATGGATCCGTCCGCTCCGTCGGAGATGCCGCTCACGACGGCAAGGTCGTCGGGCCGGCTGATGCGCAACGACAGCCGGCCCGATGGGCCCGCGGTGCGGAGTCTGGTCGCGGCGCCCCTTGGGATGAGGATCAGCACGCGGGACCGTCCTGCCCGGCGGTGTCCGGCTCACCGTGCCCGGTGGTGTCCGTGGGTGTCGGGGGCTGGGCCAGGAAGTGGTCGAGGCGACTGTCGGTGACTATTCCACTGCCGGTCATCCCCTCGATCGTCTGGTGCTTCATCAGCGCGTACTCGATCCGCCAGCCGGCGGCCTTCAGCAGCAGGTCGCCAACGGACTCGCGGCCCGTCCATACGTCGTCGCGCAGGAGGCACAGGCTGGAGTCGCCGTTGACATGCCAGCGGTGCTGGGTCCACTCGAACGGTTCGGGCAGCGGGTCCAGAGGGAAGATCCGGGGGGCCACCATGGGGTAGGCCTGACCGTATTCCAGGCGTAGCCGGAGGCCGCGCTCGCCGATCCAGTCGGTGAGGTGGGCGGGCTCGGGCCGGTCGAACGGCCAGCGAGGCAGCATGCCCTCCCATCCTCCCGCTCCCTCGTCGCTGAAGACGAGGTGGGGAAAGGGGGCGGGGATCTCCTCCTGGTCTCGTCGCAGTCGGCGTGGTTCGCACTCCCACCAGGTGATGGAAGTGCGGGTGCTGCGAGCAGGTACGGTCGTCATCCCTGGGGTGCGTCCTTGATGGGGCGGGGAGTGATGAGCGCGGGCGCGCCGATCAGCGAGGTGGTCTTGGAGGCAGGGGCGGGCGCCGGGAAGTCCTCACCGAAGATCTCCTGCCACAGTCGCAACGCCTCGTCGGTGTCGCCTTCGGCCGCCGCCGCGCAGGCCTGGTCCGCCAGGTCCGCGGCATTGGCGAACGCAGCCGACAGGCCCTGGCGGTCCAGGTCGGGCTGGACCTCGCCGCACAGACCGGCCGGGTCCCACACGCCCTCGTTGACCCGGGTCGCGGCGGCGGTGAAGAACGTCTTCAACCCCTGGGAGCGGTTTCCGGACATGGGCAGGCACTGCAGGGC
Organism: Streptomyces sp. NBC_01089; assembly: GCF_045162975.1. NCBI lineage: Bacteria > Bacillati > Actinomycetota > Actinomycetes > Kitasatosporales > Streptomycetaceae > Streptomyces > Streptomyces sp. NBC_01089. Next base: position 8,224,525 of record NZ_CP108660.1, on the reverse strand, counting down.
GAGGACCTCCATGACGAGGGACTTGACGCGTCCCTCGACCGGTGCGTCGAGCCGCCACTGCTTGAGCAGCCTGACCATCGGCCGGAAGTATGACCAGGAACGCTGGTGTTCGGCGACCAGTTCGATCAGGTATTCGGGGTTGGCCGGCACCCACCTGGCGCTGAGCTTCTCGGGTATGAGCAGCGAGTTGTCGGGCTGCCGCAGCGCGGTCATCACGTCGACGGTGAAGGCCTCCGGGTCGTCGGGGTCGTCGAGGAAGCACTTGACAGCGTGGTTGCGCAGCAGGGTGTGTCGGACCACGGTGGCGTGGGTGCCTTTGCTCTGGCTCAGCAGCCGGTTGACCTGGGAGCGGATGTGCTCGAGGGCCTCCTCCGCGCTCGGCCCGCTGCTCCCCCACTCAGGGTGCTCGTCCGGGTCGTAGACGACCACGATGTCGACGTCGTGGATGGGCTTGAGCTGCGTGCTGCGGCTCAAGGAGCCCGATCCGAACGTCTCGAGGACATCGGGCTCTTTCAGCAGCGCCTCCTTGAACAGGTCCCGGCGCCCGCGGGCCAGCCTCGTTTTCTCAATGTCCTCGTCGACGGTCTGCTGCAGCGCGTCGAATGCCTCGTCGATCCTCATGCGGTGTGCCTCCTCGGGCTCGCCGTTCAGCCCGGTGCACGCCCCGGACGTGGCACCTCTGTGGTGCGCGGCCGAAAAAGGACGTTCGCTGGCTGCTCGTTGCCACGGTACGGGCCCCCACTGACAACACCCTTCGGATCAAACCGCGTTGATCTTCAGGATGAGGTGCTGTCCCGTGTCTGTCGCCGATCCGGCTGCCGGGGGCAGCACGTCGGGGCGGTTAGGAATCTGCCCCGGCAGGCATGGAACGCTCGCCCGTAGAGCGGGATCGCACGCAGTGCGCTCCCAGAAGAGCGCATTCCGACCGACGAGTTGGGGGGCATGAGATGGCTCGGGCACTTGAGGCGACTTGCGCTGTCCCGGGAAGGCGGCGGCACGATGGTGACGGCAGCAAGCACGGCCGTCGCGCTTGGTGTCGTGCCGAACATCCTGGAGCAGTTGACCAGCCGACCGCGGGTGTTCGCCGTGGTCTTCGCCGGTGCGCTGGCCCTGATCGTCGTGGGATGGGGACTGCAGCGCCCGCGCGGCCTCGGCGTGGTGATCAGCCTGTATCCGGCACGCCGCACGCGGGCCTCGCGGGTCGTGGCCTTCAAGGCAGGCCTCCCGCCAAGCACACAGCACGACGCTGGTCGTCCACCGCGCGGTCCTGTGGCCAGGCGAGCCCTCCGCCCCACACCGATCGGACGTCGTCGACTTCGTCGCCCGGCTCGTCGACGCGCAGATCGAGGAACTCCGGGCAGCGGGAGCAGCGGATCCCGAGGTCGTGCTCTACGTGCTCGCCCACCCACCTGCACGACGGATTCCTTCTGGGGCGACGCCTGACCGACGAAACGCAGTCCGGAGTCAGCCTCGGCAGTGCGCTGCGCGCCGAACTCGGCCCCCGCCAGCACGGCCGGCTCTGCCACCACCTGGCATCTGCCGCCTCCGGTCCTCCGCAGCTCATGGACATCCCACGAGTTCCCGGACAGCAGCGCCCCCGGGTCGCGCGCTGATCGTCCGTCTGGCATCGGCCGCTTCCATGGTCGACGACGCCCGCCACGTGGCAACGACCGGTCAGGTCGCCCACGGGCCGGGACACCACACCGGCTACCACCTCCGCCCGAGGACACCACCGGTGCGAACGGCCCGTGCGGCGCCTACCTCGTCATCGACACCGGCAACGCCTACCTGCCCGACGACTCCGCGCTCCATGCCGCCGTCACCACCCACATATGGGAGCGCTGGCAGACGGCACACCGGCAGTGGGCAGCGCAACTCGGCGACGCCACCCCGGTGGAGGAGCTGCTGATTGCTGTTCTTCCATGGCCCGCTGCCGATCGCTGTCGCGTTGGGCTGACGGCCCGTGACCGCCTCACCCTGGTCTCCCACGACCTGCACGAGGCGCGCTGAGCAACCGCTTCACCCGGGCAGCGTGATGGTGGAGATGCGGGCGGGTTTTACGCGTCGACGACGAACGCCTTTTCATACACCTGCTGTGCGTTGACGTCCTCGTACACGGTGGTGGGGCGCAGGCGGTTCCACCGGTTACCCAGCAGCAGAGCCAAGCCCATCGGGCTAGCCTGGAAGAGGTGGATCGCAGGATGCGCGCGGCAGGCACGACGCAGCAGATCCCGGATGCCGACGGCAAGGGCGCTGGCCGTCGCCGCATCCGGGACGGAGTTGTCCTTGGCGCCACCGGGCGGGCGCAGCACCAGCAGCCGGGAGACGGGTGCACGCTGCTCCCGCAGGAAGTCCAGCACATCCTCGGTGGGGTCGATGGTGACCGCGATGGCCACGGCGAGCTCCGGCCCTAGTGTTCTGCGCCTGAAATCCTGGCGATATATTTCGCTAACGAGTTGAGGATCTCGTCGGCGCTCTTGGTCCATGTGAAGGGTTTGGGGTCCTCGTTCCAGGTCTGGATCCAGGTGCGGATGTCGGCCTCAAGCGCTTGGACCGATCGGTGGGTCCCGCGGCGGATGAGTTTGTCGGTGAGGTGCCCGAACCACCGCTCGACCTGGTTGATCCAGCTGGAACCAGTTGGTGTGAAGTGGACGTGGAATCGGGGGTGTCGTCCGAGCCAGGCTTTGATCGCGGGCGTCTTGTGGGTGGCGTAGTTGTCGCAGATCAGGTGGACGTCGAGTTCGGTCGGCACTGCCTTGTCTATCTTGACCAGGAATTTCTTGAATTCCACGGCCCGATGGCGGCGGTGCAGGGAGCTGATGACGCTGCCGTCTTCGATGTCGAACGCGGCGAACAGGCTGGTCACACCGTGCCGTTGGTAGTCGTGGGTGCGCCTCTCTGGCATGCCGGGCATCATCGGCAGGACCGGCTGCGTGCGGTCCAGGGCCTGGACCTGGGATTTCTCGTCCACACACAGCACCACCGCCTTCTCCGGGGGGTGGTGGTAGAGGCCGACGACATCGACGACCTTCTCCACGAACTGCGGATCCGTGGACAGCTTGAACGTGTCCTGGACGTGCGGCTTCAGGTCGAACTGCCGCCAGATCCGTCCGATCGTCGACTTCGACAGGCCGGTCTGCTCGGCCATCGACGCCCGCGACCAGTGCGTGGCATCACGCGGCGACCTCTCCAGCGTGGTGGCGACAACCTCCTCGACCCGGTCGAGGAGGATCGACGGTGGCCGGCCCGGCCGCAGTTCGTCGGCCAGACCTTCGAGTCGCAGTTCAACGAACCGGCGTCGCCACCGGGCCACCGTGGACACCGAGGTCCCCAACCGGCCCGCGACCCGCTTGTTCGACGTATCCGCGGCGCACGCCAGCACGATCCTCGACCGCAACGCCAATGCCTGCGAGGACTTCGCACGGCGGGCCCAACGCGTCAGCTGTTCCCGTTCCAGATCACTCAGGATCAGGAAGGTCTTCGGCCGTCCCGGCCGGTCGGTGTCCTCCAGGCCTTCCAACCGTGACTCCGCGAACCGCTTGCGCCATTTGCCGACCGTCATGGCCGACACACCCAAGTCATCGGCAACCCGCGCGTATACGACGCCGGGCTCGGCACACCGCAACACAATGCGCGCCCGAACAGCCAACCTCGACGACCCCTGCGACCAGCGCACCAGCTGGTCACGCTCGTCAGCGGTCAACACGAACTCGACGGAAGAGCGCCCCGAAAACGACATCCAGAAACCGTAGCAACTTAACGCCAGGATTTCAGGCGCAGAACACTAGGTGTATTGCCTTGTGAGGTTGGGGACGCGGCTGGCGGGTGGTTTGCCTGCGAGCGCGGTGTGTCCGCGGTGGTGATTGTAGGTGTGGAGCCAGGCGGGGTAGGCGTCGCGTCGTTCCTGTTCTGAGTGGTAGGGCTTTGCGTAGGCCCATTCGTCGGGCAGGGTGCGGTTGAGGCGTTCGACTTTGCCGTTGGTCTGGGGCCGGTAGGGCCGGGTTCGCTTGTGGGTGATCCCGGCCGCTGCCAGGGCATCGCGCCAGAGGGAGGACTTGTAGCAGGCGCCGTTGTCGGTCAGGACGCGTTCCACGGTGATCCCACAGGAGAGGAAGAATTCCTGGGCGCGGCTCCAGAACCCGGTGGCCGTCTCCTTCTTCTCGTCGGTGAGGATCTCGCTGTAGGCCAGGCGGGAGTGGTCGTCGACAGCGGTGTGGATGTAGCTGTAGCCGACACCTGAGCGAGTCTTGCGTCCCGCTGGGCGGCCGAGTGTCTTGTGGCCGCCGCCCTCGGGGATGTTGCCGAGCTTCTTGATGTCGACGTGCACCAGTTCGCCCGGGTGGTCACGTTCGTAGCGGCGGATGACGCGGCCGGTGGCGCGGTCCAGGTAGGTCAGGCGGGCCAGACCGTAGCGGGTCAGTACGCGGTGGACGGTCGAGGGCACCAGCCCGAGTAGGTAGGCGATACGGGCCGGTCCCCACCGGCGTAGGACGCGGACCTTGATGATGCGGCGTTCGGTGCGGGTCGGTGTCTGACGGGGGCTGAGGTGGGGGCGGCTGGAGCGGTCGCTCATGCCGGCCTCGCCCAGGGCCCGGTAGCGGTCTGCCCACCGCCGGGCCGTCGTCGGGGAGACCTGGAAACGCTCCCCGGCCCGGCGCAGGGGCCAGCCGTCCTCAACAACGCAACGGGCAACCCGCAGGCGGCCGGTCTCGGTCAGGGGTGCATTACGGTGAACCACGAGGGCCTTTCTGGTCGGTGTAGACGTCGCAATCCACACCGAACCCGGAAGGCCCTCACCCGTTCAAGATCCCTCAGCCGAGATCTCCCTCACCCGACCACAACCTCCCCGGACAGAACACCTAGGCCGTGTCTTCAAAGCTGTTTTAGGTGTTGAGGGATCATGTCGGTTGTGGTGCGTCGTCATGAGCTGTCGGATGCTGAGTGGGCTGTCCTGTCGCGGTTGTTGCCGAGTTCGGGGACGGCGGGGCGGCCGCGGTCGGATGACCGCGTGGTGCTGAACGGGATTGTGTGGAAGTTGCGCACGGGGTCGGCCTGGCGGGATGTGCCGGAACGCTACGGCTCCTGGCAGACGCTCTACACGCGTTTCCGCAGGTGGGCACTGGATGGCACGTTCTCTCGCATGCTGCGGGCTCTGCAGGCGGAGAAAGATGCGGCCGGGGACATCGACTGGCTGGTGTCGGTCGATTCCACGATCGTGCGGGCCCATCAGCACGCCGCCGGCGGCAAAAGGGGTCACCGAGGGGGACGAAGCGGGTGATCACGCCCTCGGTAGATCCCGAGGCGGACTGAGCACCAAGCTCCACTTGGTCTGCGACGGACACGGCCGCCCACTCGCCTTCGTTCTGACCGGCGGGAACGTCAACGACTGCACTCGCTTCGAGGAGGTCCTGGACGCCATCTGCGTTCCCCGCATCGGTCCAGGCCGGCCACGCACCCGGCCCGACCACGTCATCGCGGACAAGGGCTACAGCTCCCGTAAGATCCGCGCCTACCTGCGAAAGCGCGGCATCCGCCACACGATTCCCGAACGCATCGACCAGGCCAGCGGCCGCCTACGCCGAGGCTCACGTGGCGGCCGACCACCGCGTTTCAACAGGGAGGTCTACCGACTCCGCAACGTCGTCGAGCGCTGCTTCAACCGGCTCAAACAATGGCGCGGCCTGGCCACCCGCTACGACAAGACCCACGAGTCGTTCCAGGCCACCGTCACCATCGCCTCAATCCTGTTATGGATCTGACCTTTGAAGACACACCCTAGGCCGAGAGCGTGCTCGTCGACCTCCGGGGCCAGCACAGCGTCGTACCCGGCAGCGGACGACCACACCTGTCCGCGCTGGGCCACGGCCAAGTCGACTCCAGTCACCATGCGGAAAGCCGCGCCGACCACGAACGCGGGTGCCAGACGCAGACTGCCGGTGACGGCGATGGAGGTCGTGCCCGGCGGCATCCGAAACGGTGCCGCTTCGATGTCCGCCTGCAACTGCGCCCAGGTCGCCGGGGCAAGCGGACGCCGCTTCACGTAGGGCGAGGCGCCCTCGAAGCGGTCCGCCCAGTCCACCGTGTAGTCGGCGTCCTCCGCCATCGGGTCCGGTTTCAAAGTGGCGACGGAAAGCACCGCCCGTGACGTGCCGGCCTCCAGACGCAGAGACCGGATCGCCTCCCTGACGTCCGCCAGGGACAGCCTGCGCTGCCCATCGGCGACTCGGCGGGCCACCCAGTCCGCGCCGGCGTGCATGGCCTCCTCATCGAACCGCAGCCCAGCAGCGAACATCAGCATCTGCAAGTGCTCATGCAGGTGCATCACGTCCCGTGCCAGGTCGAAGCGCAGCACCTTCAACAGATCCAGCAGCCTGTCCTCGCTCAGCCCGATACCGGCGGCCCAACGGCTGCGCGCCTGCCCCTTCTTCGATCGCGGTCCCTGCTGCGCCGCCTTCGGCACGAGCAACTGGGTGCGGGAATCCCTCAGTGAGATCAGCGGATCCCCGGCATCCGGGGACCGGTTGCTCAACAGGGCAAGATCGACCGGAGTGCCGCCCCCGGCGAGTTGCTGCCAGGCCTGCGCCACCTTGCGCAGGATCGACGGGCCGCCCTGGTCGCTTGGCTTGAGCAAGTACTCCTCGTTGACGGGTGAGGAACTGTCTGCGGCGTACTTGACCTGCATGTAGGTGTGGGGCGGCTCCTCGCGGTATAAGACGACGTCATCCACGTTTCCCACGCCGTCCACCTCAACACCGACCGCCACCACCGGGTTCGGCACGCGCAGCGCCGCGTCACGCACCGCCGTAACATAACCCTGCCACGCGACCAGCCACTGGTACCGGTCACCGGCGATACGAACACCCGTCGAACTCGGGGCAGGCAAGTCAGGCACGAAACACGGTCTCCCATTCGAGCGGCCGCCATACCGCAGCCAACGAGCAGATCATCACCCGCGAACCCTCCCCGCGCCCAGCCCATCAACGCTGGAAGCCCGTCGGGCTGAACGACGGCGTTCTCGGGCCCGCCCGACGCTGACCAGCTTGCAAAGATCAGAAAGGGCGCAGAGCGGGCATCTGCGCTCCCCCAGCCACTGCTCTATACGCGTCAGGAGCACTGGATGCCCAGTCCATGACAGACGCCCACCGGCAAGGGTTCGTCAGCCGAAGGCATGCAGACACCCCTGGCTGCTACCGGAATTCTCAATACATCTGCGGGATTCTCAACAAGCCTGCGGTACTGCAGCTCAAGGTCCTGATCCGCACGGAGAAAGCATAGCGAGGCATCTCTCAGCCATCTGCATCCTCGCAGGTCAGAGCGATCTCTCTACCGCAAGAGAAATGAGAACTCATAGGGGTCGGCGGCGAGAGCGGGCTCTGTTCCGCTTCGCGTGGTGCGGTGACGCTCGGTCACGCCAGTAGGACGCGTTTGCGGAGAAGTTCGAATCCTGCGCGGCCGAACATCTGCTCTTTCACCAGACGGTTCAGGCGGCCGGTGGTGAAGCGCCTCCGATCGGACCGGCCTCCATCTGCTCCCTCCCCCTCCAGGACACCGGTTCGGTCGGAAGCCCGGCTCGCACCCCGGGTGGCCGGCCCGGAGAAGGGCGAAGTCCTACGACAGGTCCTTGCGCATCATGGTGCATATCGTTTCGTGGCGGTACAGCGTCCCGTCGGGGGCCTGCTCTTCCCACGCGTCCGGCCGGTGGTCGTAGGCGCGGTAGCCCAGCCTCTCGTAGAGGGCACGGGCACGTGGATTGCCGTCCTCCACGCACAGCTCGGCCTGGCACAGATCCCGATTCCTGATGCGCTGTTCCAGGGCCTCGACGAGAACCGTGCCCACGCCACAGGACTGCAGTGCGGGGTGGACGGCGAGTTGCCACAGCGTGCCTACGCCGTCCTTCGCCCGGTAGTCGACACCGCCCTTGGCGATCGGAATCCCGGCACGGGCACACACGGCCAGATAGTCGACGTCGCCGGACGACCCGCGATCCAACTGCATGGCGACATTGTTGAGATGATGCGCGGATCCGGACCAGCCGCACGACGCCAGATCCGCTTGCACCAGATCCCGCACGGTCAGTCCCAGCACGACGCTCGTCACGTGGAACACCTCCGTAAGTCAGCATCCTCCCCCGTCCCGAACCGGTGCAATGCGGTTTTGGCCGCTCCGTACCGTCTCTCTCCCCTCTCTCATCCGGCCCGCGCGGGAAGGATGAGGGGGACACGCACACGAAAGGGGTCGCATTCCGTGAAGGGCACACCTGAGGGGCGCATCGAGGGCGAGGCCGTATCGCTCATTCCCGCCACCGAGCACCACCTGCCGCTGCTCGCCGGATGGTTCGCCGACGCCGAGTTCGTCCGCAACTGGGGCGGGCGGCCTCTCACCCGCGAGGAAGTGGCCGCCAAGTACATCGGAAGGCGGCGTCCCGCAGTGGTCTCGTTGCTGGTGCTCCGAGGCGGTGATCCCGTGGGGTACGCCCAGTACGTCGCCTCCGGCCCGCGCGAGGGCGGTGTGGACATGGTGCTCCTGCCGCGCGCACGGGGTCAGGGGTATGGCCCTGACGCCGCTCGGGCCCTCGTCCGGCATCTCCTTGCCGTCGGGGGATGGGACCGGGTGACAGTCGATCCCGAAGCGGCCAACCGCCCGGCGGTCAGAGCATGGAGCAAGGCAGGCTTCCGCCCGGTCGCCGCACGGGGAAGCCGAGTTCTGATGGAGTGCAGGACCGCACGGAACGGCCCATCACAGACGGCCCCGGCGGACCCTCCCTCCGAGGGGCCCCGCCCAGAGCCCCACGGGCCGGCACCGTCAGGGCTGACGCGTATACCCGCGGGACTCGTGGTCCTCGTCGGCCCGCCGGCTTCGGGCAAGAGCAGCTTCATCCGAGCGCTGATCGCACGCGGGCTTATCGACGAGGACGCTGTGGTGTCCAGCGACGAGATCCGCGCGGAGCTCTTCGGCATCGCACCCACCGAGGCGCACACCGACGCGGCGGACGCTCGGATCTTCATGGAACGCGACCGACGGATCGTCGCCCGGCTCGCCGGTGGACACACAGCAGTAGCCGAGTCCACGAACGTGACCCCCCAGGCGCGCGCCCGTCTCATCGCCATTGCGAGGCGCTTCGACGCTCCGGTGACCATGCTGCGGTTCAACCCGGATCTCGGCGTGCTCCTCGAACAGCAGGCGGAGCGTGGCCGGACCGACATCACCACCGCCGACGTCCATGCCTTCGCCGCGCTCATGGCCCGGCACGCCGGCAGCGACCAACTGCGCTCGGAGGGCGCACACGTCGTTCACGACGTTCCCGGGCGTAGTCAAGGGGTGACTCCCGCCGAAGCCGCGCAGCGCTTCTCGTTCAGCTGACAGACCGGCCCTACGCCCGCGCACTCGTCTTCTGCCGCCCCCACGAATTTGCGCGGAGCAGCCCCAGGGCTTCCTGGAGGCGCGGCGAGGGGGCAGACACCGGCCGGCCAGGTTGGAAAGGGCTGAGTGTGTACATGGATAGGGCCCAGTAGGCTATTCCGCTCTGCTTGCGGCCGATCTGGCTCTAGGTCAATTCCAGTGCCGTCGGTAGGGCGACTGCTGCTCGCCGGTCCGGTGCGCGAGCGCGGCCACCGTCACCCACAGGATTCCCTCCGCGCTCATCAGTATGCGATTAACGCATTTTAAATGCGAGATGGCATATTTTCGGAGCTCTTTCTTCCTCGGCCCTAGCAGCCGCTGCCCATCGGAGCTGCACGCGGGGCGCTCTGACGTACAGGGTGCCGGCCACCTGTCCGGCCCGCCTGTTCGCCCGCATCATTCATCTGCGGCTACCGACGATGAAGAGGACCGGGGCGCGGCGCTGGCGTCGGCAGGGTGGGCCGATGCGGGCCGCCCTGCAGAGCGGCTGCGCGCGGCGATCGGTGAGGCGCGGCAGGCCGCGGTGGTCCTGGCCGTGCGGGTGCCTCGGGTATTCCGGGTGGGGGCGGGACGTGTCGCGGCGGGGCTCCCGGCTGGGGCGTCGAAGCTGGGAAGGTGGCGACGGCCTGTAGGCAGTGCACGAGATCAAGTTGCTGGGAGAACAAGCTCGCTGCGGTCCGGGCGTACCGGCAGTCCGCCGGGGCACCTCGCGCCGCGGCAGGCCGCGATGTGAGGCCGGCCTGACCGTGGCGGTGGACGGCTGTCCGACGCTCGCGGATCTGGCGCCCGAGGCGCTGGTCACGGTGCCGTGTCCCTGACCGGCAGCAGCTGCGGGCGCCGCGCGCTGCGGCCGTCGCCGGAAGAGCGGCCTCGCAGTCGCCGGCCGAGCCAGGGTCCCAAATAGGAGGAGATCCAGCCGAGTTCGGTCAGCACGGTGCGGGTCACGGTCGGCGCTCCGATCGTCGGCAGGGGCCGCCGCCAGGCGTCGTCGCTGCCGGGCAGCTCCAGGGCGTGGGCGACCGCGGCTGCGATCCGGGCGTGGCCGAGGGGGCTCGCATGCAGCCGGTCGGCGCTCCACAGCCGCCGGTCGACGAAGACCTCCGCCCGGTCCGTCTCCGCCAGGGCGACGTCGTGACGGTCGGCGGCGGCGCGTATCCGGGCATTGAGGGCAGCGACCCGGCCGGCGAGCGGGCGGGCCACCGGGATCATCCGCCCGACGTCGGGGAAGGTCACCGTGGCCACCTTGGTGCCCGCGCCGGACAGCGCGGCGAACGTCGCCTCCAGGTGCCCGGCGGTCTCGTCAGCGTCGAAGGACGGCCGCATCAGGTCGCTGACCCCGGCCACGACCGTCGCCAGGTCGGGGCGCAGGGCGAGCGCGAGCGGCAGTTGCTCGGCGTGCACCTGTCCGGCGAGCCGGCCGCGCACGGCCAGGTTGGCGTACCGCGCCCCGGGGTCGAGCTCCGCGAGCCGCTCGGCGAGGCGGTCGGCGCAGCCGCGCAGACCGGTCCTGTCGTCGCCGTCGCCGACGCCCTCGGTCTGGCTGTCGCCGAGGGCCACGTAGCGCAGGTAGGCCGTCATCGGCCGGACCTCGCCGTGCGCAGGTCGAGGATCTCCAGAGCGCGCTCGCCCCACCGCAGGTTCTCCTCCTCCAGGGAGATGCCGCGCAGCAGCGTCAGGTAGGGGCCGATCCGCTCGCCGTCCCGCAGGAACTCCTCCTCGGTCATGCCCTGCAGCAGGTGGGTGCGCACGCGCTCGTACCGGGCCAGCTTGCCCGTGGCCCACGTCATGCGCTCCTCGATGTGGGTCCGTACGGCGGCTGTGTCGCCGAGGTCCGCGGCCTGCACCTTCACCATCAGCTCGTCGCGCACGGCGATGGGCCGCGGCTGCTTGGTGGTGAACGCGGCGAGGCCGGCACGCCCGCTGTCGGTGAGTGTGAACAGCCGCTTGTTCGGCCTGCGTTCCTGCGGGACGACCCGGGCCTCGATCAGGCCGTCGGCGGCGAGTCGTTCCAGCTCGCGGTAGAGCTGCTGGGGTGTCGCGGCCCAGAAGTTGGACACGGACACATCGAAGATCTTCGCCAGGTCGTAGCCCGAAGCCTCACCCTCCAGGAGGGCCGCGAGCACGGCGTATTTCAATGACATCTGGACACCGTACAGTGATGCGATTATTTTCATCCACACCTATTAAACAATTTGCGTATGGGTGCATCGGGGCCCGGATCAGGAGAGGTGTCGTCATGCAGGCATTCCGCAAAGCCGTGGAGGCGAACGACCACGGGGCGATCGAGGCGCTGCTCGCCGACGACGTCGTCTTCACCAGCCCGGTCGTCTTCAAGCCGTACCCGGGCAAGGCGGTCACGATGGCGATCCTGCGCGCGGTGACCCGCGTCTTCGAGGACTTCCGCTACGTCCGGGAGATCAACGACACGAGCGGGCGCGATCACGTTCTCGTCTTCGAGGCGCGCGTCGGCGACCGCTCGATCAGCGGCGCCGACTTCCTGCACGTGGACGACGAGGGCCTGATCGACGAGTTCACGGTCATGGTCCGCCCGCTGTCGGCGGCGAACGCCCTGCAAGCGGCGATGGCGGAGCAGTTCGACCGGATCGCGAAGGAGGCCGCTCAGGGCTGACGGCGTACAGACGCATGGAACCAGCTCGACAGCCGGCTCGCGTTGCACGCCTCGAACGACCTGGCCCCCTGGAACCTCCTGGAACCCCCGTGGTCGCAGACGAGACGCGGTGGACCCTCATCGGCATCGGCTGGGACGCCGCAGCCCCGGGTCCCGTCTGTGGAATAAGTACGGTGCATGTAGGGGCAGTTGGCCCGCTACGGCCGCAGTTCCAGGGTGATGTGCGGGGACAGTGCGCGGAGGAAGTCGGGGGCGTCGAAGATCTCTCCTGCGGAGGCGACGCCGTACGCATGGGTCCGGCCGGTGAGGATACGGTCGACCGCCTCCACCACGAGCGGCGCCGTGACGGCATAGATGTCCTGACCGCGGGCCACGGCGCGGCGTTCGGCGGTGCCCGAGCACACGACGACGTCGACGAGGAAGGTCTGAGCGGACCGGCCTCGCTCGTCGACCGCGGCCGGCGTCGGCGTGTCCGGGGCGGCGATGTCCCGGGCCGCCTCGACCGTCATATAGGTGCGCACTTCGGGGATGGACAGGTGGCTGGGTACGGTCACGGCCTCGGCCATCGTGAACTCCCCGATGACGGGACGGGGGCCCATCGGTTCGGGGAAGGGCCACTCAAGGGCCGGCGGGGCATCGTCACGGTGCTCCAGCCTCCCTTTGGTGTAGAGGATGCGCCGGCCGCCCCGCCGCTGCCGGGAGACCGCGCCCGCTGTGCGTGTCCCTGCGGTGGGGTGCCAGCTGCTCAGCCCGTACGCGATGTGTGCCTCGTCGGCCGCCGTCCAGTCACCCATAGCCGCGGTGGCCAGCAGGTCGCCGAAGCCGCCGAAGAAGGCCATCGCCGGGACGATCAGCGCTCCCGCGTCCCGTGCCCGGTCGGCGAAGTGCGCGAAGGTGTCGATGTTGGCCTCGATCTCGGCCGCCACGTCCAGATACGGGATCCCGGCCCGCAGGGCCGCTTCGATCACGGGGGCGGCCGTCGTGGCGAAGGGCCCGGCGCAGTTGATCACGGCGGCCGTGCCGGCCAGTGCGCGGTCGAGCGAGACCGGGTGCTCGACCGATGCCGGGCGGGCGTCCGACTGGGCTTCTTGCGCCAGCGTCTTCAGCTTGTCGGCGTCGCGGCCGGAGAGAACCGGGAGCAGCCCACGCTCCCTCAGTTCCGCCACCACGAACCGCCCGGTGTGCCCGTAGGCGCCGAACACAGCCACCTTCTGGCCCGATCCCATGAGTTTCTCCCCCGCACTCGGTGATCCGCTTCGCTCTGTCACGGACATCCTGACGAAGGCTGCCCACTCACCGCGACTGTCTGGAACGCCATCACCCATACAGTTCCGGACATGAGTACTGTCGCGCTGGCCGTCACCGACGGCATGCTCCACTTCGAACTGGCCCTGGTGTGCGAAGTCTTCGGAGCCGACCCACCCGGCGGGGCGGACCCGTGGTACCGCCTCTCGCTCTGCGGACCGGGCGCCGTGCGGGCCGGCCGCTTCTGGCTGGAGCCCGACCACGGGCTCGACCGTCTCGCGCGCGCCGACACCGTGATCGTCCCGGGCTGGGCCGACATCGGCCAGGACCCGCCGACCGAGCTGATCGACGCGGTGCGCGCGGCCCATGAGGCGGGCGCACGCGTGGTCTCCCTCTGCACGGGCGCCTTCGTGCTGGCCGCCGCCGGCCTGCTGGACGGCAGACGGGCGACCACGCACTGGGCGCACACCCGGGAGCTGGCCGAGCGCCACCCCCGTGTGACGGTTGACCCGGACGTCCTCTACGTGGACAACGGCAGCTTGCTCACCTCCGCAGGCAAGGCCGCCGCCATGGACCTGTGCCTGCACCTCGTCCGCCTCGACCACGGCTCGTCGATCGCCAACACCCTCGCCCGCCGCCTTGTCGTGCCGCCGCACCGGGACGGCGGCCAGGCCCAGTTCATCACCACTCCGGTGCCCGCACCGGACAACCACCCGCTCGCCGGACTCCTGCCCTGGGTGATCCAGCGGCTGGACCAGCCGCTCACCGTGGAGGACCTGGCCCGCCGGGCACGGATGAGCTCGCGCAACCTGAGCCGTCACTTCAGGTCAGTGACCGGCACCACCCCGCTGCAATGGCTGCTCACCCAACGGATCCGCCACGCGCAGGAGTTGCTGGAGACCACCGACGACACCGTCGACGCCATTGCGGCGGCCACCGGTATGGGCACCGCCACAACACTGCGCCGGCACTTCCACCGGACGGTCGGTGTGCCGCCGGACACCTACCGCCGCACCTTCCGCGCGCGGGCCCGCCCCGGCCCGGACGACGGCGGGCCACACCGTCGATGCCCTGCGTGATCGTAGCCACGGTCGGCATACGGTGTTGTGCCCCACTGCCCGGTGTTGCCACGATCATTCATCCGGACCCCAGCAGAAGTTCTGACGACCGCCCCAGGAGGTGCGGGAACGGAGAGGGAGCGGATCGGGAACGGATGGATCCATGGTGATTCCAGTCCGAGTCACCGACCCGAGAGGGCAGCACCGTGATCTCCACCCTTGCTCCGCCACGTGCCCCGGATACCTACGCCGGCCTCCGCGCCGGACTCGACCGTCTGAGGGCGGAAGGCCTTTACCGCGACTTCGTCGCCTGCTCCTACCTGGCGGAGGACCGGGGTCACGCCCTGCACCAGGGGCGCCGTATCCAGGTGTGGTGCACCAACGACTACCTGGGCATGAGCCAGCACCAGCACGTCATGAACGCCCAGCTCACCTCGACCCTGCGGCACGGGACGGGCAACGGCGGTTCGCGGAACATCGCGGGCACCAGCGAGGCGCACGTGGAGCTGGAGACGCTCCTCGCCGGCTGGCACGCCAAGGAGCGGGCGCTGATCTTCACCAGCGGTTACGTGGCCAACGTGGAGACGCTTGCCACGCTGCTGCGGGCGGCGCCGGAGACCGTGGTGTTCTCGGACGCCCTCAACCACCGTTCCTTGATCGAGGGGGTACGGACCTCGGGCAACACCAAGCACATCTTCGCCCACAACGACCTGACAGACCTCGAACTGGCGCTCGCCGGGCAGCCGCTGGACCGCCCGAAGCTGATCGTCTTCGAGTCGGTGTACTCGATGGACGGCGACATCGCGCCGATCCGTGAGATCTGCGACCTGGCCGAGCGGTACAACGCAGAGACCTACCTGGACGAGACCCACGCGATCGGGGTCTCGGGACCCACGGGCGCCGGTATCAGCGAGGCGATCGGCGAGGACCGGGTCACCTTCGTCCAGGGCGTGTTCGGCAAGGCGGTGGGCACCACCGGCGGCTATGTCGCCGGTCCCGACGTCCCGTTGGACTACGTACGCTCGCATGCCCCCGGGTTCATCTTCACCACGACCATCCCCCGGGCCTCCCTGGACGCCACCCTGGCGAGCCTGGCCGTCATCCGCAGCGCCGAGGGCGCCGCGATGCGGGAGGAGCTGCACAGCAAGGCGGAGCTGATGCGCCGTCGGCTCACCGAGGCGGGCATCGGCCATGTGCCTGCCCCCACGCACCTCGTCCCGGTCCTGGTGCCGGGCGGTGACCGGGTGAAGCGGATATCGCGCCGGCTGCTCGACGAGTTCTCCGTCTACGTGCAGCCCATCAACTTCCCATCGGTGCCGAAGGGCGGCGAGCGGTTCCGCGTGACCATCGCCCCCTTCCGCACGGAAGAGCAGATCGACCGGTTCGTCGAGGCGCTCGCCCGGTGCCTCGCGGACGACCCCAGCTGAACGGCTTCCCGTTCCGCTGCTCCCCTCGCTCCCCTTCACGTTCACGTTCCTATCCGAGGAGACGACAGAACCATGACCATGACCGTGCCCGACACCACCGCCACCGCCACCGGTATCCGGATCAACGACCTCACGCCGTTCATCGGCGCCGAGCTGACCGGAGTCACCTACGAGGATCTCCAGGACTCCGGGCTCTGGGACAAGGTGAGCACGCTGCTGCACGAGCGGGAGCTGGTCGTCATCCGCTCCCTGGACATCACCTCCGAGCAGCAGATCGAGCTGGCGAGCCGTATCGGCCGGCCGAAGCCCTTCCTGATGGCCAAGTACCGCCACCCGGAACACGAGGAGATCATGATCTCCTCCAACGCCAAGAAGAACAACATGGCGATCGGTGTCGCCCGGGTCGGCAACTTCTGGCACCAGGACTCCTCCTACCAGAAGGATGCGCCGCCCTACACGATGCTGCACGGTATCGACGTCCCCGGCACCAGCGGCCACACGCTCTACGCCAACGCGGCCGATGTCTACGACCGCCTGCCCCAGGAGTGGAAGGAGAAGATCGAGGGGCGTACGGCGGTCCACACCGTCTCCAAGCGCCAGCGCATCTCCGACAAGCACGCGGGCCTGTCCATCGCGGAGTTCAAGGCGCTGGTGGAGGTGGAGTACCCGCCGGTCCAGCACCCGCTGGTGAAGACCGACCCCACGACCGGCCGCCGGTACGTGTACGGGGCGCCGGAGTACATGGAGCGGGTGATCGGCTTCGACGCGAATGAGAACGAGGAGTTCTTCGCCCTCCTGGACCAGCTGATACAGGACCCGGCGCACGTCTACGAGCACCGGTGGACCCCACGGGACCTGGTGATCTGGAAGTGCGAGCTGACGTACCACGCGGCCACCGCGGTGGAGCCGGGCGTCGACCGCACCGTGCACCGCGTGAGCATCGAGGCGAGGGACCCGTGGGCGGCATAGTCGACTTCGACGTGTGCTTCCCGTCCGCGACGGCCGACATCCGGGACATGCATCAGGTCTCCGGGGTGTCCGTCGCGGACCTGGCCGCCATCACCCACACCGAGTCTTTCCCGGTCCTCGCGGATGGGGAGACGGCGTCGGGGCTGGCGGTCAGGGCCGCGTCCCGGCTGCTGGAGCGGCTGGGGACCGACCGCTCGGCCGTACACGAGGTGATCTACACAGGCTCTGGCGAGTGGGACATCCCGTTCTGGTCGCCGGCGGCCAAGGTGGCCGGCGAACTCGGCATCAGGAACGCCCACTGCTACGAGCTCACCAACTTCTGCAACGCGGGCCTGACGGCGATCCGGCTGGCGGCCGAGTCCACCGGCAAGAGGCCCGGCACGTACACGCTGGTTCTCCTCGGGGACCGGCTGAGCCGGATGGTGGACTACGGTGACCCGGATTCCAAGGCGCTCTTCAATTTCGGTGATGCGGGCGCGGCGGTGCTGCTGGCGGATGACAACCCTCTTTTCCGGGTCCTCCACTCGGCGATGCGCACCGACCCCGGATGGGCCGACTACTACCAGGGCGAATGGCGCGACGGCCGGGTCGTCATCCGGCGGGGTGCGCACCGGCGGGGTCTCGCCTCCGCCTACGTGGACAACTTCACCCGCCTGGTCGACGAAACCCTGACGGTGACCGGACGGACCATCGGTGATGTCGCGTGGTTCCTGATCAATCAAGGCGACAAGGGGATGCACGAGCGTCTGCTGACGACTCTCGGCATCCCCGCTGAGCGCAGCGTTTTCAACTACGGACGGCTCGGCCACATGGGCGGAGCCGACACCCTGATCGCCCTCGACGGCCTCATGGAGGAGAAGAAGCTCCGTGAGGGGGACCTGATCCTGCTGGTCACCAGTGCCATGGGATTCAGCTGGGGCGTCACTGCCTTGGAGTACTCCGGATGAAGATTCTCGTGATCCATCAAGTGCCCTACCGCAAGATCTCCTACCACCGCGGCGTCGACCACGACCAGCACGAGGTGACCTACATCGGCCGGCCGGCGTCACTGCGGCAGATCCCCGGGGACCTCCGCTGCTCGCGGATCCCGATGGGTGAGGACGACGGCCTGGTGGCCGGGGTGACGGCCCGGGTGAAACCGTCCGACGGCTACGAAAAGGTGTTGTCTCTCTCCGAGTTCGGGATTCTGGAAGCGGTACACATCCGCCGCCACCTGGGGCTCCCCGGTCCGTCGGAGAGCCGTACCGAACTCGTCCGCGACAAGGTCCGGATGAAGGAGGCGCTGAGGGGATCAGGAATCCGCCACCCCCGTTTCGTGAGCGCGCCTCCCCCGTGCGGACCGCTGCCCTGGAGCGGGAAGACGGTACTCAAGCCCCGCAACGGGGCTTCCAGCGACGGGGTCATGGTCCTGGAGACCGCCCGTGAGGCGCTCTGCGCCTACCGGAAGCTGGCCGACCCGGAGAACTACCAGATCGAGGAGCACATCGAGGGCGACATCCTGCACATCGACGGACTGATGCAGGACGGCAGGTTCGTGGAGCTGGAGACCAGCCGCTACATCAACAAGCCGGTGGAGTTCGCCGGCGGCCTGCCGCTCGGCTCGCACCAGATCCCGCTGACGGAGGCACACCGCGGCCTGGCGCAGGAGGTGTCCGTCGCCCTCGGTATCGAGGAGGGCTGTGTCCACCTGGAGGCGTTCCACACGGCCGACGACGAACTGGTCTTCCTCGAGGTCGCCAACCGGGTGGGCGGGGCGGGTGTGGTCACCGCGCACGAACGCCGGACCGGTGTCCACCTGCCGTCCCACGAGATCGCGGTACGCCTCGGTCTGGAACGCCCGCCGTCGGACGAGCCCAGCGGCCGCTACCACGGCTGGCTGGCCTTCCCGGGCCACCACCTCCCCGGTGGTACCGCCGAGGTCACGCTGCCCCCGGGGCTGGCCGGCCACCCCTGCGTGGACCAGCTGTACGTGCTGCCCGCCGACCGTCCGCTGACCGCACACATCACCTACCAGGAATGGGAGTGCCCCGTGTTCATCGAGGCCTCGCACACCGACGCCGCGGAACTGGGCCGTTTTCTGCGGGTGTGCGCGGACAGCATCACCGTCATCTCCCGGACCCGTGAGCCGGCCGTCCTGGGGAGCGCCGCATGAGCTGCCGCCCGGTCCGCCACTATCCGACCGATCTCCTGCTGGCCGTGGAGCACGTCCAGCAAGTACTGGCCGACGACGTGTCGTCGCCGGTGGCCAGGGCTCTGAAGGAGGCCGACCTTCTCGAAGTCGGCGGCCTGCTGGACGCCGACGCGCTGGCCCACGCCCTCGACGAGGCGCTCGGCGGTCTCAGCCAGTTCCCCTGGCGCCCGCTCACCGACACCGGCGACGTCTGGGAGCAGACACCGGTGGGCCGTGTCGTCCTCGACGACGGCCGGGCGGGCAACACACTGCGGGGGCTGCTGCTGGCCTGGGCGGTGGGCAACGCCGTTCTCGTCCGTACCTCCCGGCCTGCTCTGTGGACCACGGTGACCGAGGCGTTGCGCGAGCCGGGTTTCCCGCTGCCCGCGGCAGAGATTGCGGCGGCCGGGGCCGAGGTGGAGGGCACCGTCGTCGTGGTCCCTGACCTGGTGGTGCTCAGCGAGGAGGCGGTGTCCGCCTCGGGTGAGCTGTACGCGGGGGCCGGGCGCCCCGGGGTCCCGTCGGTGCGGGTCAGGGTGACGTCCGGTCAGGACGGCCCGCAGGCGCCCGTGGCCGACATTGACTGCAGGTCGCCGTGGTTCCGGCAGCTGTTCACTTCCGTCTATCTGGCCGGCACCTCGCTGGATGCCGCGCGCCGCGACGACCCCGGGCGGGCATCGCGTATGGACGCCAGGGTCCGTTATCTGGTCGGGATGGCCCGGCGCACGGCCCACTACCGGGACCTGCCGCGGGTCGAGGGTGTATCCGGTCTGGCCGCGCTGCCCGTCCTGGAGAAGGCGGCCCTGGAGGCGGGGTCCCTGCCCCGCGCCACCGGTATGTCCAGCGGTGCCCGCCCCAGCGGCGAGGTGCTCCGCAGCGGGGCGTCCGGCGGGGAGCCGCGGTACATCGTGTACTCGCGGACCGACTGGGAGAACATGGTCCGCGAGGCGATCCCGCTCCTGCGGGCGCTGGGTATCCACCCCGGGGACCGGGTCCTCAACGCGCTGGTCGGCGGCGGGTTGTACGGCGGACTGCTGACGACGTCCAGCGAGCTGACCCGGATGCCGGTGGAGGCCTTCTCCGCCGGCCAGCAGGTCACCGCCGACCTGGTGCTGATGCTGGTCCGCGACTTCTCGGTGAACGTCCTGCTGGGCCAGCCCGCCGTGGTGCTGCCCCTGCTCCGGGAGGCCAGGCGCAAGGATCCCGGTCTGCGTCTGGAGAAGGTCGTCTACGGCGGAACCCCGATGACCGAGTCCGACAAGAGGTGGCTGCGGGAGGAGCTCGGCACCCGGTCCATCACGAGCATCCTGGCGGCCAACGACGGTGCGCAGATCGGCTACCAGTGCGAGGGGCTCGGCGGCACGCTGCACCACGTCAACGACGACTACAACCTCGTCGAGGTCGTCGACGAGGACGGCGCCCCCCTGCCGGACGGCGAGACCGGGCACCTGCTGATCACCGCGATGCAGAAGTTCGAGGGGCCGCTGATCCGTTACCGCATCGGCGACATGGGCCGGGTGACCGAACGCGACTGCGACTGTGGGGTGTCCGGGCGGGTGCTGGAGTACCTCGGGCGCAGCGACGGCCTGCTGAAGTTCAAGTCGGCGACCGTGCACTACGGCGAGATCGCCGCCGCCCTGGAGGAGTTCCAGGTGTCCCAGCTCCAGGCGGAGCTGACAACCAGGGAGGGCACCGAGACGCTGGTGCTGCGCACCGAGTCGCGGGAGGAGCTGGACCCCGGGGCTCTGAAGTCCTTCCTTGCCGGCGCCTTCCCGGCGCTGAGCGGCGATCACCTCTACGACGACGGCCTGCGCCTGTTCGAGTTGGTGGTCGAGTGCCACCCGGAGGGCGGGCTGGAGCGTAACCCGGTCAGCGGAAAGATCCGGACCGTGATCGACCGCCGGCTCAGCTGACTTCCCGCCGCCCCGCACTTCCCCTCCGCCCGTCCCTCTCCGCACAGTTCTGGAGCTTTCCGATGTCTCAGACCGCCCGATCCGTTCAGCAGGTCAGCCGCCCCCGTGGCCGGCCGACCGGTGCCGAGTTCGTCTTCACCGAGGAGCCGGTGCCCGTACCGCAGGCCGGCACCGCGCTCGTCGAGAACGAGCTCCTGTCCGTGGACCCGTACATGCGGGAGAACATGGACGCCGGGTGGGAGCTGTCCGCCCCGTTGGAGGGCCGCTCCATCGGCCGGGTCACCGAATCCCGCGCTCCTGGCCTGAGGGAGGGCGACCTGGTCTTCCACCGTCAGGGCTGGCGCACCCACGCCGTGGTGCGCCCGGAGGACGTACGCGTCCTGCCGCGGACACCCGGAGTGCCGCCCGAGACCTATCTCGGCATCCTCGGCGGCACCGGCCTCACCGCCTACGTGGCTCTCAGCCGCATCGCCCGGCTCGCCCCCGGGGAGACGGTCTACATCTCCGCCGCGGCGGGCGGCGTGGGCAGTGCGGCGGGGCAGCTCGCACGGCTGATGGGTGCCGGCCGGGTGGTCGGCAGTGCCGGCTCCCCCGCGAAGGTCCGCCTCCTCACCGGGGAACTGGGTTTCGACGCGGCGTTCGACCACCGCGAGGGCCGGCTCGCCGAACAGCTGGCGAAGGCGGCGCCCGACGGGATCGATGTGTACGTCGACAACGTGGGCGGTGAGCACCTGGAGGCCGCGATCGGGGCGATGCGCGAGTTCGGGCGGATCGCCTGGTGCGGCGCGATCTCCCAGTACGACGCCACCGAGCCGCCCCCCGCGCCGCGCAACCTCTTCGACCTGGTGGAGAAGAGCGTCCGGCTGGAAGGCTTCCTGGTACGCAACCACCGTGACAGGCAGGACGAGTTGGAGCAGCTGCTGGTGCCCGCGCTCGCCTCGGGCACGGTCACGGACCGGCACACGGTCACCGAGGGCTTCGACCGGATCGTCGACGCCTTCCTGGGGATGCTGGCCGGCGGCAACACCGGCAAGGCGACGGTTCGGGTGGTGGGGTCATGATCCTGCGGGACACCACGGCGCGCACCATGCTCGGCTCGATGCTCGTGTCGAGCATCGGGATGGGCCTGTACACCCTGGCGCTCGGGCAGACGCTGTTCCACCACACCGGGGATGCCCAGGCGTTCGCCATGATCTTCGCCCTCCAGGGGCTGGGGGCGGTGGCGGTCCTCCCCTTCTCCGGGCCGGTGGTCGATGCCTTCGATTCCAGGACCGTCTACGTGCTCTGCAGCCTGCTGCGGGCCCTGACTGTGGGCGTCATCGTGGTCGCCCTGTCCACGGGCGACGGAAGTGTCGTCACCGTGGTGGGCACGGCCGCCGTGTTCCTGGCGGTCTTCGACAACATCCAGCGCACGGCGTTCTTCAAATTCACCGCGCACCGCATCGCGGGCGAACGTGCCGTGGCCTTCAACAGCCTGATCGGCATCGCGATCCAGGCAGGCAGCCTGATCGGGATGGCGGCGCTCGGCCTGGTCCTGATGATCGGTACGGCCACTCAGGCCCTGCTGGTCGACGTGGCGGTCTCCCTGGTGGCGGCGACGGTGGTCTCGAGGCTGCGTGCCCCTCGCCAGGAATCGGCGGGACGGCTCCGGGACAGCACCCTGCGCTCGGCGCTGCCCGATCTGCTGCGCGACTGGGCGGGGCTGTTCCGCCGGCACCGTCACGAGGCCGTGGTTTTCGGGATGGTCCTGATGTGCGCGGGTGACTTCGTGTACTCCTACAGCCTCTCCACCCTGGTGGTGCCTCTCGTCGACGCCTGGCACGGCGGGCAGCCGTGGGCGATCTCGGCTCTGGAGGGCACGCTGGGAGCTGGGATGATCGTGGCGACCTTCTTCACCCGGCACACCGTGCGTCTGGCGCTGCTCCCGCTCTGGGTGTCGCTCCAGGCGGTGATCGCAGTGGCGCTCGCCTTCACCGCCACGCCCGCCCTGCACTACGTCGAGTTCTTCCTGGCCGGCTTCGCCAACCTGAACGCCATCACCCTGCTCCTGACGCTCCTTCAGCAGCAGGCCGGCCCGCTGGACAAGGCGAAGATGGCCTCCCTGCGGCTGCTGGCGATCGGCGGCGGGACCGCCGCCTTGATGCCGGTGCTGGGCGTGGCCGCCCGGCAGTCGCTCACCACCGCCTTCCTCACCCTTGCCGCCCTGCTCGTGCCCTTCGCGGCCTGCGGGTTCTGGGCCGCGTTCCGCTTCATCCCCCGCGCCGCCGGCGCGGCGAAGGACGAGGCCGGGACGCAGCCGGAGCTGACGCCCGCCTGAACTGCCCGGAGCGCGCACCGCTCGTACCACCCTTCACGTCATCCGCCGTCCCACGTCTTCTGGAGACACCATGCTCTCGTGCCAGCCGGTCCTGCCCCTGGACACGGTCGCGGCCCCACCGCTGCTCCTCGCCGAGCGGGCCCGCCGCATGGTGCCCTCGGACACCAGGGCCTTGTTCTCCATGGCCGCCCGGGAGGACGTCGTCTCGCTGGCCGGGGGGATGCCCAGTTCCGAAGCGCTGCCGGCCCAGGCGCTGCGCACGGTCCTGGGGGACGTGCTCAGAACCGACGGGCCGGGTGCGCTCCAGTACGGCTCCGCGCAGGGGGACTTGGTGCTGCGCGGGCAGATCTGCGAGGTCATGGCGGCGGAGGGCATCGCGGCGACCCCGGACGAGGTCCTGGTCACGGTCGGATCGCAGCAGGCGCTCGACCTGGTGACCCGGATCCTCGTGGACCCGGGCGACACGGTGGTGACGGAGGGCCCCACTTACGTCACCGCGCTGAGCACCTTCGCGGCGGGCCAGGCCCGGGTGGTCGAAGTCGCCATGGACAAGGACGGCGTGGTGCCTCAGGCGCTGGCCGACGCCTTCGCCCTCTGCGCGGCGGAGGGACGCCCGGCGAAGTTCTTCTACACGGTGCCGACCTTCCACAACCCCACCGGCCTGGTGCTCGGCGCCGGCCGCAGGAAGGAGGTCCTGGAGATCTGCCGGCGGGCCGGTGTCCTGGTCGTCGAGGACAATCCGTACGGGCTGCTGCACTTCGGGGAGGAGCCGCACCGCGCTCTGTGCGCCGACGCCCCGGACGGGGTGGTCTATCTGGGCTCGTTCTCCAAGACCTTCGCTCCCGGGCTGCGCGTGGGCTGGGTCCGCGCTCCGCGCGCCCTCGCCGGCACGCTGGTGCTCGCCGCGGAGAGCGCGATGCTCTCCCACTCGGGACTGGCCCAGCGGGCGGTGAGCCGGTTTCTGGGCGAGTGGTCCTGGCAGGGGCATCTCGATGCCGCCCGGAGCCTGTACCGCGGACGCCGTGACGCCATGCTCGACGAACTGGCTGTCACCATGCCGGACGGGGTGTCCTGGACGGTGCCCGAGGGAGGGTTCTTCGTCTGGGTGACGCTGCCGGGCCGGCTGGATGCACGCGCGATGATGCCCCGTGCGATCGACAGCGGGGTGGCCTATGTGCCGGGTTCCGGGTTTCACACCCGGGGCGGTGCGCAGAACCTCCGGCTCTCCTACTCCTACCCGCCCGCGAGTGCTGTCCGGGAGGGCGTGCGGAGGCTGTCGGACGTGATACGCGACGAGGTGGCCGGGGCCGGCACGCACCGGCTGCGCGAAGCGGTGGCCCGATGAGCGGCCGCCCGTCCGACGGTCTGCTGGACGACGCGCGGAGCATCCAGGACGACATGGTCCGGCTGCGGCGGACTGTGCATTCCCGCCCCGAGGTTGGCCTGGACCTGCCGTACACCCAGGAGGCCGTGCTGAACGCCCTGGACGGGCTGGGGCTGGAGATCAGCACCGGGCGGCGGCTCGGTTCGGTGACCGCGGTGCTGCGGGGCGCCCGGCCCGGCCCGACGGTGCTGCTCCGCGGCGCCGGCCGCCGACACCTGCACGCCCCCGGCCCGTCAGTACTCCACGCCCCCTCGGGCCGGCCCAGTTCACGAACGAGGCGAACCTGATGTACAAGCCCTGCCGAGTCCTGCTGCTGACACCCGACGCCGGACTGATCCGGGCCGTCTCGGACACCGGGCTGGAGCCCTGGGCCCTGCGCCGCACCGGCGCCGGGGCGCCTGGCGGGATACCGCCGGAGCGGACCCTGACCACCGATGACCCGGCCCGTACCCTGCGGGACTTGGCCGCGGACGAGGACGCCGGGCACGGTATCGACTTCGTCGTGAGCGGCGGCGACACCGAGCCAGCCGTGCTCGACGCCCTGCGGGGACTGGCCCTCGGTCCCGGGCGGACGGGGCCGTGGCTTCCGGACCGGGCCGAACTGCGGGAGATCCTCGGGTGGGGCCCGGTGCCCGGGCCCGCCCCGGCCGGTGTCGAGCCGGCGCCGGTGTGCCAGGTCGACACGGTGTCCGTGAGCGGTATGCACCTCCTCCTGGGCATTGCCTGGCCGGAGTCTCGGCAGCCCATGGGTGAGTCGGAGCAGGCCGGCGTACGGGAAACGGTCCGTTGCCTGCTCGATCTGATCGGGCACCAGTTCGGAGGGACGCGGACGGACGTGGCGCTCACCCCCACCGGCCCCGACCCGGTCGGGATCGCGGGGACCTCGGTCCTGGTCTCTTCCCTCGGGCCGGGAACGAAGCGGTAACCGCCCGGGACCGGCTCCGGGCACCTTGGGATCTGTCGAGAGCGGGACGGGGAACCGGGCCGCTCACCACGTCCACAGATCTGCGAGGAGTTCGAGATGAACGAGAACCTGAACGGCAACCCGGTCCGGACCGCACGCATCGTCGGCGCGATCGTCGCCCTCGTCCTGACGGTGCCGGCGCTCATAGTGGCTGTCGGCAACGAACTGCCCGAGGACGGTGCGGCCGCGACAACCACGGTCCTCGCCACCAACGCCGGTCCCGCGACTCCCCCGTCGGCCCCCTGAGCCCGGGGCCCCGGGGTCAGGGGAACACGGTCTGCGGATTGCGGACGCCCATGAAGGCGTAGAGGCGGTCGGCCTCGGCCCGGTGTCCTTCGGCGTCCTCCCTGTCGCCGAGGGCTTCCTGCGCCCGGGCGATACCGGCCAGCGCGGACGCCTCCTCCGAGCAGAAGCCCATCTCCACGGCCGCCTTCCTGGCGTGCCGGTGAAGGACCAGGGCAGCCTCGTGGTCCCCCAGCGCGTACCGCAGATGGCCGATGATGTTCTCCACCTCCGCCAGCCGTACCGGCGTCGCCCCCGTGCGGACCACTTCCAGGGCACGCAGCGCGAGTTCCTCGGCGTCGGCTGCCCTCCCCCGCATATACGCCACCTTCGCGGACAGCGCGAGCACCAGTCCCACGTCCCCCGGCGCCGTCCGCAGTTCGCTCAGCAGCCGCGCCTGCGCCAGGTTCTCGTCCGCTTCCTTCAGTTCCCCCAGTCCCACCTGGGCGAAAGCCAGATCGGTCAGCGACATGACCAGGTTGCCGTGGTAGCCGATGGACCGGCTGATCTCCAGGGCCCGCCGGGCCGTGTCGGCTGCCTCCGTGTACCGGCCCCACTTCTCGTACAGCGTGCTCAGCGTGGACAGGCCCTCCGCCTCGGAGCGGCTGGCGCCCAGCTTCGCGGAGCGGGTGACGGCCTCGCTCAGCAGCGTCAGCGCCTCCTCGTACCGGCCGAGCATCGAGGCGAGGAGTCCGATGGTCGATTCGCTGTGGGCCTGGATGCGCCGGTCTCCGAGGCCCACGGCGACGTCCCGGGCCTCCTGCGCGGCTTCCAGGCCGTCGGCGAATCTGCCCACCTTCCAGCAGGCCACCCCGACGTTCGACAGGGTGACGCAGAGCAGCTGGGGATCGTCCAGATCGCGGGCGGCCGCCAGGGCTCTCCGGCAGATGTTCCACAGGTCGTCGAACTGCCCGCGGGCGTTCAGGTGGAAGCTGAGGTTACGGGTGAGGCAGACGGTGTGGCGGGGCAGGCGGTGCAGCACCGCCAGCGAGACGGCAGCCAGCAGTCCGCTGTGCTCACGGTCGAACCAGGCGCGGGCGGCCTCGGCGTCCTGGCAGGGCGGCAGGCTGCCGTCGTACGCCGGGATGCCGGTGTCGCGCTGCTCGCGTCCGGGGAAGAGGATCTGGCAGGCCGCGTCCGTCGCCGTGAGGTAGTAGCCGAGCAGCCGTTCCACCACCGCCGCGTCCTGCTGCGCCGTCGCCGGGCCGCACAGGCCGCGGGCGAAGCTGCGTACCAGGTCGTGCAGGGTGTAGATGCCCAGCTGCGGCTGCTGCACCAGCCGCATGTCCAGCAGGACTTCCAGGGTCGACTCGGCATCGTGGGGTCCAGTACCCAGCAGGGCGGCAGCCGAGTGGACGTCGACGCCGGTGCTCGGGTGGAGTCCGAGGGTACGGAAGGCCGCACGCTGGGGCTCGTCCAGTGCCATGTACGACAGGTGCAGCGTCGCGGAGACGCTGCGCTGTGGGGAGCGCAGTTCGTCGAGTCTGCGGGTCTCGTCGCGCAGCCGTTCGGCGAGGTAGCGCAGGGTCCAGGAGGAACGGTTGCGCAGCCGGGCGGTGGCTATGCGCAGGGCCAGCGGCAGGTGGCCGCAGAGCTCGGCCAGTTCCGCCGCCGACTCCGGCTCGGCCTCGACCCGGTCCGCCCCCAGGGTCGCCGCCACGAGGGCGGCGCTGTCCTGCGGCGTCATCAGACCGACGGAGACCCAGCTGACACCGTCGAGGTCCAGGAGGCGGGAGCGGCTGGTGATCAGGACCAGGCAGCCGGGGGAAGCGGCCAGCAGCGGGGTCACCTGGTCCACATGGGCGGCGTTGTCGAGGAGCAGCAGCAGCCGTCGCCCGGCGACCGTGGCCCGCCAGAGGTTGGCCCTGGCCTCCGTGTCGCTGGGGATCTGGTCGTCGTCCACGCCCAGCGAGCGCAGCAGGTGATGCAGCGCGGTGCCGGGCGGGACCGGAGGCTGCTCGCCCGGAGTGAACCCGCGCAGGTCCACGTGGAGCTGCCCGTCGGGGAACCGGTCGGCGAGCCGGTGCGCGGCCCACACCGCAAGCGAGGTCTTCCCGGATCCGCCCATGCCGTCGACGGCCACGACCCGGGCGGATCTGCTGTCGGAGCCTTCCTGCAGATCGGCCGCGTCGACGCAGTTCAGGAGTTCGGCGAGTTCCCTGGCCCGGCCGGTGAAGTCGGCCAGCGGCTGGGGCAGGGTGCAGACCCGGACGGGCGGGGCGGGGGGTTCGTCCGGGACGGGCGCGGACTCCTGCCACGGCAGCACCAGTCCGGGCTCGTCGCGCAGGATCCCCTCGTAGAGCTTGGTCAGCGGCGGGCCGGGGTCGACGCCCAGCTCGTCCGCGAGGAACTCACGGACCTGGCCGTACTCGTTGAGTGCCTCGGCCTTCCGCCCGGTGCGGTAGAGAGCAAGCATGAGCTGGCTGCGGAAGGTCTCGCGCAGCGGGTGGGCGGAGACCAGCATGCGCAGGCCGGCGACGAGTTCACCGCTGAGTCCGAGTGCCAGCCGCAGGTCGTAGAGCTCCTCCGTGGCCACCAGCCGGCGTTCCTCCAGGGCGGTGGCCGCCGCCTCGATGACGGAGCCGCCCTGGCCGGAGAGGACGGACCCGCGCCAGAGCCCGAGCGCGGCATCGAGTCGGGCGGCGGCCTCCGGCCGCCGGTCGTCGCGCAGGTCCTGTTCGGCGGCCCGGATCCGGGCGTCGAACTCCAGCAGGTCCAGCTGCCCCGGGGCCACGACCATGCGGTAGCCGCTGCCGTCGGTGAGGATGACCCCGTCGTCCGGGAGGCGGCGGCGCAGGTCGGAGACGGCCTTGCGGACCTGGTGGGAGGCGGTCGCCGGCGGATCCTCCCAGGCCGCCTCGACGAGCCGGGGCATGGGCACGACCCGGCCGGGTTCCAGGAGCAGCATGGACAGCACCCGCTCCTGCACCACACCGGACAGCAGGAGCCGCTTCCCGCTGACCGCTGCCTCCAGTGGTCCGAGGATCCGGAAGCACAGCCCTCTGGTCGTCGTCCCTCGTTCCGCGTTTTCTTCTTCCATGTTCTCGTCCCCCCGTGAGCGGCTCCGCGGCACTTCAGACGAGTGCTGCGGAGCCGCTGATTCCAGCCTGATCCAAACGAAAGCCCCTAAGCGGCGATGCGGCCGATCGCCCTGACCACCTCGTCGATCAGCAGGATGTTCTCCTTCTCCGCGCTGTCCCCGAGCGCGAACCGGTTCCGGCCGTATCCGTATCCGATCCCGAGACGCGGGCTCGCGAACACCCGTGCGCCGGCCGTGCCTCCGTGGCCGAGGGCGTACGGACCGAGGACCGGGATCTCCTCGCCATGGGCCGGCGAGCGAAAGCCGTGCGCGCAGAAGCGGGTGAGCTGCACAGTCAAGAGGCTCCGTATCCCCCCGTTCTCTGCGGGACGGGGCATGACGTGCGGGTAGCGCCGATGCCGCAGTGGTGCGTGCGGTCTCGGCGCAGAACGCCATATTAGAACGTCACATGCAACGGTCGGCCACTTCCGACCAGTTGGTGATACGCCCCTGCGCCGGACAGGCCATCGCGGGCCGCTCCCGGCTTACCTGCTGCGCCGCTCCCCCGCTCCCGTTCGCTCCGGGGTGGAGTATGTGCCGCATCCGCTTCTGCCTGCTGACAGTTTTGGGGCCACCTGCCGCCTGCCGGCACTGCACGGAGCCGTCCGTAGGTCACACGCCTGGCGTGTCAGAGCCCTCTCGTGGTGAACAAGGTGGTCCCGTGCACCGCGTCCGCTTCCTTCCGGCCGGTCTCGGTGAACCCGGCCTTGGCCAGCACTCGGCGAGAAGCGGTGTTCCAGTCCCAGACCGTGGCCCACAGACGTCCGTACCCAGACGATCGCGCCCATTCCACGACCGCCGACGCTGCCTCGGTCGCGTATCCCTGACGCCAGACCCGGCGCAGCAGCTCGAATGCCAGTTCCGGTTCCCCTGCCGGTCCTCGTCCGCTGTCGACCAGCCCGCAGTAGCCGATGACGTCACGAGAGGTTTTCCGTTCGACCGCCAGCAGCCCGGTCGACCACACCTTGTCGGTGCGGATCGAATCCTCGAGCTCCGCGACCGTGGGGTGTCCGTCCGCGTCGACTCGACGGTGGGGCGGCACCCGTGGATCACGTTCGGTCCACAGTTCACGCAGGACGACAGCCTCGGCTGCCCGCCAGGGTCTGAGCAGCAGGCGGCTCGTCTCGAGTGCGACCTCGCCGCCCGGTGTGCCACTTGCCATGACAGCAACCGTCTCACGGGCGCACGCGCTGTCGTGCCACGGGGCGCGGTCGGTCCTGCCGGGCGTGGACGCCCGGTATGCGGGACAGCCGCGATCAATGCCCGAGCGCCGTGTTGGGCCGGGGCCGCCCGGTGCGGCTGCGCGGAGGGTCAGATCGTGGTGAGGCGGGGCAGAGCGGGTGCCTGGTGCTGGAAGGTCATGGAGGAGTATGTGGCCCCCAGCCCGGAGGCCACATAGATGTAGTGGCGGCCTGGCTGTAGCCGGTGGGAGTCGCGAAGCTCGGTGTAGTTGAGGAACACGTCCGAGGCGAAACAGTGGCTGTACTCGGCCAGTTTTTCCAGGTAGACGCGCGCCGGGTCGATGCCCAGGTGTTTGACGGTCTCGGTCAGGGGCGCGTTGTGGGGGATGACCCAGTCAATGTCGTCCCATGTCAGTTCCGCCTGCTCGACGGCCTCCTGCATGACGTCGGCCAGGGCACGGGCGCTGTCGCGGCCGTACTGTTTGGACTCCTCGGGCGAGAGCAGGACTCCTCCGGAGTACTGGCCCATGGTTCGGGTCGCGTAGGACAGGACGCGGTCGCCGGCTGTGTCCGCGGTGGCCACCAGCATGGCGGCGCCGGCTTCTCCCATGAGGGCCCCGGTGTTGTACAGCAGCTGGTTGCCGGGGGTGAACGCCTTGTCGCCGGTGACGATCAGTACGCGGGCGTAGGGGTCGCCGTCGTCCTCCAGCAAGGTGCCCGCCAGTTCGATCGCGGCCAGGGCGGTGGCGCAGTTCTGCTGGGTGACGGCGAAGGAAGCGGCGTGCTGGAGATCGAGGGCGTCGCTGATCAGGGCGGCGGCGTTGAGGTGGGAGGGTGTGACTTCCTGGGTGGAGTGCACGTAGAGGACGTACCGGATGTCGGTGGGGTCGGGGACCCGGTGAAGCACCCGCCGGGCGGCGGGAAGGACCAGGTCGAGGAGGCTCGCGTCGGGGTCCTGGCGGATGCGGCGCAGCCCATGCACCTTCTGCAGCAGGCGGATCTGGGCACGCTTGAGGCCGAGGGGGCCGGCCAGTTCCTCGATGGTGTGGGAGTTGTCGGGCAGGAATGACTCGACGGCTTCGATGGTGGCGATGCGGTTCATACGGCTTCCTTGGGGTGCGGAAGGGCGGCCGGGGCCGGGGATGTGGTGTTGCGGCCGATGGCGAGGGCGAGGAAGGCGGCCAAGAGACACAGGGCTCCGGCGCCGTACCAGGCCATCGCGTAGTCGCCCAGCTGGTCGCGGACGGTGCCGGCGAGGATGGCCGCGGCTCCTGCGCCGACCTGGTGGGCGGTCCACAGCCAGCCGAAGATGATGGCGGAGGCGGAGCCGTAGCGCTCCTGGCACAGGGCCATGGTGGGCGGGACGGTGGCCACCCAGTCGAGGCCGTAGAAGATCGCGAACAACAGCATGCTGGGAGTGGCGGTCCGGGCGAACAGTGAGGGCAGGGCGAGCAGGGACACGCCGCGCAGGCCGTAGTAGACGAAGAGCAGGACGCGGGCGTTGAAGCGGTCGGTGAGCCAGCCGGAGGCGATGGTTCCCACCAGGTCGAAGAGGCCGGCCATGGCCAGCAGACTCGCCGCCGTGGTCTGCGGCATCATGTGGTCGCCCGCGGCCGGGATGAAGTGGGTCTGTACGAGTCCGGTGGTGGTCGCACCGCAGATCGCGAACCCCGCGAAGAGCATCCAGAACGGGCGGGTACGGCCGGCCGCCAGCAGGACACGGAAGGCGCCGGTGACACCGAGGGGGTTGTGTTCCGGTTCCGGTTCCGGGGCGGTCCGAGTGGCCTCCGGTGTGTCGGTGGTGTCGTCCTTCGGTGAGGTCGCGGGGTCCTCGCCGAAGGGGCGCTGGCCCACGTCCTTCGGGTGCTCGCGGATGAAGAACATGACCAGTGGAACGACCGCCAGGGCGGCGGCCGCCACCGTGAAGGAGGCGATGCGCCAGTTGGTGTGGTTGACCAGCCAGGCCAGGAGGGGCAGGAAGACCAGTTGTCCGGCGGTGCTGCCGGCGGTCAGGATGCCCGTGATGAGGCCGCGGCGGCGCGTGAACCACCGGTTGGTGACCGTACCGACGAAGGCGAGGGCGACGGCCCCGCTGCCCACGCCCACCAGGACCCCCCAGTACAGGGTCAGTTGCCAGGGGGAGCTCATGAACGTGGGCAGCGCGCTGCCCACGGCGATCAGGAGAAGGGCGGTGGTGACCACGGGGCGGATGCCGTACTTCTCCATCCAGGAGGCCGCGAAAGGGGAGACCGCTCCGTAGAGGACCATGTTGACCGACGCCGCGGTGGCGATGGAGGCGTGGCTCCAGCCGAATTCCATGTGCAGCGGGTCCATCATCACGCCGGGGACCGCGCGGAATCCGGAGGAGCCGGTCAGGGCCAGGAAGGACACGACGGTGACGATCCAGACCCAGGGCAGACGGGATGCCTTGCTCAGGCCGGCGGGGAGGCCGGTGCCCGCCCGGGGGTGGTCTTGCGGGGCGGAGTCGGAGTCGGTGGGTGTGTGCGTGGCGGTGTCGGTGGGTGTGTGCGGGTCAGCGTCGGTGGGTGTGTGCGTGGCGGTGTCGAGTTCGTTCATCAGCGGTTCCTGGTCAGTTGGTTCTGCAGAGCGGCGCCCGGCCGTATGCCGGTGGGCCGGGCGCCTTTCATCCGGCGTGGCGTGCGGCTTGTGCCTTGGCCATGGGGACAACGCTTGTGCCGGTGGCCCGGCAGACCACCTGGGATTCGCTCAGGACGGCCGCGCTGCTGGCGCCGTCCTGGTACCGGGCGGCGATGACCTTGCGGGCTTCGAAGGCGATGGTGCGGCGCAGACGTGTGTGGCGCCGGATGGTGCCTGTTACTTCCAGGAAGTCACCGGCGTGCACAGGGGCGGTGAAGCTGACGTCGGCGTAGCCCGTCAGCAGCCCTTCGTCGCTGTCGGTGCGGATGGTCAGCTCGGTGGCGACGTCGCCGAACAGTTCCAGGACTCGGGCCCCGGGGACGAGGTCTCCGCCGTAGTGCACGTCGCCCGCGCTGATCCGTACACGCAGGGTCGCGCTCAGACCCTCCGGCGGGAGCGCGCTGGTGGCGGTACTGGCGGTCGGGGCACTGCCGGAGGCCGGGACAGTGCGGGAAGTCGGGGCGGTGCGGGAGGGGGTCGTCACGGGGTGAGGCTCCTTTTCGGTAGGCCGAGGGCCAGGGCCAGGACCACGTCTCTCTTGTGCGTGAGGGTGACGGTGATGCCCGCCAGCCCCAGGGTGTTGCTGCGGTGGCGGGCGCTGCCGGCCAGCTGCACGTCGGGGCGGCCGGAAGCGGTGCGGTGTACTTCGATGTGCCGGGGCAGCACCTCGCCGAACAGACCGCAGTCGAGGACCTTGAGGACGGCTTCTTTGGCGGCGAAGCGGCCTGCGAGGAAGTCACGCCTGCGCCCGCCGGTGAGGGTGTCGGCATGCCGCAGTTCGGCTTCGGCGTAGAGGTAGCTGAGGACCCAGGGGCGTTGGAGCAGTGCGTCCAGCTCATCGAGGTACAGCAGGTCGATGCCGATGCCGGGCATGGCGGTGGCCGGCCCGGCCGCCTGCGCGGACGTGGTCTCCCGGGCCTCTGCGGAGGCCGGCCGGACGGCCGGGGCGCTCACCACGAGGTGCGCCGTCCTGTCAGATCGATGACGGCGGTGGCGCGGGCTCCCGAGCGCGGATCGACGTCGTGCAGGACGAGCGTTTCGTACTGGCGTCGCCACTGCGGCAGCCGGTTGCTCAGTTCGAGCCATACTCCGGTGCAGTAGGTGTCGGGGCGTGTGCGGTGGATGTCCGCCCTGGTGGCGGGGGGCAGTTCGGTCCGCTCACTGGTGACGAGCAGAGTGGCGCCGTGCTCCGGGGCGTCCAGCAGCGTATGCAGTGCGCCGAGGCTTTGGCCTTCGGTGCCGGCGCGCAGGACGCGCGGGAGGCCGCCGCCGTCAGCGTCAAGGCTCAGCAGCACACCGGAGTCGATCAATGCGGCGTCGTGCACGAGCGGGTCGTACGCGGGCAGCGTGGTCTGTTCCAGTACCGCGATGACGGCGCGCCGGCTGCGGCCGCTGCGCTGATAGGCCGAGACGATCTGCAGGGCCGTGAAGGGGGCGAGCAGGCCCTGTTCGGAGACGGCGAAGCTCCTGGCCCGGTCGCCGAAGTGGTGGTTGATGTAGGAGGCCGTCGTGGTGAAGGGGTGCAGGTCCGGGAGGGCATAGGCGACGATGATCAGGTCGGGGGCCGGGGCGGCCTCGGCCCCGTGGGTGCCGAGGAGACCGTCTGCCAGGTCGGGGAAGCCGACCTGGGGCCCGGTTTCCCACCGCTCTTCATCGAGGTCTGTGCCGTACGGGCGCAACAGGTCGGCGTGGTACTGGGCCAGGCCCGGAATGTCGGGGACGGGGCGTCGGGACGGGGCCAGCACGTGGTGGGTGGCGGTCAGGGTTGCCATGGTGTTCTTCCGCTTCAGTGGGCGGCGGCCGCGGCCGGTGCGTCGGCCGGGGTTCCCGTCGCGGCGAGTACGAAGTCGGTGAGGGTGCCGATCGTCCGGAAGTCGTCGGCGTCGATCTCTTCCGGGTCGACCTCGATGCCGGCCGAGTCCTCCAGGGACATCAGCAGTTCGAGGACGGAGGTGGAGTCGAGGTGCAGGTCCTCGAAGAGGCGGGTGCTCTGCTGAGTGCCGGTCACCTCACGGTCCAGGACCTCGGTGAGGGCGGTCTCGATGGCTGTGACGGCGTCGGTGCGCTGCATGATGGCTGCTCCTTCGTGTGGGTGGTGTCGTCCGGAACGGGATGTGCGGGGCAGCGGTCGTGCCGGGTGCGGCGGCCCGGCACTGAGCGCTGTCACAGGTCGATCAGGTGCTGCGGTTCGAGCAGGTCATCGAGGGTGGCGCGGCGGCGGATGAGGTGGGCGGCGCCGCCGTGGACCAGGACCTCGGCCGGGTGGCCGTGGCTGAGGAAGTTCACCGGTGAGGCGCTCGGGCCGTACGCGCCCGAGCGTTCTACGCCGATGAGGTCGCCGGCCTGGACCGGTGGCAGGGTGGCGCGCTTGGCGATGACGTCGTTGGGGGTGCACAGCGGACCGGCCAGCGTGTACTGCCGGGTGGCCGGGGCTTGGTAGTGCGTGAGCGAGGTGACCGGGAAGTTCCGTTTGACGAAGCTTCCGATGCCGACGGCCGCCATGTGGTGGTTGGTCCCGCCGTCGGCCACCACGAACTCTTCCCCGAGGGATTCCTTTACGTACAGGGCGCGGGTGACGTACGTGCCGGCCGGTGCGGTGAGGTAGCGGCCGAGCTCCATGATCAGGCGGCACTGCGGGTGGCGGGCGGCGAAGGGGGCGATGATCTCGCCCAGTCCGGCCGCCAGAGCCTCCAGGTCCAGGTCCTTCTCGTTGTCGAAGTACGCGATGCCCAGGCCGCCGCCGAAGTCGAGCGTCTCCAGGGCGATGCCGAGGTCCGCGCTGAGCTCTTCGGCAGTGCTGAGGATCTGCTCGGTGTTGTGCACGATGTCGCTGTGGTTGAGGAAGCGCGTGCCCATGTAGGCGTGGAGGCCGCTGACTCGCACGGCGCGAAGCCGGGCGATCTCGGGGGCGGCGGAGCGCAGAATGCCGGCGTCGATGCCGAATTGGCGGGGCTTGCCGCCCATCGCCAGTCCTGATCCCTTGGTATGGAAGTCGGGATTGACCCGCAGCATGGCGCGCACGCCGGTCAGTTGCTGCTCGGCGGCGAGCCGGTCCAGCAGACGCAGTTCTTCCAGGGATTCGCAGACGACGGCGTGTATGCCGGCGTCCAGGCATGCCTGGAGGTCCTCGGTGGTCTTGCCGGGGCCGAGGAAGATGATGTCGCGCGGGGCGACGCCGGCCCGCAGGGCGGTCTCCAGCTCGGCCCGGGAGGACAGTTCCGCCCCGGCGCCCAGCGAGTGCAGGTAGCCACAGATGCTGATGTTCGGGTTGGCTTTCAGCGAGTAGAAGATGTCGACCGCGGGCGGGAGGAGGTCGCGCAGGTGCTGATAGCTGTGGCGCAGGGTGTCGGTGTCGTAGATGTAGGTGGGGGTGCCGAAGGTCTCAGCGATCTCTGAGACGGGCACGCCCTGGAAGTGTCGCTCCGGGCCGGGAGCGGCATGGGCAGGCGCGGTCTGGGCGGGTGAGATCTGGGTGGGCGAGGTCTGGGTGGGCGAGGTCTGGGTGGGCGAGGTCTGGGTTTCGGTCATCGTGCGGCGCCTTCCTTGGTGCTGAGGCAGGCCAGCCGTGCGGTGGCTGCCGTGTCGAGCTGCAGCAGTCGTTCCTTGTCGGGAGCGAAGAGCAGGGTGTAGAGCCGGCCGTCGAAGCCGGCCGGGGAGACCTGGGCCTGTGCGTTGACGGTGCCGAAGCAGTTGATGACGACACCGGTGGTGTTCTCGTCGAGGCCGTCGTACGGGCCGAGTACTGCGCGGATGTCCTCGAACGTCAGGGGCCGGTCCAGTTGCAGCGGGTAGTGCTTGGCCAGCACGGTGCCGCCGTTGGGCGCGAGCATGTCGATGGCGTGGCCCTGGTAACTGGACATGTTCAGGCGGGCGTTGATCTCCAGTACGGGGTAGACGAGGTCGTCGGCGCCCAGGATGGCGTCCACGCCGACGACGCCGAAGAACCCGTCGGCGTACAGACGCGTACCGAGGGCGTAGGCGGCCTGCTCGATCTCCGTGGACTGCGGTGGGGTCAGTCCGGCGGGCATCAGGTGGCCCTTGTGGACACCGTTCTCCGTCAGGGCTTCCTTCACGAAGTCGAAGTACACCGAGCCGTCACGGCCGATGACGAACTGGTAGTTGAGGTCGGCCTTTTTCTCGAGGAAGCGCTCGACGACGACGTCGATCCGGTCCGAGCCCGACTGTCCGGCGCGCCGCTGCACCATCCGCAGCAGCCGGTCCGCCTTCTTCGGGCTGTCGATGACGATGAGGCCGCGTCCGGAGACGCCGTATGCCTCCTTGACGATGACGGCAGGGGAATCCGCGAGCCCCCAGGTCAAGGCGTCAGCCAGTTCCCCGGCGTTCTCGCAGCACCGGCCGGCGATGGTCCGCAGGCCCAGTTCGTCGGTGATCCGGCGGCTGTAGATCTTGCTGTTGACCTTTTCGGCGATATCCGACCGGGCGCTTGCCAGGCGCAGCCCGGTTTCTTCGGCTATTTTCTGTTCCTCTGCCGAGGTACCCATGGGCATGAGGTACGCCCCGTTCTCCGCCAATTCCCGTAACCGGGCGAGGAGCTGCGGTGAGGAGAGGACCGCTGCGGCAGTTCCCGCGCCCTCGGGACAGTTTTCAGGTATCAGTTCGGTCGGCGGCGTCAATCCGAGTGCTGCGGCGTAATCGCGGAATGAAGGGTCGAGCGGTTTTTGCACCAGCAGAAAATCGCTCTCCGCGCCGAGCAGCGCTCCGAGCTCTTCCATGCGCTGAACGGTTTCGTCCGATCCGGACAGCTGGGGCCCGGGCAGCCCAACGTAATCCTCTGCCCAATTCCGCTCCACCTCGAAATTGCAGAGAAAGACGAACACGGCGTCCGGGTCGCCGGCTACGGCCTTTTTCATCGCCCGCAAATAACTGGACATATGGCGAGGATTCCTCCCTTTCACTGGAACTGCACACACAGCACTGATTCAGCACTGATTCGGCACCGATTCTGAACGGCCTGGTCAGTCTTCGAATGTGTTGCTACGGTCGTTGGTTGTCCGGGCGCCGGCACAGTGGCGCGCCTGGAATGCCGGACGGGAACCGGACGAGAAGGGGCGGGGGAATGCACCACTCGACGCAGTCACGGAAGCTCCGGCGGCAGCCCGAGGGCCGCCCGCTCCCCTGTTCGGCAGGGGCGGTCTCTTGGCCTGCGGCGGATATCAGGCACGTCTTCCGTCCAGGATTCAACGAAAAGGCGCCGAGTCCTCACTGCGCCTCTCCCGCGGAGCGTGAGCGTCACCTCGGTGGCCCCTGTGGTCGCCAAGGAGCGAATCCCAGCCATCTGGCCTGAATTCTGATGAGGTTCCGATGAACCCTCGGTAAAAAGTCTGTCCGACCTCCACTTTGTGTACTGACGCGCCGTGGTGTTCGCCCCGCCAAGAACACTGCCGCATCTCTCACTGCGCCCGCGAGTAATGCCGGGCCAAAAAATGAAGGATCTGGGTCATGCCAGCAGAGTCTCCGCAACCCCACCGTGTCGCCGTCCTCGCCCTGGAGGAGGTGACCCCTTTCGATCTGGGCATTGCCGAACGGGTCTTCGCCGCCGCGAAGGACAGCACCGGCCGTTGCCTGTACGAGGTCATCACCTGCACGCTGGACGGCGCACCGGTCAGCACTGACGCCGGTTACCGGATTCATCCCGCGTACGGCGAGGATTCGCTGGCCTGGGCCGACACTGTCGTCATCCCCACCCCCAACGGCTCATCCGCCATCCGGGACGGGACCCTCCAGCCGGCCCTGGCTCACGCTCTGACCGCCGCCGCGGACGACACCCGCATGGTCACCATCTGCACCGGGTCATTCGTCCTCGCCGCAACAGGTCTCCTCGACCACCGGCAGGCCACCACGCACTGGTCCTACACGCAGCACTTCCGTTCGCTCTTCCCCGATGTGGAACTGCTCCCGGACGTCCTCTACGTCGATGACGACACCATCCTGAGTTCCGCGGGCGGCGCCGCCGGACTCGATCTGTGCCTGCACATCGTCCGCCGTGACCACGGCAGCGAAGTGGCCAACCGCGCCAGCAGAAGCTGCGTGGTGCCTCCCTGGCGAGAGGGCAACCAGGCCCAGGTCGTCGAGACACCCGTCCCCGAGGCGACCGGCAGCACCACAGGACCGACCCGGCAATGGATCCTGGACCACCTCGCCGAGCCCCTGGCGCTCCCCGACCTCGCCCGGCACGGGCGAACGAGCGTACGCACCTTCACGCGCCGGTTCCGCGACGAAACCGGCCTGAGCCCGGCTCAGTGGGTCCTCCAGCAACGCATCGCCCGCGCCCGCCACTTACTCGAAACCACCGACCTGCCCATCGACCAGGTAGCCTGCGACGCCGGCTTCGGCTCCGGTACGACTCTGCGCCAGCACCTGCGGGCCGCCGTGGGGGTCTCTCCCGGCACCTACCGACGCACCTTCCGCCACGAGCCGGGCGACTTCGGATCGCGCTCCGCCGGCTGACGGCCCCGCTGTCAGCCGGCGGCACCGTGACGCTCCAGCGTTTGCGCCCCAACTCGCCCCGGAACCGCATGAGATGGCGCACCGCATCGGGCGAGTCCCGTCTCGGCGCATACGGGGCGGCCGGTCAACACCGGGTGAGTGCGCGGATGTGGGCGGCGATGGCAGCGGGCTGCTCCGCGGGCGCGTCGTGCCCGGCCGGTACGCGGACAAGGCGGCTTCCCCTGATGCCCTGGGCGAGCTCGTCGGAATGGCTGGGGGCAACGAGAATGTCCTCGGACGCGGCGACGACGAGAGTGGGTGCATCGATGCGCCCAAGGTCGGCACGGACATCGAGATCGAGCGCGAGGTCGATGTGGTGCCGTGTGCCCGGCGCCATCCCGGTGACCATCTCCTGCGCGATCCGGTCGAGATCCGTGCCGTCCAGCTGCGCCAGGGCGGCCGGGCCGCACGAGAGCTGCATGAGGTAACGACCGAGCACCCGAGGATCGGCCTCCAGCAGATCCCGCCAGTTGCGCAGCGCCAACTGCAGCCGGCAGTCAGGCCGGGCGAATCCGGCGACCAGCACGAGCGCGGCGGTGCGGGCGGGGTGCCGGGTGGCATGCCGCACGGCGATGGCACCGCCCATCGAATACCCGACGACGCTGTAGCGATGGAGACCGGCGCGCTCGGCTGTCGCGGCGATGCTGTCGGCGAGCACGTCCAACTGAAGCGGAGCACCGGGGAGCGGGCTGTGGCCCGAACCGGGGTTGTCGACGGCGATGACGCGATGGTGCTCAGCGAGATACTCCGGCAGACTCCCCCAGCTGCCGGCGATGGAGCCGGCCACTCCGTGGACCAATACCAGCCCCTCCCCCTGTCCCCGCTCAAGGAAGTGGAGAACGACAGACTGCGCGGCGGAGAGGTCGGGCATAGGACTCCTTCGAATGAGGCCAACGGCGAACTCACGCCACCGTATGCGCCTCAAGGGGACGGGCGTCGGATGCCTGGGGCTCGCCTGGAAGGCGCGGTCGGCGGCCAAGTCCGTGGCGGGCGCGGTGGCGGGCGATCAGCCGTACTTGGGCCCCGGCACGCCGCCGGAGTCGGGCCGGCTGTTCGGCGAAGGGCCGGGGAGAGCTTCAGCGTCGCGTGCCCCTACGCGACGCTGAGACGCACTTCAGGCATGCCCCGAACACTGGCCTGCTCCGAACCACTGGCCTGTTCCGTCGGCGTCGCACCGAACACAAGATCGCCGGCCTTCACGCCGTCCCGTATGACACCGAGACCGGGTGACGTGCAGTGATGGCTGTCGGGTCGCCCGGAGAATTCAAGATGGCGCAACGGGAGGGTCCTTGGGCCGGACGGGTACCGGGCGCTGGTCTCCTACGGCGAGAGCGCCCCGGGCTCCGGCAACCGGGGCGATCCTGGCCGTCGGGCAGTACGGGGCGCCGCCGGCCCGCCCCGGGCTGGTCGTGACCGGCGAGGTCACCGGTGGGCGGGACGTCTACGACGTCGTCGAGCTGGACGTCGTACGCGTCGGGCCCACCGGCTAATCCCGAGCGACCTCAGCGGTGTGCGCGGGGGTGTAGCGCTCGCCCGTCACCTGGTCGCTCAGCGGGTCCAGCGCGGCCAGCGCCTCGGCGTCCAGGGTGAGTTCCAGCGCGGCCGCGTTCTGCTCCAGCCGGGCCGGGCTGCGGGTGCCCGGAATGGCCGCCACCGCCACCCCGAGCCGCTCGGCCTGGGCGTACACCCAGGCCAGCGCCACCTGGGCCGGGGTGGCACCCAGCCGGTCGGCCACCTCGCGTACGGTCTGCGCGATCTTCTCGTTGGCCTCGCCCGCCTCGCCGGCGAAGCGGGGGTTGGTGCGCCGGAAGTCCTTCTCGCCCAGTGCGGAGCGGTCCAGGGTGCCGGTCAGGAACCCCCGCCCCAGCGGCGAGTACGGCACCAGCCCGACCCCCAGCTCGGCCATCACCGGGGTGATGGCCTCGACGTCGCGGGTCCACAGCGAGTACTCGCTCTGCACCGCGGTGATCGGGTGCACCGCGTGCGCCCGGCGCAGCAGCTCGCCGTCGACCTCGGACAGGCCCAGACGGCGGACCTTGCCCGCCTCGACCAGCTCGGCCATCGCTCCGACGGTCTCCTCGATCTCCACGTCCTGGGGCGGGCGGTGGGCGTAGTACAGGTCGATCACCTCGACGCCCAGCCGCAGCAGCGAGGCGTCGCAGGAGCGCAGCACGTAGTCCCGGGCACCGCGGATGTGGCGTGCCCGGTCGCCGGCACTGCGGTCGATGCCGAACTTGGTGGCCAGCTGCACCTGGTCCCGGCGGCCGTGGATGGCCCGGCCCACCAGCACCTCGTTGTGCCCGGTGCCGTAGGCGTCGGCGGTGTCCAGGAACGTGATGCCCAGCTCCAGGGCCCGGTCGATGGTGGCCAGGCCGCCGTCCCAGTCGGCGGCGCCGTAGCTCTCGCTCATCCCCATGCACCCCAGGCCCATCGCGCTGACGGTGAGACCGGGCGAGCCGAGTGTGGTTCGGGTGTTCATGCGCGGATACTCCTCCTGCCCGGCGGACCGGGCGGTACTTCACGGGCTGACGAACGGCGCCGACACTAGGACTTGGAGCGCGCTCGAAGTCAACCCGGAGGACCGGCCCCGCAGGCGGGTCAGGCGCGGCTGAGCGGCTGAGGGTGAAGCGGTCCACCGGCAACAGGTCGCCACGGACGCCGTGTAGTACCGGACACGGCGTAGCAGGTGCCGTGCATCGCGGTGGTGGGCCCGCCGCCACCACCCGAGTTCACGTCGAAGGCGGCGGCCGTAAGAGCGCCCGGACCGCCACCCCGGCAGTTCTCGCCCTCAAAGCCTGCGGCGACCGCATCACAGTGCGTCTGCCGGTAGGCCCGGCCCGCTCCGCCTCGCCGAAGTGGTGTCGCCGAGGTGGTGTCGCCGAGGTGGTGTCCGGGCTTGACGACAAGACCGCGATGCGCTACGCGGGCTCCGCGCGAGCACCACTGGAACAGGCCGCTGAACAGTGGCTTCGATGACGTCCTGGCTTCTGCCGTCAGTTTTCGGAGGGCCGCGACGGCGTAGGTCTCAGTCCGTCCAGGGTGAGGTCGAGGAGGCGTTCGGCCCGCTCTCGGTGCTCGGGCCTGGCCGAGGTGAGGGCGATACCGGCGAGGGCGGCGAACATGTCGGTCGGGCTGATGTCGGAGCGGATCGTTCCGGCAGCGGTATTGGCGTCCATGAGGGAGGAGAGGGCGGTCTGGATCATCTCGTGGCTGTCGGCGTAGGGGTTGGTTCCCGAGGTGACGACGGCTCGCAGGGCGTCGGCCATGCCGAGTTTGGCGGTGGCGTAGTCGATGAAGCGGCGCGTCCAGGCGCGCAGGGCCTCAGGCGGCGACATCGCCGCGAGGAGGCCGGGGACGGCGTCGCACAGCCGGGCCACTTCGTTGCGGTACGCCGCCTCGATCAGAGCTTCCCTGGTCGGGAAGTTGCGGTAGAGGGTGCCGGTTCCCACGCCCGCTTCTCTGGCGATGCGCTCGAAGTGCGCGTCCAGTCCCTCCTCGGTGAACACGTGCACCGCGGCGGCCAGGATCTTGTCCCGGTTCCGCTGTGCGTCAGCTCTCAGCGGGCGTCCTGCGTCCCGGGCCATCGGTGGCTCTCCCCTGTCTCCATTTGCTAAGTGGAGGAGCCGCCACTTAGTGTGGATGAAGTGGCGGGGCCTCCACTTTCACTGTAGGGCATGGCCGCCCCCACTCCCCTACCGGAAGGACTGCCCATCATGTCGGGAATCGACGGCAAAGTCGTGGCGATCACGGGCGCCGGCAGCGGCATCGGCGAGGCGACCGCGCTGCTGCTCGCCGAGCGCGGCGCGAAGATCGTCCTCGGGGCACGCCGTCCGGAGCGTCTTGAGGCCCTGGCCGCCCGCATCGAGAAGGCCGGCGGTGAAGCCGCCTGGGCCCGCACGGACGTGACGCGGCACGCGGACCTGTCCGGCCTCGTCAAGCTGGCACGCGATCGATACGGCAAGCTCGACGTCCTCGTCAGCAATGCCGGGATCGGCCTGATCTCCCGTCTGGACGACCTGCGCGTCGAGGACTGGGAGGAGATGATCGACGTCAACCTCAAAGGGGTCCTGTACGGGATCGCCGCAGCCCTTCCCGTCTTCCGGGAGCAGGGCTTCGGACACTTCGTCAACACCGTGTCCACCGCCGGACTGCGCATCGTGCCGCTCCAGTCGGTGTACGCCGGCACGAAGAACGCCGTGCGCACCATCTCCGAGGGCCTGCGCCAGGAGGCCGGCGACAGCCTGCGCGTGACCGTCGTCTCGCCCGGCGCCGTCCGCACGGACTTCGCGGAGCGCATGGATCCGGCCGTGAAGGACCAGATCGACAAGATGATGGAGACCGCTCTTTCGCCGGACGCGGTGGCCCGCGCCATCGCCTTCGCCATCGAACAGCCGGACGGTGTCGATGTAGGTGACATCGTCGTTCGCCCCACCGCCCAGGGATAGTCCTGCGCGGCAGCCACGCCGCACCACACACCTATCCCTGTCGAACCCAAGGATACCCCCAGCTGGCACACACGGGCCGACCCCCGAATTCCCTCTGAACAAGCTTCAGTTCGGCTGAACCCACGGGCCTCCAACAGGCACGGGTGATGTTCCGGGAAATGGCGTCACTCCTGCGTCCGCGCCTCCGCGTCGGCAAGGTCGCCTCGGAAGATTCGGTTGAGGTGGTGGTTCATGACCGTTGCGGCCGACTCGGGGCTGCGCTGGCCGACAAGGATGCTGGTGCCGAGTCCTGCAGACATGGCGAGCAGGCTGACAGCTTCCAGACCCGCGTCCACCTCGGGCCGGATGAGATCGCCATCCTCTGCCTCCCGGAGGAGAGCGACGAGGGCGCTCTCGGCGGCATCAGGGTTCGTGATGAAGGGCTGGGCCGCGAGCACCTTGTCGGTGACGGACAGAACGGCGTACGAGGTGTAGACGAGGTGGAAGACGCGGCTCTCCGCGTCGATCGGCAACGCCGCCATCAACATCGCCTCGATCACGGCACGCGGTCCCGGATCATGGCCGGCGGCCCGAACACGGGCGGTGACCCGCTCCCCGAACCTCTCGGCCAGATGCTGCAGCCCGTAGAGCAGCAGCTTCTCCTTGGTCTCGAAGTAGTACTGCACCAGCCGCAGCGAGACGCCCGCCTCCGCTGCCACATCGCGCATACCCACCGCGTGCAACCCGCGTCGCGCCGCCACCCGAAGGAGCGCCTCGGCGATCTCGGCACGCCGCACTGCGTGGTCCACCCGCTTGGGCATCGACCGCTCCTCCGCTCGCCGCTTTCACCGGCCGGGGTCGCCCCCGTCGCCTTGATGGTACAGCCGTATTATCAAGGTGATACGTTCGTATCATCAAGAATCGACACCCGGAGGTGGCCGTGTCCCGGACCGAGACCCGCACCCAGGCCGACGTCGGCCGTTATGTGAGTGACACCCGGCGCGACCGCTACTTCGCGGCCTGCGACGCGGTCTATGCGATGGGAGCACTCGCTCACGCGGAGACGGACGTGGAGACCTCCTTCGGCACC
Organism: Streptomyces sp. NBC_01089; assembly: GCF_045162975.1. NCBI lineage: Bacteria > Bacillati > Actinomycetota > Actinomycetes > Kitasatosporales > Streptomycetaceae > Streptomyces > Streptomyces sp. NBC_01089. Next base: position 8,179,829 of record NZ_CP108660.1, on the reverse strand, counting down.
ACGCACGTCTACAAGTACGACCCCACGGACCCGGCCGCCCAGTCACGTACCCCCATCGTCCTGGTGCACGGAGCGGGCTCCTGCTCCGCCATGTGGTACCCGAACACCCCAGCCCTCAGCACCGCCCGCCCGGTCTACGCGATCGACACCCCGGGCGATCCCGGCCGTAGCGTCCAGCGCGCACCCATCCATCAACCCGAACGTGCCGCACAGTGGCTGGACGAGACGCTTGCCGGACTTGGGCTCGAACGCGTGCACCTGCTCGGCTCCTCCTACGGCGGTTGGCTCGCTCTGAACCAAGCGCACCGCAGGCCCGGCCGCCTCGCCTCGGTCACCCTCCTCGACCCCGGCGGCCTGGAAAAAGTCGGTCTGCGTTTCTTCGTCTGGATTTTCGCCAGCCTGTTCGCGACCTTCGCACCCAAGGCGCTGCGCCCACGATTGGCGGCGTGGCTGGAACAGCCGGTCCTGGTCGTGCCGGAGCTGCGCACCATGATCAGGCTGGGCGTTCGCGCATTCCGCATACGACGTCCCGCCCCGCTGCCTCTGTCCGAGGGCGAGCTCTCCACCATCCGCACCCCGCTCTACCTGGCACTCGGCAGGCGAAGCCTCCTTCTGCACCCGCACAGGCAAGTCGAGCGCGTCCCGCGCCTCATACCGAGTGCCCGAGCCGAAATCATCTCCGACACCGGCCACGGACCCCAGATCGACCACGCGGACGAGATCAACCGCCGGATACTGGGCTTCATGGACTCCACCGACTGACAGCGAGTTGGTCCTCCTGCCCCTAGCGGTACGCCTGACGGATCTGGCCCCGGCCGCCCTGGCGGATCGCGCGGGCGAGCTGGGGATTCCTGCACGGTGAGCTGCCGGTTCATCAGACGGCGACAAGTGTCGTCCATCGGGTCGACCAAGGCGAGCAGGTTCAAAGTCTTGCCGATCCGCCCGCACCCGGCCCTGGTGGGTGATGAGCGGCCCGGCCACCCGGAGCATGTCCGGCCAATGTGTTTCGATCCGCTTCAAGTTGACCTTGCAGCAGGCCAATGCCTCCAGCGGCCCGTACCCAACGGTCGGCACTTCTCCATTGGGCAGGCCGCCGGCGGAGGCGAGCAGGCCGCCGCCCCGCATCCGGGCCGGCTCGATGCGGGACTGGGCAGCGACCAGCGTGGCGTTCGCCGCGGCGAGGGTGTCAGCGGCGTACATAGTTCTGGTCTGCGCGGGACAGCCGCGGGCGGGCCAACGCCTCGCTCTGCGGGTCGATGACCGGGGTCAGACCGATGGTGCAGCTCTGCGAGACCAACAGGGCGACCAGAGAGACGAGCAGGCCCTCCTCCAACGCACGCGCCTGTGTCTGGCCCACCCCCATACTTCGCCGCCGGTACTCCAGGGTCGGGACGGCCTCGGTCGGGGCATCCGGATCGGGCTGACGGGCACAGCACGTCCACCCAGACACCGACGATCAGCCGGGTGGTTCAGTGGCGGGCCGGAGCGGAGATTCCTATCCCGCCTGGGAGGTCGGCACCGAATTGTGCGATGACCGCGTACAGGTCGAGTGGTGCGAAGGCCACGGGGTGCACCTCGTTCGTCCTGTCGGCGGGCACCAGCCAGCACACTTCGAACTCCAGGCCGTCCGGGTCGTTGGCGTACAGCGACTTGGTGGTGCCGTGATCGGTGTCGTAGGCCAGTGCACCTTTCTGCAGCAACGTGCCGCGGATCTGCTGGAGTTCGGCCAGGGTGTTCACCTCCCATGCCAGGTGCGCGAGTCCGGGGCGCCGGCCCGGGCTCTGCGGGGAAGCCGGGCCTTCGATCTGGAGGAAGGCCAAGTCGTGGTCGTTGGCCGACCCCTCGGCCTGCAAGAACGCGCCCTCGGGCACCTTGCCGCCGTCGGCGTGGAGGCGGAAGACGGTGCGGAAGTTCAGCAGGTCGGTGTAGAAGGCGACGCTGCGTTCGACATCGCGGACGTAGAGCACGGCGTGGTTGAGACGCTGGACCGGCATGTCACTCCTACGCTTGGTTACGATTAGTGCGTAGCCCCACCGTAGGGATGTATTGGGGACCTCACAAAAGGCACATCGATGTGCGCGAAGCACACCAGTGCCCCTGACCGCCGTGCCTCCGTCCCGCACCCGGGCGGCACCTGGCCTGGCCGACCGGTGGCCCCCACCGTGCGAGAGCCGGCCGGACAACGGCCGGAGATTCCGGGAGGCCCTCGAATCGAACCCGTCGGGGACGGCCGCCTCGGGTGCGCCCGCGCCCCTTGCCCGTCCCGCCCTGGAGATCGGTCCCCCAACGCCACCACGCCCAGGGCCGGCCGGGCCCGTCATCCGTCTCGCCGCAACACCCGATGTGCCGTTCCTCGAACGGGGAGAGCCGGGCGGCGTCCTCGTCCCGGATCTGGTGGCCTCGGCGCGGAGTTGGGTGACGGGCGCATCGAGGTAGCGGGGGTTCGGTGTTCCGCGGCGTCACGTGCGAGGGACCCGCAGAAGACAGCGTCCGAAGATCACGTGCCGATGGGCACGAGCGCCTACGGTTCCTGCCGCGCTCCGGCCTTGGCCACTACGCCGGCGCCCACCGTCCGGCCACCCTCACGGATGGTGAACCGCTGCCCGGCTTCCATGGCGATGGAGTGGATCAGGGTGACTTCCATGTTGATGGTGTCACCGGGCATGACCATTCCAACGCCTTCGGGCAGCTCGATGGCACCGGTGACGTCCGTGGTGCGGAAGTGGAACCGCGGGCGGTAGCCCTTGAAGAAGGGCGTGTGGCGGCCGCCTTCCTCCTTGCTCAGGATGTAGAGCTCGGCCTCGAACTGTGTGTGCGGCTTGACCGAGCCGGGACTGGCCAGGACCTGGCCCCGCTCGATGTCCTCGCGGCTGATGCCGCGCAGGAGCACCCCGCAGTTCTCACCGGCTCGCCCCTCGTCCAGCGACTTGCGGAACATCTCGACACCGGCGCAGGCCGACCTGACCGTGTCCTTGATCCCGACGATCTCGATCTCCTCTCCGGTTCTGATGACGCCGCGCTCGATGCGGCCGGTGACGACGGCGCCACCACCAGGAATGGAGGAGACGTCCTCGACCGGCATCAGGAACGGCTTGTCGATGGCCCGCTCCGGCTCGGGTACGTAGGTGTCCAGGGCCCCTGCCAGTTCAAGGACCTTGGCCTCCCACTCCGCCTCGCCCTCCAGGGCCTTGAGCGCGGAGCCGCGGATGACCGGCACGTCGTCACCGGGGAAGCCGTACTGCGAGAGCAGCTCCCGGACCTCCATCTCCACCAGCTCGACCAACTCCTCGCCGTCGACCAAGTCGCATTTGTTGAGGAAGACGACGATGCGCGGCACTCCGACCTGGCGGGCCAGCAGAAGGTGCTCCCGGGTCTGCGGCATCGGGCCGTCGGTGGCGGCGACGACCAGGATCGCTGCGTCCAGCCGTGCCGCACCGGTGATCATGTTCTTGACGCAGTCGGCGTGGCCGGGGCAGTCCACGTGTGAGTAGTGGACATCGACGGGGCGGGCCTTACGTCCGCCCAAGCCGTTGCCTACCACGCCGGTCGCGCAGCCACCGCCGGTCCTTTGCGTCACGGAGCCACCTGATGCCGGGGTACCGGCGCCGGCCACACCGCGAAGGCGCAGCCGGCTCGGCGAGCCATACGGAAACGGGTTCACGGCCGGGGGAACCGGCACCGTATATCCGCCGAACCGGCGTTACGCACGGCTCGAAGTCCAGGAGAACGGCTGCTCTTCGGACTCACCTGGTGAGGACGTCACAGAATTTCGATTGCGTTGACCTTCGGCGGGCGATTCGGGAAGGAGATCTCATGCCACCTGTCGACCTTCACCGAGTCGCCATTGTTGTCGTAGTAGATCAGGTCGTTGTTCCCTGTGGAGATCTTGTCCACCCACCATCCGCCGAAGGACGTCTTCCCGCGGTTCGCGTAGCAGTCGACACGCTGGGTGCCGCCGCTGTGCGACCAGATCTTCAGGAAGTTCTCACCGCCGCGGCAGGCGACCTTATCGATGGCGAAAGCGTTGCTGGCCGGCATGGTGACGGTGAACGCGGCGGCCACCGCGAGGGCCACGGCCGCAGAACGTGTGGCCTTCTTCAACTGTGAGATCACAGATCCTCCTTGCTCTGGATGGCGGACCAGGGGCTTTTCATCGCAGTGCGCCTGGATCCGGAGGCCAGAGGCCAGGCCAGGAACCAGGCCAGGGGTGGTCAACGCCAGCGATATTCACCCTGCAGATCAGCCATCTCTGCCTCATCTTTTACTTACTCGGCAGAGAGTCCTGCACGGACGGCGCATACGGCCGCCGGCGTTGCCGCAGAGGCCGGTTTCCATCCCTCGAATGTCCAAATCTGCGAATGCCGGTGGTTTTATAATCCGCATAATGCGCACACTCTCCGCTTGCGTATCGCAGCGGATCCCTGCCAGCGGTGCCGTTCCCGAATCGTTTCCCTGGCCGCCGGTCGCGGCCCGCATCTCCGCGAGCGGTGCGGCCGTACGCGCAGCCGCAGCCCTTGGCTCACTCGGGGCAGACCATCCCGTGCGGCCGTCCGGAACACTCATGGCGGGGCGGAGGGCGCTTTCTGACGGGTAAGACCGGTGTGGTCGTCAGGCGCCGATTCCGATGGCTCCGACGTAGGCGTATGCGGCGTAGTCGGAGTCGAGGTCGGTGATGATGTCGTCCCAGATCTCGTCCAGGGTGCCCATGTCGCCCTTGCCCCAGGCGTCGACCATGTCGTCCCAGACGTAACGCGCCTGCACGGAGCGCTCGCTGAGGTTCGCCCGGCGGTACTGCTCGGGGACGGTGGCCTGGTCGACGGGGTAGATCTCGATACGGCGGCCGCGGCCTTCGTTGTCCAGCAGCCGCTTGAGCGTGCCCGAGCGCACCAGGTTGTTCTTGCGGCGTTCCTGGTAGGCGCGGTCGACGGCTTCGAGCTTGGGGCGGCTGGGGTGCGCTCCTCGCTGCCAGGAGCGCAGGAGGCGGGTGGATACGCCGTGCTGGGTGAGGACTTGGCGTCCGGGGCGGGTGTTGAGGTAGCGCAGGCGGGCGAAGAGGCCGCGGTTGGTGGTGACGGGTGAGGCGATGGCGCCTTCGCGGGTGATGCGGTCCAGCTCGGTGGCGAGTGCCTGGGCGCCGCTCAGTCCCTGGGCGCCGTGTTTCTGCCATTGGCCCCAGAGGTCGGTTGCTCCGCCGGACACGGACTACTCCCCCAGTGTGTAGATGGCTTTGGCTTTGACCTGGGTCAGGTCTCGGCCTTCCGGGAACACCGTTTTCCAGTCTCCGGCGATATGCAGTTCGTCGGTGCCTGACATTTGAACGACCGTCAGCCCTGACGTGTGGGCTTTATGCGCTTTCAGCCACAGGTTCGCGAATGCCTGGGAGCGGATGATGTGCATCCAGTCGGGTCGCCGGATCTCCCGGTTCGCGCTGCTCTCGCCGATAGTGGACACGAACTTAGAATACATGGATTTCACGTATTCCAGGGCCACTTCGTCATTCCTGGAAATGGCGTCCTTGCGTACTTCGGCGAGTGCGCGGCGCATCTTTTCCAGGAGTCCTTCGGAGGCGCCGGATGTCCAGGATTCGTGGATGACGGGTGCGTCGCAGTAGCCGAGCTTCGCGCAGCGCAGCAGAAGGCGGAGTGTGGGTTCGGTGACCCACAGGTCTCCGGGTTCTTTGCGTGCGCCGAGTGGTGAGGGCAGGTCCGGCTGTTCCCAGGCGGCCGGAGTGACCCGGTGGATGCCGGAGCGCTTCGCGTCGTGATACCCGCCTTCGGAGTGCACCAATTTGCCGATCGGCAGCCATGATTTCAGCGCACTGAGGTAGGCGGCGTTCATGTCCAGGGCGGTCACTTCGAGGGTCACGTGGCCGCCGCGTGCGGCGCGGTGCAGTTCCTCGGAGCGCCATTTCGGGCGGGCTTCCCAGACCTGGTCCGCGCCCCTCTGTCGCGCCTTCGTGAGGATCGCCGCGGTGGGCGGGAACTCGGAGTGCTCGTAGCGGCCGCCTACCCGCGAGGCCGCGAACAGTGCCATCACGTCCGGGACCGCCGACTTGATGAGCGCGTTCCGCGCCGCTTCCAAGTCCCCTTCATGCGCGGTCAGTTCAGCCCGTACGCGGGCGTGGACACGGTCGGCGAGCGGGCCGGCGGGCGCTGCCACCCGCCTCGGGGGCGGTGGTGCGGCCACCCGTTTCGGGGCAGGTGGTGCGGCCGGCTCCGGGGCCGGCGCCGCCTTGGCCTCGGCCGCGGCGGGGGTCGGAGCCGGGGTGCGCCGGGGCGCCGGGGCCCGGGCGTCGAGCGGGATCAGCGTCTGTGTGCCGCCGCCCGCGATGCGGTCCGCGGGCAGCTTCGTCATGGCGTGCGTGGGACCGGCGAGCAGATCCAGTACGGGCATCCCCCAGTGCTCGGCGAGGCGGTCGACGTCCGTCAGGGTCCATGCGGCCTGTCCGCGCTGCCTACGGCTGATCTGACTCTGCGTCAGGCCCAGGGCGGCGGCCAGGACGGACTGCTGCTCACCGGTGCGGTGCGCGATCGCGGCCACTGTCACCCGCAGCGTTTCCTCGGTGCTCATCAGCATACCCACACAGTACCTATCGCATGCGGATACCGCATTCACGCTGCGGCTTAGGCATGCAGTCGGAGTGCGTACAAAACCGCTCGGCCTGAGCGTGCCCCGGCGAAGCGCTTGGAGCCGGGCGGGGTGCCGGTCCGCTGCCAGGACGCCGGTGATGGCGTCCGGCCCCGCGGTCGCGAAGTACGCGAAGTACGACTGGCCGTTGGCCGGGCTGCTGGTGGTGCGGGGACGGGTGGCGAACGGGGCCGGCACGACACCAGCGACCAGCACGGCCGCGCCGCAGAACCGCGAGGCCCAGGGCTACGCCGTAGACATCCGTTCCGAGGAGTGCCGTCGCAGCAACGAGCAGGCCGTCCGTGGCCCGGACAGGTCCTGCCCGTCGTGCGATGTGGGCAGGGGGCCGTCCCCGCGTATCACGGAGTGTCTCCTGCTTCCTCGGAGAGTGTGATCAATACGGGTTGCCCGGTGATGCGCAAGGTGTGTGGGGCTGAGGTTGTGGTGCCGTCCAGGGACTGGACGGTGTGTGCGCCGCGGTCGACGGGCATGGATGCGGTTCCGGATTCCGTCCAGCGGATGACGGCCGGGAGTGATGCCTTTCCGTCTGCTGCGGCCAGGAGATAGCGGCACTCCCAGATCGGGCCGGCCAGCCCGTCCTGCTGTCCGTGGCCGCATGACGTGATGCGGGCCCCGGCAAGCCAGTGCTGCAGTACGGCCACCGCACGGGCGGCGGCCGTCGGTTGACCACCGGCGGCCTGGAGGACGAGCGGGATCTTCGTGCCGCCCCAGTTGTAGAAGTACATGCGGTCGTAGCGCAGGTACATGCCGACCAGATAGAAGCGCGCCGCGTATGCGATGGCATCGGCCTGGTCCAGTGGCTGGTCCTCAGGGATGCGGTAGGTGGTTCCGGTGTTCCACAGGCGGGGGTGTACTCCGGCTTCGTGGAAGGTCTTTTCGATGGTCTGGGCGAGGCGGATGAAGGTTTCCGGAGGGTCGCCGTCGCTGCGGGGAGAAAGCTTCACTCCGGCGACGTCACAGTCCTGGTAGCCGCCGGCTGCCGCGAAGTCGCGCAGGAACCGAAGCGATGCCGGCTCCCAGAGATTTCCCATGGAGGGGCACACGACCGTTGCTTTCGGGTCGGCCCGCCGGATCACGGCGCCGGCCCTTTGGGTCATGCGGGCGAGCGTCGCGGCGTCGCCGGTGAAGAAATGCGGGGAAGGCGCGAGGGCCCATAGTTCGTATGCCCCGATCCTGCCCGCGTACTTGGTGGCGACCTTCCGGACGAAGTCGACCCAGTCGTTGATGTCGTCAGGCGGGGCTACACGTGACCTGTCGGTGTACGGGCCCAGCGGCGCATCCGGGGCTGCCCACGACGGGGTCGCTCCGAACGTGTACAGGACCGGGAGGTGTGCGTGCTCAGCCCCGTTAACCAGCCGGTCCAGGACAGTCCAGTCGTACCGGCCGCGTGCGGGCTCGACCTGTGCCCAGCGGGTCTCGCTGTCCCACAGCCGGACCGCCCCCACACGGAACGTGGGCATCGCCCCGCTGCCGTTGTTCATCGTCACCCCGTAGAACACAGAGGGCACCGCGGACGGGTACTGCGACCAGGCCGGGCCCGATACGCGCTGAACCGCCCGCGCGTCATGGTGCCGGGCGGGAGACGACGCCGTCGCCCCGAAAACCAGGGTGAGCAGGAGACAGCTCACGAACGCGAACCACCGCACCCGGCCGGACCGCCGACCGGGAAACCACGGAACACCCGCGTCCCGCACGGGTATCGGGGCCGGGGCGGGTGCCTCGCCGGCATCGTGAGGGGCGGGGACGGATTCAGCGGCTGCTCCGGCCCGGGCGGCGTCGGCTTGTTCCCACAGCTGGTAGAGCTCGGCCCGTTCGGCTCCACAGGTCCGGGCGATGCGCTCGACCATCCCGTAGCTGTCCGGCAGGACTTGGCCCCGGCAGTAGCGGTGCAGGGTGGAGGTACTGATTCCGCATCGAACGGCAAGTTCGGCGTAGCTGCTACCACTGCGTTGCTTCAGCTCATGCAGGCGTCCCGCCAGATCGGACATTCCCCAACTCCCCGATACGCATCCCCACTCCGGCGTCCCAGGCCGCCCCGTCGGAGCAGGTCAGAGGCCTCGTTTCATCCCTTCCCCTGCCAGGGACGCCGAAGCCTTGCCGCGCAGTTGCACCGCCCGGCACGCTCGATGTGCCGTGGCCCGCGGCGACCGTGGCCCGCGGCTCTGACATGCGGCGGTTCCTGCTGACTCGCTGCCTGAGCACGTGATCCGAAGGCAGGAAAACCAAACTGGAAGCGCTGTGCCCGTTCAGAACGCCATCACAGTGGACAGGGGAGAAAATGCGATCAGTCCTTGATCTCCGCAGGCAGCAGAAGGCTGTTCCGGCCGCGATATTCTTGGCCACGCTGCTGGGTTTTTCGCTCGCCGCGGCGCCATCGGCTCACGCGGACGCCAGTTGCACCGTTCTCGGGTGTTCCAGGACGGTGGATGAGACTCCGGGACCCGTCTACGTGGCCCGGAACTGGTGCGGGGGCGGCGGTAACGGGGACTGGACGGACTCGACCCCGAAGTGCAGCTCAAAGGCGGGCAGCAAGAAAGTACCTCAAAAATTCAAGTGGATATATTCGGGGCAGGGGACGCCCAAGAACCAGGACTGGGACACATTCCGTGTCGATGCCGGGTGGTGCTACAAGGTGGAGTTCACCAGCTTCTACCACCGCTACTACCGCTGGTACAACCGCTCGCACAAGGACCGGGTGTGGGTCAAGGTGAGCGACCAGTACACCGCTCGCGTGCAGCATCAAAACTACGGAACCTGTTCCTAGTCGATTCCTGCTTCGACTCGTTCGTGATGGCTCGCCAGTTATCCGGCGAGCCATTTCGAGGTCGAGGTACCGGCTGCTTTTCGGGCAGATACGGGTCCAAGGTCGCGGCTCGGGGCGGCAGCTTCTTACGAGGCTCCGGCCACGACGAGTCCAACGCCTTCCGAACCGTCGCGATCAGGCGGTTAAGGCTGTCAACTGCCGCTGAGCACCATCCAGACAGCGCCTGCACCCGATACAGCAGCGCACAGGACGAGAGAGGCGTCAGCACTCCGGCAACGCGTCCAGCGGACCTGCGGCGCGGCAGCATTTTGTTCGTGCACCGCGCGTGTGGAGTGCAGCCAATTATTGATCTTGCGCTCCGCCTTGTCGCTAGAGCCTTTGAAGTGATCGACCAGTGAGCTCACTTTAAGCACCGCCGCGAGCATTCCAACCCCGAGGCATACGGTTGCGATTCCGCAAAAAACAGGCCAGGAACGCCGCCGGAGTACAGCTGAACTCGTTGCGGATGTCACTGAAACGCCCACGCGTCGACCTCGACACGCAGTGCCGGGGCGGCCAGGGCGCTGACGTAGAGGAGCGTGGTTGTGGGCAAATGGCCGCCGAGGAATTGAGCGACGGTGGCGCGCCGTGCCGCCGGGTCCATGTCGCCGACCAGGTAGAAGGTCAGCTTCACCAGGTCGCTCACCACCATGCCGGCGGCGTCGAGGTTGCTCCGGAGGTTCTCCAGGGCTACGTCGATCTGTTCGATGGGGTCCGGTGGCACGCTGCCGTCCTGTCGCATCCCGATCTGTCCCGAGAGTACGAGCCAGCGGCCGGGTGCGCTCACTTCGATCTGATGGGCGTAGTCCGCGACCGGAGCGTGCACGTTCTGGGGGTTGCGGCTGATCATTCGGCTCCTTCTTCGCGATGTCGTCGAGCTCCGCGCGGTATCACGCGGTATCACGCGGCCAGTTGGGTGCGATCGTCTCGCCGGTCCGACGCCCGTCGGCGTTGACGTTGGGGGGTCAGGGCGATGCGTTGTTGGGCAGATGCCGTGTCCGGCGTGGCCACCAGCACTGTGAACCGGGTGGGTTCGGACCACTGCACGTCTCATGACCGGGTTTCACCCAGTGGCCAGTGATGCGGGTTGTCCGACCGTCGCTCTGGCGGTCCGGGTGCCGCGAGCTTTCGCGTCCCGCCGCCGCGCACGCTCACCTCCCGTGCACCGTCACGTCCCGTGCGTGGTGCGCCCGCCGCGTTCGCCGGGTCCGGGGTTCTGGACTCGTGCTTCGGAGCCCTCTGCCCGGGAGTCGTCGACGATCTTCTGCAATGCCGTGACCTGGCGTTCCAGGGCTTCGCGGCCCGCGGTGGTGAGGTTCAGCCATGTGCGGGGGCGCTTGCCCACGTAGCCCTTCTCCACGTCGACGTATCCGTGGGTGCCGAGCGTGCCCACTTGCTTGGACAGTGCGGAGGCCGACAGTCCCGCCGCTTCGCGCACCCAGCCGAACTCCGCCCACTCGGTGCCGACGAGCAACGACACGATCGACAGGCGGGTGGGGTCCAGCAGCACCGGGTCGAAGTCAGGCCGATCCATCGAGCGCCCCGGATCGTCCGCGCCCTGCGCCCGTGGCAAGAGAGGCGAGAGCACTCTGGAGACGGCTCCCGAAGAGGATCAGGACCGCGCCCAGTACCGCGCCGGCAATCGTCCGCGCGTACGGGACGGACAGGCCCGGGTGCGGCACGAAGGCGGCGACGATGCCGACGGCCAGAACCGTCAGGATGATGACCCTGCTCCACAGTGCGAACCGGGGCGAGACCGCGTCCTGCCGCACCTTGGTCCGCCGCCCCAGCAGCGCCGAACCGCGCCTGCTGCGCAGCAGTGCCGCGTAGGCGACGGCCACGGCCGCGAAGGCGACGTTCACCGCGGACTCGACGCCCTGCCCGAAGAAGTCGGGCGCGGCGAGCAGAGCGAAAACGGCGATGCCGAAGAGGACGGCGACCCAGCGCGAGTCCCGCGCCGAGCCGAGCGCCTCCTCCCGCCGCTGCTGGACGTCCTGGAGCGCCCTTGATGCCTCGGCGGGTGTGGGGTTTCGGGTCATGATGGCCTCCTTGGTGTTTCTCAATCAGAACCTGTTTCCTGATAGGAAAGTAGTTGCCTGAAAGGGGAGTGTCAAACGTCGGATGGTGGCCGCAGAGCAGGGGCGTGGCCGTCGAACGGTGGACAGGGCCGGGCCACATGGCGTGCGCCCCGGGCGGGCGAGGAGGGTGGCCAGGGCGGCGGTGCGCCGGCCGGCTCGGGCGCGTGTCACCACGGCATGGCCGGAGAGGGGGCGATCCGGGAAGGGCCGGGCGAAGCCTGGTCACGAGACGCCCCTACGCGGCTGAATAAGGCGTCAAGCATCTGTTTATCCGCCTACGTCAGAGTTGTCGAAGCTTGCCGGACGGTCCGGGCGGGCGGGGAGGATTCACACCATGGGCAACAAGATCGCGGCCTTGACCGTTACGGCTCTGCTTGCCGGTGGCGTGCTCGCCGCCACGCCCTTTACGTCCGTTGGCTCGGACCACTCCTGGTCCACCTCGGATGTCGCGGCGGCCATGCCGGGGAACCAGTATCAGGACATCGCCCCGCAGGCCGTCTCCCCGGACAACTGGCACACCGAGTCCGCCCCCGAAGACTGATGATTGATTCCAAAGGGGTCCTGGGCTGCGCGTTGAGGCGCTGAACGGCAAGAACACGGTCTCCTGGTGCGGTTGTCGGCAGCAGCAGGGGACGAGCAGCACCGGCAGACGGCGTAAAGCCGCTTTCGGACCTGGGAGTTGCTCGGGGCTCGGGGCTCGGGGCTCGGGGCTCGGGGCTCGGGGCTCGGCTGTGGCGTAGCGGAAGCCCCGAGCGTGGGCTCGCCTGGGCCGGACTCCCCCGCCGTACCGGCTGGGAAAACCGCTGTCGGGCAAATGAATCAAGATGATAGAAGTACCGCCGTGCACAAGACTCTGGAGTATCCCGATCTGCTGCGGCTGATCGACGAACGTGCAACTGCCTTCCGCGCCGCGATCGCCGCCGCCCCCAGCCTCGACCTGTCCGTGCCGACCTGCCCCGGGTGGACACTGTCCGACCTGGTGCAGCACATCGGCGAGGGGCGCCGCCGCTGGGCCGCCACCGTCGCCGCCGGGCCGGACGCCACGTCCAGGACCCCGGCCCAGGGTGACGCGGTCGCGCCGCAGGAGCGCGAGGCCGTGCCGGCCTGGCTGGCCGACTCAACCGAGCTGTTGCTGAAGGCCCTTGGGGAGGCCGGCCCGGACCAGGGCTGCTTCACCGGCTGGGGTAACACGCAGACGCCGCACACCGCCGGTGGCGTCGCCCGGCACCAGGTGCAGGAGATCGCGGTGCACACCTACGACGCCCAGCTCACCGTGGGCGAGCCGGCCTCACTGCCTCTCGAGGTGGCGCTCGACGGTGTCGAGGAGAACCTGTTCATCGCCAGCTTCACGACGAGCGCCTGGCCGCACAAGCCCACCGCCTTCGACTTCCACGCCACCGAGGGCCGCTCCTGGCGCCTCACGGCCGACGGCGACGGTGCACGGACCACCCGGCTGCCCGCCACCGGCGAGGACCCGGACGCGGCGGGCCTCTCCATTCGCGGCACGGCCAGTGATCTGGTCCTCTGGCTGTACAACCGCGTTTCGGTGGACCCCCTGCAACTCGACGGGGACCCGGAGCTGCTCGACCTGCTCCTCGCCTGGGAACCGGAGGACTGGGCGTAACGACACGCCACCGCGCACAAACCGGCCGCTTGAATCGCCAACGGACTCGCACCGAACGGTGGCGGTCTCACTGGATGATCGATTCCAAGGCTTGGCTGCGCGCATGGGACGAGGGAATCCTCAGTCAGGTTGTGACGTCAGGCATGCCCCCTCGCGACCGCGCCCTACGTCAGGACCGACGACCTGCTGATGGATTCGCCGCAGCTCAGCGATGCCGGACTGGTGACGCTGTCGATGATGCAGGTCATGTTCGGCTACACCTCCGAAGCTCGGTGGCTGCGGCATGCCCGGGCCCATCTAACGAGACCTTCAAGGGCCGGCTTGCCCCCGAACGGCACCGCGGCCGCACCCCAGGCGGGGTGATCGTCCGCGTGCTCCAGCGAAGCCTCGCGCTGACCGCTGCCATCCGGCACAACGAGCACACCGGCCAGCTCGTCATGCGGTCGCTGACTGCCTATGACCACTGACGGCTTGAAATCGATCGTCTGAGTCGAGTGTCTTGTTTTCTGAGCCCAGCTCCGGCTCTTGGTCTCCGTTGGGGAATGGTCAAGTGACCGCATCGCACAGCAGTACGCCGACACGCCGTCCTCACGGGACCAGCGAAGCAGCGCCGGCGAGTATGCGGCGTGCGCGCGTCCGGGGTGCGTGCCAGGATTTCCGAGGCGAGGATGGAGGCATGGATCCCTGGTGCCGGCTCGCCGGCGCGCTCGCCGGGTGAAGGGGCTCACCGTTCATGACATGTCGATCTTGCGTGACCTGGGCGTTCTTGGTTTCACACGGCCTTGTCACCCATGACCAGTCTCAACTCCGTGGCATTTCCTCGCGAGGTCGAGATCAGACGGCTTGTCCGAGTCGGCCGACTACACCACGCTGAGCCCTGGGCACAAAGGCTGCCAGCGAGCCCAGATCGCCCGCCGATGAGCTTTCCGCGCCGCGCTGGTCCATACGCCGGACAGCCACGAACGGAAGGCTGAGCCATGCGGAAACTGATCTACGGCATGAACCTGACTCTGGACGGCTATATCGCCGCGGCCGATGCTGACATCGGCTGGGGCGGGCCGCCGAGCGACGAGCTGTTCCAGTGGTGGCTCGACCACGAGCAGGCGAGTGGCCTGTCGCTGTACGGGCGCAAGCTGTGGGAGACAATGAGCTCCTACTGGCCGACCGGCGACCAGCAGCCCAACGCCACCCCGGCGGAGATCGAGTTCGCCCGGAACTGGCGGGACACACCGAAAGTGGTGTTCTCCTCGACGATCGGCAAGGTCGACTGGAACACCCGTCTGGTCACCGGCGACGCGATCGCCGAGATCATCCGGCTCAAGGCCGGGGACGGCGACCCGATGAACATCGGCGGCGCAACGCTCGCCGGGGCGGCCATGCGCGCCGGGCTGATCGACGAGTACGCGATCGCCGCCTATCCAGTCCTGGTCGGCGGCGGGACGCCGTTCTTCACCGCGCTGGACAGCTGGGTGAACCTGAACCTGGTGGAGACGCGGACGTTTCCCGGCGGCGTGGTCCTGACCAGGTACGAGTCGAGGCGCTGAGCAGCAGCACTCCCCCGTCGCATTAGATCGTGCAGAGGCAAGGCCGTTGCCCCTGCGGGGTGACAGGTTGGAGTGGGATTCGTGACAGGTCCGGCAGGTCGTCTCGGCTGTGGCTCACGGGTCGCAGGGACGCGTCTCGTCGACCATGGCGGAGGCGGTGCGCCCTGAGCTGGGGTGCGTCAGGATGCTGGGACGTCTGCCCCACCGTTCTCATTGAAGGGGACAGTTTCCTGGTAAGTCCGCCGAGGCAGGGCTTGGCCGCAGTCGGAGGAATTCGCTCGCCGTCCGAGGTGATCGCTCCTAGCCTGCGTCATGTGATGACGGCTGAAGACGTGTTGTCTGTCCTGGCTCTGCTGCGGCGGGCAGAGGTAGAGGTCTGGATCGGCGGAGGGTGGGGAATTGACGCTCTGGTCGGCGAACAGACCCGGCACCACAGCGACTTGGACCTGATGCATCGGCAAAACCAGGAGGCCACTGTGATGGCGGCCCTCGCCGAGGCGAGTTTCAAGGAGAGCCTGAGCTGGAGGCCCATCCGGTTCGTCGTCACGGCACCGGACGGCCGGGAGATCGACCTTCATCCCCTCGTCTTCGCCGACGACGGCACGGCGGTGCAGGCGTCACCCGAACCGGAGCGTCCCTTCATCTATCCCTCCTCGTGCTTCGTGACCGGCACCATCAAGGGAACGCCCGTCCCGTGTCTGTCCGCCGAGCAGCAGGTCTACTTCCATCAGGGATACGAGCCCAGGGACCGCGACCGGCACGACATGACTCAACTCCGGCGAGTCTTCGGGATCACCACCCACTTCTGAGGAACGAGGCCAAGCCTCCGCGCCACTTCGGGGGGTGCAGGTAGCCGTGGTCTCGCCAGTGCGGGGGGGTGCCTCTATGTCTTTCGTCAAGGCACTCCTGCCGGGTTTGGGGTGGTTCGGGGTTGCTGAGGTTATGCGGCGAGCTCGACGCCCTTCGGTGTCCGGGATTCGTAGAAGGTGCCGTCGCGGAGCATGGCGAACAGGACGCTGATGCGTTGGCGGGCGAGGCGGAGGAGGGCCTGGGTGTGGGTCTTGCCGCGGGCCCGTTGCCTGTCGTAGTAGGCGCGGGAAGCCGGATCGGCGTTCATGCAGGCGAAGGCGGACAGGAACATCGCCCGTTTGAGTTGCCGGTTGCCTCCTCGGGGTGCGTGTTCGCCGTGGATCGAGGTGCCGGACTGCTTGGTGGTGGGGGCGAGTCCGGCGTAGGAGGCGAGGTGGGCGGCGGTGGGGAAGCTGGTGCCGTCGCCGACGGTGACCAGCAGGACTGCGGCGGTCCTGACGCCGACGCCGGGCATCGACGTCAGGACCGGGGAAAGAGGGTGAGCCTCCAGCAGGGTGTTGATCTGGGCTTCCATCGCCCGGCGCTGGGTGTGGACGGCGGTCAGGGAGGCGGCCAGAGAAGGGATGACGATGTCGAGGGTGCCGGTGCCGGGGACCACGACGGTCTGTTCGTCGAGGGCGTCGAAGACGTCGTCGATCAGTCGCTGTGCCATGCGGGGGCTTTGGGGCGGATCAGTTCCACGAGTCTGCGTCGGCCGGCGTTGCGCAGGGCGGCCGGGGATCCGTAGCGCTCCAGGAGCCAGGTGACGGCCTGGTGGTCGAGGCGGGGACCCAGAACGCGCTCCAGGCTGGGGTGGAACTGGGTGAGCAGGCCGCGTATCCGGTTGGACGTGCGGGTGGCCTCGGCGGCGAGGTCCTGGTCGAAGCCGACAAGGACCGTGAGTTCGGCGGTGATCTCGTCGGTCAGCTCCAGCGAGCGCAGGGTGTGCGGCATGGTGCGGGCCGCGTCCGCGATCACGGCGGCGTCTTTCGCGTCGGTCTTCGCCTCGCCCGGGTAGAGGTCGGCGATCCGCCGCATGGCCAGGCCGGGCAGGTAGGCGACGCGGCAGCCCGCGTCCCTCGCGACGGTCAGCGGCAGGGCGCCGATGGAAGCGGGCTGGTCGACAACGACGAGGACGGTGCCGAACTTCGCGGCCAGTTTGTCGAACACGGCCCGCAGCCTGGGTTCGCTGTTGGGCAGGGGCTTGTCGAAGACCTTCTTCCCGGCCGGGGTGAGTCCGTGACCGTGATGGGCACTTTTGCCGACGTCCAGGCCCAGGAATACGCCGACATTTTCAATCTCGGACATCGTTCCCTTTCCGGGGTGTTGACGGTGCCGGCCTCGGCTTGGGTGTCGTGCTCGCGCATCCACGTTATGCAGACCTGCCGCCCGCGAACTGTCCGGCATTGCGCCGGGCCGGACGGTGGCCGGACCTCTGATCAGCGTCTCCGACGGACACCTCTCGGGCCCGGTGAACACCACCCCCCAGGTCATGCCTTCGACAGGGGGCAACAGTCATGCCGGGCCCGGAGGCCAGCGGCCCCATTGCGGAGCCGCGGAAAACATAACGGGGGCGAACAGGCCGGTGAGTAGGACAGCTTCGGGATATGCGGACCGGCCCGATCCCGGGCTTCGGAGGGGCGGTGGGGATCACTGAACGGGTCCTCGCCCAACGCCTCGAGTCGCCAGTTCCAGCGCCGCCGCAGGGAATCATCGCTGCTCTCACTGTTGAACCGTCTGGTCAGGCGGTCATGAGAACCCATCAGAGCACCCGCAGGGACTGCTGTTCCTTCAACGCTCTTGGGCCGGTTGCCCTTCCACGCGTGGTTGGTGAGCCACCTCGCCGGGAGACGTGCCGTGATCCTTCGTCAGGCGTGCGGGGTCCAGGACGCCACCAGGCCGAGCAGGCCGGGAAAGCGTGCGTTGAGGTCGTCGACGCGCACATGACTACGGCGCTCCAGCCCGTACTGGCGCTGGCGCGTGATCCCCGCACCGCGCAGCGCTTTGAAGTGGTGGGTGAGGGACGACTTGGGGCGGTCGAAGCCGAACCAGCCGCAGGTGTGGTCGAAGTCCTCGGACTCCAGGAGGAGCTTGCGGACGATGGTCAGCCGCAGAGGGTCGCTGAGCGCGCCGAGCACGGTTTCGAGGCGCAGTTCGTCGACCGCCGGTTCGGGGAGCGGTTCGGGCAGGCCGGAAGGCTCCGGGAGCACCTTGAAGACAGGTGCGTCGGCCGCGGGCGCGGGCATAGGCAACTCCTCATAACGCGATTCCTATGTACGACTTCGATCGTACTGGATGCTAAGTTCGACTCTACTCGTACTGCCGGGGTGCCGGCAGGAGACGATCGGGAGGAACAGTCATGTCCGAGACACGGACCGCATCCGTCCAGGCCGTCGACGGGAGGCACCGAACAGCGACCATGCAGGCGGGCGGGAGGGTCATCGCGCCGCTGTGGTGGGTATGGCTCGCCGCGTGGCCGGTCACGGCCGTCTTCGTGCTCTCGAACGCGGCGACACCGCTGTACGTGCTGTGGCAGCGCGACATCGGATTCTCCAAGGGCACCCTGACCGTGGTGTTCGCCTTCTACATCGTCGGCCTCATCGGATCACTCCTGGTCTCCGGCGTGGTCTCCGACCGGGTCGGCCGCAAGCCCGTTCTACTGCCCGCTCTGGGGCTCGCCCTGGCCGCCTGCCTGATCTTCGCGACCGCCACCAGCGTCGCCGCGCTGATCGTGGCGCGACTGTTCAGCGGGATCGCGGTCGGCGCGGTCGTATCGGCCGGCATGGCTGCGGTGACCGACGTCGCCGGGCCCGAGCGCAAGCGGATCGCAGCCCTGCTCGCGTCCTGCGCGATGGTCTTCGGCGCCGGGCTCGGACCGCTCCTGGCCGGGGGGCTTTCCGAGACGGCGCCCGCGCCGACGGTTACTGTCTTCGCTGTCGAGGCGGTACTCCTGGCCACCGCGGTGCTCGCGGTGCTCCGCATGCCGGTACGGCGTCCAGAGGCGCGCGCCAAGGGTGCCTGGGTGCGGGTGCCCGGCGTGCCGCGCGGCAACGGCCGTCAACTCGCTCTGGGAATCGCGGTATTCGCGCCGGGCATCACCGCCACATCGTTCGTGCTCTCGCTCGGCCCCTCGCTGCTCTCCGGGCTGCTCGGCACGACCAGCCGGATCGTCGCCGGAGCCATGGCGTTCGTGATGTTCCTCGCCGCCGCCGGGGTCCAGTTCGCCGTGCGGCGGCTGAGTCGGCGCACCATTCTCACGGCCGGCGCGGCGAGCACCACGCTGAGCATGATCACGCTGATCGTCGCCGTGCACACCTCATCGGTGGCAGTCCTGATCATCTCCGCGCTGCTCGCCGGAGGCGGCCAGGGCATGGGCCAGCTCGGCGGCCTGTCACTGCTCAACTCCAGCGTTGAGCCACAGCGCCTGGCCGAGGCCAATGCCGCGCTCAACGTGGGTGGTTACATCCCGGCCGGCATTCTGCCCGTCGCCGCCGGCTACCTCAGCGACACGGTGGGCCTGACCAACGGCGCCACGGTCTTCGGTGTCGTCCTGATGGGCCTCGCGGTCATCGGCGGCCTGGTGGTTCGCGCCACCCGGCGCCAGGCGACGGACCCGGCCTAACGGGAGCATCGCGTGCCCGGGGAGCGGTGCACCGCTGGACGGCGGTGGTGCGCCGTCCCCCGGGCACGCGGTGCGCGGAAGAGCGTTACGAGTCCCTCAGCCGGCCCGGACCGCGCGGAAGAGCAGGGCGCTCAGATCCCGCCGGCGCGGCACCACATCCGCGCGGCTGCCGAGGACGGGACGTCGGAGACGTGCTGCGAGCCGAAGGACGCAGAGACCAGGGAGTGTGCGGCCCTGGCCGGGACGCGCCTGCACCGTGGCGGCCTGTTCACCGAAGGCCCGGCGGGCTTGGGACGTGTTCGACCCCGAGGTCATCGATCGAGTCGTACATCATCCCGATGCGCCAGGCGCCGACGACGTCTTCGTCTCCGGCATGCCGGAGCGCGCGGCCCTGGCCGCGATGGTGCTCACGACGCTGTCCGGCGACGCCTGAATCCACCCCACCCCCACCCCCACCCCCACCCCCACCCCACTCCCACCCATCGAACACGACCATGGTCGTTACGACCATGGTCGTGTTACGGTGAAGGCATGGAGGACACCGGAACCCCCGAAACCGGCAGGAGCCGCCGCGAGCGGCCCGCCAAGCCCGCCCTGACCCGGGACGGGATCGTCGCGACCGCAGCGGCGATCTTCCGCTCGGAGGGCCTGGCCAAAGTCACCATGCGCAGCGTCGCGAAGGCCCTGGACACCGGCCACGCGTCGCTGTACGTCTACGTCCGCAACACCGAGGACCTGCACGCTCAAGTACTCGACGTCGAGCTGGGATCGGTCTCTCTCCCCGGCACCTCCCGGCCCTGGCGCGCAAGCCTGGTGACGCTCCTCCTCGACTACGGCCGGGTCCTGCTCTCGCACGCCGAGATCGCCCGGATGGCGATCCGGACCCGCCCCGACGGCCCGAACTACGCGGCCCTCGTCGAAGCGGTGCTCCAGCAGCTGGACCGGGGCGGCGTGACCGGGCAGACCGCGGCCTGGGGCGTCGACATCCTGCTGCAGTATCCGGCCGCCGTGGCAGCCGAGCACGGGGGCACATCACCGGATACCGCGCCCCCCGGCGCCGCCGGCCGGCCGGCGGCGCCGGGCTTCACGACCGCCCCGGACCAGTACCCGCACATCGCCGCCCTCGCCGACCAGCTCTTCTCGGGCAGCCCGCAGGCCCGCGCGGAATGGGCCCTCAACGTGCTCATCGACGGCCTCATCGCCGCCACTTCACGTACCACCGACAGAAGGAACTGACCATGCCCACACCCCGTATCGCCATCATCGGCGCCGGACTCAGCGGTCTCGTCTGCGCCCGTATCCTCCAGCTCCACGGCATCCCGTGCACCGTCCACGAACGTGACGCCGGTGCCGGAAGCCGCCAGCAGGGCGGCTCGCTCGACATCCACCACGACACCGGCCGGACCGCGCTCGAGGAGGCGGGCCTCTACGAGACGTTCCTGCAGCACACCCACGAGGGCGGCGAAGCGATGCGCGTCCTGGACAAATCGGCCCGGGTCTTCATCGACGAACGCGACACCGGTACCGGCGGACGCCCCGAGATCGACCGCACCATCCTGCGGAAGATGCTCGTGGACTCCCTGGACCCCGGCGTGATCAGCTGGGGCAGCAAGGTCGTCGGCGTCAGCCCCGCGGAATCAGGACCCGTCCTGGAGTTCGCCGACGGAACCACCACGCAGGCGGACCTGGTCGTCGGCGCCGACGGCGCGTGGTCCAAGGCCCGCGCCGCACTGACCCCGGTCAAGCCCTTCTACACCGGCATCACCATGGTCGAGATCCACCTCGACGACGCCCCCGCCCAACACCCCGAAGCCCTGGCACTGGTCGGGCGCGGCTCACTCTTCGCCGCGTCCGACAACAAGTACATCGGCGGACACGGCGGCGACCACATCTGGCTCGGCCTGGGCCTGCGGGTCCCCGAGGACTGGGCGGCCACCACCGGCGTCGACTGGGCACAGGACCCCGCGGCCGCCCGGCAGACCCTGCTCGGCCTGTACGCGGACTGGGCGCCCGCACTGACCGACCTGATCCGGCACTGCGACGACACCATCATCCCGCGGCCCATCCACGCGCTGCCCACCGGACACACCTGGGACCGCGTCCCGGGGATCACGCTCGTGGGCGACGCCGCCCACCTCATGTCCCCGTTCGCCGGCGAGGGCGCCAACATCGCCCTCATCGACGGCGCCGATCTCGCCCGCGCCATCATCGCCAACGACGACATCGAGCAGGCCGTCACCGCGTACGAGCGGACCATGTTCCCCCGCGGCGCCGAATCAGCGCTCCAGTCCGCCTACGGGCTCGACATGCTGTTCAACGACGAAGCCCCCAAGGCCCTCGTCGACTTCTTCACCACACCGTAGGGCCGCACAGCTCCGCACCGCCTCCGGCTGCACCGCCCGGGCTGCACCGCCCCGGGCTAGACCGCTTCCGCTTTCGGGTTGACGTTCTTCGCGAGGAGCTCGTTCATCTCCCCGTACGCCATCGACGCCTTGGTGTTGCTCTCGTCGTGGAAACGCATCAGGTAGTTGTACATCACGCCCACACACTTGTCGCGGCTCCGGTATTCCGCGTTCCCGGTGAGGCGCATATCGGCGGAGATCTCCTTGATCGTCCCGTCGGGCAGGGTGTACAGCGGATGCCACAGGAGAGTCACCGCGGGATTCAGCCGCTGGATCAGGCGCAGTTGGGGAATCTCCTGCGCGATCAGGACACTGTCGGGGTTGTAGGCCCGCAGGAATACATGGACAGGTCCCGTCGCCCGCTCGACGAACGCGGTGGACAGGACATTCCACAACGGCGCCTGGAGCTTCCAGTTGGCGTTCAGCTCCAGCTGGTCCATGATCTTCCCCAGCCGGCTGAACTCCAGCGACGTATGCCCCTTCCCATGGGCGTAGACACTCACGTCGAAGCCGCCGGACCAGAGGGCCAGGGTGGGTGTGGTGATCTTCAGGTGGTCGCCCACGAGATTGACGAGTTCCCGGTACCACGTGTTCGAGGCCCGGATCTTACGCCGCTCCGCGGAGTCGATCGACTCGTCCGCCGACTGCCGGTTCAGGGTCTCCTGCTCGGAGACCCCGCCCAGCAGAAGCTGCCAGGCGGTCTCGGTCACGTCCGCCGGGAAGCCGCCCTCCTTCATCATCTTCTGGAACACGGGCCACTCGGGGTGGTCCTGCGCCTTCGTCGCGTAGTGCTCGGTGGGTGCGTCGGCCGACGGTTTGCGGCGCTGCACAGTGTGCGCGTGAACGCTGTCCGTGTGCGCGGTGTCGGTGTGCGCGTGAACGGTGTGCGTGTGCGCGGTGTCCGTGTCGCCGGCCGGCGCGCGCTGGGCCGTCTGTCCCGCGGCCGGGGCGGCCCCGGACAGGACTCGCCGGGCGTTCTCCTCGGCGGCGACCTCGTACCGGTCCGACGGGTCGGAGACCTTCAGCCCGTTGCCGTTGTCCGTACCCAGGACGGGGCCCTGCCGCTGCTGGACGACATGCGTGAGTTCATGGGCGAGCGTATGACGGTCGCTGCCGCCCTCACCGAGGACGATGTGACTGCCGGAGGTGTAGGCGCGGGCCCCGATCTCCTGCGCCGACCTCTTCGCGGCCGCGTCATTGTGAATGCGTACGTCGCTGAAGTCGGTGCCGCCGAACCGCTCCTGCATGTCGTGCAGTTCGGGCCCCGGCAGAGGCGTACCGGGAAGGCTCAGCACGTCGTGCGCGGCCATCCGGCGCTGCACGGGAGCCCCATCCGGCGCGGCCATCAGGCCCTGCGCCTGGTCTTCCTTCGACGGGGTCTCGCCATGGCCGCAGGACGAGCCGTGAACGTGGCGCTGGACCTCCAGCAGGTGGGCCACCGCGGCGTTTCCGGCAGAACGCTGCAACGCCATGACGGCCGCCGGTGAGTGTCCGCGCCCGTCCGGGAGCTGTCCCGTGAAAGCGGCCGCCGTCCGGGGCGTATCGGAGTGCGGCAGCACAGCGGGCCTGTGCGACTCGCTGCTCTGTCGCTGCGCAGCGCCCGCGTCCTGCTTCCGCTCCTGCACGTACCGGCTCCTTCGTGGCTGTGCGCTGCAAGCCTGTTGTCCGGCCTGTCGGTTCTTCGTCCTCTGCCTTCTGTCCTCTGTCTATACGGCGCCGGCGCGCGCGACAAGAGACGGGAGGGAATGCCGCACGTTCTTTCGGGTACCCCGTGTGCCCTGCGGGGTTCCTCCGTGAGCACGCCTGCAGCCTGCGGCGATCGGGGTGGGGTTGGGGGTTGTGGGGTGGGGTTGTGTTGCCGGGAGCGGGTCAGTTCGCGTACACGCTGCGGACGTTGTCCTTCGGCGCGGGCCGGGTCGTCGCCGCGGGGCCGGTGGCGAAGGCCCGCAGCAGGTTCTCGGTGGTGCGGGTGACGAAGGCCCGTGTCCTGGCGTCCATCCCGTGGTGGCGGCCGCCGTCCCGGGTTGCGGCCATCAGTGCCTCGACCCACCGCATCGTCCCGCAGGAGAAGACGCCGGCGCCGCTGGGGACGGTGTAGTACGCGGAGTCCGCGTGGCTGTCGCGGCCGTCGCACACCAGCGGGGAGTGGGCCAGGATCTCCAGGGGCGCCGGGGTGGGCGCGCCCGGGGTGACCCGGTAGGCCGAGACCCGGAAGCCGGGGGCGGTGGTGGAGACGTGCAGCCCGAACTCCTCGCCGGGCAGCACGCTCACCTTGTCGGTGTAGCCCTGGACCGCTTCGGGCGGGCCCTGTGAGCGGATCCGCCAGTCGGGGCTGCCGGGTCTGGCACGCTCCGCGCCGGCGGCGGACTCCAGCGCGGCGGCCGAGCTCGACGCGGTGGGGCGGGGCGCGGTGGCGGTGGCGGTGGGGCGGGGCGCGGTGGCGGTGCTGCCGCCCGGTGAGGTGCCGCATCCGGCCACCAGGCTGGCCGTGAGGCCGCCGGCGCCCAGCGCGGCGGCGGCCCCGAGGAAGCGCCGGCGGCCTGGGCCCGCTCCGGTACCGTCCGCGTCCGGGCCGGCTCCGGCACTATCCGTGTCCGGGCGGGTTCCGGCTCCGTCCGTGTCCGGGCGGGCTCCGGCACTGTCCGCGGGGTGGCCCGCGCGGCGGTCGTGCCGCTCCGTGTCCTCGCCCATCCGAACCTCTCACGAGTCCGCCCTGCCCGGTGCAGGTGTGCGCGCGTCGGAGTCATCATGAGCCGGCAGGGGCACCCCACCAGCGCGGGACGCCCGTTCGGGGGCGGTGGTGGTGTTGCCGGGTGTGCGGCCGGGCGGCGCCCCGGCCTCTGTACGGGTGTGCTCAGCTGTCCTGTGCCAGGGCCGGTTTGGTCGACCACCAGCCGCCGGTGTCGGCCTCGCGGTGTCCTGTGGCGGTGAGTTGGCGGCCGTTCGTTTCCGGTGCCCACATCAGGGCCGTGATGCCGCCGATGAGAGAGACCATCGCCATGAAGATCATGGACCAGCTCAGGCCGAGGTGGTCCAGGGAGACCGGGAGCAGGAATGTGCCGATCGCCGCGCCGATGCGGCTGGCGGCGGAGGCCAGGCCGACTCCGGAGGTGCGGATCGAGGTGGGGAAGACCTCGTCGGGGTAGATGCCGGGGAGGATGCTCATGATCCCGTACGAGAACAGGTAGCCGAAGAAGCACACGGTGGCCAGCCACACCGGCAGCACATGGCCCAGGCTCACCAGGAACAGGGCGAGCGCGCAGCCGAACATCGGCCAGACCAGGATCGTGCGGCGCCCGGTGCGGTCGACGAGCCACCAGCCGGTGGCCGCGCCGGTCAGGGCGACGACGGTCCCGATGAGTGCGCCGGCGAGTGCGTTGCCGCCCAGGCCGATGGCGCGCAGGACGGTCGGCTGGAAGAACGTGAGCGCGAAGTAGGGCAGCACGATGCAGATCCAGAAGGTGCACACGAACACGGTGCGGCGCAGGTATGCGGCTGAGAACAGCTCGCGGTAGCGCGTCTGTTCGGCCTCTTCGGAGGTGAAGTCCTCGCTGTCCAGGGTGGTTCCGAGGTCGCGCTCGATGACGGCCACGGCTTCGTCCCTGCGGCCCTTGGAGATCAGCCAGCGCGGTGACTCGGGCAGGCCGTGGCGGATCAGGAGGCAGAACACCGCGGGGACGGCGCTGGCGGCCAGGGTGATGTGCCAGGCGCCCGGCCAGGTGGTGTTGATGATGTAGCCGAGGAGGTAGGCGATCACGTAGCCGACGTTCCAGAGGATTTCGAGGATCCCCAGGTAGTGTCCGCGTTTCTCGCTGGGTGCGAATTCGGCGAGGAGCGGAGAGCCGATCGAGTAGTCGGCCCCTACGGCGAGGCCCATGACGAGCCCGAGTGCGAAGACCATCCAGGGGGAGGTGACGAACAGCATCAGCAGGGCGGATGCCAGGAAGACCGAGAGGTCGATGGTGAACATCGGGCGCCGGCCCAGCCGGTCGGTGACATAGCCGAGGAGCAGGCCGCCGAAGAACGTGCCGATCAGTGTCGAGGACGAGATCAGCGAGTTCCATGTCGAGGTGACGCCGATGTCGCGGGCCATGGCGCTGCCGGCGAGGGCGGAGGCCACTGAGGCGAAGACGAACCCGTCGACGAACATGCCCCCGCCCGTGGCGACGGTCAGGCGCCGCAGAAAGCGGCGGGTGTGAGGGCTGGGTCCTTCGGTTGTCGGCGGTATCGCGGCGGCTGTGCTCATGGGCGGGGCCTTTCGTGCTGTTCGGTTGTTCCGGCGGACGCGGACGGACCAGCCGGATCGGTCGGGACCGGTCGGCTGCGGCGGAGGCGGACGGACCAGCCGGATCGGGTGGACCGGCCGGACCGATCGGACCAGTCGGACCGGGCGAACGAGTCGGCTGCGGCAGTCGCCCGGTCCGTCCGGTCCGCCGGTCGGCTGCGGCGGTCGTCGCGCCCTGCGGGTGGCCGGGTGTCACGGCGTGCTGACGGGAGGCGGTGTGCTTGCCGGGCGCCCGCGGCTCCGTGGCTCTGCGGCTGGTGTGCTCTGCCCGGTGCGGCTGTGGGTCCACCGCGCGGACACGTCGGTATGCGTCACGGTGCAGCGCGCTCCAAGCTGGTCCACCGCCCGTCGTGCACCGGGTCGTTCCCGACCGTGCGGGCGCATGTGTGGACGTGCACCTGCCCACTGCCCTGTTCTTCATGCCGCCTGTCCGCCCGGTCCTGCCGCGACCGCTGCCCTGTGCCGTGACGGGCGGTCAAGGAAAGAGGGTCAAGGAAAGAAAGGAAGAAGAGGATGCGAGTGGGGGGCTGCGGCATGAACGGGCGCCCGGTTCAATCCAGTTGCCCGGCCGCGAGCTGCCCCTAGGATCGGCGGTCATGGTCGACTTCTATCCCCCGACAAGCCCCTACGATTCCGGGTTCCTCGACACCGGAGACGGCAACCGCCTCTACTACGAGCAGCTCGGCAACCCCGGGGGCAAGCCCGCCCTGATGGTTCACGGCGGCCCGGGCGCCGGCGCCATGCGGCGGCCGACCAGGTCCTGGGATCCCGACGCCTACCGGGTGATCCGTTACGACCAGCGCAACTGCGGCCGCAGCACCCCGCACGCGAGCACACCGGCCGCCGACATGAGCCTCAACACCACACACCATCTGATTGCCGACATGGAGCTGCTGCGCGAACATCTCGGCATCGAGAAGTGGCTGCTCAACGGGGCCTCCTGGGGCCCCACACTCGTCCTGGCCTACGCGCAGCAGTACCCCGAGCGGGTCAGCGAGATCGTCATCCAGGCGGTGATGACCTCCCGCCGCTCCGAGATCGACTGGCTCTACCGGGGCGCCGGGCTGTTCCGCCCCGAGGCGTGGGACCGGTTCCGCGCGGGTGTTCCCGAGGGCGAGCGGGACGGTGACCTGCTCGCGGCCTACGCACGGCTGATGGACAACCCCGACCGTACGGTCCGCGAGAAGGCCGCCGCCGACTGGCTCGCCTGGGAGGACGCGGTCATCAGCGACGAGCCCAACGGTGTGCCCGGCATGTACAGCGACCGCGAGGCCGACGCGCGGATCGCGTTCGTACGGATCTGTGCGCACATCTTCAGCAACGGCGCCTGGCTGGAGGAGGGGCAGCTGATCCGGGACGCGCACCGGCTGGCCCCGATTCCCGGGGTGATCGTGCAGGGCCGGCACGACAGGGGCTGTCCGGTCCAGACGGCGTGGGAGCTGGCGAAGGCGTGGCCGGGCGCGCGGCTGCACATCATCGAGGACGCCGGGCACGCCGGCAGTGACACCGCGGGCCAGGTGGTCCGCGACGCCATCGAGGAGTTCAAGAACCGCTGAACACCCCTGAACGCCGGGGCGGCCGCCGGGTACCGGGCACCGGGGCGCGGTCTCCCCGGCCGCACGGCTAGGCGGTCAGGAAGTCGATGAGTGCCGTGTTCACCTCGTCCGGGCGTTCCTGCTGAGTCCAGTGTCCGCAGCCGGCCAGCTCGATGGGCTCGCGCCGCAGGCTGGGCATGAGGCCGGGGAGGCGCTCGATGAGTTCGGGGGTGCCGGGGAAACTGGCGACGACGTCGCGTTCGCCGTAGATGTACAGGGCGGGCCGGGTGACGACGGCGCCGTGCCAGGGGGCGGTCAGTTCCCAGTTGCGGTCGAGGTTGCGGTACCAGTTGAGGGCCCCGGTGAAGCCCTGGGAAAAGCTGTCGGTCAGAACATCGAGGGCGTCCTCGGTGCACCAGTGCGGCAGTACCGCGGGATCCGGCATGGCGGCGAGCCAGCCCCGCTCGGGGTCGACCAGCGGCTGCTTGCCCTCGAGGGCGCCCGGGGCGTCACCGCAGGCCGAATAGAGGAACTTGCGCAACGCGGTCCGGGTGTCCTTGGCGAACTCGGCGTCAGCGACGCCGGGGCGGTTGAAGTAGTTCCAGTAGAAGCGGCCGGCGTACTTCTCCTCCATGGCGGCCAGCGGAGGCTGTGTCCCCCTGAACGGGGGCGGCACACTCAGTCCGGCCACCCCGCGCACCATGTCCGGCCGCAGCAGCGCCGTGTGCCAGGCGACCGGCGCTCCCCAGTCATGCCCGACAACGTAGGCACTCTCCTCGCCCAGGGCCTGGATCAGTGCGACCACGTCGCCGACCAGGTGGAGGATGGTGTACGCGTCGACGTCGGCGGGGTGGTCACTTCGTCCGTACCCGCGCTGGTCGGGGGCGACCACCCGGAAGCCCGCTTCGGCGAGCGGGCCGAACTGGTTGCGCCAGGAGTGCCATGACTCGGGGAAGCCGTGCAGGAGGACCACCAGGGGGCCTTCACCCTGTTCGGCGATGTGCAGCCGGACGCCGTTCACGTCAACCATGCGATGCTCAACCATGTGGATGACTGTACGGGGGCCGGCCCACCGGCCGCGGCCCGTCGTTCAGACACGGTTGACCCTCGACCTTGTGCAGGGCCCACAGTGCCGGGTGTGGAGAACGACATGCGCAGCATCGGCGAGTTGGCCCGCGACAGCGGCCTGGGTGTGAGTGCCCTGCGGTTCTACGACCGTTCCGGTGTGCTGGTCCCGGCCTGGGTGGATCCGGTGAGCGGATACCGCTGGTACGGGCCGGAACAGCTCGAAGAGGCCCGGCTGTTGGCCCGCCTGCGCCGGGCCGGGATGCCTCTGGCGGACGTCCGGCTGGTACTGGCCGGCTGGTCCGGTGCGGATACCGGTCTGGTCCGGGAACTGCTGAAGGCGCATCTGTGCCGCCTCGAGCAGGAACTGTCCGTTGCCCGCGGTGAGTTCTCCGCGCTTTGCGCACTACTCGATCACAGGGAGAACGTCGTGACGTCACTGCACATCCCCACGGCCCGGCTGGTCACCGCCGCGCCCGAACTGGCAGCCGCACTCGATACGGTCCGTTTCGCGGTGAGCACCGATGCCAAGCTGCCGATGCTCGCCGGGGTCCTCTTCGACATCGAGGGCGAGAGCCTGCGGGTCGTGGCCACCGACCGGTACCGGATGGCTGTCGCACAGGCCGCGGTCACCGGGCACGACGGGAAGCGGGTGCAGGCCGTTGTGCCTGCCCCGCTCGCCGACGCGATGCGGGCCCTGCTGGACGGTGAGGGCCCCGTACGGCTCTCCGTCGACGGCGCCCGCGTGGCCCTGGAGGCCGGCGGCAGGCAGGCAGCCGGTCAGTGTCTCGACCACGACTTTCCCGACTACCGCCGTCTCCTCCCCCAGGCCGCGGAACGGCGCACCGTCGTCGAGGTGGCGGCATTCCGGAAGTCCCTGGAGACCGGCCCTGTCCGTCGCGGGGCGACCGGGGGGCCGGACCTGAGTGTGTTCAGGGCGGAAGACGGCGGCGCGTTGACCCTCTGCGCTGAGGAAGCCGAGGGCGCTGAGGGAGCTGAGGGCGCGGACCGTATCGCCGTCAACCGCCGGTTCCTGCTGGATGCGCTGGCCGCCGGGTCCAGGGAGCGGCTGATCCTGGAGTCCGGCGCTCCCACGGCGCCGCTCGCGATCCGCCGGCCCGATGACGAGACCAGCTTCTCGGTCCTGATGCCGGTCCGCCTGGAGGACTGAGGACCGGGGACTGGCGGCCGGCGGCCGGCGGCCGGAGCAGGCCGGCAGCCCACGCACGGGTCAGCTGCTCGACAGCCGCCTTGGTCACCGGGCGGCGTGAGCCTGGGCGGCTGTTTGGATGGCTGTATGGCTGATGTGACGGTCCGGGCTCATTAAGGTCGGTCCGCTGAGTAGTGCGTACCCCCGCACTGAGCACACCACTTGACTCTTCTCTTGCATTTCCTTTGCGCTCAGTAGAGTTGACTGGCCCGCGCACCAATGCGGCAGAGAGGGAGGGGTCGGACAATGGACATCGCACAAGCGCTCGCGCTCGTCGCGGCCACGGTGACGAGTGGTCTGGTCAGCGGACTGTTCTACGGGTTCGCCTGCTCGGTGATGCCGGCGCTGCGCGGCGGTGACGACCGGACATTCATCGACGTGATGCAGCGGATCAACACGGCGATCCTCAACGGTTGGTTCGTGCTCGGCTACATCGGCGCGTTCGTGTTCATGGCACTCGCGATCGGGCTGCAGTTCGGCGGCGGCGACCGGGACGCGGTCGCGCCGACGGTTGGCGCGTTCGTCTGCTACTTGGCATCGATGGCGGTCACCAGCCGGGTGAACATCCCGCTCAACAACGCCCTCGACGCGGCGGGACAAGGCGACGGCATCGCCCGGCCGCACGCGGTGCGTGAGGAGTTCGAGGGCAGGTGGGTGCGCTGGAACGTCGTGCGCGCGGTGTTGTGCAGCGCTGCGACGGGCCTGCTGTGCTGGTCCCTCGTCCTGCACGGGGCGAGCTGAGGAAGCGGTGACGTGGAAGGCGGGCGCGGGCTCGGTGCCCGCGCCCGCCTTCACCGGAGAAGCCTCCCGGCAAGTCAGCGGCCGCTGCCCAGCAGGGCCTCCGCGCGGCCGTGCAGCTTGGCGGCGTACGCGGCGCAGCCCAGGGCCGCCGTGTTGAGCAGTGTCCGCACGATGTTGACGGACTCCCAGGAGCCCTTGAACTTGTCGACGAGGGAGAAGTCGTGGATCTTGGCAGGGTTGCCGAGGTCGGCGAGCTGGTTGTTGAGCGGGATCTCCACGCCCATGGTGAGCATCAGGACGATCAGATAGAGCACGGCGGCCAGGCCCGCCCACAGGGCGATGGTCTTGCGCCCCCGGCGGAACTCGAGCACGGCCGCAAGACCCGCCGCGATGATCGCTCCGCAGAAGATGAGGACGAACAGGCCGTTGCCGTCGATCTCCGCGTTGAACTGCTGCATCGCGGTCACATAGGTACGGTCGTCGGTCTTGGCGAGTCCGGGCATGACCGAGATGTCGAATGCGAAGAACAGGCCTGCCATGAGGCCGAGCGTGACGACCGACACGATGTGCAGCCAGCCCGCGGCCTTGTTCGGTCGGGCGGGCTGCTGCTGCGGCGGCTGCGGGATCGGCGCGTAGGCGCCGGGCTGGCCGTACTGCTGCTGGTACGGGTTGGCTGTCATCGGTACGTCCTCGCTTTGGTCAGATTCGTAAGTACGGTGCCGAGGCGCGCTGTTCATGAGCTTAAGCGGATTTCCCCGGGCCGCCACGGCGTCCAGGTCTGTTCTGGACAGCATCGCGAGCGTTCCTCCAGCGGCCGTCGAGCGGCGCTTGAGCGGCTGCCCCCGGAGCAGCTGATCCGCGTCCGGGAGCCTCCCTGACGTCTGGTGGGCCCCGTGGCCGAGCGCCGCGGGGCCGCCGGTAGCCGGCTGTTCAGGCCACCGTGTTCAGCACCGTGCGCACGGTCGTCCGGGAGCCGTCCAGCGTGGTCAGCCACGCGTCGCGTTCGCCGCTGCGCAGCAGCGCCGTGCCGACGAGCAGGCCGCCGAAGCCCGCGTCCAGCAGCCGGGCCGCCGTCTGCGGGGTGTCGATGGCGCTGGCGCTGACCGGGCAGGGTGTGCCGCTCGCGATCAGCGCGGGCAGCAGGTCGAAGCTGCGCGTGAGGTCGCCACGGTCGCGTTCCTTGGTCTTGATGTCCTTGTTGTTGACAGCGATGACGCATTCGTCGGCGTGCGGCACCACCGCGATCTCGGCCTCGGTGGTGACCTCGACGAACGGCGTCAGTCCGGCGCGCAGCGCCGCGGTGACGAGGGTGCGCAGCGCGGATGCGGGCAGTAGCCCCGCGGTGAGCAGGACGGCTGACGCGCCCAGTTCTCTCGCGGTGTCGAGCTGCTGGCTGCGGGTGATGAAGTCCTTCTGCAGCAGGGGCAGTTCGGTGAGGCGTGCCACGTCGCGCAAAAGCTCGTGGGTGCCGCCGAACCAGCGGCCGGTGACCACCGAGATACAAGGGGCGCCGGCCTTCTCGTAGGCGGTCACGATCTCGGCGGGCGTATGGCCCGCGATGAGGTCGAAGCCGTGCGCGTCGCGCCGCTTGACCTCCATCACCAAGGGCCGCTCGGCCGTCAGGAGGGATTCGATGAAGGGGTGGCTCATGGATGCTCCTTAGGTGCCCCAGACTCGGGCGAGCCGGGTCACGGCGGGGCCCGCGATGCGGCCGTCGCCGCCACGGGCCGCGGTGTCGACGTCGATGCCGTGCAGCCGGGGGTGGTGCAGGACCCTCTCGTGGTCGGACCGGTTGGCAGGGTTGAGTCCTCCGGCGAGCCAGAACGGCAGGGTGAACCGGTCGGCCAGGTCGAGGACGGTGTCCTCGGACAGGCACTGCCCGGTGCTGCCGACACGGCCGTCGGGGGTGGTGGCGTCGATGAGGAAGAGGTCGGTGCCCGCTTGTTCGTACGCTCCGAGCAGGGGGCGCTCCAGGCAGGTGTTGCCCGTGACGTGCAGCACCTTGATGATGACGGCGTCCGGCAGGGCGGTGCGCAGGGCTCGCACGGTGGACGGGCGCTGGTAGGCGTGGAGTTGGACGGTGCCGATGCCGGTGCGGGCCAGTACACCGCTCAGCGCGTGGGTGTCGCTCAGGAAGGTGACCAGGACCGGATGGAGCACGCCGGTGGCGCGGGCGGCCGCCGCGAGGGCCGCCACCTCGCGCTCCGGCAGTTCGGCGGGGCCGCCGGGCACGCCGTGCCACAGGCCGGCGAGGTCGGCCCCTGCGGTGGCGAGCACGGCGATGTCGCGGGTGCTGGTGGCTCCGCACACCTTGAGTGTGCGGGTCCGTGGGGACGGCGGTGCGGGTGCCGGGCTCATCGGCCCAGGCCCAGCTGGGCCGCGATGCGGTTGTACTGGATCTCGTTGCTGCCCGAGTAGATTGTGCCGCCCACGGCGTTGCGCACTTCCTGTTCGAGTCCGTACTCACTCATGTATCCGTGCCCGCCGAATACCTGGACCGCGGCCAGCGCACTGGCCATGTTGGTCTCGCTGGTGACCAGCTTGGCGATGGCCAGGTCCTCGGTGACGTCCTGGCCTGCCTCCAGGCGCTCGGCGGTGTCGTACAGCCACTTCCTCGCCGATTCGAGGCCGATCTTCATGTCGACGATTTTGTTGGCGACCGTCTGGTAGGAGCCGATCGGCTTGCCGAAGGAGCGCCGGGTGCGGGCGTACTCGACGCAGCGGCCGAACCGGTGCCGCATCTCCCCCACGTTGACGATGAACGAGAGGAGGATCTCCCGCTTCATCACGTGGTCGAGCACGATGAACCCGCCGCCGACCCGGCCGAGGACCTGGGTGCGGGGGATGCGGCAGCCGTCGAAGTGGAGCTCGCTCAGCGGCGACGTGCGCAGTCCCATCTTCTTGACCGGCCTGCCGATGGTCAGGCCGGGCGT
This sequence comes from Streptomyces sp. NBC_01089, assembly GCF_045162975.1. Lineage (NCBI taxonomy): Bacteria > Bacillati > Actinomycetota > Actinomycetes > Kitasatosporales > Streptomycetaceae > Streptomyces > Streptomyces sp. NBC_01089. The sequence goes on along the minus strand of NZ_CP108660.1, from coordinate 8,146,490 downwards.
CCCGCGGTCCACGAGGAACGTGGTGACGCCCAGGGCGCCGCTGTCGGGGCGGGTGCGGGCGTAGACGACGAACACGTCGGCGACGGGCCCGTTGCTGACGAAGATCTTGGTTCCGTTCAGCACGAAGTCGTCACCGTCGCGCTCCGCCCGGGTGGTCATCGCCATGGCGTCGCTGCCGGATTCGGCCTCGGTGATCGCGTGTGCCCCGATCGCCTCGCCGGAGCAGATCGGTGGGAGATACCTCGCTTTCTGTCCGGCGGTGCCGAACCGGGTGAGGGGGACGCCGGTGCTGGCCATGGTGGTGGTGACCGAGAAGCTCAGTCCCGCGTCACGGCAGTGTTCGCCCAGGCCTTCGAGGACGTACATGGTGGTGAGCAGGGACTGGCCCAGGCCGCCGTGCTCCTCGGGGAAGGGCAGGGCGAGGATCCCGGTCTGCCGCACGAGTTTCCACTTGTCCCAGGAGAAGGTTCCCTGTTCCTCCTGGGTGATGTGGTCGGCGCTGAGCGCTTCGCCCCACCGGACCAGACCGTCCCGCAGGTCGGTCTGGTCGGTGTTCCAGCGGATCACTGTGGTTCCCCCTTCACGGGTGTGTCGCCCCTTCAGGGGGCCGCGGTTCAGTACGCGGAGGAGTTGTGGGCGTCGAGGCTGTGCACCTCGTCGCCCCGCAGGGCCGGGGTGAAGACGCAGACCAGGTGCAGGTCCTCGTGTTCGGATGCCACGAGGTAGTGCGGGTCGTGCTGGTCGAGGGCGTACAGACGGCCCGGGGTGATGGGGTGCACGGTGCCGTCGAGTTCGACCACTTCTCCGGAGCCGCCGATGCAGTAGCAGGCCTCGAGGTGGTTGCGGTACTCCAGGCGGGACTTGGTGCCGGCCCGTACGGTGGTGTCGGTGAGCGAGTAGCCGACGCCGTCGTCCTTGGTCAGGAAGCGGGCGCTGAGCCCGTTGCCCCAGTCGACGGTCTTGACGCTTGCCAGGTCGCGGATGATCACGGTCAACTCCTTTGGTGTGTACGGGAGACGGGTGTGCCGGCTTCGCCCGGTTCCGGCCGGATCGACCGGACGAAGTCGCGCAGCACTGTGGTGACAGAGCCCTCCTCGTCGAGGGCCTGCTCGACGCGGGCCACGCCCGCCGAGCCGACGATGGCGGCGTCGGCCCCGCTCGCGGCGACGGCCGCGACGTGGCTGCGCGTACTGACCCCGAAGCCGACGGCGATCGGGGAGTCGTTGTGCGCCCGCAGACCGGTGACGGTCGGGGCGAGCGCGGCGTGGCCCGTGGGGGGCGCGGTGCCGCTGCGGCCGTAGTGGGCCACGAGATAGAGGTAGGCGGAGGCGTCCCGGGCAGCCTGGGCCCGGGTCGCCGGGGGGCTGGTGGGGTAGCAGGTGCTGACCACCGCCGTGCCTGCCTCCTGTGTCGCCTGCCGGTAGGCGGTGCGCAGGCGGGGAGGTAGGCCGTGCACCAGCAGGCCGTCCGCGCCCGATGCGGTGATGTCCTTGACGGCGGCGTCCAGGTCGCGGTGCTTGAGCGAGTGGCTCCAGTCGGCGAGCAGTGCGATGCGCAGGTGGCGCAGGCGGGGCCTGACCTGGGCGATGAAGGTGAGTACGTCGTCGAGGCCGGTGCCGCGGTCCAGGGCGCGGCGCGCGGAGCGGCGTACGACGGGGCCGTCGGTGAAGGAGTCCGGGAACGGCACGGCCAGTTCGAGGCAGTCGACGCGCTCTTCGTCGAGCATCAGGACGACATCGGTGAGCTCGTCCAGTGGCGGGTCCCCGGCGTTGAGGAACAGGGCCAGGCCGGGGAGGCCCGGCGGGCGGTGGGTGAAGAAGTCAGCCATGGTGTGCCGCCCCGGTGGCGAGCGGTGCGCGGCGCCGGGTCCGCAGCCGCTGGGCGAGGGCCACGGCGGCGCCGCTGGTGACGGCCTCGTCGGTGGCGGCGAGTGCGGTGCTCCACTGGGTGTGCAGGCCGCCGGCGAGCGCGAGGGCTGCGGCGTTGAGCCGCACGGTGGCGGTGGCCGCCGGGTGGGCGCGGCCGCCGAGCACGGCCAGGAAGTGGTCGACGGCCTCGCCCTTGGGGGCGGGCGCGAGCGCTTCGAAGCCGCCGTCCGCCGTTGTCCACTGGCCCGCACGGATGTGGACTTGGCGTCCATGGCCCTGGTGGATCGTGTTGTCGGCGAAGCCGAGGAGTTCGTCGGCGCCCCGGTCGTTGGTGGTCAGCCACACCGAGCAGGTGGTGATCGTGTCGGCGAGGGTGCGCAGGTCGTCCAGCGGCATGGTGTGCGAGACGCCGGTGACCTGGGCGGTGACGGGCAGGTCGGCGAGGAAGGGGCCGAGCGCGTTGAGGAAGCGTCCGAAGGCCTTCATGCCCAGTGGTGCCACCGTGCGGGCGAGCCGGGTGAGTTCGGCCGGGTAGACGAAGGGCCCGGCGAAGGCGATCCCGTCCCGCTCCAGGTCCTCCTGGGTCTGCTCGTACGAGGAGGTCAGGCGCACCCCGAGGCGTTCGAGGAGGTCGACGGAGCCGAGGCTGGAGGTGTAGGCGCGCGAGCCGGTCTTGACGACACGCACCCCGGTGGCGGCGGCCACGAATGCGGCGGCCGTCGAGACGTTGAAGGTGGCGGGGCCGCCACCGGTGCCCACGATGTTGACGCTTGCGGGCCAGGCGGGCCCGGGGCGTGCGGGGCGCCGCTCCAGAAGCGAGGCGTGCAGGGCGGCCAGCGTCGCGGGGTCGGGGAGCCGGGTGGTCAGGGAGGCCAGCAGGGTGACGGCCTGCTCCGCGGGGAGCTTGCCGTCACCGAGCTGGTCCCACAGCGACCGCCAGGTCTCGCGCTCGGCCACCGTGCGCCGGGCCAGCAGGCCGGTGAGCGCGTCGTGCATGGCTAGCTGGTCACCCCCTGGCGCGAGCCCACGATGAAGGCGTCGATGGCGGCGGCGCTGCGGAAGTTGTCCGGGTCCAGGTCCGTGTCGTCGACAGCGAGCCCGAAGCGGTCCTCCACCCACGCGATCAGCTTCAGCAGGCCGAGGGAGTCGATGGCTCCGCTCGACAACAGGTCCTGCTCGTCGGCGAGTTGGTTCTCGGTCAGGTCGGGCAGGAACTCCTCGATGAGGAACTTTTTGATGGTGGCGGTGTTGCTCATGACGTCCTTCCTTCTACTGGGGTCAGCTCCCGGGGACGGTCCGCCGGCGGTGCCGGGGATGGTCCGCGGAGCCGGTCGAGCGCGGTGCGGTCGACCTTTCCGGTGGCTGTCTTGGGCAGCGGTTCGTCGGTGATCAGCAGGACGCCGGGGACGGCCGCCCTGGGCAGGGCGCGGGCACAGTGCTCCTTCAGCAGGAGGCTGTTGAGCCCGCTGCCGGGTGCCCGACGCACCCCGGCGACCAGCCGCTTGCCGGTCAGCGGGTCGGGCTGGGCTGCGACACCGGCCTCCAGGACGGCGGGGTGGCGCAGCAGCACCTGTTCGATCTCGGCGGTGTTGACGGCGACCCCCCGTACCTTGACCTGGAAGTCGCTGCGCCCGGTCAGGTGCAGCAGGCCGTCGGTGTCGCGGCGTACGAGGTCGCCGGTGCGGAACCAGCGGTTGTCGTCGTGGCCGAGCGGGTGGCCGGTGAACTTGCCCCGGCTGCGGGCCGGGTCGAGGTATCCGCCGGACTGGAAGGGTGTCCTGACGTAGAGCTCTCCGGTGCCGGGTCCTGTCACCTCGGCGCCGTCGGCGTCGAGGACGAGTGCCGAGACTCCGGGCAGCGGGATCCCGATGGGCACGGGCGGGACGGCTGTGGCGGTGGGTTCGATCTCGTGGACGAAGCTGTCGTTGGTCTCGGTGCAGCCGTAGATGTTCGCCAGGCGTGCCGCGGGCAGCAGTTCGCGCAGTTCGGCCAGGGTGCGGTCGGGCAGGGCGTCGCCGGTGAAAGCAGCACGGCGTACCGAGGGCAGGATCACGCCCGCCCGGTGCGCGGCGTCCAGGACGATCCGGTAGAACATCGGTACCGCTTGGACCACTTGTACGTCGTGGCGGAGCAGCAGGCCGAGCAGATGCCTGCCGTCGACTGCCTGCTCGGGGTCGACGAGGACGACGCGGCCGCCGTGCGCGAGGGTGCTCCACACGTCCAGCAGGCACAGGTCGAAGTTGAGCGGTGCGTGGTTGAGGACGGTGGTGCCGGCCGTGATGCCGAACGCCGGTCCGGCCCAGGCGACGAAGTGGTTCACCGCCTGGGGGCCGAGCGGCACGATCTTGGGCAGTCCGGTGGAGCCGGACGTGGTCAGCATGAATGTGGTGTCCCGCGGAACGGGGTGGGGGGTGCGGCTGTGGTCCGGTGCGGGTGTGTGCTGCGGTTCGCCTTCGGGGGCCAGTACGTGGCGGCAGCCGGCCTGAGCGAACAGCTGGGTGAGCAGTGTGTCGGCGAGCTGTGGCGACGGCAGCAGGAACGGGCGGCGGGCGAGCAGGCAGCCGAGGACGAGGGCGATGGCGGCGGGTGACTTGGCTGCGAGGATGCCGACGGGCTCGCCGGCGGACAGGGCCAGCAGGGCGAGGCGTTCGCGTTCGCGGCCCGCCATGTCGTAGAGCTCGCGGTAGCTGGTCTGTGTCCCGTGCCACACGAGTGCGGGTGCGTCGGGTCGCGCGCGGACCTGGGTGAGGAAGCCGTGCAGCAGCCCGGTGACCGGGTCAGTCATGGTGGCCGTCCGGCAGTGGTGCTGCGAGTGCCAGCTGGGCCCAGCCGTTCTTGACGGCGATGCCGTCGGGGGTGCGGCAGGTGAAGCGGACCAGGGTGGGCGCGGCGTCCGGGGCGAGTTCCACGCGCAGCGTCGCGCCGGGTGCCACCGGTGCGGAGAACCGGCCGCCGGCGGCCACGATCCGGGTGATGTCGCCGTCCGCGTACCGGTCGGCGATTTCCTCCAGGGCCAGGGCGAGCACGCTCATGCCGTGGGCGATGACGGTGGGGAAGCCGGCGTCGCGGGCGGCCAGGGCGTCGAGGTGGATCGGGTTGAGGTCGCCGGAGGCCTGGGCGTAGCCGCGGATCCATTCGGGGGTCGGTCGGTGTTCGGCGTGGGCCGTCCCGCCCGCCTCGCCCAGGGGGGCGGGCGCGGGCGGGGAGGGGATCTGTCCGAACGGTTCGATGGTGCTCGCGCCCAGCAGGAGGGCGCTGGTGAGGAGTTCGGCATGGCTGGTGCGGTCCGGTCCGGTGAGGCGGGCGCGGACGGCGACGCGGGTGCCGCGCGGTTCGCGGCGGGCGCCGAGCACGTCGAGCGTTACGGTGATCTGCTCGCCCGGGCGGACCGGGCGTTCGATGCGGATGTCCTGGCCGAGGTGGACCACGGAGACGGGCTCCGGTTCGGCTGCGGCCAGTTCGCGGACGGTCGCGTCGGCGAGGGTGTGGGCGAGGACGAAGGCGTGGACCGGCGAAGCGGCGCAGTGCGTTCCGGAAGCCGTGGCCGGGGCCGGGGCCGGCAGGATCGCGCGGACGGCGGCCCGCAGGGCGCTCACCTCGTCCTGGGTGACGGTGTGCTGGGTGGTGTGCGCCGGGGTGGGGATGGTGGTCGTCATACCGGTGCCACCACCAGGCTCGCGTTGTGGCCGCCGAAGCCGAAGGAGTTCGACAGGGCGGGCCCCAGGGCGACGGGCCGTGGGCTTGTGTGCACCACGTCGATCTCCATTCCGGGCTCCAGGTGTTCGTGGTTGGCGGTGGGCGGTACCTCTTGGGCCCGCATCGCCTGCACGGCGGCGATGATCTCGACGGCCCCGGCGGCCCCGATGAGGTGGCCGATGACGCCCTTGGGTGCGGTGACGGGGGGTCCGTGCGAGCCGAAGACCTTGGTCAGGGCTGCCGCTTCGGCGCGGTCGTTGTGCGGGGTCGAGGTGCCGTGTGCGTTGATGTGGACGATCTCGTCGGGGGCCAGGCCCGCGTCGGCGAGGGCACCGTTCATCGCGGCGACGGCGCCTGCGCCGTCGGGCAGCGGCATCGACAGGTGGTGGGCGTCGGCGGTGGCGGCGTACCCGGCGATCTCCGCGTAGAGCCGGGCGCCGCGTGCCCGTGCGTCGTCGAGGCGTTCCAGGACGACGAATCCGGCCCCCTCCCCCATGACGAACCCGTCGCGGCCGGTGTCGAACGGGCGTGAGGCGTGCGCGGGATCGTCGTTGCGCGCGGAGACGGCGTTGAGGTTGCCGAACGCGGCGAGGGTGACGGGGGTGAGCGTGGCTTCGCAGCCGCCGGCGATCACCATGTCGGCGCGGTGGGACTGCAGCAGCGATGTGGCGTGCCCGATCGCGTCGACTCCGCTCGCGCAGGTGGTGGCGATGGTGGTGGCCGGGCCGGTCCAGCCCAGCCGCATCGCGATCTGGGCCGCCGCGGCGTTCGGCATGGTCAGCAGCGGCATCAGCGGATTGACCCGGTGCGGGCCCGCCTCGCTGAAGTGCGCCGACTCGCGGTCGCTGGTGGCCCGCCCGCCCACCGCGTTGCCGACCACGATCGCGGTGCGCTGCGGGTCGGGTGCCGGGGCTCCCGCGTCGCGGTGGGCGGCCAGCGCGGCCGTGGTGCCGTACAGCGCGAACGGGTCCATGCGTCGGGCGTCCTTGGCGGGCACCAGCGCGCGGGGCCCGTCGATGTCGAGCCCGCTGACCCGGCAGCCGATGCGGGCCCGGTGGCGGCTCAGGTCGAAGTGGTCGAGCTCGGCGGCGGTGGAGCGGCCGGCGCGCAGCGCGGCCCACAGGGCTTCGGGCGTGCACCCGGCCGGCGTGACCACGCCGATCCCGGTGATCACCACCGGGGGGCGGGGGGCGGCTGCGGCAGTCATCTTCTCTCTCGTCTCCGTCCTGTGTGGTGTCCCAGGTCCTTCGGTGGCCTCTTCAGGCCGGGAGGATGCCGCACTCGCGAGCGGACTTGATGAATGCCTCGGCTGCGAAGTCGATGTCCTGCGGCGTGTGCCGTGCGGTCACCGCGATCCGCAGCCGGGCCAGGTCGTTGGGGACCGCGGGGGTGACCACCGGGATGCCGATGACTCCGTTCTTGCGGCAGGTGGTGGCCAGGTCGTACGCCGCGTCGTCGGAGCCGGCGATCAGCGGGAGTACCGCTGTCTCGCTGTCCTGGGTGCGCAGCCCTTCGGCGTTGATGAGGGAACGCAGCCGTGCGGACTCGCGCTGGATGTGGGTGACGCGCTCGGGTTCGCGTTGCAGGATGCGCAGCGACTCCAGGGCTGCCGCGGTCTGGGCGGGCGCGAGGGCGGCGGAGAAGAGGAACGGCCGTGCCGCGTAGCGCAGATGGCCGATCAGCTCGGCGGGTCCGGCCACCCAGCCCCCCATGGACGGGATGGCCTTGGACAGCGTGCCAAGCTTGATGTCGACCTTCACCCGGTGGTCGAAGTGCTCCTCGATGCCGCGTCCGGTGGAGCCGATGACGCCGAGCGCGTGCGCCTCGTCGACCATGAGCAGCGCGTTGTGCTCGTCGCACACTTTGCGCAGTTCGGGCAGTGGTGCGATGTCGCCGTCCATCGAGTAGACGCTGTCGACGACGACGAGGCGGACTCCGTCCGGGGAGGCCGAGGCGAGGCGCCGGTCGAGGTGGTCGACGTCGTTGTGCCGGAAGCGGGTGACGGTGGCGCCGGACAGGCGGCAGCCGTCGACGATGGAGGCGTGGTCGTACTTGTCGATGAAGACGGTGTCGCCGGCTCCGACGATGCCGCCGACGGTGCCGACGTTGGCGGCGTAGCCGGAGCCGAAGACCATCGCGGTCTCACGGCCGGCGAACCGGGCGACCTCGGCCTCCAGTTCCTCGTGCAGCGGGATGGACCCGGCCAGTGCGCGCACTCCGTGGTTTCCGGTGCCGTACAGGTCGACGGCGGCCTTGGCGGCGGCGACCACGCGCTCGTCACCGGCCAGGCCCAGGTAGCTGTAGCCGGACATCATCAGCAGCCGGCGCCCGTCGAGGTCGGCGTAGGCGGTGTCCCGCTCGACCGTGTAGGCGACGAAGCTGTTGCGGCGGTCGGGCACCGGCTCCAGCGCCTGTACGCGCCTGAGTGTGGCGTGCAGTTTCGGCTCGAGGCGTTCCCAACCTCCGGGTGCGTTCACGTGAGTCTCCTCAGCCAGTTCGGCGCTCCTGTATTCCTGGGGGAATTTCTACTTCGCGCTCCGCAAGACGGACGCAACACGAGATTCGGCTCTCTTGTCGAAATCCGCCGGAACACCCTCGGGATTCGCTTGAAAGGCCCTTGAGTACGCCCGGAGAATCGCAGGACAACTGGCCTGCTGAACGTTGGAACTTGGGCTTCCAGTCATTCCGATTGGTATGTTCCCGGCCTCGATTGACAGGCGTCGAACGCCCCTGCGAAGGTCACGTCGACATCACGGGGAATGGCGAGAATCAGACGGCGCGACGCGGAAGCGGTCGCCGTATTCCCCGCTCGGTTCCTGATCCGCCGCTGGGGGAGTTTCGACGTGTTGATACGACTCGTAGGACTTGTCACCATCGAGCACGAGGGCGAACCGCCCAGGCATCTGTCGAGTGCGCAGGCCCAGGTCGCCTTCGCCCGGCTGGTCCTGGAGCGCTCGGCCGGCACCAGCCGCGACCAGCTCGCGGACACACTCTGGCCCCAGGGTCTGCCCGACACCTGGGCCTCCGCGCTGCGCAGCGTCGTCAGCCGGGTGCGTGCCTTCGTCACCAGCGAGGGCCAGAAGCCGGGTGAGACCCCGCTGATCGCCCAGAGCGGGCGCTATCTGCTGCACCTGCCCGGCGACGCGGTGACGGACCTGGAAGCCGCGGAGGCGGCGGTCTCGGAGGCCCGCCAGGCCTGCCGGGACCGCGCGCACGCGGTGGCCCAGCAGCTCGCCACCGGGGCGGTCGCCAATCTTCGTGGCTCGTTCCTGCCCGCACACGAGGGCGACTGGGTGAACACGACGCGCGAACGCATCGACGAACTGCGGCTGACCGCACTGGAGCTGGCCAGCGTTTCGGCCGCGGCCCTGGGCAACGGGCACCATGCCCTGCGGTACGCGGATGAGGCGGTGCGCCGGGCGCCGTTCAGGGAGAGCGCGCACCGGTGCCAGATGGCGGCGCACGCGGCCGCCGGCAACCGGGCGGACGCCCTGCGCGTCTACCAGCAGCTGCGTGAGCTGCTCTCGGACGAGCTCGGAATCGGGCCCTCCCCGCGCACCCAGTCCCTCTATCTCGACCTGCTGCGCGAGCCGGGCCCGCAGGGGCCGCTCGCTCCCGATCCGGCCGTGGAGGAAGCGGCCGCGGCGCTGGACCCGCTCCTGATGGCGGCCTTCGATGCGCTGTGGCCGCCGGCGGCATAAGAACAACGAGGTATCGGGAAAGCCTTCTGGTGAATGCATTCGCGCATTCACCAGAAGGCTTTCCCGATACCTCGGTCCTGTTGTGGCGTGTGCTCGTTTTTACTTGTTCCCGCGTTTCCGGGAGCAGGCACAGTCCGCAGCGGCCGCCGGAGAAGGGGGGCGCCGGCGGCCGCTGCGGACCGGGTCAGGTGATGGAGACCCCGCTGTCGATACTGATGACCTGGCCCGTCATGCAGTCCTGTTCCAGGAACAGGCCCATACTGCGGGCGACTTCCTCCACCGTAACGAAGCGGGGCACGGGCGCCTTTGCCTCCATCGAATCCTTCACCTGGTCCGGGAGGCTCTGCGTCATACCCGTGATCATGAATCCGGGCGAGAGCGCGTTGACCGTCACTCCGCGCCGCCCGCACTCGGCGGCCAGGGTGCGGGTGAAGCCGATCAGGCCGGCCTTGGACGCGGAGTACGCCGTCTGTCCTGCGGTGGCGATCAGGCCCGAGGGCGACACCACGTTGACGACCCTCCCCCACCGTGTGCGCAGCATGTGCGGGACGCACACCCGCGCCGTGTGGAACGATCCGATCAGATTGGTCTGGATCACCGCGGCCCAGTCCTCGGGCTTCTGCATCGCCATGACCTGGTCGCGGCGGATGGCGCCGTTGTTGACGAGGACGTCGACGGGGCCGAGCTTCTCGGTGACCTGCTCGTACAGGGCGGTCACCGCCTCGTACGAGCCGACGTCGCCGGTCACCAGGGCGGAGTCGTTGGTGAGCTTGTCCTGCACGGCGCGCGCCGCGTCCTGGGAACTGTTGTAGTGGACGGCGACCTTGCAGCCGAGCGCGTCCAGTTCGAGCGCCAGCGCCTGGCCGAGCCCGCCGGACGCTCCCGTCACCAGGGCGACGGGGTGCTCGGGCCGGACGCCCGCGCGTTTTCCGCTGTTGCTCATCGTGTCCCTCCGCGCCATTCGAGGAGCATCGACCCCCAGGTCATGCCGGCGCCGAAACCGGCCAGCAGGACCAGGTCGCCCTCCTTGATACGGCCCTCGTCCAGGACCTCGGTCAGTGCGATCGGGATCGACGCGGACGCCGTGTTCCCGTACTTGTGCAGATTGGCCACCAGTGCCTCGGGCCGCAGCCCGGTGTGGCTCAGGATCGAGTTGATGATGCGGATGTTGGCCTGGTGCGGGATGACGTGCTGCACGTCGGCCGCCTCGACCTTGGCCTTGCGCAGCGTCTCGCGCACCGTGCGGACCGTGTACCGCACGGCGTTGAGGTAGATCTCGTTGCCGTTGATCTGGGCATAGTGCAGGCCCTGGCGCACCGTCTCCTCGGTGGTGGGCATCCGGCTTCCGCCGGCCAGTACCTTGAGGCTGCCGGTGCAGGCGCCGTCCGCGCCGAGGTTCCAGGCGAGGACCTGGCTGTCTGCGGCCGGTTCCAGTACGACCGCGCCCGCGCCGTCCCCGACCAGGATCGACAGGTCCCGGTCGGCGGGGTTGGCGGTGAGGGTGTGGGTGTCCGAACCGATGAGCAGGATGGGCCGCGGGTCGATGGCGATCAGCGCCATCGCGGACACGAGCCCGTAGACGAAGCCCGCGCACTCGGAGTTGACGTCGTGTGCGCTGCCGGCGATGCCCAGTTCGTGGTGGACGAACGCGGATGTCGCGGGCGAGGGCTGCTCGGGCGTGGCGGTGGCGACGATCAGGTGAGCGATGTCGCCGCCGCTCAGGCCCGCTTTCGCGAGCGCGCGCCGGCCGGCCTCGACCGCCAGGGAGGCGGTCGTCTGGCCCGGCCCGACGGCGCGCCGTTCACTGATCCCGCACCGGCTGGTGATCCAGTGCTCGTCGACGCCGAACCGCTCGGCCAGTTCGGCGCTGGTGACCACGCGTTCGGGGACGGACATCCCCCACCCTGTGATATCGAAGCCGTTCATGCGCGGCCCGCTCAGGCCTGCGCCGGAACGAGCGCCAGGATGCGCTCGTAGACGGTACGCAGCGTCGTGGTGTCGTCGAGATCGGCGAAGAGAGACTCGTCGGCCGGGATGTCCGGGTACGTGTTCTGGAAGCCGTACAGCCACTCCATCAGGTCCAGCGAGTCCACGTCCGGAATGTGTTGCAGCGGGTGGTCCGGGTCGACCTTCTGTGCGCCGGACACGGCCTCGAGCTGGCTCGCCAGTTCTTCGATGGTGGGCAGAGACATGAGGTGGGTCCTTCCTCCGCAGGGGCTTGGTCTTTCGAGATGCATGGAACCCGTCCGCGCGCAATCGGTGCGCAACAGCGGCCGCCTGCCCTCGTCTTGCACATCTCTTGCGAGCCGGGAGGTTTTCTCGTCTCGCGCCGGGCCGGTCGTCGAGCTCCCGTCGCCGCCCGTAGGAGCTACGGGAGTCCGACGACCGGCCCGGCAGCAGGAAGCACGTCAAGAGTCATGAACCGGACGGGAGTTGAGGACGAAGATGACCACGGTCGCAAAGCAGTCGGTCCCCGAGGTCGAGGCGATCAGGCACCACTACGAGGTGAGCAACGACTTCTACCGCCTCCTGCTGGGCCCGACGATGATGTACTCCGGCGGCTACTGGGAGGAGGGCGAGGGGCTGACCGAGGCTCTCGACGAGGCCCAGGAGCGCAAGCTGGACAAGTTCGCCGAGCTGGCGGGTGCGGCGGGCGCCCGCCGCGTCCTGGACGTCGGCTGCGGCTGGGGCACCATGCTCAACCGCCTCACCACCGTGCACGGCGTCGAGCAGGCTGTCGGCCTGACGCTCAGCCGTACGCAGGAACAGTTCATCGCCGGCCTGGACAACCCGAGGATCACCACACGGGTGGAGAGCTGGGAGGACCACACCACCGACGACCCGTACGACGCGGCGTTCTGCATCAACGCCCTTGAGCACTTCGTCTCCTCGACGCTGGCGCCGCGCGAGCGGACCAAGAAGTACCGGGTCTTTTTCCAGCAGGTCGGCGCGGCTCTCAAGCCGGGTGCCCGCTTCGTGCTGCACACGATGACCGCCGAGGCGCTGCCGATGAACCGGCAGCTGCTCGACGACCTGAAGTTCCTGCAGCGCTCGGAGTTCGAGAACTGCCACATCCCGCACCTGCACGAGCTCACGCAGGCCGCCGAGGGGCTGTTCGACGTCGTCGAGATCGTCAACGAGCGCGAGTCGTTCGCGGTCGCCTGCCGCGCCTGGCTCCAGCTGCTCGCCGAGCGCCGCGACGAGGCTGTCGCCCTGGAGGGCGAGGAGGTCGTGGCCCGCTTCGAGCGCTACCTCGACATCTTCGCGTACACGCTCGAGGACAAGTTCTTCAACAACTTCCGCGTCACCATCGCGCGCCGCTAGGAGGCTGACGTGACAAGCATTCTCGAACCGGCCCGCAGCGACGGGAGCACCCGCCCGGCCGGCGCGGGCAGCGGCGGCGGGCCGCAGCGGCACCTGCGGGTGGCCGTCATCGGCAGCGGTTTCTCCGGCCTGGGCATGGCCATCCGGCTGCTGCAGAAGGGCATCGACGACTTTCTCGTCTTCGAGCGGGCCGACGAGGTGGGCGGCACCTGGCGGGACAACTCCTACCCGGGCGCGGCCTGTGACGTGATGTCGCACCTGTACTCGTTCTCGTTCGCGCAGAACCCGAACTGGAAGTCCACGTTCGGCAAGCGGGACGAGCTGTACTCGTATCTGCGCGACACCGCCGACCGGTTCGGGGTGCGCCCGCACATCCGCTTCGGCCACGAACTGCTCGCGGCCCGCTGGGACGGCACGGCCAGGCGCTGGCACATCGAGACCTCTCAGGGCGACTACACCGCCCAGGTCCTGGTCAGCGGCACCGGCTACCTCAGTGAGGCGGCGATCCCCGACATTCCCGGGCTTGCGGACTTCGAGGGCACGGTCTTCCACTCCTCGCGCTGGCGGCACGACCACGACCTGGCCGGCCGTAACGTCGCCGTGATCGGCACGGGTGCCTCCGCCATCCAGTTCGTCCCCAAGATCCAGCCCACGGTGGGACGGCTCGACCTCTACCAGCGCACCCCGGCGTGGATCGGCCCGAAGAACGACAAGCCGACGAGCCCGCTGCAGACGAAGCTGCTGCGGGGCGTCCCCGGCTACCAGAACTTCCGGCGCAACTTCAACATGTGGGGCAGGGAGATCCTCGCCTTCGTGATGAAGCGGCCCAAGGTCGCCGGGAAGATGCAGAAGATGGCCAGCGACCACCTCAAGAAGTCGGTCGCCGACGAGACGCTGCGCGCCAGGCTCACCCCCGACTACGTGATGGCGTGCAAACGCCTGCTGTTCTCCAACGCGTGGTATCCGGCGATCCAGCAGCCCAACGTGGACCTGGTCACCGATGCCATCGCGCGGGTGAAACCGCACGCGGTCGTCACGGCCGACGGCACCGAGCGCGAGATCGACACGATCGTCCTGGGCACCGGTTTCAAGGCCACGGACCGCCCCGTCGCCGGGCGCATCACGGGGAGCGACGGCCGGCTGCTGCGCGATGTGTGGCACGAGCAGGGCATGGCGGCGCACCGTGGCACCACCGTCGCGGGCTTCCCGAACCTGTTCCTGCTGCTCGGCCCCAACACGACGCTCGGGCACTCCTCGCAGGTCGTGATGATCGAGGCGCAGATCGGTTATGTCCTGGACGCGTTGAAGGTCATGGACAAAAAGGGCCTGGCCTCGGTGGAGGTTCGAAAGACGGTCCAGGACGACTGGAACAAACGGCTTCAGGCGCGCCTCGATGGCACCGTGTGGAACGCAGGCAACTGCAAGAGCTGGTACCTCGACGAGCACGGGCGCAATCCGTCGATCTGGCCGACGTACACCTGGCGTTTCAGGCGCCACACGAAGCGCTTCGATCCTTCCGAGTACCGGCTCGCCACCAGCGCGGGCGCCGGCCTGCCGGCCCTGAACCGCACGTAACGGACAGGAGACAGAGCGAATGAGAAGCAGCACCTCCATCACGCGGCGCAGCGTCCTCGGGGGCATAGCGGCCGCCGCTGTCATCGGCTGGAGCTCCACGCACCAGTCCTGGGCGCGGGAGTCGGACGACTTCGCCGACACGGCCGCGGCGCTGCCGGCGCTGGACGGCACGCTGGAGACGACGGCTGACGCGACCGCCCCGTTCAATCACGACTTCGGGCGCATGGTGCCCGGGGCGTGCTGGGGGGTGCTGCGCCCCGGTTCCGTGCAGGACATCGTCAAGATGGTCGACTACGCCCGGGCCAACAAGCTGAAGATCGCGATGAACGGCCGCGGCGGGCAGAGCGGTGACGAGGAGTCCCACTCCTGCTACGGGCAGGCCCAGGTGCCCAAGGGCGGGATCGCGATCGACGCGCGCGGCCTGGCGAAGATCGTCAGCATCGGCACGTCCAGTGCCGTGGTGGAGGCGGGAGTCACCTGGGCCCAGCTCACCGACGCGGCACTCGCCAAGGGCCTGACCCCGCCCGCGCTCACCGACTATCTGCACCTGTCGATAGGCGGCACCCTCAGCATGGGCGGCATCGGTGCCACCGTGCACCGGTTCGGGCTGCAGGTCGACACGGTCCAGTCCATCGACATCGTGACCGGCCAAGGTGACCTGCTCACCGCGTCGCCCTCCCAGCACGCGGATCTGTTCAACGCGGCACTGGGCGGCGGCGGTCAGGTGGGCATCATCGTGCGTGCCACGGTCGCCCTCGTCCCCGCGCCGCAGAAGACGACGGTCTTCACCCTCTACTACCGTGACGTGTCGACGTACCTCGCCGACGCCGAGAAGCTCATGGCCGAGAAGCGGTTCCAGGGCCAGGCGGGCGAGATCGCTCTCACCCCCGACGGCACCGGCTGGTGGTACCAGCTGGAGGCCACGGCCTACTGGGCGGGCACCACCGCACCTGACCGGGACAAGCTCCTCGCGGATCTGCGCGACGAGCGGGCCTCGGCGACCATTGAGGACCTCTCCTACCGCGACTGCGTGTTCAGCACCGACAACGACGAGGCGTGGCTCAAGGAGAACGGGTACTGGGACCAGCCCAAGCCGTGGCTGAGCCTGTTCCTGCCGGCGTCCAAGGCCAAGGCGTTCGCCGCGACGCTGACGGCGGAACTGACCGCGTCCGACCTGGGCGGGGGCTTCCTGCTCTTCTATCCGTACCCGACGTCGAAGCTGACCCGCCCGCTGACCGTGCAGCCGAAGGAGTCGACGGCGTACCTGTGCGACGTGCTGCGGTTCCCCGCGCCGGGCGCGGATGCCCAGGCGATGCTGGAGCAGAACCGGCGGCTGTACGACAAGGCGGTCGCCCTGGGCGCCAAGCGGTACCTGGTCGGCGCCATTCCGCGGATGACCCAGGCGGACTGGCAGACCCACTTCGGCTCCCGCTGGGACGGGCTCGTCGCCGCGAAGCGGCGCTACGACCCGGCGGGCGTCCTCACCCCCGGTCAGGGTTTCTTCGGCTGAACCGGCCCGCACCGGGCCGTGGTCGATGCCCCTTGACCGGCCATCCGACATCCGACAGGAGAATCGGCATGACAGGATACGACTTGATCGACGAGGCGGTCGTGGACGCTCCACCCCAGGCGGTGTGGGAGGCGTTGATCGCCGAGTTCCGCGGTGCCGCCCGATGGTGGGTGCCGGCCAATACTTTCGCCGTCGTCTCCGGTTCGCCGGACGAGGTGGGCGGCGAGGTCGCGGTCACGGTCCATACCAAGGGGGTCGACAAGGGCGGCCCGAAACTCCGGTTCACCTCGCGGACCCGCGCGGTCGAGCCCGGGCGGCTGCTGTCGGTCGACTACGTCGACGGGGTCTTCCGCGGCACCAGTGACTTCGTCGTCGAACCGCTCGACGGGGGGCGCACGAAGGTCGGCATGCACTTCGTGGGCCGCCCGCACGGCTGGCTGAAGCTGCTCGCGAGGGTGGCCGACATCGGCGCGGAGCATTCCGCGGGCACCAGCGAGGCATTCGTCCGCCTCGGCCGCGTCCTGGCTGAGGACTCCCCCGGGACCGGCCGGTCCACCGTCGCGGACCGTCATCTGGAGGGCAGCGCACGATGACGGCGGTGACTGCCGCGCCGGCGACCGAGACCCAGGTGCCCACGGACGACGGCGCGCTGCTCGCCGTGTCCGTGCTGGCGCCGCTCGCCCCGGCGACCGGCACGACAGTGCTGCTCGCGCACGGCTGGGGCGCCTCACGCCGGGTGTGGAGCACGGTGGCCGACCGGCTGATCCGGTGCGGCCACCGGGTGGTCGCGTACGACCAGCGGGGCCACGGCGCCTCCAGCCAGGGCCGCGAGCCGTTCGGGATTGCCCGGCTCGGATCCGACCTGGCCGCGGTGCTCGACCATGTGGCCTCGGCCGACACACTCGTCGTCGGCCACTCCGGTGGCGGCTTCGCGGCGTTGTCGTACGCCTCGTCGCACGCCTCGGGTGCCGGACCCACCGGACCGCTGGGCGGGTTGGTGCTGCTCGGCACGGCCGCACACGATCAGGACACGCCGGACGGTGAGGTCCGCATGATGGGCAGCGCCCTGTTCCAGCGGGCGGTCTCCCGGCCGGCGCTCGGCCGCAAGCTGCTGGGCCAGAACATGCTCGGCCCGGGCGCCGACCGACAGCTGCGCGAGGTGAACCGGCAGATGTTCGCGGCCACCTCTCCCGCGGTGCGTGCCGAGGCGTTCCGCTCCTCGCGCGGCATGGATCTGCGCGCGGCGCTGGTCTCGGTGACCGCGCCCACGGTGGTGCTGGCGGGCGCCCGCGACAAGGTGGTCCCGCCCCGCCTGGGCCGCGTCGTGGCCGAGGCCCTTCCGCGGGCCCGCTTCGAGGAGTTGCCCGATGCAGGGCACATGTTGCCGCTGGAGGCGCCTGGTGCGGTGGTGAGCGCGGTGCACGAGCTGACGCAGGGGCGCTCGTAGTCCACGGCGTCGCCGAAGGGGCATGAGGTGCGGTCCGCGACCTGACCGGGTGGCGGACCGCACCTCATGCCCCTTCGGTGTGTGTACGTACGGTGCCGGTGTGCAGAAGGGGGGCGCCTGCCCTCCGTGCGGGGGATGTCCGGAGGGCAGGCGCGGCTCAGGGGCGGCCCCGCAGGGCGAGGGCACGGCCCAGGCAGGCCAGTGCCGCCGTGCAGACCAGGGTGCGGGCGGTGTTGGCCGGCGTCCATGTGCCGCGGAACTTTTCGCGGAGCAGAGCGAGTTCACCGCCGGAGGCATCCGTCGCGAGGCGGGCGAGCTGCCGGTTGATGGGGATGTTGACCTTCATGGTGACGGCCACGGCCGCCGAGTACAGGGTGAGGGCCGCCCAGGCCCACCGGGCGGCCCGGGCCTGCCCGAGGCGGCGCAGACGGATGCCGGACGCCCCGGTGGCCAGGAAGGCGCCGAAGAAAACCATGCCGAACAGGCCGTTCTCCATGGCGTCGTTGATGTGTCCCATGGTCGAGGCGAAGGCGATGTCGTCGCCGCGTTCCAGGCCCGGCATGACACCGACGTCGAAAGCGAAGTACAGGCCCGCGCTCAGCCCCATGGCGATCGTGGCGGCGTACAGCGGCAGGTCCGCGCGGCCGTCGGACCGGGCCGCTTCCGGTGTGAACGGCCCGCTGGGCGCGGCGGGTTGAGCGGTCATCGCTTCTCCTTCGGTCTCGGTGGGGGCACGGGGCCGGTGTGGCGCACGACCGGGGCGAGCAGCCGTTCGTAGCGGCGGCGCAGTACGGTCCGGCCCAGCAGGCGCACCGGTGGCGGGATGGTCGCCGCGACGTGCGCGGCGGACGTGGGGTCGGCCGCGTCGAACATCCAGGGCTGCAGATGGCCCAGGACGCGGGGCGGTGCGGTGCGCAGGAGCCGTCGTTCCAGGGCGAGGTAGCGCTGTTCGCCGAGTTCCGTGAACGCCGGGAAGACGACGTGCTCCTCGGTGGCGAGGTGGTCGCGGAGGAGGCCGCCGAAGGCGTCCGCGGCGGGCACCAGGGCTGTGGCCGGGGCGCCGGGCGCCAGGGCCGCACCGACGGTGTCCATGGCCTTGTCCAGGCCGGCGTGGTCGCCGTCGAGTGCGGCCGCGGCGGCTGCGAACGATGGTACGGCGCGCCGCAGTTCGGGCCAGAGGATCTCGTCCTCGCTGTGGTGGTGCCAGTCGATCACGTCACGCAGACCGCGCCACCACGCGCCGATCCGTTCGGGACTCCCCAGGTTCGCCGAGCGTGCGGCGGCGGCCAGCCGGGCGGCGTCGCGGCGCATGGCGATGTGCATCAGGGCGAACCCGTGGAAGTGGCCGGGCAGCGTCACCAGACGCTCGCTCGACATCGGCTCGGCTGCGGTCATGGTGGCGACTCCTGACGGAGCGGGAAGGCGGGCGGGGAGGAGAGGGGCGGCTGGCCGGGGGCGGGCGCGGGTGCGGACCACCGCACCCGGCCGGCCCGCGGCTGCGGGTCCCGTCCGGCGGGTCAGACGTTCCAGACGCCGGTGGCGGCGGCGTCCTTGGCGAAGTCCGCGAAGTCCTTGGGCTTGTGGCCGGTGGCCTCCTCGACACCGTGCACGAGGTGGGCGTTGCGGCCGTCGAGGATCAGCCCGAACAGGTCGGCGAACTCGACGGGCAGTCCGTTCTGTTCAAGGGACGCGCGGTACTCGTCGACCCCGACGGGGATGTACGTGATGGTGCGGCCGGTCGCCTTGGAGAGCTCCTGGGCGATGTCGTTGAAGCTGAGCAGGCGGGGCCCGGACAGCTCGTACGTCCTGCCGATGTGCTTGTCATCGGTGAGCGCCGCGACGGCGACGTCCGCGATGTCGTCGGCGTCGACGAACGGCTCCACCGCGTCCCCGGTCGGCAGCACGATCTCACCGCCGATGACGAGGTCGTGGAAGAAGCTCTCGCTGAAGTTCTGGTTGAACCAGCTGGCGCGTACGACGGTCCAGTCCGCGCCGGACTCCTTCACCTTGTTCTCGCTGATCACGGCACCTTCCTCGCCGCGCCCCGACAGCAGCACCAGGCGGCGCGCCCCCTTGGCTACGGCGGTCTTGGCGAACTCGCCGACGGTCTCGGCGGCGCCCGGGAAGGCGAGGTCGGGGTAGTAGGTGATGTAGACGGCGCCGACACCGTCGAGGGCGGCGTCCCATGTGGCGGGGTCCTCCCAGACGAAGGGCGGCGAGCCGGCGCGGGATCCGATACGCACGGGGAGCCCCTTGGCGGAGAGCCGCTCGGCGACCCGCCGTCCGGTCTTGCCCGTGCCGCCGATTACCAGGGTCGTGTTGGTCATGGTCGTCCCGTCTGTCGTGGCGTGGTGGTGGGGGTGGTCTGGGTAATCCGTGTGCTGGTCATGGGAAGTCCGGTCCGGGGGCCTGGGGCCCGTGGCCGGCCGTCACCGGCAGCGTAGGCAGCTGCCCGCCGCCGCAGCCATGCCACCCGGCCCGCCCTCTAGCGGTCCTTGAGCACAGCGGCGGGATCCGGCCAGCGTTCGTGGAGCGGTCGGCAGCGGTGGTATCAGTAGCGGTAGTGGTCCGGCTTGTACGGGCCTTCGACCTCGACACCGATGTACGCGGCCTGCTCGGGACGGAGCGTCGTCAGCTTGACGCCCAGGGCATCCAGGTGGAGCCGGGCGACCTTCTCGTCCAGGTGCTTGGGCAGCACATACACATCGGTCGGGTACTCGGCGGGCTTGGTGAACAGCTCGATCTGGGCCAGCGTCTGGTCCGCGAACGAGTTCGACATCACGAACGACGGATGACCCGTCGCATTGCCCAGGTTCAGCAGACGCCCCTCCGACAGCACGATCAACACCTTGCCGTCGGCGAACGTCCACGTGTGGACCTGCGGCTTGACCTCGTCCCGCACAATGCCCGGAATCCTCGCCAGACCGGCCATGTCGATCTCGTTGTCGAAGTGACCGATGTTGCCCACGATGGCCTGGTGCTTCATCTTGGCCATGTCCGCGGCCATGATGATGTCCTTGTTGCCCGTCGTCGTCACGAAGATGTCCGCGATCGACACCACGTCGTCCAGGGTCGACACCTGGAAGCCGTCCATCGCCGCCTGCAGCGCACAGATCGGGTCGATCTCCGTGATGATCACCCGGGCGCCCTGCCCACGCAGCGACTCCGCGCAGCCCTTGCCCACGTCGCCGTAACCGCAGACGACGGCGACCTTGCCGCCGATCAGGACGTCAGTGGCGCGGTTGATGCCGTCGATCAGCGAGTGACGGCAGCCGTACTTGTTGTCGAACTTCGACTTCGTCACCGCGTCATTGACGTTGATCGCCGGGAACAGCAGAGTGCCGTCACGGTGCATCTCGTACAGACGGTGCACACCCGTCGTCGTCTCCTCCGTCACCCCACGGATCCCGGACGCGAGAGCCGCCCAGTCGAGGGTGCTGCGCTCCACCAGGGCACGCACCACGGCGAGTTCGTCGTTCGATGCCTCGGGAAGCGTCCCGGACTTCTGGTACTCGACGCCCTGGTGGACCAGGAGGGTGGCATCACCGCCGTCGTCCAGGATCATGTTCGGACCGGTGTGCCCGGGCCAGGTCAGCGCCTGCTCCGTGCACCACCAGTACTCCTCCAGGCTCTCGCCCTTCCACGCGAACACCGGGATCCCGGCTGCGGCGATCGCGGCCGCCGCATGGTCCTGGGTGGAGAAGATGTTGCACGACACCCAGCGCACCTCGGCGCCCAGCGCGACCAGGGTCTCGATCAGCACAGCCGTCTGCACCGTCATGTGCAGCGAACCGGTGATCCGCGCACCGGCCAGCGGCTGCGCCGCGGCGTACTCCTCGCGGATCGACATCAGACCGGGCATCTCGTGCTCGGCGAGCGTGATCTCCTTGCGCCCGAAGGCGGCCTGGGAAAGATCCGCGACCTTGAAATCAGTGAACTCAGCAGGCATGAAGGCTCCTTGAACTCAGTACGTTGCGGTGGATGTCCAGGGCCGCCGTGGACTTGTTCAGAGTGATGTAGTGCAGGCCGGGGGCGCCCTCACCGAGGAGCCGGTCCGCCATGGCGGTGGCGTACTCGACCCCGATGCGGTAGGCGTCGTCGGGCCGCTCGCGTGCTGCTTCGAGTCGATGGGCCAGGGCTTCGGGGAAGGCCGCGTCGGAGAGCTCGGCGAAGCGGCGGATCTGACGGACGTCGGTGGCGGGCATGATCTCCGGGATGACCGGCACGTTGCAGCCCGCTGCGGCCACCCTGTCGCGCAGCCGCAGATAGTCCTCGACGTCGAAGAACATCTGGGTGATCGCGTAGTCCGCGCCCGCACGGCACTTGGCCACGAAGTGCCGGATGTCGCTGTCCCAGTCGGGCGAGCGCGGGTGCTTCTCCGGGAAGGCAGCCACTCCGACGGTGAAATCCCCCAGGGAACGCACGAGTTCGACCAGTTGGCAGGCGTACGTGAAGCCGTCCGGATGCGGCCGCCACGGCCCTTTGGGGGCGCTGGGCGGATCGCCGCGCAGTACCAGGACGTCCCGTACTCCGGCGTCCGCGTACTGGCCGATGATGTGCCGCAGTTCGGCCACCGAGTGCCCGACGGCGGTCAGGTGCGCGACCGGCCGCAGCGTCGTCTGGGACACCAGGCGTTTGGTGACTTCGATGGTGCGGTCGCGTGAGGAGCCGCCCGCCCCGTAGGTCACGGACACGAAGTCGGGGGCGAGCGGTTCGATACGGCGGACGGCACTCCACAGGGTCTGCTCGCCCTTGGCGTTCTTGGGCGGGAAGAACTCGAAGGAGAACGTCGGTGCCGCGGTGCACGTCATCGGCCGCCACCTGCCCGGCCCGCGTTGAAATAGCTCGCCTCGGGGTGGTGGACGACGAGCGCGTCGGTGGACTGCTCGGGGTGGAGCTGGAACTCCTCCGAGAGGTGGACCCCGATCCGCTCCGGCTGGAGCAGTTCGGCGATCTTGGCGCGGTCTTCCAGATCCGGGCACGCCGGGTACCCGAGCGAGTAGCGACAGCCCTGGTAGCCGGTGCGCAGCATGCCGTCGAGGGTGGCCGGGTCGTCGACCGCGATCCGCAGCTGGGCGCGGACGCGGGCGTGCCAGTACTCGGCGAGGGCTTCGGCCAACTGGACGGACAGGCCGTGCAGTTCGAGGTAGTCGCGGTAGGAGTTGGCCGCGAACAGCTCGGCGGTCGTCTCGCCGATCTTCGAGCCGACGGTGACGATCTGCAGTCCGATGACGTCCCTCTCGCCGGACTCCTCGGGGCGGAAGAAGTCGGCGAGGCACAGGTGCCGGCCATGCGACTGGCGCGGGAAGGTGAACCGGGTCCGTTCACGGCCGTCCTCGTCCAGGATGATCAGGTCGTCGCCCTTGGAGACGCAGGGGAAGTAGCCGTGGACGACGGCCGCTTCGATGAGGTTTGCGGTCCGGAGCCGGTCCATCCACATCCGCAGCCGCGGTCGGCCCTCATTCTCGGCTGTGTCGCCCTTGAGGCCCCACTGGCCCTTGAAGAGGGCGCCTTCGTCCAGCCAGGACGCGTACTCCTTGAGCTGGATGCCCTTGACGACACGGGTGCCCCAGAACGGCGGCTCCGGCACCGGATTGTCCGTGGCCACATCCGAACGTACGGAGCCCTCCGGCTCGTCCACCTCAAGCACGGCCGCCGTCTCCCGCTTCGGCACCCGGCGCTGCTTCAGCTCGGGCAGCACCGCTCCGGGCACCCCACGCTTGACACCGATCAGGGCGTCCATCAGGCGCAGGCCCTCGAACGCGTCGCGGGCGTAGCGGACTTCGCCCTCGTAGATCTCGTGGAGGTCCTGCTCCACGTAGGCGCGGGTCAGGGCGGCGCCGCCGAGGATGACGGGGAAGTCGGCCGCCATCTCGCGCTGGTTGAGCTCCTGCAGGTTCTCCTTCATGATCACTGTCGACTTGACCAGGAGGCCGGACATGCCGATGACGTCGGCCTTGTGCTCCTCGGCGGCTTCCAGGATCGCGGAGACGGGCTGCTTAATGCCCAGGTTCACGACGTTGTAGCCGTTGTTCGTCAGAATGATGTCGACGAGGTTCTTGCCGATGTCATGGACGTCACCGCGCACCGTGGCGAGCACGATGGTGCCCTTGCCGTCGTCGTCCGTCTTCTCCATATGCGGCTCCAGGTACGCCACCGCACTCTTCATCACCTCGGCCGACTGCAGCACGAACGGCAACTGCATCTGCCCCGAACCGAACAGCTCGCCGACGACCTTCATCCCCTCCAGGAGGGTGTCGTTGACGATGTCCAGGGCCGGACGGGACTCCAGGGCCTCAGCGAGGTCAGCCTCCAGGCCGTTCTTCTCGCCGTCGATGATCCGCCGCTGCAACCGCTCGTCCAGCGGCAGGGCCATGAGCTCCTCGGCCCGGCCGGCCTTCATGGACTTCATGTTGACGCCCTCGAACAGCTCCATCAGCTTCTGCAAGGGGTCGTAACCCTCGGCCCGGCGGTCGTAGATCAGGTCGAGGGCAACCTTGACCTGCTCCTCCTCCAGCCGCGCGATCGGCAGGATCTTCGACGCGTGCACAATCGCCGAATCCAGCCCCGCCTTCACACACTCGTCCAGGAACACCGAGTTCAACACCACGCGGGCGGCCGGATTCAGACCGAAGGAGATGTTGGACAGACCCAGCGTGGTCTGAACGTCGGGGTGGCGGCGCTTCAGCTCACGGATCGCCTCGATCGTGGCAACACCGTCACCCCTCGACTCCTCCTGACCGGTGCAGATGGTGAACGTCAGGCAGTCGATCAGGATGTCCGACTCATGGACCCCCCAATTACCCGTGAGATCCGCAATCAGCCGCTCGGCGACGGCAACCTTGTGCTCGACGGTCCGTGCCTGGCCCTCCTCGTCGATGGTCAGCGCGATCAGCGCCGCACCATGCTCGACAGCCAGCTCCGTGACCCTCGCGAAACGCGACTCCGGCCCGTCACCGTCCTCGTAGTTCACCGAGTTCAGCACAGCCCGCCCGCCGAGCTTCTCCAACCCGGCCCGCAGCACCGGCAGTTCAGTGGAGTCCAGAACGATCGGCAGGGTGGATGCGGTCGCGAAGCGGCCGGCCAGTTCCGCCATGTCGGCCACCCCGTCACGGCCCACGTAGTCGACACACAAGTCCAGCATGTGCGCGCCCTCGCGGATCTGGTCGCGGGCCATCTCCACACAGTCGTCCCAACGGGCCTCCAGCATCGCCTCACGGAACTTCTTCGACCCGTTGGCATTCGTCCGCTCACCGATCGCCATGTACGCCGTGTCCTGCCGGAACGGCACACTCTGATACAGCGACGCGGCACCCGGCTCGGGGCGCGGCTCACGGACAGCCGGGGTGAGCGCACGGGCCCGCTCGACCACCTGGCGCAGATGCTCGGGCGTCGTGCCGCAGCACCCGCCGATCAGCGACAGCCCGTAGTCGGTCACAAAGGTCTCCTGCGCGTCCGCCAGCCCCTCGGGATCCAGCGGGAAGTGCGCACCGTCCTTGGTCAGAACCGGCAGTCCCGCGTTCGGCATGCACATCAGCGGCGTACGCGAATGGCGTGCCAGATACCGCAGGTGCTCGCTCATCTCCGCCGGGCCCGTCGAGCAGTTCAGCCCGATCAGGTCGATCCCCAGCGGCTCCAGCGCGGTCAGCGCGGCACCGATCTCGGAGCCGAGCAGCATGACACCGGTCGTCTCGAAAGCCAGCGAGCAGATCAGCGGCACACTCACCCCCAGGGCATCCAGCGCCCGGCGCGCACCGATGAGACTCGACTTGGTCTGCAGCAGGTCCTGCGTGGTCTCCACGATCAGGGCGTCGGCGCCACCGGCCAGCAGGCCCTCGGCGTTCTGCTGATAGCCGTCCCGCAGGACGTCGTACGTGGTGTGACCGAGCGAGGGCAGCTTGGTACCGGGGCCGATCGAACCCAGGACCCAGCGCTGACGGCCGTCCCTGGCACCGAACTCGTCGGCGACCTCCCGGGCGATCCGGGCACCCGCCTCGGACAGCTCGACGATCCGGTCGGAGATCTCGTACTCGTTCGCCGCCGAATGATTCGCACCGAAGGTGTTCGTCTCCACACAGTCCACACCGACAGCGAAGTACTCCTCATGGACGGAACGCACGATGTCCGGCCTGGTCACATTGAGGATCTCGTTGCAGCCCTCCAGCTGCTGGAAATCCTCAAGAGTGGGATCCTGCGCCTGCAGCATCGTGCCCATCGCACCATCGGCCACCACCACACGGGTGGCGAGTGCCTCACGGAGCAGGGTGACGCGCCCGGCCGTCACGACGCCGCTTCCAGGACCGGGGCCAGCTCGGCGGCCGCTGCGGCCCCGTACTGGCGCTCCAGCACCGCTGTGAGCCGCTGCGGGGCGG
This sequence comes from Streptomyces sp. NBC_01089, assembly GCF_045162975.1. Classification (NCBI taxonomy): domain Bacteria; kingdom Bacillati; phylum Actinomycetota; class Actinomycetes; order Kitasatosporales; family Streptomycetaceae; genus Streptomyces; species Streptomyces sp. NBC_01089. Next base: position 8,120,997 of record NZ_CP108660.1, on the reverse strand, counting down.
GCACGTAGGACTGGGATCCCACCTGGGACAAGGCCAACGATGCGAGGCAGCAGCCGAGCTGGGCCGCCCGGCCGGCCGGGATGCCCTGGCTGACGGCCGCGAGGAAGCCTGCGCGGAACGCGTCGCCCACACCCGTGGGGTCGGCGATCGCGACGCCGGCGACGGCGGGCACGGTGTGTGCGGGGGCGTCCGCGCTCTCGATGCGGGCTCCCCTGCCGCCGAGCGTGGTGATCCACGTCCCGACGCGCCGCAGCACGTCGTCGTGCGTCCAGGAGGCGCGCTCCAGGAGCAGGGCGGCCTCGTACTCGTTGGTGAACAGCCAGCGTGCTCCGTCGACCAGTTCACGCACCTGGGCGCCGGTGAGCCGGGCGAGCTGCTGTGAGGGGTCGGCGGCGAAGGGGGCGCCGAGTGTGCGGCACGCCTTGGTGTGCCGGAGCATGGCTGCGGGGTCGTCGGGTGAGACGAGGACGAGGTCGACTCCGCCGGCCGCTGCCGCCACCGCCGTCAGGTCGATGTCCCTGGCCTGCGCCATGGCGCCCGTGTAGAACGCGGCGATCTGGTTGCTGTCCTGGTCCGTGATGCACGAGAACCGGGCGGTCTGCCGGTCGGCGCTCACCCGCACCGCGCCGGTGTCGACGCCGTGTTCCTTGAGCCACACCTCGTACGCGCCGAAGTCGCTGCCCACGGCGCCGACCAGGAGCGGTGCGAGGCCGAGCGAGCCGAGCCCGAAGGCGATGTTCGCCGCCACTCCCCCGCGCCGCACCTCCAGGTCGTCGACGAGGAACGAGAGGGACACGTGGTCGAGCCGGCCGGCCAGCAGCTGGTCGGCGAACCGGCCGGGGAAGACCATGAGGTGGTCCGTGGCGATCGATCCTGTCACCGCGATACGCATGGGGAGTCCTTGTCCCTTCCGGCGGGGTCGCCGCTGCCCGGTCACAGGCCCGCGGCGGCCTTGAGCCGCTCGGCGCGGTCGGTGCGCTCCCAGGTGAAGTCGGGCAGCTCCCGCCCGAAGTGCCCGTAGGCAGCGGTCTGCCGGTAGATCGGGCGCAGCAGGTCGAGGTCGCGGATGATCGCCGCCGGACGGAGGTCGAACACGTCCCGGATGGCGCTCTCGATGCGCTCCTGCGCCACCGTGCCGGTGCCGAATGTCTCCACGAAGAGGCCCACCGGCTCCGCTTTGCCGATCGCGTACGCGACCTGCACTTCGCAGCGCTCCGCGAGCCCCGCCGCCACTACGTTCTTGGCCACCCAGCGCATCGCGTACGCGGCGGACCGGTCGACCTTCGACGGGTCCTTGCCGGAGAACGCTCCGCCGCCGTGCCGGGCCATGCCTCCATAGGTGTCGATGATGATTTTGCGGCCGGTCAGTCCGGCGTCGCCCATCGGGCCGCCGATCTCGAAGCGGCCGGTCGGGTTCACCAGCAGCCGGTAGCCGTCCGTGTCCAGTTTGATCCCGGCGTCCGCGAGTTCGTCGAGGACGTGCTCCACCACGTGTTCGCGGATGTCCGGTGTCAGCAGGCCCAACAGGTCGATGTCCGGGGCGTGCTGGGACGAGACGACCACTGTGTCCAGGCGCACCGGCCTGCTGCCCAGGTACTCGATCGTCACCTGTGTCTTGCCGTCGGGCCGCAGGTAGGGGACGGTGCCGCCGGTGCGTACCTCGGTCAGGCGGCGCGACAGCCGGTGGGCCAGGTCGATCGGCAGCGGCATGAGGCTCGGTGTCTCGTTGCACGCGTAGCCGAACATCAGGCCCTGGTCGCCCGCGCCCTGTTGGTCGAGCTCGTCGGATCCGGAGGCGTCGATCCGCTTCTCGTACGCCGTGTCGACGCCGCGGGCGATGTCCGGGGACTGCGCGCCGATGGACACCGACACTCCGCACGACTGCCCGTCGAAGCCCTTGGCCGACGAGTCGTAGCCGATGTCCAGGATCGTCTCCCGGACGATTCCCGGGACATCGGCGTACGCGGATGTGGTCACCTCGCCGGCGATGTGTACCTGCCCGGTCGTGATGAGGGTCTCGACCGCCACCCTCGATGCGGGGTCCTGGGTGAGCAGTGCGTCCAGGATCGCGTCGCTGATCCGATCGGCGATCTTGTCGGGGTGTCCCTCGGTCACGGACTCCGAGGTGAACAGACGTGTCGTCATGACTCTCCTGAGGTGTGAGGTGGGGCGGTTGTGCGGCGGCCTGTGCGGTCATCGGGTGCGGCGGGCCACCGCTTCGAGGATCCGGGCGAATTCCGCGGCCGGGGACGCGGTTGCGGTGAGGACCATTCCGGGCGGCCTGCCTCCGGCTGCCACGAGGTCTCGTGCGATGTCGTACGCCGTCTGTCCTGCGCCGCAGAACGCGCCGAGCACGAGGGGTCCTTGGAGGCCGGTGAGCGGGCCCGCTGCCGGTTGTCCGGCCGGCGGCGGGTGCAGCAGGAGGACGGCTTCGGGGCCTTCGTAGGCGTAGGCGACCCGGGTGAGGGAGGAGAGCGGTGTGCCCGGCCCCCGGACGAGACAGACGGTGCCCGCGCCGGGCCGTGCGGCGGGGCGCAGCTGGGCCGGCCGGCTGCGGCGGCGCGGTCGGGACCGGGTGCGGGGCGCGGTGGGCGGGGTGCGGCCGGGGGTGGGAGGCAGCGCGAGCAGGTCACCGACGGTCGTGGACGGGGTTGCCGTGTGCGGGAGTTCACGCAGCGCTCCGACGGCGTAGGTGAGCAGGTCCTTTGCGTCGGCGAGGGGTGTGTCGACGCAGGAGGCGGTGAGAACGATGCCTCCCTTCTCGTCGCGGTGGGCGACGAGCGTGAGGGGGAAGGCCGTGCGGGCGCCGAGCGTCTCGGGGGTGGTGACCTGGATGTCCATCGCCGCCAGGCCCATGGTGAGGTCCTCGGGCGGGTGCGGTCGGTGCTCGAAGACGACGAGGCTGCCGGTGCGGGCGGGGTTCGGGGATTCCGCGGTCGCCGGCTGGGTCCAGGACCGGATGCGGCCCTGGGACACCCATTCGTAGCCGGCCAGGTCCAGTGCCTGGTCGCGCAGACCGGACAGGAGAGCGGTGACGGGTGCGGTGGGGTCGATGCTCGCGGTCACCGGGAGCGGGTTGCGCAGTGCCGACGGCAGCCGTTCGATGCCGTCGAGGAGAACGCCGCGGCCGGACACGGTGGCACTGAAGCGGATCTCTGAGGGGCCCGCCAGGGCGCCGGCCCGGTACAGGGCCAGCGCCCACACGGCGTGCAGTGCGCTGCTTTCCGGGCAGCCGTGGCCGGCCGCCCAGGCACGGAGCCGTTCGCTCTGGCCGGGAGTGAGCCGGGCCCGGATCTGGCCGGTGCCGTCGTGCGGGCCGTCGCCGGTCGTGAGTTCCGTGGCGGGTCCCGGGGGTGCCGCCTGCCAGAACTGCTGTGCCGGAGCGGGGTCCTGGGCGGCGAGCCAGCGTGCGTAGTCGCCGAGGTCGGGGCGGCGTTCGCCGCCGGGCAGCGTGCCGTCGGCCAGGTAGGCACGGTAGAACTGGTGCAGCAGGAGGCGCACGCTCCAGTCGTCGAGCAGGGCGGGGTGGAAGCTGAGCAGCACGCCGGCCGGTGGCGCGGTGTCCTGGGCGCGGGCGGGGTCGGTGCCGCCGCCCAGGACGGTGACGCGCAGCGGTCCCTCTCTGCGTGGGTCGAGGCCGCGGCGGCGGTCGGCTTCGACCAGTGCGTGCCACTGCACGCTGCCGTGCGGGAACCGGAGCACCTCGGGCCCGGTGTGGCGGTGGCACACGATCCACGGCTCGGGGCCGTCCTCGAAGGCGGACCGCAGCACTTTCTCGTGCTCGGCGACCGACTGCCAGGCGGTGGCGAGGCGGCCCGGGTCGAGCGGGCCGCGCCAGGTGAGCGCGAGCTGCTCGCACCAGCCCTCGATGCCGGGATGTGCGTCGGCATCGGCGAGCAACTCACGTTGCAGCGGGGTCGGTTCGATGCGTGCTGCCGGGCCGGGGCCGGCGGGTCCGACGGTCAGGAGGTCCGCGAGCAGCCCGGTGGGGAACGGGGCGGGGCCCGTCGTGCCGGTGCGCTCGTGCGGGCCGGTGGCCGTCAGGTGCAGGGTGTGGTGTCCGGGCCCGGTGCGGTGCAGCCTCGGGTGCCAGCTCCGGCCGGGCCGGGCGGTCAGGCGGTCCAGGCGGTCGAGGGCGGCGTCGATCCGGTGCGGGTCGACGGGGCCGCGCAGTTCCAGGACGGGTGGTGTGTCCGCGCCCTGACGGGCGAGGTCCACGACGACGGTCATCGGCCCGACCGGGGTGGCCTGTGCGGGTGTGGCGTGCGAGGAGTGGCCGGTGGTCATGGTCGTAGGGGGCGCCGCAGGCGCACGGTCCGCGGCTTTGGTGGCCGTGGTGTGCGTGCGGGTGGAGAACCCCCTCCCTCCCCTCTCTCGACGAGTGCGGGACGAGTGTGCGGGGCCTGCCCACGCGGCCCTGATACGGCACTGACACGGTGGTGGTCCGGCGGTCGTACGGCACGGGTGGGGCGGCGGGCCCGGAGGGAGGTGACCGCCCCCGTACGCTAACCGGGTGTGCCGCGGCATGCCCGGTGTCTTGAGCGGGGCTGGAGGCGGCCTCGAGAGGCCGAGGGGCTTCGTGGTCAGTGGAGGAGTTCGGTGACGGCGCCCAGGAAGCCCTCGTCGAGCATGGTGTGCGCCGCCGTGTCGCGCGAGGTGGCCAGGCCCGTGTCGTGGCAGGCGACGCTCAGCAGGTAGCGCCCCAGGATGTGATGGGTGGCGAACGCCCACTCGCCGTGGGCGGCGGGCCGGCCGCCCGGCGCGAGCAGCCGGCCGCCGTCGGCTGTGAAGCCGAACTCGGTGAAGTCCAGTCTGAGCCCCTGCCCGAGCGCCTTCGTATAGGCCTCCTTCAGGGTCCACAGGCGCAGCAGCCGTGCAGGGCGCTCCCGCTCGGGGAGCCGTTCGAGTGCGGCTTTCTCGGCGGGTGTCAGGACGTGGCTCTGCAGCAGCTCGTACGACATGTGCCGGCCGGCGGGCTCGACGTCGACGCCGATCCGTCCGTTGCGGCTGATGCCGACGGCGATCACGTCGTCGGTGTGGGTCAGGCTCACGTCGATCTGGTCGAGGCCGCGCAGATAGGGCCGTCCACCGATCTTGTACGCGAGGTCGAGTTCGGCCGGTGCGGTGTGCAGGGCTGCGGCCGCCGTGTACTTGGTGGCGAGCCGTGAGGCGACGAAGCGGTAGCGGATCGTGGGGTCCTGGGTGCGCCGGTAGCGCTGCCAGTCGTGGCCGAGCAGCGGGCGCAGGGCGGGGTCGGTGACGGCGGCTGTCAGCCACTCGCCCCAGGTGGTGTGGACGACGGCGTTGCCGTGGCGGTCCATGGCGTCGCGTACCCGGTGCCAGGGGGCGTCCGGGCCCGCGGCGTGGACCGGCGCGCTGATCCGCTCGGCGCCGGGCAGTGCGGTGGTCGTCATGGCCTCTCCTTCCTGGAGCATGGTGCGGCATCTCGTCGCTGGATCACGGTGTGTATGCGAGCGCGTCGAGGTCGCAGCTGAGGTCTTCCCGGTGCCGGCGCAGCAGCTCGCCCAGGACGGTGTCCTGTACGCCGTCGGGCAGTTGGGGCACTGGGATGCCGAGGCGTTGACCGGTTCTGGTGAGGGCGAGTACGGCCCACGCGGGGTCGGTGAGGAACGGGTCGGTGCCGTCCTGGCTCTCCCAGGTTCCGAGGACGGCGGCGGCGCCGGCGACACGGGCGTAGCGGTCGCTGAGCCGGACGACGGCCGGGTCGTTGAGGGCCGCGGTGCCGGGCGGGATGCGGCGGCACTGTTCTCGCAGGGTGCGCAGTTCGGTGGCGAACGCCCCGGCGAGCGCGCCGAGGTGTGCGCCGGGGCCGCGGAGTGCCGCGGTCCGGTCTGCGCTCGCGACGAGGGAGGCGGCCATGAAGTCGCCGCCGCCCGCGATGCCGAGCAGGCTGTAGTCCAGGTCGGGGAGTTCGGCCCCGGCGGCGAACAGCTGCGGCGGCGGCTCCTGCTCGACGAACCAGGACCGCTCGGCCAGGCCGCGTAGCTGGGGCACCAGAACGGCTTGGCAGGAGGCGCTGCCGGCGTGGCCGAGGCCGGCGACGGGCAGGTCGCGCACGAGCTTGTCGAGCGCCCCGTACTGGGGGCTCGCGTGGTCGTGGCCGCGCGCGCCCAGGACGGTGGCGAGCTCCTCCAGGTTCTCCCGCAGCAGGTCGGGCACGACGTACTTGACGGCGGCGGCCAGGACGTGGGCGCTCGCGGGCAGCAGGCTCAGGGCGCGCAGTACCACCGTGGCCATGGCGTCGCAGGCGAGCAGGTCGGCGAAGACCCCGGCGAGCGGCTTGTGCCACCGTCTGGCGACGGGCTTGGCGCGGTTTTCGGTCGCGGCGCGCACCGCGGAGTGCAGCACGGTGTCGGCGGCCGCGGTGACGACTCCGCAGATCAGGCTCCGGTTCACCTGGAAGGCGCGCAGGGCCAGCCCGACGCCGTCGCCGGGGCTGCCGACCAGGGCGTCCGCGGGCACGGGGCAGTCGGTGAACTCCAGGCCGGAGAAGAGCGCCCCGCGCATCCCGGATGTCTCCACGCGGGGCAGGTGCCGCAGGTGCGCCGTGTCCTGCTGGGCGGGGTCCAGGAGCAGCACGGAGTGGCTGCGTGGTCCGCGGGCCGGCTCGGTGCGGGCGTAGACGACCTGGAGGCCGGCGCGGCGCGCGTTGATGATGACGTCCTTGCGGCCGCCGACCCGGTATCCGTCCGGGCCCTGGCGGGCGGTGAACTCGTGGCGCAGGATGGCGTTGGCGTGGGCGAGTTCGTGGTGCAGGATCGTGGCCCGGCCGCCGCCGAGCAGCAGGCCGGCCATCTCCTGGCGCTGACGTGTGTCGCCCTGCGCCCATACGGCGCCCGCGGCGAACAGCGAGATGATCCCGTGTCCGAAGCCGAGGGCCACGTCCCGCCGGAAGACGGGGCGCAGGGCGCGTGCGAGGAGGTCGGCGCGGGTGAGCCGGCCGCCGAGCCGGGCGGGCACGAATTCGGCGCCGAGCCCTTCATCGGTGAGCAGGGCCTCGGTCTCGGCGGGCGGGGTGCGCCGGGCGTCGGCGGCGAACAGGGCCGCGAGGCCGTGCGGGTTGGCGGGGTCATAGGGGTCGCCGAGCCGGGCCTCCAGCCGTTGCGCGCGGGACCGGGCGTCCGCCTCGGCGCGGCCGCGGGTCACGGTGGGGTGCCCGGGGGTCTCGGCGGTGGTGGTCATGACGGCGGCGTTCGCCTCCTCGTCGTACGGAGTGTCGGTGCGGGCGCGGGTGTGCGGGGGTGTGCGGGGCCTGTGCGTCGAGGCTGCGGGCTCCTGGTCGCGTCCCGGTGGAGCGATGCTCGGGAAACGGCCCAGGACCCGTGCAGGATCCTTGACGCGCCGGGTCCTGTGCGTCATAGCACCCGGATCGCCGACTCGGCGTGGGCTTTGGCCAGGCGGAGCGTGGCGGTGGAGTTGCGGCCGAGTGCCTCGCGGATGTAGCGGCGCGCCGACCCCAGGTCGGCGCCGGGGCCCAGGACCGCCTCGATGGCCTCCTCGCGCAGAACGACGCTGTGCTGCGCGAGGACCGTGACACCCGTCGCGTCGGGCACCACCGACCATTCGCCGGTGTGCGCCTCCATCAGGGCGGGTGTGGCTGTCTGCTTGTAGACGATGCGTCCCGCGTGGGGGAAGCAGACCCGGACCGACTCGGTGGTGTGCGTGCTGCCGTCGCCGGTCACGGTGTCCATGGTCATGACCTGGACGCCCGGGGTGTCCTCGGCCAGGTCGAGGCGCGAGACGTGCGGGAGGAGTTCGGGCCAGTCGCTCACGCGGTACAGGAAGTCGTAGACGAGTTCGGCCGGGCCGTTCACGCGCACCGAGTCCTCGAAGGACAGCACGAGTTCGTCCAGGCGCGTCCAGCGTTCGGCGAGACGTTTGAGGTTGTCCAGCTCGGCACGGGAGTTGGTCTCGCAGGCGCGTTCGACCCACGCCACGTCGTCAGGGCGGTCGCCGGCGACGGTGAAGGTGTGCAGCAGGGTCAGCCGGCTGGTGCCGCCGGGGCGTTCCTCGACGGTCCAGGTGCCGTCCATCGTCTCGACGGGTGCCTGTGGGCGGGTCTGGCGGAATGTGATGCGGCGCTCCTGCGGATCCTGGGTTCGCTGGGAGATCCAGGACCTCACCTCGCCGTTGGCCCTCGCCCACATCCGCAGCCGCTCGGCGCGGCCGTCGAACTCCAGGCGTTCCACGTGGACGTTCGGCGGGAAGAACAGCGGCCAGCGCACGGCGTCCGCGATCAGCCCGTAGACGACGCCCGGCCGGGCGTCGACGTCGACACAGTGCCTCGTACGGTGGATATGTTCGTCGGACACCACATTTACCTCTTTCTCGGTCGCTCGCACAGGTCGGGAAGTCAGAAGTTGCCCAGGCCGCCGCAGACGTTGAGGGCCTGCGCGGTGATGGAGGCGGCCGGTCCGGACGCCAGGTACCCGACGAGGGCGGCGACTTCCTGGGGGGTCGAGTAGCGGCCGAGCGGGATCTTCGCCTCGAACTGCGTCCGCACCGAGTCCTCGGTGGTCCCCCAGGCGGCCGCGTAGCCTTCGCGTACCCGCTGGGCCATCGGTGTCTCGACGTAGCCGGGGCAGACGGCGTTGACGGTGACACCGCTCGGCGCGAGTTCGCGGCCCAGTGCCTTGGTGAAGCCGACGACGCCGTGTTTGGAGGCGCTGTAGGGGGCTCCGAGCAGGACGCCCTGTTTGCCCGCGGTGGAGGCGATGTTGATGATCCGCCCGTGCGCGGCGCCGTCCAGGCCGCCGTTCTTGAGCGCTTCACGCGTCATGAGGAACACGCTGTTGAGGTTGGTGTCGATGACGTCGTACCAGAGCTCGTCGGTGAGGTCTGCGGTGACGCCGCCGCCGCTGCGCCCGGCGTTGTTGACCAGGACGGTGAGCGGCCCATATGTGTCGACGGCGGCGCGCACCAGGGCGGTGACGTCTGCGTGCGAGCGCACGTCGGCGGCCTGCCCCGCGGCGTCCAGGCCCTCCTGCCGCAGTACCTCGACGGTCTGCTTGACCCGCAGTTCGTGGCGGGCGCACAGGAAGACGCGGTGTCCCGCCCTGCCGAGGGTGCGGGCCACTTCCAGGCCGATGCCGCTCGTGCCTCCGGTCACCAGGGCGACGGGGTGGGTGTCGGACATGGTCAGTGCTCCTTCGTCAAGGTGCCGGCGGGGGTCGGTGGCGGGGCCGGCTCGGGGTGCGCCGCGTCGGCGAGGGGGGCGGGCGGTCCGGCCGGGGCGAGGGCACGGCGCAGGGCGTCGCGGGTGAGGAGGGGGCCGCGGGCGGCGACGTAGCCGTCGGGGCGCACGAGGAGCCAGGCGCCGGGCGGTAGTCCGAGCGCGGTGCGCAAGGTGGCGCCCGGGTCGGTGTGCGGTGCGGGCCCGTCGGTGGCGTCGGGCCGGCCTCCGAGGGTGCGGACCGACAGCCATTCGCCGTACTGGGCGGCGGCGGTGACGGCCACGTCTGCGGGTGTGCGGCCGGGGCTGCCGGGGTGCGCGCTGAGCAGCAACGTCCAGCGCACGTCGCGTAGTTCGGCGCTGAAGGCCCGGCGGGCGGCGGGGTCCGTGTTGTCCAGGGGCACGGCTCTGGCCCGTTCACCCGGTCCGGGGCCGGGGCCGGTACGGGGCGCGGGGCCGGCGGGGCCGTCGGTCGTGGTCAGCGGTGAGGTGGGGTAGCCGATGCGCAGCCCCGACATGCCGCCGAGGACCTTGCGCTGGATGGCGCGGCGCAGTGGGCCCACCCTGCGGACGACTGCGAAGACGAGGGGCAGCACGGCTCCTGCGAGCAGGTTGCGCAGCTGGACCAGGACGGTAGCGGTGCGGGTGGAGTCGAGCAGCGCGGCGCCGATCGGGACCCGTTCCTTGCTGTAGCTGTCGAGCAGCGGCGCCCCCGCATGCCCCTGTTCGACCAGGGCGAGCTTCCAGGCGAGGTTGTACGCCTCCTGGATGCCGGTGTTCATGCCCTGCCCGGAGGCGGGGCTGTGTACGTGCGCGGCGTCACCGGCGACGAAGACGCGGCCGTCGCCCATGCGTTCGACCATGCGCTGCTGGAAGGTGAACACGGAGGTCCACTCGCTCGGGCCGACGGTGACGTCGCGGCCCAGGCCCTTGGAGAGCTTCGCCGCGAGGTGCTCCTCGGCGCGGCCGGGTTGCGGGGCGTCGTCCGGTGGTGCTGTGTCGAGGAGCCGCCAGTGGCCCTCGCGGGCGTAGGGCACCATCATCAGGGCCTGCTGCCCGGTGTGAGCCCAGTAGATGGTGTCGGGCGGCAGGTCCATGGCGACGGGCACGTCGGCGAGCATCCAGGTCTCGCTGCTGGTGCCGATGAGTTCGAGTCCGAGCAGTGTGCGCACCGTGCTGTGGCCGCCGTCGCAGCCGACCAGCCATGGGATGTCGAGGCTGTGTTCGGCACCGGTGGCGTCTTCGAGGGTGGCGTGCACCCTGTCGTCATGCCGGCTGAGTGCGGTCAGGCGCACGCCCCACTCGACCCGGACGCCGAGCCTGGCCACGGCATCGCGCAGTACGGCCTCGGTCTCGGTCTGCCCGATGACGAGGGTGAACGGGTAGGCGGTGGGCATCGATGCGTAGTCGGCCTCCAGGCGCACCAGGTGGCGGCCCCGGGCGTACATGGTGAAGGCACGGTTCTCGCGGCCCCGCTCGAGCATGGCGTCGACGACGCCCATCTGGTCGTAGGTCTCCAGAGTGCGCGGGTGCGTGGCCACGGCGCGGCTGGTGCGTGCGGGCTCGGGTGCCGCGTCGACCAGGCGCACCCGCAGGCCGCGGCGGGCCAGCTCGTGGGCGGCGGTCAGGCCGACGGGCCCGGCGCCCACGATCAGCACCTGGGGCCGGGTGTCGTGCTGCTGGGCGGAGATCACCATGGTCGGTCTCCCGGGGTGGTGGGGTCGGGTCGCAGGTCGTGGGGGCCGGTGCGCCGGATCAGGGTGCGGCCCGCGTCTTCAGCCTTTGGCGCACCGCCCGTCGTTCGGTCTTGCCGGTGCGGGTGCGGGGCACCGCGTCGAGGGCCTCGGTGACGCGGATCCGCTCGAAGGGGCTGAGGCGTTCGTTGGCGCGCTCGGTGACCGCGTCGAGGACATCGAGGATGCTGACGCCGCGGGGAGCGGCGGCCGGGGTGTGCGGATCGGCCCCGGCGCCCGGGTGCAGCACGATGCCGGCCCAGACCAGGGCTCCGTGCTCCGGGTCGGGCCAGTCGGCCACGACGCAGTCGGCGACGCGCGGGTCGTCGGCGAGGATCTGCTCGACGTGGCTGGGCGAGACGATCTCGTTGTCGTACGTGAAGACGTCGGTGAGCCGGTCGATCAGGCGCAGGTTTCCCTCGTCGTCGGCGTAGCCCACATCGCCGGTGGCGAACCAGCCGTCCGCGTCGATCCGGGCGGGCTGCCCCTCGTCGAGGTAGCCGGCCATCAGCTGCGGTCCGCGTATCTGGACTTCGCCGGTGGCCCAGGGTCCGACGGGGCGCCCTGTCATCAGGTCGACGAGGCGGCACTCGGTGTCCGCGACGACGGTGCCGACGGTGCCGGGGCGGTAGCGGCCGGGCCGCTGGCAGTGTGTCAGCGGGGAGAGCTCGGCCATGCCGTAGCCCTGGATGACGGGGACGCGGAGCCTTTGTTGCAGGGTGCGGGCGGCCTGCGGCCTGAGCGCGGCTCCGCCGGACAGTACGGCGCTCAGGCGCAGCCCGCGCGGGATGCCCCGGGCCAGGCGCTCGTCCGCGGCGAGGGCGTGCAGACGCGCGGGCAGCCCGTAGTAGTGCGTGGCCCGCACATCGGCGGCGGCCGTCAGGGACGCCATCGGGTCGGGGTCCTGGCACAGCACCTGGCAGGCGCCCGCGTACAGGGCCGAGTTGAGGTGCATGACGTGGTACAGCGGCAGGTGGTTGAGGGTGATGGAGTCGGCGCTCAGGCCGTGTGCGAGGGCAGTCTGCCGGGCGTTGGCGACCAGATTGCGGTGGGTGAGCAGGACTCCTTTGGGGGCGCCGGTCGTGCCCGTGGTGAACTGCACGCACGCGACGGCGCCCGGGTCAGGTGCCGGGCCCGCCTGCCAGGGGCCTGCCTCGTCGAGTGCCGCGTGCAGCGGCACAGTGCCGTCGGGCACGACGCCGTCGGGCGTGTCGGTGACCACGACAGCGCGCAGCGAGGGCAGTGCGTGCCGGATCTCGTTGATCAGTGGGGCGGTGGCCGACGGGACGAGGGCGATCTCGACCCGGCCGGCGGCCAGCACGTGCCGAAGGCCTTCCTGGGCGGTGAGCGGGTTGATCAGGACGACGGTGGCGCCGGCCCGTATGGCCCCGTGGTACGCGGCGGCGAAGTCCGGGGCGAGGACGTGGGCGACGCCGACCCGGGTGCCGGGCCCGGCACCCGCGGTCCCGCCCAGCCACCCGGCGATCCGGTCGGTGTACGCGTCGAGTTCGGCGAACCGCAGGGTGCGGGTCGCGGTGCGTACGGCGACACCCTCGGGGTGGCGCCGTGCCGCGCGGCGCAGCAGGCCGTCCACCGGAAGGTCTCCGTGCGGGAAGTCGCGCACCGTGTCTCCTTGTCCCTGTTTCCACTCGCGGCGACGAGCGCCGCCGAACGGTTTTCAGCGTCCGGCGGGGCGCTTGAGGAATCGTCGAAGAACACTCGATCGGTGGCGCAGGCAGGGGTGTGAACCGCTTGAGGGCCGCTGCCGGGAGAGGGGCACGGGCCGGGCGGGTGAGGGCGGTGCGTGACCGGTCGGGGCCGGCGGCTGCGGGTTTCAGGCGTGGCAGGGCGGCAGGCCGCCGTGGTATTGCGCCATCTCGCGGAACAGGGCCGGGATGTCCAGGGGGACGCCGGGCGGCGCGCCTTGCTGCTCTGCGTAGGCGCGGTGCAGATTGGGCACCAGGCGTTCGGAGTCGAGGAGTTCGGTGTACGGGCCGGGGCCCGCCTCCCGGGCGAGCTGGAGGGGGGTCAGCCCGGCGGCCAGGCCTTCGCGGGCCAGTCGTTGCAGATGGCGGAAGTAGCCCTCGTCGGCGTCGAGGAGTTCGGGGCCGCCGACGGGGCCGTGGCCGGGGACGACCGTGAGCGGGTCCAGCGCGCGCAGAGTGTCGAGCGCGTGCAGCGAGCCGCTCACTGAGCCCATCGGGCAGAAGGGAGTGACGCCGGACATCACCACGTCGCCCGCGAACAGGACCCGCTGTCGGGGCAGCCACACCACGGTGTCGCCGGTGGTGTGGGCGGGCCCCACATGGAGCAGTTCGGCGCGCACCGGCCCCACGCGCAGGGTCATCCGCTCCTGGTAGGTGACCTGCGGGACGACGACTTCGAGGTCGCCCCAGCGCACATCGGGCCACAGGCCGGCCAGATGAAGCCCGGCCGCTTCGGCCTCGGTGCGGGCCCGTTCGTGGCCGACCACGACGGCCTCGGGGAAGACGAAGTTGCCGAAGGTGTGGTCGCCGTGGAAGTGGGTGTTCACGAGGAGGCGGGGCGGACGCCGCGTGACGCCCAGTACCTGGCGTCGCAGGTTCAGGGCCCGTGCCTGGGTGGCGACGGTGTCCACGAGGGCGCTCTGTCCGCCGCCGAGAAGCAGCCCGGCGTTGTTCAGGCACCAGCCGCCGTCGGGCTGTACGTAGGCCAGGACGCCGTCGCCGACCTCGGTGAGCCGGCCGTCCGGCATCTCAGGCCGTGGCCCGGGCCGCGAGGGCGGCGTTGACCAGGTCGAGGTACTGGCGCGGCGTCTGTGCCTCGTCGAGGGCCTCCTCGTCGAGTGTCACCTCCAGGTCGCGCTCGATGACCCCGGTGACCTGGAGCAGGGCCAGCGAGTCGTAGCCCAGGTTCAGGAAGAGGGTGTCCAGGGCCGCCTCGTCCAGGGGCACTGACCCGCCGTCACCGGCCGCGTCGCGGAGCAAGGTGGCCAGGTCGGTCAGTTGAAGGCGTTCCACGATGTGCCCCCTCCTCGTCCTTGGATCCGTGCTTGGATCCGTGCTGGGATTGGTTTCGGGTCGGTTCTCTGTTGGTTGTCACAAGTGGCACGGCTACCGCGGTGCCCCGCGCACGAGGGCCGCCGCGTTGAACCCTCCGCGCCCGCGGGCCAGGACCAGCGCGTGCCGCAGCCCGGCCGGGCGTGCGGCGCCCGTCACCAGGTCCACGGGGCAGTCGTCGGCGAGCGGTCCGGCCCGGGCCGTCGGCGGGATCACCTGGTCGCGCAGGGCGAGCAGCGCGGCCGCCAGATCGAGTGCCGATCCGCCCGCGCCCAGGCGCCCGGTGAGCGACTTGGGGGCGGTGACCGGCACCCCGTACGGCCCGAACAGCTCGGTGAGGGCGGCCGCCTCGGCACGGTCGGCGTCTCGTCCTCCTGCCGCGTCGGCGAACACCACGTCCACGTCGGCCGCGGCGATGTCCGCGTCGGCGAGCGCGAGCCGCGCCGCGTCCGCCAGCCGGGGTGCGCCGCGTCCCGGTGCCGGGTCGAAGGTGGCGGCGCAGCCCTCGACGGTGGCAAGCACCCGGGCGCCGCGGGCGTGCGCGACGTCGCTGTCCTCCAGGACCAGCAGGGCCCCGCCCTCCCCCACGACGTGTCCGCAGGCGTCGGCGGAGAACGGCAGGTATGCGCGTGCCGGGTCTCGGCTCGTGCTCATGCCGCCGGCCGCCAGGTGTGCGGTGAAGCCCCAGGGGCACACGGTGGCGTCGAAGCCCCCGGTGAGCACGGCGTGGCCGCCCTTGCGCAGCTGGCGTCGGGCCTGTGCCACCGCGTCGAGGCCGCCGGCCTGCTCGGAGACGACGACGCCGCTGGGTCCGCGGAGTTTGTGCCGGATGGAGATCTGGCCGGAGTTGGCGGCGTAGAACCAGGCGAACGACTGGTAGGCGCCGACGTGCCGGCTGCCCTTGCTCCACAGCGCCTGCAGTTCGCGCTGGCCGAACTCGAAGCCGCCCGCGCCGCCTGCCGTGACGACGCCCATGGCGTAGTCGGGCAGGGCCGCCGGATCGAGGTGTGCGGTGGTGAGGGCCTCCGTGGCGGCGGTGAGAGCGAGCCGGGTCACCCGGTCCGTCTGGGGCAGCAGCTTGTCCGGCACGTGGGCGGCGTCGTCGAAGCCGGTGATCTCGCCCGCGAGGCCGGCCGAGTAGCCGGTGGCGTCGAAGCGGGTGACGGGCCCGATGGCGCGCTGTCCGCGCAGCATCGCGGACCACCAGGCCTCGGTGCCGACGCCTCCTGGGGCGACGACTCCGATCCCGGTGACGGCGGCACGCATCCCCTGGGTGCCCAGCAGTCCGCTGTGCTCGGAGGCGGGCGCGGTCATGCCGCCGTCCTTGTCCGTGCGCCGGTCAGGACCATCGCGCTCTGGAAGCCGCCGAAACCGCTGCCGACGCTGAGTACCGTGTCGGTGCGCTGTTCGCGGGCGACGAGGGGGACGTAGTCGAGGTCGCAGTCCGGGTCGGGGTCGTGCAGGTTGGCGGTGGGCGGCACGACACCGTGCTCGATGGCCAGCGCACCGGCGGCGATCTCCAGGGAGCCGATCGCGCCGAGTGAGTGCCCGATCATCGACTTGATGGAGCTGACCGGCACCCGGCGGGCGTGCTCGCCCAGGCTTGTCTTGAAGGCGGCCGTCTCGTGCTTGTCGTTCTGTTTGGTGCCGGAGCCGTGGGCGTTGACGTAGTCGACGGCGGTGGCGTCGAGGCGGGCCTCGTCCAGGGCGACGCGGATGGCTTCCGCCATCTCCCGTCCGTCCAGGCGCAGTCCGGTCATGTGGTACGCGTTGGAGCGGCCGGCGAAGCCCGCGATCTCGGCGTAGATGTGGGCGCCCCTGCGGTTCGCGTGCTCGCGTTCCTCCAGGATGAGGACCGCGCTGCCCTCGCCCAGCACGAAGCCGTTGCGGGTGCGGTCGAAGGGGCGTGAGGCGCTCTCCGGTTCGTCGTTGCGGGCCGAGGTGGCACGGATCGCGTCGAAGGAGGCGAGTGTGATCGGGGTGATCGGGGCTTCCGACGCGCCGGCCACCATCACATCGGCGCTGCCCTCGCGGATGAGTTCCGCCGCGTGTCCCAGCGAGTCGAGGCCGGAGGTGCAGCCGGTGGACACGACGGTGACCGGGCCCAACGCCCCTGTTTCGCGGGCTACTTCGGCGGCTACGGAGCTCGGCACGAGATAGTCGCCGAGCCGCTTCTGGGCCCGTGCCGGGTCGAGGAGCCAGTGGCTTCCGCCCTCGCTGACATGGGCGTACACCTCGTCGAGTCCGCTGCTGCAGCCGACGGCGGTGCCCAGGGCCACCCCGGTGCGCTCGCCCCGGGCCGCGGGGTCGACACCGCTGTCGGCGACAGCCTCCCGGGTGGCGGTCAGGGCGAACTGGGCGACCCGGTCCAGGCGGTGTGCCTCGTTCGCGCCGAACCCGTGCAGTGCCGGGTCGAAGTCGGCCTCGGCGGCGACCTGTGAGCGGAACGAGCCGGCGTCGAAGCGCGTGATGCGGCGGGTCGCGGTGCGGCCCTCGGTCAGCATCGACCAGAACGCCTTGGTGCCGATCCCGCCGGGGGCGACCACCCCGATCCCGGTGATGACGACGCGTCGCATCAGCTGCTCACCCCTGCCGGCTCCGGCGTCAGCCGGCGCACGACGCGGGCCGCGCGACCCACCAGGCGCGGCAGTTCGGGGCCGCGGACGAAGAAGTGGTCGCCGGGCACGGTGCGCGCGGTGAAGCGGCCGGTGGTCCACAGCCGCCACCGCGCCATCGCCCGGGGCTGCGCCAGCGGGTCGTCGGCGCCGGCCACGGCCAGCACCGGGACGCCGAGAGGGCCGGCGGGGGACGGTTCGCGGGCGGCGGCGCGCAGTTCGTGGGCGAGGACGAGGTCGTCGCGCAGCACCGGCAGCACGGCCCGGTGCCACAGCCCGCCGGGCTGCGCGCCGCGGGGCAGCGCCCCGACCTCGTCGAGCAGGTGCAGCAGGTCCTCGTCGCCGGCCCGGCAGGAGTTGGACAGGTCGGACAGCGCGTCGGGCGGCGGGCAGGCGCCGACCACGAGCAGCGAGGGCCCCGGAAGGCCCGCCTCGTGCAGGGCGCGGGTGAGGGTGTAGGCGACCAGCGCGCCCAGGCTGTGCCCGTAGAGCACGTACGGCACGTCGCGGTCCTGGGTGGTGAAGTGGCCCAGCAGGTCGTCGATCAGGTCCGCGGGGCGTGTGAGGCGGGCCTCGCGGCGGCGCCGTTCGCGGCCGGGCAGCAGGTGCGGCACGGTCTCGACGCCGGCGCCCAGACGGGGGCCCCAGCCGTAGAAGGCGGAGACCCCCGCCCCGGCATGCGCGAAGCAGTGGAGCCGTACGGGCCGTTCGTCGGTCATGGGCCGTCCTCTCGCGCGGTTTCGTCCTGGGGCCGGGCCGGGTCTGCTGGCCTTGGCCGACCGCAGCCTGGCAGGGGCCGCTCGAACGGCGCTCGCGCTCAGGCCGCGTACAGGTCGAACGTGGACAGGCCGCGCGGCCCGCCGGCCACGTCGAGGGCGGGGTCGACGGCGAGCATCGCCTGGTGCAGGCGTCGCAACTGCGGCGACGGCTCCACGCCGAGCTCCTGCACGAGGCGCATGCGCAGCCTGCGGTAGACATCGAGCGCGGTGGCCTGCCGCCCCGAGCGGTACAGGGCCACCATCGCCTGCGAGTGCAGTCCCTCGTGCTGGGGGTGACGGGCGATCAGGTCGATGAGCTCGGCGATGACCTCGGTGTGCCGTCCGCAGCGCAGTTCGGCGTCGATGCAGCGTTCGACGGTGGCCAGGCGGCTCTCCTGAAGGCGCATCACCTCGATCTCCAGGACCGGGCCGAGGCGTACGTCGACGAGGGCGGGCCCCTGCCACAGGCCGAGCGCGTCGCGGAAATGCAGCGCGGCCCGCTCGTCCTCGCCCTCGCCGAACGCTCGGCGCCCCTGCGCCACCAGCTGCTCGTAACGGTGCACATCGACAGCGTCCGGTGCGATCTGCAGCAGATAGCCGCCGTGCCGGGTGGCCAGGACCTCCTTGGCGGCGCCGGGCGCATCGGGGCCCATCGCGGTGCCGAGACGCCGACGCAGCTGCAGGATGTATGTCTGCAGCGTGGTCATCGCGCTCTGCGGCGAGTTGCTTCCCCAAATCTCCTCCATGAGTGTGGGCACGGGCACGACACGGCCCGGGTAGAAGGCGAGCAGGGCAAGGAGCTGCCTCGGCTTGCCCGCGGTCGGCACGATCGACACTCCGTTGACCTCTGCGCTCAGCGGGCCCAGAACCTGTATCCGCACGGTGTCCTCCCCAAGGACCGATTACGTTCCCCCGACTGTGTGGTCGGCTGCGCCGGCGCTGTCCCTTCGGTCGCCTCGGTGGCCGAATGCCGTCGGTGCGAGGCACGCTAACCCCGGCCGCACCACCCGCCCCGATCTCTCGACCGGCGTTCAAGTGGCCCTCCACACAAGGCAGTCGGCCCCCGCAAGGCCGTCTCGAGAACACTCGTACGACCGCTGGAGGCCCGCTCGCGCCAGGGCGCACGACCGCCGGGTGGCCGATACCGTCCAAGTCCGAACGGACCACGACGGAGGGGTACACGATGAGCGTCGTCGCCACCTCGCACCACGAGCCGGCGCTCATCGCCGCGCCGGCCCGGACCGGCCGGGCGGCATCCGCGAGCGGATGTGTCGAGTTCCGCCTCCTGGGCCCGGTCACGGTCCACGACGGCGCCGGCGGCCGGGACATCACACCGCCCGGATCCAAACAGCGCGCCCTGCTCGCCTCGTTCGTCACGCAAGCCGGGGTGCTGCTCGACGTGGACCGGCTCGCCGCGGAGCTCTGGGACGGTGCGCCGCCCGCGAACGCGGCGAACGCGCTCCAGGCCCACGTGGCCCGGCTGCGCCGGCTGCTGCCGGCAGCGGGCGGCGGACACGAGTGGATCAGGACCCTGCCGACGGGCTACACGCTCAACCTGGGGAACGCCCGCACCGACGTCCAGCACTTCGCCCGGCGCTCGCGCGAGGGCCGGGCCGCGCTCGCGGCGAATCCGGCGAGGGCGGCGGAACTCCTGCACTCCGCACTGGAGTTGTGGCGCGGCCCCGCGCTGCAGGGCTGCCGCACCGGACCGATCTGCGAGGCCGAGGCCGAGCGGCTCGACGAGATACGGCTCACCTCACTGGAGGCCCTCCACGAGGCGAACCTGCGCTGCGAGCGGCACGGCGAGAGCATCGGCGAACTGGAACGCCTCACGGCCGACCACCCGCTGCGCGAGCGCTTCTACGACCTGTTGATGGTGGCCCTGTACCGCAGCGGCCGGCAGACGGAGGCCCTCGGGGTGTACGAGCGGGCGCGCCGCCGTCTCGTCGGCGCTCTGGGAATCGAGCCCGGCCCCGCACTGCGCGCCCGGCTCGACGCGATCCTCGCCCACTCCCCCGGCCTGTCCGCGGCGCCCGCCCCCGCGCTGCTGGAGGAACTCGGCCGGCTGCGCCACCGGGTCACCGAACTCGGCCTAGCACAGCATGAGTTGACCCATCGCGTCGACGCGGTCACGGCTCCGGAGAGCTAGGGTCTTTCGTTTGGGTCAGGCCGGTCTGGGGCGGGATACTCACGCGGCGCGCGCAGGGATGTACCGGGTGCGCGGCGGCGCCGTTCGGTAGTGGCCGGCCCGCCCGGGAGCGACCAGCACCGTCAGCAGCAGCCGCCACAACTCGGCCGTACCGCGCGGGGCTCCGGCCTGCGCGGGGCCGTCGGGTCCGGGCGCCGCTATGCCGTACAGCATCGCCACGAGCAGCGTCCGGATGCCGTCACCGCGTGCGGCCTCGCTCAGCTGACCGGCCGCCTCGGCCTCGCCGAGCAGGCGCACGGCCTCATCGAGCCAGATCCGGCGCAGGCCGGTGCTCTCGGGCCGCCCGTCGGTGCCGTCGTCGGACAGCCGGAAGGCGGCGCGCACCACGGCATCCTCCCGCCGGGCCCGGGCGAGCCAGTGCGTCAGGTCGATGAGGATCTGCACGGGCTCATCACCCGAGTCCCGCCGCTCGCCCAGGAAGTCCAGCAGCCGCACACGGCCCTGCTCGCGCACCGCGTCGGCGAGGCCCTCCTTCGACGTGAAATGGAAGTACAGCGCGCCTTTGGTCATGCCGGCGGCCGCCGCGATCTGCCCGAGCGTGGTATGCGCGTACCCGCTCCTGGTGAGCAGCTTCGCCCCCTCCTCCAGGAGCCTGCGCCGGGTGCGCTCCGATCTGTCCTGCATCCGCCCCTCCCTGGGATCCGTCGGCGCTCGCCCCGCGGGCGCTCAGCCGACCCGGGTCAGCCGCTCGCCGGAGTCGGCCGCGGTCGCCTCGCGCGGCTGCTCGGGGCCTGCCATCAGGATCGAGCGCTGCAGCCGACGCAGCCCCGCCGACGGCTCAAGTCCCAGCTCACGCACGAGAGATGCACGCAGCCGCTGGTAGACATCGAGTGCTTCGCTGCGCCGGCCGGAGCGGTGCAGTGCGAGCATGAACTGGGCGTGCAGGTTCTCGTGCGTGCGGTACCTGCGGACCAGGACGGTCAGCTCGCTGAGGAGTTCCCGGTGGCGCCCCAGACGCAGGTCGGCCTCGATGCGCTGGTCGAGCGCGCACAGCCGAGTCTCCTCCAGACGCCGGCGCTCCATGTCCAGCTGGGTGCCCGTGTGGACGTCGGCCAGCGCGGAGCCGGTCCACAACTCCAGCGCGTCGCGCAGTTCCCGTGCCGCGCGCGGGAAGTCGCCGGCGTCCATCGCGCGGTAGCCCCGCCCTGCGAGCCGCTCGAACTCACGGACGTCGATGGTGCCGCCGGAGGTCTGCAGCATGTATCCGCCGGGAGCCGTGACAAGGACGTCCTTGGCCGTGCGGGGCGGGGCTCCTCGGGAGTCGTGTTCCAGAGCCGCCGCGATCAGGTCGCGCAGCTGCAGCACGTACGTCTGCAGCGTGGTGCGGGCACTGCGCGGCGGCTCCTCCCCCCACAGTTCCTCGATCAGCGAGGCCACCGGCACGACGCGATCGGCGTGCAGGGCCAGTAGAGCCAGAACCTGTCGCGCCTTCGGCGCCGTCGGGGTGACCGATATCCCGCCCTCTGTGACGGCCAACGCGCCCAGTACTTCGATGTCCATGCCGTTTCCCCCTCGTCACGCATGAGTCATCAGCAGCCCGAGACCTCGTCAAGAGGCACTTCTCGGCCCTCATCGAAGTTAAAAACAGTCCGGACGGTTTGTCAATATCAAACCGTCCAGGCTGTTTTTTTACTGATCGTGATGCAGCCGGGCGGCCTGCAGCCGTACAGGCGGGGGCACTTGAGGGGGCGGATAGTGCTGGACCTGGGCGCGTTCTCTCTGCGCCCGCGGGCGGTGCGCCCTCGGAAAAGACACGTTTGGTCTTTTCCGGGGGCGCCGCTTCAGCAGGGTTCCGGACGCGTCGGTACGCTCACGAGCGGATCTCCGACCTCAGGTGCGGCAGCAACAGTTCCCAGATCCCGGCGATCCTGCGCCGGCTGAGCCACTCGGGGTCCTCTCCCCCGAGCACTTCGAGTCCCACCGTCGTCGCCACGACGGCGTGCGTCGCGCTGCGGCCCGAGACGCCCTCGGCCAGCCGCCCCTCCTGCTCGGCCAGACGCAGCATCTCCCCGACCCACCGCTCCCAGTCCCGGCGCGGGCCGGAACCGCCCGCGCGGGCCCGGTCGGAGCCGAGCCCGAACCCGGCCCTGACCACGATGTCGTCCGCGAGCCGGCTCATCAGCTCGTACGTCGCCTCGACCAGTGCCTGCAGCACGCAGCCACCGGCGGGGCGCGCGGCCCGGATGATCCGGGCCACCGAGGCGACGGCCTCGTCCTCGACGGCCTGGGCGAGTGACTGCTTATTGGCGAAGTGGAAGTGCAGTGCGCCGTTGCTGACGCCCGCCCGTCTGCTGATCGTGGTGAGCGAGGCAGGCGCGTACCCCTCCTGCGCGAACACTTCGGCCGCGGCGTGGATCAGCGACGTCCGCGTGCGCTGGGCACGTTCCTGCTTGACCATGGCGTCTCTCCTGGGGCTCAACACGGCGCACGCTCCCGTCGCCTGCTGTGTACGTGGGTCACTGGGGCGGGTTCCCGTGTTTGCGCGACGGCAGACCGGCGTGCTTGGTACGCAGCATGGCAAGGGCGCGGGCCAGCACCGCACGGGTGTCGGCGGGGTCGATCACGTCGTCGACCAGGCCGCGCTCGGCCGCGTAGTAGGGGTGCATCAGCTCGGCCTTGTACTCCTTGACCAGGCGGGCGCGCATGGCCTCGGGGTCGTCGGCCTCGGCGATCTGGCGGCGGAAGATGACGTTGGCCGCGCCCTCGGCCCCCATCACCGCGATCTCGTTGCCCGGCCAGGCGTACGTCAGGTCGGCGCCGATCGACTGCGACTCCATGACGATGTAGGCGCCGCCGTAGGCCTTCCTGAGGACGAGCGAGATCCGCGGCACGGTGGCGTTGCAGTACGCGTACAGCAGCTTGGCGCCGTGCCGGATGATGCCGCCGTGCTCCTGGCCGACACCCGGAAGGAAGCCCGGTACGTCGAGCAGGGTCACCAGCGGGATGTTGAAAGCGTCGCACATCTGGATGAAACGGGCCGCCTTCTCGCTCGCTCCGATGTCGAGCACGCCCGCCAGGACCTGGGGCTGGCTGGCGACGATGCCCACGACCTGCCCGTCGAGGCGGGCGAGCGCGCACACGATGTTGCGCGCCCAGCGTTCGTGGACCTCGAGGAACTCCCCGTCGTCGACGATCTCCTCGATGACCCTGGCCATGTCGTAGGGGCGGCTGCCCTCCAGGGGCACCAGGTCGAGGAGCGCCTCGGTCCGCCGCCCGGCCGGGTCGTCGGCGGCGACGGCGGGCGGCGCCTCGCGGTTGTTCTGCGGCAGCAGCGAGAGCAGGTACCGCACTTCGGCGAGGCAGGTCTCCTCGTCGTCGTACGCGAAGTGGCAGACGCCGCTGGTCTCCGCGTGGACGTCGGCGCCGCCCAGGCCGTTGTGGGTGATCTCCTCGCCCGTCACCGCCTTCACCACATCGGGACCCGTGATGAACATCTGCGACGTCTCGCGGACCATGAACACGAAGTCCGTGAGCGCCGGACTGTAGGCCGCGCCGCCCGCGCACGGGCCGAGCATCACCGAGATCTGCGGGATGACGCCGGACGCCTTGGTGTTGCGCTGGAAGATGCCGCCGTACCCGGCCAGCGCGGTGACGCCCTCCTGGATCCGGGCGCCCGCACCGTCGTTGAGCGAGACCAGCGGCGCACCCGCCGCGACGGCCATGTCCATGATCTTGTGGATCTTGGCGGCGTGCGCCTCTCCCAGGGCGCCGCCGAAGATCCGGAAGTCATGGGCGTAGACGAAGACCGTGCGGCCCTCGACCGTGCCCCACCCGGTGACGACACCGTCGGTGTAGTACCTCTTCGCCTCCAGGCCGAAGCCCTGCGCACGGTGCAGGCGCAGCTGCTCGACCTCGCTGAACGACCCCTCGTCCAGGAGCAGTCCGATGCGCTCGCGCGCCGTCAGCTTGCCCTTGGCGTGCTGGGCCTCGGTCGCCTTCCCGCCAGGTCCGCGCAGGGCCCGCTCGCGCAGCGCGAGCAGCTCTCCCACATGCGTGCGCTCCCGGGCCGGCTCCACGCCGACCGATGAGGGATACGTCGTCATGACGCCCCCTTCCTCTCGTCGCCGCGGATGCGGTGCGTGCGCCCTGACCACCCGCGCAGCCTAACAAACCGCACAAGCGGTTTGTAGATGTCAGATGCAGAAATACCTGACCGTGGTCCCCGGTTGGGGCGAACGCCCGGGGACCGGTCAGTGCCAGCTGTGCGGGGCCCGGTAGGAGCCCTCCTCCCGGGGCCGCCATCCATGCGCCGCAGGGCGCCCGGGGCGGGTCTTCGGCAACTCCTCGCCCCGCGCGAGGAAGGACAACAGCGCGACGAGCGCTGCGAGTTCCTCCTCGTCCGCCTCGCCGCGCTCCACGCGGATCACGTCCTCGGTGCGTGCCGGACTGCTCACACGGCCTCCTTTCATCGAGTCACCGGCCCACGGTCCGCCGGAGCGCTCGAACAACGGTGCAGCCGGAGTCGAGGCCCGCTCCGGGCCCCGAACGCGCGGAGCTCCGCGCCCGGGAAGGGGCACGGAGCTCCGGTGGGGCGCGAGGCCGCGCCCGGCGCCGTCAGCCGGCCGGGCCGCCGAGCAGGACGGGCAGTGCGCGGTAGCCGTTCATCAGGAACGTGGGCATGGGCTCCAGTTCATCGGGAGCGCAGGCCAGACTCACCTCGGGGAAGGACTCGAAGAGGGCACCCAGAGCGGTGGTCGCCTCAATCCCGGCCAGCGGAAGTCCCATGCAGCGGTGCGCTCCGTGCCCGTATCCGAGGGTGTCCCGGTCGGTGCGCAGCAGGTCGAACTCGGCCGCGTCCTTGCCGTACCGCTCCGGGTCGAGGCCGCCTGCGGCGAACGAGACCAGGATCGGGTCGCCCTGCTCGATCCGGACGCCGTCCAGGTCGATGTCCTCCACCGCGAAGCGCATCGGTGAGTAAGCCCCGGGCGTGTGCATGCGCATGGTCTCCGCCACCACATCGTCCCAGCCGGCCCGGCCCGCACGGACATGGGCGAGCTGGTCGGGGTGGGTGAGGAGCGCGCCCAGGGCGTTGGTGATCAGCGTGGCCGTGGTGTCCTGGCCGCCGGCGACCATCAGGTAGAGGGTGCCCAGGAGTTCGGACTCGGTGAGCCGGTCGCCCTCGTCCCGTGCCTGGATCAGTGAGGAGGTCAGGTCGTCGCCGGGCTCGGCGCGCTTGGCGGCCACGTGCGCGCTGAGCAGCCCGAAAGCCTCCATCCGCGCGGCTTCCATCTCCTGGCCCGACACTGTGGTGCTGAACACGGTGTGCAGGGCCGCGCACAGGGTTCTGGTCGCGGCGCCCTGCGGTATCCCGAACAGCTCGCAGATCACGCGCATGGGCAGCAGTTCGGCGAAGTGGGCGCGCAGGTCGACGGCGGTGCCCGACGGCAGCGCGATGAGGTCGTCGAGGAGTTCGGCCGTGATCTCCTCGACGCGGGGCCGCATGGCCTGCGAGCGCCGCACCGTGAAGGCGCCCGCCACCAGCCGCCGCAGCCGCGCATGCTCATTTCCGTAGGCGAAGAGCATGTTCTCGTTCGCCACCCACGGATACAGCGGCCACGCGTCGGTGATGCGGCCCTCCCGCAGGGCCGGCCAGTGGCTGCGCGCGTCCTTGGACACCCGTGTGTCGAGCAGCAGTTGCTCGACCTGTGGCTGGCGCACCACGGCCCAGGCGGTCACACCGCCCGGCAGCAGCACTTTGGCCGCCGGCCCCCGAGTGCGCAGCATATCGGCTTCTCCGGCGAGATCACTGCCCGTGACGTCCAGTGCGTACGGGCAAGCAGTAAGGTCCGTCATTCCCACCCCAGGGTCGAAGTCGACTTGAGTCTGTGCGTCGTACCCGTGCTGGTCGTACCCGTGCTGGTCCTGCTCCGTACCGGCGCCCGCGCCTTTGCCGCTCCCCTGTCCCGCTGCGCCGGGTCAGCCGCTCGCGTCGAGCGTGGCCGCCGGCCTGTCTCGGGCCGCGAGCGCCTCCTCGTACACGCGCTCGGCCCGGTCCGGCGAGATGTCGAGACGCATGAGCACCCCCGGCACCGCGATACCGGCCATGAGATGACGCTGCATGTTCGTCACGCCCACCACCAGATCCGCATGATTCGTCATGATCTTGGACAACATCTGCACTCCGGTGAAACAGCCCACGAACAGGCGCGCGGAGGCCTCGACGTCCACCTGCGGCAGGAGTTCACCGTTCTCCTTGGCCCTGGTGAGCACCGCGACGTTGCGCTCCCCCCAGGCCCGCATGGGCACCTGCCGGTCGAGCCCGTCCAGGCGCGAGCCCTGGTCCACCGTGAGACGCACACTGCCCCGGACGATCGCGTCGCCCGTGCTGAGCATGTGCGCGATCACCAGGGACTCGTCCAGGCCCTGCTGCAAAGCCAGTTCACGTTCCGGGACTTCGGGAACCGCCGTCACCTGGCTGGCGAGGACCGCCTGCGCGAGTTCCTTCTTGGAGGCGAAGTGGAAGTAGAGAGCCCCCTTGGTGACCCCGGCGCGGCTGAGGATCTCGGAGATCGCGGCGGACTCGTAGCCCACCTCGTCGAACACCTCACCCGCTGCGACCAGGATCGCGTCACGCGTCCTCACCGCTCGTTCCTGCCTGGCCACCGCCACCTCCGTGCCTTGCCCCGAACCCGCCTGAAACCAAAGGCCGTGCGGTACGGACCTCAGGGGCCGCCACCCTCAGCGCCCAGCGTCCGCTGAACCAGAGGCCGTCCGTGACGTCCATACGGAGCGTGATCTTCATCGTCCCTCCGAGTGATACGAGAATAAAACCAGTCAGACGGTTTTTCAATGCCTGACCCCCACACGACGACCCCGCCGCCCCTGGCACCCGTCCACGCTGAACCCTGGATTCCCCTTGCGGCGTCTGGATTCCGACAGGTTCCGCACCTTGAAAACAAAACCGGTTGGTACGTATCTTGCGTCTCGGCCCCAATCGGCCAGAGGATCCGTGACAACTCCGGGGGAGAAGCATGACCTTGGTCACTTGGCACAACGTTTCGGCCGTTTCCAGCGGCCTCCTCGAACCTCAGCCGCTCGCAACGGCACTCTCACCCGACGCGGTGGAACGCCGCACCTCCCGTGCGCTGGCCCGGATCGGAACGCCCGCGGCCGCCGCTGACGAACTGCGCCACCTGCTCTTCGACGGCTGCGACCGCGAGCGCGTCCACGCGCCCTGGCACACACTCATCTCCGCCCCCTCCTACCGCCACCGCGACGGCCTCGGACCCGCCGAGCGCGCGGCTCTTGCCTACGAGCGGCTGCGCGAGGTCAACTCCCTCCTCGCCGATCCCCAGAGCCTGGCCCGCGACCCGCGGCTGCTGGCCTCCCTGCACGAGTGGGCCGCGATCGTGGATGGTGGAGGGGGTCTGTGCACCGTGGCGAGCATCCACTACAACCTGTTCCTCGGCAGCCTGCTCGACCACGAGGACTCCGGCCGGCGCGACCTGTCGGACTTCACGTCGATGCGCCGCACAGGAACGTTTCTGTGCACCGAGCTGGAGCACGGAAACGACGCCGGCGCGCTGGAGACCATTGCCGAGTACGACCGGGAGAACGACGGTTTCATTCTGCACACGCCCACCGAGGGCGCGCGCAAATTCATGCCGAACACCAGCCCCGTCGGCGGCCCCAAGAGCGCGCTCGTAGCCGCCCGGCTCGTCGTCGACGGGCACGACGAAGGCGTCTTCCTCTTCCTGACACCGCTGAGCGACGAACACGGGACACTGCCCGGCATCGACGTCCGCCCACTGCCCCTGCGACCGGGCGCCCCCGTGGACCACTGCCTGACCGCCTTCGACCATGTCCGCCTCGGCCGGTCGGCGCTCCTGGAGGCGGAGCACGGGCGGCTCGACGCACAGGGCAGGCTCAGCAGCACCCTGGGCAACAGACGCAAGCGGTTCCTGCACTCCATCAGCCGGGTCACCGCAGGCAAGCTGTGCATGAGCGGCGCCGCGGTCGGCGCCTCCCGCGCCGCGCTCGCCATCGCCGTGCGCTACGCGCAGCACCGCCACGTCAGCGGGCCGAGACCCGGAGAGCGGGTGCCGTTGCAGGCGCACCGCAGCCACCACAGCCGGCTCCTGGACTCGCTGGCCACGGCATACGCCATGACCTTCGCGCACCGCGAGACGGTCGACCGCTGGTGCGCCCACGATCCGGCGGAGCGCGAGGACGCCGAGCGGCAGGCTGCCGTCATGAAGGGCTGGATCACCTGGCAGGCGCGCGCCATCACGACCGAGTGCCGCGAACGGTGCGGCGCACAGGGACTGTTCTCCGCCAACGGGCTCGCCGACTTCCCCCAGTACACCGAGGGGACGATCACCGCCGAGGGCGACAACCTCGTCATCTGGGTGAAGGCAGCCGGCGAGATCCTCTTCCGGTCCACCGCCGAAGCCCCCGGAGAGGGTGACGTACCGGTGGCCGAACGTACGCTGACGGATCTTCGGTTCCTGCGCGAGCTGCTGGCCGACGCCGAGCGGCTGTGGCGCACCCGCGCCGGTGCGGCGCTTCGGCGCGGACCGGCGGGCAATCCGCTGGGGCGCTGGAACACGGCGTCGGACGCCGCCCTGGAAATGGTCGGCGCACACGCCGCGGTCCGGGCGGCGGACGCCTTCCTGAACGCTGTGGAACACGCCCTCGACCCCACGGCCCGGGGTCTGCTCGAGCGGCTGTGCCGACTGTTTCTGCTGCGGCAGCTCGGTGAACACACCGGGGACCTGCTGGCCGACGGCCGGCTGACCGCCGAGCACGTGTGCGCGCTGCCGGAGGCGATCGACACGGTGACGGCCGAACTCGCACCACATCTGCAGTCCCTCGTCGACGCGTTCGACCTGCCGGCCGAGTACTTCGATGCCCTGCCGATGCTGAACGGCGCGCCACCCCTCACGCCCGCCCTCGCCTGAGAACCGGCTCCCCCCACACACTGGGCGGGGAGCCGGCCCTCAGGCGGCGGAGCCCGCGTTGTCGGCGTCCAGCGCACCCAGCAGCCAGTCGTGCGCCGCGCCCGGGGTGGGGCGGGCGGGGCCGGTCAGTTCGGCGACGAGCTGCCAGTAGTGGTCGATGCGGGGGTCCGCCGCGAGCACACCGCCCAGCCGGTGCCGGAAGGCGGGGGTGTCGCGGGCCCCGCGTGAGCGGGCGTACGCGGCGACGAAGCAGTCGAGTGCCTCGCCCGGCTGCGGCGGGCGCTCCGCTCGCAGGGCCGGGGAGGCCAGGGCGTACGCCTCCGCGAGCCCGTCGTAGAGCACCGCCGGGCGGTAGCCCTCCTGCGGCCGGTGGGCCGCGGGCTGGCCGCGTTCGTCTCCGGGGCAGGGGCGGGAGACGAACGCGTGCAGCCGGGCGAAGGCCAGTGCCTGGGCCGGGTCCGGGTCATCGGGAAGCTGCGGAACGGTCTGTTCGAGGAACGCGGTCACCAGCCGGGCCGGCAGCCGCGGCGGCAGCCAGCGCCGCCAGAACCGGGCCAGCGCTTGCGTGCTGGGCGGGGCGGTCATGGCCCCGACGAGGTGCAGCCGCTCGGCGCGTTCCTGCGCGGTGCAGTCCTGCAGCAGGCGCAGGGCCGCCTCACGCCAGCGCAGGGCGGCCAGTTGTGAACCGAGCGCCCTCAACTGCCCCGCGACGACGTCCTCCAGGGCGTCCTCCTCGTCGAGGACCCGCCCCACCTCCCGCACCGGCAGGTCCAGGGTCCGCAGCGAGCGGATCAGACGCAGCCGGTCGAGCGCCACGGGCCCGTACCTGCGGTGTCCCCCGGCGCTGCGTGCGGTCTCGGGCAGCAGACCGCGGTCCGAATAGAAGCGGACGGTCTTGACGGAGACACCGGCGTGCCCGGCGAGCTCTCCGATGGACCACATGCCGTCGGGCGACAAGGCTTGAACCTCCCTCAGGGGGAGTTCATACGGTACCGGCGAGCGCGGACGGCCGTACGGGGCCCCCGCGCACCCCACACGTGCGAGGAGAGGTTCATGACGGTATTCATCCTGGTACCGGGCACGTACACCGGCGGCTGGATCTGGGAGGAACTCGCCTGCCTGCTGCGGGAGTCGGGAGCCCAGGCCCATCCGGTGACACTCACCGGCCTCGGCGACCGGCGTCACCTGGCAGGACCGGGGACGGACCTGGAGACACACATCCAGGACCTGGTCACTCTGATCGACCAGGTGAACGCCCAAGACCAGGTGGACACGCAGGAGCTGGTGCTCGTCGGCCACGGCTACGGCATCCACCCGGTACTCGGCGCGGCCGGCCGGCGCCCGGAGCGGATCGGCCGGATCGTTCATCTGGACACCGGGATCCCCCAGGACGGCGAGCCCGCCCTGAGCCTGGTCCCCGACCAGAAGATCCGCGAACTGCTCCTCGACGCGGCAGACACAGCCGAAGCCACAGCCACAGCGGGAGCAGGGGCGGGAGCCGCATCCGGGGCCGGGGCCGGGGCCGGGGCCGGCCGGGTGGTCCCGGTGCCGGCGTGCGAGGAGTGGCAGCGCTGGGGCAGCACCGCCGGCCTCTCCGAGCAGGCGCTGGCCCGGCTGACCCGCCTGGCCGCCCCGCACCCCGCGGGCACCCTCACCCAGCCGCTCCGGCTGACCGGCGCTGCCGCCGCGCTGCCCGCGACGGGAATCCTGTGCACCCGGAACGGGTCGAGCATCGCCACCGTCGAGGCGTTCGTGGGGCTCGGCGACCCCCGCGTCCAGGAACTCGTCGAGCGCCGTGTGACCTTCTTCGAACTCCACACCGGGCACTGGCCGATGCTCTCCGCCCCCGCCGAGCTGTGCACCGTCCTGCTCGAAGCCGCCGCGGGCGGCGGACACCTGCTGGACCCGGCGGCCGGTGAACGGCCGGCGCATCTGCGGCCCTTCCTCCTCGACGTACCCGAGCAGCCGCGCGAGCGGGCACAAAACATCGATCTCCACCTGCCCCGGGCGCAGGGCCCCCGCCCCGCGGTGGTGTTCGTGCACGGCGGCCCCGTGCCCGCCGGTGTGTTGCCGACCCCGCGCGACTGGCCGGCCTTCACCGGCTACGGCCAGTACGTGGCGGGCCTGGGCGCCGTCGGTGTGACGGTCGATCACCGGCTGCACGACATCACCGGCTACGAGCAGGCCGCCGGGGACATCGCCGCGGCCGTCGAACGGGTCCGCGCCGACCCGCGCGTGGACGAGGACCGCATCGCCCTCTGGTTCTTCTCCGCCGGCGCCCTGATCGCGGCGGACTGGATCGCGGCGCCCCCGCCGTGGCTGCGCTGCGTGGCCGCCACGTACCCGGTCCTCGCCCCGCCGGCGAGCTGGGGCCTGAGCGACACCCGTTTCAGGCCCGCGGCCGCGCTGCGCACCGGCGGTGCGCTGCCGATCGTGCTGACCCGGGTGGAGCACGAACGCGTGGAGATCGCGGCGACCGTCGAGGAGTTCCTCACCGCCGCGGCCGCCTGCCGCCGGGACATCGAGGTGATCGACGTCCCCGACGGCGTGCACGGCTTCGAGACGGCGGGCCCCACCGAGGAGTCCCGGCAGGCCGTGCACGACGCGGTACGCTCCGTCCTCACCCACCTCGGGAACTGACCCCGCACCCACCGCCACCTCGGAAACTGACCCCGCACCCACCGCCACCGTCCCGTCAGGAACCGGCCCCGCACGCCGTCCCGTCAGGAACCGGCCCTGCCCGCCGTCCCGTCAGGAACCGGCCGCGCCCGCCTCAAGGCTCTCGCCCGTCCCGGGACTTGCCTCGCTCCGGCCCGAGGGGGCGGCTGCCACGGCGGGCGCCGGCTTGTGCGGGGGTGTCGCGGTGGGCGGGTTGCTCACGGGGATGCTGACACGCGCGGGGATACCGGGACCGGCCGTTCGGGTGAGGGTAGTGTGTTCATAGGTCGAACAGATCTCCTCATGCCCCGTGGTGGCGACCGCGTTGGCAAGCCGGCCGTCCGGGCTGCCCGCACGCGACTCTGAAAGTGGAGCTGATGAACGTGTCGATGGGCGGCGGACAGCTGCGAGGCCGGGCCACCGTAGCAGCCCTTGTCTGCGCGATCGCCCTGATACCCGGGCCCAGTTACGCAGCCCCCCACGATCCAGGCCCGCAGGGCGACGGGTCGATCGAGCACATCCGTACCGAGCTGGACGGCCTCTACCGCCAGGCGGAGGTGGCCACCGAGGCGTACGACGCCGCCAACGAGAAGGCCACCAAGCAGACGAAGCGGCTGGCGGCGCTGCACACGGACCTCGCCCGCGCCGAGGACCGGGTCAACACCCTGCGCGACCTCGCCGGTGAGGCGGCCCGGACGCAGTACCGCGGGGGCTATCTCGCCTCCACGGGCCTGCAGTTGCTGCTCGGCAACCACCCCGACCGGGTCCTGGACGAGGCCGCCCAGTCCCGCCAGGCCATGCTCGGCCTCGTCAACGCCGCCCAGACCCAGAAGACCGCCCGCGCGGAGCTCGACGGGCGGACCGAGGCCGCCGAGAAGGAGCTGCGGGAGCTGAAACGCACCCGTACGGACAAGGCCAGGGCGAAGGACAAGATCGAGAAGAAGATCGCCGACGCCGAGCGGATCGAGTCGGGCCTCCAGAAGGACCAGACCCGCAAGCTGGCCCAGCTGGAGAAACAGGACACCCAGAAAGCCAAGTCCAAGTGGCAGGGCGGCGGCGGCCCCTCGGACCGGGGCGGCCCGGGCGGCGGGACGAAGGTGAGCGGAGCGGCCGGGAAAGCCGTCGCGTTCGCCATGGCCCAGATCGGCAAGCCGTACGTGTGGGGGGCCGTGGGCCCCTCGTCGTACGACTGCTCGGGGCTCACCTCCGCGGCGTGGGCGGCGGCCGGACACCCCGTCCCGCGTACCTCGCAGGCGCAGTGGCAGGCACTGACCCGGGTCAGCCTGGCATCGGCGCGGCCCGGCGACCTGATCATCTACTACGACGCCACGCACGTGGGCATGTACATCGGAGGCGGGCAGATCGTCCACGCCCCGCGGCCAGGACGCACGGTCACGACCGCGCCGGCCGCCTCCATGCCCATCCTCGGCGTGGTCCGGCCCGGAGTCTGAGCGGATGTCCCATTCACTGACACCCCGTGACAAGGGGAACCTGCCCGCGCTGAGCGCACCGCCGCTGATCCGTCTCGACGCCTACGTGGCCGAGGACGGGTCGACGGTCGTCAACGGCCATCTGCTGGAGATGGGCGGCATGCGCCCGCCCAACGAGGCGATCCTCGACGCCATAGCCATGTTCGCCCGCACCCTGGGGGCCCCGGTCGCGGCGACCGTCATCGACCGCAGTGTGCGGCAGGTGGCGCGGCTGCGGGTGTATCCCGACGGCTCCAGCCGCACCATCGCCGAGGAGGAGGACCTGCCGCCCGGCCGGGAGCGGACCGCCGCGGAGGAAGAGGCGTTCCCCCCGCTCGCGCGCGTCGAGCGGATCATCCAGCATGCGCAGCGCGAGGAGCTGCACGCCGCGTACGTCCTCGCCGGTGCGCTGCGGGAGCATCTGACGCTGCGCCGGGGCGCGGAGGACGAACTGTCGCTGGAGGCGCGGGCGATCGAGGCGTACATCGCGCATCTGCGCGGCGACTACATGATCTCCACCGTGCTCGCGCTGACCGTCGCGCGGATCCGCTGCCGCACCGACCTGAACCGGGCCGCGCCCGATGTGGCCCGGGCCACCGCGGCGTGGCAGCGGCTGCAGGACGAGGAGCAGGTGGCGACCCGGGGGCAGGAACTGCTGCACATGTGGGACCGGTTGTCCGCGCAGGGCCTGCTGCAGGAAGCGTCCCACCACACCATGGCCCAGGCCGTACGCAGCCGGCTCGAACGCGGCCCCCGGCCCGTGGAGCCACCGCCCTCCTCCCCCGCGGCGGCACTGACGGCCGGTCAGGGCCCGGCCGCCCCCGAGGACAAGCCGCTCAAGCCCACCCGGCGGGGGCTGCGCCGCTTCACCCGGCTGCCGGGCCGCTCGGCCGACTGAACCCCGCAGGGCCCGCCCCCACCACCACCCGGCCCGCCACCGGGTCCACCAGGTGGGCCAGGGGGCGCGGGGGGGGCCGGTGGGGTAGGCGGGGTAGCGAAGAGTTTGTCGGTACGCCGACAATACGGTCACCCTTCGCCGTCCGGGGGCCACCGGGCCCCCGGGGCCGAACCGAGAGGACCGACCATCACCATGCGCAAGCCTCTCCTCGCCACCCTCACCGCTGTGACCCTCGGTGCCGCCGCCCTGGCGGGCACCACGGGCACCGCAGCCGCAGCGTCCGGCCATGCGGGCGGGACGACCCCCGCCGCCGCGGCGGCCGCCGCGCACCCCGAACGCACCCCCGTCCCGGTGAAAGCCGCCTCCTTCGCCGGCACCGTGGCACTCAGCAATTGCTCGGGTTCCCTGATCCGTATGCCGGACTCGCAGGCGACAGACCCCGGCCTGGTCCTGACGAACGGCCACTGTCTCGAAACCGGCTTCCCGAGCGCGGGCCAGGTCATCACCGACCAGCCCTCCACCCGCAGCTTCACACTGCTCAACGCAACGGCCGGCACCGCCGGAACACTCAAGGCGAACAAAGTCGTCTACTCGACGATGACCGACACCGACGTCACGCTCTACCAGCTGACCCAGACCTACGCCCAGATACAGCAGTCCACGGGAATCGCAGCGCTGACACTCTCCGCAGCTCACCCGGTGCAGGGGCACGCGGTCGACGTGGTCTCCGGCTACTGGAAAAAGGTCTATTCCTGCTCCGTCGACGGATTCGCCTACCGGCTGAAGGAAGACCAGTGGACATGGAAGGACGCCGTCCGCTACACCCCGCAGTGCCAGGTCATCGGGGGCACCTCGGGTTCCCCGGTCATCGACACGGCGACGGGACAGGTCACGGCGGTCAACAACACCATCAACGAGAGCGGTGAGAGCTGCACCCTCGACAACCCCTGCGAGGTGAACGAGCAGGGCACCGTCACCATCCGCAAGGGAATCGGATACGCCGAGGAGACCTACGGCATCCCCGCCTGCTTCACCACGGGCAACAAGCTCGACCTGCCGGCCGCGGGCTGCACACTCCCGAAACCGGCAGCGGTCTCAGCACACTGAGGCGTCAGCACACTGAACTGACACCGAAGGAAAAGGGAAGGGAGGGGGCGGGGGCGGGGCGGGGCGGGGCGGGGCGGGGTGGGGAACGGCCGTTGTCCACACACCGGACCGGCCGCCCCCGCCCCCGCCTCCTGTCCCCGGCCCGTCCGGCCCGGCCCAGCCCGGCCCGGCCTGGTCCGGCCCGGGCTGTTCAGCCGTCGCCGTTACCGGTGGTCCTGTTCAGGCCGCGCCGCCGGTTCGAGCGGCGTACCACCTCGCCCGCGGCGAGTGTCACGGACGCCGCCGCCCTGACCCAGCGGGGCCCGCCACGCTGGGCCCACACCACACACACGCACCCGGCGGCAGCGAGCACCACGACACCGATCAGCACCAGAACCAGCATGTTTCTCCATCTCCGCGTTCCCCGTCCACCCCTACTGACGTCACAGGAACCCAGAGGCGTTCCAACAAGCGGCGTTCCAACAAGCGGCGTTCCAACAAGTGGTGTTCCAACAAGTGGTGTTCGCACAGGCGTTGCAGGCCGGCCGGGCACGGGCGGGGTGTGGTTCTTGACCTGGAGCGCGCACCAGATCGGAGGATGGGCCGCATGCACACCAACGACCCCCAGATCGTCCTCGGGACAATGGACTTCGGCACCCGCGTTGCCCCCGGCCGGGCTTTCGCGGTCCTCGACTCGTTCGTCGCCGGCGGCGGTGTCTGGCTCGACACCGCGAACTGCTACTCCTTCTGGGCCGACCCCAGCGGTACCGGCGGCGCCAGCGAGCGCCTGATCAGCGCGTGGCTGCGGGCCCGCCCGGGCGCTCGCGACGCTGTACGGATCGCGACGAAGGTGCGGCAGAACCCGCTGGTCCCGCACTCCTGGCCGCAGAGCGCCGAGGGTCTCTCCGCCCGCGCCGTCCGCGCCGGTGTGCAGGGGAGTCTGGAGCGCCTGGGAGTCGGTCATGTCGATCTGCTCTGGGCGCACGCCGAGGACCGGACCGTGCCGCTGGAGGAGACGGTCGGCGTGTTCGGCGACCTGGTCGCGAAGGGGGTGGCTCTGCGCATCGGGGCGGCCAACCACACCGCCTGGCGTGTCGGGCAGGCCCGGTCGCTCGCGCGGGAGCGGGGCGTGGAACCGTGGACGGCCCTGCAGCTGCGCCACTCGCTCGTCGGGCCGCGCCCGCTCACCCCCGTCGCGGAGGCGGGCCACCGCATGCTCACCCCCGAAGATCTGGACCTGGCGCGGTCGGAGGGGCTCGGGGTGTGGTCGTACAGCTCATTGCTGTGGGGTTCGTACGTACGCGCGGACAGGCCGCTTCCGCCCGCCTATGATCACCCCGGGACCACCCGGGTACTCGCGGTCCTGGACGATGTCGCCGGTGAGCTCGCGGCCACGAGGAACCAGGTCGTCCTCGCGTGGCTGATGCGGCAGGGGATCGATCCCATCGTCGGCGCGAGCCGGGTGGAACAGATCGAGGAGGCACTCGCCGCACGCCGGGTGCAACTCGACGACGAGCACGTGGCGCGCTTCGCCGAGGCGCGGTAGCAGCAGTCACGGAGGAGCCCGATGACCACCCTTTCCCCGGCAGCGGCCGCCGACCGTACCGGCGTCTCCATCGACACGCTGCGGTACTACGAGCGGGAAGGGCTCATCGGCCCGATCCGGCGCTCGGGCGGCGGGCGCAGGCAGTACACCGAGAGCGACGTCTTCTGGATCGGTCTGGTCACATGCTTCCGCGAGGCCGGTCTGGGGATCGCGGACCTGCGGGGGTTCATCGCCATCCTGCGCGCCGAGCACCCGCCGCAGGACCGGGTCGTCTTCCTCCGTGAGCGCCGTGCCGCCCTGCAGGAGCGGGTGGCGGCACTGGGCCGGGCCATGGAGGTCCTCGACGAGAAGATCGCCTACTACAGCTGAGCACAGCACCGGGACACGCGTGCACCGGAAGGAACACCCGTCACAGCACCGGCGCGGTGAAGCACCGGCACCGGCACCGGCACCGGCACCGGCAGTTTCTGTCGTCCAACACCGTTCGTACGGGGGCGGGTTGGTGCCAGGGCGGGGGCCCGGTCAGCTGTCCCGCAGGCGGCCGAAGTGTCAATCGCAGGGCCCGCCCGGGGTGCCGTGGCACTGCGGGCGGGCCCTGGACGTGTGTGCAGCCTGCGCGGGGGTGCCTGCGTTCGAGCAGTACCACTGGGGAATCACCCTCGCGGAAGTGAGTAGCATCCCCAGCACACCCGTCCACCACACAGCTAAAAGATGAGGGCCTCATGTCCACAGTCAACGCCGCATCCGGTGTGCAGGCCGAGTACGCACAGAAGGTCGCCGATGACCTCGCGGCCAACCAGAGTGAGCAAGACCGGGTCCGCGCCGAACTGGTGCGCCTGCAGGAGGAGTTGGTCCAGCTCGAGGAGAGCGGACAGGTCCTCGTGAAGATGCAGGACATCCTCGGCACCTCTGCCGGGCCGGCAGCCAAGCCCGGCAGGAAGCCGGCCAAGGTGCCCGCGGCACGCAGCCCCAGGAACAAGACCGCGACCGCCAAGAACACCGGCGCGAGGAACACCGGCGCGAAGAATGCCGGTGCGAAGACCCCGAAGGCGGGGCGCTCGCCGAAGGCCGGGGCCGAGCCCGTACGCCGCGCGAAGGCTCCCGCGAAGAAGGCTGCCCCCGCACAGGGTGCGGGCGGGCCCACATGGCTCGAGCTGGTGAGTTCCTGCCTCGCCGGGCACAGTGAGCCCAAGTCGTCCACCGAAGTCGCCGCCGCGGTGGCCCAGGCACACCCCGAGCGGGGTGTGCAGGTGACCGTCGTACGCAATGCTCTGGAGCAGGGCGTTGCCCGTGGGGTCATCGAGCGTTCCAAGCAGGGCCGTTCGGTCTACTACCAGACCAAGCCGGCCGGCACGGAGACCGCGGACAGCGGCGCGGCAACCGCCGCCTGAGAACCCCTCCCCCGCCTCCCGGTGAGGGTCCGGGGCGCGGACGGCGTGACCCATGCCGTGGAAACGGCTGGTGTGGGGGGAGGCTGTTCGTGCCGCACAGCGGGATTGCCCCCGGGGTGGTCACTGCCAGCCGGCTGCCCCGATCACCGATGCGGCAATGGCGGGGACGGAGCCTGTGGTGGTGTCGGTGGTGAAGTCCTCGACCGCGGCCCTGCCGAGGATGGTGTCCAGTTCACCGGACCGCTCCAGATGCCACCGCAGTGCTCCGGGCTCCCCGTCATGGCGGCGGGTCAGACGCCGGTGGACGACGGCCGGTTCGGCCCGCAGCAGACACACCGTGAGACCGACACCCACCGCAGCGGCCAGCTGCCGCCGCTCCTCCTGCCGCTCGACCACGCCGGCGAGTACGAGACGGGTCGCTCCAGCGGCGAGGTAGTTACCGGCGACGCTCCGCAGATTCCGCAGCAGCATGGTGAAGTTGAACCGGTCACCAGCAGGAGCGGGCCACGACTGGC
Source organism: Streptomyces sp. NBC_01089 (assembly GCF_045162975.1). Lineage (NCBI taxonomy): Bacteria > Bacillati > Actinomycetota > Actinomycetes > Kitasatosporales > Streptomycetaceae > Streptomyces > Streptomyces sp. NBC_01089. The sequence goes on along the minus strand of NZ_CP108660.1, from coordinate 8,082,988 downwards.
TCAGCCAGTCGAGGTCGAGGACCGCGTGCGGGGTCCCGGCCCCGGCGAGCAGATCACCCACCGCGCCGGCAACGGTGGTTTTACCCACCCCGACAGTGCCGTTGATCAGCAGGGCCGAAGCGCCCAGAGGGCTGTCCGTGCACATCCCGGCATCGTACGCCGAGGTGCACGGCCCCCGGACGCCCTGTCCTGCGCGGCGCGGGCTGCTCCTTGGCCGCCGCGGAACTCACATCCGGTGGTACACACTCACCGCACCGCGGGATCAGATCCGGTGGTGCACACTCACCGCACCGCGGGTCTCAGATCCGGTGGTGCACACTCACCGCACCGCGGGTCTCAGATCCGGTGGTGCACACTCACCAGCCGCAGGTCCTTGGCCGGGCCCCGTACCGTCCACACCACCCGCCAGCGGTCCGCGGTGAGCACACTGAACTCGCCGCGGTAGACGTCCTCGGCGCACGGGTGGTCGGCCAGACAGTGTCCGCCGCGCAGGTCCAGCAGGTGGAAGGGGCGGCCGTCGGCGAACCGTACGAAGGCCGCCCCGTCGCCCGCCGGCTCGAAGAGATGCTCACGGGAAGCGGGCCGGGTCACCCCGCCCCAGGTGAACTCGCCGCGCTCGGCATGGAGCAGCCCGGTGGCGGGCTGTTCCCGGCGGGTGAAGCAGGCCGTGCCGCTGAACGTGCCGTTCCGGTCCTGGGACAGGTCGTACACGGTCCGCTCGACCCGCCACCGCCCGGCGAGGTAGCCCAGAGTGTCCGCCACCGGATGCAGCCGCCCGCCGGGCGGGACAGTGCCCTCGCCGCCTGCCGTGGTGTCCTGCCGTGTCACACCCACCGCCCCGCCCTCCCCTTGTCCCACCGTCACACTGCCCTGCCGGTCCGTCCCGCGTCGTGATGCTAGGCCCCGCCACCGCCCCGCCCCGGACCGGGCCCTGGACCGGGCCCGACGAACCCGCCGGTCCCACCAGTCCCATCGGCCAGGGCGTTGCCGTGGGCGTTGCTGTGGTTGTTGGCGGGCGGCAGCCTAGGCGGGTGCGGTGCCGGGGCCCTGGGAGGGCGGGGGGCCGGGGTCGCGGCGGGCGCCGGGCTCCAGCGGCGGGAGCGCGGGTGCGCCGTGCACGGTGCATTGGGGGCGGGCGTGCGGGGTGTCCTCGTCGGGGCGCAGTACGTCGGCCGGCACCGTGAACCACGCGAGCGCGGCGCCCAGCACCATGAGCCCGGCGCAGACCAGCACCGCCTGGCCGAAGGCGCGGTCGACGGTGGAGACGGTGCGGTATCCGCTGCCGGACAGGCCGACCGCGAGCGGCAGCGCGGCCACCGCGAGCAACTGGGCGACCCGGGCGGCGGCGTTGTTGACGCCGCTGGCGATTCCGGCCCGCCGTACGTCGACGGACGCCAGGACGGTCGCGGTCAGCGGTGCGACGAACATACTCATGCCCAGCCCGAGGACCAGCACGGCGGGCAGGACGTCCGCCCCGTACGAGCTGCCGGGATGCACCCGGTGCAGCAGGGCCAGGCCCGCCCCGGCGACCAGCGGTCCCAGGGTGAGCAGCGGGCGCGGGCCGGTCCGCTGGGCCAGGGCGCCGGCCGGCCCGGACAGCAGCATCATCAGGACGGTGATGGGCAGCGAGGCCACCCCGGCGGCCAGTGCCTCGTATCCCAGACCGTTCTGCAACTGGGTGGGCAGCAGGAAGAACACCCCGCCGATCGCCGCGTAGAGGCACAGGGTGACCAGGTTGACCGAGGTGAACAGCTTCACCCGGAACATTCCCAGGGGCAGCATGGGATGCCCGGTCCTGGCCTCCCGCCGCAGGAAGAGCGCGGTGAACAGCAGCCCGGCCGGCAGTGCCACGATCACCGCCGGCCCGAAACCGCCGGTCGCGTCGATCAGCGCGTAGGTGATGCCGGCCAGGCCGAGAGCGGCCAGAGCGGCGCCCGCCGCGTCGAACCGCCCGGCCGCCAGCCAGTCGCGGCTCTCGGGCACCCAGCGCACCGCGAGGAGCAGCACGGCCAGGGCCAGCGGGGCGTTGATGTAGAAGATCCAGCGCCAGCCCGGCCCGTCCACCAGCCAGCCGCCCAGGAAAGGGCCGACGGAGGTGGCCACGCCGCCCAGCCCCGACCACAGTCCGACCGCCTTGGCACGGTCCTGCTTGCGGAAGGTGCCCTGCACCAGGGCCAGTGAGCCGGGGGTGAGCAGTGCTCCGCCGGTTCCCTGCAGGGCGCGGGCGGCGATCAGCGCGCCGTCGTTGGGTGCGAGCCCGCACAGCACGGACGCCACCGCGAACCAGGCCACCCCGGTCATGAAGATCCGGCGCCGCCCGTAGCGGTCTCCGAGGCTGCCGCCGAGCAGGATCAGCCCGGCGAGCGGGAGCATGTACGCGGTGATGGTCCACTGGAGCGCCGAGAGCGGGACGTCGAAGTCGGCTCCGATGCGTGGCAGCGCGACGTTGACCACGGTGGCGTCCAGCATGGTCATGCCCGAGCCGAGGACCGCGCAGGCCAGCACACCACGCCCGGCCGGGGAAGCCAGCCGCAGACTCCCCGCCCGCCCGGAACCAGCCCGCCCGGAACCGGCCCGGCCCGCCGCCTCGGACACGGCACCGGCGGGAAAACCCCGGCCACGAGCCGTGTCACCGCCAGCCGGGCCGTCGAAGTCCGGGCCATCGCGGTCCATGCCGTCGAAGTCCTGGCCGTCGCGGTCCGGGCCGTCGAAGTCCGGGCCGTCGTGTGCCGTACCGTCGCGGTTCGTGCCGTCGCGGTCGCGGTCGGGGCCGTCGGGGTCGGGGCCGTGGTTCGCAGGGCCCTGGTCCACCCGTCACCTCCAGTGGCGTTGGCTGTACCGCCGAAGGGGGGTGGGGCAGGCGCCGCCGGCGGAACGGTTCGGCCCCAGCCTGGCGCAAGATCGCCACGCACGCACCGCCACGGGCGGACACACTGGTGTGGCGCTCACAGCCCGAGGTACAGGCGGACGGCTCCGGCCACAGCGGCCCCGGGGGGGCGAGCCCCCGTACACGGCGCCGGCGGCCGTTCACGGTCTTCCGCTGCGGGATACGAACCGAACCCGCACCGCTGTCACTCGGGCAGGTTCAGCTGCCAGGAGACACCGAAGCGGTCGTTCACCCAGCCGAACTTGGCACTGAAGCCGTACGAGCCCAGCGGCATGAGCTCCGTGCCCTGCTCGGCGAGGGCACCGTAGAGGCGGTCGAGCTCAGCCTCTGTGCCGCACTCGACGAACAGCGACACCGCCGGGGTGAACCCGAAGCCGTGCTTGACGTAACTGTCAACGCACATGAACCGCTGTCCGGCGAGCGAGAACGTAGCGCGCTGGACCGTGCCCGCCTCGCCGGGGCCGTCGGCGCCGTAGCGGGAGATGTCGACGATCTCCGCGTCCTCGAACAGCGACATGTAGAAAGTCAGCGCTTCCTCCGCCCTGCCCTCGAACATGAGAAAAGTGGTGATCTTCTGCGGGATCGATGCCATGGCGCTGCTCTCCGGACGCTCGTACTGGCCGGCCGAATCCTTCAGCCGGGGACTGGTCAGCCGGGTGCCGGTCAGCCCGGGAACGAGGCTAGGACCGGCGACCGACACCAGCTCCCTGGACACCACCGGGCCACGGCTTCCGGATCCTGCCCGACCGGAACCGGAACCAGAGACAGAGCCGGGGAGGGCGAGGGCGAGGCGACCCGCCGGGGGCGAACAGGAGCAGGGGCAGGATGCCCAGGGCTTAGCTGTGTGAGCTCTCCCTGGCCGGCGGGAGTGTTCCTGCGGGCCGGGTCCCGTGGATGTACTGGTCGGCCCAGGCGCTGATGATGTGGGCGGCGCGCTGGGCCTGGCCCCGGGCGGTCAGGAGATGGTCCGCTCCCTCGAGCGCGACGAAACTGCGCGGGTGGCGTGCCTCGCGGAAGATCTCCCCCGCGTTGTCGATACCGACAGTGGAGTCGGTGGGCGAGTGCAGGACGAGGAGCGGCAGGTTCAACTCGCTTATCCGGTCGCGCAGATGAGCCTGATGGACGTCTTCGACGAAGGCCCGCTTGAGGACCAGGGTCCGCCCGCCGACGAACCACTCGTGCGCCCCTTCGCTCAGGACACGGTCCATGACCGCGTCGTACTGCCGCTCGACGTGACTGGGATCGATGGGCGCCCCGATCGTGGCGAGCGCCCGGACACCAGTGGCCCCGGCCGCCGCGGCCAGCACGGCGGCGCCTCCCCACGAGTGCCCCACCAGCAGATCCACCGGAGTCCCCCGCTCCGCCATCAGCGTCACCGCGCGGATCGTGTCCTGAACCTTGATGGTGAAGGAACCGTCCCCCCAGTCACCGTCGGAGTCGGCGATCCCGAGGTTGTCGTAGCGCAGCATCCCGATCCCTTCGCGTGCCAGCTGCTTGCTGACACGCGAGGCGGCCGGCGAGTCCTTGCCGAGGGTGAACCCGTGCACGAACAGTCCCCAGCCCCGCGTCTCGCCCTCGGGAAGGTCGATCACTCCGGCCAGTTCAGGGCCGACAGTGCTCCGGAATCTCACTTTTTCACTCATGCTGTGATCACCTAGGCAAGGACTGTTCGCAGGACAAAAAAAGAGGGGGGCGGGGGCGCTGCCACCGGACCCGCACCACACCCGTCCACGCAGCATAAGAACGGTGAACGCGTGAGCATGTGAGCGTGTGGGCGCGGTGCTGGCCGCTGCCGGCGGGTTCAGACGACCGGTTCCTGCCCGGAGGCCGGTTTCGTGGTGAGCAGGGCGGTGATCTCCTCGGTGAGGCGCGGGCCGAGCTCGCCCCAGCCCTTCTTGTAGCCGTAGACGCTGAGCAGCGTACGGGCGTCGTAGTCGCCGTTCATGATCTCGATGTCGGAAGCCGTGATGAGCGCCGGGTGGGCGACACCCACGGCCGCTGAGATCTTCATCAGCTCCCTGCGCAGGGTCCGCAGGTAGACAGCCGCCCGGGTGGACTTGGAGACCGGGTCGATACCCCGGGCCAGCCGCGGGTTCTGGGTGGCGATACCGGTGGGGCACTTGTCGGTGTGGCACTTCTGCGACTGGATACAGCCGATCGAGAGCATCGCCTCACGCGCCACGTTGATCATGTCGGCGCCCAGAGCGAACGCGACCGCGGCGTTCTCGGGCAGACCGAGCTTGCCGGACGCGATGAACGTCAGATCGTCGGTCAGCCCCAGCTCGGCGAACGTGCCGTACACCCGGGAGAAACCCATCCGGAACGGCAGCGACACCGAGTCGGTGAAGGTCAGCGGCGCCGCCCCGGTACCGCCCTCACCACCGTCGATGGTCACGAAGTCGACACCGCGGTCCCCCCGCGCCATCAGCGTGGCCAGCTCCTGCCAGAAACCCATCTCGCCCACCGCGCTCTTGACCCCGACCGGCAGACCGGTCTCCGCGGCGATCAGCTCGACGAAGTCGAGCATCGAGTCCACGTCACTGAACGCGGTGTGCCGCGACGGAGAAGCACAGTCCTTGCCCAGCGGGATACCACGGATCTCAGCGATCTCCGGAGTCACCTTCGCACCCGGCAGCATCCCGCCGAGCCCCGGCTTGGCACCCTGGGAAAGCTTGATCTCTATCGCCTTGACCGGAGCACCGGCAACGACATCCTTGAGCTTGTCGATACTGAAAGTGCCGTCCTCGTTACGGCAGCCGAAGTACGCCGTACCGATCTGCAGAATGAGGTCACCACCGTTGCGGTGATACGGCGAGAGCCCGCCCTCCCCCGTGTTCTGCAGCGTGCCCGCCAGCGCCGCACCCTTGTTGAGCGCGGTGACCGCCGCACCGGAGAGCGACCCGAAACTCATCGCGGAAATATTCACCACACTCGCCGGCCGGAACGCCCCGGCACGCCCCCGCGGCCCGCCCAGCACCTTCGCCGAGGGCAACGGAGCCTGCGGATCATGCACATCGGGCAGCTCACCGGCGAACGTCCGCTGCTTGAGGTAAGCGTGCCCCTGCATGTGCTCGACGTCATTATCGGTCCCGAACCCGAAGTAGTTGTTCTCCTCCTTCGCCGACGCATAGATCCAGGTCCGCTGATCCCGGCTGAACGGCCGCTCCTCATCATTGGAGGTCACGATGTACTGCCGCAGCTCCGGCCCGATCGTCTCCAGCAGGTAACGGGCATGCCCGATCACCGGAAAGTTCCGCAGCAACGCGTGCTTCTTCTGAACGAGGTCACGGGCCGCCACCACCGCTACTGCTGCTGCGGTGGCCGCTGCGATACTCCGGGCGCGCATGAACGTTCCTCTCCTCGGGTACTCGGCTCCATCCCCCGTACGGTGGACGCCGCCATGTCAGGCATGAGACGCCGAGCACGACCAAACAGGCATCAGCGCCCCGTCGAAGAACACAGAATTCAAATATTAGAAGCCCACACGAAAACCCATGTGACCAGGGTCGCCAGACAGAACAGACCACCCACAACACAACACAGAACGCAGCCCAAGCAGCAGCCCGCCCCCGCGGCGGCCAGCCCAGCAGCGACCCGCCCGGTCGAAGGCGAGCGGCCCCACAGCAAGTGACCCAGCCGCAGCACACCCGCGGCAAGCGGCCACGCGGCAAGCGGCCACGCGGCAAGCGGCCACGCGGCAAGCGGCCACGCGGCAAGCGGCCACGCGGCAAGCGGCCACGCGGCGAGGGGCCACGCAGCCGGTGGGTCCGACGGCGGGTGGCCCCGCAACGGGCGGGTTCCGACAGCGGGGGGCGGCGGCGGGGGGCCGGCGGCGGGCACCCAAACACTGCCGGAGAACTACCGGCGATAACAGAGCGTGGCAACTGCGTGACCGCCGAACACCGTTCACGTACACATACACGTACCGGCAAGACAGCCAGCCGACACCCCCCAACACCAGACACCCGAAGAAAAGCGCCCGACCCCCGGCACCAAACACAGCATCGGCCGCAGCCAGCCGAGGCGAAGCGAGGCGCGAGCATTGCTGGGGCGAGGCAAGGGGTGTTGCCAAGCGGGGCGCGGGCATTGCTGGGGCGGGGCACGGGCGTTGCTGTGCGCTTTCGCCGGTACCGGTGCATGCCGCTCCGACGGCTCCGGTGGTGGTGCTGGTGCTGGTGCTGGTGGTGGTGACCATGCAGATAAGGGCGTCGACGAGCTCGTCGGAGGCAGTGCGCAATCTGCACGTGCTGAGGTGGCCGCTGAGCGTCATGCCCGCAATGCCGTGGGCACCGCCGAGCAGCAGGACACCGCAGCGGGGGTGTGTGTTCCGCTCCCCCACGAGGCTGGCGACAACGGGCAGGCCCGGCCCGCCCTTTCCCACACGTGCTGCCCGCCCCGCAGAACGGCCGGAACCACACCAGAGCCCCGGGACAGCGAAACTAGGCTCAAGACATGATCGAGACCGACCGGCTGCTCCTGCGGCCTCTCCGGCTGTCCGACCTCGACGCTTTCACCGAACTCCACGCCGACCCACAGGTCAGCCACTTCACCGGGACCTTCTCACGCCGGCAGGCACGAGAGCGGCTCACCAAGACCGAGCAGCAGTGGAACCAGCGAGGCCACGGCCTGTGCGCCATCGAACTCAAACCCAGCCACACATTCATCGGCCGCACCGGCCTGCAGTACTGGGAACAGTTCGACGAAGTCGAACTGGGCTGGACCCTCAAAACCAGCCACTGGGGACACGGATACGCAACCGAAGCCGCCCAGGCATGCCTGGACTGGGGCTTCAGCACACTCGACAACGACTACGTCACCGCCCTCATACGACCAGGCAACAACGCATCAATATCAGTAGCCCAACGCCTCGGATTCACCCCCCGCCGAGAAGACCAACTCCAGGACAACCCCATCACGGTGTACGCCCTGAACCGCCCAACCACCCCACCCCCACACTGATCCCCCACCATCAACACAACAACAACAGCAGCACCCTCCCCGCAGAGCGGGGCAACCACCACAACACCCAGCACCCAAACACCCCGGCACCCCCACCCCCGGAAAGCTCCGGAGGAACACCCCCAGGGGTGTTCCTCCGACCCCCCGGGGGGTGTTCCTCCGACCCCCGGGGGGTGTTCCTCCGACCCCCGGGGGGTGTTCCTCCGGGGGCCGGGGGGCCGGCCGCCGGCACCTGCCGTGCCACGCCCCCTTGATCCTGCCGCGCCGTGTCGTGCCGTTGTGAAGAAGCCCAGGAATCGAGCACCGCAGCAACAGCCTCGATCTCGACCAGCTGATCCTCGTAACCCAGCACCGTCACACCCATCAGCGTGCTCGAGACATCATGATCAGCGAACGCGTCCCGGACGACCCGCCACGCGGCCACCAAATCCTCCCGGCAAACCGACGCAACAAGAACCCGCGTACTGATGACGTCCTCGAGCGATACCCCGAAGCAGCCAGAGCAGTCCGCATACCCTCAACCGCCTTCGCCGCCCGGCCCGCACAATCCCCGACCGCAGCCGTCGAGCCGCCACCATTCAACGGACACGCCCCGGCTCCCGGCACACCCCCGCCCCCACACCAACCCACCCCACCCCCACCCCATCCCCCTCCGCCGGACAGGGAACAGGACCACAGAACCGGGGCCATCGCCGTACACGGGCAGTGACACAAAGTAGGAATCAGAGGCGCTGAAACCAGCGGACTGTGAGCCCGGACATAGGACCCCCGTCACACAGGACACCCCCTAGTAGACCCACACCCCACCCCCACCCCCACCAGCACAGGCCCCACAACACCCATGTCCGTTTTGTCACTATCTGGGGTCGTAGGTCACATAATTGCCACCAGCAGGGACCCTCTCGCAAGGTGATGGACATACCGGGAAGCCACACACCGGACCGGACGGAACACCACCGCCCGCCACCCACACACCGGCCCCACGACACACACCACGGCCACCACAGCCACCCGTGTCACCCACCCCCAGCCGGCCTCCCCACCACACCCCACCCGAAAGGCACCCCCATGACTGCCACCACCCCCCGCACCCTCCGCAAGACCACCATCACCGCCCTCGCCACCACCAGCGCCGCCGCCATCACCCTCACCCTCGCCCCCCACGCCCACGCCACCACACCCACACACACCACCACCCCCGTCTCCGCCGCCGCCATCACCACCGCAGCCATCACCAAACAGGCCCACCACACCGAAAAAACCGCACACCACACCACGAAAACCACAGCCACGAAGACCACGGCGAAGAAGACCCCCAGCGCCAAGCACACCGACGCCGTCACCGCGATCGTCAAAAGCACCAAATACAGCAACAACCTCGACGGCTGGATCAAGGAATCACTCGCCATCATGAAGACCAAACACATCCCCGGCAGCTACGAAGGCCTCCACCGCAACATCATGCGCGAATCCAGCGGCAACCCCCACGCCCAGAACAACTGGGACATCAACGCCCAGAACGGCATCCCCTCCAAGGGACTCCTCCAAGTCATCCAGCCCACCTTCGACACCTACCACGTCAAGGGCACCAAAAACAGCCTCACCGACCCCGTCGCCAACATCGTCGCCGCAGCCAACTACGCCGCCGACAAATACGGCACCATGGACAACGTCAACTCCGCCTACTAACCCCCACCAACGCCACCAAGTGCCGTGCGCCCGCCACCCCATGACACACTCACCACCGACAAGCACCTGACACCAGCAACACCCGGCCACAAGCGGAGCCAACGATGAAAGCAGTGCGATTCAGCCGGTTCGGCGGACCCGAAGTCCTCGAGACAACGGAACTCCCCGACCCGCACCCGGGCCCCGGCCAGATCCGCATCGCCGTACGCGCCGCCGGCATCAACCCCAGCGACTGGAAAAAGCGCAAGGGCCTCATGGACCAAGGGCTCCCCCAGACCCTCGGCCACGAAGCAGCAGGCACCGTCGACGAACTCGGCGAAGGCGTCACCGACACCGCCATCGGCGACCCCGTATTCGGCTTCACCGCCCAAGAAGGCGCCCAGGCCGAACTCGCAGTGCTCTCCCACTACGCACCCATCCCGCCGCCCCTCGACTTCACCGCCGCCGCAGCGCTGCCCGCCGCCATCGAAACGGCCACCCGCGCACTCGACCAGCTCGGCGCCGGACCCGGCACCACACTCCTCATCAACGGCGCCTCCGGCACCGTCGGCAGCGCCGCAGTACAACTCGCCGTGGTACGCGGCGCCCGCGTGCTGGGAACAGCCAGCCCCGCCAACCACGCATACCTCCGCACCCTCGGTGCCGAACCCCTCACCTACGGCCCCGGCCTCCCGGACCGGGTCCGCACACTCGCACCCGACGGCATCGACCTCGCACTCGACATCGCAGGCAACGGAATTCTGCCCGAGCTCAGCCAACTCACCGGCAGCGCCCAGCACGTCATCACACTCGCCGACGTCCCCGGAGCCCGCAAACACGGCGTCAGGTTCAGCACCGGGGAAAGCGGCCGGGCCCTCCACGCCCTCGACACCATCGGCGAACTGATCCAGTCCGGGCGCTTCCAGCCCCCGCCCACACATACCTTCCCGCTCGCCGATGCCGCCGAGGCGCACCAGGCCGGCGAGCACGGCCACCTACGCGGAAAGCTCGTACTCCTCGTCGGCTAGGACCACACCCACCCGCAAGGCCCACACACAAACACCCCCACCGGCGCACCCACCGGCACCCCCGCACCGGTGGGGGTGAACTACAACTCAGACAACCACCACCCGACGCCCCCGCGTATGACCGGCCTGGCTGTCGGCATGTGCCGCCGCAGCCTCCGCGAGCCCGTACGACTTCTCCACGGGAATACGCAGCTCCCCCCGCGAAACCAGCAACACAGCCTCAACCAACGCCTCCACCACACTCCCCGCCACACCAGAAAACCGCACACCGACATCGACCTTGCCAGTGGTGACGACCATGGCCCCGACCTGGTCGCGCGACTCCCGTCCAAGATCGACAGAGGCATCCGCACGCCGTCCTCCCACGGAACCTCGACGGCCGTGGCATTCAGGAACGTCTCACCCGCAGGCGAATCCTCCATCTCACGCGCCCGGTCCAAGAGCGCACCCAGCAGTCGCCCGCCGAACCGACCCTCTTCGCTCTACGTCATCGATAGAGTCTATGCTGATGACATAGAGGTGGCCGGGTAGGCCGAGAGCCCTGTGACATGGAGGAGATCCAGAGCATGTCCGAAGAGCACGTGCAGGTGGCGGAGGCGGACGCGGATCGGGAGTCGCCGCGCGATGAGTCGTTGATCGACTATTCCCGTCGGCGGCAAGCTGTCGCCCTGATCGTGGCGCCGATCATCTTCGGTGTCCTCGCGGGCCTCACGCTGAAGTGGTCGGTGGTGGCCTGGGGGACGATGCAGGTCATCGGCGTACTCGGCGCAGTCGTCGCAGGGCGCGAGCACAAGTACGGATGGTCGGCGGCGGCGCGCGGATTCGTTGCCGGGCTGCTCGCCACCGGTGTCACCGTCGGCATGCAGGCCCTGCTGCCCGGAGATGACGTCAAGACGCTCGCCTTCCCGTCCTACTTGATCACGGCAGCCATCGGGTCCGCCGTGCTCCACCTGGTCGGTGCCGCGCCGCGGCGGATACGCCGCCGCATCAAGTACGTGGCCACGCTCCGTCGTACGCGGTGACATTGAGAAAAGGGAGTCCCATGAGGATGTGGAACGAATCCGTCGCCTTCATCACCGGTGGCGGTCAAGGCATCGGCCTCGGCATCGCACGCGCGCTGGCCAAGCGCGGTGTGCGGCTCGCGTTGGCCGACATCGACGAGGAGATGCTGCACAGGGCCGGTGAGGAGCTGTCGCGGGTCACCGAGGTCGAGACGGTACGGCTGGATGTCCGTGACCGTACGGCGTTCGCCGCGGCCGCGGACGCAGTCGCGGCGAAGCTGGGGCCGGTCGACCTGCTTTTCAACAACGCCGGCATCGCTCCGCACGCTCCGGTCGCGAAGTGGACGTTCGAGAAGTGGGACGTCGCCCTCGGGATCAACCTCGACGGGGTGGTCAACGGGCTGCAGACGTTCGTACCGCGCATGATCGAACGCGGCGAGGGTGGACACGTCGTGAACACCGCGTCGGGCGCGGGTCTGATCCCCAATTCGAGCGTGCTGTACACGACGGCCAAATTCGCGGTGGTGGGGCTTTCCGAGTCACTGCGACGGGAATTGTCCGCATACGATATCGATGTCAGCGTGCTCTGCCCCGGTCCTGTCAACACCGGAATTCTTCACAACACCGGTTCGGTCGACGAGGGCGTATCAGTTCTACGCCGTGGAGCGGCCCCCAGTAGTACCGAGGGCTACCTCAAGGAAGGCACGGGCATCGACGCCGTAGGCGAAATGGTGATCGCCGGCATGGAAGCCAAGGCGATGTGGATTCACACGGATGACTTCGTGCGCCCGGCCCTGAAGGCGAGGATGGAAGCCATTCTCGAATCATTCCCGACATAGATGCAGAAGTAGATGCAGAAGTAGATGCGGGCGTAGGTGTGGGCTTCGGCACAGGGGTGGGGGGAGGCGGGGACGGCGCAGAGGGTCACTGATCCGGATCGCCGGACTCCGAGCGATCCGGTACGTCCCACACGTTACGGAGGTTCTTGTCGAACTCGGCCGCGACCAGCCGCATGGCCTCGTCGAAATCCACACTGGCCCGGTCGACGAGCGCCTGCAGGTGAATTCCGAACAGTGTTCCGGTGAACGCCAAGGCGAACGTGCGCTCCCGCTTCGACGCGGTCTCGGGATCGGCGGTCTCGGGGCGGCGGGCCCGCAGCCAGAGTTCGAGTCCGTGCCGGTGTCTGGCGAAGAATTCCTGGTACTGAACCCGGACGGCGCCGGAACTGTTCATGGCCTCGTTCACTGCCATGAACACCAGCGCCGATTCACCGTTTCGTACCCAGGAGGCGAATTCCTCGGCCAGCTCGGTAAGCGTCGGAGAGGAGGTGCGCGGCTCCGGAGTCATCGCGCGCTCCATCGCACGCTCGATCACGGCAAGGAACAATCCGTGCTTGTTCTTGAAATGCCACGGAATGGAACCCCGGCTAATGCCCGAACGTTCGGCGATTTCGGCGAATGAGGTGCGGTCGAACCCGCGGTCGGTGAACAGTTTCTCCGCCGAGTCGAGAATGCGGCGGCGGCTCTCGTTGCCGATCTCGTCGATCCGGCGTTTCCCCTGGGTACTCACGAACGTCATTCTAGGTTACTGACGCTCAAAGCCAAGAGCCGTGGGGTGGGCCGAAGCCCGAAGCGGTTGAGCACGCACGTCGACGCCTCCGCGCCTCGCCGGCACGTGTGTAGGCCGTTAACTCGCAGAGCAACGTATGCCAGCGAAGAAGGACCAGGTCCCGGAGCTGGGCACTGCGACAAGGCGTGCAGCCCATGCCGTAACTGCCCTGCGTTGTGAGGGGAGTCGAGCGCAGTCGCTCATAGTGCCGCGGGGGGAGCTCCATTTCGCACACACCCCACGCGCCTGGGCAGTGTCTGATGGCTCTTTGATGAGGTCACGGAGCCAGATCCTGATGCGGTGGTGGTCGGCCGGCGGATGGACCTTGCTGGTCAGTCCGCCTCGGGAACGTCCCAGGGCCTCACGCCCCTCTTCGTTCACACGTGCCCCCCCTTTCGGGATGGTCGGTCGGAGCAGGCGTGCCGGGCTCCTGCCACGTACTGGTGGGCCCGGCAGGTCGTCGAGTCGACGTTCGCCGCCCGCCGTCCGCATCCGACGCGGTGGCGTCGGCACCAGCCTGCAAGGCACTCAGGATTCTCGGCCGGGTGCCGGATCTTGGGCGGCTCTACACTGCCGGAGCGGAGCCCAGCTACGTTTCCGCTTGTGATAGCCAGGACAGGAGCCTGCCGTGACGACTGCCGTCATCAGCTTTTCACTCTTCGCCCTGTTGGTGACGGTGACTCCGGGCCCGGACACTCTCCTTGTGCTGCGCAACTGCATGCGAGGCGGCCGTTTCTCGGGCATTGCGACCGCGCTTGGTGCGGCAGCAGGCTCGCTCGCCTGGGCGCTGGCCGCGGCCGTCGGTCTGGCTGCGGTTCTGCAGCGGTGGGACGTGGCGTTCGCTGCGATTCGTCTCGCGGGTGCCGTGTATCTGATCTTTCTCGGTGTCCAGAGTCTGTGGGCTTACCGCCGCGGTGCTGGGAGCCGACCGGGCATTCCCGGGGAACTGACCGGCCCGATCCCGACTACTGGGCGGGCCTTCCGCCAGGGGCTGCTGAGCTGCCTGCTCAACCCCAAGGTGGGCATCTTCTTCGTGGCTGTGGTCCCGCAGTTCCTGCCCGACGGCCACTCGACACTGTCCACCACCTTGGCCCTGGGCTTCATCGACGCTGCGATCGCCGCTCTCTGGCTGACGCTGGTGGCGGTGTTCGCAGCACGGATGCTGACCTGGCTGCGTCGCCCGCGAGTGAACACGGCCCTGGAGCGAACCGCCGCCGGTGTTCTGGTGGCGCTGGGCGTTGGCACGGCTGCCGAGACACTTTGAGTTTCTGCGCGGAGCCTGCCAGCTCGGGAGCCGGGGCCGGGGCCGGGGCCGGGGCCGGGGCCGGGGCCGGGGCCGGATCACCGCGACTGTGAGTTCTTGAGGGCGTTGACCGTTCGCTCGATGTCGTTACGGCGCTTGTACATCGTCTTGCCGATGCCGGTTGGCCGACCGCCCGTACGTTCCGGCCGTTCGTTCTCGTCCTGCGACGCCGGCGCGACTCATGAATGGCCCATATCATCGGCGTCACCCCGGCACAGGCGTCCAGCGGCAGCTCGGCGTTGCACATGAAGAATCCACCCGCAACGCCAGAACCAACCCTGTGAAGCTGCCCGTGTCGCGGCGGACACGCCGCCGTGTCCGCCGCGACACGGGCGTACGTGGAGTCCGGCCCGTCACAGACCCCGGACGAGGCCGCCGTCGCACCGCAGTGCCGTTCCCGTGACGTACGAGGCCGGTTCGCTGCAGAGGAAGGCCGCCGCCGCGGCGAACTCCTCCGGGGTCCCGTACCGCCCGGCGGGGATGGCGGCCCTGGAGTCGGCAGCGACATCCTCGACCTGGCGCTGCTCCCGCTCGGCCCGTGCGGCGTCGAGCTGGGCGACCCGGTCGGTGGCGATCCGGCCGGGCAGCAGCAGGTTGACGGTGACTCCGTCGCGGGCGACCTCGGCGGCCAGGGTCTTGAGGTAGGCCGCGAGGGCGGCCCGGCCCGCGTTGGACAGCACCAGGCCGGCCAGCGGCTCGGCGACACCGCTGGAGCCGACGGCGAGGATCCGCCCCCAGCCGCGCTCCCGCATGCCGGGCAGCACCTGTGCCACGAGTCGCTGTTGGGCCAGCAGCAGCGAGTCGACGGCCGAACCGAGGTCCGTGCCGGCGCCGTCGAGGTCGACGGCACGGCCGGGCTTCGGGCCCGGGCCGTTGAGCACCAGGATGTCCGGGTCGCCGTAGGCCGCACGGGCTGCCTCGATCAGTGCGCGCGGTCCGTCGGGTGTCGTGAGGTCCACCTGGGTACCCACGGCCTCGGGCAGCCCGGCGGCGATCTCCTGGGCCAGGTCCCCGCGCCGTCCGGCGACGACGACAGCGGCTCCCTCGGCCGCGAGCGCCTCGGCCACCGCGCGGCCGAGGCCGCCGGTGGAGGCGGCGACGACAGCGGTACGGCCCTTGATTCCGAGATCCATCAACCCACCTCTTTCTGCGCGGACTTCTGCACGGTTTCCTGCACGGTCTTCTGCGCTCCCTGCTGTTGCGCTGCCTTCTGCCCCTGCACCTGCACCTGCACCTGCTGCGCTGCCCGCTGCCCTGTCGGCCCCTGCACCGCCTGCCCCTGTCCCGCCGGCCGCACCGCCGCCAGGGCCGGGCCCAGATGCCGTGCCAGCTGCGGGACCAGCGACTCCGGCATGGCAGCGGCCGGCGGCCGCACGCCGGACTCCGCGATCAGCTCCCGGCGGCGGACCGCCTCCTTCCGGATGGCCAGCCCGATGCGCGCCTGGGCTTCGAAATTGACCAGCGGCAGATACGGCAGATACGCCTCGCGCGCGGCGTCGTAACCACCGTCGCGCCAGGCGTCGACGCAGGCCACCAGCCCCTCCGGGCAGGAGAATCCGGTCATCGCGCCGGCCGCCCCGGCCGCCAGTTCGTCCAGCAGGCCCAGACCGCCGAGGCCGCCGAAGACCGGCACGTCGAGCTGGGCGGTCAGGACCGCGACGGCCGCCGGTGTCGGCGGCGCCTCGGCCTTCACGCCGACCGCAGCGGGAACCGCCTGTACGGCGCGGACCAGGTCGGCCGTACCGATGGCGACTTTGCTCGCCTCCGGGTAGTCCTGGACGACGATGCCGGCGCCGGTCGCCTCGTGCACCGCGTTCAGGTGCGTGGCGACGACGCGCGGATCCGGCGAGTTCACCTGGACCATGAGCCCGGCGAGGCGGTTGCCGACCTCCTCGCGTACCAGCCGGGCCTCCTCGGTCACCGGTGCCGTGGCGAGTCCGGTGACGCCGACGACGAGCGGCAGTTGCACAGCCGCCGCCACCGTCCGCAGGACCGTACGGCGCTCACCGGCGGACAGCCGGGCGGCCTCTCCGAAGACGCCGAGCACGGTGAGGCCGGTGACGCCGATCCCCTCGTAGTGCTTCACCAGCCGGGACAGGCTGGCCTCGTCGACCTCGAGGGACGGGCCGACGAACGGTGTCGCGACCACTCCCCAGACGCCGGAGGACAAATTGCCGACCATCAGTTGCTCTCCTTAACCGGCCCGGTCAGACGGGCACGCGTTTCTCCTGGAAGACGAGTACGTCCTCCCTGCTGTACGGCCTCGTCGACCGGTCCCACTCGGTGCGGTACGGCCGCGGGCGCCATGCGGCCGGTGAGCAGCAATCCCATGCCCTGAGTGTGCTGCATACGGCGGACGATCCGGAAGACGCCACTTCGGCGTGAAGAACCTCAACCAGGCGGCGGTCGGCAGGTGTTGTGACAGCTGCCCCGGCCCTGACCGCCCCCTTGACAGAGGGTCCGCGGCCTGCGGATCATAGAACCGACGGACTGACAACGTTGTCATCGATCGGGAGCGACGTGACCCAGTTGAATCGCAGGCATTTCCTGTCCAGTGGGATCGCCGTCGCCGGAGGCGGAGTGCTCGGCGCACTCGGGCTGTCCGACGTCGCCGACGCGGCACCGGCCGGCACCGCGGGCACCCGCCCCCTTCGTATCCAGGACCGCGAGATCACCAGCGGCTGGACCTTCACGGCCGCCGACGACACGGCCGCGTCAGGCGACGGGGTGGCCAGCGCACGGCACATCGCCGGGATGAAACCGGCCGTCGTGCCGGGGACCCCGCTCACCAGCATGATCGCCAATGGCGACTACCCCGATCCGCTGTACGGCCACATCGTGACGGACACGGTCCCTGACACCCTCAAGGACACCGGCTACTGGTACCGGGTCGCGTTCCCCGTACCGCGGCTGAGCCCGGGCCAGCGGTTCTGGCTGCACTTCGACGGCGTCAACTACCTGGCCACCGTCTGGCTCAACGGCACCGAAGTGGGCACCATCGAGGGCGCGTTCAAACGCGGTGTCTTCGACGTCAGCGACATCGTCGCGAAGGCGGACGGCACGGCCCATCTCGCCGTGCTGGTCGGCAAGTTGGACCACACGGATCCCCCGTCGCCACCGAGCTACGCCAGCGGGGTGACCCGCGGCGGGCGCAACGGCGGCAAGACCGGGATCACCCTGGAGAACGGCCCGACGTTCTTCTGCACGGCGGGCTGGGACTGGCTGCCCACCATCCCCGACCGTGACCTCGGCATCTGGCAGCCGGTCACCTGGTCCACCACGGGGCCGGTCCGGCTGACCGACGTCCACGTCGACCCCACGCTCTCCGCCGATCTGCGGACGGCCGACATCACGATCGGCCTCGGCCTCGACAGCGCCTTCGACCGGTCCCGTGCCGTGGTGGTGAAGGGGACCATCGACGGCCACGGGTTCGAGCGGACCGTCACCGTGCCCGCCGGATCGTCCTCGGTCACCGTGACGTCGAAGGATATCGGGGCCCTGCGGCTGAACCGCCCGAAGCTGTGGTGGCCCAACGGCTACGGCGACTCCTACCGTTACCGGCTGACGATCGGCGTCGAATCCGGCGGCCAGGTCCACGACGAGCGGACGGTGGACTTCGGCGTCCGGCGGATCGAGTACACCAAGCAGCTCCAGTCACCGTCCGGCACCCCGGCCGACTGTCTGGCCATCACCGTCAACAACCAGCCGATCCTGGTGATGGGCGGCAACTGGGGCCTGGACGAGGCGCTCAAGCGCATTCCGCGCGAGCGGCTGCGTGAGCAGGTGCGGCTGCACCGCGACGCCAACCTCAATCTGATCCGGAACTGGAACGGCCAGAGCAGCACCGAGGACTTCTTCGACGCGTGCGACGAGTACGGCATCCTCGTCTGGCAGGACTTCTTCTGCTCGACCGAAGGCCCGCCGCCTGCCAACACCGACCGCGACCTGGACAACATCCGCGACTGCATCGTGCGGTTCCGCAACCACCCGTCGGTGCTGCTGTGGTGCGGCGGCAACGAGGGCCCGCCGCCGCAGCCGCTCATCGACGGACTGGACGCGCTGGTCGCCGAGCTCGACCCGAAAAGGGCCGCGCTGACCAGCTCGGCGGGCGACACCGGCAAGGACCCGATCGACGGGTACAGCTCGGGCGGGCCCTACCACTGGGTGACTCCGGGCACCCACTTCTCCCTCAACGACGGCACGCACTGGCCGCCGTTCCACAACGAGGTCGGCTCGTACTCGATCCCCACGCTCGAATTCATCAAGAAGATGCTCCCCGAGGCGTCGTGGGAGCACCCGGACGACTTCTGGGCCGACCGTGACGTCAACGGCAACGGGGGCAACGGCGGCGGCGCGGGCTATCTCGAGCTCACCGCCGAGCGCTACGGAGAACTGCGCAACCTCCCGGACTTCGCCCGCAAGTCGCAGCTGATGAATTACGAGTGCATCAGGGCGATCTACGAGGCGCACGCCGCGAACATGGCAAGTGCCGCGCCGGGCAAGCCGTACCCGCGCACCGGCGTCATCATGTGGATGACCAACCCCGCGCAGCCCAGTTTCGTCTGGCAGATGTACAGCCACGACCTCGAGGCGCATGCGTCGTTCTACGCGGTCCAGCACGCGTGCCGCCGGGTCAATGTGATCCTCAACAGCGAGACACTCGACGTGGTGGTGGCCAACCACACCCGAACCGCTCTGCGGGGCACCGTCGCCGTCACGCTCTACGACCTGAACGGGAAGGCGTTCGCCGGGACTTCCCTGCGCGTCGGCGGGGCGGCGGCGTCCG
This sequence comes from Streptomyces sp. NBC_01089, assembly GCF_045162975.1. Taxonomy (NCBI): domain Bacteria; kingdom Bacillati; phylum Actinomycetota; class Actinomycetes; order Kitasatosporales; family Streptomycetaceae; genus Streptomyces; species Streptomyces sp. NBC_01089. Next base: position 8,063,748 of record NZ_CP108660.1, on the reverse strand, counting down.
ACCACACCGTGGTCGGCAGCATCGCCCCTCAGCTGAAGGACGCACCGTCCGACGTCGCCTTCGTCCGGCTCCTGTTCAGGGAGGCGCACGGCGCGGAGCCGGTGCGCAGCTTCTACTGGATCGAGAATCCGGCCCGGGCCGCGGGTTTCGTGAGCCTGGACGACGCGCCCGCGGCCGCCGTGTCCGTCGTGGCCCGTACGCGGCACGGTCGGGACGGCCTCGATCTGACCGTGGAGGTCGAGAACACCGGCCGGGCCATGGCGCTGATGCTGCACCTGCAGGTGTACGACACCAGGACCGGCGAACGCGTCCTGCCGGCGACCTTCAGCGACAACTATCTGAATCTGGCGGGCGGCGAGTCCAGCACCGTCCGGGTGCGGCTGGACAGCGGGCAGACCCGTCACCATCCGGGCATCGGCGTACGGATCGACGGCTGGAAGATCGACCAGCACGCTTCCCGGCTGCGCGGGCACGGAGTGGCCGTGACCTTCAACCAGGCGGCGCTGTCGACGCACCCGCCGACGAATACCTTCGGCGGGTAGCCGGATGTCGCGGGCGGGGCCCTGGGCGGCTCCGCCCGCGACAAGCTTGTATCTATGCTTGCATCCAGGTGCGCTAGGGTGGAGCCATGGCCACCCGAGACACCCCAGCGCGCCCTTCCGCGTCCCATACCGCCTACGCGCTCACGAAGGAACTCATCCTCAGCGGCCGCCTGCCCGGCGGCAGCCTGATCAGCGAGGGCGAGATCGCGGAGCGGGCGAGTCTGAGCCGTACGCCGGTACGCGAGGCGTTCCTCCGGCTGGCGGGTGAGGATCTGCTGGAGCTGCACCCCAAGCGCGGCGCGGTGGTCGTGCCGGTTTCGCCGGGTGAGGCACGGGACGTACTGGAACTGCGCCAGGCGTTGGAGCAGGCGGCGGCGGAGCGGATCGCGCAGCAGGGTCTGCCGGACGAGGACACGGCACGGCTGCGCGCCCTGATCGCTGTCCAGCACGAACGGGCGGGCGACGCGGATGTCGAGGGGTTCGCGGAGGCCGACGAGTTGTTCCACCGCGGGGTCGTGGACGCGGCGGGCAACGCGCTGTCGAGCAAGTTCTACCGGACGCTGACGGACCGGCAGCGCCGGATGAGTGTGTTCGCGCTGCGGCTACGGCCCGAGCGCCTGGCCCGGCTGGTCGATGAGCACACCGCTCTGCTGGAGCTGCTGCTGTCGGGCGACAGCGCGGGGTTCGCCACGGCGTTGAGATCGCATCTGGGTGACACCCACCGGCAGACCTGAGCCGGCCGGGCACCCCGGTAGAGCGACAGAGCGCACGCACCCATTTCCAGGAGACTCCGAGTCGTATGTCCGCCACACAACTGTCCGCCACTGAACGGACCCTCAGCACCACGGGCCCGGCGTGGCCCAGGATCGCGGCTTCGGCGATGTTCGCCTGCGGCTGGGGCGGAAACCAGTTCACACCACTTCTGATCATGTATCGCCGTGTCGGCGGCTACTCGGTACTGAGTGTCGACATGTTTCTCGGCGCCTATGTGGTCGGGCTGATCCCGGGCCTGCTGTTCGCGGGGCCGCTCTCCGACCGGCACGGGCGCCGCCGCGTCATGATCGCGGGGACAGTCCTTTCGGTGCTCGCGAGCGGGATCCTCGCCTTCGGCTCGGCGGGTCCGTGGCCGATATACGCGGGGCGGCTGCTCACCGGCATCGCGGTCGGGGTCGCCATGTCCGTCGGCAGCAGCTGGGTGAAGGAGCTGTCCACGGCGTCCGCCGACCCCACCGTCGGAGCCCGCCGGGCGTCGCTGTGGCTCACGTCCGGCTTCGGCCTCGGCGCCGGACTCGCGGGGCTGCTGGCCCAGTGGGGTCCCTGGCCGATGGCGCTGCCGTACGTGGTGCACATCGCGCTCACGCTCCCGGTGCTGGCGCTCCTGCCCCGGGTGCCGGAGACCCGCGCCGCTTCCACGGGTGCGGTACGCGGACTGCTGCGCGATCTGCGTGTTCCCGCGGACGGACGCAGGCGCTTCCGGCTGCTGGTGCTGCCGATGGCACCCTGGGTGTTCGGCGCGGCCGGGCTGGCCTACGCGGTGATGCCGCAGTTGGTGGACGGCCGTCTCGGGGACTGGGGCCTCGTCTACGCCACCGCTCTCACGGTCCTCTATCTGGGTGCCGGTGTCGCCGTCCAACCGCTGGCCAAACGGCTCGACCGGGCGCCGGGCGCAGTGAATCCCGCTGTCATGGCGATGACGGTGATGGTGGCCGGCACGGCTCTGTGCGCCGTCGACGCGGTCCTGCGCTCCCCCTGGCTGGCACTGGCCGCGGCGGTGGTGCTGGGCGCGGGGTACGGCATCGCGGTGGTGACCGGGCTCCTGGAGATCCAGCGCATCGCGGGCCCGGACGATCTCGCGGGGCTGACCGGCGTGTACTACGCACTCGCCTACGCCGGATTCCTGCTCCCCACCCTCCTCGCGCTGCTGTCCGTCCGGGTGCCGTACCCGGTGCTACTGACCGGCGTGGCCGTGCTGGCAGTCGGGTGCCTGTCCGTCGTGGTCCACGGACTGCGGCGGCCGGGAGTGAGGTAAGCGGGCGAACCGGTGCGCGGACCGGGAACGGCGTCGCGCATGGTCGCACGTGGCGGAGCGGAGAGCCGGTCCCCGGGCGCCGGAGAGCAGTAGCGCGCGGCGAATGCGTACGCCACGTGCCCCGGCCCCGGGTCCGTCCGCCCGCTGCCCTGTTTCGGCCCAGGGTCAGCGTTCGTACACCCCGGTCAGCCTGCCGCGGCCGAGAACGGGTGCGGTGATGGCGGACAGGAAGGCCCGGGGGCGCGCCCGGTCCACCGGCGTGGTGCCGGGAGCGCTGTCCACAGGGGTGGCGAGCGCGAACAGCTGGAAGGTGTAGTGGTGCGGCCCGTGGCCCTTGATGGGCCCGGGTCCGTGATAGCCGCGTCCGATGGTGGAGCGCAGCACCCGCACTCCGGTGGCCGGGTTCCGCGCGCCGAGGGCGCCGGGGTCGAGGTGCCCGATGGCCGGGTCGATCAGGGCGGCGCAGTGCACGGCCGGCTTGGTCAGGGGGACGTCGATGTCCTCGACCACCAGGAGGAGTTGGGCGGTGCCCGGTGGTGGCTGGGTCCAGGCCAGGTGGGGGGACACGTCGGCGCCGCCGATGTTCTTCGCGCACTGCTCCAGTGACATGGCCGCGCCGTCGTCGAAGTGCCGGCTTGTGAGGCTCAGCAGCTCGGGACCTTGCAGGTGGGGCAGGTTCCACGCCGTGTGGGTCTCGCCCGCTCGGCGGTTGCTCAGGAGTCGGCCGAGAAGAGTCATCGTGTTGCTCCGACCATGGTGATGACCTCTTCGGTGGTGGCGGTTTCGCCGAGCTTGGGGAAGATGCGCTCGACGCTGTGGCGGTGGGCGGCGGCGTCCGGGTCGCTCATGGCGTCGGTGGCCAGGGCCACGTGGTAGCCGTGGTCACAGGCCGAGCGTGCGGTCGACTCGACGCCTGAGCTGGTCGAGATGCCTGCCAGCACGACCTGGGTGACGCCCAGGTCCCGCAGGAGGGTGTCGAGGCCGGTGTCGTGGAACGCGCTGCGCCGACGCTTGGTGATCAGGTGGTCGGTCGGCTGGACGTCGAGTTCGTCGATGAGGTCGGCCCAGCCGGCCGGCAGTGCGGCGCCGCCGCCGGGCCGTACGGTCTCGGTGCGCCCCGGCGCACGTCCGGTGACGTTGACCAGGATCACGGGGAGGCCGTGCCGCCGGAATTCGGAGGCGAGGCGGGTCGCCTGCTCGACGGCTGCGGGGAACGGACTGTCGGTGTGGGCCGAGACGATGCCCTTCTGCAGGTCGATCACGACCAGGGCGGTGGCTGGGTCGAGCGTGGTGAGTGTCATGGTGGTGCTTCTCCTGTGAAAGACAGCTGGATGACGGCTGGTTGGAGGCTTGGGAGGCTCCGGGTCCTGCGGCGGTGAGGTGTGCTCAGCCCCTGGGGGACCTGTCCGGTCGCCCCGCGGCGGCACGGGTGACGGCCTCCTGCGGTCCCGGCGTCCTGGCCGCGGGGCCGGTGGCGGCGCCGCGCAGGAGGGAGGCGATCGCGGCGAGGAAGGCGAGAGCGGCGCCGAAGGCGAACACGATGACCAGGCCGGAGTGGAAGGGCCCGGAGATCAGGTTCGGGAAGAACTCCCGTCCGGTCAGGGCGTGTTGCTGCGCGGCGGTCAGATGGGTCAGGGTGCCGCTGGGCTGGAGCAGGTGCTGGACCGGGTTGACACCCAGTTGCGCGGCGAACAGCGACGAGACCGGGGGCAGGCCGCCGACCTGGGCCGCGACATGGGCCGGTACGCCCTGCTGCTGCAGCCCGCTGGTCAGGGTGTGCGGGAGGCTGCTCGCCAGACCGGCGATCATGAGCGAGAAGAACACACCGATGGAGATGGCGGTGCCGGAGTTCTGGAAGGTGGCGCGCATACCGGAGGCGACGCCGCGCAGCTTCGCGGGCACACTGCCCATGATCGAGGAGGAGTTGGGCGACGCGAACATGCCGCTGGCTATTCCGTTGACCGCTATCAGCACCGCGAAGATCCAGTAGCTGAAGTCGATCGGCAGGACCATCAGGCCCAGGAAGCTGGCGCCGAAGAGCAGCGCACCGCCGGTGGCCAGCCCGCGGGAGCCGAGACGGTCGGACAGATACCCGGATACGGGGCCCGCGGCGAGGAACCCGGCGGTCAGCGGCAGCATGAAGATGCCCGCCCACAGCGGAGTGTCGCCGTAGTCGTAGCCGTGCAGCGGGAGCCAGATGCCCTGCAGCCAGATGATCAGTACGAACTGCATCCCGCCGCGGCCGATCGAGATGGCCAGGCCCGCCAGGTTGCCGAAGGTGAAGGCCCGCAGGCGGAAGAGACTCAGCTGGATCATCGGCGCGACCACGCGGTTCTCGATGACGACGAACGCCGCCAGGAGGACCAGGCCGCCCGCGATCAGCACATCGACCAGTGGGTTGCTCCAGCCCATGGTGTGCCCGCCGTAGGGCTGCAGACCGAAGGTGACCGCGATCAGGACCGCGCTGAGGCCCACCGCGAAGGTGATGTTGCCCCACCAGTCGATCCGGCCGCCGCCGCGCTTCCCGGTCTCGCGCAGGGTGCGGTAGGCCCACAGCGTGAAGAACACGCCGACGGGTACGTTCACCCAGAACACCGCCCGCCAGTCCCAGGCCGAGAGCAGTCCCCCGGCGACCAGACCGATGAACATCCCTCCCAGGCCCGCCACTTGGTTGATGCCGAGGGCGAAGCCGCGCTGCTCCTCGGGAAAGGCGTCGGTGAGGATCGCGGCCGAGTTCGCGGTCAGCATCGATCCGCCGACGGCCTGCACCACCCGCCAGGCGATCAGCCACATCGCTCCGTGGCCGCCGTCGAAGGGGTCGAAGGACAGCAGGACCGAGGCGAAGGTGAAGACCGCGAACCCGGAGTTGTAGATCCGGACCCGGCCGTACATGTCGCCCAGGCGGCCCACCGTGACCACCAGAACGGCCTGGACCAGCCGGTATCCCATGATCATCCACAGCAGATAGGCGATGTTCCCCGGCGCCAGGGGGTCCAGGTGCACGCCACGGAAGATCGCGGGCAGGGCGATCAGCACGATGGAGCCGTCCAGGGCGGACATGAAGACCGCGGCGGTCGTGTTCGTCAGCGCCGTCCACTTGTACCGGTCGTCGCCGGCCGCGCGGCGCGGGCCGCGCGTCTTGAGAGGATCCGTCATCAGCTTCCTCAATGGTTTCTTCGGCGTCAGATGTTCTGAGCCAGCCGCTCCAGCAGGGGCGCGGCCGCCGCGAGCTGCGCCAGCTCTGCCGAGGTGAACGTGTCGCTGGTCAGGGCACGGGCGATGAGTTCGGTCCGCGCGTTGCGCTTGTCCTGGAGTGCCTGCAGTCCGGCGTCGGTCACCGTGAGCACCACGCGCCTGCCGTCGTCGGGGTCAGGGCGGCGTTCGACCAGGCCGCGGGCCCTCAGCGTGCTGAGCGTCTCCCCCATGGCCTGTGCGGTGATCTGCGCCTCCCTGGCCAGGGCCGAAGAGGTGGTGGGGCCCGTGCGGTTCAGCAGCGAGAGAGCCGACCGCTCGGGCATCCCGAGCCCGCCCTTGATCGGCACTTGACGTACCCGTCGCACCAGCACGCTGAGGCTCGCCAGCAGGGTGGAGGCGACCGCGTCAGGGTCGAGATCGGAGTCCAGGTCTTCGTTCATATACTAAGGCTACCTTATCAACCTGCCTTAGTGAATCCGTTGCCGGCTCGCCGCCCGCGTACCACTGGGTGACCATGGGGAAAAGACCGCTCCGGTCCTGGGTTCAGGCACTGGAGGGCATCGGAGGGCACGGGAGGCTCTCGTGGCGCACACCCGCACGACCGACGTACTGATCGCGGGCGCGGGCCCGGTCGGACTCACCGCGGCCGCCGAACTCCGCCGCCACGGTGTGCGCTGCCGCCTCGTCGACCGGCTGCAGGCCCGCCTGCCGTACGCCAAGGCGGTCGGTATCCAGCCGCGCACCCTGGAGATCTGGGACCGGATGGGCCTGGCCCGTACCGCCATGGAGAGCGCCGTTCCGCTGCGCGGCCAGCTGATCCACGTCAACGGCCGGGAACAGGCAAGGATCGACCTCAAGCTGCCGCCCGAAGTGCCGTACCGATTCGCCTCGTTGCCGCAGTACGAGACCGAACGCATCCTGGAGGAGTACGTCGCGGGGCTGGGCACCGTCATCGAACGCGGCACCGAGCTGTTGTCGTTCACCCAGGACCAGGACGGGGTCACCGCCCGATTGCGCACCGCTGCCGGCGCCGGTGAGGAGGTGCGGGCCGGGTATCTGATCGGCTGCGACGGCGCCCACAGCATCGTCCGCCGGAGTCTTGGCCTGGCCTTCGAAGGCGCGGCCTTCCCCGACGAGTACATGCTGGGCGATGTCGAGGCCGACTGGGACATGCCGCCGGGATACGGCATCCGGTCGAGCCACCTGGCCGACGACGGCTCCACCGATGACCTGCTGGTCTGCATCCCACTGCCCGGCACGGGCCGCTACCGCGTCTCGACGCTGGTCCCGCCGGAACTCTCCACGCAGCCGGACCGTCCCGGCCGGGGGCAGGACGACAGCGTCGAGCACGGGCTGGAGAGCAGCCGGGCCCCCGAGCTGTCCCACCTCCAGGCGGTCATGGACCGTCTGGCACCGCGCCCCGCCCGTCTCTCGCGGCTGCGCTGGTCCTCCGTGTTCCGGATCAGCCACCGCATCGTCGACTCCTACGGCGACGGGCGGGTCTTCGTCGCGGGCGACGCCGCCCATATCCATCCGCCCACCGGCGCCCAGGGCATGAACACCGGCATCCAGGACGCCTGCAACCTGGCCTGGAAGCTCGCCCTGGTGGTCCGGCGGCAGGCCGGGCCCGGCCTGCTCACGGGCTATGACGCCGAGCGCCGCCCGGTCGGTGAGGAGGTCGTCGGCCGGACCGTACGGCATGCCACCCACGGCATCGAGACCGACAGCGACGACCCGCAGACCGTGATGCTTCGCGAGGCCCAGCTGCTCGTCGGCTACCGGGGCGGCCCCCTGGCCGGCACGCCGTACGGGCCGTCCGACGCGCCCCAGCCCGGCGACCGCGCCCCGGACTGCACCGGGCTGACGGCATCCGTTGCCGCCTGTCCGCTGCGGCTGCTCGACATCCTGCGCGGCCGCACCGGGCATGTGGTGCTGCTGTACGCGGCCGGCATCACCGACCTGGCGGAGGCCGCCCAGGCCGTCCAGGCCGTTCAGGCCGTCGACGCTGCCCAGGACGCCGAAGCAGCCGAAGTCACCGCCGGAACATCGGACGCCGGCGGGATCGGTCTGGCGGCCATCGCCGTAGTCGCCCGCGAAGCCGCACCGGCGGCCGTCATCGACACCCTGGCCGTACCCGGATACCGCGACGCCGCAGGGGAGTTCGCCCGGCTCTACCACCCCGAAGGCCCGACCGGCTTCGTCGTCCGCCCCGACGGCCACCTCGGCGCCCGCTTCCCGCTCGCCGGCACCGCGGACGCCCTGGCCGGCTACCTCACAGCCGTCCGCGCGCGTACGGCTGCTACTCCACCGTCCAGCTGATGCCGCCGATTCCGGTGCTGTAGAAGGCGCAGTGGCCGGACGATTCACCGACCTGGCCCGGCCGCAGGGTCACGGAGTTCCCCGTCACGTCGGGGGCCACGCCGCAGATGATGTTGGCGTGGAAGGTGACGGGGCCCGCCGACCTGTTGGTGCAGTCGACGCCGCCGGCCAGCGGGTCGTTGTGGTGGACCCAGGTGTTGCATTCCAGGGTGGCTTCCGGTGCACGTGTGCTCCGCACTCCGTGTACCGCGGGCGGCTGGGCGGTGGCCGGAGCAGCCGTGGCCACCGCGAGCGGCAGTCCTGCCAGGACTGTCATGGCGGCCAGGGCGGTGCTGAGGCTGATACGCGTCATGTGCTGAGTCTCCAGACCGAGGGGTTTGACCGGGAATCGATCGCCACCTTCATACCCACACGGGCTGACACCCATGGAATAAGCACCCTTAAGAGTGACAAAACAGCCCAGGAGCACGGTGGTTCGCGTCCCGAACGGCCCGTACACGTTCTCCGGTGCCGCATTCGCCGGCGCTTCGGCCGGAACGTGGTGGTGGAGTGCGTACGGCGCCGTGAAGGATGGATTCCGATGGTCCATGCATCCTCGAACGGCCCGCACTTCCGCGAACATCTGCGAACCAGGAGCACCATGATGGATTTCGATACGGACGTCCTGATAGTCGGAGCCGGCCCGGTGGGCACGTGGCTGGCCGCGGAACTGGCCGCGGCCGGGGTCGGCGTCCGCCTGCTGGAGGCCCGTACCGGGCGCTCGGCCTGGTCCCGCGGCTTCACCGTCCAGCCGCGCACGCTCGAACTCTTCGACACCCGCGGGCTGGCAGGCCCCCTGCTCGCGGCAGGACAGAGCATCGGCTCCTGGCATTTCGCACTGGGCCATACCCGCCTCGACTTCACCGGACTGCCGACCCGCTTCCCTTCCGTACTCCTCAACCCGCAGGTGGCGACTGAGGAATTGATGGAACGCCGGCTGACCGAACTCGGCGGCGGAGTCACCCGCGACTGCCGGGTCACCGGTCTGCGGCAGCACCCGGAGGGCGTGGAGGTACGGACCGACTCCCCCGTCGGTCCCGGGCAGTTGACCGCACGCTATGTGGTCGGGTGCGACGGTGCGCACAGCACCGTACGTACCGCCGCCGGGATTCCGTTCAGCGGGACCGAGACCGTCACCACCACCCTCACCGGTGATGTCGTCCTCGATGACCCGCCGCCGAACGGGGCGCCGATCCTGTCCTGCGAAGCGGGGGTCCTGCTGACCATCCCGCTGCCGGAAGGGCGCCATCTCGTCGGTGTGATCGACCACTCGACCATGCACGAGACGCCGCCCACTCCGGTGCCCTTCGCCCATCTGCGGGCCGCCGTCGAGCGCGTGGTCGGCAGCGACCTCGGCATGCGCGATCCCCGGCGGGTCGCCACGGTGGGAGACGCGGGAAAGCTCGCGGACACCTACCGCTCCGGTCGGGTGCTGCTGGCCGGTGACGCGGCGCACATGCACTATCCGATGGGCGGCCAGGGGCTGAACCTGGGCGTCCAGGACGCCCACAACCTCGCCTGGCGGCTGACCGCCGTCCTGCGCGCGGGCGCCGACGGCCGGGTGCTCGACGACTACACGAGTGAGCGCAGGCCGGTGGCGGCGGGCGTGCTCGACGACGTACGCGCGCAGGTCGCCCTGGTCACTGCCACCGGCCTGGACGGGTTCACCCTGCGCCGGCGCTTCGACGCCCTGCTGACCGAATACCCGGCGCTCAACCAGGACCTCGCCGCCCGGCTGTCCCAACTCGACGTCCGGTACGGGTCGTTCGACGGGCCGGACGGGGACGACCCGCGTCTGGGCTCCCGCGCCCCCGACCTGACCTTCGCACCGGTGGCGGACGGCTCGGGCCCGCACCGGCTGTTCGAAACCGCACGGCCGGGGCGGTTCACTCTGCTCGACCTCACCGGGGGCAGCCTCCACGCCGACCGTGCGATCGAGGGCGCAGGTCTGGCGGAGCTGGTCGCCACGGTCGCCGTCACCCCGGCTCCTGACGCGAACCCGCCGATGGACCCGGCCCTGGCCAAGTCCTGGTCCACGGCCCCGGCCGCGCTGATCAGGCCGGACGGCCACACCGTCTGGATCGGTGACGACCTGGGCCAGGCCGTGGACACCGTGAGGTCGCAGCTGTTCTGAGCGGGGGCGGTGCCCGGCGTCCGTCACTGGTCAGTGGCCGACGTCCACGAGTGAGGCATGGAGCGTGTACCGCTTGAAGCTGTGGCCGGACGGTGCGGCCGCTTCATGGGAGGCGGCGTCCGTCCACTCCGCGACGACGATCGCACGCTCGCCGTCCGGTGTCAGATGGATGTGCGCCGCGAGCAGACCCGGCGCGGGCGCCACGGTGTCCGCCACGGCGTCCGCCGCCGTCGCGCCCACCACCAGGGCACCGGACGGCCGCCCCGCATCGTGGACGACGCTGCGGTGGAGGCGGGTCCGTTCGAGTCCGGGGCGCTCGATGCCGGGCACCAGTGCGTCGACGCGGCTGACCGTCCCGGCCCGGTGGGCACGGGCCCAGGCCAGGTGCCGCGCGTCGCTGGTCCACTGCGCGTAGAAGAGGAGGCCGGTGCCGTCCGCGGAGATGAAGACGTGCTGGGCCAGCCGGCCCGCCGGTTTGCCGGCCGCGGCCCACTCAGCGGTCACCGCGTCGGCGGCCGTCTGTGAGCGCTCGGACGTACCGGTGAGCCACCGGCTCAGCAGAGCGGTTCCGGCGGCCGGGTGCACGAGGTCCAGGAAGCGTGTCATGGGCACCGACCCTGCTTCATCAACCGCGCTTGAGGTCAAGTCGCCCGGACCGCCCGCCGGGCCCTTCCGGCCGCGGGCCGAGCCGGTGCGGGTGGGTGCCCGCTGTGCTGTACTGATCAGGTGGAGCGTAAGCACACACTGCCGTGGGACACGCACCCCGGACGGCCCGGCGAGGCAGCTCCTGGAGTACGTGCCCAACAGGCTGACCAGGTACGCAACCGGGTGCGGCTGATGATCGAGATCACCGCACGGGCGGGTGCGTACCGCAAGGGCCTGGTGGCCGCCGCCCGGCGCCTCAGCCCTGAGGAAGCGACCATCCTCTCCGATCTGGAGCGGCACGGGCTGCAGGTGCCGCAGCTGCACGACGTGCTGTGCGGCGGTCATGTGCTGGTGGACGATCCGGAGTTGTACGCGGACTGGCGGTTCGACAAGGTCAGCCACACCCGCCTCTCCAGCCACCACCGGGACATCGACAAGAGCGTCTATCCGGACATCGGGATGCGCGGTCAAGTGGTGCGCGAGAAGCTGCACGGGCGCACCGCGCACGGCACCTGGGTGCAGCTGGAGAAGACCCCCGCCGCCTTCGGCGGGCGGAAGCTGCCCAGCCCGAGTGACGTCCGGCATCTCATGGATTACGTGGTCTACCGGCTCACCCGCAGCAATGTCGGCCCCTGGGGCCTGTCCCGGATGACCGAGCGGCGCCCGATGTATCTGACGCCGGTGCTGACCGTGCCCACGTCCCTGACGGCTCCGGTCGCACGGTTGCTGACCCAGGCGTTGCGCCGGATCGAGGAGGCCGACGACACCACCGCCGTCTCCCGGGATCTCGCGGACCGGTTCCCGCCGCCCGACCGGGCGGATCCGGCAGCCGAGCTGGGCCGGTCGCTGTCCGGCAGGGCGGGGCGTGGGCTGTTCGGCAGCTCCGAGGTGTGGGTGACCGAGACGCCGTCCAGCAGCGCCGCCGCGGTTCTCCGGGCGAGCCACGAGGTGCCCGAGGTGGACTGGTGGCAGACGGAGAGGCCGGCATGAGTGACGACCGAAACGATGTTCCCGCTGCGACCCCTTCGGACCCGGGTGCGGCGTCCGTACCGTCGGGGCTGGTCACAGCCGTCGTGGATCTGGTGAACACCGGGCCGGTGCTGCTCGGTGCGTACACCGTCGCCGAGCTCACCGCCGTGGACGCGATCGTGGACTTCCTGGAGGCCCGGCCGTCGGACGAGGTGCTGGCGGAGGCCGTCCGCTCGCTCGCGGCCCGCCAACTGCTCCTGGCCGGTTCTACGGGTGAGCAGATCCGGGTGCAGGGGGACCTGGGGATCGCCGTCGCGTTCCAGCAGAGGGCCCGCAAGGTGCTCGATGCCCGCACGACCAGGTCGGAGCCGGGCGAGCCCTGGCGCATTCTGCTACTCCCCCAGCCCGAGCGGATCTGCCTGATGGTCCGCATCGACGCGCTCGGTATCCACCAGCTCGGCCTGCACAAGCTGGAAGAAGCGCTCAAGATGCTCACCGAGTGGCTGCCGGAGGGCTCACTGGCCGATCCAGGTGCGGGCTTCGACGCCGAGGACGTACTGACCGCGTCGGAGCGCTCGGCGCTGATCACCGTCACCGACTACACGGCCCAGGGTTCCGCCGAGATCGCCGGTGCCAGCAGCGACCTGATCCTCGCCCGCGCCGACGGACGGCTGCACGCCCTCACCCGGGACCCCCAGGACCGGAACAGACTGGTGCCCGACCCCGCGACGCGCAAGGACGGTGTCCGCGACCGGCTCGTCGAGCTGCTGGGGTAGCGGCTCAGGGCCGCGAACCGGCTGCCGTATGCATGCCGTTCACACCCGTGTCGTCCGACTTGTCGGGCGGAACGACGGTGTCGCAGAAGACGTTGGCGATCAGCCCGATCACCAGGAACAGCGTCACCAGCACTGTGCCCGCGGTACTCATCCGCAGTGGCCTGGTGGCCGACACCGGCGGGGCTGTGCCGGGTGTGTCCTGGGCGTCCCGGTCCCCGAACAGGCCCTTCGGGTAGGCCGACGTCAGCATGCTGACGTACGCGTAGTAGCACATCGCGACAGTGCACGGCTTTCGCATGTGGAGACATGCGGAGAGATGAAGAGAGATGGAGAGACACGCGGAGAGCCGCGTATGTCCCCGGAGCGTGCTCGCCTCACGGGCCGTCACCGTCGGGACGGCCGCGAGCGCCGGCAGGTCATCCGCCGGTCGCGCCCTCGTCGGGCAGCGGGTCCGCGCCGTCGTCGGGCCCGCGGTCAAGGCGCTCGGCGAGCGTGGCGGCGAAGTCCTCGGCGCGGGCGAGCTGGATACGCAGGTCGGCCACCCGCTCGCGGGCGGTGGCGTGGTAACCGCGGACCGTGGCCAGCAGCGCCTCGCGCTCCGGTTCCGGCAGGTCGTCCGTGGCATCGAGCCGGTCGGTGGCCTGCAGCAGGTCCCGCATCTCGTCCAGGGTGAAACCGAGCGGCTTCATCCGCCGGACGACCATCAGGCGAGCCACATCGGTCTCGGTGTAGAGGCGGAACCCGCCCTGCGAGCGGGCCGACGGCTCGACCAGGCCCGTCTCCTCGTAATGGCGGATCGTGCGCAGCGACAGCTCGGTGCGCGCGGCGACCTCGCCGATCTGCATGTGCCCCTTGTCTGCCACGGCTCTCCTCGCGGGTGTGCTGCGGGGCACTCCGGCGGGCCCCGATCCCTACTCTAACGTTAGGGTAGAGTTGCCGGTGCGGCGCCGACACGCGTACGTGCCTTCCGGCTCTGCCGCGTCGACCCCAGCGCCACGCCTTGCGGCGAGGGTGCGCCGAACCACCAGGTGGGCCCTCTTGTCCTCTCCGCTGTCACCGGCCACGCTGCTGCGCGGCCCCCGCCGCCCCTCTTGGCTGTCCCCGAAGGTGTTCCGCACCGAGGTGCTGGCCGGCCTGGTCGTGGGGCTGGCTCTGATCCCCGAGGCGATCTCGTTCTCCGTGATCGCCGGCGTCGACCCAAAGGTGGGGCTGTTCGCCGCCTGCACCATGGCGATGGTCATCGCGTTCGTCGGCGGCCGCCCGGCGATGATCTCGGCGTCCACCGGTGCGGTCGCTCTCGTCGTGGCGCCCGTCGCCCGCGAGCACGGGCTGGGCTATCTGATCGCCACCGTCATCCTGGCCGGAATCTTCCAGATCGTCCTCGGCTCTCTCGGAGTGGCCAGGCTGATGCGGTTCGTACCCCGCTCGGTGATGGTCGGATTCGTCAACGCACTGGGCATCCTGCTGTTCACGGCGCAGATCCCCAACCTCCACGACGTCCCCTGGCAGGTCTATCCGCTCGTCGCCGCCGGCCTGGCGATGATGGTGTTCTTCCCGCGCCTGACCAAGGCGGTGCCAGCTCCGCTGGTGTCCATCGTGATCCTCACCGTCATCACTGTCGCGGCAGGCATCGCGGTGCCCACGGTGGGCGACAAGGGCAGACTCCCCTCGTCCCTGCCCGTCCCGGGGCTGCCGGACGTGCCGTTCAGCGCCCACACCCTCACCGTCATCGCGCCCTATGCGCTGGCGATGGCGCTGGTCGGGCTGATGGAGACACTGATGACCGCCAAGCTGGTGGACGAGATCACCGACACCCGCTCCAACAAGACCCGTGAATCGATCGGCCAGGGCATCGCCAACATCGTCACCGGGTTCTTCGGCGGTATGGGCGGCTGCGCGATGATCGGACAGACCATGATCAACGTCAAGAACGGCGCCCGTACCCGCCTGTCGACGTTTCTGGCCGGGTTCTTCCTGCTGATCCTCTGTATCGTGCTCGGCCCTGTCGTCTCCGACATTCCCATGGCCGCGCTGGTCGCCGTCATGGTCCTGGTCTCGGTCGGCACCTTCGACTGGCACTCCGTCAAACCGGCCACCCTCAAGCGGATGCCGGCCGGCGAGACCACCGTCATGGTCATCACCGTCGCCGTCGTGGTCGCCACGGGCAATCTGTCCATCGGCGTCGTCGTCGGGACGCTCACCGCCATGGTCGTCTTCGCGCGGCGGGTCGCCCGTCTGACCCAGGTCACCGCTGTCGCCGACCCCGACGGCAACAGCGTCGTGTACGCCGTCACCGGGGAGCTCTTCTTCGCCTCGGTCAACGACCTGACCGGCCGGTTCGCCTACGCGACGGACCCCGGGTCCGTCATCATCGACCTCAGCGGCGCTCATGTCTGGGACGCCTCGTCGGTGGCCGCGCTGGACGCGGTCACCGGCAAGTACGCCGCCCATGGCAAGACCGTGACGGTGACCGGTCTCAACGAGGAGAGCGCCAGGATGCACGGCAACCTCAGCGGCGAACTCACCGGCAGCCACTGACCCCCGCCACCACGCCCGGCCGGGCCGTCTCCCGCATGCCGGGACGGGGTGTCATACGTCGCGGCGCATGCACACCCGCGGCCACCGGTCGAGACCGTGTGCCGCTTCCCGTGCCCGGATGTCCCGCAGGCCCGCGCCGAGTTCGTGGTCGCCCAGAGGCCGGAAGCCGCAGCGTGCGTAGTACGGCGCGTTCCACGGAACGCCGGTGAAGGTGGTGAGCGTCAGCGCGGGCACCCCGTCAGCCGCCGCCCGGTCCGCCAGACGGTCCAGCAGCGAGCGCCCGATGCCACGGCGCGCGCTGTCCGGGTGCACCGACACCTGCTCGATGTGCAGGTTGCCGTCGACCCGGTCCGCGATGAGGTACGCCACCGGGGAGTTCGCCCCGTCGACCGCGACCCAGGCCAGCCCGGAGCGCTGGTAGCGGGCCAGTTCGTCCAGGGGCAGCGGCTCGTCGTCGGCGATGTCCGGCATGCCGATGTCCCGGAAGCACTGTCCGGCCGCCCTCTCGGTGTCCTGGAGGGCCGGCAGGTCGTCGATGTGAGCCGCTCTGACAGACATGAGCCCATTGTCCACGGCGGCCGACCGTGACTCGCCCTGGGATCTGTCGTGCCTGCCCTAGGGTGTGTCTTCAAAGGTCAGATCCATAACAGGATTGAGGCGATGGTGACGGTGGCCTGGAACGACTCGTGGGTCTTGTCGTAGCGGGTGGCCAGGCCGCGCCATTGTTTGAGCCGGTTGAAGCAGCGCTCGACGACGTTGCGGAGTCGGTAGACCTCCCTGTTGAAACGCGGTGGTCGGCCGCCACGTGAGCCTCGGCGTAGGCGGCCGCTGGCCTGGTCGATGCGTTCGGGAATCGTGTGGCGGATGCCGCGCTTTCGCAGGTAGGCGCGGATCTTACGGGAGCTGTAGCCCTTGTCCGCGATGACGTGGTCGGGCCGGGTGCGTGGCCGGCCTGGACCGATGCGGGGAACGCAGATGGCGTCCAGGACCTCCTCGAAGCGAGTGCAGTCGTTGACGTTCCCGCCGGTCAGAACGAAGGCGAGTGGGCGGCCGTGTCCGTCGCAGACCAAGTGGAGCTTGGTGCTCAGTCCGCCTCGGGATCTACCGAGGGCGTGATCACCCGCTTCGTCCCCCTCGGTGACCCCTTTTTGCCGCCGGCGGCGTGCTGATGGGCCCGCACGATCGTGGAATCGACCGACACCAGCCAGTCGATGTCCCCGGCCGCATCTTTCTCCGCCTGCAGAGCCCGCAGCATGCGAGAGAACGTGCCATCCAGTGCCCACCTGCGGAAACGCGTGTAGAGCGTCTGCCAGGAGCCGTAGCGTTCCGGCACATCCCGCCAGGCCGACCCCGTGCGCAACTTCCACACAATCCCGTTCAGCACCACGCGGTCATCCGACCGCGGCCGCCCCGCCGTCCCCGAACTCGGCAACAACCGCGACAGGACAGCCCACTCAGCATCCGACAGCTCATGACGACGCACCACAACCGACATGATCCCTCAACACCTAAAACAGCTTTGAAGACACGGCCTAGGCTGTCGGCTGATGCCGGACATCCGCCACCAGCCCATCGCTCCGACCCGGACCCAGAGACTGGCGACCGGGGCGGAGATCGACGCGCACCGGCACGACGACCACCAGATCGTCTATGCGGGCCGGGGCGTGCTGACCGTGACCGCCAGTACCGGGACCTGGGTCGCGCCCGCCACCCGTGCCATCTGGGTTCCCGCCGGGACCGTCCACGCCCACCAGGCGCACGGGGACCTGGAGATGCACCTGGTCGGCCTGGAGAAGGGGGACGACCCGATCGGGCTGGGGGAACCGACCGTGCTCGCCGTCGGGCCTCTGCTGCGTGAGCTGATCCTCGCGTACACCGAGGCGCCCATCGACGACAGTCCCCAGCGTGCCCGGCTGCGGGCCGTGCTGCTCGACCAGCTCCGTGTGTCACCCCACCAGCCGCTCCACCTGCCCACCCCGACATCGCACCAACTCAAGGAACTGTGCGCCCTGTTGAAGGCCGACCCCGGCGACAACCGTACGCTCGCCCAGCTCGGCCGGCGCGTCGGCGCCAGCAGCCGTACGCTGTCCCGGCTGTTCCGGGCCGACCTCAACATGACGTTCCCGCAGTGGCGCACCCAACTGCGCCTCCACCACGCCCTCGTGCTCCTCGCCGAGAACACTCCGGTCACGACCACGGCCCATCAGTGCGGCTGGTCGTCCGCCAGCGCGTTCATCGATGTCTTCCACCGGACGTTCGGCCATACGCCCGGCACCCACCACGGCCCTCTCACGTAATACCCCGGCCGGCGCGGCCCGCAGCCGGGGCGTCGTAGGTGACCTCAGCCGTAGACCTGGCGGCCCAGCCACTGGCCGCCGTCGATCACCATCGTCGTACCGGTGATGTAGCGCGAGCGCTCCTCCAGCAGGAAGAGCGCGGCCTCCGCGACCTCGTCCGGGGTGGTGAGGCGCCCCGCGGGGACGCTGTCGAGTACCCGCGCCCGGGCTTCCGGCGTGGGCCACAGCGCGGCGCCCGCGCCCTCGGTCTCCGTCGGGCCGGGCGCGATGCAGTTGACCCGGACCCCGCGCGCGCCCCACTCGGCGGCGAGAGTACGGGTCATCGCCAGCACCCCGCCCTTGGCCGCAGCGCTGTGGACGGTGCCGGGGTGACCGTGCCAGGCGTAGCTGGCGATCACATTGACGATCGCCCCGTCCCCGGCGCCCAGCATGTGCTGTGCGGCGGCCCGGGTGGCGAAGAACGTGCCGTTGAGGACGATGTCGACCACGGCGCGCCAGCCGTTGGGCGACAGGTCCTCGGCAGGGACGACGAAGTTTCCCGCGGCGTTGTTGACCAGTGCGTCCAGGCGGCCGTGCCGGGCGGCGACCGCGTCGATCGCGGCGGTCAGCGCGTCGGCGTCCCGGACGTCGACCGATGCGGTCTCCACCGTGCCGCCGTACTCCCCCGCGAGGCGCGCGGTCTCCGCCAGCGCGTCGGGGCGCCGTCCGAGCACCGCCACGGTCCCGCCCGCTGCGGCGTAGCGCAGGGCGATGGCCCGGCCGATGCCGGAACCGCCGCCGGTGACGACGGCGACCCGGCCCGCGAGTTCAGCCGGGGAGTTCTTCGCGGACGGAGGGTTCACGGGGGAAGTACGCACGGGGCAGGGCTCCTTGGGTGGGGGTGTGACCATCGGGGGCGGGACGATCCGGGGCGTGACAATGACGATCAGGGGGTGTGACCCGGCGGGGGGCCGGCGGGGGTGATCAGTGCGTCGACGGCCAGCAGGCCGTCCACGGCGACACGGACGGGGTTGAGCTCGGTCTCCAGCAGGCCGGGCTGCCCGGCGGCGAGCCGGGAGAGCCGCACGACTGTGTCGGCGAGCGCCCCGGTGTCGGCCGGGGGACGTCCGCGCCAGCCGTGCAGCAGCGGTGCGCAGCGCAGTCGTTCGATCAGGCTCAGCGCGTCGGCGTGGGTGCAGGGCGCGAGGGTCAGGGCGCTGTCGCGCCAGAGTTCCGTTTCCGTACCGCCCGCGCCGACCACGACCACCGGCCCGAACGACGGGTCGCGGCGGGTGGCGACCACCATCTCGACGACGTGCGGGCGGCGGTCGAGCTGTTCGACCACGTACCGGCCGGGCCCCAGCCGCAGTGACATCTCCGCATAGGCGGCCTCCAGCGCGTCGGCGTCGGCCAGGCCGACCGCCACACCGCCGTGCTCGCTCTTGTGCTCCAGCCAGTCCGCCTTGAGGACGTACGGGGCGGTCAACCGCGCTGCGGCACGCCGGAGTCCGGCCAGATCGGTGACGGGGAGCGCGGGCGGGAACGGGATGCCGGCGCCGGTCAGCAGGGCGCGGGCGGCGAGGTAGCCGAAGCCGGTCGGCGCGGCGGCGGGAGACGCGGCCACCGGCTCGGCTGTCGCCCGGTGTCCCCACCGGTCACCCGGCTGGTTTCCCACCTGATTTCCCGCCGGGTCCGCCCCCTGAACCACCCCCGCATCCGCCCACGCCCCGTCCGCCCTCACCGACGGGCCGAGTTCGGTGAGGCGTGCCGCCGTGCCGAGTGCGCCGACGGCCGTCTCGATGTCCGCGTAGGTGGGCACACCCGCCGCGCGCAGGACGTCGGTGGTCGTGGTGGTTCTGGCCATCGAGTGCACCAGTACGGGCAGCCGGTGCCGTGCCGCCGAGCGGGACAGTTCCAGGGCCACTTCGGTCTCCCGGTCCTGCTGGGCCGGGATGTCGCGGCCGTAGCTGCCGAAGTATCCGCTCAGCAGGACGGCGTCGGCGCCACCGGACGCGGCCACCAGGTCCACGACCCTGGCGTAGGTGCCCAGGTCCTGCTCGCCGCCGCCGGCCAGATCGACCGGGTTGGCGGTCGCGGCCTGTGGTGGCAGGCCGGTCGCGATCGCGTTCCTGGCCGCCTGCGGTAGCGGCTCCACCAGCAGTCCAGCGCGGGAGGCGAGGTCGACGGCGAGTGCGCCCTGTCCGCCGCTGTCGGTCACGACCACGACGCGGCGCCCGGCGGGGCGCGGCGCCCTGACCAGGAGCTGCGCTGCGGCGATCAGCCGCGCGGGCGTCTCGGCGCGCACCGCGCCCGCTGCCTCGCAGGCGGCGTCCACGATGTCCGTCGCGGTGGTCATCGCCCCGGTGTGCGACCTGGCGGCCTGCCGGCCGGCGTCGCTGGCGCCGACGGTCAGCAGCAGTACGGGTTTCCCGGCCCGGTGCAGTGCGGTGAGAGCGGCGATCAGCGCCCGCCCGTCGCCGAAGCTCTCCAGATAGAGGGCGACCACCTTGGTGGCTTCGTGGTCGGCGAGGTCGGTGAGGACCTCATGGGCCGTGACGTCCGCCTGACTGCCCACCGAGACGAACCGGGAGATGCCCAGGCCCGCGTCGGCGGCGAGGCCCGCCAGTTCGAGGCCGAGCTGCCCGCTCTGCGAGACCACCGCGAGCGAGCCCGGCTCGAACCGGCCCCAGACCAGGTCGAGTTCGACGTCCGCGTCGTACATTCCGAGGCAGTTGGGTCCGATCAGCCGGGCGCCGGCCGCGCGGACCCTGGCACCGAGGCCACGCTCGTCGTCGACTCCGGCGGTGATGGCGAGCAGGCCGCGCACGCCCAGGGCCAGGGCCTCGTCCACGGCGGCGCCGAGTGCGCGGCCCGGCACGGCGAAGGCGACGAGTTCGGGCGCGTCGGGCAGGTCCCGCAGCGAGCGCGCCGTTTCCTGTCCGAGTACGGCGCCGCCCCTGGCGTTCACCAGATGGACGGTGCGGCGCGCGCTGCCGGTCAGGGCTCCTCTGGCCAGCCAGTAGCCCCACTTCGTCGGCGTACCGCTGGCACCGACCACGGCGATGGAGGCCGGGTCGCGGAAGGCGTCGAGGCCGGTCACCGGTCCGCCCGCCGCGCCGGTCCTTCGGCCTTCGCCAGCGAGCGGGAGATGACCAGCCGCTGGATGTCGGACGTACCCTCCTCGATCTCCTCCAGCTTGGCGTCACGCATCCACTTCTCGGCGAGGTACTCCTGCGAGTAACCCCAGCCGCCGAGCGTCTGCACCGCCGACCAGGTGTTCGCCATGGCGTTCTCCGAGCCGACCAGTTTCGCCATGGCCGCCTCGGCGGTGGTCCTCTCGCCCCGGTCGAACAGGCGGGCCGCCCTGAGCGCGAACAGATGCGCCGCGTCGGTCCGTACGGCCATGTCGGCGAGGCGGAAGGCCACCGCCTGGTGCTCGATGATCGGTACGCCGAACTGCACCCGGTCCTTCGCGTAATCGGTGGCGTAGTCCAGGGCGGCGCGGCACAGGCCCGCGCAGGAGGCGGCGATGAGGATGCGGGAGGCGTCGAAGGTCCGCATCAGGCCGAGGAAGCCCTGGCCCTCGTCGCCCAGCCGGTCCGCGACCGGGACCCGTACGTCCTCGAGGAACACCTCGGCGTTGACGATCGCCCGCTGGCCCATCTTGCGCATCGGCTTGCCGACGGTGAGGCCGGGGGTGTCCCGCTCGACCACGAACGCGGTCACGCCCTTGGCGCCGAGCGCGGGATCGACGGTGGCGAAGACGACGAAGCGCCGGGCGTACGGGGCGTTGGAGATCCACGCCTTCTGCCCGTTGAGCACATAGTGCGCGCTCTCCCCGGTGCCGGTGCGCACCGCGCGGGTCCGGATCCCTGCGGCGTCCGAGCCGTGGCCCGGTTCGGTGACCGCGAGCGCCGTCAGCGGCGGGGTGTCGCCGCAGAGGGGGCCCAGCCAGCGCTGTTTCTGCTCCTCGGTGCCCAGCTCCAGGACCGGGTCGGCGAAGAAGCCGCTGGAGGTCAGCAGGTTGCCGATGGCGATGTCGCCGTGGCACAGCTCCTCCTGGACCAGAACCTGGGTGAGCATGTCGGTGATGCCGCCACCGCCGTACTGCGCGGGGATCATGAAGGAGGCGAGGCCGATCCCGGCCGCCTTCTCCCAGAGGTCGAGCGGCGACTCGGTCTGGGCGTCGTCGACCTCACGGGCCCTGGGCCGGATCTCCTTCGCCGCGAAATCGCGGCTGAGTTGCAGGATCTGCTGCTGCTCGGAGCTGAGTTCGAGGACGTCGCGGATCTCGGAAGGCATGGGTGCTCCTTGGCGTACGGGTACGGGTACAGGCACGGATACGGGACGGGCGCGGTGGGTACGGGGTACGGGTGCACGGCGGGTCGGCAGACCACTGCCGGGCGCGGGCAGTCTGCGATGAGGGCGGCGGGGGCCGTGAGAGTGGCGGGAGGGTGAGGGTGACGCGGGGCGTGAAGGCCGGGCCGTCAGCGGGGGCCGACGGCCGGTGACGGCTCGACCGTGGCGTCCGTCAGCGTGGGAGCCGACAGCTTGGCCGCGAAGAAGGACGGCGCACGGCGCTGCTGGACGAGCATCACGACGAAGCCGGCCGCGAGCGCGCCGACGCCGATGAGGAAGACACCGCCGATGTGCCAGTGCGGTGCGAACGGAAGCGTCCAGGAGGTGCCGCCGGAGTCCGGATTCCAGTCGTTGCGCAGGCTCCAGAGCCCGGCCGCCACCAGGGTCAGTCCGCCGATGGCCGGCAGGACCACCCGCAGCCACAGGTCGGCGGCGCTGCGGCGGACCGTACGCCGGTGGGCCCAGGCGGAGGTGATCCCGGTGAGGCCGTAGTAGAGCGCGATCATCAGCCCGCAGGAGGAGACGGCGTCGCCGATCACATGCCCGTGGGCCAGGAAGTTCATCGCCAGATAGACCACCCCGCCCGCCGCACCCGTGGCGATCGTCCCGGCCTTCGGGACGGAGAAGCGGGGGTGCACGGTGCCGAGGGAGCCGGGCAGCGCCCGGTGCCTCGCCATGGCCAGCATGGTGCGCCCGAGGGTCAGTACGGTCGTCTCGGTCGACGCGGCGGCCGAGGACAGCACCATCAGGACCATGAGGTGCCACATCACCGAGCCGAAGCCACTGGTGCCGAACACGGCGCTGCCGAGGGCGGAGAAGACGTCACCGGAGTGGTCCGGGTTGGCCAGGCCGTTGCCGGTCGTGCCGATACCGGCGAAGGAGACGGTGGCGTAGGTGGCGCCGAGGTACAGCGCCAGCAGCAGCATGGTGGACAGGGTCGCCGCCCGGCCCGGTGTCCGGCGCCGGTCGGCGGTCTCCTCGTTGACCGTCAGTGCGGTCTCCCACCCCCAGTAGATGAACAGCATCAGCACCAGACCACTGGCGAAGGCGCTCGGCGAGGAGATCGCGAACGGGTTGAGCCACGACAGCTGCGGGTGCCGGGCCCCCGGGCCCGCGTGGCCGGTGTAGACGCGGACGAACGCGACGACGGAGAAGATCACCAGCATGGCGAACTCCAGGAAGAGCAGCGCGCGCTGGACGGCGGCCGCGACCTCGATGCCCCGGTAGCAGACGGCGGTCATCAGGGCGATCCAGCCCAGTCCTACGGCCAGCACCCAGGGGCTCGACGGATCCTCGCCGATACCGTGTGCGCCGAACAGCAGGAACACATACTGACCGGCGACCTGCGCGAGGCTGCCCATGACCAGGACGAACGAGGCGATGATCGCCCAGCCGCCCATGAAGCCGGTACGCGGCCCCAGCGAGCGGCTGGCCCAGGTGAAGATCGTCCCGCAGTCGGGATCGGAGCGGTTCAGCGCCGCGTAACCGAAGGACACGAACAGGATCGGAACGAAGGCCAGCACCACGACCGCCGGTGCCTGGAAGCCGACGGCCGCGACGACGAAGGCGAGTGTGGCGGCGAGGCTGTAGGCGGGGGCGGCCGACGCCGTCGCCAGGATCAGGCTGGTGACCATGGACAGCGCCCCGGGCCGCAGCCCCTTGGAGTGGGCTTCGGCCGCGCCGGTCGGCTCGGTCTGCTCGGTCATTGCCATGGATGCTCCTCTTGCTCAGGGAGTGGAGGGCCGGCCGGGACGTACAGCACGCGGGAGCACCCGGGACGGGCCTTCGCGGCAGTCATGGAGTCGCAGTGGAGCCGCAGTGCCGCGGCTCGGTCACGCAGTCGCGGCATGGACTGGATTCGCAATACTGATTGGTGCGTCACCATTGCCGATGCCGGAACCGCAGTCAAGGGGTGCGGACGAAGTTGATCGCAACAGTTGACTGGCAGTTCAGTCTTGCTCCACGCTCTCCCCCATGATGAGGTCACAGACCGAACCCGAGCAGACCGGATCCGAGCAGAACGCACCCGAGGGGCACGCACCCGGGCGGCACGGCCCCCCGACGCCCGTCGTCACGGCCGACGCCGTCGTCGTCGGGGCGGGTTACGCGGGGCTCAGCGCAGCGCTCCGGCTGCGCGAACACGGCCTCGACGTCGTCGTACTGGAAGCCGCCTCCCGCGTAGGCGGCCGGGTGCTCAGCGAGGAGCGCCCGTCAGGGCCCGTCGTCGACCACGGCGGCCAGTGGGTGGGTCCGACCCAGAAGCACCTGCTGGCGCTGGCCGCACGCTTCGGCTGCCGGACCTTCCCCACCTGGGAGACCGGACAGCACATCGAGGTCTGGCACGACGGGTCACGCGTCGGATACGCGGGCGCCGCGCCGGCCGACGGCCCCGGAATCGCCGACTACCTGCGGATCACCGCGCTCCTGGACGAGCTCGCGCTGACCGTCGACATCGAACGGCCCTGGCTGACACCGCGGTTCGCCGAGTGGGACGGCCAGAGCGCCGGGACGTTCTTCCGCGCGCAGAGCACCGATCCGGACACCCTGGTCAGGCTGGCCCTCGCCGTACAGGGCGTGTGGTGTGCCGAGCCGCGTGAGATCTCGCTCTTCCATGTGCTGTTCTACATCCGCGCCGCCGGGAGTTACGAGCAGCTGATGGAGACCAGGGACTGCGCCCAGGACCGGCGGTTCACGGAGGGCGCGGCCGCCCCGGCGCGCGCCGTCGCCGCGATGCTCGGGGACCGGATCAGGCTCGGGGAGCAGGTGTGCGCGGTGCGGTGGCACGGCTCAGGGGTCCGGGTGCGCACCACCGTCGGTACGGTCGTGGAGGCCCGCCGCGCGGTCGTGGCGCTGCCTCCGCCGGCCACGCGCTCGATCGCGTTCAGCCCGGCGCTGCCGGAACCGCGCTCGGGCTGGATCGCGCACAGCCCCATGGGCCGGGTGGCCAAGGTCCACGCCGTGTACCCCGAACCGTTCTGGCGGGCCGACGGGCTGTCCGGTATCGCGACGCTCTACGGTTCGCCGCCGGTCGGCGTCGTCTTCGACAACTCCCCCGAGGACGGTTCGGCCGGCGTCCTCGTGGCCTTCGTGTACGGCGACAGGGCCGATGCCTGGGCCGGGCTGGACCAGGAGCGGCGCCGTACGGCCGTACTGGAGAGCCTGCGCGCCGTCGTGGGCGGGCGGGCGCTGCGGCCGGCCGATTACACCGAAAAGCTGTGGGCCGGCGACGTGTTCGCCGGGGGCGGTTACGCGGCCTATGTGACCCCCGGCGGATGGGGCGGCTACGGCGAGCACGGCTGGCGTGAGCCGGCCGGTGCGGTGCACTGGGCCGGGACGGAGACCGCGACGGTCTGGAACGGCTATATCGACGGAGCCGTCTCGTCCGGCTACCGCGCCGCCGACGAGATCGCCGCCGCCCTGGCGGCTTCCGGCGCCCTGGCGGGGAAGCACGGCTGAGGTCCGGGCCGCGGCGGCCCGGCGGACCGCCGCACACGGCCGGTCGAGCATAATGGGGCCCGCCATGGCGAAGGAGAATCGGACCACCGCGGATCAGCCCCGCCCGCAGGCCACGGAACCGGACCCGCCCGCGGAGACGGTGGCCGGCCGGGCGCGCAGGGTGGTGCTCGCGGCCGATGTCAGCCAGCGCGAGTTCGCCGGGCTCATCGGGATGGATCCCACGGCTCTCTCGAAGGCCCTGCGCGGCACCCGCAGGCTCCAGGACCACGAGCTGGCCGCCATCGCCCGGGTCGGCAAGGTCCCGGTGCGATATCTGGCGACGGGCGGTGGCCGCGAGCCGGCGGCCCTGGTCCGCGCCGCGGCGGCGGGCGCCAGGCGGCGGGCCGAGTCCCTGGACGCCGATGTACGCCGTACGCAGATCCTGGAAGCCACCGCGCGGCTGATCGCGCGCCGGGGCATCCACGCCGTGCGGGTCGCCGACATCGCCCGGGAGTGCGGCACCAGCACGGGCACGGTGCACTACCACTTCCCGGCCAAGAACGGCGCCCTGCGGGCCGCGCTCAGCTACTGCGCCGACCGGCTGCACGCCCGGCTGCAGAGCGAGTTCGAGCAGGTCGGCGACCCGGTGGAGATGCTGCGCAGGCTGGTCGACGTCCAACTGCCCAGCAGCCGGGAGGACATCGACGAGTGGTCGGTGTGGATCCAGTCGTGGACGGCCGCCATGCTGGACCCCTCACTGCGCGAGGCACAGCGGGCGGCGTACTCGCGCTGGCGCGGGACGGTCCTCGGCCTCATCCAGCACTGCCGGCGCGACGGCCTGGCGCCCGAGGCCGACGCGGAGGCGCTGACCAGCCGTTTCACCAGCCTGGTCGACGGGCTGGCGATCCAGATGCTGTCCGGCAGCGCCGAGATGCCGGTGGAGCGGATGCGCGAACTGCTCCTGGACGCCTTCGAACCGCACATCACCCTGCGCCGCCCGGACTGACCGGTCGGCGCTGGGCACTGCTCCGGGGCGGCGCAACCTCGCGGCACCTCCCCGGAGCAACGGCGTTGTCGGTTACGTGGGTTCGACCCGCTGCAGCTTGGCGCGGCGTACCACCTGGGGGCCCACCTCGGCGGCCTTCGCCACCAGTGCGTGGCCGTCCCAGTCCGTCGGCCAGCCTTCCCACAGCCGCAGCCTGCCGTCCACGACGACCGCGGTGATCTGGTCCCGGTTCGAGAGACGGACCAGCTCCCAGCGCAGGTCGAAGGACGGGGTGAGCTCCGGGACGTTCACATCCACGACGAGGAAGTCGGCCGCCTTGCCGACGGCGATCTCACCGGTCACCCGGCCGAGCCCGACGGCGTCGGCGCTCAGCCTCGTGGCATGGTCGAGCCAGAGCTTCCCGGCCCCGCACGAGGAGTCCCCGGTCGCCAGGCCGGAGGTCAGCCGCTGCGCGGACTCCGCCGCGTCGACCAGCCGGAACCCGTCGCCGCGGGTGCCGTCGGTCCCCGTACCGAACCGCACGCCCATCGCGGCCATCATGGTGGCCTGCGCGACGGCGTTGCCCTTCCAGGTGCTGGCCACCGGGTTGTAGCTGACGGCCGCGCCCGATTCGGCGAGCTGACGCAGCTCGGTGGGCGTGGCCAGGGTGGCGTGCGCGCCGAGCAGGTGCGGGCCGAGCGCGCCGATGTGGTGCAGATAGTCGATGGGACGCCGGCCCACGCTCTTCAGCGAGCGTTCCACGGATGCGAGATGTTCGTTGACATGGATCTGGAGCACCGCTCCCGCCTCCGCGCACATGCCCGCGGTCTTCTTGATGACCGCGGCTGTCGCGTCCTCGGGGACCGCGATCGCCAGGGAGGGGTGGATCAGGGGGTGGCCGCCCCACCGTCCGAGGTGTGCGGGGCCGCCCTTCCCGTCGGAGACGATCTTGGAGAGCACGCAGCGGATACCGGCCTCGTCGGTGGCCTTGGCCAGCGCGGCCACGTCGACCGGGGCGCGGGTACCGGCGTCGGCGACGGTGGTGAAGCCGCCGCGCAGCGCTTCCAGCGCGGCCAGCTTCGCCGAGAGGTAGGCGGTCTCCTCGTCCAGCGCGTGCTCCAGGGGCTCCCAGATCGTCTTGAAGATCTCCGAAGGCTGTCCGAAGGACTTGGCCTTGCCGAAGCTCTGGGTCAGATGGTGGTGGGCGTCGATGAAGCCCGGCATCAGCAGATGCCCGTCCAGCCGGACCGGGTGCAGGTCGCCGTGGGCGGCGATCAGCCGCTTGGCCGGGCCGATGTCGCGGAACTTCCCGGACTCCACGAGCACGGCCTGCCCCCGTACCGGCCCGTCCGCGAGGAGCAGCAGTTCGGGTACGAGCAGCATGCGCTTGCCCGAGAGCTGCTCCGGTCGCGGCTTGCCCGGATCGCCCGCGCCGGATGCCGCCGCGGGTGTGGTGGGGGCCGTCCCCCCGGTGGGGGTGTGCCGCGGAGGTTCGGCCGCGGCGCTGGTGCCCGCGGGCACGGCCGCCCCGAGGAGCCCGCCCGCGCCGGTCAGTCCGACCCCGGCGAGGAAACCGCGCCGTCCGACACCGTCCCGGCCTCCGCCCTGCCCGGTGGCGGACCCCCGGTCCCGTCGCTGCCCGCCGGACGGTCCCTGTACTGGATTGCGCTGGTCCCCGCTGGAGGGTCCCGGCTGTCCGTCGTTCGTCAACCCGCTCGCCTGCTTTCCGTCCGTTCCCAACTGCCCGTCTGTCCAGAGGCGTCCGCGCACGGCAGCAGCGGGTGTGCCGCGTACGTGACGGAGCCGGAAAACACCGGCGTACGAGGTCGACCGCGCCGGGTGGCCCGACCCTAGAACCACGCCGAGAAGCGGAACAAGCCTTCCGACATACGGGATTTGGCCGGTCGGAGCGGGGGCGGCGGAACGGCTCGGGCCTTCCGCGCACCCCCTGGCCAGAGCGCCGGGAGGCGGCCCGGTGGTGGCGTAACCTCGCGGAAACATGCACGCGCGTGAGGTGCGACGCCCGGAGGGCGGAGAGCCGCCGTCATCCGACGGGGACGGCGGCCCGGTGGCTCACTCCCCCACGAGCCCGTCCACGGATTCCCTGATGAGGTCGGCGTGGCCGATGTGGCGGGCGTACTCCTCGATCAGGTCGAGGAGGATCCGCCGCAGGTTCGGTGACTCGCCGGCGGATGTGGTGAAGCGGCCCAGTTGTTCCGGCCCGCCGCGGGTGAGCGCGTCCGCCACGAGGGAGCGCGAGCGTGCCGTGGCGCCCTCCCAGAGCGCCATCAGCTCCTGCGGGCTGTCCTGGGCGGCCGACGTCCACTCCCAGTCGGGGTCGGCGTCCCAGTCGACCGTGTCCCACGGGGCCCCGGCAGGCCGGGCGAGGAGCAGCCGGGCGACATGGGTGTCCTCGACGTTGGCCATGTGCTTGAGGAGTCCGCCCAGCGTCACGGACGACACCCCGACCGTGGCCCGGAGGCCGGCCGCGTCCAGCCCGCCGCACTTCCACGCCAGCGTCGCGCGTTGGCGCTCCAGGGAACCCAGCAGGGCAGCGGCCTCATCGCCCGCGAGGGGCGGTTCCGGGCGGTCCTGCCCATCCGTGTCAGTAGTCATGGCCGGACCCTATTCGCGTAGGCGGGGCCGGATGAGGGCTTCCGGGACTTACGCGATCACTCGCTCGATGAAGGCCAGCACATTGGTCCGGGTCCGGGCGACCTTCTCGTCCACGGGGAGGGTTTCCTTGAACGCCCACCCGGCGCCGGTCGGTTTCTTGTCCCGGACATAGAGCGAGCAGGCCAGGTCGGCGCAGAGGTACTGCCCGATGGTGTTGCCCTGACGGCCGGCCTCACCCGGACGGCGCGCGATCATCAGCGCCACCCGACCGCTGGTATGGGTCGTGAGGCACAGCGAGCACATACTGCGGGAGGTGAAGCCCCGGCTGGCCCCGTTCGGCGCGCGCAGCACGAGGCCCCGCAGGCGGCCGTCGTCCTCGGCGACGAGATAGGCGCGGTCGGGAGCCCCTGGATCGCGCCAGCCGAAGAAGTCGAGGTCGTCCCACGGGACCTCTTCCAGGTCGTGCGGGATGTTCACACGCTTGGCCTCGCCCTTGGAACAGTTGACGAACGAATTACGGATTTCAGTCTCACTGAGGTGTCTCACATCAGTCGACGCTAGCTGGGCTAATATATTTAGGCAAACGCTTTATTCCATTAGCCTGCGGAGGGCGCATGGTACGACCGGGCATCACTCCCGAACGCCTCACCAGAACGGCGGCGGAGCTGGCGGACGAGATCGGCTTCGACAATCTGACGCTGTCCGCGGTCGCACGCAGGCTCGGTGTCAAGGATCCGAGCCTGTACGCGCACATCCGCAACGCGCGCGAGCTGAAGATGCGGGTGGCGCTGCTGGCCCTGGAGGAGCTGGCCGACTCGGCGGCCGCCGCGCTCGCCGGGCGTGCGGGCAAGGACGCCCTGGTGGCGTTCGCCAACGCCTACCGCGACTACGCCAAGGCACATCCGGGCCGCTACAGCGCGGCCCAGTTCGAACTCGACTCGGAGGCGGCCCTCAACAGCGCGGCGCCCCGGCAGTCACAGATGACCCGGGCACTCCTGCGCGACTACAACCTGCCGGAGCCCGACGAGACGGACGCGGTGCGCTTCCTGCACAGCACCTTCCACGGGTATGTGAGCCTGGAGAGGGTGGGCGGCTTCAGCCACACCCCGCGCAGCGCCGACGCCTCCTGGGCGTACGCGCTGGACAGCCTCGACTTCGCCCTGCGCAACCGGCCTCCGGCCTGACCGCCCGAGCCGCCCACGGCCGGCGGGGCGCGACCCGCGGGGCACGGCTCGCAGGGCACGGCCCGCAGGGACACGGCTCGCAGGGGCACGGCGGAACTCACGAACAGCCCCTGGCCGCAGGCCGTTCGCGAGTTCCCGAACCCCGGTCAGCCGCTGACGCTCGGTGCTCCGGTCTCGATGTGCCCGGTGTACCGGCGGGACCAGGTGCTGTCGCAGTCGGCCGTGACGGTGAAGTCGTACCAGCCCTTCGCGAGTGACACCGCGTTGAAGTAGTCATCGGCGGTGGAGCCCGCCGGGACCGTGTACGTCCACGGCCCGTCCGTACGGTAGTTGGCGGCCTTCACGGTGAAAGTGACGGACGCGGACGACGTGTTGGTGAAGGTGAACCAGATGGCCTGCTTGCCGGTGTCAGGTGCCGCGGCGTACTTGGCGGCCACTTCCACGTCCTTCCCGGCCTTCGACGCGTCGCCGGCGAAGCGGCGCTGGAACCGGTTCGGGCCCATCAGCGTGAAGTCGTACTGCCCCGATCCGTACCCCGCGCCGATGTTGAAGTAGTCGGTCGCCGTGCCGCCCGCGTCGACGGTGTACTGCCAGGGTTCCGTCGACCGGTAGGCGTTGGGGTGGATGGAGAAGTGCGCGGCGCTCTTCGCCTGGGGGCCTTCGTTGGACATGCCGAACCAGGCGAGGATCTTTCCGGCCGAGTCGAATTCCAGCCGGTCCAGATTGGCGTTCGGCTGATAGGGAATCGCGCGGGCCGGACGGGTGCCGCTCTCCTGCGCGGGCAGGGCGTTGGTCTGCGGAGCCGGGTTCGGCAGTGACGTACAGCTGTCGATCCCGATCACCTTCGCGGTGGACGGGAGACCGGCCGGCACTCCGTACACCGGCGCGGTGAAGTCGAAGACGCCCGTGAGGTCGCCGGTGACCCTGCGCCGCCAGGCGCTGATGTTCGGGCAGGTGGCCGGGGTGCCGATGGCCGTGGTCCAGGTCTCCAGGAACCGGAGCACCGAGGTGTGGTCGAAGACCTCCGACGAGACCCAGCCGCCCCGGGTCCAGGGCGACATCACGATCATCGGCACCCGGAATCCGAGCCCGAACGGGACTCCGTTCAGGAACTCGCCCGGCTCGTCGGCCGGCGGTGACGGCGGCGGTACGTGGTCGAAGAAGCCGTCGTTCTCGTCGTAGTTGAGGAAGAGGACCGTCGAGTCGAAGACGTCCTGGTCGGCGGCGAGCGCCCGGTAGACCAGGTCGACGAAGTGCGCGCCGTCGCCGGGCGGGGCGTAGGGGTGCTCGGAGAACCCCTGGTTGGGCACCACCCATGACACCTGCGGGAGCGTGCCCGCCAGGACGTCGGCCTTGATGGCCGCGGCGATGTCGTCAGGGGTGGAGCCGGTGGCGGCCGGTACGGAGGCCATGCCCCGGTCGTGGAGCGGGTCGCCGGGGGCGGCGTCGGTGAACTTCGTGAAGTAGGCGAGGCCGTTGTCGCCGAAGTTGTCGTCGGCGTTCTGGTAGAGCTTCCAGCTCACCCCGGCACGCTGCAGCGCCTCCGCGTACGTCTCCCAGCCCAGCCCGGACTCGTCGCCGCCGTCGCTGCTGGAGGAGTCGACCTTGCCGCTCCAGAGGTACGTCCGGTTGGGCCCGGTGGCACTGAGGGTGGACGAGAAGTACCCGTCGCAGACGGTGTAGTTGTCGGCCAGGGCGTAGTGGAAGGGCATGTCGTCGCGGTCGAGGTAGCCGAGCGTACGGACGTTGCCGACCCCCGTCACCCAGTTGTCGAGCCGCCCCTTGTTCCAGGCGGAGTGCTGCGAGGACCAGCTGTGCGGCAGGTCGCCGTTGCACTGCGCGAGCGTCTCGCCGTCGACTCCGCCGGCCGCGGGTGTGGAGCTGAGCTTCCACGGGTACTGGCGCCCGGCGCCGTTCGGCTGGTTGAACACGGACTGGCCGCCGGACAGCGATATGCCGCTGCGGTCGCTGAAGCCCCGGACGCCCTTGAGCCGCCCGAAGTAGTGGTCGAAGCTGCGGTTCTCCTGCATCAGGACCACGACGTGCTTGACGTCCTTGACCGTGCCGGTGCCGCCGGCCGCCCGGCTCGCGGCCACGGCGTGGCTTCCCGCGCCCATCGGAACGACCGCACCGGCAACCGCCCCCGCGCCGAGCGCCACGAAGCCTCTTCGACTGATCGGTGTCATCCGCCTGCCTTCGCCCTAGGAATCAGTTATGCGTACACGCGATTGCGCATATGTGATTGCGCGTTCGATATATCGCGCACAAGGGTGCAGGATTCACGGGCTCTTCAGCTAGACCCATGCCACCAGCACTCTGTGAAGATCCGCTGAACACCACGCTCCGGGCCGGGGCCACGAGGACGAAGCCGCGGGAGGCGGTAGCGCGGTGCCACACACTCCCCACACACCCGCACCTCTTGACCCCGGGAGCCGGCCGCTCCTACCTTCCCTGGGGGAAAGCGCTTTCTCCTTGATGGGGAGCGGCGTTCAGGTGATCCGCACCGGATCCCCGCAGCAGCGAGAGGACCTGGGATGCACCTCGGAAGTACGCACCGCTCCGCCCGACGCCTCGTCAGAAGGGCGACCGGAGGCCGGGTTTGGGCCGCCGCCGCCCTCTCCCTCGCCGTCGCCGCGCTGACGGCACTCGCCCCCACCGCTTCCGCGAGTTCCGGCTTCACCGTCTTCACCAATGAGCGGGGCGCGGACACACCGGGCCTCCAGCAGTACGGCGCCGTCAAGTCCACCGTCGTCTATGACTACTTCGCGCTGACCTGCGATGCCGCCGGGTGCCTGTCGGACGGCGGGGCGCTGCCGTCCGAGGCCACCTTCGAGAGCAAGGTCAAGGAGTACATGAGCGCGAGCCAGTTCGGCGGCGGCGCCGATGCGCCGGTCGTGCTGGACTTCGAGAACATCGTGCTCACCGCGGAGTCGGGACAGGCCGCCACCAACGCCTTCAACCTCTGGAAGCAGCTGATCACCTGGACGCACCGAGCCGCACCGTCCGCGCCGGTCGGGATGTACGGCTACGACTCGTCGACCGCCAACAACAGCCTCACCCAGCAGCTCCACCAGAACGGCCTGCTCGACTTCTTCGCGCCCCGCGCCTACCGCGGCAGCTCCCAGACGGACGCCGCATGGACCAGCACACTCGACGCGGCCGTCGCCAACGACCGCTCGCTCGCACCGGGTCAGCCCATCTACCCGTACATCTCGCCGAGTTGGGACGGCAGCCCCGGCGGCGCGTATATGTCCGGCACCACCTGGGGCTACACCATCGACCAGCTGAAGGCCAAGACCGACGGCGCGGTCGTGTGGGAGCCGTCCGCCAAGGACGCGTCGGCCTGCAACTGGGTCGAGCAGAACGCGTACGAGATGGGCACCCTCACCGGCACCCCGAGCAGCGGCCCCCTGACCGCCACCGCGACCCCGCCAAGCGGCGACTGCACCGTGCCGCGCGGGGCCACCACCACCGTCCCCGTAAAGATCACCAACACCTCGGGCTCCACCACTGCTGCGACCGAAATGCAGTCGTTCACCGGTGGATCGGGGTTCAGCGGGAGCTGGCAGTACTGGAACGTACCGTCACTCGCGCCGGGCGCGTCGTTCAGTACGTCGCTGCCGCTGGCGGTCGCCTCCTCCCAGTCCACCAGCACGGCCCTGCTGCACATCAGGACGGGGCTGAGCGACACACGCTGGACGGTCGTCGTGAAGTAGCAGCCGGGCGCCCGCTCAGAAGACGGGCGGGCCCTGTTCGATACGGCGCATGACCGGCTCGAACCTGTCGAGCCCCGCGCCGGTCTGCAGCTGCCGCTCGTCCCACCAGGTGGCGCCGGCGTCGATGAGCGGCCCGATCACGTCGTGGGCCCGGGCCGCGTCGGTGGGGCTGGCGCCGCCCAGGACGATCTCGAACGGGGCGCCGTCGGCGCCGCGCAGCTGACGGAGGCAGGCGACCAGGTCGCGTACCTCGTCGAGGGGCGGGATCAGTCCGTGCCTGGCGGAGGCGAACAGCGGAACCGCACCGTCCCAGCGGGCGGCCCGGCGCATCGGCGGACGGTTGGGCCAGAATCCGCCGATCCACACCGGCGGGTGGGGGCGCTGCACCGTGGCGGGCAGCAAGGTCACATCCCGCACCGTGTAGTGCTGCCCTTCGTGGCTGACGGGCTCGCCCGACCAGTAACGCCGCAGCAGTTCAAGCCCTTCGTCCAGGCGCCCGGCGAGCACCCGCGGGTCGGTCGGCTCGCCGAAGCTTCCGTACTCGTCCTCGATGGGACCGCCGAGCCCCGCGCCGAAGATCACCCTGCCGCCGCTGAGGGCATCGAGGGTGGCCACCTGGCGGGCGAGCTGCTCCGGGCGGCGCCGGGCGACCGGGGTGACCAGGGTGCCCAGCCTGAGTGTGGTGGTCGCCAGCGCCGCAGCGGTCAGGAGAATCCACGGGTCCCCGAAGGGCACGCCCTGCCGCTCGCGCTTGTCGTGCACCACGTGATCCCAGACGAACAGCCCGTCCCAGCCTGCCTGTTCGGCGGCTGCGGCCACTTGGGCCACGGTCCTGGGGTCTGCGAAATCACCGAAGTTCGGAATGTTGACCGAGAAGCGCATTCCCGCATCCTGCTGCATGACGACGAAGCGGGCAATCGACCAGCCGGGGGCTGCTCACCGCCCGACCGGCGGTGAGCAGCCACCGGAGTTCCCGCTACCGCCGGCCGGCCGCCGCGACGGCATTGCCCTCCACCTTGACCTGCTGGCCTTGCCCGGTGGTCTTCGATGTGGTGCTCAGGCAGCTGCCCGACGCCGGGTCACTGGCAGTGGGGAGGCTCCCCGCGTAGTCGGTCCCCGCCTCGGTGCCGACGGGCTTCCCGTAGGTCACGGTGACCTGCTGGCCGCAGCCGGCCGTGAGGTAGGGCTCGATGAAGCCCTGGTCGGCGTTCTTGAACCGGCCCGAGGACGACGGAAGGCCGAAGCTCCCGATGTGCGCCACGGAAGCACCGGTCGCGGTCCGGACGACGTCTCCCGACATCAGCTGAGTGTCCCCGGAGACACTGGCGCGCTTGAGGACGAGCGAGTACATGGTCCCCGGCGTGTAGGCGAACTGGACCGCGCAGCTCACTCCGGCGCCGCCGTCCGCACCGTAGTTGCAGTGGGTGTCTGTCGTGGTGGCGTCGGCGTTGAAGGAGCTGAAGACCGCCTGGAGCATGTGGTGCCCGTTGGCGTCCACGGGCTTCGGCTGGAATCCGGCGTACGGCCGGGTGCCGCTCTCCAGCGTCGTGTAGTAGGCGAAGTAGATACCGGACGCGTCCGGAGCGGAATCCACGGACATCGGCAGAGTCAGTGTGGTCACCGGGGTCGGCGCGTTCGTGGTCCAGCGGATGGTGGGAGTGGATGCCCAGGACTGGCCCGCCGCGCCGAGGGCCAGGAGGGCCGTGGCGCCGAGGACGATGCCCGACCTGACGAGACGGCGCCTCGGTTTTCTGCCGGCTGAAACCGTGGACGGACCTGTGCTGGACACAGCCGTACTGGATGAACTCGGGCTGGGTGCAGTCATGAATGGCGTGCGCATGTCATCTCCTGACGACCGGTGGCGGGTTGGGCGTCAGCATGTAAGCGATTGCTGTCAGACCGCAAGGGATTCGCCATGTTTCTGTCTTTTACTATGGCCAGAGCCCACGGGCGCAGTAGTAACCGGTCACCTTCCGGGGGTAATCGACCCCGACCAGCGCCCGGCGGCTACTGCCCACCGTCCGCGCGACGCCCGACCCGCCGCAGTCCGTCAGCGGATGGTGCCCGACACCGGGTCCAGGACCTTCTCGGTGAGGAGCTCAAGGAGCCTGCGGTCCTCATCGGCGGTGCCGCGCCGCGCAGGCGAGTCGGGCGCCGTGTCCAGCAGCAGATGAGTCGCGCCCAGGTCCGCCAGCGCCGTGAGGTCCTCGCGGATCTGGTCGACCGTGCCGTGGCCCACCGGGTGCTCGCCGTCGATCCTCGTCCCGGTGACCCGGATCTGGAGCCGGGGCACGAGAGCGGGGGCCGCCCGTCCCGCACGCTCCGCCTCCTCGGCGAGCACCGGCAGCGCCGCACGCATGGCGGGCAGCGTCGCCAGATAGGGGTGCCACCCCTCGCCGAGCCGGGCCGCACGCCGGAGGGCCGCAGGCGAATTGCCGCCCACCCATACCGGCAGTCCGGGCCGGCTCCGCGGGGCCGGGGCGGTGTGCACGTCCTCGTACGAGACGTATTCGCCCCGGAAGGTGGTGGGGTCCTCGGTCCAGGCGGCGCGGATCGCCGCCAGATACTCGTCCGCGATACGGCCGCGCTCGGTGAACGGCACCCCCAGCGCGGCGTATTCGGCCCGCGACCAACCGGTCCCGGCGCCGAGGATGAAGCCGTCCGGGTTCAGACAGTCGATATTGGCCGCCAGCCGCGCGGTGTGCAGCGGGTGGCGGTAGGGGATCACCGTCACGGTCGTCCCGAGCGTGAGCCCCGGCACCCGCCCCGCGAGATGCGCAGCGAGCACGAACTGGTCGTAGAACGGGGCCGGGTACGCCTCGTGCACATCAGCCGTCACCGCGACGTGATCGGAGATCATCGCGAAGGTGTAACCCAACTCCCTTGCGTCCAGGGCCTGCTGAACGAGGGTGGCAGGGGTGGTGCCGGGGCCGAAATTGAGTATGTTGACGCCGAATTTCATCAGGAGAGCGTAACAATCATCCGGAACCGGGTCACATTCCCCGGATCCGCACGGCCCCGGCAGGACCGACGGGGGTCAGAGTTCCGGCCGTACGGGGATGAAGCCGCTGTCGAGCAGCCGGGGAAGGTAGTTCTTGACCGCCGCGACGGTCTGGGACCGGTTGCCGCCGCCGTCGTGGCAGAGCACGATCGAGCCGTCCTTGACGTCGCGCAGCACCGAGTTGGTGATGTTGCGCGTCCCGGGCCGCGCCCAGTCGTTGGTGTCGACCGACCAGCCCAGCGGCTCCATGCCCAGATCGGCGCAGATCCCGAGCGTGACCGGGTTCCAGTCGCCGTACGGGGCGCGGGCCCAGTCGGGCGGGGCGCCGAGCACCTTCTCGATCAGATCGCTGGTCCTGGCGAGCTGGGACCTGGCGGCGGCCGGGGTCAGCTTGGTGAGCTGGGGGTGGTTCCAGGAGTGGTTGGCGACGGCGTGTCCGCCGTTCGCGATGTCGTGCAGCAGCTGCGGGTACTGGACGGCGTTCTCGCCGATCACGCAGAACGTCGCCTGGACGTTGTACTGGGCCAGGATGCGAAGCACTTGGGGTGTGTATTCGGGGTCGGGGCCGTCGTCGAAGGTGAGCGCGATCCTGCGGCCGCTGTCTTCGAGCGAGTACACGGCGTGGGTGCGGACCGCCGGGCTCTGGGCCGGGGCGCCCATGGATGTCTCGCCCGCGATGGGCCGCAATCGGTAGTCGGGAGGCCGGGCGGCGGCCGCCGCGGGTGGTCCGGCGGCCGGGGCGGCCTGGACGGAGTGCGGTGGCGGGACGGCGGCCGGTGACTGTGCGGGGTGCGGGGCAGGTGCGGTGTGGCCGGACGGGCCGTACGCCCTGGAGACCACGCCGCCGACAGCCAGGGCGCCCAGACCGACCGCGGCGCGTACGAATCTGCGCCGCCCATGCGTATTAGTGTGATTTTCAGACTGCATGGCTCCGTACTGCCATACACCGGCGCGCCGACACGGCAGACACCGCCGGACACGCACCTGATTCCACCCTGTCGGACCACAGCCGACGGCCCCGGACACGGCCCGCCGCCGCCCTGACGGCCCCGAGCGGAGCAAAAGGTGCCCGAGTGCGGCCGGGTGGTCCGCTGCAGTGCGGCGGTGCCGGGACGCCCCCGCACCCCGCTCGCCACCGCGCACCGCACCGCACCGCACCGCACCGCACCGGGCAGCGGTCCCCCGCGAGGAGACCGCGCCGTCAGTCCTCGCCCTCCAGGTTCCCCTCGGTCTCCAGATACACCTGTCGGAGCGCTTCGAGGGTCGCGGCGTCCGGCTCGGCCCACATGCCCCGGGACTCCGCCTCCAGCAGCCGTTCCGCGATCCCGTGCAGCGCCCAGGGGTTGGCCTGCTGGAGGAACTCGCGGTTGACCGGGTCGAGTACGTAGGTCTCGGTGAGCTTGTCGTACATCCAGTCGGCCACGACACCGGTGGTCGCGTCGTACCCGAAGAGGTAGTCGACGGTGGCGGCGAGTTCGAAGGCGCCCTTGTAGCCGTGGCGCCGCATCGCCTCGATCCAGCGGGGGTTGACCACCCGCGCCCGGAAGACCCGTGAGGTCTCCTCCACGAGAGTGCGGGTGCGGACGGTCTCGGGGCGGGTGGAGTCGCCGATGTACGCCTCCGGTGCGCTCCCCCGCAGCGCCCGGACGGTGGCGACCATGCCGCCGTGGTACTGGAAGTAGTCGTCGGAGTCGGCGATGTCGTGCTCACGGGTGTCCGTGTTCTTGGCCGCGACCGTGATGCGCTTGTACGCCGTCTCCATCTCGGCACGGGCCGGACGGCCGTCCAGTTCCCGGCCGTAGGCATAGCCGCCCCACACCGTGTACACCTCGGCGAGGTCCGCGTCGGTGCGCCAGTCGCGGCTGTCGATGAGCTGGAGGATCCCGGCGCCGTAGGTGCCCGGCCTGGAGCCGAAGATCCTGGTGGTGGCCCGGCGTTCGTCGCCGTGCTCGGCGAGGTCGGCCCGGGTGTGGGCGCGTACGAAGTTCTGCTCGTCGGACTCGTCCAGGGACGCCGCCAGCCGTACCGCGTCGTCCAGCAGGCCGATGGTGTGCGGGAAGGCGTCACGGAAGAAGCCCGAGATGCGCAGGGTGACGTCGATCCGGGGGCGG
This sequence comes from Streptomyces sp. NBC_01089, assembly GCF_045162975.1. Lineage (NCBI taxonomy): Bacteria > Bacillati > Actinomycetota > Actinomycetes > Kitasatosporales > Streptomycetaceae > Streptomyces > Streptomyces sp. NBC_01089. Next base: position 8,024,879 of record NZ_CP108660.1, on the reverse strand, counting down.
CCCAGCTCGTCCAGCGGAACGGGCTCGAGTCCGGTGACGCGGCGCGAGGCGTCGTCCCACACCGGGCGGATCCCGAGCAGCGCGAGGGCTTCGGCCACGTCGTCGCCCGATGTGCGCATCGCGCTGGTGCCCCACAGGGAGAGCCCCACGGACGTGGGCCACTCACCGTTGTCGGTGCGGTAGCGCTCCAGGAGCGAGTCGGCGAGCAACTGCCCGGTCTCCCAGGCGAGCCGGGACGGGATGGCCTTGGGGTCGACGGAGTAGAAGTTGCGGCCGGTCGGCAGGACGTTGACCAGGCCGCGCAGCGGGGACCCTGAGGGTCCGGCGGGGACGAATCCGCCGTCCAGCGCGTGCAGGGCGTGGTCGATCTCGTCCGTGGTGGCCGCGAGCCGCGGGACGACTTCGCGGGCGGCGAAGCCGAGGATGTCGGCGACCGCCTGCGGGTGGCCGTCGGCGACCTTGACGGCGGCTTCCGGGTCCCAGTCCGCCGCTTCCATCGCCTCGACGAGGACACGTGCCTGTTCCTCGGCCGTGTCGGCGGCGGTTCGGGTGGCGTTGGCCTCGTCAAGGCCGAGTGCTTCGCGCAGTCCGGGCAGTGAGGCCGTGCCGCCCCAGATCTGCCGGGCGCGCAGGATGGCGAGGACCAGGTTGACGCGGTCGGCTCCGGCGGGCGGGTTGCCCAGGACGTGCAGTCCGTCGCGGATCTGCGCGTCCTTGATCTCGCAGAGCCAGCCGTCGACGTGGAAGATGAAGTCGTCGAAGCCCTCGTCGTCGGGGCGGTTCTCCAGGCCCAGGTCGTGGTCGAGCTTGGCGGCCTGGATGAGGGTCCAGATCTGGGCCCGGATCGCGGGCAGCTTGGCCGGGTCCATGGAGGCGATCTGGGCGTACTCGTCGAGGAGTTGCTCCAGGCGCGCGATGTCGCCGTACGAGTCGGCGCGGGCCATCGGCGGCACCAGGTGGTCGACCAGCGTGGCGTGCACACGGCGCTTGGCCTGGGTCCCCTCGCCCGGGTCGTTCACCAGGAACGGGTAGATCAGCGGGAGATCGCCCAGGGCCGCGTCGGGTCCGCACGCGGCGGACAGGCCGGCGTTCTTGCCAGGCAGCCACTCCAGGTTGCCGTGCTTGCCGAGGTGGATCATGGCGTCGGCGCCGAAGCCGCCGTCGTCGGCCGAGGCCGCGATCCAGCGGTACGCGGCCAAGTAGTGGTGCGAGGGCGGCAGATCGGGGTCGTGGTAGATCGCGATCGGGTTCTCGCCGAATCCGCGCGGCGGCTGGATGAGGACGAGCAGATTGCCGTGGCGCAGGGCGGCGAGCACGATGTCGCCCTCGGGGTTGCGGCTGCGGTCCAGGAACATCTCGCCGGGCGCGGGGCCCCAGTGCTCCTCCACGTTCGCCCGCAGCTCGGCGGGGAGCGTGGCGTACCAGCGCCGGTAGTCGGCTGCGGGGATACGGACCGGGTTGCGGGCGAGCTGCTCCTCGGTGAGCCACTCCTGGTCGTGGCCGCCGGCCTCGATCAGCGCGCGGATCAGTTCGTCGCCGTCACCGGACGCGAGGCCGGGGACTTCGCCGGAGCCGAAGTCGTACCCCTGGTCGCGGAGCCTGCGCAGCAGGGCGACGGCGCTCGCGGGGGTGTCGAGGCCGACGGCGTTGCCGATCCTGGAGTGCTTGGTGGGGTACGCGGAGAGCACCAGGGCCAGCCGCTTGTCGGCGGGGGCTATGTGCCGCAGCCGGGCGTGGCGTACGGCGATCCCGGCGACGCGGGCGGCCCGTTCGGGGTCGGCGACATAGGCGGGGAGCCCGTCCTCGTCGATCTCCTTGAACGAGAAGGGCACCGTGATGAGCCGGCCGTCGAACTCGGGCACCGCGATCTGGCTCGCCGCGTCGAGCGGCGACACGCCCTCGTCGTTGGCCTCCCAGGCGGACCGTGAACCGGTGAGGCAGAGGGCCTGGAGGATCGGCACGTCCAGGGCGGTGAGGGCGCCCGCGTCCCAGGACTCGTCGTCGCCGCCCGCGGACGCCTCGGCGGGCTTGGTGCCGCCCGCGGCCAGGACGGTGGTGACGATGACGTCCGCGGCGCGCAGGGTCTCGATCAACTCCGGCTCGGGGGCGCGCAGCGAGGCGACGTAGAGCGGCAGGGCGCGGCCCCCGGCGTCCTCGACGGCGCCGCAGAGGGCGTCCACGAAGCCGGTGTTGCCGCTCATGTGGTGGGCCCGGTAGTAGAGCACCGCGACGGTCGGCCCGTCGGTGGTGCGGGGGGTGCGCTCCAGCGGGCCCCAGCTGGGTGCGGGCGCCGGGGGCTCGAAGCCGTGGCCGGTGAGGAGCACGGTGTCGGAGAGGAAGCGGGCGAGCTGGTCGAGGTTGGCGGGCCCGCCGTGTGCCAGATAGGCGTGGGCCTCGGCGGCGATGCCCACCGGGACGGTCGACGCCTCCATCAACTGGGCGTCGGGGGCCTGCTCGCCGGTGAGGACGACGACCGGGCGCCCGTCGGCCAGGAGCAGATCGAGGCCCTCCTGCCAGGCGCGGATGCCGCCCAGCAGTCGCACGACGACCAGGTCGGCGCCTTCGAGGAGGGCGGGCAGTTCGGTGAGCTGGAGCCGGGCCGGGTTGGCGAAGCGGTACGCCACAGGCCCGTCCGCGGAACGGGCGCTGAGCAGGTCGGTGTCGGACGTCGACAGGAGCAGGAGCATGCGGCGGCGGCCTTCCTCGGGGTGTCCGCGCCCCGGGCGGTTCAGGACGGCGGGAGTTCCTGGCTCACCCGGGCTCCAGGAGCCGGGCTCACAGTGGCGGGACCGCGCCGGAATCTCACCGGGCTTCCTCCCCTGTCGCCGTCGTGGCGATCGCGGGCCGAACGGCCCGTCGAGAAGCATAGTAACGACCTTGACCGGCGGCGGGCAGCGGGCGGCGGCCTTGCCCACGGCCCGCCCGGTGTGCATCGGCCGTCGCGGCGGTGCGGCACATCATCGCCCTGATCCAGCCGAAAGGCCCTGGTGGACCGGTCGGTATGCTCGCCGCCATGCCCCACTCCTCCGTACCTCCGCCCCCACGGGAGCCGGCCGCCCGGCGTGACCGCGGTGACGCGTGTCCGGGCAGTCTGCGCCTGCACACGGCGGACGACGGTGCGCTGGCGAGGATCCGGATTCCGGCGGGTGTGCTGACGGTTTCGCAGGCCAGGGCGGTGCAGGACGTGGCGCGGCGGCTCGGCGACGGGGCGCTGCATCTGACGTCGCGCGGCAATGTGCAGCTTCGCGGGCTGGGGCCGGACGACGGCCGGGAGCTCGCCGATGTGCTCGCGGGAGCCGGTCTGCTGCCTTCCGTACGCCATGAGCGGGCCCGCAATGTCGTGGCCTCCCCGCTGTGCGGGCTCGACGGGCGCGGATCGGCCGATGTGCAGGGCTGGGCGCGGGAGTTGGACGCGCTGCTCTGTGACTCTGCGGCGGCCGCCGGGCTGTCGGGCCGGTTCCTCTTCGCGTGCGACGACGGCCGCGGTGATGTGGCCGGCCTCGAAGCCGATGTGACGTTGATCGCTTCTGCGGGTGCGGGGGCGGACGCCGGCGCGCTGCTGTGCGCCGGCGGGGCGCGGGAGACGCTGATGGTGCCTGCCGAACACGCGGCCCGCTGTGCGCTGCTGGCGGCCGAGACCTTCCTGAGCGCCGCCCGTGCCGCCGGGACGGGTGCCTGGCGGGTGGCGGAACTGCCGGGTGGACCGGCCGTGTTCGTACGGGCGGTCGCGGAGCGGCTGGCTGCCGCCGGAATCCCCGCCACTGCCCGCGACCGGGCGGACCGGCTGCCGTCAGGGGCCGGTCCCGAGCCGGGCACCGTACGGCCCCCGGACGGGCGGGCGGCGCTCTGCGTCGCGGCGCCGCTGGGTCTCATCACCTCCGCGCAGTGGCGTCTGCTGACCGACACGGCGCTGCACGACGGCAGCGGCGAGCTGCGGCTGACCCCCTGGCGGGGTGTGGTGCTGCCCGGTCTCGGCCCGGACGCCGCCGCGGTCAAGGCGGCCGGGCTTGCGGCCGCCGGACTGATCACGGGGCCCGACTCCCCCTGGCACGGGGTGGGGGCGTGCATCGGGCGCCCCGGCTGTGCGAAGTCCCTTGCCGATGTACGCGCCGACGCAGCACTGGCCGTCGGCCCGGGTCGCGGGCTGCCCGTGTACTGGTCGGGGTGTGCACGGCGCTGCGGCCACCCGCAGGGCGACCGGGTGGACGTGGTCGCCACTGCCGCCGGTTACGAGGTCTCCGTACGCGGCGAACGGCTGCGCGACCCCATGAACGACCCCTCAGAGTTCGCCGCCACCGTGGCGGAAGCCCGGACCACACCCCTCACGCAGTGACGAAATGAGCGAGAAGACAGTGTTCGACTACGAGAAGGACGGTCCGGCGATCTACCGGCAGTCCTTTGCGACCATCCGCGCAGAGGCGGACCTCTCGGGACTTCCCGCCGACGTCAGCCAGGTCGCCGTCCGGATGATCCACGCCTGCGGCATGGTCGACCTGGTGCGCGATCTCGCCTTCACCCCGCAGGTCGTGGCGCGCGGCCGTGCGGCGCTGCGCGCCGGGGCCCCCGTACTGTGCGATGTGGCGATGGTCGCCAGCGGGGTGACCCGCAAGCGGCTGCCCGCGGACAACGAGGTGGTGTGCACGCTGTCCGACCCGTCGGTGCCAGGGCTCGCGGCCGAGCTCGGCACGACGCGGACCGCGGCGGCCATGGAGCTGTGGCGCGACCGGATGGAGGGCGCCGTGGTGGCCGTGGGCAACGCGCCGACCGCGCTGTTCCGGCTCCTGGAGATGGTCCGGGACGGCGCGCCGCGTCCCGCGGCCGTCATCGGGGTGCCGGTCGGTTTCGTCGGCGCGGCCGAGTCCAAGGACGCGCTGGCCGACGCCGTACACGGGCTCGACCATCTGGTGGTGCGCGGGCGGCGCGGCGGCAGTGCCATCGCGGCGGCCGCAGTCAACGCCCTTGCGAGCGAAGAGGAATGAACAGCAGCATGAGCGAGCAGAGCGCCGGACGGCTGTACGGAGTCGGGCTCGGCCCCGGTGACCCGTCGCTGATGACCGTACGGGCCGTGGAGGTCATCGCCCAGGCGGACGTCATCGCCTTCCACAGCGCCCGGCACGGCCGGTCCATAGCGCGGTCCATCGCGGCAGGGCACATCCGCGCCGACCACATCGAGGAGGCGCTGGTCTACCCGGTCACCACGGAGACCACCGACCACCCCGGCGGATACCGGGGCGCGATGGAGGAGTTCTATGCGGAGGCGGCGGCCCGGCTGGCCGCGCATCTCGACGCCGGGCGCACGGTCGCGGTGCTCGCCGAGGGCGATCCGCTCTTCTACGGCTCGTACATGCACATGCACAAGCGCCTCGCCGACCGCTACCCGACGGAGGTGATCCCGGGGGTGACCTCGGTGAGCGCGGCCGCGGCCCGGCTCGGTGTGCCGCTCGTCGAGGGCGAGGAGGTGCTGACGATCCTGCCGGGCACGCTGCCCGAGGAGGAGCTGACGGCACGTCTGGCGTCGACGGACTCGGCGGTGGTCATGAAGCTGGGCCGCACCTTCCCCGCGGTGCACCGGGCGGTCGAGCGGTCGGGGCGGATGGCCGACGCCCGCTATGTGGAGCGCGCCACGATGCCCGGGGAGCGCACCGGTGAACTGGCGGACGTGGAAGCGGGATCGGTGCCGTACTTCTCGGTGGCGGTGCTGCCGAGCCGTGTCGGTGCGCCCGAGCCGGTACGGGAACACGGTGATGTCGTCGTCGTCGGCACCGGACCCGCCGGACCGCTGTGGCTCACGCCGGAGACCCGGGGCGCGCTGGCCGCGGCGGACGACCTGGTCGGCTACACCACGTATCTGGACCGGGTTCCGGTCAGGCCGGGGCAGCGGCGGCACGGCTCCGACAACAAGGTCGAGTCGGAGCGCGCCGAGCTGGCCCTCGACCTGGCCGGGCGGGGCCGGAAGGTCGCCGTGGTGTCGGGCGGTGATCCCGGGGTGTTCGCCATGGCCACCGCCGTACTCGAGGTCGCCGCCCAGGACGCGTACCGCGATGTTCCGGTGCGGGTGCTGCCGGGGGTGACGGCCGCCAACGCGGCGGCGGCCCGTGCGGGTGCGCCGCTCGGCCACGACTACGCGACGATCTCGCTCTCGGACCGGCTCAAGCCGTGGGAGGTGATCGCGGAGCGGCTGCGGCACGCCGCGTCGGCCGACCTGGTGCTCGCGCTGTACAACCCGGGCTCGCGCAGCCGTACCTGGCAGGTCGGCAAGGCACGTGATCTGCTGCTCGAACACCGGTCGCCCGATACGCCCGTGGTGCTGGGCCGGGACGTCGGCGGGCCGGAGGAGAGCGTACGGATCGTGCGTCTCGGGGCGCTCGATCCGGCCGAAGTGGACATGCGCACGATCCTGCTCGTGGGCTCGTCCCGGACGCGGACCGTGCGCAGGGGCGACGGTGAGGAGATCGTCTGGACTCCCAGGAGCTACCCCGAGGGGTGAACCGGTGCGGGTCTCCGGGGCGGGCGGCGGACAGGGCTCGGGCCGTGTCCGCCGGGGCTCAGGCCATGCCCGCCAGGTCCCTCACCCAGCGGACGGCTTCCTCCGGGGTCCCGGCGACCCGCACGCCTTCGGGAACGGCGGGCCGCCGGACGACGACCACCGGGAGACCGGCCTCCCGGGCCGCGGTGAGTTTGGCCGCGGTGGCCGGTCCCCCGCTGTCCTTGGTGACCAGCACATCGATCCGGTGGTCACGCAGCAGCGCCCGCTCGCCTTCCAGGGCGAAGGGGCCCCGGTCGAGCAGGGTCTCCATCCGCCGCGGACACGGGGGGTGCGGAGCGTCGACCGACCGCACCAGGAACCAGAGCTGGTCGAGCGCGGCGAACGCGGCGAGGCCCATCCGCCCGGTGGTCAGGAAGATCCGTTGTCCGAGCGCGGGCAGCAGCGCGGCGGCCTCCTCCAGGGAGCCCGCCTGATGCCAGTCGTCGCCGTCCCCCGCCACCCACCCGGGCCTGCGCACGGCGAGCAGGGGAACATGGGCGGTGGCAGCGGCCGAAGCCGCGTTGAAACTGATGGTTCCGGCGAAAGGATGGGTCGCGTCGATGAGCGCGTCGACCTCGTGCTCGCGCAGCCACTGCGCCAGTCCCCCGGCTCCGCCGAATCCGCCGATCCGGATCTCTCCCGGCGGCGGCACGGGCCGTGCGACCCGGCCGGCGAGGGAGCTGGTCACCCGGGCCCCGGGGTGCAGCTCCGCCGCGATCCGCCGGGCCTCGGTCGTACCGCCGAGTATCAGTACGTGCATCGGAGCCTTTCATGGCTGAGGGGGACGGTGGCCGCAGCGCCCAACTCAAGCACACCGGGCTGCGGCCCGGCTGGACGACCGGTGCCTGTGCGACGGCCGCGGCCACGGCCGCCTACACCGCGCTCCTCAGCGGCGAGTTCCCTGACCCGGTGACGGTCACCCTGCCCAAGGGACAGACACCGTCGTTCGCGCTGGCCGTCGAGGAGCTGGGCGACGGGCGGGCGACGGCGGGTGTGGTGAAGGACGCGGGCGACGATCCGGACGTCACCCATGGCGCGCTGGTGCGGGTCACCGTACGGCGGCTGCCGCCGGGCTCGGGGGTGGTGTTCAGAGCGGGCCCGGGTGTCGGCACGGTCACCCGCCCCGGGCTGCCCCTCGATGTGGGCGAGCCGGCTGTCAATCCGGTGCCGCGCCAGATGATGCGCGAGCACATCGCACGTGTCGCGGAGCGCCACGGCGCCGGCCCGGACGCCGAGCTCACCATCGCCGTCGACCACGGTGAGGAGATCGCCCGCTCCACCTGGAACCCCCGGCTGGGCATCCTGGGCGGCCTGTCCATCCTGGGGACGACGGGCATCGTGGTGCCGTACTCGTGCTCGGCGTGGATCGACTCGATCCGGCGCGGAGTGGATGTGGCGCGGGCGGCCGGGCGTACCCATCTGGCCGGGTGCACCGGCTCCACGTCCGAGCGGACCGTCGTCGCCGAGTACGGGCTCCCCGAGGACGCCCTGTTGGACATGGGCGACTTCGCGGGCGCCGTACTCAAGTACGTGCGGCGTCATCCGGTGGACCGGCTCACCGTCTGCGGCGGCTTCGCCAAACTCTCGAAGCTGGCGGCCGGGCACCTCGATCTGCACTCCGGCCGTTCTCAGGTGGACAAGGGTTTCCTGGCCGGCCTGGCCAGGCGGGGCGGCGCGGGGGAAGCGCTCGCCGCGGAGGTGGCCGGGGCCAACACCGGACTTGCCGCGCTGCAGTTGTGCCGCGCGGCGGGAATCCCGTTGGGCGATCTGGTGGCCGTGGCCGCCCGCGACCAGGCGCTGTCCGTGCTGCGGGGCGCGCCGGTGGCGGTCGACGTCATCTGTATCGACCGCGCGGGCGCTGTGGTGGGGCGCAGCTCGCTCTAGATTTCCGGGTCAGGCCCGCACCCGCACCCGTACGCGGGCAGGGGCAGCGGGGGCGTTCACCGCGTCGTCCACCGGTGCCCGGGAAGAAATCGGACATCGTACTGGAGCGGGACGGTGGCGAATTTCTCCGGTGCGGGCACGACGGGCTCCTGCGGCAGGCCGAGCTGCTCGGTGGGTACGCCGAGGTTCTCGAAGAACCGCTCGAAGGTGCCGCCCGGTCCTGCGGCGACTCCGACGACCTGGCTGTGGTGGCGCTCGATGCGGTAGGCGTGCGGGCAGTTCTTGGGTACGAAGCCGAAGTCGCCCGGGGTGAGCAGCCTCTCCTGCTGACTGCCCCCGGTGTCCTCGACGAACACGCGGACGGCGCCGGCCGTCACATAGAAGACCTCATAGGTGTCGGGGTGCAGATGGGCCGGGATGATGTCGCCCCTGGGGCCTTCGACGGTGAAGAAGTTGAAGGTGTTCTCGCTCTGCTCACCGCCCGCGTAGACGGTGACCAGATCGCCGAAGAGGTGGGCACGGTCCCCCTCGCCCTTCTCGATGAAGTACGGCTTGCCGGGCTCGGGCGGAATGCGCGATGCCCGCCGGTAGGCGGTGGCGTACTCGATCGTCATGGGTTCCTCCCGGACTCGGACAGCGCATGTCGGGCAGAGCGAATGTCAGGTAGCCTGACATAATGGTTCGCCGCACGGCAACCCACCGGTCCCGGCCACGGACCGGCTCGACCCCGCTGTGAGGAACAGATGCCCGCCGCAGGCCGCACGCTTTCCCAACTGCTGACCGGAGCCCGGCGCTGGTTCGAGGAGGCGCTCCTCGCGACCCTCGAAGAGGCCGGCGCGGCGCCGGTGTCCCCGGCCCAGGCCCATCTCTTCGCCGTACTCGACGAGCGGGGCACCACGGTGTCCGAGCTGGCCCGGCGGATGGGGGTCGCCCGGCAGAGCGCGCACCAGGCCGTCCACGGCCTGGTGACGGCCGGGCTGCTGGAGCAGGTGCCCCACCCGTCATCGGGCCGGCAGCGGCTGATCAGGCGCACCCCGCGGGGCGAGCAGACCCATCACCAGGCAGAGCTGGTCCTCGGACGGATCGAGGTAGAGCTCGCCGGCCGGATCGGCCGCCCGGCCGTCGACGCCCTGCGCGCCGCCCTGGAGGCGCCTTGGGGGCCACCGCCCGTACTGCCCCCACCCGTACGGCCACCGCCCGTGCGGCGGCCGTGATGGCGGCAGGGGCCGGAGGGGCGGCAGGGATCAGGGCAGCCCGAGCGGTACGCGGCGGACCGCGCGGCCTTCGATGTCCAGCAGCCATCCGATGCGCTTGACCGAGCGCAGGGCGACGGTGCGGTCCCTGATCTCCAGCTCGGGGAAGCGTTCGGCCAGCGACATCTCGAAGGGGCCGACACCGCTCAGGCCGTGGAGCCAGACCGAGATGAGAAGGTTCTGCGGTCCGCTCACGGACGCGCACATCCGTACCTGCTCCATGCGGGCCACCGCGCTCCCCGTCGCTTCGAGCCGGCCGTACGGGACGGTGCAGCGGAGGATCACCATGGTGGACAGCCCCGCCAGGGGCAGGGCGAGATCGCAGCGGAACGAGATGTTGCCGGTCCTGATCATGCGCTGGAGTCTGCGGCGGGCGCTGTGTTCGCTCATCCCCGTCACCGCGCCGAGCTGGGTGTAGCCCATTCTTCCGTCCTCGCCGAGCGCGGCCTTCAGGGCCCGGTCCTCGGGCGCCTGCTCGGCGAGCGACTGAGCGCTGTGGCCTGGCCGCTGGGGTGGTCGGGAGGCCGCCAGGCCCGTCCGCAGGGCGGGCTCCAGCGCCCGCATCCGCCAGTCGGCGCCTTCCCCGAAGACGGTGACGGCCACGCGGATACGGGTGGAGCGCACCCCCGGCAGCCCGCCGATGACACGGTGCACGGCCTCCCCGAGACGCGGCAGGTCGGCCGCTGCGACGGACACGAACAAGTCGAAGTCCCCCGCCGTCACGTCGATGCCGAAGACCCACGGCAGTCCGGCCACCATCGCGCTGACGGCGTCGACGGCTCCCGGGCGGCAGCCGATCTCCACATAGGCGAGCGTCGCGGCCTCGGGTGCGTCGTACGCGGTGATCCAGGCCAGCCCTCCGGCCCTCAGGCGTTCCCACCGGCGGGCGGCGGTCGTCGCGTCCGCCCCGATGGCCTGCCCGATCCGGTTCCAGGGTGCTCGCGGGGCGGACTGCAGCGCGTCCACGAGCACCAGGTCGGTTTCGGACAGACGTCCGCGGGAATCCCGCGAATCGCCTTCGACCGAGAGGCTTTCCTGCATTTCGGGCCCTCCTCCGTGCGCAGGCCGGAGGGTGGGGGGCAGTCGCGGCCACCGTCCGGTGACGGCCACTGTAGAGAGGAACGCCGTGCCTGCTCTGTGTCCTGTCCCACGGACCGCCGGCGCCGTCCTCCCCGGCCGCGTACCCCTCTGCCGGTCCCTGGTCGAAACGGAGCTCTCATGACTGTTCCCGCCACTCCCCTGCTCACCGGTCTCGCGGACGGACTGCCCGCCCTGCGCGAGCTGTACAAGGATCTGCACGCGCACCCGGAGCTGTCCCTCCAGGAGGTGCGCACCGCGGGCATCGCCGCGGGCCTGCTGCGTGAGCAGGGCTGGGAGGTCACCGAGAAGGTGGGCGGCACCGGCGTCGTCGGGGTGCTCAGGAGCGGGGAAGGCCCGGTCGTCCTGCTGCGGGCCGACATGGACGCCCTGCCGGTGCTGGAGGAGACCGGCCTGCCCTACGCCTCCACCGTGACCGGCAAGGACCGCGCGGGCGAAGACGTACCGGTGATGCATGCCTGCGGACACGACATGCACGTCACCTGTCTGCTCGGCGCCACCGCGCTGCTCGCCGCCAACCGCGGCGCCTGGCGGGGCACGGTGGTGGCCGTGTTCCAGCCCGCCGAGGAGATCGGCGGGGCCCCGGCCATGATCGAGGACGGCTTCCTCGACCGTTTCCCCCGCGCCGAAATCTGTCTGGGCCAGCATGTGGCCCCGGCCCCGGCCGGCTTCGTCGGCACCCGGCCAGGGCCGGTGATGGCCGCGTCGGACAGCCTGCGGGTACGGCTGTTCGGGCGGGGCGGTCACGGGTCCATGCCCGAGACGACCGTCGATCCGGTGGTGCTGGCGGCGGCGGTCATCATGCGGCTGCAGACGGTGGTGTCGCGCGAGGTCGGCGCCGGCCGGACGGCTGTGGTCACCGTGGGGTCCGTGCACAGCGGCACCAAGGAGAACGTCATCCCGGACACCGCGGACCTGGGGATCAACATCCGGTCGACCACCCCGGCCGTACGGGAGCAAGTCCTGGCGGCGGTCGAACGGATCATCCGCGGTGAGGCCGCCGCATCGGGCGTGCCGCGGGAACCCGAGATCGAGCGGCTGAACAGCTTCCCGGTCACGGTCAACGACCCCGGGGCCACCGGCACGGTGCAGGCCGCACTGGCCGCGACGCTGGGCGAGGGGCACGTCTTCACCCTGTCGCAGACCGTACCCGCCAGCGAGGACTTCGGCACCTTCGGCAGCGCGCTCGAAGTGCCCTCCGTCTTCTGGTACTTCGGCGGCACGGACCTGGCCCGCTTCGAGGGCCTCGCCCCGGACGGCATCCTGGAGAACGGGGTGCCCCCGGAGATCCCCAGCAACCACTCGTCCCGGTTCGCCCCCGCGATCGACCCGACCATCGAGGTAGGCGTGACCTCACTGCTCGCCGCGGCCGCACAGTGGCTGACGCCTGCGGACGACAGCTGAGACAAGGCCGGACCGAAGGCTGCTGCCGAGAGGGGCGGGCTACCCTGCGCCCCTCTCGGGTCTCCGCCCCCAGGCGGTGAGCATGCCGGCCGACAGCGCGGCGCACTCGTCGGACCCCACATACCGAACCGCCTGGTCGATTGTCTCGTCGTCGACCAGCCCGGTGGCGAGCATCGCCGCTCTGCTGCGTTCCCAGGTGTCCGCCCAGAAGCGGCTGATGGCGCTGCCCGCCACGAGCGGCGGCACATGGATCTCAGCGGCGACGGGGCTGAGCCCCACCGCGCGCAGCCGCTGCGGGTACGACGGCACCCAGGAGACATCGGTGCCGATCGTGGTCCGCAGCCCCTGCCACATCGCCCGCATCACCGCGGTGTACGGGGTGCCGGGCGTACGGTCGCTCGTCAGGTCGACCGCGTCGCTGAGCACCAGCACCCCGCCGGGCGCGACGAGTTCGGCCAAGGCCCTGATCAGACGGTCCCGCTCGGGCAGGTGCATCAGCACGAAGCGGGCATGGACGAGCTGGAACCGTCCGGAGACGAAGCCCGGGGCGGTGATGTCGGCCTCCAGTACGTCGAGTCCGGGCAGGGACCGCTCTCCGATGAACCGGACGTCGCGGTCCACGGCGAGCACGCTCGCCACTCCGGCCTCGGTCAGCAGCCGGGCGGAGACCGTGCCCGTCCCGGCACCGATGTCGAGGCAGTGCCACCCAGGGCCGGCCCCGACAGCGCGCAGCCGCGCCATGGTGATGTCGTCATAGGCGAGGGCCCCGAAGTCGATGCGGTCCCCCTCGCCCGCCTGTTCGGGCCGGAAGAAGTCCTCGCCGTAGCGGCCGCCGCCCGGCGCTCCCCCGCCCGGAGCCGGGGTCACACCGCCGCCGGCGCGGGCGTGTCGCCCTTGGCGGGCACCCTCGACCGGGTGGTGGGTGACTGAAACGGGGGGTCGCCTGACGGTTCCATGACCGGGCCTCTCCACGGTGGGGCGGTGCCGTGCGGTCCGTACCGGAGCCGCCGCCCACCGATCGTCCACCGGCGCCCGCCACAGCCGCCGAGGCGCGCCGCACCTGGGCCGATCAGCCCTGCGTGACGAGGTGCCCGGTCACTCGGGACAGCTCTGTGCTTCCTTCTGCAGTTGCACCGCGGCCACCAGGCTCAGCTTCGGCTCGGCCTGGCGCAGCGCCTTCACCGCGGCGACCGAGCCGATGTCTCCGGTGAAGCCGACGGCGGCAAGACGGGAGCGCACCCAGCGGGCGCGCAGCCCGCCCTCGGTGGCCGCGGCGGTGGACTCCACGAGTGCGGCGGCGCGTTCCAGACCTGGCAGCTCCTCGGGCGATGCCTCGGCCAGCGCCTGGCGCAGAGCCTCAGCGACCAGGTCCGCGTCCCGGATGACCAGCAAGAAGTTGTGCTTTCGGTTCAGTCCCGCCATAGCTGCCATGTGGATCACCGTGCCGGTCGCCCTCGCCGGATGGCAAGGGACTTGAGGAATTCGAGAGGAAGCAGGCCGGGCGGGCACCCGGGGCCAGGACGGCGCGCAGACGCCGGCCAGCTAGCAGGAGTGCCGCTCCCGCTCCGGCGAGTAGAGGTGGCTGTCGCCGAACTGTTCCGCGCCGAGCGTGCGGCCGACGATGATGACCGCCGTACGCAGGATTCCCGCTTCGGCGACCTGGCCCGCGATGGTGTCGAGGGTGCCGCGCAGCACGATCTCATCCGGGCGGCTGGCCAGGGCCACGACGGCGGCCGGGCAGTCCGCGCCGTAGTGCGGCAGCAGCTCCGCCACGACCCGCTCGGCGTGCTGGGCCGCCAGGTGCAGCACCATCAGCGCGCCGCTGCGGCCGAGTGTGGCCAGGTCCTCCCCGTCCGGCATCGCGGTGGCGCGCTGGGCGACGCGGGTGAGGATCACCGTCTGGCCGACGGTGGGGACCGTCAGCTCGCGCTTCAGGGCCGCGGCCGCCGCCGCGAAGGCGGGAACGCCGGGCACCACCTCGTAGGTCACCCCTGCCGCGTCGAGCCGGCGCATCTGCTCGGCCACCGCGCTGAAGACCGAGGGGTCCCCGGAATGCAGCCGGGCGACGTCCTGGCCCGCCCGGTCGGCGCGCACCAGTTCGGCGGTGATCTCGTCCAGGTCGAGCTGCGCGGTGTCCGTCAGCCGGGCGTCAGGCGGGCATGCGGCGAGCAGCTCACGCGGCACCAGGCTGCCCGCGTAGAGGCAGACACCGCAGGACGCCAGCAGACGGGCGCCGCGCACCGTGATGAGGTCCGCGGCGCCGGGTCCCGCGCCGATGAAGTACACGGTCATCTGTCGTCTCCAGAAAGGGGGTACGGGTTCTTCTCGACGGCCCACTGGGTGACCGGCATGGCCTGCCGCCAGCCGGTGAAGCCGCCGACGGGCACGGCGTGGGCGACGGCGATGCGCACCAGGTCGCCGCCGTGGGTGCGGTAGCGCTCGGCGAGGAGCGCCTCCGACTCCAGGGTCACGGTGTTGGCGACGAGCCGCCCGCCGTCGGGCAGGGCGTCCCAGCACGCGTCGAGCAGACCGGGGGCGGTCAGTCCTCCCCCGACGAACACCGCGTCCGGCGTGGGCAGTCCGGCGAGTGCGCCGGGGGCCGCGCCGGTGACGACGCGCAGCGCGGGGACGCCGAGCCTGGCGGCGTTACGGGCGATGCGCTCGGCCCGCACCGGGTCGCGTTCGACGGTGACGGCGCGGCAGGACGGGTGGGTGCGCAGCCACTCGATGGCGATGGACCCCGAGCCGCCGCCGATGTCCCAGAGCAGTTCGCCGGGTGCGGGGGCGAGCGCGCCGAGGGTCGCGGCGCGCACATGGCGCTTGGTGAGCTGGCCGTCGTGTTCGTACGCGTCGTCGGGCAGCCCGGGGACGGCGCCGGTCCGCGGGGCGCCGGGGGTGCGGCGGCAGTCGACGGCGATCACGTTCAGCGGGTCGGCGGGCGGATGCGGCCAGTCCGCCGCTGTGCCGTCGGTGATGTTCTCGCGGTCGCCGCCGAGCTGTTCGAGTACCCGCATCCGGCTCGCCCCGAAGCCGTGACCTGTCAGATGGGCGGCCACCTCGGCGGGTGTCGCGGGGCCCGCGCTGAGCACCAGCAGCCTCCGGCGGTCGTACAGCTCCGCGGTCAGCCGGGCGATGGGCCGGCCGACGAGGGTGACGACCTCGGTGTCCTCGACCGGCCAGCCCAGGCGGGCGCAGGCGTACGAGACGGACGAAGGGGACGGCAGCACGCGGACCCCGTCGGCGCCGAGCGCCTCGGTCAGTGCCCGCCCGATGCCGTAGAACATGGGGTCGCCACTGGCCAGTACCGCGATCCGGCGCCCGGCGTGTGCCGCGAGGAGCCCCGGTACGGCGGGCCGCAGCGGTGCGGGCCAGGCCACCCGCTCTCCCGGGCAGCCCGGTGGGAGCAGGGCCAGTTGGCGGGCGCCGCCGATGAGGGTCTCGGCGTGCAGCAGAGCCTGCTGCGATGCGGCGGGCAGCCCGTCCCAGCCGTCGGCTCCGATCCCGACGACGGTGACGGCCGCCGGGGCGGGGGGCGGGGGTGGTGCGGGGGCCACAGCCGGGTTCCTCACGGTTTGATCGGGTCGGGGCGGGTTTCCGCCAAGTTCGGACCGGGTCGGTCCGGTACGGAGTCGCATTCTGGCGGCACCTCTGTGACATGCACAAATCCCCGCCACAAGGGTCTGCCCCGAGGCAGGTGCCTCGGGGCAGACGGGACAGCGGACAGGACAGGTGTCCAGGGGCGGTCGGCGCCTCAGGGTGCCGCCGTGTCGGTTCCGCCGGTGCGGTCCCGCTCCCTGCGGCCACGTTCGTACGTACGCAGCACATGGACCACACGCACCACAGCGAGCAGTCCGGCAACCACCGCCCCGGTCAGCAGCAGGGCCGCTGTGACGCGGTGCGGCAGATTCCACACGGCCGCGGGCCCGGCGATCGCACCGAACACCACCGCGCCCAGGAAGCCCGCGCTGACCAGGGCGTAGCCGATCTCGACCGTCGTGGCGTCGCGGTCGGCCCGGCTGCCGCCTGTCATCCGGTGCTCTTCCCCAGCGTGTAGTGGTCGGCCACCCTCGCGGCGCTGAGCACCCCGGGGTAGACGGCCGTCTCGTCCAGCTGCCCCTTGAAGAAGCCGCTCGTGGGACGCGAGGGCCAGCCTGCCAGTGTGTCGCCGCCCACCCGCCAGAAACCGCTCGAACTCTCGCTCTTCGTCACCGTGTTGCTCTCCAGGAGGTGGCCGTCGACGTACAGCCGCATACCGGTCGGGCCCTGCGTCGCGACGGCCTGGTGCCATTTACCGTCGTTGTACGCCTTCGGGCTCACGAGTGTCTTGAAACCGCTGCCGCTCACTCCGAAGATGAGCTTGCCGGCATTCGTCATGTACACCTGCTTGTCGTACTTCTTGCTGTCGGCCGTGGTGTTGTCGCCGAACCCGATCAGCTTGCCGCCGGATGTGCTGGTGGTCCTGAACCAGGTCTCCAGGCTGTACTTGGCGGGCGCGGCGTACCTGCGGTCGCTGTATATCCACTGGTTGGTGCCGTTGAACCCGATCGCCGTCGACGGGCCGGTGACAGCCCCGGGGGTCTGGCGCAGCGCGGGCGCGTTGACGTCGACACCTGAGCGGTTGCCGCTCGACACGTCCGCCACGAACGGCGCCGTGTGGTCGTCGTAGCGCCAGTACAGCGAGGCACCGTCGCCGAGGACCGCGGCCGGGTAGCGCTCCGCCGCGGCGGTCGCGGTGGCGGTGACGGCCGCCGACTTGGCGCTGGTGTTGCCCGCGGCGTCGGACGCGGTGATCCGGTAGCTGTAGCTCTTGCCTTTGGTGACCGAGGTGTCCTTGACGGACACCTGCGGCCGGGACCACACCAGTGAATCGGCCTGCACGGTCGCCATGGGTGTGGTGGACCCGTCGCGGTAGACCTTGTACGTCAGCTTCGAGTCGTCGTTGTCGAAGCTGGCGCGCCAGCTCACCTGCACCTGGCCCGGTGTCGTACTGACGGCGGTGCCCACCGGAACGGTCGGGGCGCCCTTGTCGCCGGTGGAGGCGAACCGGGTGAGGCTCTGTGCTGCGGCCCCGTTGACGGTGGTGAACTCGCCGCCCGACCACAGGTACTGGGTGGAGCCCGCTGTCGCGATGCTCAGCGCGCGGGGACCGATCCCCTCGCCGTTGCCGTCATTGGTGTCCGGGGTCCAGCCGAGCTTGTCGGTGCCCGTGGTGGGCTGCGCCAGGAAGTGGTGGCGCGGCCCGTTGGGGAAACCGCCGACGCTGGAGCAGTCGTGGGCGTGCGAGGCGCTGTAGAGCACGCCCTTGTACGACTTCACGGACTGGGTGGCGCCCAGGCAGGTGTCGCGCCAGCGCTGGTTCAGGCCGGCGGCGTCGAGAGCGATCCGGCCGTCGAACACACCGAAGCCGGTGCCCTCGTTGCCGGTGTAGATCCCGGTGGCGTCGGTGTCGAGGGTCTTGACCACCGAGTTGGTCTCGATGAAGCCCGGGTACGCCTTCGTCACCTTGCCCGATGCGGCGTCCACCACGGCCAGGGCGTGCGAGGTCGTTCCGTTGACCTTGAAGAAGTCCCCGCCGAGCACCGCGTTCTTGCCGTCCGGGGTCAGCGCGAGCGCGCGGCCCGGCTCGTCCGCGTCGGCGGTGAAGGGCAGCACCGCCCCGTCGGACGCCTTGACCGCGGCGAAGCGCTGGCGCTTCTGCCCGCTGACGGTCTTGAAGTCGCCGCCCGCGTACACGGTGTCCTTGGTCACCGTCAGCGCCCGGACGGTGGCGGCGAAGGCGGGCCTGAACGAGGTCTTGGGCTTGCAGGTGGCGATGTCGATGGCGGCGAGCGAGGACACCTTGGTGCCGTTGACCGCGCCGAAGTAGCCGCCCGCGTAGAGCGTCTTCTGGTCGGGCGACACGGCCAGGGCCCGCACAGTGGCGGTACCGCTGCCGACCGTGAAGGAGAGTGTGCAACTGGTCGGTGCGCCGGTGGCGGCGTTGAAAGCGGCGAAGTTCACCGCGGACCGCGCCGTGCCCGAGGCACCGGCCGGTGGCCGCAGCGCGGAGAAGGTGCCGCCCGCGAACACCACACCGTTGCTCTGGGCGAGCGCCCAGACGATGCCGTTGGTCTGCCAGGTCGGCAGCGCGTCCGCCGTGAACGCCACCGGCGGCGTGATCGCGGACGCGCCGGGCGCCGCGATCACCCCCAGACCGGCCGTGGCGAACGCCATGGCGAGAGCGGCCGACAGTGTTCTTGATCTCTGCATGAACCCCCCAGAAGAAGAACCGGGCTCCGTCCGGAGGACCGCGGAACATCCGGAATACGACAAGGCCGGGGCGAGCGGGAAAGGTCCCCTGCCCACCCCAACCGTCCCGTATCTCACCGTACTTGCCGAAAGGCCGTCGTACCCGCCACTCCTCCCGTCCGGCCGGAACCGGATGGCGCGGCCGATACCGGCAGTGAAAGCTTTCAGCCGCAGGAAGTCAGCCAGTCGGCGCGTTACGGCGAGGACAGCGGCACAGCAAGCCGCGGGTTTACCGGAGTTCGGGCGGAGCCCTTGACAGGCAACAGGGCCAACTCTAACTTCCCCCGGTGGTGAAACGATTCATTCCCGCGTCGTGAGGGAGCCGAACATGATCAGCAGAAGACGACTGCTCAGCACCACCGGAGCGGCCCTGACGGCAGCAGCGGTAGCGGGAGCGGCGCCGGCCGCCCGCGCCGCCGGAGCTTCCGGGGCCGCCGGGCGGCGGAAGGGCGCGGCAGCCGCCGTCCGCGTCACCGCGCCGACCGTGGAGTACGCAGGGCGGCCGCTCGGAATCGACGCGGCGCAGCCGCGGTTGAGCTGGCCGCTCGCGTCCGGCGGTCACGACCTGACGCAGACCGCCTACCAGATCCGGGTCGCGACCGACCCCGGCCGGCTGTCCGAGCCCGATGTGTGGGACAGCGCCAGAGTGGCATCGCCGGATTCGCTCCTGGTGCCGTACGCGGGGCCGCCGCTGCGCTCCCGTACGCGCTACCACTGGTCGGTGCGCGTCTGGGACGACCGGGGCGAGGTCTCCGGGTGGAGTGAACCCTCCTGGTGGGAGACCGGGCTGACGGAGACGTCGGACTGGTCGGCGCAATGGATCGGCGCACCGGCCGGGCTGGTGGCGTCCCCCTCGCTGGACGGCGCGTCATGGATCTGGTTCCCCGAGGGAGATCCGGCGAACAGCGCCCCGGCGGGGACCCGTTGGTTCCGCGGCGGCGTGGAGGTGGCGGCCGGTGTGACCCGGGCCCGGCTCGTCATGACCGCCGACGACGGGTTCACCGCGTATGTGAACGGCACTCAGGTCGCCCACACCACACCGTACGGACCCGCGGAGACCTGGCGCCGTCCGGTCGTCGTGGACGTCACCGGCCTGCTGCGCCCGGGCACCAATGTGGTGGCCGTCGCCGCGGTGAACGCGCTCGAAGGAGCTGCGGGCCTCATCGGCCTGCTGGAGGTGACCGGCAAGGACGGCCCCAGGACGTCCTTCGTGACCGGGGCGGACTGGCGTACCGCACTCCAGGAGCCCGCGGCCGGCTGGGAGTCCACGGGTTTCGACGACGGTTCCTGGCAGGCGGCGCGGGTGCTCGGTGCGTGGGGTACGGGGCCCTGGGGCGAGGTGGCCGCTTCGACGGCGCCGGCCGCCCAGCTCCGCCACGAGTTCCGGCTGCGGCCGGCGCCGGTCGCCCGCGCCCGGCTGTACTCCACGGCGCTGGGTGTCTACGAGGCGAGTCTCAACGGCGAGCGGGTGGGCGATGACCAGCTCGCCCCTGGCTGGACGGACTACCACCACCGCGTCCAGTACCAGACGTACGACGTGACGTCGCTGCTCGCACCGGGGGCCAACGCGCTGGGGCTCACGGTCGGATCGGGCTGGTACGCGGGCCACGTCGCCTCGTTCGGTCCGCACCAGTACGGCGACATACCGGCGGTACTGGCCCAGTTGGAGGTGGTGTACGAGGACGGTACGACCGACCGCATCGGGTCGGATGCCGGCTGGCGGGTCTCGACCGGCCCGGTGACCGACGCCGATCTGCTGATGGGTGAGCACTACGACGCCCGCCGGGAGACCCCCGGGTGGACCCGGGCCGGTTTCGACGCCTCGGGGTGGGTCCCGGCCGCCGTCGTGACCGGGGTCGCGGCCCGGCCGGTGGCCGCCGTCGACGCACCGGCGCGCGTGGAGCGTGAGATCGCGGCCCGTGAGATCACCGAGCCCCAGCCGGGCGTCTTCGTCTTCGACCTCGGCCAGAACATGGTCGGTTCGGTCCGTCTGCAGGTGCCGGGCAAGGGCAGGGCGGGGACCACGGTGCAGCTGCGCCACGGTGAGGTGCTCAACCCCGACGGCACGCTCTACACGGCCAATCTGCGCACCGCTGCGGCCACGGACACGTACACCCTGGCGGGCCGGGGCACCGAGACCTACACCCCGCGTTTCACGTTCCACGGATTCCGCTATGTCGAGGTGACGGGCTATCCGGGCCGGCCGCCGCTGAGCGCCGTGACCGGCCGGGTCATCCATACGTCGGCGCCGTTCACGATGGAGTTCAGAACGAACGTCCCGCTGCTCAACCAGCTGCACAGCAACATCACCTGGGGTCAGCGCGGCAACTTCCTGTCGGTCCCCACCGACACCCCGGCGCGTGACGAACGGCTCGGCTGGACCGGCGACATCAATGTCTTCGCGCCCACCGCGGCCTACACCATGGAGTCGGCCCGGTTCCTCACCAAGTGGCTGTCCGATCTGCGCGGCAACCAGACCGCCGAGGGCAGCTTCACCGATGTGGCTCCGGCGGTGGGGCCCATCGGCAACGGGTCGGCGGGCTGGGGCGACGCCGGGGTCACCGTGCCCTGGGCGCTCTACCAGGCGTACGGGGACACCCGGGTGCTGGAGGAGTCCTGGGACTCCATGGTCAAGTGGCTCGGCTATCTGCGACAGCACAGCGACGGGCTGCTCCGCCCGGCCGAGGGCTACGGGGACTGGCTCAACGTCGACGACGAGACACCCAAGGACGTCATCGGCACGGCCTGTTTCGCGCACAGCGCCGACCTGGTCGCCCGGACGGCCGGCGCGCTCGGCAAGGACCCGGCGCCGCACCGCACCCTCTTCGAGCAGATACGTACCGCCTTCCGTACCGCGTACGTGTCGGCGGACGGCAGGGTCGAGGGCGACACCCAGACCGGCTATGTGCTGGCACTCTCCATGGACCTGCTGGCGGACGGCGAACGCGGACCGGCCGCCGACCGGCTGGTGCAGCTGATCAAGGCCAGGGACTGGCACCTGTCGACGGGCTTCCTCGGCACACCGCGGCTGCTGCCCGTGCTCACCGCGACCGGCCACACGGATGTCGCCTACCGTCTGCTGCTGCAGCGCACTTTCCCGAGCTGGGGCTACCAGATCGACCGCGGCTCCACGACGATGTGGGAGCGCTGGGACTCGATCAGGCCCGACGGCGGTTTCCAGGACGCCTCGATGAACTCCTTCAACCACTACGCGTACGGCTCGGTCGGCGAGTGGATGTACGCGAACATCGCGGGCATCGCCCCCGGCGCACCCGGATTCCGCCGTACGGTCATCAGGCCGCGCCCCGGCGGCGGGGTGACGGAGGCCGATGGCCGTTTCGACTCGCGCTACGGCCCGGTCACCACCCACTGGACGACGTCCGGCGGGTTCCGGCTCACCGTGTCGCTGCCGCCCAACACCACGGCGGAGGTGTGGATCGCCGCCGGCCGGGCGTCCGATGTCGACCACGGAGCGGCCACTTTCCTGCGGATGGAGGACGGGTGCGCCGTCTTCCACGCCGGATCGGGGACACACCGCTTCGCCGTCCGGGCCGCCGGCTGACGTCCCTGGCCCGGGAAGAGAGCGGGGGGCGCCACCGGCCGGATCCGAGGCGTCCGGCCGGTGGCGCCGACGCGCTCCCTAGGTCAGCTCCGCACCGTGAAGCCGTCCACGATCATGTACTGACCGCTCTTCATCGTCCCCGTGAGGGTGTGCACCCCGGCCGGGAGACCGCTGACCGACCAGAGCTTCTGCTGGTACTGGCGTGAGCCGCTGGTGGCGTCGGCTGTCTCCCGGTGGACCCCGTCGACAGCGATGTCGATCAGCCCCTCGTCCGCGTTCAGCTCGGTGAGGAAGTCGGCCCCGGTGCCGTTGAAGGTGAAGGTGAAGGAGTCACCGACGGATGTGGTGGCGTCGATGTCGTTCTGGAACGAGCCCTCACCGCCGGCCTTGGCACCCCGCCAGCCCCAGCCGCTCCCGGTGTAGGTCACGCCGGCGGTGTTGTTGTACTCCTGTGGCCCGGTGGGCTTGAGCAGCGTGACGTCGGTGGCGGACTGGGCGCGCCACACGCCGAGTGTGACGGTGCTGCCGGGGGCGAGCTTGTTGTAGACCGCCCAGAAGCTGTCGCGGTCCGTCACAGCGGTGCCGTTCACCGACCGGATCACATCGAGGGGGCGCAGCCCCTGGCCGTAGGCGTAGGAGGTGGTGGGGACGCTCCGCAGGTACAGCCCGTCGAAGTCGCCGAGTCCGACGGCCGACTGGGTGGCCTTGTCGTAGATCTGCCGGGCGGTGGCGCCCATCAGCGGCTCGGGCTGGGTCTCGATCACGGTGTCGGGTTCCGGGGCGGCCGGCCATTCCACCGCGGGAGGTGTCGCCTCGCCCGGCCTTCCGGTGCCGAAGCGGTCCATCGGGAAGTCGACGAATCCCAGGGCCTTCGCGGGTGAGTCGGCGGCCGGTGTGTAGTCCGTCATGGCGGGCGAATCCCACGGCGAGCCTCCGGCGAACCGCGGATCGGCTGTGACCGAGTGGGTGTCCAGACGTCCGGTGCTCCATTCGCCCGGCAGGCCGACCGGCTGCCCGTTGTTCCAGAACAGGTTGTTGTCGGCGGTGTACTTGGCGGCGGTGGGGTCGCTGCCGGTGAGTGAGTAGGGCGAGTCGGCGAGGATGATGTTCTTGGTGATGGCGTCGCCGTTGTCGCGGTGCGAGATCTGCTCGTAGACCGATCCGCCCACGACGATGTTGTTGGTGACGGTCCGTTTGAATCCGTCGCGCAGCTTGATGCCCGCGCCGAGGAGCAGGTTGTTCTTCACGACGTAGTTGCTCGATCCGTCGTCCAGGTCGACGGCCCATTCGCTGGTGTGCCAGATCCGGTTGTCGCTGATCGTGATCGGGCGGACCACGTCGAGCAGCGAGTAGCTCTTCTGCAGGGCGTCGGACTCGGCGCTGGGGTTGATGCTGGGCCCGGCGATGGGCCAGTAGCGGTCCCGGCCCCAGGCGTTGACCGGTCCGTGGTCCGAGGTCTCCTTCACACAGTCGAAGATGTCGTTGTACTGGATCCGGTGTCCGCCCCAGGTGCCGTCGTTGACGTTGACACAGGACCGCGGGCTGCCGTGGATGGTGTTGTGGGAGACGGTGACGCGGCTGCTCATGGAGATGTTGACGCCGGCGCTCTGCTTCTCGAACCGGCCCATGTCCGCCATGCTGTTGCCGCTGACGTCGATGTCGCGCGGGTAGTCGTCCGTTCTGGGGCCGGGTGTGAGATCCGTGGGCGGGTCGACCATGTGCGCCCAGGTCGACAGGTTCCGTACGGCCTTGACCGAGCCGACCACCTGGACGTCGCTCGCGCCGGATCCCGCGAAGGTGTTCCCGGTGACGGCGTCGCCCTTGTTGTAGCCGTCGATGAAGACGCCGTTGCCGCCGACCTGGGCGAAGGAGGAGTGCGAGACGGTGATGTTCCTGGCGTTCTTGATGTGGACGGCTCCGGCCCGCGCCACCGCCCAGTCACCGAGCTGCAGTGGCTCGTACGGGGTGTCGAAGAGGGTGCGGTGCGTGGCGGTGTAGGTGAAGCCGTCGAAGGTGAGGTCGTGGACCGGGCGGGAGGAGGACGTGCCCTCGGCGCGGACGAGTTCGTCCAGTTCGGCCGTGTCCACGGTGGTCCTCGACAGGTCGGTGCCGGCCGGCGGGATCATGTACAGCTTCCCGGTGTCCCGGTCGTAGAACCACTCGCCCGGCGCGTCGAGTTCCTCCAGGACGCCCTCGGCGACGACGTGCGCGGTGTCCACGTCACCGCCCCGGTTGTTGTCCCCGACCCACTTCAGCCGGAGGCCGGAGGCGTCGCGCCCGGTGATCGTGTAGTCGTTGCCGCCCCAGTGGGAGGAGTGCAGGCCGCGGATGTCGCCGGTGGACGGGTTCTTCCACCGCGCCGAGCGGGTGTTGAGCGTGGCCATGGTGGTCGAGCCGCCCAGTACGGCGGTGTCCGGGTCGAAGTTCGGGTAGCGGGCGAGCACTTGGCGGGTGCCGCCCACGAACAGCCCGTCGATCGTGCGGTGTGCGCCGATGTCCGTCACCCGGATCGCGCTGTTGTGCCGGTCGGTCGTCCACCGGCCGGTGACTCTGCGGCCGCCGCTGAGCACGGCCCGCTCGCCCGGGTACGAGGAGTAGGTCACCGGCGCTGACGCGCTGCCCGAGTCCGCCGCGCCGAACTTCAGGGTGGCGGTGAGGTGGTAGGTGCCACCGCGTACCCAGACATGGACCGGGTGCCCCGTCCTGGACGCCTTTCGCGCGGAGACCTGCGCGGCCGCCAGGGTCAGCAGAGGTGCGCGGGTGGAGAGTCCCGAGTTCCGGTCGCTGCCGGACACCGATACGTAGATGTTCCGGTTGGCGGGCGTATGGGCCGCAGCCGCGGTGCCCGCGGTGAGCGCGGGCGCGGCGCCCACGGTCACGGCGGCGACGACCGCCGTCATCGCGAGCCGGCGCTTCGGCGCGGCTCTGCCTCCTGGTCTGTCGTCCGGGCTGCGGTGCACGTCTGACTCCCTGACACGTAAGGGGCGGGCTGTCCGGCAGAGTTGGCTGCCGCAACGAGCTTTCATCCGATGTATCGATGAATTCCCGATCGGGCGGAACTCTGCTACCCGCCTCAGCCAGGTGTCAAGAGGTCCGACACCAGATCAATATCCTTATCCCGCTGCCCAGTTGTCCGATGTATCAGGGGAAGCAGGGGAACACGGAAGGGGGCGGTCAGATCGACCGCCCCCTTCCGTCGGCGCACCCCGCCGGGGTCACTTCCCGCGTACGCCCTTGAGCTCCCGCGCGATGTCGCCCACGGCCGCCCAGCTGAACGCCATGGCGGGGCCGATGGTCGCCCCGGGCCCCGGGTAGGTCTCGCCCATCACGGCTGCGGACACATTGCCCGAGGCGTACAGCCCCTTGATGGCGGTGCCGTCCTCGCGCAGGACCCGCGCGGACCCGTCGGCGACCAGGCCGCCCTTGGTGCCGATGTCCCCCGGGTGGACGGGGATGGCGTAGTACGGGGCCTTGTCGAGCGGGGCGAGGTTGGGGTTGAGCAGCGTCGGGTCGCCGTAGTAGCGGTCGTAGACGCTCTCGCCGCGCCCGAAGTCCTCGTCACGGCCCGCCCGTGCGAAGCCGTTGAACCGCTCGACGGTGGCGCGCAGCCGCTCGGGTCCCGCGCCGATGGCGGCGGCCAGCTCGGGCAGGGATCCGGCCTTCTTCACGAAGCCGCTCGCCAGCCATTTCTTCGGGAAGGGCTGTCCCGGGAAGAGCCCCATGAAGATGTAGCGGGCCTTGGACCTGGCGTCGAGGATCAGCCAGGACGGCACGGTCGAGGCGTCCGGGCGGTGGTTGGCGTACATCTCGTCGACGAACTGGTGGTACGGGGCGGCTTCGTTGGCGTACCGCTCCCCCGCGCCGTTGACGATGACCATGGAGGGGATGCCGCGGTCGGCGACCAGGAAGAAGGGCTTCTCACCGGCGCCCGGCGGTACGACGGACGGGGCGCCCCACATCTTGTCGAGCAGGTCCGTCGCGGCCCCCGCCTCGACGCCCAGCCGCAGCGCGTCACCGGTCTGTCCGTCCGATGCCGAGGTCCAGTCCGTCGAGGTGGGCGCGGGCAGATACTTCTCGCGCAGCTGCTGGTCGTGCGAGAACCCACCGGAGGCGAGGACGACGCCGCCGTGCGCCTGGATGGTGACGGGTGAGCCGTCGCGCTCGGCGCGTACGCCGGTGATCCGGCCGTCCTCCTCCACCAGGCCGGTGAGCGGGGTGGAGAGCCACAGCTCGCCGCCGAGCGCGTCGAGCGACTGGCGCATCCGGGCGATGAGGGCCTGGCCGAGCGCGATGGGCTTCGCGCCCCTGGCGAGTGCCCCGGCCGCCTGCATCCCGACCTTGAGCGAGGTCTTCCGGCCCGCCCAGGTGCGGGCGACCATGTTGAGGAAGCGGAAGTCGTACGAGGTGATGGTGAGCCCGTACGTGGGCAGGCCGGCCTTGCGCATGGTGGCGCGGCGGTCGGCCGGGAGCTTCTTCAGGTCGAAGACCAGCGGCTCGATGGAGCGGCCCTGCGGGTAGCCGCCCATGGCCTCGGGGAAGTAGTCGGAGTAGCCGGGTGTGTAGGCGAACCTGACCGTGGTCCTGTCGTGGAACTCGCGGACCATGCGCGGCCCGTGCTCCAGATAGGCGTCCTTGCGCTCGGCGGGCACCCGGTCGCCGACGGTCGCGTCGAGGTAGGCGCGGGCCTTGGCCCGGGTGTCGCCGAGCCCCGCGTCGTCCAGGTGGAAGTTGCCCGGTACCCAGATCGCGCCGCCCGACAGGGCGGTCGACCCGCCGTACAGCTCGGTCTTCTCGATCACCAGGGCGGTCAGGCCGCGCAGCCGTGCGGTGATGGCTGCCGCGAGTCCGGCGGCGCCGGATCCGACGACGACCACGTCGTAACTGTGGTCCCAGCGGGTGTTCATGGGGCGGTCCTCTCCGGCCGGGCGCCGGTCGGCACCGGCGCCCGGTCACGTGTCACTGCTGTGGTGCGCCGCGGGCGCGGGCGGCGTTCCGGCTGCTTCGCGCCGCCGGTACGCGCGCCGTGGTTCATCAGAAGTCGCCCGCCGCGTAGGCGCTGCCGAAGTAGAGCAGCGGTGTTCCGTCGGGCCGTGCGGCGAGGTCGAGTACCTCGCCCGTGACGACGAGGTGGTCGCCCGCCTCCTGGACGCTGTGCAGCGCGCAGTCCACGGTGGCGAGGGCGCCGTCGATCCGTACGGTGCCGTGCTCCGACACCGTCCAGCCGACGCCGTCGAACTTGTCGCCCCCGCGTCCGCCGAGCGCGGCGCAGACCTCGCGCTGTTCCTCGGCGAGGACGCTGACGGCGAACCGCCCGGTGTCCGCGACACGTGGCCAGCTGGTCGATGTCTTGCCGACGCACAGCATGACGAGCGGCGGGTCGAGGGAGAGCGAGGCGAAGGACTGGCAGGCCAGGCCCACCGGCCTGCCGTCGGCGTCGACGGAGGCGACGACGGTGATGCCGCTCGCGAACCTGCCGAGCACCTCCCGGAAGGCGGCGGGGGCGACCGCTTCCGTCAGCCGTTCCACTGGTGGCCCCAGAAGCTGTCGGCCGTCATCTCCTTGGCGACCCAGGTGGTGTCGTCCACGAGGCGGCCCTCGGTGCCGTACTCGACCTGGAATCCGCCGGGCGCCTGCGCGTAGAAGGACACCATCAGGTCGTTGGTGTGGCGGCCGAGGGAGGACGCCACCGGGATACCGGCCGCGTGGAGGCGGTCGAGTCCGCGGCCGACGTCGTCGAGCGTGGCCACCTCCACCATGAAGTGCACGATGCCGGGCTCCATCAGGCCCGGGTAGAGGCCCAGGCTGTGGTGGCGGGGGTTGCACCCCATGAAGTGCATCCAGTGGACGTCACGGTCGGCGGCGGCGCCGGGCACGATCGCGGCGGGCAGCCGCATCGAGTCGCGCAGCGTGAAGCCGAGCAGCCCCTCGTAGAAGTCGTACGCCTCCTCGATGGCGGGGGCGGGCAGCACCACATGGCCGAGGCCCAGGTCGCCGGTGATGAAGCGGTTGCCGTACGGGGTGACGGCCGGGGTGTGGTCCTGGGCCTGGCCCCAGAAGATCTCCAGCTGGTTGCCCGCCGGGTCCTGGCAGTGGAACATGCCCTGCACCCGCCGGTCGGCGAGCTCGTCCGGCTTGGAGTCCTCGGTCTCGACCCCGGCCGCGGCGAGCTCCGCGCGGGCGGTGGCCAGCGCGGCGGCGTCACGCACCTCCCAGCCCGCGGCGAGCAGCCGGTCGGTGGCGCCGCGCTCGATGGTGATGCGGTGCGCGCGGTCGTCGAGGCGCAGCCGCAGGAGGTCCTCGGTCGAGCCGGGCGCCTCGATCATGCCGAGTACGTCGAGTGTGAAGGCTCGCCACTCGTCGAACGCGGCGGTTTCCAGACGCAGATAGCCCAGTGCGCGAATATCCATGAACCCGGTGCCTCTCAGTGCGTGAAGAATCAGTGCGAGAAGAAGTCGACGGCGAGCCGGTTGAACTCGTCGGCCTGTTCGGTCTGCGCCCAGTGGCCGCAGTGCGGGAAGACGTGCAGCCGGGCGTCGGGGATCGCCTTGAGCGCCACCAGTGCCCCGTCGAGCGGGTTGGCCCGGTCCTCGCGGCCCCAGGTCAGCAGCGTGGGTGCGGTGATCCGGTGGGCCTCGCGCCACAGCATGGTGTCCTGCTGCCAGGCCGGGTTGGCGAAGGAGGCGGCCATCCGTGCGTTGCCGAGCTTGGCACCGGGTCCGGTGGCCTGGGCCCAGCGCTCCTCGATCAGTTCGTCGGTGACGATCGCCGGGTCGTAGGCGAGGGTGGTGAGGAAGGTCCGCAGCTGGTCCTTGGTCGGCTCGGCGGCCGCGCTGAACTCGAAGAGCCGCTTGATGCCTTCGGTGGGGTCGGCCGCGAAGAGGTTGAGGGAGATCCCGCCGGGCCCCATCAGCAGCAGCTTGTCCACCTTGTCCGGATGGTTGAGCGCCATCCGGACCGAGGTGCCGCCGCCGAGCGAGTTGCCGATGAAGTGGGCCCGGGATATGCCCAGTTCGTCCATCAGGGCGGCCACGGCGTCCGCGCTGAAGCTGAAGAAGTCCTTGTCGAGTTCGGGCTTGTCGGACGCGCCGAAGCAGGGCTGGTCGACGAGGAGCGTACGGAAGTACTCGGCGAAGACGGGAAGGTTGCCGCCGAAGTTGGACCAGCCGGAGGCGCCGGGGCCGCCGCCGTGCAGCATGATCACGACGGGTGCGCCGGGGGCGGCCGGGCCCGCCTCGTGGTAGTGGAGGGTGAGTCCGCCGGCTTTGACAGTGCGCGAGGTGGAGGCGTGGTCGATCACAGCATCGTGTCCTGGGGGTCGAGGCCGAGGGCTCCCCGGCCGAAGAGGACGAGCGCGCGCTCGGGGTCGTTGGCGGCGTGGCCGCGGGCGTTGTGGGCGTCGCGCCAGGCGCGCTGGATCGCGTTGTCGCCGGTGCGCATGGCGCTGCCGCCCGCGTTCTCCATCAGCAGGTCGACGGCGGCGACCGCGCGCTCGGTGGCGAGCACCTGGTCGCGGCGGGTGCGGGTGCGCAGCGCGGTCGGCAGTTCCTCGCCGCGCTCGGCGCACTCGTACAGGTCGGAGATGTTCCGGACGAGCTGCAGCCAGGAGGCGTCGATCTCGCTGGCGGCGCGGGCGATGCGCACCTGCGCGAAGGGGTCCTCGGAGACCTGCTGCCCGTACGAGACGCGGATCCGCTCGCGGGTGGCGGCGACATAGCTGTCGTACGCGCCTTCGGCGATGCCGATCACCGGGGTGGAGATGGTGGTGGTGAAGACCGACGCGTACGGCAGACGGTAGAGCGGCTCGGGGTTGTGCAGCCGCCCGGGGGCCTCCAGGGCGGTGACGGGTCCGAAGCTCAGGGCTCGGTGGTCGGGGACGTAGGTGTCCTCGATGATGATGTCGTTGCTGCCGCTGCCGCGGAGTCCGACGGTGTCCCAGACGTCGTCGATGCGGTACTCGGTGCGCGGCACCAGGAAGGTGCGCATGTCGACCGGCTTGCCGTCGGCGTCGTAGATGATGCCGCCGAGCAGCGCCCACTCGGCGTGGTCGCAGCCGGAGGAGAAGCGCCAGCGCCCGGAGAGCCGGAAGCCGCCTTCGACGGGGGTGACCTTGCCGGTCGGGGCATACGAGGAGCAGATACGGACCCGGTTGTCCTCGCCCCACACCTCGTCCTGGGCACGCCGGTCGTACAGCCCGACGTGCCAGGGGTGCACACCGACGACGGAGGCGACCCAGCCGGTGGACCCGCAGGCCCTGGCGATCTCTCTGACGGCGCTGTAGAAGACGGCGGGGTGTGCGGCGAAGCCGCCGTACGCCTTGGGCTGGAGAAGCCGGAAGAAGCCGGTCTCGGCGAGTTCCTTGATGGAGGTGTCCGGCACTCGGCGCAGCGCTTCGGTCTCGGCGGCACGCTGGCGCAGGGTCGGGGCAAGGGCCCGCACCGCGGCGAGAACCTCGTCGGCACTCATGCGCATCCCCTCTCGGTCGTCCTGGATGGATGCGAGGAACCTACGCTTTTACTATTCCGAAACGAAATACCTTCTTCCCGCTGAGCGGGAACCGTGGAAGCCTCACGACATGGCAGAGCAGCCGCCCTCACTGTTGGAGAAGGCCGCGCTGGTGCTGGGTGCGTTCGAAGGCCCGGCACCCCGGCTGACACTCACCGATGTGATGCACCGTTCGGGCCTTCCGCGCTCGTCGGTGCACCGCATCCTCGATCAGCTCGTCCGGCTTCGATGGCTGGACCGGGAAGGCCGGGACTACCGGCTCGGCATGCGGATGCTGGAGCTTGGCGCCCTGGCCTCGCACCACAACCGGCTGCGCCGGGCGGCCCTGCCGCATCTGCACGCGCTGCACGAGTCCACCGGGCATGTGGCGCACCTGGCCGTGCTCGACGGGCCGGAGGTGGTGTATCTGGAACGCATCGGCGGGGCCCAGGACGGTGGGGTGCCCTCGCGGGTGGGCGGCAGGCAGCCGGCGTACTGCACGGGGACCGGCAAGGCGATCCTCGCGTTCAGTGAGGACGCGCTGGTCGCCGAGGCGGTACGGGCGGGGCTGCGGCCGCGCACGGCCCGGACGATCACCCGGCCGGTGGCGTTCCATCAGGAGCTGGCGCGGATCCGGGAGCGGGGCGTGGCGTTCGACGTCGAGGAGGCGTTCCGGGGGGTGTCGTGCGTGGCGGCGCCGCTGCGCGGTGCGGGCCGGGCGATCGCCTCGGTGTCGCTCTGCGGCAATGGCACGCACCGCGAGCTGGAGCGGCTGGCCCCGGTGGTGCTGGCCACGTCCAGGGCGGTGTGGCGCTCGCTCTTCGGACCGGGGCGCGCGGAGGCCCGTACGCGAACGGCCCCGGCACCGGCCCCGGCCCCCGCGCCGGCACCGGAGGTGGCGACGCCCATCGACGCGGCCGAGATGGACAACATGATGTCCTGGATGCGGTTCGCCGACTGGATGTGAGACGGGCCCGAGGGCACGGGGCGGGGGCGACGGGCCTGCTGCGGCGGACCGGCCGACCGCGGTAGCGGCAGCAGGCAGGGGAGCAGCGGTCAGGAGTAGGTGATGCTGATCCGCTCGGCGGCCGGCAGCGCCTGGCAGGCCAGGACGTAGCCGTCCGCGCGGTCCTCGTCGTCCAGGACGTCGTCGCGGATCACGGTGACCTCCCCTTCGACGACCCGGCAGGCGCAGGCGGCGCAGGAACCCTCCCGGCAGGAGTACGGGGCGTCGACTCCCGCGGCGAGCAGGGCGTCGAGCAGCGGGGTGGTGGCGCCCCAGGCCACCCGGTGGGTCTCGCCGTCCAGCTCGACCACCGCCTCGGCGGCCTCGCCCTCCGCCCCGGCGGGCTCCGCCTCGGGCGCGGCGAAGACGTCCCCGGTGAGCGAGAAGAACCGTTCCCGGTGGATGGCGGCGGGGGCGGCCCCCGCCGTGCGCAGGGCGGTGTCCACCGCGTCCATGAAGGGCGCCGGCCCGCACAGGTACGCGTGGTGGTCCGCGTACGGCTCCAGGAGGCCGGTGAGCCGGTCCGCGGTCGGCAGACCGTCGAGCGCCTCCAGCCAGTGCAGCACGACCAACCGCCGCGGATGGGCACCGGCCAGCTTCCTGATCTCGTCCCGGAAGATCACCGAGGTCTCGTCGCGGTTGGCGTACAGGAGCACGACGCGCCCCCTGCCCTGGTCAAGGGCGGCCTTGGCCAGCGAGATCACCGGAGTGATGCCGCTGCCCGCCGCGGCCAGCAGCAGATCGCCGTCCAGCGGGCCCGAGCCGAAGGTGCCGGCCGGGGGCAGCACCTCCAGTTCGTCGCCCTCGCCGACGTGGTCGCAGAGCCAGTTGGAGCCGTGGCCGCCCGCCACCCGCTTCACCGTGATCTTCATCGGTTCACCGGAGTGCGGGGAGCTGGCGAGGGAGTAGCACCGTGCGGCCACTCCCCCGTCGGCACCCGGCAGTTTCAGCGTCAGGAACTGGCCCGGCCGGTAGGCGAGCGCGCCGTCGGCCGGGTCGAGCACGAAGGAGCGCGCGTCCGCCGTCTCGGCCACCACCGCGGTGACCCGGAGCCGGTGCGTCCGGGCCGCCGGCGTCGGGGGCACTTCAGGCATCGGCCACCGCCAGCCGCCCGTCTCCGACGGCCCGGTCGATGCTGTCGCGCAGGGCCGCGCAGGTACGCATCGGGTCCTGGTACTCGGCGCAGACGGCCGAGGCGTCGGCCGTCCACTGCACGGAGGTGTGGGCCATGGAGAACTTCTCGCACAGGACCTGGTTGCCGCAGGCCGCGCACTCGACCGGTGTCATGTCAGCCCTCGCTCCGGTGACGCGCCACGTTCTCGTCGACCTCGCGCTGCCACGCGGCGGTGGCCCTCGATGTGTCGATCTCGAACTCGAAGCGCTGGGTCATCTCGTCCTTGACGTCGTCGGTGTCC
This sequence comes from Streptomyces sp. NBC_01089, assembly GCF_045162975.1. Classification (NCBI taxonomy): domain Bacteria; kingdom Bacillati; phylum Actinomycetota; class Actinomycetes; order Kitasatosporales; family Streptomycetaceae; genus Streptomyces; species Streptomyces sp. NBC_01089. The sequence goes on along the minus strand of NZ_CP108660.1, from coordinate 7,991,962 downwards.
ACATAGAACTGCTCGTACCAGCGGCGCAGTTGGTAGACGGGACCGTCCTCCTCGGAGAGGAGGGGGTTGTCGATGCGGGTCTTGTTCTTCCAGATGTGCACGTCCTGCTCGAAGCCGACGGCCAGCCCGTCCGATGTGAGCCGGGCGGCTTCGGCGGCCTGCTCGTCGGTCATGCCGGGCATCTTCTTGACGATCGCCCCGTACATCAGCAGGAAGCTGTCGGAGTCGATCGGATAGTGGCAGTTGATCAGCACGCTCTCCATGTCCACGTCCGCGCCGACGTCGCTCCACATGTAGTCGATCATGTAGGAGGGACCGTGGTACGAGGCGTCGGAGCGGAGCACGCCCTCGGTGCTGAGGGTGCCGAGGTCGACGTCGCCGCGGGGCGAACTCTCCATGTACTGGGTGGCGGTGTGGCCTTCGAAGACGTTCTTGAAGTACGTCGGGAAGCAGTAGTGCACATAGAAGAAGTGCGCCATGTCGACGACGTTGTCCACGATCTCCCGGCAGTTGGAGTTCTCCACCCGCAGGACGTTCCAGCTCCAGTCGCTCCACTCGTCGCTGAAGGCCCCTTCGATGCGCGGGATGGTGACGCCGGGCGGCGGCGGGTTGCCCTCGGGGTCGTTCCAGACGAAGAGCTGTTTGTTCTCCTCCACGGTGGTCCAGGCCCGGGTGCGGGCCCGGGGCGGCACCCGGCGTGCGTAGGGGATCCCCGCGCAGCGGCCGTTGCCGGACCAGCGCCAGTCGTGGAAGGGGCAGGCGACGGCGTCGCCCTTGACCGTGCCCTGGGCGAGGTTGCCGCCCATGTGCGGGCAGTACGCGTTGAGTACGTGCAGTTCGCCGTCGTCCTGGCCCTGGAAGACCACGAGCCGGGTGCCGAACGCCTCGATCTCGTGCGGCTGCCCGTCCTTGAAGGAGTCGGCCAGGCCGAGGCAGTGCCAGCCCCGTGCGAAGCGGGTGGGCGGCGCGGCCGCCTCAATGACGCGGACTTCTTCGCTTGCTGCGGTCATCTTGTGCCTCCTTGGTGGTGGTGACGCATCGGGGCGGGCTCCACGGGGGATCCGGCTCAGTGGCCGGCCGCGAGTTCGAGCGCGATGTCGATGAGCTGGTCCTCCTGGCCGCCGACGAGCTTGCGCTCCCCCGCGCGCAGCAGGATCTCGGCGCCGGACACGCCGTACCGGTCGGCCTGGCGGTAGGCGTGCTTGAGGAAGCTGGAGTAGACCCCCGCGTGCCCCATCAGCAGGGCGAGCCGGTCGAGCCGGCACTCGTCGTCCATCACGGGGCGGACGGCGTCCTCGGCCGCGTCGATGATCTTGAGTACGTCGATGCCGGTACGGATGCCCATCTTGGCGCAGACGGCGACGAGGGCCTCCACCGCCGTGTTGCCCGCCCCGGCGCCGAGCCGCCGTGTCGACCCGTCGATCTGGAGGGCTCCGGCCCGGATCGCGGCGATCGAGTTGCCGGTGCCGAGTGCGAGGTTCTCGTGGCCGTGGAAGCCGACCTGGGCGTCGTCGCCGAGTTCGGTGACGAGGGCGGCGACCCGGTCGGTCACGTCGTCCATGACCATGGCGCCCGCCGAGTCGACCACGTACACGCACTGGCAGCCGGCGTCGGCCATGATGCGGCCCTGCCTGGCCAGCGCCTCGGGGGTGGTGGAGTGCGCCATCATCAGGAAGCCGACGGTCTCCAGGCCCATCTCGCGTGCCAGCCCGAAGTGCTGGACGGAGATGTCCGCCTCGGTGCAGTGGGTGGCGATACGGCAGATGGCGGCACCGTTGCCGTGGGCGGCGCGGATGTCGTCCTTGACGCCGAGCCCGGGAAGCATCAGGAAGGCGATCCGGGCCTGGCCGGCCGTCTCCACCGCGGTCTTGATGAGGTCCTGTTCGGGGGTGTGCGAGAAACCGTAGTTGAAGGAGGAGCCGCCGAGTCCGTCGCCGTGCGTGACCTCGATGACCGGGACCCCGGCGCCGTCGAGTGCGGAGACGATGGACCGTACGTGCTCCACCGTGAACTGGTGGCGCATGGCGTGCGATCCGTCGCGCAGCGAGGAGTCGGTGACGCGGATGTCGAGCGTGTCCGAGTAGGGCATCTGGTACTCCTGCTTCTGGTTGCTTCTCAGCGGCTCAGCGGCCGGGCGCGAGGAGCGCCTTGGCGAACTCCTCGCCGACCTTGGTGGCGGCGGCGGTCATGATGTCGAGGTTCCCGGCGTACGGCGGGAGGTAGTCGCCCGCGCCCTCCACTTCGAGGAAGACCGCGACGCGGGCCATGCCGCCGCTGTCCGGGGTGGGATCGTCGAACTGCGGCTCGGAGCGCAGCCGGTAGCCCGGCACGTACGAGGCGACGTCCTCGGCGACCTGCTTGACGGAGAGCGCGATGGCGTCGCGGTCGGCGTCCTCGGGGATGGCGCAGAAGACGGTGTCCCGCATGATCACCGGCGGGTCGGCCGGGTTCAGGATGATGATGGCCTTGCCGCGCTCGGCGCCGCCGATGTCCTCGATCCCGCGGGCGGTGGTCCGGGTGAACTCGTCGATGTTGGCGCGGGTTCCCGGTCCCGCCGACACGGAGGCGACGGACGCCACGATCTCCGCGTACCGGACGGGAACGATCCGCGAGACGGCGTACACCATCGGGATCGTGGCCTGGCCGCCGCACGTGATCATGTTGACGTTCGGCTGGTCGAGGTGGGCGCGCAGGTTCGCGGGCGGCACCACGGCCGGGCCGACCGCGGCCGGGGTGAGGTCGATGGCGCGGATGCCGAGTTCGGCGTAGCGGGGGGCGTTGGCCCGGTGCACGGCGGCGGAGGTCGCCTCGAAGACGAGGTCGGGCCGCTCGTCGCCGTCGAGGAGCGGCCCGACTCCGTCGGGGCGGGCCTCGATGCCGGCCGCGCGGGCGCGGGCGAGCCCCTCGCTGGCCGGATCGACACCGATCATCCAGCGGGGCTCGATGTACGGGGACCGCTGGAGCTTGTACAGCAGGTCGGTCCCGATGTTGCCGGAGCCGACGATGGCGGCGGTCGCCTTGGTCCTGTTGGTCATCATCACCTCAGATGAAGGAGAGCGAGACCGGGCCGAGCCCGGTGAAATCGGCGGTGTAGGTCTGGCCTGCCTCGACCTCGACGGCCCTGGTGCACGAGCCGGGCAGCACCAGGTGGCCCTTCTTCAGCGGGACGCCGAAGCGGGCCACGGTGCGGGCCAGCCAGGCGACGGACGCGGCCGGGTCGCCGAGTACGGCGTCGCTGCGGCCCGCGGCGATCCGCTGGTCACCGCGGCGCAGTACGGCGTCGATGGCCTTGAGGTCCAGTTCGCGCGGGTCGCGGCCGTCGCCGGTGACGTATCCGGCGGACGAGGCGTTGTCGGCGACGGTGTCGGCGATGGTGATGCGCCAGTCGGCGATCCGGCTGTCGATCAGCTCGATGGCGGGCACGACGCGTTCGGTGGCGGCGAGTACGTCCGCCGTGGTGCAGCCGTCGCCGGGCAGGTCGTCGCCGAGGACGAAGCCGACTTCGACCTCGATGCGCGGGGCGCAGTACCGGCCGACGGGGACCGGCCGGTCCTCGTCGAGGCGCATGTCGTCCAGGAGGTGGCCGTAGTCGGGCTCGTCGACGCCCATCATGCGCTGCATGACGGGCGAGGACAGCCCGACCTTGTGGCCGTGCACAGCGGCCCCGCCCGCGACCCTGCGGCCGATGCCGAGCAGCTGGATCTCGTAGGCGTCCTCGGTGCCGATTCCCGGGAACAGCTCGGTCAGCGGGGCGATGGGCCGCCGGTCGCGCTCGGCCGCGCCGAGCGCGTCGGCGGCGGTCTGCCGTTCACTGGCCGTCAGCATGGGCGGTCCTCCGCAAGGGTGGTGGGACTGGGGTGGTCGGACTGGGGTGGTGGGACTTCGAAGTGTTCGACGTATTCGAGGTGGTCGCGGCCGGACTGCCGGGGCCGGAAAGGCCGGCCGGACCAGGGCGTCCGAGCAGGGATGTCAGACACACGGGCGCCGGGACCACGAGTGGTTCGGCACCGGTGGTGGGACTGTCCGCCGAGGCTAGGCCGCGGTGCCCGGCGGGGCCGAGCGGCTGCTCCCGCTGAGTGGGAAACCCGCCCGGTTCTCTCGGTGGGGCCGGGCGGCGGGCGTGAGCCGGGGCAGCGGTGTTCGTGCAGGCAGGCAGGCGTATGAGCACCGCGCGGGAGGGCGGGCGGTGTACGTCGGAGCGGGGCCGGAGCCGGGCCGTGCGACAACCCGGGCGGACGCATCTCCCCCGGAGAGCTGATCCGCTGCTACCTTCCCGACCAGCATCCGTCCGCCGCACCGGCCGGAGCAGCGCTCACGCCTGTTCACCCCGTGCCGGTGGCCGCCGGCCACCGCTGCCCGAAGGGGACGTCACCGTCCTCCGGCGGGTGCGGCCCGCCGCAGGTCCCCCGGACGCCCCGCGCCACTTTGGGGCCACTGCCCACAGCCGTACGGCCCGGCCGCACCGCTGCGGCACCGGACGGATCCCCGCATGTCACCCTGCCCCCGCCCCCTGGGAGTTGTACCGATGCGCCGTACCCGAAACCCGAACCGAAGCCCGAACCCGCACCGGAACCGGGCCCTGACCCGAGCCGCCACCGCCGTACTCAGCACGGCCCTGGTGCTCACCGGGTGTTCCCGAGGCTCCAGCACCTCACACCCTCCGCACTCCTCGCACCAGGACACGACCGCACCCGCCACCACCGGCTCGGGTGCCGCGTCGCCCGCTGCCGGGCACATCGCGCTCAAGGGCGCGGTCAACGTCCGTGACCTGGGCGGATACCGGACAGCTGACGGCAAACAACTGCGCTACGGCGTCGTGTTCCGCGGTGACGCCCTCGGCAAGCTCACACCGGCGGACCTCACCACGGTGTCGAAGCTCGGGCTCAAGTCGGTGGTCGACTTCCGGCTGCCGCTCGAAGTCAGGACCGACGGCGCCGACCGGCTCCCGAAAGGCGCATCGCCCGTCCCGCTGCCGATCGACGACACCGGGCTGTACGAGCGGACGACGGCGGCCATCGGCAGCCGTGACCCCGCCAAGCAGCAGAAGGCGCTGGGCGACGGCAAGGGCGCGGAGACAATGCGGCGGATCTACCGTACGTTCGTCACCGAGGCGGGGGCCCGCCACCAGTTCGCCCGGGTGCTGGACACCATCGCCGACGGCAAGGGACTGCCGCTGCTCTTCCACTGCACATCGGGCAAGGACCGTACCGGCTGGATGAGTTACGTCCTGCTGCGCGCGGTGGGGGTGCCGGCCGGGACGGCCGAGGCGGACTATCTGCTCTCCAACGACGTCCGCAGGACCGCCGACCTGAGGACCCGCGAAGGTCTGAAGAAGTCGGGGGTGATGCGCGCCCCCCAGCTGATCGTGCCGCTCCAGGAGGTCAGCAAGGACTATCTCGGCGCCGCGCTCACCGAGGCCACCCAGCGGTACGGCAGCTTCGACGGCTATCTCTCGAAGGGGCTCGGCCTGGACGCCGGGACGCTGCACAAGCTCCGCGCGCGGCTGCTGAAGTAGCGCCCGCCCGGGCCCGCGCGCAGCCCGGCCTCCGGCGCCCCAGGCCATCAGGCCCCGACCATCAGCCCGCGACCGCCAGGCCCTGACCGTCAGGCCCTGAGCGTCAGGCCCTGGCCTCCTTCGGCAGGCCGAGTACCCGCTCCGCGATGATGTTGCGCTGGATCTCGTTCGACCCGGCGTAGATGGTGTCGGCGCGGGAGAAGAGGAACAGGCGCTGCCAGTCGCCGAGGTCGTACGGTGCGCCGTCCGCCAGCATGCCGCCGGCGCCGCAGACGTCCATCGCCAGCTCGCCGAGCTCCCGGTGCCAGGTCGCCCAGTAGATCTTGCTGATGGACGCCTCGGGCCCGGGGGCCCCGGCGGCCGCGCCGTCGAGCATCCGCAGCGCGTTGAAGCGGATGATCTCGAGACCGGTCCAGGCGCGGGCCAGCCGGTCGCGGACGAGGGGGTCGTCGGCCGCTCCGTTGCGGCGCGCCAGGGCGATCAGCGCCTCCAGCTCGCGCCGGAAGCCGACCTGCTGGCCGAGGGTGGAGACGCCCCGCTCGAAACCGAGGGTGGCCATGGCCACCTGCCAGCCTTCACCGGGTTCGCCCACGACGTTCTCCGCGCCGGTGCGGGCCCCGTCGAAGAAGACCTCGTTGAACTCACTGGTGCCGGTCAGCTGGGTGATCGGCCTGACCTCGATCCCCGGCTGGTCCATCGGCACCAGCAGATAGGACAGGCCGTCGTGGCGGCGCGTGCCCTGTCCGGAGCGGGCGACCACGAAGCACCACTGGGACTCATGGGCCAGCGAGGTCCACGTCTTCTGCCCGGTGACCGACCAGCCGTCCGCGTCCCGCTCGGCGCGGGTACGGACGTTGGCCAGGTCGGAGCCCGCTTCGGGTTCGCTGTAGCCCTGGCACCACAGCTCGTCGACGGACCTGATGCCGGGCAGGAAGCGGGCGCGCTGTCCTTCCGTGCCGAAGGCGATGAGGGTGGGGCCGAGGAGCTGTTCGCCGATGTGCCCCACCCGGGCCGGCGCGTCGGCGAGTGCGTACTCCTCGTGGAAGGCGACCTGCTCCTCCAGGGTAGCGCCGCGTCCGCCGTACTCCTGCGGCCAGCCGACGCAGGTCCAGCCCGCCGCGGCCATGTGCCGTTCCCAGGCGAGACGTTCGGCGAAAGCCTCGTGCTCCCGGCCGGGACCGCCGCGGCCTCTGAGCGCGGCGAACTCTCCGGTGAGCCCGGACCGCAGCCATGTACGGAACTCGGAGCGGAACTTCTCGGTACTGCTCATGACACCTGCACCTGCCAAACGATCGCTGGGGAGAAGGGGGCCGGACACGGCCGTTGCCCGGCCCGTCCGGTGGGCGGGCCGGGCGCCGCGCCGGTGTCAGCCAAGGCGCCCGGCACCGGTCCCGCGCGGTCCGACCACCGCGTCGGCCAGCCGGTCGCGGTGTCCGGCCGGTGAGCCGAAGAGCTGGGCCGAGCCGTGGGCCCGCTTGAAGTAGCGGTGGGCGTCGTGCTCCCAGGTGATGCCGATTCCGCCGTGGAGCTGGATCATGTCCCCGGCCACCGCCGAGAACGCCTCGGAGCAGGCCGACTTGGCGACCGCCGCGTACCTGGGCAGGTCCGGCGAGCCGTCAGCCGCCGCCCAGGAGGCGCCCAGGGCGGCGGAACGCGCGGACTCGACCCGTACGAAGGCGTCGGCGAGCCGGTGCTTCACGGCCTGGAAAGAGCCGATCGGGCGGCCGAACTGCACCCGGTCCCGTACATGGGCGACGGTGAGCTCCAGGCAGCGCTCCGCCGCGCCCACCTGCTCCGCGGCGAGAGCCGTACAGGCCAGATCCCGCACGTGCGCGATCACCCGGTCGCCGTCCGCGCCGACGGGGCGGGCCTCGGCCCCGTCGAAGGTCAGCGTCGCCTGCGGTCTGGTCAGGTCCATGGTGGTGTGCGATTCGCGGGTGACCCCGCCGGCCCCGGAGGGGACGTGGAACAGCGCGAGTCCGGCTTCGGTGCGGGCGACGACCAGCAGCACATCAGCGCTGTCGCCTGTGCCCGTGCCGTCGCCTGCGCCTTTGCCTGTGCCCGTCCCGTCACCTGCGCCGTCCAGGACATGGTCCTTGGCCCCGCTGATCCGCCAGCCGCCCGGACCGCGCACGGCATGCGCCCGTATCGCTTCGGGGTGCCAGGACCCGTTCTCCGCCCAGGCGAGCGCTCCGGTGCTGCCGCCGTCCGCCAGGGCGGGCAGCAGCTCCGTGTCTCGCGCGGCCAGCAGGGCCTGGGTGGCGAGGACCGCCGAGCCCAGATACGGCACCGGGGCCAGCACCCGGCCCAGCTCCTCCATGACCACATGGACCTCGACGGGGCCGCATCCCGCTCCGCCGTACTCCTCGGGAACGGCGAGCCCGGCCGCCCCGATCTGCTGGGTCAGCGGCCCCCAGGCGGCGGCCCCCTCGTACCGGGCCAGCAGCGACCGTACGGCCGTGCGCAGTTCCTGGTGCTCCTCGCCGAGTCTCATCGGCTCTCTCCTTCTGGTTCCGGGCGGGTCCGCTCTCCGGCGTGCCGTGCGGCGCCGGGTGCGGCCGGCCGGCCGTTCCGGCCTTCCTGGGAGTCCTCCTGTGCGGCGCGCCGCAGTTCGGCCTTGAGGATCTTTCCGCTCGCGTTGCGCGGCAGCTCGGGGATGACGTGGAAGCGGCGCGGGACCTTGAAGTTGGCGAGCCGTTCCCGGGTCCGAGCGGTGAGTTCGGCCGGGTCGGGGCGCTGGCCGTTCTCGGTGACGAGATAGGCGACGCCGACCTCGCCGAGCCGTTCGTCGGGGGCGCCGACCACTGCGGCCTCGGCGATGAGTTCATGGCCGCGCAGCACGTTCTCGACTTCGGCCGGGTAGGCGTTGAAGCCGCCGACGACGTACATGTCCTTGAGCCGGTCGGTGATCGAGAGGTAGCCGCGTTCGTCGAGCACGCCGATGTCGCCGGTGTACAGCCAGCCGTCGCCGTCCAGGACGCGGGCGGTGGCCTGCGGGTCGTCGAGGTATCCGAGCATGACCTGCGGGCCGCGTACGGCGATCTCCCCGGCGCTGCCCGGGGGCAGTGCGCCGGCGGACGGGCCGCCGGGACCGACGACGCGGATCTCGGTTCCGGGCAGCGGCAGGCCGACGGTGTGCGAGACGCTCCAGGCGTCGGCGTCGACGGGGCAGACGGCGACGACGCCCATGCACTCGGTGAGCCCGTAGGCGGTGAACACGCCCGGTATCCCGAGCCGTTCGCGGATCTCGTCGACGAGCGCGACCGGCACGACGGCGGCCCCGGTGCCCGCCAGGCGCAGCGCGCCGAGGTCGTGGCCGGCGAGACGCGGATGGCGGACGAGGCCGTGGAAGACGGTCGGCGGGGCGAGGAGCACGCTGATCCGCTCGTCCGCGATTCTGCGCAGCACCCGGTCCACGTCGTAGACCGCTTCGGGGACCATGGCGACGCCGCGCAGCAGGCAGGCGACGAAGCCTGCCTTGTAGCCGAAGGTGTGGAAAAAGGGGTTGAGCAGGAGGTAGCGGTCGCCGGGGCGCAGGGTGACGGCCCGGGACCACTCCTCGATCCCGGCGAGCACCTGCCGGTGGGTGCTCATGACACCTTTGGGGCGGCCGGTGGTGCCGGAGGTGTAGAGGATGTCGGCGAGGTCGTCGGGGCGGACGGCCGCGGCGCGGGCCGATCGCCTGGCCTCGGAGACCTCTCGGCCGCGCGCGAGACAGTCGTCCCAGCTCAGCGCGGTTCCGGTCGCACCGCCGCGGAGTACGACGACGGAGGTGAGAGCGCCGAGGTCCTCTCCCGATTCGTGCAGCATGGCCACGTAGTCGATGCCGAGGAAGCCGCGTTCGGTGAGCAGGGTGCGGGCGCCGCTGCGGCGGATGATGTCGGCGGCCTCGGCTGCTTTGTACCGGGTGTTGAGGGGGACGAGTACGGCGCCCGCGGCGAGTGCGCCGAGGGCGGCCGTGAGCCATTCGCGGCTGTTGGAGGCCCACAGCGCCACCCGGTCGCCCGGCTCCACGCCGTGGGCGATGACGGCGCGTGCCGCGGCGTGGACCGCGTCACTCAGCTGTCCGAAATTCCAGCGGACCTCACCGTCGGCGAGGGCGTCCAGGCCCTCGTACGCGTGGGCCGCGAAGTCCGTCAGCTGCGCGAGGGTGGTGGGCGGTGGCACCTGGTGTGCGCTGATGATGACCCTCCCTACTTGACGTGCGAGCGTGGCCGGTATCCAATCACACGTGTTTCGGTTAGGCATATACCTAGTAGGAACATTGGAGGCAGCATGCCGACCCTCACCCCTCGGTCCACCCCGGAATTCGACGCGTCCATGCGGGAGGCGCTCAGCAGTTTCTGTACCGGGGTCGCGGTCATCACCGCGATCCAGAATGACGGACGGCCCACCGGAATGGCGGTCCAGTCCTTCTCAGCGGTATCGCTGGATCCGCCGCTGATCTGCTTCTGCCCGGCCCTCACCTCGACGACCTGGCCGCACATCCGCGGGGCCGGCCGCTTCGCGGTGAACATCCTCGCCGCCGAACAGCAGTCGCTGTGCCGGCAGTTCGCGGTGACCGGCAAGGAGAAGTTCCAGGACGCGGGCTGGCGCCCCGGCGCCAACGGCGCGCCCCTGCTCGACGGGGCGCTGGCCACCGTCGAGTGCGATCTCGCGGGCACGTTCCCCGGCGGCGACCATCTGATCGCGCTCGGCCGGGTCACCGCGCTGGAGCGGCACGGCGACGCCGGGCCGCTGCTGTACTTCCGGCGGGGCTACGGCCGCCTGCGCTCCAGTTCCTCCAGGTCGGCGAGCATCGAGTCGGCCAGGTCGCGCTCCGACGCGTAGTACCGCTCGGCCCACTTGAGGGTGAGCGTGGGGTACGCCCACGCCTCCTCGTCCCGCGCCCCGGCGATGTCGACCTCGGCGCGCTGCCGCATCTTCTCCGCGTACTCGCGGTGGGCGCCGAGGACATCGCGCATCTGCTGGGCCTCCAGCAGATGGCCGAGCCAGATCCGCAGCATGACACCGTGCTTGAGCACCGGCGGCTCGACGGGCGCCTCGCGCGCCCAGGCGCGTACGGCTTCCATCCCGTCAGCGGTGATCGCGTAGATGCGCTTGTCCCGGTTGCCGGTCTCCTGGGCGACCATCCGGGAGGTCACATAGCCGACCTTCTCCAGCCGCTTGAGCTCACCGTAGATCTGCGAGAACGACGGGCTCCAGTAGAAGAACCTCAGCGACCAGTCCGACCACTTCTTGAGGTCGTACCCGGACAGCTCCTCACCGAAGGAGAGCAGCCCGAGCACGGCCCAGCTGGTCGCGGGAAGCACCGGCCTGCCGGACTCCGTGTCCTGCTGACCGCCCTGCCCGGCGCCCTGTTCGCTGCTCGTCCGCTTCTCCGCCACGCCCCGCAGTCTACGGTCCGGCCACGCCCGGACCGACCGCGGCGGCCCGCTCCACCCCTGCCCAGCACCCATCCCGCCACCCGCCCCTTCCGTCTGTCAGCTATGCCTGATAGAAGTATTCCTAATCGAAATACTCCGGAGGCATCCAGTGAAGTTCTCCATGATCTTCGAGGCACAGCTCTCGAACCCGACCCCAGAGCGCGAACGCCAGGTCATCAACGACTGCGTCGAACAGGCCGTGTACGCGGAGGAGATGGGCTTCGACCGGATCTGGGCCGTCGAGCACCACTCGCTCTCGCAGTACGCGCACATGAGCGCGTCCGAGATCTTCCTCACCTGGGTCGCCGCACGGACCTCACGCATCCGCATCGGCCACGGCGTCGTCACCATGCCCTTCGGCTACCAGCACCCGGTCCGGGTCGCCGAGCGCGCGGCCATGCTCGACGTGCTCTCCGGCGGGCGCGTCGACATCGGCTCAGGACGCGGCGCCACGAAGCAGGAGATGTCCATGTACGGGGTGCGCCCCGACGACACCTACCCGCAGATGGAGGAGGCGCTGCGGATCTTCTCGGCCGCCTGGCGCGAGGAGCAGTTCGAGTGGCACGGCTCCATCGACATCGGCCCCGGCGCCATCCTGCCCCGGCCCGTGCAGGACCCGCATCCGCCGCTCTTCATGGCCTGCAGCAAGCACGACACCCTCAAGCTCGCCGCCGAACTGGGCATCGGCGCCCTGGTGATGGGCTTCGCCGGGGCCGACGACGTCCGTGCGATGCGCGCGGTGTACGACGAGGCCATCGCCACCAGGAGCGGCGAGCGGTGTGTGTCGACCGAGGTCAACAACCACTTCTCGGCGCTCTGCCCGACGATCGTCCTCGACGACGCCGAGCGCGCGCTGCGCATCGGCACCCGGGGCCAGCGCTTCTTCGCCGAGTCCATCGCCCACTGGTACGGGAACTCGCCCGCCCCCACCGGGGAGGACGAGGACGAGGACCACGTGGCGGTGATGGCCCGCGACCGGGACGAACTGGTCGCCAGGCTGCACGACGCCAACATCCCGGCCCGCCCGGTCGACACCGGCACCTACAACGCGGACCACGCCTACGGCACCGCCGACACCGCCATCGCCTATGTCGAGAAGCTGCGGCAGATCGGGGTGGACGAGGTGATGTGCCTCATCCAGATGGGCACCGTGCCGCAGGAGGCGTGCATGGAGACCATCCGCCAGTGGGGCGAGACGGTCATCCCGCACTTCCGGGCGCTGGAGGGCGAGAAGTGAGCGCCCGCCCGGCCGCGGACGCGGCATCGGCGGCGGCGGACGGCGTACGGCTGGACGGCAAGGTGGCACTGATCACCGGGGCCGGCCGGGGCCAGGGGGCCGTCGAGGCACGGCTGTTCGCCGCTTCCGGCGCACGGGTCGTGATCACCGACGTACGGGAGGAGGAAGGCCGCGAGGTCGCGGCCGGCCTCGGCGACGCGGCGGTGTTCGTCCCGCACGATGTGACGGACACGGCGAGCTGGGAGACGGCGGTCGCGACCGCCGTGGCGAGCTTCGGGCGGCTCGACATCCTCGTCAACAACGCGGCCCTGTGGCGGACGGCCCCGATCGACGCCGAGACGCAGGAGAATTTCGAGCTGCTGTTCCGCGTCAATCTGCTGGGCCCCTTCCTGGGCATCAAGGCCGCGCTCCCCGCCCTGCGGGACGCGGGCGGCGGGTCGATCGTCAACATCTCGTCCACCGCCGGCCTGGTGGGGATCGCCCAGCACGCGGCCTACGGATCCAGCAAGTTCGGGCTGCGCGGACTCAGCAAGCACGTCGCGCTGGACCTCGCGGCCGACGGCATCCGGGTCAACTCGGTGCACCCGGGCATGGTCGACACCCCGATGGTCGCCGGGGCGCTGGGCGAGGACGCGGGACAGCGGGAACACCCGCGGGTGCCGCTGCGGCGCATGGGGCGGCCGGACGAGATCGCCGAGTTGGTCCGCTTCCTGGCCTCCGACGCGTCCTCCTACATCACCGGCGCGGAGTTCACCGTGGACGGGGGGCTGACCACCGGATGACTCTCACCCCGGCCGCACGCCGCTTCGCCGACGCGCTGTCCCACGGATTCCCCGACCCGGCGGACGGCCCGCTCGATGTGTCCGCCCTGCGCAGAGCCACATCGGCGGGACCGGTGCGCGGGCTCCCCGAGATCGCGCGGGTGAGCGACGCCTCCGTACCGGGGCCGCCGGGCGCCCCGCCCGTACCCGTACGGATCTATGAACCCGACCCGCACGGCACGGACGGGGACCGGCCGCTCATCGTCTTCTGCCACGGCGGCGGCTGGGTGATGTGCGGCCTGGACACCCATGACGGGCTCTGCCGCGAACTGGCCGCACGCACCGGCGCGCCGGTGGTGTCGGTCGACTACCGGCGCGCACCTGAGCACCGGTTCCCCTGCGCGCTGCTCGACGCGTACGCCGTCACTGACTGGGCGGCCGGGCGCGCCCGTGAGCTGCGCTGCGATCCGTCCCGGCTGGTCGTCGCGGGCGACTCCAGCGGCGGGAACCTGGCGGCGGCCGTCACCCTGATGGCACGGGACACCGACGGGCCGGGCATCGCCGCCCAGCTCCTGGCCTACCCGGTGCTCGACGACCGCCTGGAGACGGCTTCGGCCGCCGAGTACGCCACCGGGTTCTTCCAGGCCACCGCCCATATCCGCTGGTACTGGGAGCAGTACCTCGGGCCGGACGGCGACGGCACCGACCCGTACGCCGCTCCGGTCCGCGCGGGCGACCTGGGCGGACTGCCCCCGGCCCTGCTGATCCTCCCCGAGTGCGACCCGCTGCGCGACGAGGGGCTGGCCTACGCGGACCGGCTGCGCGAGGCGGGCGTGGCCGCCGAGGCGCGGGTGGAGCGGGGGATGTTCCACGGCTTCCTGGGCGGTGCCGGTGTGCTCCCGGAGGCGGACGCGGCGCTCGGCGCGGCGGCCCGGTGGCTGCTGGACGTGTGACGGGACAGGACCGCCGCGCCGCACCCTCGCGGACTCGGAGGTGCGGCGCGGCGGAACCAGGGGCGACAAGTGACTCAGGGGCGCGGGCCGATGGGCTTCTCCCCGTCGAGGACCGTGATGGCCATCGCCGGACAGATGTCCGCCGCGTCCAGGGCCCGTTCGTCCTCGGCGATGTCGCTGTGGAGCGCGCGGGCCCGGTCGTGGTCGAGAGCGAAGAGGTCGGGGGCGGCTCCCGCGCACATCCCCGAGGCCATGCACTGGTGGCGGTCCACCTCCACATGCCAGGTCATCGGCTCACCACCCCACCGGCATGACACGGGGGCCGCGGACCAGCATCTCGCCCTTCCAGACGATGTCGCCCGCGAGCCGGAGATCCGGGAACCGGGCGGTGAGCGCGCCGAGCGCCTCCTGGAGTTCGAGCCGGGCGAGCGGGGCGCCGAGGCAGTGGTGGACTCCATGGCCGAAACCGAGGTGCTGGTTGGAGGCCCGCGAGAGATCCAGCTTGCCCGGGGCCGAGAAACGCAGCGCGTCCCGGTTGGCCGCGCCCACCGCGACGAGGACGGGCGAGCCGGCGCGTACGAGCGTGCCGCCCACCTCGATGTCCTCCTTCGCGTACCGGGGCTGGCCGGCGCCGCTGCCCAGCGGGACGAAGCGGAGCAGCTCCTCCACCGCGCTGTCGATGAGGCCCGGCTCGGCCCCCAGCCGCTGCCACTCCCCCGGGTGGTCGAGGAGGGTGTGGACGAAGTTGGGGATCTGGCTCGCCGTGGTCTCGTGCCCGGCGACCAGGATGCCGACACAGAGGTCGACCAGTTCGAGCTCGGACAGCCGGTCGCCGCCGTCCCTGGCCTCGATCAGCGCCGTCATCAGGTCGTCACGCGGCTCGGCGCGGTGCTGGGCGATCAACCCGGCCATATAGGCGCGGAGTTCGTCACGGTTGGCCTCGAACTCCTCGGCCGTCAGCGAGCTCGTGGAGAGCGCGGCATCGCTCCAGACACGGAACTGCGGCCGGTCCTCCTCCGGTACGCCCAGCATCCGGCAGATCACGGCGACCGGGATCGGCAGCGCGTACTCCTCGACCAGGTCGACCGGCGGTCCTGCGGCCTCCATCCGGTCCAGCAGCCCAGCGGTCAGGTCCCGCACCTGGGGGCGGAGCTTCTCCACCTGGCGGACGGTGAACGCCTTGGCGACCAGCGAGCGCAGCCGGGTGTGGTCGGGCGGGTCCATGCCCAGGATGCCGCTGTCCCTGCGGCCCTCACCCTGGCGGGGTTCGTCGTGCTTGTACCCCTCGGCCCGGCTGAAGCGCAGGTCGCCGAGGACCAGGCGGGCCTCCTCGTACCGGGTGACGAGCCAGGCCGGTTCGCCGTAGGCCATCCGGACCCGCAGCAGCCCCGGGCGGTTGCGTACCTGTTCGTACTCCTCGGCCAGGGCCAGGCCCTCAGCCGTGTTGAAGGGATAGGCGAGAGGTTCCGTGCTGGCTGTGGTCACACTGCTCTCCTCTTTTGTAAGCACCTGCTTACAAACGGTAGGTGGGCGGCAGAGCACCGTCAACGGCGGTATACGGCCGTTATGCTGACGCCTCATCGAGGAGGAGCCGATCATGGAGGAACGCCCGCCCCACGGGCCTGCCGAGCGGCGCCGTGACGCGCAGGGGACCCGGCGGCTGCTCCTCGACGCGGCGGCGGAACTGTTCGCCGAGCGGGGGTACGAGGCCGCGACGGTGCGCGACATCGCCGCGCTGGCCGGGGTCAACCAGGCGCTGCTGTTCAGGTACTTCGGCTCGAAACAGGCCCTGCTGACCGAGGTGATGGCGTCCGGGGGCCAGGAGCAGGTGCGTACGACGCCGCCGGAGCGGCTGTTCGCCACGGCTCTGCGCGGGATGCTCACGGGTGGCGGGAAAGAGGCGGCGGATCTCCCGCTGGCCGTCTATCTGCGGTCGATCGGGACCGGTGGAGCGGCGAGCGACATGGTCAAGGCGCTGGGGGACGAGTACTCAGCGGCGCTGTCCACCCTGTCCGGCGAGGAGGACAGCCTGCTGCGCGCGGATCTCGCGATGGCGTGGCTGCTCGGGATCGGCCTGATGCGGGTCGTCGTGGCCAAGGAGCCCCTGGCCGGCGCGGCCCCGGAGGACATCTCCCGGCTGGTGCTCGGCGCCCTGGGGAGCCTGCTGGAGGATCTGCCGCCCGCGCAGGACTGAGAACGGCGCGCTCGCGGGGGTTCCGCCGGAGCGCGCGGCCGCTCGGGTTCGCCGGGGCGCGCGGTGGCATCTCACGGCTCGTGCCGGCCGGTGGCTTCGGGGGTGGCCGCGGCACGTCCGCCGGGCCGGGGCGCGGTCATGTCGAGCAGGAGCAGGGCGTCCTGATCGGGGGTGCCTGGATCGGCGGTGTAGACGCCGATGCGCTGGCCGGGGGTGCCTTCGACCTGCAGTGACTGCGAGGTGAGGGTAACCGTACCGACCTGGGGGTGCCGGAAGGTCTTCTGCACGGGCTTGCGTCCGTTGACTTCGTAGCGCTCCCACAGGCCGGCGAAGTCGGGGCTTTTCAGGAGCAGTTCGCCGACGAGGTTGGTGAGGTCGGGGGCGTCCGGTGCGGTGCCGGCGACGGCGCGCAGCCGGGCGACGCAGCCGGTGATCTGCCGGTCCCAGTCCGTGAACAGGTCACGCGCGGCCGGGTGGAGGAAAAGGTAGCGGGCGAGGTTGCGGTGCTTGGCCGGCCAGTCCTCCAGGCCCGCGTACAGGGCGAGGCCGCCGGGGTTCCAGGCCAGCATGTCCATGCTGCGGCTGATCACGTAAGCGGGGTTCGGGCGCAGCGACTCCAGCAGCAGCTTCAGATGGGGGCGCACGGTACGGCTGGGCGCCGGGGCCGGTTCGGGCGCGTAACGTGCCGCCCGGGCCGCGAGCTCGCGCAGATGCTGGTGCTGCTGGTCGTCCATGCGCAGGGCGCGGGCGAGCGAGTCGAGTACGGCGGGGCTGGGCCGGGTCTCCTTGCCGCGTTCCAGGCGTACGTAGTAGTCGATGCTGATCCCGGCGAGGGTGGCCAGCTCCTCGCGGCGCAGCCCTGGGGTGCGGCGGATGCCCGCGCCGATGGTGAGGCCGGCGTGTTCGGGGCTGGTCTGGGTGCGGCGGGCGCGCAGGTAGCGGCCCAGCTCCGCGCCCTCGCTGTGCGCACTCTCGGATGCCATACGTCCAGTCTCACCCGGCGGGCACCCGTCGCGCGGGCGGGAGGGGGGCCCTGTCATGACCCCCGAAGAGCCCGCCCTGCCGCACCGGAGCGATCCGGGGGAAGGTGAATGAGGAAGACGCCGACCTCCCCCGCCGCCCGCGGATCCGCCCGGCACGGCGTGCCGGGTCGGGCGAGAGGGGGAGACCGGGCAGAACACCATGGATGGGAAGAGGGCGAGATGCGGTACATCAAACTGCGTGACCTGGAGGTTTCCCGGATCGGGCTGGGCGCCATGGGCATGTCCCACGGCTACACCGGCTCGGGCACGGACGACGCGGAGTCGGTCAGGACCGTGCACCGTGCGCTGGAGCTGGGCGTCACGCTCGTCGACACCGCCGAGATCTACGGCCCCTACACCAACGAGGAACTGCTGGGCCGGGCGCTGAAGGGACACCGGGACAAGGTGGTGCTGGCCACCAAGTTCGGCCTGGTCTCCCACGGTGGCGACGGGCCGTCGCATCTGGACTCGAGCCCGGCCAACATCCGCACCGCGGTGGAGGGCTCCCTGCGGCGGCTGGGCACCGACCACATCGACCTGTACTACCAGCACCGGGTCGACCCGGGCACACCCGTCGAGGAGACGGCGGGCGCGGTCGCCGAACTGATCGCCGAGGGCAAGGTCCGCGCCTTCGGTCTCTCCGAGGCGGGCCCGGACACGATCCGCCGTGCCCACGCGGTCCAGCCGGTCACCGCGGTGCAGTCGGAGTACTCGCTGTGGACCCGCGGCATCGAGGAGCGCGTCCTGCCCGTCCTGCGGGAGCTGAACATCGGCCTCGTCCCCTTCTCCCCGCTCGGACGCGGCTTCCTGACCGGCACCGTCCGCTCCACCGACCAGTTCGACGAAGGTGACTTCCGCCGCGACAACCCGCGCTTCACGGGCGAGAACTTCCGGCGCAACCTCGCGCTCGCCGACGAGGTCAGGGCCCTGGCCGCCGAGGCCGGTGCCACACCCGCGCAGGTCGCGCTGGCCTGGCTGCTCGCCCAGGGCGACGACATCGCCCCGATCCCCGGCACCAAGCGCGTCAGCCGCGTCGAGGAGAACACCGCCGCCGACGGCGTCACCCTCACCGCCGGTCAGCTCCACCGGCTCAGCAGCCTGCCGCCCGCCGCAGGTGACACCCACTCCGAGGCCCAGGCGCGGCTGCTCGAACGCTGATCCCGCCCCGGCACGCCACGCCCGTCGTGGCGCCCACCTCTCGTTTGGAGCAACACCTTTCATGCGTGCAGCAGTGATGTACGGAGCCGGCGACGTCCGCGTCGAGGACCGGCCCGACCCGAAGATCGTCCGGCCGACCGACGCGGTGGTGCGCACGCTGGCCGCGTGCGTGTGCGGCAGCGACCTGTGGCCGTACCGGTCGATGCCCGTCACGGAGACGGGCCGTCCCATGGGGCACGAGTTCCTCGGTGTCGTCGAGGAGACCGGCACGGACGTGGCCGGCCTGAGGGCGGGGGACTTGGTCGTCGCCCCGTTCACCTACAGCGACAACACCTGCGACTACTGTGCCAAGGGCCTGCAGATCTCGTGCCGCAACGGCGGCCGGTACGGGCTGGACGGCGTCGACGGCGGACAGGGCGAAGCGGTCCGTGTCCCCTACGCGGACGGCACTCTGGTCAAGCTGCCGGTCGCCGCCGACTCCGCGCTGCTGCCGTCCCTGCTGGCGCTGTCGGACGTGATGACGACCGGCCACCACGGCGCGGTCACCGCCGGTGTCGCCCGCGGTGACACGGTGCTGGTCGTCGGGGACGGTGCGGTCGGCCTGTGCGCGGTGATCGCGGCCAGGCGGCTCGGCGCCGAGCGGATCGTCCTCGCGGGACGCCACGAGGCGCGCACCGGCCTGGGCCGCGAGTTCGGCGCCACCGACGTGGTCGCCGAGCGCGGCGAGGAGGGCATCGCCCGCATCCGCGAGCTGACCGGCGGCGCGGACAAGGTGATCGAGGCCGTCGGAACCCGCCCGGCCCTCGACACCGCGCTCGGCGCTGTCCTGGACGGCGGCACCATCAGCCGCCTGGGCGTCCCGCAGTACGAGGAGGGGCCGATCGGCCCGGCCGAGTTCATGCGCAACATCACCCTGACCGGTGGCGCCAGCCCCGCCCGCGCCTATATCGAGCAGCTCCTGCCCGACGTCCTGGACGGCACGATCACCCCCGGCCGGGTCTTCGACCAGACCTTCCCCCTCGACCGGACACCGGACGCCTACCGGGCCATGGCCGACCGCCGGGTCCTCAAGGCCCTCGTCCGCCCCTGACCCCAGCCCTGTCGTGCGTGCCCGCATGCGGACTGACATGGTGGGTGGTCATCCCGTCCATCCGGTGTGGTGCAGCCATGCCTCGAACGTCATCAAGTCGGGGTGCAGGCGGCGCAGGAGGCCGATGTCCCGGTCTCCGGCGTAGAGATCATGGTCGGCGAAGAACCGGAACATCGCCGCGTAGTCATGACCGAAGTCGGGGACGGCGGCACGCAGGTCGTCGTGCGGCATCGGGATGTAGGTGCTGGGGGTGCCCGTGACCCGAGCGAAGGCAGCGGCGATCTCTTCGCCGGTGAGGCTGTCTCCGATCACCCCGAGGTCGCGGGCGCCCCAGGACTGCCAGTGGTCGAACATGTGGCAGGCGAACCAGGCGATGTCGTCGAGAGCGACGAGCGGGTAGTGGGCGGTGCCGAGGGGGAGCCTGAAGTTCAGGCCGCCCCGGCCGTCAGGTCGAGGGGCGAGTCGGTCCCGCAGGTTCTCGAAGTACGGCGCCGTGGTCAGTACCGAGACGTGGTCCGTGTACCAGCCGTCGGTCTCCTTGCGGAGCATTTCCTCCGACCGCATCAGGCCGATGTGGGCGGTGACGGCGGCTTTGCTGTCGAAATGCGGGACGGGGTGCCCGGTCAGGGACACCGCGCTGTCCAACGAGGACCAGATGAAACGCTCCACGCCGGCCCGCTCCGCGGCGGCCAGCAGGTCCAGCCCTTGCCGATACTCGCCCACGGCGCTGCCCGTCGCGAAGAAGTCGGTGTTGGCGAACACGTGGCCGGCCTGCCCGATCAGGACCTCGAGGGCCGCCGAGCCGGAGCGGACCAGTCGCACGCGGTCGGGTGCGGTGGCGGCCAGTTCGGTGGCGTGGGCGGACTCCGGGTGGCGCGTGGGAACGGTGATGATGGCGTCGGTGGTGGCCAACAGGCGTCGGACCACGTGACTGCCCATGGCTCCGGTACCGCCGACGACGAGGACGTGGGTCATGGCGTTCCTCCCTGGTGTGTCAGGACGTGTTCAGCCACCTGGGCGTGGGTGGCAACCCAGACGTCGCCGGACTCACGGATGTGGTCGAGGATCTGGCCGACCATGCCCGCGAGGAGCGGTCGGCCTCCGACGTGGGCGTGGACGGTCAGGCGGAAGACTCCTGGGCCGGGGGCGGCGAGCAACTGGTTCAGTAGCTCACGGTGCAGGTCGCGGTAGACGTACGGGCCGGCCGCAGCGTCGCGGACGTCGGAGTGGTCACTGTGCATGAGGGAGACCAGCGGAGCGTGAGCGGTGGACAGGACCTGCGGGAGGTCGTGGTCGCCGTGGTCGCCGGTCCAGTGGTAGCCGGCCTCGGCGAGCAGGTCGTCAGTGTGCCTTGAACCGGTGGCGCGTGGGCTCATCCACCCCGTCGGGCGAACGCCGACGACCTGGCCCAGGATGTCGGTGCAGCGACGGATATTGGCCCGCTCGGCATCGACATCGAGGAGCGCGGGCACCACGTCCTGGGCCCAGGAGTGTGCGGCGATCTCGTGACCCGCCTCGTGCACGGCCATGACGGTCTCGGGGTGCCGCTCGGCCACCAGTCCATTGACGCCGACGGTGGCGGGCAGGTCACCGAGGACGTCGAGCAACCGCCAGATGCCGGTGGTGACGCCGTAGTCCGCCCAGGAGGTGCTGTGTGTGTCGTCGATGCCGGGCAGCGGCCACGCCGCGGCCATCGGCGCGTAGGCGGGCCAGTGCCCTGGTGACCACAGTTCCAACGCGACGGTGACCAGCGCGACGACCTTCCGCCCACCCGGCCAGCCGGTTACTGCTCTCATGCGGTTCCCCTGCTCGGTAGCTTCCGCCGTGGACGCTAGTGCGGCGGCAGGTACCTCCAGGTTCCTGGCAGCGGGTTATCGTCGGGGCATGCGTGAGTACTCCGGCAGCGTCTTCCTCGCCGACTGCCCGGCTCGGCTGGCGACCGAGATCATCACCGACAAGTGGGCGGTGGTCGTGCTGTTCGCGTTGAGCCGGGAACCGTGCAGGCACGGAGAGCTGGTCGACCGGATCGGCGGAATCTCGCGAAAAGTGCTGACCCAGACGCTGCGGCGGTTGCAGGGATACGGCCTGGTCGACCGCCATGTCGAGGCCGGGAAGGTCGAGTACGTGCTGACAGACTTGGGCCGGACGCTGGTGAAACCGATCGCCGTACTGACTGAGTGGGCTCACGAGCACGGCGCGGCCGTGGTGGGATTCCAAGAGTCCAGAGGCGAACAAGAGTCGTGAGAGTTCCACGCGTTACCCGTAAACCGGAGCGGACAGCCTCGCGGGGCGGTCCGCAAGGAACCGCCCCGCGAGGAGTGGACGCGACGGGTGTCAGCCGGTGAAGGCCGCGGTTCCGTTGGGGGTGCCCAGGCCGCTCGGGCCGTCGTAGCCCGCCTTGCCGGTGCACAGGTAGGACGAGCCACAGCTGCCGTTCGAGCCGCTGGTGACGTCATTGAGCGAACCGGTGTGCGCGTACGGGAACGACGCCGGGGTGGAGCCCGACGACGGGGTGCCCGCGAGTGCGTAGACCGCGGCGATCAGGGGCGACGACGCGCTGGTGCCGCCGAAGACCATCCAGCCGGTGCCGGGGCTGTACGAGTCGTACACGGCGACGCCCGTGTTGGGGTCGGCGACCGCGGACACATCGGCGACCGTGCGCTTGGCGCAGCCGGTGTCCTTCTGCCACGACGGCTTGGCGTCGTAGCCCGAGCAGCCCGAACCGGCGCCGCTCCACACGGTGTCCACCCAACCGCGGGTGGAGGAAGCGGTCTTGAGCGACGTACCGCCGACGGCGGTGACGTAGCGCGAGGCTGCCGGGTACTCGGCGCCGTAGCCGTCGTCACCGGAGCTCACGGTGATGGCCACGCCGGGGTGGTTGAAGTACTTGGTGTCGTACGAGCTGTCGGAGGAGGACTCACCGCCGCCGTAGCTGTTCGAGACGTACTTGGCGCCGAGCTTGACGGCCGAGTTGACCGCGGTGCCGAGGTTGTCCATCGTCGGCGTGGTGGCCTCCACCAGGAGGATCTTGCACTGAGGGCAGGCCGCGCTGACCATGTCGAGGTCGAGCGATATCTCCTCGGCCCAGCCACCGTCGGCCGAGGGCAGGCTGGAGGTGCCGGACTGGCCGACCTTCTTGAAGCAGCCGTTGGCCGTGGTGCACGCGGGGAGTCCGTACTGCGAACGGTAGGTCGCGAGGTCGGACTCGGCCTTCGGGTCGTCGTACGCGTCCACGATCGCCACCGTGGCACCCGAACCCGCGCTGGCGGACGGCAGGTTGTACGCCGCCTGGAGCGAGGACGGGCCGAGGCCGGAGGGCGCGGCGGCCGCGGTGAGGTTGCGCTCGGTGTTGGCCGATGCGGGGGTACCGGACGTGACATGGAGCGCGTTGCACGCCATGTAGTCCTTCTTCGTGGGCTGGGCACACGACCGGGCCACCTTGACGCCCTGGGCGGATGAGCCCGAATGGGCGGGCGCTGCCTGGCCGATGGGTGCGGCCAGTGCGAGCGCGGCGGTGGCCATTCCGGCCACCGCCGTGAGGGAAAGGGATCTGCGCAACAACGTTCTGCCTCCGTCTTGTGGGGGAACGAGGAGCTGTGTACGTGCGCTTGCAGCCCCGGCCGACGGGTCACGCGGCGGGGGCGGCCACAACCTACGTTCGCCAGGAACACGTCAACAAGACGGTCGGGGGCGTCTGTACCCGTGCTTTACCCTCGGGGGCGACCGATGGGTATCCCATGGCCAAAGGCTTGCCTGCCGGGGGAGTGATCAGGGGCGATACGGGGGTGACACCGAACAGCCTCTGAGAACCGAGGTGTTGGAGAGTCGCGGAGGCGCACCCGTATGCCGGAGCCGCATCTGCGGGCCGGGTTCTGTCCTGCTCGTCGCGGACGTAACCGAAGCCGGACGGCGGCAGCTTCGGGCTGCGGAAGGGGCGCGCTCCTCTTCGTACGGGCGCGGGGGCCGGAGCGTACGGGCGCGGGGGCCGGAGCCAGAGGCCCGAAGCACGAAGCTGCCGCCCGCCGATGACCGGACCGCCGCGGCCTTACGCGACCGCCGTGCCGGGCCGCCCGCTACTCGCCGGGCGCAGCTCGGTACCCGTACCGGTACCCGTACTCGCTTACTCGGCCGGTCCCGGCGAAAGCCGGGCGCCCACGTCGCCGGGGTGCAGCGGTGTCACGGTGAACAGACCACCGTCCGGGTCACGCAGTGTCGCCTCCGTGCCGGATGGCGTCGCCTGTCGTGCGACGACGGTGCCGCCGTTGGCGAGCGCCGCCTCGACACAGGCAGGTACGTCGGGCACCGGGAAGTGCACCTGCCAGTGCGGCCGGATCGCCGGGTCGCGTGCCGCCTCCAGCGCCCCGGAGCTGAGGCGGGCGACGACATGGCCGCCGCTGCGCAGCACGACCTCGTCCTGTTCGTACTCGACCTCGCAGCTGCCCGGGAGCCCACTGGCCCAGTCCAGCACTCCCCCGTAGAAGATCGCCGCGTCGAAAGCGTTGCGGGTGCGCAGCCGCAGCCAGGCGGGGGTGCTGTCGCGCCACGCCTCCCAGCCGGTGAGGAGCTGCCCCTCCCAGATCCCGAACACCGCGCCGTCCCGGTCGGCGGCCAGGGCGCCGCGCCCCGAGACGAGGGAGACCGGCCCGATGGCCACCGTGCCGCTGCGCTCCCTGATGCGGGCGGCTGCCACGTCCGCGTCGGAGACCGCGAAGTACGGCGTCCAGGCGACGGCGACCTGGAGGGTGGGCGCGAGGGCGCCGATCCCGGCGACCGGTGATCCGTCCAGGAGGGCGACGCTGAACTCCTCGCCGAGCTTCGCCGGGCGGAACTCCCACGACATCACGGGCCCGTAGAAGTCCTGGGCCGCCACCAGATCCCGTGCGGTCAGGTTGACCCAACAGGGGGCCCCGGACACCGCATCGCTCCACTCCACGCCTGCGGCATCCACCGGGATCTCCTCCTCGTCCGCCGGAACCGTCCTGTTTTCACCCGCCCCACGCGGGCCGCGTGTCGCAGCGGCGGCAGAGCAGGGCGTGACGCCGCGACGGCGCCTTGTCCGGTGCTTCCAGTCTGCCCACACAGGAGAGCCACCGCTCGTCGATCACCCGGCGGAGAGCGGCTACGGAGAGCGGCTCCTGAGGGTGACCGGCGGGCGGCGGCTGCCGCGGTCGGAGCGCGGACCGGGCCAGGGACAGACCGGGTCAGGCGTACGTCAGGCGTGCGTACCGCCGTCGATACGCAGCTCGGTGCCCGTGACGAACGCGCCGTCGTCGGACGCCAGCATCGCGATCACGCCCGCCACCGTCTCCGGCCCGGCGAACCCCTGGCCGATGGCCGGGGAGAGCTTCGCCAGCAGGCTGAGGTCGGCGTCCGCCGGCAGGCCGGGGTCGCTGGTCATGCCCGAGGCGATCGAGCCCGGCGCGACACACACGGCGCGCAGCCCCTGCTTGGCGTACTCGATGGCGATGGCGTGCGTGAAGGACTGTATGCCGCCCTTCGTCGCCGCATAGGCCGCCATGTACGGGTGCGCGAAGGTCGCGGACGTGGAGCTGAAGTTGACCACCACGCCCTTGCCGCCCGCCAGCAGCGCGGGCAGCGCCTCACGCGTGACCAGGAAGGTGCCGGTGAGGTTCACCGCGAGGATCTTGTTCCAGAGTTCCAGGGTGGTGTCGGCGGTGTGCGAGGACCGCAGGATGCCCGCCGCGTTCACCAGCGCGTCCAGGCCACCCAGGTCGCTGATGGCTCCCCCGATGGCGGAGCGCACCGAGGACTCGTCGGAGATGTCGGCCACGACCGTCGTGAGCCGGCTCTCCTTTCCTGCGGCGCGCGCCTGCTCACGGGTGGTGTCGAGGCCCGCCTCGACGATGTCGGCGGCGACGACGGTGCCGCCCTCCGCGAGGATGCGGGCCACGGTGGCCTGCCCGATGCCCGAGCCACCACCGGTGACCAGTACGCGGCGTCCGTCAAAGCGGTTCATTGTTCCTGTCTCCGTTCCGGGCTCACCTTCGAGCCCTTCTTTTGCACGGTACGCCTTAATGGCATGTTGTGCCACATAGGCAGATGGGGCGGACCGCGGGCTCCGGGACATACCCTTTGGACATGCCAGAGACGCCCCCTGAGACGCACCGGACGGCCACCGCCCGGCCCTCGCTGACCGAGCGCCGCAAGGCGGCGACCCAGCTGGAGATCGCCCGCACCGCCGCCGCCCTCTTCGCCGAGCGGGGCGCCGACAGCACCACGGCCGAGGACATCGCCCGCGCTTCCGGGATCGCGCTGCGGACCTTCTACCGGTACTTCCGTACGAAGGAGGACGCGGTCGCCCCGCTGCTGTCCAGCGGGGTGAAGCAGTGGATCGCCGATCTGCGCGACAGCCCGGGCGAGCTGCCTGTGCCCCGTGCGCTCGAACGGGCCGCGCTGCGGGCGCTCACCCCCACCGACGAGGCCGAGACCCAGGCGCTGCACTGGACGCGGGGGCTGATCCGGGCGATGGACGCCCATCCGGGCCTGCGCTCCGTCTGGCTCCGGGTGACCCATGACGCCGAGGAGGAACTCACCCCGGTACTGGCCGCGTTGGCGGGTGACGAGGTGGACCCGCTGGAGATCAGGCTGGCCTCCGCCGCCGCCAACACCGCGATGCGGGTCGCCGTCGAGGTCTGGGCCACCACGGACGCGCCCGACCACGGCCCCGGTGGACCCGCCGAGCTGGCGGCACGCTGTGTGCACGGGCTGACGGCGGGCCTGCGGCTGTGGGACGGCCCGGGAGCGACGCCCGCCGGCTGACCGGCAGCGGTCTCCCGCGCACCTCACCGGGTCTCCGGCCTGTCACGGTCTCCGGCGAGGCCGGTCACGCTCTGCGGTGATTCCCTCCGTGCGCACCCTCAACTCCCCCTGTGCGCATGCCTTGACCGGCTGTCATCATCTGCGTCTAGGATCCCCGTCCAGTGATCGAGTCCGCCCCACTGCCGCTAGGGAGTCGCCCCATGGACATCGGCCGACGCACGATCATCGCCGCTCTGGGCGCGGCTGCCGCGCTCGGCTCCGGGCAGGGCAGCGCCGGTGCGGCGCAGCGCCCGGCGGCCTCCCGGGCGCTGGCGCGGCTCCTCCCCCGCCACTGCGACCAGGTCACGTTCCGCACCGTGCCGGCCAGGGACGGCGCGGACGCCTTCCGGGTGTCCGGCACGACCGGCCGGATCGTGGTCGAGGGCACCACACCGGCCGTGCAGCTCACCGGACTGCACCACTATCTGCGGTCGACGGCGCACGCCCACTTCTCCTGGAACGGCGAGCAGACCGTCCTCCCCCGCCGGCTCCCCGGCCTGCGGGCACCGCTGGTCAAGTCCGCGAACGTCACACACCGTTTTGTCTTCAACGACACCAACGACGGTTACACCGGCCCGTACAGCGGCTGGGAGTACTGGGAGCACGAACTCGACGTGCTGGCCCTGCACGGCTACAACGAGGTCCTCGTCTACACCGGGGCGGACAGCGTCTACCACCGGACCTTCCAGGAGTTCGGGTACGGCGACGCCGAGCTGCGGGCCTGGATACCGGGCCCCGCCCAC
The DNA here is from genome assembly GCF_045162975.1 of Streptomyces sp. NBC_01089. Lineage (NCBI taxonomy): Bacteria > Bacillati > Actinomycetota > Actinomycetes > Kitasatosporales > Streptomycetaceae > Streptomyces > Streptomyces sp. NBC_01089. The sequence continues at coordinate 7,965,044 of NZ_CP108660.1, read as the reverse complement.
CAGCCGTGGTGGCTGCTGCAGAACATGTCGGGCTTCGGCGGGCCGGTGTCGCGCCAGCTCCTGGACCGGCGGCTGCGCCTCGCGCAGCGGATCGTCGGGCGGGTGCGCGAGCTGGGCATGACCCCGGTACTCCCCGGCTACTTCGGTACGGTCCCGGCCGGCTTCGCCGACCGCAACCCGGGCGCCCATGTCGTACCGCAGGGCGAGTGGACCGGCTTCACCCGCCCCGACTGGCTGGATCCGCGCACCGCTGTCTTCGGAAGGGTCGCCGAAACCTTCTACCGGATCCAGAGCGCCCTGCTCGGCGACTCCGGCATGTACAAGGTCGACCTGCTGCACGAGGGCGGTGACCCCGGGGACGTACCCGTGGGCGAGGCCGCGAAGGCCGTGGAGAAGGCGCTGCGCACCGCGCACCCCGGGGCCGTCTGGAACGTGCTCGGCTGGCAGACCAATCCACGCCGCGAGATCATCGACGCCGTCGACCGGTCGAAGATGTTCATCGTGGACGGCCTCTCGGACCGCTTCCCGACCGTCACCGACCGCGAGAAGGACTGGGCCGGGACGCCGTACGCCTTCGGGTCGATCTGGAACTTCGGCGGGCACACCACCATGGGTGCCAACACCCCCGACTGGGCGGCCCTGTACGAGCGGTGGCGCACCAAACAGGACAGCGCGCTCAGCGGCATCGCGCTGATGCCGGAGGGCTCGGACAACAATCCGGCCGCCTTCGCGCTCTTCAGCGATCTGCCCTGGACCGAGGGCCCCGTCTCCCTCGCCGCCTGGTTCGACCGGTGGTCGGCGGAGCGGTACGGGGCACCCGACCGGCACGCGGCCGCGGCCTGGGACATCCTGCGCCGCACCGCGTACGGCACGACCCGCGCGGACAGCTGGAGCGAGGCCCCGGACGGCCTCTTCGGCGCCCGCCCCTCGCTGACCGCGAAGAGCGGCGCCGCCTGGTCGCCCGACGGACTCCGTTACGACACAGCCGAGTTCGCCCGCGCCCTGCCCGAACTCCTGGCGGTCCCGGCCGCGTTGCGGCGCAGCAGTGCCTACCGTTACGACCTTCTCGATGTCACCCGCCAGACCCTCTCGCACCACAGCCGCACCCTGCTGCCACGGATCAAGTCCGCGTACGACGGGGCCGACCTGGCGGGGTTCCGGCGGCTCACCGCGGAGTGGTTCACCTGGATGGGGCTCCTGGAGGAGACCGTCGCCACCGACCGCCGCTTTCTGCTGGGGCGCTGGATCTCCGACGCCCGTTCCTGGGGCGCGGACAGCGCCGAGAAGGACCGGCTCGCCCGGGACGCGGTGTCGCTCCTCACCGTCTGGGGCGACCGTGCGGCGGCGGACGACGGCGGGCTGCGCGACTACGCGAACCGCGAGTGGGCCGGGCTGGTCGGGGGTCTCTACACGCTGCGCTGGAAGACCTACTTCGACGAGCTCGGCACCGCACTCGCCGAGAACCGCGCACCGCACGACATCGACTGGTACGCGATCGAGGACGGCTGGATCCGCGACCATCCCCCGTACCGCACGGAGCCGTCCGGCGACATCGTGCGCATCGCCCGCCGGGTCGCCGGAACCGGCCGGCGGAGCTGACGCGTCCCCGGGCCCGGCGGTGTCGCCCGAGCCGCCACGGCGGCATCGCCCGGGCCCGCCGCACGGCTCCGCCGGACCCCGGACGCGTACGATGACCTGCGGCGAGCGGCGCTCCCGCGCATCCGCAGCCGACCGGAACCGGCAGCGCAGGCCGGCCCCTCCCTGCGGGCAGGAGAAGTGAGTCGTGAGCGCAGCGCCGGGGAGCGGCCGGGACCAGGATTCCTATGTCGTCGGGGTGGACTTCGGCACCCTGTCCGGCCGTGCCGTGGTGGTCCGTGTCCGGGACGGCGCCGAGCTGGGCGCGGCCGAACACCCCTACCCGCACGGTGTGCTCGACGAGGCCCTCCCCCACGGCGGCCCCCGGCTGCCGCCCGACTGGGCCCTCCAGGTTCCCTCCGACTACCTCGGGGTGCTGCGCCACGCGGTGCCGGAGGCGCTGAGGGCGAGCGGGGTCCCGGCTGAGCGGGTGATCGGGCTGGGGACGGACTTCACGTCGTGCACCATGATCCCGGTGACGGCCGACGGCACACCGCTCTGTGAGCTGCCGCGGTACCGGGACCGGCCGCACGCGTACGTGAAGCTCTGGAAGCACCACTCGGCGCAGCCCCAGGCCGACCGGATCAGCGCCCTGGCGGCCGAGCGTGCCGAGCCGTGGCTGGACCGCTACGGGGGCCGGGTCTCGTCAGAGGGCCAGTTCGCCAAGGGGCTTCAGCTCTTCGACGAGGACCCGGAGCTGTACGCCCTGACCGCCCACTGGATCGAGGCGACGGACTGGATCGTCTGGCAGCTGTGCGGCCGCTATGTCCGCAGCGCCTGCGCCGCCGGTTACAAGGGACTGCTGCAGGGCGGCGCCCACCCGTCCGATGAGTTCCTCGCCGCGCTCGACCCCGGATTCCGGGACTTTGCGCGCACCAAGGTCGAGCACCCGACCGGCGCGCTCGGCACCCGGGCGGGCGGTCTGACCGCGCGGGCGGCCGCCTGGACCGGGCTGCCCGAGGGGATCGCGGTGTGTGTCGGGAACATCGACGCGCATGTGACCGTGCCCGCCACGGGCGCGGCCGGAGCGGGCCGGATGGTGCTGATCATGGGGACGTCCGCCTGCCACATGGTGAGCTCCCCGGATCCGCGACCGGTGGCGGGTGTGTCCGGAGTGGTCGACGGCGGCATCGTCCCCGGGCTGTGGGGGTACGAGGCAGGGCAGAGCGGCGTAGGCGACATCTTCGCCTGGTTCGTACGGACCTCGGTACCGGAGGCGTACGCCCGGGAGGCACGGCGGCTGGGCCGCACGCTCCATGAACATCTGACCCGGCTGGGCGCCGCACAGGCCGTCGGGGAGCACGGTCTGGTGGCCCTCGACTGGCACAGCGGCAACCGTTCGGTTCTCGCCGATCATGAGCTCAGCGGCACCGTGGTGGGTCTGACGCTCGCCACCAGACCCGAGGATGTCTACCGCGCCCTGCTGGAGGCGACGGCTTTCGGGACTCGCCGGATCATCGAGTCCTTCGAGGAGGCCGGGGTACCGGTCACCGGCATCACCCTCGCCGGCGGGCTGCTGGAGAACACCTTCCTGACCCAGCTGTACGCCGATGTCACCCGGCGCCCGCTGGGCGTGATCCACTCGTCCCTGGGTCCGGCGCTCGGCTCGGCGATGCATGCGGCGGTCGCCGCGGGCGCGTACGGGGACATCCACGCCGCGGCGTCGGCGATGGGCCGGATCCGCCCGGCCCTGCACGAGCCCGATCCGGTCAGGTCCGCGGCGTACGACCTTCTCTATGCGGAGTACTGCCGGCTGCACGACTATTTCGGCCGGGGCGCCAATGACGTGATGCACCGGCTCAGGCGGCTGCGCCGTACAGCCGTGGCCGCTTCGGCACAGTCCGTGACCGAAGGCGGCGCGGCACCGGTTCCGCCGCGGCCCTGATCAGCTTCGCCGCGGTCCTGATCAGCGGCGCGACCCGGACGAAGGGCCCTATATACCGGTGGCCCCGTGCAGCATGTACTGGTCGAGCAGCTTCGTACGGGCGACCTCCAGCCGGGTGGCGAGGACCTCGGCGACGGAGCGGGCGAGTGCCAGGCCCAGCTCGTGGTCGCTCTCGCACACTTCCCTGGCGGCGATCGCGTCGAACTCGTGCGCCCGGACCGGACTGAATGCCTCGGCTCCGAAATGCCACCGGTGCGGAGGGAAGAGCCAGGACCAGCCGAGCAGGTCCCCGACCTCCAGGGTGTCGACCATCACCCTGCCCCGCTGCGGTACGTGCAGATCGAGCGCCACGGTGCCGGTATGGATGATCCAGAACTTGTCCGCGGGGGAATTCTCCTCGAAGATCCTCGCGTCCTGGGGAAAGAAGACATCCCTGGCCAGGTCCATCAGGCGTTCGCGGTGGAATGCGGGAAGAACGTTCATCAGTCGTGTCGTGGAAGTCATCGTGGGGAACCTCCTCGCTGAGTGTCCCGCGCGCCACGGCCGCCGGATCGCCGGATGACGGGCGGGGATCCCCTTGATTCGAGGGTATCTCCGGTGCCGCCGTCCCTACCGGTCCACAGCCCGGCCCACCGCGCGCCGGGCGACGGTCCGGGCACACGCCCCGGCCGACGGTGGCGCTGACTCTTACCCGCCGATGCGGTCCTGAATCACTGAAAACCTCCCCAACCCCTGTGACCCACACAACTTTTTGGGGATTTTCGGGCGCTTCGCGGGGTGACACCAGCCACAGGACCTAGGTCACTTACGACCCGGGATAGTCGACCCTCACCCCCGCCCATGGCGGCAAAACAGCCATGATTTCGGGCATTTCGCCTCATCTCACGATGATGGGTAGTACAGCGGGTCATTGCCACCGCTGAAGACGGGCGCTAACCATAGATCCCGGCAAGCACCGAGAACGAGCCTGCGACCAACGCCAGTCGGCGAACGCGGCCAAGACCCTCGGTTTCACATCCACTGCGCCGCCGAAGGCCACACGTCACGTCCCCCACCTGGAAGAGGCCAGCATGCCCCGCATCTCCCTGCCCCGCACCACCCGTACGCACAAGATCGCCGCCACCGTCCTCGTGGCCGTGGGTGCCAGCACCGCGCTGGCCGCCACCACCGAGTCGAGCAGCGCCCAGATACCCGCGCACGCTGCCGCTTCGGTCAAGCCGGTCTCCGCCAACGGCCTTCCCGCGAAGGACGCGCCGAAGAAGGACACCCCCAAGAAGGCCGCGGCCAAGCCCGCGAAGAAGAGCGAGAAGGACGACAAGGCCGCCAAGGCCGCGAAGGCCAAGGCCGCCAAGACGAAGGCCGCTGCGGTCAAGAAGAGCGCGGCCAAGCACAAGGCCGCCGCGCCCGTGCACTACAAGAACAACCTGGACGGCTGGATCAAGGAGTCGCTGGCCATCATGAAGGCCAAGCACATCCCCGGCACCTACGAGGGCCTGCACCGCAACATCATGCGTGAGTCCAGCGGCAACCCGAACGCCGTGAACAACTGGGACATCAACGCCCGGAACGGCATCCCCTCGAAGGGCCTGCTCCAGGTGATCCAGCCCACCTTCGACACCTACCACGTCTCCGGAACCGCCTTCAAGCTGACGGACCCGGTCGCGAACCTGACGGCCGCCGCCAACTACGCGGCGCACCGCTACGGCTCCATCGACAACGTCAACTCGGCTTACTGAGCCGGAGAGCCACCCGGTGGACCGACCCGACGCGGGTGAGCGAAAGCCCCGGAGGAACGGCGGACACGACCCCCGGTGGGAGCGGCCCCCAGCGGACCGCAAACACCGGCGGGCTCGTGCCCGTTCCTTCCCCGCACGGTCGGGCCCACGGCCCGGCGTGAAGTCGGCCCGGACAACGGGCCGGTGAGCGACACCGGCCCCAACACGCTTTACGGCTCAGGCCCGTTCGGCAGCGCAACCGCGCCGAACGGGCCTCGCCGCGTTTCACCACCCGGCCACCGGCCGGCACCCTCCGCGCCGGCCCCGCGCGCTTCCCGCCGACTCGTCCCGGTACCGCCGATACGACCGATACAGCCGATGCCACTGCGTCGAGCTGCTCCCCGAGCCGGTCCGCACACCGAAACGCCGTCCACCGGGTTGATCGTTCTCACGGGTCGCAGGCCACACACTCAGGGAGGTAACAGCTCCATCCGTCGTGTCGAAAGGGCGCATCTCCGTGAACAGCCCCGGCGTCCACAACGTCGCTGCCGCCGCCGTACCGGTCCGGGCCGTCGTACCGGTACGGCCGCCAGTCGCCGTAACGGTCCGGCCGCTCGCCCACCGGCTCACCGGGCGGCCGCCGCGCGAGAACCTCCGCCCCGTCCGGCCGGTCCGCTCCCGGGCCGCGGGGCTGGTCGCCGTATGAGCCCGCTGTCCGGCCGCCGGCCCGGGGCGCGCCCGGTTCCCGCCGCGCTGGCCGTCGTCGCCGCCGTTCTGGCCGGGGCGGTCGCGTGCAGCGGCGGGCCCGGACACCGTACGGCCGGTTCGCCGACCTCGGCCGGGTCCGGCGGGGCGGGGCTGCGATGGGGCCCCTGCCCGGCGGCGGACGCCGTCACGGGCGGGGCCGGACCGGTCAGGCGCGACCCCCGGCAGCAGTGCACGACCGTCCACGTGCCACTCGACTACCACTCCCCCGACGGCCGACGGCTCACCGTCGAGGTGTCGCGGATCCGCTCCGGGGCGCCGCGCCCCAAGTCGCTCATGACGGGTCAGGGCGGCCCTGGCGGCAGCGGGCTCGATCTGCCGTCGCAGAACGAGTCGGCGCTGCCCGCACGGGTCACCCGGACCACCGACCTGTACGGACTCGACTACCGCGGCATCGGCCACAGCAGCCCGCTGCACTGCGGCATCGCGCCCGCCGACCGCACCGCGGCGGCCGGCCTCCCCTACCCGGCGGCCGACGGCACCATCGACGCCAATGCCGCATGGGCCAAGCGCGTCGCGGGCGCCTGCGCTCAGCACGCGGGCCAGGCGCTGCCCTTCTTCAACACGGTCAGCATCGCCCGGGACATCAACCGGATCCGGATCGCCCTGGGGCTGCGGACGCTCTCCTACACGGGCACCTCGTACGGCACGTACGTCGGGCAGGTCTACGCCACGCTGTTCCCCGCGACATCGGGCCGGGTGCTCCTGGACAGCACCGTCCCGCCGGGCGGGGTCGAGGCGGCCATCCAGAACAAGGGACGCGGTGTCGAGGACGCCTTCGGCGGCTTCGCCCGGTGGGCCGCGGGCCGGGACAGCACCTACCACCTGGGCGGTACGCCGCCGGACGTACGGCGGACGGTCCTGTCCACCGCGCGGGACCTCAACGCGACACCGCTGCCGCTGATGACCGGGAAGAGCCTCACCGGGAACCAGCTGCTGGAAGCAGAGCAGGCGCTGCTCGACCAGCGGGCCAACTTTCCCGGGCTGGCGGAGCTGCTCGGCGCGGCCCACGCAGGCTCGGTCCCGGCCGATGTCACGTCGAAGCTCCAGTTCGGCAGCGTGTTCCCGGACAACTTCTTCAGCGCGCAGGACGCCATCGTCTGCAACGACAGCAGCTGGCCGAAGGAGGTGGCGGGCTACCGGCGGGCGGTCGCCCGCAGCGCGGCCAGGTTCCCGCTGACAGCGGGGTCTCCGGCGAACATCTGGCCCTGCGCCTTCTGGCCCGTGACCGGCTCCGAGCACCCGCCGAAGCCGGTACCGCGCGGACCGCACAACATCCTCATGGCGCAGAACACCGCGGACCCCTCGACCCCGCTGAGCGAGGCCCGCCGGACACTGCGCGCCTTCGGGGACAGGGCGGCGATGGTCACCGTCGAGGCGACCGGCCACGGGGTGGCCATGTCGAAGGGGTGCGCGGCCGACGCGGTGGCGGACTTCCTGCTCGGCGAGGGCCCCGCGCGGTCACGGCACTGCCCCGCGACGCGTTGAGACACCGGACGGCGAGTGACGGTGAGTGACGGCGACCGACGCCGGCCCCGCCGCACGATCGGCCGCGATATCAGGCGGTATGCCCGGAACGGTCCTACCGTGAGCTGGTCAGCGATCCCCACCGTACGAGGAGCAGCAATGGGCGACGACAGCGCCATGGACAAGATCAAGGGCAAGGCCAAAGAGGCAGCCGGCAAGATGAGCGGCGACAAGCGCCAGGAGACCGAAGGCAAGGCCGACCAGGCGAAGGGCAAAACCAAGGACACCCTCGGTGACGCGAAGGACCGCGCCCAGGGCGCGAAGGACTCGTTCACGGACTGACGCCCTCACCCACCGCGGGCCCCTGCCGGAAGGCGGGGCCCGCGGTATGCGTCCGGCCGAGGCGAGGCCATTGAGCCGGCCCCGTCGGGACGAGCGGGCCCGACGCGCAGGGCCCTTCCGGTGCCCTGCAGCGGTCATGCGAAAGTTTTCACATGAAACCCGCGCGCCTCACCCGAAACCCTGGCGGTCGCCGCCGCACCCTCCGGTTCGGTGCGGCGGCGGCCGTCTGCGTATGCGCCCTGACGGCCTGTGACTCCGGTTCCGGCGGGGGCGGTTCGACCGACGGCGGCCAAAGCGCAGCAGGCGGCGGAATCACCACGGTGGCGAAGGCCGACCGTGTCCAGGCTCCCCAGCTGTCGGGAAAGACCCTGGACGGCGGCACACTCGATGTAGGCACGGCCTACCGGGGGAAAATCGTCGTACTGAACGTATGGAGCTCATGGTGCGGCCCGTGCCGCGGTGAGGCCGAGAACCTGGCGGAGGTCTCGCGGCAACTCCACTCCCGTGGGGTCCGGTTCGTCGGAATCAACACCGGTGATCCCACAGCGGGCCCCGCCCTGTCGTTCGAGAAGGGCCGGGGCGTGCCGTATCCGAGCCTGCACGACCCGGCGGGCAAGCTCCTGCTGCGCTTCCCCCGGGGCAGCCTCAACCCGCAAGCCATCCCCTCCACAGTGGTGGTCGACCGTGACGGCAGGATCGCCGCCCGGGCCTCCGGAGGCGTCAGTGCGGCCCAACTGCACACGATGCTGGACCCGTTGACCGTCCAGAAATAGCCGTAAACACAGCAGCAGAGAAGGGGGAAACGGGGCAGGCCGGGCCTCTGGGAGTGCGGCCCGGCCTGCCCCGGACGGGAGACGGTCCGGAGAACTACGCCTGGTGACGGGCCTCGAAGGCGGCGCGTTCGGTTTCGTAGCGCCACTGGAGTGTGGCCTTGGGGCTGGCGTTCAGCAGTTCGCGGCAGCGTGCGGTGACCCTGCCCGTACGGGGATCGCTGGTGGCGCAGGCCGCGGTGGGGCGGTGGTCGCCCACGGCGCGCCAGAGGCTGCGGCCCTGGATGAAGGCGTGCTCCAGTGAGGTACGGGCGCTGTCGCGCAGCTGACGGTACGACAGGTGGTGCTCGGTGACGGCGCGGGCGTACTCGACGGTGATGTCGGTGCCCGACACGCCCTGGTCGTCGGTGGACAGCGCCACCGGGACGCCCGCGGCCAGGTAGCGGTTGATCGGGTGGTCGTCACCGCAGACTTCGAGGATCTGGCAGTTGCTGGTCAGCGGCACCTCCACCGCGATGTGGCGGCGCGCCATGGTCCGCAGGAGCTGCTGCGGCCGGTCCTCGCCCATGATGTCGACGCCGTGGCCGATGCGCTCGGCGCCCGCGGTCTCGACGGCGTCGCGTACGTGGAACCTGAGGTCTTCGGGCGGGGCCACCTTGCTGGTCAGTTCACCGGCGTGCAGCGTGACATGGGCCGTGCGGTAGACCGAGCGCAGGTACTTGATCATGCGCATCTGCAGGTGGTAGTCGCGCAGCGCGACGGGCGCGTCCTCGGCCTGCACCAGGTTCACCCCCACGTAGCGGGGGTCCTTGTCGGCCATCTCGAAGCCCGCGAGGAGCTGGGTGAAGACGAACTGCGGGTCGGCGGCCCGGCCGACCTGGAAGTCGAAGCGCACCTGGACCTTGCAGGCGGGCTGCGGGTCGGGAGCGTCGCAGCCGAGGGTGTCGCGCTGCTCGGCCATCTCCCGGGCGGTCTCGGCCTTCGCGTCGTCGAGGACGCGGTGCAGCTTGCCGCCCGCGAGCAGCGCGTCCCGCATCCGCCCGAAGTCACCGGTCCACTCCAGGTCGGCGCCCAGCTTCTGGAGGGCGGCGCCCTGCGGGGTGAACAGCGGTTCCACATAGTCCTGGTGGTTGGCAGCGGCCACCTTCGTCACCTCGGCGACCAGCCGGCCGCGGTGCGACCCGGTGACGGCCTTGAACTTGCCGAAGGTGGCGAAGAAGTGGTCGTGCCCGCTCTCGGCGGGCGACTCCTTGAAGTCCTCCATGGACCAGGCGTGGATGACGTCCTGTCTGAAGTCGTGGTCGGACACGGCGTCCTGGGCGGGCCGGGTCCCGGGCCCGCACGGCGGTGCGGACGCCGTCAGCGTGGCCGTGTCGATACACAGCCCGTCGTCCGCCGCGAAGCCGATCAGCGCCTCGACCGGCACGGCCCCCGACAGATGGGTGTGCAGGTCCCCGCCCTTCGGCATCGGACGCAGAAAGGCACGGAGCCGGTCCGGGTTGTCCTTCACACGGTCGAGGTACCGCTGGGTCCCCGCGGTCGACCCGTCCTGCCAAGGGCGTTGCACGGCGGGCCTGTTCGGGGGCGCGGCCGCCGACGCACCGGGCACCGTGGCAGCCAGTACGGCGGTGGCCGCGGCGAGCAGGGCGGTCCCGGCGCGCAGTCCGGAGAAGGACCGGGCCCGGCGGACGCGGCCAGGGGCACGGGAGAAATCGGATCGAGAGGTTCCGTCTGTGGTCATGCGCAAAGAAATACCGGATCTTGATCCACTTTACGGTGACATTTGCCCGATCACACCGGTACGAGTGATGTCGGCGGCCCCAACCCCCCGCCGGGGACCGGGTGTCCGGCACTGGGCAGGGCCGTCCGACGAAGGGCTCAGGTCAGTCCCGGGCGGTCAGCCGCACCGGCAGCGTGGCGGTGCTGTTGGAGAACAGGGACGGCACCGGGGCCAGCCGGTCCGGGTCAGCGGCCAGGGTCAGGCCGGGATACCGGGCGAAGACGGCCGGCAGGGCGAGTGCCGCCTCCAGCCTGGCCAGTGGCGCGCCGAGGCAGAAGTGCGGTCCGTGCCCGAAGGCCAGATGCCTGCGCTGCTCACGGGTGATGTCGAAGCTCCCGGCGTCCGCTCCGTGCTGTCCCTCGTCACGGCCGACCGCGCTGTACGGCGCCATGACGGCCTCGCCCCTGGGGATCCGTACGCCGGCGATCTCGACGTCCTCCAGGGGGTAGCGGAAGGGGAAGTTCCCGATCGGGGCGTCCCAGCGCAGGGTCTCCTCCACGACATCGGCCCAGACCGACGCGTCACCGTTTTCGGCGATGGTCCGCTGGGCGGGGTGGGTCAGGAGGGCGCGTACCGCGTTGGTGATGAGGCTGAGGGTGGTCTCCTGCCCGGCGGACAGCATCACGAGGAGCGTCCCGACGAGCTCGTCCTCGCTCATGGCCCCGGGGTCGGACTCACGTGCGGCGACCAGGGCGCTCGTCAGGTCGTCGCCCGGGTGCTGCCTCCGTGTGGCGACGACCCGGGCCAGGAGCTGGTACTGCTCGGTCTGGCTCGCTCCGACCTCCTCCGGGGAGAGGTCGGAGCGGAAGACGTTGTCCATCAGCTCGCGCAGCCGCGGCCGTTCGTCCTCGGGGACGCCGAACAGCTCGCAGATGACCCGCATGGGCACGGGGTGGGCGAAGTGCAGCCGCAGATCGACCGACCCGTCGGGCCCGGCGTGCGAGGGCAGCGCGTCCAGCAGGTCCCGTACGATCCGCTCGATCCGGGGGCGCAGCGCCTGCACCCTGCGCGGAGTGAGGGTGTCGGTCACCAGCCGGCGCAGCCTGCGGTGCTCCTGGCCGTCCGCCGTGACCATGTTGGTGACCTTCACCATGCCTATGAGCGGCCAGTCGTCGGCTATCTCACCGCGCCTGACGGCGCTCCAGTTGTGCCAGTCCTTGCTGAAGCGCGGATCGGCCACCAGGTCGTTCAGCAGGGCGTGGTCGGTCACCGACCAGGCCAGGATGTCTCCGGGGAGCCGGACCCTGACCACGGGTCCGAGTGCGCGGAGGGTGGCGGCCTCGGCGTGGTGGTCGGCGCCGTACGGATCCAGGGTGAGGAGCGGGACCTCCGGGGAAGGGGGCACCGGGTGCGAAGTCATGTGCTTCTCCTAGGGTCGCTCGTCATGGCTCGATATCGCGCTCGTCTATTGCTCGTTCGGGTCGTGGCGGTCCCGCGCGGATGTGCCGTCCACGGTGTCCGCTCCGTACCGCGCGGAGAAGACCACGGGCAGCGCGACGGGCACGCGTGTCCAGGGCGAGGGGCGCCAGGTCACGTCCGACGCGGGGATGCCGAGTCTCATGTCGGGCAGCAGATGCAGGACGGTATGGACGGCGGTACGGGTGATCAGCCGGGCCGGCACCTGGGCGGGGCACACATGCGCACCGGCCGAGAAGGCGAGATGCGCACGGTTCCCCGGCTCCACCCCGCCGTCGGCGGCGCGGGCCACCGGGTCGTCGTTGGCGGCGGAGATCCCGAGGATGAGTACGTCGCCGCGCCGGATCTGCTGTCCGCCCAGCTCGGTGTCGCGCAGCGCGTAGCGGGCGGGCATGTTGTTCATCGGCGGGTCGCGCCACAGCGCCTCGTCGAGCGCGTCGTCCACTCCGAGCCGCCCGCCGTGCATCCGGGCCGCGAACCGCGGGTCGGTGAGCATCAGCCGCAGCGTGTGCGAGATCCACGCGGTGACGGTCTCGTTGCCCGCGGAGATCATCACGACCATCGACTGGAGCTGCTCCGCCTCGTCCCGCAGATCGGGGTGGCCGAGCAGCGCGGTCGTCAGGTCGTCGCCGGGCGCCGCGCGCCTGGCCCGGAGCGTGTCGGCGAGGATCTGCTCGAAGTGCCGGTTTCCGCTCTGGGAGTCGTCGGCGCTGCCGAACAGCGCGATGAGTGCGTTGAGCAGCTCCCGCCCTTCGCCGCTGTCCAGGCCGAACAGCGAGGCGATGGAGAGCATCGGGACGATCGTGGCGTACTCGTTGACCAGATCCGCGTCGCCACGTGCGGAGAACCCGGCGATCAGCCTGGCGCACACCGACTCGACCTGGCGACGGGTGCGGCGCTGGTCGATCCGGGCCACGCCGTCGTCGAGCGGCCGGCGCAGCCTGCGGTGTTCCTGGCCGTCGGCGCCGATGACGTTGGCCCGCCAGGCCATCATCGGGAGCAGGCCCGAATCCGGTGACACCACACCGGAGTTGAGGTCACGCCAGTTGCGCGCGTCCCGCGAGTACACCTGCTCCTGACGGGTGATGGTCAGCAGTTCGCGGTAGCCCATGACGAGCCAGGCGGGTACCCCCGGCTCCAGCTCCACCTTGGCGACGCTGCCCCACTGTTCGCGCAGCCCGCGGTAGGCGGCCTGCGGATCGCTGGACCCGACGGCCTCGGACAGCGGGAGCAGACCGGTGGTGTGGCCGCGGCGGGCCGGGCAGGACGGCGGCGGAAGGGAATGGCTCATGAGGCACTCTCCGGTACGCGCGCCGCTCCGGCGCTCATCACATGGTGGACGAGGCTGATCAGTGCGTCGAGTGACGAGGTGCGCTCCCGGGCGTCGCAGATGACGACGGGCGTCTGCGGCAGCAGGTCGAGCGCGACACGCAGTTCGTCGGCCGAGTAGTACTCGCTGTCCGGGAAGCGGTTGACGGCGACGGCGAACGGCAGCCCACGGATCTCCAGTTGCTCCAGTACGTCGAAACTGTCCTCGATCCGGCGGGTGTCGACCAGGACCAGGACCCCGATGGCGCCCTCGGCCAGCCCTTCCCACAGGTCCCAGAACCGGCGCTGCCCGGGAGTTCCGAAGAGGTAGAGCACCAGCCGGGAGGTGACCGTGATCCGGCCGAAGTCCATGGCGACGGTCGTGGTGGTCTTGGTGCCCATGCCCGCGAGGTCGTCCACCCCGATACTCGCCCGGGTCATCACCTCCTCGGTGCGCAGCGGTTCGATCTCGCTGACCGAGCCGACCAGTGTGGTCTTGCCGACGCCGAACGCTCCCACGACGAGGATCTTGACCGCCTGCTGGACGGTGTCGGCCAGATAGCGGTCAGCGGAGACGGCAGAGACCATCGAGTACCTCCTGAAGCAGTTGCCCGTCGGGCCGCACGGCCCGCGGTACACCGGAGCGCGCCGACAGATGACCGCTGTCGACGAGGTCGGACACCAGCACTTTGACCAGACTCACCGGCAGTTGGAGGTGGGCCGCCGCTTCCACCAGGGAGAGCAGCCGTCGGCACATCCGCAGCAGGGCGCGCTCCTCCCGGGTGGCGGAGACGGGGAGGTCGTCCGGAGCGCTGACGGTGATGAGGAGGGTCTCCACACCGATGGTGTTGCGTGTGGGGCGTGAGCGTCCCTTGCTGATCACATAGGGGCGTAACGCCCGGTCCGTGTATCCCCCCTGCGGGTCGTTCACCGAGCGGATCCCGGCCTGGGCGGGCTGCTGAGGTTGGCCGCGCCGATCCTCATGACCTGCGCCTGCATCTGGCGGGCCACCATTTTCGGGTCGACCACCGGGCCTGTCACCACGGCGAGATGGACGTTGTCGGCGCTGCGCATGAAGAGGAAGCCGCCGTTGAACTCCACCATCTGCTGGTGGACCGAGCCGCCGTCCTCGCCGAACTCCCGTCCCAGGCTGCGTCCCAGGGACTGCAGCCCCGAGCAGTTCGCCGAGAGACGGTCGGCCGCGTCCCGGTCCATCCCGTCGGAGCTGACCAGCAGGAGCCCGTCCGCGCTGAAGACGATCGCCTCACGCACTCCGGGGACGGCCGCGACCTCCGAGATCATCCAGCCACGCTGCTGGGGGTTGTCCACGTAACTCATGCTCACGCCTGTCCTTCTGCGGAATCGGGGGTGTGGGGGGACGGGCCGTCGGAGCCGTCCTGCGGGCCGGGGCCCGGTTCGGGCGCGGAGCGGCCGCCCTCGAAGAACTGCTCCATCCAGTCGCCCGCCTCCTCGGGGGTGGCCCGGGACATGGAGCCGGTCCGGTTCTCGTCCGGCGGCAGGTCGGACGGGCGGTACTCGTCGCGGCGCGAGCGCCGGCGCGGCAGCCGTCTGGTTCGCTCGCCGCCCTGCTCGTAGAGCGGAATGGCCTGTTGGGCCGGGTCGGCGGGCATCGCGGGACTCTGCGAGGTCTGCCCGGGGAGCGTGGCGGAGGGCGGATGGCCCGCCTCGGGGGCGGGAGCGGGCGGCGGCACGGAGGCCGGGCGGTCGGCGGGCGGGCCTGGCGGGTCGATGGCTTCCAGTACGTGGCTGGGGATCAGCACCACGCAACGGACACCGCCGTACGGGGAGGGCCCCAGGTCGACACGGAAGCCGTGCCGCCGGGCGAAGCGCCCCACCACCGCGAAGCCGGTCCGCGGGATCTCGCCGACGTCGCCGACGCCCAGCAGCCTGCGGCCCGAGGCGACTTCGCGTGCTTCGACGAGCCGGTACTCGTCGAGGCCGAGGCCGCCGTCGTCCACTTCGATGACCGCGCCGCGCTGCACGGTCCGTACGGTCACCGGTACCGCGGTGCTCGGCGGGGAGTACTCGGTCGCGTTGGCGAGCAGTTCGGCCAGCAGATGGATGAGCGGTTCGACGACGGGCGCGGCGATCCCCACGTCGGGGTCGCCCGAGACCTCGACACGGGTGAACGCGACGATCCGCCCCGACGCGGCCCGCACCACGTCGACCAGGGCCAGCGGCTTCTGCCACTGCTGTCCCGGCCATTCGCCGCACAGCACCTTGAGGCTCTGGGCGTGCCGGGCCTGCTGGGTCGCCGCGTGGTCGACGCGCATGGTGGATTCAAGGAGTTCGGCGTCGCCCGGGTACCGGTCGGCGAGCCCTGTCACGGCGGCCTGGATCCGGTGTGCCGAGGTCTGGACCCGGCTGGCGAGCTCGACCAGGGCAAGCCGCTGTGACTCCTCGCGGTACTCGACCGCTTCCCGTACCTCACCGAGCAGCCGGTCGAGGAGCCGGGCCACGCTCTCGTCCAGCGGCCATGTCCCGTTCGACGGGCCCGGGTCCTCCCGGCCCGCCAGGGCCGCGGGCAGCCGCTGCCCGACGGCGTGCTCGACCTCGGCCTGGACCAGATCGCTCTGCTGCTGGGCCCGGCGGCGCCACTCGGTGTCACGCAGCGCCGTACGGTCGGCCTGTTCCGCGGCTTCACGCAGATGACGGGCGGCATCTGCGTCGGCCACCCGGTGCAGCCGTCGCAGTCTCACCAGAAGCATGAGCAGGGCCAGCACCGCGACGAGGTACGCGGTGACCGGGACGGGGCCGGTGGCGCCACTGCCCGTGAGCGGCACCACGGGGGCCGCGAGCGTGATGAGCGCGAGGCCCATGACCGCCGGCCAGAGATATGGCGTCCGTCGTGGCGGGGGGACGGACGCGGGAGAACGGGCCATGGAGAACCTTTGAATCGGCTTCGATTTGGCTGGGAACCGTTGCTCGGATGGAGGAGAGCCACGGCCTCACGAGGGGGGTGTCACCACGCGACGGGCCGATGCGGCGACCACGGTCACGGGACCCGTGGCGGTGTCGTCCGTCGCCACTCTGACAGGCTGCCACCCCGCACTACACGTAACTGCACGAACACCCTCCGCCTACCGGACGGCTCAGCGAGATCGTATAGTCGCCGCGCTCATCCGCGGGGCCGTTTCCGGCCATACCGTCCGTATCGATCACACCCGGCATATTCCGGTCGACTCACGCCGGGTACGGGTCGGGCAGCGGGGCACCGGCGGCCGGGGCCGCGCCGCAGGCGGAGTCCATCAGCATCCGGTACGCGGAGACCACCGCACGGTCATGGGTCACGAGGGCGTCGCCCCCCGGGCCTCCGACGACGGCGTGGTCCGGGATCTCCTGGACGGGAAGCCGGAGCAGTTCCAGCGGCGGAGCGCCGGTCAGGGCGTGCGGCCCGGCCGTCAGCGGCATGACCTGGAGGGTGATGTTCGGGCGGGCGGTCGCGTGCCGCAGGGCGTCAAGCTGCTCACGCATCACTTCGGGGGACCCCACGCAGGTGTACAGGGCGGCCTCCGGGATCAGCCCCCACAGGACGGCCTCCCGTTCCCGGAACCGCTCCTGCCTGGCCCGCAGGAACTCCGTACGCCGTGTCCGTACGGCGGGTGACGCCTCCGGGTGCCGGACCGCCTCGACCGCGGCGGCGTAGGCGGGGGTCCGCAGCAGGTCGGGGACCAGCGCGGGATGCCAGATCCTCACCACCCCGGCCGACGACTCGATACCGATGACGTCCCGCTGCCAGGGGGGCAGGATGTCGCGCCAGCGGTGCCACCACCCGGGCTCGTTCGCCCTGACCAGGCTGGCCCTGATCCGCCGCGCGTCGTCCTCGGGGTGGTTGTAGTACTCCAGGAGGTCCCTGACCTGCCCGGCGTCCAGAGCCGTCTCCGCCCGCTCGATGCGCCGCACCGTGGCCTCGGACAGATCCAGCGCCGCCGCGACCGCGGCCAGGCCGCATCCGGCGCGCTCACGGGCCAGGCGGAGCTGTTCCGCGACCACACGGTGCTCCAGGGTCGGGCCTGAGCGGGCTCTCACGGCGTCCATCTCCTTCGCGGCGAACCGGGCAACCGTAGTGTCACATTCTGTGTGATTCACACTCTGACAGTTGCAGAGTATGCCGAACATGTTGATAGTGCATATATGTCTGAATTCGATGGTGATGCCTCTGCCGCGCACTCCGACGACTGGGGCGACTGGGACGACGACGCCAGGGAAGACTTCGCCTACCGCTGGTCGACGCCGCGCATACCCGAGGGGGTCGTGGACTCCCGGCAGCACGTCCGCGACGCCATGCTGGCCTGGGGCGAGCCGGAGGAGCGGACGGAGACCGCCGTTCTGCTGGTCTCCGAACTCGTCACCAACTCCGTGCGCTACAGCGCCCGTTCGGCGACCGTGCGGTGCTGTCTGCGGCGGTCCTGCTCCCGGATAAGGATCCAGGTGTGGGACGCGGGCGGTGACGGCATTCCGGCCCAGCGCCGGCCGTCGGCGTGCGAGACGGAGCCGGACGGCGCGGCCCGGGCCGCTCTGTCGGAACGCGGCCGCGGGCTGCTCATCGTCACCGCCCTGGCAGCCGCCTGGGGCACCCGTCAGGATGCCGGCGGCCGGCTGGTCTGGGCGGACGTCTGACCCCGCGGCTCCTCCTCGACGCCCCTTCCTTGACGCCCCTTCGTCGAAGACCCTTCCTCGAAGCCCTGACCGGCGTCCTCAGCGCACAGTGATCCGGTGAAAGCGCCGCAGAGCCAGCGCCATGAAAGCGCCGGTGATCGCGCAAGCGCACAGCAGGGCGTACGGAAGAGCGTGTACGACGGGCCACGCGCCGCCCACCGGCACCCCGCCCGGCGGCGGGTTCCCGAAGAGCGCGCGCACAGCGGTGGCGGTCGCCGACACCGGGTTCCACTCCGCGACGGCCCTGAGCGGTCCCGGCATCGTCCCCGTCGAGACGAACGCCGACGAAACGAAGGTCACCGGAAAGAGCCAGATCAGACCGGCGCTCTGCGCCACCTCCACACTGCGGGCCATCAGCCCGATGGTGGCGCCGACCCAGGACATGGCAAAGGCGAAGAGCAGCACCAGGAGATAGGCGAGGGCCGCATCGGCCACCGAGCCCGCGATCCGCCACCCGACGAGCAGTCCGCAGAGCGACGTCACGGTGAGCGTGACGACGCTCATGGTCAGATCGGACAGGGTCCGGCCCAGGATCACCGCCATTCTGGGCATCGGCAGCGACCGGAACCGGTCCACGATGCCCTTGTCCATGTCGTGGGCGAGCCCGAGTGCGGTGAAGGCCGCGTTGAAGGTGACCGCCTGCGCGAAGATCCCGCCCATCAGGAAGGTCCGGTAGTGCGCGCCGCCGAGGCTCCCGCCGAACACATAGGCGAGGAGCAGGACGAACATCACCGGCTGGACGAGTGCGGCGATCACGGATCCCGGTGTGCGGCGCAGGTTGAGCAGATTGCGCCAGGCGATGATGGTGGCGTCGCGAGCCACTCGGTTCATCCGTGCCACGGCTGTCCCTCCCCCGCTCCGGGAGCGGGAACACTCCCGGCGGATACGGCCGCTGCCACCGGCTCACCCGCGGTCCCCCGGGAGGGGCCGCCGGTCAGCGCGAGAAAGACGTCGTCGAGGGTGGGCGGCGCCAGTTCCACGTCCTGCACCGCTATGCCGGCGAGCCGCAGACACCCCAGCGCGTACTCCAGGGTGTGCGCGCCGTAGTCGGTGGTGACCGTGAACCGGCCGGTGCGCCGGTCGAGTTCGGGTTCATGGGCCCCGAGGGAGCCGAGTATCCCGGAGGTCCGCGCCCTGGCGTCGGGGTCGGGGACGGTCAGCGCGAGGCGCTCGCCGCCCACCCTGGCCTTGAGGTCGGCTGCCGGGCCGCGCGCGATGGCGGTGCCCCGGTCGATGACGAGGATGCTGTCGGCCAGCTGGTCGGCCTCTTCCAGATACTGGGTGGTGAGCAGGACGGTGGTGCCGGCGCCGACGAGTTCCCGGATGGAGTGCCAGGTGTCGGCCCGGCCGCGGGGGTCGAGGCCGGTGGTGGGCTCGTCCAGTACGACCACGGGTGGCCTGGCCACCAGGGCGCCGGCGAGGTCGAGGCGCCGGCGCATTCCGCCGGAGTACGTCCCGCTCGGCCGGTCGGCCGCCTCGTCCAGGCGGAAGTCGGCAAGCAGTTCGGCTGCCCGGCGCCGGGCGGCGGCCCGGCGCATTCCGTACAGCCTGGCCACGAGATAGAGGTTCTCGCGTCCGGTGAGCTTCTCGTCCACGGCGGCGTACTGGCCCGAGAGACCGAGTCTGCGGCGCACCCCTTCGGGGTCCGCGACCACGTCACGGCCCGCTACCCTGGCGTGCCCCGCGTCGGGTCTCAGCAGGGTCGACAGGATCCGCACCATGGTGGTCTTGCCCGCGCCGTTGGGGCCGAGGACACCGAGAACGGTCCCCTGAGGGACTTCGAGATCGACACCTCCGAGTGCCTGTTTCGCACCGAACCGTTTGGTGATCCCTTCCGCCTGGATCGCTGAGGACGTCGGCTGAGCCGTCATCACTGCCTCTCGTCGGGTGCGTTCGGCCCGCCGGGCACACACCCGGCGGGCACTCCTACGGCAGGTCAGCCGACGGCGATCCGTGCGCTGCGCGGTGTCAGGTCGGTCCAGTTCCGGTCGACGTAGGTGAGGCAGGCACCGCGGTCGGCGGGCCCGAAGACCGCGTCCCAGCCGGCGGGCACCGCGGCGAACGAGGGCCACAGGGCGTGCTGTCCCTCGTCGTTGACCACGACGCGGTGCTGGGTCTGCGGGTCGTCGAAAGGGTTGGTCATGACAGGTCTCCTTGTCCGGTGCGGTGCGTGGCGCGCAGGGCTGCGGCCACGGTGGTTCCGATCTGCTCGCGGGCCGCGGGCTGCATCATCTGCGCGTGTGCGCAGGCCACGTCGTGGTTCTCGATCGGTCCTGTGATGTACGGCGCCCACAGGCCGGTTCCGAAGGTGTCGGCGGGGCGGCCCTCGGCGGCGGTGAAGAAGAGCGCGGGGCCGTGGAAGGTGCGGGGGGTGTAGGCCCGCATCAGCCGTGCCTGTCCCGCGAAGTTGTCCACCATGTGATCGATCGTGGCCGGTTCGAGGGCGCCCAGCGGGCTGCCGGTCCGGCGGAACTCGTCGCGTACCGTCGTGGCGTCCACGGGGGCGCCCGTGTCCAGCGCGGCCCCGTCCACACCGAGGTTCCCGAGCAGCGCCCGGAAGACCGTGTCGCGGTCGGCACTGTCCAGGTCGTCGAGCGGTGCGACGGGGAACGCGTCGAGGATGGTGAGCAGGGCGACGCGCTCCCCCGCCTCCTGGAGCTGGACGGCTATTTCCTGGACCACGTTCCCGCCGAACGACCAGCCGAACAGGTGGTAGGGACCGTGCGGCTGGACCTTCCGCAGCTCCGCCACGTAGACGGCGGCCATCGCCTCGATGCTGTCGGGGAAGGGAGCCGCGCCGTCCAGGTTCGGGGTCTGGAGTCCGTACAGCGGGCGGCCCTCGTCCAGGTGCGGCAGCAGGCCGGCGTACGACCAGGCGAGACCGCCCGCGGGGTGGACACAGAACAGCGGGGGGAGGCCGCCGGCCGTGCGCAGCGGCAGCAGCGTCGTCAGTGGGCTGTCGGCCGCACCGTCGAGCCGGTCCGCGAGCCCGGCCGGGGTCGGGGCCTCGAACAGGGCGCGGATGCCGAGTTCCGCCCCGAGCGCCGTGCGGATGCGGCCGATGAGACGGGTCGCCAGCAGGGAGTGCCCGCCGAGCGCGAAGAAGTCGTCGTCGATCAGGACCTGGTCGAGTCCGAGCACTTCGGCGAAGAGCTGGCAGAGCACGTCCTCGCGCGGGGTGCGTGGGACCCTGCCGCTCTCCCCGTCCCGGGTACGCGGTGCGGGGAGCGGAAGCGCCGCGCGGTCGAGCTTGCCGCTCGGGGTCAGCGGCAGCCGCTCCAGCGTGAGCCAGCCGGACGGGACCATGTAAGCGGGCAGTTGGCGCGCCGCGTGGTCGCGGAGCCCGGCGATGTCGTCCGGTGCGGCGCTGTCGGCGGGCACGACATAGGCGGTCAGTCCGGCGCCTGCGCCGCTCCCGTGCACGGCCACCGCGGCCGCGTCGACGCGCGGGTGGGCCGCCAGTACGGCGGCGATCTCGTCCGGCTCGACGCGGAAGCCGCGGACCTTGGCCTGGTTGTCGGAGCGTCCGGCGAATTCCAGCTCGTCGTCCCGGGTACGGCGGGCCCTGTCCCCGGTGCGGTACATCCGGCTGCCGGGCGGCCCGTACGGGTCGGGCAGGAAGGTACGGGCGGTCTCCGCCGGGCGGCCCGGGTATCCCAGGGCGAGGCTGTCGCCCGCGAGGTAGAGGTCGCCCACCACACCGGCGGGTGCGGGGCGCAGCGCGTCGTCGAGTACCTGGACGCGGGTGCCGGTCACGGGGGCGCCCAGGACCGGGCGGGCCGCTGCTGTCAGCCGGGTCTCCAGGGTGTCGACGGTGGCCTCGGTGGGCCCGTAGAAGTTCCAGCCCTGCGTCCTGGGGGCGGCGCGCAGTTCGTTCCACAGCTCGGGCGGCACGGCTTCGCCGCCCAGGATCAGCACGGCGGGGTGGTGCGCGCCGTCGGCGAGCAGCCCGCTGTCCAGGAGCTGCCTGGCATGGGTCGGCGTGGTCTCCAGGACGTCGATCCTGTCCGCCCGCACGCTCGCCACCAGGGCTTCGGGGTCGCGCCTTGTGAGGTCGTCCACGAGGTGCACGCGGTGGCCGTCGAACATCCACAGCACCGGGTCCCAGGCGGCGTCGAAGGAGAGCGTCGCGGTGAGCGCGGCGGTCAGCCGGGCCCGGCCCGCGGTGCGCGCGGCCGGTGCGTAGACCTGGTCGCTGTGGTGTTCCAGGAGACGTGCGAGGGAGTGGTGTGAGACGAGTACGCCCTTGGGCCGGCCGGTCGAGCCCGAGGTGTGGATCAGATACGCGGGATCGTCCGGGCCCGGGCGGTGCGTGGGGCCCGGTGCGGGCAGGGCCGGCGCGCCCGCCGACCGGTCGCTGTCGAGGACCGTGAGGTGCCACGGCCCGGGTATCCGCCCGGCGGTGTCGGCAGCGGCGACGACGGTGCGCGGCCGGGCGTCGTCGAGTATCGCTGTGATGCGTGCCGCGGGCAGACTGTCGTCCACCGGCGCGTACACACCGCCGGCCTTGAGTACGCCGATGAGCGCGGCGACGGAGTCGGTGCAGCGGGGCAGCAGGACGACGACCGGGTCGCCGGGGCGTACCCCGGCGTCGGCGAGGAGCCCCGCGATGCGGTCGGAACGGGCGTCGAGTTCGGTGAAGGAGAGGCTGCCGTCGGGTGCGGTGACCGCGATGTCGCTGGTCCGCGCGGCGGCGACGGTCCGGGCGAAGCGGTCGAGCACGGTGCCCGGTCCGCCGTGAGCGGCCCGGCCCTGTCCGAGAGCGAGGAGACGGGTCTGTTCGGCGGCGGGGATCAGGGCGAGGTCGCGGACGGGGGTGTCCGGTGCGGCGGTCGCACCTTCGACGAGCCGGGCGAACCAGTCCGCGAGGTCGCGGGCGGTCCCGGGGTCGAAGAGGTCACGGCTGAACTCCAGCGTCCCTTCGAGCCGGTGGTCGCCTGCTTCGCCGCGCTCGGTCAGGCTCAGCGAGAGGTCGAACTTGGCTCCCCCGGTATCCACCGCGCTCATCTGCGCCTGGAGGCCGGGGAGTTCGAGCTGGGGGCGGCCGGTGTTGTTGAGGGTGAGCATGACCTGGAAGAGCGGGTGCCTGCTGAGCGAGCGGTCGGGCCTGAGCTCCTCGACCAGCCGCTCGAAGGGGACGTCCTGGTGGGCGTAGGCCGCCAGATCTGCTTCGCGCACCCGGCCCAGCAGCTCACGGAATGTGGGGGCGCCTTCGGTACGGACGCGCAGGGCGAGCGTGTTGACGAAGAAGCCGACGAGTCCGTCCAGCTCCTCGTCGGTCCGGCCGGCGACCGGTGTCCCCACCGTGATGTCGTCGCCGGCCCCGATCCGGTGCAGCAGGGCGGTCAGCGCGGCGTGCAGCACCATGAAGGTGCTGGTGGCGGTGGAGCGGGCGAGCCGGGTGACCGCCTCGGTGGTCTCCGGCGAGAACCGCAGGGCGACGGTGCCGCCCCGGCCGCTGGAGCGCGCCGGGCGGGGACGGTCGGCGGGCAGCACGGTGTCGGCCGGCGCCGATTCCAGCTGCTTGCGCCAGTGGGCGAGCTGACGCGCGGCCAGGCTGTCGGACCGGTCGGCGGCGCCGAGGACGGCGCGCTGCCACAGCGCGTAGTCGGCGTACTGGACGGGCAGCGGTGTCCAGGCCGGTGCACGGCCCGCCACCCGGGCGCTGTAGGCGCCGGCCAGGTCCTGTGCGAGCGGCCCCATCGACCAGCCGTCCGCCGCGATGTGGTGGACCGTCAGGAGCAGCACATGCTGGTCGTCGGCGAGCGCGAACAGCTCGGCCCGCAGGGGGAGTTCGCAGGCGAGGTCGAAGCTCCGGACGGCGGACGCGTGCAGGGCTTCGGCGAGCCCGGCCGGATCGGCCGCGGTCACCGGGAGTTCGGGGCGGGCGTCGCCAGGAGCGAGCACGGTCTGCCGGGGTACGTCGTCGGTCTCCTGGATGAGGGTGCGCAGGCTCTCGTGCCTGGCCACCACGTCGGCCAGCGCGCAGCGCAGCGCGTCCCGGTCCAGCGTTCCGGTCAGCCGCACGGCGACGGGGATGTGGTAGGCGGCGTCGTCGGGGTCCATCCGGTGCAGGAACCACAGACGCTGCTGAGCGGGTGAGAGCGGCAGCAGGTCGGGGCGGGCCGCCGCTCGCAGCACGGGCCGTGCCGCGCCCGCCGTACCGAGCCGTTCGGCCAGAGCGGCGGGGGTGGTCGCCTCGAAGAGCGTACGGACGGGGAGTTCGACGCCGAAGGCCGAGCGGATCCGGCCGACGAGGCGGGTGGCCAGCAGGGAGTGGCCGCCGAGGTCGAAGAAGTCGGCGGTGCGGGCGACGCGGGTGTGTCCAAGGGTCTCGGCGAACAGGGCGCACAGGATCTCCTCCTGCGCCGAGTGCGGCGGGTCCGCCTGCTCGTCGCTCCCGGGCGCTCCGTCCGGCAGGGAACCGAAGTCGACCTTGCCGTGCACGGTCAGCGGCAGCCCGGGTACGGGAACGACCGTGGAGGGCACCATGTACGCGGGCAGCCGCCCGGCCACGAAGGTGCGCAGGGCACTCGGTGAGAGGTCCTGGCCGTCGCAGGGGACGGTCCACGCCACGAGCCGGCCCGCGCCGGACGCGTCGGGGCGTACGGCCACGGCGGCCTGGGCCACTGTGGCGTGCCGCAGGAGCGCCGCCTCGACCTCTCCGGTCTCGACCCGGAAGCCGCGGACCTTGACCTGGCCGTCGGCCCGGCCGACGTACTCCAGGTGTCCCGCGCGGCGGCGTACCAGGTCGCCCGTGCGGTACATCCGGGCTCCGGGCTCGCCGAAGGGGTCGGGCAGGAAGCGGGCGGCGGTGGCCGGTGCCCGGTTCTCGTATCCGCGGGCGAGCCCGGTGCCGGACAGATAGAGCTCACCGGTCACTCCCGGGGCTGCGGGGCGCAGCCGGGCGTCGAGCACCCTGGTGCGCATCCCGTCCACCGGCCGGCCGATGTGCGGGCGGGTCCCGGCGGTGATCCGCCCCATGACGCTGTCCACGGTGGCCTCGGTGGGCCCGTACAGATTCCAGACCGCGATGTCCTCCAGCGCCGCGAGTTCGTTCCAGAGCGCCTCGTTGACCGCTTCTCCGCCGAGGGCCAGCACCCGCGGGCGGGGCCGCCCCGGTGCGAAGAGGCCGCAGGCGCGGAGCTGTTCGAGGAAGGAGGGGGTGGTCTCCAGGACATCGATCGCGTTGGTGTGCAGATAGGCGGTGAGCGCTTCGGGGTCACGCCGTGACGCGTCGTCCACGAGGTGCAGTTCATGGCCTGCGATCATCCACAGCAGCGGGTCCCAGGACGCGTCGAACGTGGTCGCAGCGGTGAGCGCGACCCGGAGCGGCAGTCCGTTGTTGGCCCGCTCCGCAGGTCCTATGAGCCGCTGCTGGTGGCCCGCGAGCAGACTGGCGAGCGAACGGTGTTCCACGACCACGCCCTTGGGGCGGCCGGTGGACCCCGAGGTGTACAGCACGTACGCCGCGTCCCGTGGCCGGGGCGGCCGCGGCGCCGGGCCCGCCGTGCGAGGCTGCGGGATCGAGTCGCCGATGAGGAGCCTGGTGTGCCCGGTCGCGGGGAGCGCGCCGGCTGTTCCCGCGGTCGTCAGGACCAGGGCGGGCGCCGCCGTGTCGAGGATGAGCCGGTTGCGGGCGTGCGGGTGCGAGGGGTCGAGCGGCACATGGACCGCGCCCGCGCGCAGCACCGCGAGCAGGGCCACGATATGGAGGGAGGTGCGTGGCAGTGCGACCGCGACCCGGTCGCCGTGCCTGATGCCCGACTCGTGCAGCAGCAGGGCGAGTTGTTCCGTACGGTCATGGAGGTCGCCGAAGCTGAGGGCGCCGCCGGCGTCCACCACCGCGGTGCGGCCGGGGGTGACGACGGCCTGTGTGGTGAGGACGTCCACGACCGTACCGAGCGTGTCCGCCGGTTCGATGGGGCGGCCGCGCGAGGGTGTCCGGTCGTTCTCCGGGTCGCCGAGCGCGGCCGTGCGTTCGGTGTCCGTCAGGAATTCGGCGTCGGCGACGGGCCTGTCCGGGTGGTGCAGCAGAGCGGTCAGGAGGCGGGTGTAGTGGTCCGCGAAGCGCTCGGCGCTCGCTCGCTCGAAGAGGTCCTCGCTGTACTCGAGTTCCCCGGTGATCCCGGCAGGCGCCCCGGCCGCGTCGTGGTGCTCGGCCAGGTCCCAGGTCAGGTCGAACTTCGCGCCGGTACGTCCGGCCGCCGGGTCGTGCTCGGCCTTGAGCCCCGGCAGCGAGACCACCGGCGCCGGAGCGTTGTTGAGGCTGATCATGACTTGGAAGAGCGGGTGCCGTGCGGGGGTACGCGGCGGGTTGAGCGCTTCGACGAGCCGCTCGAAGGGCAGTTCCTGATGGGCGTAGGCGCTCAGGTCGGCGTCTCTGGTGCGGCTCAGCAGCTCGTGGAAGTCGGGAGTGCCCGAGGTGTCCGTCCGCAGGACGAGGGTGTTGACGAAGAAGCCGACGAGTTCGGCGAGGCTCTCGTCGGTGCGCCCGGCGACCGGTGTGCCCACGGCGATGTCCTCTCCGGCGCCGAGCCGCGCCAGCAGGGCGGCGAGTGCGGTGTGCAGCACCATGAAGGTGCTCGCGCCGTCGTGCGCCGCCAGGTCCACGAGGGCCCGGTGGGTGGCCGCGTCGATCCGGAACGGGACGGTGGCGCCGCGGCCCGAAGGGCGGGCCGGGCGCGGCCGGTCGGCCGGGAAGGAGATCTCGGCGGGCAGCCCGTCCAGGGCCGCGGACCAGTGCTCCAGCTGGCTTCCCGCGAGGCTCCGCGGGTCTGCGGGGTCGCCGAGCAGAGTGCGCTGCCACAGTGCGTAGTCGGCGTACTGCACGGGCAGCGGGTCCAGGCCGGGCTCCGCGCCGGCGCGGCGTGCGGTGTAGGCGTGCGACAGGTCGTGCAGCAGCGGGCCCATCGACCAGCCGTCCGCCGCGATGTGGTGCAGCGTCAGCACCAGCAGGTGGCTGTCGGGGCCGGTTGCGGTCAGCTCAGCCCGCAGCGGGAGGTCGCGGTCCAGGGCGAAATCGGCCCCGCCGGTACGGATGTGTGCCGCGTCCTGCCCCGGGGTGAGCAGCGGTACCCGGATGTCGTCCGGCGCGAGGACCCGCTGGTGAGGGCCTTCGTCGTCCTCGGCGAAGACGGTGCGCAGGCTCTCGTGGCGCCGTACGACGTCGTCCAGCGCGGCGGCCAGCGCCGCCCGGTCGGGCGATCCGGTCAGCCGCAGGGCGACCGGCAGGTGATAGGCACGTCCGCCTTCGCCCATCCGCTCGATGAGCCACAGCCGCTGCTGGGCGAAGGACAGCGGGATCCGTGCGGGGCGCGGGAGAGCGGGCGTCACGGCGGGCCGCGCTCCGTGCGCGGTGTCCAGCAGGGCGGCCAGCCCGGCCGGGGTGGGTGCTTCGAACAGCGAGCGGATCGGGAGCTCGACGCCGAAGTGCGCACGCACCAGGCTCACCAGCCGGGTCGCCAGCAGGGAGTGGCCGCCCAGTGCGAAGAAGCTGTCGTCCCGGCCCGCCCTGGGCAGGTCGAGGCATTCGGCGAAGAGCGCGCACATGGCGGCCTCTTCGGGGGTACGCGGCTCGCCTCCCGCCCGGGCCGCCACCGGGGCGGCGTGCGGGAGCCGGGCCGGGTCCAGTTTGCCGTTCGGGGTGAGCGGGAGCCGTTCGACGGCGGCATAGGCGGTGGGCACCATGTGCTCGGGCAGTACGTCCCTGAGGGCGTCGCGGATGTCGGCGAACACCGGTGCGGGCTCCGCGCGGCTCACCAGGTAGGCGGCGAGCCGCTCCACTCCCCCGCCCGCCGGGCCGGTGAGCGTCACGGCGGCCTCGTCGACGCCGGGCAGCGAGCGCAGCGCGGACTCGATCTCACCGGTCTCGACGCGCTGTCCCCGTATCTTGATCTGCTGGTCGCTGCGGCCCGCGAACTCCAGGGTGCCGTCGTCGCTCCAGCTCGCGAGGTCTCCGGTGCGGTACATCCGGCCGCCGCGTGCGCCGAACGGGTCGGGCAGGAACCGGTCCGCCGTCAGGCCCGGCGCGCCCTCATAGCCGCGGGCGACGCCTTCGCCCGCGAGGTAGAGCTCACCGGTCGTACCGACGGGCAGCGGGTGGAGCGCCGAGTCCAGGACGTAGGCACGCGCACCGGACACCGGCCGGCCGATCGTCGGGGTCCCGCCGGAGATCCGGGTCGTGACCGCGTCGACCGTGGCTTCGGTAGGGCCGTAGAAGTTGAAGACCAACAGGTCCCGATGGTTGGCGAGTTGGGACCACAGCGCGGGGTCGACCGCTTCCCCGCCGAGCGCGATCACCTGGGGGCGGTGCACGGGAGAGCCGAGCAGTCCTGCCGTGATCATCTGACGGAGATAGCTGGGGGTGGTCTCGATGGCGTCGATACGCCGGTCCACCAGGAACGCGACCAGCGCCTCCGGGTCCCGGCGCGTCTCGTCGTCCACGATGTGCAGCTCGTGTCCGGCCAGCATCCACAGGACCGGGTCCCAGGAGGCGTCGAACGAGGTGGCGGCGGTGAGGGCGACCCGCAACCGGCGGCCGAGCGCGCGTTCCGCCAGGGCGTGGGCCTCCCTGCGGTGGTGGGCCAGCAGGTTGGTCAGGGAACGGTGCTCGACGACCACACCCTTGGGGCGCCCGGTCGAGCCCGAGGTATAGATGACGTACGCCGAGTCGCGGGGGCCGGGAGGCGCGGCATCCGTCGGCGTGGACAGGGGCACGAGGGGGTCGGCTGCCCCCGGCTCCACCAGGGGCAGCGCGCCCGCCGGGTCGGTACGGTCCGCCGACTCCCGTGTCGCGACCAGCGCGACCGGCCGGGAGTCCTCGATCATGTGGGCGAGCCGGTCGGCCGGGTAGGTGGGGTCGAGCGGCACATAGGCGGCGCCCGTCCGCATGACGGCGAGCATCGCGACCACCAGCTCGGCCGAGCGGGGCAGTCCGACCGCGACCCGGGTGCCCGGGCCCGCGCCGATGGCGGCGAGCCGCGCCGCGAGGGAGTTCACCCGCGCTTCGAGCGCTCCGAAGGTCAGCCGGACGCCGCCCGACACCACGGCGGTGTCCAGCGGGCGCTCACGGGCCTGCGCCGCGAACTGCTCGGGCAGCGTCCCGGTGGCAGGAGCGGCCTGCGGCGAGCCGGGCTCCGCGCTGTCCCCCGAGGCCAGGGCGATGAGGCGGCGCTGCTCCGGGTCGCCGACGGTACGCAGCGAACCGATCTGCCGGGTGGGGTCACCGGTGAAGGACTCGACCAGGCGCAGGAGACGGTCATGGTGGCTCTCCAGTTCCCGCTGGGTGTACAGCCGCGGGTTGCCCAGCAGGTCGATCCGGAGTCCACCGCCCCCGTACGAGGCGTGCACGGCCACCACCAGGTCGTCGACCGGGCCGACGGAGAGGTTGTGCAGGGTGGCGGTGTGCGGTCCGAAGCGGAGTGTGTCGTCGAACGCCAGCACGTTGACGGAGGGACCCACCAGCCGGCCGCCCGCGCCGGAGAGCCCGCGGTCGTGGCGGAGATCCTCCGCGGGGTACCGCTGATGCCGCAGCACCTCGCGGGCCCCGGCCGACGCACGCTTCGCCACGTCGCACACCCGGTCGGACGGAGACACCCGCAGCCGCAGGGGCAGGATGTTGGAGAGCATGCCCGGCGTCGTACGGGACACGGCGGTCCGCCGCCCGGTGACCGGCAGCCCCAGCACGACCTCGCGCACACCACGGTTCCGCTGGAGGTAGGCCGCCACGGCCGCCATGAAGAAGGTGGGCCAGGCGACACCGGAGGCTCGGGCCGCAGTGCGCAGCCGTTCGGCCCCGGCCGCGCCGATCTCACCGCTCACCGCCCGGAATCCGTGTCCGGGAGCAGCGGCCTCCTCCTCGGCGAGACCCACCGCCGGAGGGGCGCCGTCGAGGTGACCGGCCCAGAACTCCTTGTCGGCGGCGCGGAGTCCGGACGACTCGTAGGCCCGGTCCTCGTCGACCAACGGCCCCAGCGGCGCGGGAAGCGACGCGAGGGGCTCCGGGTCCGGCAGGGTCAACCGCGTGTAGGCGTCGGCGATACGGCCGAGTGCGAGCACCGCGCTGTAGCCGTCCAGGGCGAGGTGATGCACCTGCTGGTGGAAGAAGTGGCGGTCGGCGGCGAGCCGGTAGAGCGTCATCCGCACCAGTGGTCCCGCGGCCGGGTCGGCCGCGGCCGCGAGATCCGCGGCCATCAGACGCCGCGCCTCACCCGCCGGGTCCTGGTGGCCGGAGAGGTCGACCGACGGGACCTCGACGCCGCTGTGCGGGCTGACCCGCTGATGCGGGACACCGTCGCGCTCCCCGAAGGTGAGCCGCATCGCCTCCGTCTCGCGCGCGACATGGCGGACCGCTTCCCTGAGGCGTACGAGATCGACGGGGCCGGGGATGACGGCGTACTGCGCCACGTTGTACGACGGGTTGTCCGGGTCCAGTTTCTGCGCGAACCAGAGCCCTCGCTGAGCGGCGGTCAGCGGGAGAACCACTTCCCGGCTTTCGGCACGGCTGTCGTCCACCCGGCTGTCGTCCACCCGGCTGTCGCCGGTCGCGGTCCCCCCGACCGCGCCCGGGCGGGGAAGCCGCCGGGTCTTCCGTCCGACCGGTTCTCCGGCCCCTTCATGACGAACCACAGCTACTGCCTCCGATGCCGACATCGCCTCAAATGCGCTATCAACAAGCACTTCGGAGCCGAGGACGCCATGGACTGCCGCTGTGCCCCAGATCACATCCGCCGGGCACCGAAGGGGCGAAAGGGATTTCCTGGCCACCGGCCGTCGTGCGGCGTGGACACGGAGGCAGCGCAGGAGTACCCAGCGTCACAACGGGTGCTCCGACCAAGCCGGAGCCACTTCGGTGCCGAATGGCAGGGGAAACGTAAGGTCCGTCCGAGAGTTGGAGAACCCTTGAGGATTCCTTTGTCGATACCCCGCTGGGGGGCCGCCACCGCGGCCGCCGGCCTGCTGCTGCTGGCGTCCGCGGGCGGAGCCGCCGCGGCCTCCTCCCCCGCCGGCGCACAGCCGGGCGCGGTTCCCGCACACCACACGGCGCGGCCGGCACCGGCCACGCCCTCACTCGCCGACGCCTACCGCGGCGTACAGGGCGTCAACTTCTGTCTGCTGGCCCGCTGCACCGTCGGCGACCAGGGCACCGGGGCCGGGTCCACCGGGCCGAGCAACACACAGGCGGCGAACTTCTGCCTGCTGGCTGTCTGCACCGTCCGCCCCTGACAGGGCGGCAGCCCTGGCGCGGAGCAGCCCGCACGGTCTTCCTGACGGAACCGTGCGGGTGCCGCCCGGCGGCGTGCACGCCGCCGGGCGGGAAGCCTTCACCATCAGGACCGGGCGCCCCCGGAAGCCGTACGGTTCCGGCCGGCCCGGCCGAGCAGCCAGGGCACCGCCAGGTGGTGGACCGGCGCGGCCGCGGCCCACACCAGCCGGGCGAGCCGCCGGTGATAGCGCACGAAGGTGACCCAGACGACGCCGGATTCGTCCACGACCACCACGTTACGGGCGGCGATCAGGGGTGAGCGCGCGTCGAGTGTCACCGACGCGGAGCCGGATTCCGTGAGCGCCCAGCCGAGCACATACCCCGGCGACTGCCTCGGGCCCATCCGCAGCCCGAGCCCGAGGGTCCAGCCGCGCAGCAGGATCCACCGCACCGCGGGCGGAGCGTCCTCGAAGGTGGCCCGCGCCCACTGCTCAGGGGGCAGGGAACGCGCCTGCCGCGAGGGCAGTTCGAAGGCGGACGCGTAGTCGGCCGTGGCGAACTCCCCTGCGGGCCGGGCCGCTTGCGGCACTTCCACCCGGCGCACCCGAGGATGTGTCATCAGAAGGGCCCCTTCCACGGCGGTCCGAATACGGCGGTCCGAATACGGCGCCACCGATTCTGCCGCCTGGAGCCCGCCGGCGCGGCGCGAACCGCGGGAGTGGACCGGGTGTCACCGCCGGAAGGTCTCAGCCGTCGAGGGGCAGCGGCTGCCAGCTCCAGTCGGCGACCTCGGGGAGATCCGTGCCGTGTCCCCGGATCCAGGCGTGATGCCTGAGACGGGCCTCCTCCATCGTCTGGCGCGCGTGCGTGGCGCGTACCGCGAGCCCGGGGACCCGGTCGATGACGTCCAGGACCAGCCGGTAACGGTCCAGGTCGTTGCGGACCACCATGTCGAAGGGGGTCGTCGTGGTCCCGGACTCCTTGTAGCCGCGTACATGCAGATTCGCGTGACCGGTCTGGCGGTAGGCGAGGCGGTGGATCAGCCACGGATAGCCGTGGTACGCGAAGATCACCGGCTTGTCGCGGGTGAAGAGCGCGTCGTACTGCATGGCCGACAGCCCGTGCGGGTGCTCCGATTCCGGCAGCAGCCGGGCCAGATCGACCACGTTGACCACCCGCACCGCGAGCCCCGGCAGATGACGGCGGATCAGCAGGGCCGCCGCCAGCACCTCCTGGGTGGGTACGTCGCCCGCGCAGGCCAGCACCACATCGGGCTCCTCGCCCTCCCGTTCGGTGCCCGCCCATTCCCAGACCCCGGCCCCGCGTGCGCAGTGGGCCCGCGCCTCGTCGAGGGTGAGCCAGTCGAAACAGGGCTGCTTGCCCGCCACGACGACATTGACGTAGTCCCGGCTGTGCAGCACGTGTTCGGCGACGGAGAGCAGGGTGTTGGTGTCCGGCGGGAGGTAGACGCGTACGACTTCCGGGGACTTGTTGAGCACATGGTCCACGAACCCGGGGTCCTGGTGCGAGAAGCCGTTGTGGTCCTGGCGCCAGACGTGCGAGGTGAGCAGGTAGTTGAGGGAGGCGATGGGGCGGCGCCAGGGCAGGGTGCGGGACACCTTCAGCCACTTGATGTGCTGGTTGACCATCGAGTCGACGATGTGGACGAAGGCTTCGTAGCAGGAGAAGAACCCGTGCCGCCCGGTGAGGAGATAGCCCTCCAGCCAGCCCTGGCAGGTGTGTTCGGAGAGGATCTCCATCACCCGGCCGTGCCGGTCGAGGTGCTCGTCGACTCCGAGGGTCTCCGCCTGCCACGCCTTCCCGCTGGCCTCGTACAGGGCCTGGAGCCGGTTGGACGCGGTCTCGTCGGGGCCCACCACCCGGAAGTCACGGCGCTCGGCGGTGGCCGCCATGACCGACTCCAGCAGGTCGCCGAGGACCCTGGTCGGTTCGTGCAGGGTCGCGCCGGGCCGCGCGACCTCCACGGCGTACTCGTCCAGGGCCGGTACGGGCAGGTCGAGCAGGCGGAGACCGCCGTTGGTGTGCGGGTTGGCCCCGAGGCGCAGCGGCCCTTCGGGGACACAGGCCAGGACCTCGGCGCGGGGCCGTCCCGCCGGGTCGAAGAGGTCCTCGGGCCGGTAGGAACGCAGCCACATCTCCAGCTGCCTGAGGTGCTCGGGGTTCTCCCGCACCTCGGGCAGCGGCACTTGGTGGGCCCGCCAGGTGCCCTCGACCGGCAGCCCGTCGACGCTCACCGGGCCGGTCCAGCCCTTGGGCGTACGCAGCACGATCATGGGCCAGCGGGGGCGCTCGGTGCTGCCCTCGTCGCGGGCCGCCCGCTGGATGCGGGCGATACGGTCCAGCGCGGTGTCCATCGCGTCGGCCATGGCCCGGTGGACCGTCTCCGGATCGGCGCCGGTGACATGCAGGACGTCGTGCCCGTATCCGCTCAGCAGCCCGTCCAGCTCGGCCTGCGGGATGCGCGCGAGCACCGCCGGATTGGCGATCTTGTATCCGTTCAGATGCAGGATCGGCAGGACGGCGCCGTCGTGCACCGGGTCGAGGAACTTGTTGGAGTGCCAGGACCCGGCGAGCGGCCCGGTCTCCGCCTCGCCGTCACCGATGACGCAGGCGACCAGCAGGTCCGGGTTGTCGAAGGCCGCTCCGTACGCGTGGGAGAGCGAGTAGCCCAGCTCGCCGCCCTCATGGATCGAGCCCGGCGTCTCGGGTGCGACATGGCTGGGGACGCCGCCGGGGAAGGAGAACTGGCGGAAGAGCCGGGCCATGCCCGCCGCGTCCCGCCCGATGTCCGGGTACGTCTCGGAGTAGCTGCCCTCCAGCCAGGAGTTGGCCAGGACGGCCGGGCCTCCGTGACCGGGCCCCCAGACGCAGACCGTGTCCTGGGCGCGCGCCTTGACGACACGGTTCAGATGCGTGTGGACCAGGTTCAGTCCGGGCGATGTGCCCCAGTGGCCGAGCAGACGGGGTTTGATGTGCTCCGGCCGCAGCTCCTCGGTGAGCAGCGGATTGTCCATGAGATAGATCTGGCCGACCGCCAGGTAGTTGGCGGCCCGCCAGTGGGCGACCAGTGACGCGAGTTCCTCGTCGGTGACCGCGGCCGGTGCTTCCGTGCTGGTCTCGCGCATGATGCTCCTTGCCTTGGGCCTGGGGCGTGTTGTCTTCGCTCAGCCGTGCGGGACGACGGTCACCGGGCACGGCGCGTGGTGCATTGCCGAGGACAGGGCGTGGCCGACCGGCGGTGACAGCGCCGGCCGGTTCCTGCGGCGCCCGACGACCAGCAGCCCCGCGCCCGTGGCGCCCCGGACGACCGCCTGGGCCGGGCTCTCCGTCCGTACCCGCTCGGCCGTGCGTACCTGCGGGAACTTCTCCCGCCACGGCCTCAGTGCTTCGGCGAGCTCCGTCTGGGCACGCTCGGTGGCCCGCCGCGAGGCGCGCGCGTCGACTCCGCTCCGGGTGTACGCGTCATCCGGAAGGCTCCGGCCGTGCACGGCCCGCAGCAGGACACCGCGCCTGGCCGCTGTGTCGAAGGCGAACTCGCACAGCGCCTCGCACGGCCCCTCCAGCGAGAGGCCCAGCACCACGGGGCCGTCCTCGACCGACGGCCCTGTCGCCTCCCGCGCCCGGACCAGGACGACCGGGGCATCGGCGCGCGCCACCACCCGCAGACCGATGTCGCCCAGGTAGTAGCCGGCCATCGGGACCATGTCACGGGAACCGAGCACCACCGCCTGCGAATCCTCCGCCGCCGCCAGCAGGGACTCCACCGGGTCGCCCTCCGTCAGCTCCTCGGTGACGGGCAGTCCGGGGCAGCGCTCCTCCACCACGATGCGGGCCCGCTCCATGACCCACCGGGGCAGACCCCGCCGGCCGTCCCCGGCGCCGCCCTCGCCCCCGTCCGCCGTCGGCGGCGTGTCGTCCGGGCCGGCGGGCCCCGCGTGCAGGATGCGCAGCACAGCGCCGCGGGACTGCGCCTCGCGCGCCGCCCAACGGGCCGCGGAGAGCGACTCGGCCCTGCTGTCCAGGCCCACGGTGACGATCGGCTTCATGGCCGTGCTCCGTTCTCGGCGCGAATCTCCCCGCCGGTTTGCGCCGCCGGTTCTCCCCCGTGACCGCGTCACGGGGCCCGGACACGGCCGGCCGCGGTCGCACCGCCGGTGCCGGAGAGAACCGGGCCGTACCGCATCCGATTCTGTGCGGGAGAGACATACCCCCGCAAACGCAGCAACTTCTTGACATGGACCTGATATCTTGTTCGCCCGCCTGCCGCTCGCCCGCCCCGGGCGCGCTCCGACGGTCCCCATCACCGCACCGGAAGGCTCACATGTCCCCCACACCCAGACGGCTGACGCTGCTCGCCGCGCTGCCGTGCCTGCTCCTCGGCCTCCTCACGCCTGCGGCCTCCGCCGGCACCCAGGCGGCGATCTGCAACAAGTACTGCGACGCACGGGACCCCGCCGCGGCGACGAAGGACAGAACGCCGGTCACCGCCTCGATCTACTCGCGCACCATCGCGCTGCATCTCGATGACAACGATGTCATGGGCTGGGCGTCCATCGACAACGGCAGCGCGGGTGACGAGGTCTGGCTGGACCGCTCGTTCGACGGCGGCAAGACCTGGTCGTCGGGCAGCAAGCTGGGCGACACCAGCACGCCCGCGGGATCGGGCGGCTGGCGCACCCAGATGTACAACGTCGACGACTGGAACACGGCCGGTGTCGGCGCGCTCCGGGCATGCGGCAAGGCCGGCGACCGGGCCGAGATCGCCTGTACGCAGTGGGCACGCACGGACTGGAACGCGGGCAGCAGGAGCACCGCGGCCGCGACCGCGCTGATGATGTCGTTCGACCGGAACACCGGCCTGTTCGGCGGCAACGGCTGGTGGACCAGCGCCAACGCGCTGACGGCCGTCATCGACAACATCCGCACGAGCGGCATGCCCAGCTACAAGTACGCCGTCTCCAGCACCTACGACAAGAACATCGGCGCGCAGGGCGGCAACTTCACCAACGACTATCTCGACGACACCGGCTGGTGGGGGCTGGCCTGGGTCGCCGCGTACGACCTGACCGGCGACAGCCGTTACCTCAACACCGCACGCGCCGACGCCGACCACATGTTCGCCAACTGGACGGGCACCTGTGGGGGCGGTGTGCTGTGGAACGAGAACAAGACCTATAAGAACGCGATCACCAACGAGCTGTTCCTCCAGCTCAACGCCGCCCTGCACAACCGCATCCCCGGCGACTCCGCCTATCTGGACCGGGCGAAGAACGAGTGGTCGTGGTTCAGCGCCAGCGGCATGATCAACTCGGACCACATGATCAACGACGGCCTGACCGACGGCTGTTCCAACAACGGCCAGCAGACCTGGACGTACAACCAGGGCGTGATCCTCGGCGGGCTGGCCGAACTCCACCGGGCGACCGGCGACAGCACGCTCCTCGACACCGCGCGGACCCTGGCCGACGCGTCATCGACCCGGCTGGAGACCGACGGTGTGCTGCGCGAGCCCGGCGAGTCCGACGGCTGCACGGGCGACGGGCCGTCGTTCAAGGGGGCTTACGTCCGGGGGCTCGGCACGCTCAACGGAGAGCTGTCCGACCACCCGTACAGCACCCCGCTGAACCGGTGGGCCGACGCCGCCCACAGCAAGGACCGCAACGCGCTCGACATGTACGGGCCGCACTGGAACGGCCCGTGGGCCGGCACGCCCGACTACGGCTGCCAGCAGAGCACGCTCGACCTGCTCAACGCGGCTCCCGCGAGCTGACAGCGGACCTGACGCACACGGCGGCCCGTGCACGGATGGATCCGCTCCCCCGTGCACGGGCCGCTCCGCTCCCCCGCCCCCGCCCCCGCACCCGCACCCGCCCCCGATGAGCGTATTCCGGTCAGGTCATCGACGGATCGCCCTTGATCAGTGCGAACACCGCACCGTCCGGGTCCTTGAGCAGGGCCAGCCGGCCGACGCCCGGAGCGTTGCTCGGCGGCATCAGTGCCGTGGCGCCGCGCCCGGTGGCCGCGGCGAACGTCGCGTCGCAGTCATCGACGCCGAAGTACGGGTGCCACTCCGACCCGGCCCCGGCCTCCACGTTCTCCTTCGGGAGCTGCATGATGCCACCGTGGCTGGTGTCGTCGCCCTCGCCACCGCCCTGTGCGGAGACGACGGTGTAGACCATGCCGTCCCCCATGGACATGTCCTGGTAGTCCCAGGAGAAGACCGAACGGTAGAAGGACTTCGCCGCTGCCACGTCCTTGGTGTGCAGCTCCACCCAGCACATCGTGTCCGGCTCCATGACCGTCTCGAGCCCCTGCACATCGCCCGGCTGCCAGACGGCGAACTCGGCGCCCGCCGAGTCGGTGAAGCCCGCCATACGGCCTGCGGTGAAGACGTCCATCGCGGGGAAGCGGACCGTTCCGCCGGCCTGCTCGACGGCGCGGCCGGTGGCGTCGGCGTCGGACGTGTGGAAGTAGACCGTCCACGCCGGGTTCGCGCCCTCGGCCGTCAGCGGGCCGACGGCCGCGACGGTCTTGCCGCCCTTCTGGAAGAAGCCGTAGCCGCCGCTGTCGGGGCCCGCCGACTGGAAGGTCCAGCCGAACACGCCGGTGTAGAAGGCGACGGCCGCGTCGATGTCGGGGGCGCCGAGGTCGAGCCAGTTCGGCGCGCCAGGGACGTAGTGGGTCGTCAGCACGGGAGATCCTCCGGGGTACGTGGGGTGATGGGGCCGGCCGTCCACGGCCCGGGAATCCCTCCCGCCCCCGATGGGCAGGGCAGCCGCTGACTGTCCCCCATGCGTACCGGGGCCGCCGGGCCGCCGAAACAGGAACCGGCGCCACGCCCTGCGGACGGCTCCCGGCACCCACCCGTACGGCCCAGCGGACCGCCCCTACCCGGCTTCCCGCGCCGGGCTCAGCCGGTACGCATAGGTGTAGGTGCGCCCGGCGTGCAGCAGATACGCGTCGAGCGGCGGCGCGCCCCACGAGTCGTTACCGCCGACGCCCGTCTGCCGGTGATTGACCCCGAGCAGGGTCTCATCGCGCCGCTTCAGCTCGTACGGATGCCTCGGGCCCTCCAGATCGAACGGCGAACAGTGCAGCGCGCTGGTCTCCAGCATCGGTTCGCCTTCGGCCGGGTCGGCCCGCACGGTCAGCCCCGCGCCGGAGCGCTCCGTGAGCGACAGGGTGCGCACATCGGTCATGTTCCCGGTCTGCTCGGGACGGACGTAGGGCGCCACCTGTGCGTCGACGGTGGAACGATAACGGCCCACGAAGGCACCGGAGTTGCGGTCCCAGTAGTTCTCCTGCGGGCCGCGGCCGTACCAGTCGACCCGCTCGAATCCCTGAGGCACCGTCAGCAGGGCGCCGACCAGCGGCAGATCGGGCAGCCCGTCGGCGGCCTTCAGGGTGTGCCTGATACGCACTTCCCCGTCGCCGCGTACGGTGAACTCGGTGGCCCAGCTGGACGTGTGCGGCGCCGTGGGCAGGGTGCACTCCACCGCGATGGTGACCGCGCCCCGCGACGGCTGTGCGGCCTTCACCGATGTCACCGTGCGCCTGGTCCCGGCGTCCCGCCAGGTCCGCAGGGTGTTCTGGGCGCCCCGCCCGATGTCGTTGTCGGTCGGGCCCCGCCAGAAGTTCGGCACCGGGCCGCCCGACAGCAGGAGCCGGCCCTTCCAGCGGTAGGAGCTGAGCGTCCCGGTCGCCCGGTCGAGCACCACTTCCACCTGGCGACCGGTGACCGTGACGCTGCTGTCGCTCTCCTCCAGGGTGAGGGCGGGCAGCCCGTCGGGGTCCGGGTCGGCCGCCGCCGGAGTGTGCCAGTCCAGCGCGAACTGCTCTCCGGCCACGGTGTGTCCGGCCTCCGCCCAGCTGGTGTCCGATGCCAGCACGAAGGAGAGGTTCAGCCAGTACTCGGCGCCGGGCTCCGGGGTGCGCGGCTTGTTCCAGGGGATACGGACGGTCGCGTCGCCGCCGGGCGCCGCCTTCGGCGGGGGCAGCGTGCCGTGCTGCGCGGTCCGTCCGTCGCAGGTCACCGTCCACCGCAGCTCGTATGCGTCCAGGCCGCTGAACAGGTGCTTGTTCCGTACCGTCACCGTGCCCGCGCCGAGGTCGACGGCGCTGATCCCCACCGGCTGGTAGACCTTCTTGAGCTCCAGGAGCCCGGGGTGCGGGGTGCGGTCCGCCGCCATCAGGCCGTTGCAGCAGAAGTTGGCGTCGGTGGGGTATCCGGGGTGCCAGTCGCCGCCGTACGAGAGGTAGTTGTGGCGTGGGTCGCCCGGTACGGGCAGCCGGATCGCCTGGTCGACCCAGTCCCACACGAAGGCGCCGTGCAGATTCGGGTAGCGCTCGAAGACCTCCCAGTACTCCTTGAGGTTGCCGCTGCTGTTGCCCATCGCGTGGGCGTACTCGCAGAGGATGAAGGGCGTCTCACTGCCCGACTTTCCGTACGCCTCCACGTCGGCCGGCACGGTGTACATCTGGCTGTGCAGGTCAGCGACCGCGTTCATGCCTTCGTAGTGGACCGGGCGGGAGCTGTCCCGTGCGTGGACCCAGTCGGCCATGGCCTGGAAGTTGGACCCCTGTCCTGCCTCGTTGCCCAGCGACCAGACAATCACGCTGGGGTGGTTCTTGTCCCGCTCGACCAGGGAGCGGAGCCGGTCCACACAGGCGCCGGTCCACTCGGGCAGTGAGGCGGGCACGGTGTCGCGCACCCCGTGCGACTCCAGGTTCGTCTCACCGATGACGTACAGGCCGTACTCGTCGCACAGTTCGAGCCAGCGGGGGTGGTTCGGGTAGTGCGAGGTGCGGACGGCGTTGATGTTGTACTGCTTCATCAGCCGGATGTCCTGGATCATCCGGTCCTCGCGGATGGCCTGGCCGTGGTCGGGGTCGGTCTCGTGGCGGTTGGTGCCGCGGAACATGACCGGCTTGCCGTTGACGGTGAACTTGCCCGGCCCGTGGGAGACTTCGCGGAATCCGAGGGTGGTGCGCTGGATGTCGGCCACTCTGCCCCGGCCGTCGGTGAGGGTGACGACGAGGGTGTAGAGGTTCGGCTGCTCGGCCGACCAGAGTGCCGGGGCGCGGACGTCGGCGGTGAGCTGCACCTCGGCGTCCCCCTTGCCGGGTGTGGCCCGGCCGCGCAGCGGGCTGCCGACGCGCCGCCCCCGGGCGTCGTGGAGGACGGCCTCGACGTGGTGTGCGCCGGCGGTGGCTCCGCCCCGGTTGCGTACGGTCGTGGTGACGGTCAGGGTCGCGTCGCGGTAGGCGTCGTCCAGTGCGGTCCTTACGAACAGGTCCTGCACATGGACCGGTGCGATCGCGTAGACATAGACGTCCCGGAAGATGCCGGACAGGTCGATCATGTCCTGGTCCTCCAGCCAGCTGCCGTCGGACCAGCGGTAGACCTCCACGGCGAGGCTGTTGTCACCGGCGTGCACATGGTCGGTGATGTCGAACTCGGCCGGGGTGTAGCTGTCCTCGCTGTAGCCGACGCGCTTGCCGTTGACCCAGACGAAGAACGCGGACTTGACGCCCTGGAAGG
This sequence comes from Streptomyces sp. NBC_01089, assembly GCF_045162975.1. Classification (NCBI taxonomy): domain Bacteria; kingdom Bacillati; phylum Actinomycetota; class Actinomycetes; order Kitasatosporales; family Streptomycetaceae; genus Streptomyces; species Streptomyces sp. NBC_01089. The sequence continues at coordinate 7,924,512 of NZ_CP108660.1, read as the reverse complement.
AGATCAGGGTGCGGCGGCCCGACCAGCCGCTGGGCACGGTGAAGGTGCGCCGGTAGGAGCCGACCGGGTTGAACTCGTGCGGGACATTCGGCGGTTCGGGCTTCTCGTAACCGGTCCACGGGTACTGGATGTTGAGGTAGATGGGCTCCTGGTAGCCCTCGATCTCCCAGTTCGACGGGACGGCGATGCGGTCCCAGCCGTGGTCGTCGTAGCCGGGGGCCTCGAACCCGGCCGGCCGTGCGTCGGGGTTCTTGGACCAGTGGAACCGCCAGGTCCCGTTCAGGGACCGGAAGTAGGGGGACTTCGCGAAGTCCCCGCGCAGCGCGTCGGACTCGCTCGCGTACGGCACGAGCCTGGCGCGGGCCTCTTCTCTGCCGATCTGGAAGACCTTCGGTTGCGCGTCCCACTCCGCGCCCGTCGCGCTCCCGGTCTCCGCGGCGTCCGCCGCGAAGGCGATTTTCTGTGCGGAGAAGGCGGCCCAGCCCGCGAGGGCGGCCCCGGTGACCAGGACGGAACGTCGGCTTACTCGGCGTGCGCTCATACGGCAGCTCCGAACGTAAGAGAACAAGAACCGCCAGCATCAGACAGAAAAACTCAACACACAAGACGGCGAACCCACTTGGGCGGCGGTCGTGCGGGCAAAGGACGCGGAACGCGTCATGCCGCCGGTCCGCGTGGACCGGCGGCATGACGTGCTGTCATTTCTTGCCTATTTCTTGTCCGGCAGCCACTTCTTCCAGACGTCCGGGTTCTGGTCCACCCAGCGCTTGGCCGCTTCGTCGGCCGACAGTCCCTGCGAGGCGATCATCGCGGAGACCTTGTTCTGGTCGTCCTTCGTCCACTTGAAGTTCTTCAGGAACGTCGCGGCGTCGCCACCGGTCCTGGTGAACTCGGTGTTGAAGTACTTCTGCAGGGGCGTCGACGGATAGGCGCAGTCGATGGACTTCGGGTCCTTGACCCCCTTGTCCGCGCACTTCGCGGTGTACGGAGGGAGCTTGACCTCGGTCATCGGCACCTGGTTGAAGAGCCACTGCGGCTCGTACCAGTAGCTGAGGAAGGGCTTCTTCTCCTTGGCGAACTGCTGGATCTGGGTGATCTGTGCGGCCTCGGACCCCGCGAAGACCACGTCGTAGTCCAGCTTGAGGTTCTTCACCAGGGCCTTGTCGTTGGTGACGTAGGACGGCGAGCCATCCATGAGCTGGCCCTTGCTGCCGCTCTCCGCCGTACGCAGCCGACTCGCGTACTTGTTGAGGTTCTTCCAGTTGGTGACGTCCGGGTGTTTGTCCGCCCAGTACTTCGGTACGAACCAGCCGATGTGTCCGGTGACCCCCAGGTCGCCGCCCGCGGTGATCGTCTTCTTGTCCTTGACGTACCGCTTCTCCTGGTCGGGGTGGCCCCAGTCCTCCAGGATCGCGTCGACGCGGCCCTGGCTGAGCGCGTCCCAGGCGGGGATCTCGTCCACCTGGACGGTGTCGACGCGGTAGCCGAGGCGGTGTTCCAGCAGATACTTGGCGACGGCCACGTTCGCCTGCGCGCCGACCCAGCTCTGCACGGAGAGCGTGACGGACTTGGCTCCCTTGGCCGCTGCGAAGGGCGACGACTGCTTGGTCATGTCGGCGGCTCCGCAGCCGCTGAGCGAGACCAGCAGGGCGCCGGACGCCAGGGCGGCGAGTGCGGTGGTGGCGCGGCGTGCGCCACGGGTGCGGGTACGGGTCACGGCTCAGGCCCCCTTCCGGATGCGGCGTTCGGTGGGCTGGGTGACACGGTCGAGCATCAGGCCCAGGCAGACGATGGCCACGCCCGCGACGAGACCGATGGCGAGGTCGCCGGTGGCCAGTCCGGTGACGACGTCGTAGCCGAGAGCGCCGCCGCCCACCAGTCCGCCGATGATGACGACGGCGAGCACCAGTACCACGCCCTGGTTGACGGCGAGGAGCAGCGCCGGGCGGGCCAGCGGCAGCTGGACCTGGCGCAGGGTCTGCAGCCGGGTGGCGCCGAGCGACCTGGCGGCCTCCACCGCGGCCGGGTCGACCTGGCGCAGCCCCTGCGTGGTGATGCGGATGACGGCGGGCAGCGCGTAGACGACCGCGGCTGCGGCGGCCGGGGCGCGGCCCACGGCGAAGAGCGCGACCACCGGGATGAGGTACACGAACTGCGGCATGGTCTGCATGACGTCGAGTACCGGACGCAGTACGGCTTCGGCGCGGCGGCTGCTTGCCGCGAGGATCCCGACGGCGAAGCCGACGACCAGGGTGACGACGAGGGCGGCCAGGACCTGGGACAGCGTGTCCATGGACGGCTTCCACATGCCGAGTACGCCGATGGCGCAGAGCGCCAGTACCGCCGTCAGCGCGGTCTGCCAGGTACCGATGAGCCAGGCCAGGGCGGCGACGATGAGCAGCGCGCCCCACCAGGGCAGGCCGGTCAGCCCGTCCCTGAGCGGGTCCAGGATCCAGGACGTGAAGTGCGCGGCCCAGTCGGCGGTGCCGCCGACGACGGGGACCCCGGAGTAGAGGTGGTCGACCATCCACTCCTTGAAGTCGTTGACGGGCCGTGCGATGGCCACGGTGGTTCCGGACGGCCAGAGCGTGGAGCCCGCCAGCCGGCCGGCCACCGCGACGACGGCGGTGCCGGCGGCCGCGAGGGCCCAGCCGCGCCGGCCGCGCAGGGCCACGGGTCCGGACGGGTCACTGCCGAGCCTGGCTCCGGCGGCCGCGGTGGTGCGGTCCATGACGATGGCGAGCAGCACGATCGGGATGGCGGCGGCCAGCGCCCCGCCGACGTCCACGGACGCCAGCGCCTGGTAGACGCGGTCGCCGAGGCCCGCGGCGCCGATGAGTGAGGCGATGACGACCATCGAGAGCGCCATCATGATGGTCTGGTTGAGACCGAGGAGCAGTTCCTTGCGGGCGAGCGGCAGCCGGGCGGTGAGCAGCCGCTGGCGTGCGGTGGAGCCGAGCGAGGAGACGGCTTCGAGGACCCCGGCGTCGGCGCCGCGCAGCCCGAGCGCCGTGAGCCGGGCCATCGGCGGCGCCGCGTAGACGACGGTGGCGAGCAGGGCGGCCGGCACTCCGATGCCGAACACCAGGACCACCGGCAGCAGATACGCGAAGGCCGGCAGCACCTGCATGGTGTCGAGCACCGGGCGCAGGATGCGGAACAGCCGGTCGGAGAGACCGCCTGCCAGCCCGAGTACCGCTCCGACGACGGCGGACGCGATGACCGCGACGACCATCAGCGCGAGCGTCTGCATCGTCGGCACCCACATGTCCAGCACTCCGCTGACCAGGAAGGAGACGAGTGCGGTGACGGCGATGCGCCATCCGGCCACCCGCCAGGCCACCAGGGTGACCGCGGCGGTGACCCCGGTCCAGCCGAGGGCGAGCAGCACGAGGTAGACGGCCCGTACGGCGATGACCACGGCGTTGCTCAGATAGCCGAGGAAGTACAGGAACAGCGGGTGGGTGTCGCGGTTGTCGATGATCCAGTCGCTGACGTGTCCCAGCGGCGCCGAGACGTCCACGGTGAGGGCACCGGGCCACAGTCCGCTGTCCCAGACCGCGTTCGCGATCGGGACCAGGACGGCGGCGGCGACGGCGAGCACCAGGAGTTTGCCCGCGCCCCGGTGGAGCAGTGCGGCACGGAGCCCGGCGGCCCTGCCGGGCGCGGCCTGGTTCTCGGTGCGGGCGGGGGTGGAGGTGGCGGCCGTCATGCGCGCCTCCGGGTGGCTGTGCCGGGCGGCCCGACGGGCGCGGGGTGTGGTGGCGTACGCATCAGGCGGCCACTCCGCTCTCGGCAGGGCTCTCGTCGATGCGGGCGACGACGGCGAGCAGACAGGCGTGGTCCACGACGCCCAGGCACCGCTCTCCCTCGACGACGCGCACCGCGCCGCCGGAGCGGACGACGGTGTCGATGGCGTCGGATATGAGTGTGCCGGGCGGCACCGACTCGCCCTCGTCGGCCTCGCCGCCCTGCGCGGGGCGCATGGCACGGCGGACCGTGAGGACCTGTTCGCGGGGCACGTCGCGGACGAAGTCGCGGACGTAGTCGTCGGCGGGCGAGCCGACGATCTCCTCGGGCGTGCCGAGCTGCACGATCCGGCCGTCGCGCATCAGGGCGATGCGGTCGCCCAGGGTCAGTGCCTCGGACAGGTCGTGGGTGATGAAGACCATGGTGCGGCCCTCGTCCTTGTGCAGCCGGACGACTTCCTGCTGCATATCGCGCCTGATGAGCGGGTCGAGTGCGCTGAACGGCTCGTCGAAGAGCAGGACTTCGGGGTCAACGGCGAGTGCGCGGGCCAGCCCGACCCGCTGCTGCTGCCCGCCGGAGAGCTGGTTCGGACGCCGGTTCTCCAGGCCGGTCAGGCCGACCTTCTCGATGAACTCGGCTGCCTTGGAACGGCGTTCGGCCCGGCCCACGCCCTGGATCTCCAGCCCGTAGGCGACGTTGTCCAGAACGGTCCGGTGCGGCAGCAGGCCGAAGTGCTGGAAGACCATGGCCGCGCGGTGGCGACGCAGTTCGCGCAGCTTGGTGCGGTCCATGGCGCGGACGTCCTCGCCGTCCATGGTGAGATCGCCGCTGGTGGGCTCGATGAGCCGGGTCAGACAGCGCACCAGTGTCGACTTGCCGGAGCCGGACAGGCCCATGACCACGAAGACCTCGCCCTCGTGGACGTCGAAGGAGACGTCGCGCACGGCGGCGGTGCAGCCGGTGCGCAGGCGCAGTTCCTCGCCGGTCAGCCCGGTCAGCGCGCTGTCGCCGGGGATCCGGTCGGCGCGGGGGCCGAAGACCTTCCAGAGGTTGCGTACGGAGAAGACGGTGCCGCGCTTCTCGTCCGCCGGGGCAGGTGTCGGCGGGGTGGCCGGTTCGCCGGCGGCGGGCGTGGTGGCTGTCATGCGGTCTCTCCCTGGGCGGGGGTGGCGGCGAGCAGTTCGGCGCATTTCTCGCCGACCATCAGGACTCCGATCATGGGGTTGACCGAGGGCATCGTCGGGAAGACGGACGCGTCGGCGATACGGATGCCGGAGAGCCCGCGGATCCGCAGCTCGGGGTCGACCACGGCCAGCGCGTCGTCGGGGGCGCCCATCCTGCAGGTGCCCGCCGGGTGGTAGACGGTGTGCGCCACCTTGCGGGCGTACTCGCTGATGTCCTCGTCGGACGTGACGTCGGGGCCGGGGCAGACCTCGCGCTTGAGCCAGTGGGCGAGCGGTTCGGTCTTGGCGATCTCACGGGCGAGGCGGATGCCGTCGACCAGTGTCCGGCCGTCGTAGTCGTCCTCGTCGGTGAAGTACCGGAAGTCCAGGGCCGGTTTGACCTCGGGGTCGGCGCTGGTGAGGTAGAGACGGCCGCGGCTGCGCGGCTTGGGGATGTTGGGTGTCATCGACACACCGTGCTCGGGCTTCTCGTAGCCCAGCCGCTCCGGGTTGTCGGTGAAGGGGATCTGGTAGAAGTGGAACATCAGGTCCGGGCCGCGCGATCCGGGGTCGCGGCGGACGAAGAGGCCGGCGTCGGAGTCCATCGCCGAGTTCTCCGGGATGGGGCCGTCGGTCTCCCACACGATGACGGACTCGGGGTGGTCGAGGAGGTTCTCGCCGACGCCCGGCAGGTCGTGCACGACGGGGATACCGAGTGCTTCCAGGTCCTGCTTCGGGCCGATGCCCGACAGCATCAGCAGCCGCGGGGTGTCCACCGCGCCCGCGCAGACCAGCACTTCGCGCCCGGCCCGCAGGAGGACCTCTTCGCCTTCCTTGGTGCGGACGTGCACGCCGGTGGCGCGGCTGCCGTCCAGTTCGAGGCGGTGCGCCCAGGTCTCCAGCATGATCGTGAGGTTGGGCCGGTCGCCCGCCTCGATGTGCGGGTGGAGGTAGGCCACCGACGCCGATGAGCGCTTGTTGTTCTCCGGGTGGTAGGCGAGGTCGAAGAAGCCGACCCCCTCGTGGAAGGGCTTCTTGTTGAAGCCCTCCACGCGCGGGACGCCCGCTGCCTGCTGGGCCGCTGCCACGAAGTCACTGGCGATGGCGTTGCGGTCCTTCTCGTCCACCGCGACGATGTTGTTGCGGAGCTTGGAGAAGTACGGGTCCATGGACTTCGCGTCCCAGCCGGCCGCGCCGTGCTCGGACCACTCGTCCCAGTCGCCGGGCAGCGGCTTGAACGAGATCAGGGTGTTGTGCGAGGAACAGCCGCCGAGCACCTTGGCGCGGCTGTGCAGGATGTGCGAATTGCCGCGCGGCTGCTCGGTGGTGGGGTACGCGTAGTCCAGGTCGCCGCCGAGCAGGCCGAGCCAGCGGCGAAGGGTGAGGACGTCGTCGCGGTCGATGTCGGTCGGGCCGCCCTCGACGACGACGACGCTGACGGCGGGGTCCTCGGTGAGCCGGGAGGCGATCACCGAACCCGCGGTGCCACCGCCGACGATGACGTAGTCGGCGGTGACCGTGGAGATTTCCGGAGGCATGGGCCATTGCTCCTTCTGCAAAGTGCTGACGCTCTTGCGTGTTGCGGCGAACAGACGGGCGGTCAGCCCGTGAACCAGCGGACCGGGGCGGGCCGGAGGTTCTCGTAGATGTGCTTGGACTCGCGGTACTCGTCCAGGCCGGCGGGGCCCAGCTCGCGGCCGATGCCGGACTTGCCGAAGCCGCCCCACTCCGCCTGCGGCAGATAGGGGTGGTAGTCGTTGATCCAGACGGTGCCGTGCCGCAGCCGGGCGGCGACCCGGCGGGCGCGGGCGGTGTCGGCCGACCAGACGGCGCCGGCCAGCCCGTACTCGGTGTCATTGGCCAGTGTCACCGCCTCCTCCTCGTCACGGAAGGTCTCGACGGTCAGGATCGGGCCGAAGGTCTCCTCGCGTACGACCTTCATGGTGCGGTCGCAGCCGTCCAGGACGGTGGGCGCGTAGAAGTATCCGGTGGCGGGCCGGTCGTCGGACGGCTCGGGCCGCTTTCCGCCGCAGCGCAGCTGTGCCCCTTCGGCCAGTGCGGACGCCACGTACGCCTCGACCTTGTCCAGCTGCTGCTGGGAGACCAGCGGCCCGCACTCGACACCGTCGGCGGTGCCGCGGCCCAGCCTGATCCGCTCGGCGCGGCGGGCCAGTTCGGCGACGAAGCGGTCCCGGACGGACTCCTCGATGATGAGCCTGGCGCCGGCCGAGCAGACCTGGCCGCTGTGGATGAAGGCGGCGTTCAGCGCCTGGTCGACGGCGGTGTCGAAGCCCTCCTCGGTGGCGCAGGCGTCGGCGAAGACCACGTTGGGGTTCTTGCCGCCCAGTTCCAGGGCGACCTTCTTCGCTCCGGCGACGGCCGCGCTCGCGGCCTTGGTGCCGCTGGCGAGGCCGCCGGTGAAGGAGAACAGGTCGACCTGCGGGTGTTCGGCCAGCCGTGCCCCCACGGGCACACCGGGGCCGGTGACGATATTGGCCACTCCGGCGGGCAGACCGGCCTCCACCAGGAGCTTCACCAGGTGGACGGTGGAGAGCGGGGTGACCTCGCTGGGCTTGACGACGAAGGTGTTGCCTGCGGCGAGCGCCGGTGCGATCTTCCAGCTGGCCTGCAGCAGCGGGTAGTTCCAGGGGGTGATCAGCGCGCAGACGCCGACCGGCTCGTGCACGACGACGCTGTGCACGTCGGGCGAACCGGCGTCCACGACGCGGCCGCCGCTCTCGTTCATCACCAGATCGGCGAAGTACCGGAAGGCGTTGGTCACATCGTCGACGTCGACCCGGCCCTCCTCCAGGGTCTTGCCGGTGTCGCGGCTCTCGATGAGCGCGATCTCCTCGCGGTCGCGCTGGAGCAGCTCGGCGACCCGGCGCAGCAGGGCGGCGCGTTCGGCCACCGGTGTGCGTGGCCAGTCGCCGCGGCCGCCCGCGAAAGCGGTGTGCGCGGCCAGTACGGCGGCGTCCGCGTCCTGCGCGCCGCCTTCGGCCACGCTCTGCAGGGGCTTCGCGTCGGCGGGGTCGAGGACCTCCCGTGTGGCGCCGGATGCGGCGCCCCGCCACATCCCGTCTACATGAATGGTCTCGCTTGCCGACACGTGTGTTCTGCCTTTCCTCACTGAACTGATTCCACTGGTTCACACCAGCGGTCTGGTCACCTCCCCGATTGGCCTTTACCTATGCCTGAACATCAACAGAAAGTGATCCGCTTCACTCACCGTGCCTGAATATCCGCGTCCGGTGCGGTCAGGAGCTGAACCCGGCCCGCCCGCCGGAGACCACGGGGCGGCCGCCGCCGACGAGTTCGAAGCGCAGTTCAGCGCCGGATGACGCGGGCTCGGTACCGGGCCCGGAGAGTCGCGGTCCCTCGGAGTTCCAGGCACGCGCCGTGAGACGGTCCCCGGGAAACACCGGGGCGGCGAACCGGCCCTCCAGCCGGACCAGATCGGCCGGATGGGCGCCCACGGCCCGCGCCAGGGGCAGCGTCGCCGCCGCCATCGAACACAGGCCGTGCAGGAACGGCCTCGGCTGTCCGGCCGCCCGTGCGGCCTCCGGGTCGATGTGCATGGCGTGGCGGTCACCGAGCAGCCGGTACAGCGCCGCCTGGTTGGGGGCGGTCGCCACCTCGGCCTCGTGGTACGGCGGTTCGGCCGGGGTGGCCGGTGCGGACGGGCCGCGTTCACCGCCGAAACCACCACAACCCGGGGCGAAGAGCGACCAGGTGGCGACCGCGCAGTCGCTGACCACCACGACCTCGAAGACCGCGGCCGATCCCTTGTCCCACACCTCGCCGACGTACGCCCGCATGGACAGCTTTCCCGAGCGCGGCAGCGGGGACCTCGCCTGGAGCCGCTGGGCGCCGTGGACCGCGGTACGGATGTCGAACGCGCCCAGCGAGCCGAGCGCGTCGGGCGCCCACTGGGCGAGGGTGAGCGCGAACGTCGGCAGGACCCGCAGGCGTTCCTCGAAGACCAGGTCCAGATCGGTGGCGTCGGCGCCGACCGCGAGGGCGTAGAGGATCGCGTCGCGCTCGTCGTAGCTGACGGTGCGCTCCCCCAGCTCACGGCCGCGCCAGGCACCCGCCGGGGTGCGCGGAGGCGCGCTCACGATGCGGCTCCGGGTACGGCTGCGCCCTGCCGGGACGGGGCCGCGGGCGGGGTCTGGTCAGGAGTCCGGCCAGGGGCCGGGGCCAGGACACGGGCTGGGGCCGCCGCCCGCTCGATGTCGTACGTCTGCTTCTGGTCGTACACGGCGGTCAGCTCCTGTCCAGGGCCGTCTTCAGCACTTTGCCCACGGCGTTGCGCGGGAACCGGTCGAGCACCACGACCTCGCGCGGCACCTTGAAGTTCGCCAGCCGCTCCCGGCAGAAGGCGATCACCTCCGCGGGATCGGGGTGCTCGCCCGGCCGGGCGGTGACGTAGGCGCGGCCCACCTCGCCCAGCCTCGGGTCCGGTATCCCGACGACCGCCGCCTCGGAGATCTGCCCGTGCCGCGCGAGCAGTTGCTCGATCTCGGCCGGATAGACGTTGAAGCCGCCGACCAGGAACATGTCCTTCAGCCGGCCGGTGACGGTGAGGTTGCCGTGCTCGTCGAGGCGTCCGACGTCACCGGTGTGGAGGCGGCCCTGGGCGTCGATCGCCTCGGCGGTCGCGGCGGGGTCTTCGAAGTACCCGCGCATCACGTTGTAACCGCCGAGTACGATCTCGCCGTTCTCGCCCGGCCCGAGCCGGTTGCCCGCCGCGTCGAGAACACAGAGGTCCACGCCGTCGACGGCCCGGCCCGCGGTCTCGGCGACGGTCCGCGCGTCGTCGTCGGCGGTGCACATGGAGACCATGCCGCAGGACTCGGTGAGTCCGTACGCGGTGAGCACGGTCAGCCGCAGCTCCTCCCGCATCCGCTCGACCAGCGCGACGGGCACGACGGATGCGCCGGTGACGGCGAGCCGCAGGGACGAGGTGTCGTAGTCGTGGCGGTCCGGGTGGTCGAGGATCGAGGTGTAGATGGCGGGCGGACCGGGCAGCACGGTCACCTTTTCCTCGGTCACCAGCCGCAGTGTCTCCCGTACGTCGAAGACCGGCTGGAGGACCATCGTCGCGGCCCGGCGCAGACAGGCGATGACCCCGGCCTTGTACCCGAAGGTGTGGAAGAGGGGGTTGACGATGAGATAGCGGTCGCCGTGGCGCAGCCCGGCCCGCCGGCACCATGCCTCGTACGCGCGGATGTTCTGGCCGTGCATGGTCAGCGCGCCCTTGGGCCTGCCGGTGGTGCCCGAGGTGAAGAACATGTCGCAGTCGTCCTCTTCGCCGACCTCGGCTGCCCGTGCGTCCGCCGCCTCGTCGGACACCGGCCCGCCCGCGGCCAGGAACTCCTGCCAGCTGCGCGTCCCTTCGGCCGCGTCGCCCCCGAGCAGCACCACGTCGAGCAGAGCGGGCAGCGCGGGGACCGGGCCCGTGCCTGAGTCCGCGTCGGCGGGCAGGTCGCGGAGGTAGCCGAGGTAGTCGTGGCCCAGGAAACCGTTGTCCACGAAGAGGGTCCTGGCCCCGCTCCTGGCCAGCAGCCAGCCGGCCTCCTCGCCCTTGTAGCGGGTGTTGACCGGTACCAGCACGGCTCCCGCGCCGAGCGCGCCCAGCGCGGCGACCACCCAGCGGTGCCCGTTGGGCGCCCAGACCGCCACCCGGTCGCCCGGGACGACACCGGACGCCATCGCGGCGGCGGTGGCGCGCCGGACCCGCAGGGCCAGCTCGCCGTAGGTGAGACGTGTCGCACCGTCGACGAGCGCCTCGGTGTCCGGGTGGCGCCGCGCGGTGTGCGCCAGCACGCCGGGAACGGTGCGGACCGGTTGGTCCTGCGTCATGGAGACCCCTCGTCCGTCGGAATTCTCTTGGATCCAGTGCACTCTAGTTCACCTACCTAACGCTTGGTAGGTTGATCTCGCACCAGCTCCCGGCCGCCTCTGGCGCGGCCGGACCCGGACGGCACGGAGGCGGCTCATGACCATCAGCAACCCGGCGGACTTCACTGGACGGGCAGTCGTCGTCACGGGCGGCACCAAGGGCATCGGATTCGCGATCGCCGAGGCGTTCCTCGGCGCGGGCGCCGATGTCCTCGTGTGCGGCCGCGGTGAACCGGATTCCCTGCCCGCCGCGGGCGGACGCACCGCGGCCTTCCTCGCGGCGGACGTACGCGACCCCGCCGCGGCGGCCGGCCTCATCGAGCACGCGGTGGCCCGGTTCGGCCGTCTGGACACGCTCGTCAACAACGCGGGCGGCTCGCCCGACTCGGACGCCGCGACGGTCTCACCGCGGTTCGTCGAGCGGATCGTCGCGCTCAATCTGCTGGCCCCCTTCTACACGGCCCAGGCCGCCAACCGTGTCATGCGGACGCAGGATGAGGGCGGCTCCGTCGTGAACATCGGCAGCGTCTCCGGGCACGACCCGCAGCCCGGCACGGCCGCCTACTCGGCCGCGAAGGCCGGACTGCTCGGCCTGACCCGCGCCCTGGCGCTGGAGTGGGCGCCGCTGGTCCGCGTCAACCACATCACGACCGGTCTGATCCGCACCGCGAACGCCGCGGCCGTGTACGGCAACGACGGCGGGGCGGCGGTGGCGCGGACCATCCCGATGGGCCGGATGGCCGTGCCGTCCGACGTGGCCCACGCCTGTCTGTATCTGGCGGGCCCGCAGGCGTCGTACGTGAACGGCGCCGACCTCGCGGTACACGGCGGCGGCGACGTCCCGGGCCGCTACCTGGCAGCACGCTCCGGCGAGGCGACAGCCGGGCAGGCGGACTGACGTAGCGCCGGGCGGCCGGGCGGATACCAGGCAGCCGGGCGGATGCCGGGCCGCCGCCCCGCACGTGACCACCCGCGGTCCACCCGCTCGGCTGCCCACTCCAGTGCGACCTTCCGCGGCCCGCGCCGCCCCGGCCCCGGCGCACGACCACCAGCGGCCCCGGGCCGGGCGCCCGCCCCGTGCGGGTACCCCGGTGCACCCACCCCATGCGGGCACCCCGTATGGGCACCCCGTACGGGCACCCGTTCACGGCGCCCGCACGGGGCAGCGTTTCACTGCGCGCCGTACACCGGCTGCGGCGGCTCGGCGGCGGCGAGCAGGCGCCGTGCCGTCTCGCCCGCCTCGGCCGGCGTCCAGCGCGCCCCCTTGTCGGCGCCGGGGCCCGGCCGCCAGCCCTCCATGACCGTGATCCGGCCCGCCTCCGCCTCGAAGACCCGCCCGGTGACTCCGCCGGACGCCCCGGACGCGAGCCAGACCACGAGCGGCGAGACGTTCTCCGGGGCCATCGCGTCGAAGCCGCCGTCCTCGGTCGCGGCCATGGTGTCGGCGAAGACCGTCTCGGTCATCCGGGTACGGGCGGCCGGCGCGATGGCGTTGACCTGGACTCCGTAGCGGCCCAGCTCGGCGGCGGCGACCAGGGTCAGCCCGAGGATCCCGGCCTTGGCCGCCGCGTAGTTGCCCTGTCCCACACTGCCGAGCAGCCCCGCGCCCGAACTGGTGTTGATGACGCGTGCCTCCGGCGTACGGCCCGCCTTGGCCTCCGCACGCCAGTGCGCCCCGGCGTGCTTGAGCGCCAGGAAGTGGCCCTTGAGGTGGACCCGCATGACCGCGTCCCAGCTCTCCTCGTCGATGTTGACGAGCATCCTGTCCCGCAGGAACCCGGCGTTGTTGACCAGGATGTCCAGCCGGCCGAACGCGTCCAGGGCGGCGTCGACCAGCGAGGCGGCGCCCTCCGTCGTGGCGATGTCCCCGGCGTGGGCGACCGCCTGTCCGCCCGCCGCGACGATCTCGTCCACGACATCCTGCGCGGGCCCCGCCGAGCCGCCCGCGCCGTCGAGCCCGACCCCGAGGTCGTTGACGACGACCCGCGCGCCCTCGGCCGCCAGGGCGCAGGCATGGGCGCGGCCCAGGCCCCGGCCCGCGCCCGTGACCACGGCGACCCGCCCCGCGCAGATCCCCCCGCTGTTTCCGGCGCCGCCGTCCGTCGTGCTCCCCGGGCGGGCGCCGGTGCCATCCGCGTGCTGTGACGTCATCTCACTTCTCCTCTTCGGCTGTCGAACGGGCCGGGACGCCGGGCGCCCCCTCCCGCGGTACGCGAACCACTGCTACCTTCTCACCTAACAAATGTTTGGTGGAAAGGTAGCTGATCTGCTCATGGGTGTCTCCACCTCAAGCCCGCTCAATGGCGTCACCGTGGTCACCGTCGACTTCCCCCCGGTCAATGCCCTGCCCGTACAGGGCTGGTACGACCTGGCGGCGGCGGTGCGTGCCGCGGGCGCCGATCCGGACGTGCGCTGTGTGGTCCTCGCCGCCGCCGGGCGCGGTTTCAACGCCGGAGTCGACATCAAGGAAATGCAGCGCACCGACGGCCACGCGGCCCTGGTAGGTGCCAACGGTGGCTGCGCCGAGGCGTTCGCCGCGGTGTACGAGTGCGAGGTCCCGGTGGTCGCGGCCGTGGCGGGCTTCTGCCTGGGCGGCGGGATCGGCCTGGTGGGCAACGCGGACGCCATCGTGGCGAGCGACGACGCGACCTTCGGCCTCCCCGAGCTGGACCGGGGCGCCCTCGGCGCCGCGACCCACCTCGCCCGGCTGGTCCCCCAGCATCTGATGCGCACCCTGTACTACACCTCGCGCACCGCCACCGCTCAGGAACTGCACCACCACGGCTCGGTGTGGGAGATCGTCCCGCGCGCGGAACTGCTGGAGGCCGCCGTGCGGCTGGCGGGCGAGATCGCGGCCAAGGACGGCACTCTGATCCGCCTCGCGAAGGCGGCCATCAACGGGATCGACCCGGTCGACGTCCGTCGCAGCTACCGCTTCGAGCAGGGCTTCACCTTCGAGGCCAACCTGCTGGGCGTGGCCGACCGGGTCCGTAACACCTTCGGAAGCAAGGAGAAGTCGTGAGCACCGACACCCCCGGCGAGACCGGGCAGACAAGGGCCGGGCAGACCGGGCAGACCGCAAGGACGGAACGGTCCGGAAAGATCATGTCGCCGGACGAGATCGCGGGCCGGCTGCGCAGCGGCATGACCATCGGGATCGGCGGCTGGGGCTCCCGGCGCAAGCCCATGGCGCTGGTCCGGGCCCTGCTGCGGACGGACGTCACCGACCTGACCGTCATCTCGTACGGCGGCCCCGATGTGGGTCTGCTGGCCGCGGCCGGGAAGATCCGCAAGCTGGTGGCCGCCTTCGCCACACTCGACTCCATCCCGCTGGAACCGCACTTCAGGGCGGCGCGCCAGCGCGGTGACTTCGAGCTGACCGAGCTGGACGAGTCGATGTTCATGTGGGGGCTGACCGCCGCCGCCCACCGGCTGCCCTTCATGCCGATACGGGCCGGTCTCGGCTCGGACGTGATGCGGGTCAACCCGGAGCTGCGGACGGTCACTTCGCCGTATCCGGACGGCGAGGAGCTGGTGGCCGTACCGGCGCTGCGGATGGACGCCGCGCTCGTCCACCTCAACCGGGCCGACGCCCGGGGCAACGGCCAGTACCTGGGCCCCGACCCGTACTTCGACGACCTCTTCTGCGACGCCGCCGACGAGGCGTACGTCTCCTGCGAACGCCTCGTGGAGAGTACGGAGTTCGCCGATGCGGGCACGCCCCAGACCATGCTGGTCGGGCGGCATTCGGTGACCGGGGTCGCCGAGACCCCGAACGGAGCGCACTTCACCTCCTGCGCGCCCGACTACGGGCGGGACGAGCCGTTCCAGGCGGCGTACGCGAAGGCCGCCGCCGACCCGGACGCCTGGCGGGAGTTCACCGCACGCTTCCTGTCCGGTGACGAGGACACCTATCAGGCCGCGGTCGCGGCGTTCGCCGAGGAGGGCGCATGAGCACACAGGACGCCACCACCGAGGGGCGGAGCGATGTCACCCGCGCCGAGTACTGCGTCGTCGCCTGCGCGGAGGCGTGGCGGGGGGACGGGGAGATCCTGGCCAGCCCGATGGGTACCGTCCCGTCGGTCGGTGCCCGGCTCGCCCGGCTGACCTTCTCGCCCGATCTGCTGCTCACCGACGGCGAGGCGCTGGTGATCGGCGACGTCCCCGCCATCGGCGCCGCGCCCGAGGTCGTCGAGGGCTGGCTGCCCTACCGGCGGCACCTGGCCATGGTGACCGGCGGCAAGCGGCACGTGATGATGGGCGCCAGCCAGCTCGACCGGCACGGCAACCAGAACATCAGCTGCATCGGCGACTGGAAGCAGCCCGCCAGGCAGCTCCTCGGGGTGCGCGGCGCCCCGGTCAACAGCATCAACAACCCGACGAGTTACTGGGTGCCGCGGCACTCCACCCGGGTGTTCGTCGACAAGGTCGACATGGTGTGCGGTGTCGGCCACGACCGTGCGGCGGCGGCCGGACCGTCCGCCACGCGCTTCCACCAGCTCCGCCGGGTCGTCACGGATCTGGCCGTGCTGGACTTCGAGACGCGGGACCGGACGCTGCGTGTGCGGTCGCTGCACCCGGGGGTGAGTGTGGAGCAGGTGCGCGAGGCGACCGGGTTCCCGCTCGCGGTGGCCGATGACGTACCCCGTACCCGCGAGCCGAGCGCGGAGGAGCTGCGGCTGATCCGTACGGTGATCGACCCCGCGGGGCTGCGCGACCGCGAGGTGCGGACGTGACCGGCGACAGCGGCGGGGCGGGCCCGGCCGCCACGCTGTCCACCCCGCTCACCGAACTGGTCGGGGTACGCCATCCGATCGTGCAGACCGGCATGGGGTGGGTGGCGGGCCCCCGCCTGGTGTCGGCGTCGGCCAACGCCGGGGCCCTGGGCATCCTGGCCTCGGCGACCATGACGCTGGAGCAGCTCCGCTCGGCGGTGCATGAGGTCAAGTCCCGTACGGAGCAGCCCTTCGGCGTCAATCTGCGGGCCGACGCGGGCGACGCCACCGACCGGGTGGACCTCATCATCGAGGAGGGCGTACGGGTGGCGTCCTTCGCGCTCGCACCCTCCGAGGCCCTGATCGGCCGGCTGAAGGACGCGGGCGTGGTGGTGATCCCGTCCATCGGCGCGCGCCGGCACGCCGAGAAGGTGGCGGCGTGGGGCGCCGACGCGGTCATCGTGCAGGGCGGTGAGGGCGGCGGGCACACCGGTGAGGTCGCCACCACCGTGCTGCTTCCGCAGGTGGTCGACGCGGTGGACATCCCCGTCGTCGCGGCGGGCGGCTTCCGTGACGGCCGCGGTCTGGTGGCCGCGCTCGCCCAGGGCGCGGCGGGCGTCGCGATGGGCACCCGCTTCCTGCTCACGTCGGACAGTACGGTCCCGGACGCGGTGAAGGCCGAGTATCTCGCGGCGGGGGTCAAGGACATCACCGTCACCACGAAGGTCGACGGGCTGCCGCACCGGATGCTCCGTACCCCCCTGGTCGCCTCGCTGGAACGCTCGGGACGGCCCGCGGCGTTGCTGCGGGCGCTGCGGCATGCCGCCGGTTTCAAGGCGCACTCCGGCCTCGGCTGGGCGGAGATGGTCCGCGACGGCCTGGCCATGAAGCACGGCAAGGACCTGACGTGGAGTCAGGTGCTGCTGGCGGCCAATACGCCGATGATGCTCAAGGCGTCCATGGTGGACGGCCGCCCCGATCTGGGGGTGATGGCGTCGGGCCAGGTCGCGGGGCTGATCGACGATCTGCCTTCCTGCGCCGAGCTGGTCGGCCGGATCATGTCCGAGGCGCACGGGACCCTGCGGTCCCTGGCCGCGCTGGAAGCCACGTCCGCCGTCCCCGAGGCGCCCGCCGGGGCCGGCTGAGACCGCTGGAGCACGGGGCCCGCACGAAGGCGGCCGTGCCGTTCCCGACACTCCCAGGTGTCGGGAACGGCACGGCCGCCGGCATGCGGGACGAAGGGTGTGTCAGAGGCGCTCGATGATGGTGACGTTGGCCTGGCCGCCGCCCTCGCACATCGTCTGCAGCCCGTAGCGCCCACCGGTGCGCTCCAGTTCGTGCAGGAGCGTCGTCATCAGCTTGGTGCCGGTCGCCCCGAGCGGGTGGCCCAGCGCGATGGCGCCGCCGTTGACGTTGACCTTCTCCGGATCGGCGCCGGTCTCCTTCAGCCAGGCGAGCACCACCGGAGCGAACGCCTCGTTGATCTCGACCAGGTCCATGTCGTCGATGGACATGCCGGCCTTCTTCAGCGCGTACGCCGTCGCCGGGATCGGCGCGGACAGCATCCGGATGGGGTCCTCACCGCGCACCGAGAGGTGGTGGATACGGGCCCGGGGCGTCAGCCCGTGCTCGCGTACGGCCCGTTCGGATGCGAGCAGCATGGCCGACGCGCCGTCGGAGACCTGGGACGAGACGCCCGCGGTGAGCCGGCCGCCCTCCACGACGGGCTTCAGTCCGGCCATCTTCTCCAGGGAGGTGTCCCGGCGCGGCCCCTCGTCGGTGGTGACATCCCCGTAGGCGACGGTCTCGCGGGCGAAGCGCCCCTCGTCGATGGCCCGGAGCGCGCGCTGGTGCGAGCGGAGCGCGAACTCCTCCATGTCGGTGCGGGAGATGCCCCACTTCTCGGCGATCAGCTCGGCGCCGTGGAACTGGTTGACCGGCCGGTCGCCGTAGCGCGCCCGCCAGCCCTCCGACCCGGCGTACGGCCCTTCGGTCAGCCCCAGCGGCTCGGCCGCCTGCCGGCTCGCGAAGGCGATGGGGATCATCGACATGTTCTGGGTGCCGCCCGCGACGACGAGGTCCTGGGTGCCGGAGAGCACGCCCTGCGCCGCGAAGTGCACGGCCTGCTGGGAGGATCCGCACTGCCGGTCGACGGTCACACCGGGCACCTCCTCGGGCAGCCCGGCCGCCAGCCAGCTCGTCCGGGCGATGTCCCCGGCCTGCGGGCCGACGGTGTCCAGGCAGCCGAGGACGACGTCCTCGACGGCGGACGGGTCGATGCCCGAACGCTCCACGAGCGCCCGGAGCACGTGCGCACCGAGGTCGGCGGGGTGGACGGCGCTGAGCCCGCCCTTGCGCCGCCCGACCGGGGTGCGTACCGCTTCGACGATGTATGCCTCGGCCATGACTGCTCCTCCATGGGGAACCTGGTGATGCCGGCCGTCCGGCGAACGGCGGCCGGTCTATGGGTGCTGGTGGGGCCCGGACGCGATGCCTTCGAGGACCATCGCGAGGTACTGGCGGGCGATCTCCTCCGGGCTGTGCTGTCCGCCTGGCCGGTACCAGCTCGCGGCGACCCAGACGGTGTCGCGCACGAAGCGGTAGGTGAGGCGGACGTCGAGATCGCCGCGGAACACTCCTTCGGAGACGCCGCGTTCGAGCGTGCCGAGCCAGGCTTTCTCGTACTTCTCCTGCGAGTCGGCGAGATAGCCGAAGCGCGGCTGCACGGAGAGGTACTTGGACTCCTTCTGGTAGATGGCGACCGCGGCGCGGTGCCGGTCGATCTCCCGGAAGGACTCGGTGACAAGGGCTTCGATGGTCTCCCTGGGGCCGAGACCCGATGCGAGTACGGAGTCGTAGCGGGCCCACAGCTCGTCCAGGAAGGTGCTCAGGATTTCGTCGAGCATCGACTCCTTGGAGTCGAAGTGGTAGTAGAGGCTGCCGGCCAGGATGCCGGCCTCGTCCGCGATCTTGCGCACCGTGGTGGCGTTGTAGCCCTGGGCCGCGAACACCTCGGCGGCGGTGGCGAGCAGCTCCCTGCGCCGCGCGGGCGAGGGACTCACGTCAGTCTTTTTCTTGGCGGCAGCCACATTTTTGTCGGCGGGCGCATTCTTGGGAGTAGGCACAGACCCATTGTCGTTCCCCGCTCACGCGTGCTGACTGCTGACCGACACGGTCTCGCCCGTCATGTACGAGGAGTAGCCGCTGGCCAGGAAGACGATGACGTTGGCGATCTCCCACGGCTCCGCGTACCGGCCGAACGCCTCGGCCTCGGTGAGCTGTTCGAGCAGCTCGGGCGTGGTGACCTTCACCAGGTGCGGGTGCATGGCCAGGCTGGGCGAGACCGCGTTGACCCGTACGCCGTACTCGGCGGCCTCCACCGCGGCACAGCGGGTGAGCGCCATCACGCCGGCCTTCGCCGCGGCGTAGTGGGCCTGTCCTCGCTGGGCGCGCCAGCCGACGACGGAGGCGTTGTTGACGACGACTCCCCCGCCGCCGGAGGCCCTCATCCGGCGCAGCGCGGCGCGGGTGCACCGGAAGGTCCCGTTGAGGGTGACGTCGATGACCTTGTCCCACTGGGCGTCGGTCATCTCAGTCAGCTCGGCCGTGCCGCCGAGCCCCGCGTTGTTGACGACGAGGTCGAGCCGGCCGTGCCGTTCCTCCGCGAGGTCGAAGAGGGCGCCGACCTGCTCCTCGTCGGTGACGTCGCAGGCGGCGCCGGCGACCCGGTCGGCGCCGAACTCGTCCGCCAGCGCCTGCACGGTCTCGTCGAGACGGCGGGCGTGGCTGTCACCGAGGACGACGCGGGCGTCCTCCTCAAGGAACCGGCGTGCGGTGGCGCCGCCGATCCCCGCGCCCGCGGCCGCGGTGATCACCGCGGTCCGGCCGGCGAGCAGCTGGTGCCCGGGGAGGTACTGCGGGGGCTTGTTCACGGATGTCCACCTCGCGATGCGGTCCGCTGCCGGGCGGTCCCGCTGCCGGATTCCTCGACGCTGCTCATGACCGTAGGCTAACCTACCAAACACTTGTTAGGGAAGAATACCTGCCAGAGAATGCCTGCCAGAGAAGGAGGCGCCGATGACCGCCGACCATGAAGAGCCCGTGGTGCGTTACGAGCGGCAGGGCCCCGTCGCCCTCGTCACCATGAACCGCCCGGACTACCGCAACGCGCAGAACTCCGCGATGACCTACGCCCTCGACCGCGCCTTCTACCGCGCGGCCGACGACAGTGAGGTGAAGGCCGTCGTACTGGCGGGCGCGGGCCGGCACTTCTCCGCGGGGCACGACATCGGAACCCCGGAGCGCGACGCGCATCTCCCCTTCGACCGCAAGGCCGGGCTGTGGTGGGACCACTCGGACAAGACCGGCGCCGAGAGCCGTTTCGCCCGGGAGTCCGAGGTCTATCTGGGGATGTGCCGGCGCTGGCGCGAGCTGCCGAAGCCGCTCATCGCCTCCGTGCAGGGTGCCTGTGTGGCGGGCGGACTGATGCTCGCCTGGGTGTGCGACCTGATCGTCGCCGCCGACGACGCCTTCTTCGCCGACCCGGTCGTACGGATGGGGATCCCCGGTGTCGAGTACTTCGCCCACCCGTGGGTGATGCCCCCGCGGATCGCCAAGGAGTTCCTCTTCACCGGTGACCGGATGAGCGCACGGCGCGCCTACGAGGTCGGCATGGTCAACCGGGTGGTGCCGGCGGCCGAGCTCACCGACCGCACCTTCGAACTCGCCTCCCGTATCTCCGAGATGCCCAGGATGGGGCTGGCCCTGACCAAGCGCGCGGTCAACCAGGCCGAGGATCTGCAGGGCCTGCACACCGGTCTCGACTCGGTGTTCGGCCTCCACCACCTCGCCCACGCGCACAACGCCGAGACCGCGGCCGACTCGCTCGGCGGGATGGACATCGGCGCGATGAAGAAGGCAGGACGCTGATGGATCTCGACTTCACCGCAGCCGATGACGCCTTCCGCGCCGAGGCCCGCGAGTGGCTCGCCGCCCATGTGCCCGCGGACCCGCTGCCCTCCCTGGAGACCGCGGAGGGCTTCGCCGCGCACCGCGCCTGGGAGCACATCCTGTCGCAGGACCGCTGGTCGGTGGTCTCCTGGCCCGCGGAACACGGCGGCAGGGACGCCTCGATCCTGCGGTGGCTGATCTTCGAGGAGGAGTACTTCGCCGCGGGCGCGCCCGGCCGGGTCAGCCAGAACGGCATCAACCTCCTCGCCCCCACGCTCTTCGAGCACGGCAGCGCAGAGCAGTGCGCGCGGATCCTGCCCGCCATGGCGAGCGGCGAGGTGATCTGGGCGCAGGCGTGGTCCGAGCCGGAGTCCGGCTCCGACCTGGCCTCGCTGCGCTCCACCGCGACCCGGACGGCGGGCGGCTGGCTGCTCAACGGCCAGAAGGCGTGGTCGTCGCGGGCCGCCTTCGCGGACCGCGCCTTCGGCCTCTTCCGCAGCCACCCGGACGCGGACCGGCCGCACCGGGGGCTGACCTATCTGATGTTCCCGCTCGACGCCGACGGTGTGACCGTACGGCCCGTCGGGCGGCTGGACGGCAAGCCGGCCTTCGCCGAGCTCTTCCTCGACGACGTGTTCGTCCCCGACGCCGACGTCATCGGCGAGCCGGGCCGCGGCTGGCAGGTCGCGATGAGCACCGCGGGCAACGAGCGCGGTCTGACGCTGCGCAGCCCGGGCCGCTTCACCGCGGCGGCCGAGCGGCTGGCCGCGCTGTGGCGCGCCGAGGCCGACCCGGCCGACACCGCGCTGCGCGACCGGGTCGCCGACGCGGTGATCCGCTCCCGCGCCTATCAGCTGTTCACCTACGCCAACGCCTCCCGGATCGCGACCGGCGGCTCCATCGGGGCCGAGTCGAGTCTCAACAAGGTGTTCTGGTCGGAGCTGGACATCAGCCTGCACGAGACGGCGCTCGACCTGCTCGGCCCGCACGGCGAGCTGTCCGACGAGGCGCCGGACGCACCCGCCGGCGGCAGCTGGGCCGACGGCTACACCTTCTCGCTGGCGGGCCCCATCTACGCGGGGACCAACGAGATCCAGCGCGACATCATCGCCGAACGGCTGCTGGGCCTGCCGAAGGGACGCCGGTCATGAAATTCCTGCTGGACGACGAACAGACCGCATTCGGCCGCACCCTGGACCGGATGCTCGCGGCGGCCGACACACCGGCGGCGGTACGGGCCTGGGGCGCGGGCGACACCGGACCGGGCAAGGCGCTGTGGAAGCGGATCGCGGACGCGGGGGTGTTCGCCCTCGCCGTACCCGAGAAGTACGAGGGCATGGGCCCGCTCCCCGTCGAACTGGCCGTCGCCTTCGTCGAGCTGGGGCGGCACGCCGTGCCTGGGCCCCTGGTGGAGACGGTGGCGGCGAGCGTTCTTCTCGGCGGCCCCGCGGGGTGCGCGGACAGCGCCGCCGCCGACCGGTGGCTGCCGCGGCTGGCCTCGGGCGGGGCCATGGCCTCGCTGGCGATGCCGGCCGGCGGGCCGTACGCCCTGGACATGGACACCGCCGACGTCACTTTCGTGGTGACGGACGCCGGGGCGGCGGCCGGGTCCTTCGGTGGGCAGGAACAGGGCAGGGGCGGGGCGGAACTGCACGCCGCGTCGGGGCACGGCGCCGTTCAGCCCTCGGTCGATCCCGCCCGACGGCTCGCGGTCCCGCACATCGCGGGCGGTGTTCCGCTCGTGTCGGGCGCGGACGTCGGCGCCGCGGCCCGCACGGCCGCCGACTGGGCGGCGTTCGCAACTGCGGCCCAGGCGCTGGGAGTCGGGCTGGCACTGGTCGAGCAGACGGTCGCCTACGCGAAGCAGCGCACCCAGTTCTCCACCACCATCGGGGCCTTTCAGGCGGTGAAGCACCGGCTGGCGGACGCGCTGACCGGGCTGGAGTTCGCCCGCCCGCTGGTGCACGGTGCGGCGGTGGCCCTGGCCGGCAAGTCACCGGACACGGGGGCCGATGTCGCGGCCGCGAAGGTGGCGGCGGGCGAGGCGGCGTACGCGGCGGCCAGGACCGCGCTGCAACTGCACGGCGCCATCGGCTACACCGCCGAGTACGACCTGTCGCTGTGGATCCGCAAGGCCCGCGCCCTGCGCTCGGCCTGGGGTTCCCCGTCAGCCTGCCGGGCCCGGGTCCTGGCCCGGCCGGGCGCGCAACCAGGTGTGTGACCGCGGGGCGCGCGTTTCCCACCCGCCCTCCGTGATCCGCAATCCGTACCCGGCGGAACCACTGCTCGTATAGAGTAACTCTCCTTCTGTGCAGCGGACTTGTCATGATTCTCCTGCTGATCCGTTGACGGGCCGGGCTGCCGCGGGGGGCATGCCACCCGGGCACGGTGGCCACGGCAACGAGTGACGGGGGCGGGATGGGCACGCTGTACAACCTCGGCCCGGTCGTCGACAGGCTGGCCCCGGCACTGCTCGGCATGCCGCCGGGCGGTGGCCGCTGGGTGGACCGCGTGTACCCGGAGGGCGACCCCGTCGTGGAAGTCGTCGGCGGGCGCTCCTCCGGGAAGACGACGCTGCTCGACGCCCTGAACGACGGATACCACAGCCATCTGCCGACGGCCCGGGTGGACCTCGGCGCCGCGCCGTACTCCGCCACCGACCGGGGCGACCTCGCACGGCTGGACACCGTGAACGCGTCGCCCGTGACCAACCTCCTGTTCACGCTCTCGCACCAGCTGGGCAGGGAGCGGGACCGGACCAGCCACACCCTGACGTTCCCCCGGCTCTCCGCCGCGCTCCTCGTACTGACCGTGTGGCGCCCCGACGCACAGCAGGACGAGGAGGTGCGGCCGGCCGACCTTGTAGCGGCGGAGCAGGAGCTGCGCACCGTACTCGCCCAGCGCAACCCGGACCCGCAGATACGCAGAGCGGGTATCCAGCGGTGGCTGGACGCGGTGAACGGAGTCGTGGCCGGGCTGCTGCCCGGGGTGCCCGGGCTCCAGGGAGTACTGGACGCCGCGACCCGGAGCCTGCTGGAACGAGAGAGCGAGGACTCCGGCTGGGCCTGGTGGCGCTCCCGGCTGGACCGGCTGGACGGCGACGCGGCGCAACGGCTCTTCGCGCTGGTACGGAAGTTCCGCTCGCGGGGCGCCGACCGCCAGGACGTGGAGGCACATCTGATCGACGCGCTGCTCGCCGACATCAACGGCGGGTACGGGTACTGGACCCGCCGCACCCAGCATCCGCCACTCATCCTCCTGGACAATCTGGACGAGGCGCTGCGCACCCGCTTCCTCACCCCGTTCACCGACCGATACGCGGCTGCCACAGGGCAGTGGACCGGACGCGGCCGCGTCATGCTGCCCATTGTCTTCGCCACCTCACTCGGTGACGGCTCCGACCCCGCTCTCGTCCCCACCACCCACGAGTCACCCTGGACCGCTCCCGAACGGCGCCCGCCGCTGTCGTGGCTGCTGCGGCTGGGCATTCCTCCGGTCACTGAAGCGGATGTCCGCGCCATGCTCGGCGACGTCGTACGCCCGCCCTCGCTGCCCAGCGTCATCGCCCGTATCGGCGGTGGGCGCGCCGGCAACGCGATGCTGCTCGCCGACGCCGCCGTGGCGCGGCTGCGGGACGGGGCTCCGTTCCCGATGGATCTGCTGCTCTCCCTGCGGCTGCCGGACTCGCCCGTCCCGCTCGGCACCCGGCTGCTCGGTCAGTTACTGCCGGACGCCGCCGCCCGTGCCCGGGCGACCGCTCTGGCGCCGGCGATGGACGGCGAGGCCGCCGTGCGACTGCTGCGCACCGCGCACTCCGTACAGCGTGAACTGCCCGGCGTCGGTCTGGAGTTGTCGGTCAGGCAGCTGCGCGACTCCGTCCTTGATCTGCCGCACTGGAACCACCGGCCCTGGCCCGGCGGGCCGCACCCGGGCTTCCCCCTCGTCACCGACCGGGCACTGCGGGCCCTGCTCCTGGGCGAACTGCGTGAGCAGAGCGGCGAGGAGCAATGGGGCCGGCTGCATGCCGCGTTGGCCGCCCAGTACAACCGCGGCGATGTGCGCTCCGACGACTCGGACCGGCACGAGCCGCGGTATCTGCACCACGCGCTCGCCCAGGGCCGCCTCGACACCGTGGTCGTACGAGCGCTGCACCACCAGTACACGGAGCGGACACCGGCGGACTGGCTGCGCGCCGTCAACCTGGTGGCGGCCGCTCCCCCGGCATGGTCGGGGTATGCGTCCGGCGACACACCCGAGAGGACGGACGCCCCCCTGTGCCACTCCTGCACCACCGACGCGGACCGCCGGGTGCATGGGGCGATCCGACGGCTGGTCACCACCGTATGGCAGCTCTCCGCACCGCTGGCGGCAGTGCCGACCGGGCACGCCGACCCGGTGACCGTGCAGGTCAGGACGGCGCTGGAAGCACTCTGCGACGACTACAGCAACCGTCCCCGGCGGGACCGGGCCTACAACGCCTACGTCGACGCCGTCGCCGACGACGGCTGGATCGATGCGCTGGTGAGCGGCGTGCAGGCGCCGGATCTACCGGTCGACGGAAGGTAGCAGCCCATGCGTAACCCCTTCACCGCGCTCCGGCACTGGCACCTCGCGCGGCCGCCCATTGTCCGGCGGCTGAACTGGACTGCCGCGGTGGTGGTCGTCCTCGCCCTGGTGGCCGTGGGCGTCGTCACGCTGCGGCCCGACCACTCCTGCGGAACCGGGGTCGAGAAGCGCGGCGGTGACACTGATTGCACCGGTGTCACCGACGGCAGCTACCACTTCACCGCCGAGCTGGGGCCGGTCTCCGACCGCATCGCCGAGGCCAACTCCCGAATCGTCAGGAGCGGCAAGCCGTACGCCACGATCGCGCTGATGATCCCGATGACCCCCGCCCCGGAGGACCGGGCCGGGCGCGTCCAGGTGGTCCGCGAAGTGCAGGGTGCCTATCTGGCCCAGTACCGGGCCAACCGAAAGGGCTCCGAGGAACCGCCGGTGCGCCTGGTGCTCGCCAGCCCCGGCCGTGACATGGCCCGCTGGAAGGAGGTCTCCGACCAGTTGGCGGGGATGGCCAGGTCCGGACGGGACAAGCTGCGTGCGGTCTTCGGCTTCAATCTGAGCGTCGAGCGGACCAAGCAGACCATCGACTACCTGACGAACCGGAAGGGCATCGCGGTGGTGGGCGGGCCGATCACCGCGGACGACCTCGCCAACGACAAGGAGCACCCCAGGAGGTATCCGGGGCTGGCGAAGATCGTCCCGTCGAACAGTGATCAGGCACGTGCGCTGACCCACCATCTCAAGGTCGGCCCGCAGCAGACCTTCCTGGTGGAGGACACGCACGCGGACGACCTCTACTCCCGGTCGCTGCGTGCGGCGTTCCGCTCGGAGACGAAGGGAACGCCATTCGCTCCTGAGCAGTACGACTCGTCGGAGGTGACGCCCAACGACTTCGCGCAGATGGTGAACAACTTGTGCGACTCGAAGGCCACGACGGTGTATTTCTCCGGACGCCCTCCGGAACTGGCCCAGTTGGTCCGGGCGCTCGGCAGCCGGGGGTGCGCGGACCGGCACTACCGGGTGGTCACCGTCTCGGGCGCGTCGACGCTCGCGCTGGATCCTTCGATGGACTGGGACGCCTTCAGCTTCGGCGCCGGGCTCACCGTCGAGTACGCGACCGTGACCCACGAGGGAGCCTGGACCAGCGGGAACCCGCCCGCGACCGGGGGCTCGAAGGCCGACTTCACCGCGCTGAGCAGCCTTGTCCAGGGCAGTGGCAAGTCCGACGGCGTGGGCGACATCGGCCCCACCGATCTCGCCGACGGCCGGACCATCACCACACACGACTCGGCCATGACGGCCATCGCGGGTATCAGGAACCGGGCGACGGCCAAGGACAAGGTCCCGGACCTCGCCTCCATCGCGGCGGCCTGGCCGCGGCTGCACGGCAACGCCATGGTGAAGGGCGCCGGCGGCTGGATCTGCCTCAACAGCTACGGGACGCCGTACGACAAGGCGGTGGCCATCGTGAAGCTGTCGCCCGACCCGGCGCGGCATATCCAGTTCGAGACGCTGGCCTGGCCGGACGGGGCTCCTCCGGCCGCTCAGTGCACGGCCACCCCGGACTGACGCATGAGTCCGGGCCGCTGCCCGCCGGGGTCCGGGGCTCCGCGGCCGCTCACCGTGGTGGCGGCCGCGGAGGCACCCGGACGGGTCCGGCCGGTGGCCGGGAGAATCCGGGGACCTGGGGTCCGGGGGGTTACTTCTCGACGACGCCGGAAGCCGCGATGACGATCTTCGCGCTGGTGCTGCCGGAGCGGGACCCGAGGGACTCGATCTTCTTGACGAGCTCCTGGCCCTCGACGACCTCGCCGAAGACGACGTGCTTGCCGTCGAGCCACGGGGTCTTCACCGTGGTGACGAAGAACTGCGAGCCGTTGGTGTTCGCGCCGGCGTTGGCCATCGACAGCAGGTAGGGCCGCTCGTGCTTCAGCGTGAAGTTCTCGTCGGCGAACTTCTCGCCGTAGATGCTCTTGCCGCCGGTGCCGTCACCCCTGGTGAAGTCACCGCCCTGGAGCATGAAGTCCGGGATGACGCGGTGGAACGCCGAGCCCTCGTAGCCGAAGCCGTGCTCGCCGGTGGCGAGCTCACGGAAGTTCTGCGCGGTCTTGGGAACGACGTCATCGAAGAGCTCGAAGACGATCCTTCCCGCGGCCTCGCCCTGAATGGTGATGTCGAAGAAAACGTTGGTAGACATGGAGACATCCTGTCACGTCCGTCCCGCAGACCCCCGCCGCAGGTCCGGCGGCCCGCCGGACACGCCTCGTACGCGTCCGGCGGGCCGGGTCGGCCGGGGGTGGACGGGGCCCGTCAGACGGCCTCGGGCTGCTCCTGCTGCGCCGCGCCCTCCGCCGCGGCGGTCGGCGGAGCGGAGCGCAGGGTGAGGAGCGAGGCGGCCCCGCCGGCCGCGGCGAGGGCCGCGGCACCGATGAAGGCGGCGGAGAAGCCGTTGGTGAGGGCGCCGGTGTCGCCCAGCTCGTTCGAGCCGTGCGCGGCGGCGACCGCCGTCATGGCGGCCAGTCCCAGCGCCGAGCCGACCTGGTAACTGGTGTTGACGATGCCGGACGCCAGTCCGCCTTCCTCGGGGCGTGCGCTGGAGAGCGCCGTACCGAGCGAGGGGATGAAGGCCAGCGACATGCCCACCGCCGCCAGCAGCGAAGCGGGCAGGACATCGACCAGGAACGTGCCGTCGGCTCGGACGAACGACAGCCAGACCATGCCCGCTGCCAGCGCGAACAGGCCGGTGACGATCATCGGCTTGGGGCCGAACCTGGCGATCAGCCGGGGCGCGAGGACAATCATCATGATCATGATCGCGACCGTCATGGGCAGCAGCGCGGATCCGGAGGCGAACGCGCCGAGGCCCAGCACCTGCTGCAGGTAGAGGTTGAGGAAGAACCACATCGGGATCCAGGCGGCGGCCATCAGCAGCTGGGCGACGTTGGCGCCCGCCAGATTGGGTGACCGCAGGATGGCGAGCCGCATCAGCGGCTCGCTCCGCCGGGACTGAATGACGACGAACGCGCCGATCAGGGCGATCCCGGCCAGCAGCACGAGCCAGGTCTTGGGCGAGCCCCAGCCCGTCCCGGGGGCGCGCACCACCGCGAAGACGGCGATGGCCAGTCCCGCCGTGACCGTGACGGCACCGGCGAGGTCGATGGAGCCGCGGCGCGCCGGGGCCGACGGCATGACGCCCGGCGTCATCGCCAGGACGACGATCGCGATGGGGATGTTGATGTAGAAGACCCAGGGCCAGCTGGCGTACTGGGTGATGAGGCCGCCGAGGAAGACACCGGCGGTACCACCCGCAGGGGCAGCCGCGCCGTACAGCGCGAACGCCTTGGTGAGCTCGGCGGGGCGGGATCCGAAGAGCATCATCAGCAGCGTCAGGGCCGAGGGCGCGATCAGTGCGGCGCCGATGCCCTGCAGGGCGCGGCCGGTCAGCTCGACCCAGACCTCACCGGCCAGCCCCGCGGTGAGGGAACCGGCGGCGAGGACCGTCCAGCCGACGACGAAGAGCCGTTTGGCCCCGAACAGGTCCGACAGACGGCCGCCGAGGAGCAGGAGCCCGCCGAACGCGACGACGTAGGCGTTGAAGACCCAGGACAGGGTCTCCTGCGAGAAGCCCAGGTCGTGCTGCATATCGGGCAGGGCCACGCCAATGATCGACGTGTCCATGATCACCATGAACTGCGCCAGGGCGATCAGCGCGAGCGCGGTCCAGCGCCGCGGATGCGGAGGTGCGGCTGAGTCCGACATCAGAAGGCTCCCATACCGGAGGGGGGTATCATTGGAAGAGCAACATACCCCCAGGGGGTACACAGCGCCACCCCCGGACGCCACATCGGTTCCGACTTGACGAGATACCCCCAAGGGGTATGTAGTCGGATGAGTGACCGGCGGAGAGGCCGTCGGCGCGACCGAGAAGCAGGAGGCTTCGCCATGACCACCACCGCGTCCGAATCCCCGGCCGTCTACACCGTCAGCGGCATGACCTGCGCCCACTGCGTCACGTCCGTCACCGAGGAGGTCTCCAAGATCGACGGGGTGACCGGGGTCGATGTCGATCTCTCCACCGGCAAGGTGACGGTGACGTCCACCGGCGCCGTCGACGACGCGGCGGTCACCGCCGCGGTCGACGAGGCCGGGTACGAGGTCACCGCCGCCCCCGAGCAGGCGTCGGGCAGCTGCTGCGGAACCTGCCACTGACGCAGCGCGCCACCGGGCCCGGCCGCCCGCGCACAGCGGGCGCCGGCCTCCGCCGGCCATACCCCACCCCCGTACGCTCGGCACGGAGCCGCGGCTCCCCGGAAGGACAAGCGATGAACACCATCGGCAAGACAGCAACGTTCGCGGTAGGTCTCGCCCTGGTCTTCGGGGCCTCTCTCGGTATCGGCCACGCGGTGGGGCCGGTGGGCGGCGAGTCCGCCGACGCCCACGCGGGCCACGGCATGGAAAGCTCCGCCGACCCGATGGGCTCCGGCGACACCGTCCCCGGCGGTCTGCAGATCTCCGAGCACGGCTACACCCTCGTACCGCCGTCGGAGCCGCTGCCGGCCGGCAAGAAGACCGACTTCCGCTTCCGGATCACCGGCCCCGACGGAAAGCCGGTCACCCGCTACACGCAGTCGCACGGCAAGGACCTGCACTTCATCGTCGCCCGCAGCGACCTCTCCGGCTTCCAGCACGTCCATCCCGAACTGGCCGCCGACGGCACCTGGTCGGTGCCGCTCACCTTCCGCTCGGCCGGGAGCTACCGCGTCTTCACCGACTTCGTGCCCGCGGGCGGCAGCGGCCTCACCCTGGGCGCCGACGTCTCCGTCGCAGGCGACTACCGCCCCACCCCGCTGCCCGCGCCCTCCCGCACGGCGCACGTCGACGGATACACCGTCACGCTGTCCGGAGACGCCACGGCCGGCGCGGCGAGCATGCTCACCCTGTCGGTCGCGAAGGACGGCCGGCCGGTCACCGATCTCCAGCCCTACCTGGGCGCGTACGGACATCTCGTCGCCCTGCGCCAGGGCGACCTCGCCTACCTCCACGTACATCCGCAGGGAGCACCCGGCGACGGGACCACGCGTCCCGGGCCCGGGATCACCTTCCACGCGGAGTTCCCCAGCGCCACGGCCTACCGGCTGTATCTCGACTTCCAGCACCAGGGGAAGGTCCACACAGCGGAGTTCACCGTCAGGGCCGCGGCCTCGCACGGCGGCTCCGGCACCGACACCGGTTCCGGTTCCGGTTCCGGTTCCGGTGCGGACATGCCGGAGCACGGTGGGCACGACCACTGAACAGCGGCGCACGAACGGGGCGGACGGGCCGTACCGGCCGGGTCCGCCCCGTTCCGCCTGTTCAACGGCATGTGCTGCACGGCGAGTTGCTGTGGCAGACTTCGCCGACAAGGCGCTGGTCGGCCGGGGTGCCGGGTGACCGCGGACAGCGCGGGCAGTCACCCGGCACCCCGGCCTCACCGGAACCTGCCCCGTCCACTCCTCGCGCAACGGAGCCCGCCATGACGGCAGCCGCACCCGCCCCCCGGATCGACACGAGCAAGCCGCACCCCGCCCGGGTATACGACTGGCTGCTGGGCGGCAAGGACAACTACCCCGTCGACCAGGAGGTCGGCGAGAGCCTGCCGGCCGAGGCGAAGGACGCGGCCCGGCAGAACCGGGCGTTCATGAACCGCGCCGCCGCCTGGCTCGCGGACAGCGGCATCGACCAGTTCCTCGACATAGGCACCGGCATCCCCACCCGCCCGAATCTGCACCAGATCGTCCAGCAGACCGTGCCGTCGGCCCGGGTCGTCTACACGGACAACGACCCCATCGTCCTGCGGCACGCGGAGGCCCTGCTGGTCAGCAGCGCGGAGGGCGCGACCGACTACATCCAGGCGGATGTCCGCGAGCCGCTGACGATCATCGACCACGCCCGGAAGTTCCTGGACTTCGACCGGCCGATAGCGCTCTCGCTGATCGCGCTGATGCACTTCGTGCCCGACGACCAGGACCCGTACGGCATCGTCGGCGCCCTGGTGGACACCCTGCCGCCGGGCAGCTGCCTGGTGCTGTCCCATGCCGCGTCGGACCGGTACGAGGAGCTGGCTGCCATGGTCACGGCGCAGTACGCGAAGGGCGGCATCCGGCTCGGCTTCCGCACCCGTACCGAGGTCGCCCGCTTCTTCGACGGGCTCGATCTGGTCGAGCCCGGCCTGGTGACCGCGCCCGAGTGGTTCAAGGACACGGGCGCGCCGGAAGCCGAGGACAGCGGGATCTACGCCGCGGTGGGACGCGTCCGCCCGGTCCGCTGACCCGGGAGGGCCGGGGCCAGGACCAGAACGGCGGGGAGCGGACGGAAACGGCGGGGACCGGCCGGGAACGGCCCGGGCGGAGCACACTGGGTGGTACAGGATCCACGCGATTCAGGCGCGCGGCCGCCCGCACTCCCGGTGACCGCGGCCGGGAAGGGGTTCCTCATGTCCCACCGTGCGGTGCTGAGCGGGGGCCACGGCGGACCCGCCCCGCACGCCCGTTCACACTTCCCCGGCCTCGGGCGGCCCAGGACCGGGACCGAACCGCTGACCGCCTACAGCGCGCTGGGCGCCCGGCTGGTGCTCTCCTCGATCGCCCTGCCGCTCTTCGCGGCGGGGGCCGCGCTCCTCGCGCTGTGGGCGGCTTCCGCCCGGTCGTCGGGATCCCCGAGTACAGCCGTCCTGGTGGTTCTCGCCGCCGTATGCGCCGTCTTCACCGCCGTAGCGGCCATCGACATCGCCGTCATCCGGCGCCGCCGCGCCGAGCGGCGGTGAGAAGCGGCACGTACCGCTCCGGCCCCTTGATGTCCCGCCGCCGGAGTGGCCCGGCCCCTGAGCGGGCACACCACACCAAGGACAGACACGGACAGCTCATACATCGCACGCGCTCCCGAGGGCATGCACCTCATGTCCCGCGTGAGGGCGCAAGGTGTCATTAGAGTCGCACCGCGGAGCATTCCGCAGACACTGGAGGCGGAGAGACTTGAACCGTGACGTCATGCTGGCCCTGGTCCCCGACGAGCAGGGCGTCCTGCATGTGGCAGCCGCCGATGTGAGCCACATGCTGCGGACGCTCGGCGCGGGCTGGCTGCAGGCGGTACGCGACGACGCGTCGAACGCCGACGAGGACACCGTGGCCGCCCTCACCATCGAACTGGCGAAACTCGCCGACCAGATCGACGTCGAGTGCATCGCCCACACCTCCAAGGGGAGCGGGGACGGGGAACTCGCCTGAGCGTCCGCCCGCCGCCGACAGCACGGCGGGGGCGGGCCGGCCCGCCCCCGCACGGCCCGCGTCTACCAGATCGAGTCGACCCACTCCGGGTGGTCGATGAACGGGTTCCGGTTGTGCTGGTAGTCGCTGTAGATCACGTCGTTGCGGTGTTCCTCGAAGGCGTCGGGCGGGTCCTCGTCGCTCCACTGCTTGAGCACACTGATCCGGCCGATCGCCGGCGCCGAGCCGTTGTCGACCTTGTCGTCCGGCTCCAGGTCGGGGAATCCGTCTCCGCCGTCGTACCGCACGGCCATGTAGAGGATCATTCGCGCGACATCGCCCTTGACCGCGTCGCGCGGCTCGAAGGAGTCCGAGTCCGTGAAGTTGCCGGGGGCTCCGGCGACCGCCGTGCCGCCGTTGTCGAAGTCCTTGTTGCCCCGGACGCCGTTCACGGCCACGTCCGACGGCCGCAGATGGTGGAGATCGGTCCCCGGACCGGTGGCCGTACCGAAGTCGCCGTGCGACTTGGCCCAGACATGTTCGCGGTTCCAGTCACCCGTACTGCCGCCGCTGCTCGACTTGGGGACGGAGTTCCCGGTGTACAGCTCGATCACGTCGGAGGAGTTCGCCGGGTCCTGGTCGGTGACCTTCAGCGCGTCCCAGACCTGGGCGTAGCTGACCGTCGACTGCTTGCTGATGATCGTGTGGAGCGCGCTCTTGAGCGCCGCGCCCGACTTGCCTTCGGCGTCCGCGTAGTACGAGTCGTCCAGCACCCCGGGGGCGGTGGCCGCCGGGACGGCGGTCGCACGGGTGGCCGGGCGCGCGGCCGCGGGCGCGGGAGGCGCCGCGCCGAGTCCGGCGGCGGCCGCGAGGGCAAGGGCGGTTATCCATCTCGTCGCTGTAAGACGGGACATGTGGGGGGTGTCCTCTCCAACTGCCGCGCGGTGGCACGTGGTTGATGTCATGTACGGTTCACAGGACATTGCCACGGACCCCGGTCACACAGGTGAAGAACAGGGAACGAGCGTGTGCCGATCCGTCGTACGCTCCGGCCCTGGACAATGGCCGGATGCAGATCCGTATCGAAGCCTCCCACCTCCCCGGCCGCAGCAGCTCAGCCTTCGCCGACGCCGTCGACATCCACGTCGGGGTCCAGGCCAAGGACCGGCCTCAGGAGGTGACCGCCCCGCACGCCGGTGATCTGCCGTCGGCCCGCTGGACGCTGGAGTGCGCGACGGCGCCGGGGCCGGACGGGACCGTCGTCTCGGGGCCCTGCATCCAGCACCGCTTCGGCGGCCGTTTCATCTATCTGTCCTGGACCACGGCGGACGAGGGCGGCGCCGCCACCATGTTCCGCCGCGCCAAACTGATGCTGGACGCGGTCAGTCCCGAAGTCCTCGACGCGGCGGTGCGCTCCGGCCGTCTCACCGCGCGGCTACGGCTCACGGACGGTCAGGGACAGCCCCTCTGCGGCGCGGTGCGGCCCCCGCTGGTCACCTGGACCGCCGAGCCGGCCGACTAACGGAGGCCGGTACCCGCAGGACAGGGGCGCGGGGCCGGCAGCGCCGTTCGGCTCAGGCGTCCGCCGTACGGCAGTCGGGGTGGCCCCAGCCGTCCGCGTTCTTGGCGATGGGCTCACCGGTCGCGTAGGAGCGGCCACAGCGGCAGCGGCCGGGGAACTTCGCGTTCAGGGTCCGTGACGAAGTGCGCTTCGCCGACGGTCCGGCCTTCGTGGCGCCCCCGCCCCCGGAGGGACGACGGGACGCCCCGCCGGTGCGTACGGTGTCGGGCGCGGCCGGCGGCTGCGGGGAGCCGAGGTGGCTGCCCGCAGCCTGCTGCACGATCGCGGCCTGACTGGCGGCCCGGTCGGCGAAGTCGTTGAGAGGGTCGCCGTTGACCTGGTGCGCGGGGACATAGCGGAATTCGACGGCGCGGCCGGTGAGCAGCTCGTCGATCCGCATCACGAGTTCCTGGTTCGCCACCGGCTTGCCCGACGACGTCTTCCAGCCCTTGCGCTTCCATCCCGGCAGCCAGGTGGTGACCGCCTTCATCGCGTACTGGGAGTCCATCCGGATCTCCATCTCGACGCCGGGGTCCACGGCGGCCAGCAGGCTCTCCAGCGCG
This sequence comes from Streptomyces sp. NBC_01089, assembly GCF_045162975.1. Classification (NCBI taxonomy): domain Bacteria; kingdom Bacillati; phylum Actinomycetota; class Actinomycetes; order Kitasatosporales; family Streptomycetaceae; genus Streptomyces; species Streptomyces sp. NBC_01089. Next base: position 7,890,105 of record NZ_CP108660.1, on the reverse strand, counting down.
GTCAGTTCGGCCACGTTGTTCGTCGCCGTGCCCAGCGGGCCCGCCTCCCAGCGGACAGGCGCCATCGCACCGTCGGCGATGACCCAGGCCCATGCCGCAGGTCCCGGATTTCCTTTGGACGCCCCGTCACACGCGGCGATAACGCGTTCAGCCATGCCCCCGATCATGCCAGCAACACCGGCGGGCCCGGCACCACACCCTCACCGGCAGGCAGCACCATCGCCGGCCCCTCACCCTCACCACCTGGGGGACAAAAGGCACTAATCACACGATAAAATCCGCACTATTTACCATTACTTGACCTGCGTTAGAGTATGGACAGAGCTATCGGCTGCCTCACCGGACCGGATCCGCGGAGACCGACCGCGTCACACCGCGCCTGCGGCAACCACGCCCGTACACCGCCCCTGAATGCCCGTATGGAGCCTTCTATGGAACCCGCCGCCCGCATCCGGAAGACCGGCCTGCCCGGAGTCGGAACCAGGTACGACCTCAACACCGATGCCGGACAGCACATTTCGGTCGTGGCACATCAGGACGGCCGCCGCATCCTCGCCTTCCACGACCCCGATGACGACGACAGCTGTCGCAACTCGACACCGCTGGCCTCGCACGAAGCGGCCGCGCTGTCCCGGCTCCTCACCCCGGCCCCGGTGGCCCAGCTGTACGAGCACCTGGAGATCGACCTGGTGAGCGAACGCATCGCGATCACCAAGAGGTCCCCGTACGCGGGGCGCGTCCTCGGCGACACCCAGGCGCGCACCAGGACCGGCGCCTCCATCGTCGCCGTGCTGCGGCGGACCAACGCATTCCCGTCTCCCACCCCGGACTTCCGCTTCGCCAGTGGCGACATCCTCGTTGTCGTCGGCACCCGCGAAGGCGTGGACGCCGTCGCGGAACTGATCACCGGAGGATAAACGCCTGTGCACAACATGTCCGCGCTGCTCATCGAACTCGGGGCGGTCATCCTCGCCCTGGGCCTCCTAGGCCGTTTCGCCGGCCGCATCGGCTTCTCCCCCATTCCGCTGTATCTGCTGGCCGGACTCGCCTTCGGCCACGGCGGGCTCGTACCGCTGGACGCCAGCGAGGAGTTCACCGCCACCGGCGCCGAGATCGGCGTCATCCTGCTGCTGCTCCTGCTGGGACTCGAGTACAGCGCGTCCGAACTCGTCACGAACCTCAAGACGCAGTACCCATCGGGCATCGTCGACTTCGTACTGAACGCGACTCCGGGGGCCGCCGCCGCGCTCATCCTGGGCTGGGGCCCGGTCGCCGCCGTCGCGCTGGCGGGTGTCACCTGGATCTCCTCGTCGGGGGTGATCGCCAAGGTCATGGGGGATCTCGGCCGCCTCGGCAACCGGGAGACACCGGTGATCCTCGGTGTGCTGGTCATCGAGGACCTGGCGATGGCCGTCTACCTCCCGCTGCTCACCGCGCTGCTCGCCGGACTGAGCCTGGCCGGAGGCAGCCTCACCCTGCTGATCTCTCTCGGCACGGTCGGCGCGGTCCTCTATGTGGCGCTGCGCCACGGCCGGTTCATCAGCCGGGCGGTCTCGTCGGACAACCCCGAGATGCTGCTCCTCGTGGTGCTCGGGCTGACCCTCTTCGTCGCGGGGATCGCCCAGCAGCTCCAGGTGTCCGCCGCGGTCGGCGCGTTCCTGGTGGGGATCGCGCTCTCCGGTGAGGTCGCCGAGGGCGCGCACAATCTGCTGACTCCGCTGCGGGACCTCTTCGCCGCCGTCTTCTTCGTCTTCTTCGGGCTGAGTACCAACCCCGCCGACATTCCGCCCGTCATCTTCCCCGCGCTGCTGCTCGCGATCGTGACGGTGCTGACGAAGGTCGCCACCGGCTGGTACGCGGCCCGGCGGGCCGGGATCAGGTCCGCCGGGCGCTGGCGGGCCGGGGGCACGCTGGTGGCGCGCGGCGAGTTCTCCATCGTGATCGCGGGTCTCGCCGTCGGCGTCGAGCCGCGCATCGGCCCGCTGGCCACGGCGTACGTCCTGATCCTGGTCATCGTGGGCCCGCTGACGGCCCGCTGGACCGAGCCGCTGGCACGCCGGCTGCGCCGCGGTACGCCGGCCACGGCAGCGGCCGCCGCCCCGCAGCCCGGCGCCACGGCGACTCTCGTGGACACGGTGAACGCGGTGGACGCCACGGACGCCACCGGCACCGCGGACGCGGCGGACGCAGCCGGGGCCGCGGGCTCGCGCGGCTGACAGCGCCGGTCAGTGCCCGGCCGCGTCCGGCGACAGGCAGGCGAGCAGGGTCGCGCGGTGCACGGCGCGGGCGATCCGGGCGCCCCAGAGCGAGCGCGGGCCCGCGAAGGGTTCCACGTCGCGGTGCGGGCCGGACGACGGATCGGGTACGCAGACGCACACGGCGTCGGTGGGTGTGCCGGACGCGTCGAGACCGGCGTCCCGCAGGGCCTGGACCTTGGCCTCCGTGGCGGTGGCCACCGCGTTCACCAGGGCCGCGTCGGAGAGTGACACCGGCACATCCACGATGATGTTGATCGTCCCGGCGGGCAGCGGCTCCTCGCTGCCCGCGCCGGGGGCGGCGGCCCAGCCGCGCACCCCCGTGCCCGCGGTGACCAGGGCCCGCGCCCCGCCGTCGTCGGCAGAGCGGGCGTCGCGTACGGAGGCCGCGGTCATCAGACCGACGCCGGGGCCCGTCGCGCCGAGCTGTCCGGCGATCTCGGCGAGATGGTGTTCCGTGTCCGTCCGCGCGTATCCGGGGCGCACCTGGGCGTTGAGCACCCAGTGCCGCTCGCCGATGCCGCCGCCCAGGGCCGCGCTGGAGATCATGCGCCGGCCGGGGCCCGGTACCCAGAGCAGCAGGGGCCAGCTCCCGCCCTCTTCCTCGCGGACCAGCAGCCGTACGTCGTCCAGGACGCCGGGACCGGCGGTTCTCAACAGCACCCCGCACCCTAACGCGGCGGCCCCGATGCGGAGCCGGCCACCCCGCCCTGACCCAGCCGGACGGGACCTAGGCCCAGGGCCCCGCCTCGTACTCCACGGTCTGTGCCGTGACTCCCCCGCCGGCGCGGACGGCCTCGACGACGATCTGGTGGAGTTCGCGGCTGGCCCGCTCGGAACCGCAGGGCACCGGGCTGCCGACCAGCGTGAACCAGTCCGACGACCCGCTGTACTGCACGGCGAAGGACGCCTGGTCCTCCCACCACGTGGTGTGTACGGTCAGATCGCCGGTCAGCACACCGACCTCTTCCGTGCGGACTCCGCCCGGTCCCGCGAAGATTCCGCTGGTGGTCCACGAAGCCCAGGTCATGGCGCGTCGTCCTTTCGGACAGAGACAGCCGTTCGAGTGAACATGTCCGAGTATGGCACCGCCGTCCGGGGTGTGCACAACAGGTGCCGCACAGACTCGGGGCGGGTGGCCGCGCACCCATGACGAAGGGAAACGGGAATGGACCGTACAGCGCTCGACGTACTCAGGAGCACCACGGCCGAGCTCGCACCGGGCGCCGCGGACAACCGCCTCGTCCCGCTGATCGCCGCCGGCACCGCGGACCGCCGCGCGCTGTCGGCGCTCGCCCTGGAGCAGCGGTACATCATCGAGAGCGACCGGAGCGCCTTCACGCATCTGGCCGAGCGGTCGGCCGCTCGCCGCGACGACGCGTCTGCCGTATTCTTCGCCGGCCTCGCGGGTGGCGAGAACACCGCGGCCGAGCGGCTCGAAACGCTGATCGCCGCGTGCGGATGCGACGCCGCCGACGTCACGGCGTACGAGCCGATGGCCGGCTGCCAGGCGTATCCCTCGTATGTGGCCAGGCTGGCCCTGACCGCCGCGCCCGCTGAGGCGGCCCTCGCACTCACCGCGAACTTCGCGGCCTGGGGCGGCTACTGCGCCACGATCGCCGAGGGGCTGCGCACCCACTACGGCTTCGACGACGCGGCGTGCGGGTTCTTCGACTTCTTCGCCGAGCCCGCGCCCGATGTCGAAGCCCAGGCGGCGGCCGCCGTCCAGGCCGGGCTCGACAGCGGGCTCGACGGCGGGCTCGACACAGCGGCCGCCCGCCGTCATGGGCGGCTGCTGCGCAGCTACGAGCTGATGTTCTGGAACACCCTCGCCGAACTGGCCTGACGGCCGCCCGGTTCAGTGTCCGGACTCCCGGCGGTCTTCAGTGTTCGGACTCCCGGTCGTCGAACTCCTCCGGGAAGGGGCAGTCCGTCCCCTGCGGCGGCTCGGGTCCGTACTCGGTCATGACGACGGTCTGCTCGACGCGCACGACGCGGTAGACCCTCTCACCGAGGATGACCTGGTCCGCCCCGTTCTCGACGGCGTCGGCGGCCTGCGCGTAGCGGACCGCCGCCACCTGGGGGTGCTCGGTGGTGCCGCGCAGGACCGCCGCCAGATCGAGCCGTGCCTCGTCCTCGCTCGGCTGGGCGGGAAACATCTGCCGCCAGCCGGCGCCTTCGAGGACCATCGCCGCGTACGCGGTGTACGGCGCCATCCGGGTCCGTTCGAAGGACGCCGACTCGACCGGGTATCGGCGGCGCAGCCTCTCCTCGCGTGCACCCGTCGCGAGGACCTGTCGTGCCTCCTCGTCGAAAGCGCTCCGGCTGCCCGCGGTCTCGTCGTGATCGCTCATGGAGCCATCATCCTGCCCGGGTCCCCGTCGCCGTAAGACGTCAGCGTGGTGTCCGGGCCGGTCCCGCACCGGTGCGGTCCGCTCTCACATCAGGCCGGCCCGGTCGAGGATCCCGGTGATGGCCTTGGCCTCCTGCTCGTCGAGGGGCCGCATGGGCGGGCTCACCGTGTTGTGGGCGATGACGCCGCGTGCCCGGAGCGCGGTCTTGAACGCGCCGAGGCCCGCCGCCGTACCGGACGAGTCGGCCGGGTCGGCAGCCAGGACGATGTCGAACAGCTCGGCCAGCCGGTCCTGTTCGGCCTTGGCGGCGGCCCAGTCGCCGCGGTCCGCCGCGTCCTGGAGGCGGCGGTAGCCGTGCGGGTCGACGTTGCCGAGACCGGGGACGCAGCCGTCGGCGCCGCCGAGCAGCATGGCGTCGACGACGACCTCGTGTCCGGTCAGCAGGGCGAAGCCGGGCAGCTCCCGCAGGTCGATGGCCAGCCGCCGGAAGGACACGTCGTCGCCGCTGGAGTCCTTGACGCCGGCCAGCACCCCGTCCCTGGCCAGGGACATGATGAGCGAGCGGTCCAGTTTGTTGTTGACGCAGACCGGGATGTCGTACGCGAAGAGCGGCAGGTCGACGGCGGCGGCGATCAGCCGGAAGTGCCGGTCGATCTCGGTGGGGTGGGTGCGGGTGTAGAAGGGCGCGGTGGCGACCAGCGCGTCGACACCCTGGGCGGCCGCGGCGTGGGCGCGCTCGATGACCTTGTTGGTGGTGGTCTCGATGACTCCGGCCAGCACCGGCACCTGACCGGCGGCCGCACCGGTGATCACATCGAGGACGGTGGCCTGCTGCTGGTCGGTGAGGTAGGCGACCTCGCCGGAACTGCCGAGGGCGAACAGGGCGTTCACTCCGCCGTCGATGAGGAAGGCGACCAGCTTCTCCAGGGAGTGCGTGTCGACCTGCCCATCGGGGGTGAGCGGGGTGACGACGGGCGGGACGACTCCGTGGATGCCGGGCGTACGGGAGGTCAAGACGTGCTCCTTGCGTGGGTGTCGGAAAGGGCGGCGGCCTGCTGGGGGTGGACGCAGTGCCACTGGTGCCCACCGCCGCCGCCTTCGGTGGCCGCGGGGAAGGCGGTGGCGCAGTCGTCCTCCGCCTTCCAGCAGCGCGTACGGAACGGGCAGCCGGTCGGCGGGTTGGTCGCCGAGGGCACCGGGCCTGTCAGCACGATGCGCTCGGTGTCGGTCAGCAGGCTGGGCGTGGCCGACAGGAGTGCCTCGGTGTACGGATGTGCGGGCGCCGCTGTAACGGTGGAGGCGGCGCCCTGTTCCACGATCCGGCCGAGGTAGAGCACCGCGAGGCGGTCCGACAGGTAGCGCACGGTCTGGATGTCGTGGGAGATGAACACCATGCCGAGGCCGAGCCGCGCGCGCAGGTCCATGAGCAGGTTGAGCACCTGTGCGCGGACCGAGACGTCCAGCGCGCTGGTCGGCTCGTCGGCGACGATCAGCTCGGGCTCCAGGGCGAGAGCGCGTGCGATGGCGACGCGCTGGCGCTGACCGCCCGAGAGCCGGCCGGGCAGCGACCGGACGGTGTGGCCCGGCAGCCCGACCAGGTCGAGCAGTTCCTCCACGCGCTGCTCACGCTCGCGTACGGTGCCGCGCCGGTGCACGTCGAGCGGGTCGCGCAGGATCCGGCCCACCGGCATCCGCGGGTTGAGCGCGGTCGCCGGGTCCTGGAAGACCACGCCGACCGACGAGCCGAACTCCTGGCGCCTGCGGGCCGCGGGCATCTCCCAGAGGTCCTCGCCGCGGAACAGCATCCGTCCGTCGGTGGGCTTCTGGAGCCCGGTCAGCACCCGCGCCAGGGTGGATTTCCCGCAGCCGGACTCGCCCACCAGGCCGACGATCTCCCCCTGTCCGACCCGCAGGGTGGCGTCCGTCAGGGCGTGGACGGAGTCCCGGTGGAACAGGCCGCCGCTGCGGGCGCGGTGCCGGACGTGAACGCCTTCGAGCTCGATCATCGGGCACTCTCCTCCAGCAGCGCCGGGGCCGCCGGGTGGTGGCAGGCGAAGCCGTGGTCCCCGGCGTCGCGGTCGGTCAGGGCGGGCGGGGTGGTACGGCACAGTCCGGTGGCGGCGGCGCACCTGGAGGCGAACCGGCAGCCGGCGCCGAAGTGCTTCGGCGCGGGGACGACGCCCCGGATCTGGTGCAGCCGGTCGGCGCCGGTCTCCAGGGAGGTCACCGAGCCGAGCAGTCCGCGGCTGTAGTGGTGCGCGGGATCGGTCAGCAGCGGGCGGGTGGCGCCCACTTCGGCGATCTGTCCCGCGTACATCACCGCGACGCGGTGGGCGAGGTCGCCCACCAGGGCCAGGTCGTGGGAGACGAGCACCATGGCGAAGCCCAGCTCGTCACGCAACTCAACGAGCAGCTCGACGACTTGGGCCTGCACGGTGACGTCGAGCGCGGTGGTCGGCTCGTCGGCGATCAGCAGCCGGGGGCTGCGGGAGAGCGCCATGGCGATCAACACGCGCTGGCGCTGGCCGCCGGAGAGCTCGTGCGGGTAGCTGCGCAGGGTGCGCTCCGGTGCGAGCCCGACCAGTTCGAGCAGTTCGGCGGGGGTCTTGGTGCCGCCGCGTGAGGTGAGCTGTTTGAGCTGCTTGCCCACCAGGACGGACGGGTTGAGCGAGGACAGCGCGTCCTGGTAGACCATCGCGATCTCGGGGCCGGCCAGGGCGCGGCGATCCGCGGGGCCGAGTGTGAGCAGGTCACGGCCGCGGTACTCGATGCTGCCGCTGACCTCGGCGTTGCGGGCCAGCAGCCCCATGACGGCGAGGCTGGTGATGCTCTTGCCGCAGCCCGACTCGCCGACGAGCCCGAGGGTCTCGCCCTCGTGGACGGTGAAGGAGATGCCGTCGACGACCTGGACGTCGCCGTAGCGGTCAGGGAAGCGGATGGCCAGGTCCCGCACGCTGAGCAGGGCGGGCGCCGCGGCGGGCACGGGCTTGATCCGGGAGGGCGTACGGAGCACCTGGGCGGCCAGCCGGGACAGTGCCACGTCCACCGTGTCCCGGTCCGCGCGCTGCCCGGCCCGGTCCCCCGCTTCGGTCTCGGCGGCGACGTCAACGGCAGGCTCGTCGTCGGCCGGGACGGGTGCGGGGGCGGCGGCGACCGCGGCGGTGGCGGCCGGGTCCACCTGGTCGGCGCGGGCCTGGCCCGGTGCGGCCGACGCGTCGGTCAGGCCCTCGGAGAGGATGTTGAGGGCCAGCACGGTGACCAGCAGGACGAGGCCGGGGAAGAGCGTGGCCCACCAGCCGCCGGACAGCAGGATCTGCCGGCCGTAGGAGAGCACATTGCCCCAGCTGGGCTCGGGGTCCTGCACGCCCGCGCCGATGAAGGAGAGGCTCGCCTCGAAGATGATGGCCTCGGCGACGAGCACGGTGGCGAAGACCATGACGGGCGCCGCGCAGTTGACCGCGACATGGCGCCGGACGATGTAGCCGCGGCGGGCGCCGATGACCTTCTCCGCCGCCACGTAGTCCTCGCCGTACTGGGAGAGGACGTTGGCGCGCACCACGCGGGCCAGCGACGGGACGTAGACGAAGGCGATGGTGAAGATCAGGACGGGCACGCTGGAGCCGAAGACCGTGACGAGTACGGCGGCCAGGGCGATCGGCGGGAACGACATGACGATGTCCAGGGTGCGCATCACCGATTCGTCACCCCACCTGGGCGACGTGGCGGCGAACGACCCGATGACCGCGCCGAGTACGACGGCCACGGCGGTGGCGCCCAGGCCGATCATCAGCGAGTACCGGGCGCCGAACACGACCCGGGCGAAGATGTCGCGGCCCACCCGGTCGGTGCCGAACCAGTGGTGTGCGCCGGGGGCCTGGACGGGCATCCCGGTGGCGAGCGGATCGGGGGCGAACAGCGGTGCGAGAACGGCGGCGAGCACGACGACCACCAGCAGGCACAGGGCGATGCGGGAAGTGACCGGCAGCGAGCGGAAGCGGATGCCGGGGCGGGAGAGCCTCTTGACGAGGCCGAGGCGGCCAGTGAACATGTCACACCGTCCTGATGCGCGGGTTGACCAGCAGACAGAGCAGGTCGACGATGACGTTGACGACCAGGAACGCGATGGCGATCGTGAGGACAGTGCCCTGCACCAGCGCCACGTCTCCCCCGGTGACCCCTTCGAGAATCAGCTTGCCCATGCCGGGCAGGTCGAAGATGGCCTCGATGACGACCGCGCCGCTGAGCAGGTAGCCGACCTTGATACCGAGGACGGTGAGCGGGGTGACGAGCGCGTTGCGCAGCACTCCGCGGATGACGAGCGTCCGGGGAAGCCCGTTGCCGGTGGCGGTGCGTACGTAGTCACGGTCGAGTTCGGTGACCATCGAGGTACGGATCAGCCGGGCCAGCGACGCTGCCACCGGGACGGCAAGCGAGATGGCGGGCAGGGTCATACAGCGCAGCCAGCCGGTGAAGGAGTCCGCCGGGTTGGTGTAGCCGCCGGTCGGGAAGACCGGGGACCGCAGGGCGAACTGCTGGATGAGCAGCACCCCGAGCCAGAACGAGGGCACCGCGACACCGGCCATGGACAGCACGCGGATGAGCTGGTCGGGCCAGCGGTCACGGAAGACGGCGCCGGTCACGCCGAGCGCGACGGCGAGCACCACGGCCAGCAGGAGCCCCAGCAGGGTGAGTTCGAGGGTGAGCGGGAAGGCCACGGAGATCCGGTCGGCGACCGGCTGGCTCGGCGGTACGGTCACGCCGAGGTTCCCGTGGACCAGTTCCTTGAGGAAGTCGAAATAGCGTACGGGCAGCGGGTCGTTGAGGCCGTTGGCCTGGGCGAAGGCCGCGCGTGCGGCGGCGGTCGAACTCTCTCCGAGGGCGTTGTAGGCCGGGTCCGAGGGAGAGAACTGCAGCACCACGAAGACCAGCAGAGTGATGCCGAGGATCATCACCGGCATCATCGCGATGCGGCGCAGCGCGAGCCGGAGGAAAGCAACCATCGTGAGGTTCCTTGCGATATGGGAGGGTGCGGCCGGCGCCGGGTGCGGCCGGCGCCGGCGCTCCGGTCAGGCGCGGGCGACGTCCAGGAACGACAGTCCGGTGGTGGGGACCGGCTTGAATCCGGAGAGTGCGCCGCTGTCCCATGCGGTGGGGAGCTTGCGGTGCAGCACCGGGTAGAGGGGGGCCTGCTCGGCGACGATGTCCGTGGCCTGGGCCCACAGCTTCTTGCGCGCGGTCTCGTCGGTGGCCTGGGCTGCCTGGTCGAGCAGCTTGACGACCTTCTTGGCCTCGGCCGTACCGGACCAGTGGAACCGGGTCTCGGGCCAGGTGCCCACGTAGAACCAGCGCATCAGGAGGTCGACGTCGTTGCCGAAGACCGAGGGGTCGCCGGGCGCGACGAGCACCTCGAAGTCGTTCTGGTCGACCTTGGCGTACTGCGCGGAGGACTGCCCGATGTCGAGGGTGGTCGTGACGCCGACGGCGTCCCAGCACTCCTTGATCAGCGGGGCGATGTCCTGGACCCAGGACGTGTCGGTGAGCAGCAGCTTCACCTTGATGCCGCGGACGCCGGCGTCCTTGAGCAGCTTCTGGGCCTTGGCCTTGTCATATCCGTAGACCGTGGTGGCCCGGTGGTAGTCGGGGTGCGTGGTCTGCAGATAGCCGGACGCGGCGGTCGCGCCGCCGCCCATCGCGGTCTTGATGATCTTCTCGGTGTCCAGGGCGTAGTGCAGCGCCTGGCGGACCCGCTTGTCGTTGTAGGGCGCCTTGGAGCAGTTGAACATCAGGAAGAGGTTCCCGAAGGACTGCGCCGACTCGACCTCGGACTTCTTGGCCAGGCCGGCCATGTCGATGTACGGCACGTCCTCGATGGCCTGGACGCGGCCGGACTGCATGGCGCTGACCCGGGCGGACGCGTCGGCGACCAGGTTCCAGACCATGTCGTCGGCCTTGGCCGGGTAGCGGCCGTTGTAGGCGGCGTACTTCTTGAAGACGATCTTGTCCTCGCGGGTGGCGGAGACCAGCCGGTAGGGGCCGGATCCGACGGGCTTGGCGTCGAAGCCCTTCTGATCGGCCTGGACGATCTTCTTGGGCACGATCTTGGTGACCGATATACGCGAAGGGAACAGCGCGAAGGGGTACTTGAGCTTGAACTCGACGGTCTTCGTGTCAACAGCCTTGACGCTCTTGAGGAACGGCAGGAACTGCGCCATGAGCGACGCGTTCTTCACGTCCAGGATGCGTTCGAAGCTGAAGACGACGTCGTCCGGTGTGACGGCCGAACCGTCGTGGAAGGTCGCACCGTCGCGCAGCGTGGCGTGGTACGTCGTGGCGTTCACCTTGACCGGCATCCTGGTGGCCAGTGCCGGACGGGCGGTGAGTGTCACCGGGTCCAGGTCCACCAGGCCCTCGAAGATGTGCCAGTTGGCCGCGACCGGGGTGGCACCGGAGGAGGTCATCGGGTCGAAGCCGGTGGACAGGGCGTAGGAGATACCGGCTTCGATCGTGCCGCTCCCGGACTTGCCGCCGGTGGAGGACCCCGCCCCCCTGGTGGAGGCGGGGCCGCCGCAGGCGGCGAGCGTTCCCGTGAACGCGGCGGCGGCGCCCACCGCCCCGGCGAGGCGCAGAAAACTGCGGCGGTCGGCTCTGGCAGGTGTCGTCCGAGACACGGGTCCTCCTAGTGCGGGGGAACGGAACAGCGACGGCACCGGACGAGAAAACTTGTCCGATGTCTGATGTCTGATGGCTGGTAACGTGTGAACGTAGCTGGGACAAGGAGAGGGGTCAAGGGGTGGAGAGCCGACAAATCCTGGAAGGGCGTCAGGGGCGTTCCCTGCTGAGACAGGAGGTCAGCGAGGGAATCAAGCGGTACATCCTGGAGAACAAGCTCCGCCCGGGGGACCCGCTGCCCACCGAGAGCGAACTGAGCGCCACACTCGGCGCGAGCCGGTCGAGCGTGCGCGAGGCGGTCAAGACCCTCGACGCACTGGACATCGTCGAGGTGCGGCACGGCCATGGCACCTACGTCGGCAGGCTCAGCCTCTCCGCGCTGGTGGAGGGGCTCACCTTCCGCGGACTGCTCAGCCGCGACGACGACTTCAAGGTCATGTCCGATCTGGTGGACGTACGTGAGCTGTTCGAGCGCGGGATGGCCGAGCGCATCCTCACCTCCTTGGACAGCGACCATCTCCGCAGCCTGTACCGCCTCGTGGACGACATGGAACGCTCCAGGAGCGGCGACGGCACGGGCTTCGTCGAGGCCGACCGGGCCTTCCACGCCCTGCTGGTCGAACCGCTCGGCAACGAGCTGATCGGGCAGCTGTCCCTCGCCTTCTGGGACGTGTACACCATCGTCGTGCCGCACCTCGGCGTGATCACCAGCAAGGACGAGGCCGAGACCGTGGCGAACCACCGCAGGATCGTCGACGCCGCCCAGGCCGGCGATGTCGATGCCTTCACCCGCGCCATCGCCGAGCACTACGCGCCGGTCAGGCGACGGGTGCAGGAGGCCAGGGAGGCCGACGCGGCCAACTGACCTGCCCCGTCCGGCACTCCGGGTCCGTTTCCTCTCCTTGACGAGGGAACGGGCCCGTTCTATGGTCACAACCCTTATGACATCTGACGTCATACATTTGGTTGTGGAGGGCTACCCGCATGCCGCTGACGGATCTCACCCGTGACGAGTGCTTCGACTACCGTTCCGAAGCGACACCCCCGGCGGACTTCGACGCCTTCTGGGACCGCACACTCGCTCGGGCCCCGGCGGCCGGGCCGGTCTTCACCCCCGTCGACTGCGGCCTCGGCCGGCTCCGCGTCCAGGACGTGACCTTCACCGGCTACGACGGCGCACCGGTGCGCGGCTGGCTCCACCTTCCGGCCGGGGAGCCTCAACTCCGCGGCTGCGTCGTGGAGTTCCTGGGGTACGGCCGCGGCCGCGGGCTGGCGCACGAGAACCTGCTCTGGGCATCGGCCGGTTACGCGCATCTGCTGATGGACACCCGTGGCCAGGGCTGGTCGGCGGCGGCAGGTCACACCGTCGACGAAGGCCCCGGCGGCGCCGGCTCGGTGCCCGGCTTCCTCACCCGGGGTGTCGAGTCGCCCGACACCCACTACTACCGGCGGCTGTACACGGACGCGGTGCGTTGTGTGGAGGCCGCCCGCAGCCACCCCGAGGTGGACCCCGAGCGGGTGGTCGTGACGGGCCACAGCCAGGGGGGCGGGATCGCGCTCGCCGTGTCGGCGCTCGTACCGGGGCTGGCCGGTGTCCTGCCCGACGTGCCGTTCCTGTGCGACGTACGGCGTGGGGCGGAGCGCGCCGCGCTGGGCCCGTACACCGAGGTCGCCACCTATCTCCAGCTGCACAGGGACCGCGCCGGGAGCGTCTTCGAAACGCTCTCCTACTTCGACGGGGTGCACTTCGCGGCGAGGGCCACGGCCCCCGCTCTCTTCTCCGTCGCCCTGATGGACCCGGTCTGCCCGCCGTCGACCTGCTTCGGCGCCTACCACGCGTACGCCGGTCCGAAGCAGGTCGAGGTCTATGGCTTCAACGGCCATGAGGGCGGTGGCGAACACCACCGCGCCCTCCAGCTGGCCCGGGTCAGGGAGCTGATCGGCTGACCGCGACGGGCCCTCCCGCTCCCCCGCCGCCGGCCGAGGGGCGCCGCCCGGCCGAGGGGGCGCCGCCGGCCTCGGGGCGCCGTCAGCCGAGGCCCGCCAGCACGTCCGTGACCCGTCCGCTCAGGACGGGCGCGTTCGCCGCCCCGTTGGACTGCGTCCCCACGATCCGGACCGGGGCGGTACCGGTGCAGCTGACCGTCAGATTCGACAGGGTGCACCCCGACAGCAGCCAGCCGGTGCCCGCCAGGTCGTTGGCCCGGATGTCCGTATACCAGAGGGTGTTGCCGGTGAAAGTGGGCGGCAGCAGCCCGTCGACCACGATGCCCGGCCCCGGGTCCTGTGCGGAACCACCGATGGGGAAGGCCGCGTTGGCGCTCCAGAGCGCCTTCGCGCCGCCGTCCGAGTGGTTGAAGGTGTTGCCGCTGAGCGTGCCGTGGTTCCAGTTGTCCGACGTCAGGGTTCCGTACGGGCTGGTGCGCGCGAAGGAGTAGTAGGCGCCGTAGCAGCCCATCACCGAGTTGCCGCTGACCGTCCAGTTGCCCGACGAGTTCCAGACGGCGAGACGGCAGTACGAGAAGGTGTTGTCGCCGAGGACCGAGTACTCGCTCCGGTCGGCGATGGAGACACCGAAATAGCAGCGTTCGAAGCTGTTGCCCCGGAGTTTGCAGCGGTAGGCGAAGTAGTCGTCGGAGGCCGAGCCGGTGACGGCGATGCCCGCTCCCCGCCAGTACGAGAAGTCGCAGTCGACGACCCGGGCGTTGGTGCAGCGCTCCAGCCGGAGCCCGACATGGGCGAAGGAGGCGGCCGAGCCCAGTGGATCGGCCGCTCTGCCGAGGAATCTGATCCCGGTGAGCGCGATGTCGTGCCTGCCCGTCGCTCTCAGGGCGCCGACCGTGTCACCGGTGACCGTGACCGTGGCGCCGTTGCCCACGATGTGGCAGCCGTCGGGCAGTTCGACCGTGGACGACAGGGTGTACGTGGCGCCCGGCACCAGCTGCACCCGCGGTGACGCCGCCAGTACGGCGGCCCAGTCGGCGTCCACGGCCAGGATCGGGAGGCCCGTCGCGGCCGTGGCCGCACGCGCGGGAGCGGCGGGGGCGACGGCGGTCGCGGTACCCGCGGCCGCCATCACGGCCAGCGCCCGTCGGCTGAGCGGCGTGCCGCCCGGTCCTGGATTCATGTCTGCCGCATCTCCTCTGTCGTCTCTGTGGTCTCTGTCATTTCGGCTGTCCCAGTCTTCTCGGTCATCGACCTGCCCTGCACCTGGTCATGTGACGGGTGGTCACGTGACGGGTGGTCACGTGGCGGTTCAGGACTGCCGTGCCCAGTCGGGAGTGAAGCTGCTGAAGACGATGCCCCCGGTGTCACCGATCTCGTAGAGGTCGCCGATCACCCCGTTGCCGAGGACCGCCGTGGTCGAATAGCCGGCCGCACCCGACTTGATCAGCACCTGGTGCGGCCAGGTCACCCCGTCGTCCTCGCTCATCCGCACGGTCAGCTCGTCGCGGTCGGCCGCCGACGCGTTGTTGCTCTGCACCGTGACGGGGGTGAGGGCGGGATACCCGCCTGCGCCGACATCGGTGGGCCTGAGGTACGAGATCTCGTCCGCGTTGCAACCGGGGTCGATCAGGCCGGAGTTCCAGGCCGGACCGAAGGCGCCCGCGACGTTCCGGCCGGCGGCCGTGTCCGCTGCGGTGGCGTACCAGCGGTTGCCTCCGCTGTTGGACCTCAGGTTCTGCACCACCTGGCCGCTGCCGCGCTGGATGGCCTTGTTCTCGTTCACACCGCTCGCCGCCGACGCGCCCGCGTGCCAGGTCGCACCGTGGTCGTCGGAGTAGATGTTGCCCGCGTGGTCGGCCCCGTCCTGGTGGTAGACGATCGGCTGGACGAGACGGCCGTCGGAGAGCTGGATGCCATGCCCGGAAGAGGCGAACATCCCGGCCCACGCGACATTCTTGACCTGCGGGTTCAGATCCACCGGGCTGCTCCAGGTGGCGCCGTTGTCCGTGGAGGAGATCACCCGGATGTGCAGGGCGGTGGGGTCGGTCGCCGAGTTCGAGCCGGCCTTCGAGCCCGCGTAGCCGACGCCGGGTGCGGGCGAGTAGTTGATGAACGCGAAGACCTTGCCGTCCGCCCCGGCGGAACGGTCCACCAGGAGGCTGCTGTCGCCGTACCCCTCGCTGGTGGTTGCCCCGTGCGCGACCGCGGACGCGCCGGTCCAGGTGACGCCGCCGTCGGTGCTGCGACGCATGGCCACCTGGATGTTGTTGCTGCCGCCGCCCAGGTCGCTGGAGCTGTCGATACGGGCGTCGGCCATGGCGATGACGGTGCCGTTGTTGGTGACGGCCATCGACGGGATACGGACCGACTTGGCGGTGCCGGTGTAGCTCTCGTAGCCACTGCCGTCGGCCTTGGCGCGGTTCAGGCCGGTGATCGCGGTTCCCGCGCCGGTGGACGTGTGCGCGGAGAAGAGCGTCTGGGTGTTCATCCCGGGCGTCCCCGCGGCCAGCCCGCAGTGCACGGTCCCGCTCTCGGTACGGTCGAAGCCGGTGGCCGTCGTCCTGATCCGGTACGCGGTTCCGTCGTCGGCCGTCCAGGACAGGGTGTCGTCCGAGCTGCGTGCCGCGACGGTCCGGGTCCAGGGCGAGCCGGAGCGTCCCTCCCACGCCACGGTGAAGGTCTTCGACGTGTCGGACCGGTTGACCAGGGTGAGCTTCAGCCGGTGGGTCGCGGGCAGCGAACCGTCGGCGTCGCGCGGACACTCCGCGCTGATCTGCGCGGCCATCGACCGGCTGCAGTCCAGGGTGCCCGTCGTGGTCCTGTCCAGGCCCTGGGGTGTGGTGGTGCGGAACGAGTAGTCCGTACCGCTGGGCTTGGAGAAGTACAGATCGGTACGGTCACCGGCGGCCACCGTACGGGTCCAGGTACCGGTACCGGCCCAGGTCACCGTGAAGGTGGTCGCCGCGGCGGTGGGGTTGAGCAGCGCCACCCGGATCCGGCTGCTGGTGCAGTCCTGGCTGACCACGGCCGACTGGCTGCCGTCCGCCGCGCCGGCCGGGCCCGTCGTCGCCACCGTGGCCGCGGCGAGCGTCGCCACCACCGCCGACAGGGCAACGACCAGTCTCCGCAAGGCTGCTGGTGCTCTCCACGTCAATGCCATCTGCTCGGACGCTCCTTGGTGCGAGAGGGAGTTGAAGGACGAGGGGGGACAAGAAGGAACCACGAATCACTCGACGCATGACATCAGACGTCATGCGTCGAGTGGTTCGAGACCTTAGGAGCGGGCGGACTGAGGCGTCAATAGGCAGGTGCCGCAGGCCAGTTCCCCAGGACGACGGCGACGGCCCCGCGGTCAGGGCCGCGGGGCCGTCGATACGTGGTGAATGGTCCGTTCGGTGCGTTCTCCGTCCGTTCTCCGGTTCGGTCAGGGCCGGCCGAGGGAGAAGGCCGCCGCCAGCTCGCGCCACTCGGCGCGCGGCAGATCGCTGTGCGGGTCCGCCGTCAGCACCTGGAGCGCCACATGGTCGGCGCCCGCCGCACGGTAGGCGTCCACCCGGGCCCGCGCCGTATCCAGGTCGCCCAGGGCGAAGAGCGCGTCGAGCAGCCGGTTGCTGCCGCCCCCGGTGAAGTCGGCTTCCTCGAAGCCGAGCCGCAGCAGATTGCTGGTGTAGTTGGGGAGTTGCAGATACATCGACAGCGTTTCCCGTGCGACGGTGCGTGCCCGGTCGATATCGGTGTCGAGTACGACCTTCAGCTCGGGGGCGAGCAGGGCGTCGGGGCCGAGGGTGGCGCGGGCCTGCGCGGTGTGCTCGGCGGTGACCAGATAGGGGTGCGCCCCGGCGGCACGCGCCGCGGACAGGTTCAGCATCTTCGGGCCGAGCGCGGCCAGCACCCGGCGGGATGCGGGCACCGGGTCGGACGCGGTGTCCAGCGCGTCGAGGTAGGCGACCATCTCCGAGTACGGCCGGGCGTACTGCGGGGTGAGCGCGTCATGGCTGACGCCGATACCGAGTACGAACCGGCCCGGGTGGTGCTTCTCGATCCGGGCGATCTGCTCCGCGACATCGGCGGCACTGTGCTGCCAGATACTGAGGATGCCGGTGGCGACGGTGATGCGCCGCGTCGCGTCGACGACGGGCACCACCTCTTCCATGGAGGGGCTGCCGCCGATCCAGAGGGTGCCGTAGCCGAGCTCGTCCAGCTCGGCCACGGCCTCGGACACCTCACCGCGGCGGCCGGGGTCAGCGGGGTGCAGGGCCCCGCTCCAGATGCCGATGGTGCCGAAGCGCGCGTGTACGTCAGAGGTCTCAGAAGTCATGGAGACTCCAACCCGCTCCGGTCCGGCCCCTATTCCGGTGTCCCGGCATTCTCCCCCGATCGGCCGAGCGCACCGGCCACTCCCCCGGCGCGCGGGGGCCGGTCGGCACGGGCCGGTCGACGCGGGTCAGCCCCCACGGGGTCAGCCGGCACGGTTCAGTCGGTGCGGAGCCCGGCCAGCTGCTGCGCGAACGGCACCACGTTCGCGTAGATGTCGTCCTCGTCCGCACGGAGTCCGCCCGCACCGAGGCCGTCTCCATGAGCACTGTCCGCACGGGCACTGTCCGCACGGGCACTGTCCGCACGGGCATCCTCCCCAAGGGCGCCGCTCCCGGAGGCACCGTCCGTGCGGACGGGCTCGGCAGCCGGCCGGCCCGCCATCAGCGCGGCCAGTTCCCGCCCGGCCCGCTCGATGCGGTCGGGCAGACTGCCGCCGTCGGCGTCGCCGTCCGAACCCCAGTCCTCGGATGCCGCGTACACGGCGGTCGGGACGACCACCGCCCGCAGATAGCCGAAGAGCGGGCGCATCGCGTGCTCCAGTACGAGCGAATGGCGCGCGGTGCCGCCGGTCGCGGCGACCAGCACCGGCTTACCGGCCAGCGCCGTGTTGTCGATCAGGTCGAAGAACGACTTGAAGAGCCCGCTGTACGAGGCGGTGAAGACCGGCGTCACCGCGATCAGCCCGTCCGCGCCCGTCACCGCGTCGATGGCATCGCGCAGGACGGGGTTCGGGAAGCCGGTCACCAGGTGGTTGGCGATGGCGGTGGCCAGATCGCGTATCTCCACGACCCGGACCTCGGTCTCCCTGCCGTCCAGTGCGCCGGCCGTGGCCTGGGTCAGCCGGTCGGCCAGCAGCCTGGTCGACGACGGCCGGCCGAGACCGGCCGAGACGGCCACCAGTTTCAGGGCGGTCATGCCGCCACCTCCTCGCTCCCGGTCACCCGGCCACCGTCACGCGCGGCGACCAGCGCCGCATGGGTGGGCCCGTCCGGCACCTCCGCCGGCCGGCCCTTCGCGAACTCCTCGCGCAGCACCGGCACGACCTCTTCGCCGAGGATGTCGAGCTGTTCGAGGACGGTCTTCAGGGGCAGCCCCGCGTGGTCCATCAGGAAGAGCTGCCGCTGGTAGTCACCGAAGGAGTCCCGGAAGGTCAGCGTCTTGTCGATGACCTCCTGCGGGCTGCCGACGGTCAGCGGTGTCTGCTCGGTGAACTCCTCCAGCGACGGCCCGTGCCCGTACACCGGCGCGTTGTCGAAGTACGGCCGGAACTCCCGTACGGCGTCCTGCGAGTTCTTCCGCATGAACACCTGGCCGCCGAGACCCACGACGGCCTGCTGGGGAGTCCCGTGCCCGTAGAAGGCGAAGCGCTCCCGGTAGAACGAGATCAGCCGCTTGAAGTGGTCCTTCGGCCAGAAGATGTTGTTGGCGAAGAAGCCGTCGCCGTAGTACGCGGCCTGCTCAGCGATCTCGGGGCTGCGGATCGAGCCGTGCCAGACGAAAGGCGGCACACCGTCGAGGGGCCGCGGCGTGGCGGTGAAGCTCTGCAGCGGTGTACGGAACTTGCCCTCCCAGTCCACGACGTCGTCGCGCCACAGCTGGTGCAGCAGTGCGTAGTTCTCCACGGCGAGCGGGATCCCCTGGCGGATGTCCTGCCCGAACCACGGGTAGACCGGGCCGGTGTTCCCGCGCCCCATCATCAGGTCGACGCGGCCGTCGGCCAGATGCTGGAGCATCGCGTAGTCCTCGGCGATCTTCACCGGGTCGTTCGTCGTGATGAGGGTGGTGGAGGTGGAGAGGATGATGTTCTCGGTGCGGCCCGCGACATGGCCGAGCAGCGTGGTGGGGGACGACGGCACGAACGGCGGGTTGTGGTGCTCACCGGTCGCGAAGACGTCGAGCCCGACCTCCTCGGCCTTGAGCGCGATGGCGACCATCGCCTTGATCCGCTCGTGCTCGGACGGCGCCTTCCCCGTGGTCGGGTCGGTCGTGACGTCGCCGACGGTGAAGATTCCGAACTGCATCGCGCTCACACCTCTCGAAGCCAGTAGTTGAATGTTGAACTGAATCGTACAACGGTCGGCCCCCCGTCCGTATTCCGGCCCCCTGAGCACGGCCGGACGGCGGCGCGCAGGAGGCGACTCAGGCTGCTCGGGCGACTGCCCGACCGCGCGTTCAACCGGGTGAGCCGCCGCACCCTCGGCCCGCCCGGTGCCGTTTGGCACGGCGACAGCACGGACGGTTACGGGCAGAGGGAGTACGGATGCACAGCAGAGCAGTACGGCACGGCGGGAGACTCACCCTGATGGCGCTGGCCGCGTCGCTGGCGATGGCGGCCCCGGCGCTGGCGGCCGCCGGGGCCCCGCCCGACGGCTGGCACACCTGGAACGCGGCCGGGCCCCAGCGCAACGAGGAGCTGCGGGGTGTCGCGGCCCGCGGTCCGGCCGACGCCTGGGCCGTCGGGTACCGCGAGGACGGATCGGGCGTCAGCGTTCCCGTCGCCGAGCGTTTCGACGGCCGGGCCTGGCGGGCGACGTCGGTACCCGGACAGTCCGGGGCGGGTCAGCTCGACGCGGTGGCGCCGCTCTCCGCCCACGACGTATGGGCGGTGGGCACCTGGAACGACAAGTCGGCCGGACAGGACCGCTCGCTCGGCGAGCACTTCGACGGCCGGGCCTGGCACACCGTCCCGCTGCCCGCGGAGCCCGCGAACCGGTCGGCCTACCCGTCGGCGCTCGCCGCCGTACGCCCGGACGACATCTGGGCGGTCGGAGTCACCGCCGAGGACCGGCTCGGCAGCCCGCGACCGCTCACCTACCACTGGGACGGCCACCGCTGGGCGTCCGTCGCCACCCCCTCCACGGGCGGCGACGCCCTGCTGGAGGGCGCCACCCCCGACGGCGCGGGAGGCGCGTGGGCCGTCGGCGTGGCGTACGACGCACAGGGCGCGGGCCACCCGCTGACCGAGCACTGGGACGGCAGGGCCTGGCGGATCGTCCCCGCGCCGCACACCGCGGGCCAGGGCGAGTCGCTCAACGCGGTCACGGCTGCCGGGCCCGACGACATCTGGGCAGTCGGGGGTGGCGGGCCCTCCGACGGGGCCACCCACCCGCTGACCCTGCACTGGGACGGGCACAGCTGGACCCGGGTCGCCACACCGACGGCCGCCGCGAATCTGCACGCGGTCTCCGCCGACGCGCACGGCCGGCTGTGGGCGGTCGGCGAGCAACAGGGCGTCGACACACCGGCGTTCACGCTGCGCTGGGACGGCACGGCCTGGCACACCGTGCCCGCCGACAGCGGTCCAGGCGGCACAGGGGCCTCACTGTTCGGCGTCGCCACCGTCCCGCACCCGAGGCCGGGCGGCCCCACCGCCTGGACGGTCGGCTCGACACTGCCGCAGCTGCAGCCGACGTGGCATCCGGTGATCGAAGGATTCGGCCCCGCACCCTCGGCCCACTGACGCACGGGGTGCGCGCCGCACCAGCACCCCAACCGGCGCGCACCCCTCACGGCATCCCGCCCTTCGGGCGGCCCCGGCCGGCCCGCCCCCGTCATCGCGGACCGTCGCCGCCCGGAGTGACCCCGCCCCGTACAGGGCCATTCGGGTGCGCCGGGTGGCGGCGCCGTCCGGCCCCGCCGAGCCTCGGAAGGGAGCCGTACGAGGAAGCCGGAGGACCATGGGCACCGCAACCGCATCCCCCGCCACGCCGCGCGTACCCAAGGCGTCCACCGCGTCCGCGTACCGGAACCTGGTGATGGCGACGATCGGCTTCACGCTGACCTTCTGGGCCTGGTCGCTGATCGCTCCGCTGGGCAGCGACTACAAGGACCGGCTCGGGCTCAGTTCCTTCCAGCAGTCGCTGCTGGTCGCGGTGCCCGTGATCGTCGGCTCGCTGGGCCGGATCCCGGTCGGCGCGCTCACCGACCGGTATGGCGCGAAGCTGATGTTCCCGCTGGTCACCGCGTTCACCATCGTGCCGGTGCTGCTGTTGATCCCCGCGAGGGACTCGTACGGCGCGCTGCTGGCCGTCGGCTTTCTGCTGGGGCTCGGCGGTACGACCTTCGCGATCGGGATCCCGCTCGTCAACTCCTGGTTCCCGCCCGAGAAACGGGGGCTGGCGCTCGGTGTGTTCGGCATGGGCATGGGCGGGGTGGCCCTCTCCGGCTACTTCACCACCCGGATCGCCAAGCACGGCGTCAACCTGCCGTTCATCGTGGTGGCCCTCGCGCTGGCCGTGTTCGCCGTGCTGGGCGCGTTGCTGATCAGCGACCATCCGGACCGGAAGGTGCCCACCACCCCGCTGGCCGCCCGGCTCGGCGGCGCCGGGCGGCTGCGGGTGACCTGGGAGCTGTCGGCGCTGTACGCGATCGGGTTCGGCGGGATCGTGGCGTTCGGCGTCTATCTGCCCACGTATCTGAAGACCTGGTACCACCTGTCCCCGACCGACGCGGGCACCAAGGCAGCCGGTTTCGCGCTGGTCACCGTCATCTTCCGGCCCGTCGGCGGACGCCTGGCCGACCTGATCCACCCGGCCGTCGTCACGGCGGGTGCGCTCGCCCTGGTGGCACTGATGGCGATCGTGCAGGCTTTCGACCCGCTGCTGAACCCCACAGGCACCGTCTGCTTCCTGCTGATGGCGGCCGGCCTGGGCACCGCGAGCGGCAGTGTGTTCGCCCTGGTCTCCCAGGTCACCCCACAGCCCCAAGTGGGCAGTGTGACCGGGATCGTGGGGGCGATGGGCGGGCTGGGCGGGTTTGTGCCGCCACTCGTCATGGGCGCGATCTACAGCTCGAAGGGCACCTACTCGATCGGCTTCATGCTGCTCTCCGACCTGGCACTGGCCGGGTGCGTCTACGCGTTCGGCCGGATGCGGACGATCCGGCCCGCCACCGCCGAACCGTGATCAGACCGGGCGCGGGCCGGCGGGCCGGCGCCCCGGCGCGGCCGTCGACGCCCGGCGGTGCAGCTCGGTCGGCAGCTCGGTCACGACGGTCCTGCGGCTGCCCGCGCACACTTCGAGCAGCCGGGTCACCGCGAGCCGTCCCGCCTCACCGACCGGGACGCCCAGCGCGGTGACGGCCGGGGAGGTCGCGCCGAGCGCCGTGAGGTCGTCGGCCGCGGCCAGGCTCATGTCATCGGGGACGCGGATACCGGCCGCCTTCAGCCCGTGCAGCAGCCCCAGCACCAGATAGCTGTTGTAGGCGATCACCGCGGTGGCGCCGGACGGCAGCGCGGCCGCGGCCCCGATCCCCGCGTCGAAGGTGGGCGGCAGCGGCCCCAGCACCCGCAGCCGCGCACCGGCGGCATCGGCCTGCTCCGCCATCGCCGACCGGCGCCGCGCGTCGGCCCAGGAGCCGGCAGGCCCGGAGACATACGCGATGTCGCGGTGCCCCAGCTCCAGAAGATGCCGGACCAGCTCGGACGTACCGGACGCGGTGTCGAGGACGACGGCGGGCAGCCGGCCCGAGCGCCGGTCGACCAGGACGAGGGGACGGCGGCCCGCCCGCGCGCGCAGCGCGGCGTCCGGGCCGACCGGTGCGACCATGACCAGCCCGTCGACCTGCTCGGAGATCCGGTCGGCGAGCGCCGCCTCGCGTTCGGCGCTGTACTCGGACACGGCGAGCAGCAGATGGCTGTCGGTCTCCTCGGCCGCCTGCTGGGCGCCGAGGACGAGCGGTGCGAAGAAGGGGTTGGCGAGGGTCGGCACGATCAGGCCGATCATGCCGGTGCGTCCGGTGGTCAGGGCGCGGGCGGCCGGGTTCGGGTGGAAGCCGAGGCGTTCGGCGGCGTCGCGCACCCGCTGGAGGGTGGTCTCCGCGACCATCTCCGGGCGCATCAGCGCCCGCGACGCCGTGGCCTTGGACACGCCTGCCGCACGGGCCACATCGGCCAGCGTCGCCATCGTCGGATCCCCCTCCGTCCGCCGTACGGGCCGGGCTCTTCGCCGCGTCCGTACGGACCGTGTGACCGCAGTGTGACCGATCACGGGGTTCACGTGGCGGCCGGGCCGTGCCATCCTATCCGCAACCGGTCTCTGCAACCGGTTACATAAACCGGTTGCAGAGACCCGGCCTCGCCCCCTCATCCTGCCGAGGTACTCATGCACCGACCCGACGCGCCCGACGTACCGGACGCGCCCGAGCTGGCCGCCGCCCCCGGACCACGCTCCTCGCTCATCGAGCGGCTGTTCCGCGTCCGCGAGCGCGGCAGCACGCCACGCACCGAGGCCGTCGCGGGCCTGTCCATGTTCGTCGCGGCCGCCTACGCGGCGGTGGTCGTGCCCGGCCAGCTGGCGAAGGCGGGGCTGCCGCTCGGCCCGGTCACCACCGCGGTGATCATCGCGATCGTGCTGGCCACACTCGCGATGGGCCTGTTCGCGAACCTGCCGTTCGTACTCGCCCCCGGTCTCGGCGGGGTGGCGCTGCTCGCCGTCACGATCGTCGGCCAGGACGGGGTGCCCTGGGACTCCGCGCTGGGCATGGTCTTCTGGTCCGGTGTCGCCTTTCTGGTGCTCACGGCCCTGGGCATCCGCGATCTGATCACCCGGCTGATGCCGCTCAACCTCAAGTACGCGATCAGCGGCGGCCTCGGGCTCTTCATCGCGCTGCTCGGCTTCCGGGACAGCGGTCTGGTGATCGCGAAGACCGCGGGCAACTCGCTGAGTCTCGGCGACCTCTCGCAGCCGGCGGCCCTGCTCGCGCTCGGCGGTCTGGTGCTGCTGACGGCCCTGGTGACCAGGAAGGTGCCCGGCGCCTTCCTGATCACCATCGCCGTGGTGACCCTGGCGGGCATCCCGTGCGGGGTGACCGAGCGGCCGGGACACTTCTTCGGGGCGCCCGACAGTCCGGGCCCCGTGCTGTTCCACGTCGACATCCTGGGCGCGCTGAAACCGCAGTACTTCCCGTACATCTTCGCCTTCTTCGTCTCGGAGTTCTTCTCCATGACGGGCACCCTGATCGCCGTGGCGGGCCGGGCCGGTCTGACCGACAAGGACGGCAATGTGCCGGGCATCAGGCGGCCGTTCTACGTCGACTCGGGCGCGGTGATCGGCGGCGCCGCTCTCGGCGCACCCAGCATGACCGCGTATCTGGAGTCGTCGGCGGGCGCGGACAGCGGTGGCCGTACCGGGCTCACCTCGGTGTACGCGGCGCTCGGCTTCGCGGCGCTGCTGCTCGTCACACCGTTCGCGACGCTGATCCCTTCGGCCGCGACCGCACCGGTCCTGATGTACATCGGCCTGAGCATGCTGGGCGCGCTGCGCAACGTCGACTTCCGCGACCCGACGGACGCGATCCCGGCCGCGCTGGTCGTCGCGACCACCATCTTCTTCGGCAACTTCGGCACCGGGATCGCCGTCGGCCTCGCCGCCCATGTCCTGGTCAAGGCCGCCGCCGGCCGGTTCCGGGAGATCCCGCTCGGGCTGTGGATCGTGATGATCCCGCTCGGCTACTACTTCTACACACTCGTCCCCTGACCCAGAATCCCCGCTGCCCCGGGCAGGGGCGCCGGGACACCGAAGGCCCGTTGAGGAGCACCACCGCATGAGCACCGACCAGCAGCACCTGCCGGAACCGCACGACGTCCGCATCAGCGGCGGCCGGGTGGTGTCCACCTTCACGGGTGAGGAGTTCGCAGCCGACGTCCTGCTGCGCGGCGACCGCATCACCGGGGTGCTGCCGCCCGGTGCGCCCGGCGACGCACGGGAGCGGGTGGACGCCACCGGGATGCTGATCGTGCCCGGCTTCGTCGACGCGCACATGCACATCGAGAGCTCGTTCCTCACCCCGCAGACCTTCGCGGGGCTGACGCTCGCCCGCGGGACGACGACCGTACTCGCCGACCCGCACGAGATCGTGAATGTCGCGGGCGCCGAAGCGATGCGCTGGATGACCGAGGCCGGGCAGGGCACGCCGCAGACCCAGCTCTGGGGGGTGCCGTCCTGCGTCCCCGCGCTCCAGGGCCTGGAGCACGCGGGCGCCAGCCTGTCCGCCGACGACATCGACGCGATGCTCCAGTGGCCGGGCGTCGTCGCGCTGGGCGAGGTCATGGACTACCGGGCGGTGGTGGCCGACGAGCCGCGGATGCGCTCCATCGTGGACGCGGCGCGCGAGCGCGGGGTCATCCTGGACGGTCACTGCCCGAACCTCAGCGGCGCCGAACTCAGCGCGTACATGGCCACCGGTGTCGACTCCGACCACACCAAGAACCGCACCGAAGTCGTCCTGGAGAAGGCCAGGATGGGCATGCTGATGATGCTCCAGGAGAAGTGCCTGCTCCCCGAGGTCGTCGATGCGCTGCTCGCGCTGCCGCAGCTGCCGCCGCTGTGCCTGGTCACCGACGATCTGGCCGCCGACCACATCCTGTCCACCGGTCACCTCGACCACATCGCACGCGTAGCGGTGCGGGCCGGGCTGCCCGCCGTCGATGTGCTGCGCGCCCTGACCTGGAACCCGGCGCAGCGGCTGCGGCTGTACGACCGCGGGGTGGTCGCTCCGGGCAAGCGGGCCGACCTGGTCCTGCTCCGCGGCGACCTGGCCGCGTTCGACCCGGCACTGGTGATCGCGGGCGGCCGCACGGTGGCGCGGGACGGGAAGCCGGCGTACGCGACGGAGCCGGTCGCCGGTGCGCTGTCCGGCACCTTCGACGTCGAGCCGCAGACTCCGGACGGCTTCCGCTGGTGTGTGGAGCTGCCGGACGGGGTGCACCGCTTCCGGGCGATGCGGGTCAACTCGCGCGACACGTACACCGAGGCCGCGGAGGCCGAACTGCCCGTCCAGGACGGCGAGGTGCAGTGGGAGGGCCGGGTGACCCTGGTCAGGGTGCGCAACCGCTACGGCCGCTCCGGTACGGTCTTCGCCCCGCTGCTCGGCCGTGAGCTGAGCGCGGGAGCGGTCGCGACGACGTACGCCCATGACAGCCACAACCTGGTCACGGTGGGGACCTCACGGACCGCGATGGCCACGGCAGCGGCGGCGGTGCTGGCCGACGGCGGCGGCGTCGCCGTCGTGCACGGCGACACGGTGGCGGCCCGGCTGCCGCTGCCGGTCGGGGGCGTGATGTCCCCGGCACCGGCCGAGGAGATCGCCGCGCAGTCGGGGGCGGTGCGGACCGCGCTGACCCAGTGGGGCTGGGACCACCTCAATCCGTTCATGAGCGTGTCCACGCTGACGCTCGCGGTGTCACCCAGCCTCAAGATCACGGATCTGTCGCTGGTGGACGTGGTCCGCAGGGAGCCGGTGGCGGCCACGGTGCCTGCCGCTTCCTGACCGGTTCTGCTGTCCCGGTTCTTCTGTCCCGGTTCTTCTGTCCCGGTTCTTCTGTCCCGGTTCGTACTTCCCCGCTCTTCTTCCCCGGCTCCTGCTTCCCGGCTCTTGCTTCCCGGTTCTTCCCTGACCCGGGAAGCCGTCCGGCGGTGCCCGCGGCCGTCTTCCGCTGCGCGCCGGGGGTGAAGGGTGTCAGCCTGGAGGGGTCGCGTGGTTCCCGCCGAGTTCGCGCCGACCGGTCGACGGTTCGCGGGGGCCGCGCGGGACGGGCGTATGTACGGGATGTCCTGCGGCGTACGGACGGACACCTGGCACCGGCCAACGGGAAGGATCACGGTGATGGACCACCCCACCGAGAGCGGCACCGGCAGCAAGACAGCAGGCGATACCGAGGGCAACGCCGGATACGGCAGGAAGCCGTTCAAGCGGTCGAGGAGCCACTTCGCCGACCGCGTCACGGCCGACGGCCGGGACGGCTGGCCCGTCGAGGCCGGGCGGTACCGGCTGGTGGTCAGCCGGGCCTGCCCCTGGGCCAGCCGCGCGCTGGTCTCACGCAGGCTGCTCGGCCTGGAGGACGCGCTCTCGCTCGGCATCACGGACCCGATCCAGGACGACCGCAGCTGGCGCTTCACCCTCGACCCGGGCGGCCGTGACCCGGTCCTCGGCATCCGCTTCCTCAGTGAGGCGTACGACGCACGGGAATCCGGCTACCCCGGTGGTGTCAGCGTCCCCGCGGTCGTGGACGTACCGAGCGGCCGGCTGGTCACCAACGACTTCCAGCAGATCACCCTGGACCTCGCCACCGAGTGGACCGCGCTGCACCGGCCCGGCGCACCCGACCTCTACCCGGAGCGGCTGCGCGGCGAGATCGACGAGGTCATGGAGGGGATCTACCGGGACGTCAACAACGGGGTGTACCGGGCGGGATTCGCCTCGGAGCAGGGCGCGTACGAGGACGCGTACCGCGATGTGTTCCGGCGTCTCGACCTGGTGTCCGAGCGGCTGACCGGACACCGCTATCTGGTGGGGGACACGATCACCGAGGCGGACATCCGGCTCTTCACCACGCTGGTGCGGTTCGACGCGGTCTACCACGGCCACTTCAAGTGCAACCGCTCGAAGCTGACCGAGGACCCGGTGCTCTGGGCGTACGCCAGGGATCTGTACCAGACACCCGGTTTCGGCGACACGGTCGACTTCGACCACATCAAGCGCCACTACTACGGGGTGCACAGGGGCATCAACCCGACCGGCATCGTGCCGCTCGGCCCGGACCTGAGCGGCTGGCTCACCCCGCACTACCGGCAGGAGCTGGGCGGCCGCCCGTTCGGGGACGGCACACCGCCCGGGCCGCCCGCACCGGCCGAGGAGGTCCCGGCGGCCGGCCGGCCGCCGCAGTACTGACCGGGACCCGCCGCCGCGCGCCGGCCGGGACCCGGTTGGGCGTCACCCCGGCGCGTGCTTCCAGCGCGCGGCCCAGTGGCCGCGCGGCCACTATGGAACGGTGACGAATTCTCAGAAACTGGACCATCTCGCTCAGGTGACGACGGGCTGGGTCGCGCGCGATCTCAGCTCTCCGCACGGCCGGCTCAGGGACGCACTCGTCAACTGGCGCCAGGCGTTCCCGCCGTCCTTCACCACCGACTCGGCCGGTGCGAGCACCGCGCGGCTGGTGATCGCCCCGCCCGGCCCGGCGCATCCCGAGGACGCGATGCTCCTCCATCTGACGCGCGCCGAGGCGGACCGGCTGATCGGGCTGCTGCACCAGGACACGACGGAGCAGCTGGACAGACCCGGTAGTGTGCCCGCACGCCTGGGCGTCGGCGGCTGAGGCTCCCGGACGGAACGGGCGCCGGAGGATTCCCCGACAACAGAACAACGGAACAACAGAGGGGCCAGAGATGCTGTTCGGCAAGGAGCACGTCGAGCGTTACGTCGCCACCGACGGGGCCGAGGGTCACGCGTGGCAGGGGACGACCACCCTGATCCTCACCACCACCGGGCGCAAGAGCGGCCGGCAGCGCAGCACTCCGCTGATCTACCAGGCGTACGGCGACGACCTGCTGGTCGTCGCCTCCAAGGGCGGATCCGACCAGCCCCCGGCCTGGTACTTGAACCTCCGGGCGAACCCGGAGGTGCAGGTGCAGGTGAAGGGCGACCGGTTCACCGCGCACGCGCGGACCGCGGGCCCCGCGGAGAAGCCGGACATGTGGCGGACGATGGCGGCGGCCTGGCCCGCGTACGACGAGTACCAGAGCAAGACCGACCGGGAGATCCCCGTGGTGGTGCTCACCCGGTCCTGACCGCGGCGGGCCGATGCGCGCGGGCGTAGCATTTCCCCGCGCGCCGGCCGTACGTTCGCAGCAGGAGGAACCGTTGTCCCGCACCCCCGCACCCGGTGTCGTCACCGACACCGCCCGCCTCGTCCGTGATGCCGCCGGGGAGGACCGGGGCGCGCTGTGGCGGCTGGCAGAGCCGGGGCGCCAGCTGGACTCGAACGTGATCCGGCTGGCCCCGGACACGGGGGTCGCCGGACATGTGGAGCCGGACCTCGACGTGCTCGTGTGCGTGGTCGACGGCGGCGGGCAGCTGGAGACGGCCGACGGTCGCCAGGATCTGGCACCGGGCGCGGTGCTCTGGCTGCCGCACGGCGTCCGGCGCTCACTCACCGCGGGGCCTGACGGACTCTGTTACCTCACCGTCCACCGTCGGCGCGCCGGCCTCACCATCGCCTCCGCGCCCGCCGGGGCTCCCGCATCCGCGCCCGCTCAGGGTCCCGCCCCCGTGCCCGCACCCGCATCCGCCGGGTACGGAGGGGGCGAAGCGGCGTGTCTGCTCCATCTGGTCTGTCCCGGCTGCGGGCGCCTCGCCCAGGAGTCGGGCGCGCGGTTCTGCTCCCGGTGCGGTGAAGGGCTGCCCACCGCCTGAACGCTCCACCGTCCGCCCCTTTCGGACCTTCGCTCCTTTCGAGCCTTTCGGGGCGACTTCCCGCACCCGAGTTGCCCATGTCGCCCTCGTCGCAGGGCGATTCCCTTATGTTGCTTGGCATGTCTCCGTCGATTCACCCAGGGCTGCGACAGTCCTGACGGAGAGTCATCCCCCACAGGAGGAAACATGTCAGGTCAACGGTTCAGATACGTTCCGCTCCGGCTGCGCGCGATACTCGTGGGCGCCGCGGCGGCCGGCCTCGCCCTCACCACGGTGGGCGGCAGCGGCGGCGCGTCCGCGGCCGACACCGGTTCGCTGCCGCTCTCGGGAGCCACCACATCGGGCCTGCACAACACCTATGACCCCGCGACCTTCCCGTACCTCGCCCAGTCGCTGGACACCGGTACCTCGATGATCGAGCTGGACGTGTGGGACGACATCGTCACCAAGGAGTGGAAGGTCAGCCACTCCAACCCGCTGGGCAACAGCAACAACTGCGTGACGGCCGACAGCCCGGGCCAGCTCTACACCGGGGGCGCCAACAAGGATCTGGAGACCTGCCTGGACGACGTACGGGTGTGGCTCGGCGCCCACCCCGGGCACGCGCCGCTGGT
Organism: Streptomyces sp. NBC_01089; assembly: GCF_045162975.1. Classification (NCBI taxonomy): domain Bacteria; kingdom Bacillati; phylum Actinomycetota; class Actinomycetes; order Kitasatosporales; family Streptomycetaceae; genus Streptomyces; species Streptomyces sp. NBC_01089. The sequence continues at coordinate 7,859,757 of NZ_CP108660.1, read as the reverse complement.
GATCAAGCTGGAGATGAAGGCCGGATTCCAGTCCGATCTCGGCCTGGGGCCCGCCCAGTTGGACCAGGCGGTCGCCGCGCACCTGGGCTCCACGATCTTCCGCCCTGCGGATCTGCTGGCCAAGCCGGGCGGCGGCCAGTACGCCACCCTGGACGAGGCCGCGACGGCCGGCAACTGGCCCACCCGCGCACAACTCGCCGGAAAGGTCCTGCTGGAGATCATCCCCGGCACGGTCGAGGAGAAGAACCCGACCGACTCACTGTGGACGGACCGGGAGTACGCCGGATACCTCCGCGATCTGCACACAGCGGGCCACACCGACCAGGCCCAGATCTTCCCCTCGGTGCACACCGCCCAGGCGGGCGATCCCAGGTCGCGGTACACGGACGCCTCACTCCGGCCCTGGTTCGTCTTCTTCGACGGTGACGCGGCCGCCTACCTCGGCGGCACCATCGACACCTCCTGGTACGACACACACCACTACATGCTGGTGATGACCGACGCGCAGAACGTGGCCCCGGTCCTGGACGACAGAAATCCGTCCGCGTCCGACGCACAGGCGCGCGTCGCGCAGCTCGCGGCGGCGCACGCGAGCGTCGCCTCCAACGACTGGACGGGGCTCCCCCAGGTGCAGTCGGCAGCCGTGCCGCGCGGCTGACCACCGGCCCCGCGCCCCTCGGTCCGAACTCCCCGCGGGAGCCGGGTCCGAGGGGCGCGGGAGAGCGGCCCGCGGTCGGCGCGATCCCCAAGGATTGGCAATGGTCTAGTCCAAGTCGTTGACGCGCACCCGACAGACGTCGATTCTGGCGGCCACTTCCTCATTCAGGAGACCGACCAGGAGACCCGACCAGGAGACCGACAGATGAATCGCATGCGCATCCGTTCCCTGCTCTGCGGCGTGGCGGCGGCCGCACTGGCCACCACCGGGCTGGCCGCACTCGGCACCGGCCAGGCGGCCGGAGCAACCACGGACAGCAAGGCCACCACCTCCACCGCCGGGACCACGGCCCTCAGCAACCGCTGGTACGCGGCGGCCCCGTACCTCATGCCCACCGACAACAACCCGCCCGACGCCGGGGCCATCATGGACGCCACCGGACTGAAAGCCTTTCAGCTCGCCTTCATCCTGGCGCCCAACGGCGGTGGATGCAGTCCGACTTGGGGCGGCACATCGGCCGTGTCGTCCGATACGGCGGTGGGCTCCGTCATCGACGGGATCCGCGCGAAGGGCGGCGACGTCTCGGTCTCCATCGGCGGGTACGGCGGCACCAAACTCGGCCAGGCGTGCTCCGACGCGGCCTCGACCGCCGCCGCCTACCAACAGGTCATCAGCAAGTACCAGTTGAAGGCCATCGACTTCGACCTGGAGGAGCCCGAGTACGAGAACACGGCGGCCGTCGCGCACGAGATCGGCGCGGCGAAGATCCTCCAGCAGAACAACCCCGGCCTGTATGTGTCGGTCACCACCGCGGGCACCGCCGACGGCACCGGCTGGTTCGGCAAGCAGATGCTGAACGAGGCCAAGTCGCAGGGGTTCACCCCCAACAACTTCTCGATCATGCCCTTCGACGGCGGCTTCAACGGGGCCGCGTCCCAGACGAGCGCGCTGACCAACTTCAACACCATCCTGCAGTCGACCTTCGGCTGGGACGAGGCGACCGCCTACGCCCACGAGGGCTTCTCCGGGATGAACGGGCGCAGCGACACCGGCGAGTACTTCAAGCAGGCGGACTTCCAGACCGTCCTGGACTTCGCCACCAGCCACCACATGGACCGCTTCACCTTCTGGTCACTCAACCGCGACCGTCAGTGCAGCCCGCCGGACAACGGCACCACGTCGGGCACGTGCAGCAGCGTGCCGCAGGCGGACTGGGAGTTCGCCAAGTACTCGGTGACGTTCGCAGGGACGACACCGTCCCGCAGGTGACCACCCCGCACACCTGAGCACCCCAGCACCCCAGCACCCCAGAAATGTCCCATTGGGCCTTATGTCCCAGTGGGACATTTCCGGGTGTACGGTGAAAAGCATGGACGATGAGGGGACAGCCGGAGACCGGCGGGCCCGCAAGGCCCGCCGGACCCGTGAAGCGCTCGCGGAAGCCGCATGCACCCTGGTGTGCGACCGTGGACTCAAGGCCGTCACGGTCGAGGACATCGCCGACCGCGCCGACGTCGCCCGCCGGACCTTCAGCCGGTACTTCTCCAGCAAGGAGGACGCGGTGCTGGACTCCGTACGGGCCGACGGCGACCGGATCAACGCCGCCCTGCGCGCCCGGCCCGCGGACGAGACCCCGCTCGTCGCCTACCGCAACGCGGTGGACGACTGGCTCACGGACGACACCCACCCGGCCTGGCACCGCCGTCCGCGGATCTTCGAACTGATGCGGATCGCGGGCGGGGAGCCGACGCTCTACGCCGCCTTCCAGCACATCCGGGTGGAGGCCCAGGAGGATTCGATCCGGATCCTGGCCGCCCGGATGGGCGTCGACGACGAGCACGACCTGCGCCCCGCCGTTCTGGTGGGAGCGGGTGCGGGAGCCCTCGTGGCCGCCCAGTCCGTCTGGGTCCGCGGCTCCCGCCAGGACGCGCTCCCCGGCATCGTCCATGCCGCCTTCGCCGCACTCACCGGCGAACTGCCGCAGGCGTGACACCCCCGCGGCGCCCCGTACGAAAGGAAACACAGGCACCATGAGCAACACCACCCCCACAGAGGAGTTCGCCGGCCGGACCGCACTGGTGACCGGCGGCGCGTCCGGCATCGGCCTGGCCATCGCCGGCCGGCTCGCCCGCGGCGGCGCCGCGGTCATCGTGGCCGACTACAACGAGGAAGGCGCCCGCAAGGCCGCCGCCGGCCTCGAGGCGTCCGGGGCCCGCGCCACCGCCGTCGCCGTGGATGTCACCGACCCCGCGTCGGTGGAGCGCGCCGTACAGCACGCCACCGACACCTTCGGCGCGCTGCACCTCGCCGTGAACAACGCCGGCATCGGCGGCCCCAGCCTGCCGACCGGCGCGTACGAGGTGGCCGACTGGCAGCGCGTCATCGACACCAACCTCAACGGCGTCTTCTACTCCCTCAAGTACGAGCTGCCCGCACTGCTCGCCGCGGGCGGCGGCGCGATCGTCAACATGGCCTCCATCCTCGGCACCAACGGCTTCGCCGGGTCCCCCGCCTATGTCGCGGCCAAGCACGGAGTCGTCGGGCTCACCAAGACCGCCGCGCTGGAATACGCCGCTCAGAACATCCGGGTCAACGCCGTGGGCCCTGGCTTCATCGACACCCCGCTGCTGCGCGACACCGACAACCCGATGCGGGAGCAGCTCGTCTCGCTGCACCCCGCGGGCAGGCTGGGCACGGCCGACGAGGTGGCGGAGCTGACGGCGTTCCTGCTCTCGGACCGCGCCTCGTTCATCCACGGCAGCTACCACCTCGTCGACGGCGGCTACGCCGCGCGCTGACCGAATCACCACGGCGGGCCGGTATCGGGGACCGGTCCCGCCGCCCAGCTGAGGAGCACACCATGAAAGCAGTCCAGTACCGCACCGTCGGCGCCGCACCCGAGGTCGTCACCATCCCCGACCCCGAGCCCGGACCGGGCCAGGTGCTGCTGAAGGTCACCGCCGCGGGCGTCTGCCACTCCGACATCGCCGTGATGAGCAGGCCCGCCGAGAGCCTGCCGTACGAGCTTCCGCTCACCCTGGGGCACGAGGGCGCCGGCACGGTCGCCGCGATCGGCGCCGGTGTCACCGGCCTGACCGAGGGCGAGTCCGTCGCGGTCTACGGGCCGTGGGGCTGCGGCTCCTGCATCAAGTGCGCCGAGGGCAAGGAGAATTACTGCCTGCGCGCCGATGAACTCGCCATCCACCCGCCCGGCCTCGGCGCCCCCGGCGCGATGGCCGAGTACATGATCGTGGACAGCCCGCGCCATCTGGTGCCGCTCGGCGATCTCGACCCGGTGGGGGCCGTACCGCTCACCGACGCCGGACTGACCCCGTACCACGCCATCAAGCGCTCGCTGGCGAAGCTCACCCCCGGCTCCACCGCCGTGGTCATCGGCACCGGCGGGCTCGGGCATGTGGCGATCCAGCTGCTGCGGGCGATGTCCGCGGCGCGGGTCATCGCGCTCGACGTCACCGACGACAAGCTGGCGCTGGCCAGGACGGTCGGCGCGCATGAGGCGGTGCTCTCCGACGAGCACGCGGCCGCCCGGGTGCGCGAACTGACCGGCGGACTCGGCGCGCAGGCGGTGTTCGACTTCGTGGGTGTCCCGCCCACGGTGGCGCTGGCCGGTGCGGTGGCCGGCGTCGAGGCCGATGTCGCGCTGGTCGGGATCGGCGGCGGCACCCTGCCCGTCGGCTTCGGCGCACTGGCCTTCGAGGTCTCGGTGGCCGCGCCCTACTGGGGTTCGCGCTCGGAGCTCACCGAGGTGCTCGACCTGGCGCGCGCCGGATCGGTTGACGTCCATGTGGAGACGTATCCGATCGACGAGGCGCCGCTGGCCTACGAGAGGCTGCACGCCGGGAAGATCAACGGACGCGCGGTCATCCTGCCGCAGAGCTGAACACCACGGTCGAGCTGTTCAATGTGGCGAGCAGCACGGCACCGGAGGGAAGTCCCGTCCATTCCGGCAGGGCGGGCTGAGGAGAGACGGCGGGCGAGGGAATTGCGCGCTGCATTCGCAGGGCGTCGACGGATTCCGCGAGCAGTTCGTATTCCGTGGTGTCGTCGTTGATCGCGAATCGCATGAGACCACCGCTGGCCAGCACTTCGGCTGCCTTGTCCTGCTGCGGCCCGCCGTCCCGCCAGGCACGGAGGGCGCCCGGTACATCGGGGGCGTCCGCGGGCAGTTCGAAGAGCGCGCGGGCCGGGAAGCAGCCACGCTCGGGGCTGGGATCCAGCCGTTCCGAGATCCACGTCGCCCGGTCCCTGAGCCACCACAGGGCCAGCGGGAGAGTGGGGGCGCGGTAGGTGCCGAGCGGCACTCCGACGCGTCGTCCACCGCAGACTCCGTACGCGGTGACATGGCACAGGAATTCATCGTGCACAGCCACTCCCCCAGGGCAGTTCACGGCCACGGACCCGCTCATGGACCGGATATTCTCCCAGGCCGGAGCGCGCGGGCCTTTCGCTGGTGGATCACAGTTGAATGGAACGGAATTCAACCGTCACAGTCAACGAGTATCTTCACTCCGCGCGCATTGTCACCATAGGGTTCTGGCCATATCTCTGGCATATTCGCTGTCGACCTTGGCCGAAAAGAAGAGCCCCGGCTGGTCGGGGGAGGCCAGCCGGGGCGGTCGGTGTGCGGGGACGGAGGGCCTGCGGCTGAGCGCTCCGCTCCGTTCCCACATATAGGTGAACGGTGAACCAAGCCCGGATGTTCCAGCCAGGCCCGGGTAGGGGATGTGAGCTGCAGCACCCCGCACCACCGGATCCGGCCGGCCCGCCGCCCGCGGGACCCCGGCAGCCGGTGGCATATGCCAGAAGCACCACCGCACCGAGTATTGCCAATTCCCTTACGGGCCTTCGCTCCCTGTGCAACAGTCGTAACCGGTCCATCCCGCAGCTCTGGCCGCGCCGCGCCCGTATCGGAGTACGTCATGCCGTCCCATGTGTTCGCGGACCGTCCCGCCCCCCAGCCGCCCGAACGGGGCACGGTTGACGCCCTCATCACCCGGACCCGCCTGCTGCGCGGGGACATGGACGCCGTACGGCGTGACGCCGCCGCTGACGACGACGATGTACAGAGCCGCTGGCAGCGTGCCCTGTGCGATCTGGCCGTCCACCACCTCGACGACCTGGGCGCCCAGCTGGGGCAGCTCAAGGAAGGGCTGCCGGCCGCGGGGACGGACCCGCTCACCGGTGAGCCCGCCGGGCACGGCGCCCACGCCCACCCCGGGACCGGCGCGCTGCTCGGCCGGGTGGGCAGCGCCGACTGGGATCTCCTCACCGACGAGGTGAACTGGTCGGACGAGCTGTACCGGATCTTCGGCCGGCCGCAGGAGAGCGGGCCGCTCTCACTGGACGAACTGCCCTCCGTGGTCCTGTCCGACGACCAGACACGGCTCACCGCGATGGTCACCGACTGCCTGGTCGACGGCAAGCCGATCGACGGCGAGTTCCGCATCAGGCGGCCCGACTCGACCGTACGCACCCTGCACATGCTGGGTGAGCCCGTCCTCGACAGCGACGGCTGCACGGCCTCGATGTGGGCCGTGCTGCGCGATGTCAGCGATCTGCGGCGCAGCGAGCGGACGGTACGCGAGACGGAGGACTCGCTCCAGCGCCGGGAGCAGATCGCCCGGACGGAGCGCCAGGTCGCCGTGGAGTTGCAGGAGGCCGTACTGCCGCCCTGGCGCGGTCCGTTACGGCTTCCGCGGGGCGGCCCGGCAGCACTCGATCTGGCCGCGCACTATCTGCCGTCCGCCGCGCCTTCCCGTATCGGCGGCGACTGGTACGACGCGATGGCACTCCCCGACGGCCAGTCCCTTCTCACCGTGGGCGCCTTGACAGGGCACGGCGTGGGCGCCACCTCCGCGATGGCGATGCTGCTCGGTGCGCTGCGCGGTATGGCGGTGGCGGGTATCGCCCCCGGCGCGCTCATGGGGCATCTCAACGAACTTCTGGAAGCCTCGGCGCAGCCCGCGCTGGGCAGCGCGGTGTACTGCCGCTACGACCCCGTCGGACGGACCCTGGCCTGGGCGCAGGCGGGACACCCCGCCCCCCTGCTCTTCCGCGGGGGAACGGGGTGCGCCCTCACCCCGCCGAGCGGGGTGCTGCTCGGCTCGATGCCCGGGACGGCGTACGGACAGGCGCGGGAGCAGCTGCGGCCCGGGGACGTCCTGGTCCTGCACACCGGCGGGCTGACGGCACACAACGCGGCGGACGCGTCGGACGAGGACGGACTGCTGGCGCTGGCACCGCGGTTCACCGGTAGCGGGACCGCACAGGAGTGCATGCGGATGATCGTCGAGCAGTACGGTCATCTGGAGCGCGGGGAAGACACCTGCGTACTGATCGCCCGCGTCGGCGAGGCATAGAGCGCGCCACGCCTCCACCAGCAGCCCGCCCCTGAGCCTCCCCCCCCCTGAGCGGCCCGCGCCCCTAAGCCTGCGCGTTCCTGGGGCGCTTCATCTGCTGGGGCATGGCGAGCTGGATCTCCTCCCGCAGTTCCTGGATGCTCCCGTGGCGCGCGTACTGCCCGGTGAGCCGGTACATCTCACGCAGCCGGTCCCAGGTGCGGTGCGACGAGGTCTCCCCCATCGACACCAGCGCGAGCCGGGCGTAGCGGTCGGCCTGTTCGGGGTCGTCCGCGATGAAGCAGGCGGAGGCCAGCGAGATGTAGTCGAAGATCTTCGACCGCTGGCGGCCGTTGATCCGCAGCTCCAGCGCCCGCCTGGCGTGGCGCTGTGCGGTGGCGGCGGCGGACGGCTCGTGGTCAGCGAGCGTGCGGTACGCCAGGGCCTGCATCCCGTGGAGGTCGGCCTCGTCGAACATCTGCATCCAGCTCGGCGCGGGCTCGTCACCGTGGTCCGATACGAACAGCTCCTCGGCCTCGCCGAGCGTGCGCCGCATGGCCTGACCGTGGCCGAGCGAAGCCTGCGCCCAGGCTTCGATGGTGTGCAGCATGGCGCGGGTACGCGGCAGATTGCGGTCGCCGGAGCCGCTCTGCGCGAGCTTCATCAGGTCGAGTGCCTCGTCCGGGCGGCCCAGGTGGACCATCTGGCGTGCGGCGCGGGACAGGGCCTCGCCGGCGCGTGGCCGGTCGCCGCCCTCGCGCGCCGCGTGGGCGGCGATGACGAAGTACTTCTGGGCCGTCGGTTCGAGGCCGACGTCGTGGGACATCCAGCCCGCGAGGACGGCGAGGTTGGCGGCGACACCCCACAGGCGCCGCTGCAGGGAGTCGGGGTGGCGGTAGGAGAGCATGCCTCCCACCTCGTTCAACTGGCCCACGACCGCCTTGCGTTGGAGACCGCCGCCGCGTGAGGCGTCCCAGGCGCGGAAGATCTCGACGGAGTGCTCCAGCGCCTCGATCTCCTGCGACCCGACGGGCGCGGCCTCGTAGCGGTCGAAACCTGCGGGCTCGGCGTGCAGGGGCCGTTCGGTGCGTGGGGCGTCCGAAGCGAGGGCCGGGTCGGTGTGGAGCCAGTCGTGCATGGCGCTGCTGAGTGCGGAGCCTGCGGCAAGCGCAGCGCCTGCGCCCACCAAGCCGCGTCGGTTGAGCATGAGGTCCATTCCCGTGAATTCGGTGAGGACCGCCGCCGTCCGTTCGGGCGCCCACGGGAGGCCGTCCGGGTTCGCTGTCTCTTCCGCGTTCCCGACGGCCTGCCGTTTACCAGCGCGCCCAGGCCGTACGAACCCGAGGTCCTCGATGGTCACGACACGGCCGAGCCGCTCGGTGAACAGGGCTGCCAGCACCTTCGGCACCGGGTCTCGTGGGCTCTCGCCCATGTCGATCCAGCGCCGCACGCGCGAGGTGTCGGTCGCCAGCTGCGGGTGGCCCATGACGGCCGCCTGCCGGTTGACCAGTCTCGCGAGTTCGCCCTTGGACCAGCCGGCCAGGCCGAACAGGTCTGCTAGGCGGGTGTTGGTTTCTCCGGTCACGTCAAGCCCCCAGGTTCTCGGCTGGTTCGACAGTAACCCTGTGTCAGATGCCGTGCGACTATTCGCCAGGGTTCGCCAGGGTCCGCCAGATGGTGTGCCACCCGCGCCGCGTTGTGAGGTAGGAACGCGCCACCCCGACCCGGTGGCCGGACCGTACTCCCCAGGGTACGTACGGGCCACCGGGCGGGCAGCGTACGCAAACCGTCGGCACACGAAGGGATCTGTATCCCCCATGTACACAGCATCGTCCTCCGTGTCCGCCCCATCCCGGCCGCACCGTTCTCTCCCGGCCGGTGGCGGACCGTACCTCGACCCCTCCCACGCCGCCGCGGCGCTCGGCACCGGCCGGGTCCGCCGGGCGGCCGGGCCGGGCGCCCAACCGCTCAGCGGGAGGCTCGACTTGTCCGGCCCCCAGGGCGCTCAGCTGCGGATGGCGATCGCTTCGGTGCACCGTATCTGTCCGGAGTTCAACCCCGTGCAGATACTGCGCCGGAGCAGCCGGTCGGTCCTGCTGGTGGGAACGACCGGGCGGGCGACGGCAGTTGCCAAGTGTCTGATCGACCAGTCCCCCGCCTGGGCGGAGAGCTTCCGCCACGAAATAGCTACATACCGCACGTTCGTGCGGCACCGCCCACCGGTCCGGGTGCCGCGGCTCATCGCCGCGGATCCGGAGAACTGCACACTGGTGATCGAGCGGATGGCCGGACGGGCTGCGGCACTGCAGCGCCACCCCGTGGAGACCCCGCCGCGCGCGGATCTGCGGGCCGTGCTCGGCGCCGTCGGCCGGGTGAACGCCTGGCGGCCGCCGGGTGGCCTCTTCGGCCAGCCCCTCGACTACGCCTCCCGGATCGCCAGGTACCACGAGCTGGGCCTGTTCACCGACCGGGATCTCGGCGACCTCCAGAAGCTGCTGCACGGGCTGGCGCACTCCGGCGGCCGGCAGGGCATGGGCCAGTTCTGTCACGGTGACGCGCTGCTCTCCAACATCCTGCTGTCACCGGCCGGTCCTGTACTGGTCGACTGGGAGCACGCGGGCTGGTATCTGCCCGGGTACGACCTGGCGACGCTGTGGTCCGTGCTGGGCGAGGCGCCGGTGGCGCGGCGCCAGATCAGTCAGCTGGCCCAGGCCGCCGGGCCCGCGGCGAGGGACGCATTCCTGGTGAATCTGATGCTGGTGCTGACCCGCGAGATCCGTACGTACGAGACGGCCGTCCAGCGCACCATCCGTGAGGGCGCGCCGGCCGGCGCGGGCCACCAGCCGCAGCCCGGTGTGCTGTCCCACGGCGAGGAGCAGCGGCTGCTGCTGCGGCGGCTGCACGACGACTGCGCCCTGGCCCGCCGCGCCGTGCGCGCGGCTGTCGGGACCCGCTGAACCGCGGGGACCCGGCACCGGGTTCCCGGGAGGGGGAAGCACGGTGCGCACCCGGTGCCGACACACTGGGTGCGCACCGTGCTGTTCCGGCGCGGGGCCTGGGCGCGCGCTCACCGCACGGGTAGACGCGCGCCGGACGCGCCGTTGGGCAACCGGCGGGGAACGGGCCGGGCGGGTCGTCAGTGTGTGCGCACGATGTCGACGTCGGACGCCTTCACGAAGGCCACCCGGTGTCCGATCTGCACGGTCACGTACGTGGTGGCGCCGGGGAAGTACGTGTGGTCGTACGGGTAGGAGGCGTCGATCGTCGGCGCGTAGTAGTAGCCCGTGGGCGCCTCGCCGCCGCCGGGGTACGCCTGGCCCTGCTTGATCGTGTACGGGAGCGGTGTGCCCAGGTGAGCGGCGGTGAAGTCGGCCGGGTACTCGCTCTTCTCCGGGTAGGCCACCCCGTACACCGGCACATCGGTCCGGCCGGCCTTCGGCTTCACCACATAGCCGGACGTCGGTGTGGTGGTCCTGGTGCGCGCCGGGCTCCGGAACCAGGCTTTCTGCCCGTACCACCAGATCGCGGTCCAGCCGGGTGCGTGTCCGGCGACCACGGCCTGCTGCGATGCGCTGATCTTGCTGCCCCAGTCGGCGATGCAGTTGGTGCCCGGCTTGCCGTCGGTGTGCAGCGCCGGGTCGGAGAAGAGCGGTGACCCGGTGGAGGGCGCGGTGTGGAGGGGCACCGCGCTCGACGCCTGCGCCGGGAGGTCGACGTTCTTCTCGCAGTCCCGGAACTTCTGGATGTTCTCCTTGAACACCGGGCTCACGGTGACCAGTTGGCTGTGGGGCGAGGCGGTCGGGACGGTGGGCCTGCCGACCAGCTTCATGAAGTAGTCCCAGTCCCAGTACGTGCCGGGGTCCCAGTGCATGGCCGCTGTCCCGGCGGTGCTGGTGGGCGGGACGTTGTCGTGGCCGATGATGTGCTGGCGGTCCAGCGGGATGTCGTACTTGGCCGCGAGGTAGCGCACGAGGGCGGCCGTCGAGCGGTACATCGCCGGGGTGAACCACTTGGAGCCGTCGGTCGCGATGCCTTCCTGCTCGATCCCGATGGACTGCTGGTTGATGTACCAGTTGCCCGCCTGCCAGGCGATGTCCTTGTCCTTGACCATCTGCGCCACATGGCCGTCGCCGGAGCGGACCACGTAGTGCGCGGACGTCTGGCTGTGCGGGTCCTGGAAGATCTGCAGCGTCCGGTCGAAGGTTTCCTCGGTGTCGTGCAGGACGATGTACTTGATCTTCCCGGTGTGCGGGCGGTCCGCGGTGTCGTAGTTGCCGTACGTCTCCTTGTCGGCGGGATCACCGGTCTGCTGGTAGGCGGCGGGGTCCCATGTGCAGTCGAGGGTCCGGGGGCACTCGGGCCGGGTGCCCCGGGGGGCCGCCTGTGCCGCCGGGCCCGTCAGGGCGAGGCCGAGGGTGCTCGCGGTGGTCAGCGCGAGCGCGAGTCTGATCCGCTGCTTGGACGTCATGACGGCCCTTCTTGCCGGGAGTTGCGCCGTGGTGATCTCTCGAACGGTATGGGCGCACTCTCTGACCTGAGGTGATGGCACGTCAAGAGCGCCGCACGGGGCGGCTGTTGAAACAGATGTCCAGACCACTGGCATGGCCGATGACCAGCGCGGAAGACGCGGCAACCATGCGGTGGCGGAGACGTGTTACCCGGGTTTTACGTACGCGGGGACCTCCCGCGTACGGCCGGCGGGCGCGCGGGGCTCAGCCCTGCTGGAACATCTCGGCGGGCAGCGGCTTCAGGAGGGCGTACAGATCGTCGGTGATCGGCCGGTCCCAGCTGGCGATGGTGACCAGGACCTTGTCGCTGCGGTCGAACTGGACGCAGGAGATCCGGCTCTCCGAGAGCTTCAGGCGCCGCACGATGAGGAGGTTGTCGCCCTGCATCACCGGCATGTCCTCGGTGTCGAGCACCTCGATGGGCTCGTCGTTCTCCAGGGCCGCGAGGAGCTGCGCCACCTCGAAGGGGATCTGGCCGTCGGCGACCTCGCGGGCGGGCGAACCCTCCGGAAGATTCCCGATGATCATCGCGGGGCCGCGGCCGCCGAAGAGGTCGTACCGCAGGAAGACGCCCTGGCAGGTGCCGTCGGGTGCGGGGAGGAGTCCGGCGCCGAGGTTGCCGGGCCAGTCACCCGGGTCCATGGCCAGGACGTCGAAGTCCGGGCCCGCGGGAGTGGCGGCGCTGCGGCGGCGGAGGAAGGACATACAGCCATGGTACGTGGCCCCGGCGGTCCGCCGAAGCCGGGGCCGGGGCTGTGCGGACCGGTCCTGATCGTCCTCGCGGCCACCCCGCGGGAAAGCCCTGCGAGGACCGGCGGAGACGTCCCGCGGACCGCAGCGGCCCGCAGGCATCGGGCCCCGTGCGCCGGGGCGGGAAACCGGGCCGGGGGCCGGGCGGGCGTCAGGCCGGATCGAAGTCGCCCTCCCGGGCGCCGAGGACGAAGGCCCGCCACTCCCCCGGATCGAAGATCAGTGACGGGCTGCGGCCTGGCGATCCGTACGGGCCACGGTCAGGGCCCGTCGGGCGGTCCACCGGCGGTCAGCCGGTGGGCGGCTCCGAGCCCACCAGCCACATGGAGAAGAACTGCGAGCCGCCGCCGTAGGCGTGCCCGAGCGCCTTGCGGGCGCCGTCCACCTGGTGCTCGCCCGCCGCACCGCGCACCTGGAGCGCGGCCTCGGCGAACCGGATCATGCCGGAGGCCCCGATGGGGTTGGTGGAGAGCACCCCGCCCGAGGGGTTCACCGGCAGGTCGCCGTCCAGCTCGGTGGCGCCCGACTCGGTGAGTTTCCAGCCCTCGCCCTCGGCGGCGAAGCCCAGGTTCTCCAGCCACATCGGCTCGTACCAGGAGAACGGGACGTACATCTCGACCGCGTCGATCTCCCGGCGCGGGTCGGTGATGCCCGCCTGCCGGTAGACGTCGGCGGCGCAGTCCTTGCCCGCCTGCGGCGAGACGAAGTCCTTGCCGGCGAAGAGGGTGGGCTCGCTGCGCATCGCCCCGCCGTGCATCCAGGCGGGCGGCCGGGGCGAACGGGCCGCCCCCGCACGGTCGGTGAGGACCATCGCGCACGCCCCGTCCGACGACGGGCAGGTCTCGGAGTAGCGGACGGGGTCCCACAGCATCGGGGACGCCTGGACCTTCTCCAGGGTGATGTCCTTCTCGTGCAGATGCGCGTAGGGGTTCTTCAGCGCGTTGCGGCGGTCCTTGTACGCGACGAGCGAGCCGACCGTGTCGGGCGCCCCCGCCCTGCGCATATAGGCCCGCACATGCGGGGCGAAGAACCCGCCGGCCCCGGCGAGCAGGGGCTGCTGGAACGGCACGGGCAGCGAGAGTCCCCACATGGCGTTGGACTCGGACTGCTTCTCGAAGGCGAGGGTGAGCACGGTCCTGTGCACCCGCGACGCGACCAGGTTGGAGGCGACCAGGGTGGTCGAGCCGCCCACCGAGCCCGCGGTGTGCACCCGCATCATGGGCTTGCCGACGGCGCCCAGCGCGTCCGCCAGGTAGAGCTCCGGCATCATCACGCCCTCGAAGAAGTCCGGGGCCTTGCCGATGACGACGGCGTCGATGTCCGCCCAGGTCAGCTCGGCGTCGCTCAGGGCGCGCCCGGCCGCCTCGCGGACGAGTCCGGCGATGGAGACATCGTGCCGGGCGGCGACGTGGTGGGTCTGGCCGATCCCGACGACGGCCACCGGTTCCTTGCCGGCCGCACCTCGGCCGTTCGCTGGCTGGTTACTCACTGGGCCTCTCCTTCGAGGACGGCGACCAGATTCTGCTGCAGGCACGGGCCGGAGGTCGCGTGGGCGAGGGCCCGGTCGGACTCCCCGCGCTGGATCCGGGCGGCGGCCTCGCCGAGCCGGATGAGCCCGGCCGCCATGACGGGGTTGGCGGCGAGCGCGCCGCCCGACGGATTGACACGTACGTCGTCGCCGAGCCGGAGCGCCTTGCGCAGGACGACTTCCTGGGAGGTGAAGGGCGCGTGCAGTTCGGCGGTGTCGACGGGGTGCTCGAAGGCTCCGGCCCGTTCGGCGGCCAGCCGGGCGGACGGTGAGTCGGTGAGGTCGCGCACGCCGAGGCTGTGGGCCTCGATGCGGTGGTCGATGCCCCGGATCCAGGCGGGGCGCTCGCACAGGGCGCGCGCCCGGTCGCCCGCCGCGAGTACGACGGCCGCCGCGCCGTCCCCGATGGGCGGGCAGTCCCCGGTGCGCAGCGGCCGTACCAGGTAGTCGCCCTGGGGCCTGGCGCCGGGCAGTTGGGCGTGCGGGTTGTCTGCCGCGTCCCCGCGGCTGCGGGCCGCGACCCCGGCGAGTGCGGGCTCGTCGGTCTCGCCCGTGTCGATCAGCGCCTGCGCCTGGAGTGCGGCGAGTGCCACGGAGTCGGGCCAGAGCGGGGCCACGTAGTAGGGGTCGAGCTGGCGGGTCAGTACGTCCCTGACGGAGCCGGGCGACGACTTGCCGTAGGAGTAGACGAGTGCGGTGTCCGCCTCGCCGGTCAGGAGCTTCACCCACGCCTCGTACAGCGCCCAGGCCCCGTCCATCTCCACATGGGACTCGGAGATCGGGGGCCAGGCCCCGACCCCGTCGAGGGTCATCGTGAAGGAGAAGGCCCGGCCTGCGAGGTAGTCGCTCGACCCGGAGCAGGTGAAGCCGATGTCGCTGGTCTTCAGCCCGGTCTGCGCGAGCACGCTGTGCAGGACCGGCATCACCATCTCGACCTCGGAGCACTCGTCGGTGCGCCGCCGGTGGTCGCTCTGCGCGAAGGCGACGATCGCCACGTCCCGCATCAGATCAGCTCCTTGTACGTGTCGTAGTCGGCGTCCGGCTCACCGGTGGGCCGGTAGTGGTCGGGGAAGCGGGCGCCGTCGGTCCACACCGGCTCGACGCGCAGCCCCATCCGCACCTGGTCGTACGGGATGCCGCCGATCCGTCCGTGCAGGGCGAGGCCGGCGCCGTCCAGGGCGATGTGCCCGTAGACGTAAGGCACTTCGATGTCGAGGCCGCGGGCCTTGATGTTGACGATGCAGTACGTGGTGAGGGTGCCGGCCGGGCCGACCTCGACCCGGTCGGTCGTCGCGACCCCGCAGGTGGGGCAGGCGCCGCGCGGCGGTACGTAGACCTTGGCGCAGGAGGGGCAGCGCTCGCCGACGGTCTTACGGTCGGCGAGCGCGTTGATGTAGTCGCTCTGTGCGCGGCCGGGGCTGTAGACGTAGTCGAGGCGGGCGGGGGCGACGATGCCGGTGACGGCGTCGTCGAACAGTCCGCTGTGCGCGGGCGGGTCGGCGCTCGCGGCGGCCTCGCTCCCGCTCCCGCAGGGCTCGAAGCAGGCGATGTCCGTGATGGCGCCCACGCGTTCGGCCGCCCAGCGGATCCGTACGCGCTGCCCGGAGTGGACGCTGTCGGGTCCCGGGGCGTCGAGTGCGTGCAGCAGGGCGGTGTCGGCGCCGTCGAGTTTCACCAGGACCCAGGCGAAGGGGGTCGCGAGCGGCTGGCCGCGGCGCGGTGACTCGTTCCAGGCCCAGGTGGTGACGGTGCCGGTGGGGGCGACCTCGACCAGGTCGCGTATCTCGTCGGCGGTGACGGGGTCGTACTCGACCGGTGGGACGAGTACCTTGCCGTCGCCGGTCCGCACCCCGAGTACGGTGCGCTCGCGCAGCCCGGTGAGGAAGGCGCTCTGCACGGGTCCGAGGGAGCGGGTGAAGGGGAATTCGACGACGAGGGGGGCGCGGAGCACCTCCGGTGAGGGAGCGGCTGTCATGGGTGGGCTCCAAATTCTCCGCTGCGGGCGGGGGCTCGTCCGGCGGGTGCCGGAGCGTCGGAAGGGGAACCGGTGCCGGGCGGGACCGGCGCGGGGATGCGGCGGGCGGCGGTCAGGCCCTGCGGTAGACGGGCGGCCGCTTCTCGGCGAAGGCGCGTGAGCCCTCCTTGGCGTCCGCGGTGTCGAAGACGGGCCAGCCGCGGTCCAGTTCGGCCTTCAGGCCCTCGGTCTCGGTCAGTTCGGCCGTCTCGTAGACCGACGCCTTGACGGCTTCGACGGCGAGCGGCCCGCACTCGTTGATCCGCCCGGCGATCTCCAGGGCCTTCTCCAGCGCCGTGCCGTCGGGCACCACATGGCCGATGAGGCCGATGGCCGCCGCTTCGGCCGCGGTGTACGGGCGGCCGGTGAGCAGCATCTCCAGTGCGTGGGTGCGGGGGATCTGGCGCTGCAGGCGGACCGTGGAGCCGCCGATCGGGAACAGGCCGCGCCTGACCTCGAAGAGCCCGAAGGTGGCGCTCTCCGCGCCGACCCTGATGTCGGTGCCCTGGAGGATCTCGGTGCCTCCGGCGACGCAGTACCCCTCGACCGCGGCGATCACCGGTTTGCGCGGCCTGTGGTGGCGCAGCATCGCCTTCCAGTGCAGGTCGGGGTCTGCCTTGAGCCGGTCGCGGTACTGCTCGCCCGCCATCCCGGCGCCTGCCAGGGCCTTGAGGTCCATGCCGGCGCAGAAGGCTCCGCCCGCTCCGGTGAGGACCACCGAGCGGACCTCGTCGTCCTCGTCGGCCGCCAGCCAGCCGTCGTAGAGCCCGACCAGCATCGGCAGCGAGAGCGCGTTCTTCGCCTCCGGCCTGTTCAGCGTGAGCACCAGTGTGGCGCCCTCGCGCCGTACGGTGAGGTGTTCCGTACCACCCATGACCGTCCTCCCGTCTCAAGACCTGGGCGCCCTCTGAGGATGTGAGCCGGATCGGCGAGCGGCGCGTAGACAGGTTGCAGGAGGCGGGGTCGCAGTTCAATAGTTTTCTGACACTCAGTCAGATTTCTTCGCGAGGGGCCTTCCCAGTTTCCCCGTGCGGGGCTGTAATGACGCCGGGTCACTGAACGCCGGCGTCAGGAGATGTGGTGGAGTACAACCTTGCCGACCTGTTCGAGTCCGTCGTCGACGCGGTTCCGGACCGCGAGGCGCTCGTGTTCATCGACCATCCCGGTACGGGAGCGGAACGCAGGCTCACCTACGCCGCGCTGGACACCGCGGCCAACCGGGTCGCGCACCATCTGATCGACAGCGGCATCCGCCCGGGAGAGCACCTGGGCCTGCACCTCTACAACGGGGTCGAGTATCTGCAGACCGTGCTCGCCTGCCTCAAGGCGCGCATCGTCCCCGTCAACGTCAACTACCGCTATGTGGAAGAGGAACTGGTCTACCTCTACCGGGACGCGGATCTGGCGGCGCTGGTCTTCGACGGCGAGTTCACCGAGCGGGTCGCGGCCGCGCTGCCCAAGACGGAGAAGCTGCGCCATCTGATCCGGGTCGGCGAGGCCCCCGAGGGCGCGCCGGAGCCCGGCCTGCGCCCGGTCGCGTACGCCGAAGCGGAGGCCGCCGGTTCGCCGGAGCGCGGTTTCGGGCCCCGGTCCGCCGACGACCAGTTCATCATCTACACCGGAGGCACCACCGGGATGCCCAAGGGGGTGATGTGGCGGGCGGAGGACCTGTTCTTCTCCGGTCTCGGCGGCGGCGCCCCGACGGGCGAACCGGTCGGCGCCCCGGAGGAACTGGCCGAGCGGGTGGCCGCGGGCGGTGACGGCATCACCTTCTTCCCCACTCCCCCGCTGATGCACGGCACATCGACCCTGACCGCCTTCATCGCGTTCAACTTCGGCCAGCGAATCGTGATCCACCGGAAGTTCGCGCCGGACGAGGTGCTCCGTACCATCGAGAAGGAGAAGGTCACCAGTGTCTCGCTGGTCGGCGACGCCATGCTGCGGCCGCTGATCGACGCGCTCACCGGTCCGCTCAGCGGCACCGACTGCTCGTCGCTGTTCAGCGTCTCCAGCTCGGGCGCCATCATGTCGGAGACGGTGCGGGCACAGTTCCAGGAGCTGGTGCCGAACGCGATGCTGCTGAACAACTTCGGCTCCTCGGAGTCCGGTTTCAACGGCACGGCCACCCCGGACTCGGGCCCCGACAAGGGGTTCAGGCTGCGGATGAACTCCCGTACGGCGGTGGTCGATCCGGCCACGTACCGGCAGGTGGCCGTCGGCGAGGTGGGCCGGATCGCGCAGCGCGGGCATGTCCCGCTCGGCTACTACAACGACCCGGAGAAGACGGCCGAGACCTTCTTCCAGACCGATGGTGAGCGGTGGGTGCTGCTCGGCGACATGGCGACCGTCGACGAGGAGGGCATCGTCACCGTGCTCGGGCGCGGCTCGCAGTGCATCAACACCGGTGGCGAGAAGGTCTATCCGGAAGAGGTCGAGCAGGCACTCAAGTCCCACCCCGATGTGTACGACGCCCTGGTGGCGGGGGTGCCGGACGCCCGCTGGGGCAACCATGTGGCGGCGGTGGTGCAGATACGCCCGGGGGCAGACGAGCCGAGCCTCGACGCCATCCAGGCGCACTGCCGCAGCAGGATCGCCGGGTACAAGGTGCCGCGGCAGCTGGTGATAGCACCGGAGATCCAGCGTTCACCGAGCGGCAAGGCCGACTACCGCTGGGCGCGCGGGGTGGCGGTCGCCGCCGACTGAACCGTGGGGCTCGTACGACCCGCTGTGGGTCGCCATCGGTGCGGTGTGCGGCGCCGGTGCGCTGCTCGCTCTGGTCATCGTGCGGCCCGCCGGCCGGGACGGCACCGTGGCGGCCCCGCTTCCCCGGTGAGCGGGAAGCGGGTCGCCCTGCCGGTCTGTGGTGGCCCGGTGGTGACTCCGCAGTGGCACGACGGGGCTGGGGCTCAGGCCCCGGCCGCCTGCGTGACGAGCGCCTCCGCCCACGGCGTACGGGCCGCGACCAGGGGCCGCAGGGCGCGCAGCGGACGGATCATGTTCACGCCGACCGCACCGCAGACGTGTCCCCCGCGGGCGAGCAGAGCGGTGAACTTCCGTTCGGCCAGGCTTCCTTCGACGATGTGCACCAGGTCGGCGCCCCGGGTCCTGCCATGGATCTGGACCTTGAGGTCGTACTGGTCGGACCAGACGTACGGCACGGTGGTGAAGGGGGTCGCCGCGTCCCCGGCGAGGATGTTGCGGGCGACCGCGAGGCCCTGTTCGGACGCGTTGGTGCGGTGCTCGATACGCAGCCGCTCCCCGGTCACCGGGTCGGGCCAGGACGCCACGTCCCCGGCCGCCCAGATGTGTTCGGCGGCGCGGAGGGTGGCGTCGCACTCGACACCGTTGCCGAGGCCGAGCCCGCTGCCGGCGAGCCATTCGGTGTTGGGCCGCGCCCCGATGCCGACGAGGACCGCGTCCGCCGCGAGGGTGCGGCCGTCGGCGAGGCGTACACCCGTGGCGCGGCCGCCGTCGGTGGTGACGCTCTCGACGAGCGCCCCGGTCACGGTCCGTACGCCGTGTTCGTGGTGCAGGTCCGTCAGCATGCTCCCGATGTCGAGGCCGACGGCGTCGGCGAGCGGCACCGGCCCGTCGGTCACCAGCGTGACCTCGCAACCCGCCGCGCGCGCCACGGCCGCGGCCTCGGCGCCGATGAACCCACCGCCGACGATCACCAGATGCGGGCGGCCGGCGAGCGATTCACGCAGCGCCGTCGCGTCGTCCAGGGTGCGCAGGAGGTGGACACCCGCGACGCCTTCCGTACCAGGCAGTTCCCGGGGGCGGACTCCGGTGGCGACGACGAGCGCGTCATAGGCGATGGTGCCGCCGTCTCCGGTACGCACCTCCCGGGCGGCCCGGTCGAGGGCCTGGGCCCGGGTGCGGGGGCGCAGCTCGATGTCCAGTCCTGCCAGCGCTTCCGCGCTCCGCAGCAGGACCCGCTCGGCTTCCCACTCACCGGCGAGCAACTGCTTGGAGAGCGGCGGGCGGTCGTACGGAAGGTGCTCCTCCTCGCCCACGAGCACCAGCTCACCGTCGTATCCCGAGCGGCGCAGCCCCTCAGCCGTGGCGAGGCCCGCTGCGGACGCGCCGACGACCACGACCCGGCGCGGAGCGCTCACGCGAGGACCCCTCGCGGTTCGGCGCCGGGGCGCCCGCCCTCGACTTCGGTGGTGGTGCGCATGGCCGCTCCGATGATCACGGTGCCCGGCGCCGCCGCACACCACGGTGAAGTGAACGCTCCGGACTTTACGCCTGTTTACCTACCTGGCCAATCCCGTCCCTGCCCATCCCCGCAGGGGAGTTGGCGCGGGGCTGACCACCACCGCCCCGCCGGCGATCGGCGGGAGCCGGGGCGGCCCTTGTGTCAGGCTTGGCGCATGCCCAGACACCCAGAGCCGCGGCCGGCGGCCGTACCACCGAGCTCCGGACAGCCGAGCTGCGGACCGCGGCCGCCCACCGCGCGCGGCGGGGACGAACGGCAGCGCACGGCCCGCGGTGAGGGGGAACGGCTCCGCAATGCGCGCGGCGAGGGCGAGAGGCTCCGTACGGAGATCATCGAGGCGGTACTGCGGCTGATCGCCGACCAGCGGCGCATGCGTCCGGTGCCGCTGTCGCTGCGGGAGGTGGCGCGGGAGGCGGGCATCACCGCGCCCGCGATCTACCGCCACTTCTCGGGCAAGGACGAACTCACCCGGGCCGCGCTCCGCCATCTCTTCGGGGAACTGCTCGCGGATCTGGACGGCGCGGACCGAGCGGCCGCCGGCCAGTCGCCCGCTGCCCGGCTGGCCGCGCTGGCGCACGCGTACGCCCGGTTCGCCGAGGAGAACCCGACGAGTTTCCGGGTGATGTTCAACGGCACGGGCCCGCACGACGAAGGTCCGGCCGAGGTCGCGGTCCGCTGGCGCACGGCGGTCGGCCGGCTGACGGAATCGGGAATGCGGCTCACCCGCTCCCCGGAGGCCGCCGCCGTGTCGGTGTGGTCGTCGGTGCACGGCCGGCTCCTCCTGGACCGTCCGGCGGGCGGCGTCTGGCAGCTGGGCGATGTCCACGCCTTCATCGACGACCTGACCCGTTCCTTGCCGGCGCCCGCGCTCCCGGACCGGTGACCCGGGCGGCGCCCCTTGTGCACAGCTCCTGACGGCCCTCTTGACGGCCCGGCCCGCTCCTGAATTACTGATCACACACGGGTCGACCGAATGATCGGTCGGCAGGTCGGCCGGTCGGGACGGGAGTGACCACATGACAGCCCTGCTGGACGCGGCGGAACAGCTCAGCCGCGATGAGCTCGAAGCCCTGCAGACCGAGCGACTGCGCACGACGCTCCGGCACGCGTACGAGAACGTGCCGTTCTACCGGGAGTCCTTCGACAAGGCGGGACTGCGCCCCGAGGACTGCCGCACCCTCGCCGACCTGGCCCGGTTCCCCTTCACCTGCAAGGCCGATCTGCGCGACCAGTACCCGTTCGGGATGTTCGCCGTCCCGCAGTCCGACGTACGCCGTATCCACGCCTCCAGCGGCACGACGGGCCGCCCCACCGTCGTCGGCTACACCGAGCGCGACCTGTCCACCTGGGCGGACGTGGTGGCCAGGTCCATCCGCGCGGCGGGCGGCAGGCCCGGCGACAAGGTCCATGTGGCGTACGGATACGGGCTGTTCACCGGCGGCCTCGGCGCCCACTACGGCGCCGAGCGCCTCGGCTGCACGGTGATCCCCGCGTCCGGCGGGATGACGGCACGGCAGGTGCAGCTGGTCCAGGACTTCCGCCCCGAGGTCATCATGGTGACGCCCACCTACATGCTCACGCTGCTCGACGAGTTCGAACGCCGGGGCATCGACCCCAGGTCCACGTCCCTGCGGGTCGGTATATTCGGCGCCGAACCATGGACGGAGGAGATGCGGCGCGAGATCGAGGAGCGCTTCGCGATCGACGCCGTCGACATCTACGGGCTCTCCGAGGTCATGGGGCCGGGCGTGGCCCAGGAGTGCGTGGAGACCAAGGACGGTCTGCACATCTGGGAGGACCACTTCTACCCCGAGGTGGTCGACCCGGTCACGGGTGAGGCCCTGCCGGACGGCGAGCAGGGCGAGTTGGTGTTCACCTCGCTCACCAAGGAAGCCATGCCGGTGATCCGCTACCGGACCAGGGATCTGACCCGGCTGCTGCCCGGCACCGCCAGGACGTTCCGGCGGATGGAGCGGATCACCGGGCGCAGCGACGACCTGGTGATCGTGCGCGGGGTGAACCTGTTCCCCACCCAGGTGGAGGAGATCGTGCTGCGCACCCCAGGACTCGCCCCGCACTTCCAGCTCCGGCTCACCCGCGAAGGCCGGATGGACGCACTGACCGTACGGGCGGAGGCCAGGCAGGACGCCTCACCGGAGATACGGGAAACCGCCGCCCGCTCGGTCACGGCGGCCATCAAGGACTCCATCGGGATCTCGGCCTGCGTCGAGATCGTCGACCCCGAAACGCTCGAGCGGTCGGTGGGGAAGTTCAAGCGGATCGTGGATCTGCGCAACGGTCCTGCGGGCTCGCCGGGTGGTGTGTGAAGCAGAGGGTAGATGGCCCGCCGGGCCCCGCAGGCGGGGATCGTCCGGTGATCTCGTGTAGGTCATCTGTCAGTGGCTGTCGGTCAGTTGTCGGTGGTTCGTCGGCGGGCGCTGGCACCTTTCAGTCACGGCCGCCGGCGACCGGCGGCCCTGACACCGAGGAACCCTTATGCGCACCCCTGTCACAGTCATCGGCGCCGGACTCGGCGGTCTTACGCTGGCCCGTGTCCTGCACCTCCACAGAATCCCCGTCACGGTCTACGAGGCCGATCCTTCCCCGTCGTCGCGCCCGCAGGGCGGGATGCTCGACATCCACGACCACAACGGGCAGCTCGCCCTCCAAGAGGCCGGTCTCACAGGCGAGTTCCGGACCATCGTCATAGCGGGGCGTCAGACGATGCGGCTCGTCGAACCGGACGGCACCGTTCTGCACGAGATCCCCGACGACGGCACGGGCGGCCGCCCCGAGGTACAGCGCGGCGAGCTGCGGCGGATCCTGCTCGAATCGCTCCCGGCCGGCACCGTCCGCTGGGGCCACAAGGTCAGCGGCGTACGCGCCCTCGGTGACGGCGGCCACGAAGTGACCTTCGCCGACGGCAGTACCGTCGCCACAAGCCTGCTGGTCGGGGCGGACGGCGCGTGGTCCCGGGTCCGGCCACTGCTCTCCGATGCCACACCCGAGTACGTCGGCACCTCGTTCGTCGAGACCTTCCTGTTCGACGCCGACACCCGGCACGCCAGTGCTGCGAAGGTGGTCGGCGGCGGGTCGATGATCGCCCCCTCACCGGGCAAGGAGATCTTCGCTCACCGGGAGAGCGGCGACACGCTGCACGCCTATGTGGCACTGTCCAAGCCACTGGACTGGTTCGCCGCTGTCGACTTCGGCGATGCCTTCGGCGCTTCCGCGCGGATCGCGCGGGAGTTCGACGGCTGGGCGCCGGAGCTCACCGCGCTGATCACGGACGCGGATGTGCCGCCTGTGCTGCGCCCCCACCACGCGCTGCCTCCCGAGCACCGATGGGACCGGGTGCCGGGAGTGACCCTGCTCGGCGACGCGGCCCATCTCGCGGCCCCGAACGGCGAAGGCGCCAACCTGGCCATGCTCGACGGCGCGGAACTCGGCAGGGCACTCGCTGCGCGTCCCGACGACATCGAGGCCGCACTGACCGGGTACGAACAGGCCCTGTTCGCCCGCAGTGCCGAGCCCGTCACCTTTGACGGCGCCGAGGTGCACGGGATCGACTCCGAGGACAACACAGCCAGGGCCATGCTGAAGATGATCACCGCGCAGACCGACTAGGGGGTGTCCGGCCGGTGTGCGGAGCCGGATGACGACGTCGGCGTCGGACGAGGAGTTCCGCCGCCCGTGGACGCGGCACGAGGCAGCTCCCTGGCAGTGCCTCGTGCCCCGTGCCCCATGCCCCGTGCCCCGTGGCGGGATCGGGCGTTCAGCGGCGGGCGGCCCACACCGTGCGTTCGGTGCGTACGGCGAGGTCGTCGCGGCGCAGCACACTGTGCGGGCTGTCGGTGTCGAGCAGTCGGTCGAGGGCTGCCAGGTCCTCCGGCACGAGGACATCCGCGGCGTTATCGCGCATCCGCTGCAGACCGCTGAGGGCGTAGCGGCCGACCGCCGGGGAGCGGGACCCGTCGATGTGCACGGTGACCGGGCGCTCGCCTTCGACGGTGAATCCCGCGGCGGTCAGTTTCGGGCCCCAGTCGGCGCCGCGGTGGGGCATGTGCTCGGCACTGTCGCGGTCGACGGCGGCGTGGCAGCGCTCTTCCACGCCCGGCCGTTCCACCGGGGCGTCTTCGGGCAGGAAGCGGGGGAAGCCGGCGAGTTCGACGACGGCGATGAGCCCGCCCGGAGCGAGTGCGCCGTGGACCTGGCGCAGGGTGCGGTCGGGGTCGGCCAGGTGGTGCAGGGAGGCAGAGGCCCACACCAGATCGGGTGTGCCGAGGTCCGGCCCGCTGGTGTCGAGATCGGCCTGGACGGTGCGTACGCGGTCTTCGACACCCAGGGCGCACGCCTTCTCGCGCAGGCGCCGCAGATGGGCGGCCGATGCGTCGACGGCGGTGACGTGCGCGTCGGGGAAGCGTGCGAGGAGGGCGAAGGTTCCGGCGCCGGTCCCGCAGCCCAGGTCGACGATCCGGCGGGGGCTCTCTTCGACAGGCAGCCAGGCGGTGATGGAGGCGATGTGCTCGGCGAGAACTTCGGCGTCCAGATCGAGGATCTCCACCTGCGCATCGGAGTCGTCGTGGCCGTGGCCATCGTGTCCGTGCTGGTGGGAGTGGTGCGGCGCCTCGGGGCTCTGAGCGGCGTGGGCGGTATGGGGGGTGTGGGCGGTGTGAGTCATGCTGCGACGGTAAGCGGGCCATGCGTCACATGCACGATTGCTTGCGGATACGGCAAGAGGATGGCCTCTCCGGCTGCTCAGGACGCATGAACCCGCTCAGCCGGCACGCGAACCACCGCGCCATCGCGGCGCCCACCCCGGCCCGAGCCCCGGCAACCCGTAACGGCAGCCGCTCCCCACCGTCAGTCCTCGCGCGGAGTGGCCCTGTCGCCCTGGTGGCCGCGGCGGGCGTCACGGTCGAAGATCCCCAGGACTTCGCACGGGCCGCCCTCGGCGCCGAGGGCGTGCGGCAGCATGGTGGGGAACTCGGCGGCCTGGTTGGTCTCCGCACGGAAGCGGCGGTTCCCCAGCAGCAGGACGGCGGTTCCGGAGAGGACGACGAACCACTCACGGCCCGGGTGAGCGCGCAGACGCGCAGGGCTCTCCGGCGGCGGGTCCGTCATACGCTGACGCACCACCGTCATACCGGGGTCGGCCTTGACCGGCCAACGCAGCACCCCGTGCGCGCCGTCGATCACCGGACTGGAGATCACGTCGTCGCCGGCGGTTTCGACGAGCTGGTCGAGGGTGGTGTCCAGGGCCCGGGCGAGCGTGAGGAGCTGGTCGAGCGCCAGACGGCGCTGCCCGTTCTCGATGCGGCTGAGGGAGGACTGGCTCATCCGGGCACGGTTCGCCAGCTCCTCCAGGGACCAGCCCTGTGCCGCTCGCAGCGCGCGGATGCGTTTGCGTACCAGGCTGTCCACGTCGTCATCTTCTTGCGTCATAGGCAACAGCGTATGCCTTCGCCGCATACGGTGCATACGGTCGTCCTGTGCGGCCCTGCGACCGGGGTCCGCCCGCACCACGAAGGGACGTAGAACGGCCATGACCGTCAAGACTGTTGAGAACCTGACCGATGCGAACGTCACCGATGAGCACGTGGCCGATGAGCACACGACCGACACGCTGCCGAACGAGACCGTCGACGCGGTGGTGATCGGCGGCGGCGCCGCGGGACTGAACGGCGCGTTGATGCTCGCCCGCTCCCGCCGCTCGGTCGTCGTGATCGACAGCGGCACCCCTCGCAACGCCCCGGCCGCAGGCGTGCACGGCCTGCTCGGACTGGACGGCACCCCGCCGGCCGAGCTGCTGGCCCGCGGCCGGGAGGAGGTACGCCGCTACGGCGGACGGGTGGTGAACGGTGAGGTGACTGCCGCCGCCCCCGCCGCACCGGCCGCCGACGGCGACCTGCGTTTCACCGTCGCGCTGGCCGGCGGGGGCACGCTGCGGGCGCGCCGTGTGCTGGTCGCGACCGGGCTGCGGGACGTCCTGCCAAACGTTCCCGGGCTGGCCCGGCACTGGGGACACGGCGTGGTGCACTGCCCGTACTGCCACGGCTGGGAAGTACGCGACGAGCCCATCGGCGTCCTCGCGACCGGCGTCGCCTCCCTCCACCACGCGCTGCTCTTCCGCCAGCTGACCGAGGATCTCGTCTACTTCACCCACGGAACCGCCCTGGACGACGACACCAGGGCACGGTTCGCGGCCCGCGGTATCACCGTCATCGACACCCCGGTCGCCGAAGTCGAGTCCGACGGGAGCGGCATCACCGGTGTGCGGCTGACCGACGGCCGGACTGTCCCCCGGCGTGTCCTCGCCGTCGCGACCGTCATGCGGGCCCGCGCCGACGGGCTGGCGGGCCTCCGGCTGCCGATGGAGGACCTGCCGGACGGGATGGGCCGCCACTTCGCCTCCGGCGTGGCCGGCGCGACCGATGTGCCAGGGGTGTGGGTGGCGGGCAACGTCACCGATCCGATGGCACAGGTCGGCTCTGCGGCGGCGGCAGGCGCCCTGGCCGGGGCCCGTATGAACGCGGCCCTCGCCACCGCCGATACCGAAGCCGCCCTCACCGCCGCGAGTCCCACCGGTCCCACGAGTCCCTCCGATTCCGTCCGGGCCACGGCCTGACGCGGACAGGACCGCCGCCCGACGCGAGCCCCCCAGAGCACTGGCTGGTGCGCTCAGGCCGGCCGGGGCTCCGCGAAGCGGTCCCGCAGTTCGCGCTTGAGGATCTTTCCGCTGGCGTTGCGCGGCAGGGAGTCCACGAACAGGACCCGCTTCGGGGCCTTGAAGTGCGGGAGGGATGCCCGGGCGTGAGCGAGCAGTTCGGCCTCGGTGACGTCGTCGCACACCACGACCACCGCCGTGACCGCCTCGATCCAGCGGTCGTCGGGCAGCCCGACGACCGCCGCTTCGGCGACCCCCGGGTGGCTGTAGAGCACATCCTCGACCTGGCGTGAGGCGACCAGCACACCCCCGGAGTTGATGACGTCCTTCACCCGGTCGACAACGGTGAAGTACCCCTGCGCGTCGCGTACCGCGAGATCGCCCGAGTGGAACCAGCCGTCGCGGAAGGCTTCCGCGGTCTCCTCCGGTTTGCCCCAGTATCCCTCGCACAACTGCGGCGAGCGGTAGACCACTTCACCCGCCGTACCGTCGGGGACCTCGTCGCCGTTCTCGTCGACCACCGCGGCCTCCACGAAGAGAACGGGCCTGCCGCACGAGTCCATCCGCCCCTCGTGCTCACCCGGGCCCAGGACCATGGCGAGCGGCCCGATCTCGCTCTGGCCGAAACAGTTGTGGAAGGCCAGTCCAGGCAGCCGCTCCCGGAGCCGTTCCAGCACGGGCACCGGCATGATCGACGCACCGTAGAACGCCTTGCGGAGCCCGCTCAGATCGCGGGTGGCGAAGTCCGGGTGGCGGGAGAAGCCGATCCACACGGTGGGCGGCGCGAAGAGGGTGTCCGCGAGACCCGCCTCGACCAGCCGGAACACCTCGGCCGCGTCCGGGGCGTCCAGGATGGTGTTCTCGGCGCCCACCGCCAGATACGGCAGCAGAAAGACATGCAGCTGGGCCGAGTGGTACAGCGGCAGCGAGTGCAGCGGCCGGTCCGTCTCCCGCAGGCCGAGCGAGGTGATGGCGCTGACGTACTCATGGACGAGCGCCCGGTGCGTCATCATCGCGCCCTTGGCGAGTGCGGTGGTGCCCGAGGTGTAGAGCAGCTGCACCAGGTCGTCCGAGCCGGGCGGGTGCTCGGGGGTGAAGGGCCGGGGCGTGCCGAGCGCCGCCAGCAGCGATTCGTCGCTTCCGCGCAGCAGGCGTACGGGGAAGCCGTCCGGGACAGCGTCGGCGATGACGGGGTCCGCGAGCACCAGCGCGCTGCCCGACTGGCGCAGAATGTAGGCCAGTTCGTCACCGGTGAGGTTCTGGTTCACCGGGACGTGGATCAGCCCGGCCCGGGCGCAGGCGAGGAAGCCGATGAGGTACACGTCCGAGTTGTTGCCGTAGGAGGCGACCCGGTCGCCGGTCCGCAGCCCGTACTCGGTCAGGACGGCGGCCGCGGTGGTGACCGCCTCGTCGAGGGCGGCGTAGCTCCAGGCGCGGTCCCCGTACCTGACGGCGGTGCGTCCAGGAACCCGGCGGGCGCTGCGGCGCAGGATGGCGTCGACCGTGCCGGCGCGTACACCTGTCGTGTCGTGGTCCTGTGTCATGGCGTGATCCTGCGGTTCGCCGGGGTGCTGGTCAAGGGAGGCGCTCAAGGGCTGACGGCCAGGAACACGAAGGCGGCGAAGATCGCCAGGTGGATGCCGCCCTGCATCAGGGTCGCCCGGCCGGGGACGATCGTCAGCGCGCCGACCACCAGGGTCAGTGCGAGCAGCACCATATGGGTGGCTCCGAGCCCGAGCAGCAGGGGTCCGGTGAGCCAGACGGATGCCAGCGCGATGGCGGGGATCGTGAGTCCGATGCTCGCCATGGCCGAGCCGAGCCCGAGGTTGAGGCTGGTCTGCACGCGGTCGCGGCGCGCCGCGCGTACGGCGGCGAGCGTCTCCGGGAGCAGCACCAGCAGGGCGATCACCACGCCGACGACCGCGTGGGGCAGCCCCGCCGCTTCGACGCCCGATTCCAGGGTCGGCGAGATGGCTTTGGCGTTGCCGACGACCGCGATCAGGGCGACGAGCAGCAGCCCGAGGCTCAGCAGCGCGGCCCTGCGGCTGGGCGGCGGGGCGTGGCCTTCCTCGTCCTGGATCTCGCCCTCCTGCGTGACGGGCAGGAAGTAGTCGCGGTGACGGACCGTCTGTACGGCGACGAAGAGACCGTAAAGACAGAGCGAGGCGATGGCGGCGAAGGCCAGCTGGGGGCCGCTGAACTCCGGTCCCGGCTTCTTGGTGAACCTCGGCAGGACGAGGGTGAGGGTCGAGAGCGCGGCCACCGCGGACAGGGCGGTGCCCGAGCCTTCCGCGTTGAAGACCGCGAAGCCGCGGCGTACCGCGCCGACCAGCAGGGAGAGGCCCACGATCCCGTTGCAGGTGATCATCACGGCGGCGAAGACGGTGTCCCGGGCCAGCGAGGAGTACTTGGAGCCCCCGTCGGCCATCAGGGTGACGATGAGGGCCACCTCGATGACGGTGACGGCGACCGCCAGGACCAGCGAGCCGAAGGGCTCCCCCACCCGGTGGGCGATCACCTCGGCATGGTGCACGGCGGCCAGCACCGCTCCGGCCAGGCAGAGCGCCACCAGGACGACGGCGAACACCGGCAGCTCGCGGCCCCAGCTGAAGATCAGGGCCACGACGGCGACCACGGGGACCACGGTGGTCCACTGTGCGGCCAGGGCCCGGCTCGGCGCTCTCATGGGGCCATGCTGACGGAGATGATCAGCGGCTGCCCGCCGAGCGCGCCCCGGCCGGGCCCGCCCCTGCCCGCGTACGCGCCCGTGTCAGAGCGGGCGCTCGTGGCCCTCCCAGTACGGCTCACGCAGCCGCCGTTTGTAGAGCTTGCCGTTGGGGTCGCGGGGCATCGCCTCGATGAAGTCGACGCTCCTGGGGCGTTTGTACCCGGCGAGCCGGGACTCGCAGTGGGCCAGGATCTCGGCGGCGAGCGCGTCGCCCGGCACGGCGCCCTCGGCCGGTTCGATGACGGCCTTGACCGCCTCGCCCCAGTCCGCGTGCGGGATGCCGAAGGCGGCGGCGTCGGCGACGGCGGGGTGGCTGAGCAGCGCGGACTCGATCTCCGCCGGGTAGATGTTGACCCCGCCGGAAATGATCATGTCGATCTTGCGGTCGCGGAGGAAGAGATAGCCGTCCTCGTCGAGCAGTCCCAGATCGCCGACGGTGAAGAAGTCACCGATGCGGTTCTTCGCCGTCTTGGCCTCGTCCTTGTGGTAGCTGAAGCCGCCCGTGGACATCTTCATGTAGACGGTGCCCAGTTCGCCGGGCGGCAGCCGGTTGCCGTCGTCGTCGTGGATGGCGAGTTCGCTGATGGGCCATGCCTTGCCGACGGTGCCCGGTTTCTTCAGCCAGTCCTCGGCCGTGGCGAAGGCGCCGCCGCCCTCGCTGGCCGCGTAGTACTCCTCGACACAGTTCCCCCACCACTCGATCATCGCCCGTTTGACGTGGTCGGGGCAGGGCGCGGCGCCGTGGATGGCGTGGCGCATCGACGTCACGTCGTACCGCTCCTTGACCTCGTCGGGCAGCGCGAGGAGGCGGTGGAACTGGGTCGGGACCATATGGGTGTGGGTGCACCCGTGCGCGTCGATGCTGCGCAGCATCCCCTCGGGCGTCCACTTGTCCATCAGGACCAGCGGGTGGCCGATGTGCAGGGCGGCGCCCGCGAACTGGAGTACGGCGGTGTGGTAGAGCGGCGAGCAGACGAGATGGACGTTGCCGTCGAAGGGGCGGATCCCGAAGATGGCGAGGAACCCGCCGAGGTAGGTCTCCTCGGGCAGCTTGCCCGGCAGCGGGCGGCGGATACCGCGGGGCCGGCCGGTGGTGCCCGATGTGTAGTTCATGACCCAGCCGAGTGTGCGGTCTTCGGGTACGGATCCGGGCTGCCCGCCGGGGAGTTCGCCGTAGGGGCGGAATCCCGGTATGGCCCCGACCGCGTACCGGTGGGTCGCGGGCAGCCCGGCCTCGTCAGCGGCCGCCGTGGCCGCTTCGGCGAAGCGCTCATGGGCGATGAGGACCTTGGCCCCGGAGTCGGCGACGATCCAGGCGATCTCGGGTCCGACGAAGTGGTGGTTGACCGGGACCAGATAGAGCCCGGCCTGCGATGCGGCGAGATACGCGGTGAGGAACTCGACGCCGTTCGGCAGTACGACCGCGAAGGCGTCCCCCCGTTCCAGCCCTGCGGCCCGCAGCCCGTGCACCAGCTGGTTGACGGCGGTGTGCAGCCGTCCGGCCGTCCACTCCTCGCCGTCGGGTGCGATGAGGACCGTGCGGCCGGGGTCGGCGGTGGCCTGGGCCCAGAAGCCGTTGGGGGTCTGGCTGTCCGTCGCTGCCATCAGTGACTCCGTCCTGCGATGCGGTTGATCCGGTCGATGGCCCGCTCGAAGCCGCGGGTCAGGTCGTCGAACACCTCCTGCACACCGCGTTCGGAGTTCATCCGGCCGACGATCTGGCCGACCGGGGTGCCGAGCAGCGGGGCGACCTCGTACTTCTGGATCCGGGAGACCGCGTCGGCCACGAGCAGCCCCTGCAGCGGCATGGGCAGGGTGCCGGGCCCGGCGGGATCGTCCCAGGCGTCGGTCCATTCCGTACGGAGCTGACGGGCCGGTTTGCCGGTCAGCGCACGGGAGCGCACGGTGTCGCCCGAGCCCGCTTCGATGAGCTTCTGGGTGAGTGCGCGTGAGTGCATCTCGGCCTCGGTGGTGGTGAGCCAGAGCGAGCCGAGCCAGACGCCCTGGGCGCCGAGCGCGATACCGGCGGCGATCTGCTCGCCGCTGCCGATCCCGCCGGCGGCGAGCACCGGCAGCGGGGACACCGCGTCGACCACGTCGGGGGTGAGCACCATGGACGCGATGTCGCCGGTGTGGCCGCCCGCCTCGTACCCCTGGGCGACGACGATGTCGATCCCGGCCTCGGCGTGGCGCCTGGCGTGCTTGGCACTGCCGGCCAGCGCCGCGACCAGGACACCGTGGCGGTGGGCGCGTTCGATGACGTCGGCGGGTGGGGAGCCGAGAGCGTTGGCGAGCAGCTTGATCGGATAGTCGAAGGCGACATCGAGCTGGTTGCGGGCGACCTGCTCCATCCACCCGGTGATCCGCCAGCCGGAGGCTTCGCCCTCGGGGAACTCGGGGACCCCGTGTTTGGCGAGGGTCTCCTCCACGTACCGGCGGTGCCCCTCCGGGATCATCGCCTCGACCTCGGCCTCCGTCACCCCTTCCACCTTCTTCGCGGGCATGACGACGTCGAGGCCGTACGGCAGTCCGCCGGTGTGCTCCTGCATCCAGTCGAGATCACGCGCCAGTTCGTCGGGGGCGGTGTAGCGGACCGCTCCGAGTACCCCGAATCCGCCGGCCCGGGTGATGGCGGCGGCCACGGCGGGGAAGGGCGTGAAGCCGAAGATTGCGTGCTCGATCCCCAGTTTCTTGCTCAGCTCCGTCTCCATGGGGCGCAGGATGCCCCAGCGGAGCATTCGAGGGAAGAGATTTTCTGATGCAGTGTCAGATTCTTTGCGGCGCCGGAGACACGCGGTGCGAGGGTTGACACCCCTGTACCGATGGCAGAAAGTTTCCGCAGCCGACCGGGCGTCGAAAGATACTTTCAAGGAGTGCTGGGATGAGCGGCAACACCGCGGGCGGGGACATCAGCAGACGCCGGCTGGGCGGCGGAATGCTGGCCCTGGGAGGGGCGCTCGCCCTGGCCTCGCTCCCACTGGGCCCGGCCGCCTCGGCCGCGGGACCGGCCGCGGGCCAGGGGCCCGGGCGCGGCACGAACCCCGGCGCTCCGGGTTCAGGCTCAGGGTCCGGCTCCGGCTCCGGCTCCGGCTCCGGGCGTACGACGCTCAGGCGCGGCACCGCCGAGCAGGCCGGGCTGCTCCCGGGTCAGCTGCGCCAACTGGTCAGCGGCGCAAGGACGTTCCTCGGCCCCTCCCCCACGCACCCGTGGTACGCGGGCGCCGTCCTGCTCGCCGGCCGCGGCGGCACGGTGGCGCTGCACGAACCGATCGGACACGCGGTGCGCTACTCGGCGTACGACGAGAAGTCCGACACCGGCGTGGAGCTCCCCCCTGACCAGCAGATCGCGGCGGACCGGGACACCCTCTACGACCTGGCGTCCGTCTCCAAACTCTTCACCTCGCTCGTCGCGGTGCAGCAGATCGAGCGGGGCGCGCTGAAACTGACCGCGAAGGTCGCCTCGTACCTCCCCGAGTTCGGCGCGGCCGGCAAAGCGGACATGACGGTACGTCAACTTCTTACGCACACCTCCGGGTTCCGCGCGACGCTGGCGCTGTACAAGGCGCCGACGCGGGAGGACAGACTGCGGATGCTGTGGGCCGAGGCACCGATCAACGCGCCCGGCACCGCGTATCTCTACTCCGACCTCAACCTGATCTCGATGCAGCTGGTCCTGGAGAAGATCACCGGCCGTACGCTCGACGTCCTGGTACGCGAGGGGATCACCGCACCGCTCGGTATGCACCGCACCCGCTACAACCCGCCCGCCTCCTGGAAGCCGCGGATCGCGGCCACCGAGGACGCCAGGCAGCCCTGGTCGGGGCTGGACCGCGGGCTGGTCTGGGGCGAGGTGCACGACGAGAACGCCTACAGTTTCGACGGCGTCGCCGGTCACGCCGGGGTCTTCTCCTGCGCCTGGGACCTGGCGGTCCTGGCCCGCACGCTGCTGAACGGCGGCGCGTACGGACCGGCCCGCATTCTGCGGCCGGAATCGGTGGACCTGCTGTTCACCGACTTCAACACCGCGTTCCCCGGGGACAACCACGGCCTCGGGTTCGAGCTCTACCAGCACTGGTACATGGGCGCGATGGCCACCCCGCGCACCGCCGGCCACACCGGATTCACCGGGACCAGCCTGGTGCTCGACCCGTCCACCGACTCCTTCCTGATCATGCTGGGCAACTCGGTCCATCCGGTGCGCAACTGGCGTACGGGCAGCGCGCCCCGGGTCCAGGCGGGCAACAGCCTGGCGCGGGCGGTGCCGGTGCGGGCCCCGCACGGACGGACGAGCTGGTTCTCCGGCATGGCGAGTTCGGCGACCGCCACGCTGACCCTGCCCGCCATCACCCCGGTGTCCGGACGGACGCGTCTCGGCGCCTCGGTGTGGTGGGACAGCGAACCGCACGCCGATTTCCTCTTCCTGGAGGCGTCGGCGGACGCCGGTGCGACCTGGCAGCCGGTGCCCTTCTCCACCACGGCCGGGGGCCGGCGGCCCGAAACCCACCCATCAGGGTCGGTGGACGGCTGGTCGGGGCGCGTCTGGCACCGGCTGGACGCGGACCTGGCGTCCTGGCACGGACGGGAAGTACGCCTGCGCTGGCGGTACACGACCGATCAACTGTATGTGGGCCGCGGGGCCTACGTCACCGACATCGTGGTCGGCGACGGCCGCCGTACGCTCTTCGACGGGACCGGAGCGGCGGACGCGGCCCGGATCGAGGCGTCCGGCTGGGTGCGCTCCACGGACTGATCCGACGTGACGCCTGGTCAGGAGGGTTTGACCTGCGGACGGTCCGCCCGGCGCACAGAGATCCATGTCACATTCGGGGATTCCCCGAAGCTGCAACTGATCCGACATCCTTGGCGTGATAACCGCCGTAGATCACGTTCTCTCGATGCCAGGGGCCCCACACTCATGACCGCTCAGCTGACTCGCGCACCCCGCCGGATCGCCGCTCTTCTCGCCGTCACCGCCATCGGCCTCGGTGCTGCCGCCTGTTCGTCCTCGTCCGACGACAAGGCCGCGGGTGCCAACGACTCCTCGACGGCCGCCTCTTCCGACGGCGCGGCTTCGGGCAAGAGCACGGCCGATGGTTCGGACAGCTCCAGCAGCTCGGACGGTTCGGGCTCCGGCGGCACCGCGGTCAACGGCGGTACCAAGGCGCCGGGCACCTCCTCGTCCACCGGCGGGAACGGCGGCGCTGCGGCCGGTGCCGCGTCGTCGCGCTGCCACACCGCCGACCTGAAGGCGGCCTTCGCCACCGGAGGCGACGCCGCACCGAACATGAAGTCCGACGAGCAGACACGGGCATCGGTGGCCTTCACCAACATCGGCAAGGGCACCTGCACACTGACCGGCTTCCCCGGCGTCGACATGGTCGGCGACCAGGCGTCCGACGGCACCTGGTCGCTGGAGCGCTCGTCGAAGAAGGTCACCACGATCTCGCTGGCGCCCGGCGACACCACCGACTTCACCATCACCCTCGGCGCGACGACGGAGACGGGCTCGGGCACCTTCGAGCCCGGTCTGGTGCGGATCACCCCGCCCAACGAGAAGAGCCAGTTCTCGCTGAAGTGGCCGTTCGGCGGTGTGATCACCAAGCAGGACGGCGCCACCCACTCGGCCACGTACGTCAACCCGATCGGGTCCTGACGCCGGTGCCCTGAGCGGTTCGCCGGGCTCGACGGGCTGCGGGGACCGCTCGGAAACTGCCCGGAGAACGCAGCTGTGAGCCGCCCCGGGGCGGCTCACAGCCCCGGCGCGCTCCGCTGCTGCCGGCGCGTGGCGACCAGCCGGTACAGCTCGGCCGCCTCGTCCCCGCAGCCCAACTGCTCCAGACAGTGCGCCTCGTCGTTGCGGCTGGCCAGCGCGTCGGGGTGGCTGAGGCCGAGCACCCGCTCCCGGGCCTCGGCGACCGCCCGGTAGACGGTGAGCGCGTCCGCCCAGTGCCCGAGCCAGCCCAGCCCGACCGCGATCTCGCGGCGGCTGACCAGGGTGTCGGGGTGGTCGGCGCCCAGCACCTGTTCCCGCAGCGCACAGACCTCGCGCGCCTCGGCGAGCGCTTCGTCCCACCGCCCGAGGCGGCCGAGGTTCACCCCCAGGCCGTGCCGGGCCCGCAGGGTCTCCGGATCGGCCGGGCCCTGGACCCGGGTGCGGTCGCCGACCAGCGCGCCGAACCTTTCGAGCGCTTCCTCGCTGTGCCCCAGCCGGCCCAGGCTGATGGCCACCTCGTACCGGGTCGCGAGTGTGTCCGGATGGTCGGCGCCCAGGGCCTGTTCCCTGGCGGCGGCCACCTCGCGGTAGATCTCCAGCGCCTCCGGCCAGCGCCCCAGCTGCCCCAGCGCGTACGCGACTTCGTACCGGGTCACCAGGGTGTCCGGGTGGGTCGCGCCGAGCACGGCGGCACGCGCCGCGGCCACCTCGCACGCCATCCGGTACGAGTCCTCAAGCCGCCCGAGCCTGCTCAGGTTGAAGGCGAGATTGTGGCGGCAGCGCAGGGTGTCCGGGTGGTCGGGGCCGACGGTGCGCTCCCGGGCCGCCAGCACCGACGCGTACACCTGGTGCGCCTCGAAGTGGCGGCCGAGCTGCCCCAGTACGTACGCCGTCTCCTGCCGGGCGGCGAGGGTCTCGGGGTGGTCGGCGCCCAGCGTCCTGGCCCGGCCGTCGCCGACCCGGGTGAACTCCCGCAGGGCGTCGGCCGCCCGGCCGGTACGGCTCAGCGTGAAGCCCACTTCGTAGCGGCTGGCCAGGGTGTCCGGGTGGTCGGGGCCGAGGGCGTACTCACGCTCGGCCGCCACGGCCCGGTGCACCTCCCCCGCCTCCGCCCAGCGGCCCAGCCTGCTCAGACTGAGCCCGGCGTTGTGCCGGCCGGTCAGCGCGGCCACCAGGCCGGGCGGCGGGGTGGGCCGCTGCCCGGTGGACAGCGCGGGGACCGCGGCGGCGCCGCGCGGGGGTCCGGCGGTCGTCCACTCGCCGGTGAGCGCGGTCGCCCGGTCGGTCGGGGTCGAGGTGACCGTCCATGTGCCGGTGGCCTTGTGGCCGGTGGTCATGGAGCGGGTCCAGGGCGGCAGCGGCGGCAGACTCGGCGGCAGGTGCACCGCGCCCAGCACAGCGGTCGCGGCCAGGCCCGCGGCCGGGGTCTCAGGACCGAGCAGCAGCCCCAGCTCCCTGGCGTCCGCCGGGCGCTCGTCCGGGGTCTTGGCGAGCAGGCCGAGGACGGCCCGGTCGAGGAAGTCGGGGAGTTCGGACCGGTGGCTGCGCGGCGGCTCGGGCACGGTGTCCCGGTGGCCGACGAGCACGGCCCAGGCGTCGTCGAGGTCGAACGGCGGTGCCCCGGTGGCGATTTCGTACAGCACACACCCCAGCGAGTAGAGGTCGCTGCGGTGGTCGATCTCACCGCCGCCGATCTGCTCGGGCGACATGTAGTGCGGGGTGCCCATGGCGATGCCGGTGCCGGTGAGCCGGGAGGTGAAACCGATGTCGTGGCCCAGCCGCGCGATGCCGAAGTCGCAGATCTTCACCGTGCCGTCGGTGAGCCGCATGATGTTGGCGGGCTTCAGGTCCCGGTGGACGATGCCCTGCTCATGGGTGTAGGCGAGGGCGGACGTGACCTGCCGGGCGATGTCGACGACATCGGCCACCGGCAGCGGCCGCCGCTCGTTCGCGTCGAGGAGCTGGCTGAGGTTCTGGCCGTCGAGCAGCTCCATGACCAGGTACAGGACACCCTCGTACTCACCGAAGTCATGGACGACGGTGACCCCGCGGTGCTGGAGCGAGGCCGCGACCCGCGCCTCACGGCGGAAGCGTTCGCGCAGCACCCGGATGAAGGACTGGTCGTGCTGGGGCCCCAGCGGCTTGAGGCACTTGACGGCGACATGGCGGCCCAGCGACTCGTCGAGAGCCCGCCACACCTCGCCCATGCCCCCGCGCCCGATCGGTTCGAGCAGCCGGTACCGGCCGTGGATCAGCCTGGTGTCCGCCATCTCGTGCTGTCGCCCCCGTCGCCTCGCTGCGCCCTCCCCGGCCCGTCCAGTATGGCGTCCGGTGTCCGGAGTTTGTACGGTGCCGGACGGCTGCCGGGGCCCAGCCGCGCCATGGCCCCCAGAATATGGCCAGGTGGCAGCTGCCAGCGCAGCCGGTCGGGGATACAGCGCAGGGCGTTGCCCGTGGCGGTCAGCCGCCGGTCCACGGTCTCCGGGCCGGGCGCCGGTCTCCCGTAGAGCTCATGGGCGTACGGAGGCAGTGCGGCGTACGCGAGGGCGGCCACGTGCCGCCAGATCACCTCGCGCGCCGGAGCGAGCACGGCGGGGACGGGGGGCCTGCGCAGGAAGTCATCGACCTCGCGGGACTCGGCGGTCGCGGCGAGCTCGGGGCGTACGGAGGCGAAGTACGCGGCGAGTGCGGCCCGGTCTGCGGGGACA
Source organism: Streptomyces sp. NBC_01089 (assembly GCF_045162975.1). Classification (NCBI taxonomy): domain Bacteria; kingdom Bacillati; phylum Actinomycetota; class Actinomycetes; order Kitasatosporales; family Streptomycetaceae; genus Streptomyces; species Streptomyces sp. NBC_01089. Next base: position 7,821,902 of record NZ_CP108660.1, on the reverse strand, counting down.
TCGGCCGGGTCGAGCCCGACCAGCCGGGCGCTCTGCCGGTTCTCGTCGATGTAGCGGTCGGCCTGGGCGTCGCTGACGGGGACGCCGGAGCGTCGCAGGACGCTCAGATACGAGTCGATCTCGGCGCAGTGCACCCAGAGCAGGAGGGCCGGCTCGCCGACGCCGTACCGCTCCCCGGTCGCGGGGTCGGTGGCGCCGAGGAAACCGTGGATCCGGCGGACACGCGCGCCCGCCTGCTCGGCGGCCTCGGTCGTCCCGTAGGTGAGGGTGCCGACGAAGCTCGCGGTGCGCAGCAGCCGTCCCCAGGCGTCCCGCCGGAAGTCCGAGTTCTGGATGACGCCGCGGACCGCGCGGGGGTGCAGCGCCTGGAGGTACAGGGCGCGGACCCCGGCGATCCACATGACCGGGTCCGCGTGTACCTGCCAGGTCACCGACCCGGGACCGAACAGCCCGGGGTCCGGATCCGGGTCCGGCGCCCGCGCTCCGTCGCTCATGCTGCTCCGCCGTTCGTTGTCGCCCTGCGCTCCCCCACGTACAGGATGCCCAGAACCGTGGCTCATCTCCAGCTGTACCTTCTGTACCTTGTCTCACGGCGCCTCTAGATGATCGATTCCAAGGGGTCAGTGATCGAAGGCGGTCAGTGAGCGTAGGACGACCTGGCCGGTGCGGTCGTTGTGCCAGATCGCGGCGGTCAGCGCGAGGATGCGCTGCATGACGCGGGCGATCACGCCGCCCGGAGTGCGGGCCTCGGTGCTGTTCGAGGTTGAGCTGGCCCTTGAACGTCTCGTTGACCGACTCGATGACTTGCCTCACCGGCTTGAACAACGGGGCGCCGGGCCGTTCCGGCTCGCCCTTGCGGGCTGGTCGCAGCAGCCGGATGTCCTGCTCGGCCAATTGGTGTTCGAAGTCGCGGCCGAAGTAGTTCTTGTCGCCGATCAGCGTCTGTCCGGGCCGGGCGGCGGTGAGGCCGTGTTCGGCGGCGAGCAGGTCCAGCAGGGTCTCGCGTTCGTCGGCCTTGGCCCCAGTCAGGGCGAAGGCGAGGGGCAGGCCCTGCAGGGTGCACACCAGGTGCAGGCGCAGGCCCCAGAAGAAGCGGCTGTGGCTGGCGCAGTACCCGTACTCGGCCCATCCGGCCAGGTCGGAACGTTTGACGGTCTCGCGGGAGCGTCCGCACTCCACCGGCGTGGAATCCACGATCCACACGTCGTCGCTCCACACGGAGGTGTCGGTGGCCAGTACCCGGGTCACCCGCCGCAGCAGCTCGGCAGCCTTGCGCAGGCGCTTGTTGTAGCCGGGCTGCTTCGGCAGGTACGGGAAGAGATGCCGCAGGTGGGAGCGGGCGTGGCGAAGCCACTTGGCCTCGGAGGTGAAGCCCAGCATGGCCTGCATCATCGCGAGCGTGACCAGCTCGGCATCGGTCAGTTGCGGAGCGATCCCGACCGCCGGACGCCAGGGCGCCAGATGCGGTGATGCCTTCAGCAGGTCGTCGGTCTTCACATAGAGTGCGGTGGCGAGGGAGTCCAACTCTGTCTTCACACACTGACGTTGGGCTCCCTCCCCTTTCGCGCGCAGCCGATCCCTTGGAATCGATCATCTAGGCGGACCCGGGCCGGAGTGAGGCGTTCTGGCTTGGCCGGCTTCTCCCAGGGCCGACGGAGGTCGGCGGCCAGCCGCCGGACAAGGCGGAGTTGGGTGTGGGCGACGACCAGGAGCCAGGTCCACCGGTCTGCGGCCTCGGGAGTACGGATCTACGGGGTGGTCCAGCCGAGCGTCTGCTTTCCGAAACGGAAGGTGTGCTCAAGATCGAATCTCCTGAGGAACACCTGCCACAACCGGTCCACGTCTGCCGGGGTCGCGCCGGTCTTCGAGGACCACAGCCAGACCCGTGGCGCCTCTCGCTCCTTGGAGAGATGCTCGACCTTGAGGCGGACCAGGGTGCCCTCGACGATGGGGAGTTCACCGTCGTGCTCCAGCCAGGCCGAGCGGTGGGTCAGCCTCGGGTGGACCCGGTCCCGCGCCCGGGCCTCGGCCTTGCCATAGTTCACGGTGTCGGTAGCCGTGGTGACCGCCGCTTCGGGCCAGGTCTCGGGTTTGGCGAAGCGCAACTCCGGCCCGTGCTTGGGCGGATGCCCGCCGCAGGGGTGGGCGCGGTGGAACTCCTCGCGCGAGGGGGCCGGACAGCGCATCACCAGGTCCGAGCGGATCCGCCGGACCAGCTCGACCGGGAGATCCCACAGGACCCAGGCCAGGCGGGTGACGTCATAGCCAGCATCCATGACGATCGTGACGTCTGCGTCCCCGGGCTGCCACTGGCCGGCCGCGACGAGCCGCTCGACCACCGCCCTCAGCTGGGCGGCGGTTACCGCGGTCGCGTCGTCCTCGGGCCCGAACCAGAGCACGTCCAGGATCGACGTCCACGATGTGGCCCCGGGCTCCAGGACCGCGACGAAGGAGTACGGCCAGCCCGGGATGAACTGCGAGGCGGACTTCGCCCGCCCGTAGACGTGGCAGAACAATCGGTCCGCCGAGCATGGCGCGTCCGACCGCAGCCACGGCGACACATCGACCGCCAGCACCAGGCGCCCGCCCTCGAACCGGGGCAGCGGCAGCCCAGCGAGCAAGGTCCCCAGCCGCTCGGCGTCGATCCGGCCGCGGTTGAGTGCTCCGTACAACGCTCCGTGCCCACGGCGATGCTCGGGCACCAGCGTCAGACCCACCGGCGATTTCACCGGCCCGTCCGCACACAGCACCAACTCAAACAATTCGTCGCGCCGGGCGGTCAGACATGTATAGAAGGAGTCTCGGAAGCGTGACGCTTCCGCGAACGCTTCCTCGCGGACATCGCGGACATCGCCAGGCAGCAGATTCGCCAGTACGGCCTCGGTCACGTGCGCTCCTTGGTCGGAGCACAGAATCAGGCGAAGGCCGCCCCCACGTCCGGCGAACTCCCTGGTGAGTGACCCCGTTCGGGACGTTGTTCGAGTCCGGAAGAAAAAGAACAAGTTCAGGGCGGCAGGCCAGTTGGCCGGGGCCTGGGCGGTCCGCGTAGCTTGCGTCCCGCGCCACGGCCGGGCAGCCCGGCCTCCGGATGTGAGGCCGGGCGCCGGGCGGCGTCACGCTGTGAGGCTGTACTCCTCGGTCCAGAGGTCGTCGTAGTGGTACAGGCCGGTGAGGTAGTCACGGACCCTCGACTCCCAGTCGATGCCGTGGATCACCGCCAACACGTAGGCGGCGACGGCGGGGCAGACCACATATCCGGTCTGCTGGAACTGGCTGGAGCGGGAGCCCTGCGACGGGTGGCCGGCCCGGAAAAGACGAGCGTCCGACCTCCGAGGAGGCGATGCGCAGCCCGTCTCGTTGGCGGGACCAGGTCTGGGGCCGCTCTCACACAGCGGTTGTTCTTGCTGGAGGCTTTCTCCTGCGGAGCCAGACTTTCCTTCGCCAGGGAGTTGTTGCGGTCGCACCAACTCCGATACTCAGAGCTATGGCGGCAGCTGCCCAACTGAACAGATCGCTGGGAGAACTCGCCGTCCAGTCCCACCAGTAGAGGGGGTACCAGACCAGGAAGAGGGCCGAAGCCAGGGGGATAGCCCAGCTAAGTTGCTGTCCCAGCAACCTGACAGACAGCAGCGAGAGGCCAAGCCAGATCAAGACGGAGCGAACGAAGACCACCCCGTCCGCCGGTCCGACGGCGAGTGTCTCAGCACCAAAAGAGAAGGCACACGCCGCCAGAGTCAGGGAGATACAGTACGCGGCGCGAAACCGGTACATCGTGGGTGTGCCCATTTCTTCATGTGCCGCTAGCGCTCCGTCGAGGGTCGCGGTGAGGAAAACGGCCGACAGAAGTGGAAGCTCATGCCGGTAGGGGACACCTGTGGTAACCCCCCCGCTACCTATGGAGGGAAGCGAGATATGGACACCGCCGAAAAATGCTGATAGAAGGGCAACGAAGGCTGTTCCGGCGAGGATGGCACCGCCCCGGTGAACTCTTGCATAGCGGAGCAGTTCAGGACCGTTCATCAGGACTGCACCAGTTCTCGCGAAGATAGCTACGCTCATGCGCGACCCATTTCCGCTGATCAGCAGGAGACATCCGGGCGGCCTTGGTAGCTTCACGCTGCGCGGCAGAGACGCCTTCTTGGTGGAGACCCTTATCAGCAACCGCCGGATCCTCGCCCATAGCCCGGTATTCGAGCCATAGCTGGATGTTATCCATGGCCATCAATGCTCGGTGCTCGTTGACAGGCGGGCGGCATAGGCCGAACGACTCGGTGAACACCTGATCAGCCATGGCTATCGCCGCAGTGCGTACATGCCCCTCAGCGATATCGAACCCTCGGTCTCCCAGTTCGATACGCCGCAGACCGTACTCATAAAATGTGTCGGGCGCTTTGAATTGATGTTGACCGGTCTCGCCAAGGCGCTGAGCCATTCGGATCAAATCTGGCAGGTACTTTCGGTGCTCAGGCCATACACACACACGCGAGGTACTTTCGTTAACACGATCACACAGAGGCGTATTCGCAGAGGCTGGACGGTCCGCGCTCAGTTCGCCAGCTGCCGGAATCTCGACCAATGCGATAAGAGAGCAGACCAGTGCCCCGACGGCAGCACCCTTGATGTGCCACGATGGCCGCCGGAAAGGGGTTTCACGCTCGGCCCTTCTCCTCCGTGGTGGCGCCGTGACTGCCAGGACCACGAGAGCGAGAGCGAAAAGCATACGAACGACGGTCGGCTGCACCTGCAGGTGAGTGTCCGGCGGCCCCGCGAGGACTTCGAATCTGAACGGTAGAGCCAGCATGCTGATGAAGCAGCCCAGCGCGCAGACGATGGGTGTGAATCCGGCCGATGGCCACCACCGGCCGGCCAGATGTCCCACGGATGCAAACATGATCAGGGTCGCGGCTCCCAACAGCAGGTAGGACGGCCACAAAAAACCTGGCCCTGCATCGTGAAGCGAGACAGCGGCGGCGGTAAGGCACCCGACCCCGTACGCAACGAACCCGAGCGTGAGAGTGGCAGCCAGCCTTGTGGCCTCGATCCGCCAGCCGGGCCGGGCAGCTGACAGTAGGAACTCGGGGACTCTTGCCCGAGAGGAACGTCCAGCCTGCCAGGCGGAAACGCCAGCGAGGATGGGCCCCAGGAAGAGTGTGACGATCTGTGCCGCCACGCTCGCCTCAGGCCACACGCCGATCCAGTACTGTGACCGCCCGAACAGCACCAGCAGGTCCACCGCGACCATCAGTGGAAAGGCGGTGAGAAGAGGGGATCGCCGCAGCTCGATGCGGTATGCCTTCAGCATGTGCTTTCCTCGGTCGGCCGGCTGCTACCCAGAACGGTCATATAGCCGCGCTCCAGCGGGCTGTCTCCCGGAGCTGACGGTGTGGACAATTCAGCCAGTTGCTGTGGAGTACCGCTGTGAACTACCTGGCCGTCGCTCAGTACGAGGACAGCGTCACAGGCAGCGCCTACGTCTTCCACCAGGTGTGTGCTGAGCACGATGGCAGCCCCAGCGCGCGCGAGGGAACGAATGAGGTCACGAAAGTCGAGGCGCTGCGCCGGGTCAAGGCCGACTGTGGGCTCATCGAGGAGGAGCAGGGAAGGGGAGCCGACGATGGCTGCGGCGATCCCGGCACGGCGAAGCATGCCGCCAGACAGTGACTTCATGCGGTCGCGGGCTCGGTCGGCTAGTCCGACGGCAGCCAGAGCCTCTGCTGTCGCGGACTCGGCCTCCTTGGTGGGGACCTCACGCAACCAGGCACAGTAACGGACGAAATCGGTGATGGAGAACGCTGGGTAGTAGCCGAAGTCTTGAGGCAGGTAACCGATCCGACGACGGACCTTCCGGACGTCCCGTTCATTGATGACGGGCTTGCCGAAGAGCTCCAGTTCTCCGCTCTGCGGTGGCGCGATCGTGGCGAGAGTGCGGAACAGCGTGGTCTTGCCTGCTCCGTTGGGGCCCAACAATCCAGTGACACCTGGATAGATGGATAGGTTTAGATCTTCGATTATGCGTCGGTCGCCATACCCCTGAGTGAGCGCCGTAAATCGAGCGACGGAAGAAATCGGCATAAAGAGAGTTCCTTGAAAATGCATGGTGGGCCCACCGTTTCAGTGGGCCCACCACAGCGCTCTTAAACTACCGGCAGACTACTTGGTGCTCACAAGTGGACGTGAGTCTTGTTGATCTTGAACGTGCATTCGTGCGTATTGAACTTACCCACGAATCCGAAAGGCACTACCTTGTAGTTCTGCGTATCGACCTCGGCGCTGCAATCGTAGTCTGCCCAGTATCCGTCCGGTGCGGCCGTCGCATCCTTGCAGTAGCCGTCGCCAGCCGTAGAGTACCAGTAGCCCCGACAGCCGGCGGACCAGCTGCTTTCGTTGCTGGCGCTGGCTGTCGGAACCGTAAGGCCGATAGATACAGCCGCCAAAGCGGCGACGCAACCGACCTTCGCGGCCTTTGTGGCAATTATTCGGTGCACAAAAGAAGTCATTTCCCCCCCTGGGGATAGAAGGTCAAGGGTGGATGTAGTCACCCCTCGACATGAGCACCAGGAATCTAACATGTTCTGCGGCCGTGGGGCATGGGTTTGTGATCCGGTGATGAACTCGCCTGAGCTGTAATTAGATGAATCATCAACGAAACCGGTGTTGTGGCGTGGACTCTGTTTTTCAGAGTTTCGGATAGTTTGCGCCAATGGAGTTGGTGAGCGGACCGGGAATGGGCATGGTTTACGAATCGTGCGAGGTGCGCCCGGCCAGGGGCACCGGCCGGGCGCAGCAGCGGTCAGCGGGAGAGGGGCGGGGCGAGACTGGCCAGGTGATCGATGCCCACGCCGTGCACCTCAGCGGTGATGGGCGAGGTGTCCCGCACGCGGGCGACCGGATCAGCGGCCGGAGCGATGTACCCGAACGGGCCGACCCTGCCGCCGAACGTGAGCCCCCGTTATGTTTTCCGCGGCTCCGCAATGGGGCCGCTGGCCTCCGGGCCCGGCATGACTGTTGCCCCCTGTCGAAGGCATGACCTGGGGGGTGGTGTTCACCGGGCCCGAGAGGTGTCCGTCGGAGACGCTGATCAGAGGTCCGGCCACCGTCCGGCCCGGCGCAATGCCGGACAGTTCGCGGGCGGCAGGTCTGCATAACGTGGATGCGCGAGCACGACACCCAAGCCGAGGCCGGCACCGTCAACACCCCGGAAAGGGAACGATGTCCGAGATTGAAAATATCGGCGTATTCCTGGGCCTGGACGTCGGCAAAAGTGCCCATCACGGCCACGGACTCACCCCGGCCGGGAAGAAGGTCTTCGACAAGCCCCTGCCCAACAGCGAACCCAGGCTGCGGGCCGTGTTCGACAAACTGGCCGCGAAGTTCGGCACCGTCCTCGTCGTTGTCGACCAGCCCGCTTCCATCGGCGCCCTGCCGCTGACCGTCGCGAGGGACGCGGGCTGCCGCGTCGCCTACCTGCCCGGCCTGGCCATGCGGCGGATCGCCGACCTCTACCCGGGCGAGGCGAAGACCGACGCGAAAGACGCCGCCGTGATCGCGGACGCGGCCCGCACCATGCCGCACACCCTGCGCTCGCTGGAGCTGACCGACGAGATCACCGCCGAACTCACGGTCCTTGTCGGCTTCGACCAGGACCTCGCCGCCGAGGCCACCCGCACGTCCAACCGGATACGCGGCCTGCTCACCCAGTTCCACCCCAGCCTGGAGCGCGTTCTGGGTCCCCGCCTCGACCACCAGGCCGTCACCTGGCTCCTGGAGCGCTACGGATCCCCGGCCGCCCTGCGCAAGGCCGGCCGACGCAGACTCGTGGAGCTGATCCGCCCGAGAGCCCCGCGCATGGCCCAGCGACTGATCGACGACGTCTTCGACGCCCTCGACGAACAGACCGTCGTGGTCCCCGGCACCGGCACCCTCGACATCGTCATCCCTTCTCTGGCCGCCTCCCTGACCGCCGTCCACACCCAGCGCCGGGCGATGGAAGCCCAGATCAACACCCTGCTGGAGGCTCACCCTCTTTCCCCGGTCCTGACGTCGATGCCCGGCGCCGGCGTCAGGACCGCCGCAGTCCTGCTGGTCACCGTCGGCGACGGCACCAGCTTCCCCACCGCCGCCCACCTCGCCTCCTACGCCGGACTCGCCCCCACCACCAAGCAGTCCGGCACCTCGATCCACGGCGAACACGCACCCCGAGGAGGCAACCGGCAACTCACACGGGCGATGTTCCTGTCCGCCTTCGCCTGCATGAACGCCGATCCGGCTTCCCGCGCCTACTACGACAGGCAACGGGCCCGCGGCAAGACCCACACCCAGGCCCTCCTCCGCCTCGCCCGCCAACGCATCAGCGTCCTGTTCGCCATGCTCCGCGACGGCACCTTCTACGAATCCCGGACACCGAAGGGCGTCGAGCTCGCCGCATAACCTCAGCAACCCCGAACCACCCCAAACCCGGCAGGAGTGCCTTGACGAAAGACATAGAGGCACCCCCCCCGGTCTTCCAGTTGGTCAACCGTCGTGTACTTCACGAGGTGTGCGGCCAGACGGCGCCCCAGACGGGTACGCACACCCCGCACGGGGAACCGCGGAGTCTGCTCGGCGGGCACAGGCAGGAAGTACGGCAGCACCCGCTCAACGGCGCTCACCGGCCCGGTGACGGACAGGTCACACACGGGGTTCGCGCCGACGAGCGTCACCACGTACCGCACCCCCGCACTGCCCCATGCCACGGTGCTGCTGTTCGGCTGGACCCTGGCGAGGTTGTACGTCGCCACGCCCTGGGCACGCACCGCGCCGCCGATCACGTCGAGGTGGAGCAGCCGTTGGCGAGTGGCTTCGGCCCGCTGCTGTGCGTACGCCACGGCGGTCTCGTCGTCTAGATGATCGATTCCAAGGGATCGGCTGCGCGCGAAAGGGGAGGGAGCCCAACGTCAGTGTGTGAAGACAGAGTTGGACTCCCTCGCCACCGCACTCTATGTGAAGACCGACGACCTGCTGAAGGCATCACCGCATCTGGCGCCCTGGCGTCCGGCGGTCGGGATCGCTCCGCAACTGACCGATGCCGAGCTGGTCACGCTCGCGATGATGCAGGCCATGCTGGGCTTCACCTCCGAGGCCAAGTGGCTTCGCCACGCCCGCTCCCACCTGCGGCATCTCTTCCCGTACCTGCCGAAGCAGCCCGGCTACAACAAGCGCCTGCGCAAGGCTGCCGAGCTGCTGCGGCGGGTGACCCGGGTACTGGCCACCGACACCTCCGTGTGGAGCGACGACGTGTGGATCGTGGATTCCACGCCGGTGGAGTGCGGACGCTCCCGCGAGACCGTCAAACGTTCCGACCTGGCCGGATGGGCCGAGTACGGGTACTGCGCCAGCCACAGCCGCTTCTTCTGGGGCCTGCGCCTGCACCTGGTGTGCACCCTGCAGGGCCTGCCCCTCGCCTTCGCCCTGACTGGGGCCAAGGCCGACGAACGCGAGACCCTGCTGGACCTGCTCGCCGCCGAACACGGCCTCACCGCCGCCCGGCCCGGACAGACGCTGATCGGCGACAAGAACTACTTCGGCCGCGACTTCGAACACCAATTGGCCGAGCAGGACATCCGGCTGCTGCGACCAGCCCGCAAGGGCGAGCCGGAACGGCCCGGCGCCCCGTTGTTCAAGCCGGTGAGGCAAGTCATCGAGTCGGTCAACGAGACGTTCAAGGGCCAGCTCAACCTCGAACAGCACCGAGGCCCGCACTCCGGGCGGCGTGATCGCCCGCGTCATGCAGCGCATCCTCGCGCTGACCGCCGCGATCTGGCACAACGACCGCACCGGCCAGGTCGTCCTACGCTCACTGACCGCCTTCGATCACTGACCCCTTGGAATCGATCATCTAGGCTCGCGCGAATGACATCCAGGACGAACGAGAGCGCGATCGAGCAGTGGGACTCATCCGCCACACACGAGGTCATGGACGCGACGGCGAAGGACGGGGACTTCGCCAAAAGGCACCTGGTGAACCCCACCCTGCTGCGGCTGCTGGGCGACGTCCGCGGCCGGCGGGTGCTGGACGCGGGGTGCGGGAACGGGTACTTCAGCCGCATCCTCGCCGAGCGCGGGGCGCAGGTGGTCGGAGTCGAGCCGACGCACACCATGTCCGCCTTCGCGCGGGAGAAGGAAGCCGGGCTGAGGCAGGGCATCACCTACGTCCAGGCGGATCTGGCACATCTGCCTGACCTGGGCGGTCCCTTCGACGCGGTGGTGTGCAGCATGGTCCTGATGGCGATTCCCGACTGGAAGCCAGCCATGCGCGCCTGCGTCGACGCGGTGCGTCCGGGCGGCCGCCTGGTCTTCGCCGTGGTCCACCCGGCTTTCGAGCAGTTGTTCAGTACGTGGCGTGAGCACGGCGCGTACCGGGTGGAGCGGTACCTGGAGGAGTACGAGATCGTCAGTCCCGTCGCATCCGATTACCACCGGCCGCTCTCGGCCTACCTCAACGAACTGGCCTCCCTCGGCTGCCGCCTGCGGGAGATCGCCGAGCCGGGGCTCGACCCGGCGGTAGCAGCGGAGACCAGGCGCACCACTCCAGCAATCGACAGTTACCTCCACCTGCCGAACTTCCTGTTCTTCTCGGCGGAGGTGACCGGTGGGTGACTACGGGCATGGGTGCGGCCACCATGGTCATGAACGTCTGTGACGACGTTTCAGGACCAGGTGGCCGTAGCAGCCAAGACAACCGAGATATCCGTGCCGGGCATGGCTGCTTCCACTGCTGCTACGCCGACGGCGACTTGAGCGGCGCGATGATCGGCGCGCCGTCCTTGTCGGTCATGAAGTCGCGATGGACCGGCTTCTTGTCCGTCGGCTCGGGGAGGTTCGGGCACGCGATGCCGTCGCCGTCCCGGTCGAGTCCGTTCGGGTCGAGTGCATCCGCTCGCAACACCGCTTGCGCGTTGGCCTGGGTCTTGAACGCGTCGCAGGTGACCACGTGCCCCTTGTGCACATAGGGGGCGACGTCGAACGGATGCTTCGGAGGGCTGCTGTCACCGCACGCGGTCAGCGTGATCGCCGCGATCACGCTGACCGCCGCCGCGATGGAGGTACGACGCCCGGGTCGTAGCCGGCGGTAAGGGCCCTTGTGAAGGGTGCGTGGCTGGTCCGGCATGGTCCTAGGCCGTGTCTTCAAAGCTGTTTTAGGTGTTGAGGGTTCATGTCGGTTGTGGTGCGTCATGAGCTGTCGGATGCTGAGTGGGCTGTCCTGTCGCGGTTGTTGCCGAGTTCGGGGACGGCGGGGCGGCCGCGGTCGGATGACCGCGTGGTGCTGAACGGGATTGTGTGGAAGTTGCGCACGGGGTCGGCCTGGCGGGATGTGCCGGAACGCTACGGCTCCTGGCAGACGCTCTACACACGTTTCCGCAGGTGGGCACTGGATGGCACGTTCTCTCGCATGCTGCGGGCTCTGCAGGCGGAGAAAGATGCGGCCGGGGACATCGACTGGCTGGTGTCGGTCGATTCCACGATCGTGCGGGCCCATCAGCACGCCGCCGGCGGCAAAAAGGGGTCACCGAGGGGGACGAAGCGGGTGATCACGCCCTCGGCAGATCCCGAGGCGGACTGAGCACCAAGCTCCACCTGGCCTGCGACGGACACAGCCGCCCACTCGCCTTCGTTCTGACCGGCGGGAACGTCAACGACTGCACTCGCTTCGAGGAGGTCCTGGACGCCATCTGCGTTCCCCGCATCGGTCCAGGCCGGCCACGCACCCGGCCCGACCACGTCATCGCGGACAAGGGCTACAGCTCCCGTAAGATCCGCGCCTACCTGCGAAAGCGCGGCATCCGCCACACGATCCCCGAACGCATCGACCAGGCCAGCGGCCGCCTACGCCGAGGCTCACGCGGCGGCCGACCACCGCGTTTCAACAGGGAGGTCTACCGACTCCGCAACGTCGTCGAGCGCTGCTTCAACCGGCTCAAACAATGGCGCGGCCTGGCCACCCGCTACGACAAGACCCACGAGTCGTTCCAGGCCACCGTCACCATCGCCTCAATCCTGTTATGGATCTGACCTTTGAAGACACACCCTAGGCCGATCCTGTCCGGAAGACCGCGACGGTTCCGTTGTCCGGATCGACCGCGTACACCTTTCCTGTGGTGTTGTTCGCGGCCAAGGCGCCGAATTTGCGGCCCTTACCGAGCGGCGGTTGACTCAGCAGCGTGCCACCGTCGGCCACCCCGAGGCCGCCCGGCGCTGCAGAGTCTTGTAGTTGTGCCACGAAAATCCTGTTGAAGTTGCTCAGCAGGGTGAGCCTTTGCCCTGAAATCCCGGGGGCATTTGTCGGTGCGCAGACTAGTGCTTCTCCCGTGACCTTCGTCCCGACGATTCGATCGACGCGACCCCCCTTACCGCCGCAGTTCACTCCAGCTCCACCCTTCAAGTAGGCGTAGACCGAACCTGCCGCGGGGCTGTAGACCACGGAGATGGGAGCGTAGCCCGCCCCCCACGGGTCGTTGATCGCTGTTGAACTGTGATCGCTCGGGTTGATGGCGATCGTTGTTGCGACGGCTTGCCGCTTGGCCGAGGGATCCCCTGGGTTCGGAACGCACCTCTGGGCAAGGAGGTAGACGAGGTTGCGGGCAGGATCGACAGCGGTGATACCAAGAGCGGAGTTTTGAAGGAGGACGTTCCCGGCGTTGTTGCCACAGCCCGACTGTGCCGGGAAATCCGCTGCGATGTCGGCCTCATGGGTCTGCGTCGAGATGGCGAAGAGACCGATGTTGGCATCATCTCCCTTGCCGAAACCCTGCTTTACGAGATACACCGCGTGGTGCACGGAGTCAAAAGAGAAAGAGGCATCGAGGGCAACTCCGAGACCGGGCAATGTGATCGCCTTCGCCGACGAGCTGCCGGCCGCGATGTAGGCCACCGCCGAGGTACTTGCAGAGCCACCACCGACATAGACCTCCCCGTTCTCGGGAGAGACGGCCAGACCAGTGACGGTCGTTGCAAAGCCGCTGACGTGGGTCACTTGATCGGCGTTCTTCGTGTCGATGATCGCGACGCCGCCCTTACCCCCGACGTAGACCCTCCCCGTGCCGGGGTCGACGGCGATGCGGGTTGGGCTCGACACAGCGCTGGAAACATCAATCGGTTTACCGATCGCGGCGTCGGTCTTACCGTCGATCACGGTCACGTCGTTGCTGCCTTGAGCCACGACGTACACGCGATTGGCCTTCTCATCGACAGTGAGGTCGACCGGGGTCGTGCCCGCCTTGATTGCGTCCGCTACGTTCTCCGTCGGTGCGGAAGTGTCATTCAGCGTGAACGACGACTTTTCGCCTCGACCACACTTGTTCTCCGCGCCGACCATCACCGTGTTGTAGACCGGGTCGCCGGAGAGCAGCCCACGGTCTTTCAGATCATCGGCTGTCCCGAAGTGTCCGTACTTCGCGCAGTAGGACTCTTCCGCTGTGCGCAGCGTAGCCGCGTCTGCGGCGACCGCGCTCTTGTGGCCCTTGTCACCGATGCCCTTGACGGAGAACACCACGATGGCGGCGAGGACGCCAAGAATCACGATGACCACGAGCAACTCGATGAGTGTGAAGCCGTCCTGGCTTCTGGCGCGCGATGCGAACCGGCGATGGTCCGATGTCATGGCAGTCGGGGCTTCCTTCGATCGATGGGTCACGTTCAGCCCGAGCACACGCGCGCGCCCTTGCCGCGTCACGGTGTTCCTTGTCGTACGGGTTTGACGTCCTTCGGTCCCGGCAGGTCCGGGCAGGCGATGCCCTTCCCGCCGCCGTCGAGGTGGTTCGGGTCGGCCGGCGCGAAACGCAGGACGGCCTGCGCGTCCGCTTGGCTGGCGAAGTCCGGGCAGTCGTAGGCGTCATTGCCGTAGCGCAGGAAGTAGCGAGCGTCGAAGGGCCGCTTCCGCTGCGGGCAGAGCGCGCTGCGCGTGTCGCCAGGACGGCACGTGAAATGCTGTGCGGCGGCAGAGACCGGTTTGGTGTCGCGCGGTTCGGGCAGTCCACGGCACGCGACGCCGCCTCCGTCATCAAGGTGGTTCGGATCGCTGGGGTTGGCCCGCAGCACCGCCTGCGCATCCGCCTGACTGGCGAAATAGATGCACCCGTAGGAGTCGCCGTGGAAGACATACCCCTTTGCGTCAAACACCTTGCTGTGTGGGCAGAGCGCGGTGCGCTGGGTGCCCGGCGTGCACCACTCGGGGTCGGACTTCCGCGCTGAGGCGTCCGCATCCGACCCACCGCGCACCAGCACCACGACGACGAAGGCCACCGCGACCACCGCGAGACCCAACCCGCCCCACCTGGTCGTGCGCGAGCGCCAAAGTCTGCTCAACAGTGCCATTGCATGCCTCTGCCCATCGTGCCGCCAGCCCCTCCCATGCGTCCTGCGGCGAGCCGACAGCACGCGGCCGCCGGCCCGTTGCAGGCTGGATAGGTGCATTACATCCAGAGCGGGCAGGGTTGTCAATCATTGACTACTGAGGTGCCGAGTGCGCACCATCTAGGCGTGTGAGGCACCGTCATGCCGGGAAATCACGCGGATGTCCAGGAGTTCTCGGACATCTGCCCGCTCCCGCCGGCAGGGTGCCCGTGCGGCAGCCGCCGCCAACCGGATCAACGTAGGAGTAGCAGATGCAACTCAGACCCAGACACCCACGGAGTGGTCCGAACTCCGGCTTCACCGCGATGCGCCGGGTACGGAACGCGTTCGCGGTGGGTGCCCTCGCGACGGCGCTCATCACCGTCACAGCATCAACAGCGTTCGCCTCGACGGATTCGCAGGTCGGTATCGCGAACAACATGTACCCCGCGGCGAAGGACATGAAGGGTGCGATCGAGTCGGGTGGGTCGTTCACGCCGTTCACGGCGAATGGCGCATCACAGATCGGCGGGTTCTGGAACAAGCCGACGATCGATACGTCGACGATGCGAGGGATCACGTCGGGAAGCCTGCGTCAGCAGCTGAAGGGCACCGGCCCTTACACCACGTGTGATCCGTCCACGTCGGACAACTGCGTCGATGGGCCTTTGCACATTGACGCGTTCCTGTCGGCGGACGAAACCAACGCGGACGCAGTCATCCCGACCGCGGATGGCGGGACGTGCACGGCGAGCGGAAGCGTCGAATGCAACGGCGCGGTCTTGAGCAAGCATCCGGTGGCGATCGGACACCTGGCGATCTACAGCTGCAGCGGCAGCTGGGCGGGCGCGGCTCACGGTGATGACCCGTCAAACGCCGGGACCCCGCCGCTGGCGGCCGGCGCGGACGCCGATGGCAGCGGTAACGGCAAGGCACAGTCGCCTCGCTGTGATGCGTCGCCGGTCTCCGGCGGCGCGCCCACGACGATACCGGGAGTGGTGAGCTGGCTCGCGACGAGTGGGCACCGCATCGCGGTCGCCGACCCCGCTTCCGCGCCGTTCGGTGCGGCGTCCAAGCAGGCGCTGATCCAGAACGGGTTCACGTGGACCACCAGCGGGGCGGGTCAGAACGTGTTCACCGGAAGCGCGTGCGACAGCGCGGGTACGGCCTGCAAGGTGCGCCTGGAATCAGGGATCAGCCAGGTACGTGGCGCGGTGACGGCGAACGCCGGCGGGAACACCCAGCTGGGTCTTGTCGCCAAGTCGAATGTCATGCACGTGAGCTGGACGTCGAGTTCGCTGAACGGCACCACGGGCGATGACCCCAACACGTGGACCGACGTCGATTCGAGCGCATACTCCGACTACGGGGACATCGAGCAGTACGGCGTCGCCCTGACCGGCGGCAAGTCCGGCGCAGCGGATGCCTGGACCAACCTGTTCACCACCACGTGGGACACCGACAGCACCATCCAGACGACTCTCGCCTCCTACGGCTACTAGGCGGTCCGGATGACTGGGCAAGGGGCCATCGCCCTCTGCCCAGAAGATCCACCTGCTCACGCCTCGCTCGCGCCGTCACGATCACCGACACCGGGGTCGTGAACGGCACAAGCGGCCCAACGGCAGTCCGGCAGTTGCTCAAGAACGCTGATGTGCGTTGCGGGCTCGGCGATCGCCATCGCAATGGCCGAGCCCGTCTCACCGGTACACGCGCCACGCTGACACGGACACCGCGGCCAGGACCGTACGAAACGTGACGTCAGCCGGTCTTGACCGCCGGCTGCGTCGAGTCGACGTCGACGGCGTCGAGAAACCGGCGCGCGGCACGGACGTGTTCCAGCCGCCAGGCATAGATCGCGCGGACGAGGTAGTCGCCGGCGTGCTCCTTGGCGCGCAGCGACTCCTCGATCTCGCCGATGACGGCCCGCTGGCGCTCGACCAGGCGAGCCGGGCTGCTGTCGCGACGCTGGAGCAGCAGAAGCTTGCACGTGAGCTCGGCGCGGATGTCGAACAGCTTGACCACCGGTTCACTGAGCCACCGGCTGACCGCCATCTTCGCCGAGCGGGTGGTGGCGTAGATCATGCGCTGCGGTCCGCGATCGCTTTCCTCGGCGCCGACCGGCGTGATCAGTCCGCGCTCGACCAGCCGCGTGATCGACCGGTAGACCATGGGTCTCGAGATGTACCAGAACTCACCGATTTCCGCGCCCTCCGCGGTGAGGGCTGCGATGGCGAAGCCGTGGCTGGGGCGTTCGGCCATGAGTGCGAGCACGATCCACTCGGCGAGTGGCAGATCAGGTTGTCCCATAGTTACCAGGGTAGGCGGTCACCGGTGGTGTTTGCTGCGGCACCCACTCGGCTCATGGCGCTGTAGTCCCCGAAGCACCGTCGCGGGTCCGCCGGTAGCGGCAACCTGCCCGCGACCGACGTCCGGCCCGGGTGATTATGACCAGTGGCGGACCATTGCGGGCGGCGCACCCATCACGTACAGGCCACTCACGCT
This sequence comes from Streptomyces sp. NBC_01089, assembly GCF_045162975.1. Taxonomy (NCBI): domain Bacteria; kingdom Bacillati; phylum Actinomycetota; class Actinomycetes; order Kitasatosporales; family Streptomycetaceae; genus Streptomyces; species Streptomyces sp. NBC_01089. The sequence goes on along the minus strand of NZ_CP108660.1, from coordinate 7,805,030 downwards.
CTCGTACCAGTGGACGACAGGAGCGCCGACGAGGATCGCGGCGACGGCACCGGCGGCGAGGAACGCACCGAAGGGGAGGCGGGTGTGGCGGGTCGCTCGCCCCGCCGCCATGAGCGCGATGCCCACCAGCAACCCGGCGACGCTGCCGGCCAGCAGCGCGAAGACGAGATGCCCAGGACCGAGCCAGCCCAGCCCGGTGCCGAGCAAGCCGGCCAGGCGCACGTCGCCGAATCCGAGCCAGGCCCGCCGCACCCGGTGCAGGGCGAAGAACACAGCGAATGCGCCCACTCCGCATGCCGCGGTCACGCCGAGCCGATGCCACTGACCGGTGGCCGCCGCGGCCGCGAGCAGACAGGCGGCGGTGAGCCCGAGGGTCGGGTATATCAGCCGCCGAGGGAGCAGGAACTGTTCGGCGTCACAGGCGGCAAGGGCCAACAGCCCCGCAGTGAAGACCAGTTGGGCCGGTAGAACTTCCGACCGGCCGAAGCGCAGCGCCTCGGCGATGAACAGGGTCGCGGTGAGCGCTTCCATGAGCGGGTAACGCGCGGGGATGGGTACCGCGCAGGCACGGCAGCGCCGACCCAGCAGGAGCCAGGACACGATGGGGATGTTGTCCCGGGCCGCGATCGGTGTGGCGCATCGCGGGCAGGCGGAGCGGGGCCGTACGACCGAACGGCCGGCCGGCACCCGGGAGACGGCGACGTTGAGGAACGACCCCACCGCGAGCCCCAGCAGACCGATAATCACGACAAATATGGATGACATGCGCGCAATGGTGCCGTACCGCGCGTGCTGGTCCCTACCCGCTTCCGGCGAAGCCGCCGACCGCGGTTCGCCAGGTGGCGCTTGCGATGCCACCCGGTGAACTCGGCCGACCGAGGACCGCCAGCCGGCGGCGCCCGGTGAGGCCCCTCCTATCCGACGCCGACGCAGGGCCTGCCGGACGTCGGCGTGACGTCATACCCGGTGTCCTTGTCCTTCAGCGTGACGTCGTACAAGGTGGAAGGAGTGGACAGGAACCCACCATCCGCCAGCGCCTTCATGTCGCCGTACGTGCTGTGACCGTTGGCGAGGTACGCCTCTTCCGCAGTCTCGATCGTGGACTTGTCTGTCTTGCACGCCGACTCCTGGCCCTTGTCGTTGATGCCGCGGACGGAGAAGACGACGACGGCGGCCAGGATGCCGAGGATCACGATGACCACGAGAAGCTCGATCAGCGTGAAGCCGGCTTCCGCGGTGTCGTTCAGTGCACGTATTCGCTGGCGCAACTTGCCTTGCAGGTAAGTGAACATCTTTCTCCATCTACGGCGACCCGGTGCAAGCAAAACCGGGTGATAGTAACAGCCTGATTAATCAGCCGTAGACTACTTAGCGAGCATGGGACTTACAAGGGGCATCTCAGGCGCATGCGGCGAGGGCATCGCAGATGACAGCGCCTCGATGTGCAGTAGTATGCAGCTGACTAATCAGCAGCTGACGGTACTGCGGGTGCGGATGCGCTCCCGACGCATGCCCGGCCGTTGTTCTCGATGTCCGGATGCACGAAAGGGGTGGGTTCCTTGGCGAATCGTCGGCTTCTCCGGCGCCGCGCGGAGACGACAAGTCCTGCGAGCGAGGACAGCACCCTGCCCGATGGTGCGCGGGGCCCGGCGCCGTCTCCGGCCCCGGTCGACGAACCGGTCAGGGACGCGATGTCCAGCGCGGCGCAGTCGTCGCCCGCAGGGCAGAAGCAGAAGCAGCCGCGCCTCGGGGAACTGCTGGTGCAGCGCGGGCTGCTCACCCCGGCACAGGTGGACGAGGCGCTCCTGCAGCAGTCGACGTCGGGCAAGCGAATCGGCACGCTGCTGGTCGAACTCGGCATGGTAGACGAGCGGTCGCTGATCGAGGCACTGTCGGTTCAACTCGACTTCCCGGTCGCCGACTTGCGCCAGAGCGAACCTGATCCCGAGGCGGTCGCCCGGGTGCCGGAAGCGCTGGCCCGCTCGCTGGGCGTCGTCGCGGTGCGGCGGGCCGACGGCACGCTGCTCATCGCTGCGGGCGACCCGGCTGACCCGCGCGTGCTCGACGAGATCGGCCGGGCTGTCGCGCCGGATCAGGTGCAGTTGGCGATCGCGGCTCCCTCGGACATCCGGCGCTCGATCGACAGCACCTACCGGGCGCTGGCCGGCGTCAGCAGCCTGGTCGAGGCGTTCGAGGCGACCGAGACCGGCCGCCACGCCGGCTCCGGTGCCAGGGTGGTGAGCGAGGACGCGCCGGTCGTGCACCTGGTCAACCTCATGCTGACCCAGGGCCTGCGCGACCGGGCCTCGGACATCCATGTCGAACCGCACGCCGACCGGGTCCGGGTCAGGTACCGCATCGACGGCGCGCTGCATGACGTGCTGAGCCTGCCGGAGAACATGGGCCCGTCCCTGGTCAGCCGGATCAAGATCATGGCCAACATGAACATCGTCGACCGGCGGCGCCCGCAGGACGGGCAGATCGCCACCGAGATCGACGGCAGGTCGGTCGACATCCGGGTCGCGACCACGCCCACCATCTGGGGCGAGAAGGCGGTACTGCGACTGCTCGACAGCAACCGCACACTGCTGCGGCTGGCCGAGCTCGGTATGCCCGCCGCGACCTACGAACGGTTCTCGTCCCTGCTGCGCTCCCCCTACGGCATGGTCGCCTGCGGCGGTCCGACCGGCAGCGGCAAGACGACCACCCTGTACGCCACGCTCGGTGAGCTCAACCAGAGCGAGCGCAACATCACCACCATCGAGGACCCGGTGGAGTACGTGGTCCCCTCGGTCAACCAGATCCAGATCAACGACCAGGCGGGCGTCTCGTTCGCGACCGGGCTGCGCTCGATCCTCCGGCAGGACCCCGACGTGATCCTGGTCGGCGAGATCCGGGACGCGGAGACGGCTCGGATCGCGGTCGAGTCCGCGCTCACCGGCCACTTCGTACTGTCGTCCATCCACGCCGCCGACGCCTGCTCCGCGCTGCACCGGTTCGCCGACATGGGCATCGAGCCGTTCCTGATCACCTCCACGGTCGCCGGGGTGGTCAGCCAGCGCCTGGTGCGGCGGATCTGCGACCAGTGCCGCGAGCCCTACCGGCCGGGCGTGGACGAACTGGCCTTCTTCGCGAAGGCGGGCGGCTCGACCGACGCCGGGTTCTGGCAGGGCCGGGGCTGCAACTTCTGCTCCCGGACCGGCTACCAGGAGCGGATCGGCGTCTTCGAACTGCTCGTGATGAGCGACCCGGTCAAGCGGCTGCTCGTCGAGCAGGCGCCGGTCGACAGCCTGCGCAAGGCCACCCGCGAGCAGCACATGGACAGCCTGCTGGACGGAGGCGTCCGTCTGGTGGAGGAGGGCGTCACCACCATCGCCGAGATCATGTCCAGCGTGTACGTGGTCTAGGACTTCCGTCCGGATGCCGCACCCGACACCGACGACGCGCGCCTCCGGCACCCGAAGCCAACTCAGACAGCCGACGCGAACTCCGACACCCGACGCGAACCTCTGACACCGGAAACCAGGAGGGCACCGGCATGGCCACCTTCAAGTACGTCGCGGTCGGCCCGGACGGGAAGCGGGCCACCGGCGTGCTCACGGGTTCCAGTGTCGACGGCGTGACCGACAGCCTGGCCCGGCAGGGCTACGACGTGGAGTCCGTCAAGGCCGCGAGCCGCAACCTGCTGCAGCTCGAACTCACCGCGGCGAAGATCAACCTGGTCGAGCTGAGCAACTTCTCCCGCCAGATGGGCGCCTTCATCAAGGCCGGAGTGCCCATCCTGGACGCCCTGGAGATCATCCGCGCCGAGACCAAGGACAAGAAGCTCGGCAAGGTGCTCGTCGACGTCATGGACTCGCTGCGATTCGGCGAGAGCTTCGCCGCCGCGATGGCCGTTCACACCGCGGCGCTCCCACCGTTCTACATATCCGTCCTCCGCTCGGCCGAGGCGACCGGTGAACTCGACGTGGTGATGGCCCAGTTGGCCCGCTACATCGAGCGCGACGTCGAGGGCAGGCGCAGTATCCGCTCCGCCCTGACCTATCCGATCCTGGTGATGGGTCTCGCCGTCGCCGTCGTTCTCGTCCTCGTCATCTTCGTACTCCCCCGTTTCAAGGTGTTCTTCGAGTCGTTCCATGCCGAACTGCCGTTGCCGACCCGGATTCTGCTGGGCTTCACCGACTTCGTAGCGGCCTGGTACCTGGTCATCATCGGCGTACTCGTCGCGCTCGTGGTGGGAGTGGTCGCCGGTCTGCGGACCGAGCGGGGACGGGTACTGCGCGACCGCTTCCTGCTGGCGACACCGGTGGTCGGCGATGTGGTCCGCTTCATGGTCATCGAACGGTTCTGCCGCATCCTGACCTCGATGATCAAGGCGGGGGTGCCCATCACGGAGGCGCTCAGCCTGGCCGGCTCGGGCGCCAACAACCTGGTGTACGAACGGTCCATCGGAACGGCCCAGATGGAGATGCTCGAAGGCGGCGGCATCTCGCGGCCGATCGCCCGCACCAAGCTGTTCCCCGGGGCGGTCACCCAGATGATGCGTGTGGGGGAAGAGACCGGGACCCTCGACGACCAGCTCGAGAACGTGTCGGAGTTCTACGAGAAGGAGTTGCAGCACAAACTCAAGCGGCTGACCAGCCTGTTCGAGCCGATCGTGGTGATCATGATCGGGGCCGTCGTGGGGTTCGTGGCCGTCGCCCTCATCTCGGCGATCTACGGCGTCTACAACCAGGTCAGCGTCCAATGACCGGCCCGGCACGCCGGCCGCGGCTCCGACGCGGCGAAGAGGGCGAGACCCTGGTCGAGGTTCTCGTCGCCGTGGTGCTCATGGGCATTGCCTTCGTGACGATTCTCGGGGGCATCGGCACCGCGATCATCAGCTCGGTCACACAGCACAAGGTGACCAGCGCCGACTCGGTGATCCGCAGCGCCGCCGAGAAGGTCGTCAGCGACCCGTATGTGTCCTGCGCCAGTGGTTACGACACCCCGACGCCGCCGGCCGGGTACACCGTGACCGTCTCGATCGAGTACTGGGACGGGGTGGGTACGTTCGGCGGGACCTGCCCGACCGCCGATACCGGAGTGCAGAAGGTGACACTCACCGTGCACTCGACCGGCCCACACCCCGTCGGGAACGCGACGCTCGAAGTGGTCAAGCGGGAGTCGATGCTGTCATGACGACACAACAGCCCACCGTGCGGCCGGAGTCGGGGTTCACCCTGACCGAGTTGCTGGTCACGATCGTCATCGTGGGCATCATCGGGGCGCTGCTGCCCAAGGCCATCATCCTCGGACTGCGGTTCACAGCGGGCACCGAGAAGCGAGTGGCCGCCACCAGTGCGGAGGGCACGCTCAACCGCTACTTCTACGGCGACGTACAGAGCGCGGACAACGTCACGACCGGCCCCGCATGCGGTGTCACCGACGTGATCGTCCACCTGAGCCGGCCCGGCGCCGACGTCGTCTACACGTACGACCGGCCGACCGGCGCCCTCAACCGGGTGAAGTGCACCGACGAAGGTGTCGTCACCACATTGCTGGGCCGGTTCGACAACGCCACATCGACCCACCCGGTGGTTCTGAGCTGCGGTGCCGAGACCTCGTGCACCCCGCCCATGGAGGTAACACTGACCGTGCAGAGCGACCCCGCCGCGCCCGCGACGGCCCTCACCGCCGTCCGACGAGCGAGCTCGTCATGACCGGCCGCCCGAATCCGCGGCGCCCGCGCGACGACGAACAGGGCGCGACACTGATCCTCGCGCTGGCCTTCGTCGTCGTCTTCAGCCTGGTCACCGTGGCGGTCCTGTCCTTCGCGGGCACGGGACTGAAAGCCGCGGGCGTGTACGTCGACCAGGGCAAGCGGGGCTACAGCGCGGACGGTGCCACACAGCTCGCGATCAAGAACTTCTCCGAGGGCAGCCCGTGCGCCGACTACACCGCGCCGCCGCTCAACGGCCGCCAGATGATCGTCCACTGCGACCCCCTCAACGCGTCTCCCGCGACCACGCGCGCGACCCAGCCGCAGGACGCGCTGCGCAGCCTGGGCCGGGCGGCGAAGGACGGCATCAACGCGACCACACACGGCCTGCGCGTGCAGGGCAGCGTGTTCTCCCACTCGGACATCACCACCGGCGCCGGCGCCTCGATGGTGGTGGCGGGCGACGTGTCCGCGGTCGGCGACTGCTCCAGTGCCGTGTCACAGACCCAACTTCCCCCGACCCAGGCGCCGTACGTGCACGACTGTGCCAACGACACCCCGTCGGCTCCCGCCGACGAGGTGGTGGGCGCCGACCCTGACTACACCCCGCCCGCCACGGCCGTCCCGGTCCGGCGGACGGTGCCCGCGTGCCCCTCCCCCGGTTCCTGGCTGGTGCGGTTGCAGCCCGGCTACTACGACGACGCCCGCGCCCTCACCCGCCTCACCGGTGGCGACTGCCCCAACATCGTCGTGTGGCTACAACCGGGTATGTACTACTTCGACTTCACCTTCACCGGCGGCACCGCGGTCTGGACGGTCGACGACCCCTCGGTCAGCGTGGTCGGCGGCACGCGGGCAGGCTGGGATCCGGGGGCCGCCACACGCCCGGCCGTCCCCGACCCCGGCGGCTGCGACAGAACGCGGCCCGAAGGCGTCCAGGCCATGATGGGCGGCGGCAGCCGGTTCCAGGTCGACCGTGGACACGTAGAACTGTGCGCCCCGGTGACCCCGGACGCGCAGCAGGTGGCGGTGTACGGGGTCCAGCCGCCGAAGGCGTCGCACACCCTGAAGCCGACAGCAGTGGTCACGAACGCTGGTTTCGCCAACCCGGGCCAAGCTCTGACCGGTGGCGAACAGCCGACCCTGCCCGGGTGTTCGCAGCCGACGGGCACCGCGAGCTGCACCGCCGACGCTGTCCTCGACCCGGCGAAACACCGGTCGGCCTCGATACAGCTCGCCGGCTTCACCCCGCAGGTGCCGCCCGGCTCGGTCATCACCAGCGCGAAGCTGCGTGTCGAGCACGAGGACGACGGTGACCTCACCGCATCCGGCGCGGTCAAGGCCACCGCCGCCGTCGGCGGGGACACCTGCCGCACCGACGACCTGCCCCGGCACACGGCCCCCGCCACGGATCCCGCGATCGACCTGCTGGGCGCCTGCGGGCTCATCGACCCGGCGCGGCTCACCGGTCTGACAGTGGACTACGCCGCCACCCTGGACGCCAACGGCACCTCCGCGACGGAACGCCTGGACGGCGTCTGGCTGGAGGTCGCCTACCGCACACCGACCACGTTCAAGCCGACGGCCGTGACCGCATCGACGGGGTTCACCGCTCAGGGCACCGATCCCGGCAACGCCCTGGAGATCGGCGAACAGCCGGCACCGTTGGTGGCCGGGGCCGATCTGACCGCGGCGGCCCCGTCCGCGTCGATCACGCTGGCCGGGTTCGGTCTGCCGCCCGTACCGCCGGGGTCGACGATCGACTCCGCCGTCCTGCGGGTGGCCCATCGGGAGACCGTCGACACGGCGGCGCCCAGGATCGACGTCACCCCCGGGGGCGGTAACGGCGGTTGCGGCAAGCTGCCGCTCACCGCGCGGGCCGGCCTGGGCGACGACCGCGTCGACCTCAAGGCATGCGGCATCACCGGCCCCGCCCAGCTGACGGGCCTGACCGCGACCTACACCGCCGGGCTGAAGGCGGGCGGCACCGCGGGCGCCGATTCCCTGGACGGCGTATGGCTCGAAGTCGTCTACGACCCGCCGCCGCCCCGGCCGGCGACGAGCGCGGAGTCGACGACGTTCAGCCCCGCGGCCGACGCCAGGGCGATCGACGGCGCCAACACGGCCCGCGCCGACCTCGACCCGGTCACCAGGCCGACCGCCACCATCGACCTCGGCGGTTACGACACCCCTGCGGTGCCGCCCGGTTCGGTCCTGGACGGGGCCCTGCTGCACGTCGCGCACCGCGACGATCCCGGAGCGGGCGGCGGACCGCCGCCGAAGGCCACTGTCACCCTGACCGGGCCCGGCATACCCCACTCCTGCACCACCTCGCAGAAGCTCGCCACGCACCAGGACGCCCTGGCCACCGACACCCTGGACCTGGTCGCCACCTGCGGACTGACCGACCCCGACCAGCTGACCGGCCTGGTGGTGACGTACACCGCCGCCCTCGGCGCGGGCAGCACCACCGCAACCGATCAGCTCGACGGCATCACCCTGGAACTGGCCTACCGGCCTCCGACCCCGGTACGGCCCACCAAGGCGGTCAGCACCGCGACACCCACCGCCGCCGCGTTCCTCGACCCCAAGAACGCGCAAGCGATCGACGACACCACCTCGGCCTCGACGCTCGCCAAGGCCACCCCGTCGGCGTCGATCCGGCTCGGCGCGTTCACGATGCTGCCCCTGCCGGCGGGGGCGGTGCTCGACAAGGCCGTGCTGCGCGTATCGCACCAGGACGACGACACCACCCCGGCGCCGCCCACGCCGCCGGAGCCACCCACGGCCGCGCTGACCGTCTCCGGCACCGGCACCGCCTGCGACACGGACCACGCCCTGACCGCCCGGGAAGGGGCACTCGGTGTCGACGTGGTCGACCTCGGAGCCTGCGGGGTCACGAAGGACGACCAGTTGTCCGAGCTCGCTGTCGACTACGCGGCGAAGTTGGGCAAGGGCAGTACCGACGCCACCGACCGGCTCGACGGCGTCGAGCTCGACATCGTGTTCCGAGCCCCGTCCATCAGGGCCCTGTCCGGCTGCGTCACCGAGGGCGGCGGCTGCGCGGTGCTGAAGTCGACCGACGACGCGGACACGGCCACCGGCCACAGCCGTCTGGTGGTCAACGGCACCGTCTACGCTCCGACCGCTGCCGTCGATCTGTCGATGAGCCAGGTCAGTTCGCAGGTCGTCACCCGCGGCATCATCGCCCGCACCATCGGTCTCGGCATCAGCCCGGCCGCCGGATACCTCCGGCCGGTGATCGGAATTCCACCGGAGCCGGTGCTGTTCACGACCTATCCGGCCGTGATCGCGAAACCGGCGTCGGTCACCGCGATCACCGGGTTCACCACTCCGGCCCCCGGCGCGCCCGTCGACGTCACGGACGCCACCATCTCCGGGGGTGGCCGGGCGTCCCTCACGCTCGGCGGCTACGCCCAGCCGCCACCGGCCACCACCGGACCGCTCGACCATGTCGTCCTGCAGGTGGCGCACCACGACGACGGCGACGTGAAGTCGGTGAAGATGTCGGTGGACTTCACCGGCAGCACCTGTACCGGCGTCAACTCCCTTGACGTGCCGGTCCGTTCCGGATCGGACGACCCGGTGGCCGACCAGGTCGATCTGGCGCCGTGCGGCCTGACCGGAGCCGCCCAGCCGGCCGGGCTGACCGTGACCTACACCGTCACCGCCGGGAGCGGCGGCGCGACCGAGCACCTCGGCGGCACCCGGATCGACCTGCTGTCCGGCCCGCTCGTCCAGGCCGCCGTGTCCTTCGACGGCCACACCAGCACCGTCAAGCAGTGGACGGTCCTGCCATGAGCACACACGCCACCTTGGAGACCACCATGCCCGGGCCGAGTTCCGCGATCATCGACCACCTGCTCGGTGAGCTGTGGGAGCGGGGCGGCAGCGACCTGCTGCTCACCGCCGGATCGGCGCCGTTCCTCCGCGTCGACGGCGCCCTGCGACCGGTCGAGGGGGCCGCGCTGACCGAGCCTGAGGTCGACCGCCTGGTGACCGGGGTGCTGGGCGGGGCACTCACGGAACGGTTCCGCCGGGAGAAGCAGGTCGATTTCGCGTTCAGCTGGGGGGAGAAGGCCAGGTTGCGCGGGAACGCTTTCGTGCAGCGCGGCGTGTCGGCGCTGGCGCTGCGGATCATCCCGTTCGAGGTGCCGTCGTCCGAGCAGCTCGGGCTCCCCCCGGTCGTCATCGGGTGGGCGGGCATGCCGCGCGGGTTCGTGCTGGTCACCGGGCCGACCGGGTCGGGCAAGTCGACGAGCCTGGCGGCGCTCCTCGACTACGTCAACACGCACAGGCCGGTGCACATCCTCACCATCGAGGACCCGATCGAGTACCTGCACCGGCACAAGCACTCGGCGGTCAACCAGCGGGAGGTCGGCACCGACACCGACTCGTTCCCCGCCGCGCTGCGCTCGGCGCTGCGCGAGGATCCCGACGTCCTGCTCCTCGGCGAGATGCGCGACCCGGAGAGCATCTCCGCGGCCCTGACCATCGCCGAGACCGGGCACCTGGTGTTCGCCACCCTGCACACCAACGACACGTCGCAGACGCTGGACCGCATCGTCGATGTGTTCCCGGCCGAGCAACAACCGCAGATCCGATTGCAGTTGGCGCACACCCTGGTCGGCATTCTCAACCAGACACTCATCCCCCGGATCGGCGGGGGCCGGGTGGCGGCCTTCGAGGTACTGGTGGGCACGTCGGCGATCCGCAACCTGATCCGCGAGGGCAAGACCCGCCAGATCCGCAACATGGTCTCGACCAGCCACCGTGACGGCATGCAGACCCTGGAGACCAGCATCAACGCTCTGGTCGCGGCAGGCACCATCGCCCACGAGGAGGCCGTGCTGCACACGGCCCACCCGGAGGACATCCAGCGGCCCCACGTCCCGGTCGGCCGCGCCTGACGGTCCGGATCACTAACGCCGCACCCGCGGCATCCCCAGCCCGATCCAGGAGATGATCTCCCGCTGGATCTCGTTGTTGCCGCCGCCGAAGGTGAAGATGACCGCCGAGCGGTAGCCGCGCTCCAGTTCGCCGTGGAGTACCGCGCCCGCCGAGCCCTCCTTGAGGGGGCCGGCCGAGCCGATGACCTCCATCAGCCAGGCGTACGCGTCCCTGCGGGCCTCCGAGCCGTACACCTTGACCGCTGAGGCGTCCTGCGGGGTGAGCGTGCCGTTCTGGACGGCGTTGACCATCTGCCAGTTCAGCAGCTTCATCGCGTCGAGCCTGGCGTGGGTGCGGGCGAGCCGGCCGCGTACCCAGCCGAGGTCGATGACCCGCCGGCCGCCGTCGATCTCGGTCTCCGCGGCCCACCGCTGGACGTTGTGCAGGGCCCGGATGGCCATGGTGCCGTGGGCGGCCAGGGTGACGCGCTCGTGGTTGAGCTGGTTGGTGATCAGCCGCCAGCCCTTGTTCTCGTCGCCGACCCGGCGGGATGCGGGGACCCGGACGTTCTCGTAGTAGCTGGCCGTGGTGTCGTGCGAGGCCAGCGTGTTGATGAGAGTGCAGGAGTAGCCGGGGTCGTCGGTCGGCACCAGCAGCATGGTGATGCCCTTGTGCGCGGGGGCCGCCGGATCGGTGCGGACGGCGAGCCACACCCAGTCGGCGGTGTCGCCGTTGGTCGTCCAGATCTTCTGGCCGTTCACCGTGTAGTGACCGGTGGTCTCGTCGCCCTCGCGTACGGCGCGGGTCTTGAGCGCGGCGAGGTCGGTCCCGGCGTCCGGCTCGCTGTAGCCGATCGCGAAGTCGATCTCGCCCTTGAGGATCTTCGGCAGGAAGTACGACTTCTGCTCGTCGGTACCGAACTGCATGATCGTCGGGCCGACCGTGTTGAGCGCCATCAGCGGCAGCGGCACACCCGCCTGCGCCGCCTCGTCGAAGAAGATGAACTGCTCCATCGGGGAGAGCCCGCGCCCGCCGTACTCCTTCGGCCAGCCGACACCCAGCCAGCCGTCGCCGCCCAGACGGCGGACGGTCTCCCGGTAGAAGCGCTTCTGGGCCGCCGGGTCCGCGTACCGCGCATAGGCGTTGTCCGGTACCAGGTCGGCGAAGTAGGCGCGCAGCTCGGTACGCAACTGCTGCTGTTCGGGGGTGTATTCGAGGTGCACGGCCCCTCCTCGGTGCGGCGTCGGATCGAGGGGCACAGTAGAACGTGTTTCATTCTTTTGGAATGGCCATGACCGTCCTGTCTTCGCCGCGCCTCTGCCAGGAGCCTGCTGTGCCCCGCATGGGGGCGGCTGTGCCGGGCAGCCGATGCGACAGGGGGCTTCCGCCGTTGCACCCTGGACCCAGGGTGCGGCGCGGGCCGCCCCTGACCGAGGCATCATCCGGACGAGGCAAGGAATGATTGTGAACGCGGTTCCCACCATCAGCCTGAACAACGGCGTCCAGATCCCCCAGCTGGGCTTCGGTGTGTTCCAGATCGAGCCGGCCGACACCAGGGCGGCGACGCTGGCCGCCCTGGAGACCGGATACCGGCACATCGACACGGCCGAGATGTACGGCAACGAGAAGGAGGTCGGCGAGGCGGTACGGGACTCCGGTCTTGCCCGTGAGGACGTCTTCGTCACCAGCAAGCTGAACAACGGCTTTCACGCCCACGACGACGCGCTCAAGGCATTCGACCGTACGCTCGCCGAGCTGCGCTTCGACTATCTCGACCTGTTCCTGATCCACTGGCCGCTGCCGGATGTCGGCGACTTCGTCGAGACATGGCGGGCCATGGAGGAGATCTACCGCTCGGGCCGCGCGAAGGCGATCGGTGTCTCCAACTTCCAGCCGCACCATGTGCGCCGGCTCCTGCAGGAGACCGAGATCGTGCCGGCCGTCAACCAGATCGAGGTCCACCCCTATCTGGCGCAGGACGAGGTCCGGGCGTTCGGCGCCGGTCACCGGATCGCGACCGAAGCGTGGTCGCCGATCGCCCAGGGCAAGGTCCTGGACGACCCGACGATCACCGGTATCGCCCGGCGGGTCGGCCGTACCCCGGCCCAGGTCACGCTGCGCTGGCACATTCAGCGCAACGACATCGTGTTCCCGAAGTCCGTCACGCGCTCGCGCGTCGAGGAGAACTTCGCGCTCTTCGACTTCGAACTCACCGAGGCGGACATGGCCGCCATCACCGGCCTGGACCGCGGTGAGCGCACCGGCCCCGACCCGGACACCTTCAACTACGTCCCGTGACGCGGTGGACCGGCCGTGGTGCGGGGCTCCTGGGACCACCGGGGACCCGGCGGGCCCGGGGGCCGGGCCGTCCCGCGCCCGCCGGGTCCCCGGTGACCGCCGGTCCCCCGGGGCCCATGGTGACCGCCGGCCCCGTCGGTCCCGTAGGCCCCGCCAGCCTGGTCGGCCTCGCCGGCCTTATCAGCCTTGTCGGCCTTGTCGGTTCCGCCGGTCCCCCGGCAGCTGCCAGGACCGCCGGGCACCCCACAGCAGCCACGCGCGGGGGCTACGGCACCGGGGTCAGGACGACCTTCCCCGAAACCGTTCCCGACTCGGCCAGCCGCAGCGCTTCCGCCGCGCGGTCCAGCGGGATCCGGGCCGCGACCGGTGCGGTGAGCGACCCGTCGGCGAGCAGCTCCAGCACCTGGATCAGGTCGGTCCGGGTCCGCGCCCGGAACGCCTCCACCCTCCGCCTGCCCGCCCAGAGGTTGTAGAAGGTGGCGCGGCGGCGGTTGGGCAGCAGATTCCACAGGGCCAGCCGCCCGAACAGCAGGAGCACCGGCAGCCGGGCGGATCCCGGCGTGTCACGGGTGACCGCGGTGCCGTACGACACGAGGGCGCCGCCCGGCGCAAGCAGCCGGAACGAGTCGACGATGCCGGCGCCGCCGACATGGTCGAAGACGGCGTCCACACCCTGCGGGGCGGCGGCCCGCAGCCGGTCGGCCAGACCGGGCGCCCGGTAGTCGACAGGCACGACGCCCAGGGCGCGCAGGGCCTCGTGGTGGCGGGGCGATGCCGTGCCGATGACCCGGACGCCTGCGAGCAGCGCCAGCTGTACGAGCGTCGAGCCCACGCCGCCGTTCGCGCCGTGCACCAGCACGGTCTGCCCGGCCCGCACCCGGGCGGTGCGGTGCAGCATCTGCCAGGCGGTGATCCCGTTGACGACAAGGGTCTCGGCCTCGGCCGGGTCGATGCCGCCGGGCACCGGAATCAGATCAGCTGCGGTGACCGGCAGGCGGTCCGCCCAGCCCCCGGTCTTGAGCAGCGCGGCGAACCGGCCGCCCACCAGTCCGCCGTCCACACCGGGCCCGGTCTCCACGACCGTGCCCACCACGTCGTAGCCGGGCACGAAGGGGTACGGCGGCTGGTCGTAGTACTTGCCCCGGCGCATCTGCTGCTCGGCGAACGAGACACCGGTGGCTTCCATCTCCAGCAGCACCTCACCGGGCCCGGGGACAGGCGCCGGCCGGGTCCGCACCTCCAGGCCCTCCGGCTCGACGATGCCCGGCAGGACGACCTCGGTGACCGTGGCGTCCTTCGGGGAGCGGGTTCTATCGGTGTTCGTCATCGCGCCACCGCCTTCCGTTATTGCTTCAGCTTTTCGTTATAACCTCTTACTGCAGAGTGAAGCTGTTACGATCGATTGTCAAGCGCGGCATGAAAGGACCCCGTATGAGCGAAGAGAGCACGCCTCCCAGCACGCCCCCCACGCCGATCGACCGACGCGCACGCCTGCGGGAGCAGACCAGACGGGAAGCCAAGGACATCGCCCTGGAACAGCTGGCCAGGACCGGACCTGCCGGTATCTCGGTCAACGCGATCGCCAAGGCGATGGGCATGACAGGTCCGGCGCTCTACCGCTACTTCGCCAGCCGCGACGAACTCCTCACGGCGCTCATCGCCGACGCGTACACCGACCTCGCCGAGGCACTGACCCGGGCCGGCGACGAGCCCGGAAGCGCCGCGGCGTCCACGGACGGGGGCGCCCCGGACGACACCGCGGCCGACAGCACGGCGGGCGGTTCCGGGCAGGCCCGGGGAGCGCGGCTGCGCAGGTTCGCGTACGCCTGGCGGGCCTGGGCGAAGGAGCACCCGGACCGCTATCTGCTGATCTACGGGACCCCGGTACCGGGCTACACCGCACCGGAGGAGACCCGGGTCATCGCGAACGGGATGCTGCGGAGCGCGGTGGCCGCCTGCGAAGAACTCGGCCCGGCGGACACGGCGGAGGACCGGGCACTGCGGGCCTGGACCCGGATGCACGGCCTGGTCGGCCTGGAGGTCGCGGGCCACTTCGACGGCATGGACTTCGACGTGGACCGGCTCTTCTCGGCGGAGGTGGAGAGCCTCATCCGGTGAGGAGCGACCGGTCAACTCGCCTGGCGGGGACGTCTGTTCGCGATGACGATCCGCCGGGCCAGTGCCCCCAGGTCGGGCCCCGACTCCTGGCGCAGGCCCTCGCTGAGCACCATCACCGCCGACGTGACCGCCGCCCCCGAAGGCATCGCTCTCGCCTCGGCGGAGCCCGAACGGCACGAGCAGGCCGAACGCCTGCTCGGCCTCACCCTGGACGGGACCCTGGGCGGGCCCCTGGACGGACTGAAAGCCACTTCATGAGCGGGCCGCCTCCGGCAGGCGGCCCGCGTCGTCAGGGCCGGGCTGCCCGCCAGATCCGTCCGCGGGTGCGCGGGTCGCCTGCCGGCGCGACCCGAGCACGGCGGCCACGAACGACGCGACCAGCGGCCGGCGGTCGTGCTCGTTCCAGGCGAGCACCAGGCGGCTGGGCGGTGCGTCGGCCACCGGGACACGGACCAGGCCGGGCGGTGCCGGTTCCACCAGCGAGCGCGGCAGCACCCCGATCATCCGGCGCACCGTGATCATCTGGAACAGCTGGACCACATCGGCGACCTCGGGGCCCGTGCCGTCACCCCCGGGGACCCCCTTCCACCGCGGCAGTGTCTCGCCCGCCAGATCGGACATGCTCACCGTGGCGCGCCCGGCCAGCCGGTGCCCGGACGGGACGATGGCCACCCGGTCCTCGGCGAGCAGCGTCTCGTGGTCCAGGCCGTCCAGATCGTCGAACGGCGCATAGAGCAGCCCGACATCGGCCCGGCCGTCGCGCAGGAAGTCGGTGCGGTCGGCGGCGCCGCTGAACAGGATGTCCACCCGGCGGGCGTCGGGCTGTTGGGCGTACTCGGCCAGGATCCCGGACAGCAGGCCGGCGTCGCCGCCCGGCTTGAGCACGAGACGCAGACGGGCCTGGGTGTCGCCGGCGCGCCGGGCGCTCTGGACGGCGGCACTCACCGCGTTGAGCGCATGCCGCCCGTGTTCCCGCAACGCCTCCCCGGCGGAGGTGAGTTCGACATGACGGCTGGAGCGGATGAACAGCTGGACGCCCAGCCTGGTCTCGATCCGCCGGATCGCCTTGGACAGCGCAGGCTGGGCGATCGAGAGCCGCGCGGCGGCCCGGCCGAAGTGCAGCTCGTCGGCGACGGCGATGACGTACTCCAGCTCCCGGGTCTCCAGTTCAACCATGCCTCCAGGTTATCGCTGAAGAACGAATGGGTCTTGGACGCAGGTGGCGTACGCCGTCAAGGATGGACGCATGATCAACCACACCATGATTGTCTCCTTCGACCAGCCGCTGCCCGACACCGAGCTCGATCAATATCTCGCAGACATCGAACGGGCCATGCTCGAATCCGGTCTCGTGCAGTCGTTCGCGGCCCGGCGCCATCTCCCCGTCCCCGGCGAAGAGGCCATTCCGGCGCTGATCGCGACCGCGATCGTGCAGGTCGCGCTCGCCGACACCGAAGCGCTGGCGGAGGCTTTCGCCTCGCCCGCCCTGCACGAGGTCATCGGCCGCTGGCAGTCGCGGCACTCCTACCGGGTCGCCTGGGCGAACCACGAGGTGCTGGCATGAGCGCCGGTTCCCGGAAGGCGGGACTGGTCACCGGGGCCGGCAGCGGGATCGGCCGTGCGACGGCGCTGGAGTTCGCCCGCGGCGGCGCCGCGGTCGCCGTGCTCGACATCGACGAGCGCGCTGCGGCCGAGACCACCGAGATGATCAGGCGGGCCGGCGGGGAAGCGCTGACCGCCGCCGTCGACATCGCCGACGAGGACTCCGTGCGGGCAGCCGTCGAGCGTACGGTCGCCGCGTACGGCGGTCTCGACTTCGCCGTGAACAACGCCGGTATGGCCTCGCACCACCGGCAGCTGGACCGGCTGCCCCTGGACGAGTTCGAGCGCGTGGTCCACGTCAATCTGGCCGGGACCTTCCTGTGCATGAAGTACGAGCTGCCGCTGCTCGGCGGCGGTGGCGCGATCGTCAACATCGCCTCCAACGGCGGGCTGTACGCGATCCCGCACGCCCCCGCCTACGTGGCCGCCAAACACGGAGTCGTGGGGCTCACCAAGGCCGCCGCGGTGGACTACGCGCCGGAGAACATCCGGGTCAACGCCGTCTGCCCGGGACCGACCCGCACCGCCGGGTTCGACACCGTGGCGGCCGGGACCGACATGGTCGCGCGGCAGACGGCCATCACGCCGCTCGGCCGGCTGGCCGCGCCGGAGGAGGCGGCGGCAGCGGCGGTCTGGCTCTGCTCGGACGCCGCGTCCTACGTCACCGGGATCGCGATGTCGGTCGACGGCGGGCGGCGGGCCTGAGACACGTCACGCCGGGCCTCCGCGGCGCGTGAACGGGTGAATGCGCCTCGGCTGAACGTGTCCGGCGAGGTGACGCCCCGGTCGTGCGGTGAAGGTGAAGTCGGCCCTGACCCCCAGTGAAAGGAATCGGTGCGATGCAGGCCAGCGAGGGAGACCGCCTTGTGGTCCACGGCCGGACCGTGGGCAAGAACGACCACGTGGTGGAGATCGTCGAGGTCCTGGGCGCCAACGGCACACCGCCTTACCGCGTGCGGGCGGAGAACGGACACGAGACGATCATGTCTCCAGGTCCCGACTCCGTCGTCGAGCACCGAAGCACCGGCGAAGAGGGCTGAGCCGGTCCTGACGCCCCCTTCGGGACGGGCCGTTGCGGGCCCGTCAGCGGCCTGATCCAGGTGCGGAAGCGGAGCGGGCTTGGTGCGACGGCCTTGGTGCGACGGCCTTGGTGTGAACACAGTTGTTTCGAGGAGCTGTTGCTCATACCAGGGCCCACCAGGCCCGTGAGCGCCGCCCGCTCAGCTCAGGCTTCGGCCCCGGGCTCGAACTCGCACCAGACGGCCTTGCCGTCACCGCGCGGTTCCACACCCCACCGGGCCGACACCGCGTCGATCATCATCAGGCCGCGCCCCGAGGTGGCCGCCTCACCGGGGGTACGCCGCCGCGGCCAGGCGCTGGACCTGTCCTTGACCCAGAGCCGGATCCGCCGCACGGGCTCCGGCAGCACCTCGAGCGTCAGTACGGCGCCGCCCTCCGTGTGGAGCAGCACATTCACCAGGAGCTCCCCCGCGGCCAGTTCCACGTCGTCCACCAGCTCTTCGAGCCCCCACGCCTCCAGCGCGCCGCGCAGCACAGCGCGGGCCTCGGCGAGCCCTTCGGGGTCCGCCTGGTGGATGTACTGATGGATACGGGGCGCCTGCGGGGTGCCCGGGTCGGGCGCCCGGCGCAGCACCAGCAGTGCCACGTCGTCACTGGTGCCCCAGCGCTCCCAGAGCCGGGCCGCCAGGTCGTCCGCGAGCGCCTCCGCCTCGTCGGGTCCGTGGCGCACCGCGTCGGCGAGCGCCTCCATCCCCACACCGATGTCCGTGCCGGGCTCCTCGACCAGGCCGTCGGTGCAGAGCAGAAGGGTCTCGCCGGGCACCAGGTCGAGCTGGGTCTCGGGGTACTCCTCCTGCCCGAACTCCGTGCCCAGGCCCAGCGGGAGGCCGCCGCGTACGTTCGGCCAGCCGACCCGCCCGTCGGTGTGCCGGATCAGCGGTCCCAGATGCCCGGCGCGGACCGCCCTGATCGCACCCGAGGCCAGATCGACCTGGGCGTACGTGCAGGTGGCGAAGCGGTCGGTGTCCAGTTCGGCGAGGAAGCGGGAGGCGCGCGCCAGCACCGTGCCCGGGGTATGCCCCTCCCCCGCGTACGCGCGCAGCGCGATCCGGAGCTGGCCCATGATGGCCGACGCGTGTGTGTCATGGCCCTGTACGTCACCGACCACGATGCCCACCCGGCCGCGCGGCAGCGCCACGACGTCGTACCAGTCCCCGCCGACCTCCCTGCCGCTCCACGCCGAGTGGTACCGCACGGCGATCTCGGCCGACGGGAATTCGGGGATGCGCCGCGGCAGCATGGCGGACTGGAGCCCGGTGGCGAACTCCCGCTCCTGGTCGAAGAGGACAGCGCGCTGCAGGGACTGGGCGACGATGCCCGCAAGCCCCAGACAGAGGTTGCGGTCCTCCGACGAGAAGCGGCTGCGGCCCCGATAGAAGAGCGCCAGACAGCCGATGGAGCGGGCCTGCGCGATCAGCGGCAGGAAGGCCGCCGCGTCGAGCCCCATCCGCTGGACGTACGGGCGCAGCCGTGGGAACTCCTCCGACAGATCGTCCAGCGAGGTGACGAACCGCGGCTGCTGGGAGAGCACCGCGTCGGCCAGCGGCAGCGAGTCGTCCAGCCGATGGCGCCTGAGGTCGTCCAGGACATGCATCGAGTCCCCGGCGAGCGCGACGAGCTCCAGTGCGCCGCCCGCGACCAGACCGAGGACGAGCCCGTCCGCGTCGAAGCGTTCAAGGCCGTCCTCGCCGGTCAGCACCGCGGTCACATCGTCCACGGTGACCGCCCTGGACAGCGCGTCGGTGGTCCCCTGGACCATGGTGGTCAGCCGGCGCCGGCCGGCCTCGGCGGGGTTGACGGTGGCGAATTCGGTGAGATCGGTCGTCGCGTTGCGGACGATTCCGATGACGCGGTACGGGACGTCCCGTTCGTCGCGCAGGATCCGGCCTCGGGTATGGGTCCACTGCCGGATCCCGTTGCGGCGGCGCAGCTGGAAGTACACCCCGTACGAGGAGCGGCCGCTCCGTACGGCCTGTGTCAGCGCCACGTCGAGCCGGTGGCCCTCCTCGGGCGGGATACGGCTGCCCAGGGACTCGGGGCGGCCGTCGAACTCGTCGGGGCGCAGATCGAACACCGCGAGACCGGGCTCGTCGAACTCCAGCTTCCCGCCGCGCAGGTCCCAGTCGAAACTGCCCATACGGTTGAGGGCCAGCCGCTCGCCCGGCCCGATCAGGGGTAGATCTCGTCCTGCCATACGGTCGCTCCGGAGGAGGGCTGAGGTGCCCAAAGCTTAACTTTTCGCAGAGGGCCCCGCATCAGGGCTGCCGCCCGCTCCCCGTCCCGGCCGCGCTACCTGCGTTCCAGCGATCCCCGGACGAAGGCGGCCTGGCCCACGTGCTGCATGTCGTCGCCGATGACGCTGATCAGCCGGACACCGAGCGTGACCGGCGGCGACCACGCCTCGTCCACCACCCGGTCGAGCGCGGCGTCGTCGAGCCCCCGGACGAAGTCCACGGTCTGCTCGTGGACCGCGTCGTAGTAGCCGGTCAGCAGAGCGGCGTCAGCCCGCACCTGGGCCACCTGCCGGGCGCTCTGGCCGTAACCGGTCTCCGTGTCCGTGAAGGGCAGGCCGAAGCGGTCGGCCCAGCCCTGCGTCAGCCACACCTGGTCCTGTCCCGACGCGTCCGCCACATGGTCGTCCTGCACCCGGGCCAGATGCCAGACCAGCCAGGCGATCGAGTTCGCCCCGCTGTCCAGCTGCGCGCCGAGGTCCTCGGCCGAAAGGCCGTCGACCGCCTCATGCACGGACTCCTGGATCCGGCCGAATGCGTCTGCCAGCACATCTGCGGTGTTCATCCGCTGCTCCTCGGCCGTACGGGTGGGACCGCACCGGTCGGCCGTGTCCGGAACGGTTTGCCTGGCTGCCTGTCCTGCTTGTCTGTACTGCTTGCCTGTCCACCTTCGCCGGTCACCGGCCCCGGCAGAGTGTTCGACACGCGCTCGGCCGCACAAGCCGGTCCGGGCCTCTTCACCCCCCGTTCACCGAACAGGCTGCCCGTGTCATGTCCCGTACCGCCCGGGCGACTTAGGCCGACCGGTAAACGGGGGGTGGCGTCACGGATCTGGGGCACGCGCCTCGCGGCGTTGTCGTCAATCACCATGGCTCCGCCATGCCTCAATCCTCCGCCTTGCGATGCACGCACCCCAGATCCGCTCCTTCTCCCACCCCCCGTCTACCGGTCGGCCTTATGATCGCGTCGCCCCTGCGTGACGGATGACGACCGGCCGGCGCACGGGGCTGTCCACCCGCCCCCGCCGGAAGGCCCGTTCCATGCTCTTCGGAAGACCACCCCGTTCCCGCAGCAGAACCCGCGCGTCGGCCGCGGCAGTGGGAGTCGTCACCGCCCTGGCGGCCGCTCTGCTCGCGCCCTCGGCCGAGGCCGCGCCCCTGGTGCGGCAGCCCACCGCGTACGTCGACCCGCTGATCGGCTCGTCCAACGGCGGCAACACCTACCCCGGGGCCACCGCTCCGTACGGGATGATCGGCTGGTCCCCGACCAGCACCAACGGCGACCAGACCAACACGGCGGCCGCCAACGGCTACGACTACAACACGACCCGCATGCGGGGGCTCAGCCTCACCCATGTCAACGGCGCCGGATGCGCCCCGGGCGCCGCGGGCGACGTACCGATCATGCCGTTCGTCGGCGATGTCACGTCGTCACCGTCCGCCGACACCAAGGACGCGGTCTACGCCTCCGGCTTCAAGCACGAGAACGAGAGCGCCACTCCGGGCCGTTACCGGGTGGGCCTCGACTCCGGCGCATCGGCGGATCTCGCCGTCAGCCCGCGGGCCGGTGTGGCCGACTTCGCCTTCCCGGCCGGGAAGCCCGCCAGTCTGCTCTTCCGTGTCTCCAACTCGCTCAACGGCAGCGAGGACGCCCATGTCGACATCGACACCGCCCACCACAAGGTGACGGGCTGGGTGCTCACCGGCGCCTTCTGCGGCCGCCGCGCCAACGGAGGCACCAACAACCGCAAGAGCTACTACAAGCTGTACTTCAGCGCCTCCTTCGACCGGGCCTTCTCCTCGCACGGGACCTGGAAGGACGGGACGCTTTCGCCGGGCTCCGTCTCCGGTTCGGGCGGCGAGGGCTACGCGACAGGAGCGGATCGCGCGGGACGCGGTTCGGGCGGTTATGTCGGCTTCGACACCTCGTCCGACAACGATGTCAGAATGCGTCTGGGGATCTCGTACGTCAGCCTCGGCGGCGCGGAGACCAATCTGCGCCAGGAGATCGCGCCCCACGCGAGCGTCGCCGATGTCGCACGCGACACCAGCCGGTCCTGGGACCGCGAGCTGCGGGCGGTACGGATCGGCGGCGGCAGCACCGCCCAGCGCACCACTTTCTACACCGCGCTCTACCACTCGCTGATGGAGCCGAACCTGATCAGCGACACCGACGGCCGCTACCCCGGCATGGACGGGGTCCCGCACCGGATCGAGCGGGGCCAGCGGGCGCAGTACAGCAACTTCTCCGGCTGGGACCAGTACCGCGCGCAGATACAGCTGCTGGCCGCCCTGAAGCCGGAGGTGGCCGGTGACTTCGCGCAGTCGCTGTACAACTTCTCCCGGCAGAACGACGGTGTGTGGGACCGCTGGGTGCACATCAGCGGTGCCACCCATGTGATGACCGGTGACCCCACGGCGGCGACACTGGCGACCTTCTACGCCATGGGCGTACGGAACTTCGACTACCGGGGCGCCTTCGACTCCCTGGTGCGCCAGGCGACCGTTCCCCGGCCGGACGACCTGTCGGACGCCGGGTGCCCCGGTCAGTGCACGGGCCAGCGCCCCAACCTCGCCCAGTACCTGGTCTCGCACTACGCGCCGCAGGACGTCTGCCACTGCTGGGGCGGCGCCGCCGAGACACTGGAGGACGCGGTCGCCGACTCGGCCCTGGCGAAGTGGGCGAAGCTGCTCGGCCGGACCGACGAGGCGGCCCAGTTCACCGCACGCGGCGACTGGTGGCGCAATGTCTTCAACCCGCAGGCCACCGAGGGCGCCGGCTACATCCAGGCACGGAACGCGGACGGGTCATGGGTGACGCCGTTCGACCCGGGCAGCGACCTCGGCTTCGCCCAGGGGACCAGTGCGACCTACAGCTGGATGGTGCCGCAGGACGTCCAGGGACTGGCCGCCTCGATGGGCGGGCGTACGGCAGCGGCCGACCGGCTCGACGGCTTCTTCCACACCGCGGACGGCGCCTGGTCGGTCAAGGGCGGCGACGCCCTGCGCTACGACCCGACCAACGAGCCGGGCATCCACGCCCCGTGGCTCTACAACGCGCTCGGGCAGCCCTGGAAGACGCAGGCCACCGTCCGGCAGATCCTGAACACCGTGTACGGTACGGGGCCTTCCGGACTGCCGGGCAACGACGACCTGGGCACCATGTCCGCCTGGTACGTGTTCTCCGCGCTGGGCCTGTATCCGCAGACCCCTGGCAGCGCCTCGATGCTGGTCGGCGCCCCGCTGTTCCCGAAGGCGGTCGTGAGCCGCGCGGGCCGCGGCGACATCACCCTCAGCGCCCCGGCGGCGGACGCGTCGCACCCGTACATCAGCGGGCTCTCCGTCAACGGCCGCAGCAGTGACCGTTCCTGGACCGACGCCCGGCTGATCACCTCGGGCGGCAGCCTGGCCTACCGGCTGTCCGACCGGCCCGACACCACCTGGGCGACCGCACCCGGCGGCCTTCCGCACTGACCACCCGGCGGGCCGTCAGAGCCCGGGGCCGAGGCTGCGGCCGCCTCGGCCCCTGGGCGACCGGTCTTCGGCGTCCCCGTGTTCGGCGTCCCTGCCGGCCGCCGGGGAGGTACGCGGAACACCGGACCGGGTCCAGCCGGGCCGAACACCGGACCGGGTCCACCAGGTCAGGCCGGCCTGCCCAGTGACCAGCCGGACACATCGGCGAGCCGGCCGCGCCACAGCGGAAGCGTCACCGTGTTCACCGCACCGGCCACCAGCGTCGCGTCGCGCAGATGGATCCACCGGGGCAGCCGGTGCGCGCCGTCGTCGCCGTGGAGTTCGCCGATCGCCTGGTCGACGGTCTCGGGGAACCCGGCCACCACATCGGCGCCCGACCCGCCCAGCTCCCGCAGGCTCTTCGACCAGTCGGCCTTCCACGCCTCGTGGGCGATGAGGTCTCCGTACAGCACACCGCCCGGAACGTTCAGCGTGACCGGCAGGCTCGCCCGCAGCTGCTCGCCGAGCAGCCGGACGAGCAACTGGAGCTGCAGATCCGGGACGGGCTCGGTGACGGTCGGTACGGGGTCGCGCTGCTCCGGGGAGCTGTTCATCCACATGTCCTCTCGTGAGGCGGCCGGGCCGCCGCCGGTGGGCCTTCGCCACCACACGGATGGTGCCATCCGGGGGCCACGCCGCCGCCCGGCGGGGCCACCCGCACCACTGCCGCCTGCCCCACCAGCGCCGATCCAGCGCCTGCCCAGCGGAAATTCCCGCTCAGCTCTCCCCGTCGCCCTCGTCCGCCGCGCTTTGGGCGACCTGCTGGAGTGTTCTCCCGGTACGGACCGAGCGCGCCCGGCGCGGGTCCGTGGTGCCGCCGCCCTCCCGGGGCGCCGTCCGGGGCACGCCGGTCCGGTCCCGCGCCGTGCCGGTCTTCTCCCTCGCCTTGATGAGCAGCCATGCCTCGGGGTCGGTGCTGTCGCCGCCGCCGTGGAAACGCGTCAGCGCGTACTCACCCCGCAGCTTGGCCCCGTCCAGCCAGAAGGTCGCGTGGCCGCGTTCGATGGACTCCCCGAACGGGACGGTGTGTCCCCGGCGGTCGTGGCTGAGCGGCCGGTAGGTGCCCTCGTCCCAGACGATCACCGTGCCACCGCCGTACTCGCCCTTCGGGATGACCCCTTCGAACTCCCGGTACTCCAGCGGGTGGTCCTCGGTCGGTACGGCGAGCCGCTTGTCCTTGGGCTCTGTCGACGGCCCCTTCGGCACGGCCCAGGACTTGAGTACGCCGTCCACCTCGAGCCGGAAGTCGAAGTGCATCCGGCGCGCGTCGTGGATCTGCACGACGAAACAGGGTGCGTCCCCCTCTCCGGCCGCCCCGCCGCGGGGCTCCGACGTCGTCCCGAAATCCCGCTTGCCGCGGTACTTGCCCAGCGGTTCGTCGCCGCTCATGTGCGGTGCCTTCCTCGCGTTCATACGGCGGGGGCGCTCGGCGGCGCGGCCGGCCGGCCGGTGGGCTTCGTCCACTGGGAGAGCGGGCGCGCGATGTCCTCGAGCGACTTGCCCTCGGCGTCCACCGCGAACAGCACGGCCACCACCCCGGCGGCGACCATCAGCGCGGCGCCGATGCAGAAGGCCACGACGGCGTCCGAGACCACACCGCTCGATGTCAGACCGGAGAAGATGAGCGGCCCCGAGATGCCTCCGGCCGCGGTGCCGAGCGCGTAGAACAGGGCGATCGCCATGGCGCGGGTCTCCATCGGAAAGATCTCACTCACCGTCAGATACGCCGAACTGGCCCCGGCCGAGGCGAAGAACAGCACCACGCACCAGCACACCGTCATCGTCGCCGCGTTGAGCCATCCCTGGTCGAAGAGCCAGGCGGTGACGAAGAGCAGCAGCCCCGAGAGGATGTACGTACCCGAGATCATCTTCTTGCGCCCGACGGTGTCGAAGAGCCTGCCGAGCAGCAGCGGGCCGAGGAAGTTGCCGAACGCGATGACCGCGAAGAAGTACCCCGTCGTACCGCTGGACACCCCGAAGAACTTCACCAGGATGGAACTGAACCCGAAGGTGATGGCGTTGTAGAGGAACGCCTGGCCGATGAAGAGCGAGAAGCCGAGCGTCGCGCGCTTGGGGTAGGCGCGGAAGAGCGTGCGGCCGATCTCGACGAAACTGATGCTTCTGCGCTGCTCGATGGTGATGGCCCGGCCCGCTTCCGGCAGCGGGGTGCCGGTCTCCTCCTCGATCTCCTTCTCGACTCCTTCGACGATCGCGTTCGCCCCGTCGGACTGACCGTGGATGAACATCCAGCGCGGGCTCTCCGGCACATGCCGCCGTACGAGGAGGATGACCAGGCCGAGCACGACGCCGAGTGCGAACGTGAGGCGCCAGCCGATGTTCTCGGGGAAGATCCCGGTGTCCAGGGCCAGTACCGAGAGCAGGGCGCCGCCCATCGCGCCGAGCCAGTAACTGCCGTTGATGATCAGGTCGACCCGGCCGCGGTACTTGCTCGGGATCAGTTCGTCGATGGCGGAGTTGATGGCCGCGTACTCGCCGCCGATACCGAAGCCGGTGAGGAACCGGAAGAGGAAGAACCACCAGGCCGAGAAGGAGAGCGCGGTCATCGCGGTCGACGCCAGATAGACGGCGAGGGTGATGAGGAAGAGCTTCTTCCGGCCGAACCGGTCGGTGAGCCACCCGAAGACCAGCGCGCCCGAGCAGGCACCGGCCACGTAGAGAGCGGCCCCGAGCCCGGTGACCTGGGAGTCGCTGATGGGCAGTCCACTGCCGCTCTCCGAGAGGCGGCTGGCGATATTGCCCACCACGGTGACTTCGAGACCGTCGAGAATCCAGACCGTGCCGAGCCCGACCACGATCATCCAGTGCCAGCGCGACCAGGGCAGCCGGTCCAGCCGGGCGGGCACCTCCGTGGTGATGGTGCCGATGGCGGGGCCTCCGGCGCTGCTCATCAGATTCCTCCTGCGTACGGCGGCTCCGGCGGCAGCCGGGAAACATCGCTGCCCAGGAGATCATCCATACAAACAGGGGCGCCTGCCCGCGGAATACGCCCGTACGGCCCATCGCGCGCCGGAGCGCGCTCCGGAGTGGCGCCGTTCAGCCGGGCGGCGGTCTCCGGGCCGGCGGCCGTTCAGGGGCGAACACTCCGTGAAGATCCGGAAACGGCAGTGCCCGCCTCCGGCACAGGCCGGAGGCGGGCACACCCGCCGGGTCAGGCCGGGACGATGTTCTCCGCCTGCGGGCCCTTCTGGCCCTGCGTGATGTCGAAGTTCACCTTCTGGCCCTCCTGCAGCTCGCGGAAGCCCTGAGCGTTGATGTTGGAGTAGTGGGCGAAGACGTCCGGGCCCCCACCATCCTGCTCAATGAAGCCGAAACCCTTTTCCGCGTTGAACCACTTAACGGTGCCACTGGCCATGATTGCCCTCCAAGGGGACTCGAAGTCGGCTCCCGCACTTCGCGGGGGCCGGAGGTGATCGCCCTGGTCCTCGGAGACGCCGAACAGCAGACCCGCCCGTGCATGTACGCACGGGCGAGAGGTACTTCGGAACCACGACAGCTGGGTGAGACGCTACACGGCCGAACGCGCGGCGACCCCGTCGGCTCATCCGTTGAGCCCCTCCTGACGCACATCCGGCCGTTTCATTGCGTTCGATATGACGATCAATGTCCTACTCGCCCCCGCCTCGGGGCACCCGAAAGTGCGTATCGAGATCAGAACAGAAGAAATTCGCGCTCCGTCGCGTCGCGCTCGTTCACGCGCCCGCAGAACCGTCATTCATTGGCATGGACCTGATCATATGCTTTCGGCTACGCTCCGCTGCGGCACACTCTGAGAGCGCTCCCAACGGGGCGCGCCCGGACGCCTGCTGTTCCATCCCCACGATGCTGGAACAACAGAAGGGCCAGACCTTGAGACGCAGCACGCTCACCCGCACCGCACTGTCCGCATTTCTCGTGCTCGGGACGTGGGCGACAGCCGGACTCGTCCCGGCATCCGCCGCCGATTCCCCCTCCCACTCCTCCTCGTCCGAATCCTCCGCGCGCGCCGCACAGCCGGCATCCGACGGTCTGCTTTCGGCCATGCGTAAGGACCTCGGCCTGACAGCGAGCCAGGCCCGGGCGCGTCTGGCCTCCGAACGGAACGCCACAGCACTCCAGAGCACGGCGCGCCGCGCGGCCGGATCCTCCTTCGGCGGCGACTGGTACGACGCGAAGAGCGGAAAACTGACGGTCGCCCTGACCGGCGGCGCCAAGTCCGGCGCGGTCCGGGCGACCGGCGCGGCCGTCACACTGGTGAAGCACAGCGCCCGTGAACTCGACGCGGCCAAGAAGCGGCTGGACAAGGGCAACGCACCGGCCGGTGTCAGCAGCTGGCATGTGGACCCGAAGGCCAACCGGGTCGTGGTGGACGTCGTCGCCTCAGCAAAGGATGACAACGATGTCCAGGCGTTCGTCGCACGGGCCGGGAAGACCGGTGCCGTCACGGTGAACGAGGTTCCGGCTGCGGCCAGGACCCTGTCGGCGGGCACGGTGGGCGGAGACCCGTACTACACGGGCAACGTCCGCTGCTCCATCGGCTTCTCCGTCAACGGCGGCTTCGTCACCGCGGGGCACTGCGGGCAGCCGGGAGCCGCGGTCAGCGGCTGGGACGGCTCGGCCGTGGGCACCTTCCAGGGTTCGTCGTTCCCGGGGAACGACTACGCCTGGGTCAGCGTCGGCAACGGATGGTGGACGGTCCCGGTGGTCCTTGGCTGGGGCACGGTCTCCGACCAGCTGGTCCGCGGCTCGGCGGCGGCTCCGGTGGGCGCGTCCATCTGCCGCTCGGGCTCGACCTCGCACTGGCACTGCGGGAACGTCCTGGCCACCAACGAGACCGTGAACTACAGCGAGGGCGCGGTCAACGAGCTGACCAAGACGAACGTCTGCGCCGAGCCGGGCGACTCCGGCGGTTCCTTCATCAGCGGCGACCAGGCGCAGGGGGTGACATCCGGCGGCTGGGGCGACTGCACCGGCGGCGGGGAGACCTGGTTCCAGCCCATCAACGAGATCCTGAACCAGTACGGCCTGACGCTGACCACGGCCTGAGGACGGCAGCACGGCCCTGCACCCGGCCGGGTGCGGGGCCTGCCGCGGCGGACGTACGCCGGCCGGTCCGCCGCGGCGAGCACGCCCCTGGGGACGACACGGCCCCGTACCGGCCCGCACACCTGCGGGGGCTGCGGAATCCGCGCTCCGGAAATAAGATGCAGGTAACGGTCTCCGGACCCCCACGGGCCGTGATCGTCGGAGAGGAGAGGCCCGACAGGCCGGCACCCGGTCTGCCCCGCGACCACGGGCCCCCGGTCGCGGCCCGGGAACAAACGCACCGCGGAGCCGCTCATGAACCGGCGTCGTCCTCCTCGTTCCGCAAGCGCCGACGAGCTCCTCACCACGCTCCACGAGCTCACCGCCCAGGCCCGGCGGGAGGTCGAGCTGCACCAGGCGCGGGTGGAACTGGCCGAGGCGCTGCAGCGGAACATGCTCCCGGCCCACCTCCCCGGCCTGCCAGGTCTGCGTACCGCGGCCCGCTACACGCCGGCCCGCAGCGGGCTGGACATCGGCGGCGACTGGTACGACGGGTTCCCGCTCCCGGACGGTTCGCTCGGGTTCGCCATCGGCGACGTCCAGGGGCACGACGTCGAGGCCGCCGCCTTCATGGGCCAGATCCGGATCGGTATGCGGGCCATCGCCACCACCGCGTCGGACCCCGGCGAGATCATCGGCCGGACCAACAACCTGCTGCTCTCGGTGAACTCCACGCTCTTCGCGACCTGCACCGTCCTGCGCTTCGACCCGGTCACCTGGGAGATCGACAGCGCCCGCGCCGGACATGTGCCGGCGGTCTGGGCCCTGGCGGACGGACGCACCGGCATCATCGATGACGCGGGGGGCCTGCCGCTCGGCATCGCGCCGAAGCAGCGCTATCCGGTCACCCGGCGGCGGCTGACGGGGCGGGGCGCCTTCGTGCTGATCACCGACGGTGTGATCGAAGGGCCGTCGTTCTCGATCGAGAAGGGTCTGGACGCCGTCATGCGCAGGGCGAGCGCCCTGGCCGGCAGCAGTGCCGGGGAACTGGCCGACGAGATCATCAAGGCCGCCGTCCTCACCGGCCATGAGGACGACGCCGCCGTTCTCGTGCTGTGCCACGACAGCGCGCCCGGCAGGACCTGAGCGGGACTCGCGTGTCTTGGCCGCCGGGGGCTCGGGGCACGGTGTCTGATGGACGCCGTGATCCGCAGCGAGACAGCCCGGCAGGCGACGGCAACCGCCCTGCGTATCCTCGCCGTCGCGGTCGCGTACTACGTGTCCGGCCGGATCGGGCTGCTGCGGCAGGTGACCGTCCGCGGTGCGGTGGTCACGCCCCTGTGGCCGCCGACGGGTGTCGCGGTGGGCTGCCTGCTGTACTGGGGGCTCCGGGTCTGGCCCGGTATCGCCATCGGGGCCCTGCTCGCCGTGGCGTGGACCGCCCAGTCCCTCGACTTCGGCGACATCGGCATCATCGCGGGCAACACGCTCGCCCCGGTCTGCGCTTTCCTGATGCTCCGCAAGGCGGACTTCCGGATGGATCTGTCCCGGCTGCGGGACGGCACCGCGCTGGTCTTCCTCGGAGCGCTCGGCGCCATGCTCGTCAGCGCGACAGCGGGGACGAGCCTCCTGCTCCTCGAGAACAAACTCCCCAAGAGCGGCTACTGGCCGGTGTGGTTCGCCTGGTGGGCCGGGGACGCGGTGGGGGTCCTGATGGTGACGCCTTTGCTGCTTCTTCTGCGCAGGCTCCGGCTGCCCCGCCGTACCGACCGATGGGTGGAGGCCGGTGCGCTGGTGATCGCCGCCGCGATCGTGGTCCCGGTGGCGACCGGGAGCCACTACGCCCTGCTCTTCCTGGTTTTTCCGCTGCTGATCTGGGCGGCGCTCCGGTTCGAGCTCGCGGGCAGCGCGCCCTGCGCGCTTCTGGTGGCCGTGCTCGCGGTCATCGCGGCGACCGGCCGGGCGGGGTCCTTCAGCAGCCTCACGCTGTTCGAAGCCATGATCAACCTGACGGCGCTCAACGGGTCGGTGGCGCTGACCGCGCTGCTGCTCGCCGCGATCGTCACCGAGCACAAGAACGTACGCCGCCGTATCGAGCGCGCCTGCGAGGAGCTGGCCGATGTGGTCGAGCAGCTCCTGCCGGGCGAGAAGCGGCGCGGGTGGCCCTCGTCGGACACCCGCCGGCGCGACAGCGGCTGAGGGGCGGGGCCCCTGCCGCCGGCGCGCCGGACGGCCGGCTCACTGTCCGATGGCCGCGACCCACTTCTCGGTGCTGACGACGTCCGCCTGGCGGGGGAACACCTTCTCCGTCAGGACCCGGTGCACCTCCGCGTCACCGTCGGCGCAGCAGTCGTCCAGCACGGTGAGGCCGAAGTCCAGGTCGGCGGCCTGCCTCAGGGTCGAGAGCACCACACCGCTGGTGGCGATCCCGGTGAGGACGAGGCTGTCCGTCCCGCGGGCCCTGAGCACCATGTCGAGGTCGCTCCCGGCGAACGCGCTGACCCGCTTCTTGGTGACCACGATGTCGCCCTCCTCGGGCGCCACATCGGGGTGGATCCGGGCAGTGGGGTCGCCATCGGAGAATCCCGCGCCCGCACCCGCGCCCGCGAGAGCGCTGAACGACTTGTTGCGCGGGCTGACCTCGGGGTGTCCGGTACGGAAGCCGACCACCACGTAGATCACCGGTATGCCGGCCGCACGCGCCGCGCCGATCGCCCGGCCCACCCGCGCCAGATACCCGGGGTCGTTGCCGATGCGCTCGACGATGCCCTGCTGGACATCCATCACGAGAAGGGCGCTTTTCGTCATCTCTTCTTACCTTTCACAGTGTTGCCGGGTTTCGGGGAGGTGTTGCCGGGTTTCGGGGAGCCGGCGGAGCCGCCGGCCTGCCCGGCCTTGTACTGGCGGCCGCGCAGCAGCGACGCCAGCGCGGCGACCAGTGCCATCACGGTGGCGGCGCCGAAGACGGTGACGAGTCCGTGGTGGAACGGGCCGGAGACGAGTCCGGGGAAGAACTCCTTGCCGGTCAGGGTCATGACGTTGTGCTTGGGGAGCCTGTCCAGCACTCCGCTGGGCTGGAGGAGGTGGCTGATCGGGTTCTTGCCGAGGAACGTGGCGAACAGCGTGCTCACCGGCGGCAGTTCCGCCACCTGCTGCGCCGTCCCGCTGGGCACCCCCTGCCCCTGCAGACCGCTGCGCAGCGCGTGCGGCAGTGTCCCGGCGAGTCCGGAGATCATCAGGGAGAACGAGAGACCGATCGACAGTGCGGTGCCCGAGTTCTGGAACGTCGAGCGCATCCCGGAGGCGACTCCACGCTGCTCCGGCGGCACACTGCCCATGATCGCCGAGGTGTTCGGGGCGGAGAACATCCCCTGACCGAGGCCGCTGAGCAGCAGCAGGGCCGCGAATTCGGGGTACGAGAAGTTCACCGGCAGGAGCAGCAGCCCGATGAATCCGCAGGCCACGAGAAGGAGCCCGGTGGTGGAGAACAGCCGTGCGCCGTAACGGTCCGACAGGAAGCCGGACACCGGTCCCGCGATGAGGAATCCGATGGTCAGCGGCAGCATGAAGATGCCTGCCCACAGCGGGGTGCTCTCGAAGTCGTATCCGCGCAGCGGAAGCCAGATGCCCTGCAGCCAGATGATGAGCATGAACTGGAGCCCACCGCGGGCGATGGCGGTGAGCAGGGCCGCGAGATTCCCCGCGGCGAAGGCACGGACCCGGAACAGGCCGAGCTGGAACATCGGTTCGGCGACACGGGTCTCGATGAGACAGAAGGCCACGAGCAGCAGCAGGCCGCCGCCGAGCCCGCCCAGCACCATCGGGTTGGTCCAGCCGGTCGGGTGGCCGCCGTACGGCTGGATTCCGTAGGTGATGGCGGCGAGCAGGATGCCGGCTCCGGCCGTGAAGGTGATGTTGCCCGCCCAGTCGATACGGCCCGCTGTGCGGGAGCCGGTCTCGCGCAGGCTGCGGTACGACCAGATCGTGCCGAACACGCCGATCGGCACGCTGACCCAGAACACCGCGCGCCAGTCGATGGTGGCCAGCAGACCGCCCGCGAGCAGACCGAGGAACTGCCCGGCCAGGGCGGTGATCTGGTTGATGCCGAGCGCCATGCCGCGCTGCCGGGCGGGGAACGCGTCGGTGAGGATGGCCGCCGAGTTGGCGGTCAGCATCGAGCCGCCGAAGGCTTGTACGACACGGAATCCGATCAGCCACAGCGCGCCGGAACCGCCCTTCAGCGGATCGAGCGAGAGGGCGAGGGAGGCACACGCGAAGATCGCGAAGCCCATGTTGTACATCCGGACCCGGCCGAACATGTCGCCGAGTCTGCCGAGCGCGACCACCAGCACCGCCGAGACCAGCAGATAGCCGAGGATCATCCAGAGCAGATAGCCGATGTTCCCGGGGGCGAGCGGATCGAGTCCGATGCCCCGGAAGATGGCGGGCAGGGAGATGATCACGATCGAAGCGTCCATGGTCGCGATCAGCACGCCGAGCGTGGTGTTGGAGAGCGCGATCCATTTGTAGCGGTCGCTCACTTCGGCGTTCCCGCTCCGTGTCGCCGGCATTACAGCCGCTCCGCGAGCCGGTCGAGCAGCGGCACGACCGCGAGCAGCCGTTGCCGTTCAGCGGGCGTGAACTCCTCGTCGAGTACCTCGGTGAGCCGCTGCACGGATTCCGAACGGCGGTCGATCAGCACCTTGCGGCCGGCTTCGGTCACCTCTATCACCGCGCGCCGGCCGTCGCTGGAGTCCGGCCGGCGGGTCACCAGGCCGCGCTCCTCCAG
This sequence comes from Streptomyces sp. NBC_01089, assembly GCF_045162975.1. Lineage (NCBI taxonomy): Bacteria > Bacillati > Actinomycetota > Actinomycetes > Kitasatosporales > Streptomycetaceae > Streptomyces > Streptomyces sp. NBC_01089. Next base: position 7,771,766 of record NZ_CP108660.1, on the reverse strand, counting down.
CGCGGCCAGCGTGGACGCCATGGCCTGGGGGCGCACCCGCTCCAGTTCGGCGAGCGATCCGGGGGAATCCGCCCCGTCCCGGCTCAGCCGGGAGATCACGGACACCTCGGAGAGTGTCACGTCACCGACGCGGTGTGCCTGCCTGAGCCGGCGGGCTATCCGGGCCACCGCCAGCCGTATGGCCGCCGCAGCGCCGGCGGCTTCCGCCGGTTCCGCGCTCTCGTCCGTCGTGTCGGTCACGCCATCGCCCCCGCTGTCGTCCGGTCCGCCGCCGGTGTGCCGGCTTCTCCGCTCCTGCCAAGTACTAACAATAGGCTTATCAATCCATCATAACCACTGGGCTCGCTCCCCTCTCCGCTCACCCGGGACAGCCGTTCGGCGCAACACGGCGCCGACCGGCCATCCAGCCGCCCACCTGGTGTTTTGCGTGCGGGATTCGGTATCGGCCGCCCGCCGCCGCGGGCCCTCGGCCTCCCTGCCGTCCTAGCCTTCGAAACATCAGGCCGCACCGCGGACGCCGTCCGCGCGATGCCTGCCGCTGCTTTCCGGTCCGGGGTTCACCATGAAGGAAGCTGCCATGGACGACGGCCCGCCCGCACCAGGCCCGGCCACCGGAACGCGCCGGCCGACGGGTGGCCCCGACCGGGTGCTGCGGGCCGGGCGGCTGCCTGCCGCGGCTCCGCCGCAGTGGCACCGCGGGCTGACCGTCGTCGCGGTCGTCAGTCTGTTCATCGGCACCCGCGACCTCTGGACCCGGGCCACCGCGTCCCACCCGGCGGCCGCGGCGATCGTGACGGTCTGTTACGCGGGGATCCTGACGTGCGGTGTCCTCGCCCTGTCCGTACGCGGCCGCCGGGCCCTGGCCAGGGTGGACCTGGCGGTGCTGGGTCTCGCGATCACTCTGGTGATCTGCCAGTACTGGCTGGATCACGCCGGGTCCGACGAGGGTGTGCTGACCGCGCAGGCGGCGAACGCGATCCTGCACGGCCGGCCGGCCTACGGTCAGCCGTGGCCGTGGCTCTTCAGCACGCCGAAGGTCGGGGTCACCAAGACCATGTCGGGCGGCGCCGACTACACGTACGCCTATCCGCCGCTGACCGCGCTGATCGCCGCTCCGGTGCACGCCGTGGTGCACTCCACGGCCGCCGCGACCCTGGTGACCACCGCGGCGCTGCTCATCGGCACGCTCGCCCTGTGGGTGCTGCTCCCCGCGCCCTGGCGTCCCGCGGTCACCGCTGTCTGTCTGGGCTTCGGGCTGCTGCCCGGTTACGCGAGGTCGGGTTACCCGGCCGTGGTGGCCCTGGCCTTCCTGGTCCCCGTCGTCGTCCGCTGGCCCGACACCGGCGCGGGCGGTCGCCTGGGGCGGTACGGGGTGTTCCGGGCGGTCTGCCTGGGTGCGGCCTGCGCCAGTCAGCAACTGGCCTGGTTCCTCGTCCCGTTCCTGCTGATCGGTGTCCACGCCGTACGCCGCGGTGAGCTGGGCGGGCGGGCCGCCCGCGCGGTGACCGCCCGTTACGCCGGTACGGCTCTTCTCACCTGGGCGGTGTTGAACGCCTACTTCGCCGCCGACAGCTTCCACGGCTGGCTCAACGGCTCACTGCTGCCCATCACACAGGGCGCGATCCTGCACGGCCAGGGCGCCATGGGCGTCTCCTACTACTTCACCGACGGCAGCAGCCGCCTGGACTTCTACTCGTACGCGAGCGTGCTGCTGCTCCTGGGGCTGCTCGCCGCCACCCTGCTCTTCGTCCGTCGGCTGGGCCCCGCCCTGACCGTGCTGCCCTGGCTGCCCTTCTATCTCGCCACGCGCTCGCAGGACGGCTACTTCCTGCTGATGACCCCGCTGTGGCTGGCGGCCGCCGCCACCGTCCCGGCGTCCGCGCTCGCCACGGCCTGGCGGCCGATGATCCCGCGCGTGCGCTCGTTCCGTGCCAAGGCCGTGGTGGCGACCGTGCTGGTCGTACCGTCCCTGCTCTGTCTGACGGTGGCGGCCGCGAGTCCGCCGCCGCTGCGTATGACCGTGACGGCGCGGCTCGCCGACCGCCCGCACCGGGGCATCACCTCGGTCCGCGTGCACGCCGTGAACACCACGGGTCATCCGCTCTCGCCACACTTCGCCAGCCGTACCGGGCAGGGGACGTCCGGCTGGTGGACCATCCGATCGGGCCCGCACACCATCGCCCCGCACGCCTCCGCCTCGTACCTCGTCAGCCCGCCGGGCGGCTTCCGCAGGCTGCCCCGTGGCGGCGCCCGCTTCTATCTGATCGCGGTGAGCGACAAGCCGATGACCATCACCACCGCCGCACTGCCCTCGGCCGGGGACCACGGGGACGGGCCGCGGTGAGCGGGACGCGCGGGCAGGATCCCGGGGCGGACGGGCGGGAGCAGCCCGGCCTGTCCGGTTCGCTGGTCTCCGTCCCCGAGCTGAGCGAGGAGCAGTCGACGCTGCTGCGGCTGGTCGGGCGGGAGTGGGGGCGAGTGTCGGCGGCGCCCGCCGCCTGGCGCCATGCCCTGCCCGTCGACCCGGACGTCGGACGGTTCCCGGAGCCCGCGCAGATCGTGCCGGCCCGCTTCGGGCGTTTCGTGCCGGTGGCCCCGTTCGCGAGCCGGCCCGCCGGTTCGGGCGCACAGGACGTGGAGGTCGGCTGGGAGGAGGCGGGCGGGGCCGGCAGGACACGTTCCAGGATCCGGCGCGCCGTACTGGGGGCTCCGCTGCGCAGTTCGGCGGTCGCACGCGAGCGGATGCGGAAGCTGGTGGCGCTGCCGGTGCTCTCGGCGGACGCGCTGTCGTCGGTGGCGTACGGGCCCGAGGCGCTGCTGGCGGTGCTGGTGCTGGCGGGCGCGCCGGGGCTGCGGTACTCGGTTCCGGTGGCCCTGGCGATCGTCTTCCTGATGCTGGCCGTCGGGGTCTCGTACCGGCAGACGATCCGCGCGTACCCCCAGGGCGGCGGTTCGTACATCGTCGCGACGGACAATCTCGGCCGGGTACCGGGTCTGGTGGCGGCGGCCGGTCTGATGACCGACTACATCCTCACCGTCGCCGTCTCCATCTCGTCCGGCACGGCGGCGGTGACCTCGGCGCTGCCGGGTCTTGCGGGCGACGCCGTACCGATCGGTGTCCTGGTCATCGCCCTGCTCCTCGCCGGGAATCTGCGCGGGGTCAGACAGGCGGGCGCGCTGTTCGCCGCACCGACGTACGCGTTCGTCATCGCCATCGCCGCCCTCATCGGTTTCGGCCTCTACCACGCCGCGGGCCGGGACTTCTCCGCTGTGCCCGCACCGCCGCACCACGCGGTCGAGGGGGTCGGACTGCTGCTCGTGATGCGGGCCTTCGCGTCGGGTTCGACGGCCATGACCGGTATCGAGGCGATCTCCAACGCCGTACCGGCCTTCAAGCCCGTCGCCTGGCGCAATGCGCGCACCACGCTCTCCTGGATGATCGGGCTGCTGATCGCGCTGTTCGCGGGGACGGTCGCCATGGTCCACCTGGAAGGTGTCGTTCCGGAGCCGGGCGAGACGGTGCTGTCACAGCTGGCCCACCGCAGTTTCGGGTCGGGCGGCATGTACGTCTTCACGCAGGCGGCGACCGCTCTGGTGCTGCTCCTCGCCGCGAACACCGCGTACAACGACTTCCCCCGGGTGCTCTTCCTGCTGGCGCGCGATCATCACGCGCCACGGGTCTTTCTTCGGCTGGGCGACCGGCTGGCCTTCAGCAACGGGGTCATCCTGCTCTCCGTGGCGGCGGCGGTGGTCTATGTGGCCTTCGACGGGAGGACCGACTCGCTGATTCCGCTGTACGCCGTCGGAGTCTTCCTCGCCTTCACGCTCTCCCAGAGCGGCATGGTGGTGCACTGGTGGCGGGCGCGCAGCAGGCACTGGCGCAAGAGTCTGTGCTTCAACGCCACCGGGGCGCTGCTGTCGGCGGTCGTCTTCGTCACGGCCGGCATCACCAAGTTCACCGAGGGCGCCTGGCTTGCGCTGGTCACCGTGGCGCTGTTCCTGCTGGTGACCACGCGGATCCGCCGCCACTACGACACGGTGGCCGAGGCGCTGCGGCTGCACCCGCAGGCCATCGAGGTCCCCAGCCGTACGATCACGCCGCGCTCCGGCAGTTCGCTGCCCGCCGGGCGGAACCGACCGCCGGGCGGGGCGGAACCGCCGGAGCGGACAGAACCGCCGGGCCGGGCGGAACCGCCGTCCGGAGCCGCTCGGGAGGACCGTGAGCAAGAGGACCGTGGGCAGGAGCAACGTCAGCAGGAGGACCGTGAGTCCGAGGACTCACCGGAGTCGATCAGCCATCTGTCCGTCGTCCTGATCGACGCGCTGCACCAGGCGAGCATGCGCGCGCTCGCCTATGCCGCCTCCCTCCAGCAGCCGGTTCTCGCGCTGCACGTCAGCCCGGGTGACGAGGACGCCGAACGCTTCCGCGAGGCGTGGCTCCTGTGGGGCGACCACCTTCCGCTGCGGATCGTGATCTCGCCGTACCGCGCCACCGTCACCCCGCTCGTCGGCTACATCGAGTCGCTGCACCACCAGCGCCCGGATCTGACCATCACGGTGATCCTTCCGGAGATCGTGGTACGCCACTGGCGGCACCGGCTGCTGCACAGCCCGCTCGGCGGGCGGCTGCGGCGGGCGCTGCGGCCCCTGCCGAAGATCGTGGTGACGACCGTGCCGTTCCATATCTGAGTCCGCGTCCGGGGCCGCGTCCGGGCACCCGCCGTCGCCGCTGTCGTTGCCGTCGAGCGGGGAATACAGTGGAATCGACATAAGGATTTATCCGCTTTGTCTGCTGGTTGAAGCAGCTCCCGCCGCGCGGGACCGCGACCCAGGGAGGTCGGGCCGCCCATGAACTCGGAACGCGCCGAACGGCTGGTGACTGCGCTGCGCGCCCGTGGGGTGATGGCGCATGTGGTCGAGGTGGGTGTCTACCAGTTCGGGGTCCGTGTCGTCATCGACTGGAACATCGAGGCGGTCTGGGACACGGACGGCGCGGCGGGGCTCGACGCGCAGGTGCTCAGCGACGGGATGCTGGTGGGGTTCGTCCCGCACATCGCGGGCTCTGAGGACTTCACCGAGGAGCAGCTGGTCGACGCCATCGCGACCACCGGCTACTCGACCGAGGGACTCCGCCCGCCGCCCGACACCACCGGGGGCGGCACCGGCACCGGCACCGGCAGGAGTACAGACTCGGGTACCGACGCAGCCACCGGCACGGACAGCGCGAGCGGGTCCGGCCGCCCCGCAGACAGCCCGGACACCCCCGCTCCCCCGGTTCCGCCCGCCGATGACCGGCCGTCCGCCCCGCCCGGCCACCGCAAGCCGAAGGGCCACTGGTGGCAACGCTGACCGCTGTTACAGACCCGGCGCGCCCCAGACGGGGAACCAGCGGGCGAGGTCGGACTCGATACGCAGGTCGTCTCCCAGGACCGCCTTGACCTGGAGTTCCAGCGGGCTGTTCCGCTTCTCCGTACCGTCCGGCATCGGCGCGAAGGGGAAGAACGTACCCCGCTTGTACAGATAGACCAGCGCGAGCGGCCGTTCCTCGACGTCCTTGAACGCCAGCAGTGAGCAGAGCAGCTGCGGGCCGAACCCGCCGTCCTCCAGCAGCGAGTTGACGGCGTGCAGGTCGTTCACGAGAGCCGCCAGGTCGTCGGGCGGCTGCTGCGCCAGCAGCCAGGTGTAGCCGTACGAGTCCTGGCTGAACCGGACCGGGGCGCCGCCGCGCCCGGTGTCCGCGTCGAGCAGTTCCTCGACGTCCTGCTTGATCCGGGCGAAGCCGCCGCCCTCGACGCCCGCGAAGCAGACGGACCCCATCCCGGTGGGGGTGAATCCCGCGCCCGCCTGGAGGGTGAGCGCGGCGGACGGCACGGCGAACAGCTGGTCAAGGTCGGGGCGGACCGGCTTGCTCCGGCCGAGGATGCTGTCGAGAAATCCCACGGGGCGTACTCCTACGGGGTCAGGACGGCCGGACGCCGGACGCCCGCCGCTCTTCGGTCACGGACGGCCGCGCCGGACTCCACAGCAAGTCGCGGGCGGTGGTGTCATGGGCTGATGTCGTGGGCGACGGCGTCACGGGCGGGCGAGTTCGGTGGAGATCCGGGCGAGCTGGTCAAGGCGCTGTTCGAGCGTCGGGTGGGAGGAGAACAGCCGGCTCAGGCTCTCCTTCGAGGAGAACGCGGGCATGAAGTAGAGGGCGTTGTACGGCTCCGCCTTCCGCAGGTCCTCGGTGGGGATCCGCGCCATCTGGCCGTTCACCTTGGTGAGCGCCGAGGCGAGAGCCGACGGACGGCCGGTCAGCAGGGCGGCGGCCCGGTCGGCGGACAGCTCACGGTAGCGGGAGAGCAGCCGGGTCAGCAGGAAGCTGATCACGTACACCGCGGCGCTGACCAGCGGGACGAGCACGATGGCGAGGCCGAGCGGTCCCGCGTTCCTGCTGTTGCGGGCGAGTCCGCTCCACAGGGTGATACGGGTGATGAGCCCGGCCAGCACGCCGAGGAACGAGGCGATCGTCATCACCGCGGCATCGCGGTGGGCCACATGGGACATCTCATGGGCGAGGACCCCCTCCAGCTCTTCGGGCTCCAGCCGGCGCAGCAGTCCCGTCGTCGCGCAGACGAGTGCGGTGCGCTCGCTCCGGCCGGTCGCGAAGGCGTTCGGGATGTCGCTGTGGGAGATGGCCACTCTGGGTTTGTCCATGTCGGCGAGCGCGCAGATCCGGTCGATCGCGCCGTGCAGCTCGGGGGCCTCCTCCGGAGTGACCTCGTGCGCCCCCATGGTGACGGCCGCGATCTTGTCGCTGAACCAGAACTGAGCGACGAAGAGAACACCCGCGACCACCAGAATGATCGGCCAGGCGCCACGCAGCAGAACGAGCAGCACGCCGACCAGGACGACATACAGCAGTCCGATCAGGAACATGGTGCTCACCATGCGCGTGGTGAGACCGCGGTCGAGGGTGTAGCGGCTTCGTGTCATCTTCGTCTCCTGTAGCGGGTTCTCCCCCTTCGTCAATTGTCCTCCTTCCGTGTAAAGGCAGGGTATGCAGCGGGTTCTGTGATTTTTCCGTTCGGCCGGAAACTCCGCCCGCAGAATCGCTCGCCGGCCGGCCCGGACAGGAGCGCCGGAACGCCGGTGCCGCGGACCGCCCGACGCTCGGGGCGGTCCGCGGCACCGGTCGTGTCACCAGGCGACGGGCAGTTCGTGGACGCCGTAGACGGCCATGTCGGTACGGAAGGGGATCTCGTCGAAGGGGCGGTCGAGCCGCAGTTCTGGCAGCCGGCGCAGCAGAGCCGGGTAGGCGAGCTGCAGCTCGACACGGGCCAGGTTCTGGCCGAGGCACTGGTGGGGGCCCGAGCCGAACGCGAGGTGCCTGCGGGCCTGCCGGTCGACGTCGAGTCGGCCCGGCTCGTCGAAGACCTCGGGGTCACGGTTGGCGACGTCGGTCGCGCAGATCACCGCGTCACCCGCCTTGATGAGCTGCCCGCCGACCTCGATGTCCGCGGTGGCGACGCGGCGCCGTCCCAGGTGGGTGATGGTCAGATACCGCAGGAGTTCCTCGACCGCGCCCGCGACCCGCTGGGGGCTGCCGTCGCGGACCGCGGCCAGCTGCTCCGGGTTCTGGAGCAGTGCGCAGGTGCCGAGGGCGATCATGTTGGCCGTGGTCTCGTGCCCGGCGACCAGCAGCAGCCGCGCCTGTTTGGCGCATTCGTCGCGGGTGCTGATCCCGGGCACCAGATAGTCCGCGGCGAGCCGGCTGAGCAGATCGTCACCCGGGTCCTTGGCCTTCTTCTCCACCAGGTCGCCCAGGTAGTCGACCAGTTCCTGCGAGGAGTCCAGGGCGTCCTGCGCGCTGCTGCGGGTGTCGATGATGACGGCGCTCGCCCGCTGGAAGAACCCGTGGTCCTCGTACGGCACACCGAGCAGCTCGCAGATGACGAGCGAGGGCAGCGGCAGCGCGAAGGACGTGACCAGGTCGGCGGGCGGTCCGGCCTGCTCCATCCCGTCCAGCAGGTCGTCGATGATGCGCTGTATGCGGTCCCGCAGGGCCTGGGTGCGTTTGATGGTGAAGTCGCCGGTGAACCGCTTGCGCTGCTCGTTGTGCTCCGGCTCGTCCATCGTGATGAACGTGCGGTTGTGAGCACGGGTCGCCTCGCTGCCCGGGCTGAAGCTCGGATAGGAGGGCCGCCTGTTGTCGGCGCTGATGCGCTCGTCGCGCAGCAGCGCCACCTGGTCCGCGTGCCGGGTCACGTACCAGGCCGTGGCGCCGTTCCAGAGCGTGACCCGGGAGATCGGCTCCGAGGTGAGCAGCCCGGACATCTCCGGCGGCGGGTCGAAGGGGCATCCGGCGGCACGGCGGGTGCTGTACGCGGGTGCAGCGGTGGGGACCTCGGTCATCGTCGTCCTTCCACGGTGGGGAGTGGGGTGGTGCGGGGGCCGGGCCGCCCGGTCAGGACAGGGTGATGGCGGCGGCCGGACAGATCTGCGCGGCCTCCTCCACTGCGGCGTGCTGCTCGGCGGGCGGGCTGCTGTTCAGTACGACGACGATCCCGTCCTCGTCCCGCTGGTCGAACACCTCGGGGGCGGCGAGTACGCACTGGCCCGCAGCACAGCACTTGTCGGTGTCCACGGTGATCTGCACGTCGTTCCTCCAGCACTAGGGGATGAGCGCGTTACTTAACCAAAGTAACTTCTCACCCCGGACGCTAGTACTCCGCTCACCACCTCGGGAAGCCCCAGTGCATGCATAGGGCATCTTTCTGGCCACCGGATCCGTACGCGCGGGGAGCCGGAGCGGGCGGCGTACGGGATCATCGTGGCGTGGACCATCCCGAGCCCGGCGGCTCCGCCGCCCAAGACCTCTACCGATCACTCGCCGATCTCGCCTACACCATGGCGGGCAACCGCGCCCACATGCGGCTCCGCCTCCAGGCGGACGTCACGGTCGACCGTGCCTCGCTCGCCCTGCTGCGCACCCTCACGGCTGCGGGCTCCCCGCTGCGGATGGTCGAGATCGCACAGGCCCTGCTGGTACAGGCGCCGCATGTCACCCGGGAGATCCGCAGTCTGAAGGAGCGCGGCCTGGTGTGCACGGTCCGGGATCCGGGCGATCACCGGGCCCGCCGGATCGCCGTCACCGACGAGGGCCGGGAGGTCGTGGCGCGCGCGGAGGAGGCTGGAAGGCGCTGGCTCGACGACAGCCTGCGGGGCTTCTCGCCCGACGATCTGGTCACGGCCGCCGCGGTCCTCGACCGGGTCGTCGAGGCGTACCGCAACCCCTGAGCCGGCCCCGTTCACCCTGCCGGACGGCGCACGGACGAATGGCCGATTACCAGGTCTCCCCCGCCGCCCGCGAAGCCGCCCCGGGCCGCTCGCCCGCGCCGGCCGCCCGGTGAAACCGCCGCTCCGCTCGCCCGTACCACGCAGTACGCCCCCGGCGTCCAGGACGTCGAGGGCGTACGCGATCACGGGCCGGTGCGGGCCCGCGGCAGGGCGGTCAGGCGCTCTGCCAGAGCCGGGTCATGACCCGTACACCGAACCGCAGTCCTTCGAGCGGCACCCGCTCGTCCACTCCGTGGAAGAGCCGCCCGTAGTTCAGGTCGTGCGGGAGCTTGAGCCCCTTGAAGCCGAAGCAGCGGATGCCCAGGTGGGTGAACGCCTTGGCGTCCGTACCGCCCGGATTGCAGTACGGCACCGGGTGGCCGTCCGGGTCCTCGGCGCGTACCGCGTCGCACATCGCGTCGACCAGCGGACCGTCGAAGGTGGTCTCCATGGCGAGGTCGTGGTTGACCCACTCCCGGCTGACCGACGGCAGCAGCAGGGCGTCGATGGCGTCGATCAGCTCCTGCTCGTGACCGGGCAGGAAGCGGCCGTCGACGCGGGCCGTGGCCCGGCCGGGGATGACGTTCGTCTGGTAGCCGGCCTGGAACATGGTGGGGTTCGCGGAGTTGCGCAGCACCACCTGCATGAAGTCCGCCACCGGGCCGAGCCGGGCGAGGCTGCCCTCGATGTCGTCCTCGTCGAACTCGACACCGTAGAGCCGGGCGGCCTCGGCGAGCAGGGCCCGCACCGGCTCGATGAGCCGGATCGGGAAGGTGTGCCGGCCGATGCGGGTGAGGGACTCGGCGAGGTCGGTCACGGCGTTCTCGTCGTTGGGCGACGAGCCGTGCCCGGCCCGGCCGGTGGCGGTCAGCTCCATCCAGGCCATACCGCGCTGGGCGTTCTCGATCGGGTAGAGCCTGCGGGTGTCGTCGATGGCGAAGGAGAAGCCGCCGCCCTCGCCGATCGCCTCGGTGACCCCTGCGAACAGCTCGGGCCGGTGCTCGACGAGCCAGTGCCCGCCGAACTTGCCGCCTGCCTCCTCGTCCGCGAGGAAGGCCAGCACCAGGTCCCGGGAGGGCCGGGTGCCCGTCCGGGCGAAGTGCCGGGCGGTGGCCAGCATGACGGCCACCGTGTCCTTCATGTCGATGGCTCCGCGGCCCCAGAGATACCCGTCGCGGATCTCTCCGGAGAACGGCGGCACCTGCCACTCGGAGGCGTCCGCCGGTACGACGTCGAGGTGGCCGTGGACCATCAGCGCGCCGCGCTCGCGGTCGGCGCCCTCGATCCGGGCGATGACGCTGGCACGTCCCGGCGCGCTCTCGATCAGCTCGGATTCGATACCGGCCTCGGCCAGCTTGGTCACGACCCAGTCGGCGCAGGCGCGTTCGTTGCTGATGGGGTTGGAGGTGTCGAAGCGGATCAGCTCGGCGCAGAGGTCGATCACCTCGCGCTGTGCCTCTTCGGACGCGGGGACCGGTCCGGCCGCCGCGGTGTAGCTGTCGGGGGTGTTCATGCCGCTCCCACGGGGGTGTTGTTGTCGGCGACGGGGAGGTCGGGGGTGGTCTCCAGCGTCGATGTGCCGTACGGCTTGATCCAGCCCAGCAGGCCCAGCGCCGCGTACAGCACGAACGCGGTGATCAGCGAGTTGAGTGCGGGGATGCCGCCGTCGTAGAACTTGCCGACGCAGAACGCCGCGATCCAGATGACCAGGGACATCGGGACCCAGGTGGGCGAGGTGGCCGGCAGGGTCTGGGCCTCGCGGGTCTCGTCCAGCGGCTTGCGCATCCGCCGGACGACCCAGTACTCGGCCACGATGATCCCGCCGATCGGCGGGATGGCGACACCCAGCAGGGACAGGAAGTCGGTGAAGTGGGTCATGATGCCGACCGCGGACAGCAGGGTGCCCGCCAGCCCCAGCACGATGGTGACCACACCGCGGTGCAGGCGCTTGCCGAAGACGACCTGGAAGAAGTTGACGACGCCGAGCGAGGAGCCGTACAGGTTCCAGTCGTTGACCTTGGCGGTGGACATCAGGACCACGATGACGCCGATCGCACCCGAGGTGCTCAGCACGATGTGCGAGACCTGGTCGCTCTTCACGAGGTGGCCGAGCAGGACGCCCGTCATACCGACGATGTACTCGGAGAGGATCATCGACGAAGCGCTCTGCAGGAAGACGTGCGAGCCCTTCCTGTTGAAGCGGGTCATCTCGGGCGCGACGATCGCACCCGTCATGAAGCCGCCCGCGATGGCGGTGGCGGCCACCGCCAGCGAGATGTGCTGGGCCGGCGCCGGCGAGTGGACCAGGTCCATGAAGGAGTGCTTGGTCAGGGTGGAGATGACCGACCAGGCGACCAGCGCGAAGAACAGCGGCGTGACGATCTTGGCGAAGACGGCCATGTACTTGAAGCCGAAGATCACCAGGAGCGTGACCGCCAGCCCCGCGAGCACACACCACATCCAGGAGGGCCCGCCGACCAGCGAGGAGACACTGTCTCCGAAGATCGTGTTCTGTACGCCGAACCAGCCCACCAGGCTGACCGCGATGACGAAGCTGACCAGCGCCGAGCCATTGCGGCCGAAGCCGACCCAGCGGGTGAGCAGCGGCGTCGCCAGCCCCTCGCGCATTCCGGCCAGGCCGATGGCGAAGATGACGATCTCCAGGGTGACCGCGCCCAGCGTGAAGGCGAGGAACGCCTGGCCGAAGGTCATCCCGACGCCGATGGTGGCGCCGAGCGTGAACTGGGAGATGGACCCGGACTGGGCCAGCCACTGGAGCAGCATGCTGCCGAAGCCGAAGCGCTTGTCGCGCGGGACACGGGAGAGCGCGTAGTCGTCGCTGCCGATGCCCTTGGTGACTGCGTCAGCGGGTGGTGAAGTAGCCATTCATGACTCCCTGGGCGGGCGGCCGAGGGTCTGCAGGTGCGACAGCGACCCATAGCGGTTGACGAGATTGTCGAACTCCACCGCGTCGTGGAAGTCCAGTTGCCCGCCGGCGTAGACCTTGGCGGTCTCGACGGCGAAGCGGGCGGCGGACGCGATGTCCGTCTCATGGCTCGCGCCCGTCTGGCATCCGGGCACCGCGGCAGCCGACGTGATCGCGAGGCCGACGACCGGAGCGGCGGTCGCCGTGGCAGGCTGCAGAATCGAATTGATGTGGTGTGCCCCATTACCGTACGGAGTGATGTCCTGTGTCGTCACGGGGTAAGTGACCAACGGCTCACCCGTCACGACGGCGAGCAGCTCGCCGAGCTGCTCACTCACCCGCAGCACCCAGCCCTCCTTGACGGTGGGCGACAGGGCGAGGCCCTTGTGGTTGATGATGCGGTTGCCCTTGGTGGTGTCGATGGAGAGGACCGCCTCCATCTCGTCCGTCACCTCGTGGCGGTTCATGGTGGCGATGTCCACCGGTGAGCCCATGAACGGCACCGGGTCGTGCGGCTCGGTGGGCGCGTCCGGGCAGATGTGGGTCGCCACGATCACGTCACCGGGCAGGATGTCGCCCCGGCGGCGCATGTCGAGCAGTTTGGCGGCCGTGGCCAGCGCCGCGGCCGCGCCGTCGGCGTCCGAGACGAGGCCGGTCACCTCGGGCCTGGCGCCCACTCCGCCGAGCCGGCCGACCACACCGAGGGTGCGGGCCGTGCCGCCCGACGACCGGCCGCGGCTGCCCGGGATGCGGATCTGTACGAAGTCGGTGGATCCGCGCTCCCCGGCCACCGTGGTGACCCCGGCGCCCGACCCCTCGGGACCCGCCACCGCGTCGAGGTACTCGACGACGCGCTTTCCGTCGGCCGCGGGATCGTCCAGCAGATCCACGATGTCCAGGACGTACTTCAACATGAGGGGCCTTTCTCGCTGCGTCAGCACCCGCTGAGTTCCGGGGGTGCTGACAGCAGATTCGGGATCCGATAGCGTTGAGCGCAACTGTTTCCCTCTATTTGCAATTCGGGTCTGGATGGTGAGATGACGATGGCCGAGATCGACCTGGACCGTCGCAAGCCCGCGGGCGCGCTGCAGACCGTCGACCGGGCGCTGCTCGTGCTGCTGGCCTTCGAGCGCACCCGCCCCGACTGGGGGGTGACCGAGGTGGCCGCCGAATTCGGCTGGGACACCTCCGTCGCCCAGCGCCTGCTGTCCACGCTGGCGGGCCGCGGTTTCCTGGTCTCCGACCCGGCCACCAGGCGCTACCGCATCGGCCCCGCCGTACTGCGGCTGAGCCGGCAGTGGGAACGCTCGGGCTCCCTGGAGCTGCTGGCCGGTCCGGTGCTGGAGGACCTGTGCCGCACCACGGGCGACACCGTGCTGTTCTGCCTGCCGGACAGCTTCCACATGCGCTGTGTGGCGGCGGAGGAGGGCGAGTCGGGGCCGCTGCGGTACTACCCGCTGGTCGGCGAGCTGTATCCGGCGCACGCCGGCGCGACCAGCAAGTCGTACTACGCGTTCCTGCCCGACGACCAGCGCCACCGGCTCTTCCGTGCCCGCCCGATGGCCCGCTTCACCGACCGTACGGTCACCGACGCCGATCTGCTGGAGCAGGAGTTCCTGCGCATCCGCTCCCAGGGGTACGCGTGGACGGTCGGCGAGTACGACAACGGGATCGCCACGGTCGCCGTCCCGGTGTTCCTCGGCCGGGAGCCGTACGGCAGTCTCAGCCTGGGCGGCGCCGAGGAGCGCTTCTCCGACGGCCCCGAGCCCCGGCTCGACAGTCTGCGGCAGGCCGCCCAGCTGCTTGAGAAGCGGCTCACCCACCCGCCCCAGCACTCCCGCCGCCCGCGCGCCTGACCCCACCCCCGTCCGACCCAACCACCCATCCCCCACTGTCCCTTCACCGAAAGAGCGCCACCGTGAATCTGCTGCTGCTGTCCAACTCCACCCAGTACGGGCGCGGTTACCTGGAGCACGCCCTGGACACCGTCACCGGCTTCCTGCCGCGGGGCGCCAGGCTCGCCTTCGTCCCCTACGCCCTGGCCGACCACGACACGTACACCGCGCGCGTGCGCGGCGCCCTGGAGCCGGCCGGGATCTCGGTGCGCGGGGTCCACGAGAGCGGCGATCCGCTGGCCGAACTGGCCGCAGCGGACGCCGTGTTCATCGGCGGCGGGAACTCCTTCCGGCTGCTGAGCGCTCTGTACCGTACGGGTCTGCGCGAGGCCGTACGCGACGCGGTGCGCGGCGGGCTCCCCTATATGGGCGCCAGCGCCGGCACCAACATGGCCGCCCCCACCCTGCGCACCTCCAACGACATGCCCATCGTGCAGCCGCCGTCCTTCGACACGCTCGGTCTTGTGCCGTTCCAGATCAACCCGCACTACCTCGACCCCGACCCGGGCAGCACGCACAAGGGCGAGACGCGCGCCGAGCGGCTGACCGAGTTCCTGGAGGAGAACGACGTACCCGTACTGGGCCTGCGCGAGGGCAGCTGGCTGCGGGTGGAGGGACCGGCGGCGACGCTCGCCGGGGAACGCCCGGGTGTCCTGTTCACCCGGGGCGCGCCCGCCCGCGAGCTGCCGGTGGACTCCGACGTCTCCGCACTGCTCACCACCGAGCCCCGTTTCGACTCCCCGGCGTCCTGAGCGCGCCCACCGTGTGAACACAGGCACCGGCTGAGGGGCCGGACTCCGTGTCCGGCCCCGGACGGCCGGGGCCGGGCCCTGCTGTCCGGGGCCACGGTCCGTTCAAGCGGGCGTCACCCGCCGTCCATGATTTGGCTCCCCCCTGGGCACCGTCTACAGTCCGTCTACAGTCCTGTAGATCCATTCAGACCGTGGATGCCGTACGTCTCCCGCGGAGCATGGCAGCCCCGACCGAGCCTGAGAGTTCCGCCTGATGACTGCTGTCTCCCCGGTGCCGCTGGCCTTCAACGGCTCACACATCGACGGTTCGCTGTTCACCACCGTCACGGACTTCGCACGAGACACCCGGTGGCTGAACGCCCCGCTGGAATCGTGGACCAACATCGGCCTCGGCGTGTTCGCCGTCCTGATGGTCGTCGGATGGTGGCAGGCCCGGCGGCGCGACAGCGCGTCGATGGCTCTCGCACTGGCCGTGCCGGTGAGCGTCGTGGTCGCCTTCGCCGTGGCCGAGGTGGTCAAGAAGCTCGTGTCGGAGGTGCGGCCCTGCCGCTCGATGCCGCACGCGTTCATCGTGGAGACCTGCCCGGTGCCGTCCGACTTCGCCTTCCCCAGCGGCCACACCACGACGGCCGCGGCGACCGTGGCGGCCCTCTATCTGCTGAACCGGAAGCTGAGCGCCATCGCCGCGGTCTTCGCGCTCTTCGAGGCGTTCACCCGCGTCTATGTGGGCGCGCACTACCCCCACGACGTGCTCGGCTCGGCGATCCTCGCCCTGCCCATCGCGTTCCTGACCAGCCTGGCGCTGCGCCGCCTCGGCACCCCGCTGGTCGAGCGGCTGCGTACCGGGGTGCTGGCCCCCGTGCTGACCGCGGGCCCTGCCGGGTCCCACGCGGCGGGCTGACACAACCGAGCGGACGGCCGCCCCTTCGGTGGGAGGGCCTCAGCTTGCTGGGAGCGCCTCAGCCCCAGAACGCCTGGGCCAGGGACGCTCCCACGAAGGCCGCGCCCAGCCCCGCCACCACACTCGCCGTGACATTGGCCGCGGCGAAGAAGCGGGCCCCGTCCTGCGCCAGCCGCAGCGTCTCGTACGAGAACGTCGAGTACGTCGACAGCGCCCCGCAGAGCCCCGTACCGATGAGCAGCTGCACCTGGGACGACGCGGCCCCCGCGGCGACCGCGCCGGTGACCAGCCCCAGGACCAGACACGCCGAGACATTGACGGCGAAGGTCCCCCAGGGGAAGACGGTGTCGTGCGACGCCTGCACCCTGCGGTCGGTGAGATAGCGCAGCGGGGCGCCGACCGCGGCCCCCACGATCACCAGCAGCCAGTTCAACGTTCCTCCTCGTCATGGCCGGTACGTCCGGCGCTCTCACGGATGTGCGCGGTGGCCCGCCCGGTCATGGCCGTCGCCCCGCGACGAGACGCCGGGTCAGGGTGGTGGTGGTCCGGACGGCGGCGAGCGCGGCCAGCAGTGTCAGCGCCAGACTGGCCAGCGCCGTACGGGCATGGCCGCCATCGACCAGCCCCTGGATGTCCACGGCGTAGGTGGAGAAGGTGGTGAAGCCGCCCAGGACGCCGGTGCCGAAGAAGGGGCGTACGAGCGGGTGCACCGACCTGGCCTCGGTGATGAGCACCATGAACACGCCGATGACCGCGCAGCCCACGGTGTTGACCACGAGGGTCGTCCAGGGGAAGGCCCCGCCTGCCGTGGGCCACAGGAGCCCGGCGCCGTACCGTGCGGACGCGCCGGCCATCCCGCCGAGCGAGACAGCCGCCAGGACCGGCCACTGGGCTTCCCGCGCTCCGTCGCGCCGCGCGGGAATGGCGGTGGCGGTATCGGGGTTCGAGCTGACGGGGTCGTCCACCGTCGGGGCGTGGGGCTGTGTCGTCACGTGGTTCTCCTACTCGGCGGTCACCGCACGCACCGGGCGCGCGTCATCGCAAGTAGGGACCGTTGGCGGCGCCATCGCCGCAGTTCGGATACGGCGGGCCCCACCGCCGCACGGGAGACCACCGGCCTCCCGACCTGCCTGATCATACCGTGGCCGGTCACAGCCCGCTCCGGACGCCTGCGGCCCGAGAGGTAGCGTCGCCGTAGTGCGGATCGGCGCGGCGGCTGACAGCCTCGGACACCACGGCCCGCGCTCGCTCGGGGCCGCGAACAGCGCTGGCAGACCATGACGGCGGGGACATGGCGGCAGGGAAGGAGACACGGTGGGCACGATCACCGACTGGCTGTCCGGGCTGTCCGGGGCCGCGGTCTACGCCGTCGTCGCCGCTCTGGTCTTCTGCGAGGACGCGCTGTTCTTCGGCTTCGTCATCCCCGGCGAGAGCGCTGCCGTCATCGGGGGCGTACTGGCCGCGCAGCACCAGGTGTCCGTCTTCTGGCTCGCTCTCATCGTGGTGGCCGCTGCCATCGCCGGGGACTCCGTCGGATACGAGATCGGCCACCGGTTCGGCCCGCGGCTGCTGGCGTCGCGATCCCTGCGCCGCCACCGGGACGGCATCGAATCGGCCCGGGACCTGATCCGCCGCCGGGGTCCTGTGGCCGTGTTCCTGGGCCGCTTCGTGGCGTTCTTCCGCGCGGTCATGCCGGCGCTCGCGGGCGCTTCCGGCATGCGGTACCGCACCTTCCTCCTGTTCAACGCGCTCGGCGGACTCGTCTGGGGTGTGGGCTTCACACTGATCGGCTACGCAGCGGGCAACGCGTACAGCAGCATCGAGCACTACGTCGGCCGGGGCGCCGCGCTGCTGTTCGTGGGGCTGGTCGTGGTCGTCCTGGTCGTCAGGTACGTCCGGCGGCGCCGCAGGAGTGGCGAGGAGGCCGAGGACCCCCGGCCCCCTCAGGACCCCGAGGACCCCGAGGACCACAAGGACCCCGAGGACCACAGAAGCGGCGGGGCGTCCGTGGACCCGGACGACGGCGCCGCCGACAGCACCGGCACCGCGCACCCGAGCGACTGAGCGGCTGAGCGGCTGAGCGGTCGGGGCCCGGAGCCTCAGGAGCGCGGGGGCACGCGCAGTGCCAGGATCGCGATGTCGTCGAAGTGGCCGTCCGTGAGCCGCACCAGCAGTTCGTCGCAGAAGGTCTCCAGCGGCTCACCCGCCAGACTCGCCGTGTGCTGACGCAGCCTGGTGAACCCCCTGCCGATGTCCTCACCGGGCCGTTCGATGAGCCCGTCCGTGTAGAGCAGCAGGGTGGAGCCCGGTTCCAGCACGGCCAGCGCGTCCTCCCGCTCGATGGCCGGGTCCACTCCGAGGAGCGGGGCAAGGCCCTCCTCCAGGAGTCTGCTGCCGTCGGCGGGGCTGGTCAGCACCGGGGGCGGGTGCCCCGCGTTGGTCCAGTGCACGAACCACGGCCCGGTGGGGGGCGTGTAGAGGCGCGCGATGACGCTGGTGACGAGTTCGATGGAGCTGAGCCCCTGCATCACACCGTCCAGCCTGCGCATCACACCGGCGGGCGAGTCGCCGCTGTCGTACGCCAGCGACCGCAGCATGTTGCGCAGCTGCCCCATGCCCACGGCCGCGGCGAGATCGTGTCCGACGACGTCTCCGACGGCCAGCACGGTGGAGCCGTCGCTCAGCCGGAAGGCGTCGAACCAGTCACCACCGACTTCGGCCCCCTCCCTGGCGGGCACATACCGTGCGGCGAGTTCCAGGTGCTCGATCCCCGACAGGTCGGGCAGCAGCGAGAGCTGCAGCTGCTCGGCGGTGCGCAGCTGGATCGCGTACAGCCGGGCGTTCTCGACGGCGAGCCCGGCCCGGTGCCCCAAATCGACCGCGAGGGAGGTCTCCTCCTCGCCGAACGGCTCGGCGGACCCGGTACGGACGAGGCTCAGCGCGCCGAACACCTCTCTGCGCACCTGGAGCGGCACGATCAGCACCGTCCTGGCGTCGAGGGCGCGGTAGAGCTCCAGCTGCGCGGACTGGAGCGAGCCGGCCGGCGCGTACCCTCCGAAGCCGGTCACCGTCACCGGTCCCGCGCCGCGCAGCACCCGGGCCAGGGGCGCGGCGAACTCGTCGGACCAGGGCAGGCTGTCCGGCGCTGGTGGCAGCTCACGGCCCGGGTCGCGGTGCACGGCGGCCAGCCTGCGTACCCCGCCGTCCGCGACGAGATCCACCACACACGCGTCCGCCACCTGAGGGACGATCAGTCGTGCCAGCCGGTTGAGTGCCTCGTCCGCGTCGAGAACGCTCGACAGGGCGGTGCTGGCGTCGGCGAGCAGCCGCAGCCGGGCGGTCGCCCGCTCCAGATCCTGTCCGACCGCCGCGAGCCGGTCCTCCGCGTCGTCTGTGGCCACACCGCCAGTCTGCACGAGACGTACCGGGTCACCACCGGGGCGACGCGGAGGAAGGATCCCGCGGGCGGTTCACATACGCCCCTGCCAGGAGACCGACGAGTTGATGGTCGGGCTGGAGTTCGCGTCCCACTGGTTGAGGATGCCGTCCCAGTCGTGCATCGGACCGGTGGTGAAGTCGGCGAGCGGCGGCTGCTGGTCCCAGGGGGTCTGCTGGTGGACCTGCTGGTGCTGGGCCGGGTCGTACCACTGCTGGGAGGGTGCGGCGGCAGCCGCCTCGGCGCCGGAGCGGCGGTGGCGCCCCGACCGGTCGGGGGGCGGCGCGGCGTAGGTGAGGTGGCCCTGGGTCTCCAGATAGCGCGCCCTGGCGACCAGGTGCGCCAGGTCGAGACCGAGCTCGTTGGCCAGTACGGAGAGGTCGACCCCGGTGCTCCAGGCACCGACGAGAACGGCGTCCACGGCCGGGGAAGCGGCGGGTTCCTGGACCGGCTCGTCGGGAACGGGAGGGACGCCGGGAGCCTGCGAGGGGCGCGGCGCCGGGATGGTGGCACGGAACTGCTGGGCGGCCTCGGGCGCCTGCTGCGCCTGGCTGCTGTCGACGCAGTCCACCGGAGGCGGCTCGGGATGCTCGGGGGCGTGCTCCGCCAGGAGCGCCTGGGCCACCGCGCGGGCGTCGTCCTTGCCCACGGTGCGCCGGGCGATGCGTACCTCGCGTTCCGGGAGCCCGAGCAGTCCCGCGACGGTGCTGTCGCTCCCCAGCGTCACCGCGAACGCGGCGAGCGTCCGAGTACGCACCGCGTGTCCCTCGTCCAGCGCCCCCTGGGCACGGCGCACCTCTTCGTCATTGGCGCAGAACGCCTGTGCCAGCACAGCATGCCGCTCCCACAGCTCCCTTGGATCCATGGCCGGATCAACGCTGGATTGCCCGTTTTGAAACGACTTAACGTTGAATTACATCGAAGAGGGTAAATCACAGCTTATCGTTCTGTCCGTGGGGAGTTACTCCGACGGGCGGTGGTCGTTACCCCCGTCATGAACGCACGCGCGCCCGCCACCACCACAGCCAGGGGTTCAGCGGTATTCATCCCGCCACCCGCACAGGCCCCGCTGCTCCCCACGCCGCAGCCGGTGGCATCTCAAGGCCCTCCCCCGTCAACGGGAAGGCATGCCGGCGCTTACACGTTCGGCCGAACGGACTCCAGGACACCGCTGTACTCGGAGCTGGCCGCCCAGTGGACAGCACGTGGCGCCACGGTACCGGGTGCCCCCGACCCGGAGTGGCAGCGCCTGGTCTCGTACGACGCCCTCATCGTCGAAGTCGAGTCCGTCCTGCGGGACTTGCGCCCCCACCGGGCCCAGGAGACCCGGCTGCTGCCCGGCGCCTGACCTCTCCAGCGCAGATACGAGCGCGGATACGGGACAAGGGGCCGGCCGTACGGCAGCGCACGGTTCCGGGCCCTCCGTGACGAGGGCCCGGAACAGGGGTTACGCAGCGCCCGGCGGACCGTGCCGGTCACGGCCCGCCGGGCGCGGAGCGGGGCTCAGAGCGGGGCGCGGAGCGGGGCTCAGAGCCGGTCGAGGATCTTGTGCATCCTGGCGACTTCGGCCCGCTGGTCCTTCACCACGGCGACAGCGAGCTTCTTGGCCGCGGGGTTGCGGCCCTTCTTCTGCTCGTCATCGGCCATCGTGATCGCGCCCTCGTGGTGGCCGATCATCATCTCGGTGAACTTTCTGTCGAAGTCCTTGCCCTTGGCGGCCTTGAGTCCGGTCATGGCCTTGGCGGTCATCATGCCGGGCATGGACGAATCACTGCCGTGGTCCATGCCCGGCATGCTGTGATCCATGGACGGGGACGCGGGCTTGCCCCACGACGACAGCCAGCCCTGCATCGTGTTGATCTCGGGGCCCTGAGCCTTCTCGATGTCGGCGGCCAGGCTCTTGATCTCCTGGTCCGATGCCCGGCCGTCGGCCAGTTTCGCCATCGACACGGCCTGCTGGTGGTGCGGGATCATCATCTGCGCGAACGACACGTCCGCCGCGTTGAAGTTCCCCGCCGCCGGGGCGGAAGCACCGCTTCCGTGGTGGGTACCTGACGTGGACGATTCAGTGCCGCCGGAGCCGCAGGCCGCGAGTCCCAGCGCGAGAGCGGCGACGGCACCGGCGGCCACACCGGCGCGGCGGCGTGCGGAGGAGTACGAGTGAACAGACATGGCGGGGTCTTTCCGGGTGGGCGCGCCGCAGGGCGCGCAGGGTGAGCGGGAACCGTTGCCGGATGCCCGGGCCGTACCGGCCGGGTCCGGCGCGGCCCTGTCACGCCCGCGCGATACACACCTGCAGCAGCAGACTTCGCCCGCTTCTCGGCGGCCCTCTCCGGCCGGTGCGGCCCGGGAGCAGCGGCCGGCCGCTCAGCGCCCCGGCTGCCAGGAGTGCGCTGCCGGCCACCCCACCGAGGCCCGCGGGCTTGAGCAGGGTGTGGTCGCGTGCGGGGGTCGACACACAGACCGCCCCGCGCATCTCCGACTCGGGGCCGGCCCGGAACGCGGAACCGGAGTGAGCGGTGGCCGGATGGGCGGCCTCGGCCTCGGGCGCCATCGCGGAATGGCCGTGACCGCCGGGCATGACGGCCGCCGCGGAGGCGGTGGCGGACACCCCGTGGCAGCCGCCGGCCGCGGAGGCCGGTGCGCCGTGCATCAGGAACAGGCCGAGGAGCAGCGCGCACATCACGGCCGGCCGGGCCATGACCCGCATGACCCGTCGGCGTGCGGCTCCGCTGCTCACCCGACTCCCCGCTCTGCGTGTTCCGGCTCTTGTGTTCCGGTGCGCCGTCCTGCCGACCGCCACTCGCTCAGGGCGGCCCGGCCGTCACCGTACGGCCCGACGATACCCCGGCCTGGTATCGGACGCCCGGCCGGGCCCTCTCCCCCGCACCTGGCGGGTGACGCGGCGACCTGCCCGCCCGGCCCCGCGCACGGTGCGCGGGCAGCGCCGTTATCGACACTGGTAACCGACATCGGTGCAGCCTTTGCACGGATGGCCCGTACTGAGGTTCACTGCCGGTCTGCGACCGCACAGGGGGCATCACGTGAGCAGCCACGATCACCACCATCCGGGCTCGGGTGACCACGGGCACAGCCACGGCGTGGCCCAGGACGCGGACCGCCGCTGGCTGGGCGGCGCCCTCACCCTGATCCTCGTCTTCATGGCCGGGGAAGTCGTCGTCGGACTGGCCTCGCACTCCCTCGCCCTGCTCTCCGACGCGGCCCATATGCTCACTGACGCCGCGTCCATCGTCCTGGCACTGGTCGCGATGCGGCTGGCCGCACGCCCCGCCAGGGGCGGCTACACCTTCGGCCTCAAGCGCGCCGAGATCCTCTCCGCCCAGGCCAACGGCATCACCCTGCTCGTGCTCGCCGCCTGGCTGGCCTACGAAGCGGCGCGGCGCCTGATCGACCCTCCGACGGTCACCGGTGGCCCGGTTCTGGTCACCGCGCTCGTCGGAGTCGCCGTCAATCTCCTCGCCGCCTGGTGCATCTCCCGGGCCAACCGCACCAGCCTCAACGTCGAGGGCGCCTACCAGCACATCCTGACCGACCTGTACGGCTTCATCGCCACCGCTGTCGCCGGTGTGGTGGTGCTGACCACCGGGTTCGCCAGGGCCGACGCCATCGCGACGCTGGTCGTGGTGGCCCTCATGGTGCGCGCCGGCGCCGGGCTCGCCCGGGCATCGGGCCGCATCTTCCTGGAAGCCGCCCCCGCGGGCACCGACCCGGACGTCCTCGGCGACCAGCTCGCGGCGCAGGACGGGGTCGTGGAGGTCCACGATCTGCACGTCTGGCAGATCAGCTCCGAGCAGACCGCCCTGTCCGCCCATGTGCTCGTCACCCCGGCCGGTGACTGCCACGCCGTACGCCGCGGCCTCGAACGGCTCCTGGCGGACCGGTGGAACATCACCCACACCACCCTCCAGGTCGACCACGCCCATACGGCCGCTGCCGTACAGGACCTCACCATCGGCGCCGCCCCGCCGTCCGCCGCCCGTTCAGCGGCGCACTGCGAGGACGCCCACGGGCCCACGCACCACGCCGGGCCGCACGATCACTGATCCCGCAGGGGCGGGCAGGGACGGTATACGGGCGGCTCCGCCCGCCGCGGTGACCCGACAGGCGAGGGAATACCCCCCTTGGGTATGGTGTTCCTGTCTTCGGGAAGACGGGTGCGCAAGGCGAGACCCTGCTCCATCCGACTGCCCGCTCACAGCGATCCTAAGGAAGATGCGATGACCTCCCAGGCAGACTCCCGCTCCGGTGCCGCGACCGACGTCGCGGCCGGCCCCCTCACCACCACGTACCAGGTGTCGGGCATGACCTGCGGCCACTGCGAAGGCGCGGTCTCGGAGGAAATCTCGGCGATCGACGGCGTGACCTCGGTGCAAGCCGTGGCCGCCACCGGCCGGGTCACGGTCGTCTCGTCGGCGGCACTGGACGACGAAGCCGTCCGCGCCGCCGTCGACGAGGCGGGCTACGAGCTCACCGGCCGTCTCTGACGTTCCGTCCCGCCCGGGGCCGCTCCGTCCCGGGCCTGGGATTCCACTCCGGTCCGTACCGCCCCGCTCATACGGAAGCCGTACGCACCGGACTCCCCCAGGAGACACGCAATGACCACTACGGCTCACCAGGAACCGGTGGCTCCGGCCGCCGAAGTCGAGCTCTCCATCGGCGGGATGACCTGCGCGTCGTGTGCGGCGCGCGTCGAGAAGAAGCTCAACAGGCTGGACGGTGTCACCGCCACGGTCAACTTCGCGACGGAGAAGGCGAAGGTCTCGTACGGCGAGGGCATGGATGTCGCGGACCTGATCGCCACCGTCGAGAGAACCGGCTACACCGCCGAGGAGCCGGCGCCGCCGGCGGCCGAGGAGCCCACGGAGTCCGGACCACCGGCGGACGACGGTGAAACGGTCACGCTCCGGCAGCGGCTGCTCGTCTCACTGGCTCTCTCCGTACCCGTCGTCCTGATGGCGATGGTGCCGGTCCTGCAGTTCGACAACTGGCAGTGGCTCTCCCTGACGCTCGCCGCCCCCGTCGTCGTCTGGGGCGCCCTGCCGTTCCACCGAGCCGCCTGGACCAACGCCCGGCACGGCGCCGCCACCATGGACACCCTGGTCTCCATCGGCACGCTGGCCGCGCTCGGCTGGTCGCTGTGGGCCCTGTTCTTCGGCACGGCCGGAATGACGGGGATGCGGCACGGGTTCGAGTTCACCGTGTCGCGCGCCGACGGATCGTCCTCCATCTATCTGGAGGCCGCGGCCGGGGTCACCACGTTCATCCTCGCCGGGCGCTATCTGGAGGCGAAGTCCAAGCGGAAGGCGGGCGCCGCACTGCGTGCGCTGCTGGAGCTGGGCGCCAAGGACGTGACCGTGCTCAGGGACGGCCGCGAGACCCGGGTCCCGGTGGCCGCACTGGTCGTGGGCGACCGCTTCGTCGTACGTCCCGGGGAGAAGATCGCAGCCGACGGCGCCGTGGTGGACGGGGCATCGGCCGTCGACGCCTCGACGCTGACCGGTGAGTCGGTGCCGGTCGACGTACGGACGGGCGATCCCGTCACCGGGGCCACCGTGAACGTCTCGGGCCGGCTGGTCGTCGAGGCCACCCGGGTCGGCGCCGACACCCAGCTGTCCCGGAT
This sequence comes from Streptomyces sp. NBC_01089, assembly GCF_045162975.1. NCBI lineage: Bacteria > Bacillati > Actinomycetota > Actinomycetes > Kitasatosporales > Streptomycetaceae > Streptomyces > Streptomyces sp. NBC_01089. Next base: position 7,746,894 of record NZ_CP108660.1, on the reverse strand, counting down.
GGCGCGGCTGGTCGAGGAGGCCCAGAACGGCAAGGCCGAGGTGCAGCGCCTCGCCGACCGGATCTCCGGCGTCTTCGTGCCCGTCGTCCTCGTCATCGCGCTGGGCACGCTGCTGACCTGGCTGGTGGCGACCGGGGACGCCACCGCCGCGTTCACCGCGGCCGTGGCCGTACTGATCATCGCCTGCCCGTGCGCCCTGGGCCTGGCCACCCCGACCGCGCTGATGGTCGGGACGGGGCGCGGCGCGCAGCTGGGCATCCTCATCAAGGGCCCGGAGGTCCTGGAGTCCACCCGCCGGGTCGACACCGTCGTACTCGACAAGACCGGCACCGTCACGACCGGGCGGATGGCCCTCCAGGACGCCCTCACCGCGCCGGGTGTCGGCGAGAAGGAACTGCTGCGGCTGGCCGGCGCGCTGGAGCACGCGTCCGAGCACCCCATCGCCCAGGCCATCGCGGCCGGCGCCACAGAGCTGGCCGGTCCCCTCCCCGTGGCCGAGAACTTCGAGAACGTCGCCGGGCTCGGCGTCCAGGGCATCGTCGACGGGCACGCGGTGCTCGTCGGCCGGGAGAAGCTGCTGGCCGAGTGGGCCATCGCGCTGCCGCCCGGGCTCGCGGACGCGAAGGCGGCGGCGGAGGCGGAGGGGCGCACAGCGGTCGTCGTGGCCTGGGACGGTGAGGCCCGGGGCGTGCTCACCGTCGCCGACGCCGTCAAGGAGACCAGCGCCGAAGCGGTCGCCCAGCTGCGGGCGCTCGGCCTCACGCCCGTACTGCTGACCGGCGACAACAAGGCGGTGGCCGAGTCCGTGGGCCGCGCCGTCGGGATCGACGAGATCATCGCCGAGGTACTGCCGCAGGACAAGGTGGACGTCATCAAGCGGCTGCAGGGAGAAGGCCGTTCGGTGGCGATGGTCGGCGACGGCGTGAACGACGCGGCCGCACTGGCCACCGCTGATCTGGGCCTGGCCATGGGCACCGGCACGGACGCGGCCATCGAGGCCGGGGATCTGACGCTGGTACGGGGCGATCTGCGCGTGGCGGCGGACGCGATCCGGCTCTCGCGCAGGACCCTCGGCACCATCAGGGGAAATCTGTTCTGGGCCTTCGGCTACAACGTGGCGGCGCTGCCGCTGGCCGCGGCCGGGCTGCTCAACCCGATGATCGCCGGGGCCGCCATGGCCTTCTCCTCGGTCTTCGTGGTCACCAACAGCCTGCGGCTGCGCTCCTTCAAGTAGCCACGGCGGTACGGAAGATCCGTCGGGCCCCGGCGCGGCACCCGCTGCGCCGGGGCTCTCCATGACAGGGACCACTTCTGTCCCGTCCGTGCGGCCGGAACCGTTTCGCCTGAGGGGACACCGCTCCCTTGGATAGCCTGCTGGTCATGGCTGTCCACGGGGGAGACGACCGTCGTTCGGAGCAGGCCGCAGGGCAACTGGCCGCACTGTTACAGGTCTTGAAGCAGCGCAGCGGTCACAGTTACGGGGTTCTGGCCGGGCGGGTGTTCACCACGAGCTCCACGTTGCACCGGTACTGCACGGGGGCGAGCGTTCCGCAGGACTGCCGGGTGCTGGTGGCTTTCGCGGAGGAGTGCGGTGCGGGGCCGGGCGAGCTGGAGGACCTGCTCCGCCTGTGGCGGGCGGCCCGGCGCCGGCTCCCCGAACCGGCACAAGCGCAGACACAGGCACAGCCACCGGCACCCGCACCCGCACCCGCACCCGCACCCGCACCACCTGACCGGCCACCGCCCGCAGCGGCGACAGGTGAAGCGCCCGCAGCGAGCCCGCAACACCGGGCGAGGTGGCGGCTGCCGCGTACGGCGCTGGTGATGGCCGTGGTGCTGATCGCGGTGTTCATGATGTCCGGGAGCGGGGTCCAGGAGCGCGGGCGGCGCGCTGTCGCGGATCCCGGCGGGCCCGGGATGTCCTGGGTGTGGGCGCCTGATCCGGTCGACCCGGCCGGGTTCGGGGTGACGCTCAATTCCAACACCGGTGCCATGCCGTCGTTCCGGGTCGGCGGTGTGCGGCTGTGGGACAGCGGCACCCGCTGGGCGGACCTGGAGCCACGGCGGGGCGCGTTCGCCTGGGCCCCGCTCGACCGGCTGGTGGCCGGGGCGCGCCGCGCGGGCAGACCGGTGTTGTTCGTGTTCGGCGGGACACCGGCCTGGGCCGCTCCGGCGGGCGGCCGCTCGCTCTACGCCGATGACTCCCGCACCGCACCGCCCGACTCGCTCGCCGACTGGGACCGCTTCGTGCGGGAACTCGTCCGGCGGGACCGGGGCAGGATCGCGGCCTATGAACTGTGGGACACCGCGGACGACCAGCATTTCTACACCGGGAGCGCCGCGAGGCTCGTCGAGATGGTCCGGCGTGCGGCCGGCATCATCCGGCACGCCGATCCGGGCGCGACCGTGGTCTGCCCCTCCATGGAGCGGGCCGGTGAACCGGCCGGGAAGGACTTCGTACGCCGGTTCGCGGCGCTCGGCGGGTACCGGTTCTGCGATGTGGCGGGCCTGAAACTGCGTCAGCGGCCCGGCGCGGAGCCACCGGAGCAGCTGTACGAACAGGTGCGTACCGCGTACGAGACCCTCCACTCGGCCGGCGCGGGGATTGCGCTGTGGAACACCGGGCCCGCCTACGACATCCCCCACGGGCCGCGGCTGACCGGGACGCGGGCGGCGGACTATGCCGTACGCACCTATCTGGTCGGACTGGCTGCCCGGGACCTGCATCTGGAGCGCACTTACCTGTACAGCTGGGGCGGTACGCGTGTCCCGGTCGTACTGCAGGCGGAAGGCAGACCGCCGACCGCCGCGGCGCGCGCGGTCGGGCAGCTGCAGGACTGGCTGGCAGGGGCGAGCACGGTGGGGTGCGGCCACGGCCCCGCGGCCGGCCTGCCCGCAGCGGTGTGGCGGTGCGACTTCCGCAGGCCGGGGGGCGCCGGACAGGAGAGCGTGCTGTGGGCCGGCGAGGGACGCACGGCTGTTCCCGTGCCCGCGGGCGCCGTGGCGGTGGCACGCATCGGCGGCCGCCAGGAGCCGCTCCACGGCCGCACCCTGACGGTGACCGGTACCCCCGTCCTCGTCCTGAGCCGCCCCCACGGCCGCGGCTGACCTTCCCCTCCTCCCCTCCCCCGTCCCACGACCGTCCCAGCCGCCGGCGTCCCCGCAGGCCAGGCGGTATCTCCCAACCCGCCGTCCCGGAACGCTCCGTCGGGGTCGTCCCCGGGGGTGCGGCCGACCAAGGTGGGTGCCGTCCTCGTCCGACGGGCACCAGGCAGCGGTTCCTCGCGCCCCGGCACGGCGGACGCCGGTTTCACCGGAGACGGTTTCACCGCTTCAGCAGAGACGGTTCCCGCGCGGACCGTTTCCCACAGACGGGAGAGAACAGATATGCCCAACCAGCGTGAGAAGGCCAGGATCCGCCGGATCGCCGCAGTGACCGCAGGTGTGGCGGCGCTGCTCGGGGGTTCGCTGATGACCGCGTCGGCGGCGAGCGCCACGATGACCCCGGCGAGCACCACCAAAGCCTATGTGGGAGGCGGGCACGCAGGTTACAACACCGCCAACCACCACGCCTGGGTCTGCGACGACAAGAGCGACGGGCACTCGGTCTACGGGGTCTACTACTTCGCGGACGGCAATACCCAGTACACCCTCAGCGACAAGGACGGCCACAACTCCAACTGTGCCGACGCGTACTTCGACAAGAGTGCGACCAGCTACAAGGTCTGCCTCAGCAAGGCGGGCATCGACCCGTGCAGCGGCAGGGTCTATCCCTGACCACGAGGAGACCGGGGGAAGCTGAACCAGGTCCCGGGCCCGCGCCGCACCGGCGAGGGCCCGGGGCCTGTCCCGTACCGACCGCGGCTCACGGTGGCGGCCGTTCGCCGCGCAGCCGTGCGATGTAGCGGTCGGCCGAGCGGCGGACGGCCGCTGCGCCGTCGCCGATCACGACGCGGCCCCACCAGCCGCCGTAGACACGGTCGAAGGCGAACCGTTCGACTCTGCGGGCGATGTCTTCGACGGTGTGCTCGTCGAGGGGGATGAAGTTGGGGAAGCTCCACATGAAGCTGACCCAGCGCCGGTCCTGGACGACGGCGACGGTGTCGCCGGTCAGCAGCGCGCCCCGGCCTTCGGAGCCGGCGGGCCAGTGCAGCACGGAGGCTCCGTCGAAGTGGCCGCCGATCCGGGCCAGGGTCAGTCCGGGAACGGGTTCGGCTTCGTCGTCGAACAACTCGATGCGGGGCGAGGGCCGTTGGATCCACTGCTGGTCCGCGCGCGGGATCAGGACCCGGGCGTCGAAAGCCTCGGCGAACTCGATGTGGGCGCCGTAGAAGTGCGGATGGGACATACAGATCGCGTCGATCCCGCCCAGCCGGGCGATCTGCCGTTTCGCGTCGTCGTCGAGCAGGGGCACGCAGTCCCACAGCACGTTTCCGTGCGGCGTACGGACCAGCAGAGCGCGCTGGCCGATCGCGACCGAGGGCTGCACACCGATCCCGACGAGTCCGGGTTCCTCGTCACGCAGTTCGTTGGTGTGGTCGCGGGCCAGTTCACCCATCGTGGTCCAGCGCTGTCCCTCCGGACCGACGTACTGGCGCTCGTCCTCACAGACGGGACAGTGCGCCGGAGGCTGTCCGGTGTCCGGGTACTGCACGGCGCAGGTCGCACAGATCCACTCAGGCATACGGCCGGGTCTCCTCTCTCAGCCCCCGTCAGCCATGGTTCCGTGTCCCGCCGTCACGAACAGGCAGGGTCCGCCGACCCTATCGGCGTCACCCGCGCTTTCCCCTTCCCCGCGTGCCCGCGCGTCGACGATGCCATGGCCCGGCCAACTGCCGCCTCAGTCCAGGTCGGACATGTCGAGCACGAAGCGGTAGCGGACGTCGTTGCGCCGGAGGCGGTCGAGTGCCGTGTCCACCTGTGCCGACGGGAGTACTTCGACGTCGGCTGCGATGCTGTGGTCCGCGCAGAATTGGAGCATCTCGGCTGTCGCCCGGCGGCCCCCGCTGCCCCCGGAGCTGAGCTTCTTGCGGCCGATGAGCAGATCCATGGCCTCGACGGTGACGGGACCGAGGTACCCGAGGAGGCTGAGGGTGCCGTCCATCGCCACCAGCTTCAGATACGGGGCGAGGTCGTGAGGGGCGGAGATGGTGTCGATGACGACGTCGAAGGTGTCACGCGCCGTGGCCATGCGCTGGGGGTCGGTGGAGGCGATGAGGTCGTGGGCGCCGAGCTCGCGGGCGTCGTCGCGCTTGTCCTCGGTGCGGCTGATGACGGTCGTGGTGGCGCCGAGTGCCACCGCCATCTTGACCGCGAGGTGACCCAGGCCGCCGAGCCCGGCCACGGCGACACGGCTGCCGGGGCCCACGCCGAGGGAGCGCAGGGGTTCCCAGACGGTGACGCCGGCGCACATCAGCGGGGCGGCTGCGGCCGGGTCGAGACCTGAGGGGAGCCGGTAGGCGAAGGTGTCGCGCACGACGTACTCGCGGGAGTAGCCGCCCAGGGTGGTCGACCCGTCCTGCCGGTCGGTGCCTCCGTAGGTCAGCGTCGGGAAGGAATGGCAGAAATTCTCCTGTCCGGCTTCGCACATGGCGCACACGCCACAGGAGTCGACGATGTTGCCCACCGCGACGGCGTCGCCGACCGAGAAGGCGGTCACCTCCCGTCCGGTCCCGGCCACCACGCCGGTGAATTCGTGACCGGGCACCAGGGGCGCCTCCGTGTCCTGGTCGTGGGCGCTCAGGGCGTGCAGGTCGGTGTGGCACACACCGCAGTGGTCGACCCGCACCGCGATGTCGTCGGGGCGCAGGTCACGGCGCTCCAGCGAAGTGCGCCGCAGCGCCGTCGGCCCCGCCGCCTGCCATCCGGTGGTCGTTCGCATTCCCACTCCTTAAACAGACTGTTCGGTCTGTCGAAGTCTAAGCACGACCCGACCGCCAAGGCAAACCAACTGTTCTGTTTGGTAGGCTGCGGGCATGCCGGAACAGCCCCAGACCTCGCGAGGCGCCGCGACCTACCAGCGCATCCTGGACGCCGCCACCGAAGAGTTCGCCCAGCACGGCATCGCCGGGGCGCGCATCGAACGCATCGTGAAGGCAGCGCACACCAACAAGGCGCAGCTCTATGCCTACTTCGGCGACAAGGAACGGCTCTTCGACGCGATCTTCCTCAGCTCGCTGGAGCGGATCACCAACGTCGTACCCATCGACGCCGACGATCTCGCGGACTGGGCCGTCCGTCTCTACGACGAGTATCTGCGCCGCCCCGACCTCATCCGGCTGGCGACCTGGACACGGCTGGAGCGCCGGCCTGCCGGGCACCTCGTCGAGACCCATCAGCACTACGACGACCACAAGCTCACGGCCATCGCCGAGGCCCAGACCGCCGGGCGGATCCGCGCGGGCGACCCGTTCGACATCATGGCCGTGGTCATCGCCATGTCCATGGCCTGGTCACCGGTCAGCAACGTCTACGCGGCCGGCAACCAGGAACCCGATGCCGTACATGAGCGGCGCCGCACCCTGCTCCGCGACTGTGTCCGAAGCGCCACCGCGGCCGACAGGGGCGACACGCCCCCCGCCGACAAGGCCCCCTGACCCCCGGCGGCCGGATCAGCCCGCGGGCCGGATCAGACCGTGGGCCCGCGTTCGGCCAGCCGCCTCAGCGAGGGAAGCAGAGCCTCCAGGTCCTGCTCGGTACGGAAAGCGACGATCATCGTGTCGGCCCCCGCCGCCCCCGCCGCAACGTTCTCGCGCTCCGGCGGTCCCGAAAAGAGCGCCAGAACCTCACGCATCGCCTCGTCCACCTCAGCCACCGGCTCGGAGCACTCGTCGCGGAGCCAGCGGCGCAGCACATGGTTGTGGGCCGAGACCACCGACGCCGCCATGAGCTCGGCCCGCAGTGAGGCCGCCGCCGTCGGGTCCCCCATCCAGTCCGCGATGAACTCGCGGAAGAGCCGCTGATAGCGCGCCACACTGGCGATCTCCCGGTCGCGCAGGGCGGTCACCTTGCTGGTGAGCGCGTAACGCCGGCGGGCGAGGTCGCCTTCGTCGATGTAGTGCAGGAGGACCAGGCGCACCGCGTCCGACACGGCGACCAGGGCGGTGCTCTGGCTCGACGTGGCCAGCCGGTCCCTGATCAGGTCGAGGAGCCGGTCGTGATCGGGGAAGATCACCGCTTCTTTGGACCGGTAGTGCCGGAAGAACGTCGTACGCCCGACTCCGGCCCGTTCCGCGATGTCGTCGACGGTCGTCTGCTCGTATCCGCGCTCGTCGAAGAGCGCGAAGGCGGCGTCCGCCAGGCGGATTCGCGCGGGTGGCTTGCTCATGACGGCCCATCCTCCCCTGTCTCGCAGGCCGAGACCACTTGCCCACTACAATGGTACTGAGTACCGTCTCACCGATATCCAGTACCGCAGGAGGTTGGGATATGGGTTCTCTTGCAGAGAGCGAGTCAGGACTGCCGATCCAGACGCTCTACGACGGCTGGTCACTGGCGGACTTCGACGCGGACACCAAACTGGGCAGCCCGGGGAAGTTCCCGTTCACCCGGGGCGTGTATCCGTCGATGTACACCGGCCGGCCATGGACCATGCGGCAGTACGCCGGGTTCGGCACGGCGAAGGAGTCCAACGAGCGGTACCACGAGCTGGTGGGCGCGGGCACGGGCGGCCTGAGCGTCGCCTTCGACCTGCCGACGCAGATGGGGTACGACTCCGACGAGCCCGTCGCCCGCGGCGAAGTGGGCAAGGTCGGCGTGGCGATCGACTCGGTCGAGGACATGCGGACGCTGTTCCGGGATCTGCCCCTGGACCAGGTGTCGACATCGATGACGATCAACGCACCGGCCTCGGCCCTGCTCCTGCTCTACCAGCTGGTGGGTGCCGAACAGGGCATATCCGGCGACCGGTTGACGGGCACGGTCCAGAACGACGTGCTCAAGGAGTACATCGCCCGCGGCACCTACATCTACCCGCCGAAGCAGTCACTGCGCCTGATCAGCGACACCTTCGCCTACTGCCACCGGGAGATGCCCCGCTGGAACACGATCTCCATCTCCGGCTACCACATGGCCGAGGCCGGAGCCACGCCCGCGCAGGAGATCGCCTTCGCCCTGGCCAACGCGAAGGAGTACGTACGGGCCGCGATCGCCGCCGGGCTCGATGTCGACGACTTCGCACCGCGCCTGTCGTTCTTCTTCGTCGCCAGGACCACGCTGCTGGAGGAGATCGCGAAGTTCCGCGCCGCCCGCCGTATCTGGGCGCGCATCATGCGCGACGAGTTCAAGGCCAGGAACCCCAAGTCGCAGATGCTGCGCTTCCACACCCAGACCGCGGGGGTGCAGCTGACCGCGCAGCAGCCTGAGGTCAACCTCGTCCGGGTCGCCCTCCAGGGCCTGGGCGCCGTCCTGGGCGGGACGCAGTCCCTGCACACCAACTCCTACGACGAGGCCATCGCCCTGCCCACCCAGAAGGCCGCCCGCCTCGCTCTGCGCACCCAGCAGGTCATCGCGTACGAGACCGACGTGACCAGGACGGTCGACCCCTTCGCCGGTTCCTACGTCATGGAGTCGATGACCGACGACGTGGAGGGCGCGGCCCTGGAGCTGATCGAGGCGGTCGAGGACCGGGGAGGTGCGGTCGCGGCGATCGAGCAGGGCTTCCAGAAGTCCGAGATCGAGAAGTCCGCGTACCGGATCGCGCTGGAGATCGACAAACGCGACCGGACGGTCGTCGGCGTCAACCAGTACGCCATCGACGAGGAGGAGCCCTACGAGCCGCTGCGGGTCGATCCCCGTATCGAGACCGACCAGTGCGAGCGCCTGGCGGCCCTGCGCGCCGAGCGCGACAACGACGCCGTGCAACGTGCCCTGGACGCTCTGCGCTCCACCGCGCAGGGCACCGACAACGTGCTCCCCCCGATGCGTGAGGCGCTGCGGCACCACGCAACGGTCGGCGAGGTCTCCCATGCCCTGCGCGACATCTGGGGCGTGCACGTCCCCCACGACACCTTCTGACCGACGATCCTCCGGGGTGGAACAACCAGTGAAAGCCACAGAAGTGAACGCCACAGACATGCACACGACCGCGGGCAAGCTCGCCGATCTCCAGCGCCGTACGTCGGAGTCGACACACGCGGGGTCGGCACGCGCCATCGAGAAACAGCACGCCAAGGGCAAGCTGACGGCCCGCGAACGGATCGACCTGCTGCTCGACGAGGGGTCCTTCACCGAACTGGACGAGTTCGCCCGGCACCGCTCCACCCACTTCGGTCTCGACAGCAACCGCCCGTACGGCGACGGGGTCGTCACCGGTTACGGCACCGTCGACGACCGCCCGGTCGTGGTGTTCTCGCAGGACTTCACCGTCTTCGGCGGGGCCCTCGGCGAGGTATACGGCCAGAAGATCGTCAAGGCCATGGACTTCGCGCTCAAGAACGGCTGTCCTGTCATCGGGATCAACGACTCCGGCGGTGCCCGCATCCAGGAGGGCGTGGCCTCGCTGGGCGCCTACGGTGAGATCTTCCGCCGCAACACCCATGCCTCCGGGGTGATCCCCCAGATCAGCCTGGTCGTGGGCCCGTGCGCGGGCGGCGCGGTGTACTCGCCCGCGATCACCGACTTCACGGTGATGGTCGACCAGACCTCGCACATGTTCATCACGGGGCCCGACGTCATCAAGACGGTCACGGGTGAGGACGTCGGCTTCGAGGAGCTGGGCGGCGCCCGTACGCACAACTCCACATCCGGTGTGGCGCACCATCTGGCGGGTGACGAGAAGGACGCGATCGAGTACGTCAAGAGCCTGCTGTCGTACCTGCCGTCCAACAACCTCTCCGCCCCGCCGGCCTTCCCCGAGGAGGCGGACCTGGAGACCTCGGACGTGGACCGGGAGCTGGACACGCTCATCCCGGACTCGGCCAACCAGCCCTACGACATGCTCACCACGATCGAACACGTCCTGGACGACCACGAATTCCTGGAGACCCAGGCGCTGTTCGCCCCGAACATCATCACCGGCTTCGGCCGGGTCGAGGGCCAGTCCGTCGGTATCGTCGCCAACCAGCCGCTGCAGTACGCCGGCTGTCTCAACATCGACGCGTCGGAGAAGGGCGCCCGCTTCGTGCGGACCTGCGACGCGTACAACATCCCGGTCATCACCTTCGTCGACGTACCGGGCTTCCTGCCGGGTGTGGACCAGGAGTACGGCGGCATCATCCGGCGCGGCGCCAAGCTGATCTTCGCGTACGCCGAGGCCACTGTGCCGCTGATCACGGTGATCACCCGCAAGGCGTTCGGCGGCGCGTACGACGTGATGGGCTCCAAGCACCTGGGCGCCGACCTCAACCTCGCCTGGCCCACCGCGCAGATCGCCGTCATGGGCGCCCAGGGCGCAGTCAACATCCTGCACCGGCGCACGCTCACCGCGATCGACGACCCCACGGCCCAGGACGAGCGGCGCCGGGAACTGATCCAGGAGTACGAGGACACGCTGCTCAACCCGTACGTCGCGGCCGAACGCGGCTATGTCGACGCGGTGATCATGCCGTCCGAGACCCGCCGCCACATCGTCCGGGGCCTGCGGGCCCTGCGTGACAAGCGCGAGTCACTGCCGCCCAAGAAGCACGGCAACATCCCCCTGTAGGACTCTCCGCACACCATGAGGAGCCGCTGTGATCAAGGTTGTCCGGGGAAACCCCACTGCCGAGGAACTCGCCGCCATGGTCGCGGTGTTGTCCGCCGACCGCACCGCCGGCCCCACCGGCGGCCCCGCCCCTGGCCCCCGCCCGGCCGGAGCCTGGGGGTCCCCTCCCCTTCTCCTGCGTACTCCGCACACCTACGGCCCCGCCGGGTGGCGCACCCCGGCCCTGCCCCACTGACATTCCGATCGGAGCAACCATGAACAGCCCGCGACAGCGCATACGCCTCGGCGGCGCCCCTCGCATCATCGATATCCCCGGCCCGCTCAGTGGCGGACGGCCGACCGCGCGGGAGGCGTCGGCGTGCTGACGAAAGTACTCATCGCGAACCGCGGCGAGATCGCCGTACGCGTGGCCCGGGCCTGCCGGGACACCGGGATCGGGAGCGCGGCGGTCTACGCGGACCCCGACCGCGACGCTCTGCACGTCCGCGCGGCGGACGAGGCGTACGCCCTGGGCGGTGACACCCCCGCGACCAGCTATCTGGACATCGCCAAGGTGCTGGCGGCCGCCGCCGACTCCGGCGCGGACGCGATCCACCCCGGCTACGGCTTCCTCTCCGAGAACGCCGAGTTCGCGCAGGCGGTCCTTGACGCGGGGCTGATATGGATCGGGCCGCCGCCGCAGGCGATCCGCGACCTGGGTGACAAGGTCGCCGCCCGGCACATCGCGCAGCGTGCCGGTGCCCCGCTGGTCCCCGGAACCGCCGACCCGGTCTCCGGCTCCGACGAGGTGGTCGCCTTCGCCGAGGAGAACGGCCTGCCGATCGCCATCAAGGCGGCCTTCGGCGGTGGCGGCCGCGGCCTGAAGGTCGCCCGCACCCTCGAAGAGATCCCCGAGCTGTACGACTCGGCGGTCCGCGAGGCCGTCGCCGCCTTCGGGCGCGGTGAGTGCTTCGTCGAGCGCTACCTGGACAAGCCGCGGCACGTCGAGACCCAGTGCCTGGCCGACAAGTTCGGCAACGTCGTCGTCGTCTCCACCCGTGACTGCTCGCTCCAGCGCCGCCACCAGAAGCTGGTCGAGGAGGCGCCCGCGCCCTTCCTGAGCGAGGAGCAGAACGCCGAGCTGTACGCCGCGTCCAAGGCCATCCTCAAGGAGGCCGGTTACGTCGGCGCGGGCACCGTCGAGTTCCTGGTGGGCCTCGACGGCACCATCTCCTTCCTGGAGGTCAACACCCGCCTCCAGGTGGAGCACCCCGTCACCGAAGAGGTCAGCGGCATCGACCTGGTGCGCGAGATGTTCCGTATCGCCGACGGCGAGGAACTGGGCTACGACGACCCGAAGCTGCGCGGTCACTCCTTCGAGTTCCGTATCAACGGCGAGGACCCGGGCCGCGGCTTCCTGCCCGCCCCGGGCACCGTCACCACCTTCGCCCCGCCGACCGGCCCCGGTGTCCGCCTCGACGCGGGCGTCGAGTCCGGCTCGGTCATCGGCCCCGCCTGGGACTCGCTGCTCGCCAAGCTGATCGTCACCGGCGCCACCCGCGAGCAGGCCCTCCAGCGAGCCGCCCGCGCCCTGGACGAGTTCACCGTCGAAGGCATGGCCACCGCCATCCCCTTCCACCGCGCGGTCGTCAGGGATCCGGCCTTCGCTCCCGAACTCACCGGCAGCGAGGCGCCGTTCACGGTCCACACCCGCTGGATCGAGACGGAGTTCGTCAACGAGATCCCGCCGTTCGTGGCGCCCGGTACGGGCGAGGCGGAGGCGGACACCCGCGAGACCGTCGTGGTCGAGGTCGGCGGTAAGCGCGTCGAGGTGTCACTGCCGTCGTCCCTGGGCCTGGCGCAGGCCGGTGCGACGGGGCCCGGGGGCGCCAAGCCCAAGCGCAGGGCCGCGAAGAAGTCGGGTTCCGCCGCGTCCGGTGACGCGCTGGCCTCCCCGATGCAGGGCACCATCGTCAAGGTCGCCGTGGAGGAGGGCCAGCAGGTCACCGAAGGTGAACTCGTCGTCGTCCTCGAAGCGATGAAGATGGAACAGCCGCTCAACGCCCACCGGTCGGGCACCGTCAAGGGTCTGACCGCCGAGATCGGGGCCTCGCTCACCTCGGGCGCCGTCATCTGCGAAATCAAGGACTGAGCGACCGGCGGGAGTGGGGTCGGCGGCTCGGAGAGGCCGCGACTGGCGCAAAACCCTGCCGCTGGTGGGCTCGTGCGCCATCCTGGCCGGGTGACCCGGGAGCGAAGGGCTCTCGGGCCGCCCGGCCAGGAAAAGAGTTGGTCTCGTGCCCGACCCGGATGGGGAAGCGACTGCGGACAACATCCTGGCCCGCTGGGATGTGGCGCGTCGGGGGGCGACCAGCCGGGCGGTTGCCGACGCGGACTTCCATGTCTGGCTGATGCGCACCCTTCCGGTGCTCGCTCGGCAGCTCGGGCCGGCGCCCGATGAGGATCTGGCGCACTGTATGACCGTGGGCGCGACGATCGAGCGCTGCGTCGCGCTCGGCCGGTTCGACGACTCGCTGATTCTGACCGACTGGCTGGTCGGCCTGTACGCGCCGCGTGGCGACGGCCTCGCCCGGCGGACGGTCTCGGGGGCGACCGGCCTCTACCGTGACGCGGCCCTGCTGCCCGAGCTGCATGCGCACGCGACCACGTCGCTGAGGCGGATGGTCGAGTTGATCCCCCAGAGGGGAGACACGGAAACGCAATGGCTGAGCTGCAAGGCGCTCATGGACCTCAGCACGCTCCTCGTCATCGGCAGGGATACGCACAACAACCGGCAGCGCACACAGGCGAGTATCGACGTCTGCGACGAGATCATCGAGCGCTGGCAGTCGAGCGGCGAACCCTGGCTGCGGGTGAATGTCGCCGCCACCATGGTCAACAAGGCCATCAACTGCATGGAAATCGGCGAAGAACGGGCCGCCGGGCGGACCTACGCGCGCATCATCGAACTGTTCGCGGCGGACACCGCCGATCCCGGAAACAGCAAGCTGAGCGAGCATGTCCGGATCGCCAGGCATGCGCTGGACGTACTGGAAACGGTGCGCATACCGGAGCCGGAGTTCAAGACCGGATACCTGGACGCGATGATGCGGGCAGCCCGCCGGACAGGACGTTACGACCCGGAGGGGCTCGTCGGCGTCCCGCGCGACTACGACGTGCATTCCATCCGGCTGGCCGGTCGGATCCATCGTGCGACGACGAACCTCGTACGGCGGTCGGCGTGCTCGGGAGATCCCACCGTTCTGCTGCTGCGCAACTTCGAACTCACCGAGTCGTCGTTCGTGGGCTCGCCGCCCCATTCGGTGGTGGGGCAGGACGATCCGGACGGGTATGCCCGGGTCATTCGTTATACGGACGGCCTGCGCGTACTGAACCGGATGGCCGAGATCACTGATGTCGTTCAGGTAGCCAACACCGGGGCCGCCGCATTGGGGATCGACCGTCAGATGGGGTCCCTGCTCGGCATCTCCACACGACTGCAGCGGTTCCTGTATCTGCCGGACGACGGCTGGCCGGCCGTCGTCCGTACCCTCATCGTCCTCGCCGAGCGTGTCGTCGTCTGGGCGGCGGAGAAGACCCCCGCGCTGCTGCGGGAACTCGAACTGATCAAGGAGTTGGGGCGCACCGGCGACAGCGTCGTACTGCTGGAGAAGCCGTTGCCCGGGCCGGTGGGATCGGTGGGATCGGTCGGGCCGGTGGGGTCGGTCGGGCCGGAGCACTTCCAAGGCTCCGTTGCGGCCCTCGCTCCGGACGACCCGGCCCTGGCCGGGTTCCCGGTGATCGTGCGTGCCCAGGATGTCGCGGCGGTCGACCCTGAGGACAGCGCCTTCCTGCACGAGCTGACCGGTCCCGTCACCGCACTCGGCCGGCGGCCGGTGCATGAGCGCGTGGCCCGGATACGCGGGCGGCTCGACGCACTGCGGTGAGGTGGCTCCGGGGGATGCCGCTCCATACGCGGGGAAGCAGGCGCTCAGGATGTGTTCAGGTTCACGAGGGGAAGCGCCGGGGACTCACCCGGCCGGCATGTACAGGGCGCCCCAGACCCGTTCGCCGCCGCGCTTGCGGGTCTTGGCGTGGTGGGGCTGCATCGAAGCGTTCGGGCCAGAGGGGCTGGCCTGTTGCTCGGCCGAGGGGGGCGTCGGGACTGCCGGCGAGGGCCGGGAGGCCGATGACCCACCAGGCGTCTCGTTCGGTGGCGAGGACGCGCCCGGCAAGGTCGTCTTCGTGCCGGCGGGTCTGGATCAGGCAGATGGCTCCGCTCGGTTCGAGTCGGGTCTGCAGTACGGAGGTCCACCAATCCCAGAAGGACCGACACCTCGGGGTGTCACCTTCGTACCTGGTTCACTCGTCGATCAAGACAAGAACCGGCGGGCCCTGCGTGCTGACAATCCATGAGTCCTTCCCGATCAAGGGTGGAACCAGGAGCGTCACCACCACCTTCACCTTTACCATCACGCTGACCTGATCCCGCTGCCATACCCATAGCGAGGAAAACGCATGCTTCGAGTCCAGCAACTCGCCGAAACCGTACTCCACGATCTGCGCGCACAGCGCCCAGATCTGGAGCCCCGCGTGACATGCACACCCGCAGAGGACCCACCGGGGAGCGGCGCTGTCCTTGTGGTCGACGCCTCTGGCACAGGATGCGGGTTCTCAGTGGATGGTTCAGAAGGTGAGGACGAAGTCATTTCCGCCCTCGCCGACGGAATTCCCACAGCCTTCGTCGAACTGTTTCAGGTAGGACTACCAGTAGTTCCTGGAACTCAGCGCCCCGCAAAACCAGTGACTGTTGACGGTATCGTTTCATGGCAGGGCCCGAAGGGTCTATCCAATTGGTCCTGCCCCGTCGGCGAGCTCAACTAACTGACGCCACAACAAAGCCGTGCAGCGGGTAATCGATTCCAAATGCGTAGAACTCTACATAAGCGGCATCTGTTCAGCCAAGCCAGGCCGCTTAGGCGTTTTGGAACCGGGCGGCGCGTCCGGCGCGCCGCGCTGAGTGCGCAGCCACCAGGCGAGCTGGTAGTTGCGGCAGGCCCGAAAGGGGGCCGAGTTCCGGCGTGGCCCGGTCGGGGGGATGTTGTGCTCGCCCCATCCCGTGATAGGGCGAGTGTTCTCCAGGTGGACAAAGAGGCCAGGCACGAGGGCGGCTCCTTCCCACTGCTCTCCCGAGGCGCCCTCGAAGGACGATTACGCCCCCGCCCCCACCGCCTTCACGCTCCCCGGAAGGCCGGGCCTGATCGTGGTCTCCTCCCGTTTCCCTGCCCGACGGCCGGACCTGGCAGACGGGGCGGGGTTCAGCCGGCGTACGGGACCCCGCCGGGGCCGCCCCGCGGACTTCCGCCTGACCAACAGCGTGCCCGCACACGCCCGGTACGCCGGAGCAACCGCCCCCCGGTCAGGTAACCGCGAGCGCTCTCAGCGGAGCTTGACCGAGCCCCCGTCGGCCATGACGGTCTGTCCTGTCATGTACCGCGCGTCGTCACTGGCGAGGAAAGCGACGATGGGGGCGACATCGCGGTCCGGGTCGCCGAAGCGGCCCAACGGGACGGCGGCCGCGGACTGCGCGTACTGCTCGGGGCGCGCCTGCGCCCACTGGACCACACCGGCTGTCAGGGCCATCGGGCAGACCACATTGACCCGGATGTTGAACTCCGCCCACTCGTTGGCGGCCACACGGCTCAAACCACGGATCGCTTCCTTCGTCGCCGCGTACGACGCCTGGTTCGGCTGGCCGTTCAAACCGGCACCGGAGCCGAAGTTGATGACGCAGGCGTTGCCGGTCCTCTTGAGTTCCGGCAGGGCGGCCAGCATGAAGTTGCGAGTAGCGTACAGACCGGTGTCCATCGCCAGATTCCAGTCGTCGTCCGTCTGCTCCTCGAAGGGCTTCTGGCGCGACACGCTCGCGTTGTTCACCAGTACGTCCAGGGCCCCGAAGCGCTCAACGGCCGTAGCCACGGCCGTATCGGCCACGTTCCGGTCGGAGACATCGCCCCGCAGGAAGACCACGGCGTCACCCAGCTCACCGGCGAGCGCCTCGCCGGCCTCCTCCTGCAGGTCGACGATGACGACCCGGGCCCCGCGTGCGACGAACAGTTTCGTGATGGCGCCGCCGATACCGGAGGCACCCCCGGTGACGATGACCGACTTGCCGTCCAAGGTGCGAGAACTCATGAAGCGGTTCCTTCCGTGATGGCCTGCGTGATTGGCTGCGTGGTGGCCTGCGTGACTGCCGGCGTGGTTGCCTGCGACGCAGAAGTGCTGGGGATACGGGTTGCTCCGGATGTGCGGCTCAGGCGGGGAGTTGATCCCGCCGCCCCGGTACGGCCGAGGACTGCATGGTCATCCCCCCGTCGACGACCAGCAGTTGGCCGGTGAGGTAGCGGGACTCGTCGGAGGCGAGGAACACCATGGCGTGGCCGATGTCCTCGGGGGCGCCGAGATAGGGCAGGGCGTTGCCCTTCTTCAGGCTCTCGATGACGCTCGCCGGCAGGTTGTTCTCCAGCGCCGGTGTCATGACGGCCCCGGGTGCGACAGCGTTGCACCGGATGTTCTGCGGCCCGTACTGCACGGCAATGGACTTGGTGACACTGACCACCGCCGCCTTGACCGCCCCGTAGGACGTCTGCAGGACGTCACCGACGAGTGCCGCGACCGATGCGGTGTTGATGACCGAACCGCCACCGGCCCGGATCATGTGGGGGATCGCGTGCCGCGAGCCGAGGAGCGTACTGGTCACGTTGCGGGCGACCGCCCGGTGGAACTCCTCCATGTCCATGCGCAGCAGGTCGAGGTCGGTTCGCGGATCGGTCCCGCCCACGTGGTTGCAGAGCACGTTCAGGCCGCCGAACTCCCTGACGGTCCCGTCGATCATGTCCGCGATCGAGCTCTCGTCGGTGACATCCACCGTGACGGGCAGGGCCAGGCCGCCCGCCTTCTCGATGAGCGCCGCCGACTCCGCGGCCGCCGCGGTGTCGTAGTCGGCGACCACCACCCGTGCGCCTTCCCGGCTCATGAGTTCCGCCGCCGCACGGCCGATGCCACTGCCGGCTCCGGTCACCACGGCGACCTTGTCCTTGAGGCGTTTCATGGGGTTACTTCCTTGCTGAGACGGAGTCCGCGTGTGGGCGGACCGGCGCAGGTGCCATGGAGGGCGTGGTCCGCCGCCGGCTGAGTACCGGACAGGCCGCACGAACGGGAGCGCCTCGGCGCCCGGTCCCCCGCGCGCCAGGGCGCGTCCGGCAGATCCGGCGGGGCCTGCCGGTCTGCCGGGCGGGTCTCCCACACAGTTCTTCTACGCGGTTCTCCCACCGACACGACGACCCTGCATGATGTGCATGTTACATACACAAGGTAGCCTGTGCAACGGCACCGGAGCAAGGCGCCGGTACGGAGCACGGCCATGGACACCGGCGGAGCGGGACGAGAGGAAGGGCACCGGAACAGATGAAGGAGCCGAGCAAGCAGGAGCGCCGCCTTGGCGATCTGGAACGAGAACTGACTCTGTTGTCACGGCATTTCATCGCCTCGCGCGGCCCACGGATCGGGCAGAGCCTGGACCGCTCGGCCTACGTTCTCCTCACACGGCTGGAGACCGGCGAACCGCTCACACTCAAGGAGCTGGCGCACACCTTCCAGGCCGACGTGTCCACCATCAACCGCCAGATGAGCGCCATGCTCCGCCACGGCCTGGTCGAGCACATCCCCGCCCCCACCCGAGGAGCCGCACGCACGTTCCGGCCCACCCCACTCGGCCTGGAACGCCTGGAGGCGGACAGGGCGATCAGCCGGGCGGGGACCGCCAGACTGATCGAGGCGGCGGGCTGGAGCGAAGCGCGGACCCAGCAGTTCCTCACGCTGATGGTCGAGTTCAACCACGGCATCGAGCAGCTGGAGGGGCCCGCATAGGTCCACTGCCGTGACGGCGCCCGGACAGCGGCGCGCCCGCCCGCCCCGACCGTCCCTCACGGGCCGGCCGCAGCCAGTCGGAGACTGGGAGCATGACCGACCCGACTCAGGACCCCCGCTTCCTGCAGGACCCCTACCCCACCTACACGGCCATGCGGTCCGCATGCCCGGTGCAGCCGGTGCCCACCGGCCCCGGCGGGCACACCAGCTACCTGGTCACCGGTTACGCGGAAGCCAGGCAGGCCCTTGCCGACCCGCGGCTCTCCAAGGACACCGCCGCCTTCTTCGCGGGTAAAGGGTCACGGCGTCGCCTTCACCCCGCGGTGGCACACAACATGCTGGCCGGCGACCCGCCCCAGCACACCCGGCTGCGCAAACTGGTCACCCAAGCCTTCACCACGGGGGCTGTGGCAGAGCTGCGGCCGTTCATTGCCCGGGTCACCGGCCAACTGCTGGATCAGTGGCCCGACGGCGAGCGGTCCGACTTCGTGGCCGGGCTGGCGGTACCGCTGCCGGTCATCGTGATCTGTGAACTGCTCGGCGTCCCGGACGAGGACCGGCCCGCCGTCCGGCGCTGGTCCGGAGAGCTGTTCGCGGCAGGCAGGCCCGATGTCATCGACGCGGCCTCGCACTCCCTGGCCGGCTACATGACGCGCCTCATCGCCGCCAAGCGCCTGTACCCCGGCGGTTCTCTTCTCGACCGGCTCATCTCGGCCCGTGACGGAGACGACCGGCTGAGCGAGGATGAGCTGGTCTCCCTCGCGGTGCTGCTGCTCGTGGCCGGGCACGAGACCACCACCAACTTCCTCGGCAACGCCGCCCTGGCACTGCTCCAGCACCCGGACGAGCTGGACCGCCTCCGGAGGAACCCGGACGACATCCCCGCCGTCCTTGATGAGCTGCTCCGGTTCGACTCCCCCGTCAGCACGGCCACCTTCCGGTTCACCACGGAGGCCATCGCCCTCGGCGGCACCGACATCCCGTCCGGTGTTCCCGTACTGGTCGCGCTCGGGGCCGCCAACCGTGACCCGGACCGGTTCCCTTCGCCCGACCGGCTCGACCTGGACCGTAACGCCGCCGCGCATCTCGGCTTCGGTCACGGTATCCACCGCTGCGTAGGCGCTCCCCTGGCCAAGGCCGAAGCGGACATCGCCTTCCGTGCGGTCCTGGCCCGCTTCCCCGGGATCCGGCTAGCCGAACGGTCCGACCGACTGGAGTGGCGGCGCACCCG
Organism: Streptomyces sp. NBC_01089; assembly: GCF_045162975.1. Classification (NCBI taxonomy): domain Bacteria; kingdom Bacillati; phylum Actinomycetota; class Actinomycetes; order Kitasatosporales; family Streptomycetaceae; genus Streptomyces; species Streptomyces sp. NBC_01089. The sequence goes on along the minus strand of NZ_CP108660.1, from coordinate 7,727,113 downwards.
ACTGGTCCGCGGGCTGGTGTCGTTGCCCGTCTTGACGTAACGACCGGGCCGCCCGACGGAGCGAGGACACGTCCGACGGCGGAAGGCATGTCTACCGGGACGAGACGGCGAGGGCAGCGAAGGCGGCGAACCAACTCAGCATCTCGGGATGGGTGATGGCCCCCGCGCTGCTCACATCGGCGGCGTCGGTACCCTGGATGATCCGTTTCACCGGGACCTCAAGCCGCTTGCCCGTCAGGGTGCGGGGCAACGCCGGCACCTGGGTGATGGCGTCCGGCACATGGCGCGGCGACAGCTCACTGCGGATGGTCCCGGCGATCCGTGCGCGCAGCCCGTCGTCCAGCACCGCGCCGTCCCCGAGGGCCACGAACAGCGGCATGAAGTACCGGCCGTCCGGCATCTCCGCCCCGATCACCAGGCTGTCGGCGACCTGGGGAAACCGCTCCACGACGGCGTAGATGTCGGCCGAGCCCATCCGTACGCCCATCCGGTTGAGCGTCGAGTCCGAGCGCCCCGCCACCACGACCGTCAGGTCCCGGTCGACGGTGACCCAGTCGCCGTGCCGCCACACACCGGGGTACATGTCGAAGTAACTCGCCCGGTAGCGCGCCCCGTCCGGGTCGTCGACGAAGTGCAGGGGCATCGACGGCAGCGGTGCGGTCACCACCAGTTCGCCCTGCTCACCGACGACCGGCCGCCCCGATGCGTCCCAGGCGTCCAGGGCCACACCGAGTGCCGGGCACTGGATCCGGCCGGCCCTGACCGGGAGCAGCGCACTGCCGCAGGCGAGCACCGAGCAGATGTCGGTGCCCCCGCAGATCGACTGCAGCCACACATCCGGGCCGAGACGGTCCTGCGCCCAGCGCCAGGTACTCGGCGGCAGCGACGAACCGGTCTGGAGGACGGTGCGCAGCCCGCTCAGGTCCAGCTCGGCCGCCGGGTGCGCGTCCGCCTTCTCACCCGCGATCAGATAGGCCGCCCCCACGCCGACCACGCTCGCCCGGGTCTGCTCGGCGACCCTCCAGACCCCGTTGACGTCGGGGCGGGTGGGGCTGCCGTCGTAGAGGACGATCGTCGAGCCGTGCATCAGGCCCGCGACCATGAAGTTCCAGACCATCCAGCTGGTCGAGGTGTGGAAGAAGTAGCGGTCGTCGGCGCGGAGGTCGGCGCCCAGACCGAGCGCCTTCAGCAGCTCGACGACGATACCGCCGTGGCTCTGCACGATCCCCTTGGGAAGCCCGGTGGTGCCCGAGGACCACAGGGTCCACAACGGGTGGTCGAAGGGAACGTCGGCGAACACCAGGGGCTCGTCCCGATCGAGCAGGGCGGACCAGCTGTGCTGTGCCACGTCGTCGCGGGCCGTCCAGCGGGAGCCTGCCGGGGCGGGCCGCAGGTGGTCGACGGCCACCAGATGCCGCAGTGTGGGCAGCCCGGCCGTGATCTCCTCGACCGCCGGGAGCCGGTCGTACTCCTTGCCGCCGTGGCGGTAGCCGTCCACGGCCAGCAGCACGGCCGGGCGGGCCTGGCGCAGCCGCGCCAGCACGCTGGGCGTACCGAAGTCGGGCGAGCACACGGTCCACACCGCGCCCACCGCGGCGGCGGCCAGCACCGCGATCACGGCGTGCGGGGTGTTCGGAAGATATCCGGCGACCGTGTCGCCGGGCTCCACTCCCAGACGGCGCAGTGAGGCGGCCAGCGCAGCGACCTCCCGTCGCAGCTGTGTCCAGGAGGTCTCCACGGGTACGCCGCCCTCGCTGACGCTGATCAGCGCCGGGCGCTCATCGGACGGCTCGGCGAGGCACCGCTCGGCGAAGTTCAGACGCGCGCCGGGGAACCAGGAGGCGGTGGGCATCGAGGCGTCCGCCAGCACCGTGTCGTACGTGGAACGGGCGGCCAGGCCGTAGTAGTCCCATACCGCCGACCAGAACCCGGGTATGTCGGTGGTGCTCCACCGCCACAGTGCCGGGTAGTCGGCGAACCGCAGTCCCCTGGTTCGGTCGAGCCAGCGCATGAAGCCGGCGACATTGGATGCCTCGGCCTGCGCCTGCGAGGGGGACCACAGCAGGTCGGTGTCATCATTCATCGCTGCTCCCTTGGCACATGGGTGGGGTACACACAGGTGGGTCCTTCGCGGTGCGGTGGGCGTCAACCCTGTTCGATCTCGCGTATGAGTTCCTCGGCCCGGGGCCACGGTCCGTACCCGGAGCCCGGGTTGAGGTGCCCGACCGCGCCGAGCCGGACGAGGCGGCTGCCCCAGCACTCGGCGAGCCGGGCCACGCGCACCTCCCTGCCCAGCGGGTCGTCGCTGCTCGCCGCGACGACGCTGGGGAAGGGCAGGACGGCCCGCGGGACGGGCGTCCAGCCGTTGCTGCGGAGCACATCGGGGGTCGGACGGCCGTCCGGCAGCGGTGTGTCGAAGTCCGGCGGGGTCGCAAGCAGTGCGCCCACGACCGGACGGCTGGTGGTCCGCGCCCAGTGCACGGTCGTCATCACCCCGGCGCTGTGGGCGACCAGCACCACGGGCCCTGGGGCCTCCGCGACCACTGCCTCCAGTGCCGCGACCCCGGCCGTGCGGCTGAGCCGGTCCTCCGTCAGCGGTGCGACGGTGAGCACCGCGCGCCCTGCCGCGGTGAGCCGTTCGGCCAGGATGGTCTGCCAGTGGTCGGGCAGGTGGTCGCGCAGTCCTGGTACGACCACGATCGTGGCCTCGGTGGGGGTACTCATGCGGTCACCGCCGTGGTTCGGGTGGCCGCTGAGGTGGCGCGCGCGGCCAGTCGGATGATGTCTCGTTCGTAGTGCCGGCGCCCGACGGCGAAGCACAGTGCGGCGACCGCCGCGACCAGCGGCATCAGCCGCAGCGCGGCGAGCAGGCCGAGGCGGTCCGCGACCATGCCGGTCACCGCGGATCCCGGGGCGAGCCCGAGCAGGCTGTTCGCCAGCGTGAGGGTGCCGAAGGCCGTACCGGAGATGGCGCCGGGGGTCAGATTGGCCACCATCGCCGCGGCCGGACCGGCCGTCGCTCCCGACACCAGGGAGCCTGCCGCCAGCAGCAGCATCTGTACCGTCCCGGTCGGTGCGCCGAAGGCGGCCGACAGCAGGACGAGGGAGAGCAGGCTGCAGACGATGGAGGTGGCCCACTTACGGATCTGGAGGGTCCGCCCGACACGGTCGGCGACGACGCCGCCGAGAACCATGCCGACCCCGGTCAGCAGCGCGAACAGGCCCGCCGTGACACCCGCCCGGCCGGTGGACATGTGGTAGTAGCGGTTGAAGAAACTGGGCAGCCAGGCCAGCAGGGCCCCCGGCAGGAACAGTTGGAGGCCGCTGCCCGCATAGGCGCTGACCACCGAGACCGACGAGAAGAGCTGGGGCAGGAGCGACCGCAGCCTGACCTTGGCATGCTCCTCACGGCGGCCGGCGGTGGCGTCCCGCCGCGGGTCGAGCCGCCTCTCGGTGACCACCACGGCGAAGGCCACGGCCAGACCGAGACCGAAGAACCCCATGACGCCGAACGCCCAACGCCAGCCGAAGTGCTGGGCGATCACACCGCTGAGTGCCACACCCAGCACCGAGCCGAACGAACCTCCCCCCATGAACGCCCCGGAGAGGGTGGCGCGGAGCCGGGCCGGGAACACGCTGAGGACGAGCGCGATACCGACGCTGCCGTACGCGGCCTCTCCGATGCCGACGAACAGCCGGGCGAGGAACATCTGCCCGTAGCCCGCCGCCACCGCACAGGCGAGTGTGGCCAGACTCCACACCACAGCGGCGAGCACCAGGCTGCGTACCCGGCCCCAGCGGTCCGCCAGGAAGGACGTCGGAAAGGTCAGCACACCGACCGCCAGCGCCACGACGCCGCTGAGCGAGCCCAACTGCGCGTCGGTGAGGCCCCATTCCGCTTTCAGCAGCGGGAAGACCGAGTTGAGTACCTGCCGTGACATGTAGTCGGACAGCAGCAGTCCGAAACTCAGGGCGAAAACGACCCAGGCGTAGCGCCGGGAGACGGCCGGTGCGGGAGAGCAGCCTCCCGGCGCCGGATCCGCGGTGGTGCGAAGACCCATCGGTGCCACCTCTTCTCCATCCTGGTCTTCTGATACCGGCCCGCTCCGGGAGGAGCCGCTCTCCTCAGAACGGCCGGTCACCGACGATCCCGCTGCGCTCCATCTTCCGGACGGCCGGCCAGTAGTCCTGGACGGCGTAGTGCTGGGTGGAGCGGTTGTCCCAGATGGCGAAGCTGTCCGGCTGCCAGCGCCAGCGGACCTGGTACTCGGGCACCGATGCCTGGCTGAGCAGATAGGTCAGCAGATTGCTCGCCCCCGGCGCGTAGTCGATGCCGAAGCGCACGTTCCGCGGCGTGTGGTAGTTGGTGAAATGCGTGGTGAAACTGTTGACGAAGAGGATCTCCTCGCCCGTTTCCGGATGGGTCCGCACCACGGGGTGTTCCGCGTCGGGGTACTGGGCCTTCAGCGCGTGGCGCCGCTCCTCGGGCATCACCGCGCCGAACGATGACTCGATGCTGTGCCGGGCCCGCAGACCCCGGATCTGTGTCTTGATGTGTTCCGGCAGCCTGCGGTACGCCTCGGCCATGTTGATCCAGATGGTGTCCCCGCCCACCGGCGGTGTCTCAACACAGCGCAGCACGGCGCCCATCGACGGGTTCTCCCGCCATGTCCCGTCGGTGTGCAGCGCGTTCTCGTAGTGCTCGGGCGCACTGTCCAGGTCCTTGTAGATGCGGACCAGCCCGGGGTGCTCGGGGTCGCTTCCGACCACCGGGTGGTCCTCCAGCGGCCCGAACCGGGAGGCGAAGGCGACATGCTCGGCACGGGTGATGTCCTGTCCGCGCAGGAAGAGCACCTTGTGTTCCAGGAGCAGTGCCCGGATCTCGGCGAAGAGGCCGTCGTCACGTGCGGCGTCGGCGAGGTTCACGCCGGACAGCTCGGCGCCGATGCTGCAGGTCAGGGGTTCGGCCCTGAGTGACTGCAGGACTTCCGGCCGGACGAGGGCCGGGGCGGCCGCGCTCGGTGTGCTGGTCGGGGTCATGGTGGTACCTCCTGTGCGGGCTCGTGGTCCGTGTGGCACTTGCGTAAGCGGACGAGAGAAGTCAGAGGACGAAGACGGAGGATCCCGTCGTCCGGCCGCTCTCCAGGTCCCGGTGTGCCTGGGCGGCGTCCTTGAGTGAGTAGCGCTGATTGATCTCGATCTTGATGCGGCCTGAAGCGACATGTCCGAAGAGTTCACCGGCCAGTTCGGCGCGCTCCGCCGGATCGGCGATGTAGTCGGCCAGCGCCGGACGGGTCACGAAGACCGATCCGTGGATCGCCAGCTGCGGGGCGTCGATCGGCGGCACCGGGCCGGAAGAGGTGCCGAAGCACACCAGCAGGCCGCGCCGCCGCAGCGAGGCGAGCGAACCGGCGTACGTGGTCGCCCCGACGCTGTCGAACACCACCGGCACACCGGCGCCGCCGGTCAGCTCGCGCACCCGCTCGGCCACGTTCTCCCGCCGGTAGTACACGATGTGGTCACAGCCGTGGGCGCGGGCGAGCTCCGCCTTCTCCTCGGTGGACACCGTGCCGATCACGGTGAGGCCCAGCAGCCTGGCCCACTGGCAGACGATGAGGCCGACACCGCCCGCCGCCGCATGCAGGAGTACGGTGTCGCCGCGCTCGAGCGGATGGATCCTGCGGAGCAGGTACGAGGAGGTGAGCCCGCGCATGGTCATCGCGGCTGCCGTGTCGAAGCCGATCTCGTCCGGCAGCTTGATCAGCGAGTGCGGGGGCATGACCCGTTCGGTGCTGTAGGCCCCGAGCGGGCTGCCGGTGTAGGTCACGCGGTCGCCATCGGCGAAGCCTGACACACCGTCGCCGACCGCCTCGATCACGCCTGCGGCCTCCACTCCGAGCCCGGCGGGCAGCGGGGCCGGGTAGAGCCCGGTACGGAAGTAGGTGTCGGCGAAGTTCAGGCCGACCGCTTCGTGGCGGATCCGGACCTCGCCGGGGCCGGGGTCCCCGACGTCGGCCTCCTCGCAGCGCAGTACTTCGGGGCCGCCGGTCTCGTGGAAGCGGATGACGTGTGCCACGGAGAACTCCATTGCTGTCTTTTTTGGGGCGGGGTGGGGTGGGGGCGGGGCTGGGCGGGGCGGCGGCGGTCGCGGAAGCCGGGGGCCTCCCGTGACCGCCGCCGGTCCACGGGTCGGGAGCAGTCAGCTCTTGGGGTTGCGCAGCATGGATCCGCGCTGCCCGGGGCGCCGGTTCGGCACCATGCCGAGCTGCGCGAGGGTCTCGTCGACGTCGGCGTAGTACTGGCCGAGCCGGTAGATCTTCCTGGCTTCGAGCCCGGTCGCGATGGGGCGGCCGAGGTTCTCCGAGATCCTGACCATCTGTTCCACCTGGGCGACGGAGCTCATGCGCTCTCCCTTGCGGCCCCACAGGTTGTCCTCGTTGCCGACCCGCACATGGGTGCCGAGCGCGATCCCGATCGCGTTCATCGGCGCGACGGCGCGCATGGAGCTCTCGATCGTGAGGACGGCGCCGTCCGGGGTACGGCGGATGAACTCGATCAGATCGGCAGGGTGCCGCCCGGCGAAACCGCCGCCGATCGCCACATAGTTGAGGATCAGCGGGCCGGTGTGGACGCCGGCCCTGATCAACCGCTCCACCGTCTCCAGCTGCGCCAGCGTGGCGAGTTGGAAGTGCGGCTGGATGCCTTTCGCGTGGAGCCGCTCGAGGTGCTCCAGATAGAAGTCAGGGCCTGCCTCGACCACCATGTCGCGGTACGCCTTGTACATGGCCGGGTTCGCGATCGACGTTCCCTGGAGGTCGTCGTCGGTCATGATCTCGACGATGTTCATCTGGCTGGTGTTGATGGCGATCGTGACCTGGTCGGGCTGGGGATCGAGATCGGCCAGCAGGTGGCGGGTGTCGTAGCTGAGCCACTTCGCCTCGTCGCCCTCGCCCTCGGGGGCGAAGGAGATCGATCCGCCGATCTGCAGAACCATGTCCGGCACGGCCTCGCGCAGCCGGCCGATCAGCTCGTTGAACATGGACATGCGCTTGGAGCCGTGGCCGTCGAGCTCGCGTACATGGATGTGCAGCACGGTGGCGCCCGCGTTGTAGCAGTCGACGGCGGCCTGGACGTGCTCGTCCATGGTGAGGGGGATGTCATCGGCGTCGCCGGGCAGCCACTCGGGTCCGTAGGGCGCCACCTGGATGACCAGCGGTTCCTGGTTCTCGGGATACAGCGAGTCGTCGTGGAAATGCACGGTCCGTCTCCTTTGTCGGTGGGGTGGGGCCCGCACGAGCCTGAGGGGGAAAGGGCGGGTGTGCGGGGCGGGTGTGCGGCCAAGTCCGCCCCGGTCCGCGCATCGGTCCTCGCATCCGGTCCTCGCATCGGTGCGGCTCGGCCGGTGGCTGTACGGGCTGTCCTCGCGGGGCCGTCCTCGCGGACCGGCTTCGTTGCGGTGATTCCAAAGGTAGGAGCCGGTGAACGCCCTTGCTTAACCCTGCGGGACGGGGGACTTGCCGTTTGGGGACATGCCCGTGACGGTGCGGGGCGGACCGGTGGGCAGCTGAAGATGCCGGAGCGACCGGTCCTGACGTACCGGGACACGAAGGGGAGAGGGAGGGAAAGGAAAGGAAGAGACGGGACGGACCCGGGTCAGCGGGGGTCGGGCCTCGTGAGGGCGGAGCCGGTCGTCGCCCGGCCGCGCCACTCCCTGGGGCTGCATCCGAACTGCTCCCGGAACCAGCGGGAGAAGGCACTGGCCGTGGAGAAGCCGAGCAGATCGGAGATCTCGGTCAGGGAGCGGCGCGGGTTCACCACGAACTGCTCGGCCAGCCGGACGCGTACCGAATTCACGAGCGACGAGAACGTCTCGCCCGAGCGCGCGAGGCGTCGGTGGACGCTACGCCGGTCCACGTTCAGACTGCGGGCGATCCGGTCCACCGAGCACCGCCCGGTCGGCAGCAGGACCTCGATCAGCTCGCGCACCTGGTCCACCGTGCCGGTGTCCCTGGGGACGGCGACGGCCTCGATGTACTGCCGGGCGTAGTTCCTGAGCAGCGGGTCGGACGTCGTGTTGGGCGAGTCGAGATCGCTCGCGCGGAAGTTGATTCCGCTGAATTCCCGGCCGAATTCCACCGCGGGGCCGAAGACCCGCTGATGCGTACCGCGGTCCGCCGGCGCGTCATGGGCGAAGTACACGGAGAGCGGCAGCCACTGGGGGCCGAGGAACATACGCAGCACCAGGTGGAACGCGCCCACGGCCAGCTCGGTGGCCTGCCGGGTCTCCAGGGCCTCACCGAAGTCGAGCCCCACCTTGAGGGTGGCCAGGCCCTCCCGCTCGGAGAGCCGGGCGTGGAGCGCCTCGTTGTACATGTGTTCATGGTGCAGCAGCAGTTCCAGACCGCTGCGGACGTCCGGTTCCTCGCGGAGGGCGATGCTGATGGGGCCGAGACTGCCGAGGCGCCGGAACTCGGACATCCGCAGTCCGAAGTCGTCGAGGCCGGATTCGGCCGCCGAGATCGCCAGCAGCCGGGCGACGGCCGCACCGGAGATCCACCGGTCCTGCAGCATGAGGGCAGCGGCGTCCAGTCCCACGTCCTCCATCGACGACTGCGGGTCCATGCCCAGCGAACGGCTCAACTCCACGTATCCGTTGAGTGCCGCAGTGCGAACCAGGGGTCTCATCGCACTCCTCACCGACCTGTCCCCGAAAGGTAAGTAGACCGTCCCGCCACGTCAAGCACTCGCATGCCGCGCGATCTAGCGTGTGTGGCTCCGCAGGCCCAAGGAGGCAATGACATGACCAACCTCGCCACGTTCCTGGTGCGCGCCGCCCGGAAGCACGGCGGCCGGGTCGCCGTACGCGAGTCCGAAGCCGTCATGACGTACGCGGACCTGGACGACGCGAGCGCCCGGGTGGCGGCGCTGCTGAGCGCAGGCGGCGTACGGCCCGGCGACCGGGTCGCGCTGGTCATGCCCAACATCGTCTGCTTCCCGGTCGCCTACTACGGCATCCTGCGCGCGGGCGCTGTCGTGGTGCCGGTGAATCCGCTGCTCAAGGCACGGGAGATGGTGTTCGTGCTCCGCGACTCCGGTGCGCGGACGGTGGTGACGTCCGCGATGCCGGCGGACGAGGCGACCAGGGCCGCGGCCGAGACCGGCGCCGAAAGCCTGCTCATGGGCTCGGCGGCGTTCGATGCCGGGCTGCGTGCCGTATCGCCGGTGTCCGGGGCCGACGAGCGGGCGGCGGGCGACACAGCGGTGATCCTCTACACCTCCGGTACGACCGGCACCCCGAAGGGCGCCGAGCTCACGCACGGCAATCTGATCAGCAACACGGTCACCGCTGCCGAGACGCTCCTGACGTTGGGCCCGGACGACGTGCTCTTCGGCGGGCTCCCCCTGTTCCACGCGTTCGGGCAGACCTGCGCCCTCAACGCCGCGATCGTGGCGGGGGCGGCCCTGACCCTGCTGCCGCGGTTCGATCCGCGCGAAGCGCTGGAGATCATGCGCAGGGACCGGGTCACCGTGTTCCTCGGTGTGCCCACCATGTACACCGCCCTGCTCAGGACCGGGATCCCCGACGGCGGCGCCCCCTCCCGGCTGCGGCTGGCCGTATCCGGGGGTTCGGCGCTGCCCGTCGAGGTGCTGCACACGTTCGAGCAGGACTTCGGCGTCGTCGTACTCGAGGGGTACGGGCTGTCGGAGACCTCACCGGTGGCCTCGTTCAACCATCCGGACCGGCCCCGCAAGCCCGGCTCGATCGGGCTGCCCGTCCGCGGCGTCGAGATGGCTCTGGTGTCGCCGGACGGCACGCCGGTACGTCCCGGCGACGTGGGTGAGATCGCGATCCGCGGCGAGAACGTCATGAAGGGCTACTGGAACCGTCCCGAAGCGACAGCCGAGGCGTTCCACGACGGGTGGTTCCACAGCGGCGACCTCGCCCGCGCCGACGAGGAGGGCTTCTACTTCATCGTCGACCGCAAGAAGGACTTGATCATCCGCGGCGGTTACAACGTCTACCCGCGGGAGATCGAGGAGGTGCTGTACGAGCACCCGGCGGTGGCCGAAGCGGCGGTCGTCGGGGTCCGTCATGACCTGCACGGCGAGGAGGTGGCCGCCGTGATCGTGCCGCGGGAGGGCGGCCGGGTCACGGCGGACCAGATCCGTGAATTCGTCCGTGCGCGGGTGGCCCCCTACAAGTATCCGAGGATCGTGACGTTCACCGAGGAGCTCCCCAAGGGCGCGACGGGCAAGATCCTCAAGCGCGACATCACGGTCGGGAGCCCGGACCGGTAGGCGGCGCTCACCCCGATACCCGCGCCGGTCAGAGCGCTTTGAGGATCTCTTCGACCCGCAGCTTGGCGTCGCCGAAGAGCATCCGGGTGTTGTCCTTGAAGAAGAGCGGGTTCTGGACACCGGCGTACCCGGTGGCCATGGACCGTTTGAACACGATGACGTCCCTGGCCTCCCAGACCTGGAGGACAGGCATCCCGGCGATCGGCGACCCCGGCTGGTCGATGGCGGCCGGGTTGACGGTGTCGTTGGCGCCGATGACGAGGACGACGTCGGTGGCGGGGAAGTCCTCGTTGATCTCGTCCATCTCCAGGACGACGTCGTACGGCACCTTCGCCTCGGCGAGAAGGACGTTCATGTGCCCCGGGAGGCGGCCGGCCACGGGGTGGATGCCGAACCGTACGTTGATGTCCCTGGCCCTGAGGGTCTTGGTGAGCTCGGCCACGGCGTGCTGCGCCTGCGCGGTGGCCATGCCGTACCCCGGTGTGATGATGACGGATGACGCGTCAGCGAGAAGCCCGGCCGCGTCATCGGCCGTGATCTCGCGGTGCTCGCCGTAGTCGCCCTCGTCCGCGGCGGATCCGGCCTCGACGCCGAAGCCACCGGCGATGACGGAGAGGAACGACCGGTTCATGGCCGTGCACATGATGTAGCTCAGATACGCACCGGATGAGCCCACGAGGGCACCGGTGATGATGAGCAGGTCGTTGCTCAGCAGGAAGCCGGCCGCCGCTGCGGCCCACCCGGAGTAGCTGTTGAGCATCGACACGACCACGGGCATGTCGCCGCCGCCGATGGATACCACCAGGTGCCAGCCGAGGAAGAGCGCCAGCAGCGTCACACCCGCCAGCAGGAGCAGCCTGGTGAGGTCCGCGTCCTGCGAGGTCAGGCAGTAGACGACCGTCATCACGGCCATCGCGGCGAGCAGGAAGAGGTTCAGCGCGTTGTGCGCGGGCAGCGCGAGCGGGGAACTCCTGATCTTCGCCGACAGTTTCAGGTACGCGACGACGGATCCGGTCAGGGTCACCGCGCCGATGAAGACTCCGACGAAGACCTCCACGTCGTGGATGGTCGGGTAGGCGACGTGCTTCTCGTACGAGCTGTTCCAGCCGACCAGGACAGCCGCGAGACCGACGAAGCTGTGCAGCATCGCGATGAGTTCCGGCATCCCGGTCATCTCGACGCGCCGGGCGAGGGTGATTCCGATGACGGCGGCGATGGCCATGGCGGGGAGGATCAGTGCCAGCCCGGAAAGCCCGCTGCCCCCGGACGACGGGCCGCCGTCCGTGGTGCCCATGACGGCGGCCACCACGGTGACGGTCAGCGCGATCGCCATGCCGGCGATGCCGTACCGGTTGCCCATGCGGGCGCTCTCGTGCTTGGACAAGCCGTTCAGGGCGAGGATGAAGAGCAGACCGGCGACGATGTAGGCGCCCTGGACGAGGGTGGGGTTCATCGGGACGCGTCCTCTTTCTTGAACATCTGCAGCATGCGAGCCGTCACGGTGAAGCCACCGAAGACATTGATGGTCGCGACGAGGACACCCACGAAGGCGACCACCCGGCTGCCGTACTCCCCCACTTGCAGGAGCGCGCCGACGACGATGATCCCGGAAATCGCGTTCGTCACCGACATGAGCGGTGTGTGCAGGGCGTGATGGACATTGCCGATGACGAAGTAGCCGATGACGACCGACAGCATGAACACCGTGAAGTGGCTGAGGAACGGCTGCGGGGAGAACGCGGCCAGTACCAGGAACAGCGCGGCGGCGGCCCCGATGACGCCGGTGCGGGCTCCCCGGCTCATCCGCTTCTTGCCGGGTTTCGACGGCGTCGCTGCAGCGGCGGCCGGAGCCGCGGGCGCGGCGGAGACCTGTACCGGCGGTGGCGGCCACAGCACCTCACCGTCGCGGCATACGGTCATACCCCGCTGGACGACGTCCGCCATGTCGAGGGTGAGCCGGCCGTCCTTCCCGGGCGTGAGCAGCTTCATCAGGTTGACGAGGTTCTGTCCGAACAGCTGGGATGCCTGGGTGGGCAGCCGGCCCGGCAGGTCCGTCCAGCCGAGAATCGTCACGCCGTTGTCCGTGACGACCTTCCGGTCCGCCACCGTGCCCGCGACGTTGCCGCCGTTGGCCGCGGCCATGTCGACGACGACGCTGCCGCGCTTCATGGCAGCGACCATGTCCGCGTCGAGGATCCGGGGCGCCGGGCGGCCCGGAATCAACGCGGTGGTCACGACGATGTCGACCGTCGGAATGATCTCGCGGTACATGGCCGCGGTCCGCCGGTTGAACTCCTCACCCATCTCCTTGGCGTAACCGTCCGTGGACGGGCCGGTCTCCATTCCTTCGAGGTCGGGGCGGAGGAACTCCCCGCCCATCGACTCGACTTGGTCCGCGACCTCCGGCCGGGCATCGAACGCCTTGACGACGGCCCCCAGGCTGTTCGCCGTGCCCATGGCGGCCAGCCCGGCGACCCCCGCCCCGATCACCAGTACCGTCGCCGGCGGCACCTTGCCCGCGGCCGTCACCTGGCCGGTGAAGAGCGAGCCGTACTCGTTCGCCGCTTCGATGACCGCCCGGTACCCGCCGATGTTCGCCATCGACGACAGCACGTCCAGCGCCTGCGCGCGGGAGATACGGGGGACGACGTCCATGGCGAGCGCCGTGACGCCCCGGGCGGCGAGAGTCTCCACGAGGCCGGGGGCCAGTGCGGGCGCCAGCAGACCGACCAGGGTCTGCCCCGGGCCGAGGCGGGCGGCTTCCGCGTCGTCCGGGGGGTTGATCTTCATCACGATGTCGGCGTCCCACACCTCCGGTCCGGCGGTCTCGGCGCCGGCCGCGCGGAAGGCCGCGTCGTCGAACGCCGCGCCGTCACCGGCGCCGGCCTCGACGGACACGGCGTACCCCAGCCTGATCAACTGCTCAACGGTCTTCGGGGTAGCGGCAACCCGGGTCTCACCCGGTTTGGACTCGAGCGGGACACCAATACGGCAAACGGTCGGCGGCATGGCCGGGCTCCTTGGACGGTTCGGTCAGTTGGTGACGAGCGGCGTTCCCGCACAGGAGAACGCCATGATGAACACAGTGGCGGCAACAGCGAGGTGGGCCTCCGTACGACTCGGGGCGGATTCGACGCGGACCTCCGTGGCGATCAGCGATGCTCCTCGTCCGGGACGATTCCGACAAGGCCGCCGAGGCGGGACCGGTGCCGTACGGGAGTGCCGAGCGCGACCCGGTCAGCCACGGCACGCTTCAACTGCAGGTGCGCGGCGTGCTCCCAGGTCATGCCGATCCCGCCGTGGAGCTGGATGCACTCCTAGGCGGTACGGACCCCGCCACCTCGTCGCACACCGACGCTGCCACAGCCACCGCAACCGGGGCATCGCCCGGGTCGTCGGCGAGCGTGACCGCGGCGTACCGGGCGGCGGCGCGGGCGCCCTCAACAGCGATGTGCAGGTCCGCGAGCCGGTGCTAGACCGCCTGGAAGCCACCCACGACCCGTCCGGGCACCCGATCGTGGGCGGGCACGCAGGTCCCACCACCCTCCCTATCGATAATGGAAATCATTGTCGTATGCTACTCGCCATGGCCCGCAACGAGGTACGCCCGATCATCAGGCTCCGCTCCACCGCAGGGACCGGCTACACGTACGTGACCCGCAAGAACCGCCGTAACGACCCGGACCGGCTGGTCCTGCGCAAGTTCGACCCCGTCGTCCGACGTCACGTCGAGTTCCGCGAGGAACGCTGACCGCGTCGGCTCCTCCCGCCCGTCGGCACCCGATCGAGAGACCACCCATGAAGCCTGGAATCCACCCCACCTACCGCCCCGTCGTCTTCCGCGACAAGGCCGGTGACTTCGCCATCCTCACCCGGTCCACGATGACCAGCGACAAGACCGTCGAGTGGGAGGACGGCCACACCTATCCCGTGGTCGACGTCGAGATCTCGTCGGCCAGCCACCCCTTCTACACCGGCACCGCCCGCGTGCTGGACACCGCCGGCCGCGTCGAACGCTTCGAGCGCCGCTACGGACGGGGCGGGGGCCACCGGTGACCCCCGCCGCCCGACCCGTCCCGTCACACCGCCGAGGGAACCTCATGCCCCGTTCCGCCAAGGCTGCGCTCGCGCACAAGAGCCGGCCGAACCCGCTCGACGCCGCCGGAATCACGTATATCGACTACAAGGACACCGACCTGCTACGGAAGTTCATCTCCGATCGGGGCAAGATCCGCAGCCGCCGTGTCACCAGGGTCAGCCGACAGCAGCAGCGCCAGATCGCCACGGCCATCAAGAACGCCCGGGAGATGGCCCTGCTCCCCTACTCCAGCCGCTGAAGCACCACTCGACGGCCTCACCCGGTTCGACACCACACCATGGTCACCACCGCCCCGATCCCCCTTTCGCTTCTGTCCTGGAGGACCCCCATGCCCATGTCCCCGTCCCCCCGACTCGCGCTGATCACCCTCACCGGCGCCTCACTGGCCCTCCTGGCCGGCTGCGGCACCTCGTCGTCCGATTCCGGTAACGACGGCAGCACAGCGCAGGCTGCCACGTCCGCCTCGAAGGTCAAGGTGGTCGCCTCCACCAACGTCTACGGCGACATCACCGAGCAGATAGGTGGCGACAAGGTCAACGTCACGTCGATCATCAGCAACCCCGACCAGGACCCGCACTCCTTCGAGGCCAACACTCAGAACCAGCTGGCCCTTTCCAAGGCGAAGGTCGTCATCGAGAACGGCGGCGGCTATGACGACTTCATCGACCGCATGCTCAAGAGCAGCAACAACTCCTCCGTCGAGTTGATCAACGCCGTGCAGGTCTCCGGCAAGACCGCCCCGGAGGGCGGTGAGCTCAACGAGCACGTCTGGTACGACTTCCCCGCCGTTTCCAAGATCGTCGACCGGATCGCCGCCGCTCTCGGCAAGGCCGACCCCTCGGACGCCGCCACCTTCTCCAGGAACGCCGGGACCTTCAAGGACAAGCTCGCCGGGCTGGAAGCAAAAGAAGCGGACATCAAGAAGGCACACAGCGGCGACGGCATCGGCATCACCGAGCCCGTGCCGCTGTACCTGACCGAGGCGAGCGGGCTGGTGAACAAGACCCCTGACGCATTCAGCGAGGCCATCGAGGAAGGCGACGACGTCTCCCCCAAGGTCCTGCAGGAGACCCTGAAGCTGTACAGCGCCAAGCAGGTCAAGGCGCTCGTCTACAACGCGCAGACCTCCGGGCCACAGACCGAAAAGGTCAAGGACGCGGCCAAGGCAGGGGACATCCCCGTCGTCCCCGTCACCGAAACCCTGCCCAAGGGCAAGGACTATCTCGGCTGGATGACGGCCAACGTCGACGCGCTCGCAGCCGCGTTGGGCAAGTGAGCGGGCACGACATGGCCTCCGTCCCCCAGGCCCGCCGGGCCGGCACCGATCACCGGGGCAACGGCTCCGCCCCGGTGATCGGCCTGCGGGGCGCTGCCCTGTCCTACGGCGAGCGCACGGTGTGGCAGGACCTCACTCTCGACGTACGGCCGGGCGAGTTCCTGGCCGTGCTCGGGCCGAACGGCTCGGGCAAGAGCAGCCTGGTGCGGGCCCTGCTTGGCCGGGAGCCCCTGTCCGCCGGAAGTCTGACCGTCCTGGGCCGGTCCCCGCGCGAAGCCGCCCGGCGCATCGGCTACATCCCCCAGCAGGCGGAACTGTCCGCCCAGGCGCTCCTGCGCGCCCGCGACCTGGTCCGCTTCGGCATCGACGGGCACCGGTTCGGGCCAGGTCTGCGCCGGGCCGCCGTCCGCCGCGAGGTGAACGAAGCGCTGGAGGCGGTGGGAGCCGCCGCCTACGCCGACGTACCCCTCGGCATGCTGTCCGGCGGCGAACGCCAACGCGTACGCATAGGCCAGGCGTTGGCCACCGACCCCCAGATCCTGCTCTGCGACGAACCGCTGACCTCGCTCGACCTGCACCATCAGCGGGCCATTACCCAACTGATCGACGCCCGACGCCGCTCCCACGACACCGCGGTCGTATTTGTCACCCACGAGATCAATCCCATGCTCGACCTCGTGGACCGCGTCCTCTACCTGGCACCGGGCGGCCACCGCGTCGGAACGCCGGACGAGGTGCTCACCTCCGAGTCGCTGTCCCAGCTGTACCGGACGCAGGTCGATGTCGTGCGGGTGCGCGGCCGCGTCGTGGTCGTCGGCACACCCGACGATCCGGCAGCCCCGCCCCACCACGCCGACACCCACACCCACACCCACACCCACACCAGGAAAGGAGTACGTCCATGACGTTCGCCGACGGGATCTGGCAGCAGATCTTCAGCTTCGACCATTACGGCGAGCTTCTCGCCCTGGTGCGCAACTCCCTCATCGCCGGCGCGGCGCTCGGCCTGATCGGCGGTCTGGCCGGGATCTTCGTCATCATGCGCGACCTGCCCTTCGCGGTCCACGGCATCAGCGAGCTGTCCTTCGCCGGCGCCTCGGCCGCACTTCTCCTGGGCACGAACATCGTCGCGGGCTCCATCGTGGGCTCACTGCTCGCGGCCGGCGTGATCGCCCTCCTCGGGACACGGGCACGCGACCGCAACTCGGCCATCGGCATCCTCATGCCATTCGGCCTGGGTCTCGGCGTGCTCTTCCTGGCCCTCTACAAGGGCCGGGCGGCGAACAAGTTCGGTCTCCTGACCGGCCAGATCGTCGCCGTGGACACCCCGCAGACGGCCTGGCTCCTCGGAACCTCAGCAGTGGTCCTCACCGCGCTGGTGGTGATGTGGCGTCCGCTGACGTTCGCCGGCGCCGACCCGGACGTGGCCGCCGCGCGAGGAGTGCCGGTACGTGGACTCTCGTTCGCCTTCATGATCGTGCTCGGGCTCGCCGTAGCCCTCTCCGTGCAGGTCGTGGGCGCCCTGCTGGTCCTCACGCTGGTCGTCACCCCCGCCGCGGCCGCGGCCCGTGTCACCTCATCGCCGGTCCTGCTCCCCCTGCTCAGCGTGGTATTCGCGGTGGCCTCGATCGAGGGCGGCATCCTGCTGGCCCTGGGCAGCTCCATCCCCATCAGCCCCTACGTCACCACCATCTCGTTCGGCATCTACGTGACGTGCCGATTCGTCGGCGCCCACCATGCCCGGCGGTGGGGCAGCCGAACAGCAGCTCCACAGCCCGCCTGAGAGAGAGTCAGTGCGCTCACCCCCCGCCTGGGCGGTGCATCTCGATTTCGGTCATGGCTCCGTGACCATCCCGCGAGGGCACCGACGGCACCGGGGACAGCTGTTTCGTGCGACTCATGTCCGAAACACATGTCTGTGAGGCGTGACCTTCAGGGGTGACCGTTCGATACTGAACCCCCAGTCGGCATTCGGTCAGCGTCCGCCCCGTCGGAACCCGCCGCACACCGCCGGGGACGCGATGATCAACAACTGTCCGAATGCAGCTCGACCTGCCGAGACTCAGGTCAGCGCCCGAAGTGCCAGCCCCACCCGGAGGTACATATGAACATGCTGATCAATGTCCCGGAGACCGTGGTCGCGGACGCCCTGCGCGGGATGGCGGCCGCCCACCCGGAGCTGTCCGTCGATGTCGAGAACCGCGTGATCGTACGGCGTGACGCGCCCGTGGCCGGAAAGGTCGCCCTGGTGTCGGGCGGCGGGTCGGGGCACGAGCCGCTGCACGGCGGGTTCGTCGGGCGCGGGATGCTCTCCGCCGCCTGTCCCGGTGAGGTGTTCACTTCACCGGTGCCCGATCAGATGGTGCGGGCCGCGGCGGCCGTCGACAGCGGCGAGGGCGTGCTGTTCGTCGTGAAGAACTACACAGGCGACGTGCTCAACTTCGACATGGCGGCCGAGCTCGCGGAGGACGAAGGCGTACGGGTCGCGAAGGTGCTGGTCAACGACGACGTGGCAGTGAGCGACAGCACGTTCACCGCCGGCCGGCGCGGCACCGGGGCCACTCTGTTCGTGGAGAAGCTGGCGGGGGCCGCGGCCGACGAGGGTGCCCCGCTGGAGCGGGTCGAGGCCGTCGCCCGGCAGGTGTGCGGGAGCGCGCGGTCCTTCGGGGTCGCGCTGTCCGCCTGCAGTACGCCGGCCAAGGGCGGCCCCACCTTCGACCTTCCGGCCGGGCAGCTGGAGTTGGGGGTCGGGATCCATGGCGAGCCGGGGCGTGAGCGGCGCGCGATGATGACCTCGCGGGAGATCGCGGACTACGCGGTGGACGCCGTCCTGGAGGACCTGAGGCCGGACCTTCCGGTCATCGCGCTGGTGAACGGCGCCGGGGCGACTCCCCTGCTGGAGCTGTACGGCTTCAATGCGGAGGTGCACCGCGTACTGGCCGAGCGTGGCGTGCCCGTCGCCCGTACGCTCGTGGGGAACTATGTGACCTCACTCGACATGGCAGGCTGCTCGGTGACGCTCTGCCAGGTGGACGAGGAGCTGCTGCGGTTGTGGGACGCGCCGGTGAACACCGCCGCGCTGCGCTGGGGCTGCTGACCGTCCCGTGCACCGAATCACCAAGGAGGACCTGTGCTCGACGCTGAATTCTTCCGCCGCTGGATGGCCGGGGCGGCCGCAGCCGTGGACAGGGAGGCGGACCGGCTGACCGAACTGGACTCGGCCATCGGCGACGCCGACCACGGCAGCAATCTGCGGCGCGGCTTCGCCGCCGTGCAGGACACGCTGGAGAAGGAGGCCCCGCAGACGCCGGGCGCGGTGCTCACGCTGGCCGGGCGGCAGCTGATCTCGACCGTCGGCGGGGCGTCGGGACCGCTGTACGGGACGTTGTTGCGCCGTACCGGGAAGGCGCTCGGCGACAGCCCGTCCGTCGACCGGGAACAGCTGGCCGCGGCGCTGAAGGCCGGGACCGAGGCGGTGAGCCGGCTGGGCGGAGCGGCCGCGGGCGACAAGACGATGCTGGACGCGCTGCTGCCGGCCGCCGACGCGCTCGGTGAGTCCTTCGAAGCGGCGGCCCGGGCCGCGGACGCCGGTGCGGTGGCGACCGTACCGCTGCGGGCGCGCAAGGGCCGGGCGAGCTATCTCGGTGAGCGCAGCATCGGTCACCAGGATCCGGGAGCGACATCGTCGGCCTTGCTGTTCAGCGCCCTTGCGGAGGCCGCCGGATGAGCGCGCTGGTGGGGATCGTCCTGGTGTCCCACAGTGCGCCGGTCGCGGCGGCTGTGGCCGAGCTGGCCACCGGGCTGGCGGGCGGGGCGACGACGGCGCCGGTCGCCGCCGCGGGCGGAACACCGGACGGCGGGCTCGGGACCAGCTCGGAACTGATCTCGGAGGCGGCCGCCGCGGTGGACAGGGGCGCGGGTGTGGCGGTGCTCGTCGATCTCGGCAGCGCGGTGCTGACCGTGAAGGCGCTGCTGGCCGAGGGGGACGAACTCCCGGACGGCACACGCCTGGTGGACGCCCCGTTCCTGGAGGGCGCGGTGGCCGCCATGGTCACCGCTTCGGCGGGTGGCGACCTCGACGCGGTGGAGGCCGCGGCCGTGGAGGCGTACGACTACCGGAAGGCGTGAGCGCGTCCGGTCGTTCGTTGACTTCGCCTCGCGGGCCGATCCGGTGTGGGACGCCCGGGATCCTGGGGTCGTCCCCGTCTGCGCCGGCCGGGCGGGCGGGCGGGCGGGCGGCGGCGCATCGGCGGGCGGGCAGGGGCGCATCGGCAGGACAGGGCCGCCCGTGGAGCGGCCCGTACCTGACCTGCTCCGCACACAGAACTGCCGGCGCCTCCCGCAGGGGCGCCGGCAGTCGTGGAAGATCAGTTCTGGCCGCTGCGACGCTTGCGCGCGGCGAACATGATGCCGCCACCGGCGAGAATGACCACGGCAGCCGCACCCGCGATGAGCGGCGTGGAGCTGGACGAACCGGTCTCGGCCAGGTCCGACGGCGCAGTGGCGCTCGGCGACGGCACGGGAGCCGCGGCCGCCGGGCTGCTGGGTGCGGAGCTCGGAGCCTTGCTCGGGGCGGGGGCCGCGGAACTGGGGGCCTCCGTCGGGGTCTGCGTGACCGGCGGCGCCGAGGGCGGCGGCGTGGCACAGACGGGGGCCGTCTTCGTGTCGTCCTTCGAGAACTGGTCCCCGTCACCGGCCTTCACGACCAGGTGCACGGTGAGCGGCTTGGTGTGCTCACCCAGCGGCAGCGTCTTGCTGATCGACGAGCCGAACTTCTCCGTGGGAAGAATGTCCTTCCCGTCCACGCTGACGGTCACGGTGTTGGTGACGCCGGCGTTGTACGCCGTCAGGTCAAGGGTGACCTCGGAGCACGAAACGCTCCACGTCGGAGTGTGTGCCTGAGCCGGGACAGCACACAGTCCGACGCCGACCACGCTCGCCGCTGCGGCTATGAAGGCCCCCCGGAGCCGCCACGATCTATTGGAAACGGTCACAAAATCCTCCACACTTGCTGCGCCGCCCGTTTGGCGGTGCGCGCGCAGGGTACCGCCCCGGTGCCACCGCTCGCACAGGCGCCCCGTACTTCACTCCGGTGACCAACCGTCGGCCATGATCGCCCAGTTGGTGCCCGGCGTCCGGGCCTCTGCCGCTCCGGTGATTTCCGGGCCGGTCCGGTGGCGTGGCCGGACGGGCCGTCATACCCCTCCCGTACAGATTCTGTTTAATTCCCGAACACACAACACGGACACATCTCCCTTTTCATTTCCATGCGTTCAGGCATGAATTCACCTTTACCCGGAGTGGTACATACCAAGACCTTGACAGCAGGTTGGTTCACTTCTTAAATCTCGAAGTGAACCGCGCACCCCCCACCCCGGTCGCCGCACCTTCTGGGCGACCCCGTTGCGCATGTCTGTCATATCCATGTCATACATGCCCATTCAGTGCACCTGATCCGTGCACCGGAAGGGAGAGCCATGGCCTCCTCACGTCTGACCCGGCGGCTCCTCGTCGCCGCCGCGTCCGCCCTGCTGATCGCCCCCGTCGTCGCGTCCACCGCGAACGCAGACTCATCCGCCGGCCGCCCCGCGGCGAAGGCGGCCGGCGGGACCTTCTCCGACACCTTCGACGGGCCGGCCGGATCCGCCGTCGACGGCAGCAAGTGGCAGACGGAGACCGGCGACAACGTCGACAACCACGAACGCGAGTACTACACACCCGGCAGTGACAACGCGGCGCTCGACGGCCAGGGCCATCTGGTCATCACGGCGCGCAAGGAGAACCCGGGCAACTACCAGTGCTGGTACGGCTCGTGCCAGTACACGTCGGCGCGGCTGAACACCTCGGGCAAGTTCTCGGCCGCGTACGGCCATGTCGAGGCCCGGATGAAGATCCCGAAGGGACAGGGCATGTGGCCCGCCTTCTGGATGCTGGGCGACGACATCGGACAGGTCGGCTGGCCCAACTCCGGTGAGATCGACGTCATGGAGAACGTCGGCTTCGAACCGTCGACCGTGCACGGCACCATCCACGGCCCCGGCTACTCGGGCGCGGCGGGCATCGGGGCGCCCTACTCGCTCCCCGGCGGCCAGGCGTTCTCCGACGACTTCCACACGTTCGCCGTCGACTGGGCGCCCGACTCCATCAAGTGGTCCGTGGACGGGAACGTCTACCAGACCCGTACGCCCGCCGATGTGGGCGGAAACCAGTGGGTGTTCAACAAGCCCTTCTTCCTGATCCTCAACCTGGCCGTCGGCGGTGACTGGCCCGGCGACCCGGACGGCAACACCACCTTCCCGCAGCAACTGGTCGTCGACGACGTGCAGGTCACCACCAGCAACACCGCCGCGCCCGCCGCCGGGCCGGCCAAGTAACAGGCGAAACGCCACAGGGGCGGACCCGCGACCGCGCGGTTCCGCCCCGACCGGCCCGCGGCCCCGCAGCCGACGGGCGCAGCCCCCAGCCCCTCAGCCCGTCGGCTGAGGCGGGTCAGCCGTCTCCCCCGCCGACCGTCCGCTCTCGCACCAGGCCACCGCCTCCGCACGCGAGGCGAACCTCCGCCACGGCGTCAGCCGCGCTCCGGCCGGTGCGTGCGGATCGACCACGACGGCCACCCGGTGCCCCTCTCCTTCGAGCCGGGTCAGCGCGGAGGCCACGACCGACGCACCCGACGGTTCGATGCTGGTGACGTCCAGCAGGTCGAGCACCACCCAGCCGCCGGACTCCGGGACCACTTCCGACAGACCGTGCAGCAGCCGTTCGGCAGCGGTGAAGTCCAGCGCGCCCTGGGCGGCGACCAGGCCCGTCCGTGTCCCGTGGTCCGCCTCGGTGATGGTGGGGGCGGACAGCGTCGGATGGCGCATCAGATGGAGCCCGAACCGCTCGGACAGTTCCCGCAGGGCCTCGATCCCGCGCACCGGGGTGCCCGTGGCGTCGAGCGGCGGGCTGTGCACGGCGACCCCGAACCGGTCCGGGCTCACCGCGATCAGCCCGCCGGACACCCCGCTCTTCGCCGGCAGGCCGACCCGCAGCAGCCAGGCGCCGGACGCGTCGTACATCCCGCAGGACGCCATCACCGCGAGCACCTGGCAGGCGACGGTCTCGGACACCACCGTCTCGCCGGTGACCGGGTTGACGCCCCCGTTGGCCAGGGTCGCCGCCATCACCGCGAGATCACCGGTGGTGACCCGTACCGCGCACTGCCGGAAGTAGGTGTCCACGATCGAGGGCGGGCCCGGCAGCGCTCCGAGACTGCTCATCAGATACGCCAGGGCGCGGTTGCGGTCGCCGGTCTCCGCCTCCGACGCGTGCACGGTCTCGTCGACGTCCAGACGGCGGCCCGCGAAGCGGCTCAGACAGTCCAGGATGCGGTCGGACCGCTCCCCGTCGGTGGCTCCCGGCACCAGGGCCGTGGTGGCGATGGCCCCCGCGTTGATCATCGCGTTGTCCGGCCGCCCGGTGTCCGCCTCCAGGCTGATCGCGTTGAACCCCTCGCCGCTCGGCTCGGTCCCCACCCACCGGGTCACCTCGTCCAGACCGAGCAGCGAGAGGACGAGCGCGTAGACGAACGGCTTCGACACCGACTGGATGGTGAACGGCACATCCGCGTCGCCCGCCTCGTACCGGTGTCCGTACATGCTCACCAGCGAGAGGCCGAACGTGTCCGGATCGGCGAGCGCCAGCTGCGGGATGTAGTCGGCGATCGCGCCGTCCCGCAGCGCACCCAGCCGCTCGTGGAGCTCAGCCAGGGATTCCGTCACCACGTCGAGTACCGGGCCGTCCTTCGCCATGCGGCATGTTAATCACGGATCCCGGCGGGCCGCGTCCGGATGCAGCCGTGCGGCGGCTGATGGATCGTGAAGGGGCACCAGTACCAGAAAGGGAGTCATGGAAACCAACGCTCTGACGCCTGCGGTCCTGCAGAGCCTGCGCAAGAAGCAGCCCCACCCGGTGGTGTCCCTCAGCATGCCGACGCACCGGCGCGAGCCCGACAACGCCCAGGACGCGGTACGGCTGCGCAATCTCGTGACCGAGGCGGGCCGCCGGATCGACGCCTGCACCGAGGACGGCGGTCCGCTGCCGCGGGAGGTGCGGGCCGGACTGCATGCCCAGCTCGACCGGGCGCACGCGGCCGTCGACCTGCGGTACTCCCTGGACGGCCTGGTGATCCTCGCGAGTGCCGACGAGTACCAGACCTGGGAGCTGCCCAGGGAGGTGCCGGAGCGCGTGGTGATCAGCGACAGCTATCTGACCAGGAACCTCGTCGCCGCACGGGCCCGGGCGACCCCCTACTGGGTGCTCGTCGTCGCCGCGAACCGCGCCACCCTCTGGCACGGCACCCAGGCGACGGTGCGCGAGCACACCGGCAACAGCTTCCCGGTCACCCCGGACGAGCTGCAGACCGATGTGGAGCGGAAGGAACGCATCGGCGACGTGGCCAGCACCTTCCAGGACGAGGAGACCAGGCGGTTCTTCCGTGACGTGGACAGCGCGCTCGCCACGGTCCTCGCCGCGACGCCCCGGCCGCTCTACGTGGTGGGGCTCGCGCCCGCGCTGAGTCTCCTGGAGGACGTGGGGACCGCCACCCGGCACGCGGCGGGCAAGGTCGTCACCGGCGGCCTGGTGAACGGGCCTGCGCCCGAGCTGCACAAGGAGCTGGAGCCGAGCCTGCGCGAGTCCCGGGAGCGTACGGCGGAACGGACCGCGGAACGGCTCGACGCGGCGCGCGGCAGGCGTACCTTCGCCGCGGGCCTCGACGAGGTGTGGGAGTCGGTACGGGAGGGGCGGGTCGCCCTGGTGGCGGTCGAGGAGAACTTCCAGCGGACCGTACGGGTGAAGGAGGGCCATCTGATCCCGGTCGACCCCCAGGAGAGCCGGCCCCCGGCCGACGGGGAGACCGTGCGCGAGGACATCGTCGACGAACTCGTGGAGCTGGCGCTCGACACCGGCGCCGAGGTCGTCTTCGTCCGCGACGGCACGCTCGCCGACCACGACCGCATCGCGGCCGATCTGCGTTACTGACCGGCCCGGTCCGCGCTGCCGACCGGCCGATCCGGGATACCGGCCTGCCCGTCCCGGATACCGGCCCGCACATCCAGGACACCGGCCCGCCCGTCCAGGACACCGGCCCGCACATCCAGGACACCGGCCCGCCCATCCAGGACACCGGCCCGTCCATCCGGGAACCCGACCTGCCCGGCCAGGACACCGGCCGGCCGATCCGCGTCAGCGATCGCCTGGCCCGCGGCCCTCGGCCGTGGGGTCGGCGACGGTGTGCACAGCGGCCTCCTCCGCGGAGGCCGCACCGCCGTCGACGCCCACGTCCTCCGCCAGCATGTCCTTCTCCGCCTCCTCGTGCGCCCCTTCGTCCGGCGCCACAAGCCGCCCGGACCTGCCGTCGCCGACCTCGTCGTCCAGCACCTCCCCGTCGCTGTCGGACGCGTCGCCGATGCCGTCGCCGCCCTGGGCGCGGAGCAGCGCCGGGTCGGGCCGCTCCTCGGCCAGGCGCTGGTCCAGCGTCTCGCCCTCCTGCTGCTCCTCCTGGGTGGTACCCGGGTGGTCGACGCCCAGCGGCCGTTCCGGCGGGGACCAGCCCTCGTCGTACGGATCGGATGCACGGCCGTTCAGGGTGTCCTCGCGGTCGAGAATGCCCGAGTCGTCGGTGACTTCGCTGCCGTCCGGCTGGTAGACGTCGTCACCCCTGGCGTCGTCCGCTCCCATCGCCACGGTGTGCTCCTTCGTCCGTCCGTCGGTCCGTCCGTTGCTGTCTCCGGGCCGCTCGCCCGTCGGGACCGCTCGCACTTCCAGCGTGCTCGCATATCCGTGCCACGACAACGCCGCAGGTCCCGGACGGCCCAGCGGGAGCCACCGGCCTCCCGGCAGGCACCGGCCGTGGCGGTCGGGCGGCGCCGTGCAGGAGGTGTGGTACGGTGCGATAAGCACTTGTGTACGCCCCTCACTGGGCGCCGGTGCCAGTTACCGCATTTATCGCGTATCGCGTTCTCTTTGCTGCTGCGCCTTTCTTCTCATGATCGGCGATCCGGCTCACAAGCACCACCTCTCCCGGCCGCGGGCTCTTCCGCCCGTCGTACGGGGCGTGACGACACCGCCCCCGCCGGGTCCCTCATCGGCATGCCGCGAGACGGCCTGCCCGCGAAAGGATTCGCCATGACCACCACACTCGAACGCCCTCCCGTCAGGGAGGACCTCTCCGTCGCCGCATCCGGTGTCCTCGATGTCACCGGCCGGGGGCACGGCTTCCTGCGCACGTATGCCGGGCCGGGCTCACGTCCGTCGCCCGACGACGTCCAGGTGACCACCGCTCAGATTCGCCAATTCGGCCTTCGCGCGGGCGACTTCGTCGAAGGAACCTGTGCGCGGCCCGGCTCCCCCGCTCGGGTCGACCGGGTCAACGGCCGCCCGCCCGAGGCCCTTCGGGGCCGCCGGCACTTCCGTGACCTGACGCCGCTGCACCCGCGTGAGCGGCTGCGGCTGGAAACGGCGGGCGGCGGCGCGGCCACCCGCCTCGTCGACCTGATCGCCCCGATCGGCAAGGGGCAGCGCGGCCTGATCGTCGCGCCGCCCAGGACCGGCAAGACCGTACTGCTCCAGCAGCTCGCGGCCGCCGTCGCGCAGAACCATCCGGAGTGCCATCTGATGGTGGTGCTGCTCGACGAACGCCCCGAGGAGGTCACCGACATGCGCCGCTCCGTACGGGGCGACGTACTCGCGTCGACCTTCGACAGGCCCGCGAAGGAGCACATCGCCCTCGCCGACCTGGCCGTGGAGCGCGCCAAGCGCCTGGTCGAGCAGGGCGAGGACGTCGTCATCCTGCTCGACTCGCTGACCCGGCTCTGCCGGGCGCACAACAACGCGGCCGCGTCGGGCGGCCGGACCCTGTCGGGCGGTGTCGACGCCGCGGCGGTGCAGGGTCCCAAGCGGCTCTTCGGCGCCGCGCGCCTCGCCGAGGAGGGCGGCTCACTGACCATCCTCGCGACCGCGCTCGTCGACACCGGGTCCCGCGCCGACGACTACTTCTTCGAGGAGCTCAAGAGCACGGGCAACATGGAGCTCCGGCTGGACCGCGCACTGGCCGACAGGCGCGTCTTCCCCGCTGTGGACATCACACCTTCGGGCACCCGGCACGAGGAACTGCTCCTCGGTGAAGCCGAGTTGACCGCCGTACGGGGGCTGCGCCGGGCGCTGCGCTCCAGGGACGGGCAGACGACGCTCGAAGCGCTGCTGGACAAGCTCCGGCACACTCCCGACAACGCCGCCTTCCTGCGCCAGATCCACCGCACGGTCCCCGGCGCCTGACCTCCCGGCGCCGCGGAGCCGTGCCGCGGGGCGTCAGCCGGCCAGCGCGGCCGAGACCACCGCCTTCGCCTCCTCCTGGACCTGCCCGAGATGGCCGGCCCCCAGGAAGGACTCCGCGTAGATCTTGTAGACGTCCTCGGTGCCCGACGGCCGGGCCGCGAACCAGGCGTTCTCCGTGGCCACCTTGATGCCGCCGATGGGCGCGCCGTTGCCGGGCGCCTCGGTGAGCACCGAGGTGACCCGCTCGCCCGCCAGGGTGTCGGCGCTGATCTGCTCGGGCGAGAGCCTGGCGAGTACCGCCTTCTCCGCGCGGTCGGCGGGGGCGTCGATCCGGGCGTAGGCGGGCGCGCCGAACCGCTCGGTGAGCGCCGTGTAATGCTCGGACGGGGTCTTCCCGGTGACCGCGAGGATCTCGGAGGCGAGCAGGGCCAGGATGATGCCGTCCTTGTCGGTGGTCCACACCGACCCGTCGCGGCGCAGGAACGAGGCGCCCGCCGACTCCTCGCCGCCGAAGCCCAGCGAGCCGTCCATCAGCCCGTCCACGAACCACTTGAAGCCGACCGGCACTTCGACCAGTTCGCGGCCGAGGTCGGCCGCCACCCGGTCGATCATCCCGGACGAGACCAGGGTCTTGCCGATGCCCGCGCCCGCGGGCCACTGCTCCCGGTGCTGGTACAGGTACGAGATCGCGGTGGCCAGGTAGTGGTTGGGGTTCATCAGCCCGGCGTCGGGGGTGACGATGCCGTGCCGGTCGGCGTCGGCGTCGTTGCCGGTGGCGATCCGGTACTCGCCGCACCGCTCGATCAGCGACGCCATCGCGTACGGCGACGAGCAGTCCATCCGGATCTTCCCGTCCCAGTCCAGGGTCATGAACCGCCAGGTCGGGTCGGCGAGCGGGTTGACCACGGTCAGGTCGATGCGGTGCTGCTCGGCGATCCGGCCCCAGTACGCGACGGACGCGCCGCCCAGCGGGTCGGCGCCGATCCGCAGACCCGCGGCGCGCACCGCGTCCAGGTCGAGCACGGCGGGCAGGTCGCTCACATACGTACCGAGGAAGTCGTAGCGCCCCGTCGTGTCGGCGGCCAGCGCGCGCGTGTACGGCAGCCGCTGTACGTCCTTGAGTCCGGCGGCGATGATCTCGTTCGCGCGGTCCTGGATCCAGCCGGTGGCATCGGATCCGGCCGGGCCGCCGCTCGGCGGGTTGTACTTGAAGCCGCCGTCGGCGGGCGGGTTGTGCGAGGGCGTGACCACCACACCGTCGGCGAGGCCGGAGGTCCGGCCGCGGTTGTACGTGAGGATGGCGTGCGAGACGGCCGGGGTCGGGGTGTACCCGTCGGCCGAGTCGATGAGCAGGGTCACCCCGTTGGCCGCGAACACCTCGACGGCGGTCACCCTGGCCGGCTCGGAGAGCGCATGGGTGTCGGCGCCGATGAAGAGCGGGCCGCTGGTCCCCTGCCGGGTGCGGTATTCGCAGATCGCCTGGCTGGTGGCGGCGATGTGGTCCTCGTTGAACGCGGTGGCGAAGGACGAGCCGCGGTGCCCCGATGTCCCGAACGCCACGCGCTGGGCGGGCTCGTCCGGGTCCGGGTGGAGCGCATAGTACGAGGTCACGAGCCGGGCGACATCGGTGAGGTCCTCCGGTCGCGCCGGCTGCCCCGCTCGTTCGTGCGCCATGTGTCCACTCCTCCGTATCGGCTGTCACGCTCAGTTTGTCAGCTCATCCTCCCGGGTCTGTGACGTGTTCGGCGGATGCCCCGCCGTGCGGCGGGCGCGTTCACCCGGCTCCTGCCTGGTCAACGCGCCCGCCTTCCGAACCGGTTGGCCGGTTCAGGGGGCACTCATCGTGATCCGGCGGCCGGATTTCCTTGGCGGGCCGGCGCCTGCGCGCTGCCGCCGCCGGTGAAGGGGGCGAAGGTGTGGCTGAAGTACCAGGTGTCCTGCGCGATGCCGGAGCAGGTGTCCGAGCCGCCCGTTCCCGGGCAGCCTCCGTTGTCGCGCTGCAGCGCCCAGAAGGAGAGGGTGCTGAGCCCCTTGCTGGTGGCCCAGTCGTAGACCGAGGCCGCGTCGGCCGTGGTGAAGGTCTCGGCGGCCCCGAAGTCGTCGATGCCCGGCATCTCGATGACGCCGATCATCCCCCAGAGCTGCGCCTCGGACTTCGACGGGTACAGCGAGGCGAGCTGCTTCTCCAGACCGGTGGTCGCGGTCTTGGTGTCGTCCGCCATGTTGTGGGTGGCGTTGTCGTAGTAGTCGAACGTCATGAGGTTGACGACGTCGATCTTGGCGCCGTAGGTGTTCGCGCTCTTCAGTACCGCGAGCCCGCTGCTCGCGAGCCCGCCCGTGGTGGTGGGCAGGGTGTAGGAGAACTGCACCGAGCGGCCGTTGGCGGCCGCCCAGTCCTGCACCTTCTTGATCGCCTGGTTACGGCGGTCGATACCCGCCTTGTTGGTCAGGGAGTTGTCCTCGATGTCCATGTCGAGACGGGAGACGTCATAGGTCGTGATGACCTTTTCGTACGCCGCCGCGATGGAGTCCACATCGGTGCAGCTGTCGGCGATCTCGGTACCGCCGTCGTCCGCCGCGTACCCGCCGAAGGACGGGATCACGTCGCCGCCGCGCGAGCGCATCGTCGTGATGTCCGCCCCGTAGACGGAGGAGGACACCGGCTGACCGCTGTCGCCGTTCCAGTAGGGCGTGCAGGAACCCTGCGCTTCGGTCTGGAGGAATGCCATGGTCAGGTACTTGGCGCCGGACTGCTGCGAGAGGTCCGCGAGGCTGTCGCCGTTGTACGCCTCGAAGTACGGGGCGAAGACATGCGCGGGCAGGGGTGTCGCGGCCGCGTGCGCCGCGCCGCCACCGGCCAGGACCATCCCGGCCGTGGCCGCGGCGGTCGCCAGGGTGGCCAGCAGGGCGCGTACGGATGTCTTACGTCTCATGGGGGCTCCCAGTGGTGAGACAACAGGCGGATCGGGCCCCATGATTGGTCTGGACCAAGAGCGCGTCAAGGGTCCAGACCACTTCGTTCCCGAGTGTTTGCCCGCCACTCCCCTTGCCAGGCAGTCGAATTGACGGCCCATCAGTCCATTTGTGACGCCTCGCCCGCCCGCCAGGTCACCCCCGCCGGGCGACGACGAGGCGCCAGTGCGGGCTGCCGTCCGGCCTGCGGCCGAACTCCTCCAGCGGCAGCAGCTCCACCGAGAACCCCGCCCGGGTCAGATCGTCCCGCACGGCGCCCAGCGGGAACGTCCGGTAGTACATGACGAACCGCGGCCGCCACAGCAGATTGCGCACCCGCATCGCCGAGTCGAAGCCGAGCAGGGTCCAGTAGAGCGGGTCACGGAAGGACTGCGGCGCCCCGACGGGGAACGCGAAGACTCCGCCGGGCCGCAGCGCCCGGTGGACCCCGGCGAACAGGCCGGGGCGTTCGGCGGGCAAGAAGTGGCCGAAAGCGCCGAAGCTCACGGCCAGATCGAAGGCGCCGCTGAACGGCAGATCCCGGGCGTCGGCGCGCACCCAATCGGCCGCGGGCGATCCCGTACCCGTCTCCGCCGAACGGGCGGCGGCCAGCATCCCGGCGCTGAAGTCCACCCCGGTGACCCGCTCCGTGCAGAGGGGGCGCAGCGCCCGGACCCCCGCTCCCGTTCCGCAGCAGACGTCGAGGCCCGCCCCGAACGGGCCGAGCGGACGCAGAGCGCCGCCGACCGCGTCCAGGACGCGGTCGGGCGTACGGAACGGCGTGCGGTCGAACTTCGGCGCCAGCAGGTCGTAGCCGTGCTCGACCGAAGAGAGCGCCTGCACGGTCAGCTCCCGCAAGGTCGGACCCTGAGGGGCGAACGGCCGGCGCAGGCCGGTGAGCGCGGCCGCGGCGCGGGAGGACAGCGTCGGGGCGCCGCGCTCCGCGGGCTCTTCGGCGAGTGAGGACATGGGCCGTGCCACCTTTCAGAGGGTTCAGATTACGCGGGCGGCGGCCCGGGGGGTCCGGCCCGCGCCGTCCTCGTGCCTTGTGCCGTCCCGAACGGGGTGGTTCAGTGGTTACGGAAGATATGAATCGGGGTTCAGACCATGGCGTACCGACCGACGGCCCGTACGGAGGCGACCAGGACCGCTCATCGCGAGCGCCTGCTGGAGGCCGCCCGCAGCCTGCTGGCCGAGGGGGGATACGCCGCCGCGGGTGTCGCCGCGCTCGCGGCGCGTGCGGGTGTCTCCACCGGCATCGTGTACAACCACTTCGCGTCCAAGCAGGAGCTGCTGGCCGCGGTCTTCCGGCACACCGCCGGTCATGAACTCGCCGCCGTACAGGCCGCGGTACGGGCCGAGCAGGACACCGCGGCCCGGCTCAGGGCGCTGGTCGAGGTCTTCTCGTACCGTGCGCTGAAGTCACCGCGGACCGCCTGGGCGCTGCTCGCCGAGCGGGTGGATCCGCTGGTGGAGGCGGAGCGCCGCACCTATCGCGGCGGTTACCACACGCTGGCCGGGGAGATCATCGCGGCCGGGGTCGCCGCGGGCGAGCTGCCCGCGCAGGACCCCGGCCTCTCCGCCGCCGCGGTGATCGGTGCGATCGGCGAGGCGCTGCTCGGCCCGCTCTCGCCGGTCGGCGACCAGCACGAACCGGGGCCCGTGGTCGCCGCGATCACCGCCCTGTGTCTGCGGGCCGTCGGCGCGCCGGACAGCGGCCCTGCCCCGCCCCCGCCGGCCGCCGACGCGCCGGGCACCGCCCCCGGCAGGCTCCCGCCCGGCCGCACCAGGGCCGGCACGCCCCCGCGCCGATCCGGCCGTACCACCGGCAACCACCCGCCAGCAGACAGGATTCAGCCATGACGGAGCACCCCTCCCCCGCCGGTCTCCCGGACGCGCCCGCGCCGCGGCTCACCCATGAGGTCGTCAACCAGGTGCCGCCCCGTGTCGGTATCGACGAGTACGCCGCCAACGCCCCGCTGACCGCGGCCGTCCAGGAGTTCGGCGCGGGCCACCACGCATCCGAGCTGCACGGGATCGGCGCTCTCGTCGGCTCGGGCGAGTTCCAGGAGTGGGCCGAGCTGGCCCACACCAGCCCGCCCGCGCTGCGGACCCACGACCGCTACGGCAACCGGGTCGACGAGATCGACTTCCACCCGGCGTACCACGAGGTGATCGGCGCCTCGGTACGGCACGGCACCCATACCGCGGCCTGGGCCGACCCCAAACCGGGTGCCGCGGTGGCGCGGGCGGCCTCCTTCATGCTCTTCGCCCAGATCGAACCGGGCCACGCCTGCCCGATGTCCATGTCGCACGCGGTGGTGCCGGTGCTGCAGCGCGACCCGGACGTGGGCCGTGACTGGCTGCCCGGTCTGTTCAGCCGCACCTACGACCCGCGGCTGATCGCGCCCGGCCGCAAGGCGGGGCTCACCTTCGGTATGGGGATGACGGAGAAGCAGGGCGGCTCCGACGTACGGTCCAACACCACCCGGGCCGTCCCGCTGCCGTCGGACCCGGACGGCCGCGCCCATCTGCTCACCGGCCACAAGTGGTTCTTCTCGGCCCCGCAGTCCGACGCGTTCCTGGTCCTGGCGCAGGCCGAGGCCGGGCTCACCTGCTTCCTGGTGCCCCGGGTGCTGCCGGACGGCACCCGTAACTCCGTCCGTATCCAGCGCCTC
This sequence comes from Streptomyces sp. NBC_01089, assembly GCF_045162975.1. NCBI lineage: Bacteria > Bacillati > Actinomycetota > Actinomycetes > Kitasatosporales > Streptomycetaceae > Streptomyces > Streptomyces sp. NBC_01089. The sequence goes on along the minus strand of NZ_CP108660.1, from coordinate 7,694,493 downwards.
AAGAACAAACTGGGCAACAAGTCCAACGCGTCGTCCGAGGTCGAGTTCGACGCCACCTGGGCCCAGCGGGTCGGCGAGCCCGGCCGCGGGGTGCCGACCATCATCGAGATGGTGAACCACACCCGGCTCGACTGTGTGCTGGGCTCCACGGCCGGGATGCGGCAGTCGCTGTCCGAGGCGGTGTGGCACGCCACGTACCGCACCGCGTTCGGCGCCCGGCTGGTGGAACAGCCCGCGATGACCGCCGTACTCGCCGATCTGGCCCTGGAGACGGAGGCGGCCACCTGGACGTCGCTGCGGCTGGCAGCGGCGTACGAGGAGGACAGCGGGGAGTCCGAGGTGTCGTTCCGGCGGCTGGCCACGGCCGTGTCCAAGTACTGGATCTGCAAGCGCGGTCCGCACCACGCCTATGAGGCGCTGGAGTGCCTGGGCGGCAACGGGTACACGGAGGACTGGCCACTGGCGCGCCGCTACCGCGAGCAGCCCGTCATGGCCGTGTGGGAGGGGTCGGGCAATGTGATCGCGCTCGACGTCCTGCGCGGGATCGCCAGGACGCCACGCTCCCTCGACGCGTTCTGGGACGAGCTGGCGAAGACCGCGGGCGCACATCCGGTCCTCGACGCGCATACCGAGCGGCTGCGCCGGGAGCTGGCCGCTGATCTGCGTGACCCGGTCGCCGCGCAGACCCGCGCACGGGCCACGGTCGAGGGGATGGCGCTGGCGCTGCAGTCGTCACTGATGCTGCGGTACGCACCGGACGCGTCGGCCGGCGCGTTCATCGGCGCCCGGCTCGGCGAGGACCGCGGACACCAGTACGGCATCCTCCCGCGCGGCACGGACGCCGCGGCGATCGTGGCACGCCACTCGGGCCCGGCGGGAGCACCCCTGAACTGACCTTGTTACGGAGAGAACTGACGCCTGATCACCCGGGCCGACTGTCCAGCAGACGCTGCCCGCTGCGCACCGCGGCGGTGGGCTCCCGTACGACGAGACGCGGCCGGATGAGCAGGGACCACCCGGCCGCGGGCGCCGCAGGCGGCTCGACCTGAGACCTTCCTGTCAGCTTGGCTCGACAACGCCCGGCTGTGGCGACCTCTGCGTCCCGGCGCCGCCCACATCCTGAACGCGGTCGACCGAGCGACCTGGCTCCGCCACGTCCGCGAGTTCCTCGCCTCTCTCCCCGCCACGTCGGCGTGAGCGCACCGCTCCGCACGGGTCGGGCCGGGTCGGTCGGCATGTTCCGGGCACGAGGACGGCGCCGAGTACGACCTGCCGCGCACCTTCGAGCCAGCACCGCAGTCGCGATTTTGCATGACTGGCATGCTTTCTTGCGCAGACTCATAGACTTTCTTCGGCCTCGCTTCTAGCCTTTCGGCGTCCGCAGAGCCCCCCACGAGCCGCAAGGACGTATGTCTGTGCCCCCTCCCCCAAGACGCCGCCTGCTCCGCCGCGGTATCTCCGTATCCCTCTCCATGGCACTCGCCCTGGCCGGAACGGCCGCCGCCGCGGTCATCTCCAGTGCCCCCGCCGCCTGGGCGGCGGGAGTGCCGGCCCCCTCACCCGTCGGCGTTTCCGGCCGGGGCGCCGACGTGCCCTTCAAGGAACAGGAGGCCGAGTACGCCGCCACCAACGGCACCCTCATCGGCCCCGACCGCCTCTACGGCCATCTGCCGTCGGAGGCGTCCGGACGTCAGGCGGTGACACTCGACGCGACCGGCGAGTACGTGGAGTTCACGCTCACCGCACCGGCGAACGCGATGTCCTTCCGGTACTCACTGCCCGACACACCGGACGGGGCCGGCCGGGACGCCTCCATCGATCTGAAGGTGGACGGCAACCAGCTCAAGAGCGTGCCGGTGACCTCCAAGTACAGCTGGTACTACGGGGGTTATCCCTTCAACAACAACCCCGGTGACACCAACCCGCACCACTTCTACGACGAGACCCGCACCATGTTCGGCTCGACGCTGCCGACCGGGACCAAGGTCCGCCTCCAGGTCGCGTCGACGGCGCAGTCGCCGACGTTCACCATCGACCTGGCCGACTTCGAGCAGGTAGCCGCGCCGATCCCCGAACCCGCTGGCGCGCTGGACGTGGTGAAGGACTTCGGCGCCGACCCGACCGGGGCCGCCGACTCGACCGCCGAGATCCAGGCGGCCGTCGACGCGGGCAAGACCCAGGGCAGGACGGTCTACATCCCGCAGGGCACCTTCCAGGTACGGGACCACATCGTGGTCGACAAGGTGACACTCGCCGGAGCGGGCCCCTGGTACAGCGTGCTGACCGGACGCGACCCGACCGACCGCAGCAAGGCCGTCGGCGTGTACGGGAAGTACGCGTCGGCCGGCGGCAGCAGCGACGTCACCCTCAAGGACTTCGCCATCATGGGCGATATCCGTGAGCGCGAGGACAACGACCAGGTCAACGCGGTCGGCGGCGCACTCTCCGACTCCACGGTCGACGACGTGTGGATGCAGCACACCAAGGTCGGCGCCTGGATGGACGGCCCGATGGACAACTTCACCATCAAGAACAGCCGCATCCTCGACCAGACCGCGGACGGCGTCAATTTCCATATGGGCGTCACCAACTCCACCGTCACCAACACCTTCGTACGCAACACCGGCGACGACGGCCTGGCCATGTGGGCGGAGAACATCCCGAACGTCAACAACAAGTTCACGTTCAACACCGTGGTCCTGCCGATCCTGGCGAACAACATCGTGACCTACGGCGGCAAGGACATCACCATCTCCGACAACGTGATGGCCGACACCATCACCAACGGCGGCGGCCTGCATATCGCCAATCGCTATCCGGGCGTCAACTCCGGCCAGGGAACGACCGTTTCGGGCACCACGACCGCCGCGCGCAACACCCTGATCCGGACCGGGAACAACGACTTCAACTGGCAGTTCGGCGTGGGCGCCATCTGGTTCAGCGGCCTCAACGAACCGGTGAACGGCGACATCGACATCACCGACAGCGAGATCCTCGACAGCTCGTACGCGGCGATCATGCTGATCGAGGGTGCGACGAACGGTCTGCACTTCGACCACGTGAGGATCGACGGCGCCGGGACGTACGCACTCCAGATCCAGGCGCCTGGCACCGCCTCGTTCACCGATGTCACCGCCACCCACATCGCGCAGCCGAACCCGATCCACAACTGCATCGGTTCCGGTTTCGAGATCACCCAGGGCACGGGGAACTCCGGCTGGTACGCGGACCCGCCGGTCTGCACCGGCACCTGGCCCGACCCGGTGTGGACCAACGGCGGCGTACCGCAGGGCAGCGGCACGAGCTGAGCACCGGCCGCACCGCACTCCCCGCGGCCGGCACACACCGGCTGATCTCCCGCTCCTCCGGCGCCCGCCGTGCGGCACACGCATGGCGGGCGTAGCCTCGTCGTGTACGTCTCACCGCCCTTGACCAGGCACATTCAGGAGGCGACGTTGACAGGACACCGCATGGCCAAGCCACTGGCAGCGGGCGCCGCAGCAGCCGTTCTGACGATCGCTGCGGGCGGCTCAGCCGTGGCGGACGGCGGGACAGGGTCGCTGTCGGCCCAGGAGATCGCCAAAAAGGCACATGACGCCCTCTACGGGACCTCATCGCTGCACATCAGTGTCCACGGGAGATTCGGCTCACGGGGCACCCCCACCTCGATGGACCTCACGCTCGACCGGCAGGCCAACTGCCGGGGCTCGGTGAGCCTGGGCGGCCAGGGCTCCGTCGAGATCATCAAGAGGGGCGGCAAGGTCTGGATCAAGCCGGACGCGGCCTTCTGGAAGAACCAGGTGCCGGGAGGCAGCGCCGCCGAGGCCGTCATCAACGGGCGCTATCTCGAAGGGTCGTCGAGCGACTCCCCGCTGCAGGGCCTCTCGAAAGTCTGCGATCTGGACTCGTTCCTCAAGACGAGTACGGAGTCGGGCACTTCGGGCGGCCGGCTGACCAAGGGCAAGGTGACCAAGCTCCACGGGATCGAGGTGGTCCCGGTCAGCGGGGTACGCGGCGGCCAGCGGGAGACCCTGTACGTGGCGACGCACGGCAAGCCCTATCCCGTCCAGGTCACGGTGAAGGCGAAGGACGGAACCACCCTGGCGACCGTGGGGTTCTCCGGCTTCGACAAACCCGTGCCGTCGAGCACACCGTCGCCCGACCAGGCGGTGAACATCTCGAAGCTCAAGACCCAGGTCGGCCCGGCGGCCTCCACCTGAGAACGGCGGGGGGGGGCAGCGCGCCGGACAGCAGCGCCGGGGACCGGGCCACCACGGCCCGGTCCCCGGCGTCATGCCGTACGGCTCAGGCCGCGCCCCGCCCGGAGCGGCGGCGGACCGCAAGCGTCACACCCGCGCCGCCGACGACCACTGCCGCCAGCACACCGGCGGTCAGCAGACCCGGCCGGGAGCTTCCGCTGCCGGAGAGTTCCTCGATGGCGACGTGCTGCCGCTGCGGGTCGGTGATCCGCGCGGCGGCCGGCGCCACCGGCCTGATGGGGCCGGCCGACTTGACGGAGCCGTCCTTGTTCAGCAGGACCTGCTTGCCGTTGGGGTGGCGGAAGTCGAGCATCCCGGCCAGCGATCCGGCCCGGGTGTCGAAGGAGTGGTCCCCGATGCGGCCGGTGTGCCAGTTCTCCTCGACGAACTTGATGATGGAGGTCTGCTCGGTCCGGGTGTGGTCGATCTTGTTGACCTTGCCGTACGGGGAGATGACCATCAGCGGCTGCCGGGCGCCGGGACCGCACCGGTCGGCATAGCCGCCCGCGGCCTTCGGGCCCTTCTGGCACGCCGGTGAGTCCACCGTCTTGCCGTTCGTCTGCTTGCTGGTGTCCTGCGAGCCGTTGCGCGGCTTGGCGTACACGTGGTCGTACCAGCCGTCCGAGTCGTCGTAGGCGAGGACGACCGCCGTGTCCTTCCACTGCGGGGACTGCTGGATCTTGTTGATCTGACCGATCAGGAAGTCCTGCTCATCGGTGGGGTCGGAGTATCCGGCGTGCCCGTCCTGGTAGGAGGGGGCCTTGAGGAAGCTCACCGACGGCAGATGGCCCGACGTGAGGGCCGCGTCGAAGTCCGTCAGGTCGTAGTTGTGGTTGGCCTGCCCCGCGTGACCGATCTCGGCGACCGACTTCGGCGCCACGTGGTGCGGGTTGGCCGTCGACGCGTAGTACTGGAAGGGATCGTGGTGCGGGCTGTAGTCCACGACCTGCTCGCCGCCGACGTTCGCGTGTGTGGTGCCGCCGCACTTGGCGAGGTGGTCCGACGTGCCGTCCCACGGGGTGCTCGGCCGGAAGCCGCCCTGGAACCAGCCCCAGCTGACGTTCTTCTCGTTCAGCCGGTCACCGATGTTCTTGCCGCCCAGCATGGCGAGGGAGGACTTGCTGGTGTGGTCGTTGCCGGAACAGTCGTCGTAGGCCGGGTCCGGGTCGGTGATCATGGTGCCGACGCCGTGCGCGTCCGGCGACGCCACCGCCGCCGGGTCGGGCTTGTCGGTCCGCTCGGGGTGCTCGGTGGAGGAGGCGGGGTCGGTGGAGACCACACCGTGCGTCTGGCCCGAGACCAGCTCGATGGCGCCCGGGGTCGACGGCCCGTAGGCGGAGCCGAAGGAGTTGTCGTTGAGGGCGTAGTGCTGGGCGTAGTTCCACATCGCGGTGACGGTGTTGCCGTCGAAGTAGTCCATGCCCAGGCCGGGTTCACCGAAGAGGTTGCCCGAGCACTTGCCCGAGTCGGTGTTCTCCACGAACTTGTCGGCCTTGCCGCCGTTGTACGCGTACTGCTCCGGACCGTACGAGTGGTTCTGGTCGCAGGTCATGGCCTGGTCGGGGGTGAGCCGCTTGGGCAGGTACTGGTTGGGGTTCTTGTCGAGCAGCCCGGCGGTACGGAGATTGTCGATGTCGTGGGGCGTGCGCGGGGAGGGCGTGAACTTCGTGCCGTCGGTGTTCGCGGCCTGCGGGTACGTCGCGAAGTAGTGGTCGAAGGAGATGTTCTCGTCGAAGAGCACCACCAGGTGTTTGATGGGGGTCGCCGTCGCACTCCCGTGGTGCGCTGTGGCGGGCCCCGTCGCCCAGACGGGTGCGGCGCCGCCGAGTACGGTCAGCGCGGCGGCACCGGCCAGCGCTCCCCAACGGCGCGCGCCTGCTCCTCTGCCCTTGCTCCCCATGCGGATCCGCCTTCCACTTCTGCCTGGTGCACCCTGTCATGCACGTCTCAACATCCTGACACGATGCATCACGATGACACGGGAGTGAACACCTGGCATCCGGTGGGAAAACAAAATTGAGCAAACAAACTGTTGAGCGGGAACCGAAGGCCCGTCAGGACGACCGCCGTACGTCACAGAGAGCCGCGATGTCCGCGAGCCGCTCCACCAGTCCGCTGACCGCGGCGTTCACCTTCTCGCGCTCCGCGCGGCCGAGCCGGGCGGGCGCGGTCCAGTGCCCTCCGTGCTCCTGACGGTCCAGCACCGCCTGGGTCCGGTCGAGTTCGGCGTCCAGGGTCTTCAGCCCCGGGTATCTGCCGCTGAGCACCGGGCGCAGCCTGGACAGCACGACCCGGGTGCCGTCGAGATTGGCGCGGGCGGTCGCGAGATTGCTGCCGCTGCCGTAGTCGGTGCGGCCCGTCAGCTCGAACTGCACGGTATTCTCCAGGATTTCGTGCGCCCGCAGCCCCAGGTCGAGTGGGTCCATCCGGGCCTGCCGCCAGTCCGTTCGCAGCGCGACCACGTCCTTGACCAGCCGGTCGGCGAACGGCCGCAGGGCGGTGGCGGACTCGCCGTGCCACAGCCCGTACTCGATGCGGTGGAAACCGGTGAAGTCCTTGTCGTGGACGCCACCGGCCAGCCCTGCGGTCGTTCCGTTGATCGCCGCGTCCGCGTCGCCGAACGTGCCGTACGCGGCGCCGAGCCGCTCGTAGTCGAGGTGCGCGGTGAGCCAGGCTTTCCTGGCCCGTGCCGGGTCGTCCGCGCGGACCGCGGTGTCGAGCTGCCGCGCGGCGCCGACGAGTGAACCCATCCGGCCGGTGACCCACTTCTGGTAGCTCAGCGTGGGCGGGATCAGATCGTGCTGGCTGACGGGCACCGCGGCCGGGCCGCTGCTGCCACTCTCACCGCTACTGTCACTTTTCCCGCTACTGCCGCTGCCGTCGCCGCCGGACGGGACCCGCACGGTGGGACCGGTGACGGACGCGGCGTCGTCGGGGAAACAGCCGAACGCGTAGGAACCCGAGGCGATGGTCACCCGGAGCGCCCGGGTGGTGCCGGGCCCGAGCCCCTCCACCTCGCCGTACACAGCGCCGCTCGACGCGTCCTTCAGATACACCTCGACCGGCACGCTCGACGTGTTGTGCACATCGAAGACCTGCGTGCCGGGACGCGGGTCGTGCCAGCCCGTTCCACAACTGCCGGCCGACGCGTCGACACCGGTGTGCCGCAGACCGTCGGAGTGTCCGGCGGCGGAGTGGCCGTGACCACTCAGCAGCCCGGCGGCTCCGGCGCCCGCGAGCGCCAGTGCGGCGGCCAGCACCGCCCCGCCGGCGATCAGTACACGGCGCGAAGGTCGTACGGTCTTCCTGTCGGGCACACCGGCCTCCTGACACAGCACCACGCGGAGGAACGACATCGTAGACCGTGGAACCGGAACACCCCGTTGATAGCCTCCCCGGGTGACGATCGCAGCAGAAGCGGATGAGCCCGCGAAGGGGGAGCCCGCAGCCGGTTCCGCGCAGCCACGCCAGTTCATCGTGACGGTGTACGGCCTCTACTCCAGGACCGAGGGCGGCTGGCTCTCGGTGGCCACCCTGATCGGGCTGCTCGCGGACCTCGGCATCGAGGCCCCCGCCGTACGGTCGTCGATCTCCCGGCTGAAACGGCGGGGCCTGCTGCGGGCCGAACGCCGGAACGGCTCGGCGGGGTACGCGCTCTCCGACGAGGGCCTCTCGGTCCTGCGGGAAGGCGACCTCCGTATCTTCCGCAGGGACCGCGCCACACCGGCCGACGGATGGCTGCTCGCGGTCTTCTCCGTACCGGAGTCGGAGCGCAGCAAGCGGCATCTGATGCGGTCCCGGCTGACCCGCCTCGGCTTCGGCACGGCCTCCGCGGGGGTCTACATCGCCCCCGCGCATCTCTACGACGCCACGGCCGAGATGCTCCGCCGCCTGGAACTGGACGGCTACGCGGACCTCTTCCGGGCCGACCATCTGGCGTTCGGCCCGCTGGAGGAGAAGGTCAGGCAGTGGTGGGACCTCGACCAACTGGAGCTTCTGTACGGCGAGTTCGTCCGTAAGCACGCGGATGTACTGGACCGTCTGCCGGCCCCTTCCGACACCGGCCCCGGCCCGGCCGGGCGGGACGCGTTCGTGGACTACGTCCGTGTGCTGACCGACTGGCGTCAGCTCCCGTACCTCGACCCGGGCCTCCCGGCTGAGCTGCTCCCGGACGGCTGGGTCGGGATCCGGGCGGCCGACCTGTTCTTCACGCTCAGGTCCCGGCTGGAGGACGGTGCGCGCGCCTACGTCGCGGGAGGTCTGGGCCCGGAGGCCCGCTAACGCGCGCTCCACCCGCCGTCGAGCGAGAGCGAGGTGCCGGTGATGAACGCGGCCTGCGGCGCGCACAGGTAGGCCACGGCCTCGGCGACCTCGTCCGGCTCGACCAGCCGTTTGAGCGCCGATTCCTTCAGCAGGACCTCGCTGACCACCCGCTCACGCGGGATCCCGTGCGCGGCGGCCTGGTCGGCGATCTGCCGCTCGACCAGCGGGGTGCGCACATAGCCGGGGTTCACGCAGTTCGACGTCACACCGTGCGGGGCGCCTTCGAGCGCCGCGGTCTTGGAGAGCCCTTCGAGGCCGTGCTTGGCCGACACATACGCCGACTTGTACGCGGAGGCGCGCAGCCCGTGCACGGACGACAGGTTGACGATGCGGCCCCAGCCCTGGGCGTACATGTGCGGGAGGGCGCCCCTGATCAGCCGGAAGGGTGCTTCCAGCATCACGGTGAGGATGGTGTGGAAGACCTCGGGCGGGAAGTCCTCGATGGGCCGGACGAGCTGCAGGCCCGCGTTGTTGACGAGGACGTCCGCGCCGGCGGCGGCCCGCTCCGCTGCGTCGAGGTCGGTCAGGTCGAGCCCGTACGGTTCGACCGCGCCTGACAGCCCGGCGGCCCGGCCGGCGAGCGCCGCGAGCCCGGCCTCGTCGCGGTCGACGGCCCGCACGGTGGCACCGGCTGCGGCGAGGCGGAGCGCACAGGCGGCGCCGATGCCACCGGCGGCCCCGGTGACGAGTGCGGTACGGCCCGCCAGATCCAGGCCGAGGGGTGCGGGTGCGGAGGCAGGATGCTCGGTCATGGGGCCACAGCCTAAGGGCTGTCCCGCAATTCCTGGTGGATCAGCGTGCGGCGTCAGATGCGGTGCATCGCAAGGCGGAGGGACGTCCGCATACTGGGTGTATGTGGACGTTCCGACAACGCGGCGAGGTGCCGTAGCTGTCGTCGCGCGCCCGCCGGGAATTGCGGGACAGCCCTTAGGCGTCGAGGGCGGGATCGAAAGTGGCCGGTTCGAACCAGGTGGGGCCTTCGGCGAGGGACCGCTTGATCCGTGTCAGTGCGAAGTCGGCCAGTTCCGGCAGGGCGTCGACGGGGAACCAGCCGACGTCCAGGGACTCGTCGTCGTTGACCCGGGGCGCTCCCCCGGTGGCCCGGCAGAGCAGGCTGATGTCCATGAACTGGCAGTGGTCACCGTTCGGGTACTGGATCTTCTTCAGCGCCTGGACGAGGACCACCCGCTCGACCACGCACCGTACGGCCGTCTCCTCGTAGACCTCCCGTACGGCCGTGTCCGCGGGCTGCTCGCCCGGCTCCGGGATGCCACCGATGATCGACCACTTGCCGGTGTCGGCGCGCCGGTTGAGCAGCACCCGCCCCTCGTCGTCGAAGACGACGGCGCTCACACCGGGCAGCAGAAGCAGCTGGTGACCGGCGGTGGCCCGGATCTCGCGGATGAAGTCAGGAGTAGCCATGCCCCGACCCTAACCGGCGATCAGACGTGCTCCCTCACGGCTTTCCTTCGGCGCACCGTGCGGGTGGCCGTCCAGCCGACGCCGCCCGCCGCGAGTGCGACGAGCAGCCATTCGGGGAGCGTTCCCATCCGGGTGGCCGGGGTCTGCGACGAGCGCTTCGGGACATCCGCCACCAGGGCGTCGGCGGTGAACATCTTGGTCTTCTGCGCGATCGAACCGTCCGGCCTGATGACCGCGCTCACGCCCGTGGTGACGGGCACCATCACGGCCCTGCTGTGCTCCACGGCCCGTACCCGTGACATCGCGAGCTGCTGGTAGGTCATCTCGCTGCGGTCGAAGGTGGCGTTGTTGCTCGGCACGGAGATGATCTGCGCCCCGGCCTTCACCTGGTCCCGCACGGCCCAGTCGAACGCCGCCTCGTAACAGGTGACGGGGCCGACCCTGGTGCCCGCCATGTCGAAGTCGGCCGCCTTGTGCCCGGGTACGAAGTCCTTGCGGACCAGGTCCACGTCGGAGCTGAACAGCCGGAAGAACGACCGGTAGGGCATGTACTCGCCGAACGGCTGCAGCTGACGCTTGTTGTACGTGTCGACGGGGCCCTTCTTGGGGTCCCAGAGGATCTGCTGGTTGAGCGGCGACCCCGCGCCGTTGTCCGGGGTGACGACGGCGCCGACCGAGAGGGGCGCCTTGATCGCCTTGGCCGCCTCGTCGATCTCGTCGTAGGCGTCCGCGTTGAGGTACGGATCGATGTCCGACGAGTTCTCCGGCCACAGCACCAGGTCCGGCTGCTTGGCCCGGCCCGCCTTCACATCGGCGGCCAGCTTCAGCGTCTCCTTCACATGGTGGTCGAGGACCGCGCGGCGCTGCGTGGCGAAGTCGAGTCCCATCCGGGGAACGTTCCCCTGGATGAGGGCGACGGTGGCCGTGCCGTCCTGGGCGCTGTTGCTGACCAGCGGGAGCGCGGCGAATCCGGCCGCGACGGGGGCTACGGCGAGAACGGCGGCGGTGAGGATCCTGCGGTCCGCGAAGCGCCGCAGCGCGGCCCGGCGGCGTACCAGCTCGCCCAGGCCGAAGCCGCACAGGACGACGGCGAAGCCGAGCAGCGGTGTCCCGCCGACAGCGGCCAGCGGCAGGAAGACACCCTCGGGCTGCCCGAAGGCCACCTTGCCCCAGGGGAAACCACCGAAAGGCACCCGGGCCCGGGCCGCTTCGACCGCGATCCACACCGCGGCGCCCCACAGCGGCCCGAGCGGCAGGCGTGAGACATAGGCGATCCCCGCGCCCGCGACAGCGATGAAGAGCGCTTCGACGGCTGCCAGGCCCAGCCAGGGGCCGGGGCCGACCTCGACGCCCGTCCAGACCAGCAGCGGCAGCAGATATCCCAGGCCCGCCAGATAGCCGAGGCCGAGTCCGGCCCGGGCCCGGCGGCCGTACAGAGCGAGCCCCAGTACGGCGAAGGCGACGGGTGCCAGCCACCACAGGGGCCGCGGCGGGAAGCTGGCGTACAGCAGCAGGCCGGACGCGGCCGCGGCGGCGGGCCGCAGGAGACGGCGGGCCAGCCGCCGTACACGCGTCTCTTCGACGGGCGGCGGGGCGAGCCGCTCGGACTCGTCCGTGGGTGTGGTGGGGGCGCTCACCAGGCGGAGTCTACGGTGGCGGGCTGTGCGTCCGGCAAGCGCGGCCCGCGGGCCCGGTCAGCCCGGCGAGAGCCGCAGCCGGTCGCGGATGATGCGGACGGCCGCCTCCGCGTCGTCGACGGTCACGGTGAAGCTCCGGCCGTCCCACAGGGTCAGGACCAGGCCCTCCCCGCGGCGCACCACCACGGCGGTGCCCTTCTCGGGGCGCCACCGGTACCCCCAGCCGCCCCACTGGCGCGGGGTCACGGCCGGATCGAAGTCGGCGCCCACCACATGGTCGAGCAGGATGCGGCGGCGCGGCAGCCCGATGTAGCCGCAGCGCACCTCGAAGGTGTGGTCGTCGACCTTCACCGCGACATGGACGAAGGCGAGCGTGCCGTAGAGCATCAGCAGGCCGACCAGCACACAGCCGATCACGGCCATCAGCAGGGGCGCGCCGTCCGCTGTCCAGGCGGAACTCACAGCCAGTTCGATCCCGAGCGCCAGGCACGCGGCCCCGGCGAACGAGAGCAGCCACTGCACGTGGTTGGTCGCCTGGCCGGTCCAGACCCGGGAGCCGGGCTCGCTGTGGTCCCTCATGCGTAGCAGCCTACCCACCTTCCGCGAGGGCGGCGGTGGTCCGGCGGAGGGCGCGAGGCTCAGAGCGCGGGGCTGACGGCCTGGAGCAGGCGCCCTTCCAGATAGGTGAGCGCCGCGGTGGGGAGGGGCGCCTCCTGTCCGCCGAGGAGCACCGTCAGCCGGGTGCCCGGGGTGCCGCCGGACGTGGGCACGGCCCCGATCCGGCGCAGCGCCTGGGCGGCCACGGCCCCCGCCGAGCCGTACAGCTCGGCGCCGGGGCTGCCGTGCCGCCGGACGGCGTCGGCGATCCGCTCACCGACCAGTTCGTAATGGGTGCAGCCAAGGACGACGGCCCTTACGCCGGACGGGGTGAGCGCGGCCGCCGCGGCCACGGCCCGGTCGATCGCCGCCTCGTCGGCGTACTCGATGGCGTCCGCGAGGCCGGGACAGGGCACTTCGGTGACGTCGGCGCCGGCGGCGAACTCACGGATCAGTGCGCGCTGGTAGTCGCTGCCGGTGGTCGCCGGGGTCGCCCAGATGGCGACGGATCCCCCGCCGACGGCGGCGGGCTTGATGGCGGGCACCGTGCCGATGACCGGGACGTCCGGTTCGAGCGCGGCACGGATGGCCGGCAGGGCGTGGACCGATGCGGTGTTGCAGGCGACGATCAGGGCGTCCGGCCGGTGTGCGGCGGCCGCGCGTGCGACCGCCAGGGCGCGGGCGGTGACGTCGTGCGGCGCGCGTGGGCCCCACGGCATGCTGCCGGGGTCACTGGAGAGCACCAGATCGGCGTCGGGCCGCTGACGGCGTACAGCGGCGGCCGCCGCGAGGAGGCCGATTCCGGAGTCCATGAGCGCGATCTTCACTCGGTCACCCTAGTCGACAGCTCGTCCGGACCGGCCCCGGTGGGGCAGACTTCGGCGGATGAGCGCCATTGCCTGGATCGCCGTGTGTTCGCTGGCCGTGTGGATGTGGCTGCTGCTGGGGCAGGGTCTGTTCTGGCGGACCGACCAGCGGCTGCCACCGCGCACCGCCCCCGCCGTCTGGCCGTCCGTGGCGGTGATCGTGCCCGCCAGGGACGAGGCCGCGGTCCTGCCGCTGAGCCTTCCTTCGCTGCTGGCCCAGGAGTACCCGGGCGAGGCCGAGATCTTCCTGGTCGACGACGGAAGCTCCGACGGGACCGGAGAGCTGGCCGCCGGTCTGGCCGCACGGCACGGCGGGCTCCCGCTGACCGTCGTCTCCCCCGGTGAGCCCGAGCCCGGCTGGACGGGGAAGCTGTGGGCGCTGCGCCACGGGATCGCTCTCGCGCGTGCCGGGGATCCGGAGTATCTGCTGCTGACGGACGCCGATATCGCCCATGCGCCGGACAGCCTGCGCGAGTTGGTGTCCGCCGCAGGTTCGGCGCGGCTCGATCTGGTGTCCCAGATGGCCCGGCTGCGCGTCGAGAGTTTCTGGGAGCGGCAGGTCGTCCCCGCTTTCGTGTACTTCTTCGCCCAGCTGTATCCGTTCCGGTGGATCAACAGGCCGGGGGGCCGTACGGCGGCCGCGGCCGGGGGCTGTGTGCTGCTGCGGACCGAGGCGGCGGAGCGTGCCGGGGTCCCGGAGTCCATCAGGCAGGCGGTCATCGACGATGTGTCGCTGGCCGGGGTGGTGCGGCGCAGCGGCGGCCGTATCTGGCTGGGGCTCGCCGATCGGGTGGACAGTGTGCGCCCGTACCCGGGGCTCGGCGATCTATGGCGGATGGTCTCGCGCAGCGCGTACGCCCAGCTCAGGCACAGCCTTCTGCTGCTCACCGGCACGGTGCTCGGTCTCGCGCTGGTCTATCTCGCGCCGCCGCTCACGCTGGTCGCCGCTCTGCTGCTGGGTGACGCCCCCGCCGCGTGGGCGGGCGGGCTCGCCTGGCTGGTGATGGCGGGGACCTATCTGCCGATGCTGCGCTACTACCGCCTGTCGCCGTTGCTCGCGCCGGCCCTGCCGTTCACCGCGCTGCTGTATCTGGTGATGACGGTCGACTCCGCGGTGCAGCACTACCGCGGGCGTGGCGCCGCCTGGAAGGGGCGGACCTACGCCAAACCGGAAGCGCGACCGGACCGGGGCGCCGCCTCCCCCGCGGCGACCGGGACCGGGCCCGAGGTCCCGCCCGGGGCCGCGCAGGACCTCTGAGCGTGGCCCCGGGCCCTGCCGTCGGCCTTTCGTGGCCGACGGCAGGGCCTGGTACCGCGGCTGCTCACTTCCTGCCGGGCGTCCAGTTCATGCCCCAGCCGTACGTCTGGTCGACGGTGCGCTGCGGGCTGACGCCGCGGTCGGGCACCAGATAGCGGGCCTCGCGCTGGACGACGAGGTCCCCGGCGTTGTTGGTGATGAGGGCGAGCGCGCAGACCGTTGACGGCACGGTGCATTCGTCGAGCGAGAAGTCGACGGCCGCGCCGTGCTGCGGCTGGAGCGTGACCGTGGCATGCAGATCGGCGAAGCTCTTCGCCCCTTCGTAGATCGTCACGAAGATGAGAACCCGTCTGATGCTGTTCTTCTGGTCGAGGTTGATGGTGAGGTTCTCGCCCGCCGAGACGGAGCCGGTGCGGTCGTCGCCGTCGAGGTGGATGTACGGCGGCCTGCTCAGCGACCCGAACGCGTTGCCCAGGGCCTGGACGACGCCCTTGCGGCCGTCGGTCAGTTCGTAGAGCGCGCACAGGTCGAGGTCGATACCGGAGTTCATGGCGACGGCCTTGCCGAGCTTGGCCGCCCAGCCCTTGGGCTGCTGCTGCCGGGTCTCCCAGTTGAGGTTGACCCGCATGGACCCCGATGTCCCGCCCTGCTTGGTGAGGGAGACGGCGGGCGCTTCCTTCGTCAGGGTGACCTTGCTCAGCCGTACGGGGGCGGGCGGTGCGGGCGGTTCTGCGGGCGGCGGGGCGGGGGCGCTGTACGGAGCGGCGGGAGGCGGTGACGGGGCCGCCGGCGGGACGGGTGGTGCGGCGGCCGGAGCCGCCGGGGTCTGCGGGGCGGACCGCTGGGCGTCGTCCACGCTGATCCCGAAGTCCGTGGCCAGCCCTTCGAGGCCGCTGCCGTACCCCTGACCGACCGCGCGGAACTTCCAGGCGCCCTGCCGCCGGTAGAGCTCACCGAGGAGGAAGGCCGTCTCCACCGTGGCGTCCTGGCTGTCGAACCGGGCGATCTCGGTACCGTCCGCCGCGTCGAGCACCCGGATGTGGAGACCGGGCACCTGGCCGAAGGTGCCCCCATCGGCCGATGCCGCCAGGACCACCCGCTCGATGGCGGGCTCCACCAGCGCGAGGTCGACCGCGAGCGTGTCGGTCGCGGTGTCCGATGTGGTCGTCTTCCCCTCGTGGCGGACCGCTCCGGACGCGTGCTGCGGCTGGTTGTAAAAGACGAAGTCGGCGTCCGTGCGCACCTTTCCCGATGCCAGCAACAGGGCCGAGGCATCGACATCGGGCACCCCAGGACCTGGCCGCCATCCCAATTCGACCCGCACGGCCTGAGCCGACACCGGAACATTGGTTCCCTTAAGCATTGACATGCTCGCCCCCAACTGGCGTCGTGAAGCCGTAGATTTCCGTACGGCCAACCTAATCCCAGCCGCCGTGGAGTGCTCCTGAGGAGCGCAGGAAGATCGTTGCGCCATCTGGCGGCAACCCGCCGGTAACCGGCCCGCGAGCAGGCCACTACCTGATCAGAGTCGGCCCTGACGACCGTTTTTGGCAAGTTCGCTCGCATTGGGGATCCACAGTCACCCGGAACGCGCAAAACAACCCTCTTATCGGGCTCCCCAATCAGCACATCGTGGGCTTAACTTATGTGCCATGACGTCCCCCCGTGCGACCTACGGTGGCGGTTACTACTCCGCGCCGTCCTTCCCGGACACCCCTATCTACGATTCTCTTGTCGCAGAGCGGGGCACCCCTCAGATCGCTCCGATCCGAGTCCCCTCGGCTTACGACACCGGCAACAGCTACTTGCCGGCGCTGCCATCGGCCCTGCCCGCGCTGCCGGCCGGCCCTTCGCAGCAGGGGCAGTCCTACGGCTATCCGCAGCCCATGGCGCACCCCGCGCCGATGCAGCAGCACGCGCCGACGCCGTACATCCCTCCGCAGGCCACCGGGGGGCGCGGCTACCCGGGACCGCAGCAGCAGCCGCAGCGGCCCGCAGGCGCCGGTTACGAGGCGATGCGGCCCGCGGCTCAGCGGCCGGCGCCCTCGCCGTACGAGGATCCGTACAACCGCCCCTACCAGGGCCGGGGATACTGACCGTCCTTCCTGCACCACAGAACCGGACGGCAGGACGGCTCCCCTGGCGCCACCGGTGCACGCGGTTCTGCACAGGATCCACATCCGTCCGGCCAGGTCCCTCACGGGGTGTGCGCCGGGTCCGGCCGCGGCCGGGCCCCGGGACCTGCCGGAGAGCGGTGGTGGACGCGCGCAGGCGTGGCCGTCCGTGAGCAAGGCGATCAGGCCGTTGCCCAACAGCGGTGCCCACGGTTCGCGTTGGCGGCCGGTGTGCATCCTCGTACGGGACCCCCCTATCTTTCCCAGGGAACTCACAGATACGGCAGGCGCGTTGTACTTGCGTGAGATTGCTCTCGCTGCGCCCGGCCGCAGGCAGGCCGTGCCCAGTGAGGTCAGGACGGATACGGAAGGGGGTGCGGGACGTGCGAGCAGCAGCCGGGGTGTGGCGTTGGCGGCACAATCCCCTGCGCCGTGGGACCGATCTCGCCGAGGCGTGGGTGGCGCTCGTCGCGGTGCTGCTCATCGCTGTCGCGGCGCCGCTCGTGGGATGGCTCTGCGGCTCTCTCACCGGCAGCGCCCTCCAGGACGCCGCCCGGATCCAGCGCAGACACCGGCATACGACCACGGCGACGGTGGTGCGCCCCCTGCCGGAGCCATCGGTGGTGCCCGCCAACCCGGACGGGATCTCGGACGCCCTGCCCCGCGGCCGGGCCGCCGCCGTATGGACCGGGGTGGACGGCAGCCGGCACAGCGGCGCGCTCTCCACGTTCAAGGCCGACAATCGCCCCGGTGACCGCCTGCGCGTCTGGACCGACGACAGCGGGCACCTCGTCAACAGACCCATGAAACCGCGTACGGTGCGGGCCCGCGCGGTGCTCGCGGGGTTCGGCTCGGCCGCGGCGACGGCGGGGCTCATCGTCGCCGGGCGCCGTCTCGTCGTATGGCGGCTGATACAGCGGCGGTACGTGAGACTCGACCGCGCCTGGAGCGAAGCCGGTCCCGACTGGGGACGCACGGGCACCGGCAGCTGAGACCGCCTCTCGCGTCAACTCCCGCGTCCAGCGCGCGCTACGGTGGGGCCACATCCGTCGGGCACACGAGGTGGGGGCACAACAGCGCCATGGCACAGGGCACGGTCCAGGTGACGTACACCGGAACATCCAGGTGGCGGCGCCGCACAGGCGAGTACATCTCCCTCTCCGCAGCCCTGGAGGCCGCAGGTGACGGTGACGTCCTCACGGTCGCTCCCGGCACGTACCGCGAGAATCTCGTCGTCCAGCACGCGATCACCCTGCGGGGCACGGACGGAGCGGTCGGCTCGGTGCGGATCGCCCCCGCCGACGGCATCCCGCTCACCGTGCGAGCGTCCGCGGTCGTCCAGGACCTCCAGGTCGAGGGGCAGGATTCGTCCGCGCCCGCGCTGCTCGTCGAGGAGGGCACCCCGGAGCTGCTGGATCTGCGGATCGTCACCCGCTCCGCCGTCGGCATCGAGGTGCGCGGGGCGGCCAGGCCGACCGTGCGCCGCTGCACGGTCGACAATCCGGCGGGCGTCGGAATCGGTGTACTGGACGGCGCGGGCGGGGTGTTCGAGGAGTGCGAGGTGGTCGCGGCCGGCCAGTCGGGCATCTCGGTGCACGGCGGGGCGCATCCCAGGATCGAGCGCTGCCGGGTCCATCACGCGTCCGGGGCCGGGCTGAGCGTCTCCGGCGACGGCAGCGGCCTGGAGGCGTTCGGCTGCGAGATCTACGAGGTCAAGGGCACGGGTGTGCAGATCGCCGCGCGCGCATCGGCCCACCTCACGGACTGCACCGTCCACCGCACGTCGGCCGACGGTGTCACGCTGGACACGGACGCGGTGCTGACACTGTCGGACTGCGACATCCATGACATCCCGGAGAACGCGGTCGACCTCAGGTCCCGTTCGGTGCTCACGCTGACCCGCTCGACCGTCCGGCGCTTCGGGCGCAACGGCCTCTCGGTGTGGGACCCGGGCACCCGGGTGGACGCCAACCAGTGCGAGATCCACGACAGTACGGGCGACTACCCGGCCGTCTGGGTCAGCGACGGGGCGACGGTGGTGCTGGACTCCTGCCGGGTGCACGACGTACCGGACGCGATCTTCGTACTGGACCGCGGTTCGCGCGCCGACGTGGTCGACAGCGATCTCGCCCAGGTGCGGAACACCGCGGTCTCGGTGAGCGACGGCGCCACGGCGCAGCTGGACGACTGCCGTATCCGGGAGGCGTCCACCGGCGCCTGGTTCCGCGACCACGGCAGCGGCGGCACGCTCAGCGGCTGCACCATCGACGGCGCGCAGACCGGAGTGATCGTCACCAAGGGCGCCGATCCGAGGATCGAGCGCTGCACGGTGACCTCACCGGCCGAGGCCGGCTTCTATGTGTCGGCCGAGGGACGCGGCACGTTCCACAACTGCCGGGTGACGGGCAGCGGCGGTTACGGCTTCCATGTCATAGACGGCTGCCGCACGACCCTGACCCGCTGCAGGACCGAGCGGTGTGCGCGCAGCGGTTACGAGTTCGCCGACGGCACCCTCGGTGAGGGCGGCGCCGGCGGTCCCGTGGTCGAGGACTGCACCAGCGACGAGAGCGGCCTGCTGACCGGCCCGAGCGGGGCTCCCGCCGTGGCGGCTCCAGCGGTGGCGACCGCGACGCAGACGGCCGGTCTGCTCGGCGGGCTGCCCGCACCGCGGCCGGCCACGGCCGCCGATCCGTCGGCCGCCGCCCCGTCGCCCGTGGACGCGCCCATACGCTCCTCGGTGGACGTCCTGGGCGAACTCGACACCCTGGTGGGCCTGGAGAGCGTCAAGCGCGAGGTGCGCGCCCTCACCGACATGATCGAGATCGGCAGGCGGCGCGCCGCCGCCGGGCTCAAGGCCGCGTCCGCCCGCCGCCATCTGGTCTTCACGGGCTCCCCCGGCACGGGCAAGACCACGGTGGCCCGGCTGTACGGCGAGATCCTCGCCTCGCTCGGAGTGCTGGAGCGCGGGCATCTCGTCGAGGTCTCCCGGGTGGACCTGGTGGGCGAGCACATCGGCTCGACGGCCATCCGCACCCAGGAGGCGTTCGACCGGGCCAGGGGCGGGGTGCTCTTCATCGACGAGGCGTATGCCCTCTCCCCGGAGGACTCGGGGCGGGACTTCGGCAAGGAAGCCATCGACACCCTGGTCAAGCTGATGGAGGACCACCGGGACGCGGTGGTCGTGATCGTCGCCGGGTACACCGCCGAGATGGAGCGTTTCCTGGGGGTCAACCCCGGTGTGGCGTCCCGTTTCTCCCGCACCATCACCTTCGGCGACTACTCCCCCGACGAGCTGCTGCGGATTGTCGAGCAGCAGGCGGACGAGCACGAGTACCGGCTCGGCGACGGTGCGCCGGAAGCCCTCGTGAAGTACTTCACGGTGCTGCCCAAGGGCCCCGCCTTCGGCAATGGCAGGACCGCCCGGCAGACGTTCGAGTCCATGGTGGAGCGGCACGCCGGCCGGGTGGCCCAGTTCGCCGAGATGTCGACCGACGATCTCAGTCTGCTGTTTCCGGAGGATCTGCCCGAACTGCCCTGACCCGCCCGGACGCGGAGTCTTCCGCACCGGGCCCGGCCGGGACCCGGTGCGGTGTCTGCCGCGGCACCGTCGCCGCCAGCCGGTCGAGCAGTGCCGTGCGCTCCTCGGCGAAGGCCGGGTCGGCCTGGTAGTCGGAGTGGCCCAGGACCGGGTCGGGCAGCGGGTGTTCGCGGGTTCTGCCGTAGGCCACCGGGTCGAGCAGCGGCCCCCGGTCGACGTCGCCGCCGCGCATCACCCAGCCCCCGATGGGGTCGGTGGCCCGCCACAGATTGCGCCAGCAGGGCACTTCGCCGTGCAGCCCGGCCAGGCAGTCGGGCCCGAAGTACGCGGGGAACCACCGCCCGTACAGCCGCTCCAGGGGTGAACCGTAGGTGAGCAGGGCGACCCTGCGGCGGGTACGAGCGGGCAGCTGCCAGACCGCGGCAGCCGCCAGCACGCTGCCCTGCGAGTGACCGGAGATGACGAGCCTGCCGCCGGTGAGGTCGGTCCAGGTGAACATGCGCCAGGTCAGGTCGGGAACCGCCCGCTCCGCGTAGCAGGGCGGTGCGAAGGGGTGCGCGGCGCGCGGCCAGAACGTACCGACGTCCCAGAGGATCCCCACGCTGCGCCGGGCCGACGCGTCGCGGTAGGCGCGCCTGCCCAGCGCGACGAACAGTATGAAGCCGAGACCCACCAGCCAGGACCCGGCCGCCTGTACGGCGTCGGCGGCGGACGCGATGAAGCCGGGCGCCGTATCGGCGGCCCGCCCCGGCACCTCGTCGCTGAGCCAGGACCCGACGAGCGCGCCCCCGCCGAGCAGCAGTGTGGCGGCCGAGACGATTCCGACGAACGGCGGTGCGGCGTCGGTGAGCTGGGCCCGGGCGCGGACCCCGGCGATCTGCCGGGTGCGCACCGTGTCCGGCTTCTCCCCCGGATAGTCCGTCATGAGGGTCCGTGCGATCCGGTGTGCGCGGCGCACGGTGCGCAGAGCGTAGTACGCGACCGGGAGCAGCAGCAGGAACAGCAGGACCGGGATGACGGACGCCTGCCAGCTGAGCAGCACCGGCGGTCCCGTGATGGAGCTGGTCCTGCCCATACCGGGGGTGCCGGGCCCGTCCAGCCAGTCGGCCACGCGCTGGGCGACCCCGCCGGTCATCACTCCGCCGAGCGCGCAGGCCAGCAGGGCGACGGCGGGCCCGCCGAGTCCGCGCAGCGCGGTACGGGTGTGGGGCGCCCGGCGGTACATCGCCATGGCGACGGCGGCCAGCACCACGACGAGGGCGAGCTGGGCGAGGGTCAGGATGCCGAAGGCGCGGTCCCCCGGGAGCGTGCCGCCCGACCGCCAGCCGGGCCTCGACCAGGCGGCGTAGACGGCGGAGAGCGCGAGGAGCGTGAGTGCGCCGCCCGGCAGCAGGGTGACGACGGCCCGGTCCAGCTCTTCGTCGAGCCGGGTCTCGGTGCGGCCTCTGCGGCAGACCACCCAGACGACAACTGCGGCCACCACAAGGAGCGTTCCCTGAAGGAGCCAGCCGATGGCCTCCAGGAGTGTCGCGGACGAGCGGCGGTCGAAGGCGGCGGTCGCGAGGGTGAGCGCGGCGGCGACGGTGAGGAATCCGGCGGCGGTGTGCGCGGCGCGCAGCCGGGCGACCAGCCTGCGCCCGTACCAGAATCCCGGCCTGCCGAGCGCGGGGCGGCCGCCCTCCCCGGCCTCGATGTCCCCGGCCTCGATGTCGCCTGCGTCGGTGTCCCCGGTCTCCCCCGGCTCTCCGGCGGCCGCCGCTCGGGCGTCGTCGCCCAGCGGCTGCTGTGACTCGTACGCACTCCAGGTGCGGTTGGAGAGGTACCAGAGCAGCGCGGTCAGCGCCGTGGGGACGAGCGCGGCGGCGGCCAGCCGCCGGCCGGGCTGTGCCCACCAGCCACCGTGTGCGGCGGCCAGGAACCCGAGCCAGGACTTCCCGTCGGAGCAGCCGGGCGATCCGGCGCACTGCCAGGCCGTCAGGTCGAGAGCCACCTCGCAGGCCGCCGCAACGAGCAGCACGGTGAGGCTGAGCGCGACGAGCCGCACCAGCACGCCGTACAGCCGGACCGTCCGTGCTCCGCCGCGGCCGGACGGCAGCATCCAGTGGGCGAGGTTGACCACCATGAAGGGGAGCAGCAGCAGCCACAGGGCGCGGGCGCTGTTGCCCGATGTGAGGTTGGACCAGACGTATGCCTCGGGGACGGGGCTCTCCCGGGTGTCCTGCGGGTGGGCCTCGGCGTCGGTGTCGTCGGCGCGGCGGTAGACGGCCGCCGTCTCGTCACCGGTGATCCGGACGGTGCGCGCGTCACCGAGCATCTCCTGCGGGGTGGCTCCGCCGACGCCGTGAACGAGGAGTTCGAGGGCGGGGCCGCCGCTCTCACCGGGGGACGGGGGTGGGGACACTGCGGTGGCTCGCTCTCGTGGAGGGGACGGTCGGCGGTGCCGGTCCAGAATCCTGGACGGTCGCGGCCCGCCGCACGGCTCTCACTGAATCTCCCCCCGGAAGAGGTGCGGCAACCAGTGGCGCGGCGGGGAACTGTGCGTGCGAGGATGAGGGATCCCCGGTGGCCAGGGGCAGCTCCCGCAGCTCCTGGCACCGCATCGGCGCGTGGAAGGACCGGACCCTGCGGTGAGCGACAATCAGAATCTGCTCGCGGAGCAGCGTCGCGCGCTGATCCTCGACGAGGTACGGCGCCGGGGCGGCGTCCGCGTCAACGAACTCACCCGCAAGCTCAATGTCTCGGACATGACGGTCCGCAGGGATCTGGACGCGCTGGCCCGCCAGGGTGTCATCGAGAAGGTGCACGGCGGCGCGGTGCCGGTGGTCGAGGCGTCCACGCACGAGCCGGGGTTCGAGGCCAAGTCCGGGCTCGAACTGAGCGCCAAGGAGGACATCGCGCGGGCAGCGGCGGCGATGGCGGCGCCGGGCAGCGCCATCGCCCTGTCCGGCGGGACCACGACCTACGCCCTCGCCCAGCATCTGCTGGACGTGCCCGATCTGACCGTGGTGACGAACTCGGTGCGCGTCGCCGATGTCTTCCACGCCGCCCAGCGGATCGCGGGCGGCAGCGGACAGCGGTCGGGCGCCGCGACGGTGGTGCTGACCGGCGGGGTGCGTACGCCGTCCGACTCGCTGGTGGGCCCGGTGGCCGACCAGGCGATCCGGTCGCTCCACTTCGATGTGCTGTTCCTCGGGGTGCACGGCATATCGGCAGAGGCGGGGCTGTCCACGCCCAACCTCGCGGAGGCCGAGACGAACCGCAGGTTCGTGCAGTCCGCGCGGCGGGTGGTGGTGGTCGCCGACCACACCAAGTGGGGCACTGTGGGGCTGAGTTCGTTCGCGACACTGGAGGACGTGGACGCGTTCGTCACCGACTCGGGGCTCTCCGACGACGCCCGCGAGGAGATCAACGAGTATCTGCCGGGCCTTGTCGTGGCGGGTGGCCGCGAGGCCATCGGCTGACGGCGCGGGTCAGGCCGCCCGCCGGTCCGGCGGCGCGCTCCCCGGTCCGCGGGCCAATCCGGACGGCCGTCGGCCACGAAGGACCGTGCGGGGGCCGGACGGCACAGCCGTACGGTCCCGGGAGCCACCGGCCAGGAAAGGAAGTCCCGCGCGTGTCCGAACGGCGCGATGACGGCGTGCAGCAGCCCGCCCTGATACTCACCAGGCCCTGCAAGGCCCCGAAGGCCGCGGTGCTGCTGTTGCACGGCGGCCGGGCCGACGGTCTGCGCCCGCCGCCGTCGTGGAATCTGCCGGAGGCCCGGATGCGGCCCATCGCCTCGCGGATCGCCGCGGCCACGGCGGGGCACTCCGTACTGCTGGGACGGATCCGCTACCGGTACCGGGGCTGGAACGGCGCCCGCGCGGACGCTGCGTACGACGCGCGGCGCGCCCTCGATGAACTCGCCGCGGCCGCGGGCGGCATCCCGGTGGTGCTCGTCGGGCACTCCATGGGCGGCCGGGCGGCGCTGAGCGCGGCCTCGCACCCGTCGGTACGCGCGGTGGTCGGCCTGGCCCCCTGGTGCCCGCCGGACGAGGCGGCCGGTCATCTGGGCGGCCGCACGGTCGTACTGCTGCACGGGGACCGGGACCGTACGACCGATCCCGGGGGAAGCGCCGCCTTCGTGCGCAGGGCACGGGAATCGGGCGCGCGGGCGTGCGCCCTGACGGTCACCGGCGGGGATCACGCGATGCTCCGCAGGCCGGGCCTCTGGCACACCCTCACGGCCGGTACGGTCGCGGGGCTGCTGGAACTGGGGCCGCTGCCCGGCGCGGTGGACCGGGCGCTGGACTCCGGGGCGGCCCAGGCGGTGTGAGGCGGGCCGGCCCGACCACAGCACCTGGGCCGTGACCGGTCTCAGCCCGTGGCGGCGCCGCGGCGCGCGGTCCGGCTCACCTTCGCCGCCCAGGCGACCAGCGGCAGTTGGAGCGGCAGCCGGGCGAGCGCCGCCGCCTTCAGCGGTGTGGGCCGGTGCCGCCAGTCGTACGCCATCTGCACATTCGCGGGGAAGACCGCCACGAAGAGACCGGCGGCGGCGCGTGCGCTGACCCTGCGGGTGGCGGGCACCGCCACCCCCGCCGCGAGCAGCAGCTCGACCGCGCCGCTGACCTGGGTGTACGTCCGGGCCCTGCCGGGCAGCCAGGGCGGCACCGTGCTGTCGAACGGGCGCGGGGCCAGGAAGTGGGCCGCTCCGGCACCGGCCAGGAGGGCGGCCAGATACTTCGTCGGACGGTCAGCGGCCGGCATGGGGCCTCCAGAGTTCGGTGCGCTGCGGCGTCCACATCGCACAGGTGCGCGTACGGAGTGATTCTTACTTCCCGGTAGCTTCCTTGGGAAGCCCGGCGGGTCCCCTGGAAAGCCCGGCGTCGCGCCGACGACCGCTTCCCCCGGTACAGACAGCTGATAAGCCGTCAGCTATGGTGTGCTGGCCCGTTCCCCGCCCACGTCTGGAGGTGCGGCCCGATGGCTCACCGGCTCCGCCCCGTCGAGCTCGACTTCGCCGAGACCGCACCGCTGCGCCTGGTCTTCGCCGCAGGCGTGTCCGCCGCCCCCGACGCCGTCTACCGGGCGCTGGCCGAGGACGTAGCGGACTGGCCGTCCTGGTTCACCGCGGTCACCATGGCCAGGGCCACCGACGGGGGTCGCGAGGTGCGGCTCAAGGGCGGCACCCGCTTCCTGGAGACCGTGCTCGCGGCCGACCCCGCCGCCCGGTACGCCTACCGGGTGGACGAGACCAACACCCCGGGCCTGCGGGCCCTGCTGGAGGAGTGGCGGCTCACCGCGACGGACTCCGGGACCCGCGTCCAGTGGACGTTCGCGGCGGACGGA
Organism: Streptomyces sp. NBC_01089; assembly: GCF_045162975.1. Lineage (NCBI taxonomy): Bacteria > Bacillati > Actinomycetota > Actinomycetes > Kitasatosporales > Streptomycetaceae > Streptomyces > Streptomyces sp. NBC_01089. The sequence continues at coordinate 7,669,151 of NZ_CP108660.1, read as the reverse complement.
CCCGCTCCGCTGCTGGCCGGGATCCGGTTCGGCCGGTCCGGCCTCGGGCGGGCCTTCCGCGACGCGACGCGCAAGCTGGACGGCCGGATCGCCGCGGCGACGGCGTGAACTCAGGCCCTCACTCGGTGACTCGGGTCCTCACTCGGTCCAGACGCCGGTGGCCAGCAGCCGTTCGATGGCCGCGGTGTACGGCGTGATGTCGAGGCCCTGCTCCTCCAGCCAGCTGTCGGAGTAGTACTTGTCCAGGTAGCGGTCGCCCGGGTCGCAGAGCAGGGTGACCACGCTGCCCGTACGGCCGTCGGCCACCATCTCCGCGACGATCTTCAGCGCGCTCCACAGCCCCGTACCGGTCGATCCGCCCGCCTTGCGCCCCATGACCCGGTCGAGTGCGCGGACCGCGGCGACGCTGGCCGCGTCCGGCACCTTCATCATCCGGTCGATGGCGCCGGGCACGAAGCTCGGCTCCATCCGGGGCCTGCCGATGCCCTCGATACGTGAGCCGCAGTCGCTGGTGGCGGTCGGGTCGTTCCGGGTCCAGCCGTCGAAGAAACAGGAGTTCTCCGGATCGGGGACACAGATCCGGGTGTCGTGCTGCATGTAGTGCACATAGCGGGCGATGGTCGCGGATGTGCCGCCCGTCCCCGCCGTCGCGACGATCCAGGCGGGCTCGGGGTACCGCTCCAGCCTCAGCTGCTGGTAGATGGACTCGGCGATGTTGTTGTTGCCCCGCCAGTCGGTGGCCCGTTCCGCGTACGTGAACTGGTCGATGTAGTGACCGCCGGTCGAAGCGGCGAGGGATCCTGCCTCCTCGTACATCTTCCGCGAGTCGTCCACGAAGTGGCAGCGGCCGCCGTGGAATTCGATCAGCCGGCACTTCTCCTGGCTGGTGGTGCGCGGCATGACGGCGATGAAGGGGACGCCGATGAGCCCGGCGAAGTACGCCTCGGACACCGCGGTCGAGCCGCTGGACGCCTCGATGACCGGCTTCCCCGGCCTGATCCAGCCGTTGCAGAGTCCGTAGAGGAAGAGCGAGCGGGCGAGCCGGTGCTTCAGGCTGCCCGTGGGGTGGGTGGACTCGTCCTTGAGGTAGAGGTCGATGCCCCACTCCTCGGGGAGCGGGAATCGCAGCAGATGGGTGTCGGCGGACCGGTTCGCGTCGGCCTGCACCTTGCGGACCGCCTCCTTGAGCCAGGCCCGGTACTCCGGGTCGCTGCGGTCCACATCGGCGGTCGCCGCGGCTCCGCCTCCAGGTCCCTGTGCGCTCGTACTCACGCGTGCCGCCCCTCATGGTGTCCGCTCCGCTGTCCGTCCGTGACGATACCCGCCCCACCTGCACAAACATTCACTTTGACCACCCATAGGGCTGACTTGCGGAACCGCGGGACATAACGGCACATGCCAGTTCGGCCCGGTTACCCCCGGTGCACTGGTGCGCGGGCCCGCATCCCGGCACACTGCCGTGAGGGAGACGAACGGAAGAGGGCGGGGAGAACGATGTCGGAAGCGGAATTCACTGCGACGGGTGTACGGATCGAGCGGTGGACCCGTTCGCTCACCCGGGCCGGACAGGTCCTGATCAAGGACGGCAGACTCGCCCTGCTCACCAGCAGCGGACGCGAGATCGACAGCGCCCCGCTGACCACCGTCAGCGCGGGAAAGCCGTGGTTCGCCAAGGTCGGCCGCATGGTGGCGACCGTCAACGGCACCCGCTACCGGCTGACCATGGGCCAGCGGAATGTGCCCCTCGACAGCTCCAGGTCGGTCGCCAGGTTCCTGGACGCGGTGCACCGGGGCAGCAGGCGCTGACCCGGGCGCGAGTTGCGAAGCCCCATCCCCTGGGTGACTCTGGTGTCACATCACTAACGGTTCACCGGCGGTCACGCTGAGAACAGCTCTCCGCCGGACACTTCGTCTTCTTCCGGACCTCATTCGGGGAGTCGCAGCCGTGATCACCCAGCCGACCAGGCATTGCGCCGTAGAACTTCAAGCCCTTCCGTCCCGTATCGGGCAGGTCCGCAGAATCGTATCGGCGCAGCTGCGCTACTGGCATCTCGATCCTCTGATCGACCAAGCAGCGCTGGGCGTCACCGAGTTGCTCACCAATGTCCACCGGCACGCCCAGCCGGACAAACTGTGCACCGTCGAGATGGATCTGCTGCTCGACCGGCTCACGGTCTCGGTCCACGACCATGACCCCCGGATGCCCCTGGTGTGCGACGCCGAGCAGTTCGCCACCTGTGGGCGCGGGCTCTCGATGATCGCCGCCGTCAGCGAGTGCTGGGGCGTGCGGCCGCAGGGAGCGACGGGCAAAGTCGTGTGGTTCACGCTGCCGGCCGCGCCGCCCGCCACACCGCTCGACCTCGCCCACCGCACTCCGGTGTACGGCGCCACGACATCGGGGCCGTTCGCCTACGACCGCCCGTCGGCCGACTCCGCGCTGGTGAGCTGACCCGACGGCCGTACGACGGTGGGGCGGGCATCGCAGCGTCGCTGCGATGCCCGCCCCACGGTGGGACGATGCCGGCGGGTCAGACGGGCCCGCTTCTCGATGTGGGACCGAACTGTTCGTCGAGGACGGACAGCCGGCGCCAGTACTCCTCCTCGTCGATCTCGCCGGAGGCGAACCTGCGGCCGAGAATCGCGATCGGGGCGTGCTCGCCCTGGGCGGAGCGCATCTGGCCGGGGCCCTGCCACGGGCCTCGCCTGCCGCGCCACACGGTACGGCGCAGAACGGTGACGACCGTGAAAATGACCGCCGCCCAGAGGAACGGGAAGAGCAGGATCCACGGCCCGGGTCCTGCGAAGGCCAGCGTGTTCATGTCGGTTCAGCTCCTCGGTGGGAAGGCTCTCCACTGTTTTCCCTACTGACATCGAGCTTCCCGCTCCGGGAGGCCGATGGCGTCGTACGGCCGGCGGCCGTGCGCGTGCGCCGACGTGAGTACGAGGGGACTTCCGGGCTGCTTCCCGGACTGGTGCTTCCCGGCCACTTTCCAGGCCGCTCTTCCCGCCCCCTCCCCACAGCCCTCTCGCTGGATTCTGTACCTACTAGTATGTACATTGACCGTATGAGCACTGCTGAGCGGCTGATCGAGTCCACCCGCGAGCTGCTGTGGGAGCGCGGCTACGTGGGCACCAGCCCCCGGGCGATCCAGGAGCGCGCGGGCGCCGGGCAGGGCAGCATGTACCACCACTTCGCGGGCAAACCCGATCTGGCGCTGACAGCGATCCGGCGTACGGCGGAGGAACTGCGCGCCACGGCCGAGACCTCGTTGGGGGGCGACGGTTCCGCCTACGAGCGGATTTCGGCCTATCTGCTGCGCGAGCGCGATGTGCTCCGCGGGTGCCCCGTCGGAGGGCTGACCATGGATCCGGACATCATCGCGAGCGACGAACTGCGCGCCCCGCTCGACGAGACACTCGGTTGGCTGCACGGGCGGCTCGCCACCATCGTCGAGGAGGGCCGGCAGCAGGGGGAGTTCAGCGCGGCGCTCACCCCGCAGGAAACCGCGGCGACCATCGTGGCGACCGTACAGGGCGGCTATGTGCTGGCCCGCGCGGCCGGTTCACCCGCCGCGTTCGACAGCGCGGTCGGCGGGCTGCTCGCCCTCCTGGCCCCGCCCGCCTGACCGTCTGCCCCTGACCGCCTCACCCGAGGAGTACGCCATGCACGCGATGCAGTACGACATCACCCTGCCCGCCGACTACGACATGGGCATCATCCGCGACCGGGTGGCCACCCGGGGCCATCTCCTCGACGACTTCCCCGGACTGGGGCTGAAGGCGTATCTCATCCGCGAGCGCGGCCCGCAGTCACCGGTGAACCAGTACGCGCCGTTCTACCTCTGGGCCTCCCCCGCCGGCATGAACTCCTTCCTCTGGGGGCCTGGCTTCCAGCACATCGTCGACGACTTCGGGCGGCCCGAGGTGCAGCACTGGACGGGTCTCGCCCATGAAGAGGGAGTGGCCTCAACCACCGTGCCACGCACCGCAGTCCGGCGGAGACAGCCCATCGCTCCCGGCACCGATCTGCCGTCGGCGGTCGAGGACGCCGTGACGCGGACGGCACGCTTCGCCCGGCTCGACGGGGTCGTGTGCGCGTCCGTCGCCGTCGATCCGCGCCGCTGGGAACTGGTCCACTTCTCACTCTGGGCCGACGACGCCCCCGAAGCGGTGGGCGACCGTTTCGAGGTACTGCACCTGTCGGCGCCCGAGCGCCCCGCGCTGACCGGGGGCAGGCAGTGGTGACCACCGTCCGCACCGTACTCGGCGACATCCCGGCCACCGAGCTGGGAGCGACCGACGCGCACGATCACCTCTTCCTCCGCAGTCCGCTGCTGCCAGGACAGGAACTGGACGATCCCGTAAGGGCCGGAGAGTCGCTGCGGGAATTCCTGCGCCTCGGTGGGCGGTCGGTGGTGCAGTGGACGCCGCACGGCATGGGGCGTGAGCCCGCAGCACTGGCGGCGCTCGCTCGCGGGACCGGCGCCCATCTGGTGGCGGCCACCGGACTGCACCGAGCGGCGCACTACCGGCCCGAGCCGCTGAGCAGGATCGTCGGGACGGCTGCCGAGTTGTTCGTCTCCGAGCTGACGGAGGGCATCGGGGACACCGGCGTGCGGGCCGGACTGATCAAGGTCGCGGGGGGCTTTCACGGGCTGGACGCCCACGCCCGGCAGACGATGCGGGCGGCGGCGTCGGCACATCACCGCACGGGTGCGCCCATCGCCGTACACCTGGAGCTCGGAACGGGTGCGATGGACGTACTCGGCCTGCTCTGCCGCGAGTTGGACGTACCACCACAGAGTGTGGTCCTCGGCCATCTCGGCCGGTGCCCCGACTCCGTCGTGCACCACGAGGCAGCCGAGGCAGGGGCGTTCCTCGCGTTCGACGGGCCTTCGCGCGCGAACCACGCCACCGACTGGCGGCTGCCGGAACTGCTGCTCTCCCTGGCGGACGCGGGGTACAGTGACCGGCTGCTGCTGGGCGGGGACACCACGACGCCGGATACCCCGGGCATGTCCCACCTGCTCGGACCACTCCGCTCACGGCTGGAACTCACCCTGGGGGAAAGCCTCCTGGAGCAGATCTTCAGCGGGAATCCGGCGCGCGCGTTCGCGCTCGCGCCTCACCGGAAGGGCTGATCCCCGGCCGTCCAGCCCCTCAGCTCCTCAGTCACTCAGTCACTCAGTCACTCAGTCACTCAGCCGACGATGGAGAGCGGGTCGTCGAGGACCGGCTGCCAGGCCAACTCCGCCGCTCCGACCAGGCTGTTGTGGTCCAGCGTGCAGGGCAGGATCGGCACGCCGCCGCTGCGCCCCCACAGGCTGCGGTCGGCGACGACGGCGCGCAGCCGCTCCGGGTCCGCGTCCAGCAGCTCGCGGTGGAGACCGCCGAGGATGATGCGGTCCGGGTTGAGGATGTTCACCAGACCGGCCAGACCGAGTCCGAGGCGGTCGACGATCTCCTGGGCGGCGATCCGTACCCCCGGGTCGTCGTACTCCGTACGGAGAATGTCCCGCGACTGCTGGAGCAGTGAGCCCTCGGGGCCGGGCGTGCGTCCTGCGGCGGTGAGGAACGCCAGCGGGTCGGTCTCGACGTCGAGGCAGCCCCGGCTTCCGCAGTAGCAGGGGCGGCCGTCGGGGTTGACCGTGAGGTGCCCGACCTCCAGGGCCAGGCCCGAACTCCCCGTGTGCAGACGGCCGTCGAGGACCAGGGCGCCGCCGACACCGCGGTGCCCGGTGGCCACACAGAGCAGATGCTGGGCGCCTCGGCCCGCTCCGTGGCGGTGTTCGGCGAGCGCCGCGAGGTTGACGTCGTTGCCGGTGAAGGCGGGGCCGGTGATGCCTGCCGCGCGGACCCGGTCGGCGAAGATGTCGCGGACCGGCTCCCCCGCGGGCCATGCGAGGTGCAGCGGGTTGAGCGCCGTACCCTCCGGTTCGGCGACCGCCGACGGCACCGCGAGCCCCGCTCCGACGCAGCGCAGACCGCTGTCGCGCAGCAGCGCGGCACCCTCGTCGACGACAGCCCCGAGGACCTGCGCCGGGTCGGCCGAGACCGTGACACAGCCGGGCGATGTGGCGACGGCCCGGCCGCCGAGCCCGACGAGCGCGGCGCGGAAGCCGTCCGCGTGCACCTGGGCGGCGAGTACGACGGGTCCTCCGGTGTTGACCGACAGCCGGTGCGACGGCCGGCCCTGGGAGCCGGCGGCGGCGGGGCGGGAGTCGACCTGGATCAGCCCGAGCGATTCGAGCTCGGCCGCTACGGCTCCTGCGGTGGCCCGGGTGACTCCCAGCTCCGCCGTGAGCACGGCCCGGGTGGGAGCGCGGCCCGTGTGGACCAGCTCCAGCGCCGGTCCCAGCGCGCTGCGGCCACGCTCCAGCTTCGTCCGGTTGGTCGTCACCTTGCCGTTCATGGGGGCGAGTCTCCCATGATCCCGGGCGGCGCAAGACGATCCGGTACCGCCCTTGTTCACGGCCACCGCTCCCCCTATCCTTCTTTTGTGCCGAATCTAAACAAAGTCGGGACGGCTCTTGCGGGAGGTCCGGGCGAAAACAGCGCCATACCCTCCCTGCTCCGTCTCCGGGTCACCCTCACCGTCTTCTTCGCCCTGGACGGATTCCTGTTCGCCGGCTGGGTGGTCCGCATCCCCGCGATCAAGCAGCAGACCGGCGCATCGGCGAGCGCGCTCGGCCTGGCGCTGCTGGGGGTGTCGGCCGGGGGCGTGATCACGATGATGCTCACGGGGCGGCTGTGCCGGCGCTTCGGCAACCATCCCGTCACCGTCGCCTGCGCGGCCCTCCTCTCGGTGAGTATCGCGCTGCCGCCGCAGATGCACTCGGCGCTCACCCTCGGCCTGGTCCTGCTGGTGTTCGGCGGCGCGTACGGCGGGCTGAACGTGGCGATGAACAGCGCCGCCGTCGATCTGGTCGCCGCGCTCCGCCGCCCGGTGATGTCCAGCTTCCACGCCGCTTTCAGCCTCGGCGGCATGGTCGGCGCGGGTGCGGGCGGACTCGTCGCGGGCCGGCTGTCGGCGTCGTCCCACCTGCTCGGCCTGACCGCCGTGGGCCTCCTGGTGACCTGTGTGGCCGGCCGTGATCTGCTCCGGCATCCCGTCCCGTCCGTCCCGTCCGCGCCGCGGACCGCCGTACGGGAGACGGCGAAGCCCCGCCGCCTCGACAGCCACAGCAGGCGGCTGGTGCTGGTCTTCGGGACGATCGCCCTGTGCACCTCGTACGGGGAGGGGGCCATGGCCGACTGGAGCGCCCTGCATCTGAAGCAGGACCTGCACGCGCATCCGGGCCTCGCGGCCGCCGCGTACTCGCTCTTCGCGCTCGCCATGACCGTCGGCCGGTCCACCGGCACCGCACTGCTCGAACGGCTCGGCCAGACCCGCGCCCTCGTCGGCGGCGCGACCCTGGCGGCGGCTGGCCTGCTGCTGGGGGCCCTCGCGCCCACGGTGTGGCTGGCCCTGATCGGGTTCGTGATGGCCGGGCTCGGACTGGCCAACAGCTTCCCCGTGGCGATCGGCCGGGCAGGCGCGCTGGCGGGCCCCGGCGGGGTCGCCACCGCCTCCACCCTGGGCTACGGGGGCATGCTGATCGGCCCGCCCGTGATCGGCTTCCTCGCCGACTGGCTGACGCTGCCCATCGCCCTCACCACGGTGGCGCTGCTCGCCGCGGTCGCCGCGCTGATCGGGTACGCCAGCCGCAACGCATCGGCGCCCGCGGCCGCCTGACGCCCTGGCACAATCGCCCGTATGGATCCCCTGCCGACCGGCACCTTCATCTCGGCCCTCGACCGTGAGGGGCGTCTGCTCGCCACCGCCGCCGCCCGGGCCGGCACGGGGGCCGCGGTGCCCACCTGCCCCGGCTGGGACGTACGGGATCTGCTGCGGCACACCGGCTCGGTGCACCGCTGGGCGACCGCCTTCGTCGCGGAGGGGCACACCCGCTTCCACCGGCCCGCCGCCGGGCCCCGTACCGACGGGGACGAACTCATCGACTGGTTCGGGGCAGGACACCGTTCGCTGGTGGCCGCGCTGGCCGCCGGACCGGAGGATCTGGACTGCTGGACCTTCCTGCCCGCGGCGTCACCGCTCGCGTTCTGGGCCCGGCGGCAGGCACATGAGACCGCCGTGCACCGGATGGACGCCGAATCGGCGCTCGGCGCCGAACCGGGCCCGCCGGAACCGGAGTTCGCCGCAGACGGCATCGACGAGCTGCTGCGCGGGTTCCACGCGAGGCCCAGGAGCCGGGTGCGTACGGAGGGGCCGCGTACGCTTCGAGTACGGGCCACCGACACCGGGGACGTATGGACCGTGCACCTCTCGGCGGAACCGCCCCGCGCCGAGTACACCGGCGAAGGCCCCGCCGACTGCGAGCTGAGCGGGGAGGCCGCACTGCTCTACGCGACGCTGTGGAACCGCCGTCCGCTCTCCGGCCTGTCCGTCACCGGCGATGCCGCCCTGGCCCGGTTCTGGCGGGAGAACTCCGCGGTCTGAGGAACGGGCGGGGTGTTCGGGGCAGAGTTGACGCCAGAGCCACGGCCTGAGCCACGGCCCGTGTTCAGCCCAGCCAGCCGGGGCGCACCAGCCCCGACTCGTACGCCAGCACCACGAGCTGGGCACGGTCGCGGGCGCCGAGCTTCACCATGGCGCGGCTGACATGGGTCTTGGCGGTGAGCGCGCTGACGACGAGCCTGCGGGCGATCTCCTCGTTGGAGAGGCCGATACCGACGAGCGCCATCACCTCGCGCTCGCGTTCGGTGAGCCGGCCGAGGCCGACGGCTTCGGCGGGTTCCTTGGAGCGCGCGGCGAATTCGGCGATGAGTCTGCGTGTCACCCCCGGCGAGAGCAGTGCGTCCCCGTCGACCACCGCCCGTACCGCACGCAGCAGTTCGTCCGGCTCGGTGTCCTTGACCAGGAAGCCGGAGGCCCCCGAGCGGATCGCCTCGAAGACGTACTCGTCGAGCTCGAAGGTGGTGAGCATGACCACCTTGACCCCGTCCAGATCGGGGTCGGCGGTGATCTTCCGGGTGGCGGCCAGACCGTCGAGCACCGGCATCCGGATGTCCATCAGCACGACGTCCGGCCGCAGTTCGCGCACCAGCGTCAGCGCCTCGGCACCGTCGGCGGCCTCGCCGGTCACCTCGATGTCCGGCTGGGCCCCGAGCAGCGCCTGGAATCCGGCTCTGACCAGGGACTGGTCGTCGGCGAGCAGGACACGGATCACGGTGACTCCTCAGGTGCGGCGGGTGGTGCGGCGGGCCCGGTGGGTGGTGCGGCGGGCGGACCCGCGGTCGGCCCGGTGGGCGGTGGGCCGGGCGGCGCTGCGAGCGGCGCGTCGGGTGGTCCGGGGCTGGGCGCGGAAGCCCCGCCGGTGAACGGGATGACGGCCTCGACCCGGAACCCGCCACCCTGGCGCGGCCCCGCGTCGATCGTGCCACCCAGGGCGGCCGCCCGCTCCCGCATGCCCACCAGGCCGTTGCCGCTGCCTCCCGCCTCGTCGTGGGTGGCCGGTCCTTCGTCCTCGATCCGCAGGACCAACCGCTGCGGGGCATAGGCGAGGGTGATGCGGGCGGTACGTGACCCGGAGTGGCGCACCACGTTGGTCAGCGCCTCCTGGACGATGCGGAAGGCGGCGAGGTCGGCACCGGGCGGGAGCTCTCTGCGCGCTCCTTCGGTGACGGTGTCCACGGTCAGACCGGCGGCGGACGCCTGCTCCACGAGTTCGCCGAGCCGGTCGAGTCCAGGGGCCGGGGCCCGCGGGGCCGCGCCGGGCGCCCGCAGGGTGTCCAGCACCTGGCGCACCTCCCCCAGCGCCTCCTTGCTCGCGGCCTTGATGGTGGTCAGAGCGGTACGCGCCTGCTCGGGGTCGGAGTCCAGGAGAGCGAGCCCGACACCCGACTGCACATTGATGACCGAGATGCTGTGGGCCAGTACGTCGTGGAGCTCACGGGCGATACGCAGCCGCTCCTCGTCGGCGCGGCGCTTCTCGGCGGCCCGGCGTTCGGCACGTTCGCGGGCCCACCGCTCGCGCCGCACCCTGGCCAGCTCGGAGGCGGCGAGGATCGCCACCACCCAGGCGGTGACCGCCAGTTCCTGCCCCCAAGGGGCGGCGTGATCGCCGGCGGGCGGCAGCCGGCGGTAGAGCCAGTGCGCGGCCAGGACGTGTCCGGCCCAGAGCATGCCGACGGCGGACCAGGCGGCATAGCGGTGACCGGCGACGATGGCGCCGAAGCAGCCGACGGCGACGGTGAGGAACACGGGGCCGTACGGATATCCGGCGCCCAGATAGACCATCGCGCAGGCCGCGGTGGCGAAGGCGGTGAGGACCGGGTACTTGGTGCGGAGCAGCAGGAACGCCTGCCCGGCCACCAGCAGCAGCCGGGCCCACACATCGAGCGGGGCGCGGCCGGCCTGCTCGTGGGCGGCGATGGTGGTGCCCACCAGGACGATCACGGTGAGGACCAGCGTGGAGCGCCAGGGCACCCGGCCCGCGGGCGCCCCCTCCCAGTGCGGCCGCCACCGGCCGGGGCCGTCGTGCTCCCACGCCCCGTGCCGCCGACCGGGCCCGCCGCGCCCGCCGCGCCCGGACCGCCCGCCGGGCCCGCCACGCCCGCGCGCCGGACGGTCCTGGCCGGGCCGTCCGTGCGCCCGCGACAGACCGCCCCTCAGGGGTCCGCGTCGCTGGTCGGTGCCGGGCTCGTCCATGGGAGCAACGCTAGACCGGCGGGGGCGCCCGGGGCGTCAGCCAGGCGTGGCGGTCACGTCTACTCCCGGCGGAGTAGACCGACGGAGTCAGCGAGCCCGTCCGCGGCCCGTTCGAAGAAGGCGTCGCGATCCGTCACCACCTGTTTGAACTGGCCGAAGACCTCGAAGGTGATCAGCCCGAACAGCTGCGCCCAGGCCGCGGTGAGTGCGAGGGCCGCGGCGGGCGGCAGGTCCGGGGCGATTTCCGCCGCCAGTCGGTCCGCCTCGGACCGCAACACGGCAGGCACCGGCGGAAGCGCGACGCCGTCGCCGCGGTAGGCGTCGCCGACGATGGAGATCAGGACGAGGGCCACCCTCGACGCGGGGCCGACGGTCGCGCCGGGCGCGGTGTAGCCCGGTACCGGGGAGCCGTAGATCAGGGCGTATTCGTGCGGACGGGCGAGCGCCCAGCCGCGGACCGCCGTACAGACGGTGACCCAGCGGGAGCGGGGCGCGGCCCGGCCCGCTCCGGCGAGAGCGGCCTCCGCGGTCTCGCCGATCGCGTCGTAGGCGTCGACGATGAGAGCGGTGAGGAGTTCGTCACGGCTCGGGAAGTACCGGTAGAGCGCGGAGGAGACCATGCCCAGTTCGCGCGCGACCGCGCGGAGGGAGAGGTTCGCGGCGCCCTGGTCGGCGAGTTGTCTGCGCGCCTCGTCCTTGATGGCCGCGGTGATCTCGGTACGGGCTCGTTCTCTGGCTCCTCGGACAGCACTCATGGTGGCCAGTCTGCCAGATTCCAGATCACTGACCAATAACGAGAGCAGTGCTCTTGCTTTGGATCGGCAATCAGTGCACACTGCTCTTAAGCGAGAGCAGTGCTCACACTTTCGCTCGTCTCACACATCACTGAGGAGAACCCCATGACCACCTACGTCAGGAAGCCCGGCTGGTTCACGGTCCAGGTGCTCAACCGGACGGTCGCCTGGCTGACCAGGCGCGGCGTCAGCGTCTGGGGGTCCCGGATCCTGGCGGTGCGCGGACGCAAGAGCGGCCAGTGGCGCCGTACCCCGGTCAATCCGCTGAGGCTGGACAACGGCGAGTATCTGGTCGCCGCACGCGGGCACGTCCAGTGGACCCACAACATGCGCGCGGCAGGCGGCGGCGAGCTGCTGCTCGGCCGCAGATCGCAGCCCTTCCACGCGGTCGAGGTGCCCGACGGCGAGAAGCCGGAGATCCTGCGCGCCTATCTGAAGCGCTGGAAGATGGAGGTCGGGGCGTTCTTCGACGGCGTGAGCGCCGACTCGCCCGCCGCCGAACTCACCCGAATCGCCCCCGACCACCCCGTCTTCCGCATCACCACGCCGAAATAGCCGGCACAGGAGACCGAGCCCTAGTCGACCGGGCTGACCTCCCGGCCCGCGTCCTCGCCGTTACCGTTGCCGCCGATCGCCTCGTCCTCCGCGTCGGACACCGGCGCCCTGCCGGCCGCCCGGCCGCCGTCCCTGCGGTCCAGCACTCCGAGTGCCCGCTGCGCCAGCGGATGCGTACGCACCAGCTCGCCCAGTGACGTCGAGCCACGGGTGATCCCGGCGAACGCCTTCCAGGCCGGCCGGAACCCGGTGATCACCCCGTGCAGCATTCCCGGACGGCGCTCGAACACCTTCAGCATCCGGCGCCCGACCGCCATCTCGACGCCCAGACCTGCCTTGATGGCGAAGGCGTAGTTCAGCGCCTGGCGGCGGGCGTCCACGGCGTCGTGGGCCTCGGCGACCCGGACCGCCCACTCGCCGGCCAGCCGGCCCGAACGCAGCGCGAACGAGATCCCCTCGCGCGTCCACGGCTCCAGCAGCCCGGCCGCGTCCCCGCACACCAGCACCCGGCCCCGGGACAGCGGCGAGTCCTCGCTGCGGCACCGGGTCAGATGGCCGGACGAGACGGACGGCTCGAAACCGGCCAGCCCCTGCCGGGCGATGAAGTCCTCCAGATACCGCTTGGTGGCCGCACCCTCGCCGCGCGCCGAGATCACGCCGACGGTGAGCGTGTCGCCCTTGGGGAACACCCAGCCGTAACTCCCCGGGATGGGGCCCCAGTCGATGAGGACGCGCCCCGACCAGTCCTCGGCGACCGTCGGCGGAACCGGGATCTCGGCCTCAAGACCGAGATCCACCTGGTCCATCTTCACCCCGACATGGGCCCCTATCCGGCTGGCACTGCCGTCGGCACCGACGACCGCGCGGGCCAGCACCGTCCCGCCGTCGGCGAGGACGACCGCGACCGTGCGCCGGTCGGGCACGGCCGACCCGTGCTGCTCGACCCGGGAGACGGCGACACCGGTACGGACCTCGGCGCCCGCCTTCTGCGCCTCCTCGACCAGCCCCTGGTCGAACTCGGGCCTGTTGACGAGCCCGAAGAGCATCTGCTTGGACCGGCGGGTACGGGTCATCCTGCCGTTCATCGAGAACGTCACCGCGTACACCCGGTCGCGCAGCGGCAGTTCGAATCCCGGCGGCAGGGAGTCGCGCGACGGCCCGATGATGCCTCCGCCGCAGGTCTTGTAGCGCGGCAACTCGGCCTTCTCCAGCAGGAGAACCCTCCGTCCCGCCACGGCAGCGGCATACGCCGCGGAGGCACCGGCCGGACCTGCTCCGACCACCACCACATCCCATACCGGCTGGTCGTGCTCCGTGCCCGCGTCTGCGTTCTCGCTGCTCACGATGTGCTGCTGCTCCTGATCCGACCAGTGGCCCGTGCTTGTCGACGGCATACTACGGCGCGCTGCCGGCCGACCCCGCTGTGGGAGGATCGGTCAGCCCGCAAACGAACGCATGTGTGCACACACGTACACGTACTTCAACGTCGCACCCACGAGGAGCGTGCCCATGACCGCGAATCCGATTGCCGAGACCGTCACCTCGCTGATGCCCCGCGCACAGGCGGAGCTGACCGAGCTGGTGGCCTTCAGGTCGGTCGCGGATCCGGCGGTCTTCCCCAGGAGCGAGTGCGAGGGCGCGGCCGAGTGGGTCGCGGGGGCGCTGCGCGCCGAGGGCTTCCAGGATGTCGCGCTCCTCGACACCCCCGACGGCTCCCGGTCCGTCTACGGCCTGCTGCCCGGCCCCGAGGGTGCGCCGACCGTGCTGCTCTACGCGCACTACGACGTCCAGCCGCCGCTCGGCGAGGACGCCTGGCTCTCCCCGCCGTTCGAGCTGACCGAGCGGAACGGCCGCTGGTACGGGCGCGGGTCGGCCGACTGCAAGGGCGGGTTCATCATGCACCTGCTCGCGCTGCGCGCCCTGAAGGCGAACGGCGGCGTCCCGGTCTCCGTGAAGGTCGTCGTCGAAGGCTCGGAGGAACAGGGCACCGGCGGTCTCGAACGGTACGCCGAGGCCCACCCCGAGCTCCTCACGGCCGACGCCGTCGTCATCGGCGACAGCGGGAACTTCCGGGTCGGCCTGCCGACCGTCACGGCCACGCTGCGCGGGATGACGATGCTCCGGGTCCGGCTGGACACCCTGGAGGGCAATCTGCACTCCGGCCAGTTCGGCGGCGCGGCGCCCGACGCGCTCGCCGCGCTGATCCGGCTGCTGGACTCGCTGCGCGCCGATGACGGTTCGACGGTGATCGACGGGCTGGCCTCGGACGCCGTGTGGGACGGACTCCAGTACCCGCAGGACGAGTTCCGCCGGGACGCGAAGGTCATCGACGGTGTGGAGCTGATCGGCGGCGGCACGGTGGCCGACCGCATCTGGGCCCGCCCCGCCGTCACCGTCATCGGCATCGACTGCCCCGCCGTCGTGGGCTCGACGCCTTCGGTGCAGGCGAGCGCACGGGCCCAGGTCAGTCTGCGGGTACCGCCGGGCACCGACGCGGCCGACGCGACCGAGCTGCTGACCGCGCACCTCCAGGCACACACGCCATGGGGCGCGCGGCTCTCGGTGGAGCAGGTCGGCCAGGGCCAGCCGTTCCGGGCCGACACCAGCAGCCCCGCGTACACCGCGATGGCCGACGCGATGCGTGTCGCGTACCCGGGCGAGGAGATGCAGTCGGCGGGCCTCGGCGGCTCGATCCCGCTCTGCAACACGCTCGCCACGCTCTACCCGGATGCGGAGATCCTGCTGATCGGGCTGAGCGAGCCCGAGGCGCAGATCCACGCCGTGAACGAGAGCGTGTCGCCCGAGGAGCTGGAGCGGCTCTCCGTCACCGAGGCGCACTTCCTCGTCAACTACGCGCGGTCGAAAAAGGCGTAGCCGGGCGCGCGTCAGCCCACCGGCACCCCGGCCTCCAGGTTGAGCACGGCCGAGCGTTCCCTGGCACGCAGGGCCCAGCGCAGCCGCTGGTAGCGGTTGGGCGGCAGCAGCTGGGCCGCGTCCTGTTCGCTGACGAATCGCCAGCCGCGCAGTTCGGAGCCGGGCAGCAGCAGCCGCCCGGCCTCCGCGCTGTCGAGGCGGCCGCCGTCGAAGAGGAGCCGCAGACCGCCGAAGCCGGGTGGGCTCGGCGGCTCCCAGTCGACCACGAGGAGCCTCGGGACATGCCCGAGTTGTATCCCTATCTCCTCGGCCACCTCCCGGATGCCCGCCCGCGCGGGGGCCTCGCCGTTCTCGACCACTCCGCCGGGGAACTCCCAGCCCGGCTTGTACGTCGGGTCGACGAGCAGCACCCTGTCCTGCTCGTCGAAGAGGAGGACGCCGGCGGCGAGCGTCTCCGACGTCGGCTCCGGGGTCTGGACGATCTCGCACACCCCGGCGGCCCCGGAGCGCAGTGCCTCGGCGATGCGCTCGGCGGTCGCGGCCGGGGTCAGCGTGGTGTTGTCGACGGTGTGGGCGTCGGCGGCGAGCCAGCCGAGCGCCGTGCGGTACGGCTCGATGTGCTCGTAGGACCACTGCCGTACGCGCTCGCCGGCCTCGGGGTCGTCCGGAGTCTCCACGCGCCCGGCGATACGTTCGCGCAGGATCGTTTCCTCTGTTGCCAGCAGCACATGACAGACCGGAATCCGGCGGGAGGCGAGCCCGCCGAAGATCTCGTCGCGGTACTCCTGTCTCAGCAGCGTCATCGGCACCACGAGCACCCCGCCGACATCGGCGAGCAGTGCGGCGGCGGTGTCGACGACCATGCGCCGCCAGACCGGCAGATCCTGGAAGTCGTTGACCTCGGCCAGTCTCTTCTGCGGCAGCAGGAGACGCAGCGCCCCGCCGAGCACCTCGGGGTCGTAGAAGGTGCTGTTCGGGATCAGGTCGATCAGTTCTCGCGCGGTGCTCGTCTTGCCCGCACTGAACGCACCGTTGATCCAGACGATCACGGTTCCCCCTCTTCGCCTAGGCCCCAGTGGTTTGCCCGCAACACCCTGCCACGGAAACCCGGTTGGGCGGCATGGTGCATCGGCCGGGCGATTCGCCGTACGGCCGCCGCCGGGGCCGGGACGCACGTGGCCCCGGCGGGGCGGACAGCAGAGATGCCCAGGGCTCGCCCTGGGCATCCTGCGTCAGCGGCTGGTGCCGCCTGCGGTTCAGTGGTTGAAGGACGATCCCAGCGCGGCGTTCGCCGGGTCGGTGCCGAGTGTGCCGGCGCCGAAGGTCATCGAACCGGTGGCGGTCGTGCCGCCGGTGCTGCCCGGCAGAACCCAGATCGATCCGGCGTTGTCGTTCTCACCGGGCGAGCCGATGACGAGTTCGGCCCGGCCGTCGGCGTTGGCGTCCATCAGCGAGGTCGCCCCGCCGAAGGCGTCGTTGGGCTCCGCGGCGCCGCCGATGCCGGCGGTGTCCTGGGTGAACCCCTTCGAGCCGGTTCCGGTGGGTCCGCTCGCGCTGCCGTGCAGGACGATCACCTGTCCGGCCTTCGCCTTGGTGCCGAGGGCCTCACCGGGGACGCCGACGGCGATGTCGCCGTAACCGTCACCGTCGGTGTCACCGACCGAGACCGACGTGCCGAACTTGTCGCCCACCTCGGACGCGCCGGGGACGCCCGCGCTGTCCTGGCTGAACGCCTTGGCCTTCGTGCCCTGCGGCCCGGACGCCCCACCAGGGATGTACATGATCATGCCGCCCTTGGCGAGCGGCAGGCCGAGATCGCTGTCGTAGCCCTCCACCGGGCGGCCGACAACGATGTCGGCGTAGCCGTCGTGGTTCACGTCGCCCGTGGTGACGTACTCGCCGCCCTGGACCCGGTCGCCCTTCGCGTCCTCGACGGTCTTCGGCGCGGCGAAGCCGTTCGCCGTCCCGGGCAGGAAGCGCACCCGGCGGGCGTCGTACTCGTCGCCGTCGTTGACCGTGCCGACCAGGTCGGTGATGCCGTCACCGGTGACGTCACCGGCCGCGATGTCGAGGTACCGGGTGTCCTCGGTGTCCCGGACGATCGATGTGCTCTTCGCGGATCCGTCCCGCTTGAACGGGCCGGAGAACACCCGCAGATGCTGATTGCCCGCGACGGTCACCACGTCCTGGCCGCCGTCGCCGTTGAAGTCGCCGACGGCCAGCTTGCCGCCGATGGCTCCGGAGTCGGTGTCCCCTTCGGCAAGCACCGCACCGCCGGTCAGGCCGGTGGGGCTGCCCCAGACCACGGTGAGCGTGCCGAGCTTCCCGAGGCCCGCGTCCTCGTTCGCGGCGCCGACGATGAGGTCCGTGTAGCCGTCGCCGTCCAGGTCGGCGGAGGCGATGGCGCTGCCGAAGGCGTCGCCGGACTCGGCGGAGTCCGGGATGCCCGCGGAGTTCTGGTTGATGACCTGCTTGGATGCCGTGTTCACACCGGACTTGGAGCCGTACATCACACCGACGTATCCGGCGCCCTTCTTGCCTCCGACGGTGGCCGACGGTGCGGTGAAGGCGGTATCGGCGTAGCCGTCGCCGTTGAAGTCGGCCTTCTTGGCAGTTCCGGCCGCCGGCGCGGACTGCGCGGACGCTATGGACGACGGGGGCGCGGCTTGGGCTGCGGGCACGGCGACAGCGGCGGACACCACTGCTACGGCGATGGCCACACCTGCGCCCAGGGCTCGGGAATGCACACGAACTCCGATCTCTGGAAAATGATCTCTTGGAAAGTGCTTCCCCTCCCCTGACACACGAGAGCCCGCGATGGTTGCATCCGCCAACACATTGCCGGAGGGTTCCGGTCCGGATGGGCCGTTCCCGACCTCGGGGGCGGGCCGTACCCCGCCCCCGTGACACCCCCCCCGCTACCGGCAGCTCACTTGCTGGAGCCGAGCGTCAGCCCCGCGATGAAGTGCCGCTGCAGCAGCAGGAACACCACGAGCGTGGGCAGCGCCACGATCACGGAACCGGCGGCCAGCAGGTTGTAGTCCGTGAAGAACTGGCCCCTGAGGTTGTTCAGCGCCGAGGTGATCGGCAGTTTGTCGCCGTCGGACATGAAGACCAGCGCCCAGAGGAAGTCGTTGTACATCCAGGTGAACTCAAGGGTGGCGAGCGCGGCGATGGCGGGGCGGCAGAGCGGCAGCGTGATCCGCCAGAACTGGGTCCACACCCCCGCGCCGTCGACGATCGCCGCCTCCAGGATCTCCTGCGGCAGCGTGCGCATGAAGTTCGCGAGGACGAAGACGCAGAAGCCGATCTGGAACCCGATCTGGACCACGATGACGGCCCAGTACGAGTCGAACATCGTCATCGAGTCGGACATCCAGTACGGCAGCGGGATGCGGTTGAAGACGACGTACAGCGGGGTCACGATGACCTGCTGCGGCAGCAGGTTCCCCGCGGTGAAGAGCATCAGCAGGACGATGCCGCCGCGCAGCCTGATCCGGGAGACGGCGAAGGCCACGAACGACGCCAGGAAGAGCGTGACGATGACCCCGGGCACCGCGATGATCAGGGTGTTGACGAAGTACTTCGTCATGCCCGAGTCGCTGAACGCCTCTTTGTAGTAGTGGAAGGACAGATGCCGCGGCAGCGAGAAGTAGCCGTACTTGGAGGTCTCGTCGTACGGCCTGAGGGAGGCGTAGACCGCGAGGAGCAGCGGCGCGAGGAAGGCGATCGAGACGCCCATCAGGAAGACGTGCAGCCCGATCCGGCCGGGGCGCGTCCCCCGGCGGCGGGCTGCGGGCGCGGACGCCGGGACCGCGGTGGGCGGCGGAGCGGTGTCGACGGTCATCGGGACTTCTCTCCTCGGATCTCCTGCACCAGATACGTCACGACGAAGCCCATGGAGACGGCCAGCAGCACCACGGCGATGGCCGAGCCGAAGCCGATCCTGCTCGCCTCGCCGATGATGTTGTCGGTGACGAGCACCGAGAGCACTTCCAGGCCGTTGCGGCCGTGGTTGACCGCGTAGACGATGTCGAAGGCGCGCAGCGACTCGATGACGGTGATGACACCGACGATGACGTTGACCGGCCGCAGGGTCGGGAAGACGACCCGGAAGAAGGTCTGTGCCTCGTTCGCGCCGTCGATGGCCGCCGCTTCCTTGAGCGAGGGGTCCACGGCCTTCAGGCCGGCCAGATAGAGGATCATCACGTAGCCGGTGTGCCGCCAGGCGGCGGCCAGCAGGATCATCCAGATGTTGAGGTTCGGGTCGCCGAGCCAGTCGGTGGGGTTCTTGGTGTTGCCGATCAGGGCGTTGAGCACGCCCTGGTCGCGGGAGAAGATCAGCTGGGCGATGAATCCCACGACGGCGAGTGAGAGCACCACCGGCATGTAGAGCGTCGACTGGTAGAAGCGGCTGAAGCGCACGCCCCGGTCGATGAGCACCGCCAGCAGCAGCCCGAACGGCACCGCGACGAGCCCGAGGAAGCCCAGCCACAGCAGGTTGTGCCGGACCGCGGGCCAGAAGGGCGGGTAGTTGGTGAAGAGGTTCGCGTAGTTCTGCGTGCCCACCCACTTGATGGGTCCGACGCCGTCCCAGCTGGTGAAGGAGAGCACGACGGATGCGAGCGTCGGTCCCCACACGATGGCGATGTCGAGCAGGACGGGTATGCCCAGCAGCAGCCCGAGCACGACGAGGTCGCGCCGGGTGAAGCGGCGTCGGCCTCGTCGTGCGGAGCGCCGCGCGGTGTTGAGCGCCACGGTCTGTACTCCAGGGGGCTGTTCACTCGGAAGCGAAGATGGTCTTCTTCTGCCGCTCGATGTCGTTGCACAGGCCGTCGACGTCGTTCGGGGTGGAGATGAACTTCTGGATGGCCGGAATCATCACCGTCGACGCGAAGTCGGGGCGGGTGTCACGGTCCATGAACTGCGAGATCTGCTTCGCCCCGGATATCAGCTCGGCCGACTTCTTCTGCAGCGCGGTGTACTTCGACAGGTCGGCCCCGCTGTTGACCGCGATGTTGTTGGGGTCACCGGCCAGGTAGATGTCCTCGGCCTTGGGCGTGGCCAGCCACTTGAGCAGGTCTTTGGCGCTCTCCATGGACTTCTTGTTCTTGAGTTCCTTGGACTTCTTCGCCAGCAGGAAGCCGTCGATGGGTGCCTCGACCGCGTCCTGGCCGTGCTCCGGGTTGATCTCGGGAAAGGCGAAGAAGTCGATGTCGGACCGCTCGGCGGCGGGGAACTGCTGGCCCGGGTGCGGCATCCCGAGGACCACCATGCCGATCTCGCGCTTCTGGAGGCTCTGCCCGGTCTCCTGCCAGGTACGGCCGTTGGCGCCCGGCTGGCAGTACGGCAGGAGGCGGCGCCAGGTGTCGAAGACGTCCTTGACCCGCTTGTCGGTCCACGACTCCTCGCCCGCCATCAGGGACTTGTGGAAGTCGTAGCCGTTGGTCCGCATATTGATGTAGTCGAAGGTGCCCATCGCGGGCCACCCGTCCTTGTCGCAGAAGCCGATGGGGACGAGCTTGTCCTTCTTCATCCGCTTGGCGAGCGCGATGTAGTCGTCGAGGGTCTTCGGGGCCTCGTAGCCGTACTTGGTGAAGAGGCTCTTCCGGTGGAAGACCGCCCACGGGTAGTAGTAGTACGGCGTGAAGTACTGCTTTCCGTCCGCCCCCGTCGACTGGGCCTTGAGCGCGGGCGTGAAGCCCTTGTAGTCCTGCCAGAGGTCGCTGATGTCGTACAGCAGGCCCTTTTTGGCGAAGTACTGCATACGGTTCCCCGCGAACCACATGAAGACCTCGTCGGGGTCGCTCTGCAGATAGCGGTTGATGTTCTCCTGGAAGCTGTTGTGGTCAACGGTGTTGACCTTGATCTTCCGGCCTTCCTTGGACTGGTTCTCATAAGCCGCGAAGGCGTCCGCGAAAGCTTTCTTCGGCACCGCGTCCGAGGAGTTCGACCCCAGTTTGATGGTCTTGGCGTCGCCCCCCGGGCCACTGCTGCACGCGGCAAGGAGCGAAGGCAGCGCCACAGCGCCGGCACCGACTGCCGCGCCACGCAGAAGATTCCGGCGGGACATCCGATGTCCAGCCACACTTCCGGGCACGACTGAACCGTTGTACGAAGACTGCGCCATGTCCCCCTCCTCCAGGGTGAAACCCAACACAACCGAACGCGAGGATTGGATCTCACTCCCAAGTGACGTGCCAGTCAAGGGTTTAGGCGAGATATCGAACAACCGTTACCGCGCCTCTTCCAACAGACTCGAACAAGCCCTACCGTAAACGCTCGCCATGACGCGTACATGAAGTCATCCGATCACGGGCCCTGTACGGAGGAACGTAACGATGCGTCACCTTCCCCCCAGTCACACCCGCCCCCTGCGCCGAAGAATCCTCGGAGCACTGGTCACCGCACTGCTCTGCGCCGGTGGACTCGCCACACCGGCCGCCGCCAGGAGCGCGCCCGACACCGTGACGCCGAAAGCCGACAACGGCCTGGCGCTCACACCTCCGATGGGTTTCAACAACTGGAACTCCACGCACTGCCGCGCGGACTTCAACGAGGCGATGGTCGAGGGCATCGCCGACATCTTCGTGGACAAGGGCCTCAAGGCCGCCGGGTACCAGTATGTGAACCTCGACGACTGCTGGGCACTGCCCGAGCGGAACGCCGACGGGAAGCTTGTACCGGATCCGGTGCGCTTCCCCCACGGCATCAAGGCAGTCGCCGACTACGTCCACTCCAAGGGGCTCAAGCTCGGCATCTACACGAGCGCGGGCACCAGGACGTGCGACAGCACCGGCCTGCCCGGAGCGCTGGGCCACGAGGTCAGCGACGCACGGCAGTTCGCCGACTGGGGCGTGGACTACCTCAAGTACGACAACTGCAACAACCAGGGCGTGGACGCCGTGCAGCGCTACACGGCGATGCGCGACGCACTCGCCGCCACCGGGCGCCCGATCGTCTACAGCATCTGCGAATGGGGCTCCAACAAGCCCTGGGAGTGGGCCGGTGACATCGGCAACCTCTGGCGTACGACCGGAGACATCAGCGACAGCTGGGCGTCGATGCTGTCGATCCTCAAGCAGAACCTGCCGCTCGCCGCGGCCGCGGGGCCCGGACACTGGAACGACCCGGACATGCTGGAGGTCGGCAACGGCGGGATGACCGACACCGAGTACCGCACACACTTCTCGATGTGGTCGGTCATGGCGGCGCCCCTCCTGATCGGCACCGATCTGCGCAAGGCGTCGGACGAGACGTACGGCATCGTGACCAACAAAGAGGTCATCGCCGTGGACCAGGACCCGCTCGGCAAGCAGGGCACCGTGCTCTCGTCCGACGGCGGGCGCTGGGTGGTCACCAAGGAGATGAAGGACGGCAGCCGCGCCGTCGCCCTCTTCAACGAGTCGGACAGCCCCCAGCGCATCTCCACCACCGCCACGGCGGCCGGTCTGCCGAAGGCCGCCGCGTACACCGAGCGGGACCTCTGGCAGCACCGGACGTACAGCACGGCGGGGACCCTCGCGGCCACCGTGCCCGCGCACGGCACGGTGCTGCTGCGCGTCGCCGCCGACCGCAAGTGGGCGACGTACCCGCCGGCCGTCGACACCGGCATCAGCGGCCCGCTGCTGACCGAGGCCGGCAGCACCACTGCGGTGACCACCACGGTCACCGATCTGGGCCGCCTCCCGGCGCTCCAGGTGCGCGCCTCGCTCACCGGACCGGCCGGCTGGACCGTGAGGCCCGTCTCGGGGGCCTCGGCGCCCGCTGTGCCGGCCGGGAAGTCACTGCGTACGTCCTGGAGGGTCACCGCCCCGGCGGGGACGCCTGCGGGCGCCTACGCGCTCCAGCTGTCATCTGCGTACCGCTCACCGGCCGGCGAGTCCGTCCGGTCCACGCGGTCCGTCCCGGTGCATGTCGTCGTGGCACCGCCCGCCGGGAGCCCGTACCTCAGCGATCTGCCGGAGATGTCGGCCGCCAACGGCTGGGGCCCGGTGGAGAAGGACACCAGCAACGGTGAGGACCAGCTGGGCGACGGAAACCCGCTGACGATCGGCGGGACCGGGTACGCCAAGGGGCTCGGGGTGCACGCGCCGAGCAGCCTGGAGTACTACACGGGCGGCGGCTGCTCCCGGGTCAGCGCCGATGTGGGCGTCGACGACGAGACGGGCGCCAAGGGGACGGTCACCTTCGAGATCTGGGCCGACGGCAGGAAGGCCGCGTCGACCGGCGTCCTCACCAACGGGATGCCGGCGCAGCCGCTCTCGGCGGATGTGAGCGGCGCGCGGACGGTACGGCTGGTGGTCACCGACGGCGGGGACGGCAACGACTCCGACCACGCCGACTGGGCCGGGGCGCGGCTCAGCTGCTGACGCCCGCTGCCGCCCCGTCCGGTTCGCCGAGCGAGGCGGCAGCAGCCGCACCGACAAGACCCGCGTCATTGCCCATGAGCGCCGGCGCCACCTTCAGCTGCTGTACGAAGGAGAGCGTGGCGTAGTCCCGCAGTGCGCGGCGCAGCGGGACGAACAGCACATCGCCCGCGCCCGCCACTCCCCCGCCTATCACCGCGATGTCGATCTCGACCAGGGTCGCGGTGGCGGCGATCCCGGCGGCGAGCGCCTGGGCCGCACGCTCGAACGACGCGATGGCGGTGCGGTCCCCCGCCCGCGCGGAGGCGGCCACGGCGGCGGCGCTGACGTCGCCGTCCGGGCCGGGGCGCCAGCCGTCGGCCAGCGCCCTGCGGGCGATGTTGGGGCCACTGGCTATGCGCTCGACACAGCCGCGGGAGCCGCACGGGCAGGCGTCCCCGTCCAGGTCGACACTGATGTGGCCGATGTGCCCGGCGTTGCCGCTGGGGCCAGGGCGCAGGGCGCCGCCCAGGACCAGACCGCCGCCCACGCCGGTGGAGACGACCATGCACAGGGCGTTGTCGTACCCACGGGCCGCGCCCTGCCAGTGTTCGGCCGCGGTCATCGCGACCCCGTCCCCGACGAGCGTGACGGGCAGGCCGCCCACCGCGGCGCGGACCCGGTCGACGAGCGGGTAGTCGCGCCAGCCGGGCACATTGACCGGGCTGACGGTGCCGGCCGACGCGTCCACCGGCCCGGCGCTGCCGATCCCGACAGCGGTCGCGCGGCCCCACCGGGGGTCGGCCGCGAGCCCGTCGAGCACCTCCCTGACGGCGCCCAGCACCGTGTCGCCGTCCTCCTTGGCCGGTGTCGGCGCCTGCGCGCGTACGAGAATGTGCCCCGTGCCGTCCACCAGCGCGCCGGCGATCTTTGTGCCGCCGATGTCGAGCGCGGCTACGAGGTGGTTGTGCATTGCTGTCGGATCTCCAGGTGACAAGGGGTGATGAGGAGTGTAAGTGGTCAGTCTCCATTCACCTGACAACGTTGTCCAGGCCCTATGCTCGACACGCATCTCTCACAGCACACCAGCCGACGACAGGACAGCGCACCGTGGACCGGACCGCCAGCCACTCCGAGCCCCGCTACGGCAACCGGCCGACGATGAAGGACGTCGCCGCGCGTGCCGGAGTCGGCCTCAAGACAGTGTCGCGGGTGGTGAACGGCGAGGCGGGCGTCACGCCCGACACCGAGCGCCGGGTGCAGGAGGCCATCGAAGCACTCGGATTCCGCCGCAACGACAGCGCACGCGTGCTGCGCAAGGGCCGCACCGCGAGTATCGGCCTGGTCCTGGAGGACCTCGCGGACCCCTTCTACGGGCCACTGAACCGCGCGGTGGAAGAGGTGGCCCGCGCTCACGGCGCGCTGCTGATCAACGGTTCCAGCGCCGAGGATCCCGAGCGGGAGCAGGAGCTGGTCCTCGCGCTCTGCGCCCGCCGGGTGGACGGGCTGATCGTGATCCCGGCCGGGGACGACCACCGCTATCTGGAGCCGGAGATCGCCGCCGGGGTCGCCACCGTCTTCGTGGACCGCCCCGCCGGGAAGATCGACGCGGACATGGTGTTCTCGGACAACTTCGGCGGCGCCCGGGACGGCGTGGCCCATCTGATCGCCGGGGGCCACCGCAGGATCGGCTTCATCGGTGACCAGCCGCGTATCCACACGGCCACCGAGCGGCTGCGGGGCTACCACGCCGCCATGGCGGACGGCGGTCTCGAAGTGAACGACGCCTGGGTCTCGCTCGGTGTCACGGAGGCCGAACGGGTGCGTGGCGCGGTGGAGACGCTGCTCGACGGGGATTCGCCGGTCACCGCGATCTTCGCGGGCAACAACCGGGTGACGGTGACCGCCGTGCGCGTCCTGGCCGAGCGCGAGCAGGCGGTGGCGCTGGTCGGGTTCGACGACATCGAGCTGGCCGACCTGCTGGGGATCACGGTGATCGCGCAGGACTCGGCGGCGCTGGGGCGTACGGCGGCCGAGACGCTCTTCCGCCGGCTGGACGGCGCGAACGACGCACCGGCGCAGAAGGTGCTGCCGACCCGTCTCATCGCGCGCGGCTCGGGGGAGATCGCGCCGGCTTGAGGACGGGGTCTGCGGGAGGGCGGGCCTGTTTGAGGGGGCCCGGGCGGTCGTGGTGGTTGGCGTCCCTGGGCGACCTCGTGGTTGGTAGCCCCGGGCGACCTCGTGGTTGGCGGCCCGACGTGAGGCGGTCCCGCTTGGGGGCGTCCCGACGTGAGGCGGCCCGGCTTGGGGGCCGCCCGGCGTGAGGCGGCCCGGCTTGGGGGCGCGGCCCGGCTTGGGGGCCGCCCGACGTAGGGCGGCGGCCGGCCGGGGACGGCGCCCCGGCGTGAGGACGGCTGCCGGAGAGCACAGCCCCCCAACCCCCGCCGATCGTCTTGACGGCGTGACGGTTGTCACTGTCCGGTCACAGCCGGCCGCCGGTTGAAACGCTTCCCCGCTGTCCGTTATCTCCCTGGGCGTCAGCCGGTCTTCGTCGCAGAGGATGCCCATGAACCACCGCCGTTACGTCTCCGCCGCCGCCGTTGTCGCCTCCGCCGCAGCACTCCTCGCCACCGCGTGCGCGTCCTCCGACGCCAGCCCGCGCACGGCCGCGAGCACCGCCACCGTGTCCACCACGGCCGGTCCGGCCACCCACGGTCAGGCCGGCCGTGGTCCGGTCGCCATCAGCGTCGCCGACGCGCACGCCAGGACCACGGGGGCCGCGGCCGGGCAGCCTGCCGTCACCTCCGGAGTCGGGGGCGCCAACTGGAAGCCGTGTCATCTGCCCGCGGGGTACAAGCACTTCTTCGAGCTGCACTCCGCCAAGAACTCCCGGGGCAAGACCGTCGTACGGGTCACCCCGGAGACGTGCAGCGTGAACACGAAGAACGACGAGGACGTCGCCTACACCCCCAGCGGAGCGGCCCGCTCACTGGCCTTCGCCCCGGGCGCATCCGTCCAGGTCCTCCACGACACGGACACCGTGAAGGTCACCCCGAAGTGGCTGGTGACCCACAAGCTCGCGAACACCCCGCACTTCGTCTACCGGGTCAACGGCCGGAGCCAGATCACCGCCATGCGGGAGATCTACCACCCCTAGCACCCGGCGTACGGATCACGCCTGTGGTCCGGATCAGGCAGGGATCGCGGATCGCCATCGCCCCCGCATGACGTCGGCCTCCGTGACCGCAGCAGGTCACGGAGGCCGACGTCATGTTCCGCCCCGGGCCGCGTGAGCCGGGGCCCTCGGTCAGGGGGCCGTGATCGTCAGGTCCGCGCGGCGCGGACCCGCGAAGCTTTCGAGGCCGGCGCGGCTCAGACCGGTGAGGCCGGTGACCTCGGCGTCGTCGAGTGCGCCGCAGTCGAGGCCGCGCAGCAGATATCCGCTGAGTGCCTTGGCGGTCGCCGGCTCGTCCATGACGTCACCGCCGGCCTTGGCGACATAGGCGGCGAGCCGGGCGGCGGCCGGCTCCAGGCCCTCACGGTAGAAGGCGTACACCGCCGCGTAACGGGTCGGCAGATGCGCCGGGTGCATGTCCCAGCCCTGGTAGTAGGCGCGGGCCAGGGCCCGGCGTGTGAGGCCGTAGTGGAGCCGCCATGCCTCGTGCACGTGCTCGGTCGTGCCGATGGGCAGGACGTTGGTCGAGCCGTCCGACACCCGTACGCCGGTACCCGCCGCCGCGACCTGCATGACGGCCTTGGCGTGGTCGGCGGCCGGGTGGTCGCTGGCCTGGTGCGCCGCGCTGACTCCGACACAGGCGCTGTAGTCGAAGGTGCCGTAGTGCAGTCCGGTGGCCCGGCCCTCGGCCGCGCCGATCATCCGGGCGACGGCCGCGGTGCCGTCGGAGGCGAGGATGGACTGGCTGGTCTCGATCTGGATCTCGAAGCCGATACGGCCGGCGGGCAGGCTGTGTGTCTTCTCGAAGGCTTCGAGCAGGCGCACGAAAGCGGTGACCTGCTCGGGGTAGGTCACCTTGGGAAGGGTGAGGACGAGCCCTTCGGGCAGCCCGCCCGCCTGCATCAGACCGGTGAGGAAGATGTCCGTGGTGCGGATGCCGCGGTCGCGGACCGCCGCCTCCATGCACTTCATCCGGATGCCCATGTACGGGGCGGCCGTGCCGTTCGCGTACGCCTCGGAGACCAGCCGGGCGGCGCGGGCCGCGGCCTCGTCCTCCTCGGCGTCGGGGCGGGGGCCGTAGCCGTCCTCGAAGTCGATGCGCAGGTCCTCGACGGGTTCGCGCTCCAGCTTCGCCCGCACCCGGTCGTGGACGGCGGTCGCGAGCTCGTCGCCGATGCCGAGGAGCCCGGCGAAGGAGGCGGCGTCGGGGGCATGGGTGTCGAGGGAGGCCAGCGCCTGGTCGCCCCAGGAGCGGATGGTGCCCGCGTCGAACACGTCACCGGGGACGTACACGGTGTGGACGGGCTGACGGGTGCCCGGGTCCCCCGGGTAGCGGCTCGCCAGCTCCTCGTCGACCGCGACCAGGGAAGCGCTGATGTCCTCGCTGACCGCGCCGGCGAGGCTCGTCGCCACCTTCTCCTGCTGACCCATCCTTCACCCTCCATATTTCCGCTTCACGGAATCAACAATCCGCATAGCGAAGTTAACGGCCGGTCATGACCTGCGTCAATGGTTGGCCGAAACAGCCGGGGGCCGCGCGGCGAAAGTCGCCGCGCGGCCCCCGGCCGACAAGAAGAGGCAGGTCAGCCCTTGCGGGAGGTGACCTCTTCGGTGAGCTGCGGGACGACCTGGAAGAGGTCGCCGACGATCCCGTAGTCGACGAGGTCGAAGATCGGCGCCTCGGCGTCCTTGTTGACGGCGACGATGGTCTTCGACGTCTGCATCCCGGCCCGGTGCTGGATGGCGCCGGAGATGCCGTTGGCGATGTACAGCTGCGGCGAGACCGACTTGCCGGTCTGGCCCACCTGGTTGGAGTGCGGGTACCAGCCGGCGTCGACCGCGGCGCGCGAGGCGCCGACAGCGGCACCGAGCGAGTCGGCCAGCGCCTCGATGATGTGGAAGTTCTCCGCACCGTTGACCCCGCGGCCACCGGAGACCACGATCGCGGCCTCGGTCAGCTCGGGGCGGCCCGTCGACTCACGCGGCGTGCGCGAGACGACCTTGGTACCGGTGGACTTCTCACCGAAGGACACCGACAGCGCTTCCACGGTGCCCGCGGCCGGGGCCGCCTCGACGGGCGCCGAGTTCGGCTTGACCGTGATGACCGGGGTGCCGTGCGAGACCCGGGACTTGGTCGTGAACGACGCGGCGAAGGCCGACTGGGTGGCGACCGGCCCGTCCTCACCGGCCTCCAGGTCGGTGGCGTCGGTGATGATGCCGGAGCCGATGCGCACCGCGAGACGCGCGGCGATCTCCTTGCCCTCGGCGGAGGACGGGACCAGCACCGCGGCCGGCGACACCGCGTCGTACGCGGCCTGCAGCGCGTCGACCTTCGGAACGACGAGGTAGTCGGCGAACTCCGGGGCGTCGGCCGTGAGGACCTTCACCGCGCCGTGCTCGGCGAGCGCGGCGGCGGTGTCCTGGGCGCCGGCGCCCAGTGCGACGGCGACCGGGTCGCCGATGCGGCGGGCCAGCGTCAGAAGCTCCAGGGTGGGCTTGCGGACGGCACCGTCGAGGTGATCGACGTAGACGAGAACTTCAGCCATGGGATTGCTCTCCTGCGAATGCGAAGAATCGGGGGCGGTCAAGAGACTCGGGGCCGGGAGGCCCCGGGGAGCCTCAGATGAACTTCTGGCCCGCGAGGAACTCAGCGAGCTGCTTGCCGCCCTCGCCCTCGTCCTTGACGATCGTGCCGGCGGTACGGGCCGGACGCTGCGCCGCGGAGTCGACCTTGGTCCACGCGCCCTCGAGACCGACGGTGCCGGCCTCCAGGTCCAGGTCCTCCAGGTCCAGCGACTCCACCGGCTTCTTCTTGGCGGCCATGATGCCCTTGAAGGACGGGTAGCGGGCCTCGCCCGACTGGTCCGTCACGGACACGACGGCCGGCAGCGAAGCCTCCAGCCGCTCGCTGGCGGTGTCGCCGTCACGGCGGCCCTTGACCGTGGTGCCGTCGACCGACACCTCGGACAGCAGCGTGACCTGCGGGACACCGAGCCGCTCGGCGAGCAGCGCCGGGAGCACACCCATCGTGCCGTCGGTCGACGCCATACCGCAGACGACCAGGTCGTACCCGGTCTTCTCGATGGCCTTGGCGATGACCAGCGACGTACCCATCACGTCGGTGCCGTGCAGATCGTCGTCCTCGACGTGGACCGCCTTGTCGGCGCCCATCGAGAGCGCCTTGCGCAGCGCGTCCTTGGCGTCCTCCGGGCCGACCGTGAGGACAGTGATCTCCGCGTCGTCGGCCTCGCCCGCGATCTGGAGCGCCTGCTCCACCGCGTACTCGTCGAGCTCCGACAGCAGCCCGTCGACATCATCACGGTCCAGTGTCAGGTCATCGGCGAAATGCCGGTCACCAGTGGCATCGGGCACGTACTTCACAGGGACAACGATCCTCAAGCTCACGCCGGCTCTCCTACTGCATCGTCTTTTCCGGGCTGCCTTGTCGCTCGCAGCATAGGCGCCTGATGGGGCGATTTCCGGTTGGGGGTTCCGACGCCCCCAACGAAATATTACTCGCCAGTACATCCAGAATGTACCCAGTAAGCAAGCGCTTTGAACTGTGACGTGAGCAACGCTCCGTAGCCGGGGTTCGCGGGAGAATCTCAGTCCCGCAGAGCGTTGAAGCGCCCCTGGTGGTAGAGCAGCGGGCGGCCGTCCCCGGCCGGGTCCCCGGTGACGACCTCGGCGATCACGATGCGGTGGTCCCCGGCGGGAACCCGCGCCACCACCCGGCAGACCAGCCAGGCCAGTACACCGTCCAGCAGCGGTACGCCCTCGGGGCCGCTGCGCCAGCCGGTGGGTGCGGCGAACCGGTCGGCGCCGCTGCGCGCGAAGGTGGCAGCCAGCTCCTGCTGGTGCTCGCCGAGTATGTGGATCCCGACGTACTCGGCCCCGGCCACCACCGGCCAGCTCGACGACCCCGTCCCGACGCCGAAGGAGACCAGCGGCGGCTCGGCGGCGACGGAGCTGACCGAGGTGGCGGTGAACCCCGCCGGATACTCACCGGCCGCGGTGACCACCGCTACGCCGGACGCGTGGCGGCGGAAGACCGAGCGGAGCAGCGCGGGGGCGCCGGCCGGGCCCGCGGCGGGTGCCGCGTCGGCGGGCGGCCGGGCCGCCGGCCTCGCGTCGTCCGGCCGTGGCCGGGGCGTCGTCCGTTCCGGTGCCGATGTGGGGGTGGGCGTCGTCGTCATGCGGGTGTCCTTCTCCGGTGTGAGCGAACGGGGCCGGGGATGTTCAGACACCCGGACAGCCACCGACGGCGATCCGGGCGGGGTCCGCGGGGACCCGGCGGGGGAGGCACCGGCCGTCAGGAGGGGAGAGCTGCGACATAGCGTCAGATTGACGATTCAGGGGACACCCCGTCAAGAGCCTTCCGGAATGTGGGAGATCACTCACGGTGCGTCAGCCGCCCTCCCGGGCTGCTGGTCTCGGGCTGCCCGCCCCGGGCTGTCTGTCCCGGACTGCCCGACTCGGACCGACCGGTTCGGACCGGCCGTCTCCGGCTGTCCGGCTCGGACCGGCCCGGCTCAGACCGCCTCCCCCAGGGCGGCGATGACGTCCGCCTTGCGCGGCTGCCCCGACGCCCGGCGCACGATCCGGCCCCGCGCGTCCAGCACCAGCACGGTGGGCGTCCTGAGGATGCCCAGCTCACGTACGAGCCCCAGCCTGGCCTCCGCGTCGAGCTCGACATGGGTGACACCGTCGACCATGGCCGCCACCTCCCGCAGCGTCCGCCAGGTGGCCCGGCAGGGCCTGCAGAAGGCACTGGAGAACTGGACGAGCGTCGCCCGCTCCCCCAGCTCCTCGCCCAACTCCGCTGCTCCGAGCCGCGTTTCACCGTCTTGCCCGTACACGTCGCGCTCCGTTCCTCCGCCGCCGTACCGGCCGGAAGCCCGTACGGTTCCACAGCCGCGGGACCTGCCGCGCAGCGCGCCGCCCGCCACCGCTTCCGGCCCCGTCCGGGTGCAGCGCTCCCCCGGCCGGGAAGATTCCCGGAGCCACGCCGGGGCCACGCCGGGGCCACGCCGGTCGCGCCGGATCGTTCCTGTCGGCGTATGCGCTGCTCGGGGGCGGTGCGGGCGGTTTACGCACGACGTGACGAGGATCTCCCGGCCCCGCGTCACCAGGGGTGGCTACTCTGGTCGGCATGGGGCACGATCTGCCTCATGCCGCAAACCTACGGCAGCGTAACTTCCGCCGGGGGGCACGTCCCCGGGCACAGAAGGGTCTTCTCCAGATGGCAGAACTCGTCTATCGACCGGTCATCGGCGCCGCTCGGGGGCTCTTCAAGGCGCTCGACCTCAAGATCGATACACAGGGTTCCGAGAACATCCCGCGCTCGGGCGGGGCCGTCCTCGTCAGTAACCACATCGGTTATCTGGACTTCATCTTCAACGGTCTTGCCGCACTCCCGCAGAAGCGCCTGGTGCGCTTCATGGCCAAGGAGTCGGTCTTCCGCCACAAGGTCTCCGGGCCGCTGATGCGCGGTATGAAGCACATCCCGGTGGACCGCAAGCAGGGCGAGGCCGCCTATCGGCACGCCCTCAGGGCCCTGCGCTCCGGCGAGATCATCGGTGTCTTCCCCGAGGCCACGATCTCGGAGTCCTTCACGCTCAAGGGCTTCAAGTCCGGTGCGGCACGGCTGGCGCAGGACGCGGGCGTACCGCTGATCCCGATGGCGCTGTGGGGCACCCAGCGGCTGTGGACCAAGGGCAGGCCGCGCAACCTCAAGCGCAGCCACATCCCGGTGACGGTCCGGGTCGGCGAGCCCATGGACGCCCCGACCGACGAGTACGCGGGAGCGATCACCCGCAGGCTCCGCGAGCGTATGCAGGAGCTGCTGGAAGCGGCGCAGCGCGCGTATCCGGTACGCCCGAAGAACGCTTCGGACACCTGGTGGATCCCGGCCCACCTGGGCGGCACGGCGCCGACGCCCGCGCAGGTGCGTGAGGCCGGAGCCGGCTGAGTCCGGCCGCTTGACCACATACGTGAAAGGGCCGGCCGGACTGAGTCCGGCCGGCCCTTTCACGCATCCGGTCAAGCGGGCCGGTTCAGCGGGCCAGTTCTTCCTTCAGCGCCAGCAGGAAGCCGTCCACGTCTTCCTCCGTGGTGTCGAAGGAGCACATCCAGCGGACGTCGCCGGCCGGTTCGTCCCAGAAGTAGAAGCGGTAGCGCTTCTGCAGCCGCTCACTGACGTCGTGCGGCAGCCGGGCGAACACGGCGTTCGCCTGGACGGCGTGCAGGATCTCCACCCCGTCCGTCTCACGCACCCCCGCGGCGAGGCGCTGGGCCATGGCGTTGGAGTGGCGGGCGTTGCGCAGCCACAGATCGCGGGTGAGCAGCGCCTCCAACTGCACCGAGACGAAGCGCATCTTGGACGCGAGCTGCATCGACATCTTCCGCACATGCTTCATGTGCCGTACGGCGTCGGGGTTGAGGACCACGACGGCTTCGCCGAAGAGCATGCCGTTCTTGGTGCCGCCGAAGGAGAGGATGTCCACCCCCACCGCGTTGGTGAAGGCGCGCATCGGCACATCGAGGGAGGCCGCCGCGTTGGCTATCCGGGCCCCGTCGAGATGCACCTTCATCCCGTAGCCGTGGGCGTGCTCGCAGATCGCCCGGATCTCGTCGGGGGTGTAGACCGTGCCGAGTTCGGTGTTCTGGGTGATCGAGACGACCTGTGGCATCGCCCGGTGTTCGTCGTCCCAGCCGAACGCCTGACGGTCGATCAGCTCCGGGGTGAGCTTTCCGTCGGGTGTCGGTACGGTGAGCAGCTTCAGCCCGGCGACCCGCTCCGGGGCGCCGCCCTCATCCACGTTGATGTGTGCCGTCTCGGCCGCGACGACGGCGCCCCACCGGTCGGTGAGAGCCTGCAGCGCCACGACGTTGGCCCCGGTGCCGTTGAAGACCGGGAACGCCTCGGCGCTCTGGCCGAAGTGGCTGTGGATCAGCCGCTGCAGATGGTCGGTGTAGGCGTCTCCGCCGTACGCGATCTGGTGTCCGCCGTTCGCGACGGCGAGCGCGGCCAGGATCTCCGGGTGCGCGCCCGCGTAGTTGTCACTGGCGAAGCCACGGACCTGCGGGTCGTGGTGGCGTACGGCATCGGTCCTCACGGGGCGGGTGTCAGCCACAGGCGCTTTCCGTTCACGTCTCCGGCGGGCTGGTCCCAGACGCCCGCGATGGCCTCGGCCAGCTGCGCGACGTCGGTGAAGCCCGAGAACTTCGCATTCGGGCGCTCGGCGCGCATCGCGTCGTGCACCAGAGCCTTGATCACCAGGACGGAGGCGGCCGACCGCGGCCCTTCGTCGCCGCCCGCCTTGCGGAAGGCGTCGCCGAGTGCCAGCGTCCATGCCTCGGCCGCCGCCTTCGACGCCGCGTAGGCCGCGTTGCCCGCGGTGGGTTTGGACGCGCCGGCCGCGCTGATCAGCACATAGCGGCCGCGGTCGCTGCGCAGCAGCGCGTCGTGGAACGCCAGCGAGGTGTGCTGGACCGTGCGGATCAGCAGCTTCTCCAGCAGATTCCAGTCGGCGATATCGGTCTCGGCGAAGGTGGCGCTGCCGCGCCAGCCCCCCACCAGATGCACCAGACCGTCGACACGGCCGAACTCGGCCTCCGTACGGTCGGCCCAGGCCCGGGTGGCGTCCAGGTCCAGCAGATCGACCGTCTCGCCGGTCACGGTGGCCCCGCCGTGCGCATAGCGCGCCGCGTCCACCGCCTCGGCGAGCCGGGCGACGTCGGCGTCCGCGCCGACCACCGTCGCCCCGGCCTCGGCCAGCCTCAGCAGCGCCGCACGGCCCGCCGGGCCCGCGGCCCCGGCCACCGCGACCACGGCTCCGTCCAGTGATCCCTTGCTCATCGTCTCCGCCTCCTGCCTGCGGGCGCTCACGCCGCTTCCCGCTCGGGGGCGCCCGCCGCGGTGATGCCCTTGGTCGAGGCGACCACGGTCTTGAGCTTCTTGGCGAGTGCCTCATAGAACATGCTGAGCGGAAACTCGTCGGGAAGCACGTCGTCCACGAGTTTACGCGGCGGCTGGCTCAGATCCAGGGCGTCAGGACCCTTGGCCCAGCGCGATCCGGGGTGCGGAGCGAGGTAGCGGGAGACCAGGTCGTAGGCCGCGAACCAGTGCACCAGCTTGGGGCGGTCGATACCGGCCCGGTACAGGTCCTCGATCTCCGCGCAGAGCTGGTTGGTGACCTGCGGCGCCCGCTCCCAGTCGATCTTCAGGGTGCTGTCGGTCCAGCGCACCACGTCGTGCTGGTGCAGATAGGCGAAGAGCAGCTGGCCGCCGAGTCCGTCGTAGTTGCGTACGCGCTCGCCGGTCACCGGGAAGCGGAACATCCGGTCGAAGAGCACGGCGTACTGGACGTCGCGGCCCTGCCCGAAGCCGTCCGCCTCCAGCCGCACGGCCTCCCGGAAGGCGGTGAGGTCGCAGCGCAGCTCCTCGAGTCCGTACATCCAGAACGGCTGGCGCTGCTTGATCATGAAGGGGTCGAACGGCAGGTCGCCGTGGCTGTGGGTGCGGTCGTGGACCATGTCCCACAGGACGAACGCCTGCTGGCAGCGCTGCTGGTCGGAGACCATCTCCTGGATGTCGTCGGGCAGTTCGAGCTTCAGGACGCGCACGGCGGCCTCGGTGACGGCCCGGAAGCGCGCCGCCTCGCGGTCGCAGAAGATGCCGCCCCAGGTGAAGCGGTCGGGGGCCTCGCGGACGGCGATGGTCTCCGGGAAGAGCACCGCGGAGTTGGTGTCGTACCCGGAGGTGAAGTCCTCGAAGGTGATGCCGCAGAAGAGCGGGTTGTCGTAGCGCGTGGCCTCCAGCTCGGAGAGCCAGTCGGGCCAGACCATGCGCAGCACGACCGCTTCGAGGTTGCGGTCCGGATTGCCGTTCTGTGTGTACATCGCGAAGACGACCAGGTGCTGGAGGCCGTCGGCGCGCAGGTCGGCCGGGTGGAAGGCGAGCAGCGAGTCCAGGAAGTCGGGGACGGCGAATCCGCTGTCGGCCCACTTGCGGAGGTCGGCGACGAGCGCCCGGTGGTACGCGGCGTCGTGCGGCAGCAGCGGGGAGAGTTCCTCGATCGCGCCGGTCACCCGCGCGAAAGCGGCCTCGACATCGCCGCGCGCGGGGGCGCCGTCGGCATCGAAGTCGATGGAGCCGTCCTTCGACTGCCAGGGCCTGATCTCCTCGACGGCATTCTTGAGCACGGGCCACGCCGGATGCTCGACCACACGCTGGGCGCCGGATATATCGCCGCCTACCGGGTCCTGCACAAGAATTTTCGTCATGTCGCTTCCTCCACAGCAGAAATTGCCGACCAACCGCGGGGACACCGTATCGATGTTCGGATCCCTCATTCAAGGGCGCATCCAACAGATTGTCCCGCGAAACCCCCTTGATCGCAGCGAATCTTCCTGT
This sequence comes from Streptomyces sp. NBC_01089, assembly GCF_045162975.1. Taxonomy (NCBI): domain Bacteria; kingdom Bacillati; phylum Actinomycetota; class Actinomycetes; order Kitasatosporales; family Streptomycetaceae; genus Streptomyces; species Streptomyces sp. NBC_01089. Next base: position 7,633,276 of record NZ_CP108660.1, on the reverse strand, counting down.
CGTATGCCCAGGATGGAACCGCTTCCACCCTTGTTTCCCCGCTCTGGGGGTGGAAGGAAAACCGTGTCGGAAGACACCGGAACGGGCCTTCCGGTGGGGGCGGACACGGGCGCCCGGCGCCATCGCGGGGAAGCGGTACGGCAGCGGAGCGGGAGCGTTAGGCTGCGGCTCTGCCAGCTGGGTAGCAATGCCACGCGAGAGCCGCCGTCGACGGAAGCGAGAGAACCTTGAGTCTCCTCATCATCGGACATCGCGGGGTCATGGGCGTCGAGCCGGAGAACACGCTTCGGTCCTTCCGCCACGCGGAACAGGCGGGTATGGACGCCATCGAGCTCGATCTGCATCTGAGCAAGGACGGCGCGCTCGTCGTCATGCACGACACGGACGTCGACCGCACCACCGACGGCAAGGGAGCCATCGCCGACCGGACGCTCGCCGAGCTGCGTGAGCTCGACGCCGGGCAGGGCGAGCGGATCCCGGTCTTCGAAGAGGTGCTGGACGCGGTCCGCTCACCGATCCAGGCCGAGATCAAGGACGCGGCGGCGGCACGGGCGCTCGCCGAGGTGATGCTCCGGCGCGATCTGGTCGGCCGCGTCGAGGTCTCGTCGTTCCACGACGAGGCGGTCCGTGAGATCGCGGCACTCGTGCCGGGCGTACGGACGGTGCTCATCGCCAGCCGCTGGGACAAGGACATCGTGGCCCGCGCCAAGGCCGTCGGAGCCGCGACGGTCGCGCTGAACATCCGCAGGCTCACCCTGGAGACCGTCGAGAAGGCGCACGCCGAGGGTCTGAAGGTGCTCGGCTGGGTGGTGAACACCCAGGACCATCTGCGGCTGGTCAGGGCGCTCGATCTCGACGGTGCGACCACCGACTACCCGGAGATCAGGCGCACCGGCCGTTTCACGGCCTGAGTGCCCCACCGGCCGGGAGCGGCTTGACCAGGAGCTCGAACTGCAGGTCGTCGCGGAGCGGGATGCCGAACCGCTCGTCGCCGTACGGGAAGGGGAACATCCTCCCCGTGCGGCGGTAACCGCGCCGCTCGTACCAGGCGATGAGGTCGTCCCGTACCGAGATGACGGTCATCTGCATCTCGTCGGCGCCCCACTCGTCGGACACCCGGCGCTCGGCCTCCGCGATGATCCGCTTGCCGAGGCCCGCGCCCTGGAGCGCCGGGCTCACCGCGAACATTCCGAAGTAGGCCGCGTGCCCGCGGCGCTCCAGCTGGCAGCAGGCGACGGGCTCGCCGTCCTGTTCCACCACCACCAGCCGGCTGGCGGGCGCGGCGATCACTCCGCGGACCCCGTCCGGGTCGGTACGCCGGCCGTCCAGGATGTCCGCCTCCGTGGTCCAGCCGGTGCGGCTGGTGTCCCCGCGGTAGGCCGACTCGATCAGGGTGACGAGGGCCGCCACATCGGTCTCTGCCGCATCCCTGAAAGTGATCCGGTCGGGGGCGGTGTCCATGGGGTGATGTCTCCCGTCGAAGGCGGTCGCGGCCGGGCCGTCACTGTCCGGCCGCTGCTGTCCAGACAGTAACGCGCCCGCGACGCGCTCCCCCGTGCCCCCCTGCGCTTGCGTGCGCTCCGCCCGGCGGGGGCATCGATGGCCCTGGGCCGTGCCGCGGAGCGCACGGTCCGACGGGGGGTGCGCCGTGTACGGATCAGTGGTGTCCGGCTGGCTGCTGATGGCGCTGAGCGCGGCGACCGGGGCCTACTGCCTGCTGCGGATGCGCAGCACGTCGCGGCAGGCGCGGACGGCTGCCGGGGGCGAGGCGGTGATGGGGTTCGGGATGGCGGCGATGGCTCTGCCCGCTGCGGTGGTCGCTCTCCCGGGGTGGGGGTGGACGGTGTTCGCCGCGGTCTTCGCCGCGGGCGGCCTCCGGGCGCTGTGGCAGCTCCGCACGGGCGCCCACCATCTGCACCATCTGGTCGGCTCGCTCGCCATGGTCTACATGGCGCTCACGATGGGGGCGGGGATGCCGCCCGGCGGAGCACAGGGCGGCCCCATGGCACACATGGCGCACTCCTCGCACATGGGGAGCGGGGTCCCGTTGCTCACCGGCGCGCTGCTCGTCTACTACGCCGTGTACGTGCTGCGTACGGGCGCCGCCCTGGTGCCCTCCCCCGCTCCGGCGGCCGGGAGAGTCACGGCGGCCCGCGGGGCCGTGGCCGGCGAGGCGCTCGCCGGCTCCGGCCGCGGCGTCGCCCAGTGGGCCCGTCCGGAGCTGACACTCGCCTGCCGGCTCGCCATGGGTATGGCCATGTTCGCGATGCTGCTGACGATCTGATCCGGGCAGAACCGCGGAACCCGACCGTGTCCTGCGTCACTTGCGGGTCCAGGCCATACCCCGGTGACACGCCGACTCCATAAACTGGCGCCCATGCTGGTCTCCCTAGCGCTGTTGCTACTCGGAGCCGTGGCCGCTGTCGCGGCACCGCGGCTTCTGGCTCGCGCCCAGTGGCCCGAGCGGGAGCCCGTGGTGGCGCTGTGGGTGTGGCAGTGCGTGGTGGCCGCCGTACTGCTGTGCTTCGCTCTGGCGATGACCTTCAGCGCGTCGGCGGCCTGGCAACTGGTACGGGGTCATGTCTTCGCCTCGGCCCCGCACGCCGTGGTGGAGGCGTATGCCCTGGGTGCGTACGCGCAGTGGTCGGCGGCGACAGCGACCGTGCTGGCCGCGGGCGGGATCTGGACGGCCGCGATGCTCACCCGGGAGGTCCGCCGCGCACGGGCCGCACGCAGGCAGAGCCGCAGGGAACTGCTGGTGCGCTCCCCCGTGCTGCCCGGCGAGGAACCGGGCGGCGAGCGCCTCGTCGTACTGGAGGGTGAGCGCCCCGACGCCTGGTGGCTGCCCGGCGCCGCGCCCCAACTGGTCATCACCACAGCGGCACTTCGGGGCCTGAAAGGCCGTCAGCTCGATGCGGTGCTCGCCCATGAGCAGGGCCACGCGCGGGCCCGCCACGACTGGCTGCTGCACTGCTCGGCGGCGCTGGCCGTGGGCTTCCCGCAGATTCCGGTCTTCGCCGCCTTCCGCAACGAGATGCACCGGCTGGTGGAGCTGGCCGCCGACGATGTGGCGTCACGCCGCTTCGGCCGGCTGACGATCGCCCTGGCGCTGGTCCAACTCAACGAGCACCGTGGGGTGTTCGGCCCCTGCCCGACCCCCGACGCGGAGCTGCCGCACCGGGTCGACCGGCTCCTGAGCGCGGCCCCGCGCCTCACCGCGGGCCGCCGGCTGCGCCTGACCGCAGCCGCCTCGCTGGTGCCGGTCGTACCGCTGCTGATCGCGTTCGTGCCCGGACTGCGCGCGCTCGGATAGCGGTGACGGCCCCGCGGGCGCGGTGCGACGGCCGAAAGGCCGAGGGGGCGAACGAACAGAGGAGGAGACGGCCGGACCACCGGGCCGGAAGAATGTCCCCCATGACGATCAAGGCCGTACTTTTCGACTTCTCCGGAACGCTCTTCAGGACCGAGCCGGTCACGACCTGGCTCCGCGCCACCCTGGACGAGGCAGGCATCACCCTGGGCCAGGAGGAATTCACCCTCCGTGCGGCGGAGTTGGCGGCCGCCGGCGCGCAGCCCGGCGGACCCGAGCCCCAGCGGGTGCCACCCGCGCTCGCCGGGCTGTGGGCCTCGCGCGACGAGAGCGCCGAGCGGCACCGCGCCGCGTTCACTGGTCTCGCCCGCCAGGTCGAACTGCCGGATCCGGCGCTGTACGACGCCCTCTACCAGCGCCATATGACCCCGGACGCCTGGCGCCCCTACCCGGACACCGCCGAGGTGCTCGGCGCGCTGCATGCCCGCGGGGCCGGCATCGGCGTGGTGAGCAACATCGGCTGGGACCTGAGGCCGGTGTTCCGCGCCCATGGGGTCGATCCGCATGTGGACCACTACACCCTGTCGTACGAGCACGGCGTCCAGAAGCCCGACGTCCGGCTCTTCCGTGCCGCCTGCGAGGCGCTGGGCCGGGATCCCGGCGAGATTCTGATGGTCGGTGACAACCGTCACCAGGACGGGGGCGCCCGGAATCTGGGCTGCGCGGTCCATTTCGTGGACCACCTCCCGGCCGCCGAACGCCCGGACGCGCTCCGGCCGGTCCTGGATCTCGTCGGCTGACCCGCGGAGGCAAGCAGGATCACCCCACCGGAAAACCCATCGAAAAAACCACCCGAAATCATCCATATCCGCCCATAAAAAACGGGTGACGACAGCAGAAAGTCCGGACCGGACGATCCCCCGCGTCGCCCGGTCCGGACGAGTCCCACAGCACAGCCCCTGACGGGCCCCTTTGCGGGATGCGCTGATTATAGTTGGCTGAGAGCCAGTCAACGCAGGAGTAAGCATGTCCCCGCGCAGCCAATCGGTCAATGAGGAGCTGCGGCGGCGTTCCCGCGAGCGGCTTCTGCAGGCCACAGTGGATCTTGTCGGTGAGCGCGGTTACGAGGCGACGACGCTGGCGGACATCGCCGACCGCGCCGGATCCGCCCGCGGCCTCGTCTCGTACTACTTCCCGGGCAAGCGGCATCTGCTGCAGTCAGCCGTGCACCGCCTGATGCACCGCACCCTCACCGCGGCCCTGGAGCGCGAGCCGCGCACCGACGACGGGCCCGAGCTGCTGGCGCGGGCCATCGACGCGATCCTGGGGCTGGCCGGCGACCATCCGGTGCTGATGCGGACCCATATGGCCGGGATCCTCCAGGAACAGGGGTTCGTGCGGTGCCCGGAGCAGCAGGAGCTCGCCCGGGTCCTGCGCTCGGCCGTGGAGCGGTACGGGTCACCCGACCCGGACACCGACTACGTACTGCTGCGCGCCCAGCTGATGGGCACGGTCTTCGCCCAGCTGCTGCCCGGGGCGCCCATGCCGCACGCGCGACTGCGGGCCGAACTGTTCCAGCGGTACGGACTCGACTGGAAGCTGGGAGTACCCCCGGAGGACGAAGGGGCCACGCCGCCGCCCTGACGGCGGCGGCGGGTCACGCCTCCCGCGAGGCTTCGGCGGCGGCCGCGGCGAGGACGCCGTCCAGCAGACCGGGGAAGACCGCGTCCAGGTCCTCCCTGCGCAGCACGTTCATCTTCGCGGTCCCGCGGTAGATCTGCCGGATCACACCGCTCTCGCGCAGCACCCTGAAGTGGTGGGTGGTGGTCGACTTGGTCACCGGCAGGGCGAACCGAGAACAGGACAACTCCCCGCCGTCAGCCGCCAGTTCACGGACCACACACATACGCACGGGATCCGCCAGCGCGTGCAGGACGCCGTCCAGGCGGATCTCGTCGCGCGCCGGATGAGCGAGTGCCCGGCTGCTCGTCGCGGTCACCATGACGGCTCTCCTCACATGCGGAACATCGGAACACCCGGACATTCGGACACTAGACCCCGGGCGGAAATCTCCGGCCCCGGCGGCCGGACTCGGGAATGGAATCATTGTACGAGTTCCATCGTAGTTTGACATCCCCCGTACTACGATGCGTATCGTACGTTCCGTCCCGACGCCGTTGTGATTGGAGCCTGTCGTGAGCGCCCTCTTCGCCCCGTACACCCTGCGGTCGCTGACCTTTCCCAACCGCGTATGGATGCCACCCATGTGCCAGTACTCGGCGGCCACTTCGGGCCCGGACACCGGTGTGGCCGGTGACTGGCACTTCGCGCACTACGCCGCGCGGGCAGCCGGAGGCGCCGGGCTGGTCATCGTCGAGGCGACCGCCGTCAGCCCGGAGGGCCGTATCAGCCCCGCCGACCTGGGCATCTGGAACGACACCCAAGTGGAGGGGCTCCGCCGGATCACCGGCTTCCTCAAGAGCCAGGGCACGGTTCCCGGCATCCAGCTCGGCCACGCCGGGCGCAAGGCGTCGACCGACCAGCCCTGGAAGGGCGGCGGTCCGGTGGGCGCCGACCAAGGCGGCTGGCAGCCGGTGGCGCCGAGCCCGGTCCCCTTCGCGGCCGGTGAGCATGTGCCCGACGAGCTGACAGCCACTCAGATACAGGACATCGTGGGCCAGTTCGCCGACGGCGCCCGGCGTGCGCTCGACGCGGGGTTCCAGGTCGCCGAGATCCACGGGGCGCACGGTTATCTGGTGGGCGAGTTCCTCTCGCCGCACAGCAACCACCGCACCGACGAGTACGGCGGGTCCTTCGAGAACCGCACCCGCTTCGCGCTCGAAGTCGTGGACGCCGTACGGGCGGTGTGGCCCGACGAGCTGCCGCTGTTCTTCCGTATCTCGGCCACGGACTGGCTGGACGAGGGCGGCTGGACGGCCGACGACACCGTGCGCTTCGCGCCCCTGCTCAAGGAGCACGGCGTCGATCTGCTCGATGTGTCGACCGGTGGCAACGCCGCCGGGGCCCGTATCCCGGTCGGGCCCGGCTACCAGGTGCCGTTCGCCGCACGCGTCAAGTCAGGTACGGAACTGGCCGTCGCCGCCGTCGGGCTGATCACCGAGGTCGAACAGGCCGAGAAGATCCTGGCCAACGGTGAGGCGGACGCGGTGCTGCTCGGCCGCGAACTGCTCCGGAACCCGTCCTGGGCCCGGCACGCCGCCCGCACGCTGGGCGCCGACGTGCACGTTCCGCAGCAGTACCACCGCTCCGTCTGACCCTCCGTCCGAGGCTCGGTCGGGCCCTCCGTCCGAGCCCAGCGGGTCACTCCTCGACGAGAACGACTTCGAGGGTGCGCGGTCCATGGACCCCTTCGACGCGGTCGAGTTCGATGTCGCTGGTGGCCGAGGGCCCCGAGATCCAGGTGAGCGGGCGCGCCGGGTCGAGACGCGGGAGGGCCTGCGGTACCGAGGCGACCACCTGGTCCGGGGCCCGTACGACGCAGATGTGGTGGTCAGGGACCAGCGTGATCCGGCGGCGCCCCTGGTCGGCGCTGCCGTCCAGGACGATGGTGCCGGTCTCGGCGATGGCCACCGCGCATCCGGTGACCACGCTGTCCACGGCGTCGAGTTCCCCCGGGGTCGACGCCGGTGTGTCCGGTGTCAGGGTCGCGGTGGCCTCGGCCAGCCAGCCGTCCGGCAGCCCGGACGGTGTGAGTACGGACGTGGCCCCGCGCTCCGCCAGCAGCCGGGCGAGCAGCGCGGGCAGTCCGTCGGGGCTGGTCCGGTGCACGAGGGCCCGGTAGTCCGCCAGGTTCTCGTGGAGCAGGTCGAGGACGGCCGCAGGGTCGTCCGTGGTGTGCGTGGTGAGGTAGTCGCGGGTGACCTCGGGGGCCTCCGGTGCGTCGGCGACGGCGGCACGTACACGCGCGAGGATCTGGTCACGGGAGCTCATGTGCGGTTCTTCTTCCACCAGTCACGGAACGGTTCGGGCGGCAGCTCGGGCAGCTCGCGGCTGTCGGTCCACGCCCCGGCGCCCGGCAGCCGCCTGGGTTGCAGTCCGCGGGTCTTCGACGCCGCCTTCTCGCCGGCGGCGAGTGCGGCGGGATGGTTCAGCACCCAGCCGGCCGCCTTGATCGCCGCCTTCTCCAGCCGGTGGCCCCGGCCGCCCTGGACGGCGACCCGCTCCCGCAGATGGACCAGGACCTCGGGGATGTCGATGGCGACCGGGCATACGTCGTAGCAGGCACCGCAGAGCGATGAGGCGTACGGCAGTGAGGCGTCGATCTCGCTCTCCGTGCCCCGCAGTTGCGGGCTGAGGATGGCGCCGATGGGGCCCGGGTAGACCGAACCGTACGCATGGCCGCCCGCCCGTTCGTACACCGGGCAGACGTTGAGACAGGCCGAGCAGCGGATGCAGCGCAGCGCCTGCCGCCCGACCTCGTCGGCCAGGGTCGCGGTGCGGCCGTTGTCGAGCAGCACCAGATGGAAGTCCTGGGGCCCGTCCGCGTCGGTGGTGCCGGTCCAGGTGCTGGTGTACGGGTTCATCCGCTCGGCCGTCGACGAGCGCGGCAGGGTCTGCAGGAAGACCTCCAGGTCCCGCCAGGTGGGCACGATCTTCTCGATGCCCACCACCGAGATGAGTGTCTCGGGCAGCGTCAGGCACATCCGGCCGTTGCCCTCGGACTCCACGACGACCAGCGTGCCGGTCTCCGCGACCATGAAGTTGGCGCCCGAGATCCCCACCTTGGCCCGGAGGAACTTCTCCCTGAGGTGCAGCCTGGCGGCCTCGGCCAGCTCGGCCGGGGAGTCGGTCAGCCCCTCGGGGGCCGGCCGGCCCCATTCGCTCATCGTCCGGGCGAAGATCTCCCGGATCTCACCCCGGTTGCGGTGGATCGCCGGGACCAGGATGTGGCTGGGCCGGTCCTCGCCCAGCTGCACGATCAGCTCCGCGAGATCCGTCTCGTACGCGGCGATCCCCTCGGCCTCCAGCGCTTCGTTGAGCCCGATCTCCTGGGTCGCCATCGACTTGACCTTGACGACCTCGCGCTCCCCGGTCGCCTTCACCAGACCGGCGACGATCCGGTTCGCCTCGTCGGCGTCGGCGGCCCAGTGCACGGTGCCACCGGCATCCGTGACGGACTTCTCCAACTGCACCAGATACTCGTCCAGATGACGCAGCGTCCGGTCCTTGATCTGCTTGCCCGCCTCCCGCAGCTGCGCCCAGTCGGCGAGCTCGGCCACCGCCTTCGCCCGCTTGTCGCGGATGGTGTGGGTGGCGTGCCGCAGGTTCCCGCGCAGAGTCTCGTTGTGCACCGCTTCCGCGGCCGCCTTCGGGAAGGACGGCATCCCGAGATAGGTACCGCTCATGCGTGGGGCTCCTCTTCGGTGCTCGCCAGGATCTCGGCCAGGTGGAGCGCCCGCAGGGGCGCGTCCTGGCGGCGCATGATGCCGCCGATGTGCATCAGACAGGAATTGTCGGCCCCGCACAGGACACCGGCGCCGGACGACACGGCGTTGCGTACCTTGTCCTCGCCCATGGCGGCCGACACGTCCGGGTTCTTCACCGCGAAGGTCCCGCCGAAACCGCAGCACTCCTCGGCCCCTTCGAGCTCCCGCAGTTCGAGCCCGCGCACCGCTTCGAGGAGCCGGCGCGGCCGGTCGCCGAGCCCCAGCATCCGCAGGCCGTGGCAGGACGGGTGGTACGCCACCGTGTGCGGGAAGTACGCGCCCACGTCGACCACCCCCAGCACGTCCACCAGGAACTCCGTCAGCTCGTACGTCTTGGGCACGGAGCGGGCCGCCGCGTCGGCGAGCCCGCTCCCGCGGTGCTCGGCGGCCGCCTTGCGGCCGATCCGCGGATAGTTGTCGCGGATCATCGCGGCGCAGGAGCCCGACGGTGTGACCACGTAGTCGTAGCCCGCGAATTCCCGGTCGAAGCGCCGGACGAGCGGTTCGGTCTCCCGCCGGTAGCCGGTGTTGAACTGCGGCTGCCCGCAGCAGGTCTGCCCGGCGGGGAAGCCGACCTCCACGCCCAGCCGCTCCAGCAGTTTCACCACGGCGATGCCGGTCCGTGGGTACAACGCGTCATTCACACACGTCACGAAGAGTCCTACCCGCATGTGTCCTTCTCGGGGTCGTCCACGGCTCGGGGGCCGCGGCGGATGTGCTCGGGCGGCGGTCTGCGGCGGTCGGGGCGGAAGACCCGAGACCGATGGCATCGAGGATGTCAGGAAAGGCCGATGGGAGGGGGGACGCCTCCAGGGCAGCCGGAATGTCCTCCAGAGGGGATGAGGGGTCATCGGAGGTTAGCCACGGTCCCCCGGCGCACGTCAACCCTTCGGCCGCCCTTTTTCGTTACTGCGTCCGAGGCGGCGAAGGGTGCGGCCGCCCCAGGGTTCTCTCCCTCCGGGTTTTCCTATAGCTTTCGTCTCGTTAACATCCGACCTTTAACGCCGATATCTGAGGAGGCTGCGCTCATGCAGCTCATGCGACTTGGCGATCCGGGCAGTGAACGCCCCGCCGTACGCGAAGCCGGTGTGCTCTACGATCTCGGCCCGCTGACCGACGACATCGACGGGCGGTTCCTCGCCGGAGGCGGGATCGCCCGGGTGCGGGAAGCCCTCGGGGCGGGGTCGCTCAGCGAACTCCGGGGAGCCGAACTGCTCCGCGTCGGCGCACCGGTGGCCAGGCCCGCCGCGGTCCTCTGTATCGGCCAGAACTACGCGGCCCACGCGGCGGAGTCGGGCAGCGAGCCGCCCACCGCACCGATCATTTTCTTCAAGCACCCCAACACGGTGGTCGGGCCGTACGACGACGTCCTGATCCCGCCCGGCGCGAAGACGGTGGACTGGGAGGTCGAACTCGCCGTCGTCATCGGACGCACCGCGCGCTATCTCGACTCGGCGGACGCGGCCGCGGAGTGCGTCGCGGGATACGCGGTCTCCCACGACGTGTCGGAACGGACGTACCAGCTCGACGAGTCGGGCGGCCAGTGGTCGAAGGGCAAGTCGAGCGAGACCTTCAACCCGCTGGGGCCCTGGCTCGTCCCGGCGGACGACCTCCCGCACGGACCGCAGGCCCTGAACCTCCGCAGCCGCGTCAACGGCGAGCCGCGCCAGGACTCCAGCACCGCGGACATGATCTTCGGGGCGCTCGAACTGGTACGCCACCTCAGCCACTACCTGGTCCTCGAGCCCGGCGACATCATCAACACCGGCACTCCGGAAGGCGTCGCGCTCTCCGGGCGCTTCCCGTATCTCTCGGCGGGCGATGTCGTCGACCTGGAGATCGACGGGCTGGGCGCGCAGCGCCAGACGGTGCGCGCGGCGGTGGTGGGCTGATGCAGCGGATCGCGCAGGTGATCCGGGTACGTCCGGAGAGGCTGGCGGACTACCGCGAGCTGCACCGGGCCGTCCCGGAGCCGGTGCTCGCCCGGCTCCGGGCGAGCCATATCGCCAACTACTCGATCCATCTGCTCGGGGACCGGCTCTTCAGCTACTTCGAGTACCACGGCGACGACCTGGCCGCGGATCTCGCGGCGATGGGACAGGACGAGGCCACCCGTGCCTGGTGGGAGCTGACGGATCCGTGCCAGGAGAAGGTGCCGGAGGCGGCGCCCGGCGACTGGTGGACGCCCATGGAGCAGGTCTTCCTCATGGAGTAGGGCTTCTCCGTGGAGCAGGGCTGCCCCGGCCTCAAGCAGGGCTGCTCCGTGGCGCAGGCGGTCCAGTACACCAGACGGTAGTAGTGCTTGAGCACCGTCGTCCCCTCCTTGATCAGTGCCGCGCCGGTGACACCGTACAAGGGGGTACTGACAGTGCGGCCGTCGGCACAGCCGTACGCAGGACCGGCAACAGCCCCCGGGGGAAGAGGAGTTGCCCAGCGCCCAGCCGGACGCAGGACCGCAGGACCGCAGAGCGCAGGACCGCGGAGCCGGAGGGGCTACGGCGCCGGGGCGGCCGCGTGCACCTGGTGTACGACGGTGCCCGGGCGGCGCAGTGCGATGAAGGGGCGCCCCTCCTCCTGCCACTGGCCCGCCTCACTCCAGCCGGCCGCGTGCGCGTGGTCGAGCAGGGCGCGTACGCCGACCCGGGCCCAGGGGAAGTCGGCCCCGGCGCCGCCCCTTCCGTCGTCGACCCGGACACGTACGCGCTCGTCGACGTCGACCGGCGCCGCCTCGGCCAGCAGCAGTCCCCCGGGGGCGATGAGCTGCGCCGTCCGGGAGAGCAGGGCGCGCGGGTCGCCGCCGATACCGATGTTGCCGTCGATGAGCAGGGCCGTGCCCCAGCGCCCCTCCCCCGGCAGCCGGTCGAAGACCGAGCGGCAGAGAGCGGGGGCTCCGGCGCGTTCGGTGCGGGCGACGGCCGCCCGGCTGACGTCGATGCCGAGCGCCCGGTGGCCGAGCCCGGCCAGCGCGGCGACCAGCCGGCCGGGACCGCAGCCGATGTCGAGTACCGTTCCCTCGCACCGGCCGAGCACCGACATATCGGCACGGTCCGGGGCCTCGCACCACCGTTCCACGTCGAGCGGGAGGAGCCAGCCGTCGGTGCGGCGCAGGAAGAGCGGGCCGCGCCCGGTGCGCAGGGCGTCGGTGTACGGATCGGACTGCCAGCAGCGCGGCCTGACGGGCGCGCTCACGTCCGGGCTCCGGTGCGCTGGGTGTACGGGGCGGGGGTGCGGGCGATGGCGGCCGGGGGCGCGGCCGCCGCGACGGCTGCCGCGAAGCCGCTGTGCGGAATGGCGGCAGCGACCGTCCGTACGTCGTCCGCGGTGTCGACGTCGCACAGCGCGGGCAGATCACGGACGGTGAGCCCGGCGCCGGTCAGCCGGGCCCGCTGCGCCGCACCGGTGCCCGGCGTCGACATCGGAACACCGCGGATGAGTCCGGGGCGGGGTTCGGCGAAGCCGAGTGCCCAGAACCCGCCGTCGTCGGCCGGTCCGAACCAGGCGTCGCAGCCGCTCCAGCCACCGGGGCCGAGCGCCGGGGCCAGCAGCGCCGGGGTGAGCTGCGGGGTGTCCATGCCGACGAGCAGCGCGGGTCCCGTACAGAGGGCGAACGCGGCTGCGAGCCGTTCGTCCAGTCCGCCGCCGCACTGCGGGACGACTTCGATCCCGGGCGGCAGCCACTTCCCCGGTGTGCCGTCGAGCACCAGGATCCGGCGCCGGGCCGGGCAGTCCAGGACCGCTGCGAGGGTGTCGCTCAGCGCCGCCTCGGCGATGTGCGCCGCCTGTTGCGGGCTGTAGGGCGGGGTGAGCCGGGTCTTGACGCGGCCGGGCCGCGGCTCCTTGGCGATGACGAGCAGCGTGGTCATCGCACCGCCGTCCCGGCGGGCGCGGGGCCGTTCAGTACGGAGCGCATGTCGGCCACCGCCTGCCAGGTGCCCCGCCAGGTGCCGGTGACCTTCGACTTCCCGGTGCGCGGCCGGTAGGGGACGTCCTGCTCGGCGATACGCCACCCCTCGTCGGCCGCGCGTACGACCATCTCCAGCGGATAGCCGCTGCGCCGGTCGGTCAGTCCGAGGCCGAGCAGCGCGGCACGGCGGGCGACCCGCATCGGGCCGAGGTCGCGCAGGCGCAGCCCGGTCCTGGTGTGCAGCATCCGGGAGAGCGCGTAGTTGCCCGCACGGGCGTGCAGTGGCCAGGCGCCGCGCCCGGTGGGGCGCCTGCGGCCCAGCACGAGGTCGCACTCGCCGTCGGCCACCCGGCGGACCAGACCGGTCAGCAGGGCGGGGTCCAGCGAACCGTCGCAGTCGCAGAAGCACACCAGCTCGGCCGTCGCGGCGCGCAGCCCCGCGTGGCAGGCGGCGCCGAAGCCGCGGCGGGGTTCGTGGACGACGGTGGCGCCGAGGCCGGCGGCGATGGCGGCCGAACCGTCGGTGGAGCCGTTGTCGACCACGAGGGGCCGCCAGCCGTCCGGGATGCGCTCCAGCACCCGGGGCAGCGCGCCCCCCTCGTCGAGGCAGGGGAGGACGACGTCCACCGTCAGGGGGGTCGGGGGGCTCGGGGGCCGCAGAGGCGTCAGGTCGGTCACGTCCCTCACCGTACGAATCAAACGGAGCGTGATGGCTCTTCCGCTCCTTACGAAACGCGGACGTCCGCGCGCAACCACCCACTCGACCGTCCGCCCGGGGCTGCTCGGTGACACGCTGGGGTCATGCCGAACCCTCGCCCCGCTCCGCCGCCGCCCTGTGTGCTGGTCGTCGACGACGACCCGACCGTCTCCGAGGTCGTCGCCGGCTATCTCGACCGGGCCGGGTACTCCGTGGACCGCGCGGCCGACGGCCCGGCGGCCCTGGAGTGCGCGGCACGGCGCAGGCCCGATCTGGTGGTGCTCGATCTGATGCTGCCCGGCATGGACGGCCTTGAGGTGTGCCGGATACTCCGCTCCCGCGGTCCGGTCCCGGTGATCATGCTGACCGCGCGCGGCGACGAGGACGACCGGATCCTGGGGCTCGAAATAGGCGCGGACGACTATGTGACCAAGCCGTTCAGCCCGCGCGAGCTGGTGCTCCGCGTCGACTCGGTGCTGCGGCGCAGCCGTACGGCCGGCGACCGGCCGGGGCCGCTGCTGCACGCGGCGGGGGTCACGGTGGACCCGGCGGCCCGGCGCGCCACCAAGGACGGGCGGGAACTGGCCCTGACGCTGCGGGAGTTCGACCTGCTGGCGTATCTGGTCGGGCACCCGGGGCAGGCATGCGGCCGGGAGCAGCTGATGCACGAGGTGTGGGGCTGGGAGTTCGGCGATCTGTCGACGGTCACGGTCCATGTGCGCCGGCTGCGCGGCAAGATCGAGGACGATCCCGCGGCGCCGAGGCTGATCCGGACCGTGTGGGGGGTCGGCTACCGCTTCGAGGACGGGACGGGACCGGTGGCGGCGGACCAAGCGGCGACGACGGGCCGGGGCGGGGCCACGGACCGGGGCGGGGCCACGGACCGGGTCGGGGCCACGGACCGTACAGCGGCCATGGACCGGGGCGAGGTGCCCGACAGCTCACCTGACAGCGCAGAGGGACAGCGCGGAACGGACTCCGGGGCGGGCGCGCGATGAGGGATCTGCTGCTGATCGCGCTGTACGCGTTTCTCGGCGCCGGTGCGGCCGGGCTGCTCGGGGCCGGTGCCCTGTGGCGCCTGCGCCACCGCTCGGTCGCCCTGTCGCTCACGGTCATCTCGGCCGTCGCGGTGATCGCGATGCTGGCGGGGACGCTGGCGGTGGCCAGGGCGATGTTCCTGTCGCCGCACGACCTCAAGGTGGTGACCCTGGTGGTGGCCATGGCCGCCGTGGTCTCGCTGGCGACCGCGCTGCTGCTCGGCCGCTGGGTCGTCGCGGGCAGCAGGGCGCTGACCCTGGCCGCGCGGTCGTTCGGTGACGGGGGCGACTTCGCCGAACCGGGCGGGGCTCCCACCGCCGAACTCGCCGATCTGGGCCGGGAACTCGCCGCGACGAGCGAGAAGCTGGCGGTGTCGCGCCGCCGCGAGCAGGCGCTGGAGACCTCGCGGCGTGAGCTGGTGGCGTGGATCTCGCACGATCTACGGACTCCGCTCGCCGGGCTGCGGGCGATGTCCGAGGCGCTGGAGGACGGGATGGCCGCCGATCCCGAGCGGTACTTCCGGCAGATCCGCACCGAGGTGGACCGGATGAACACCATGGTCGGCGACCTCTTCGAACTGTCCCGGATCCACGCGGGGGCGCTGACCCTCACCCCGGTCCGGATGTCCGTGTACGACCTGGTGGGTGACGCCCTGGCCGGAGCGGACCCGCTGGCCCGCGAGCACGGTGTCCGGCTGGAGGGCGGCGGTGTGGCACCCCTGCCGGTCGAGGTGGACGGCAAGGAAATGACCAGGGTCCTGGCCAATCTGCTGGTCAACGCGATCCACCGGACGCCGGCCGACGGCACCGTCGCGGTCGCCGCCGAACAGCGGGCCGACTCCGTCGTCCTCTCGGTCACCGACGGCTGCGGCGGTATCCCGGAGGACGATCTGGCGCGGGTCTTCGACACCGGCTGGCGGGGCAGCGAGGCCCGGACTCCGCCGGCGGGCGCCGGTCTCGGCCTGGCCATCGTGCGCGGCATCGTGGAGGCGCACGCCGGGCGGGCCGCGGTCCGCAATGTGACCGGCGGCTGCCGCTTCGAGGTCACCCTGCCCGCGCCCCGCGCCTGAGGCGCCGGACGGCGAATCGGGGGGGGCGGTCGCGGTCCATAGGTGTTGACCCGCGGCGCTGTCGCCGCGGGTCAACACATTCAGGGCCTGCCGCTGCCTGCGTACCGGCCAGCCAGTGCCGGGACCAGCCGGTGACAGGGATCAATCTGTCCCGGGCTCAGTCGGTGCCGGACTCCATCGCGGCGCGGTCGAGCATCTGCTCGTCCGCGTCGACCCTGCCGCGGGAGGCGATGGCCTGGGCGCCGCCCTGCGGCATCGCTCCGATCAGCCCCGTCGACGCGGCCTGGGCGGCGCCGATGAGCGTCGCGTGCGTATTGCCGACGATCCCGAGACCGGCGTACTGCTCCAGCTTGGCGCGGGAGTCGGCGATGTCGAGGTTGCGCATGGTGAGCTGACCGATCCGGTCCACCGGGCCGAACGCCGAGTCCGCGGTGCGCTCCATGGAGAGCTTGTCCGGGTGGTAGCTGAACGCCGGGCCCGAGGTGTCCATCAGCGAGTAGTCCTCGCCGCGCCGCAGCCGCAGCGACACCTCACCGGTGACGGCCGCGCCCACCCAGCGCTGCAGCGACTCGCGGATCATCAGCGCCTGCGGGTCGAGCCAGCGGCCCTCGTACATGAGGCGGCCCAGGCGCCGGCCCTCGTTGTGGTACTGCGCGACGGTGTCCTCGTTGTGGATCGCGTTGACCAGGCGCTCGTACGCGGCGTGCAGCAGCGCCATGCCGGGTGCCTCGTAGATGCCGCGGCTCTTGGCCTCGATCACCCGGTTCTCGATCTGGTCGGACATGCCCATGCCGTGGCGGCCGCCGATGGCGTTCGCCTCCATCACCAGGTCGACCGGCGAGGCGAACGTCTTGCCGTTGATCGTCACCGGGCGGCCCTGGTCGAAGCCGATCGTCACGTCCTCGGCGGCGATCTCGACTTCGGGGTCCCAGAACCGGACGCCCATGATCGGGTCGACGGTCTCGACACCGGTGTCCAGGTGCTCCAGGGTCTTGGCCTCGTGGGTGGCACCCCAGATGTTGGCGTCGGTGGAGTACGCCTTCTCGGTGCTGTCGCGGTAGGGGAGCTCGTGGGCGAGCAGCCACTCCGACATCTCCTTGCGGCCACCGAGCTCGGTGACGAAGTCCGCGTCGAGCCACGGCTTGTAGATGCGCAGATGCGGGTTGGCGAGCAGCCCGTAGCGGTAGAACCGCTCGATGTCGTTGCCCTTGAACGTCGAGCCGTCGCCCCAGATCTGTACGTCGTCCTCGAGCATGGCCCTGACCAGCAGGGTGCCCGTGACGGCGCGGCCGAGCGGGGTGGTGTTGAAGTAGGACCGCCCGCCGGAGCGGATATGGAACGCGCCGCAGGTGAGCGCGGCCAGCCCCTCCTCGACCAGCGCCGCACGGCAGTCGACCAGGCGCGCGATCTCGGCGCCGTACGCCAGGGCGCGACCGGGCACCGACGCGATGTCGGGCTCGTCGTACTGGCCGATGTCGGCGGTGTAGGTGCACGGGACGGCGCCCTTGTCGCGCATCCACGCGACCGCGACGGAGGTGTCGAGGCCACCGGAGAAGGCGATGCCGACGCGCTCGCCGGTGGGCAGGGAGGTGAGAACCTTAGACATGGAAAGAGTATGCGACAGAACGCATGATCATGCAAAGTCGACCTTCGGGGGCCGCGTACCTCCCCGGCCCCCGTGGCGCCGTGTCACCCGACCCGGCACGGCGGCCCCGCGGTGTGCCAGTAGAGTGACGCCCCGTGGCAGCACGACCGTTGAATGAAATTGTCGAGGCGGGATGGGCGCAGGCGCTCGCTCCCGCAGCCGAACGGATCACGGCGATGGGCGAGTTCCTGCGCGCCGAGGTCGCCGCGGGGCGCACGTACCTGCCGTCCGGGGCGAACGTGCTGCGCGCGTTCCAGCAGCCCTTCGACGAGGTGCGCGTCCTGATCGTCGGCCAGGACCCGTATCCGACGCCGGGGCACGCCGTCGGGCTGAGCTTCTCGGTGGCACCCGAGGTACGGCCGGTGCCGGGCAGCCTGGACAACATCTTCCGCGAGATGCACGCGGACCTGGGCCTGCCCCGCCCCTCCAACGGCGACCTGACCCCCTGGACACGGCAGGGCGTACTGCTGCTCAACAGGGCGCTGACGACGGCGCCGCGCAAACCGGCCGCCCATCGCGGCAAGGGCTGGGAGGAAGTGACCGAGCAGGCCATCCGGGCCCTGGCCGCCCGGGGGAAGCCGCTGGTCTCGGTGTTGTGGGGGCGCGACGCCCGTAACCTCCGGCCGCTGCTGGGGAACCTTCCTGCGGTCGAGTCGTCCCACCCCTCCCCCATGTCGGCGGACCGCGGCTTCTTCGGTTCACGCCCCTTCAGCCGGACCAACGATCTGCTGGTACGCCAGGGGGCCCAGCCGGTGGACTGGCGGCTGCCGTGACCTGGGTGCTGGGGGTGGACTCCGGCGGGTCCGGACTCCGGGTGGCGCTGGCCGCGGCGGATCCGGCTCTCTCCAGCCCCGCGGCCTCCGCTTCCCTGGTCTCCCGTGTGCCGGTGCGCACCGGCACACGCGGCATCGAAGCAGCCCATTTCCTGGAGCAGTTGCTGCCGATGGCGGCGGAACTGCTCGGGCGCGCAGGGGGCAATGGCGAGGTGTCGGCGGTGGCGATCGGCGCCGCCGGGATGGCGACGCTCGGCGACGATCTGCGCGCCGGGCTGCCCGCCGCGCTGGAGCGCGCGCTCGGTGTACGGCGGCTGGCGCTCGCCGCTGACGCGGTGACGGCGTACGCCGGAGCACTGGGCCAGCGGCCCGGGGCGGTCGTCGCCGCGGGTACCGGAATGGTCGCGCTGGGCACGGATCTGGTCCGGTGGCGCAGGGCGGACGGCTGGGGGCATCTGCTGGGCGACTGCGGCGGCGGGGCCTGGATCGGCCGGGCCGGTCTGGAGGCCGCGATGCGCGCCCACGACGGGCGGCACGGTGGTTCGGCGGCGCTGCTGGAGCGGCTCGAGGCGGTTTTCGGGCCGGCGGCCGGCCTGCCGGGGATTCTCTACCCGCGTTCGGACCGGCCGGCGGTGCTCGCCTCGTTCGCCCCCGAGGTGGCCCGCTGCGCGGGCAGCGACCCGGTGGCGGCCGCGATTCTGCGGGACGCGGCCCGGCAGATCGCCGAAGCCGCCGCAGCGGTCTGCCCACCGGGGACAACCGCGACGGCGGGGACAACTGCGACGGCGGGGACAGCCGGGACGGCAGAGACAGCAGAGACGGCGAAGACAGCAGAGTCAGGGGAAGGCTGTGAAGTAGCCCTCACGGGTGGTCTGTTCAAGATGGGAGACCCTCTGCTCACTCCTGCGCGCGAGGAGCTCGCCACCCTGCTGCCGTCCGTCAGACCCGTACCCGCGGCCGGGGATCCGCTGGTGGGAGCGGTGTTGATCGCTTCCGCGCTCGCCACAGGGAGTCTTCGGCTGCCACCTCATCCACAGCTCTTGCGTGTGGTGGCGGAACAGGATACGCGATAAGGCCGATACGCAACGGATAAATGCGGACAGACGCCGCGCGAGCGCACCCTCCCCGAACAGCCGGGCCCGCAAAGCCAGTAGCATGCGGCGCCATGAGCTCCCCCAATGGGCCCGCACCCGGCCTGCCCGTACGAATGCCGCGACCTCGCCAGACCGGACGGCACCGCCGCCCGGAACCCGCGGTGGCCCCTGAGGGCGCGCCTGCGCTGGTTCTCGCTGTTCCCGGCACACCTTCCGCCGCTGTCCGCAGCCTGGCGGAAGAGGTCATTTCCATCGCACGCTCCGAGCTGCCCGGACTGGATGCCCGTATCGGTTACCTGGACGGCGCCGACGACGAGTTCCCCGCCCTGGAAGCGGTGCTCTCGCACACCGCGGCCGAGCGGGTGGCGCGCTATGAGCTGGCCAAGGCCGCCGGACGTGAGGTGCCCGAGCCGACGGGCGTCACCGCCGTCGTGGTACCGCTGCTCGCGGGCCCGGACGCGGCCACCGAGCGGCGGATACGGCAGGCCGTGATGGACAGCACCACCGCCGCCGAGCTGACCGAGGTGCTGGGGCCGCACCCGCTGCTCGCGGAGGGTCTGCACGTGCGCCTCTCGGAGGCGGGTCTCTCCCGCGCCGACCGCGCCCGGCTGTTCACGGTCGCCACCGCGGCCGACGGCATCATCCTCGCGACGGTCGGCGGCGACGAGGCCGTGCAGGCCGCCGGGATCACCGGAATGCTGCTGGCGGCGCGGCTGGCCGTGCCGGTGATGGCCGCCGCTCTCGACGTGGAGGGTTCCGTCTCCGCGATCGCCGAGCAGCTGCGCGGTTCGGGTTCGGCCCAGCTGGCGCTCGCGCCGTATCTGATCGGCCCCGAGGTCACCGAGGAGCTGCTGGCCGGGGCCGCCAAGGAGGCGGACTGCGCGTCCGCCGCACCGCTCGGCGCCTACCCGGCGGTCGGCAAGCTGGTGCTGTCGAAGTACACGACCGCGCTGGGCATCACCCCGCAGCAGCCGTCCCAGGGAGCCCCGGTCGGCTGACCCCGCGGACACAGGAACACGCACGGGCGGGAGGCCCGCACCCGGAGCAGTACGAGCGTACGAGCACCGGTGGCGGGCCTCCCGCCGTACGTGCCTCACGGGCCCGCGCTCCGGCCGGCCCGCACCACCCGGCCGCCCGCACCGCCCGCCGATCTCAGGCGAACACCACGCAAGAGGCCGCGGCCACCTCCACGGAGCCCGCACGGCTCGGCATCCCGGTCCGCGGGTCGATGTCGAACCAGGTCACATCCCCCGAGTGCTCGTTGGCCACGTACAGCCGCCGTCCCCCGGGATCCACCGCCAGGTCGCGCGGCCACCGGCCACCGCAGTCGACGGTGGCGGTCAGGGCGGGCTTCTCCCCGCTCCCGTCGATGGCGAGGACGGAGATGGTGTCCTGTCCCCGGTTCGCCGCCCAGACGAAGCCACCGCCGGGTGCGACGGCCACCCCCGATCCGAAGCTCTCCCCCACCGCGCCGCCGGGCAGCAGCGCGGCCCGGCCGACCGGCTCCAGGGTGCCCGTTCCGGCGTCCCACCGGCAGACCGTGAGCGTGGGCTCCAGTTCGTTCAGGACGTACACATGTGTCCCGGCCGGGTGGAACACCAGATGGCGTGGCCCGCTGCCGGGCCGCAGCGCGGTCTCCGCGTGCACCGTCAGCGCGCCGGTGCCGCCGTCCAGCGCGCAGACCCGTACGGAGTCGGTGCCGAGGTCGACGCTCAGTACCCACCGCCCCGTGGGGTCCGTCTTCACCTGATGGGCGTGCGGGCCCTCCTGGCGGTCCGGGTCCGGCCCCCGGCCCTCGTGTTGCAGTACGGAAACGGGCGCGTCGAGGCCGCAGTCCGAGGCGCGGACGGGCAGCACGCTGACGCTTCCCGAGCTGTAGTTGGCGGTGACGACGTGCCCGCCGGCGAGCGCGAGGTGGGTGGGGTCGGCGCCGCCCACCGCGACGGGCGCACCGATCAGCCGTGGCAGGCGGTCCTCGATGCCGAAGGCCGCCGCCGCGCCATCGCCGGTCTCGGAGACGGCGTAGAGGACCGAGCCGCCGGGGGCCGGGGCGAGGAATGACGGGTTCGGCAGGGTGTCGACCGCGCCCAGCACGGTCAGCGCCCCCGCCGCGTCCACCGAAGCGGCGACGAGCCCCGGGCCTCCCGCCGAGGTGAACGACCCGATGAATGCCCGCCCGGTGCCTGTGGTGACCACCGTGTTCCTCTCTCCGCCGGCGCCCGGACCGTGCGTGGCCGGGGCTCCGGCAGACGGTAGCAGGAGGGGCCTGGCCCCCTACGGGCGCGCCGCGGCCCGGTCAGGAGAGCACGCGGCGGCGGAAGTTGCGCAGTCCGAGGGTGAGGAAGAGCGCACAGAATCCGGCGAGAACCGGATAGACGACGTACAGGTGCATGTGGGAGACGTCGGTGAATCCGGCCCGCATGCCTTCGCTCATGTAGATCAGCGGGTTGACCAGCACCAGCACCTGGAGCCAGTGGAATCCGCCCACCTGCACGGGGGCCAGCTTGGTCCACTGGTAGTACGTACCGCCGAGGAAGACGAGGGGCAGGACGACGAAGCCGAACATCACGCCGATGTTCCTCGGCTGGAACGAGGTGCCCAGGAGCAGTCCGAGCGAGGTCATCGTGAGGCAGGACAGCGGGATCAGGGTGACCACGATCCACCAGTGGATGCTGAGTTGGGGGTGCACACCGGGTGCGTGCACGACGGCCGCGATCGGCAGCACGATGACCGCGGAGATCAGCCCCTGGGCCGACCCGGACAGCACGCGCGCCACCGCAACCAGCCAGATGGGGCAGGGGGCCTGCACCCGGTCCTCGATCTCGCGGGTGAAGCCGAACTCCTGGGACATCTGGATGGCGACCGACTGGATGCCCTGGAACATGATCGCGATGGACACCACACCGGGGACCAGTACGGTGGCGAACGCCGATTCCCCCCTGGCGCCGCCGCCCGACCCGATGCCCTGGCCGATGAGCGGGAACACGTACAGGAACACGAAGACCAGCAGGAACGGCTGCATGACGGTGCGGCCGGCGAACTCGCCGAAGTTCTTCATCAGGACGGCCAGATCCCGCTGGACGAGCGCGCTCAGCGCGGAGCGGCTGGACGCCGCGGCCGACCGGGCGGGCCGTACGCCGATGGGCCTCCCGGACCGGCCCGTGGACGGAACGCCTCCGGGTGGCGGGGCAGCACTCGATGCAGCCATCAGTCCCTCAACTCCTGTCCGGTCAGGCTGATGAAGACCGTTTCCAGGGTGCTCTCGGCGATCGAGAGGTCGACCAGTTCGAACCCGCCCGCCTCCGCACTCGTGACCACTCGCGGCAGCAGCCGTTCGGCGCCCTTGACCTGGATCTCGACGGCCCCGTCGACCAGCCGGGTGCGTACGACGCCTTCGATGTCGCTGTTCAGCCGGGCCGCCAGGCCGTCCTGGCTGCCGCTGGTGGCGACCGTGACCACGGCATCGGCGCCGAGGCCCTGTTTCAGCGCGGCCGGGGTGTCCAGGGCGAGGATCCGGCCGTGGTCGATGATCGCCACCCGGTCGCAGAGGTGGTCGGCCTCCTCCATGTTGTGCGTGGTGAGCAGGATCGTCTGGCCGTCGGCGATCAGCCCGTCCAGCGCCTCCCAGAGCGCCAGCCTGCCTTGCGGGTCGAGCCCCGCCGTCGGTTCGTCGAGGAAGAGCACGGCGGGACGGTGGAAGATCGCGCGCGCCACCATCAGACGCTGCGCCATCCCGCCGGACAGGGCGAACACCGACGCCTTGCCCCAGCGGGACAGATGGAACCGTTCGAGGAGTTCGTCGGCGGTGCGCCGGGACTCGCGGCGCGGGATGCCGAACAGGAGACCGTGGAAGTACAGGTTCTCCCACACCGTCAGCGAGCGGTCCAGCGTGTTCTGCTGGCTGACGACGGCGATGAGCTGTTTGGCGAGCGTCGGCTCCGCGACCACGTCGATGTCACCGACGTACGCGGAGCCGGCCGTCGGCACCACCCGGGCGGTCAGCATGCCGACGGTGGTGGTCTTGCCCGCCCCGTTGGGCCCCAGCAGCCCGAAGATCTCTCCCTGGCGCACACCCAGATCGATACCGTCCACCGCAGGGCCGGCCGACTTGGCGTACGTCTTGGTGAGCCCGGCGGCACGGATGACGGTGGCCGTACCGGGCGCAGGGCTGCTCTGCCGCTCCCGGTCGCCGGGGAGGGTCATCGTCTCGGCAGCGGGGGTACGTGGAGGGGGTGGGCGGATGCGTCGGCGAGCGCCAGCCGTTCCTGGTCCGCCTGGTATTCGGCCTGTCCGACCCGGCCCGCGAGCAGGTCGGCGGGGCCGGGGCGCCGGGTGTGCGGCGCCGGGGGCTGCTGGTCGGTGAAGTGCCGTGCGACGTAACTGCCGACTGCTCTTGCCGAGCCTGTCACCAGCCGTATGAGGTGTCTGAACACGGTGAGAATGGCTGTGGACATACCGCATCTCCTTTCAGGACCGCCGGCCCGCGCGCCGGGGGGGGTACGCGCGGCGGATTCACGGCGCGTGTCCATGAGGGCGGCCGGCTCGCACCGGTCCGGCCGGACAGCCGCACGCCGCCCCTGAAAGTCGTGGGATCAGCCTGATGGGCAACCCCGTTGCGTCCGCTCGGCGGATACGACGGGAGCATCAAGCACTGACATCTCTCATGGAACCACGCAAGGCGGTCCCCGGCATCCGGCGTCGTGGCCGGCCCGGCCGCGCGGTGTGCGGGCCCCGCCGCCGGGCCCGCTGCGAGGCCAGCTGCGGGGTCCCGCACACAGCAGGCCGCCCCGGCCGGCGGGATGCCGGCCGGGGCGGCCAGGGTGCGGACGGCGGACCGGACGGCCGCTGGGGCGCCGCCGGTCCTCCGGTTGTCAGCCGAGCGTCGCGATGGCCTGGTTGAAGGTCGCCGACGGGCGCATGACGGCGGACGCCTTCTCCGGGTCGGGCTGGTAGTAGCTGCCGATGTCGGCCGGGGAACCCTGGACGGCGATCAGCTCGCCGACGATGGTCTGCTCCTGCTCACCGAGCGTCTTGGCGAGCGCCGCGAACGCGGTGGCGAGCTGGGCGTCGTCGGTCTGCGCCGCCAGCTCCCGGGCCCAGTAGAGGGCCAGGTAGAAGTGGCTGCCGCGGTTGTCGATGCCACCGAGCTTGCGGCTCGGCGACTTGTCCTCGTTGAGGAACGTGCCGGTCGCACGGTCGAGCGTGTCCGCGAGGATCTGGGCGCGTGCGTTGCCCGTCGTCTGCGCGAGGTGCTCGAAGCTGACCGCCAGCGCGAGGAACTCGCCCAGGCTGTCCCAGCGCAGGTAGTTCTCCTTGACGAGCTGCTGCACGTGCTTCGGCGCGGAACCGCCGGCGCCCGTCTCGAACAGGCCGCCGCCGTTCATGAGCGGGACGACGGAGAGCATCTTCGCGCTCGTGCCCAGCTCCAGGATCGGGAACAGGTCGGTCAGGTAGTCGCGCAGCACGTTGCCGGTGACGGAGATGGTGTCCTCGCCGCGGCGGATGCGCTCCAGCGAGAACGCGATGGCGTCCTCGGGAGTCATGATCTCGATCTGCAGACCGTCGGTGTCGTGCTCCGGGAGGTACGCCTTGACCTTGGCGATCAGGGCGGCGTCGTGGGCGCGGCCCTCGTCCAGCCAGAACACGGCCGGGGTGCCGGTCGCGCGGGCGCGGGTGACGGCGAGCTTGACCCAGTCCTGGATGGGCAGGTCCTTGGTCTGGCACATGCGCCAGATGTCACCGGCGCTGACGGCGTGCTCGAGGACGGCGTTGCCCTGGCCGTCGAGGACCCGCACCGTGCCGGTGACGGGGATCTCGAAGGTCTTGTCGTGGCTGCCGTACTCCTCGGCCTTCTGCGCCATCAGACCGACGTTGGGCACGGAGCCCATCGTCGACGGGTCGTAGGCGCCGTTGGCGCGGCAGTCGTCGATGACGACCTGGTAGATCCCGGCGTAGCTGCTGTCCGGGATGGTCGCCAGGGTGTCGGCCTCGCCGCCGTCCGGGCCCCACATGTGCCCGGAGGTGCGGATCATGGCCGGCATGGACGCGTCGACGATGACATCGCTCGGCACGTGCAGGTTGGAGATGCCGCGGTCGGAGTCGACCATCGCCAGGGAGGGGCCCTCGGCCAGCTCGGCCTCGAAGGACTCCTTGATCTTGGCGCCCTCGGGCAGCGACTCCAGGCCCTTGAGGATGCCGCCGAGGCCGTCGTTCGGGGTCAGCCCGGCGGCGGCGAGCGCCGCGCCGTGCTCGGCGAAGGTCTTCGGGAAGAAGGCGCGCACCACATGGCCGAAGATGATCGGGTCGGAGACCTTCATCATCGTGGCCTTCAGGTGCACCGAGAAGAGGACGTCGTCGGCCTTGGCGCGGGCGATCTGCGCCGTGAAGAACTCACGGAGCGCGGCGACGCGCATCACCGATGCGTCGACGACCTCACCGGCCAGCACGGGTACCGACTCGCGCAGGACGGTGGTGGTGCCGTCGTCCCCGGCCAGCTCGATACGGAGCGTGCCGGGCTCGTCGATGACGACGGACTTCTCGGTGGAGCGGAAGTCGTCGCCGTCCATGTGGGCGACGTTCGTCTTCGACTCGGACGACCAGGCGCCCATGCGGTGCGGGTGGGCCTTGGCGTAGTTCTTGACCGACGCCGGGGCGCGGCGGTCGGAGTTGCCCTCGCGCAGCACCGGGTTGACGGCGCTGCCCTTGACCTTGTCGTACCGCGCGCGGACGTCCTTGTCCTCGTCGGTCTGCGGGTCGTCCGGGTAGTCCGGGAGCGCGTAGCCCAGCTTCTGCAGCTCCGCGATGGCGGCCTTCAGCTGGGGGATGGACGCCGAGATGTTCGGCAGCTTGATGATGTTCGCGCCGGGCGTCTTGGCCAGCTCGCCGAGCTCGGCGAGTGCGTCCTCGACCCGTCGGCTCTCGTCAAGACGATCGGGGAAACTGGCGATGATCCGCCCCGCGAGAGAGATGTCACGGCTCTCCACGCTCACACCGGCCGTCGAGGCGTACGCCTGGATCACCGGCAGGAACGAGTACGTCGCCAGGGCCGGGGCCTCGTCGGTATGTGTATAGATGATGGTCGAGTCAGTCACCGGGTGCTCCGCTCCACGTCTGCAACATTGCTCGACATCAAGATATCTCCTGAGCGGCCCCCTCTCGACAGGGCCCCGCCCCGGGGGCCGCCGAGCCGTACGCATCCGGCCGGGCCGCCCGGCGCCGCGCCCTCAGCCGGGAGAGTCGCACCGCCGGTACACATGGGCCGGTTCTCCCGCGGGGCTCACCTCGCGGTCACGCAGTGTGACCGACAGCTTCCCGCCCCAGGAGCGGCAGGCGCGGCCGAAGTCCTTGGCGCCGTACTCGATGTCGAAGACCCTGCCCCGGTAGGCGGTGGCGAAGTCGGCGCACTCCTGGAAGCGGCCGCACTCCTCGACGATGGCGAAGTCGAACCCGATGCGGCTGCGCTCGCCCAGCAGGTCGGTGGTGTTCTTCTGGGCGATGGCCAGTCCCCGCCGGTGTGCGCGGGTGGCCAGCAGCCGGGCGAAGGACGCCGCGTCGTCGGCGGTCAGCAGGCCGTGCGAGCGCTCGTACGAGTCGAGGTTGTCCGGCTCGACCGCGTCGAAGCCGGCGGCGGCGCAGCCGTCGATCCAGCGGCCGACGATGCCGGCGAGCGTCTCGCGCCCGGCCGCTCCCGAGATGTCGAGGAGGGGCTCCTGCCAGTCCTCGTCGACGACCTGCTTGCCGTGGCGGTCCCGCAGCAGCAGGCCGGGGTGGTGCTTCTGCCACCAGTCGACCGCGCCACCGGGCTGCGACTGGAAGGCGTTGACGTAACAGATGTTGTAGAGCCCAGGTACGGGGTCCGCGGCGCGGTCCCGGGAGACCGCGCGCACCCCGGCCGGCGGCCGGTACGCCCCGCCCAACTGGTAGTCGAAGGACGCCCGGGCGGGGGGCTCGCGGACGACGCCGTCCCGGGCGGAGGCCGAGGCCGAAGCGGAGGGGGCCGGGGCCGATGCGGCCGGGCCGCCGATGGAATCACTGCCGGGATGGCTGCTGGGATCGCCGGACGAGCATCCGGCCACGAGGACCATCAGCGCCGGGGCGAGGAATCGGGCGGCGCGGCGGAACACTGGGGGCACCTCGGGGCTTTCGCGGCGGGAGCGGGGGAAGGTGATTGGATCATGGAAGCCGCCATCACGGCGAGCCCAGCCCCGCCCCGCACCACCGCACACACCCCGGCGGCACCAGTGAGCTGAACATCAACGGCCCTATGCGGTAAGGGGGTTGGCGTCGGCGGTCGCCCGCTCCCCCATCGCCTCCAGCACCTTGTCGGGGCTGAGCGGCAGCGAGCGCAGCCGTACGCCGGTGGCATGGCGGAAGGCGTTGCCGACCGCGGCGGCCGCACCGACGATGCCGATCTCGCCGATGCCCTTACTGCCCATCGGATTGAGATGCGCGTCCTCCTCCTCGATCCAGTGCGCCTCGACGGAGCGGACGTCCGCGCAGACGGGGACGTGGTACGACGCGAGATCGTTCTCCACGAAGGCGCCGGAGGCGGGGTCCACGGTGCTGCTCTCGGTGAGGGCCATCCCGATGCCCATCACCATGCCGCCGATGAACTGCGCTCTCGCCGTACGGGAGTTGAGGATGCGGCCGGCCGCGAAGACCCCCAGCATCCGCCGGACGCGCACCTCCCCGGTCACCTCGTCGACCTCCACCTCGGCGAAATGGGCCCCGAAGGCGTGCCGGGCGTAGGGCACCGGTTCTCCGGCCCGCCCGGTGGTGTCGGCGGCCGTGTGCAAGCCTCCGGGCGGGACCGCTCCCCCGTGTTCGGCGAGCAGTTCCCTGAGCGAGGTGCACGCCTCGTGGACGGCCCAGCCCCAGGACGCGGTGCCCGATGAGCCGCCCGCGAGCGAGGCGCTGGGCAGATCGCTGCTGCCGATGTCGGCCGCCACACGGTCCACCGGTACACCGAGCGCGTCGGCGGCGATCTGGGCGAGCACGGTACGGGCGCCCGTGCCGATGTCGGTGGCGTTGATCCGTACCAGGAAGGTGCCGTCGGGCGCCGCGTGCGCGGTCGCCTCGGACGGGGAGACGAGAACGGGGTAGGTCGCGGCGGCGACACCGGTCCCGACGAGGAGCGCGCCCTCGCGCCGGATGCCGGGGCGCGGGTCCCGGCCGCTCCAGCCGAAGCGCCGGGCACCCTCCTTCAGGCAGTCGGTGAGGTGACGGCTGCTGAACGGCAGACCGCTGTCCGGCTCGGTGTCCGGTTCGTTGCGCAGCCGCAGCTCCACCGGGTCGAGGCCGGTGGCGACGGCGAGTTCGTCCATCGCGGACTCCAGCGCGTACATACCGGGAGCCTCGCCCGGGGCCCGCATCCAGGAGGGGCTGGGGACGTCGAGGGCCGCGACCCGATGGGTCGTCAGGCTGTGCGGCGAGTGGTACATGACGCGTGCGGGGACGGCGGCCTGCTCCACGAACTCCTTGACGCGTGAGGTGTGGGTGAGCACTTCGTGCGCCAGAGCGGTGATGACACCGTCCTCACCCGCTCCCAGCCGGACATGGTGCAGTGTGGGCGCGCGGTGTCCGACGACCGCGGGCATCTGCCGCCGCGGCAGCGCGAGCGTCACGGGCCGCCCGGTGTGCAGGGCCGCCATGACGGCCAGTACGAGCTGGGGGCGCGGAGTGCCCTTGGATCCGAACCCACCACCGACGTGTTCGGAGATGACGGTGATGTCGCTCTCCGCCATGTCGAAGAGCGCGGCGAGGGCCTGACGGACGGTCGTCGCGCCCTGGCTGGAGTCGTACACGGTCAGCTGTCCGCCGGTCCACTCGGCGGTGCTGGCATGGGGCTCCATCGGGTGGTTGTGGAGCGGCGGCACGGCGTACGAGACGTCGACGCGGACGGGGGCCCGGCCGTACGCGGTGGCGAAGTCACCGCGTACCCGGTCGGCCGGGTGGCCCCCGTTGGCCGTCTCCGGCGCGTAGACGGCGGGGTCGCCGGGGGTCAAGACGCAGTCGTGGGGGCCGCTCTCGTACTCGACGCGCACGGCCTGGGCCGCGGCACGGGCCGCTTCGAGGGTCTCGGCCACGGCGAGGGCGACATGCCAGCCGTGGTGCGGCACCCGGTCGTTCTGCAGGACTTGCAGGGTCGGGTCGTCGGCGGTGGCGAGCCGGGGCGCGTTGTCCGGGGTGAGTACGGCGACGGTGCCGGGCAGCGCGAGCGCGTCCCCGGTGTGTACGGCGCGGACCCGGCCCGACGCGATCGCGGCGGGGACCGGCCAGGCGTGGACGCGGCCGGCCAGGGCGTGTTCGGCGGCGTAGGCGGCGGCGCCGGTGACTTTCGCCCGGCCTTCCCGGCGGCTGACGGGGGCCCCGGTCGCAGAGGGTTGCTGGTTCACGGGAGTGCTCTCTTCCTCAGCGTCGGTCCGCGAGCCCGGCCAGGGTGTCGACGGCCAGATTGCGGGCGAGCTCGACCTTGAAGGCGTTGCCGGACAGCGGTTCGGCGGCCGCCAGTTCGGCCTCGGCCGCCCGCAGAAAGGTGCTCTCGTCGGCGGGCGCCCCGACGAGCAGCGCCTCGGCGGTGACCGCGCGCCAGGGCCGGTGCGCGACCCCGCCGAAGCAGAGGCGCGCATACCGGATCAGGCCGTCGTCCCCGACCGCGAGGACGGCGGCGACGGAGACGAGCGCGAAGGCGTACGAGGAGCGGTCGCGGGCCTTGCGGTACGCGGAGGGCAGCCCGGCGGACGCGGCGGGAAGCACGACCGAGGTGATCAGCTCGCCGGGCCTGATGACGGTGTCCTGCTCGGGGCGGTCTCCCGGGAGCCGGTGGAAGTCGGCCACGGGCACGGTCCGTCCGCCGCCGGGGCCGATGAGTTCGACCTCGGCGTCGAGCGCCGCGAGGGCGACCGCCATGTCGGAGGGGTGGGTGGCCACACAGTGCGCGGAGTGCCCCAGGATCGCGTGGTCGCGGTTGACCCCTTCGACGGCCGCGCAGCCGGAGCCGGGTTCGCGCTTGTTGCAGGGCTGCCCGGTGTCCTGGAAGTACGGGCAGCGGGTCCGCTGGAGCAGGTTGCCCCCGGTGGTGGCCACATTGCGGAGCTGGCCCGACGCGCCCGACAGCAGGGCCTGCGCCAGCACGGGCCGGCTCCTGCATACGGCGGGATGCGCCGCGAGGTCGCTGTTGCGTACGGTCGCCCCGACGCGGAGCGCGCCGCCGGGCAGTTCGCCGACGGTGTCGAGGGGCAGTCCGCTGACGTCGATGAGCGTGCCGGGGGATTCCACCCCGAGCTTCATCAGGTCGACGAGGTTGGTGCCGCCGCCGAGGAAACGGGCGTCCGGCAGCGAGACGAAGCTGTGCAGGGCGTCGTCGGTGGTCCGGGCCCTGACGTATCCGAAGGACTTCACGCGATCACGTCCCCCACGGCTTCGACGATGCGGGGGTAGGCGCCGCACCGGCACAGATTGCCGCTCATCCGCTCACGGATCTCGGCCGGGGTCAGCTCGGCGGGCCCTTCGTCGGCGAGGGCGTCCGCGGCCGTGGCATGGGAGGGGTGTCCCGCGGCGGCTTCGGCCAGCACGCCGACCGCCGAGCAGATCTGCCCGGGAGTGCAGTAGCCGCACTGGAATCCGTCGCGGTCGAGGAAGGCTTTCTGGACCGGATGCGGGGTTCCGGCGTCGCCGAGCCCCTCGATGGTGGTGATGCGGACGTCCTGGTGCGCGACGGCCAGCAGGAGGCAGCTGTTGACCCGGCGCCCGTCGGCCAGGACCGTGCACGCCCCGCACTGACCGTGGTCGCAGCCCTTCTTCGCGCCCGTGAGGCCGATCCGCTCGCGGAGTGCGTCCAGGACCGTGGTGCGGTGATCGAGATCCGTGAGGGTGTGGGTGGTGCCGTTGACCCGCAGGGTGACGGTCGACCACGCGGGTGCCTTCCCCGACAGATTCCGCAGCCCGGTGCCCGACGGGGGCCGGGGCCCGGTGTCCGGCGGGGGTGGGGCCTCGGTGGTCGGCGGGGTCCGCCACCCGGTCCGTCCGCTGGTCGGCTGCATCCGTCCTTCACGCCCTTTCCGGGGAGAGTTGCCGCTCCCACTTGATGCCACGCGGGCCCCGTGTGCCACTGGGCGGAGGCCGTGCGGGGCACGGGCCGGGGATCGTGGGCCGCGTCCGGGGCGCGCCGTGTCCGGATACCCCTGGGCAGCGCACGGGTCCGCCGCTAAGCTGCCGTGTTGGCATGTACACCACTGGCCAGATACACCACTGACGGATCCGCGCCGTCTGCCGCGCGGGGCCGCCGATCCTCGGGGGGATTCGGGTGAAGCGTCCGACCACATGGCTGCGCGGAAAAATCTTCGCGGCCCTTCTCTGTCTCGTCGCCGGGCTGCTCGGCGTGGGCATGGCATCGAGTACGGCCTACGCCGCGACGTCCAACCCGAACCCGATCAACTGGACGGTGGAGAAGCTCTTCTACGACCAGTACGGTCACGACGTCCCGCTCCGCACCGGCCAGGAGGACTACAACGACCCGTCCGACCCGCCGCCGCTCGACGGCTTCGGCCGGGTGCACATCGAGGCGTCCGACGGCGGCCACGGCGCGGTCCCGCCCTCCACGGACATCCAGGACACCATCGGCAACCCGGCGAACTGCGTGCCGGGAGCCGACGCCCGGGTGCGCTGCCTGAACCCGGAGACCAATCTCTTCGTGGTGTACAGCCCGGTCCTCGACCCGCGCTCCGACGACCCGTACGCCTTCGGCATCATCACCGCCTACTACACGCTGCCGTGCATCGCACCGTCGGACGGCCCCCGGCTCATCTGCGGCGGGACCCCTCCCGTACCGGCCGTCCGTACCGCCCTCACGTACACCGGGCCGCGCCACGGCACCAACGGCGGCCCGCTGACGCTCTCCGCCTTCCTCGGCGACGACCTCGGCATCCCGGTCGCGGGCAAGACCCTGCACTTCCGGGTCGGGTCGGGTGACGGCGCGCAGTCCTGCGACGGCACGACCGGCTCGGCGGGCACAGCCCGCTGCACCATCGGCCAACTGCACCAGCCCACCGGGTCGGTGACGGTCGCGGTGAGTTTCGCCGGAGACGACGGGTTCAAGGCATCGTCGGCCTCCTCCACGGTGGCGCCCACCTCACCCACGAAGCTGTCGTACACCGGCCCCACGCACGGCATCAACGGCAGCCCGCTGGAGCTGTCCGCCACGCTCGCCGACTACACGGGCAGCCCGGTCACCGGCCGGACCGTCCACTTCCGGATCGGCTCGGGCGACGCCGCCCAGTCCTGCGACGGCACGACGAGTACGAAGGGCGACGCCCACTGCACCGTCAACTCGCTCCGCCAGCCGTCCACTTCGGTCCCGGTCGCGGTGAGCTTCGCGGGCGACTCCGCGTACGAGGCGTCATCGGCGGCCGCCACGGTGGCGGTCCAGTCGCCGACGACACTCGAATACACCGGGCCCGCCCGTATCGCCAACGGCAAGGACGTCCGGCTCTCGGGCGAACTCGACGACTATCTGGGCGCCCCGGTCACCGGCAGGTCCGTGCACTTCGCCCTCGGTACGGGGTCCACCGCGCAGTCCTGCGACGCCACCACGGACAGCACGGGCACCGCCCGCTGCACCATCGGCGTGCAGGGCCAGCCGCTCGACGCGGCGGCGACCGTGCCGCTGCGGGCGTCGTTCGCCGGTGACGCCAACTACCTGAAGTCGAGCGCCGACGCCTCCCTGCTCCTCCAGTACTACACCGGCCGTGCCTTCGGCCTGTCGGCCCAGCTCGACCTGCCGCTCCTGCCGCCGGTCCACCTGCCCGCCCAGCCGGACACCGGCCAGGTGCGGACAGCGGACGCGACCAGCGTGACACCGCCCTGCACGGCCGCCGTGTCAGCGGTCGTCCTCGACGTCAAGGCGCTCTGCTCCGGCGTGCGGACCACGCTCGACCCGGGAACGGCCACCGCCACCACCCGGGTCGAATCGGCCTCGATCGGGCTCCCCGGAGTCCCCGTGATCGGCATCTCCGGGCTGAGCACCGAGGCGACCGCGCGCTGCGACGGCACGACGGGCAGCACCACGCTGACGGCGCTCACGATCGGCGGCGCGGCCGTCACCGTACCGACGGCGCCCAACAGCACGATCGGCCTGCCCGGCGGCAACCGGCTCGTGGTCAATGAGCAGACACCGGTCGCCGGGGCCGACCACGGACTCACGGTCAACGCCGTCCATCTCGTGGTCGCCGGGGGTCTCGGCGATATCGTCATCGGATCGAGCAGCAGCGCCGTCCACAACTGCGCCGAGTGAGAGCGGGAGGAAACGGGGCCATGGAGGCCGAGGAGACACGGGACGCCTACGTGCAGCGCTTCCGCGTCCTCGCGCACGGGGAAATCGCCGGACTCTTCGTGCCGGGAAGCGTCGCCGGCCTGACGGGCGGGCACCTGGAGCGCTTCGCGCTGGTGGAGAAGGGCGAGGAGGTACACGCCGAAACGGCCTTCTCCTACGGCGGCCTCCGCTTCCACTACGTCCGCCGGATCTGGCCCCCGGACTTCCCCCTGGAGATCAAGGTCTCGCTCTATGTCGAGCACTTGCGAGAACGCGTCCTGACCCGCCGCTACACAGCGGGAGCGGACGGCGGGACCACCGTCGACCTGTAGCGGAGCGGCGGGAGTTCACCACTCCGGCTCACACCGCTCCGGCTTCCACCCCTCCGGATCGAACCACTCCGGATCGAACCACTCCGGCGGATCCGGCCCC
Source organism: Streptomyces sp. NBC_01089 (assembly GCF_045162975.1). Taxonomy (NCBI): domain Bacteria; kingdom Bacillati; phylum Actinomycetota; class Actinomycetes; order Kitasatosporales; family Streptomycetaceae; genus Streptomyces; species Streptomyces sp. NBC_01089. Next base: position 7,599,559 of record NZ_CP108660.1, on the reverse strand, counting down.
GTCACATCCCGGTGGGCCATGTCTCCTCCTCGCCGGTGCCGGGCGGCGCCCCGTGGAGCGGGGTGAGGGCCTGACTGCGGTCGAGGAAGACAAAGGCGTCGTAGCGTTCGCCGAGCACGGTGGGGACGTAGTTCCCCCGCCGTTCGGCATCCGGCCGGTAGGCCACTCCGATGGCGCGGTGGTCCCGCTCCTCGTCGAACCAGTCGGCCCCGGCGCGCAGTTCGTGGTGGACGCCCTCCGGGAAGACGAACAGGGCGGCGTCTCCGGGGAGTGCCCGGTGCAGCAGCTCCTCCACGCTGCCCGTACGCGCCGGAGGTACCCGGATCATGCCCGGGGGGTCCCCCCAGTGGCCGGCGGCGATCACCGTGCCGTCGTACGAGCCGAATCCGACCAGGACGACGCCTTCAGCGGCGTGCTCCTCGCGGACGAGCCGGCCGAGACTGACCAGTCCGGCCGCGGTCATGTCGGTGGCCCGTGCGTCGCCGACATGGGTGTTGTGCGCCCACACCACGGCCTTCGCATCGGGGCCGTGGTGTTCCATGAGCCGGTCGAGGGTGTCGGCCATGTGGTGGTCACGGATGTTCCAGGACTCGTTCCCCGCGTGCGGGCCGCCGCCCGCCATGGTCCGGTAGTAGCGTTCGGCGCCGGCCAGCACCTCGGCGTTCTGCCGTGCGTTGAACCGCGCGAAGCTGCCGCCGGGCGCCTCGGCCCCCTCCGTGAAGTGACGCATCCGCGTCAGCAGGGCGCGCACCTCCGGTTCGCACCCCGAGGGCGCGAACCGGGTGGCGCTCGCGTAGCACCGCGGGTCCTCGGCGTACGGCTCGAAGCAGCGGTGGGCGTCCAGCGCGCGCGGCAGCTCGGCCGGGGCGTGTGCGTCGAGGTAGCCGATGACCGCGTCCAGCGACTCCCACAGGGAGTAGACGTCGAGGCCGAAGAAGCCCACGGGTGAACTTCCCCGCGGCAGGCCGACGTTGTACGCGCGCAGCCACCGGGTGAAGCGGAGGACGTTGGTGTTGGCCCACATCCACGTCGGCCAGCGGGCGAACTCCATCAGTACGTCGAGCGGGTCGTCGGGGGCGTCAGGCGCCGCGGTGACCGAGCGGTGCACGGCCTGGCAGTCCGGCCAGTCGCCCTCCACCGCGACGAAGGAGAAGCCCTTCTCCTCGATGAGCCGGCGCGTCAGCGCCGCCCGCCACCGGTAGTAGTCGGTGCTGCCGTGGGACGCCTCCCCCAGCAGCACATACCGTGCGTCGCCGATCCGCTCCAGAAGCGGGTCGAAGGACTGGAGGCCGGTCAGGGGCCGTGCGCTCGCACGGACCGGGTCCGCCCGGGCCCGGGTCCTGGTGTCGGACAGCCTGGAGGCCATGGCCGTTCCCTTCCGCACAGACATCGTGCCGAGTACCACCCAGTCTGACGCCGCCCGGGACGCGGAGTCCAGCGCTCCGGACCCCGGGCAGGGCTCTGCGTACGGGCGGGCGGTCCCCGTCGGGCGTCAGCGGCCCTGGAGGGACTTGACGTTGTCGCCGAACGTCCAGTCCTTGGCGCCGTCCCAGTTGAGCGACCAGGTCATCAGCCCCTTGAGGCCGTCGCCGTAGGTGTTCCACGCCTGTGCGACCTGCGCGGTCGGCAGATAGCCGCCGCCCGCGCCGGGCTGGGCGGGCAGCCCGGGCACCTGCTTGTCGTAGGGGACCTTGACCGTGGTGCCCTGGACCGTGAGCCCCTTGTTCAGGCAGTCCGTCTGCGCGGTGAAGCCTTCGACCGTCCCGGCCTCGTACGAGTCGCCGGAGCAGCCGTACATGCTGCCGTTGTAGTACTGCATGTTCAGCCACCAGAGCCGGCCGTTGTCCGCGTACTTCTTCACGATGGGCAGATACGCGCCCCAGATCGAGCCGTAGGTGACGCTGCCGCCGGTGACGTATGCCGTCTCGGGGGCCATCGTCAGACCGAAGTTCGACGGCATCCGGGCGAGAATGCCGTCGATGATGCGGATGAGGTTGGACTGGGAGGCCGAGAGCTGGTTGATGTCGCCGCTGCCGCTCAGACCGGTCTCGATGTCGATGTCGATGCCGTCGAAGTTGTACTTCTGCAGGAGGGGCACCACGGTGTCGACGAAGCGGTCGGCGACCGCGGTGGAACTGAGGTCGATGCCCGCGGTCGCGCCGCCGATGGACATGAGCGTGGTGAGGCCGGAGGCTTTCGCCTGGCACATCTCGGCCGGGGTCGGGACCTTCACCGTCGAGTCCATCCCGTCCTCCCACAGGGCGGTGCCGTCCGAGCGGATGACCGGGAAGGCCGCGTTGATCACGTTGTAACCGTGGGCGGGGATACGGGAGTCGGTGATCGGGATCCAGCCGAGCGGCGGATGCACACCGTTGGCGGCCCCGTCCCAGTTCTCCCAGTACCCCTGGAGCACCTTGCCCGCGGGCTTCGACTTGACCGCGCAGGTGTCCGCGGCCTGCGCGGTGCCGGGCGCGGCGGCGACCAGCAGCTGAACGACGGCAGCCGTCGCGAGACCGGCTCCCAGAAGACGTGCCGTCCGACGGATCATGGCGTGTCCCTTCCTGGCCCGGCACACGGACGGGGCGTGCGGGTCACGCACCTGCCGCGAAGCCTGGGATGTCACGGACCTGTCAATTTAAAGTGGTCCAGACCTGCGGTCAATAGGTCTGGACCAAACCGTGTCAGCGGTACGGGCGGCAGCCCGGCAGCTCACCCCTCGGCCGGGAGCCGTTCGATGGCGACCATCGCCGCGTCGTCGCCCAGGCTGCCTCCGGCGTGGCGCAACAGGTCGGCGCAGAGGCGCTGGAGCAGCGCCTCGGGACCGCCGGTGCCCCAGGAGGCGATCCGGTCGGGCAGCGGATAGAACCGGCCCGCGGCGTCCCGGGCCTCGATGACCCCGTCGGTGTAGAGAAGCAGGACATCGCCCACGCCGAAGGTGAACGTCTCCGCGGCGAACACGCCGCCGATGAGCTGACCGAGTCCCAGGGGCGGGGCGGGCTCCCGCACCGCGAGCGTGTCCACCAGGCCCGCGCGCACGACCAGCGGCGGCGGGTGGCCCCGGCTCACCAGCCGGAGTTCCGGGCCCGCGTCCGGGATGTCCAGCACGGCCGCGGTGACGAAGGTTTCCCCGCTGTCCTCGCGGTCGCCCTCCGCGTCGAGCGGATCGCTCCGGTCGGAGGCGATACCGGCCTCCAGCTGGTCCACGGCTCGGGAGAGCTCCGGATCGCGGTGGGCCAGCGCCCGGAAGGCGCCGAGGACACCGGCGGCCTCGCCCATCGCGTCGAGCCCCTTGCCGCGTACATCACCGATGATCACGCGGGTGCCGGCCGCCGTGCGCGTGAGCGCGTACAGATCACCGCCGAGCTGCGCCTCCCGCTCAGCGGCCAGATAGACCGAGGCGATCCGCAGCGGCCCGGCCCGCTCGGGCAGCGGCCTCATCACCACGCGCTGCACCGCGCGGGCCACCCAGCGCAGATGCGTCATCTCGCGTTCGTGGCGCGCTCTCAGATACGCGAAGAAGGTGACGAAGACCGAGATCAGGAAGAGTGCGGCGAGCTGGTAGGTGTGGTTGAGGTCGGTGACGCTGGCCCGGGTGCCGGCCACGAACGCGTCGGCCGCGAGGGCGACCGCGCCGACGAACGCGGTGCTGCGGGGACCGGCGAACGACGCCGTCACGGCCGGCGCCGCCACCAGGAAGGGCCCGACATGCACGGCGGGCGGGGTCAGCAGGTCCACCACCGTCACCGCGGTGATCAGGGCGAACGGCACCACCATGAGCGCTTTCGGATGCCGTCGCGGCTCCTGGAGCGAGGACAGAAAGCGCAGCGAACTCATACCTCTGCCTACCTCACCGGGCCCGCGCCCGCGCTTCGGACGGACGGCGCACGCCCGGGACGGCCGGGGCCGGTGCGGCCCTGGAGCTGTGGCGGCCGGTGCTCGCCGGGGCCCGGACTCCCCCGGCCGCCGCTCAGCCCTGCTTGATCGCCGAGACGTCGAACTCCAGCACCACCCGGTCGCCGACGAGTACGCCGCCTCCTTCGAGTGCGGCGTTCCACGTCATGCCGTACTCCTTGCGGCTGATGGCGACCTCGCCCTCGAACCCCACCCGCTGGTTGCCGAAGGGGTCCTGGGCGGTGCCGGTGAACTCGAAGTCGATGCTGATCGGCTTGCTGGTGTCCTTGATCGTCAGGTCGCCGGACAGCCGGAAGCGGCTGTCGTCCAGCTGCTCGACCCCGGTCGACGTGAAGGTGATCCGCGGGTAGGCGGGGGCGTCGAGAAAGTCGTTGGTCCGCAGGTGGACGTCGCGCTGCTCATTGCCCGTGTCGATGCTCTCGGTCTTGATCGTGACCGCGACGCGTGACCTGGACGGGTCCGCACCGTCCAGCTGGAGCGTGCCGTCGAACTCGCCGAACGAGCCGCGGACCTTGGTGATCATCGCGTGCCTGGCCACGAACCCGATACGGGTGTGCGCCGGGTCGAGCGCGTAGGTACCGGTCAGGTCGGTGAGAGCGGGCATCGTCATGACGTACTCCAGGGGGTCGCGTGAGAAGGGCACCTCACGCTAGACAGACCGGACGGTACGGCGGCCGGGCCGCGCCCTCGTGCCCGCTCCGGTCACCCCGATGGGCCAAGGGGCGTGAAGCACCCGAATGCCCGCTTCCTGGCCCCTTCGACGGGCGTACGGCCCGGCCCCGGGGTGCCGGAATTGGCGGCCGGACGCACTCTGAGGTCATGGACAGCACACCGATAGTGGTGCATCCGCCCTCCGCGAGCGGAGGACGACGGGTGACGATCCAGGGAGAGATCGCGGGTCTGGCCCATGAGGACGCGGACGTCGTCGAGTTCCTGCGGCGGGCCGGCCTGCTGGACGCGGACACCCTGCTGGACGACGAGGCATGGGTGAAGTGGCGGGGCGGGCGCGCCCACCAGTACGCGGCGGCCTGACCCGGCGCCGCGCCGCGGGCCCGTACCGCTCAGCCGCGGACGCCGTACCGCTCGGCGCCCCGGCGCCGTACCGCCCATCCGCCGGCCGCGTCCCGCTCAGGGGAACAGCGGGCGCCAGGCGATCCGCCAGTGCGGCCCGACCCCGGGTGCGAACAGCTCGCCCGTCGGGGACGCGCGCCTGGCGTCCTCGGAGAGCAGAAAGGGCCTGGGGCAGTAGGACCGTCCGTCCTTGGGCTGACGGACCCGGGTCCGCTCCGTGTAGCCCGCCGAGTCCTCCGGGTGGACATAGACGGCGTCGTACGGCTCGCCCTCGCCCCGGTGGATGGCGGCTTCCTCCTCCCCGGTCGGGAGCGGCGCGCCGGCACCGCTGAGCGCCGCGCCGGCCAGCGCCTCGTACCCGTCCGCCAGGACGTTCGCGACCAGATCCAGCCCGTCGGGGCCGCCGTCCACCGCGTCCTGGGCCGCCCGGGCCGCGTCCTTGGCGGTGGCCGCGAACGCGTCGCGCCGGCCTGACGTGTTGTTGACGGCGGTCCCGAGGGCGAGTTGCGCCGTGTCCCGGGCGAGCAGGGCCGCCTGCCCCGCCGTGGTGCTGCTCGCGGCTTCCCCGGCGGCGTCCGCGGCCGTACGCCCGGTGCCGTCCCTGACCTGGACCTCTCCGTAGGCGGCGGCGCGGGCCGCGGCCCGTGCGGCCCGGGCGATATGGCGTGCCAGTGCCTGCTCAGCGGACTCGGCCCGGCGGACCTGACCGTCCGCGGAGCCGTCGGACTCGGTGGGGTGCGGGGTGCTCATCGGTGTTCCTCCGGCGTCTGCGGACTGACGGCAGACATTCGGAGCTGACGCGGTGGTGGATTGGCCACGCCCTGGAAAGCCCCAACGGGCGCTTCGCCGGGGCGCGCTGCCGGGGCATCAAGCACAGCCGCCGCCCTGACGCGAGTTCGGGGCACGGGGTTCCGTGACGATCATCACGTGTGTTTCCCGGTGTCAGGTGTCAGCCGGATGCCCGGCCCCGGGCGTATTCCAAGGAGAGCGAAAGACGCAGGAACCGCGGGTGACACCGGTCGTCCCGGTACACCCCCACACCAGGAGAGTCCCATGCCGTTCTTGCCGTCCGGGCTGCGTGAGCGCACACCCGGATCCGTACGGTCATCCGGAGCACCGGACCTGCGGCCGCACACAGCGGAGAGCGGAGCCGGGCGGGACAGAATCAGCGGGCAAGGAGCCGAGCCGGGGCCCAACCCGCGGGCGGCCGCACTCCGCGCGCTCCTGCTGCGGGTGAGCCCCGCCGACCGGCAGGTGCTGTGGCTGTATCTGACGACCCGCATGGGCGTCTGGACCACGGCGTACTGCGTCCGCTGGCTCTTCCCCGCCGACCACGACTCCCGTGACGCGGGCCCGCTGCTCGCGCCCTTCCAGCAGTGGGACTGGGACCACTATCTGCACATAGCCCGCGACGGTTACTTCCCCGGCCAGGGCGAACTCCTGCACCGCACCCTGGATCACCGGGAGGCGTTCCTGCCCGGTTTCCCGCTCGCCCTGCGGGCGGTGCACACCGTCGTCACGGACTGGACCGCGGCCGGTCTGCTGATCTCCTTCGTCGCCGGGGCCGTTGCCGTCCTGGCACTCTCCCGGATCACCCGGCTGCATCTGCCCGACCACGGGGCGGGCCGGCGCTCCGTGATGTTCCTGCTGCTCTCGCCGTGTGCGATATTCCTGGCCGCCGGCTACACGGAGGCGCTCTTCCTCGCCTTCGCCCTGCCCGCCTGGCTCGCCGCCCAGCGGCGCAACTGGCCGCTCGCGACCGCCCTGACCGCCCTGGCCACCGTGGTCCGGGTGAACGGCCTCTTCCTCGCAGCCGCCGTCGCACTGCACTTCCTACTGACCGCCCGGGCCGGCCGGCACTGGCGCCAACTCCCCTGGCTCGCCCTGCCCGCCGTGCCCGTGGTCCTCTACAGCGGCTACCTCCACGCCCACACCGGCGACTGGATGGCCTGGAAGCACGCCGAGGAGGAGGGCTGGAACCGCACGTTCCACACCCCCTGGGCCGCCTGGTCCAACACCTGGCACGCCGCGTTCACCCATGCCCAGACCACCGGTTACGCCGTCATGTTCCAGGCCGAACTCCTGGCCATGGTCGCCGGACTCGCCCTCCTCGTTCTGCTGGTCAGGCAGCGCCGCTGGGCCGAGGCCCTGTACATCGGCCTCACCCTGTGGGCACTGGGCACCTCGTACTGGTACGTGTCCATCCCCCGCTCCACCCTTCTGTGGTGGCCGCTGTGGATCACCCTGGCCGGGTGGAGCCTGCGCAGGCCGGGGTTCAAGACCCTCTGTCTCGGCCTCGCCGCTCCCGTGACGACCGCCGTCGCGCTGACCTTTCTGTCGGGCCGCTGGGCGGGGTGAACGGGCGCACGGCCGACTACCCGAACCGCGAACCATGAGTTAGGTTAGGCATGCCTAAGTAGATGCAGTGAGGTCTACCCGCCGCTCCTCTGGAGAACTTGGATGCGTCCTTTCAACTCCCGTGTCACGCACCCGACACCCGCCGAACGCGTGCTGTCGATCCTGACCGCAGCCCACTCCATGACGGTGGTGAGCGACGGCCACGACCCCATCGAGGTGCACCGCCTCGACGGTACGAGCGCGATGGGCCACATCCACCTGCACGCACCGCCCGAGGCCAGCCCCGGGCACCCGGGCACCCGCGTCCCGGTGCGGCTCGAACTCACCGACATCGCGCCCACGCCGGTACGGGACCGGATGCGCGCCCGTGTCACGGTGACGGGTCTGCTGCTGGCCGAGTACAGCACGGAGTCGACCGCGAGCACCTGCATGGAGTTCGGCCAGGCGGTCATCGACGACCACAACGGCCGGGCCTTCGTCACCCACGCCGAACTGCGCACGACGGACCCCGATCCGATCGCCACCCGAGAAGCGGCGATGCTGACCCACCTCGTGGACGGCCACGGCGAACTGATCCCCCTCCTCCTGCGCCTCGCGCAGCCACAGCCGCACAAGGGCATGGTGCGTGTCCTCCCGCTGGCGATGGACCGCTACGGCCTGACCCTGCGTCTGGAGTACCCGGGCAGCCACCGTGACGTACGTCTGCCGTTCCCGAAGCCCGTGGCCCGGATCGACCAGGCAGGCCCCCAGATCCACTCCCTGCTGTCCGCCGCGCGGCGCGCCTCGCACCGCAATCAGCTGCTCACCTGACGACGGGCCGGGGCCCGGTCGGCCCGGACTACGGCTGTTCCGGGCTGACCTGCCGCGACCAGCACGAGACCACGACCAGGAAGGGCCACAGCGCCTGGGCGAAGGTCAGGACACGCTCGGCGATTCCCGGCAGCCAGTGCAGCTGGAGTCCGACGAGGAACCAGACCGCGCAGACCCCCATCGCGGCGGTGGCCCCGATGGTCACGCCCTGCCGCAGGCCCCACGACGCACCCCCGTCATGGACCACGCCCGCGCGCAGCGCCCACGGCGCGTTCCCGCCGCGGTCGACGGCCAGTACCGGCCAGACGGCCAGCAGCCCGAACCCCACGGTCACCACGGCCCCGTGGCCGAACGATCCGCCCGTGGGAGGTGCGGGTACCAGTGTCAGCAGCATCGCGGAGATACCGCCCCCGGCGAGCGCGGCCCGGCCGAGGACCGTGGCGGTACGCAGCCCGACGGCCGTGGCGACATAACAGGCCCCGAGGACGAGCAGCATCCCCGTCATCACTCCGTACCCGGGCATGCCGTACGCGGCGAGGACACTGATCGTGCGGGTCCTGGGGTCGTAACCGGGCCCCTGCATCATCTCCGCGACGTTCCAGCCTCCGAGCAGCAGCACAGGGGCACACCCGGACGAGAGCAAGGCCCACCAGGGTACAAGTCGCATTGCATCACCATAAGATGCCCCACTCCGCGGTCGCCGGATCACACGCGGGAAGCGGCTTCAGGCGGAGCAGCGGGCCGGCTCGTACCGCCGGGTCACCTCACCCCGTGGCCTTCGTGAACGGCAGCACGAGCCGGGAGGGGTGCGCGGCGTCGCGGTAGATCTTGTGGGTGACCGGGCGCCCCACAGGCAGGTGGAAGGCGTCCGGCGGCAGCAGGGCGTTGTGCTCGTCGGCGAGCGGCTCCGCGTTGGAGAGCTCCATGACCAGCTTGTGCCCCGGCAGGAACGTCACCCCGAACGGGTAGACGCGCAGCACGTACTCCTCGATCCTCCCCGGCTCGACCGGCACCGCACGCGTGTGCGGGTGGTGGGGGTCGCCCTCCGTGGTGCGCTCCTCGTCGAGTTCGCGGTGCGATGCCTTGAGGTAGGCGGTGGTGATGAGCTGACGGCCGCCGTTCGGCGCCTCGTCCCAGATGCGCACGATGAAGTTCGTGTCGGGCTGGTCGATCTCCGCGAAGATGTGCGCCGCGCCCTGGCCGATCATCTCGGTGGGCCCGGTGAACGGGGCGGTGCTCCAGCTGAGGATCTCCACCTTGTCGGTCACCGTCAGCGGCGCCTGGTAGAAGCCGTCGGGTGCGGCGTGCTCGGCGCCCATCAGCTCGGGTTCACGGGAGAGCGTGCGGCGCGGGCGCAGATAGAGCGGCTTGTGTTCGACGTCCTTCGGCGGCCACTGGGCGCCGGTGACGGTCTCGCGTGACCCCTCGACGTGCACGGTGACGGCCAGCTCGTCCATGACCCCGTTGTCGACGCCCTTGAGCCAGTACTCGTACCAGCGGAACATCTTGTCGTGCTCCTCGACGAAGGGGCGCGACTGCATGGGCGGGTAGGGGCCGATGTCGAGCTTCTTCGGGCCTTTCAGCGCGTGGTAGAGCTCGATGGTGCCGTCCATCGTCCAGCCGCGGCCCTGGTCGATCTGGAGCCATACGGGGATGTCGATGCGGGGCGCCAGGGTGACCGGGTTGCGCTCCTCGTACCACTCGCCGTCGACCTCGTTCATCACGATGTCGAACCATGCCTCGTGGTTCTTCGGGTAGTTCAGGACGTGGAACAGGTTGGGCCAGGCGGCCACGTCCGGGTCCTTCAGGCGCTCGGCGACACGCTCCTGGATCTCCTGCGGGGAGCAGGTCTCCAGCATGCGGGACTTGACGCCGTCGGTGAAGGCCCAGCCGGAGTCGCCGCCGCGGCCCTCACGGGCGGCGCGCGGCATGAACCACATGACGCCGCCGTGGTACGTGGTCTCGTAGAAGTCGAAGTGGCCGCCGCTGACGAAGATCGCCTTGAGGCTCGGTGGCCGCTCGGCGGCCGCCAGGACCTGCATCGAGCCGAAGTACGAGATGCCGATCATGCCGACGTTCCCGTCGCACCACGGCTGCGCCGCGACCCACTCGATGAAGTCGTACGCGTCCTGGCCGAGCGGGACTCCACCGGCGTTGTAGTTGCCGATGTGCTCGCCCTCGGACGCACCGGACCCGCGCAGGTCACCGATGACGTGGACATAGTCCTCAGCGACGACGCGCGCGATGTCACCGGCCTCGATGCAGCCGTCCCACATCGGGCTGGGGCGGCGCTGCGGCGGTGTGGTGAGCGCGAGGGCCTGGAGTTCCTTGCCGTACGGGCTGAGCGCCACCAGCGCCGGACGCGGTCTGTCGTCCACGCCGCTGTAGGTGTCGGCCGCCAGCATGGCACCGTCACGCATCGGCACCCGGAAATCCTTGCCGACGGCGATCTTCCGGCCGCCCGCCTGGATCGTCTGGAAGTCAGTCATGAGTGCGAAGCTCCTGTACTACGAGGCTGGTTGTGCTGCGTGCGGTAGCCGTGCAGCGAGGTGAAGAACGGCGAAGGCTCCAGCGTGGGGTCGCCGGCGTAGCCGAGGTCATCGGCGGCGGGGGCGAACGGGGAGTACGGCGAGTCCGTCTCGCGCAGACCGGCCTCCAGACAGCCGCAGGCGGCCGCGGAGACACGGCCCTCGGCTTCGAGGCTCTGGGAGAGTGCCTCCTGGGCCTGCGCGGCGTCGAGTTCGACGCCGTACGGAGTGCCGTCGGCGCGGCGGTAGGGGTGGCCGAGATACAGGTGCTGCGGACGGAGTTCGTCACGCACGTACCGCAGACCGGCGCGGTAGGCGACCGGGTCCGTGTAGCCGGGGAAGCCGTTGGCGGCCCCGTGAACCTGTACGGCGTCGCCGACGAACACCGAGCGCCGGCCGTCGATGGCGTAGGCGACCGATCCGGGTGTGTGGCCGGGGATCGAGTGCACCGAGACGGTGACGTCGCCGCCGAGCGAGAGGGTCTCGCCGCCGCTGACGAGCAGGGTGGGCTCCATCTCACCGGAGATCACGGCGTTCGTGGCGGCCGTCACCTTCGCCTCGCCCTCGGGGTCGCCCAGGTACTGGCCACGCCCGGCGAGGTACTCGTCGACGTGGGCCCGCCGTGCGCGGAGCATCGGCGCGTCGGCCTCGTGGATCACCACCTGGGCGCGCCGGCCGGTGAGTTCCCACAGGGCGTGCGCCCCGCCGATGTGGTCGATGTGACCGTGGGTCAGCAGGATCCAGCGCACGTCCTCGATGCGCCGCCCGATCGCCTCCAGCGCGGGAGCCATCCCCTCGGCGGGCGACGAGGCGATCCCCGTGTCGACGACGGCCGGTTCGGGCGCGTCGATGTAGAAGCTGTAGAGACCGAACCGACCCCACGGCGAGACCAGGGGGTGGACGTTGACTGCGTGCGTCATGGCTCTCTTTCCGAACTCGTACGTGGGGTCGGCCGGGTCAGCGGCGGCTGAGGAAGTCGCGTGTCTCGGCGAAGACCTGGTGGTACTCGGGGATCCAGGAGAAGTGCTGGACGAAGCCGTGGCCCGCGCCCTCGTACCGGCGCACCGTCGCCTCCACGCCGGCCTCCCGGAGCCGGTGGCCGTAGAGCTCGCCCTCGTCGCGGAGCGGGTCGTGCTCGGCGGTGACGACGAGGGCCGGCGGCAGCCCGGTGAGGTCCGCCCGCTTGAGCGGCGAGACGAGCGGGTCCGCGGGATCGGCGCCGCTGTCGGTGTAGAAGGCGTTGAAGGGCTTCAGCCCCGCCGTCTCCATGCCGTAGCCCACGGCGTTCTCGCGCAGCGAGGCGTAGCGGGCGGTGTCGAAGTCCAGGTCGAGCGAGGGGTAGTAGAGGACTTGCTGCGTGATCCGGCCGAACCCGTCGTCGTGCGCCTTCGCCGCGACCGCTGCGACGAAGGTGCCGCCGGAGCTGTCGCCCGCGATGGCGAGGGTCGTACCGTCCCAGGACAGGCCGTTGTTCTTGTCGGCGGCCCAGCGCACCACCGCGTAGCAGTCGTCGAGACCGGCCGGGTAGGCGGCCTCGGGTGCCCGGCGGTAGCCGACGGATATGACCTTGAGGCCGGTCTCCTTCGCCAGCGAGCGTGCGACGTGGTCGTGGGTCTCCAGGCTGCCGAGGAAGAAGGCGCCGCCGTGGAAGTAGACCAGTACGCCGTGGCTTTCGGCCTCGGCCGGGGTGTAGATCCGTACCGGCACTTCGCCCGATGCGGTCCGCGCCGTCACGTCGTCGACCGCGTGCAGCGGGAGCCGCTCGTCGAGGGGCGGGACGTGTGCCTCCTCCCCCGCCCGCATGGCGACCGGGTCGAGCGGGCCGTCGGGCGGGGTCGGCAGACCGGCGATGAACGTGGCGATCTCGGGGTGCAGTGTCACGGTGTCAGTCCTTCGCAGCGGCGGCCGCGGGCTTCTGCCCGGGGAAGACCTCGTCGATCTCGTCCTCGGCCCAGCCCTGACGCGAGATCGCCTGCAGCTTGTCGGTCACGGGCTTGCGGGTGGCCTGGAACAGGGCCAGTGCCTCCGGCACGGATGCCGCTTCGCGCAGGGCGTCGGCGAGCGCCCCGGCGTCCTCGACAGCCGAGTTGGCGCCCTGGCCCTGGTGGTGCAGCATCGAGTGGGCCGCGTCCCCCAGGAGGACGACGGAGTCCGAGTGCCAGGTGCCGACCGGGTCGATGTCGTAGACGGCGCGGATGTTCACGGTGTCCATGTCGAGGTTGCGCGTGATGTCCACGAGGCGCTCGTCGAAGCCCTCCACCGTCGCCAGGAGGTCGTCCTTGGTGACCTGCGGCGTCCACGTGCCGTCCGGGCACAGGGCGGTGATGTCGAACGAGACCTGGTCGCGGTGGCGCAGCGGCAGCAGATAGATCTTCGTGCCCCTGCCGATGTACATCCGGAGGTCGTCGTCGACGACCATCCCGTAGGCATCGTCGACGGAGATGACCGCGCGGTAGGCGTGCTCGCCGGAGAACACCGGGCCCTTGTCGCTGAACAGCTGTCGGCGCACCACCGACTTGATGCCGTCGGCACCGATGACCAGGTCGGCCTCGGCGCTCTCGCCGCCGGCGAAGGTGAGGACGGCGCTGTCGCCCTTGTCCTGGACGCTCTCCAGCCTGTGACCGAGGTGCACCATGCCTTCGGGGAGCACACCCAGGAGCGCGTCGATGAAGTCGCCGCGGTGGATCAGGTGGGTGTGGGTCTGCTCGCCGGAGACCGGCCACGCCTCTTTCATGATCGGGCCGCCGGTGGGCGTGAGGATCCGGAAGCACTCGCTGGGCGAGCTCACGCCGGCGATCGCGTCGAAGATCCCCCACTCGCGGAACCGGTTCATGGTGGAGGGGCGCAGACCGATGCCGGCGCCCGCCTCCCGGATCCGGGCGGCCTGTTCGTAGACGTTGACGTCCGCGCCGAGCAGGCTCAGTGCCTTGGCCGCCGCCGCGCCGCCGTATCCCGCCCCGACGACGGCGATCTTCAGGTTCTTCAGGTCTGAGAGCTGCATGGTGGTTCTCTCTGCTTCTGGGGGGTCAGGGCTTCTGGGTGGTCAGGGCTTCTGGGTGGTCAGGGCTTCTGGATGGTCAGGAAGCCGGCCGGGTTGTCGACGAAGATCGTCTTGATCGCGGCCTCGTCGAGGCCGGCGGCGCGGAGGTCCGGGATGAGGTCCTCGAAGAGGTAGTTGACGGTGTGGCCCTTCACACCGGGCCAGCCCAGCGGGCTGCAGTTGGCGTCCGCGGAGGCGAGGACCCGCGTCAGCCGGCCTTCGCCGATGAACCGGAGGAAGTGGTCGAGCCGCTCCCTGCGCGGGCGGGCCCAGAAGGGCGGGTCGGGCAGCTCGGTCTCGTAGCCGAAGGTGTCGAAGCCGATACGGCCGCCCTGTTCGGCGATCCACACGTCGCGGGTCTTGTCGGCGTTCACACCGTCGTCCACATGCCCGAACAGGACGCGGTCGAGGGGCAGTCCCTCGTCGTTGAAGATCGCGATCGCGTTCTCGGCGTCGATCGCGAGGTGGGTCAGGAGCGGCACACCCGTGGTCAGTGAGGCGCGGGCGGCGGCGCGGTAGATGCGCTTGTCCAGGTCCGTCATCCGGCCGCCGCGGCTCACCCCGACCTTGATGACACCGGCGAGGCTGCCGGTGCCGCCGATGCCCACGGTGATCTCGTGGACGAACTGCCGGGTGAGGTAGTCCACGCTCGCGCGGGCGAAGTGCGGCAGTGCGGTGTCGCCGCCGACGAAGCCCGTGCAGGCGACGATGTGGACGCCGGTCTTGGCCGACAGCGACTTGTAGTAGTCGACGTCACGGCCGTTGCAGATCCCGGTCGCGTCGACGAAGGTGCCGCCGCCGTACTCGTGGAACCCGCGCAGCTTCGGGACGGTCTCCTCGTACCGCTGCTCGGGGTCCTTCCACCACTTGGTGTCCAGCTCGGAGCCGGGCATCCCGTAGCCGATGTGCTCGTGGATGGCCACGAACCCCAGCTCGTCGGCGGGGACCGGCCCCAGGACGGTGTTCACTCTCGACACAGCACTCACCTTCGGAGAAAGAGACTTGACGGTCGTTCGGGCGGGCGCTCTCAGCGCACCGACAGCAGGTCGCGCGCGTTGTCCACGAGAATCCGCCGCACGTCCTCGTCGCTGACGCCCTGTGCCGTCAGGAGCGGGACGAAGCCGGTCAGGACGTAGCTGTACGGCACGTCGTTGCCGGGGTGGCCCTTCGCGACCCCGGTCGCGCGGCTGGAGAGCAGGATCCGGTTGCCGAAACCGGCCTGTACGAGGTCGGCGACCAGGGCGGCGCGCCCGGCGTCGGTGAGGTGGTCCTCGTCCTCGACGCCCACGTGGTCGAGCGCGGCATAGGCGCCGCGGCGGGCGATCTCCAGGGGCGCGCCGACGGCGACGGCGTCCTTGCGGTCGAGTCCGCCGACGACGACGCGGTCGGCCGGCAGCTTCTCGTCGAGGACGACATCGAGGTCGTGGACAGCGTCGCTCCCGAAGCGGACGGAGACGGCGACGCCGGTGCCGAGGGCGGTCCTGGCCGCACCGCGGAAGAGGCTCTCGTCGGTCGCCGTCATGCCGTCCGCGGTCGCGGCGGTCGCCACCAGACCGGCGGCTCCCCTGCGCTCCACGCGGGGGACCACCATGCCTTCGGTGACCTCCTTGGTGAAGAGGTCGGCGAACTTCTCGGCCGGCCACGGGGCCGGCGGGTCGGTCTGCGGGGTGAGGAAGTAGCCGCCGAGCAGCTCCTCGGGCCCCTGGCCCGTCGAGGCGACGATGTGTACGCCGGTCGTACGGGAGAGGGCTTCGTACAGCCGGACGTCCCGGCCGTGGAACATGCCGGTGCTGTCGACGATCGTGCCGCCGCCGTGGGCGCGGAAGTCCGCCAGCTTCGCTGCGAGGGTCTCGAAGATCTCCGCGCGGTCGATGGTGATGTCGAAGGCGTGCTCCGCGCCCGGAACCACCGACAGCAGTGCCTCATGGACCGAGACGATGCCCAGCTCTTCGGCCGGCAGCGGGCCCAGCACGGTATTCACGGTGTTGCTCTTGACGCTCATGCCTGCCCTCACGTGTCCGGGTAGGGGTGCACCGCACCCTGGTGGCCGTGATCACGGTAGCCTTTCGCTTTACAGCATGTCAATGAAACGAACGCCGAGAGAAAACAATGGACGGCTAGTCCGTTCGTTCCCGTGGATCATGCATCATCTGCATGTGACGACATGTGAATCATTCACTTGCTGGATCCAAGAAACGGCCACTTCACTGGGGGCATGACCACCCCACCTGCCTCAGACGTCGACCTTTTCGCCGACGAGGTCGTGCTCGACCCGTACCCCGTCTACGCCGAACTGCGGGAACAGGGCCCCGTCGTCCACCTCCGCGGGAACGACGTCCACGCGCTGACGCGCTACGACGTCATCCGTGACGCGCTCGCGGACTGGGAGGCGTACTCCTCGACCTCCATCGGGTTCAACACCGCGGTCAACGAGGCGCTCAGCGGCACCTCGCTCGCCTCCGATCCACCGCTGCACACCCAACTGCGGGCCACACTCGCCGAGAACCTGTCGCCCCGGGCGCTGCGCGGTCTGAAGGGGCGCATCGAGACGAAGGCGGACGCTCTCGTCGCCGACCTCGTCGACCAGGGCACCTTCGACGCGATCGACGCCCTCGCCCGGGCCTTCCCGCTGGAGGTCGTCGCCGACCTCATCGGCTTCACCGGCCATGTGCGCGACAGCATGCTGCGCTGGGGGCAGGCCGCCATGCAGGTCATCGGCCCGATGAACCAGCGCACGGCCGAGAGCTTCCCGGTCGCGGGCGAGCTGTACGAGTGGTGCTCCCGGGTCAGGGCCGCCGATCTGGCCGAAGGGTCGGTGGGCCGCGGCATCTTCGACGCCGAGGCGCGGGGCGCCGTTCCGCCGGGCACGGCCGGGCAGATCATCCACCAGTACCTCGGTGCCGGTGTCGACACCACCGTGGCGGCGATCGGCAACACCGTCGCCCTCTTCGGCGCGCACCCCGACCAGCTCGACCTGGTACGCGAGGACCCGTCGCTGGTACCGGCGGCCTTCAACGAGGTGCTGCGCTTCTGGGCACCTGTCCACGCCTGGGGCCGCCGCGCCACCAGGGACATCGACATCGACGGTGCCGTCATCCCCGCGGGCGCGCAGATCGCGATCCTGTTCGGCGCCGGCAACCGCGACCCCCGGCACTACGAGAATCCGGACGACTTCCTGGTCGGGCGCAATCCGGTCGACCATCTGTCGTTCGGCTACGGCCCGCACGGCTGCGCCGGCCAGGGGCTCGCCCGGCTGGAGGCGCACGCCGTGATCGAGGCGCTGTCCCGGCGCGTGAAGCGCCTCGTGGTCGGGCCCGGCGTCCGTGTTCCCGGCAACATCACCCGGAGCATCGAGCAGCTCCCCGTCCTGGAAGTGATCCCCGCATGAAGATCGTTCTCGACCGCCCCCGCTGTGAGGGCCACGGCCTGTGCGAGGAGGCGGCCCCTCGGCTCATGCATCTCGACGACGAGGGCGAGCTGGTGCTCGACAGCGAGCAGGTCGGCGATGCCGACGCCGCCGCGGCCCACGCCGCTGTCCGGGTGTGCCCGGTCGCGGCGCTGAGGATCGTATGAGCACCCGGACGCTGGAGCGCGTCGTCGTTGTCGGCAACGGCATAGCCGGACTCACCGCGGCCGATACGCTCCGTGAGACCGGCTTCGACGGCGAACTCACCATCGTCGGCGACGAACCCCACCCGGCGTACAGCCGCCCGGCGCTGTCGAAGGCACTTCTGCTCGACGGCGGTGACACGGCGTCACACGAACTTCCGCCGGCCGGCCACGGAGCGACGGAACGTCTGGGTGTCCGGGCGACCGGGCTCCGCCCCGATCGCCGGCTCGTCACTCTCGACGACGGTACGGAACTGCCGTACGACGGCCTCGTCCTCGCCACCGGCTCCCGGGCCCGGCGGCTGTCCGCCCTTCCCGAGGAGCTGACCCTGCGCGGTCTCGATGACGCGCTGTCGCTGCGCACCCGGCTGGCGGGCCGGCCGTCGGTGGTCGTGGTCGGCGGAGGCCCGCTCGGAATGGAGATCGCGTCGGCGTGCCTGGCGGGCGGCTCCCGGGTCACCCTCGTCTCCCAGGGGGCGCCGCTGAGCGTGCAGCTCGGTCCGTATCTCGCCGGTGTCTTCGTCGGGGCCGCGCTCGAACTGGGCCTGACCATCGTGGAGACGGGGTCGGCGCGGCTCGAACGGTACGCGGAAGGCGCCCGGGTGGTCCTTGCCGACGGGGCGGTCCTCGATGCGGATGTCCTGGTCAGCGCCGTCGGGGACATCCCCAACACGGAGTGGCTCGCGGGCACCGGACTTCTCGCGGGTACGGGACTCGTACCGAAGGGCGCCGTCCCGGTCGACTCACGGGGGCTGGTCCGCCCCGATATCGCGGCCGTCGGGGACCTCGCGGCCTTCCCGGCCGCGGGCGGACTGCGCCGTGTTCCCCTGTGGAGCAGTGCGATCGAGCAGGCGAAGACCGCTGCCAGGGCGCTCGTCCACGGCGAGGACGCACCCCCGCTCCGGTTCCAGCCGTACTTCTGGACCGAGCAGTTCGGACTGAGCCTCAAGGCGGTCGGCGCTCTGCCGCCGGAGGGGGAACCGGTGTACGTGGACGGGGAACCCGGCGGCGGACCGGCGCTGATGCGCTGGGCGCCCGAGACCGGTGCAGGTGCTGGTTCTGATAGTGGTACCGGTGATGTTGCCGGCGCCGGTGCCGCGGTGGCGCTCAACTACCGGATCCCGGTCCCCCGGCTGCGTCGTATGACCCGGGCCGCTGCGTAAGGTCTGCTCCATGGGCGACGACGAAGAGGGCACCACGGGCCCTGGGCTGTACCGGCTGGCGTCGGTCAACCTCAACCTGCTGGTGCCTCTTCTCGCGCTCCTGGAGGAGCGCTCGGTGACCAGGGCGGCGGAACGGGTCGGCCTGTCGCAGCCCGCGATGAGCCACGCCCTCACCAGAATGCGGCGTCTGCTGGGCGACGACCTCGTCGTCCGGCAGGGTACGGGTGTCACGCTGACCCCGCGTGCGCTGGAGCTGATCGCGCCGCTGCGCAGTGCCCTGCAGCAGACGGCGCACATCATGGACTTCCCGCACTTCGACCCCGCGACGGACCGGCGCGTCATCACGATCGCCATGACGAACAGCACGGCGTTCGTCATCGGCCCCCTGCTGACGCGGCTCATCGCCGAGCGCGCTCCGCACGCCACACTGCGCGTGCGGACGATCACGGTGCCGACCGAGGCCACGTTCACCGACCAGGGCGTCGACGTCGTACTGATCTCGGAGGGGCACTTCTCGCCCTACCCGCGCGAGCGCCTGTACAACGACCGCTGTGTGGTGGTGGCCGCCCCGGACACCCCACCGGAGGCGAGCGCGCTCGAACTCCTCAGCACCCAGCCGCACATCGTGGTGGACACCGAACGGCGTGTCTTCCCCTACTCGGTCCTGGAGGACGAGGGGATCCCCTACCGCGTCGGCCAGTTGATCTCCGACTTCCTGCTGGTGCCGTTCCTGGTCGCACGCGCGGGCGGTGTGGCACTCCTGCGGTACCGGGTGGCCGCCGCCATGCGGACGCTCGCGGATGTCCGCATCGAGGAGTTCCCGTTCCCGCTTCCCGGGCTCGGGATCGACATGGTCTGGAACCCCAGGCTGGCCGACCAGTCCTTCATGGAGTGGCTGCGGGCGCTGCTGTTCGACGCCGCGACAAAGCTCTGACCAGGGCCTGGACCGGAAGCCGGGACCCGAACAGGCCGGGTCAGGTCAGCAGCCCCGCCCAGCTGGCACCCAGCTCGTCGAGCATCTGGTCCCGTGTGAGCTTCCAGTCGGTCCGGTCCCAGTTCTGGGCGACGAAGTCGAGCTGGGCCATCGCCAGAACGCCGCGGAAGTGGCGCTGATACGGCTCGAACCGCCCGGCCGTCGTCAGTCCGTCCTCGATGTCGCCGACGGCCTCCTCCATCCATCGCTCGACCAGGCCGGTGAGTTCCGGATCGACCACCGCCGCGTCGCGGCCGACCTTGATGATGGGGTGGATGGCCGGCCAGCTGTCGGCGGTCCGCCGCAGCCAGGCCGTGATCGCCTCCGGCGTCCCCTCGGCGATCGTGGCGACGAGGCCCTGCGCCGTGGAGCCGTGCTCGGGCGAACCGACGCGCTGCAGCGCCTCGTTGAGCTGCTCGTCGATGAGCGCCTTCATCAGTTCGCTGCGGGAGGGGAAGTAGGCGTAGAAGGTCACCCGCGTGGTGCCCGCCGCGGTCGCGATGTCATCGACCGTGGTGGCGGCGTACCCCTTCGTCTTGAACAGTTCAAGTCCCGACTCCAGCAGCAGACGACGGGTCATCCGCTTCTGTGCCTCACGAAGGTTCGCCATGGCCCGATTCTAACGCGCCCCTGTACACCGAGCACACACACCGGCTCCATACGGTACGCATAGTACTGATTCCGGACACACCGTAAAACGGCGGCGCTACGAGGACTGCGGAACCGCTACGAGGTCAGCGGAACCGTGGACAGCGGTATCGGGGTGAACATCGCGGGCTCCTCGTCCGGGAGCAGCGCGGTCGGCCCGTACACCCAGTCGGTGAAGCCGTAGTCGTGGGTGTCCCGCGCGCGCATGACCGCGTTGCGCCGCAGCCGCTTCTCGCCGTCCAGGTGCCAGAGGTCGCCCCAGGCACGGGCGGTGGACTGCACCCGGCGGCAGTGTTCGACGCGGACCGCTTCGTAGGAGGCGAGTACGGCGTCCCAGTCCAGGGCCGCGGCGTCCCCGGCGGACGACTGGCGGGCGACGTGCCGGGCGAGGACCCAGCCGTCCTCGATCGCCATGATCGCGCCCTGCGCCATGTACTGCAGCGGCGGATGGGCGGCGTCGCCGAGCAGCGCGATCCTGCCGTGCACCCAGGTCTCGACCGGGTCCCGGTCGAGCATCTGCCACCAGCGGTCCCGCCACATGAGCGGGATGCCCTTGCGTACGGTGTCGCAGGTGGCCGCGAAGGCCGCGTCCAGCTCGTCCGGGGTGCCCCAGTCGTCCTGCCCCGCCAGCGCCTTCGGCGACTCGAACACGGCGACCTGGTTGAACATGTCGCCGCCGCGCAGGGCGTACTGCACGAAGTGGCAGCGCGGCCCGACGTACACGGTGACGTCCTGCTCGGCGACGCCGTTGTCCCGCACCTTCTCGATGGGGACGGCCGCGCGGTAGGCGACGTAGTCGGAGCTGACCACGTCGTCGCCGACCAGTTCGCGGCGGGCCGCCGAGTGCAGGCCGTCGGCGGCGATGACCACCGGTGCCTCCTCGGCCGTGCCGTCCGCCAGGCGGACCCTGGCGCCGTTCCCGGTGTGCTCGTAGTCGGTGACGCTCCGGTCGGTCAGCAGCTCCACACCGGCCCGCCGGCAGGCGCGCAGGAAGATGCCGTGCAGGTCGCTGCGGTGGATCACCAGGTACGGGAATCCGTAGCGCCTTTCCACGTCCCGCAGGTCGAGCCGGGTCAGCTCCTCGGCGTCGATGGCGTCGCGCATCACCATGTGCTCCGGGAGCACGCCCAGCTCCTTGGCCTCGTCGAGGAGGCCGTACTCGTCGAGGATGCGGGTGCAGTTGGGCGCGATCTGGAGGCCGGCGCCGACCTCGCCGAACTCCGCGGCCCGTTCGAGGACGCGCACGCGCAGCCCCTCACGGGCGAGGGCGAACGCGGAGCTGAGGCCGCCGATGCCTCCTCCGACGATGAGCACGTCGGGTGTGTCGCCGGCGGGAGGGGGCGCAGGGGTCATGGTCCGTCTCTTTCTCACGTCACAGAAGTGGTGGGGCGCGCGGGGGCGTGGGGCGGGGTTCGCCGCCGGCCGGGGATGCCGGGACCGGCCGTCGTCAGCCGGACGGCCGGTCCCGGTCCTGCCCGGCGGCGGTCAGAGCCAGCGGGTCAGGGCGGGCGCGGGCCCGCCGCCGGGGGCTGTGAGGGCGTGTTCGCGCCCGGTGAGATACGCGGTGATGTCGTGCAGGGCGCCGGTGAGCACGGTCGGCTCGCCCTCGCCGGGAAGCTCCCAGCGGGCACCGGTCCCGGCCGCCTCCAGGCGCAGTGCAGGGCCGCCGTCCTTGGCGCGTTTGGCGGCGACGTCGTCGCAGAGCGCGGCGAGGAAGCCGGCGGGCAGGTCGGCGAAGGTCAGTCCGGTGCCGAGGTCGATCGCGTGGACGCACACCTCGCGCGAGCGCATCCAGGGCAGTTCGGTGGCGGGCACCGTGCGGCCCTGTGCCGTCACGACCGGGGACCGCCACTGCTCGTCGCCGAGCGCGGACATCGACGCGGCGAGCCCGGTCGCGGAACGCCGCAGCCACGCGGTCAGTTCACCGGCCTGCAGCACGGCGCCCCGCTCGATCCCGGCGGCGCGTTCCTCCGGGGACGCGTACATCGGGGTGCGCTCGCCGGTGGCGGCCCAGTGGACGAGGTTGCCCAGGGCGTCGGCGTTGGCGGCGATGTGCGCGACGAGGTGTTTACGGGTCCAGCCGGGCAGCGTGCTCGGCCGGCCGAGTCCGGCGTCGTGGAGGTCCGCCGCCCGGATGAACAGGCCGGTGCCGAGCCGCGCCCAGCGGCGGGCGTCGTCGAAGGTGCGGGGCATCAGGAGGTGCCCTCCTTGACGACGCGGTTCTCCAGGCGGCCGATGCCGTCGATCTCGGCGACGACGCTCTCGCCGACCTGGAGGTAGCGCCCCGGCTCGCGGGCGTGGCCGACGCCGCCCGGGGTGCCGGTGGCGATGATGTCGCCGGGGTTGAGCCGCACGACCGTCGAGACGTACTCCACCAGGTGCACCGGGTCGAAGAGCAGGTCGGCCGTGGTGTCGGACTGCATGACCTCACCGTCCACACTCAGCCGGACGTCGAGAGCGGGGCGTACCCCGCCGGGCAGTTCGTCGGGGGTGACCAGGAAGGGGCCGACCGGGGTGCTGGAGTCCCACATCTTGCCCTGCAGCCACTCACGGGTACGGAACTGCCAGTCCCGGCAGGTGATGTCGTTGAGGACGGTGAACCCGGCGATCGCCTGCTCGGCCTCCTCGCCCCGGGCGCGGCGCACCTGCTTGCCGACGACCACCGCGAGCTCCACCTCCCAGTCGAACTGGCCGGTCTCGTCCGGCCGGACGATGTCATCGCCTGCGCCGATCAGTGAGTCGGCGAACTTCGCGAACAGGGTGGGGTGTTCGGGCAGGTCGCGGCCCATCTCCTGGATGTGGTTGCGGTAGTTGAGCCCGACGCAGATCACCTTCGTGGGCCGGGGGACCACCGGCGCGTACGCGGCGCCGTCCACGGCGTACGTACCGGCGTTCGCGGCGGTGGCGGCCGCGGCGCGCCCGGCCCAGCCGTCCTGCCCGAGCAGGGTGCCCACGTCCGGGGCGCCGAGGTCGACCAGGGTGTCACCGTCGAGCCGGACGGCCCTGGTGGTGGTGCCGGTCCTGAGGGTGGCGAGCTTCATCGGGTGGTTCCTTCCACATGGGTGCGGTTGAGGCGGAGGGCTTCGAAGACCGGGGAGTCGCTGAAGCGGAACAGGTCGAGGGCGCCGGAGTCGGAGTCGGTGGCGCCGGCCTCGGAGCGCACGGAGAACGGCTGCCAGGACGGGACGACGAACAGGTCGCCGCGCGTCACGGACCAGGTCCTCTCGCCGACGGTGACGGTGCCGGAGCCGTCGAAGACCTGGTAGACCGACGAGCCGGTCTCGCGGACCGGCGCGGTCCCGGCGCCGCGCGCGACCCGGTGCATCTCGGCGCGGATGGTGGGCAGTACGTCGCCGCCGGTCGCCGGGTCGGTGAACCGTACGGCTGCGTGGCCCGGCTCCACGGCCCCGTCGAAGCCCTCCGCGGCCAGGGCGAGCTGGTCGCCGAGTGCCCGGTCGGTGTGCTCCCAGCGGTACGCGGTCAGGGGCGACCCGGGGGTGGGTGCGCCGGCCGCGACCGGGCGCAGACCGGGGTGCCCCCACAGACGTTCGGCGCGTGAGCGGTCCGGGGTGGTGCGCTCGGCGTCGCTGATCCCGTCCCGGCCGAACTCGAAGAACTGGGTCTCGTTGGCGTACTGGAACGGGATGTCGAGACCGTCGATCCAGGCCATCGGTTCGGCCGTGGCGTTGTGGTGGGCGTGCATGTTCCACCCGGCCTGCGGCAGGAAGTCGCCGCGCCGCATGGCCACCGGGTCGCCGCCGACGACCGTCCACACGCCTTCGCCCTCGACGACGAAGCGGAACGCGTGCTGTGTGTGGCGGTGTTCGGGGGCGTCCTCCCCCGGCATCAGGTACTGGATGGCGGCCCACAGCGTGGGCGTGGCGAACGGCCGCCCGCCCAGCGCGGGGTTGGCCAGCGCGATGGCGCGGCGCTCACCGCCGCGGCCGACGGGGACGATCTCGCCGGCCTGCGCCGCGAGCGCCCGCAGCTGTTCCCAGCGCCACACGTGCGGGACCGCGCGTGAGCGGGGGTGCGCCGGCATCAGATCACCGATCTCGGTCCACAGCGGGACGAGAAGTTCCTGTTCGAAGCCCCGGTACAGCTCTTCGAGCGCCGGGGTGACCTCGGGCTGCCCGGCTGCGGAAACGGCACGCAGCCGTACGGGGGAGCCCGTAGCGATGTCTTGAGCGTGGGAGGTCTGAGTCACGGGCTCAGCGTGCTCCGCGTGCGCAGACAAGACATGTAGATTCTGGAGAGCAGAACAGCGCAGATCGGTTCCGCCCACCTGGACGGGCCGGAACGGGAGCCACCGGACGCCGCGCCGGAAGGCCGCACCGGGAGGCACCGTGGACAAGCCGCTCAAGACACCGCCGCCGTATCCGATCGCGAGTGTCGACCACGCGCTCAGGGCGGCCACCCTGCTGCAGATGGAGGGCGGGGCGACCGTGTCGCAGATCGCCGGGCGGCTGGGGGTCGCCCGGTCCACCGCCCACCGGCTCCTGGCGATGCTCGTCTACCGGGACTTCGCCGTGCAGGACGAGAACCGTGTCTACCGGGCGGGCCCCGTACTCGAACTGGCGGCGCACTCGCAGTCGCAGGTGTCACAGCTGCGGTCCGCCGCGCTCCCCCATCTGCGTCGGCTGGTCGACCTCCTGGACGAGACCGCGAATCTCACCATCCGCACCGGGGACACGACCCGGTTCATCGCCAGCGTCGAGAGCGGCCAGGCGCTGCGGGTCGGCTCACGCGAGGGGATGGTGTTCCCGGCGCACCGCACCACCGCCGGCCTGCTCCTGCTGTCCCAGCTCGACGACGCCGGACTGGCGGAGGTCTACTCCGCCGCGCGCTATCGCGACCGCCCCGCGGACCGGCCGGACCTCGCGCAGCTGCGGAGCGAGCTGGAGCTCATCTGCCGTAACGGGTTCGCCGTGAACCAGGAGCGCTCCGAGCGGGGGCTCGTCGCCGTCGGGGTCCCGGTGCGCGACCGGGACGGTACGGCGCAGGCGGGGCTGTCGATCTCGATGCCCAGCGTGCGCTACGACCCGCACGCCCTCCGGTCGGTGATCAACGCTCTGGGCGTCGCGGCTCGCGCGCTGGAGGCGGACCTGGCGGCGGCGCGCTGACCCCGCCCGACCCTTACGTTATGAAAACTTAATTTAAGCAGCGAACATTTCCTTGACGTTACGTAAAGCGAGGTGCCATTCTCCACGGCACCACGCCTGACTCCGCTCGGTCTCCGCCCGGCCTCGTCCCGGCCCCATCACCGGCGAGAGACCGGTCGGCGTCCCACCCGGCGGCGGGGCACTTCACCTTCCCAGTCAGGGAGAAGCAATGACGCTCGACAACAGGACGGCGACGTCCCACGGCCCCACCGCGGGGGCGGCCCGCCGGCCGGGCTACGCGGGGACACTGGCGGCCACCTGCTCCGCGGTGTTCGTGGCGCAGGTGGCCAACGCACTGCCGGCCTCCCTGAACGGACTCCTCCAGGAGGACCTGCACACCCACGGCTCCCAACTCACCTGGATCACCGCGGCGTTCATGGTCGCTGTGGTCTGTTTCGAGTTCACCTTCGGGGTGCTCGGCGATCTGTTCGGCCGTAAGAAGCTGATCACGGCGGGGGCGGCCCTGGTCGCCGCCGGCAGTGTCGTGGCCGCGGTCGCGCCCAGCGTGCACGTCCTGTGGGCCGGTGCCGCGCTGAACGGCCTCGGCGCGGGAGCGATGTTCCCCGGCTCGCTCACCATGCTCGCGTCGGCCACCCGTAACGCCAGAGAACGGGCCCACGCCGTCGCGTTGTGGAGCGGGTGCCTCTCCGCGGGCGCGGCCCTGTCCCCGCTGCTCGGCGGGGTGTTCGCCAAGGTCGGCTCCTGGCGTGGCTCCTTCTGGGTGCTCGTCGCCCTCGCGGTGGTGAGCGTGGCACTCACCCTGGCGCTGACCTCGGAGTCCAGATCACCGGAGGGCCGGGAGCTCGACATACCGGGCCAGATCACCTTCGGTATCGGCCTCATCCTGGTGCTCTACGCGGCCGTCGAGGGCCCCGAGTCGGGCTGGACCGCCCTTCCCGTCATCCTGTCCTTCGGTATCGGCCTCTGCTTCCTCGTCGGCTTCGTGGTGGTCGAACTGGGCGCCGGGTCCCCCATCTTCGACGTGACGCTGTTCAGGAACCGGCCGTTCGCCGTGGCCTCCCTGGTCGCGGTCATCGGCATGCTCGCCTTCCTCGGCGCCTGCTTCGCGACGAGCATGTGGCTGGGGCCGGTGCAGCACCAGGACCCGCTGCGGGTCGCCGTGCCGTTCCTGCTGCTGCAGGGTCCCGCGTTCGTTCTGATCCCGGTCGTCTCCCGGCTGCTGCACCGGGTCGCCCCGACGTGGCTGCTGACGTCGGGCTTCGTCCTGATGAGCGTCGGCTGTCTGCTGTGCACCGGGCTCGACGCCACCGATCCGGGTCTGGGCGCCTTCGTCGTGCCCGACCTGCTGATCGGCGTCGGCTTCGCGCTGTGTGTGAGCTCGGTGACCGCCGTGGCGCTGGACAGCGTGCCCCCGCAGCTGGCGGGCATGGCGAGCGCCACGACCAATATGCTCCGCGACCTCGGTTTCGCCCTCGGCCCGGTCGTCGTCGGCGCGGTCGCCCTGAGCAAGGCCGGATCGGCGTTCTCGTCGCACCTGAACAGCGCGCACCTGCCCGCGGGCCCGTTGGCGGCCGCCCGCGGGATCGCCGCCGACGGCGGGCCGATCGCCGTCAACAGCCTGCCGCCGGGCACCCCGGGATCGGCTGCCCACAACCTGGCCCTCGACGCCCTGGGCAGCGGATTCAGCAACGCCTTCCTCGTCTGCGGCATCGCCGCCGCCGCGGCAGCGGCACTCACCGCCGTCGGCATGATCGGCGTCCGCCCGCACCGCTCCCCCGCGGCAGGGTGAGTCACCGGGTGAAGTGATAGAGAACCCTGGTGCGCGGGTACGTGAATTCAATGAACGCCTCGAAATATCAGCTCGCCGTCTCGGCCGACACCGCCCTGTTCATGCTCCTGGCCGGAATCATCGTGGTCGCCGTGCTTCTCGCCGCTTTCGCCTGGGGGCGCCGGATCCGCGCCCGGGAACTCCCACCACCCCGGCCGACCGAGCAGCCTCATCTGCCCGCGGAGGGCGCGGTCCACGAAGTGCGGGAGTACCGGGAGCCGGAGGAAATGCCCCACGACGGCTCGCGCCTGCTGCCGCACGAGCTCAAGGGCTCCAGCACCCACCGCAGCCCTTCGCAGAAGCCGCCGGAGGACGAAGACGGCGACGGCAGCAGTTTCGGCAGCGGCGGCCTCGGCAGCTGAGCCCCGTTCTCTCCTGACTGCCGGCCCGAGCCCAGTCAACTGGCTTCAGGCAGACGCCCAGCGGGATCCCGGACGACGCGAACGGCAAGCACGGTTTTGAACAGTTGCCGTCCGTCGGCTTCGTTCTGGATCCTCCCGGTCGAGGGGAACAGGCCACGTGAACGCATGTTCGGTAGAATTCAGATGCATTCGCTCCTCAAGTTGCGAAGAGGAAGGATTTGCCCATGCTGACAGCAATAGCAGATGTCCTGAGGTCTATCGGCGGGGCAATCGCCACCATCGTGGCCCTGCCTTTCAAGGCTGTGGCGCGACTGCTCGGCGGAGCCGCGGACAGCACTCACGGCCGTCACTGACACCCCGGACAGCGCGCCACTGAAGCGCGGCCCGGCCGGGCGGCCATCGGGCTTTCCGGAGAGGAGAGACACGATGACCGCTGACAGCGCCACCGCCCCGCGGCCACCAGGACCGGACGACCGGGCCCGCGCGATCTCCGCACGTCTGTTAGCTCTGATCGAGAAGGGCGCCCTGCAGCTACCGCCGCCCGGCGGCGGCCGTACCGCTGACCGTTTCCGGGCGCTGGCGGAGCTGGGCCGCGAGGACCTGACGCTGGCCCGGCTCGCCGAGGGCCATGTCGACGCGATCGCCATACTCGACGAAATCGAGGGATCGCGGCCCGACGAGGGTGAGCGCTGGGGTGTGTGGGCCGCCCAGCCTCCCGGGCCCGGCCTCACTGCCACCCCGAGCGGCGGCGGATGGCGCCTCGACGGCGTCAAGCCCTACTGCTCGGGCGCGCATACCTGCACCCGCGCCCTGGTGACCGCGGACAGCCCCGAGGGGCGCCGGCTGTTCGCGGTGGCAGTGTCCGATGACGGAGTGGCCCCCGTACCAGGGACCTGGCAGGCGGTCGGGATGGACGCCAGCGACTCCCCGGACGTCTCCTTCTCGCATGTGCCGGCCATCGCCGTCGGAGGGGTGGACGACTACACGAACAGGCCGGGCTTCCAGCACGGCGGTATCGGTGTCGCAGCATGCTGGCTGGGCGGAGCCCGCGCCGTGGCGGACACTCTGGTGGAGTCCACCGCCCGGCGTCCTCTCGACGCTCACGCCGCGGCGCACCTCGGCGCTGTGGACATGCTGATCACCTCGGCAGAGACCGTGGTGGAGAGGGCTGCCGCGGACATCGACGCGGATCCATGGGACACCTCCGGCTGCGCCCGGGTACGGAGTCTGCGGGTGCGCGCGTTCGTGGAAAAGGTCTGCACCGAGGTCCTTCACCACATCGGCCGTGCCACCGGTGCCGCTCCGCTGTGCCACGACCCACGGCATGCCAGGGCCGTCGCCGATCTCACCGTCTACATCCGCCAGCACCACGCGGAACGCAACCTCGCCGAGCTGGGGAATCTGCTCAGCCTGCACAAAGGGCAGCAGTGACCGGCGCACAGCAGACGGCGGCCACCGCCATCGACGCTCCCGGCACCCCTGAAACCCAGTGGGCCGGCTGGGACGGCCTGCTCCGCCTGCCCACTGCCGTACTCCCCCGCGGACCTGTGCTGGTCGTCGCGGCGCACCCCGACGACGAGGTGCTGGGGTTCGGCGGCGCGATGGCCACGCTCGCGGCCGGGGGCAGCGACGTACACCTGGTATCGGTCACGGAGGGCGAGGGCTCCCACCCGCGCAGCACGCTGGTCTCTCCCGCCGAACTCGTCGTGATGCGGGAGGCGGAGCTTGAGCGTGCGCTCGCCGACCTGGGCCTGCCCGGCCTTCGACCGCGACGCCTCCGTGTGCCCGACACCCGCGTCCACGCACACCAGGACAAGGTCCAGGCCCACATCACGGCGGCTCTGCGCGAAACCGGTGCCGTGCTGTGTGCGGCGCCCTGGACCGGTGACCTCCACAGCGACCACGAGGCAGCCGGGCAGGCGGCCCGGGCGGCCTGCCGAGCCGCCGGTGTGCCCGTGTGGCTCTACCCGGTATGGATGTGGCACTGGGCGCGCCCCGGTGACCGACGCGTCCCCTGGCAGGACGCCGCGCGCATCGCGCTGCCCTCACCGGCTTCCACCCGCAAACAACTGGCGATCCAGCGGTTCACCAGCCAGATCATGCCGCTGGGCGCGGAGGAGGGAGATGCGGCCGTCCTTCCCTCCGAGGAACTCGCCCATCACGTGCGGCCGTTCGAGGTGGTCTTCCGATGAGTACTCCTGCGAGCTATTTCGACCGCATGTACGCCGGATCCCCCGACCCCTGGAGCCTCACCGAGCGGTGGTACGAGCAGCGCAAGTACGCCCTCACACTCGCCTCGCTCCCGCGCCGCCGCTACCGCAGCGCCTTCGAACCCGGGTGTTCCGTGGGGGCTCTCACCGTGCAGCTGGCCGGTCGCTGCGACCGTCTGCTGGCCACCGACCGGGTGCCGTCCGCGGTCAGGGCTGCCGCGGATGCCGCCCGCGACCATCCGCAGGTGGACGTCAGGGAGCTGACCATTCCCGACGCATGGCCGCAGGTCACCTTCGACCTGATCGTCCTCTCCGAACTCCTCTACTACTTCGACGACCGGACTCTGCGGGACGTTCTGGCCCGCACGGTCGCCGGCCTCGAACCCGGAGGGACGCTCGTCACCGTGCACTGGAACCATCCGGTGGCCGAGCACCGGCTCACCGGTACGGACCTCGCGCCACTGCTCACCTCCGTAACGGGCCTCAGAACGCTCCTCGATGTGCGTGACCCGGACTTCACACTCCACGTCCTCACCAGGCAGTACCCGGACGGGTGGGCGGCGCCCAGCCCTGCGGCCGAAGAGGGATTGGTGTGAACGCCCGGCCCACCGCCTGCGCAGTGATCATCCCGGCCCACAACGAAGCCGCCACCCTGCCCGCGACCCTGCGGAGTCTCAGGGCGGCTGCTGCCCACCGGGCGATGCCCGGCATCCCGCTGCTGACCGTGGTGGCGGTGGATGCCTGCACCGATGACACGGCAGCTGTCGCACGGAGCATGGGCGCGCGGGTGGTGGAGTCGGCCCGGCGTAACGTCGGAATCGCGCGCGCCATGGCCGCCGAGGAAGCTCTCAGGCTGCTGCGGCCGTACGAGCAGGGGCTGTGGATCGCCACCACGGACGCCGACACCATCGTTCCCGTGGACTGGCTGGCCCATCAGCTGCATCACGCCGGGGAGGGGTGGGAGTGTCTGGTGGGCACCGTCCGGCTGGCTCCCCATCCCCTGCTGCACCCGGCCGTCGTGGCGAAGCACGATGCCCAGTACTTCGCCGGCCGGCCCGCCGGCCCTGTTCTCTGGACGCATCCGCACATCCACGGCGCCAACCTCGGTGTCACCGCGGGCGCCTACCGCGGCGCCGGGGGCTTCCCACCTCTTGCCCACAGTGAGGACCGGGCCCTCGTCACCGCACTGCAGCGGCAACACCGCCGGATCCTGCGTACGGACCGGTGCCCCGTCCTGACATCGAGCCGCCCGGACCACCGGGCCCCGCACGGACTGGGGGCCGCCCTCAATGTCCTCGCCCAGGCGCCCGGCAGCCGTACGGACAGCGGGGACTCACCCCGCGACGGGGCCACCGTCCCCGAGCCGTAGCCGTCGCACGTGCGGAGGATGCCCCGATGTCCCACAGTGGAGAGGAAACCGGCCGGCGTCCCGCAGGAGGCAGCAGGCGTGAGCGACAGCAACGGCAAACACCGCAGACGCTGTCCAGGTACCGGGCAAGGCACGGCTTCGATCGCCGGCGACAGCAACAGCCGGACGTCCGGCGATGCCCTGGGAACGCCGGATGAATGAGCTGCTCCGGGCCCTGCCCGAGGCCCAGCAGCGGCTGCTGACGGTCGCTCCTGACGCGCACGCATCGGCTGCCGAACCGATGCGTGCCGTCCGCACCGACCGCCGCGACTTCGGCCCCGGCTGGCTCTTCGAGCGCAAGCTCGACGGGATGCGGGCCCTGGCCACCCGCGACGCCGACCGCGTACGCCTGCTCTCCCGTACCGGCCGTACGGTGCAAGGTGGGTATCCGGAGATCGCCGAGGCGCTCGCCGGGCAGCCGTGCGACGGATTCACCCTCGACGGCGAGATCGTCGCCTTCGCCCACGGGCGTACCGACTTCGCCCGCCTCCAGCAGCGTATGCAGCTCACCGACCCGCGCCGCGCGCTGGCCAGCGGAGTCGCCGTCACCTACTACGTCTTCGACCTGCTCCGGCTGGACGGTGTCGACCTGACCCGGCTGCCGCTGCGCACCCGAAAGTCCCTGCTGCGGCGCGCTCTCGACTTCCGTCCGCCCGTGCGCTTCACCCCGCACCGCAACCAGGGCGGGCAGCAGCAGCTCGACGACGCCTGCGGCCGCGGCTGGGAGGGCCTCATCGCCAAGCGCGCCGACAGCCGCTACCAGCGCCGCCGCTCCCCGGACTGGCTCAAACTCAAGTGCGCCGGCGGTCAGGAACTGGTGATCGGCGGCTTCACCGAACCTGCCGGGTCACGCAGCGGATTCGGCGCGCTGCTCGTCGGCCACTACGAGAACGGCAGCCTCGTCTACGCGGGCAAGGTCGGCACCGGATTCGACCACAGGGTCCTGGCCCGGCTCCGTGCCGGGCTCGACGCGCTGGAGACCGCGGCGTCCCCGTTCGGCCAGCCGGTACGGGAACGGGGAGCCCACTGGGTCGAGCCCGTCCTCGTCGCGGAGATCGGCTTCACCGAATGGACCCGCGACGGAATGCTGCGCCATCCGCGCTTCCTGGGGCTCCGGCAGGACAAGGCAGCGGCGGATGTCGTACGGGAGCGGCCGCGGAAGACGCGGTGAGCCCGGGCTCCGCCGCCCTGCCGGTGCGGGCTCAGCGGCCGACGGCCTTGCGCAGCTGCTGCTTGTTCATCGAGGAGCGGCCTTCGACGTTCTTCCTCTTCGCCTCTTCGTAGAGCTGGTCCCTCGTCGGCCCCTGCGGGCCGCTGTGCGAGCGTTCGCCGCCGCGCTGGGAGGCGGACTTGGGGTCACGGACCGAGACCTTGCCCGCCGACTTGGCCTCACCGGACCGGGCACGCTCCTTGTTCACGGTGCGCGCCGCGATCTCCTTGGCGCGGCCCTCCGATGTGCCTCGTTCCTCGGCACCCTCCTTGATGTGCTCGTACTGGCGCTCGCGCTTACGGCTGGATCCTGCCGGCATGACATTCCTCCCTGGCGATGTGTGCTCTTCCTTTGCGCCTGCCCGGTGACCGGCACACCTCACACCCTCGGTCCGGGAACGTGCGGCGGCAATCGGGGAGCCGCCCGCGGGGCAATCGGGCGAAGCGCCATCGCCGCGGGCCGGCCCCACCATCGGCCGCAGGGTCAGCGCAGCCCCACCATCAGGGCGTCGCTCGGTGAGCACCACGCCTGCCTCGCCTCGGCGAAGCCCTGCGCGCGCAGGGTGTCCGCGTGCCACCCCGTGGACGTGGGCCGGTCGGTGGGCGCCTTCGCCGCGGCCGGATTCCTGGGGTCGCCGAGGCGTTCGAAGCGCAGCCGCGCGGCCTCCCTGAGCCCGGGGTCCTCCGCTGCCTCGCTCCACCACGCGGCCCAGTCGAGTGCACCGCCGGACCGCTCCCGCTCCTTGCGCGCGGTGTGGAACGCCTGCGCCGCCGCGTTGATGCGAGGCGCCGACTCATCCACCATGTGATCGGCGTTGAGGAACGCGCCGCCTTCGCGCAGCACCCCCGCGACATGCCCGTACAGCGCCCGGAGCGGCTCGGTGTCCAGCCAGTGCAGTGCGGTCGCCGTCAGCACGGCGTCGTAGGACCGGTGGGGCAGCGCGTCCGTCCACCGCGGGTCCGTGAGGTCGGCGGTCACGAATTCCACCCGCTCGTCCCCGGCGAAGTGGCCGCGGGCGATGGCCATCAGGACCGGGTCGAGGTCGACTCCGGTACTGCGTGCCCCCGGGAAGCGCTTCAGCACCCGGTCGGTGATGCTTCCCGTGCCGCAGGCGAGGTCCAGGACGACGGGCTCGGGACCCACCAGCGCCTCGATCATGTCGAGCATCACCCGGAACCGCTCCTCACGGTCCGGCATGTACCACTCCTGCTGACGGTCCCAACTGTCCTGCCACGCCTGCCAGTCCTGGCCCGCGGTCGTCGTCTGCGTCATGGGGTGCCTCTCTCCTTCGGTGGGTACGTGTGGCGCTTCGGTGGGTACGTGTGGCGCTCTTCGGTTGTACGTGCCGTCCACGGCGCCCGGGCGCACGCCCGCGGGCCTGCGCCGCGCGCCCGGCTCACAGGTCGTCCGCCACCACGGCGACCTGTCCGGCGCCCAGGCGCTCCGCCCGGACCAGCAGCCGCGCGGTCGTCGATCTCGGCGCGCCCACGACCTGTGCGGGCGGGCCTTCCTCCACGATCCGGCCGTTGTCGAGGACGACGAGCCGGTCGGCCACCTGGCGCAACAGTCCCAGATCATGGCCGATCCACAGGACGGCGGTCCCCTGCTCCTGCCGCAGCCGGGTCACCTCGTCCCGTACGAGACCGGTGGCCACCTCGTCGAGTGCGGCCGTGATCTCGTCGCACACCAGCACGTCAGGGGCCGCCAGCACCGCGCGGGCGAACGCGGCGCGCTGGAGCTCTCCCCCCGACAGCGACTCCGGCAGCCGTCCCGCCGTGCTCTCGGCGACCCCCAGCCGGGTCAGCAGATCCGCCGCCTCCGCCACGGCCCGGTCCGGCGACCGGCCACGGAGTCTGACGGCCGTACGCGCCACCTGCTCCAGCACGGAGCGGCGTTCGTCGAAGGAGCCCCGGACCTCCTGCCACACGTACTGCACCCGCCGCTTCTGCGGCCGGGTACGGCGGCGGAGTACCGGAAGCTCCGTACCGTCCAGGAGGATGCCACCGCCGCACCGCTCGTGGAGCCCGGCGATACAGCGCGCCAGGGTGGTCTTGCCGCTCCCCGAAGGCCCGGCCACCGCGACGCAGCCACCGCGCGGCAGGGACAGGGAGATGTCGTGCAGCACCACGCCACGGCCGCCGGGGCGCAGCCAGGCCGTCAGATTCCGTACGGAGAGAACCGGTTCCGGTTCGTCCGGTGACCGGTCCCCGGTGTCCGGTACGGAGTGCGCGGCGTCGGGAACGGAGTGGCCGGCGTGGGGAGCGGAGTGGACGGCGTCGGGAACGGCGCCTGCCGGCAACAGGGTTCCGGGGGTGCCCGCGCCGGTGACCCGGCCGTCCTCCAGCAGGACCACCCGGTCCGCCAGCGCACGCACCATGTCGTGGTCGTGGCTCAGCAGGAGGATCGCCATGCCTGAACGGGCGAGCGCGGCGAGTTCACGGGCCAGGCCCATCCGGGTCACGGTGTCGAGTCCGGTGCCGGGTTCGTCCAGGACGAGCGCCCGCGGGCCGCAGGCCAGCACCTGGGCGAGGGCGACGCGCTGCCGCTGACCGCCGGAGAACTGATGGGGGAAGCGCCGCAGCGCCGTCTCCGGGGGAAGCTGGGCCGCACGCAGCGCCTGCGCCGCCCGGTCCCTGGCGGCGGCCCTGCCGTCCGGTGAGCCGGGTCCCGGCCGGTGGTGCAGCCGGGTCAGTTCGGTCAGTACGGCGCCGGTCCTGCGGGCCGGGTTGAGCGCACTGCCCGGGTGCTGCGGCATGTAGGCGATGGTGCCGCCGCGCAGACCGGCCGCCTCCCGGGTGACACCGTGCTCGTCCACCACGGTGGTCCCGGCCACCCGGACCGCGCCGCTCAGCCGTACGCCGGGCGCCGTATCCCCGAGCAGGGCGAGCGCGGCGGTGGTCTTGCCGCTCCCGGACGGGCCGACGAGCGCCGTCACCCCACCCGCCGGCACGTCGAGGTCCACGCCCCGCAGGAGTGCTGACGTACCGGCCCACGCGGTCAGTCCGCGTACCTCGATCACGGACATCAGTACGCGGTCTCCTTCGGGCCGGTGGCCGTTGCCGGGCCGGTTCCCGAGGCCGTACCCGCCCCCGGGCCCAAGGCCGTCCCCGCCCCCGGGCCCGACGCCGTACCCGCAGCCCGGTCCGAGGTCGCGGGGCGCCTGAGCAGCCGGTCCGCCAAGAGGTTCAGCCCGACCGTGAACATCACGAGCATGGCCGCCGGCGCGCACACGGCCCAGGGCTGGAGGAGCAGCGCCTCCCGGCTCCCCGCGATCGTGACGGCCCAGTCGGGTGAGGTGGGCTCCATCCCGAGCCCGAGGAAGTTCGCGGCGGCGACGGTGAACACCGCCGTGGTGACACGGGTACCGACATCGGCCGCCGCCACCGGCAGGACCGCCCGTCCCACGTAGCCGAACAGGATCCGGGACCCGGACTCCCCCTGCATCCGCAGCGCTTCGGCCACCGGGCTGCTCGCCGCGTCGAGCGCCGCGGCCCGCACCAGCCGGGCCACGGCGGGCACGTTGATCGCGGCCACCGCCAGGGCGATGGCCGTGGCCTGACCGCGCCAGCCCACGCCGATGACGCTGATGATGAGCAGCGAGGGCACCGGGAGCAGCAACTCCACCGGCCTCAGCAGGAGTTCGTCGAGCCACCGGTGCCGGGTGACCGCCGCGGCCAGTCCGAGCGTGCCGCCCACGGCATAGGCGAGCCCGACCGCGCAGCAGGCCACGCCGAGTGCGCTGCGCCCGCCGCGCAGGAGCAGCCCGAGGACGTCCCGTCCCATTCCGTCGGTACCCAGCAGGTGACCGGCCCCGGCCGCGTACGGCGCGCCCCCCGCGGCCGGGGCGATCACCGGAGCCAGCACGGGCCCCACCACCGCGACCAGCACGGGAATCGCGAGGAGCAGGCCCGCACCCGCGGTGAGGAGGGAGCGGCGGCCACGTCCGGGACGCGGTGCGCGGGTCACCTGAGCACCTCCGTACGCGGGGCCAGCCGGTAGGACACCAGGTCGGCCGCGATGTTGAGCGCCATGGCCACGGCGGCCAGCAGCAGCGTGAGCGCCTGGACGGTCGGCACGTCCCGGCTCTGCACCGCGTCGATCAGCGCGGTCGCCGTACCGGGAATCGCGAAGACGGCCTCGACGATCAGGACGCCGCCCAGCAACTGGTCGCCGGTCCGCGCCAGTTCCTGGACGCCGGGCACGGCGGCGTTGGGAAGCACGTGCCGCAGGACGAGCCCGGCACGCGGCACGCCCAGCCGCCGCGCCTGGACGGTGTAGTCGGCGCGCAGCGCCGCTATGGTGCCCGCGCGTATCTGCCGGGACAGCAGACAGACCGTCCGCGCGAGGAGCACGGCCACGGGCAGCACGAGCAGCGCGGGCCTGGTCAGCAGATCCCCTGCGCCGACGTCCACCCAGGTGGAGGGGAGCAGGCCGAGCCGGAGGGAGAAGACGGCCACCAGGGAGAGCGCCAGCACGAAGTCCGGTACGGAGTTGAGCGCCACCATGACGGCGGAGAGCGCCTGGTCCGTCCGGCTGCCCTCCCTGAGCCCCATCAGCAGGCCGAGCAGCATGGCGAGCGGCACGAGAATCGCGGCCGTGACCAACGCCAGTACGGCGGTGGCGCCGAGGGAGCCGGTGATGATGTCGCTCACCGGGCCGCGGCTGACCAGCGAGGTGCCCAGGTCCCCGGAGAGCAGCGAACCGGCCCAGTCGGCGAAGCGTTCGATCGCCGGGCGGTCGAGCCCCAACTGGTCTCTCAGCTGGGCGACTTGCGCCATCCCGGCCTGTTCGTTGAACTCGACTTCCGCCGCGTCGCCGGGGAGCAGCGAGGTCAGCAGGAAGACCAGTACGGCCAGCATCCCCAGCTGGACGACGGCGAGCGAGACCCGTCGCAGGGTGTAACGCAGCACGGTCAGGCCAGCCACACTCTGTCGAACCGCGCCCAGTCGACCGTGTTGGGGGGCATGCCCTTGACCCCGTGCAGCCGGTTCGCCACGGCGTTCAGCCAGTCGGAGTGGCCCCAGAGCAGCAGGCCGCCCTTGTCCCGCACGGTGCGCAGCGCGGATCCGTACCGCGCCGTGCGCTTCTTCTCGTCGGTGATGGCCTGGGCCTGCGCGAAGTCCTGGTCGAAGTCCTTGTGGTGCCAGGCCGTGGCGTTCTGCGGTGAGCCGTCGAGCAGCCGCTCGCTGATGTAGGTGGGGATGGGCATCGCTCCGCAGCGGTGGCTGCCGACCATGCCGGTGCCGAGCAGGTCGGTGAAGTAGCTCTCGGGAGGCCCGGTGGTGACCTCGATCCGCAGACCGGCGTCGGCGGCCTGGCCGGCCAGGAGGTGCGCCGCGTCGACGAACCCGTCGGCGGCCGTCGATGTGTAGAGCGTGACGCGCTTGTTCAGGGCGCCGGAGCGGCGCAGCAGCCGACGGGCCTCGGCGACGTCCCGCTCGCGCTGCGGCACACCGGCGGGGTAGTACTCGTACCCCTTGCCGTACATGTCGTTGCCGAGGTCGCCCTGCCCGCCGAGTACGACGTCGACCAGGCGCTTCCGGTCGGCGAGGAGCTTGAGCGCCATCGCGGCGTCGGGGTCGTCGAAGGGCGGCCGGTCGGTCTTGAGCGCGAAGCCGACGGCACCGCTGCGTGGGGCGGAGACGATCCGTACCCGCGTGTTCGCCCGGATCAGCCGGGCGAAGGTGGGCGTCATCTCGTGCGCGTACTCCACCTCGCCCGCCTGTACGGCGTTGGACCGCGCTTCGGTGGCGGCGGAGAGGATGTGCAGTTCGTCGATGTAAGGGGCGCCGGCCCAGTGGTCGTCGAACCGGCGGGCGGTGAAGGAGCGGCCCGCGGTGAAGGAGCCGAAGCGGAAGGGGCCGGTGCCCACCGGGCGGGACGGGTCGCGGTATCCGTTCCGTACGACGGCGGTGCCGGTCATGGCCAGCAGCGACGGCAGTTCCGCGTTCGGCCGCTTCAGCGTGATCTCCACCGTGTGCTTGCCGACCGCTCTCGACCGCTTCAGGTCGATGACGGAGAGCGAGCCCTTCGCCAGATGGTCGGCGGCGCCGGGATCGAGAATGCGGGAGAGGCTGAAGAGTACGTCGTCGGGGTCCAGCGGGTGACCGTCGTGGAAGGTGGCCGCCCGCAGCGTGAACCGCCACACGGTGCCGTCGGCGTTCGGCTGCCAGCTGCGCGCCAGCCGGGGCACGGGACGCAGGGTCGCGTCGAGGTCCACGAGTTTGTCGAAAATCGCCTTGTGTCTGGCTATGTCCACGAACTGGCGCTGCGCGTGCGGGTCCAGCGTCTCCTTGGCCCCGGCGCCGGGAAACACG
This sequence comes from Streptomyces sp. NBC_01089, assembly GCF_045162975.1. Taxonomy (NCBI): domain Bacteria; kingdom Bacillati; phylum Actinomycetota; class Actinomycetes; order Kitasatosporales; family Streptomycetaceae; genus Streptomyces; species Streptomyces sp. NBC_01089. The sequence continues at coordinate 7,560,989 of NZ_CP108660.1, read as the reverse complement.
GCCCGCAGGGTGCCGCCCCGGCGCGGCGGGGCCGAGTCCGAACTCCCGCCCGGCCCGCAGGAGCTGAGCAGGACCGCTCCGGCGGCGCCGGCCAGTCCGAGAAACCCACGGCGGGTGCTGTCGACGGGCACGCTGTGACTCACCTCTTCATAAGACCCCTCTTGCCCTATTGCGTGAAAAATGCAGGTGCAAGCTGTATGCAAGTAGGTGACCATGTCGGCTGCGGACCTGTCAACGCGCTGCCGCGCGGGCGGGGCCGGACGGCCTCAGCGCGGTGCGGGCGGACCGCCGCCCTCCCGCAGCAGGCGCTCCAGCCGGTCGAACCGCTCATGCAGGGACCTGACTTCCTCCGAGGCGTCCTCCCGGCCCACGTGCTCGGCGCGCTTGAGTGTTCCGCCCAGTTCCCGCAGACCGCGGGCGGCTCCGCCGACGAACCAGGTGGCGAGGGCCGCCGTCACGATCCCGAACAGGGCGATCCCGACCAGCATCACCACACAGGCGATGACACGGCCCCACGCCGTCACCGGGTACATGTCGCCGTACCCGACGGTGGTCGCGGTCTCGATGGACCACCACACCCCCAGGGGGAAGGACGTGATGGTCGCGTGCGGTGCCGACGCCTCCGCACGCACCACCAGCCACGCCCCGCCCAGCAGCACCAGCGTGGTGACCGCGGCGGCCCACAGCGACGCCCGCACATGAAGCCGGCGCTGATGCGCGCTCAGCAGCCACCGCAGCAGGGTGGAGACGAAAACCGGCGGCATGGACGCACCTCGCTCGGGACGGCGGACATTTCGCCATGAACGTACTCGCGGTCACCCCCGGCTCCGGGAACAGTCCGCGGTGCGCGCGTCGCGCCGCGGCCCTCACCTCCACCCCCACGCGCACGCTCACGTCCCACGAAAGTCAACAGATTCTGACCAGTTCCAAGGTTGGAAGGAAAACCAAAGCAACAAATATTGACGCCGACGACCCGTGCGCGTAGCTTCCCGGCGAAGGTGTCGAGCGGCGTGGACTCCCGTGCCGCATCGGCAGGTTGAGCTCCACTCCCCCACCACTCCACTGGGAGCACACCATGCGCGAAGACAGATCCGTCGCCGCGAGAACCGTCCCCCACCTCATCGGGCGGCCACAACCGCTCCGTCTGCGCAGACTGCTGCTGTCGGCCCTGGCGGCCCTGGGCCTCGTCATCGGCGCCCTGGTCGGGCTTCCGGCGGCGTCGCAGGCGGCCGGCTCGCTGCCCTGCGACATCTACAGCGCGGCCGGCACCCCCTGCGTCGCGGCGCACAGCACGACACGCGCCCTGCTGTCCTCGTACAACGGCCCCCTCTACCAGGTCACCCGGGCATCGGACGGCGCCAGGACCGACATCGGCCTGCTCTCCCAGGGCGGTTACGCCGACGCCGCCGCGCAGGACACGTTCTGCGCGGACACCACATGCGCCATCACGAAGGTCTACGACCAGACCTCTCGCCACAACGACCTCGATCCGGGACCGGCTGGCACCGCGGGCGCGGCCGACCGCGGGGCCGACGCCGCCGAGCTCTCGGTCACGGCGGGCGGCCACAAGGTGTACGGCATCTGGATCTCACCCGGAGTCGGCTACCGCTCCAACGGTGCGGCGTCCGGCACCGCGGTCAACGGCCAGGCCGAGGGCGCCTACATGGTGGCCAGCGGGACACACGTCGGCTCCGACTGCTGCTTCGACTACGGCAACGCGGAGAGCACCCCGGCCGACACCGGAAACGGGCACATGGACGCCGTATCGATCGCCACCACGTGCTACTTCGCACCGTGCACCGGCTCGGGCCCCTGGGTCGAGGCCGACATGGAGAACGGCATGTTCCAGGGCGACAACGGCTCCAACACGGCCAACACCGGCAACAGCAGCACCTATGTCACCGCCATGCTGAAGAACAACGGACAGACGACCTACGCGTTGAAGGGAGGCGATTCGCAGACCGGCGGCCTCAGAACCCAGTGGGACGGCGCACTGCCGACGCGGAGCGGATACCGGCCCATGCAGCAGGAGGGCGGCATCATCCTCGGTACCGGAGGGGACAACAGCAACCGGAACATGGGCACGTTCTTCGAGGGTGTGATGGTCTCCGGCTATCCGACCGACGCGGCCGAGGACGCGGTCCAGGCGAACGTGGTCGCGGCCGGGTACTCGGGTCAGACCAATGTGCCCAACGGCCCGCAGGGCACGATCACCGGTCCCGGCGGCCAGTGTGTGGATGTCGCGGCGGACGACACCGGGGTCAACGGAGCGGCGGTGCAGCTCTGGAACTGCCAGTCCTACGCCGAGGACCAGTACTGGACCCACCACTCCAACGGATCCCTCAGCACCATCGGCCGTTGCCTGGACATCGACGGCAACGGCACGGCCAACGGCACCCAGGTCGAACTGTGGGACTGCAACGGGGTCGGCGGCCAGGTCTGGCAGCAGCGCTCCGACGGTTCGCTGTTCAACCCCCAGTCGGGCCGCTGCCTCGACTCCCCCGACGGTGCGACTGCCAACGGCACCCATCTGCGGATCTGGGACTGCAACGGCGCGGCCGCCCAGAAGTTCACCCTGAACTGAGGCCCGGCGCGCAGTGAGGGGTACGGGAACCGGCGGGTTCCCGTACCCCTCACCTGATTCAGCATCAACTGTTTTTTACAGCCGTCAGTTGACGTAGACCTCAGCCCGGTCCACGCTCACGTACGACGCCTGGGACTGGCCGTCGTGCTCACCCGTCACCCGGACCTGGAGCGTGTGCTTTCCGTAGGGCAGACGTGGGCTGAGGAACTGGAGCGTCTCCCCGGTGCGGATCGCACCGTAGTAGTCCAGCCGCTGTTCGGCGCCGCCGTCGATACTGAGCCCCGCGTAACCGTTCCCGGTGTCGCGGACGGACAGCAGGGCGATCCGGGTGCCGGTGAAGGTGTACGTGGCGGTGTTCCCGGCCGCGTCACTCCAGTGGTCGTCGTTCCAGAAGCACTGGGCGGCGCAGCCCGTGCCCGAGTTCCAGTCACCGGTGTAGGTGACGGTCCCGTCCCCGCTGGAGCGGCCGTCGTCGTTGATCCAGTAGGCACCGGGCCCCGGGTCACCCGACGGGAGATCCTGGGTGGCGCCCATCGCGAGCGGCCGGCCGAGGTCGGGGCTCCCGTCGGCGTTCCAGCCGATGCGCTGCGCGCGGGTGGTGCGGTCGCTGTAGGTGTTGGCCGAGGTGGTCTTGGCGTGGTACGCCATCCAGTCCTCGGTACCGTCGGGCGAGCGGAAGAAGGTGTGGTGGCCGGGGCCGAAGACGCCGTGGTCGTCGGCGCGGGAGAAGACCGGCCCCTGGTGCTGCGTCCAGTTGCCCGGTACCAGCGGGTCGGCGTCGGACGGCAGCGACATCATCCAGATCTGGTAGTCCGGTTTCCCGGTGTCGCAGGTGGAGTAGGTCATCCAGGTGCGCCCGTTGCGGTAGAGGAACTCCGGCCCCTCACGGACCTCGGGGCAGCCGCCCGCCCCGTCGATGGCGACCGCGTCGCCCGAGACGGTGTACGGATTCGACAGCGGCGCGAGGTTCAGGCCGTTGTGCTGGTACTGGTTGATGCCGCTGTAGGCCAGGTAGAGGCGGCCGTTGTGCTGGAGGATGCCGGGGTCGATGGCGAAGTCGGCCGCGTGGTTGGGCGGCGCCAGCTCCGCCTTGAAGTGGTAGGAGCCCGCCGGATCGTCGGCGTCGGACTCCGCGACGTAGATCCGGTGGTGGTCGTCGACGCCGTCGTCAGCGGTGTAGTAGAGGTACCAGCGGTCGCCGAAGCGGTAGAACTCGGGCGCGAAGATGCCCTGGTTCCGTGAGCTGTCGCTGTCGGTCCAGACGGTGATGGGATCGGCGGTGAGCAGCGTACTGAGGGACGGCGAGCGCCACATGCGGATGCTGTTGCCCTGCGTGGTGGTCAGGTAGTAATTCCCGTTCCAGTACGTCATGAACGGGTCGGGGCCGGTGTTGAGCGGGTTCCGGAACGTCCCCGCGGCGCTCACCTGTGGGACCGCTGCGGCGGCTCTGGCGGGCGGCAGGGCGTACGTTCCGGCGAGCATCAGCCCGAGCGCGGTCAGCACGCCGAGCAGACGCAGGATGCGCAGGGGACTTACGGTTCCGTGGGGCTGCGTGCGCATGAGGGACTCCTTCTATGCGGACCGCTTCGCGCGCCGGATCACCGGTTTGCATCGTTGTAATACCGATGCTGCGTCACCGTAGAGTGGAGCTGATACGGCGTCAAGGAGGCGTGGGCGCCGACCGCGAGTTCACAGACCACGACATCGCGGACCACGACATCGCGGACCATGAATGGGCGGACCACGAATGGGCGGACACGACCGGGACGTAGCCGGATACACCGCCGGGGCACCGCCGGAGGCACGGCCGGGGACACCGCCCCGGGCTCACGCCCCGGCGAGGAGATCCGGCAGCCGGCGCATGTCGTCGAAGACCACCGTGTCCGGTCCGTGCAGCCAGTCCGCGGGGGTGAGCCCGCCGCAGTAGCCGAAGACGCGCATACCGGCGGCGCGGGCGGCGCGCACACCGTAGCGGCTGTCCTCGACCACGGCGCAGACGTCGGGGGCGAACCCCATCCGCCGCGCGGCATGCAGGAAGAGGTCGGGCGCCGGCTTGCCGTTGGCCACGTCCGCCGCACTGTGGATCCGGCCTTCGAAGCGTGCGTACAGCCCGGTGAGACCCAGGGTGTGGCGGAGGCTGCCGTGGCCACTGCTGGAAGCCACACAGGTGGGCAGCCGGATCCGGTCCAGTGCCTCCACCACACCGTCCACAGCGGTGAGTTCGGCCTCCATCGCCTCGCGGTACAGCTGGAGCTGGCCGGCCTCCCAGCCCTCCGGAAGCCGGCGCCCGATGTGCCGTTCGACATCGGTGATCATGTCGGCATGCGAGCGGCCCATGAACCGTTCGACGATCTCGGCCTCGCTGAGCTCCCAGCCGAGCGCCGCCAGGCTCGACGCGTCCACCCGTACCGCGATGCGCTCGCTGTCCACGAGAACGCCGTCACAGTCGAATATCACGAGTTCAATCGGCTTGGTCACACCCGCATGCTACGGGGCGCGACCGAGCGGGTCGCGCCTCACACCGATGCCCGCAGGCGCGTGTACCGGTCCCGCCAGGGGCAGGCGTCCTCCAGCTGGGCGCTGAGCGCGATGAGTGTGGCCTCGTCGGCCGGACGGCCCACGAGGCTGACCCCCACGGGGATGCCCGCATCGGCGGTCCAGTACAGCGGAACGCTGACCGCGGGCTGGCCCGTCATGTTGTACGGGCCGGTGAACGCGCTGAACGCGGCCTGGCGGTAGAGGTTTTCGAGCGGGTCACCTGACTCGTCGAAGAACTCGACGGGCTGCGGCAGGGTCGCCAGGGTCGGGGTGAGGACGACGTCGTACTGGCTGGTCGCCTCGACCGCACGGCGTGCGGCCCGGTGCATTCCGTTGACCGCGGCGGCGAACTGCTCCCCGGAGACGCCCCTTCCGTACTCCCGCCACGCCCGCGTCACCGGCCTGAGCAGCGCCTCACGCTCGGCGTCCAGGGGGTGACCGAGCGACTGCACGCCCCAGGCGTTCACGAAGTGGCCGGTGAGCTCGGGGCCGAATGGCGTCGGGATGTCCTCCACGATGTGCCCGAGGCTCTCCAGCAGCCGTGCGGCGTGCTCCCAGGCGGCCAGGCATTCCGGGTCCACGGAGACACCCTCGGTGGCGGGCGTCGCGTACCGGCCGATGCGCAGCCGCCCGGGGGCGCGTTCGGCGTGGCCGAGGAACGTCTCGCCCGGCGGCAGCGGCGGCGCCCAGTGCGGGTCTCCCGGCTCGGGCCCGGCCAGCACATCGAGCAGGGCCGCCGCGTCACGCACCGAGCGGGCCAGCGGCCCCTGCACGGAGAGCCCCGTGGCCTCGACTCCCGCCGGGCCCGAACTCACCCGTCCCCGCGAGGGTTTGATGCCGAACAGCCCGCACACACTCGCCGGGATCCGGATGGAGCCACCGCCGTCACTGGCATGGGCGACGGGGACGAGCCCGAGCGCCACGGCGACCGCCGCGCCGCCGCTGGAGCCGCCGGCGGACAGTGCCGGGTTCCAGGGGTTACGGGCAGGGCCCACCAGGTCGTTGTCCGTGTAGCAGCAGCAGCCGAACTCGGGGGTGTTGGTCTTGCCGAGGCTGATCATGCCGGCGCGGCGCAGCCTGGTGACGCTGTGCGCGTCGGCCGACGGCACATGTGCCGCGAATGCCTTCGATCCGTACGTGGTCGGGACCCCGGCGGTGTCGACGAGGTCCTTCACCGCGGTCGGGACACCACTGAGGGCCGACGGCGCTTCATCGCCGGGGCGCCGGTCCTGCCAAGCGGCCGCGGCGGACAGCGCCGCATCGGGCGTCCGCGTGATGAAGGCGCCGAACCGTGAGTCGTACTCCTCGACACGTGCCAGATGATGCCGTACGAGATCCACCGGAGAGACCTCGCCCTTGCGGACGGCGGTGGCCTGCTCCAGTGCGGTCAGCGCGTGCAGTGCGGTGGGGACGGTCATACGCTCCTGCTTTCCCGGGACTTCGCTTCGATGGCTGCTCTGAGGTGACTAACCGATCCGACGGCTCTGCGGACCCTCGGGGCTCTGCGAACCCTCGGGGCTCGCCGAACCCTGGGGGCTCTGCCGCAGTGCGGCGACCTGACGGGCCACCGCCTCCTCATGATCCTTGAGATCCCGCCGGGCGTCACGGGGCCGCCACCGCCCGGTCATCACGAAGACGAACGGCAGGAACAGCACCTGACCGGCCAGACACACCCACCACCAGGTCTGCCACTTACCGGCGTTGTCGGCGCCGGCCCGTGCCACCTCGGGGCCGTGCTCGCGGAGGACCTTCAGCTGCGGCGCCGCCTTCCGGACGGTGTTCAGCCGGTCGGCCCCGACCTCCCGCTGTGCGCGGGCCGACAGCGACGGGGGCACCTTGCCGGGTGCGTACGCGTCGAGTTCGGCGAACAGTTTCGGGTGGGCACGCGTGATGGCCAGCGCGGGAGCCGCCTGGACCGATGCGTGCTCGACCTCCGCGCCGTGCTCGATCAGCGGTGTCACCGTGTTCACCACGAGGGGGACACAGGCTGCGGACAGCGCCACCGTGATCCGTACGATCCAGCCCCAGACCGCGAGCCCGGTCGCGGTGGCTGCCGGGTTGTGCCGCTCGACGGTCTCGGTGAAGCTCGCCATCCACGGGGAGTAGGCGATGCCGCTGGTCACACCGATGCCCGCGAGGATGAGGGCAAAGGTGTAGTAGCCGGTGTGCGGTTGGGTGGCGTGCAGGGTGAACACGAGGGTGAAGCCGATCGATCCGAGACCGCCCAGCAGCATGAACGGCTTCCGCACCCGCAGCCGGTCGGAGAGCAGTCCCGCCAGCACCAGGGCGATCGCGTTGGCACCCCAGTACCAGTCGAGCAGGGCGTTGGCGCGCTGCGCCGAGTAGCCGAAGGCCGTGGCGAAGTACACGACGAAGTTGCCGACGGCCGCGTAGTACAGGAGGAGATAGAGGCTGATGGCCACGGCGGAGCCGATGACGTCGAGGCGCATCATCTGACGCCACTGGCCGTGCAGCGCGGCGTCGGCGGCGATGCCCTTGGCGCGGGCCTCGATCAGTGCCCGGTCACGCACGCTCACCATGATCTGGTCGCGCAACGCCGGGGCGAGTTCCCGCAGGCCGAACAGGGCGACCACGAAGAGGACGAGGCCGCTGATACCGGCGAACCTGATCTCGTCCTGCCAGGTCGTGGCGGCCCCGTACGTACGGGAGGTGACCGCGGTGACCACCAGGCTGCCGACGATCGGCCCCATGGTCCAGTAGCCCATCGCCGATGCCCGGCCCAGCTGCGGCGAGAAGTCGCGGATGAGGGCCGGGGTGGCCACGAGGATCATGCCCTCGACGAAGGCCACGGCGCAGTAGCTGAGCAGATAGCTCGCCTTTCCCGGCGCGTTGGGCAGGACGAACGTGGTGAGCAGACCGACGACCAGGAGGCCGTAGACCACGATGTTGGCCCGGCCCCAGCGGTCGGCGAGCCCTGCGACGAGTGAGGCGAACGCGCCGACGGCGTTGGCCGCCACCGATATGTAGACGAAGTACAGGAACGTCATGTGGAGCTGGGCGATGATGGCGGTCGACACCGCGTACTGGACGTACAGCTGGTAGTAGAGAACGATCGTGACGAGCACGACGATCCCCAAGTACCAGTACCGGGCGCCGCGTTCGGGATAGTGCTCCAGCCGTGGCCGGGTCAGACGTCCGGGGCGCGTTCCGGCGGGCCGCGCCGTGTCCGGCTCCTGCGTCGGCGGTGGCGACATCGACACCGTGCCTCCTCGTGCTGGTCGACCGCACGCCACAGTGCGTGCTCGCCCCGCGCAGGCTAGTACCGACCAGTCGGTATGGAGAAGGGGTCGGAGGCAAGTTTGTGGCACGGGCACCGCGGACAGCACGGGCGTCGACAACGGCGCGGGCAGCCCGGCGGTGGCACGACCGGCATGACCGGTACGGGCGCGACCTGCACCTGCACCCGTTCCTGCACCTGTTCCTGCACCTGGCACGCCCGGCACGACGCCCTCAGTCGAGGACGAATTCGCCCCCGGCGGCGGTGGCGAGGCCGGGACCGAAGGCGGCCGCCGGAGTGAAGGCGCCGGGCCGGGCCTCACCGCGGGCCAGCCGGACGGCGGTCTCGGTGGCGACATCGGCGGTGTAGTCCATCCCGTCATCCGCGCGCAGCCAGCCCTCACGGCGGGTGCCGTCGGGCCAGGTGACGACCGCGTGCCCCCAGGAGTGCTGTCGGGGCCTGGGAGCCGCTTCGACGGGGACCCGGGCCAGCCGCCGGACCGCGAAACGCCGCAGGGCCGGGACCGACAACAGCGCGCCGAGTACGGGCAGGGCGGCCCGTACGACGGGCGAGGCCGGGGCCAGGGCGGAGGAGACGGTGACGGACGGGGCTCCGCTCGCCCGCTGGGCGGCGAGGAGTTCACCCGACGGCACGCCCGCCGACTGCACGGTCTGCCCGTCGGGCAGGGTGAGCCGCTGCGGGTTCGCGCCGAGCCGCACCCTGACCGGCCGGCCGTCCGCGTACTGGCGCCCGCCGGTGGTCAGTACATCGACGGTGCTCGCGGCGAAGGCGCCCATGACGCCGGCTTCGGTGGCCACGGAGGCCAGGGCGTCGACGTGCACCCGGGACGGGGCGGGCCGGCCTTCGCACAGTTTCGCGACGAGGGCCTCCGTCGCCAGGACGCCGAACCCCGCGCCGGTCACGAGCGTGCTGCCGGCGGCCGTCGCGTCAGCGTCCAGGGCGAGCAGCCGGGGAAGGGCGGACAGGTCGGCCGCCAGGTCCACATAGTGCCCGCCGGGCATACAGGCGCGGGCGATCAGCGCGGCCGTTCCGGCGTAGTCGCCGATGGTGTTGACGACGACGAGCGGCCGCTCCAGCACGATCTCGGCGGCGATACGTTCCGCCGTACCGGCGACGACGATCTTCCTGTCGCCGCCGGGGCCGAGATCCGCTCCGGCCCGGCGCAGACGTTCGCGGTCCCGCCCGACCAGCACGGGCGTGATCCCCCGCGCCGTGAGGCGCTCGGCGACCGCACGGCCGATCCGGCCGGTGGCACCCAGGATCCACACCTCATGCGTCCGTGCGTTCCGCGCCATCGGTACGTCCTGTGTCATTGGTACATCCTGCGTCATCGGGGCTCCTCTCCACCGCGACCGGCCACCCCCGCACCCGGCCCACTATCGATGTCTCACTGTGTCATCACTCGCCTCCCAGGCTAGCACCGACGACACAGTGAGACATCACTTGCTATCGTCGAGCCATGGCCAGATGGGACCCCGGAACAGAAGAGCGCCTCACCAAGGCCGCACTGGAGCTCTACAGGGAGCACGGGTACGACAGCGTGACCGTGACGCGGATCGCCGAACGCGCCGGGATCACCCGCCGCTCGTACTTCCGCTACTTCCCCGACAAGCGGGAAGTCCTGTTCGCGGGCTCCGAACGGCTGCCCGCCGCGGCTGCCGACGCGGTGCTCGCCGCCGACCGGTCCGCACCCCCGCTCACCGCGGCGCTCGACGGCATCGCCCGGGCCGGCGCACGGCTCACGTCGTACGTCGACGTCGGTCACGCGACCGAACGCCGCGCGGTGATCGACAGCAGCGCGGAGCTCCAGGAACGCGAGCGCACCAAGCTCGCATCGGTCGCCACCGCCGTCTCCGACGCGCTCGGGCGGCGCGGCGTGGATCCCGGCCGGGCGGATCTCGTGGCCCGGATCGCCACGGTCGCCTTCCGGAGCGCGTTCGCCCAATGGATCGACGCGCGGGGGGAGTTGGACTTCGCGTCCTGCTTCAGCACCGTCGTCACGACACTCCGGGAAACGGTGGTCGCGGACATCGAGTGCGGGGACTGACCGCCCCCTGGGCGACGAGGCGGTCCTGGCCCGCGCAGGGAACGACCTGCACGGATTCTGCGACCCCGACCGCCCCACCCCGCACCGGCTTCCTGCACGGCGTGCGTTCCATCAGCTGGCGGCGCTCGCCGACCCGGCGGTCCGTGGTGGTACTCGGTGAGAACGAGATCGCCGGCCGGCTGCCCGGAGTACGCGGGCTCCTGGCGGCCGAGACCAACTTCTGGTGGTGGCGCACCGGAGCCGACAACGGCGTACGCCTGAACCGCCCGGACCACCCAGCCTGGGACCACCTCACGGAGCGGGCCGTGTGCTGGCACTACCACGGTCTACTGGAGCCTCCGGAGGGGGCGACCGCACTGGTCCACACCGTCATGGAGCACCACGGCGCCCCCGAGCGCCGCCAGGTCCTCCTTGACGAGACCTGGCCTCCACCGCCGGCCGGCTGATTGTCACCACCATGGACCGGCACGAGGATGCCGGTCCATGGTCCGCCAGAGCCCCCGCGAGCCCCTGCGCAGCGCTGTGGGAGCTGAACCGACAAGGTGCGATCAATGACGTGCGGTCAGTGACGTGCGATCAGCGAGGTGCCATCAGTGACGTCTGATCAGTAGCGCACCGGCAGTTCGATCAGCCCGCGGGCGCGCATGGAGGGACGCCACCGGAGTTCGCCCGGAGCGGTGTCGAGGGCCAGGGCGGGGAAACGGTCGAGGAGCGCAGCGAGCGCGACCTCGGTCTCCATCCGGGCCAGCGGTGCGCCGAGGCAGTAGTGGATGCCGTGGCCGAGGGCGAGATGAGCGGTGGCGTCCCGGCCGATGTCGAGCAGGTCGGGCTCGGCGAAGCGACGCGGGTCCCGGTGCGCGGCCGCCAGGGACAACAGGACGGTCTCACCGGCCGGGACACCGACCCCGCCGATGGTGATGTCCTCGGTGGGGAAGCGCCGGATGGCCACCGGCACCGGACCGTCGTAGCGGGCCAACTCCTCCACCGCGCCGCCCAGTCGGCCGGGATCGGCGCGGAGCGCGCTCAGTTGGCCGGGGTGGGTGAGCAGGGCCAGGGCGGAGTTGCCGATCAGATGGACGGTGTTCTCGTACCCGGCGAACAGGATGACGAAGGCCAGGGACATCAGCTCGTCCTCGCTCAGCCGGTCCCCGTCGTCGCGTACGGCGGTCAGCGCGGAGAGCAGGTCGTCGGCGGGCGCGGCACGCTTGTCGGCGATCAGCTGGGTGAAGAAGGCCAGCATGCTGCGGATGGCTTCCTTCGCCCGGCTCGGCTGTGCCGGGTCCGGGGCGATCAGGGCGTCGGTCCAGGACCGGAAGTCCCGGCGGTCGTGCGGAGCCACGCCGAGCAGGTCACAGATCACGGCGATCGGCAGGGGCGCGGCGTACGAGGCGATCAGGTCGGCGTGACCGTGCGGCTCGATGGCGTCGAGCAGCGAGTCGGCGGTTTCCCTGATGGGTTCGCGCAGACGGGCGATGTGGCGCGGGGTGAACACCCGGGACACCAGGCGGCGGATGCGGGTGTGGTCCGGCGGGTCCATGTTCAGCAGGTTCGCGTCCAGCGCCGGCGGCAGCGCGAGCCCGTGGTAACCGCCGGGCTTCGCATGGCGTTTGTCGAGGGAGAGCCGGGGGTCGGCGAGTGCCTGGCGTACGTCGTCGTAGCGGGTGACCAGCCAGGCCGGAAGCCCGTCCGTTCCGGCGATGCGGTGAACCGGCCCTGCCTCGCGGAGCCGCGCGTACACCGAGTACGGATCCGCGACAAGCTCTGCGGGGTCAACGAAGGGCGGCTGGCTGGGCGTTGTGGTGGACATGGACTCCACCCTAGGCAGAACTCCGGTCAGGAATCCGGTCTTCCCGGCTCAGTGTGAAGGTGCGCCGGTAGGCGGTGGGGGTGGTACCCAGGGCGCGCCGGAAGTGCAGCCGCAGATTGGCGGCTGTGCCCAGCCCGCAGTCCCGCGCCACCCGGTCCACCGAGTGGGTGGTGGTCTCCAGCAGCTCCCGGGCCTTGCCGAGACGGGCGTCGAGCAGCCACCGCAACGGGGTCGCGCCTGTCTCCTTGGTGAACCTGCGCATGAAGGTGCGCTGCGAAAGGCCCGCGTGCCGGGCGAGTTCGCGGAGGGTGAGCGGCTCGTCGAGCCGGTGCAGGGCCCATCCCCGGGTGCCGGAGAGTGACGCCTCACCAGCCACCGCGACGGGAGCCGGCACGTACTGGGCCTGCCCGCCGTCGCGATGCGGGGCGGCGACCAGACCGCGGGCGATTCCATTGGCCACCGCCGCCCCCAGATCGCGGCGGACGAGATGCAGGCACAGGTCGATGCCGCAGCACACACCGGCCGACGTGAGCACCGCCCCCTCGTCGACGTAGAGCACGTCGCGATCGACGGTGACGGCAGGGAAGTCCCGTTCGAGATCATCGACGTGCTTCCAGTGGGTCGTGGCGTGCAGCCCGTCCAGCAGGCCCGCCGCGGCCAGCGCGAAGGCGCCCGTACAGATCGACACCACGCGCCGCCCCCGGTCACGGGCCTCGGCCAGCACACCGAGTACGGCCTCGGGCGGCCGCAGGAGCGGCTCGTATCCGGGCACGATCACGGTGTCGGCGTCCCGCACCCACTCCAGGTCCCCGGGCGCGTCCAACGTGAAGCCCGCGGTGGTGGCCACCTTCGGGCTGGGCGCGCAGACCGTCATCTCGTACGGAGTCTCCGGGCGGGCGTTGAAGATCTGCGCCGGGATCGCCAGATCGAGCGGGGTGACCCCGTCCAGGACCAGTACCGCGACTCGATGCACCGTCACGTCAACACTCCCATGCCACTCATGTCACCCTCATGTCACTATCCTATTCAACAGAGGCAATATTGCCACTCGCCAGGTCAGGGCAGCGACAGTCAAGCTCGAGAGCATGAACCAACCGATCCCGACCCCCCAGGCCCGCGAGCGGGCCGCCGGCCTGACGGTGCTGCCCGGCACACCGCTCGCCGACGCCGTCGTGCAGCTCATCCGGCCGGTGGAAACGCCGTCCGTCTTCAACCACAGCGTCCGCACCTACCTCTTCGCCCGGCTGGTGGCGTCCCGCCTCGCCCTCTCCGCAGGCCTCGACTACGACGACGACCTATTGTTCGCCGCGTGTGCCATGCACGATCTCGGGGTGGCGTCGGACAGCCCGCACAGTGAACGGTTCGAGGTCGAAGGCGCCGACCGGGCCGCCGAGTTCCTCATCGGGCGCGGAGTGCCGGCGGCGGACGCCGACGAGGTGTGGCAGGCCATCGCCCTGCATACGTCCCCCGGCATCGCGGAACGCCGCGGCACGCTGTGCACCCTCGTCCGCGAAGGGGTCGCGCTCGACTTCGGCGGCCCGCTCGGGGCCGACCACATCGACGCCGTCACCGACGAGCAGGCCGACTCCGTCCACGCCGCCTATCCACGGCTGGAAATGATCCGCTCACTCACCGACGCGATCGTCGCCCAAGCCGCGAAGAACCCGAAGAACGCACCCCGGTACGCGATTCCCGGTGAACTCCTCCGCGAACGCGACACGTTCGGCCAGACCCGGCTGGAGCTGGCCTGCCGCTCGTCCCGATGGGGTAACTGACTTCCCCGCTACGCCCCTGCCTGCCGATGAAACGAAAGGACTCATCCCAATGACCACCTACGCTGTCGAGGTCCCCGAGGACTCCGAAGTTTTCGGCCAGACGACCAGCGCCTTCGCGCGGTTCGGCCATGCCCCCGCGGTCCGTTCGCACGGCCATCTCTTCATCGCCGGACAGATCGGCCGCCGCCCCGACGGAACGGCAGGAGAAACCGCCGAGGAACAGACCGAGATCGCCCTCCGCCGCATCGAGGAAATCCTCCGCCTGGAGAACCTGGACCTCTCCGCCCTGGTCGACGTGACCAGCTACCACGTCGACATCCAGGAGCACATGCCTGGTTTCCTCAAGGCCAAGCAGCGCGTCATCCACGCCCCCTACCCGGCTTGGTCGATCATCGGCGTCAGCGGCTTGGCAAGCCCGGAACTCCTGGTCGAAATCCGCGCGACGGCCACGTATCCCGACGGGGCATCGTCCCGATAGGTGCGGCTTCTTCACTCCCGGCCGGCGTTCCGCCCCAAGGCAAGGAACGACAGCCGCACCTGCCGGTCGGGAGTGTCCCTGTTGTGGCATCCGCGAAGCTCCGTCAGGACAATCTCAGATTGTCGGGGTCGCGGGCTCCACATCGGGATTCCCGAAGCCGCACCCGCGCACAGCGACGCTCGCAGAACGCAGGTGCGGCGTGGGCTCCCGATGTCTCCATCAGTACGTTTCCCCTCGCCGAGGTTCTCGTCGAGGGCCGGTAGCACCCGGTCGTGGTGCTGCCCTCTCAGCCTCGCAGCACCGGACATCGGGAACCCCGCGGGTTGTTTCGCACACAGGACCCGCAGCGCCTCGGCTCACGCCTGAGGTAGCTGATCGCGCAGACGACTTGCGATCCTCGATCGAGGTGCAAATCGCTTATGTAGGCTGCGTGTTGACCTTGACGTGAGCTTGACTCCAAAAGGAGACCCCGTGGCCGAGCAGCCGACTCCTTCTGATGCTTCCCAGCATCGCGAGAGGATCAACACCACACAGCCGCACACGGCCCGGATCTGGAACTACTGGCTGGGCGGCAAGGACAATTACCCGGTCGACCAGGAAGCCGGTGACCAGATCCGCCGGCTGCACCCGGGCATCGGCGACTACGCTCAGGCGGATCGGCTGTTTCTCGGACGTGCGGTGCGGTACCTGGTCGCCGACCGCGGGATCCGGCAGTTCCTCGACATAGGTACCGGCCTACCGACGGCCGACAACACCCACGAGGTCGCCCAACGGCTGGCGCCGGAATCCCGCATCGTCTACGTCGACAACGACCCCCTGGTGCTCGCCCACGCCCGTGCCCTGCTCACCAGCACACCCGAGGGGAAGACCGACTACCTCGACGAAGACCTGCGCAACGTCGACGTCATCTTGGAACACGCGGCGAAGACGCTGGATCTCAGTGAGCCTGTCGCACTCGTCCTCCTGGGCGTGGTGATCTTCCTCGAGGACGACGTCGAGGCGTGCGGCATCGTCAGCCGCCTGATGGATGCGCTGCCGTCCGGAAGCCACCTGGTCCTCTCTCACACGATCAAGGATCCGGCCATGCCCGATGTGGACGCGGCAGCGGCGTTCTGGAACGAACACGGCACCCCGAAGCTCACCCAACGCACTCCTGGCCAGGTCACCCGGTTCTTCGAAGGGCTGGAACTCCTCGACCCCGGAGTGGTGTCGTGCAACCGCTGGCGTCCCGAGACGGGAGCCACCGGCATTCCGGACGAGGTAGCGATGTTCGGCGGAGTCGCACGTAAGCGTTAGGAGTCAGCCCGGGCCTTGACGGAGGTCTTCTCGTCGCTGGGTGAGAACATACTCGTCCTCGCCCAGCAGGGAACCCTCGAACGTGCGGACGTGGGGACGTGGGGACGTGGGGACGTGCGGGCATGCGGACGTGCGGACGTGGGGACGTGCGGGCATGCGGACATGCGGACATGCGGACGTGGAGATCCAGAACACACCAGGCCTTGGCACGGAAGCCCGGGACGCGGATGAAGATCCAGGGGGTACTCGCCATTCTTCGCCGGCGCGCAACCCGTGCTGCGGCCGATCGCCATCAACTTCCGCTGGAACCCGATACTCGCTTCCACCGGACCGGATCTCCATTCGTGGTTTCACCTTTCACATAAGGCCACAAAGAGAAAGGCGAAACCCCCACGCGAGCACGCTTGGTCAGCCCAGGAAGCTCAGCCGCACCTGCCGTTCGGGATTGTCCCTGTTGGTGTCCGCCAAAATCCGTTAAGGCAACCGCACGGGTAGCTGACGAACACCCCGCAGGTTGACCCAATTTCGTTCGGGACGACGAAGAGGCCGTGGGTTCAAAACCCGTCACCCCGACAGCCAAAACAGCCGGTCAGGCTCACCCTGCCACGGCCCAGGCGCGGGGCAGAGCCGCTGGATGAGGCCGGGCCGAGCCGGTCATGGCCCTGGGCCATGCCGACGGCTTGACCGATGACGCCACCAACGCCGACGGCGAGGCTCCGCCTCACCCGAGCCGCGCGCATCCTGGTGTGCGGGCCAGCGGCCGGGCAGGCTAGTTTGCTCGGATGAGTCTCCTTGATGATGTGGCAGAGCGCGACGGCTGGCGCTGCTGGGTGTGTGACGAACCGGTCGACCCCGACGAGTCGGTGAACGACCTGCGGGGGCCCAGCGTCGACAGCCGGACCGCCGACCGCAAAGCCAAGGTCGCCGAGCGGCTCGCGCATCGCGGATGCAACTCTCGCAAGGGGGCGGTCAAGGTGGTCATCGCCTGGCCGGACCGCCTGTACGTGGTCGAACCCGCGCCGCTGATCAGTGTTGCCGCGAGGCTGGAGCGCAAGGGGGGCCGCGAGATGGTGGGCCGTTGTCCGACCAGGGAAGACGCCCAAGAAGCGGCGGATTGGCTGGTGGACCGGTTCTCCCGACTCGTACCGGGGGTGGCTGTGACCGCCGACATCGAGGCGGGCGGTGGCCAGTTCCTCGTCATCCTGTCCACCGGCCGCCGCTGACCAGGAATCACCGGCGCACGCCCGCGAGTACGTAGTTGGTGTTGGAGTAACTCCAGGAGGTGCCAGGCCCGAAGGCGGGCCGGCGCCCCATGGCGATCCTCACCAGCAGCCCGGGCGTCCGAGCGTCGTCGCAGTCGTTCACGAAAACCCTTGGTGAACACCCGCTTCCCGAAGCCGCCGCCGTCCGAGGTGACGTTGCACGGAGACGAACGCCGGTCGTCGTAAGGGGCGGCGGCGGGAAGCAGCCCGGCAACGGTTGCCACCGCAGCCAAGTGACGGAGCAGTAACCCCTTGCAGGGGGTGGAGGAGACGATCTAGCGTCACGTCACGTGCAGTGCATGACAACGATGTCCACGAGCTGGAGCAGGGCGGGAGTGGTATGCAATCAACGCGATACGCACCGAACCGGAACGGGTCGAGGGCACGGCGCCTGAGAGGCCGGTTGGGGGCGGCTGCGCTCTGCATCGCCCTCGCCACCGCGGGATCCGCCACCGGGACCGTGGCGAGCGCGAACGCCGCCACGCAGTCGGCGGCGGCGGAAGCGACCGCCGCGACGCCGGGAGCGGGGAGCGATCTGACGAAGCTGGTCAATCCGTTCATCGGGACCGAGAACGAGGGGCTGACCTTCCCCGCCGCGGGCGCACCGTTCGGCCTGGCGCAGGAGAGTCCGTTGATGAAGACGGCCGATGGCACGGGGTGTGACAAGGAGTCGTCCGACACGGTCGTCGGGTTCAGTCAGACGACGATCAACGGATGCAGGTTCAATTACTTGCCGTTGATGCCCACTACCGGCGAGGTGAGTTCGACCGACCCGGCACAGTACGCGTCGACCTTCAGTCATGCGAACGAGACGACGGGACCTGACTATTACCAGACGAAGCTCGACAAGTACGGCGTGACCGCCGGGTTGACGGCGACCGCACGGACCGGGTGGCAGCAGTACAAGTTCCCGCGGACGATTCGGGCGAACGTGCTGTTCAACGCCGGTGCCGGCGTGACCGGTTCCGAGATCCGCGTCGTCGGCAGCCGGACGGTCGAAGGGTGGGTCGAGGATTCCAAGAAGACCTACTTCGTCGCGCAGCTCAGCCGCCCCTTCGCGTCGTACGGCACCTGGAAGGGCGCCGACCGGAGCCCGGGGTCCCGTGAATCGGCCGCCAAGGGGTCCAACGGAGCGTGGGTGACGTTCGATACGAGGAAGGACGATGCTCCCGTGGTCGCGAAGGTGGGGCTCTCCTTCACCGGACTCGCCGGCGCCCACAAGAACCTCTCGGCGGAGACGGGGAAGTTCGGATTCGACTTCGACGCCGTGCACCAGGCCTTGAACGGCGAGTGGAACACCATGCTGCACAAGGCCGCGATCGGTGGGGGTTCGCACGACCGGCAAGTTGCCTACTACACGGCGCTGTACCACTCCATGGTCGATCCGAACATCGTCGGTGACGTCGACGGCCGTTACGTCGGAGCCGACAAGAAGATCCACACCGCCAGGGATTACACCCCCTACAGCAACCTCTCGCTGTGGGACACGTACCGGACACAGAACAAGCTCATCGAGATGCTCGTTCCCAAGGTCGCGCACGACATCGACATGTCGATTCTTGCGATCGCGCGGGAGGGCGGCGCGCTTCCGCGCTGGTATCTGGAGGACCAGGAGGGCAACATCATGACCGGTGATCCGGTCACGCCGTTCCTGGTAGAGGGCTGGTCGAAGGGCCTGCTCACCGGAGCGGACGCCCAAGAGGCGTACAAGTACCTCCGGGCGAACGCGACCGAGGTGCCGCCCGCCGGTGTTCGTGAGAACGGGCGTGCCGGGGCCGCGTACTACGCGGAACGCGGGTACATCCCCTACGGCCTCAACGTGAAGCCGAACGCCGACTGCGGCGGGGGGACGAGCGGCAACTGCTGTCCGACCAAGTCGAACGACAACGACTGCTACTACGGCACGTCGGCCACGCTGGAGTACGCGGCGGCTGACGCGTCGTTGGCGCTGATGGCGAAGGGTCTTGGCCACGCGACCGACGCCACGATGTTCGCCAGGCGGGGCCAGGCGTACAAGAACGTCTTCGACACGCAGACCAGCCAGTTCCGACCCCGCACCGCGGCCGACGGCACCTGGCTGACCCCGTACGACCCCGTCACGAGCAACCACGCGTTGCACGAGCAGAACGCGAGCCAGTACCAGTGGATGGTGCCCCAGGACCCGGCGGGGCTCGTCAGCATGCTGGGCGGCAACGACGCGACGAACAGCCGGTTGAACGACTTCTTCGCCTACGACGCTCTCCTCACCGACCCGGCAGGGACCGCGCACACGGCCTGGGTAAGTGACCCGTACAACTACTACGACTCCACGAAGTACAACCCGAACAACGAGCCGAACCTCATCGCGCCGTACCTCTACGCGTGGACCGGGCGGCCCGGCAACACCGCGACCGTGGTCAGGGCGCAGGAAACCCTGTTCACGAACAGCCCCGGCGGTATCCCCGGCAACGATGACATGGGTGAGATGTCGTCCTGGTACGTGATGTCCTCGCTGGGGCTCTACCCCACGACCAGTGGCGGCAACTTCGACGTCATCACTACTCCGCAGTTCCCGAACGCCCGAGTGCGGATCGGCGACTACGGGCGGACACAGGGCGGAACTCTGACGATCTCCGCGCCCGGCACCAGCATGGCCAACCGTTATATCGCCTCGGCAACCGTGAACGGCAGGGCCTGGGACAAAGCATGGGTCGACCAGGCCGACATCGCCCACGGTGGGCGTGTCGATTACGCCCTGAGCACCGAGCCCACCGCGTGGGCGACAGCCGCGAAGGACGTCCCGCCGTCGATCGACACGACGCCGGATCCGCAGCACCGGCTCAGCGCTGACGTCGCGCCTGACCAGGTTGTCATGGAGCCTACGGCGGGTCGCGCCTCACGGCAGCAGGTCGACCTGACTCTGCTGGCCACGTCCTCGCACACCGCGCGGGTCGCCGTGACCGCGACGGCGCCGAAGGGCTGGTCGGTGTCTCCGTCCAGCGCGGTGGCGACTGCCGGCTCGGACGGGCTCCCCGCCCAGATGAACGACCGGTTGCGGATCACCACGCCGGCCGGAACCAAAGCGGGCACCTACAAGGTGTCGGTCACCGCGAAACTCCCCGGAGCCGCTCCGGTCAAGAAGACCGTCACCGTCGTGGTCCAGCCAGCCGGGGCCGGCTGCGCGGTCCGGACGGACACCTCGTGCGCCGTCGACCTGACCGCCGCCTACAACAACGACGGCGTCGCCACGCTCGCCGCGCCGGGCGAGGGAGACTTCGACGGCACGGGTACGAGCTTCGCCGCCGACCAACTGCCCGCGCCGGGGCCGGTCACCTTCGGCGGGACGACCTACCAGGCGCCCCCGACCTCCGGCAGCAGCAAGAACTTCGTCAAGTCCACCGGGCAGGCAATTGCCCTCCCCTCCGGCAACTACGACAGCCTCCACATCGTGGGCGCGTCCGACAACGGCAGTACGGGTGCCGCGTCGGCCACCGCCGTCGTCACCTACACCGACGGCAGTACCGCGACGGTTCCGCTCGAACTCACCGGCTGGACGAACAAGGCTCCGGACTTCGGCAACGCCGTCTCGTTGACGACCGCGTACCAGCTCAAGGCTGGAACCGGGAAGACCACGACCAAGGCGTCGCTCTACGAAACGACCGTCCCGCTGGAGTCCGGGAAGCAGGTCCGGTCCCTGTCCCTGGCAACACCGTCCGTGCCGGCATGGACCGCGCCCGGGTCCGGAGGACTCGACTGGCAACGCAACAGCGAGCTCGAGATCTACGCGATGACCCTGGAACACTGACAGTCGCAAGCGCACCTGCCCCACAGGTTCTCAGCGATGGGCGGGAGGCCCGGTGCTCACCAGCACCGGGCCTCCCGTCATCGGTACGCGGCGGGTACGGCTCCCACCTCTGATCGCGATCAGTAACCGTGACAGTCCGAAGGGCATTCGGTGCGGCCACACCTGCCCTCTACGGTGCGATCACAGCGTCACCCGCCGAGGAAGCTCAACCGGACCTGACGCTCCGGGTTGTCCACGTTCGTGTCCACCAGGCACACCGACTGCCACGTCCCCAGTTCCAGCCGTCCGCCGATCACCGGCAGTGTCGCGTGCGGGGCCACCAGGGCCGGGACCACGTGATCCCGGCCGTGGCCCCGGCTGCCGTGTCGGTGTTGCCAGCGGTCGTCCGCCGGCAGTAGTTCGTGCAGTGCGGCGATGAGGTCGTCGTCGCTGCCTGCGCCGGTCTCCAGGACCGCGATACCCGCGGTCGCGTGCGGTACGAAGATGTTCAGCAGGCCGTCGCGGCCCGCCGCCGCCTCGCGGAGGAAGTCCTCGCACTCCCCCGTCAGGTCGGTGACGGTCTCGCGGTCGCCGGTTCCGATGTGGACGGTGCGGGTGGTGAAGGTGTCTGGCATGCCTTCCATCCTCCCGCGTGCGGAGCGCGTGTGCCCGTCCGGTCGGGGCGGGGCCCGTCACACCCGTAGACCTCGGCGTCACCGCCCCCCTCACCGTCGCCGAGCGGGAAGATCCCGTGCGGCGGCGCTGTTGGATGAAACGTGAACGACTTTGGCGTACGTGCGGTGGACGTGGTGGTCATCGGCGCCGGGCAGGCGGGGCTGTCCGGCGCCTACCATCTGCGGCGTTCCGGGCTGGCCCCCGGCCGCGATTTCGTCGTACTGGACCATGCCCCGCGCCCGGGTGGCGCCTGGCAGTTCCGCTGGCCCTCGCTCACGTTCGGCAAGGTGCACGGCATGCACGCGCTGCCCGGCATGGAGCTGACCGGCGCCGACGGGGACCGCCCCTCGTCCGAGGTGGTGAGCGAGTACTTCACGGCGTACGAGGACGCCTTCGGGCTCCAGGTGCGCCGGCCCGTCGGGGTCACCGCGGTGCGCGAGGGCGGTGGCGGGCGGCTGCGCGTCGAGACCTCGCAGGGTGTGTGGGACGCGCGTGCGGTCATCTGCGCGACCGGCACCTGGGACCGGCCGTTCTGGCCGCGTTATCCGGGCCAGGAGACCTTCCGGGGGCGGCAGTTGCACACCTCGGGGTACCGCGGACCGCAGGAGTTCGCCGGGCAGCGGGTCGTCGTGGTCGGCGGCGGGGCCTCCGGTACGCAGCATCTGATGGAGATCGCCGACGTTGCCGCCGGGACGACCTGGGTGACGCGGCGCCCGCCTGTGTTCAGGGAGGGGCCGTTCGACGAGGAGCGCGGCCGGAGAGCGGTCGCGGAGGTCGAGGAGCGCGTACGGCGCGGGCTGCCGCCGCAGAGTGTCGTCTCGGTGACGGGGCTGCCGGTGACCGACGCCATCCGGGACGCGCGCGACCGGGGCATTCTCGACCGGCTTCCCATGTTCGACCGGATCACGCCGGACGGAGTCGCGTGGGACAGCGGGCGCACCGTACGGGCGGACAGCATCCTTTGGGCCACCGGGTTCCGGGCCGCCGTCGACCATCTGGCACCTCTGAGGCTCCGGGAGCCGGGCGGCGGCATCCGGCTCGACGGCACACGGGCGGTCCGTGACGAGCGGATCCATCTGATCGGTTACGGCCCCTCGGCCTCCACCATCGGCGCCAACCGCGCGGGCCGCGCGGCGGTCCGGGACATCCGGCGGCTGCTGGAACGCCCGGCAGATTCCGGCGCCCCCGCCCCTCTCGGTGTCTCTGCCGGTGTCTCTGCCGGTGTCTCTGCGGCCTGACGCGAGAGCTCCCGAACACACGAACAGGGGATCGGGTGTTCGCTGGAACGTGTGGTCGCACCGGATTCGCTTGCCTGATCACCTCCCGAAGCAAGATGCTTACGGAGCGCAAGCAACGGGCTGCAGACCGCTACTGGCGCAAGTCCCACTGATGAATTACGCACAAGGAGAACGCACCACCATGAACTTCCTCACCGACCTGCTTGCCGGCATCGTCCACTTCGTGGGTTGGCTCGTCTGACACTCGTTCCGACCGGCGCCGTCGCTTCCCGTCCCACGGGAGCGGCGGCGCTGTCGTGTGTCCCCCATCCCGCCCGCACGCACGCCCCCCCCGACCCCGAACCTCAGACAGTCGGGGTCAGTTCGCCGGTCGGGGTCAGTTCGCCGGTCGGGGTCAGTTCGCCGTCCCGGCGGACCAGCGCGGCGTACCGGCCGTCCAGGCCCAGCAGTTCGTCATGGGTCCCGCGCTCGGCGACCCGGCCACCGTCCAGCACCACGATCTGGTCGGCGTCCCTGACCGTGGAGAGGCGGTGCGCGATGGTGATCGTGGTGCGGCCCGCCGACAGGCCGTCGATGGCCTGCTGCACTGCATGCTCGGTGCGGGTGTCCAGAGCGCTGGTGGCCTCGTCCAGGATCAACACCGGCGGATCGCGCAGAATCGTACGGGCCAGGGCCAGCCGCTGTTTCTCGCCACCCGAGAAGCGGTATCCGCGCTCACCGACCAGGGTCTGGTACCCGTCGGGCAGCGAAGTGATGTGCTCGTGGATCTGAGCCGCCCTGGCCGCCTCTTCGAGCTGGGCGTCGGTGGCGTCCGGCTTGGCGAAGCGCAGATTGTCGGCGACCGACGCGTGGAAGAGATACGTCTCCTGCGAGACGACGCCCACGGCGCGCGCCAGTGTGGCGAAGTCGAGGTCGCGTACGTCGATTCCGTCCAGCGTGACCTGTCCGCCGGTCACGTCGTACAGCCGGGGCACCAGATAGCTGAGGGTGGACTTGCCCGAACCGGTGGGGCCGACGACCGCCAGACTGCCGCCCGCCGGCACCGAGATGTCGATGGCCTCCAGCGTGGGGCCGCTCTTCTCGTCGTAGCCGAAATCCACGTGCTGGAAGCGCACTTCGCCCCGCACCTTGTCCAGCCGCACCGGGTTTCCCGGCTCCGTGATGTCCACCGGCAGATCCAGATATTCGAAAATCCGCTGGAAGAGTGCGATCGACGTCTGCATGTCCACACCCGTCGACAGCAGACTGACCGCCGGGCGGAAGAGGCCCTGCTGGAGCGAGACGAACGCGACGAGCGTGCCGATGGAGACCTGCGGGCCGCCCTCCTGGAGCGCCAGACCCGCCGCCCAGTAGATGACGGCCGGCATCGCGGCCATCACGATGCCGATGGTCGACATCCGCCACCGCCCGGCCATGCTGGAGCGCACTTCGAGGTCCACGAGCCGTTCGGACTCCGTGGCGAAACTCCGGGTGAGCGATTCGGAGCGGCCCATGGTACGCCCGAGGAGGATGCCGCTGACCGAGAGTGACTCGGTGACCGTGGCGGCCATCACCGCCATCTGCTTCTGCCGCTCGGTGGTGATCCGCTTGCGCTCGCGGCCGACCCGGCGGCTGATCCAGACGAACACCGGGAGGAGCAGGAGCGAGACGATCGTCAGCCGCCAGTCGAGCGCGACCATGGCGACGACCGTGGCGATGACGGCCGTGAGGTTGGAGACCAGGGATGTCGCGGTGGAGGTGACCGTCGCCTGCATACCGCCGATGTCGTTGGCGATACGGGACTGGACCTCACCGGTACGCGTTCTGGTGAAGAAGGCGAGCGGCATCCGCTGGAGCTGGGCGTAGACCGCGGTGCGCAGATCGTGCATGACGCGCTGGCCGACCGTGGTCGAGATCAGGGTCTGGAGGACGCCGAAGACGCTGTTCACGACGGCTGTGGCGATCATGCCCAGCGCGAGCAGGCTCAGCAGACCGGTGCGGCCCTGCGGGATCGCGGTGTCGAGGATCGCGCGCAGCATGAACGGCGAGGCGACCGAGACCAGCGACGAGGCACAGACCAGCAGCCCGACGAGCGCCAGGCGCGCGCGGTAGGGGCGGAAGAGCCGGACGATACGCCGCACCTCGGCGGGCGGCTGCCCGGCCCCACGGGGCGGGGGCGTCCAATCGGGGCGTTCGGGTTTCATGAGCTCCTTCGGCGGTGACTCGACGGCTCGGCCGGGATCCGGCAGAGATTCCGGCAGAGATATGACAGAGATTCGGCAGAGAGGTTCAGCAATGTCTCATGGAGCATAATGCACTGTTACCTATGCTCACAATGCACATGGTCCTGATATTGTTCCCCCATGTCCTCACCCTCCGGTGTCCCCGACGCCGACGGCCTGCTGGCCGAACAGCTCCTCCGGCTGACGCGCAGGCTCCACCGGATCCACAAGCAGCATCTGGAGCCGGTCGGCATCACCCCCGCGCAGTCCCGCCTGCTGCGTACGGTCGCGCACTGCGGCGAGCCGCCGCGCATGGCCGACCTGGCCCAGCGGCTCGAAGTGGTGCCGCGCGCCGTGACCAGCCTGGTCGACGCCCTGGAGGAGAGCGGCAGCGTCCGCCGGGTGCCCGACCCGAGCAACCGCAGGGTGGTGCGGATCGAGCTGACGGACAGCGGCCGGGCCACTCTGCGCGCGCTGCGCGCCGCGCGCCGCCGGGCCGCGGAGGAGATCCTGGCCCCCCTCGCCGCCGACCAGCGCGAAGCGCTCGGCGACCTGCTGTCCACCCTGATGGACGGCACCCACGACCACCGCGCCTGACGGCCGGCCCCGGCCCGGCCCCTCCGCAGGCCCGCGTTCGGGGCCCCGGAGGGAAAATCGATTGCCCCGAAGCGTGGTGGAGCGCGAACCTTGCACGGTTTGAGCCCCTCATCGACTCCTGGGATCCCATGCAGATTCGCGATCTTCCCTATCCAGACCCAGGCGATCCCGACGTACGGTCAGGTCCCCGTTTCCTCTACTGGCTGGGCCGCAATCAGCTCGGCGGTCAGTGCAGGTCACTCGCCTGGGGGCTGCTGCACCAGTGCGGAATCGCCGGGCTGCCGCTGGCCGTCGGCTTCGCCGTCCAGGCCGTGGTGGACCGCTCAGGTGGCCGGCTCGCCCTCTCCGGCGGGCTGATCGCGCTGCTCGGCGCGGTGATCGCGGTGGGCGACACCATGCTGCACCGGACCGCTGTCACCAACTGGATCACCGCCGCGGCCCGGGTCCAGCAGCTGCTCGCCCGTAAGACCGCCGAGTTGGGCTCGGCGCTGACCCGGCGGGTCGCCGCGGGTGAGGTCGTCGCGGTGTCCACCGGGGACGTCGAGAAGATCGGCTGGTTCGTCGAGGCGCTCTCCCGTTTCCTCGCCGCGGCGACGGTCCTGGTCATCATCTGTGCCGGTCTGCTGCTGTATCTGCCCTCGCTCGGCATCGTGGTGGCGCTCGCCATGCCCGTACTGGCGCTGGCCGTCCTGCCGTTGCTGTCCACCGCCACCGCGCGGGCCGACGTCCAGCGGGAGAAGGCGGGCCGGGCCACCGAGCTGGCGGCCGACACCGTCGCGGGGCTGCGGGTGCTGCGCGGCATCGGCGGCGAGGAGCTCTTCCTCGGCCGGTACCGCGGCGCCTCCCAGGAAGTGCGCCGGGCCGCCGTGCGCAGCGCCCGTATGTGGGCGCTGATCTCGGGGATCCAGGTGCTGCTGCCGGGGCTGCTGCTGATCGGTGTGGTCTGCTACGGCGCCCGGCTGGCCGCCGACGGGCGGATCGAGGTCGGTCAGCTCGTGACCGTGTACAGCGCGGTGACGCTGCTGCTCTTCCCGCTGCGGCACTTCCAGGAGATCGCCATGGCGTACTCCTTCTCGCGGCCGTCGGCGAAACGCGCGGCGCGGGTACTGGCGCTGGAGCGCACCGCGTACGAGGAGGAGCCGGCCGGCCACCCGGCGTCCGGCACCGCAGCGTGCCCGGAGGTACCGGACGGCGATCTGTACGACCCGGTGACCGGACTGCTCGCGTCGGCCGGTGAGTTCACCGCCGTGGTGTGCGGCGACCCGGACGCCGCGGGCGCGCTGGCCGAACGGCTCGGCGGCCACGCGACCGCGCAGGACGCGGGGAAGCTGCCGTCGGTGCTGCTCGGCGGGGTCGCGCTCGACGATCTGCCGCTGGACACCGCCCGTACGGCCGTCCTCGTCCAGGACAAGGACCCGGTTCTGCTGTCCGGCACGCTGAGCGGGCTGCTCGACGTGCCGTCGTCCGGTCAGGTGCCGGCCGCGCAGGCGCTGGCCGCCGCACAGTGCGCGGACGTCCTGCAGTCGCTGGCCCAGGCCGCCGTCGAGCCGGGCGGCGATCCACTGCGGACCAGGATCACCGAACGCGGGCGGTCGCTCTCCGGCGGCCAGCGGCAACGGCTGGCGTTGGCCCGCTCGCTGGTGACCGATCCGGAGGTGCTGGTGCTCGACGAGCCGACGTCGGCCGTCGACTCGCACACCGAGGCGCGGGTCGCCCGGGGTGTGAAGGAGCTGCGCGCGGGGCGTACGACGGTGGTCTTCGCGTCGTCGCCGCTCCTGCTCGACCACGCCGACCGGGTGGTCTTCGTCCACGAGGGCGCTGTCGCGGCCACCGGCCCGCACCGTGAGCTGCTCCACGGCGACCAGCGGTACCGCGCGGTCGTCACCCGCCACCCCGATGAAGGGCCCGAAGGACACGAAGGGTCCGAAGGACCGGACGGCGCGGACCGGGCGCCCGCCGCAGGAACATCCGGCACGGCACCGACCGGCCCATCAGCCCAAACCACCCCGGCCGGCCCATCAGCCCCCACCGCCCCCACCGCCCACGCCACCCAGTCCGCCCCGCAGGCTTTCGCGGACATCGAGGAGTCAGCATGATCGGCGTCGCGCCACCGGCCTACGACCCGGCGGCACCCGAGACGGCGACCACCCTGCCGGTCGGCACGCCCACGACCGTACGGGCGTACGTACGCGAGCTGCTGGGCCGCCACCGGCGGGCGTTCGCCGTGCTCATCGGGGCCAACGCCATCGCGGTGGTCGCCTCGCTGGTCGGCCCCTATCTCCTGGGCGGTCTCGTCGAGGACCTCTCGAACGGCGAGCACGACCTCCATCTGGGCCGCGTCGCCGCGGTGTTCGCGGTCGCCCTGGCCGTCCAGACCATCTTCGTCCGGCTGATGGGGCTGCGCGGGGCGATGCTCGGCGAGGAGATGCTGGCCGACCTGCGCGAGGACTACCTCGTACGGTCGGTCGCGCTGCCGCCGGGCGTTCTGGAGCGTGCCGGGACCGGTGACCTCCTCTCGCGCATCACCACCGACATCGACCGGCTCGCCAACGCGATGCGCGAAGCGGTGCCGCAGCTGGCGATCGGCGTGGTGTGGGCGGGGCTGCTGATCGGCGCGCTGGCCGTGACCGCGCCGCCGCTGGCGCTCGCGGTGCTGGTGGCGCTGCCGGTGCTGCTGGTGGGGTGCCGCTGGTACTTCAAGCGGGCGCCGTCCGCCTACCGTTCGGAGGCCGCCGGATACGCGGCCGTCGCCGCGATGCTCGCCGAGACCGTGGACGCGGGGCGGACCATCGAGGCGCACCGCCTCGGTTCCCGCCGGGTGGCGCTCTCCGAACAGCGGGTCAAGGAGTGGACCGCGTGGGAGCGGTACACACTCTGGCTGCGGTCGGTCCTCTTCCCGGTCATCAACGTCACGTACGTGACCATCCTCGGCGCGGTGCTGATGCTCGGCGGGGTCTTCGTGCTCCAGGGCTGGATCAGCGTCGGCCAGCTCACCACGGGTGCGCTGCTCGCCCAGATGATGGTGGATCCGGTCGGGCTGATCCTGCGCTGGTACGACGAACTCCAGGTCGCCCAGGTGTCGTTGGCCCGTCTCGTCGGCGTACGGGAGATCGAACCGGACGCGGGTGACGGGGCGGTGAGCCCCGACGGGCGCGCGGTACGGGCGGACGCGGTGCGTTTCGGCTACCGCGAGGGCGTCGACGTACTGCACCGGGTCACGCTCGATGTCGCTCCCGGTACCAGGATGGCGCTGGTCGGGCCGTCCGGTGCGGGCAAGTCCACGCTGGGCCGGCTGCTCGCGGGGGTCTACGCCCCGCGCACGGGCGAGGTCACGCTGGGCGGCGCCGAGCTGTCCAGGATGCCCGCCGAGCGGGTGCGGCAACATGTCGCGCTGGTCAACCAGGAGCACCATGTCTTCGTGGGCTCGCTGCGGGACAATCTGCGGCTGGCCAGGGCGGGCGCGGACGACGCGGAGCTGTGGGCGGCGCTCGCCGCGGTCGACGCGGACGGCTGGGCCGCCGCGCTGGACGAGGCGCTGGACACCGAGGTCGGCTCCGGCGGCCTGGCCCTCACCCCGGCTCAGGCCCAGCAGATCGCGCTGGCCAGGCTGGTGCTCGCCGATCCGCACACGCTGGTGCTGGACGAGGCGACGTCCCTGCTCGACCCGCGGGCCGCCCGCCATCTGGAGCGTTCACTGGCGCGGGTGCTCGACGGGCGCACCGTCGTGGCGATCGCGCACCGGCTGCACACCGCGCACGACGCGGATGTGATCGCGGTGGTCGAGGAGGGCCGCATCAGCGAGCTGGGCAGCCATGACGAGCTGGTCGCGGCGGACGGAGTGTATGCGGCGCTGTGGCGGTCCTGGCACGGGTGAGCACAAGGGGCACGGGGCCCGGAGCCGCCTGGCCCGGGCCCCGTGCCCCCGCCCCAGCCCACCGACGACAGCCCACGCCACCGGCCGGGCCCCGGCCCACGCCCACGGGCCCCCAGTCTCAGATGAGGCCCAGCGCGAACACGCAGCTTACGCCGCCCGCCAGCATGAACACCGGCATCAGTACCTTGAGCTCCACCCAGCTGCCCGCCCGGAAGCGCATGAACTTGGGCGGGCCCACATGGCGCCAGTGCTTACGGCCGAGCGGTATCGGCCAGAAGATCGGGCAGCCCGAGACCGTGATGGCGTCGCCGATGTCGTGGATCAGGGCGCCCAGGACGATGGGCAGGCCGAGCCACATGTAGTTCTGGCCGGGGTCGGTGAAGAGCCAGTCCGAGCCATTGCCCGGCTCCGCCAGGATCTGGGCCAGGATCCACGCACCTGCGGCGCCCAGCAGCCACACCAGCACGGTGCTGCTGGACGGCCGTGAGGCCCGCCAGAGCAGCCCCTCGATGGCGAGCACCATATGGACGAAGAGAATGCCGAGGACCGCCCAGCGACCGCCGTAGATCGCCAGGGCTGAGGCTCCGGCGCCGAGCAGGACCGCCCATACGCCGGTGTGTGTGAGGGTGCGGTGGCCGCCGCCCTTGCGAGGGTCGCCCTTGCCCCGCGTCGCCCTGTACACGACGGCCGCCAGCGCGTCCACGAGCGCGCACAGCCCGTGGGACAGCGGGCCGAACGCGTTGGATATCGTCGCGGCCTTGTGATCGAGGTCGGGGGCCAGCGCCGCCCCGGCGCTGATCAGCGCTCCGACGACGAGGACCGGCCACGGCATCGGATGTCCGTACGCGGTCGCTGCCGCCCCCACCCCCAGCCAGGCTGCTGCTCCTGACAGCGAGTGTGCCGGTCCCATCATGGTGCGTTCCGCCCCGTTTTCCGTTGTACCGAAGCCCAGTTGAGGGCCGTCCGAGAGGGAAGCGTATCGCTCGTGATCTTCACTCGGGCAGCCGGTTCCCCCTTGAGAGGGGAAGGCAGGCAAGATGGAGGCGTGACCCTTATCGATCAGCTCCCCACGACCGCCGATCCCGACGCTCTCTTCGAGGCTTTCTCGTCGTGGGCGGAGGGTCAGGGCATCACGCTCTATCCGGCTCAGGAGGAGGCGCTGATCGAGGTGGTGTCCGGGGCCAACGTCATCCTCTCCACCCCCACCGGCTCCGGAAAGAGCCTGGTGGCGGCAGGTGCGCACTTCACCGCGCTGGCCCACGACAAGGTCACCTTCTACACCGCGCCGATCAAGGCCCTGGTCTCGGAGAAGTTCTTCGACCTGTGCAAGCTCTTCGGCACCGAGAACGTCGGGATGCTCACCGGCGACGCGTCGGTGAACGCGGACGCCCCGGTCATCTGCTGCACCGCGGAGGTGCTGGCCTCGATCGCGCTGCGCGACGGCAAGTACGCCGACATCGGCCAGGTCGTGATGGACGAGTTCCACTTCTACGCGGAGCCCGAGCGGGGCTGGGCCTGGCAGATCCCGATCCTGGAACTGCCGCAGGCGCAGTTCATCCTGATGTCCGCGACCCTCGGAGACGTCTCCCGGTTCGAGGAGGACCTGACCCGGCGCACCGGCCTGCCGACCTCGGTGGTCCGCTCGGCGAGCCGCCCGGTCCCGCTCTCGTACGAGTACCGGCGTACCCCGATCACCGAGA
Source organism: Streptomyces sp. NBC_01089 (assembly GCF_045162975.1). NCBI lineage: Bacteria > Bacillati > Actinomycetota > Actinomycetes > Kitasatosporales > Streptomycetaceae > Streptomyces > Streptomyces sp. NBC_01089. The sequence continues at coordinate 7,529,895 of NZ_CP108660.1, read as the reverse complement.
CGCTCACCGAGCTGCTCGACACCAAGCAGGCGCCCGTCTACATCGTGCACTTCACCCAGGCAGCGGCGGTCGAACGCGCGCAGTCGCTGATGAGCATCAACATGTGCAGCCGGGAGGAGAAGGACCGGATCGCGGATCTCATCGGCAACTTCCGCTTCACCACCAAGTTCGGCCAGAACCTCTCGCGTTATGTGCGCCACGGCATCGGTGTCCACCACGCGGGCATGCTCCCCAAGTACCGCCGGCTGGTCGAGAAGCTGGCGCAGGCGGGCCTGTTGAAGGTCATCTGCGGTACGGACACCCTGGGCGTCGGCGTCAACGTGCCCATCCGCACCGTGCTGTTCACGGCGCTGACGAAGTACGACGGGACCCGGGTCCGCACCCTCCGCGCCCGGGAGTTCCACCAGATCGCGGGCCGCGCGGGCCGGGCCGGGTTCGACACGGCGGGCTTCGTCGTCGCGCAGGCCCCCGAGCACGTCGTCGAGAACGAGAAGGCGCTCGCCAAGGCGGGCGACGACCCGAAGAAGCGCCGCAAGGTGGTCCGCAAGAAGGCGCCTGAGGGCTTCATCGCCTGGAGCGACACCACCTTCGAGAAGCTGATCGCAGCCGACCCCGAGCCGCTGACCTCGCGTTTCCGGGTCAGCCACACCATGCTGCTCTCGGTGATCGCCCGGCCGGGCAACGCCTTCAAGGCGATGCGCCACCTCCTGGAGGACAACCACGAGCCGCGCAAGGCGCAGCTGCGGCACATCCGCCGCGCCATCGCGATCTACCGCTCGCTGCTGGACGGCGGTGTGGTGGAGCAGCTGGACACGCCGGACGCCGAGGGCCGCATCATCCGGCTCACCGTCGACCTCCAGCAGGACTTCGCGCTCAACCAGCCGCTGTCGACCTTCGCGCTCGCCGCGTTCGACCTGCTGGACGCCGAGTCCCCGTCGTACGCCCTGGACATGGTCTCGGTGGTCGAGTCGACGCTGGACGACCCCCGGCAGATCCTCGCCGCCCAGCAGAACAAGGCGCGCGGTGAGGCGATCGGCCAGATGAAGGCCGACGGGATGGAGTACGAGGAGCGCATGGAGCGGCTCCAGGAGGTCACGTACCCCAAGCCGCTCGAAGAGCTGCTCGTGCACGCGTACAACGTCTACCGCACGAGCCACCCGTGGGTCGGTGACCACCCGGTGTCGCCGAAGTCGGTCATCCGCGACATGTACGAACGGGCCATGACGTTCACCGAGTTCACGTCGCACTACGAGCTCGCCAGGACCGAGGGCATCGTGCTGCGCTACCTCGCGGGCGCGTACAAGGCGCTCGACCACACCATCCCGGACGATCTGAAGTCCGAGGACCTCCAGGACCTCATCGCCTGGCTGGGCGAGCTGGTCCGCCAGGTGGACTCCAGCCTGCTCGACGAGTGGGAGCAGCTGGCCAACCCCGAGGTGGAGACCGCGGAGCAGGCGGCCGAGCGGGCCGACCAGGTCAAGCCGGTCACCGCCAACTCGCGGGCCTTCCGGGTGCTCGTACGCAACGCCATGTTCCGCCGGGTGGAGCTGGCGGCGCTGGACAATGTGGCCGCTCTCGGCGAGCTGGACGGCGACGCGGGATGGGACGAGGACGCCTGGGGCGAGGCGATGGACGCCTACTGGGACGAGTACGACGACCTGGGCACGGGCCCGGACGCGCGCGGCCCCAAGCTGCTGATCATCGATGCGGACGAGGAGAACACCGCGCACGGGCTGTGGCGCGTGCGGCAGATCTTCGCCGATCCGAACGGCGACCACGACTGGGGCATCAGCGCGGAGGTGGATCTCGCGGCCTCCGACGAGGAGGGCCGCGCGGTCGTCCGTGTCACCGCCGTCGGCCAGCTGTGAGCCGGACGGCCACCGTGACCTGGCACGCCGCTGCGACCCGGCATTCCGCCGTGCGCCGGCCTGCCGCTGTGACCTGGGAGGACACCGTATGACCAACCCCACCGAGAAGCTGATCGACCTGCTGGACCTGGAGCAGATCGAGGTCGACATCTTCCGCGGCCGCAGCCCGCACGAGTCCCTGCAACGGGTCTTCGGCGGGCAGGTCGCCGGACAGGCCCTGGTGGCGGCGGGCCGTACCACCGACGGGGAGCGGCCTGTGCACTCGCTGCACGCCTACTTCCTGCGTCCGGGCAGGCCGGGGGTGCCGATCGTCTACCAGGTGGAGCGGGTCAGGGACGGCCGGTCCTTCACCACCCGGCGGGTGACCGCGGTCCAGCAGGGCCGCACCATCTTCAATCTGACGGCGTCCTTCCACCGGCCGGAGGAGGGCAGCTTCGAGCACCAGGTGCGGCCGGCGCGTGACATCCCGGACCCGGAGTCGCTGCCCACGGTCTCCGACGAGATCCGTGAGCATCTGGGCAAGCTGCCCGAGGCGCTGGAGCGGATGGCCCGCAGGCAGCCGTTCGAGATCCGTTACGTGGACCGGCTGCGCTGGACCCCCGACGAGATCAAGGGCGCCGATCCGCACAGCGCGGTGTGGATGCGCGCGGTCGGGCCGCTCGGCGACGACCAGCTGATCCACACCTGTGCGCTCACCTACGCCAGTGACATGACGCTGCTGGACGCGGTCCGTATCCCGGTCGAGCCGCTGTGGGGGCCGCGCGGTTTCGACATGGCGTCGCTCGACCACGCCATGTGGTTCCACCGCCCGTTCCGTACGGACGAGTGGTTCCTCTACGACCAGGAGTCGCCCATCGCGACGGGTGGGCGGGGGCTGGCCCGCGGCCAGATCTTCGACCGCGCGGGGAACCTGCTGGTCTCGGTCGTCCAGGAGGGGCTGTTCCGCAGGCTCGGGGAGTGATCCGGGGCGGCCGGGGCCGCGGGACCGGGCGGGTCCGGCAGTCGGGCTAAGCCACGGAGCGACCCTGTCCGATTTCTCATACCGTGTGATCATGTCACAAGCGATGTGGTGTTCTGTCAGGATCCGTGCGGCCGTGGCGGTTTCCCTGCCCGCACTGGTACTCGCCTCTCTCTCACCGGTGGCCCGGGCCGACAGCAGGCCGGGGCCCGAACCGGCCGCCGACAGCGGGCAGTCCGCGCTGTACCGCTCCGGCGTCCAGGTCGCCGCGGGAGCCCCCAAGCCCCCCGCGGCGACCGCCCTTTCGTGGATGGTCACCGATGTACGGACCGGCCGGGTGCTGGCGGCCAGGGACGCGCACCGGCCACTGCCGCCGGCCAGCACGCTCAAGACGCTTTTCGCGCTGACCGTGCTGCCGAAGTTCCCGCCGCAGGAGGTGCACAAGGCCGCGCTGACCGACCTCACCGGACTGCAGCCGGGCAGCAGCCTGGTCGGGATGAAGGAAGGCACCCGGTACACGGTCGCCGATCTGTGGCGCGGTGTGTTCCTGGCGTCGGGCAATGACGCGGTGCACACCCTGGCCATGATGAACGGCGGTGTACCGGCGACCATCAAGGACATGCAGGCGGCCGCCCGCCGGCTCGGCGCGCACGACACGGTCGTCAAGTCCGCCGACGGATACGACACCCCGGGGCAGCACTCATCCGCGTACGACCTGTCCCTGTTCGCCCGTGCGGGTCTGGCCAATGCGGAGTTCAAAAAGTTCGCGTCGACCAGGACGGCGGAGTTCCCCGCCTCGGGCGGACCCGACGCGTTCGGCATCCAGAACACCAACAGGCTGCTGGTGGGCTCGCACGGTGTCGCGCAGTACCCGGGCCTGCTCGGGGTGAAGAACGGATACACCACCGAAGCGGGCAACACCCTGGTGACCGCGGCCCAGCGGAACGGGCGCACCCTCCTGGTGACCGTCATGAACCCGCAGTCGGGGCAGCCGAACGACGCCTACACCGAGACCCGGTCCCTGCTGGACTGGGGGTTCTCCACCTCGCCCAAGGCAACGCCGGTGAGCGTGCTGCCCGGTGTCCGCCCTGCGCTCCCCTCGGCCCCGGCGGCCACCCCGGCGCCCGCCGTGCACACACCGCCGGTAGCGGCTTCGCAGACCTCGCGCATCACGGTGTCCGGGTGGACGGCGTTCGTCTTCGCCGGCGCGGTGGCCGCCGCCGCTCTGGCCGGCGCGCTGCTGATCGCACGGCGCCGGGCCCGTAAGCAGGGCGGTCCCGCCTGAGCCGCCGGGCGGCAGCGGGCCGCGGGGGGTGTCGGCCGGATGTCCGCGGGTCTCTGGAACAGTACGTACCACTGACCTACGACAGGAGCTGACGATGAGCCTGTACGACATCCCGCTGCGCACCCTGACCGGCGACGCCACATCCCTGGCCGACTACCGGGGCAAGGCGGTGCTGCTGGTGAACGTGGCGTCCAAGTGCGGTCTCACCCCGCAGTACGCCGGTCTCGAAAAGCTTCAGCAGCAGTACGGGGAGCGCGGCTTCGCCGTCATCGGCGTGCCCTGCAACCAGTTCGCCGGCCAGGAGCCGGGCAGCGCCGATGAGATCCGGACCTTCTGCTCGGCCACCTATGGGGTGACGTTCCCGATGCTGGAGAAGACCGACGTCAACGGTGCTGGGCGGCACCCGCTGTACGCGGAGCTCACCCAGGTGGCGGACGACGCGGGTGAGGCCGGGGACGTCCAGTGGAACTTCGAGAAGTTCCTGATCTCCCCGGCCGGCGAGGTCGTCTCCCGGATCCGTCCGCGTACCGAGCCGGAGGCGCCCGAGGTCGTGGCGGCCATCGAGGCGCAGCTCCCGGCCTGACCCCGCACCCGGTCCCGGATCGGCACACCACCAGAACCGGCACCGGCACCGGCCGGACAGCGCGACAGGCCCGCGGGGGTACGCCCTCCGCGGGCCTGTCGCGCTGCTGGGGGCCGGATCAGCGGATCGGCATGCCCGACAGGGTCCGGGCGATCACCAGGCGCTGGATCTCGCTGGTGCCCTCGAAGATCGTGTAGATGGCGGCGTCACGGTGCATCCGCTCGACCGGGTACTCACGGGTGTAGCCGTTGCCCCCGAGGATCTGGATGGCCTGGGCGGTGACCTTCTTGGCCGTCTCGCTCGCGTACAGCTTCGACATGGAGCCCTCGGCCGCGGTGAACGGCTTGTTGGCGGCCGCCATCCAGGAGGCGCGCCAGACGAGCAGCCGGGCCGCGTCGATCTGTGTCCGCATGTCGGCGAGCTGGAAGGCGACACCCTGGTTGTCGATGATCGGGCGGCCGAACTGGCTGCGGGTCTGCGCGTAGTCCAGGGCGACCTCGTACGCGGCGCGTGCGGTGCCCACCGCCATGGCGCCGACGGCGGGCCGGGATGCCTCGAAGGTGGCCATCGCCGCGTTCTTCACGCGCTCGCCGCCGCCCTGCTTCGCGCGCTCCCTGGCGCGGGCCAGCCGCTCGTCCAGCTTGTCCTTGCCGCCGAGCAGGCAGTGGCCGGGGATCCGGGCGTCCTCCAGGACGACCTCGGCGGTGTGGGAGGCCCGGATGCCGTGCTTCTTGAACTTCTGGCCCTGCGAGAGGCCCGGCGTCCCGGGCGGGACGATGAACGAGGCGTGCCCCTTGGAGCCGGCCTCGGGGTCGACGACGGCGACCACGACATGGACGTTGGCGATGCCGCCGTTGGTCGCCCAGGTCTTGGTGCCGTTGAGCACCCACTCGTCCTTGGCCTCGTCGTACACCGCGCGGGTGCGCATCGCCGCGACGTCGGAGCCCGCGTCGGGCTCGGACGAGCAGAAGGCGGCCACCTTCACGTCGTTCGCGTCGCCGTACATCTGCGGGATCCAGGTACCGATCTGCTCCTCGGTGCCGTTGGCGAGGACGCCGACGGCGGCCAGGCCGGTCCCGACGATCGACAGAGCGATGCCCGCGTCGCCCCAGAAGAGCTCCTCCATGGCCATCGGGATGCCAAGACCGGTCGGGTCGAAGAACTGCTGGGCGTAGAAGTCGAGCGAGTAGATGCCGACCTTGGCCGCCTCCTGGATCACCGGCCAGGGCGTCTCCTCACGCTCGTCCCACTCGGCGGCGGCCGGGCGGATGACGTCCGCGGCGAATCCGTGGATCCAGTCGCGGACCTGCTTCTGGTCATCGTTGAGTTCGAGCGTGAACTCGGCCATGTCCCCTCCAGCACTGCGTTCCATCGGCTTGTTACTTGCGGTAACCGCAGTCTGTTACTGGCAAGTAGCAGCTGTCAACCTCCGAGGTCGCTCCCGACGCGGGCCCCCGGCCAGGTGTTACGTTTCCGCGGGGGCCGGATCGGGTCGGCCGAGGCCGGATCGAGGCGGGGGCCGGAACAATCGGCGGACGCGGCACAGGTCCGCTTCACAGAGCCAGGATCGCAGGGCGGGGAAGAGGTATCCATGGGGACCACACAGGCCACACAGGTCTCACAGCAGCGCACGGCGCACAGCCGCCGCCGGGAACTGCTGGAGGCCGCAGACCGGGTCGTCCTGCGGGACGGCCCGAAGGCGTCCATGAACGCCATCGCAGCCGAGGCGGGGATCACCAAGCCCATCCTCTACCGGCACTTCGGCGACAAGGGCGGCCTCTACCGGGCGCTCGCCAAGCGCCACACGGACGCGCTGCTGAGCGCGCTGCGGGCCGCGCTGGACGCTCCGGCCGGGCGCCGGGAGCGCGTCGAGGCCACGCTGGACACCTATCTCGCGGCGATCGAGGCCAGGCCGCAGGTCTACCGCTTCCTGATGCATCCGGCCGACGAGGGCCAGCAGCCCGAGCAGACCTTCGACGTGGGCCTGCACTCGGCGCCGCTGCTGCGCAGGCTCGGCGAGGAACTGGCCAAGGTGATCGCCGAACGCGTCGACCTCGGGCCGGACAGCGAACAGCTGGCACGGGTCTGGGGCCATGGGATCGTCGGGATGATGCACGCGGCGGGCGACTGGTGGCTGGGGGAACGCCCGTGCTCCCGGGCGCAGTTGGTCAGCAGCCTCGCCGATCTCCTCTGGGGCAGGCTCTCGATGGCCGCCGACCGCGCGGGTGGACCGGGCTTCTGAACACCTGACTGGCCCGGACCGGACTTTACGGAAACGGTCTAAGGGCTGTCCCGCGATTCCTGGTGGATCAGCGCGCGGCGTCGGATGCGGTGCATCGCAAGGCGGAGGGACGTCCGCATACTGGATGTATGTGGACGTTCCGACAACGCGGCGAGGTGCCGTAGCTGTCGTCGCGCGCCCGCCGGGAATTGCGGGACAGCCCTTAGCTTGAGCTTTAACCTCAGACCGGCTTGCCCGCCCCGTCTCCGCGGTATCCGCCGCCGATCCCGCCCGCCTCAGGGCGGACGCCAAGAGAGCGGAGGCGTGGTCGCGATGGAGCGGGGAGCCGGTCGAAGGTCAGGACCCAAGCCGGGAGTCGTCAGACGAAGAACGCGTTCATCCCGGGCACGTCGGAGAGATAGGTCTCGATACTCGCGATCTTTCCGTCGCGGAGCCGGCAGACCGTGGCCAGGTATTCGTCCAGCACGGCGTCCTCCCGGTTCGCCGTGTTGTGCAGGGAGAGCGCCAGGTTCTCCCTGCTGACCAGGAGATGCAGCAGCTCGAAGTCGAGGCCGTACGAGGCGATCAGCTGAGCGCGCTCCACCACCGCGTCGGCGCCCTCGGCTGTGCCGGAGATGGTGTTGTCGCCGGGCAGGGTCCAGGTGGCGTCGTCGTGCAGCAGGGCCCGGATGCCGTCCCAGTCGCCCGAGACAAGGGCCTGGTGGAAGGTGCGCCCGAGGGCGAGGGGGGCTTCGTTGTTGGACATGGCATTCCCTTCACAACACTAAAGCGGCGATCTCCGCTTTAGTGTGACCGTAAGCCCCCTGCCCGCTAAGGCACAACTCTTTGCTTTAAGGTGGAGGGGTGAACGCTGACGCATCGACGAAACGGCCCGGCGGCCGCAGCACCCACGTCCGTGCTGCCGTGCACAGCGCCGCGGTCGCGCTGGTGGGCGAGTTCGGCGCCGACCAGGTGACCCTCCCCGCCGTGGCCCAGCGCGCGGGGGTCAACTCCAGCACCCTCTACCGGCGCTGGGGTACGCTCGCCGCACTCCTGGCCGACGTCGCCAAGCACCGCAGCGACGCTGGCGCGCCCCCGCTCGTCGGCGACCTGCGCACCGACCTGGAGAACCAGGCGCTCTGGACACTGACGGAGCTCTCCCGGCCCGGTGGCATCGCGTTCTTTCGCGCCGAGGTCGCGCCCGACGTCGACGAGCGCCACGACGGGCTACGTGAATGCCTGCGCAGGGTCAGCGAGCGCTTCCGCCCTGTCCTCGACGCGGCGCGGGAGCGCGGCGACGCGCCCCCGTCCCTGGAGCAGGTTCTGGATCGGATCGTTGCGCCGCTCTACTTCCGGGTGGTCTTCTCGATCCCCGGTACGGATGAGGCGTACGTCCGCGACCTTGTCGCGGAGCTGCCCGGGAAGCTTCAACCTGAGTTGTGAACTTCGCTCGGCTCCTCGCTCCAGCGGAACCCGCCCGGAGCCGCACACACCTCGGGCCCGGGAAGAAGAGGTTACGGAACACCTGCAGGACAGCCCCATGGTCACATGCCGTTTCAGGACCTCTCGTCATCTGCCTGATCCGGACGGAACCGGCGGCGGATACCGCGGAGACGGGGCGGGCAAGCCGGCCTGAGGTTAAAACTCAAGTTAGGGGATCAGTCCGGCCTTGCGGGCGGCCCGCAGCGCCTTCCCGCGGCGCCGGCCGGACAGCCGGTCCGTGTACATCAGGCCGTCGAGGTGGTCGCACTCGTGCTGGAGGCAGCGCGCGAAGAATCCGGTGCCGCTGACCGTGACCGGGTCGCCGGTCACGGTGAAGCCCTCCACGACCGTGTGGTCGAAGCGCGGCGTGCCGGCCTCGATACCGGGCAGCGAGAGGCAGCCCTCGGCGCCGCGCACGGAGACACCGTCCGCCCGCACCAGCCGGGGGTTGACCAGATGGCCGAGATGGCGCACGTCCTCGTCGTCCGGGCAGTCGTAGACGAACACCCGCAGTGCGACGCCGATCTGATTCGCCGCGAGGCCGACACCCCGTGCCGCGTACATCGTCGCGAACATGTCCTCGACGAGCCGGGCGAGCGACGCGTCGAAGTCCGCCACGGCCTCGCAGGGCGCGTGCAGCACGGGATCGCCGTACGGGCTCATCGTGCGGACGGCTCCGGAACTGCCGGGGATCGGACGGTTTCGCATGGCGGCAAGCGTACGTTCCCGCCGGAACGGCGCCGCCCCGGTGGTGCCGAGGTCGGGCGCACGGCCGGATCTCGATAGGCTGAGCCCCGCGCCGACGCAAGGAGGATCTAGGACGATGGACGGCAACACGGAGCCGCTGTCGCCGCGGGCCAAGCTGGCCGTGACGGCAGGCAAGGCCGCGGCAGCGGTATCGCGCGCCGCGGGGCGCGGCAGCGGATCGGTGATCGGCGGGAAGGTCGCGCTGCGGCTCGACCCCGACCTGCTCGGGCGCCTCGCCCAGCATCTGGACGTGATCCTGGTCTCGGCGACGAACGGCAAGACGACCACGACCCGGCTCATCGCCGAGGCGCTGCGGGCCGCGGGCCCGGTCGTGTCGAACGCCCTGGGCGCCAATATGCCGGCGGGCATCACCTCCGCGCTGGCCGGCGGTTCCGACGCGCGCTTCGGCGTGATCGAGGTCGACGAGAAGTACCTGGCCGGGGTCGCACGCGACACGACACCCAAGGCGATCGCCCTGCTGAACCTCTCCCGCGACCAGCTGGACCGGGCGGGCGAGACCCGCATGCTGGCCGAGCGGTGGCGCGAGGGACTGGCCGGGACGAAGGCCGTCGTCATCGCCAACGCCGACGACCCGCTGGTCGTGTGGGCGGCCTCGTCCTCCCCCACCGTGGTCTGGGTCGCGGCCGGCCAGGAGTGGAAGGACGACGCCTGGTCGTGCCCGTCCTGCGGCGGTGTGCTGCAGTGGCCGAACGACGAGTGGTTCTGCGCGGACTGCGGTTTCCGCCGCCCGGCGCCCAGTTGGGCGCTCTCCGGTGACTACGTCCTCGATCCGCACGGGTCGGCCTGGCCGATCCATCTCCAGCTGCCGGGCCGGGCGAACAAGGCGAACGCGACCACGTCCGCCGCCGTCGCTGCGACCTTCGGGGTGCCGCCGCAGGTGGCCCTGGAGCGGATGTACGGGGTCCAGGCGGTCGCCGGGCGCTACGACGTGGTGTCGTTCCTCAACCGCGAGGTGCGGCTGCTGCTCGCCAAGAACCCGGCGGGCTGGCTGGAGACGTTCTCGCTGATCGATCCGCCGCCCACGCCGGTGATTCTCGCCGTCAACGCCCGCGGCGCCGACGGCACGGACACCTCCTGGCTCTGGGACGTCGACTACACCCGGCTGGCGGGCCACCCGATCTTCGTCATCGGCGACCGCAAGCTGGACCTCGCGGTACGGCTCGAAGTGGCCGGTCTGCAGTTCCAGGTCTGCGAGACCGTGGACGAGGCGGTCCAGTACGCGCCGCCCGGCCGGATCGAACTGATCGCCAACTACACCGCGTTCCAGGACGTGCGCCGCCGCGTCGGCAACTGACCGCAGAGGAAACGATGATGAGCGACAACAGCCTGCGCCTGGTGTGGGTCTACCCGGACCTGCTGAGCACCTACGGCGACCAGGGCAACGCCCTGGTGGTGGAGCGCCGGGCCCGCCAGCGCGGCCTCGACGTGACCCGTATCGACGTACGCAGCGACCAGCCGGTGCCGACCTCCGGCGACATCTATCTGATCGGCGGCGGCGAGGACCGCCCGCAGCGGCTGGCCTCCGAGCGGCTGCGCAGGGACGGCGGTCTCAGCAGGGCGGCCTCCAACGGCGCGATCATCTTCTCGGTCTGCGCCGGTTACCAGATCCTCGGCCACGAGTTCATCAACGACCTCGGCGAGCGCGAACCGGGTCTGGGGCTCCTCGACGTGATCTCGACCCGCGGCGAGGGCGACCGCTGTGTGGGCGACGTGTACGGCGACATCGACCAGCGGCTCGGCCTGCCGCCGCTGACCGGCTTCGAGAACCACCAGGGCATCACCCACCTCGGGCCGACCGCCCGCCCGTTCGCCCGGGTCCAGCTCGGCCGGGGCAACGGGACGGGCGACGGCACCGAGGGCGCGTACAACGACACGGTCTTCGGTACGTACATGCACGGCCCGGTGCTGGCCCGTAACCCGCAGATCGCCGATCTGCTGCTCAAGCTGGCCCTGGACGTCAACGCGCTGCCTCCGACCGACGACCGCTGGTACGAGGCGCTGCGGACCGAGCGGATCGCCGCGGCAACACAGCCCGCATGAGGCCCGATACGTACATCTGAGCGGCGTCCAGCAGGCGGACGCCCGCTACGTCCAGGCCGCCCTCCGCCGGTAGGGTGACGGGATCCAGCCCGGACGACGTGGTCCGGTCACAAGCCCACGTTGCAAAGGTAAGTCGGGCAATGCGAATTGGTGTCCTCACCTCCGGCGGCGACTGCCCCGGCCTGAACGCCGTCATCCGCTCGGTCGTGCACCGCGCCGTCGTCGACCACGGCGACGAGGTCATCGGCTTCCACGACGGGTGGAAGGGCCTGCTCGAGTGCGACTACCGCAAGCTCGACCTCGACGCGGTGGGCGGCATCCTGGCTCGCGGCGGTACGATCCTCGGCTCGTCGCGGGTCCAGCCGGCGCATCTGCGCGACGGCGTGGAGCGCGCCCGCGGCCATGTCGCCGATCTGGGGCTCGACGCGATCATCCCGATCGGCGGCGAGGGCACGCTCAAGGCGGCGCACCTCCTCTCCGAGGCGGGGCTGCCGATCGTGGGCGTGCCGAAGACCATCGACAACGACATCGCGTCGACCGATGTCACCTTCGGTTTCGACACGGCCGTCGGGGTCGCGACCGACGCGCTCGACCGGCTGAAGACCACCGCCGAATCGCACCAGCGGGTACTGATCGTCGAGGTCATGGGCCGCCACACCGGGTGGATCGCGCTGCACTCGGGCATGGCGGCCGGCGCGCACGCCATCGTCGTGCCGGAGCGGCCCTTCGACATCGGTGAGCTGACCGAGCTGGTCGGCCGGCGTTTCTCGGCGGGCAAGAAGTTCGCGATCGTGGTCGTCGCCGAGGGCGCCAAGCCGCGCGAGGGCTCGATGAGCTTCGATGTGGGCGCCAAGGACATGTACGGCCATGAGCGGTTCGCCGGTGTCGCCAGGCAGCTCTCCATCGAACTGGAGGAGCGCCTCGGCAAGGAGGCCCGTCCGGTGATACTCGGTCATGTGCAGCGCGGCGGCACGCCCACCGCGTACGACCGTGTGCTTGCCACCCGGTTCGGCTGGCACGCGGTGGAGGCCGCGCACCGCGGCGCGTTCGGCATGCTGACCGCACTGCACGGCACGGAGATCACCATGGTGCCGCTCGCCCAGGCCGTGGAGACTCTCAAGACCGTGCCCCCGGAGCGGTACGCCGAAGCCGAGTGCGTGCTCTGAACTTCCCCATTCGCCCGATACAGTACGAACTGCCCCCGGCCGCAGCTGCGGCCGGGGGCAGTTCTACGCTGGTGCGGACATCGGGCACGAATCAGGAGTGAGCGGATGGACCACAGCGGGCACGGCATGCCCATGGGCGGCATGACCATGGATCTGCCGCCGTTCACGCTGGGACGGGGGCTGGGCTTCTCCGCGGACCCCTTCTTCCTGATCGGCTGTCTGGCGGGGCTCGCCCTGTACGGCTGGGGCGTGGTGCGGCTGCGCAGGCGCGGTGACAGCTGGCCGGTCCACCGGATCGCGCTCTTCGTCATCGGTGTGCTGACCGTCGGTCTGACGATGTGCACCAAGCTCAACGACTACGGCATGGTCATGTTCAGCGTGCACATGGTGCAGCACATGATCATCAGCATGCTCTCCCCCATCCTCCTGCTGCTGGGCGCTCCGGTGACGCTGGCCCTGCGCGCGCTGCCGGTCGCGGGCCGGGGGAACCGCAAGGGACCACGGGAGCTGCTGCTGATGCTGCTCCAGAGCCGCTACATGCGGATCATCACGCACCCGGCGTTCACCATCCCGCTGTTCATCGCCAGCCTCTACGGTCTGTACTTCACGCCGCTCTTCGACTTCCTGATGGGTTCGATGACCGGGCACATCGTGATGATGGTGCACTTCCTCTTCGTGGGTCTGGTCTTCTTCTGGCCGATCATGGGCGTCGACCCGGGACCGCACAGGCCCGGTTATGTCCAGCGGATGCTGGAGCTCTTCGCGGGCATGCCCTTCCACGCCTTCTTCGGTATCGCCCTGATGATGGCGACGGAACCGATGGTGCATGTGTACAAGAACCCGCCGGCCTCCCTCGGCATCGACGCCCTCGCCGACCAGGAGGCCGCCGGCGGTATCGCCTGGGCCTTCAGCGAGATCCCCTCGGTGCTGGTGCTGATCGCCCTGGTCTTCCAGTGGTACAGCTCCGAGCAGCGCGTGGCGCGGCGCTCGGACCGGGCCGAGGACCGCAACGGCGACAAGGAGCTGGCCGCCTACAACGCCTACCTGGCGTCACTCCAGGCACGCGGCCAGTAGCGGAGAAGGCACCCGCCGGGCGACGATGGCCCTCCACCCCCCGAGGAGGAGCGGCCCATGACCGGTTCTGTGAAAACGATGGGCGTCATCACCGTGGGAGCGCTGGTCGCGGTGACGGGATACTCGGCGGTGCTCGGCAGCAACGGCTGGCTGTGGTTCGGCTGGGTGGTGCTGGGCCTGGTGACCGTCGGCGTGATCGCGTCGCGCGGCAGTGGCTGACCCGCCCGCGCCGCGGTGACCGGGAGCGGCCGGAAGGACCCGGAAGCGGCCGGGAGCGGTCAGAAGCGGAAGACCGGGCCGGTCGCCGCGTCGAGCGAGCAGGCGTTGGCGAAGGTCCGGTCCCAGTGGGTGGGGCGCCCGCCCCACGTTCCGGCGACCGTGACCGTGACCGGATCGGACTGCCGGGTGCAGGCCCTGGGCCGGCCGTCGAGGCGGTCGAAGCTGCCGCCGGCCCTGTCGAGTGCCCGGCAGGCGTCCGTGGCGTCCGGGTGCGAGCCGTCGCTCCGCTCGGGCGCGCAGCGCAGCAGCACGCTGCGGTTCCGGTCGGGGTGCGAGGGCGACGCGACGGTGAGGACGAGTCCGGCCGGGCGGATGGGCGGCGCCCCGGCCCCTTGCGCGGGGGCTCCGGCCGCCTGTGCGGGCGCGGCCGCGGCGAAGGCGAGCAGGGCCGCCGCGGTGGACATCGTACGGGGGCACATCCGGGCCTCCTGGAACTCGGCACATGGGTGGGAGCCCAGAGCACCCGGCCACCCGGCCCGGGGGCAAGCCGCCATGCCGCCCGGTCACCCGTACGGGCGCGATTCCGGGTCCACGGACGGCCCCCCGGGGAGTCCGCGGGGCCCGGACGGGTTCCGTGGCAGGTGGTACGGCGGCTACTGTGCGTCGTCACGGGGGCGACGGGGAGGCGGGACCGCGATTGTTCTACTACATCCTGAAATACGCCGTTCTGGGACCGCTGCTGAGGCTGCTGTTCCGGCCGAGGATCGAAGGGCTCGAACACATCCCGGAGGACGGCGCCGCGATTGTCGCGGGCAACCATCTGTCCTTCTCGGACCACTTTCTGATGCCGGTCGTCCTCAGCCGGCGCATCACGTTCCTCGCGAAACAGGAGTACTTCACCGGGCCGGGCATCAAGGGGCGGCTGACGGCCGCCTTCTTCCGCAGTATCGGGCAGATCCCGGTGGACAGGTCGGGCCGCGAGGCGGGCAGGGCGGCGGTCCGCGAGGGGCTCGGTGTGCTCGGCAGGGGCGAGCTGCTCGGGATCTACCCGGAGGGCACCCGCTCGCACGACGGCAGGCTCTACAAGGGCAAGGTCGGAGTGGCCGTGATGGCCATCCAGGGCCGGGTGCCCGTGGTGCCGTGCGCCATGGTGGGCACCTTCGAGATCCAGCCGCCGGGCCAGCGGATGCCGAAGATCAGACGGGTGACGATCCGCTTCGGGAAGCCGCTGGACTTCAGCCGCTACGAGGGCCTGGAGAACGAGAAGGTGGCGCTGCGGGCCGTCACCGACGAGATCATGTACGCCGTCCTCGGGCTCTCCGGCCAGGAGTACGTCGACGCGTACGCCGCCGACGTGAAGGCCGCCCAGCCGAAGAAGATCCCCAGGAAACCGCGCTGACGCCGGATCGGCTGTGGGCAGAACCGTCTGGCCCCGAGCGGCGGGCCGACCGTAGCGTCGACGGCATGAGCAGCAGAGGAAGCGTCTTCGTACTCGGGGCCACCGGACAGATCGGCCGCGCCGCGGTGCGCGCGCTGGTCGCGGACGGATGGGAGGTGCGGGCCGCTTCGCGCGGGGCGGGCGGCGACGACGGCCTGCCGGACGGCGTGCGTACGGTGCGCGTCGACCGGGACGGTGAGGGCGAGCTGGCGGCGGCCCTGGGCGACGGCTGTGACGTACTGGTGGACATGGTCGCGTACGGAGCCGGCCACGCCCGGCAGCTGGTGGGCCTCGCGGACCGGATCGGCTCGGCGGTGGTGATCTCCAGCGGCGCGGTGTACGCGGACGCCGACGGGCGCAGTTTCGACACCCAGGACGAGCCGGACGGCTTTCCGCGTTTCCCGGTGCCGATCCCCGAGAGTCACCTCACGGTCGAGCCGGGCCCTGCCACGTACGGCACCCGCAAGGTGGCGCTGGAGCGGGAACTGCTCGCGGCCTCCGGGGCGCTGCCCGTGACCCTGGTGCGGGCCGGTGCGGTCCACGGTCCGTACAGCCGGGCCCCGCGTGA
Organism: Streptomyces sp. NBC_01089; assembly: GCF_045162975.1. NCBI lineage: Bacteria > Bacillati > Actinomycetota > Actinomycetes > Kitasatosporales > Streptomycetaceae > Streptomyces > Streptomyces sp. NBC_01089. The sequence continues at coordinate 7,514,225 of NZ_CP108660.1, read as the reverse complement.
GCTGTACTTCGTCAAGCGTGCGCTCGACGGGCGGCCGGTGCGGATTCTGGCGCACGGCGGACGGAGCCGCTTCCATCCGGTGCATGTCTCGAACGTGGCCGAGCTGATCCGGCTGGCGGCGCTGCACCCGGGGGCGCGGGTGCTGAACGGCGGGGATCCCGAAGCGCCCACGGTCGCCGAAATCAGCAGGGCCGTCGACGAAGTCATGGGCGTACGGAGCCGGTTGGTGCTGATCGAGGGGGCCGCCGAGGTGGGCCGCACACCGTGGGGCGTCGATCACCCGGTGGTGTACGACATGTCGGCCGCCGAGCGGGAGCTGGGCTACCGCCCGGTGACCGGGTATGCCGAGTCGCTGCCCGCGACCGTGGAGTGGATCGCCGGCCGGCTCCGGAACCGTGACTGGCGCGACGCCTTTCCCGCGATGGCGAAGGTCTACGACCCGCATCTGGATCTCTTCGACTACGCGGCGGAAGACGCCTGGCTGGGGAACCGCTGACCGAGCGGTTCCCCGGCGTGGGCCGTTACGGCTTCGGGGTGGCGTGCGGGGCGCAGGTCACGTCGTGGCGGTCGGTGCTGCCGGTGAGCAGGTAGGTGTCGACCCTGCTGTTGATGCACGGGTTGACCAGTCCGGTCACGCCGTGCGATCCGGCGTCCTTCTCGACGATCAGGCGTGAGCCCTTGAAGCGCTGGTGCAGATCGACGGCGCCCGGGAAGGGGGTGGCCGCGTCCCGGGTCGACTGCACGATCAGCACCGGCGGGAGTCCCTTGCCGGTACGGACGTTCACCGGGGTCCGCTGCTTCGCGGGCCAGGTGGCGCACGGCAGGTTCATCCAGGCATTGGACCAGGTGAGGAATGGATTGTCCTTGTTGAGCCGGGTGTTGTCCCGGTCCCAGGTCCGCCAGTCCGTCGGCCACTTGGCGTCGGCGCACTCGACCGCCGTGTAGACGGCCGTACTGTTCTCCGCCGCGATGTTGCCCGCGGTGTCCGACAGGTCGGGCCCGGCAGCGTCGATCAGCGGCTGTGGGTCGCCGGCGAGGTACTGGCTCCACGCCTTGGCGACGGGCGCCCAGGAGGAGTCGTAGTACGGCGCGTTCTGGAAGAACCCGAGCAGTTCGGCGGGGCCCACGACTCCGCCGAGCGGATGCTTCTTCGCGGCGGCCCGCAGCTTCACCCACTGCTGCTCGACGGCGTCAGCGGTCTTCCCGATGTGGAAGCTGGCGTCGTTCGCGGCCACCCAGTTCTGCCAGTCGCGCCAGCGGCCCTGGAAGGCCACGTCCTGGTTGAGGTTGGCCTGGTACCAGATGTTCGACTGCTTCGGGTCGACCACGCTGTCCACGATCATCCGGCGGACATGTCCCGGGAAGAGCGTCCCGTACACCGCGCCGAGATAGGTGCCGTAGGACACACCCAGGTAGTTCAGCTTCTTCTCACCGAGCGCCGCCCTGATGACGTCGAGGTCGCGCGCGCTGTTCGGCGTGGTGAGATACGGCAGCAGCGCGCCACTGCGCTTCTCGCAGCCGGCCGCGTACCGCGCCGCGAGTCCGCGCTGCACCCGCTTGTCGGCCGTGCTGTCCGGAACCGGGTCGGCCTTGGGGGCGCTGACGTACTTCTGCGGGTCGATACAGGAGATCGGCGCCGAGTGGCCCACTCCGCGCGGGTCGAAGCCCACGAAGTCGTACGCCTTGGCGGTGTTGACCCACAGGGCGCTCTTGGTGGTGGTCCTGGTGGGGAAGCGCAGGCCCGAAGCGCCGGGCCCGCCGGGGTTGTAGACGAGCGAGCCCTGCCGCTCCGACTTCGTACCGGTGCTCACCGCACGGTCCACCGCGAGTTCGATCGTCCGGCCGTCCGGGTGCGCGTAGTCGACGGGCACGGTCACCCAGCCGCACTGGACGGGCTTCGCGAGCGCCCAGTCCGTGGGGCAGTCACGCCAGTCGATGCCCGCTTTCGCCGCCCGCGCGGCGGCAACGGCCGCTCCGTGCGCCTCCGTGACCGCGTGACCGCGGCCGTCGGCGGTGGCCGACGGTGCCGCCATGGCGCCCGCTATGAGAGTCGCCGCGGCCAGAGCGCCGGCCGAGCCGAGCACTGCGGTGCGTCTCACGTGGTACCTCCCCCTGTGCGAAGCGCCGTTCGTACGGCGCTCTCCAGTACGTACCGGGGATCCTTTCCTGTGAACGGTCCCTGACAACAGGGCGCATGGGCGTTCTTTGCCAACCCGAAATGCGGAGAGGTGGTCCCGGTGAGCGGTGCGGTACTGGCGGATATCCCCTCCCCCGCTCAACCCGGACAGCAGGCAGGGACTTTGACAGGGGCCCGGTGAAAACCTTTTGTCACGGGCCGAGTTGCCGCGGTCGGCCGGGCCGCGCCGCCCCCGTGACGGCGTCCGCACCGGGCCGCGCCGCGCGGGGAGCCGGCCCGGATCCACCTTTCGGGGGTCGCCGGTACACCGATGGGCGTCCCCCGGAAGGTGTAGACGGGTGACGGTCCGGCGGCCGCGCCGAGTTGCGCTTCGCTGCGGCCCGTCCGCCCGGGATCACCGCTGCGCCCCAGGTGAGGGCCTTGCGCGGGCGGCGTCCCCGACTCCGCCGCCCCTGGCGCCCACTCGAACAGGCCAGTGGCCCGAACCCTCACAAATCGGCGCGGTCAGCCGGAAATCCGCCGTGCCATGGGTGAGGATCCGGGAGACGACAAGCCCCCGCCACCACGGCGGGGCGGTCCGGGCGGACGCCGAGTCCTGCCGCCGTACCCGGATGTCTGGTCGACACGAGTGGATCGGCAGGAGTGGAGGACCCAGGCAGTCCGGGGCGACAGTGACGTCGCTCCTCGGGGTGAAGCCGCTTGGCGGGACGGCCGACTTGATCAGTCGGTCACCCTGCCCGGCGGCCGGGCAACTTCGCCGGCCCGAACCCGACAGGTCATCCTTCACAGGCGGTTTGCGAAGGGTTGCGCATGACTGCGCAGATTCATATCCCGTCTCTGATCACCCGGGCCGGAACGGCCTCGGCCCTCACCCTCGCCGCTGTCGCGGGGACTTCGCTGGCGCCGGGCGCGACCGTGGAGGCCCAGGCCGCCACCCACGCGGCCCGGGCCGTACAGATCGCGGCCTCCAAGAAGGGCTCGCCCTATCAGTGGGGGGCGACAGGGCCGTCGCGGTTCGACTGCTCGGGGCTGACGCTCTACTCGTTCAAGAAGGCGGGCAAGAAGCTGCCCCGCACCGCCCAGGCGCAGTACAACGGGGTGCGCCATATCTCGGCCTCCGGCCGGCACCCCGGTGACCTGGTCTTCTTCCACTACGGCCGGAGCGTCTACCACGTCGGCATCTACGCGGGGAACGGCAAGATCTGGCACTCCCCCAAGACCGGCGCCGTGGTCAGGCTGGAGAAGATCTGGGACCGCAGCGTCTGGTACGGCCGGGTGAACTGACGCCGGGGGCGGGCGGAGGAAGGCAGGCTCGGTCAGCCCTGGACCGTGGCGGTCCAGGGCAGGGCGATCCACACGGTCTTGCCGCCGTCCCGGGTCGGGGTGACCGACAGCCGGCCGCCGTTCTCGGCCGCGAGCCAGCGGATGATGACCATGCCGCGGCCGTTGTCCTGCTGCACGGCTGCCGGCAGCCGCTGCGGCCAGCGCGGATGGCTGTCCGTGACTCCGACGCACAGCCGCTCGTCCCGCTCCAGGACGGCCTGCACCGTGAAGGTGGGGGACGCGCCGAAGGTGTGCTGCACCGCGTTGGTCGCCAGCTCCGAGACGATCAGCCGGATGGTGTCCGCCAGCTCCGCGTCGGAGGGCAGCCCCCATCCGGTGAGCACACGGGCCACGAACGTGCGGGCGGCCGGGACCGAGGCCGGCTCGCTCGGCAGGGTGACGGATGCTTCCTGGTGGTCTGCCATGACGGCCTGTCCCTTTCCCACCGCTGCCGGCGCAGGTCTCGTGACGGTTGTGCTTCGAGACGGCCTCAGGTGGCGCTTCGTGCGAGCGTGACACTCATAGTGACCGCAGTACCGCCGATCCACAAAGATGTGCATATATCTGTCGCTCAAAGTGATGAACTCTGCGACGGGAGACCGTATTTGACGTCCGGACTGGCACGTTTGCAGAAACGGCCGACCGGAGGGAGAGAACGGTGCGGAGCAGCCCGGCGGTGCGCCGCGTCAAACTCGGCGCCGAGCTGCGCCGGCTGCGGGTCCTGGCGGGCCTGACCAGCGCGGCCGCGGCCCGGTTGGCGGGGTGGCACCAGTCCAAGGTGAGCAGGATCGAGACGGGACGCAGCGGGGTGCGGCCGGCTGATCTGGCCCTGCTGCTCGACGCGTACGGGGTGCGGGACGCCCGGCAGCGCGAGCTGCTCGACGCGCTGTGCGGTGCGGGGGCCGACGAGAGCGCCGACTGGTGGCACATCTACCGGGGGGTGCTGCCTGCCCAGTACCGCGACTTCATCAGGCTGGAGTCGCAGGCGTGCACGGCGCACACGTTCGAGATGTCGGTGGTGCCCGGTCTGCTGCAGACACCCGGCTACGCGAAAGCGGTCACCCGGGCCTCACTCGACGGGATACCGGCGGGGACCGTGGACTCCCTGGTCGATGTGCGGCTGGCGCGGCAGCGCGTGCTCGACGCGGATCCGCCGCTTGAGCTCAGCGCGGTCGTCGACGAGGCCGCTCTGCACCGCCGGATGGGCGGGCGCGGGGTGATGGCGGAGCAGTTACGGCATGTACGGGAGGTCGCCAAGCTGCCTCATGTGCGGTTGCAGGTCATACCGTTCACCGCCGGCGGGCACCGTGGACTCACCGGCTCTTTCACCATCTTCTCTTTTCCGAACATTGTTGATCTGGATGTGGTCGTTCTCGACCACTTGATGCATAGCCGTTATCTGGAACGGAAAGAAGACCTCAGGGCGTACAGCGCCGCGTTCCGCAGGATCCAGGCGCGCGCCCTTCCCCAGCAGGAATCGTTGGATCTCATCGCCGGGATCAGTGACGGCGGTTAGGGAGGCATCATGTCCGCTCACCCTGCGAACGTCCCTTCCAGTACTTCTCTGAGCAGCGCGCGGTGGCGGCGCAGCAGCCGCAGCACCGGAATGAACAACTGTGTCGAGACCGCGTTACTGGACGGCGGTGTGCTGGCCGTCCGTGACTCGAAGCGCGTGCGCCGCCCGGCGCTGCTCTTCGGAGCGGCCGCCTGGACCGGCTTCCTGGAGTCGGTGCACGAAGCGGGCGCCAGGTAGGCGTCGTCGGGTAACCGGCTCTGCTTATCGGGGACTTGTCATCCGGTGGGCGCGGTCCGCAGCACCGTGTCCACCGCCCGCTCGACCTGCTCGTCCGTCAGGTCGGCTCGTGCGGTGAGCCGCAGCCGTGAGATGCCGTCCGGTACCGACGGCGGGCGGAAGCAGCCGACCACCAGACCGGCTTCGCGGCAGTCGGCCGCCCAGCGCACCGCCTGGGCGGGCGAGGGAGCCAGGACGGAGACGACGGCGGCCTGCGGGCGCACCGCGCTGAGTCCGCCCGCGGTCAGCCGGGTGTGCAGGGTGTGCGCCACCGTCCTCGTACGCCCGGCGAGCAGCGGGTCGTCCCGCAGGAGCCGCAGACTCGCCAGGGCCGCGCCCGCCGCCGCGGGTGCCAGGCCGGTGTCGAAGATGAAGGTGCGGGCCTCGTTGACCAGATGACCGATGACCCGGGCGGGGCCGAGCACCGCACCGCCCTGGCTGCCGAGTGACTTCGAGAGGGTGACCGTGGCGACCACGTCGGGAGCGCCCGCGAGCCCCGCCGCGTGCACGGCGCCGCGTCCGCCGTCGCCGAGTACGCCCAGGCCGTGCGCGTCGTCGGTGATCAGGGCCGCCCCGTGGCGACGGCACACCGCGGCCAGTTCCGGCAGTGGCGCCGCGTCGCCGTCGACCGAGAAGACCGAGTCGGTGACCACGACGGCCCGGCCGCCGCCATGCGCGTCCAGCGCCTTCCCGACTGCCTCGGGATCGCTGTGCGGGACGACTTCGGTCGCCGCCCTGGAGAGCCGGCAGCCGTCCACGATCGAGGCGTGGTTGGCGGCGTCGGAGACGATCAGGGAGTCGCGGCCGGTCAGCGCGGTGAGCACGGCGAGGTTGGCCGCGTACCCGGAGGAGAAGACGAGCGCCGCCTCGAAACCGCTGAACCGCGCGAGCTCGCCCTCCAGTTCGGCGTGGAGTTCGGTGGATCCGGTGACCAGCCGGGATCCGGTGGCACCCGCACCCCAGCGGCGGGCCGCTTCGGCGGCGGCCGCGGTGACCGCGGCCCGGCGGCTCAGCCCCAGATAGTCGTTGCTCGCGAGGTCGAGCACGTCCTGGGCGGCGGCCCGCGGCCGGAGCGCGCGCACCAGCCCCGCGTCCGCCCGGCGCCGGGCCACCGCGTCGGTCCACTCGAAGGGCTCGCGGGGTGCGGCTGGAGTCATGATCGGTCCCTTTTTGTAGGCAGTTCACAGACCCTAGCCGGGGCGATGCGGGGTCAGGGTGTGGCAATACACACACCCCAGGTCAGCGGTGTTGTTCGGTTCCTCCTTGGCCGGAGGTGGTGCCGTAGGCCAGGATCAGCCCTATGGACCTGCTGAACACGCTGGTGGACAAGGGGCTGCGGCGCGAACTGCCGACCCGTGAAGAGGCGCTCGCCGTGCTGGCGACGACCGACGACGAACTGCTGGACGTGGTGGCGGCAGCCGGAAAGGTGCGCCGTCAGTGGTTCGGGCGGCGGGTGAAGCTCAACTATCTCGTCAATCTCAAATCGGGCCTGTGTCCCGAGGACTGCTCGTACTGCTCGCAGCGGCTGGGCTCCAAGGCGGAGATCCTCAAGTACACCTGGCTGAAGCCGGACGAGGCGTCGAAGGCGGCTGCGGCCGGAGTCGCCGGCGGGGCGAAGCGGGTCTGTCTGGTCGCCAGTGGCCGGGGCCCGACGGACCGCGATGTCGACCGGGTGTCGGAGACCATCGAGGCGATCAAGGGGCAGAACGAGGACATCGAGGTGTGCGCCTGCCTCGGGCTGCTCAAGGACGGTCAGGCGGAGCGGCTGCGGGCGGCCGGGGCCGACGCGTACAACCACAATCTGAATACGTCGGAGGCCACCTACGCCGACATCTGCACCACCCACGACTTCGCCGACCGGGTGGAGACGGTCCAGCACGCCCAGGCCGCCGGTCTTTCGGCGTGCTCGGGGCTGATCGCCGGGATGGGGGAGAGCGACGCCGACCTGGTCGACGTGGTCTTCGCGCTGCGCGGTCTCGACCCCGACTCGGTGCCGGTGAACTTCCTGATCCCGATGGAGGGCACCCCGCTGGCCGGGGACTGGCACCTGACCCCGCAGCGTTGTCTGCGCATCCTGGCGATGGTGCGGTTCGTCTGCCCGGACGCCGAGGTACGTCTCGCGGGCGGACGCGAGGTGCATCTGCGTTCGCTCCAGCCGCTCGCCCTGCACCTCGTCAACTCCATCTTCCTCGGCGACTATCTGACGAGTGAGGGCCAGGCGGGCCGGGCCGACCTGGACATGATCGCGGACGCCGGCTTCGTGGTGGAGGGCTCGGACACGACGACGCTGCCCGAACACCGTGAGGGCCTGGTGTCGGTACGCCGCAGGGGCGCGGGAACGGACCTCGCACCCAATGCCTGACACGGCCGATCTGCTCGAACTCGACCGGCGCCATGTCTGGCACCCGTACGGCCCGATGCCCGGCCGGCAGGAGCCGCTGCTCGTCGAGTCGGCGTCCGGTGTCCGGCTGCGCGTCGCGGGCGCGGGCGAGCTGGTGGACGGCATGTCGTCCTGGTGGTCGGCGATCCACGGCTACAACCACCCGGTGCTGAACGAGGCCGCGCGCGGCCAGCTGGACCGGATGAGCCATGTGATGTTCGGCGGGCTCACCCATGAGCCCGCCGTCCGGCTCGCGGCGAAGCTGGTGGAGATCACACCGGAGCCGCTCCAGCATGTGTTCCTGTCCGACTCCGGTTCGGTGTCGGTCGAGGTCGCCGTCAAGATGTGTCTGCAGTACTGGCGTTCCGTGGGCCGCCCCGAGAAGCAGCGGCTGCTGACCTGGCGGGGCGGCTACCACGGGGACACCTGGCAGCCCATGTCGGTGTGCGACCCCGAGGGCGGTATGCACGACCTGTGGTCGGGGGTGCTGCCCCGGCAGGTCTTCGCGGACGCGCCTCCGGCGGAGTACGAGCAGGGGTACGCCGACCGTCTCCATGAGCTGATCGGCCGCCATGCGCACGAGCTGGCGGCCGTGATCGTGGAGCCGGTGGTCCAGGGCGCGGGCGGGATGCGTTTCCACTCCCCCGCGTATCTGCGGGTGCTCCGCGAGGCGTGCGACGCGCACGGTGTGCTGCTGGTCTTCGACGAGATCGCCACCGGCTTCGGCCGTACGGGCAAGCTCTTCGCCGCGGACCACGCCGGGGTCGCACCGGATGTGATGTGTGTGGGCAAGGCTCTGACCGGCGGCTATCTGACGATGGCGGCGACGCTCTGCACCCCGCGGGTCGCCGATGGCATCGCGCGGGGCGAGGTGCCGGTGCTGGCCCACGGGCCGACGTTCATGGCCAATCCGCTGGCGGCGGCGGTCGCCTGTGCCTCGGTCGATCTGCTGCTCGGGCAGGACTGGGAGGCTGAGGTCAAACGTCTGGAGGCGGATCTGCTGGACGGTCTGTCGGAGGCCGCCGGGCTGCCGGGCGTCCGGGACGTCCGGGTCCTGGGGGCGATCGGCGTGGTCCAGCTGGACCACGAGGTGGACATGGCGGCGGCGACCCGGGCCGCGGTGGGCGAGGGCGTGTGGCTGCGGCCGTTCCGCGATCTCGTGTACACCATGCCGCCGTACATCACGGGAGACGAGGACATCGCCAGGATCTGCCGTGCGGTGTGCGCGGTGGCACGGGAGGCATGACATGACGATTCTGGTGGTGACGGGGACCGGCACGGAGATCGGCAAGACGGTGGTGACCGCCGCGCTGGCGGCCGCAGCGCGGGGCCGGTCCGTCGCGGTGCTGAAGCCCGCGCAGACCGGGCTGCTACCCGGCGAGCACGGCGACGTGGCCGAGGTGGCGCGGCTCGCCGGTGAGGTGACCGCTGTCGAACTGGCCCGGTTCCCCGACCCGTTGGCGCCCGCCACGGCCGCCAGGCGCGCCGGGCTCGCGCCGCTGCGCCCGCAGGAGGTGGCGGACGCGGCGCAGAAGCTGGCGACCGAGCACGATCTGGTGCTGGTCGAGGGCGCGGGCGGGCTGCTCGTACGGTTCGACGACGACGGCGGCACACTCGCGGACGCGGCTCAGCTGCTGGGGGCACCGGTCCTGGTGGTCACCCCGGCCACACTCGGCACGCTCAACGCGACGGCGCTGACGGCGGAGGCGCTGCGCGCCCGGCGGCTGGAGTGCGCGGGGGTCGTGATCGGCAGCTGGCCGGCCGAGCCAGGTCTCGACGCCCGGTGCAATCTGGTGGATCTGCCGGAGGCCGCGGGGGCGCCGCTGGCCGGGGCCGTACCGGAGGGCGCGGGCCTGCTGGAGCCCGCCGTCTTCCGTGACCGGGCGCCCGGCTGGCTGGCACCGCACATCGGCGGGACGTGGGCGGCCGCGCCGGACGTGCCGCGGCTCTCGGGGAATCCTCCACGTTCCCCGGAGTACGGCGGGCCATCGGGGGCATGAGCGGGGCGGGCGAGGGGACAGGCACAATCGCCGTGTCCCCCGCCTTCCCGTCCGCCGGAGGAGACCTACGATGCCGCTGCGCAGCAGCAAGATCCCACGCGACAGCGTGCACCACCCGCTCTTTGCCCGCTTCTACGCCCGGTTCAGCGTCAACGCCGACCGCAACGCGGGCGTGGCGGCCCACCGTGCCGAACTGCTCGCCGGCCTGTCCGGCCGGGTGATCGAGGTCGGCGCGGGCAACGGGCTGAACTTCGCCCACTACCCGGCAGCGGTCTCCGATGTGGTGGCCGTCGAACCGGAGCGCACGCTCAGGCAGTTGGCGGTCCGGTCCGCGATGGACGCCACTGTCCCGGTGGACGTGCTGCCGGGGACCGCGGAGGCGCTTCCCGTACCGGACGAGACCTTCGACGCGGCCGTGGCGTCGCTGGTGCTGTGCACCGTACGCGATCTGCCGCGGGCGCTCGCCGAGATCAGGCGTGTGCTGCGGCCGGGCGGTGAACTGCGGTTCTTCGAGCACGGGCTCGCCCCTGGACCTGTGCGGGCCACGGCACAGCGGGCCCTGGACCGTACGGTCTGGCCGCTGCTCTTCGGCGGCTGCCACACCGCGCGTGACACCCTGGCCGCGATCCGGGAGGCGGGTTTCGAACTCGGCACCTACCGGCGGCTGACCGTACCGGAGCGTGGGCTGTGGCTGCCTTCGTCGCCCTGTGTCCTGGGCCGGGCGCGGCGGCCGGGGGCATCGGCGGCCGCGTGAGGTGAAGCGGGGCCGAGGCCGGGCGAGGTCCCGGTCGGCCCGGGGTGGTCGGCTCAGGTGGTCGGCTGAGGTGGACGACTCAGGTGGCTGGCTCAGGTGGCTGGCTCAGGTGACCCGATCAGAAGGCCCGATCAGGCGCGGCCGGGGCTCACAGGCTCCACTGGCGCAGTTCGTCGGCGATCGTCCGGACATCCGCCTTGTCCTGCTTCACCAGCCGTGCCAGATCCCTGACCTGTTCGGGCGAGGTGACGACCTTCAGCCCGCAGGCGACGAGATAGCCGTAGGCGACGGCCGAGGCGAACATCGCGTTGGAGTGCTCCAACGCCGGTACGTGGAGCAGCAGTTGCAGCAGGGCGGCGGCACGGGCGTACGGGTCGCTGTAGACGGGGATGCCGAAGACCTCGGCCTCGTGCCGGCTGACGGCGGCCACCAGCGCGCCCCAGTCGATGACGGGCGGGTCACCGGGGGTCCGGTGCTCGGCGACCATCAGCAGCCAGGCCAGATCGATCTTGAGGTTCAACGGCTGCCTTTGCGACGCTTGCCTTCCACGGCGGACTCGTCCGCGAACACCGACGCGTACTGCTTCATGAAGTCGGCGGCCGCTTCGACGAAGGTGTGCCCCACCTCGCCGGCGTCCTGATTGACCAGCTCCTCGATATAGCGGTTCACGCTCACTCCCCGTTGGAGAGCACGCTGGCGTGCCGCTTCGGCGGTCGCTTCGTCCACGCGTACGTTCAGCTGAGTCTTGGCCACGTCACCACGCTAGCGCGCGGGTGCTAGCACCGGCAAGAGGCGGTCAGGGGGCAGGCCGCACGGACGACGGCCCATCTGATTGGCTCGTCCCATGAGCGATCTTGTCATCCGCTGCGCCACCCTGTCGGACGTCGACGCCGTCCTGCGGTTCTGGCGCATCGCGGCGGCAGGAACCAGTGTCAGTGACGACCACGACGGCGTGGCCCGCCTCGTCACCCGGGACCCCGAGGCCCTCCTCGTCGCGGAGCGCGACGGCCTGCTGGCCGGGACGGTGATAGCCGGCTTCGACGGATGGCGGTGCTCCCTCTACCGCCTGGCCGTCCACCCCGATCTCCGCCGGCGGGGCATCGCCGCCGCCCTGCTGGAGGCGGCGGAACAGCGTTTCACGGCCCTCGGCGGGCGGCGGGGCGACGCCATGGTCCTGGAGGACAACGAACGGGCCCACCGGACCTGGGCATCGGCTGGCTACCATCGCGAGGACCACTGGCGACGGTGGGTCAAGCCGCTGTAACCGCCGCAGCCACGACCGGCGCTTTGCCTTTCCTTTACGATGGCTGTCCGCCCTGCCACCGACCGAGCCGTACCACCGACAACTACGCCGACACCGACACCGACCGAAAGGTGTGAGCGTCCGCCCATGGGCGAGCCTCCCAGCAGCCGACATCGCGCAGTCCTCCGCTCCCTGGCTGATCATGGGACGGAGGTGAACCGATGACCGAAGTCCTTCTGCTCATCGTGGCGCTGCTGCTCTCGCTGGCCTGCTCGGCCTTCGTCGCGGCGGAGTTCTCGCTCACGACCGTCGAGCGCAGCGAACTCGAGGAGGCCGCCGAGCGGGGCGAGCGCGGCGCGGCGAGCGCGCTGCGTGCGGTGCGCGGGCTCACCTTCCAGCTGTCCGGCGCCCAGCTCGGCATCACCGTCACCAACCTGGTCATCGGGATGCTCGCCGAGCCGTCGATCGGGAAGCTGCTGCGCGGTCCCATCGAGTCGATGGGTCTGCCGTCCGGCGCGGCTTCGTCGGCTGGCCTGGTGATCGGCACGGCCGTGTCCACCGTTTTCCTGATGGTGGTCGGTGAGCTGGTCCCGAAGAACTGGGCGATCTCCTCCCCCCTGACCGTTGCCAAGATGGTGGCCACCCCGCAGCGCTGCTTCAGCGCGGTTTTCCGCCCGCTGATCAGCCATCTCAACAACACCGCCAACCGGCTGCTGCGCCGGCTCGGTATGGAGCCGACGGAGGAGCTGGCCTCGGCCCGTTCGCCGCAGGAGCTGGTCGCACTGGCCCGGCACTCGGCCAAGGCGGGCGCGCTGGAGGAGGACACCGCCGAGCGTTTCGTCCGTACGCTCAACCTGGCGGATCTCACCGCCGAGAACGTGATGACGCCCAGGGTCCAGGTGGTGGCGCTCGATGTGCAGGCCAGCGCAGAGGACGTCGCGAACGCCACCCGCGCCACCGGCCTGTCGCGCTTCCCGGTCTACCGGGGCAGCCTCGACCAGGTCGTGGGAGTCGCCGACATCAAGGACGTACTGGCGCTCCCGGCGGAGCGCAGGCCGCGTTTCCCGGTGTCCGAGCTGCTCCGCGAGCCCCTGCTCGTACCGGAGACGCTGACCGTGGACCGGCTGCTCGACCGGATGTACGGCAAGCGCACGATGTCCGTGGTGATCGACGAGTACGGCGGCACGGCCGGTGTCGTCACGCTGGAGGACATCGTCGAGGAGGTCGTCGGCGAGGTACGCGACGAGCACGACCCGCACGAGACGCCCGACCTGGCCGGTGCGGGCGAGGACGCCGACGGACGGCCGGTCTACTCGGTCGACGGGGCCGCGAGGACCGATCAGCTGGAGTCGATCGGCCTGCGGGTGGCCGAAGGCCCGTACGAGACCCTGGCGGGTTTCGTCGCCACCGAGCTGGGGCGTATCCCGGCCGAGGGCGACAGTTTCGAGGTGGGTGGCTGGCGGATCGATGTGGTGGACGCGAGCGGGCGCCGCGCCGCGCGGCTGCTGCTGCACGCACCGGAGGCGGCGGACGGCGACGACGACCCGGACGGCAAGGACGACAAGGACACCAAGCGCGGCAAGCCCGGCCGGACGGGCAGAACCGCCGAGTCCGCCGGGGATGCCGAGTCCACCGGGGACGCCGGAACCGACGATGAGGACGGGGACCTGCGATGACTGTGATCCAGCTGTTCATCGGGCTGCTGACGCTGGTCGTCAACGCCTTCTTCGTCGGCGGTGAGTTCGCGCTCATCTCCGTACGGCGCAGCCAGATCGAACCGGCGGCGGAGGAGGGCGACCGGCGGGCGCGGAGCGTGCTGTGGGGGCTGGAGCACCTGGCAGCCCTGATGGCCGCGGCGCAGCTCGGGATCACGCTCTGCACGCTGGTGCTCGGTGTGGTCGCCGAACCGGCCATCGCCCATCTGCTGGAGCCGGTCTTCCACACCGTCGGGATGCCCGGCGGGCTGATCCACCCGGTCTCCTTCATCATCAGCCTCACCGTGGCGACCTATCTGCACATGCTCTTCGGCGAGATGGTGCCGAAGAACATCGCCCTGGCCGGGCCGGTGCGGACGGCGCTGCTGCTCGGCCCTCCGCTGGTCACGCTGGCGCGTGCGCTGCGTCCGGTGATCTTCGCGATCAACTCCTTCGCCAACGCGCTGCTGAAACTGCTGCGGGTCGAGGCGAAGAGCGAGGTCGCGGCGACCTTCACGGACGACGAGCTGGCCCGCCTGGTGACCGACGCATCGGCGGCCGGTCTGCTGGACGACCGGGCGAGCGAGCGGCTGCACGACGCCCTGGAGCTGGGCCGCAGGCCCGTACGCGATGTGGTCGTGCCGCTGGAGCAGGTGGTGTACGCACGTCTGGGAACGACCCCGGAGAAGCTGGAACAGCTGTCGGTCGAATCCGGCTTCTCACGCTTCCCCGTGGTCGACGACAACCGGCGGATTCTCGGGTACCTCCACGTCAAGGACGCACTGGACGCGCTGCCCCGCGATCTGCCGTTCGCGGTCTCCGCGATGCGGGCCATCGCCCGGGTGCGCGCCGCCAGCCCGCTGGACGACGTACTGACGGCGATGCGCCGCAGCCGTACACATCTGGCGGCGGTGATGGGCGACGACGGCACCCTCGCCGGGCTGGTGACGATGGAGGACCTGCTGCGGGAGCTGGTCGGGCGCCCGGCGGCTCCGGCGGCCGGGACCGGCGACTGACCGGCCGCCGCGCTCGCCCCGGGGCAGCGGTGGCGCACCACGGTAGGATCGTCCGGCGATGAAATTGAATGCCTCCTACACCAGTCTGGTCGCGGTCGGCGACTCCTTCACCGAGGGAATGTCGGACGCCCTCCCGGACGGCTCGTACCGCGGCTGGGCCGACCTGCTCGCCGCGCGCCTGGCGGCACGGACTCCCGGCTTCCGCTACGCGAATCTCGCCGTACGCGGAAAGCTGATCGGCCAGATCGCCGACGAACAGGCCCGAGCCGCGGCTGAGCTCAGGCCCGATGTGGTGACGCTGGTGGGCGGGCTCAACGACACGCTGCGCCCCAAGTGCGACATGGGGATGGTGCGCGGCCGGCTGGAGGAGGCGGCGGGACGTCTGGCTCCCGCCTGTGGGCAGCTGGTCCTGATGCGCAGTCCTGGCCGGAACGGGCCGGTGATGGAACGCTTCCGCCCGCGCATGGAGGAGCTGTTCTCCTTCATCGACGACCTGGCCGCGCGGCACGGCGCGCTGGTCGTCGATCTCTACGGTGCCCCGGTGCTGGGAGACCAGCGGCTGTGGGACGTGGACCGGCTGCATCTGACGGCCGATGGGCACCGCCGGGTGGCCGAGGCGGTGTGGCAGACGCTGGGGCTGGCGGCCGAGGACGACTGGCGGGCGCCGCTGCCCCCGGCCACGGCGGCCCGCTGGGCGGCGCGACGCACCAGCGACCTGCGGTTCGCGCGCGAGCATCTGGTGCCGTGGATAGGACGGCGGCTGACGGGACGTTCGTCCGGTGACGGGCGCAGCGGCGCACAGTTCTGCGCCAGGAGCGGCAAGGCGTTCTGGATCACGCCCGCGGACGACGGCGCCCCGGGACCGGTGACCGGCTGGCGCCGGCTGGAGGCCGCGCCGGAGGTGCCGGGCCTGGCCGACGGGCCGGACGTGCCGGATGGGCGGGGCCTGCCGGATGCGCCGAGCCTGCCGGATGGGCCGTAGGCGCTGGGCCGTGGCGTGACGGGCAAGGCGTAACGGGCGTTGCGTGACGGGCAAGAGGTGACGGGCATGGCGCCGGCCTGTGAGTGCCGGCGGGCATCTGCGGTTCGGTACGCGTACGAACGGGCCGCCGCCGGGTCACAGCGTGTCCGGGGCGAGGGCGCGGACCGCGGCCACCGTGTCCGCCTCGGCGGGGCCCTTGTCCTCGCGGTAGCGCAGCACGCGTGCGAAGCGCAGGGCGAGTCCCGCCGGATAGCGGGGGCTGCGCTGCAGCCCGTCGAACGCCACCTCCACCACCAGCTCCGGCCGTACCCGTACGACATACCCGTCCCTGCTCACCTCGCGTGCCAGCAGTTCGCGGGTCTGCCAGACGAGCAGTTCATCGGTGAGGCCTTTGAAGGTCTTGCCCAGCATCACCCAGGGCTCCGGATCCCCGGCCTCTCCACGAGCGGCGAGATGGAGATTGCTGAGCACGCCCTGCCGCCTGCCGTGCCCCCACTCGGCCGCGGTCACCACCAGGTCGAGCGTGTGCCGTGGCTTCACCTTGATCCACCCGGCCCCGCGGCGCCCGGCCGCGTACGGCGCCGCGGGATCCTTCACCACCACGCCCTCCTGCCCCTGTGCGACCGCGTCCGCGAAGAACCGCTCGGCCTCGGCCGTCTCGCCGGTGACCGTACGCGGGACGCGCAGATCCACCGGCACCACCGCGTCGAGCGCCTCCCAGCGGGTGCGCGCGGGCAGGTCGATGAGGTCGGCGCCGTCGCGGTGCAGCAGGTCGAAGAAGTACACCCGCAGCGGCACTTCGGCCCGCAGCCGGACCGGGTCCTGACGCGACGCCGTACGGGCGGCCGTCACCTGGAACGGCAGCGGGCGCCCGTCCGGGCCCACCGCGATGGCCTCCCCGTCCAGGACGGCGGACCTCACCGGCAGTTCGGCCACCGCCTCGACCACTTCGGGCACCCATGAGGTGATGTCGTCCAGGCTGCGGGTGAAGACGGCCACGTCGGCACCGTTCCGGTGGACCTGCACCCGGATCCCGTCCAGCTTCCACTCGACAGCCGCGGGCCCGACCCGTTCCAGGGCCGCCGCCACATCGGGCTCGGCCGCCGCGAGCATCGGCCGCACCGGCCTGCCCAGTTCCAGGCCGAACGCCCGCAGTGCCTCCCGCCCGCCGGACAGCGCGGCGGCCGCCACGGCACGGGCGGACCCCCGGAACATCAGAGCCCGCCGGACATCGGCGGCCGACACCCCTGCGGCCTTCGCCACCGCGTCCGCGACCACGGAGTCGAGTGCACCCTGCCGCAGTTCGCCGACGAGTACGGCCGCGAGAAAGGACTGCTCCGAGGCGGTGGCCCGGGAGAACAGCCCCTGGAGCAGGGCGCTGCGCTCGTCCCGCGAGCCGGGGCCGTGTACGGCGGCCAGCTCGGCCAGGACGTCCTGTGTCTCCCGCACACCGAGCGACGGTTCAGCGGCGGGCTCCGGAAGGTCGCGCAGGGCCGCTGGCCCCACCCCGATCCGCATCCGCCGGGACTCACCGGAGAGCAGGGCCACCGCCGCCGGAAGGTCGTCGGGGCCCAGGCTTCGCAGGTACTCCGCCAGCAGGGCGGTCTTCGCGTTCCTGGCGGATTCCGAACCGACGGCGCGTGAGGTGGCGGCGAGTTCATGAAGCAGCATGGCGGGGCTCCGGGCCGGTGGAAGAAACTGGGCGGCGGTGCTCGGATCCGTACCCGTTTTCCACCGCGCCGTCCCGGGACGGACGGGTGCTGTGACCGGTGCTGCGATCTGGCCGGGGGGCCGGACGGGCACTGCGTCCAGTGCTGCCACTTGGCGGGGACGGACGGGCACTGCTCCCGGTGTTACGGCCTGGCCGGGACGGGACCCGCACCCCGCGGTGCTGTGCTGCGTATCCGGGCTCAGCGCACCCCGTGCGGACGGAACTGCACGCTGATGCGCGGCCCCACAGGGCGCGCCGTCTTGAGAATCGCGTGCTCCCAGGTGCGCTGACAGCTGCCGCCCATCACGATCAGGTCCCCGTGCCCCAGCGGCGTACGGACGGTGCTGCCGCCGCCGCGCGGCCGCAGTGTCAGGCTCCGGGGAGCGCCGAGCGAGAGGATCGCCACCATCGTGTCCTCCCTGCTGCCGCGGCCGATCGTGTCCCCGTGCCAGGCGACGCCGTCCCGCCCGTCACGGTAGAAGCACAGTCCGGCCGTGGTGAAGGGCTCTCCGAGCTCCTTCGCGTAGTGCGCTCCGAGTGCGTCACGGGCCTCGTCGAGCGTGGGGTGCGGCAAGGGGGCGGCCGCTTCGAAGAACGACAGCAGCCTCGGCACCTCCACCACCCGCTCGCACATGACGCGCTGCTCCGCGTGCCAGGGGACGTCCCGCGCCAGTACGTCGAAGAGCGCGTCCGCCCCGGTGAGCCACTGCGGCAGCACGTCGATCCAGGCTCCCTGCCCCAGGTGGCTGCGGCGCACCTCGGTCAGCGGGCGAAGGCCGGTCGCGTCGCCCTGGTCGAAGAGGGAACTCTGCAGGTGGACAGCCATACGACCCAGAGTACCCGAACACTTATTCGAACACGGTCTCCCGCTCCGAACGCCGTAGCAACCTACGAACGGAACCGGGGCACCGACCTGCAGAAACCGCCAGTAGAATCACTTCACGTGACTGCAAAGCCTCGCATCCCCAACGTCCTGGCCGGCCGCTACGCCTCCACGGAGCTCGCCGTCCTCTGGTCCCCCGAGCAGAAGGTCAGGCTGGAGCGCCGGCTCTGGCTCGCTGTGCTGCGGGCCCAGCAGGACCTGGGGATCGAGGTCCCTGCGACCGCGCTCGCCGACTACGAGCGGGTGCTCGACCAGGTCGACCTGGCGTCGATCGCCGAGCGCGAGAAGGTCACGCGGCACGATGTGAAGGCGCGGATCGAGGAGTTCAACGCCCTCGCGGGGCACGAGCAGATCCACAAGGGCATGACGTCCCGGGACCTCACCGAGAATGTCGAGCAGCTCCAGATCCGGCTCTCGCTCGAGCTGATGCGCGACCGTACCGTCGCGGTGCTCGCGCGCCTCGGCAGGCTGGCGGGCGAGCACGCCGAGCTGGTGATGGCCGGGCGTTCGCACAACGTGGCGGCGCAGGCGACCACCCTCGGCAAGCGCTTCGCGACGACCGCCGACGAGCTGCTTGTGGCGTACGGACGTCTCGACGACCTGCTGGGGCGTTACCCGCTGCGCGGCATCAAGGGCCCGGTCGGCACCGCCCAGGACATGCTGGACCTGCTGGGCGGGGACGAGTCGAAGCTGGCGGAGCTCGAGGAGCGGATCGCGGGGCACCTCGGCTTCGCGCACGCCTTCACCTCGGTCGGCCAGGTGTACCCGCGCTCGCTCGACTACGACGTGGTGACCGCGCTGGTCCAGCTGGCGGGTGCTCCCTCGTCCCTGGCCAAGACCATCCGGCTGATGGCCGGGCACGAGCTGGTCACCGAGGGCTTCAAGCCGGGACAGGTCGGCTCGTCCGCGATGCCGCACAAGATGAACACCCGCTCCTGCGAGCGTGTGAACGGCCTGATGGTGATCCTGCGCGGTTACGCCTCGATGACCGGCGAACTGGCCGGTGACCAGTGGAACGAGGGCGATGTGTCGTGCTCGGTCGTCCGCCGTGTCGCCCTGCCCGACGCGTTCTTCGCCTTCGACGGGCTGCTCGAGACGTTCCTGACCGTGCTGGACGAGTTCGGCGCGTTCCCGGCCGTCGTCGCCCGCGAACTCGACCGGTATCTGCCGTTCCTGGCCACCACCAAGGTGCTGATGGGTGCCGTACGGGCGGGCGTCGGCCGGGAAGTGGCGCACGAGGTCATCAAGGAGCACGCGGTCGCATCCGCCCTCGCCATGCGTGAACAGGGCGCCGAGCGCAACGAACTGCTCGACAAGCTCGCGGCCGACGACCGGATGCCGCTCGACCGGGCGCAGCTGGACGCGCTGATGGCCGACAAGCTGTCCTTCACCGGCGCCGCCGGCGGCCAGGTGGCCGCGGTGGTCTCCCGGATCGAGGAGATCTCCAAGCAGCACCCGGAGGCAGCCGCCTACGCCCCCGGCTCGATCCTCTGATCCGCCGGCCGGCGCACCGATGAAGCCCGAAGAGCTGGAGGCCGCCCGCGACCGCATCGTCCCCGATGTGGTCGCGGAGGGCCTGAACGTGCTGTTCTGCGGAATCAACCCCGGCCTGATGACGGCCGCGACCGGCCATCACTTCGCCCGGCCGGGCAACCGCTTCTGGCCGGTGCTTCACCTGTCGGGGTTCACACCCCGGAGGTTCGCCCCGTCGGAGCAGGACGATCTCCTGGCTCTCGGCCTCGGCATCACCAATGTGGTGGCACGGGCATCGGCCCGCGCCGACGAGCTGAGCGCCGATGAGTACCGCGAGGGCGGTCGCATCCTGACGGCCAAGGTGGAGAGGCTGAAGCCGCGTTGGCTCGCCGTCGTGGGAGTCACCGCCTACCGCACGGCGTTCCGTGAGCCCAAGGCCAGGATCGGACCGCAGACGCGGACGATCGGCTCCACCCGGATCTGGGCACTGCCCAACCCGAGCGGACTCAACGCCCACTGGACGGCGGCCACGATGGCCGAGGAGTACGGCAGGCTCCGCGAAGCCGCACAGACCGCACCCGGCCCGCACCCGCCCACGCGGCCCCCGTCGCCCCGGCCTCCGACTCCGTAGGCCACGACGGCGGGGAGGACAGGAACAGCAGGGATCTCGGGGCGAACAGGACTGACAGGGCTGACAGGGCTGATCAGGAATCGCGTCCCGGCGCCCGCACCGTGAACCGGTCCAAGAGCCGGTCCAAGAGCCGGCCCCCTTCCAGGCTGAACACCAAAGGGCTACGGCGGGTCCACGTCGGTGACCACCGCGACCAGCCGGTCTCCTCCCCGTACAGCACCGGTGGCGATCCACCGGCCCTCCGCCTTCCAGAGATGGAGGGCCGCCACGGTGGTACACAACTCGTCCCAGGGCTCGGGTATCTCCTCGCCCTCCATACGCCGGGCCAGCATGCTCCAGAGGCTGAACATCTGCGCCTCGCCCCACCGTGCGTCGAGCACGGCCACCAGGGCCTCGGACTCAGCCGCGAACTGGTCCTCCGCTTCCTCCACCGCCTCCGCCACGGGGTCGTCCGCGCCGCTCGGGGCGTCCCCGCTTATCAGCGTCGTGAGGTGGAAGCCAGGCCCGCACGGCCCGGTGTCCGACCATCCGCGCTGCACGGGGAACGCACGGGCCCGCAACCGGTCGATGGCGGCGACGTACTGAGCGGTGGTCATCCTCTCAGTAAACCTTCCCCCTCCGACAGTTGGTCGCCGGGCATACCCTCCCGACCCGCCACCGGCCGGGCAGGCACTCGCCGCCCGACCTGTCACCCGGTACCATCCGGCACACACGCACGAGCTGAGCTGGGAGGACGACGTTGGGGCAGCTGACCGGCGGGGATCCCTCGTTGCTGCGACGGATCAACTCCTCCGTGGTGCTGCACGCACTGCGCGGCGAGGTGTTCCCGACCCTGACGGATCTCACCCGTATCACCGGCCTGTCGCGGCCGACGGTCGAGGGCGTGATCGACGGTCTGATCACGGCCGGGCTCGTCGTCGAGGACTCTCCTGAGGCGGAGGGCGAGACCCGGCGGCAGGGGCGCCCCGCGCGGCGGTTCCGTTTCCGTGCGGAGGCGGGGCATCTGCTCGGCATCGAGATCGGACCGCACCGGGTCGCCGCCCTGGTCTCCGGCCTCGACGGGGAGATCATCGGCGCCGGTTCCCGCGAGGTGCCCGAGACCGCCCCCGCGGACGAGCGGCTGGAGCGGGTCCGGAGCACGGTGGCCGATGTCCTGCGCCGTGCCGGAGTCGCACGCAGCACCCTGCGCGCGGTCGGGGTCGGCAGCCCCGGAATCGTGGAGGCCGACGGTACGGTCCGGCTGGGAACCGCGCTTCCCGACTGGACGGGGCTTCCGCTGGGCGAGCGGCTGCGGCGGTCGTTCCGCTGCCCGGTCCTCGTCGAGAACGACGCCAACGCGGCAGCCGTGGCCGAGCACTGGAAGGGCGCGGCGACCGACTCCGACGACATCGTCTTCGTACTCGCCGGGCTGAGCCCCGGGGCGGGGTCACTGATCGGCGGGCGGCTGCACCGTGGTTTCGGCGGGGCAGCGGGCGAGATCGGCGCGCTGCACCTGCTGGGGCGCGGGGTCACTCCGGAGAAGCTGCTCTCCACGACCGACGAGCCGCTCCACCCGCTGGACGAGCACGCGGTCGCCGAGGTTTTCACGCATGCGAAGGAAGGCGACACCCGGGCCAAGGCCGCCGTCGAGCGGTTCATCCAGCGGCTGGTCCACGATGTGGCCGCCCTGGTGCTGGCGCTCGACCCGGAACTGGTCGTGATCGGCGGCTGGGCGGCCGGGCTTGACGGTGTACTGGAGCCGCTGCGGGGCGAGTTGGCGCGCTACTGTCTGCGCCCGCCCCGGGTCGCGCTGTCCGTGCTCGGCGAGGCAGCTGTGGCGACCGGTGCGCTGCGGCTGGCGCTCGACCATGTGGAGGAGGAGCTCTTCGCCGTGGAGGGCACGGTCACGGCCCGCCGCTGAGCGCACCGCCGGGCGCGGGACTTGGCCCGACATCAACCCCCCGCGTCATCCGCAGGCCCTGCATATCCCGTCAGGAAGCCGTGTCCCGTCAGGAAGCCTTCTTGCCGCCGGGCAGCTCGTCGCTTATCTCCACGTCGCCCGAGTCACCGAAGGTGAGCCTGCACGTGTCCGCCCGGTAGGTGGCCACCGACACCGCGATCGTCCTGCCACCCGCGATGTACCGCGTGGTGACGACGAGCACCGGAGCGCCGGGCAGCCGGTCGAGTTCCTTGGCGTCGTCCGCGCGGGCCGAACCGAGCTCCACCGCACGGTCCTGGCCCTCGAGGTTCAGATGCTGCAGCTCACGCAGCACGGCGCGCGCACGCGCCGGACCCGACGGGGCCTCTATGGCGGACAGTTCGGGCACGGAAGCCGCCGGCACGTACACCACCTCGGTGGCGACGGACTGGCCGTGCGACATCCGGATCCTGCGTACGGTGTGCACGGCGTCGTCGCTGTCCGCGTCGAGCAGCCTGGCCACTGCGGCCGGCGCCGCGGCGCTGCCGCACTCGACGGGCTGCCAGGCATCGTCGGACGCACCGGGCCAGGTCTGCTGAGAAGTCGACACATCGACACCGACTCGCGGCGGGGCGACCGTGGTGCCCACGCCCCGGCGGCGCTGCAGACGGCCTTCCAGTTCCAGCTGTTCCAGCGCCTGACGCAGCGTGGCGCGCGCGACGCCGAAACGGGCGGCCAGTTCGCGCTCGTTGGGGAGGATCTCCCCGACCGCGAATTCCGAGTCCAGCGCCTCCGTGAGCACGGTCTTGAGGTGCCAGTACTTCGGCTCCGGCACCGATTCCAGCTGCGTGGTCCCCACCCTGATCCTCCGCAATCGCCGTGTCCCCGGCGGCTTTTCTGTGCCCTTATTTATTAAAGGTTCCTGCACTAACTCTGCGAGAGTAGGGCGGCACCCGTTCTTGGTCAAGACCAATCCTCACGCGATAGCGGAGCGGAGCCGGTTCATGACGCAGAGCGTTCATGAGAAGTTATCGACCGGCGGCCGACCCCGGAGTACTCACAGCCCCCGGGCATCGGTCAGGGGGAAGGGCGAGGAGAGGGAAGGAGAGGAAGAGGAAGGGGAGCGCTCTACTCCGCTGACATCAGCTGGAGTTTGTCAGGGTTACGCACGATGTAGATCTCGGCGATCCGCCCGTCCTTGACCTCCGCCTGCACCACGGAGTCCACCGCGCCGCCCAGGAGCACCACGATCGCCGGTGCCCCGTTGAGCTCCCTGATCCGGAACTCGGCGCCCGCGGCTCCCCGCTCGGCGACTCCGGCCAGGAAGCGGCCCACCTTGTCCGCGCCCTCGATGACACGCAGCGGCGCCTGAGACTTGCCCCCGCTGTCCGCCACCAGGCGCACGCCTGGCGTGAGCAGCGCCAGCAGTTCGTCCAGGCTTCCGCCCGAGGCCGCCGCGAGGAACCGTTCGGTGAGATCACGGCGTTCGGCCGGATCGACGTCGTACCTCGGCTTGCGCTCCTCCACATGGCGCCTGGCCCGCCCGGCGAGCTGACGCACCGCCGCCTCGCCGCGTTCGAGCACCACGGCGATCTCCGCGTACGGGAAGCCGAAAGCCTCCCGCAGCACGAACACCGCACGCTCCAGCGGCGAGAGTGACTCCAGCACCACGAGGACGGCGAACGACACGGAGTCGGCGAGCACCGCCCGCTCCGCCGTGTCCGGCACGGCCGAGCCGAAGTCCGTGGCGAGCGGCTCCGGGAGCCACGGGCCCACATACGCCTCGCGCCGCGACTGCACATGCCGGAGCCGGTCGAGGGCGAGCCTGGTGGTGATACGCACGAGGAAGGCGCGCGGTTCGCGTACGTCCCCGCGGTCGGCCGCCGACCAGCGGAGCCATGCCTCCTGGACGACGTCCTCGGCATCGGCCACCCGGCCGAGCATGCGGTACGCCACACCGGTCAGCACGGAGCGGTGTTCTTCGAAGAGGTCGGTCGCGGTGTCGGTGGCCACGCGCCCATCCCAGCCGACCGGCCCCTCCGTGTCCAGAAAGAATCGCCGGAAGAATCCGGATCCACCGCGCGCCGGCCCCACCGTCGGGCGACCGCCATTTCGCGCCATCCCCTTGAAGTGCAAGCTACTCAAGGGTAATTGTTACTGACGCAACGTCTAAGTGCCGGTTCCTGCTCTCAGGGACCCCCACCCCAGGGAGCAGCAGCATGACCGCCCAGGTCTCCTTCACCATCGCCACCCCGACGGGACAGAAGCCGGTCACGGTCGCGTACGAGCGCACCGGATCGGGCGCCCCGCTCCTGCTGCTGCACGGCATCGGCCACCACCGGCAGGCGTGGGACCCGGTCGTGCACATCCTGGCCGCCGAACGCGAGGTGATCAGCGTGGACCTGCCCGGGTTCGGCGCATCGCCCGCACTGCCCGAAGGGGTGCCGTACGACCTCGGGTCGGTCGTTCCCGTACTCGGCGCGATGTGCGAGGCGCTGGGTGTCGAACGGCCCCATGTCGCGGGGAACTCACTCGGCGGCCTGCTCGCCCTTGAGCTGGGCAGCCGGAGCCTCGTGCGGTCGGTCACCGCGCTCTCACCGGCCGGGTTCTGGACGCAGGCCGAGCGGCGCTACGCGTTCTCGACACTGGCGGCGATGCGGCACGGCGCCCGGCTGCTGCCGCTCCCGGTGGTCGAGCGGCTGTCCCGCTCGGCGGCCGGGCGGGCGGCACTCACCGGCACCATCTACGCCCGGCCGGGCCGCCGTTCACCGGAGGCCGTCGTCTCCGAGACCCTGGCGCTGCGCACCGCGACCGGCTTCGACGCGACGCTGGCCGCCGGGCGGGACGTGCTGTTCACCTCCGAGGTGAGCGCCGTGCCCGTCACCGTGGCCTGGGGCACGAAGGACCGTATCCTGCTCCGCCGTCAGGGGGTCAGGGCCAAGCGGACCATCCCCGGCGCCCGGCTGGTACGGCTGCCCGGCTGCGGCCATGTCCCGATGAACGACGACCCGGCCCTGGTGGCACGCGTCATCCTCGACACCAGCCGCTGACCGGGGCCCCCGCTGACCTAGGATCACACCCCGCCGCCAGGGCACTGTCCGGGCGATCCCGCCGTCGACCAGCCGCCGCCGGCCAGAGGCACGTTCCTGGACCGGATGGCCCGGGCCGGTGTCGCCGTGCGTCCGATGTCCGACTACGGAACCGTCCGGCCTCAGGGCGGCGTCGTACGTCTGGTGCCCGGATACGCGCATCTGGCGCCGCCGGAAATCGAGCGCGGTGTCCGGCTGTTGGCAGGAACCAATTGAGGCCCTTATCGGTTCACTTGGGGTGAGGGGGTACGTTCAATGGCAGCTGCATCACCATGGGGCACCAGAGGGGGCGTTTCGCGTCTTTTCCGGCGGGAAAAGGTTCTCAATCAACCAAAATCACACTTAACCCATCAGTCACAGAGTGTTCGTGATCAGGCAACACCGCTCGGTCACAGTGAGGCCATGACCGATGTGAATCCCGCGAAGAGCGTCCGCCGCCCGCACCACTGGCGCCGGGAGCTCATCGAGCTGGCCGCCCTGTTCACCGCCGTGGCTCTCGCCGATGCCGTGGCCAATCTCGTCGCGCACGGGCCCGACGGGCCCTTTCTCCTGGTCGCGGCCGCCGTGTCGCTCGCCGGTACGGTCGCGTTCCACCTCTGGTGGGCCCAGCGCCACAGCCACGCGCCACCGTCCGGGCGAGCCGGGCAGCCTGAACGGTCCGGGCCATCCCGGCGGTCCGGCGCGAGCGACACTGCCGCGCCGTCCGCCCTTCCCGCCTCACCCGGCGGCAAGCACGCGCCCAGCGGCGACCACAGCGACAGCGACAGCGACAGCGACAGCGACAGCGAAGCCAACGGGCTGGCGCGGTCCGAGACCGTGCTGTGGCGGATGCGTACGACCGTACGGGACGAGCCAGGCAGCCTGGCCGTGCTGTGCACGGCGCTGGCCCGGCAGCGGGTCGACATCCTGACGCTCCAGACCCACCCACTCGCCGACGGCACGGTCGACGAGTTCCTGCTGCGCGCCCCCGCCACCCTCCAGTCCCGGCAGCTCGGCCACGAGGTCTCGGCGGCCGGCGGGCACGACACCTGGATCGAGCGCGCCGACACCCACGACCTGGTCGACACACCGACCCACGTCCTGGGCCTCGCCACCCGCACCGCCCTGGACCCCGCCGAACTCCCCCTGGCACTGCGCCGGCTGCTCGGCCGCTGCACCATCCACTCGCTCCCCGCAGTGGCGGTCAGCGGCGCGCCCACCGACGCGTCCACGCCCGCGGAGGGCGTGCTGGAGGAGCGGCTGATGCGGCTGCGCGACCCGTCAGGCGGCACGATCACCGTCGAGCGGCCCCATCTGCCGTTCACCCCGACGGAGTTCGCCCGCGCCCGGGCGCTCATCGAGCTCGACGCCCGCCTGGGCCCCCGGATGCCGCACCGGCAGGACGTCTTCACGCTCCCCGAGGGCAACGAGATCACCGTGCGCCGGGCCGGGCCCGACGACGCGCAGGCCGCCAGGGCGATGCACGACCGGTGCACCGACCGGACCCTGGGCCTGCGCTACCACGGCCCCGTCGGCGACGCCGACCGCTACCTCGGCCATCTGCTGAGCCCGCGCTTCGGCCGCACCCTCGCCGTGCAGACCGCTTCGGGGCGCATCGTCGGCCTCGGCCACCTCCTGTGGGACGGTGACGAGACCGAGGTCGCACTGCTCGTCGAGGATGCCTGGCAGCGCCGCGGCATCGGCTCCGAGCTGCTCGGCCGGCTGGTCGGGCTCGCGGAGGAGGCCGGGTGCGAGAGCGTGTACGCGGTGACGCAGGCGTCCAACACCGGGATGGTGGCGGCGATGCGCGGCCTCGGTCTGCCCCTCGACTACCAGATCGAGGAGGGCACCCTGGTCATCACCGCGCGGCTGGCGACGAGTCCCGCCCACTCCGGTCCCGCGCACGATCTGCCGTAGAGCCTTGCTCATGAGCAGAGCTTTTCCCGTGAACTGCCGTACGGGCCGGGCGAGCTGAGCGGTCACTGAGCGCACCGTCCAGGTCGTCCCAGAGATCGTCCACATCCTCGAGCCCCACCGACATCCGCAGCAGCCGCTCGCTCACGCCGGCTGACCGCCGGTCTCCCTCGGCCACGATGCGGTGGCTGATGGAGGCGGGGTGCTGGATGAGGGTGTCGACGCTGCCGAGGCTCACAGCCGGGGTGATCAGCCGTACGTCGGCGATCACCCGGTGCGGATCGCCGTGCACCTCGAAGGCCACCATGGCGCCGCCCAGCTTCGGATAGTGCACCACCGAGACCCTGGGGTCGGCGGTGAGCCGGCGGGCCAGTTCGGCGGCCGTCGCCGCCGCGGCCCGCATCCTGACGGGCAGGGTCGACAGACCACGCAGCAGCAGATAGCCCGACAGCGGGTGCAGGACACCGCCCGTCGCGAACCGCAGCTGCCGCAGCCCCCGCGCGAACTCCTCGTCGCAGGCCACCACACCGGCCAGCACATCGCCGTGCCCGCCCAGATACTTCGTGGCGCTGTGCAGCACGATCCGCGCCCCGTGCTCCAGCGGCCGCTGCAGGACCGGTGTCGCGAAGGTGCTGTCCACGAGCAGCGGCACCGCACCGCAGGAGTGCGCCAGCGCGCGGATGTCAATCTCGGCGAGGGTCGGGTTGGCCGGGGTCTCGACCATCACCAGACCGGTGTCCGGCCGGATCGCGTCGGCGACACCCGCCGGGTCCGTCCAGGTCACCTCGGTGCCGAGCAGCCCAGCGGTGAGCAGGTGGTCGCTGCACCCGTACAGCGGGCGGACCGCGACGACATGCCGCAGCCCCTGGCTCGCCCGCGCGAGCAGCACAGCGCTGAGCGCCGCCATACCGCTGGCGAAGGCCACCGCGCTCTCGGCCCCCTCAAGGCGGGCGAGGGCCGTCTCGAAGCGTGCGGTGGTCGGGTTGTCGAGCCTGGCGTAGACCGGCGGCCCCTGCGGTCGGGCGCCGGTGGCGGCGAACTCGTCGATCCTGGCCGCCTCCTGCCTGCTGTCGTACGAGGGGTACGTCGTCGACAGATCGATCGGGACGGCGTGCAGGCCGAGACCGGCGAGGTCTTCGCGTCCGGCGTGCACCGCTTCGGTGGCCAGGGCCCTGGATGTGGTCGAGGCATCGGATTCCATACCGGAACTCTGAACAGCTGCCGGGCAGTTCGGGCTGCGGCCCGTGTTACGTTCGGGCGATGGCCGAATCCGTCGTACTCGACCCGGTGGATCTGCATCTGCTCCGCCTCCTGCAGAACGATGCCCGGACCACCTACCGGGAGCTGGCAGCGGAGGTCGGGGTCGCCGCCTCGACCTGTCTCGACCGGGTGGCCAGGCTGCGCCGCTCCGGGGTGGTGCTGGGCCACCAGCTGCGGCTCGACCCGGCGAAACTGGGGCGCGGCCTCGAAGCGCTGCTCTCGGTGCAGGTACGTCCGCACCGCAGGGAGCTGGTCGGTCCTTTCGTGGAGCGGATCCGGGGGCTGCCCGAGTCGCGGGCGCTCTTCCATCTGGCGGGGCCCGACGACTATCTGGTGCATGTGGCGGTGGCGGACACCGCCGACCTGCAGCGTCTGGTCCTTGACGAGTTCACCGCGCACCGCGAAGTGGCCCGGGTGGAGACCCGGCTGATCTTCCAGCAGTGGGACTGCGGCCCGCTGCTGCCCCCGGGGTGACGAGCCCGGGGAGCGCGCGCCGGGGAGATGGCGCGGAACTCCCCGCCGTACGAAGATGTCCGCATGTCACAGACTCTCAACAGCCCCCTGCCCCGTCAGGTAGCCGACGCGTACGTCGACTCCCTGATCGCACTCGACCCGATCACCGGCACCTATCTCGGCGTGCGCGAGAGCTCCCGTGGCCTGCCCGACTTCTCCCCCGCCGGGCAGGCCGCACTCGCCGCGCTCGCGCGGGCCACCCTGGCCGAACTCGACGCCGCCGAGCGCCGTCCGGGCGGGGACAGCGACGTCGAGCGGCGGTGCGGCAGGCTGCTGCGCGAGCGGCTCAACGCCGAACTGGCCGTCCATGAGGCCGATGAGGCGCTGCGGGCCGTCAGCAACATCCACTCGCCGGCCCACGCCGTGCGTGAGGTCTTCACGGTGACGCCGGCGGAGACCGACGAGGACTGGGCCGCGGTGGCCGAGCGCCTCAGCGGTGTGCCCGCGGCGCTCGACGGGTACCGCACGTCCTTGGCTCTCGGCCTCGAACGGGGACTGCTCGGCGGCCCCCGCCCCACCGAGACCTTCATCGGCCAGCTCACCGAGTGGGCGGGCTCCGGTGCGGAAGGCACCGGCTGGTTCGACGAGTTCGCCGCGGCGGGCCCGGACTCGCTGCGCGAGGAGCTGGACTCGGCGGCCCGTTCGGCCACGGCGGCGGTGGCCTCGCTGCGGGACTGGATGCGCGATGTCTACGCCCCCGCGGTCGAGGACGCGCCGGACACGGTGGGCCGCGAGCGGTACGCCCGCTGGTCGCGCTACTTCAACGGCACCGACCTGGATCTGGACGAGGCGTACGCGTACGGCTGGTCCGAATACCACCGGCTGCTCGCCGAGATGAAGACCGAGGCCGGGAAGATCCTGCCGGGCGCGGGCCCCTGGGAGGCGCTGGCCCACCTGGACGAGCACGGCACGCACATCGAGGGCGTGGACGAGGTCCAGAAGTGGCTCCAGGGGCTGATGACCGAGGCGATGGACGCGCTCGACGGCACCCACTTCGAACTCGCCGAGCGGGTACGGAAGGTCGAGTCCCGGATCGCCCCGCCCGGCGGCGCCGCCGCCCCGTACTACACACCTCCGTCGGAGGACTTCTCCCGCCCGGGGTGTACGTGGCTGCCGACCATGGGCGAGACCCGCTTCCCGGTGTACGACCTGGTCTCCACCTGGTACCACGAGGGGGTGCCCGGACACCATCTCCAGCTGGCGCAGTGGGTGCACGTCTCGGACCAGCTCTCCCGCTACCAGGCGAGCGTCGGCATGGTCAGCGCCAACGCGGAGGGCTGGGCGCTCTACGCAGAGCGTCTGATGGACGAGCTGGGCTTCCTGCCGGACGCCGAGCGCAGGCTCGGCTATCTGGACGCGCAGATGATGCGCGCCTGCCGGGTGATCGTGGACATCGGCATGCATCTGGAGCTGGAGATCCCGGCCGATTCGCCGTTCCACCCGGGCGAGCGCTGGACGCCGGAGCTGGCGCAGGAGTTCTTCGGGAACCACAGCGGGCGGCCCGCCGACTTCGTGGAGAGCGAGCTCATCCGCTATCTGTCGATGCCGGGCCAGGCCATCGGGTACAAGCTGGGCGAGCGCGCCTGGCTGCTGGGCCGGGAGAACGCCCGTAAGGCGCACGGGGATTCCTTCGACGCCAAGTCCTGGCACATGGCGGCGCTGTCGCAGGGATCGCTGGGGCTGGACGATCTGGTGGACGAGATCTCGAAGCTGTAGGGGCGGGGCGGATGTGCCGGCGCGGGATCCGGCACGGCACGGCGGCCGTCACACGGCCGCCGTGCGACCTCCGCCGACACCAGGAGCTGAGCGGCCCGGCCGCCCGCTGGGGCCGGGCCGGCTCAGCGGGCGGCTCCTGCCGCGTGGTGGCGGACCGCCGAGCCGCTCTGCTCCTTGACGATCTCCAGCTGGGCGGGGATCCTCCGGCGCAGATCACCGACGTGGCTGACGATGCCGACGCTGCGGTCCCGTTCGCGCAGGGAGTCCAGCACGTCGAGCACATCGTCCAGTGTCTGGTCGTCCAGGCTGCCGAAGCCCTCGTCGATGAAGAGGGTGTCGAGACGGGTGCCGCCCGCTTCGTCGGTGACCACATCGGCCAGGCCCAGTGCGAGGGCCAGCGAAGCGAAGAAGGTCTCGCCGCCGGAGAGCGTCGCGGTGTCGCGCTCACGCCCCGTCCAGGAGTCCAGGACGTGCAGTCCGAGCCCGGAGCGGCCCCGGCCGCCCGCCCTGGCGTCGGAGTGGACGAGGGTGTAGCGCCCGGCCGACATCGTCTGCAGCCGGGCGGTGGCCGCCGCGGCGACCTGTTCCAGCCTGGCGGCCAGGACGTACGACTCCAGACGCATCTTCCGTTCGTTGTCGGCCGATGTGCCGGCGGTGAGCGTGGCGAGGCGGGCCACCCTGTCGTACTCGGCGCGCAGCGGCCCGAGGCCGGTCAGCTCGTCCGCGGCCTGCCGGGAGAGCCGCTGGAGCGCGGTGCGGCGCTTGGCCGCGGCATCCAGTACCGATGACGCGTCGAGGAAGGCGCGCTCGGCGGTGTCGAACTCCGCACGGGCGCCGTCCGGATCGGCCGGCGGGCGGGCGGCCGCGGTGGCCGCGTCCTGCTCGGCGAGGCGCTCGGCGACGGCTGCCTCCTCGGCCTGCCAGGCGTCGAGACGCTGCTGCAGGCGGCGCTGTTCGCTGTCGTCCGTCAGTTCCGCGGCGGCTGCCTGCGGGGTGTCGAACCCGGCCCTGAACGCGGCGTCGGCGAGCCGGTCGTCGGTCTCCTTGAGCCGCTGGGCTGTGGTGTCGACCGCGCGTACGGCGTCGGCCGCCCGGTCCAGGAAGCTCATCCGGTGTTCGAGGAGTGCGGCGTGTTCGGCGACGCTCGCGGCGCCGCCGCGCGCCAGGACCAGCTCTTCCTCGATCGCGGACTGCTCCCGCTCCAGCGCCTCGCGCTGCGAGGTGCGGGCGGCGGAGCGGCGCTCGGCCTGCTGCTGTGCCGTGGTGCGCTCGGTGTGTTCGCGCTCGGCCCGGGTGCGCTCCTCGCGGGCGGCGTGCATTCCGGTGGCCGTACGGTGCGCCTCGGCGTGGTCGCGCCGCAACTGCTCGACCAGGTCGGCGAGTTCGGCGGTGGTGGCGCTGCCCGCCCCCGCCCGTGCTTCCGCGACCGCCTCACGTACGGCGCCGAGGGCGCGCTCCGCTTCGGCGCGGTCCGCTTCGGCCCGGGTGTACGTCTCGTACGCCGCCTCCTCCGCCGCCCGGTCCACATGGCCCGCCCCCGGTCTGGCGGGCGCCGGGTGGTCGGCCGCGCCGCACACCGCGCACGGCTCGCCGTCCCGCAGTGCGGCGGCCAGCTCGGCCGCGACACCGCGCAGGCGGCGCTCCCGCAGGTCGAGCCAGGTCTCGTGTGCGGCGTTCGCCTGTTCGCGGGCGGCGGTCAGCCGGGCATCGGCCGCCGCCGCTTCGGTGGCGAGCCGGTCCCTGGTGCGCGCGGCGGCCAGCCGGTGGCGGGCCGGTTCGAGCTGTCCTGCCAGGTGCTCGGCGCGGGTCGCGGCTTCCTGTGCGGCCTCGATTCGGTCCTGGCAGCGGCGCAGGACGGTGTCCCAGTCGGCCAGCCAGGCGGCCGCCTCGCGGATCAGCTCGTCGTCGGCGTGTGCCTGGCGGTCCAGTCCGGCGCGCTCCGCCGTGATCTCCGCGCTGCGCCGCTCGGCCCGGCGCGCCGCGTCCAGTGCGCCGAGGTCCTGCCGGAGCCTGCCTTCGACGGCGGCGAGCTGTTCGGCGCCCGCGTCGGCCAGCTCCGCGGGCAGTTCACGGCGGGCGCGCTCCTGGGCGCCTACGGCCGCGCGGTGGTGCCTGGCCGCTTCGTCGCGCTGTGCCAGCGCGTCGGCGACCCGCTCGGCCCGGCGCGCCCGGTCCAGCCTGGCGCGCACCTGATCGCGCTCGGTCCTGCGGTCCGCCAGCTCGTCGGCTCGGCGGCGTGTCTGCTCGAACCGCTCCTGCAGCCTGGCCAGTTCGCGCTGGTCGTCGAGGGCGGCCCTCGCCGCCGCCTGCCGGCTCTCCGCGGCGGCGAGGGCCGCCCCGGCGATGTCGAGGCGTTCCAGGGCTCCGGCGCGCGCCACCGCGGCCCACTCGAGTACGGCCTCGGCGAGGCCCGGTTCGCCGGGCCGGTCACCGGGCAGCGGCCAGTCGTCGGCGGCCGCGCCGGCGGCCTCCGCCATCCGGTGCGCGAGGGTCAGCAGCCGTTCGTCACCGGCGAGCACCTGGGTCTCGGCGGCGCGGCGCAGTACGGCGAGGCGCTCCTCGACGGCGGCGAAACGCCGGGTGTCGAAGAGCCGGCCGAGCAGCTTTCCGCGCGCCTCGGCGTCCGCCCGCAGAAAACGGGCGAAGTCGCCCTGGGGCAGCAGCACCACCTGGCAGAACTGCTCCCGGCTCATCCCCAGGAGCTGGGTGATCTCCTCGCCGATCTCCTGGTGGGACTTGCTCAGCGACCGCCAGCCGCCGGTCGCCCGGTCGTACTCGCGCAGTCTGCTCTGTGCCTTCTCGGTGACGAAACCCTCGCCGCGTTTCTTGGGGCGCGGCTGGGCGGGCAGCCGGGTGACCTCCAGGCGGCGGTCGCCGACGCTCAGCTCCAGCGAGACCTCGGTGGGCTCGTCCACCGGAGCGTGGTCGCTGCGCAGGCCGGCCCCGGGGCTCTGCCGTGCGCCGGGTACCGCCCCGTAGAGCGCGTAGCACACGGCGTCGAGCACCGATGTCTTGCCCGCGCCGGTGGGGCCGTGGAGGAGGAAGAGCCCGGCTTCGGAGAGGGAGTCGAAGTCGACCTCCTGGCGGGCGGCGAAGGGGCCGAACGCGGTGAAGCGCAGGGTGTGCAGCCTCATCGCGCCACCTCGTTCGCCCCGTCGTCGACCCGGACGTCGTCGATGGCCGAGGAGAGGACCCCGCGCTCGGCGGCGTCGGGCCCGGCTCCGCCCCGTACATGCGCCACGAAGTCCTCCGCGATCTGCTGGTCGGTGCGTCCCTGGAGGCGCTGCGCGTAGGAGGCGAGCGGGTCGCCGGTGGTCCGGTCGGGCTCGAAGACGAGGCTGAGGGTGTGCGGGAAGCGGGCGCTCAGCCGGGCCATCGGCTCGGTGGGCCGCACCGGGTCGGTGAGTGTGGCCTCCACCCAGGAATCCTCGTGCCGTTCCAGCGCCGGATCCTCCAGGAGTGTGTCGATGCGGCCCCGGATCCTGGCGAGCCGCCTGGGTACGGGGCAGTCGATCCGTTCGGCGGAGATGTCCCCGGCGGGGCCGAGGTCGATCAGCCACATCGTCTTGCGGTGGGCGGCCTCGGAGAAGGAGTAGGCGAGCGGGGAGCCCGAGTAGCGGACCCGCTCGGTGAGTGTCTGGCTGCCGTGCAGATGGCCGAGCGCCACGTAGTCGACGCCGTCGAAGACTCCGGCCGGTACGGCGGACACCCCGCCCACGGTGATGTCGCGCTCGCTGTCGCTGGGCTCTCCCCCGGCGACGAAGGCGTGGGCCAGGACCACGGAACGGGTGCCGGACGCCCGGCCACGGAGATCCGCGCGCACCCGGTCCATCGCGGCGGACAGCACGGCCTCATGACCGGTCCTGGCCGCCTGCAGCTCGTCGCGTACCAGCGCCGGTTCCAGGTACGGCAGCCCGTAGAGCGCCACGTCACCGTGCCGGTCGGTGAGGACCACGGGGGTGGCGCAGCCCGCCGGATCGGTCCGCAGATGTATCCCGGCCAGCCGGATGAGACCCGCGCCGACTCCGAGTCTGCGGGCCGAGTCGTGGTTGCCCGAGATCATCACCGTCGCGACGCCCGCTTCGGCGAGCCGGTGCAGCGCCCGGTCGAAGAGCTCCACCGCGGCGAGTGGGGGGACCGCACGGTCGTAGACGTCCCCCGCGACCAGGACCGCGTCCACCTCACGCTCGCGCACGGTCGCCACCAGGTGGTCGAGGTACGCGGCCTGGGCGTCGAGGAGTCCGACGCGGTGGAAGGAGCGGCCCAGGTGCCAGTCCGATGTGTGCAGGAGCCTCACCGCTCCGCTCCGACCTGCATGTTTCCCCTCACCCTTGCTCCGCCCCCGGTTCGGCACCCGATCGGTGCCCGGCCCCGCCCGCGGGACCCGCCTGCGCCGGGTCCGGCCTGCGCCCGGTCCGTCACACGGCCCTCAGTCTGCCATCGGTGCCGGGGGCGGTGCGGCCACGCCCTCCGCCGGTCAGGACCGGGGGCGTCCCGTTGGCCCGAGGGGCCGGTTACGTCAGGGGGCCGGTCGCGTCACGGTGTCCGGGCAGCGTTCCGTCACGGGGCCGGTGCCGTCACCGTGGCCGGGCGGCGGTCCTGGCTGCCGTCGGTGTGGTCCTGACTGCCGTCAGTGGTCCGGGCGGAGCACGACCCTGCGGCCGTGCAGCCCGCCGGCCTCCATCCGGCGGTGGGTCTCGGCGGCGGCACTCAACGGAAGGGTCTCGGTGAGACGGGGCCGCAGCCGGGCCTGGCTGAGGAATCTGTTGACGGCGACGGCGGCCTCCGCCAGCTCCGCCGCGGTGGCGTGGGAGATCACGAACCCGATGACCGAGCAGTCCTTCATGTAGAGCTGCCCGGCCGGCAGCACGGGCCTGGTCCCGGCCCCCGCCAGCAGCACGATCCTGCCGCGGCGCGCCAGGAGGTCGACGGCGTTGGTGAGATCGTTCTCACCCGCGGTGTCGAGGTAGAGGTCCACGCCCTGGGGGGTGGCGGCCCGGATCTCCCCGAACAGGTCCGGGTCCCGGTAGTCGAGCACGACTGAAGCGCCGAGCGAGCGGCAATAGTCGGCGTCCCGCAGGGCCGCCGTGGCGACGACCCTGGCGCCCGCCTGGACCGCCATGACCACCAGCGCGCTTCCGACGTTTCCCGCGGCGCCGGCGATGACGACCGTCTCACCGGCGCGGATCCTGCCGTGGGTGAACAGCGCGAGAAAGGCCGTCGCCGCCGGGTGCACCACGGCCACCGCCTCGTACGGGTCGACGGCTTCGGGCAGATGGTAGAGCCGGTCGGCCGACACGACGACCTGCTCGGCGGCGGCTCCCTGCCGGCCCCCGTGGCCCAGGCTGTTGCTCCACACCAGGTCGCCCACATCGAAGCCGGGCGCTCCCGGACCGGTCGCGGCGAGCCCCGAGACCCTGCCGACCACGTCCCGGCCGATCACGAACGGGAAGTCGACGGGGGTACGGAAGAGTCCCGACCTGACAAAGGTGTCCACGGGGTTGACGGTGGTGGCGAGCAGGTCGATGAGTACGTCGGTGGGGCCCGGCCGGGGCGTCGGCAGCTCGCCGTAGCGGATGACGTCCGGTGTACCGAGCTGCTCTATGAAGGCGGCACGCATGACTCCGGATCCTGGCACAGCGGCCGCGGACCGCCGCGAAACGGGTCCGATGTCCGTCAACTCGGCCCGGTCACAGGTCAACGCCACCGCCCTGCCACCTGACCCGCCGGACAGTCCTAGGCTGCCGCTGTGGAACTGACGACAGCTGACATCGCGCCCGGACAGCCCGCCATGCGCACCGACGTGGGCCCGCTGCTGCGGACCTTGCGTCCGGGGCTCACCGAAGCGGCGTTCCTGGCCTTCGCCGCGGAGGCCCACCGGCAGGGTCTGGTCTTCACCGCCGCCTATGCACCGGACGGCCGCTGTGTGGGGGTGGCGACACACCGGACGCTGGCGACGAGCCGGGGCCGGCTGCTGTTCGTCGACGACCTGGTCACCGATGCCCGGATGCGGTCGGGCGGCATCGGAAGTCTGCTGATGGAAGAGCTGGAGACGCGGGCCCGAGGCGCCGGCTGCACCAGGATCGAACTCGACTCAGGGGTGACCAATCACGGGGCGCACCGCTTCTACCACGCCCGCCGTATGGTGATCTCGGCCCACCACTTCGCCCGGGAGATCGCCCCGGACATCACCCCGGTCATCGCCCCGGAATGACGGCACAGGACAGCTCACGGCGGGACGACTTGACGGACCCGCAGCCCGAGCTTTGACCTGTGCCGCGGGGCGTCTGCAAGCTTCCCGGCATGGACCGAAGCATGAGTGAAGAATCCCCGCTCTTCGAACTCCGCACCCACGTAAAGGTTTCCGCCGCCCCCGACGATGTGTATGCAGTCGTCAGTGATCTGCCCCGCAGCGGCGAATGGAGCTCCGAATGCCTCGGGGGCGAATGGATATCCGGTGAACCGGCCACGGTAGGAGCCGTTTTCAGCGGTGAGAACCTGCGCGACGAAAAGGTCGTCGCCTGGGCGCCGGTCGTCAGGGGAAAGTGGACGACGCAGTCCGAGATCGTGGCGGCGGAGCCCGGTCACACGTTCCGCTGGGCCATGCGCGACACCTCGGGGAACAGGCAGGAGAGCGTCTGGGGGTTCGACATCGAGCCCGCGGACGGCGGTTGCACGCTCACCCACCATTTCCGTATGGACAAGGCCACCGAGGGAATCCGCGGCATCGTGGCGGAGATGGACGAGCAGCAGAAACGGCGCTTCTTCACCGAATGGGGCGCCAAGGTGGAGAGCGATATGACGGCCACTCTGAGCCGCGTCAAGGCTGTCATCGACAAGGGCTGATCCGGCTCCGCACCGACCTCCTGCACCCTCCGGCCGACAGCGGTGTCCACCATGCGGCGGCCGGATTCCTCCGTCCACCGACGAGAGCTTGGCGGCATGCTTCTACAGCGCACAGGAAATCACGGATTCCGGCTGGGAACGCTTTTCGAGCGGGCAGCGGCCCGGCATCCGGCGAATATCCTGATTCTCGATCACGAACTCGACATCTCGCCCTCGACCGGCCTGCGGACGACCGTGGCCGAAGTGGCCGACATCGTCGACGACTTCGCCTCACGGCTCTGGGCGGCGCGGGTTCGCCCCGGCCAGAAGGTGGTCGTCCACAAGTCCGACGGATTCGACATCATCCTGCTCGCCTGCGCGGTGGCGCGCATCGGCGCCGTACCCGTCCTGCTGTCCCCGATGCTGGACGGCACGACGGTCGCGGAACTGGTACGCAGGGTGGGCAGGCCCTTTCTGGTGACCGACCAGGAGAAGCTCTCCAAGGAGCTGCCCGACACGGTTTTCGAGCTGACCGAGCGGGTCCTGCTCACCCGTGGCAGCCACGACGGCGCCACATCCCTTGCCTCGCTGGCGGGGGCCGCCCGGGTCGCCCCGGTGGCCCTGCCTCCCGGGCGTCCGGCGCTCATCACACACACGTCGGGGACCACCGGTACGCCGAAACTCGCCGTCCACACCGGCCACAGCCTCCAGGCCAGGTACCGGCCCCAGGCACTCGCCGTCGCACCCATCCTGGTCGGGCGCGAGACGATCGCACTGCATGTGTCGTTCGTGCACTCCCGGCTCTTCACCGCGCTCGCCATCTCGCTGCTGCGCGGGTTCCCGATCGTCGTACTCGCCGACTCCGACGTGAAGCGGGTCGGTGACCTCTTCGCCCGGCTGCGCCCCGGCGTACTGGAGGCGCACCCCAACTCCTTCATGGAGTGGGAGGAGCTGGCGGACGATCCGCGTGGACCACTGGCGAACGTCAAACTCTTCAGCAGTACCTTCGACGCCATCCACCCCCGCACCGTGCACCGGCTGCTGCGGGCGACCAAGCGCCGGGCCCCGGTCTTCGGCCAGCTGTACGGCCAGAGCGAGGTGGGCCCGGCCGTGGTGCGCGCGTTCACCCGGCGCCGGGCGCCCGAGGCGGACGGGCGCTGTGTCGGGATGCCGTTCCCCGGGATGACGGAGGTCCGCGTCGTCAGCCGTGACGGCCGGGCTCCTTCGGAGGCCAACCCCGGCTATATCGAGGTGCGCAGCGACGGCCGCATCGTGACGTATCTCGGTGAGCACGACCGCTATGAGCAGCAGGTGTCCGACGGCGGCTGGTGGCGGATGGGCGATGTGGGCTACCGCACGAAGTGGGGGTGCGTCCATCTCCTCGACCGGGAGGTCGACTTGATCGAGGGGTTCGGCAGCACCCTGGCCGCCGAGGACACCCTGCTGGGCAGGCTGGCGGAGCTGAACGAGGTGGTGATCGTGCGCGGTGCGGACGGCACGGCTGTGCCCGTCGTCTGCACCAAGGACGACAAGCCGCTGGACGCCGCCGCGTGGGCGGCCGCGACGGCCGGCCTGCCGCCGATGGCCGCACCCGTGCACCAGCGTCTGGGCGACCTGCCGCAGACTGCCACCACCAAGATCAAGAGGCTGGAGCTCGCACGGCTCCTGACGGCCGAGGGCGGGCGCCCGTGAGTGCGTACGGAGGGACCGGGGTGGCGAGAACCGGGGTGGCGAGGACCGTGGTCGTCGGGGGCGGCATCGGCGGACTGGCCGCAGCCCTCGCCGTCGCCCAGCAGGGCCACCAGGTGGTGGTACTCGAACGGGCCGACCGTTTCGCCGAGATCGGTGCCGGTGTCCAGCTGGCGCCGAACGGGCTGCACGCGCTCGACCGCCTCGGTCTCGGCGACGCGGTCCGGGAGACCGCCGTACGGATGGAAGCGCTGCGGTTCATGGACGGGGTCTCCGGCGAGCACGTGGCGAGCATGCCCCTCACCGGCCCGTACCAGCGCCGCTTCGGCAATCCGTACGTCGTCGTGCACCGCGCCGAACTGCACGGCGTGCTGCTGGACGCGTGCCGCCGGCACCGTGCGGTCGAACTGCGCAGCGGCAGCGGCGTGGCCGGTTACGAGCAGGACGCGGTGAGCGCCACGGTGGTGCTCGACGACGGCCGCCGGGTCGGCGGGGACGGTGTGATCGGCGCCGACGGCATCCACTCGGCGCTGCGCGGGCAACTCGTCGGCGACGGCGCGCCGGTCGTGTCCGGGCTCACCGTCTACCGGGCCGTCATCGAGATGTCCCGGGTGCCCGACGAGCTCCGCTCCCCCACCGTCACCTGGTGGGCGGGGCCCGGCTGCCACTTCGTGCACTACCCCATCGCGGGCGGGAAGTACCTGAATCTCGCCGCGAGCCGTGACGACGGCGCGACGGAGGCGTTCGCCGGGATCCCGGCGACACGGGAGCGTGTCCGCCGCGAGTTCGAGGCCCTGGGCGACATCCCGCACCGCCTGCTCGAACTGGGCGACGACTGGAGGTCCTGGGTGCTGGTGGACCGCGATCCGGTGCGCCGCTGGACGGACGGGCGGGTGGCTCTGCTGGGGGACGCGGCCCATCCGATGCTGCACTACGCGGCCCAGGGCGCCTGCCAGGCGCTGGAGGACGCCGTGCTGCTCGGGAGCGCGGTGGGCGGTCCCGCCGGGGAGCTGCCCGCGCGGTTCGACGCGTACAACGCCGAACGGCGCGACCGGACCGCGCAGATCCAGGATCTCGCCCGCCGGAGCACACGGTTGTGGCATCCCGCGGGCCGGGCGGCCGAGGAGAGGAACGCGATGCTGTCGTCCCTGTCGGCGACCGAGTTGCACGATCATGTGGCCTGGATGCACGGCGCCCGCGACTTCGGTTCGGCGGATGCCCTGCCAGGATCGGGTCACGCCGTGCGCGCGCCCCAGCAGGCGGGCGCATGACGACGCCGTGTCCCGCGTCCCTGATCACCACCGGCCATCTGAGATCGGAGTGCCCGCTATGAGCAGCAGCCGGATCGAGGTCTGCGTCGTCGGCGCCGGCCCCCGCGGACTGTCCGTCCTTGAGCGGTTGTGCGCCAACGAACGGCGGTCCCCCTCGCACCCGTCGGTGACCGTGCACGTCGTGGACCCGGCCACGCCTGGCGCAGGATCCGTGTGGCGCACCGAGCAGTCCCGGCACCTCCTGATGAACACGGTGGCGTCCCAGATCACCGTCTACACCGACGACAGTTCGCGGATAGAGGGACCGATCGAGCCGGGTCCCAGCCTCTACGAATGGGCCCAGGAGCTGGTACGGGCGGCCGGGCCGCAGGACGATTCGGCGGCCATCACCGAGGCCCGTGCGCTGGGGCCCGACAGCTATCCGACCCGTGCCTTCTACGGCGGCTATCTGGCCGACCGGTTCCGTCATATGGTCGCCCACGCACCGGCCCATGTGACGGTCCGGGTGCACCGCTCGCGTGCGGTCGCCATGGCCGACACCCAGGGCATACCCGGCGGTCCGCAGGGCGTCCGGCTGGAGGACGGTACGAGGCTCGACCACCTGGACGCGATCGTCCTCGCGCTCGGCCATGTATCCGCCCGCCTCACACCCCAGGAGGAGCGGACGGCGAGTCTCGCCCGTATCCACCACCTCACGTACATCACCCCCGCCAACCCGGCGGACCTCGACCTCAGCGGGATCGAGCCGGGCCGTCCGGTGCTGCTCCGGGGGCTTGGGCTGAACTTCTTCGACCACATGGCGCTGTTCACCGCGGGCCGCGGCGGGACGTTCGTCCGGGAGGGCGGGCGTCTGGTGTACCGGCCTTCGGGCAAGGAGCCGCTGCTGTACGCGAGTTCGCGGCGCGGTGTCCCGTACCAGGCCCGCGGCGAGAACGAGAAGGGCGCCTTCGGGCGGTACTTCCCCCGGCTGCTGACCCCGCAGCTGATCGACGAACTCCGCAGCCGGCCTGCGGAGGGCGGCGGCGTCCGCTTCGCCACGGAACTGTGGCCGCTCATCTCCCGTGAAGTCGAGAGCGTGTACTACGGCACTCTGCTGGAGGCCAGGGGGCGGGGCGCGGACCGCGAGGCGTTCGTCGAGCCGTATCTGGCTCTGCCGCCGGGACAGGACGCGTCGGCGCTGCTGGACGCCTGGCGTATCGCCACCGCCGACCGCTGGAGCTGGGAACGGCTCACCAAGCCGTACGGGGACCGGGAGTTCACCGGTCGCGACGAGTTCCGGGCGTGGCTGCTCGGCCACTTGGCACGGGACGTGCGGCAGGCGAGGGCCGGCAACGTCAGCGGCCCCCTCAAGGCCGCCCTGGACGTCCTGCGGGACCTGCG
This sequence comes from Streptomyces sp. NBC_01089, assembly GCF_045162975.1. Classification (NCBI taxonomy): domain Bacteria; kingdom Bacillati; phylum Actinomycetota; class Actinomycetes; order Kitasatosporales; family Streptomycetaceae; genus Streptomyces; species Streptomyces sp. NBC_01089. The sequence goes on along the minus strand of NZ_CP108660.1, from coordinate 7,472,673 downwards.
GAACGAAGTACGGCTCGCGGTCGACCACGGGGGCCTGGCGGGCGACTCGCACCGCGACGATCTGGAGGGCTGGTATACCCCGCTCAACGCCTATCTCTCCATCGGCCCGCCCGCCTCCCGTATCGAGGAGATGGGCGCGCTCATCGAGGCGGGCGTCCTCGAACTCACCGGACCCGGCACCCGTATCCGTATCGACACCGGCGATCCGGCCTTCGTCGCGGACTCCACGCTCGTGCCAGGCCCGCCGGTGCGGGCGCGGGTGCTGATCGAGGCGAGGCTGCCCGACCCGGATCTGCGCCGCACCGCCGACCCGCTGCTGCGGCATCTGCTCGACAGCGGCCAGTGCACCACCTACCGCATCCCCGGTGGCCAGGGCGGCGGTTACGAGACCGGAGGGCTCGCGGTGACCGAGCGGCCGTACCACGTACTGGGCCCGCAGGGCCACGCCCATCCACGCAGGTTCGCCTACGGGGTGCCCACCGAGTCGGTGCACTGGGTGACCGCGGCCGGCATCAGGCCCGGGGTGGACTCGGTGACCCTGGGCGACTCCGACGGGATCGCCCGCACCGTGCTCGCCCTTCCCCCGGTCGCCCATGTCCCGGCCGGGGTGCGCCCGGTCTCGACCGACACCGATCTCGTGGGAGTGATCGTATGACCGAGGCGCACGACGCGCTGACCGATGCCGGCCTGCTGTCTCCTGTGCGGGCCGGCACACCTGTCGAGGCGGCGGTCTGCGACCGCGCCTGGCTCCAGGCGATGCTGGACGCGGAAGCGGCGCTGGCCCGTGCGCAGGCCCGGCTGGGGACCCTGCCAGGTGCGGCCGCCGACGGCATCACGCGGGCGGCGCGCGCGGACCGCATCGATCTGCGCGCGCTGGCCGTCGCGGCCCGTGAGACCGCCAACCCGGTCGTCGGTCTCGTACGGGAACTCGCCCGCGCGGTGGCGGCGGACGACCCGGCGGCCGCGGAATATGTGCACCGCGGCTCCACCAGTCAGGACATCTTCGACACCGGCGCCATGCTGGTGGCGGGCCGGGCGCTGCGGATCGTACGGGCCGATCTCGGCCGGGTGGCCACGGCGCTGGGCGAGCTCGCACGCCGCCACCGCGACTCCGTGATGTCGGGCCGCACGCTTGCCCTGCACGCCGTGCCCACGACCTTCGGTCTGAAGGCCGCGGGCTGGCGGCAACTCGTCCTGGAGGCGGACGCACGGCTCGCCCGGCTTCTCGACGGCGGGCTGCCGGTGTCCATCGGCGGGGCCGCGGGAACGCTCGCCGGGTATCTGGAGTACGCACGGCTCGACGGCGCCGACACCGCCGGAGGCGGCGGGAGTTCCGGGCCCGAGACCGACCCGGGCGGCTATCAGGACCGGCTGCTCGACGCCTTCGCCGCGGAGACGGGGCTCGCCAGGCCCGTGCTGCCCTGGCACGCCCTCCGTACCCCGCTCGCCGACCTCGCGGCGGCGCTGGCCTTCACCACCGGGGCGCTGGCCAAGATGGCCGTCGATGTGCAGTCGCTGACCAGGACGGAGGTCGGCGAGGTGGCGGAGCCGGCCGCCACCGGGCGCGGGAGTTCCTCGGCCATGCCGCACAAGCGCAATCCGGTCCTGGCCACACTCGTGCGCGGCGCCGCGCTGCAAGTACCCGTCCTGGCAACGGGTCTGACGCAGTGTCTGGTGACGGAGGACGAGCGGTCCGCCGGTGTCTGGCACGCCGAGTGGCAGTTGCTGCGGGAGTGTCTGCGGCTGACCGGCGGGGCCGCGCACACGGCGGTGGAACTGGCCGAAGGCCTGGAGGTGCGCCCCGCTCGGATGGCGGAGAATCTCCGGCTCACCGGCGGCGGGATCGTGTCGGAGCGGATCGCGGCCGTGCTGGCGCCGCGGATCGGGAAGGCCGCGGCTCAGCGGGTGCTGAGCGAGGCGTCCGCGGTGGCTGCGCGGACGGGGCGCCCGCTGCACGAGGTGCTGGCCGGGGCCGCGGAGCTGCGGGGCCGCCTGGGCGCGGACGAACTGGCCGGGCTGTGCGATCCGGTGCGTTACACGGGCGCCGCGGGTGCGCTGGTCGACCGTGCGCTGCGGCAGCCGGTGATCTGACGGGCGGACTCCGGAGCCACACCGCCCGGAGGCCCCACCGCCCGGGGCCATACCCGCCACACCGCACCACACCCACCACACCCGCCACAGCACAGCCGGGCCCCGCGCACCGGGGTAACGCGCGGGGGCCGGCTGCCGGCCATGTTGTGCCGAGAACGGTCGGCGCAACGCGGCGGTTCATGGGGGGGGCGGCGGGCCCTGGGGCGGGCCCTCCTAGGCGAGCTGTGACTTCCGGGACGCGGCCACCGCCACCGCGGTCAGGATGACGAGAGCGCCTCCCAGCCACAGGACACCGGCCGTCGACCCGTCCACGACGCGGCCTCCGATCAGCGCTCCGAGGGCGATCGACAGGTTGAACATCAGGACGAAGAGCGACGAGGCGGCCTCGCCTGCCTCCGGTGCGGCCTTGAGCATCCAGGTCTGCAGGCTCACCGAGACCCCGCCGTATCCGAGACCCCAGACCACCAGGAGGACGACCCCGCCGATCCGGCCGGTGCCGAGGACGGGGATCAGCACCATGGCGGCCGTCAGCACGATCGCGATGACGAGCAGGGTCCGCCTGACGTGCGTGGCGGCCCGTGAACCGGCCACGAAGTTGCCGACGATGCCCGCCACTCCGTAGAGCAGCAGCAGCGAGCTGATCATGTTGCCGTCGAAGCCCGAGATGTCCTGGAGGACGGGGCGCACGAAGGTGTACGCGATGAAGTGACCGGTGATGAGCAGGAAGGTGGCGATGACACCGATCCTGATCGCCGCGTTGTCGCGCAGGAGCCTGGGCAGCTCCGGCAGGGTGATCGTCCGGGTGGCGGGCAGCGCAGGCACCATCAGCACCAGGCAGACCAGCGCCACCAGGCCGAGCACTCCGACAGCGCCGAAAGCGGTGCGCCAGCCGCTCAGATCACCGAGCAGGGTGCCGGTGGGCACGCCGAGTACGGATGCGGTCGACACACCGCCGAAGATGACCGACATGGCCCGGGGCACGTGTTTCTCGGGCACCAGCCGCACGGCGAGCCCGCCCGCGATGGCCCAGAAGCCGCCGACGCTCACCCCGATGAGGACGCGGGCGATGAGCAGCGCGGCGAAGGTCGGGGTGAAGGCGGAGGCCAGATTGGCCGCGCCGACCAGACCGATCAGTACGGCGAGGACAATCCGGCGGTCCACCCGGCCGGCGCCCACGGTGATCAGCGGCGCCGATGCGGCGGCCACCAGTCCCGGCACCGTCACCATCAGACCGGCCGTGCCCTCCGAGACGTTCAGCTCGGAGCCGACCGGGGTGAGCAGGCCGACCGGCAGCAGTTCCGACGTCATCAGGGAGATGATTCCCAGGGTGACGGCGGAGACGGCGAGCCACCCCTTCAGCGGTGACCGGCCGGTGCCTGTGGTGGACTCGGCGGACTCGACAGCCGTCATGGCGTGCCTCCGATCCGGTGCCGGAGCGGTCGCTGAGCTGCTGCCCGCCAGGACAACACCTCGCGTCCGCAGGTGAGTTCCGGACGATCGGTCATGGTTGAACCCCTTGGCTGTCAGGATGGAAAATGTCCAGGATTTCGGTGCGCGACCGCCTCGCCCGTATCGCGGGGCCTCGTGCCGTATCGCGGGCCTCGTGGGCCCCGGCGGCTCAGGCTCGGGCGTCGGCGAACCAGCGGCTCACCCGGGCCGGCACACCTGGGGCGGTGCGCTCCGCCGTGGCCTTGATGTCGGCGAGAGTCTGACCGGCCAGCTCGCGTCTCCAGGCGAGCTCGGCCCTGCGCATGGCCTGCGAGACGGTGCACGGATCGCGGTAGCTGTCCTGCATTCCGGCGCCGGGCCCCTGCTGCCGGATCTCGGCGCAGCGGAAGGCGTGTTCGGATCCCTCGATCGCCGCCACCACATCCATCACGGTGACGTCCTCGGGCCTGCGGGCCAGCCGGAAACCGCCGCGCGGCCCCGGCACGGACGAGACGATGCCCGCCCGGGCCAGCGCTTGAAGCTGCTTGTTGAGGTAGGCCGCCGGCAGGTCGTGGTACGCCGCGAGCCGGGCGGCCGGGACCGCGTGCTCGGGCCCCGCCCAGGCCAGGTTGAGGCAGCTGTGCAGCGCCCATTCGACACCCTCATGCATCCTCATATCCCGGATATTAAATGTCGAGGATATGAGGGTGCAACCCCAACGGCCGTGCGGCCGCCGGGAGATGCTCAGGTGCGCGGCAGCAGCGCCGTCCCCAGCTCGGTCTCCAGCCGGTTCAGGTCATGCTCGTGGCCGTGGGCCGCGATGTGCCCGTCGGGACGGACCAGGTAGTAGCCCGGTCTGCCGCAGCCGCCGTGCGCCGCGGCATCGGCCCGTGACAGCCGCACCACGCGCGCCTGCGGCCACCGGGCGGCCAGATGCCCGACCTCGGTCAGCCAGCCAGGGCCGTCCGCGGGCGCGATGACGGCGATCGCCCAGGCCGACGGCTCCGCCTCCGGGCCGGAGATGCCGAGCGCCACCGCCCGCTCCCTGGGGAAGACCGCGCCGACCTTCAGACCGCCGGGGAGGCGGGTGCGCGGTGCGCAGCCCGAACGGCGGGCCGGGTACTGGGTGTCACGGGCCGGTGTGTAGGCGAGCCGCCGGCCGGCCATCACCGGCGCGTAGAGACGGGACACCGCACCGGACCTGTCGAGCAGCCGGAAGGCGGCGTCGCGGGCTCTGATGCGCGCCTTGCTGTCGACCATCCAGGCCCGGGTCTGGAGATCGGTGTCACGGACGATGCGGCGGGTCGCTTCGGAGCGTTCGGGGCCGTAGCTCAGGAGCAGCGAGGCGGGCGCCCGGCCTTCGATGACGGCGGCGAGTTTCCAGCCGAGGTTGTTGGCGTCCTGGAGCCCGTTGTTCATCCCCTGGCCGCCCGCGGGACTGTGCACATGGGCCGCGTCGCCCATGAGGAAGACCCGTCCGCGCCGGAAGTCGGTGGCGTGCCGGGCGTGCACCCGGAAGACCGTCTGCCAGACGGGTTCCGTGATGCGCACCCCGCGCGGCCCGCGTTCGTCGATGACGGCCTGCATCATCGGGACGCTCACCTCCTGGCCGCCCGGCATGACGGACAGGAAGCGGAAGACGCCGTCGGGCATCGGCACGATCACGAGCGTCCCCGCCGGGGACTGGTAGTAGCTGATCTCGTCCGGCGGGAGGTCGCCCTCGATACGTGTGTCGATCAGCGCGAACGCCATCTCGTACGTACTGCCTTCGAAGCCGACCCCGAGCTGGCCGCGCACGGAGCTGCCCGCGCCGTCGGCTCCGATGACGAACGGCGCACAGACGCGTTCCACCACCCCGTCCGCGTGCTCCAGTACGGCGGTGACCCCGTCGGTGGCCGCGATGTCCCCGGAGTGGTCGACGTCGTCCAGCGCCAGCAGCCGTACGCCGCGCTCGGCCTTGCCGCCCAGCGCCTCCAGCCGTCCGTTGAGCGCCTGTTCGGTCTCGTACTGCGGGAGGATCCTGGAGGCCAGGTCCTCGGAGAAGCCGAAGGAGGCGAGCGGCCTGCGGTCGGAGAAGTAGCTGAAGGCGTCGATCCGCGAGGACTTACGCCGGATCTCGTCGCGCAGCCCCACGTCCTCCAGGATGTCGAGTGCGCGCGGCCACAGCGACAGGGCCTTCGGAGCGCGCATGGGGTGCGGCGCCCGGTCGATGACGCGCACCCGCACCCCGCGCCGCAGCAGCTCGCAGGCCGCCATCAGCCCGGTCGGCCCCGCACCGACCACGAGCACGTCGAAGTCCGCAGCGGGGGCCGGGCCGTCGCCCCCTGTCGTCCGCTGGGTCACGATGCCCGGTCCTCCTGTGTCTTCAGCCGCTGGGACAGCTCGATGCGCTTGATCTTCATGGTGGCCGTGCGGGGCAGCTCCGTCAGCGGCATCTGGATCGGCTCCGCCATCGGTGTGAGATCGGCCACCGCGGCCCGCCAGCGTTCGGCCTCCAGCGGGCGGTCGTTCCTGGTGCACACGACAGGGACGGGCTCCTGGTCCGGGCCCGCCACCACGACGAGTTCGGTCAGCTCCTCCAGCCGGCCCAGTACGGTGTCCTCGACCTCGAGGGTGCTGTGGATGGTCGGGATGACGTCGACCTCACGGTCCAGCAGATGCAGACAGCCGTAGCTGGAGCGGTAGCCGACGTCGCCGCCGCGCCACCAGCTGCCGTGCACCTGCTGGTCGAAGCGTTCGCCCTCCCCGAAGTAGGTCAGGGCGCGGCCCGCGGTGCTCACCTCGATGTACCCGGGGGTGTCCCGGGACGGCCGGGCGCCGTTGCGGCTCACCAGGCGGAAGTTCGTCACGCCTGGCATGGCGAACCCCAGGCAGCGGCCGTCGGCCTTGTGCGCGTTCTTGCGGGTGTAGCCGCGGCCCACCAGCGGGCCGCACTCGCTCTGCCCGTAGATCTGGAAGAACAGCGGCGCGCGGCGCTCCGAAGCGCGCAGCAGCCGGTCCATGGTGCTCGGGTGGATGGCGTCGAAAGTGGTGCTGAAATAGCGGACGTTGGCGAGTGGCTTGCGCGGGTGGTCGACCAGTTCCTCCCACTCCATGAAGGAGTTCGGGTGCGTCTCGATGAAGCCGGGCCGGGTCTCCGCGAAGAGCTCGGCGACACCGGACGGCTCCGAGTCGTTCATGATGACCAGCGGCATGGCCCGGGGCAGCAGTACCGCGAGTGCCAGATACATCCGGGAGTGCACGTACGACACATGGATGGCCACGGTCTCGCGCCTGCGGACCAGTGACGCGAGCCGCTCCTGCGGACGGAACCGGCCGCGCAGGGTGCGCGCGGAGTGCACCACGAGCTTCGGCAGCCCGGTGGTGCCCGAGGTGTGGGTCATCAGCGCGGGCTCGTCGGGGTGGAGCAGGACGGGCTGCTGTCGCGGTGCTCCGGCCAGGTCGTCGAGGGAGACGGCGCCGGGCCGTGAGCCGGTGGCGACGACGGTGCGGTCGGTGAGGCCGGCCAACGGGAAGTCGGCCAGCGGGCCGTCCAGCTTCGCGCCGTCCGTGAGCAGATGCGGCCGGTCGAGCCGTTCGAGCAGCGCTGCGACGCTCTCGCCCTCCAGGGCAGGCGACAGCATGACGGGCACGGCACCGATCCTGGCCACCGCTGTGGCCAGCACATAGATGTCGAACCCGGGGCTCATATGGACGGCGACGCGTTCGCTGGGCCGGATCCCGGCGGCCCACAGCCGGCCCGCCATATCGTCGACGTGCTCGGCGAGTTCGGCGACGGTCAGGGTGCGCCCGACGGCCGGCAGGGTGGCCATGTCGTGGTCGAGCGTGATCAGGGTGCCGCCGTTCTTCGCGGCGGCCGACTGGGGAACCGACCCGAGATAGAGGCCGTTATTGCTGGCGGGTATCCGGAACATCAGGATTTCCTCGGCTTCGACTGCGGCTGCACAACAGGTGGGTTGGGGTCTGGGGAATCTGCGGAAGATGACACCGCCCGCTCGGCCCCGCGTACAGAAACCGGCCCGGAGTCCGTCACCTGGGCGACCTCGGCCATGAGCCGTTCCAGGATGCGTACGCCGTACTGGGTGAGCAGGGACTCGGCGTGGAACTGCAGGGAGGCGAAGTGGGCGCCGCGCAGGCCGTACACCTCGCCGGTGGCGGCGTCACGGCTCACCTCCACCATTCCGGCCGCACCGCAGTCCACCTTGTCGTGCGAGGAGACGGCGGCGAAGGTGTTGTAGAAGCCGACCCGCTCCCGGGCCCCGAAGAAGTCGATCTCGCGCTGCACCCCCTGGTTCGGGGTGTCGCGGCGGATCACGTCGAAGCCGAGTTCGCGGCTGAGGAGCTGGTGGCTGAGGCAGACGGCGATGAAGGGGCGCCGCTCGGCGAGCAGGGTCCGTACCGCCGAGCGCAGATGGGCGATCTTGGGATGGCCGCTGTCGTGCGGGGAGCCGGGCCCCGGGCCCATGATGACCAGGTCCCAGCCGTCGAACGCGTACGGTTCGTCGAACCGCCGCACGGTCACGGAGAGCCCCACCGAGCGGAGTTGGTGGGCGAGCATCGCGGTGAAGGTGTCCTCGGCGTCGATGACGAGCACCTCGCGGCCCTCGCCCGGGGCGCGTTGCAGGACCTGGGGTGTCCGCCCGTCGGGATCTCCCCCGGCGCCGCGGGCCGCGCCACCACCACCGGCATAAGCATCGGCACAGGCCCCGGCATCGGCATCGGCCAGCCAGTAGCCGGCGATGGTCGCGTTGCGCTCCTCCAGTGCCGCACGCACCCGCGGGTGCGATGCCAGCGAGACCGGTGCGTCGGCCTGCAGCGCGGCGAGCAGCCCGGCGGCCTTGGCCCGGGTCTCCGCCACCTCGGACGCCGGGTCGGAGTGGCGGACGAGTGTGGCGCCCACACTGATCCGCACCCTTCCCTCCCGGCCGATGTCCGCGGTGCGGATGAGGATCGCGGAGTCGAGGGCGCGGGCGCCCGCACCGTCCTGCCCGATCAGGGCCACGACGCCGCTGTAGTAGCCGCGGCCCTCCGGCTCGTACGCGTGGATGACCCGGCAGGCGTTCTCCAGCGGGCTGCCGGTGACCGTGGGGGCGAACATCGTCTCGCGCAGGATCTCGCGCGGGTCTCTGGTGCTGCGGCCCTCGATGACGTACTCGGTGTGCGCGAGGCGCGCCATCTCCTTGAGACAGGGCCCGGTGACGCGGCCGCCCGTCGTGCAGATCCGGGCCATCATCTTCAGCTCCTCGTCGACGACCATGTAGAGCTCGTCGGCCTCCTTGCGGTCGGAGAGGAACTCCAGGACGCCGGACAGGGTGGGCCCGGACGGCGGATAGCGGTAGGTGCCGCTGATGGGGTTCATCACGGCGGTGCCGTCGCGCAGGCCGACGTGGCACTCCGGGGTGGCCCCGACGAACGTGCGTGTCCCGGTGTGGACGATGAACGTCCAGTAGGCGCCGGACTCCCCCACCAGCAACCGCCGGAAGAGGGTGAGCGCGCTGCGCGGTGTGTAGCCGGTGATGTCGGCGACGAACGAGCGCTTGAGGACGAAGTTGGCCCCCGCGCCCTGGCCGATCTCGTCGGCGATCACCCGGCGGACGGTGTCGGCGTAGGTGTCGTCGTCCACGTCGAAGTGGCCGCCGGCCAGTTCGATGGCGGTGTCGGGAATCCGGGTCAGCGCGTCGGCGACGGGAACGGTCGCCTGGTCGCCGACCGTCATGGCGATCAGCGGTGCGCCGTCGTCGGCGCAGCGGAAGCCGCGCTCGGTGATCTGCCGGTAGGGGACGAGGACCAGTACATCGTGGCGGGGTCCGCCCGGCCGGGCGGAAGGCTCCGGCAGCGGGATCTCCGCGAGGGTCGCGGGCGTCGAGACCTCACCGAGCAGGACGTCCAGCGTGTCCCGGTCCGCGGAGCCGGGGCGGTGGAGCAGCGCGAAGGGCGGCGGCTTGCCGGTGAGCACCCGGGCGAGCAGATCGGTCCCGTCATCGGTTCCGGTCACAGCAGGACTTCCTTGGTCGTGACGGTCATCGCGCAGCGGCTCGCCGCGTACTCGACGGCCTGTCGGTGCTTGTCCGCGGAGAAGTCGGCGACGGCGTCCGCGACCAGGAACGCCTGGATGTCGTTGGTGAAGGCGTCGACGGCGCTCATGAGCACACCCACGTGTGCGTACACGCCACAGATGATCAGCTGGTCGCGGCCGGCCTGGCGCATGTGCTTCAGCAGGTCGGAGCGGAAGAAGGCGCTGTAGCGCCACTTGGTGAACACCCAGTCGCCGGGGACCGGGGCCAGCGGCTCGACCACCGCGCGGTCGGCGGGGGCGGTACGCATGCCGGGGCCCCAGAAGTCGGCGAGCAGGCCGCGCTGGTCATCGGTCATCCCGCCGGGCTGCGCGGTGTAGGCCACCGGCACGCCGAGCGCCGCACAACGGTCGCGCAGCGCGGCCGTGTTACGGATCAGCTCGTCGCGCAGGGTGTCGGGCAGGGGCTTCAGGAAGTAGCGCTGCATGTCGTGGATGAGCAGCACGGCCCGCTCCGGATCGGCGGTCCACCGTGCGGTGTTGGCGGGCAGCTCGGCGGATGTCGGCATCGGGTACGGCTCGATGCTGGGTATTCCGGGCAAGGTCGTTCTCCGCTGGTTGAGGACAGTGGGGTGGTCAGACACCGAGTGCGGCACCCCCGTCGACCGTCAGGTCGTGCAGGGTGATGTGCGACGACTGGTCGGAGAGGAGGAAGACCACGGCGTCGGCGATGTCCGACGGGCGGGCCAGCCTGCCGAGCGGGATACCCACCCGGAAGGCTTCGGGCCGGCCCTCGATGGTGCCCTTCGGCCCGCTCTCGTCGTGCCACATCGAGGTGAGCATCCGGGTGTCGGTCGACCCGGGGGCGACCACGTTGCAGCGGATGCCGTGCCGGGCGAGCTCCAGCCCGATGCTCTTGGTGAACATGGACGCCGCCGCCTTGGACGCGGCGTAGGCGGCCATCTCCGTACGGGGGGTGCCGGCGGCGTTCGACGCGACGGTGACGATGGCTCCCCGGGCGCGCGGGACCATCCGGTTGGCGACCGCGCGGCACAGGTGGAAGACGCCGGTCGTGTTGACCGCGAACGTCGAGGCCCAGTCCTCGTCGGTGAGGCTCCTGGCCTCCCCGAGGCGCAGCACACCGGCCGCGTTGACGAGATGGTCGACGGGGCCCAGCTCCGCCTCGACCCGCTCGACGGTCGATTCGACGGCCGGGCCGCTCGTCACGTCGCAGGGGAACGCGTCGACGTGCAGCCCGTCCCTGACCGCATCGTCCACCGTGCGCCGGAGCCGCTCGCCGTCCCGGTCGACGGCCGCGACCCGCGTACCGCGTGCTCCGAGTGCCCGGACCACGGCTTCACCGATTCCGCCGGCTGCCCCCGTGACCAGGGCGATCTTTGTCTCCATGGGTCGGACCTCCTGTGCTGTCGTACGTGCTGAGGGGTCTGTACTCGTGACTCGTACGGAGGACTGCGCCCCTGCCGGTGACGGGGCAAGGGCGTCGCGCTGCGGCGGCCGGGCGTCAGCCGACCGCGAAGCCGCGCTTGAGGGCCGCGGCGATCCCGGTGACCCGGCGGGCCTGGAACTCCATGGCCGCGAGGTTCTCGTCGCTGACGTTGCCCGGCCGGTTCCCGGAAACGCTGCTGACTCCGTACGGGTTGCCGTTGCCCGGCGTGGTGAGGACCGGGTCGGTGGCGCCCGTCGGAACGATGATCGCGCCCCAGTGGTAGTAGGTGTTGTTCAGCGCGAGGATGGTGCTCTCCTGCCCGCTGTGCGCGCCCGATGTGGAGGTGAATGAGGAGACGACCTTGTTCACCAGCCGGCCCTGGAGCGACAGCGTCACAGTGGTGTCGAGGAACTGCTTGAGCTGCGCGGCCGGCAGGCCGAAGCGGGTCGGGGTGCCGAACAGGATCGCGTCCGCCCACTCCAGGTCGTCCAGGTCGGCCACGGGGACGTCGCGGGTGGCGTCGAGGTGTGCGGCCCAGGCGTCGTTCGAGTCCACCTGTGACTGCGGGAACACTTCCGCCACCCGGCGCAGGCGCACATCGGCGCCCGCCTTCCCCGCGGAGACAGCCGCCGCTTCGGCGAGCCGGTGCACATTCCCGGTCGACGAGTAATAGACCACAGCGACGTTCAACATGGCGCTCTCCCTAGGTGGTTGGACAAGGCGCTCGGGGACCTGGCCTGCGGGAGGCGCGGATCCGCTGCGCAGTGCCCCGATCCTGTGACGCGGACGGAGCGCCCGCCAAGGCCCGTCGTCGCAGTCCGTCAAGTGGCCGGTACTCCATCAGGTCACCCCGGGGATCTCTGCGTAAGGTCATCGTTCAACAAACTGTTGACTCCGTCAGGTCGCCTGCGTAGGTTCCGAGTGGCTGCGCAAAGGGGAACGCAGCTACGAGAGCATGACAAAGGGAGCATCGTGTCGCAGATCAGGGTGGGATCCGCCGCACTCGCCGTGCTGGAGTTACTGGCCGACGCAGCACCGGTGGAACAGGTGGAAGCGCTGATGACCCAGGCCCTCGACGAAGGCGTGGCCGGCGCGGAACGCGAGGTGCTGACCCGGGCCAGAGCGCTCGGCCTGCGGATTCACGCCCAGTCGGGCCGGCGCAGGCAGCGGGAGATGGGACTGTCCGCCCTCGTCGACACCGCACGCGAACTCGCCGCGGCGCAGGAGCTGGACGCGGTGCTCAAGGTCGTCACCAGGCGGGCCCGTCTTCTGCTCGGCCTCGACATGGCCTTCATCGGCTTCCCTGCCGAGGAGCAGGGCTTCGTACAGGTCCGCAGCTCCGACGGGCACACCTCGACCAGCATGGTCGGGCTGCGGCTGCTGGCCGACGCCGGGCCTGTCGGTGAGGCCCTCGTCAACTCCGCCCCGTTCTGGACCCCCGACTACCCCGCCGACAAACGGTTCCACCACCACCCGGCCTTCGACGAGATGGTCGCGGCCGAGGCGCTGCGCGCGCTCGTGGCGGTGCCCCTGAGCCAGGGCACCCGGCCGGTCGGCGCCCTCTATGCGGCCGACCGGAACGTACGGCATTTCAGCGCCGACGAGATCTCCCTCATGGCCTCCCTGGGTGACCTCGCGGGGGCGGCCATCGAGAGCGCGCGCCTGCTCGACACGGCCATGGCGGCGGCCGCGGCGCTGGAGGGGCCCGCGCTGCGCCTGGAACGCGAACTGGGCGAGACACAGAGCCGGTTCACCGACTTGTTACTCGACGGCGGGGGCCCGCAGACCCTCGTCGCCGAGCTGGCGGACCGGCTGGAGGGTGCGGTACGGGTCCACGCGCCGGACGGTACGGTCCTCGCCGCCGCGGGCGACCCGCCGGACACCGCCGAGCCGGTGCTCTCCCCCGTCACGGCCGAGGCCAGGTCGGCCGGTGCGCCGGTCGCGCTGGCCGACGGCTCATGGGCCGCGCCGGTCGTCGCGGGCGAGGAGCATCTCGGCACCGTGCTGATGTTCCCGGGGAAGCGGCTCACCGAGTACGACGAGCGGCTGCTGGAGCTGGGCGCGGGGTTCACCGCTCTCGCGCTGCTCCTGGAAGCGGGCCGGAGCGCGGGTGCCAACGGCCGGATCAGGCACAGCCTGCTGGACGACCTGCTGGCGCTCTCCGGGCGGCCGCCCCAGCTCCTCAAGACCCGGGCCCGGCGCTGCGGCATCGACCTGGACGAGCCGCATCTGGTGGTCGTCGCCCGCCCCGAGAGGGCGTTCGGGAGCGAGCTGGGCTCGTGGGCGGCGTCGTACACGCAGCACAGGAACGGGCTCATGAGCCTGCACAAGGACTACGCCGTACTCCTCATCGCGGGGGACGACGCGGGGGCGGCGGCCCGGGCCGTCCACGCCGAGCTGTCCCCGCTGCTCGACCAGCGGGTGACGGTGGCGGCGGCCGGCCCGGTGACCGATTCCCTCTCGGTCACCGGCGCCCACAAGGAGGCCCAGCGCTGCTTCGACGCCATGACCGCGCTCGGAGCCGTCGGCCGTGCCGCCTCCCCACGGGAACTGGGCGGCCTCGGCGTGCTTCTGTCGGGCAGCCACGACGCGGGCGCGTTCATCGACGCCACGATCGGCCCGGTGGCCGATTACGACCGGCAGCGCCTCACCGCGCTGGTCCCCACCCTGGAGGCGTACTTCGACACGGGCGCCAGCCCGACGTACGCGGCCGAACGCCTGCATGTGCACCCCAACACGGTCACCCGCAGGCTGGAGCGCATCAGCGAGCTGCTGGGATCCGGGTGGCAGCAGCCCGAGCGGGCGTTCGAGGTGCAACTGGCCCTCAGGCTCTCCCGGATCCGCCACGTCCTGCGGGGCGGGAGCCCGGCGTCCGTCGCCGCCGTCCTCGACAGCCCCTACGGGCGCCCGCACCGCCGCCGCCCGCGCGACGTCACGAAGCCCCCGGTTCCCGCTCCGCGCAGGCGGCCACGGCGGTGATCGCGTGGGCGGCCGACGCGAGGGTGATGTGCCGGTGCCAGCCGCCGAAGGAGCGCCCCGCGTAGTCCCGGACACCCACCCGGTCGGCGATCTCGGCGCAGTCGCGGTCGACCCGGCCGATGAGCTTGCTCAGCCGCAGCAGGGCGCCCGGCCGGTCCCCCGTCAGATCCGTCAGCCACAGCGCGGACGGCCAGCGGCCGCTGTCCCGCCACTCGCTGAGCAGCAGCAGATCGCGCCGGTCGCCGGAGTGCTCCGGGGCCTCGGAGCGTGACGAGCGGCGGGGCAGCCCGACGCGCAGGGCCGCTACCAGACTGGTGCGCCGGGCCGCCTGCGGTTCGTGGTCGGTCCAGAGGGCCTGGCGCCGCAACTCCCGTGCGGCGCCCATGATCTGGTACGCCGGGAGCTCGCCGCCACGGGCCGGCCCCACCGCGTGCGAAGGGGTGAACAGCTGGGCGCCGCTCACCCTGATCAGGAACGGCATATCTGCGGCGCGCAGTTGGCCGACGGTGGTGGCCGCCTCGGTCTCGCGGGCGTCCAGCACCACCGGGAGACGGGGAAGCGCCTGTCCCGCCACCAGCTCGCGGCATGCTTCGACCGCGCACTCGTCCAGCGTCTCCTCCGGGCTCAGCGATGCCGGAATCGAGGCGCGGGCCCTGCGCCGGCGGTCGTCGAGCCACGCCCCTGACAGATGCAGCCGCCAGTTGACCGGACTGCTCATCCGGTCGGACGCCGCCCAGACCCCGAACGCCTGCTGGGCGTTGAGCACTTGGCCGAAGGCGGGGAAGTACCGCCGGTCCACACCGACGGAGTGCTCACCGGCCTTCGGCACGATCATCGGCCGCACCACCCACGCACTGGGCTCTGCGACCCGCGCCAGATACTGGGCCAGCCGCCCGCGCACCTGCGCCCAGTCCCAGGTGGAGCTGCTGACGAAGTGGTGCAGTCCCTGCTCGGTGGTCGCCCCACCGGTCAGCGCCGCCATGTTCCGGACCGACTTGCGCCCCTCGGCGGCGAGGAGGCCGCGCACATACTCCACACCGCGTCTGCGCTGGTCACGCCGCGGCAGGGACGCGAAGAGCACCGAGCACAGCTCGGTGAGCACTTCCTCCTGGACGGCGGCTCTGACGGACCCGTGCCCCTGTATCCGTACGTCTTCCGCGCACAGGGCAACACCAGACATCGATCTCCCCCATCTCGTCCCTCGCACGGACCACCGTGCTCGGCGTCGTGCCTCAACGGTGCGGGGTACTGCCGGGTAGCTCATAGGTATGCAGGACACACTGCTGCGGCGCGGTCCGGTGACTTGGTCACCTCCGCGCGGGTGGCGCCCGGTCTCAGATGTCGCCGTACGCCTCGGCGCCGAGTTCCAGTGACGCGGCCCCCGCCGTACTGTCGGCGAGCCAGGCCAGGAAGCGCTCGACGTCCGCGTCCGGCAGCGCGATCCCGATCGTGACCGCCTCCGCGTACCGGACCTCGCGCACCACAGTGCCGGTGGCCCGCAGGTCGTTCTCCAGCTTGCCCGCGCGCTGGTGGTCGACGGTGACCGTGGCCAGCCGGTAGCGCTGTCTGACGATGGTGCCCAGCTCGTCCAGGGCCTCCCCGACGGCTCCGCCGTAGGCCCGGATCAGCCCGCCGGCCCCCAGCTTCACGCCGCCGTAGTAGCGGGTGACGACGGCGACGGCGTACCGCACCTCGCGCCGCAGCAGCATCTGGAGCATCGGCACACCGGCCGTCCCGCCGGGCTCCCCGTCGTCACTGGCCTTCTGTACGGATGCGTCGGCACCGATGACGTAGGCGTAGCAGTGGTGGGAGGCCCCCGGGTGCTCCCCGCGGACGCGTGCGAGGAAGGTCTGCGCCTCCTCCTCGGTCGCGGCGGGCGCCAGCGCGCAGAGGAAACGGGACCTGTTGACCTCGGTCTCGTGCACACCCTCGCGGGCGACTGTCCGGTACTGCTCCTGCATCGGGCCAGCCTATGCGGCCTGCCGGGAATGGTCCCGGCGGGTACACCGTTGACCCGGCATGTACGCAGACACGGACACCATCCGCAAGATCCTCACCGCGACCGGCGACACCTGGGCGGTGGTGGGCCTGTCGACCAACAGGGGACGGGCGGCGTTCGGCGTGGCCGGGGTGCTCCAGCGCTACGGCAAGCGCATCGTGCCGGTCCACCCCAAGGCCGAGACGGTCCACGGCGAGCAGGGGTACGCGTCGCTCGCCGACATCCCGTTCCCGGTGGACGTCGTGGATGTCTTCGTCAACAGCGAGCTGGCGGGCGCGGTCGCCGACGAGGCGGTTGCCATCGGCGCCGGGGCCGTCTGGTTCCAGCTCGGAGTGGTCGACGAGGCGGCCTACGAGCGGGTGCGGGCGGCCGGCCGCGACATGGTCATGGACCGCTGCCCCGCCATAGAGATCCCGGCTCTGGGCTGACGGGTGCCCGCCGGGGCCGCGAGCGGTCCCGGCCGCGCCTCAGCCCCCCAGCCCGTCGATGACGACCGCGTCCGGCAGCCCCGCGAACACCTTCCCCGGAACGATCAGCTTGCCCCGGCGGCTGCCGCTGCCGACCAGGACCCACTCCAGGTCCACCACGGCGGAGTCCACGAGCAGCGGCCAGCCGGCGGGCAGCCCGACCGGGGTGATCCCGCCGTACTCCATACCGGTCTCGCCGGTGGCGGTGTCCATGGGCGCGAACGACGCCTTGCGCGCGCCGAGTTGTCTGCGGACGGCGCCGTTCACATCGAGGCGGGTGCGAGAGAGCACCAGACAGGCGGCGAGTGAGGTCTCTCCGCCGCGCTTGCCCGCGACGACGACGCAGTTCGCCGAGATGTCGAGCAGCTCCGGGCCGTAGTGCGCCACGAAGGCGGCGGTGTCGGCGATCTCCGGGTCGCTGTCCACGTAGATCAGGTCCTGGACGGGTACGTCCTCCCCCTGCCAGTCCCGCACCGCGTCGGCGACCGGTGCGGTGAGCAGGTCCAGGCAGTCCCGGGCATGGCGGACATCGTCGAACGTACCGATGGGAGCGCGCATACGGCTCACGCTAACAGTCGTCGGCCGGCTCCTGGCGATAGCCCTGCGGCCGCTGCGGACCGACCGGCGGCACGGAGACCGCCATCATCATCTCGACGGTCTCCGTCCCCTCGTTGCGGTAGACGTGCGGCACATTCGCCTCGAAGGTGGCCGAGGTCCCGGCCGGTACGGAGTGCGCCACCCCGTCGGCGACCAGGGTGAGCCGGCCCGCGGTGACATGGAGCAGCTCCACCGTCCCCGGCGGGTGCGCGTCCGATGTACTGCCGTCACCGGGCATCAGCCGCCAGGACCACATCTCCAGCGGGCCGCGCGTCTCGTTGCCGACGAGCAGCACCGTACGGCTGCCCGCGTCCGTCCCCCACATACGGACCGCCTGGTCGGGCGGGACGATTCTGACCTGCGGGCCCTGCTCGTAGTCGAGGAGCGTGGTGATGCTGACCCCGAGGGCGTCCGCGAGTTTCACCGTGGTGCCGACGCTGGGGTTCGTCCGGGCCTGCTCGATCTGGATGATCATGCCCCGGCTGACACCGGCGCGGGCGGCCAGTGCGTCAAGGGTGAAACCCCGCTCACCCCGTCGGCGCTTGAGGTTCCGGGCGAGGGACTGGGTGAGCTGGTCGAAGTCCGACACATTCCGTCCAATATTCTGGATGACAGAGTTCAGTATCCTGCACTACGGTGCAGTGCACCCACTGATCCACCGCACTGTACTGCGAGGCCCCGATGACTGCCCTCTTCGCCCTGGCCACCAGCCTGCTCTGGGGGCTGGCCGACTTCGGCGGCGGGCTGCTCACCCGGCGGATACCCGCCCTGACGGTGGTCGTCGTCTCGCAGGCGGTGGCCGTGGTGGTGCTCGGCTCGGTCGTGGTGGCCACCGGCGGCTGGAGCGAGGCCGGCCCGCGGCTCTGGTTCGCCGTGGCGGCCGGGGTGGTGGGGCCGGTGGCGATGCTCAGCTTCTACAAGGCCCTCGCGCTCGGGCCGATGGGCGTGGTGTCACCGCTCGGCTCACTCGGCGTCGTCGTCCCGGTCGGCGTCGGGCTCGCGCTCGGTGAACGGCCCGGTCTGCCGCAGTTCGCCGGGATCGCGGTGGCCGTCGCGGGCGTGGTGCTCGCGGGCGGGCCCGAGCTGCGGGGAGCGCCGGTACAGCGGCAGGCGGTGCTGCTGACCCTGATCGCGGCCGTGGGCTTCGGGACGGTGATGTCGCTGATCTCCGAGGCGTCCACCACCGTCACCGGCCTCTTCCTCGCCCTGTTCGTGCAGCGGGTCTCCAATGTGGCCGTCGGCGGGACGGCGCTGTACGTATCGGTGCGGCGCGGGGCACGGGCGCTGCCCGACGGCGGCGGGGCGCGGCTGGTCCTGCGCCTGTTGCCCGCGCTGGCCTTCGTGGGCCTCGCCGATGTGGCCGCCAACGGCACCTACTCGGTCGCCGCCCACTCCGGGCCGGTCACGGTAGCGGCCGTCCTGGCGTCCCTCTACCCGGTGGTCACGGCGCTCGCCGCGCGCGGGTTCCTCAAGGAGCGGCTGCGCGCGGTGCAGGCCGCGGGCGCGGGGCTCGCGCTGGTGGGGACGGTGCTGCTCGCGACCGGCTGACGGTCAGAGCGTGGCCGGGCCGGGCGGCCGGAGAGCAGTGGTCAGGAGGCGTCGGGCTCAAGACCGCCGAGGGCGATCAGCTGTTCCGGTGTGACGCCCTCGGGAATGGGGACGGGGGCGGGCGTGCGCAGCGGGGGCTGCCACCCGTGCTCCTGGTCCCAGCTCCGTACGATGCGCGCGGGTGCTCCGGCGACCACCGCGTGGTCGGGCACCTCACCGCGTACGACCGCGCCTGCCGCGACCACCACATTGCGGCCGAGCCTGGCCCCCGGCAGGATGACCGCGCCGGTGCCGAGCCAGCAGCCGGGGCCGATCACCACGGGCTCCGTCCGCGGCCACTGCTTGCCGACCGGCTCGTGCGGGTCGTCGTAACTGTGGTTCGTGGACGTGATGTAGACGTACGGACCGCAGTAGGTGTCCGATCCGACGGTGACCTTGGTGTCGGCGATGACATGGCTGCCGCGCCCGAGCACGACACCGTCGCCCAGGGTGAGGATCGGCTCGGGGCCCAGATCCAGATCGGGCATCATCCCGGCGGTGAGCGTGACCTGTTCACCGATGATGCAGTGGTCGCCCAGCTCGATCCAGGGCTCGCCGAAGACGGCGCCCTGCGGAAAGGCGAGCCGTGTTCCGGTGCCTATCCGGCGGAAGCGCAGCTTCCCCGGGCGCTCCGCGGTCACGGCGCCGGCCCGCTGCACCCACTGCCATCCGGCGTGCAGCGCGCGGGATGTCAGCGATGAGAACGTGTTTCTGTTCCGGACCACCCCCATACCGTACTCAGCGGTACCGACGGTGATCAGAGGGGCGGGCTGTGATCTTCGACCCAGCGTCGCCTACGGTGCCGGAGGGCGCGGCGCGCGGCACCCGGAGCAGCTCCCGGGCCCCGCTCACGCGGGCAGCGCCGGGAGCCCGGGAAACGACGCCGCGGAAAGACGCGGGAAGCAGAAGGAGACAGCAGTGGCGGAGCAGTCCTTGATCAGTGGTGTGGGCGGCCGGGAGCCGTCGGTCGACCCGGGGGCCTTCACGGCGCCGACGTCGGTCGTCGTCGGCGATGTGACGCTGGCCGCCGGTTCCAGCGTCTGGTACCACACGGTGCTGCGGGCCGACTGCGGCCCGATCGTGATCGGGGCCGACAGCAACATCCAGGACAACTGCACGGTGCATGTCGACCCCGGGTTCCCGGTCACGGTCGGCGAGCGGGTGTCCGTGGGGCACAACGCCGTACTGCACGGCTGCACGGTCGAGGACGACGTACTCGTCGGGATGGGAGCCACGGTCCTCAACGGCGCGCACCTCGGCGCCGGTTCGCTGATCGCCGCCCAGGCGCTGGTCCCGCAGGGGATGCGGGTGCCGCCGGGTTCGCTGGTCGCGGGGGTACCGGCGAAGGTCAAGCGCGAGCTGTCCGCCGAGGAGCGCGAGGGCATCAAGGTCAACGCGGCGATGTACCTGGAGCTGGTGAAGGGCCACCGCGAGGTCGGCTGACCGCGCCGCTTCGGATGGCGGGTCCTGGCGGCCCGTGTCTAGCCTGGAGGCGCGCCCCGCGCGGGTGTCCTGCGACCAGGAGACGGATGTCCATGGGTGCGGACCGCACAGTGGATCAGCCCGCCGGGCGTGGCCCGGGCGGCAGGCCGCCGGTGCCCGCCGCACGGCGTGCCCGGCGGCACGGTCCGCTGCTCGGCCCGTGGCCGGTACTGGCGGCGGTGTCCCTGGGTGGCGTCACCGGAGCGTCGGCCCGGTACGGCGCCGCACTCCTCTGGCCCACCGCCGACGGCGGCTTCCCCTGGACGACCCTGCTGGTGAACGTCGTGGGGTGCGCGGTGATCGGTGTGTTCATGGTGGTGATCACCGATGTATGGGCGGCGCACCGGCTGGTACGCCCGTTCTTCGGCACCGGGGTGCTGGGCGGGTTCACCACGTTCTCCACCTACGCGGTGGACATTCAGCGGCTGGTGCACGGCGGCCACGCCCGTACCGGCCTGGCGTATCTCGGACTGACGCTGCTCGCGGCTCTCGCGGCGGTGTGGAGCGCGGTGTGGGTGACCCGCCGCGCAGTCGCGTGGAGGCAGACATGACCGGGCCGAGCGGTACCGCGGCGCTGCGGGCGACCATCTTCGTCGGGGAGTCCGATCTCTGGCATCACAAGCCGGTGTACTCGGAGATCGTGCACCGGGCCCACGGCGCCGGGCTGTCGGGCGCGAGCGTCTTCCGCGGTATCGAGGGCTTCGGCTCCTCGTCGATGATCCACACGCAGCGGCTGCTGTCGCTGAGCGAGGATCTGCCGGTGGCCGTGGTGATCGTGGACACGCCCGACCGGATCCGGGCGTTCCTGCCGCAGCTCGACGAGCTGATCACCGATGGCATGGTGACCATCGACGCCTGCGAGGTCATCCACTACCAGGCCCGGCAGGAGGACAGCTGAGCCGCGTCCGTCCGGCGTTCATTCGGCCGGTACGGAGTCCGGCGTCTCGGCGGCCGCCTCGGCCTTCGCGTGTGCCTTCTTGGCCCGGTTCTTGATGATGAGCATCGAGGCCACACCGAGCACGGCGGCGACGGCGAGGCCCGCGTACGAGAAGTTCTTGAACCAGGACTCCGCGACGACGCCCACGTAGTAGACGGCGGCTGTCGTGCCGCCCGCCCACAGGATGCCGCCGAGCATGTTGGCGATGAGGAACTTCCAGTACGGCATGTGCAGTACGCCCGCGAGCGGCCCGGCGAAGATCCGGAGCAGGGCGATGAACCGGCCGAAGAAGACCGCCCACATGCCCCACTTCTCGAACGACCGCTCCGCCATGGCGATGTTCGCCCCGCTGAAGTGTCCGGGGAATTTGCGGCCGAGCCAGGCGATCAGCGGGCGTCCGCCCTTGCGGCCGATGGCGTACCCGATCGAGTCCCCGACCACCGCGCCGGCCGAGGCGCAGATGCCCAGCACGAGCGGGTCGATGTGGCCCTGCTGGGAGGCCAGCAGGGCGGCGCTGACCAGAACGATCTCCCCCGGCAGCGGAATCCCGAGGCTCTCCACCCCGATGACCACCGCGACCAGGAGATAAATGCTTACCGCCGGAATCGTCTCCAGCCACGCCTGGATGTGCAACGCCGGCCCCTGCCCTTCGAAGTACCCGTGTCTGCCGGGGGGCGCGCCCCCCGCGCCGCCTGCGGGAAGCCTACCTGCTCGCCCCGGAGACGGAGCCGGACAGCGGCCCGGAGTCAGGGGCGGGGCGGTCGCCGGGCGGGGCGGGGGCCGCGGCGGCCGTCAGGAGTTCGGGCGCAGCGTCCAGACCACCGTCATCTCGCCGGTGACCGCCTCGTCCGCACGCCGGATGGCGATGTGGACGGGGAACTCGGGGCGCTCCCCCGCGTCCAGTTCCGCCACCACGTGGGCGACCGGGCGGCCCAGCGTGGCCGTCGCGGTGACATCACCCATCGCGAGCTTCTTGTAGTCGATCTCGGCACGGACCGCGAGCGGTACCGCACGCGTCATCTGGTCGCCGAAGGCGGCGATGACGATGGCACCGCTCGCCGACTCGGCGAGCGTGAACATCGCGCCCGCGTGGGGTCCGCCGACGTGGTTGTGGAAGTCGGCCTGGTCGGGCAGCCGGACGACGGCCCGCTCCGGTGTCGTCTCGACGAAGTCCAGGTTGAGGGTCCTGGCCATGGGCACGGTGGCGGCGAGCAGCTCGCCCGCTGACATCTGATCTGCGGTCATGGAACGGGACGTTACCCGTGAGTAGGTCCACTTGGCCATCCCGGGACAGGGGCGGCCGTAGCGACGTGGCCCTGTCACCTCTATGGTTACTCGCCATGTGGCCAGGACAGCAGCCGCCCGGGGGCGAGCAGAACCCGCAGGACCAGAATCCGAATCCCTATCAGCAGCCGGGGTACCAGCAGCCGAACCCTTATCAGCAGGGACAACCTCAGCCAGGACCTCCGCAGCAGGGAGCCCCGCAGGGTTACCAGCAGCCCAACCCGTACCAGCAGCCGACAGCTCCGCAGTACGCGGTGGGAACGCCACCAGGCGCGCCCCGGTCACCCGAGGCCAGGAAGAGGACCACGGTCATCGCGATCATCTCCGCGACGGCGGTCGTCGCCGCCGCGGTGATCACCGGCGTGGTGGTGTTCAAGGGCGACGGCGACAAGGGCGGCACTGTCCAGGCCGACGACAAGTCACCGTCGCCGTCCGCGCCGTCGAAGCAGAAGACCTCGCCGCCTGCGGCCAACCCGCGCGCCGGGGGCGAGGCGGTGAAGCCGGTCGTCGCCGGCTGGAAGGTGGTCGTGAACCCGAAGTGGGGCACGGCCTTCGATGTGCCTCCGGAGTGGGAGGTGGCCTCGGCGGGCACGTTCAGCGGCTTCGAGGACGACAAGGGCAAGACGCTGATCGGCCACTCGGCACCCGCGTTCTTCAAGTCGAAGTGGTGCACGGACGACTCCGACAAGGACGGCTACACCGAGGACACCGCGCTCGGCGGGGCGGGAACCAAGGGCGCGGACGGCGCCAAGGACACCGCTGATGTCGCCGAGAAGCAGGTGCCCTGGTGGGTCTACGGCGCCTACACCCAGCCGAACAAGAAGCTGGTGAAGACCTCCAAGGCGAAGCCGTACACCACCAAGTCCGGGGTCAAGGGCAGTCTCGCCCGCGCCTGGGCGACCGGTGTGCCGAAGAAGTCCAAGTGCAGCACCGACGGCGAGGCCATCACCTTCGGGTTCAAGAACTCCGCGGACGACTTCGTGGCGTTCTCGCTGTACAACAGCACGGGCGTCCCCGGGGCGCTCCCCCAGTCGACGATCGACAAGATCCTCAGCACGGTACGGCTGGCGGGCACACCCACCGGAGACAGCGCCGGCTGAGGCCCGGCTCCTGACGCGTTTGGCATCCGGGGGCGGCGGCAGCGATAGTCCCAGAGTGACGTCTCCTGCCGCCGCCCCCGCGCGCACCCGCCGCCCCGCATGGGCCGGACGCAACTACACCCTGCTCACAGCTGCCGCCGTGGTCACGAGCCTGGGCAGCAACGGCGCCCTGATCGCTTCGGCGTTCGCGGTGCTGGACAGCGGCGGCGACAGCAGCGACGTGGGACTGCTCGCCGCGGCCCGCACGCTGCCCCTCGTACTCTTCCTGCTGATCGGCGGTGCGCTGGCCGACCGGCTTCCGCGTCACCGGGTGATGGTCGCGGCCAACACACTCAACTGCGTCTCCCAGGCCGCTTTCGCCGTCCTGGTGCTGACCGGTCACCCGCCGCTCTGGCAGATGATGGTGCTCACCGCGCTGTGCGGCACCGGCCAGGCGTTCTTCTCCCCCGCGTCCGAAGGCATGCTGCTCTCCACCGTCCAGGGCGAGGAGGCGGGCAGGGCGTTCGCGTTCTACCGGATGGCCATGCAGGGCGCGGGGATCGGCGGGGCCGCGCTGGGCGGTGCGCTGATCGCCGCCATCGGTCCCGGCTGGGTGCTCGCCGTCGACGCGGCGGCCTTCGCGGTCGCCGGTTCGCTCCGGGCCTTCCTCGACGTCAGCCATATCGCGCCGCGTGCGCCGGGCGGCGGGATGCTCGCCGATCTGCGGGAAGGCTGGCGCGAGGTCACCGGGCGGCCCTGGCTGTGGAGCATCATTCTGCAGTTCGCCGTGGTCAATGCCGTGATCGGCGCCGCGGAGGCGGTGTACGGGCCGCTCGTCGCGCGGGACTCGCTGGGCGGCGCCGGCCCCTGGGGGCTGTCGCTCGCCGCGTTCGGCGCCGGCACGGTCATCGGCGCGCTGATCATGACGCGCTGGAAGCCGCGGCGGCTCCTGCTGACCGGGACGCTGTGCGTCTTCCCGCTCGCGCTGCCGTCGGCCGCGCTCGCCGTGCCGGTCCCGTTCGCCGCGCTGGTGTGCGTGATGTTCTTCAGCGGTGTGCTGGTCGAGACGTTCGGTGTGTCCTGGATGACGGCGCTGCACCAGGAGATCCCGGAGGACAAGTTCTCCCGGGTCTCCGCCTACGACTGGCTGGGCTCACTGGCGATGCTCCCGCTGGCCACGGCGCTCGCGGGCCCTGCGGAGCAGGCGTTCGGCAGGACCGCCTCGCTGTGGGGGTGCGCGGGTCTGGTGGCCCTGCTGACGGCCGCGGTGCTGTGCGTTCCCGACGTACGGAATCTGCGGCGCCGGCCGGCGGCGGAGCGGACGGCCGACGATCTCGCGGCCTCCGGTACGGCCGCGGTGGACACGGCGGCCGGTGTCCTCGCCCCGGAGCGCGTCCCCGGAGCCGCGCCGTCACCCGATGCTGAAAGCTCCGTCGGGCGGCTCGGGTGAGGCGACCGCTTCGGCGTCCGTGACCGGCCGGGCGCCACCGGTGAGGCGGGCCAGCGACGCACCGTGCTCGACCCGCGCGGGGAAGGCGTCCGACGCCGTACGCCGGCTCAGCGCGGCGGTGTCGAGCCCGGTGTGCGAGGCGACGAGGACCGCGTTGCCGAAGCGCCGGCCGCGCAGCACCGCCGGTTCGGCGATGAGCGCGACATCGGCGAACACCTGGGAGAACGCGGCGATCTGGGTCCGCAGGAAGGCGAACGGCGCACCGTCGGCGAGGTTCGCGGCGTACACCCCGCCGCTCCGCAGGACCCGGGCGGCCGACCGCGCGTACTCGACCGATGTGAGGTGGGCGGGCACCCGGGAACCGCCGAAGACATCGGCGATCAGTACGTCGGCCGACGCCGCCGGCCTGCCCTCGATCCAGGCCCGCGCGTCCATGGCGTGCACGGAGATCCCCGAGCCGTCCGGCAGCGGCAGTTCGTCCGAGACCAGGGCGAGCAGCCCCAGGTCCGCCTCCACCACGTCCTGCCGCGATCCGGGCCGCAGCGCCGCCACATAGCGCGGCAGCGTGAGGGCTCCCCCGCCGAGGTGCACGGCATCGAGCGGTTCACCGGGGGCGGCCGCGCAGTCCACGACGTGGCCGAGCCTGCGGGCGTACTCGAACTCCAGGTGCCCGGGCTCGTCCAGGTCCACGTACGACTGCGGGGCACCGTCGACCGTGAGCAGCCAGGCCCGCTCCCGGTCGACATCGGGCAGCAGCCGCGCGGTGCCCTGGTCCACGTCCCTGATCACCGGTATCGCGTCGTTCACCGTCCCATTGTGCCGTCCGTACGCGGTGACCGGCGCCCGCCTCCCGTGGGCGACGGGAGGCGGGCGCCGGGGCCGGCCGGTTACGACCCGTCGGCGATGACCTCGGTGACGGTCCCGGCCCCGACCGTGCGGCCGCCCTCGCGGACGGCGAAGCCGAGGCCCGGCTCCAGCGGTACGTCACGGCCGAGCGCGACGGTCATGGGGACCGTCTCGCCGGGGCGGGCCACCGCGAGACCGCCGAGGTCGACGTCTCCGACCACATCCGCGGTACGGATGTAGAACTGGGGCCGGTACCCGGTGGAGACCGGGGTGGTACGCCCGCCCTCGGCCGCCGACAGGACGTACACCCGCGCGGTGAAACGGCGTCGCGGGGCGACGCTGTCCGGCGCCGCCACCACGTCGCCGCGCCGTACCGCGTCCCGTGGCACCCCGCGCAGCAGCAGCGCCACGTTGTCCCCGGCCCTGGCCTCCCCCATCGGCTTGCCGAAGGTCTCGAGACCGGTGACGACCGTGCCGCCCGGGCCCGTTCCCGCGCCCAGCAGCTGCACCCGGTCGCCGACGCGGATCCGGCCGCGCTCGACGGCGCCCGTGACGACCGTGCCGCGCCCGGTGATGGTGAGGACGTTCTCCACCGGGAGCAGGAACGGCGCGTCGGTGTAGCGCACGGGCATCGGCACATAGGTGTCCACCGCGTCGAGCAGCGCCTGGACGGAGGCCGTCCACCGCGGGTCGCCCTCCAGCGCCTTCAGCCCCGACACCCGGACGACCGGGGTGGCGTCACCTCCGTACCCGTGGGCGGAGAGCAGCTCGCGGACCTCGAGCTCGACCAGGTCGGTCAGCTCGTCGTCCCCGGCGTCCGCCTTGTTGAGCGCGACGACGATGTGGTCGACGCCGACCTGACGGGCCAGCAGGACGTGCTCGGCGGTCTGCGGCATGACCCCGTCGAGCGCGGAGACGACGAGGATCGCCCCGTCGAGCTGGGCGGCGCCGGTGACCATGTTCTTGATGTAGTCCGCGTGTCCGGGCATGTCGACATGGGCGTAGTGGCGGGTGTCGGTCTCGTACTCCACGTGCGTGATGTTGATGGTGATGCCGCGCCTGGCCTCCTCCGGGGCCCGGTCGATCCGGTCGAAGGGGACGAAGGAGGTACCGCTGCCGGCGCTGTCGCTGAGCACCTTGGTGATGGCGGCGGTCAGGGTGGTCTTGCCGTGGTCGACGTGGCCCATGGTGCCGATGTTGAGGTGGGGCTTGGTGCGCACGTATGCCGTCTTGGGCATGGCTTTTCTTCCTCGCGAAATTCGGGAAACACCGAAGTGTGGCGGGACCCCCGGATCCGGCCGACCCTCCCCCTGCGGGGTCCGCCGGACTGTCCGGGAAGGGTCAGCTTCGTGCGCCGCCGAAGAGCGCTGCGGCAACGGCCGTGCTGTGCGGGGCCGTTGCCGTGGGAGCGGGGATACCGGCAGCCTTCGGCGCGTCCGCGACTGCGGACGATGCGGCGAGGAAGGCGTACCGGGACATGCCGCTGATCCTGCCCCCACCGCCGTGGGTACGTCGACCGGTTTTCCGCCCCGCGGAGATCCGCGGGCGCCCGCACGGGGCCCGGCGGGCGCCGGGCGGCCGGAGCCATTACGGCGATCACACACCGGTGTCGGTTAGTCTCCCGGGATGCTGGAGCCCGCTGCGCGACCCTCCGCCGGCCTGACCGCGCGCTGCGTCAGGGCACTCGCCTCGCCCTGGTCAAGGCTCTCCCTTCTCGTGGTGCTCCTGGTGGCCGCGGCGACCCTGATGCTGCTCTTCCAGCCGCAACGGCTGCTCGCCGCGGGCTGGCCCCCGCAGCTCAGCGGTGTCTCGGCCGTGGTGCTGTTCTCCGCCGCGTACGGCGCGTGCACCGCCGCCTTCGTGCCCCGCCCGCTGCTCAACCTCGCGGCGGGCGCCCTCTTCGGCAGCCAGGCCGGCCTCGCCGCGGCGATCGCCGGGACCGTGCTGGGGGCCGGTGCCGCTTTCGGCCTCGGCCGGCTGCTCGGGCAGAGCGCGCTGCGGCCGATGCTGCGCGGGCGCTGGCTGAAGGCGGCGGACACCCAGTTGAGCAGGCACGGCTTCCGTTCGATGCTCGCGCTGCGGCTCTTCCCCGGGGTGCCGTTCGCCGCGGCCAACTACTGCGCGGCGGTGTCCCGTATGGGGTGGCTGCCGTTCCTGCTGGCGACCGGGCTGGGGTCGGTCCCGAACACGGCGGCGTACGTGGTGGCGGGCAGCCAGGCGTCATCGCCCACCTCGCCCGCCTTCCTGATCTCGATGGGCTTCATCGTGGTGTCGGGGGCGGGCGCGGCCTGGCTGGGCTGGCGCAAGCGGCACCGGCTGCGCGGTCACTGAACCGTCGGTGACCGACACGTCCGGGCGGCAGGGGCACGTTCCGAGCACACAGAGCGTCCAGGGCGGCAGGGGCAGTTGGCCGACCGTACGCGCACGGGTCACCGGCCGTACACCTCCGGCGGTTACGTTCCTTGCGCACCAGCCCCTTGATCCTTTGGACGGCCGCCACCCATGTCTTGGTTCGAATCGTTCGTGCTCGGATTCGTGCAGGGGCTGACGGAGTTCCTTCCGGTGTCCTCCAGCGCCCATCTGCGCCTCACCTCGGCCTTCGCGGGCTGGCCCGACGCGGGCGCGGCCTTCACGGCGATCACGCAGATCGGCACGGAGGCCGCGGTCATCATCTACTTCCGCAAGGACATCGCCAGGATCGTCTCGGCGTGGTTCCGCTCGCTCACCGACCGCACGCTGCGCGGCGACCACGACGCCCGGATGGGCTGGCTCGTCATCGTCGGGACGATACCGATCGGCGTCCTGGGGATCCTGCTCAAGGACCAGATCGACACATCCTTCCGCGACTTGCGGGTCATCGCGTGCACGCTGATCGGGATGGGCCTCGTCCTGGGCACCGCCGACCGGCTGGCCGCACGCGACGAGAGCGGCGGCCGGCACAGGGTGGGCAAGCAGCGCAGGTCGCTGCAGGAACTGACCGTCAGGGACGGCCTGGTGTACGGACTGTGCCAGGCGCTCGCCCTGGTCCCCGGGGTCTCCCGGTCGGGCGCCACGATCAGCGGCGGCCTGCTGATGGGCTACACACGTGAAGCGGCCGCCCGGTACTCGTTCCTGCTCGCGATCCCCGCGGTTCTCGCCTCCGGCGCCTTCGAGTTGAAGGACGCGGCGGGCAGCGGCGGGACGGCCTGGGGCCCGACGCTGCTCGCCACGGTCGTGGCGTTCGGCGTGGGATACATGGTCATCGCGTGGTTCATGAAGTTCATCTCGTCGAGGAGCTTCATGCCGTTCGTGGTCTACCGGATCCTGCTGGGCATCCTGCTGTTTGTGCTGGTCAGCATGGGTGTGCTGAGCCCGCACGCGGGCGAATCCGGCGGCTGAACCAGGGCCGCACAGGTGGCGCTATCTAGCATTTCCTAGCGCCTGATTGCAGCACCACGCCATGATCATCTCCCACTCGTCTCCCACCCAGGAGACCGGGAGACGATCAGCCAGAAGTGCGCACCTGCAAAGTCGGGAGCAGAAAGGAGGGCCCGCACAGCAGCAGCTGTGCGGGCCCTCCTGCTTGGCGGCCGGCCCGGGTCAGTCGAGGCTGAGGCACGCCAGCAGGCCCTGGACACGGCCGGCGAGCGCCTTCTCCGGATCCGGGCTGATGGTGGCAAGTGCCACTGCGGCCGTCACGATGACGTCGCTCAGCTCCTTCTCGACGAGCCGCCAGCGCGGGCGGTGAGGAAGTCGAGGGTGTAGCGGTCGGGGTTGCCGTAGCCGGGCAGGCCCATGAGCTTGCCGGAGCTGGTCCAGTTGCCGAGTCCGAGGTGTTCGGCGACGGTCTCGTAGAACCAGCCCAGCGACTGGCTGAACGGGAACTGGCGCAGGACCTTCAATCCGTCGGCGGTGCCGTGGGCGAGGGTGGCGGAGACGCCGTCGCCGGAGCCGTCGACCACCAGGACGGCGGCCTCGTCGAAGCCGCTGGGGTGGAAGGCGGAGGCGGCGTGCGCGAGGTGGTGCTCGACCACGGTGACCTGCCGGTGCCGGTGGTGGCCGAACAGGGCGGGGGCGAGGAGTTCGGCGATCAGCTCGGCGTCCGTGCAGATGTTGCTCGGCGTAGGCCAGGCCGGGTTGAAGGCGATGGCGATCTCGTCAACGTCGGCCAGGGTGATGCCGGCCTCGGACAGGCAGTAGGCCGCGGCCACCGCGCAGGAGCGGGAGTCCTTGTGGTGCTTGCGGCGGGAGAAGCGCTCCTCCTCGGCGAAGGCGACCACCTTCCCGTCGATGACCAGGCAGGCGGAGGGGTGGAAGCAAAGGGAGGGGAGGGGGCGGCGGTACGGGCCGTTTCGGCTGGTGCCCGTCGTCCCCGATCGGCGACCGGTGTTTCCCCTCCACGATCCTTGCCACAGCAGCCTCCTCAAGGCCTGGGTTCTCCACTGCAGAAGCGGAGGCCCGCGATGCACGAGGGCGCACATGCGCCTGTACGCCTGCTGCATACAACCCAGCAACTGGGGCGCTCGTCAGCCTTCGAGCGGGCGGCCCTGTGCTGCCCGCAGGCGGGCCAGACCGGAGTTCCGCGTGCGAGCAAGTGGCAGTTCGTCTTCGGAGGTCGGGAGCGTGACGGGCATGGACCACACACCGCTGGTCTGGGAGGCGATGCCGAGCGCGACCATGACCTCGGCGAGTCCCATGCCGTGGCCGGAACAGGGAGCCCGGCCACGGTGAGTACGTCGGTGCAGCCGGCCTCCTTCCCGGCAACCAAGGCGCGGATCTGGGCCTTGGTTGCCGTCCCGCGCAGCGGTAATCGCGGAGCCAACTCAGCCCTTACCGCATTGCCCTCGTCCGCATGTCCAGAGACGCCCGCGCCAACGAGTTTGCCGCGGCGGCGGACTGTTCCGACTTTCCTGCCGATGGATGTCGGCCGGTGATCGGCCGCGTCCAGCTGCTCGGCGAGCGGGAAGCTGCCGCCATAATGGGAGGCATGCCCTCCAGCCCGCGCCACCCCGCACCCGCGTCGACGAACCTCTCGAGCACGGACGCCGAGGACCTCGCGCTGTACCGGGAGAAGTTCCGGTGCCGTCTGCCGGAGTCGCTGAACGAGTTGCACGGCCCGACCCAGGGGGTCGTCGAGCTGCCGCTGCACATGGCCTGGTCCGGGATGACCTCGTACGACCTGGGCAAGCCGCGCCAGCGCATGGGCCTGTACCGCACTGTCTTGCATGAGGGCCTGCACGACGACCTGCCCCGCTACCTCAACCAGGACCTGCTCCTCCAGCTGTGGCCGGTGCTGCGCACTCTCGTCGGCCGCACCGTGCGCACTGTGTGGGAGGACGCCTTCGCTCAGCTCGCCTCCCGCACCCAGGCAGCCGCGTGACGGACATGCCGGAGCTGCACGCGCGGCTCCTGGCGGATGTGATCGCCCTCGGCTCCCCGTATCCCCTGGTCCTCACTGGCGGGTATGCCGTGCGGGCGCACCGCCTCGTGAACCGCCCCAGCCAGGACCTCGATGTCGCCACCGAGAACCCGGCGCCCATGGCCGACATCGCGGCCACGCTCCGCGCCGGCCTGGAAGCCCGCGGCTGGAAGGTGCACGCGCTGGAGACCGCCCCGCTGTCCGCCCGCTTCACCGTGACCGACCCGGCCACCGGGCAGGACTGCGAGGTCGACATCCTCAAGGAGATCTTCTGGTGGCCGGTCGCCCAGAGCCCGTACGGGCCCGTCCTCGCGGAGGAGGACGTGATCGGGACCAAGGTCCGCGCCCTCGCCGACCGCGGAGCACCCCGTGACCTGATCGACGTGTTCGCAGCCTCCCGCCGTTGGAACACCGCCGATCTCGAGGAATTCGGCCGTCGCCACGCCCGCGGCCGCTTCGAGCGCGAAGACCTGCAGGCAAACCTCGCCGGATCCGAGTGGACCGACGACGAAGCCTTCGCCGCCTACGGCCTGGACCAGGCCACCATCACCGCTCTTCGCGCCTGGGCCGTGGAGTGGACCGAAGACCTCGCGGCCCGACTCCTCGAAGAGTCGGATGATCCGGACATCGACTGATCACATCTGGCCGACCACCGGAAACGGAAGCCCGGGGAAGCCGAGCGAGGGGCAAGTACGGTGCCGTGGAAATATCCCCACGGAACTGGGCAAACCGGCCTCTCACGGGCAATACGGCCAACGTCCGACTCCTCCGGGCAGCCAGGCCACGCCTCGAAGGTAGAGCTCGGCAAGCACTTCGGGCGTCCACGCTCTGAGGAAATGACTTCCCTCGAGCCCGCAGCCTGACGACGTTCTATCAGCGCGGACGACCGCCGCTGAGGCGGCGAAAAGAAGAGCTCCTCGCTCACCAACACTGCTCTTCCAATGGCCTGACCAGCCAGCCCGCCGGCGCACCCGACACGCCATCAGAACGAGCGTCATTTCAGCGTCAAGATACCGCACATACCGCACATAATATGCAGGGGCAAAATCGCAGGCCAGGAGCCCTTTGCGGCCGACTCCAAGATCGCCACCACTCCACGTGATGCGTCATCGAAAAGATGTCAAGCCCCGGGTTTTGTGGAGAGTGAGTTACTGAGGTTTTCAGGGTGGGGTCGGTGGGTTGATAGCCAGGCCCGTGGCGGTGAGGCAGCCGTCGATCGGATCCCCTCACGAAACGCCCGACGCTCAGCAGTCAGGCCCCCACCCTCCGGATAACGCATACCACCGGCATACCGCAGGGATCACGAACCGTCACTACCCGACGACAACACGAAAACCTCAGTAGCTGGTTTTCTGGAGTGCCGCAGGGGGTTCGGCCGCGTAGTGGGCGGCTTCGTGTTCGGCGGGGGTGATGTGGCCGAGCTCGCCGTGCAGGCGGCGCTGGTTGAACCAGTCGATGTACTCGGCGACGGCGATCTCGACGTCGTTGATGGATGCCCAGGGGCCCTTGTTGCGGATCAGCTCGGCCTTGAACAGGCTGTTGAACGCTTCGGCGAGGGCATTGTCGTAGCTGTCGCCCTTGGAGCCGACCGAGGCCACGGCCGCCTCGTCGGCGAGGCGTTCGGTGTAGCGAATGGCACGGTATTGGACTCCGCGGTCCGAGTAATGTGTGAGGCCGGTGAGGTCGGATCCGGTGTGCCGGCGGCGCCAGATGGCCATCTCCAGGGCGTCCAGGGCGAGGTCGGTGTAGAGGCTGGTGGCGACCTGCCAGCCGACGACCATCCGGGAGAACACGTCGATGACGAAGGCCGCGTAGACCCAGCCGGAGAACGTGCGGATGTAGGTGATGTCGGCAACCCAGAGCTGGTTGGGGGCGGTTGCGGTGAACTGCCGTTCGACCAGGTCGGCCGGGCGATCGGTCTCCGGGGCGGGCCGGGTGGTGCGCGGGCTCTTGGCGCGGATCACCCCGCGCAGTCCCGCCGCTCGCATGAGGCGTTCGACGGTGCAGCGTGCCACCTCGTGCCCCTTGCGGACCAGGGCGGCGTGGACCTTGCGGGCGCCGTAGACGCCGTAGTTGACGGTGTGGATCTGGCGTATCTCCTGGGTGAGTTCGGCATCTCGCAGGCTGCGGGCCGACGGCGGACGGGAGTGGGCGGCGTAGTAGGTGCTCGGCGCGATCGGCGCGTCCGTCTCGGCGAGGACGTCGCAGATCGGCTGGACGCCGAACGTCTCCTTGTGCTGGTCGATGTAGGCGACCTTCATCGCAGTGGACGGTCCAGCTCCGCGGCGAAGAAAGCCGACGCGGACTTCAATATCGC
This sequence comes from Streptomyces sp. NBC_01089, assembly GCF_045162975.1. NCBI lineage: Bacteria > Bacillati > Actinomycetota > Actinomycetes > Kitasatosporales > Streptomycetaceae > Streptomyces > Streptomyces sp. NBC_01089. The sequence continues at coordinate 7,439,272 of NZ_CP108660.1, read as the reverse complement.
GTTCGCCCGCCGCAGTTCCTTCACCTCCCGCTCCAGCTCCGCGATCCGAGCCGCCTCCACACCGGTCGTACCGGGCACGGTGCCCGAGTCGATCTCGGCCCGCTTCACCCACCCCCGCAGGGCCTCGGGGTGCACATCGAGCTGGTCGGCGATGCGCTTGATCGCACCGGCCCTGCCAGCCGGATCCTTGCGGGCCTCGATGGCAAGACGCGTCGCGCCGTCGCGTAGTTCGTCGGGGTACTTACGGGGAGCAGCCATGATCGGCATCCTTCCGGATCTTGATGATCTCCATCAAACCCGGGGCGGTTCACACTGCGGTGCTTGGGCCGGGCGGTGAACCGCAAGCGGGTCGCCCGTCTCATGCATGAGCGCGGTATCCGAGGCGTCACCCGCCGCAAACGACGCTCCCTGACGCGGCCTGACAAGAAGGCGAGGCCGGCGCCGGACCTGACCGGCCGTGACTTCCACGCCGAGGCGCCCGGCACCAAGCTGGTCGGCGACATCACCGCCCTGCCCACCACCAAGGGCTGGCTCTACCTCGCCTGCTGGCTGGACCTGGCCACCCGCGAGGTCGTCGGCTACTCGATGGCCGACCACCACCGCGGGGACCTGGTCGTGGACGCACTGGAGATGGCCGCAGGCCGTGGAAGGCTCCGGTCCGGATGCATAGCGCATTCGGACCGCGGCAGCGAAGACACCAGCAGTCAATTCCGGCGCAAAATAGTTGAGTTGAGCCTCCGGCAGAGCTGCGGCCGGGCCGGTTCTTGCTTCGATATCGCTGCTGCGGAGAGTTTCTGGGCTCTACTCAAAGAAGAGATCGGCACCCGCGTCTGGCCCGACCGGGCCACGGCCCGGGCCGAGGTCTTCGACTTCATCGAGACGTTCTATAACCGTCGTCGCCTGCGCAAGCACAAGGTCTTCGGCTACCTCACCCCAGCCGAGACCCGGCAACGGCACCAACACGACCTCGCAGCATAGAGATCGAGTGTCCAAGATCACGGGGAAACCTCAGAGGCCGGGTTGTGAGTCTCTGTCCGTTTCGTCTTTGAGGCGGGGTCAGGTCGGCTGATCAGCGGTTCGGAGTGGTCTGACTCGTGGTGCAGGGCGAGGGATGGAGGACGCCTGCGTCAGTCAGGACTGCCCGCACGTCGCGGGTGAATCCGTCGGTGTCGTCGAGCCCGAACGCGACGCGTTGCAGGACGAAGCCGTGCAGGAGGGCCATCACGACTCGGGTGCCCCGATCGGGGTCAAGATCGGCTGGGACCGTGCCGGCGGCCTGGCCGTGGCGGAGCACGTCGGCCATGCGTCGGCGGACCTGCTCGAAGCCGTCGGCGGCGCGTTGGCGCAGCCCGTCGTGCCGCAGCAGTTCCCCCCAAGCCTGGACGGCGCAGCGCAAGAGTTCGTCGACGGGCACAGGCTGTCCGGCTGCGTCGATGGTCACCTTGCTGGCGGCGGGGGCGATCGAGGCAGCGACGAGGTCGGCGACAGTGGGGTCCTCGGTGCCGTCGACCAGTCGTTCTACTGGTGCGAAGATCAAGCGGAAGGCATCGCCGGCGATTTCCAGAATGATTTCCTCCTTGCCGGCGAAGTAGCGGTAGGAGGCCCCGACGGAGACCCCTGCCTCCTGGGCGATGTCCGGCATCGAGGTCTGGTGGAAGCCGTCGCGCGAGAAGCAGCGGCGCGCGGCGGCCACGATCTCGGCACGCTTCGCCTCACGTCGAGCCTCGGTGATCCGTGGCATCGCTCCACTCTCCCTACAGCGTCAAGGCCAACAAAATGAACGGCTATTCGCGTTGACCTGCCGCCCGCTCATGGCTAGCTTAATAGTGAATGACCATTCGCGGAAGTCGTGCGGGGCCACGTGTGCTCACATCGCTTCCACCGAGGCACCGAAGGAGTGGAAGCATGCCCAGCCTCGACCTGACCGTCGGCACCTACCTGTACGAGCACACCGCGGCACTGATCGACGGGACCGTGGCCATCGAGGGGGTGGACGCGACCTTCGAGACTGCACCTCTGATATCGGACACCTTCCGGCGCATGGTGCAGGGCAACTTCGACGTCGCGGAACTGGGGCTGACGTACTTCCTTCGCACGTTCGACCTGGACGACGCGCCGTTCCTGGCGCTGCCGATCTTCCCCAACCGGAACTTCCGGCACTCGGCGCTCTTCGTCAACACCGCCTCCGGCATCGAGAAGCCGCAGGACCTGGCCGGGTGCACCATCGGAGAGTTCGCCCTGTTCGGCCACGACCCGGGCGTGTGGATGAAGGGCATCCTTGCCGAGGACTACGGCGTCAGCCCGGACCAGTGCCGCTGGGTCATCGGCGGTACCGACCACCCGATCCCGTCCTTCGACTGGATCCCCCAGCCCGTGCCTGCAGGCGTGGACATCCGCCACGTGGCCGACGGCCAGACCCTGGGGTCCATGCTCGAAGCCGGCGAAATCGACGCACTCCTGTCGGTTGACGTCCCCCGGGCGTTCCTCGACGGATCCCCGAAGATCACGCGCCTGTTCCCCGACTACGAGACGGTGGAGCGCGCGTACTACCGGCGTACCGGCATCTTCCCGATGATGCACGTGGTCGCGATCCGCAAGGAACTCGCCCAGCGCCCCGGCCTGGTCCAGGCGGTCTATCGGGCCTTCGCGCAGGCCAAGGATGTCACGGCGCAGAAGTACCGCCTGGGCGCCGCGAAGCAGCACATGGCGGTCATGACCCCCTGGTTCAGTGAACTCTTCGCCGAGAACCGCGACCTGCTCGGAGAGGACTGGTGGCCCTACGGCCTGGCGGCGAACCGCAAGGCAGTCGACACCTTCCTGCGCTACCACCACGAGCAGGGGCTCTCGAAGTATCTGCTGACCAGCCAGGACATCTTCGTCCCAGGGCTGCTGGACTCCTGAGGGGGCGGGCTGTGAGTCTCTGCCAGACTCGTCTTTGAGTCGGGGTCAGGCTTGCTGATCAGCGGCGCGGAGTCCGGTCACTGGTGGTGCAGGGCGAACAGGCCCGGCACCGTCTCGGTGACCAGTCCGTGACCGACCAGGCGCTTGAGTTTGAAGCGCATGCCCTCGATGTGCTTGGGCTCGATGCCGAGGTCCAGGGCCCGACACAGGTCGCGGACGCGCCGGGGAGTCCCGGCGTCGCCTAGCGCGGCGAGGATGTGCTGGCAGGCGGGGTTGTCAGGCAGGCTCGGGCTCCGTGTGGTCCCGCCTCGGCCCAGCTCCAGAGCGAGGACGACCTTGCGGGCGGTGGTGAGATCGGCCAGTTGGCCCTGCAAGTCGCCCAGGCAACTGGCGAGTTGCTCCATCTCGGTGCGCGTGCGGTCGGCTTCGGCCGCCATAGCCTGCTCGCGTTCAGTGATCTTCTCCAGCGTCGATCCGGCATCCACCCACCTTCCTATGCTCCGCGCCAGGTCGGGGTCCGGGTGCCGGTCAGCCGGCAGACCATGTTGGCGCTCATCGCCCAGTACACGCGCGATTCGGAGGACAGCGGGCTGGACTCGTAGTCGCGCACCAGACGGCGGTGCAGCATCAGCGTGCCCAGGGTCTGCTCGACCCTCCACCGGATGGACTGCGGCACGAAACCGACCTGCGGCGGGTTCCTCTGCACGATCTCCACGTCGATGCCGAGCCGGGTGCCGTGTTCGACCACGGTGGCCTTGAACCCCTGGTCCACCAGCGCCTTGGTGACCGTCGTGGCCCGCGCGGCGACCTTGGTCAGCAGCGTGGTTCCGATCTGGTTGTCGTGCGCGCTCGCGGCGAGCACCACCACCGAGATGATCAGTCCTATGGCGTCGACCGCGATCCCGCGCTTGCGGCCGGGTACCTTCTTGCCCGCGTCCTTGCCGGTCGTGGACGCCAGGACGTTCACCGCCGCGTGCACGCTCTGCGAGTCGAGGACCACCAGACTCGGGTCCTCCGCCCGGCCGGCCGCCTCCCGCACCCCGCAGCGCAGAAGCTCGTGGATGACCTGGTCCAAGCCGTTGTCGCGCCACCGGTAGAAGTAGTACTTGACCGCCGAGGCCGGCGGGAAGTCTGCGGGCAGCAGGGTCCACTGGCAGCCGGAGCGATTCTGGTAGAACAGGGCGTCGACGACCCGGCGTATCTCCTAGCGCCCCTGATGGCCGCTGACCGAGGGGTGTGCCGCCTTCCACGCGGTGATCACGGGCTCGATCAGCGCCCACTGCGCGTCAGTGGTGTCGGTGTAGTAGCCGCGGCGTTCGCTCACCGCACCAGCCCAACACCACCGCCTCTGAAACGCAGCCGATTCCCGTCGGCGTCACCGAAACGCGTGATGACAAACCAGGGTGGACCCCATCAATCCGTGCCATCGGCCACACCCGATCCCGACGCAAAGGCGAACCGGACAGAGACTCACAACCCGCCCTCTGAGAGCGGGGCCGGGTTCTCCGGCTCATCGTCGCCCTGCGCAGCCTCCTCGATCCAGCGGACGGTCTTGCCGTCGGAGTAGGTCTGGAGCGTTTTGAAGGTCAGCTGGTCGGTGTCCTCGGGCAGCTGCCCGAAGGCGACGTCGAAGTCCTCGTAGTGCCCGGGGTCGATCTTGCCGCCGGTCCAGGTGATCTCGGAGACGGCGTCGGTGATGGTGCCGTCGTCGGTCTTGACCGGCGTCTTGAGCTTCGTGTTCGTGACCTTGGCGCTCCAGCCGTCGCGCGGGGAGACGAGGACGCCGAGGACGGGGTGGTCGGTGGGCAGGAAGACCTGGACCTTGGTGGTGGAGGCGGTGTCCTCCCCGTTGGGGACGCGGAAGGTCAGGACGCCGTCGGTGGCGCCCTTGGGGTAGCTGTCGGGGTGGATGGTGACGTGCGCGGAGGCGATGCCCGCGGCGGCCAGGACTCCGGCCGCGGCGAGAGCGGTGACGGCGCCGGCGCGGCGCAGCGTGGCTGGGTCCAGGAGCAGCGGCTGTTCGCGGTCCAGGCCGTCGGCTGATGCGCGGGGGCGGGTACCGCCTATGACTGGGAACTGGCTGCCCTTGGCGCGGCCTTCCCGGACACCGTTGTAGCGGGCTCCGCCGCTGTTGCAGTGTCTGCAGGCGATGCCGTCGTTCGACACGTCGCAGGCCAGCCACCAGTGACCCGGGTGGCCGGGCACGACGCGTACTGGGCACCGAAGATCTCGGCTCCCGCACCGAACCCGTGTGCTCCGGGAACACGGCCACAGGAGGAAGACCCGGGGGCGCTCCTGGCTGAGGTCTCCCGGCCGTCAGGCGCGCAGCAGGGTGGCGGTGCGCCCGGAGGGCGTGGTCTGCTGCGAGAAGGCGGTGCGCTCGTGGACCGGGGCTGCCTTCGGGCGGGTGTCGAAGACGACGAGGGTGCCCGTGGACAGCTCCATGCGGTCCAGGTAGTCGTCCAACTGTGCCAGCCCCTCGGCGAGGGGGTCGCTGCGGCCCTGGCGCCACACCTTCAGTTCCAGCGCCTCGCGCTGCACCGCCCGCGAACCGTCGGCAGCGGTGTACGGCTGGCGGATCAGCAGGTCCACGCGCCGTCGGCCGACCCCGTACTCCCGGTCGATGAAACCCGCCCCGTTCACGATCCGGTGCAGGTAAGCCATCATCACCAGCTGTGCTGCGGCCTCCGGGTAGGTCGAGGCGGTGGCCAGGATCTCGCCGTTCTCCCGCCAGAACTCGGCGAAGGAGCGCAGCAGCTTGTCCATGTCGATCCGGCCGTCCGGCAGCCGGAAGCTGCTCGGGGCGGCGACGACCTGGCCTTCCGTGTTGTTTCCCAGGACCCGGACAATGACCTCCTGGTAGATCGGATTGGCCACTCGCACCGGCGCGTCCGGAGCGACCAGCCCCAGGTCGCGCACGTACGCCAGATCGTCGTCGTACGTGTCCGTCGGCAGGAGCAGCTCGCCCGCGATCACCGGCTGGATCACCCGCCGCACCCGGTCCTCGCCCAACCTGGCGGCCAGCGAGTCCAGATGCGTCGCACGCGCCAGGATCAGCCGCTCCTTCGCCTCCTCCATGTGCTCGGCCGTGATCGGCGTGTCAGACGGCACCCCCATCTCCTCGACGACCTCCCGGGCCAGCGCGTTGACCAGCCACGGTTGTCCCTGGGTAAAGCGGAAGGCACACTCCAGCGCATCCACCGTGAAATCCTGGCCCGTCTGCGTGGTGTGCTGCCCGTACAGCTCGGCGACCTCGGCCTCGGTGAAGTCGCCCAACCGTAGCGACGCCACCTTGATGTTGAACGGACTCGACGTACCAAGGCGCCCCGGATCCCCGCCCGAGGCCGCCTTGTAGTCACGCACATCCCGCAGCCCGCACAGCACCACCGCATGCGGGAAGCCGCCACGGCTGACAGTGAAGCCATCGCGCAACTGGCGCAGCACACTGCGCAGGCTCTCCCCCCGCAGCGCGTCGATCTCGTCGAAGAACAGCACCAGCGGACGCGGACAGCTCCGCACCCACTCAGCCAGCCCCCGGGTGAGCCGGGACCCGGGCACCGCGTCGGGCCAGGATGCGGGGGGCGCGAGCTCATCAGGAAGCCCAGCGGACTCCGCGGACCGCCGAATCGCCTCCAGCACCAGCAGCTCGGCCTGGCCGTAGTCCTCCCCGGCCACCTCCGCGCTCTCGCACGAGAAGTGCAGCGCCGCGTACCGGCCCGAGGCCGTCAGTTCCCGGGCCATCGCCGCCAGCACCGTCGTCTTCCCGGTCTGCCGTGGCGCGTGCACCACGAAGTACTGACCCTGCTCGATGTACCCGCGGGCCCTGGGCAGCCGCTCTTGGGCTGGCACCATGTAGTGACGCGTGGGGACGCACGGCCCGGCCGTATTGAAGTAGCGCATACCGCGCACGCTAGCCGACGGCACCGACAACCTGAGGCGACCGTGCACCCGACCACCGGCTACACCGCCCCGTACGGGCACGAGTGCCAGAGCAGCGGTGCCCCGGTGCGGGGATCACCCGGCGGGCAGACGCAGAAACGCGGCCAGCGCCCGCTGGGGTGCGGTGACCGCTGGAGCGCCTCGGGCGACCGCCAGGGCACGCAGGTCACCGCGGCACAGCTCTTCGCGTGCCGATCAGCTCATCCGGGGCACCGCTGTCGTCCCAGTCGGCCTCATGCATCCTGCCCTTGCCGAAGATCTCATCCGGGCTGGTGACCGACCGAGGCGCGCACTGCGGCCAGTGCCTTGTTGGACAGTTTGGCCGCGGGTCAGGGGCCGGTCCCCCGCGACCACGAACGCCGGAAAGCGGCTGTACCTGCTTCGTCACGGCGGCAAGGAGTGGCTGGATGAAGATCGACACAGTCGCATCACCGTGGAGACCCGCATGGGCCGCGAGGTCGCCGGCGTGGATGGTCTCCACTCGCACGTTGCCCTGACCATGGAGCAGGAGTTTGCCGATTCGCTGCAAAGCAGGCGGCTGCGCCGTTCGTGGTCGGCGAGGGAGGGCACTGGAAAGGCGTCATCTCCCACTGCTCTTCCATTCGATCTTGAAAAGTGGTGGAAACCAGCAGGTCAAAGCCGCTCAGGACACGTCGACATAGTTTCGTTCATGAAGTTCATCTCGTCGAAGAGCTTCATGCCGTTCGTGGTCTACCGGATCCTGCTGGGCGTCACCCTGTTCTTCCTGGTGGGTACGGGAGTGCTGAGCCCGGACGCGGGGCCGGCCGGGGGGTGAGGCCCGGCGCGCGGGCCGTACGGGCCGGATACCGCGTCAGCCACGGCACCGCCCCGTACGGGATCTCCTCACGTCACCGTCCGGCCGGCGCGATCCGTCGTCAGTGCCCGGCGCTCTGGCGGTCCCGCGCCCTGTCGGCGAGCGCCTGGGCGCCCTGCGGGTCGTCGACGGGCCGCGCGGTGCCGCGCGGCCGGTCGGCGAGCTTGAGCCAGACCACTCCGGCGATGATCACGGCCAGCCACAGGGTCTGGGCCAGGGTGAGGGTCTCGTCGAAGAAGACAGGACCGAGCGCGGCCGCGCCGACGGCCCCGATTCCCGCCCACACGGCGTAGCCGATGCTCATCTCGATGGTCCGCAGCGCGACGCTGAGGGCGTACAGCGTCAGCAGGAAGAACACGACGGCGACGAGCGACCACGTCAGACGGGTGAAGCCGTGGCTGCCGCCGACGGAGAGCGCGTAGCCGATCTCGAATACTCCGGCCAGGAGAAGCATGAGCCAGGAGTTGGTGGAGCTGGTGGAGTTGCGGGCTGTGTCGTCGGACATGGGAGCGGGTCCTTTCGCAGGAGTCGGTCGGAGAGATGACGGGGGGGATGTTCAGGCGGCGCCGCTGAGCTGGAGGCCGACGACCCCGGCGATGATGACGGCGATACCGAGCGCCTTGCGCCAGTCCAGACGCTGGCCGAAGAGGACGGCCCCGAGAACGGTGATGCCGATACCGGCCACGGACGTCCAGATGGCGTAGCCGACGCCGACGTCGAAGGTCAGCAGCGCCCGGCTGAGGAAGTACGTCCCGATGGCGCCGCTGGCCAGCGTCGTGGCAGTCCAGCCGCGGTTCTTGAAGCCTTCGGCCTTGCCGGCCGCGATGGCGACGGTGATCTCGAAGACGACGGCGATGGCGAGGTAGAGCCACTGCATGACGGTCCTTTCGTCGGTGAACAACTGGGGTGCGGGGTCGGCCCGTTGTGGAATCCCACGTGCCATGTGCCACATGAACGGGCCGGGCCCGGTCGGTACCTGGTGGGCCCGCGCGGAGAATGTGCCGGTGGCCCACCAGGAGATTTCAGGTGCGCCGCTCGTGGGAGCGGTGCCGTACGGGAGCAGCGCCCCCGGGAAGCCTTGAGGAGCGTGCCGTGTGGATCCGTCCCGCTCCCGCGAAGGCCGCGGCGGCGGTCAGAGCCGTGACGACCGTGGACGAGGTGGCGACTCCGGCGGCGTCGCTCAGATAGCCGGTGAGGATGGGCATGAGGCCGGCGAACAGGTAACCGCCCGCGCTGAGCGCCGCGTTGGCCTCGGCGAGGCGGGCAGGGGCCACTTCGGCGCCCAGCCGTGAGAAGCCGCCGTACTGGCCCATGCCCTGGCCGGTGCCCGCGAGGATCGCCGCGACGGCCAGACAGCTCAGGGAGTGAGCGCGGACAGCGACGGCCACGGCGAGCATGGCGGTCCCGGTGGTGATCCCCGCGATGGTGAGAATCCGGTGCACCGGAAATCTCTTGACCGCAAACTGGATTCCGGTCGATGCCCCGAACATCAGGAAGCTGATCCCGCCGGTCGTCAGGCGGTTGGTGGTGTGCAGAAGTGCGGCGAGCAGGGTCGGGCCCAGGGCGAGCAGGAGGGATGTTCCTGTCATGCCGGGGGCGTAGGCCAGGAGGCTTTCGGCGAGGCCACGCCGGTTGGCGCGCGGGACCGAAGGAAGGCGCAGCCATCCTGTGGGAGCCGGGTGGCCGGCGGGGCGCGCGAGGGACGGCCGGAGTCCGTACACGACCGGCAGAGCCGACAGGAGCAGCACCCCTTCGATCGCGAACGCGGTCACGGTGGGGGCGGGCCAGTACTGCGAGACGCCGCCGCCGAGCAGGGGTCCGCCGGCGAGTCCGATGCCGATGGCGACGGACGCGGCGAGGGCAGCCTGCGGACGACGCGCGGGTCCGCCGACGTGGGCGACCGCCGCGGTACCGGCCGAGAGCGCGGCGCCGACGGCCACGCCGGTGAGGACGCGGGCGACGATCAGGGTGAGGACATGGGTGGCTGTCATGAACAGTGCGCAGGAGACGAGGGCGGCGGTGAGGGCGGGCAGCAGGACCCGGCGGCTGCCGTACCGGTCGGCCAGGGTGCCGGTGAAGGGCAGGACGAGGAGCAGACCGCCGATGTAGGCGGCGAAGATGACGGTCGTCGTGCCGGTGGAGAAACCGATGCGGTCCTGCCAGAGGCCGAGCAGTGGCGTCGGGATATTGGACAGCGTGAACACGACGGTGATGGGCCAGGCCGCTGCCCATACCTCCCAGGGCCGTGCCCGGAGCGCGCCGTTCACAGGCCGCGGAGGAGCGGGAGCAGTTCGTCTGCTGTCCGTTGCACCGCGGTGCGGTAGCCGGCCTCCGTCAGCTCGTCGGTGGGAAGGCGCAGGATCAGGTGGCGGGCGCCGTTCTTGATGTACTGCGTGAGCCAGTCGGCGGCCTGCTGCGGAGTGCCGCCGAAAATGCCCTGTGTGGTGCGCATGGTGGTGAGCGGAAGGTCGTAGTAGGCGCGGAAGTAGGACCACAGGGTGTCCTCGGCCTGCCGGCGGGAGCGGTTGACGGCCACGGAGAGATAGACGGCGCCGGTGACCTCACCGGCGGGGCGGCCCGCCTCCTGGCGCGCCGCGGTGACCCGGTCCCAGCCCTCGCCGTACTTCTCGGGGGTCGTGGAGGTGGGCATCCAGCCGTCGAACCTGTTGCCCGTGCGCTGGAGCATCGTGGGGCCTGAGTGGGCGATCCACAGCGGGGGGCCGTCGGGGTGGTGCGTACGGGGCAGCAGGGCGGCGTCCGCCAGCCGGTAGTGCCGTCCTTCGTAGGAGACGGGCTCGCCCCGGGCCGCCCACAGGGCCTGGCAGATCTCGGCGGTCTCCCGCATCCGGGCAGACCGGGTGGTGAAGTCGAGGCCGTAGTTGGCGAATTCGCGCGCGGTGGCCGGCGAGGCGAAGCCGGATCCGACACCTACGATGAGCCGGCCGCCGGAGATCCGGTCGAGGCAGGCGAGTTCATGGGCCAGGTGGACGGGCGCGCGCAGCGGCAGGAGGACGGCGGTCCCCAGCTGCAGGCGTTCGGTGACCGCCGCGGCGGCGGTGAGCGCGAGCAGAGGGTTTATCCGCGCTCGGGCGAGGGGGGATTCACCGGCCCACACGGAGTCGAAGCCGCAGCTCTCGGCCAGGGCCGCGATCGAGGCGAGGTGCGCGGGGTAGGGGCTGTCGTCGATGACGGACTCGCGTCCGGGCAGCACGATGCCCACCTTGAGGCCGGTCACCGCTCCCACTCCCGCCCGGGGACGATGCCCTCGATCTCGACGAGGAGGTCTCTGCGGCAGACGGCGACGTTGAGGTACTTCACCTCGACGCCGGCGCCGAGTCTCTCCTCGCATACCGCGCGGACCGCCGGGATGTCGTTCGCGTGCCGTACGTACACCTTGGGCACCCGGAGGTTCTTGAGCTCGTGGCCCGCGTCGACGCCCTGGGCGGTGAGGTTCTCGCGGGACACGAGATGGGCGATGTTGTCGAGCGTTTCGTGGGTCTGGCGCCGTATGTCGCCGTGGTGGACCGTTTCGTGGCCGACTATGGACGCGGTGCCGGAGACGTAGAGCGTGTCGTCGAGCACGGTGGCGCGGGCGAAGCTCGGCGGCTTGGGACCGTACCGGCCGGGATAGTGGTAGGCGGCGGTCTGGCGGCTGTTCTCCAGGTGCCGGGGTGTTCCTCCCCTGACGGCGAGCAGGGAGAAGGCGATGCCGCGGCCCTGGGTGCCGATGCCGGTGGCAGCGGGCAACTGGGCGGTGCCACTGCCCAGATAGGTGTGGAACGCCTGGGCGCGGCCCTGGACGAAGTCCTGGTAGATCTCCATGCCGTCGGCGTTGGTGCCGATGATGTCGCCGACGAAGTTCCACATCCGGAAGATGTGCTGGTAGTCGAGGTGGTTGACGAGCGCGAAGACCCTCTCGTACAGGCCGCGGACCGGTGGGGTGTAGACGCCCTGCTCCGGGAGGAGTCCGGCGACGAAGAGGTACTGCCCGTCATGGGCGTAGGCGTGGTCCTCGCGCAGGGTCCAGCGTGGCCGGCCGGCCACGGTCCACACCTCGCGGAAGGCGTCGCCGCCGGTCACGGTCATCGGGACGGCCAGGTCGGGGTGGCCCTGCGCGGTGCGCGTGAGGCGGGCGGTGTCGCCGTAGGTGACGGTGGCCAGGACATGCCGGTCATGGCCGGAACGCGCAGTCTCCCCGGCAGGGGTGAAGTGGGCGCGGATGCTCATGTCAGCAGCCGCCTTCGGTGCCACAGGCGGCGCCGTGGACGATGTCCTGGCCGGCCTGCGCGTCGAGGATCGCCTTGCGCAACTGTTCGGTGCGCGGGACACCTTCGATACGGGTGTCGCCGATGAGGAAGGTGGGGACGGACTGGATGCGGTGGGCCGCGGCCTCCCGCAGGGCGTCCTCGTGTGCGCCGCGGTAGGTGCCGTCGTCCAGGACGGCACGGAACTCGTCGGTGTCCAGGCCGATTTCGCCGGCGAGAGCGGTGAGCACATCCGGCCGCCCGAGGTCCTGGTCCTCCTGGAAGAAGGCACGGAACATACGGCGGGTGTACTCGGTTCCCCTGCCCTGCTCGGCCGCGTACTGATAGCCCTCGAAGGCGAGCCGGGTGTAGGGCTGCGGGGACACGGTGGGCAGGGTGATCCCGACGCCCAGACGGCGGGCCATGGGGTAGACGGCGCGCTGCCAGATGCTGGGCAGGTAGTCGTCCTCCGGGCGGAGGGTGGGCTGGGGGTGGGGCCGGAGCTCGAAGGGCTTCCATTCGATCTCGATGTCGGCGCCGAGGTCCTTCGTCGCCTCCTCCAGCGGTCCCTCGGCCAGCATGCAGAAGGGACAGACGTAATCGGACCAGATCTGGATCTTCACCGGGTCACTCATCGCGGATGGCCTTTCTGACCGGTCAGGAACTCCTGGAACGGCACTTCGTGCCCTTCGATCGGGGCGTGCGTCACCTTGAGCGGCCATGTGGTGGGGTCGTTGGAGAAGATGGAGTACGAGCCGGCGTAGTCGAAGCCGTAGGCAGCCGCGGTCCCGCGGTCGGCGGCGAACACGATGTGTCCGACGTTGAAGTAGAGGGCGGCCATGTAGCACAGGGCGCAGGGCTCGCCCGAGGCGATCAGCGTCGACCCGGCCACGGCGAACCGGCCCGCCTTCCCGGCCGCAGCACGCAGGGCGACGACTTCGGCGTGGGCGGTCGGGTCGTCGTCCTCGTGGACCCGGTTGAAGCCGGTACCCAGGACCCGGCCGTCACGCACGACGATGCCGGAGAAGGGGATGCCGCCCTCGGCGACGTGCTCGCGGCTGATACGGACCGCTTCCTCCAGATGAGGGGTGAGGCCATCGGGTGACTGGATCTGCATGGCGGTCAGTCCTTGGTCCAGTTAGTTGCATGTACGAGCAACAACATGGGCGGGTCCCGGGGTGAATGATCCGGGGGTTGAGCAAGAGCTTGCATGAGCATGTACCTTGGTGTCAAACACCGGCCCGAAAAGGACGCTCTTATGGCGGCTTCACACCTCACATCCCAGCGCACATCCGACCACGCCGTATGGAATCGCGTGCTCGCCCTGCATGCGCATGTGGAGCGTGAACTGTCCCTGGCCCTGCAGCGGCGGCACGGGATCGGCCTCTCGGAATACCGGTCCCTGGAACACCTGCACCACTCCTCCACGAGCGAGCTGCGCATGCAGGACCTGGCCGACAAGGTCGGCCTGGGCCAGTCGTCGGTGACCCGCCTCGTGGGCCGGCTGGAGACCGCCGGCTTCGCGTACAAGGACCTGTGTCCGTCGGACAAGCGCGGCGTCTACGCCGTCATCACGGACGAGGGGCGTGAGCGGTACCAGGCGGCACGCGTCAGCTACACGGAAGTCCTCTCCTCCGCGCTCAACACCTTCACGGCCGACCCCGAACTGGGCCCCACGGTCCAGTCCCTGCGCGCGACCCACAGCTGAGCCGACCGCACCACCGGTCACATACCCCTGGCGCCGCGCACCCCCCTCAACCCCCCCTGCTCCCACGGCTTTCAAGCCCCCGACGGGTGTGCGCCGCCCGGCGCCGGGGCCCTGGCCGGTGCGCCCCGCCGGATACATCCGGGCTTCGCCCTCGCCGCCACCGAGGCCCCCGGCGACGCGGACCGCCACGCGGTCGGCCGCCACCCATGACGACACAGCGGCATGCCTGGATCCGCCTGAGACACGACCCCCGCGGCAGCCCGCCGATACGCCCCAGCGACCCCCGTGACGACGGTCCGCCGATGGCGGGACCGCACCTCCCTTCCCTCCCCGCGGCACACCTCAGCTCTCCCACCCTCGCGGAGCACCCGACCCGCACCCCCCTTGCCCCAGCGGCTCGACGGCCGGAAAAAGCGGCTCGCCCCAGAGTAAAAACTTGGGAAGGCGTACGCACGGGAAGGCGCGCCCGGACCCGGCCCGGCGGCCCGGACAAGCGGAATGACGGCGCCTCCGGCACCGCGCCCCGAGCCGGGCGCATCACCTCGGGCACTGTCCGGGCACCCCGGTTATCCGGACGGCAGGCACGGCATCACCGGCCTCCCGGAGGCGCACAATCCGGTCAAAGAATCTTCCTGCACATGCATCTACTCAGTGATCCAGGTCACTACCAGTGAACCAAATGGATGCTTGACCAAGCATGGATCGATCGGGATACCTTCAGCCCGGACACCGCAAGATTCGAACAGTCGAGCGGCACCTTTCGCAGGTGCCTGAGCCAACCTCAAGGATCCCGCCGTGCCATCCCCTCGCCTGGCCGAGACCATCGCCGTCCACGCCTCTCACCGGCCCCACCTCATCGCACTCCACTTCAACGACCGAACCGTCACATACGGTCAGCTGAACGGCCTGACCGAAAGTCTGCGCAGTCAGCTGCTGGAGCTGAACCTTCCGAAGGGCAGCACCGTCTGCGTGCCGGCGCACAAGACACCACCCACCATCGCGCTGCTGCTGGCCCTCATGCACGAGGACCATGTGGCCCTCACCCCCTCCCCCGGCCTGGGACAGGCCGCACTCGAACGCCTCGCGCACCAGGCACGGGTCTCCCACCTGCTCACCGCGACCGGTGAGGGCCTGCTCACCGCAGTACCGGTACAGGCGGACGAGACCGCGGCCGAGGGATTCTCGGCACCGGACCCGGCGCGGACCTGTCTGCTGCTCACCACATCTGGCTCGACCGGGACCCCGAAGATCGTTCCCATCGAGGCAGCCGGGTTCGACGCCTTCACCGACTGGGCCACCGCCGAGTTCGCCCTGTCCGCCGCCGAGACCGCCCTGTCGTACGCGCCCCTCAACTTCGACCTCGCCCTGCTCGACATCTGGACCTTTCTCCGGCTCGGCGCCTGCATCGTCCTCGTGGACCAGCAGCGGGCGACTGATGCCGCGCACCTGGCGTCGCTCGCCGTACGGCACCACGTCACCTTCGTGCAGGGGGTGCCGATGGTGTACCGGCTGCTGCTCGACCACGGCGGTTCCTTCCCCGCGGTACGCAACGTCGTCCTCACGGGCGACAGCCCGCCGGCCGGGCTCCTCGCCCCGGTCGCCGCCGCCTTCCCCAACGCCGCCTTCCACAACGTGTTCGGCTGCACCGAGACCAACGACTCCTTCATCCACCGCTTCGATCCCGCTGCCGTGGACGGACCCATCCCCATCGGCCGGCCCCTGCGCGGCAGCGAGGCCCTGGTCCTGGCCGCCGACGGCGGACTCATCGGCTCGGCCGGGACGGGCGAACTCCTGGTGTCCACTCCGTTCCAGACCGCCGGATATCTGCGCCAGGACCTGAACAGCGCGGCCTTCACCCACCGGGAAGGCCGTGTCTTCTACCGCACCGGGGACATCGTCACCCGCACCGCCGAGGGTCTGTTTCACCTCGAAGGCCGCGCCGACTGGCACGTCAAGGTCAGGGGGGTGCGGACGAATCTGCAGGAGGTGGAGAACGTCATCGCGGCCCACCCCGATGTGGCGGAGGCCGTGGTCGTGCCGCTGCCGGATCCGCAGGCCGGCGTCCGTATCCACGCACATGTCACCCGCCGCCCGGACACCGGCCTCACCGGCCTCCGGCTGCGCACCTACGCGGGCCGGCACCTGCCGCGCCACGCCATTCCGTCCTCGGTGCACCTCACCGACAGGCCCCTGCCTCGCACCTCGACGGGCAAACCCGACCGGAACCTGATCAAACAGAACCGTATGGAGGAGACCGACGCATGACCAGCACAGACATCGCCCATGAGATCCGCGCGTACGTCGTGGCCGAGTTCCTCGCCGGGGAGGACACCTCCGATCTGACCGGTGACTACGACCTGATCGACTCCGGTGTCATCGACAGCCTCGGTCTGGTCCGGCTGCTCTCGCACATCACCCAGACGTACGAAGTCCCGGTCGACTCCATCGAGTTCGCGCCGGACCACTTCCGCACCCTGGACGCCGTCGTCGCCGTGATCAGAACCCACTCGACGGCGACCACGCCCGTCTGACCAGCCCTCCGTCCCTCATCAGCTCACCCATCCGAATCCAAGGAGAACGAAGAGAATGATCGTCCGCAGCCTCGATGACGTGGCCCCCGTCGAGTGGGGCAACGGTCTGAGCTACCGGATCCTGACCAAGTCCGACGGCATGGGTTTCGCCGTCGCCGACACCCTCGTCCGCAAGGGCACGTCGAGCGCGCTGCAGTACCGCAACCATCTGGAAGCCTGCTACTGCATCGGTGGCTCCGGTGAGGTCGTGGAGCAGGACGGCACCCGCCACAAGATCGTCGAAGGCACCATCTACGCCCTCGACCAGCACGACCCGCACTATCTCGTGGCCTCCGCCGACGAGGACTTCCATCTGGTGTCGATATTCAACCCGCCGATCAACGGCGACGAGAAGCACACCCTCTCCCCGGACGGGTTCTCCCATTACTGAGCCGCTTCCGGCCCGGCAGCCACCACCCGGGACCCGCCGCGGAACCGGCGGCGGGTCCCGGCCCCTGCCCCACCACTCACTCAAGCCGCCGACCCAGGGACTCCCCTTGACCGACGACCTCTTTCACCTCGCGGCCCCGTGGTCCGACCAGCTCAACGCCCGCACCAGTGAACTGGACGCAGCGGGCGAATTCCCCCACGACAAATGGAAAGTCATCCAGGAGACCGGCATCCTGCGCACCCACTTCTCCGAGGAGTTCGGGGGCGCGGGCCACAGTCTCACCGCGACCATGCGTGCCCTGGAGGGGCTGGGCCACACCTCCCGTGACGCGGGTGTGTCGTTCTCCGCCTCCACCCAGATCGTGTCCGTGGGCGTGCCGCTGCAGCGGTTCGCGAGCCAGGAACTCAAGGCGCGGTACCTGCCGGGGATCATGTCCGGTGACACGATCACCGCGCACGCCATCACGGAGGAGTCCGGTGGCTCCGATGCCATGAACCTGGCCAGTGTCGCCCGGCGCGACGGCGATCACTATGTGGTCGGCGGCACGAAGATGTTCATCACCAACGCCCCGGTCGCCGGCCTCTTCCTGCTGTACGTCCGCACCGGCAGGCCGGGCCCCTTCGGCCTCACCACACTGCTCGTCGAGGCCGGCGCGCACGGTCTGACCGTAGGCCCGGCGATGGACAAGATCGGCCTGCGCACGAGCCCTGTCGGCACACTGTCCTTCGACGAGCTCCGTATCCCGGTCACTCACCGCGTGGGGGTGGAAGGCGCCGGCTTCCTGGTCCTGGACCATGTGATGAAGCGCGAGGTCCTCTTCGGCTTCTCCCTCACCCTGGGCGAGATGACCCGGCGGCTGGAGGAGACCATCGCCTTCGCCGGAGAGCGCCGCCAGTTCGGCAGCCCCATCGGTTCCTACCAGGGAATCTCCCACAAGATCGCGGACATGAAGATGCGGGTGGAGACGGCCCGCAAGTGGCTCTCGGACACCGGGGCCAAGGTCGAGGCAGGCGAGGACGCCTCGCTCGACCTCGCGGCCACCAAGACGATCGTGTCCGAGGCCAATGTGCGGAACGCTCTGGACGCGGTGCAGATCCACGGCGGCCGCGGTGTGCTCACCGAGTACGGCATCGAGCGGGACCTGCGCAACTCGATCGCCGGAACGATCTATTCGGGTACCTCGGAGATCCAGCGCAACCGCATCGCCGCCCTTCTCGGCCTCTGACGGACAGGAGTCACACCATGACCAATCCTCCGGACCGGCTCACTCGCCCGACTGCCTTTCTCGATTACGAGACCGACGAGGTTCAGGGCTTCGTCGACCATGCCGTCAAGGACCGTTCCGCGGACCGGACGGCGAACGCCATCGAGCTCTACTACGCGGTGCGCGACGGCGTCTTCTACGAGGTCTACGGCGCCTCCCTCTCCCCCGACGGCCTCAAGGCATCGCACACCGTCACGGCCAAGTCGGGTTTCTGCCTGCACAAATCCGTGCTGTACGCGGCCGCGGTGCGCGCGCTGGGTATCCCGTCCCGCCTCGTGTACAGCGATGTACGCAATCACCTCGCCTCGCCCCGCCTGCTGGAACACATCGGCGGCGACGTGTTCTTCCACGGGCTCACCGAGGTCCATCTGAACGGTAGGTGGGTCAAGGCCACACCGGTGTTCAACCAGATTCTCTGCAAGCTGTACGGCATGCGGACCCTGGAGTTCGACGGAGTCAGCGACAGCCTCTACCACCCCTTCGACGAAGGGGGCGGCTCCATGGAGTTCCTCACGGAGCACGGCTCCTTCGACGACGTCCCCTACGACTTCGTCATCGACACGATGCGGCGCAGGCACCCCAAGTTCCTGAACGCCGCAGGTACGGACACCGTCCGCGGTGGCCGCCTGATCGACGAGTCCGCAACCGCCCGGTAGGAGAGACCCGATATGCCCAGCACTCCCCCGCGCATGGACGGATGGGACGCCTCGACCCGTATCGGTGTGGTCGTGCCGCACGCCGATGTCGGCCCGGAGGCCGAACTGCAGGCCATCGCCCCGCCTTCCGTCTCCATTCACGGATCGCGTATCCACTTCGCCGCCATGCGGGCGGGCGGCGAGATGGACGAGAAGATCCCGCACGACCCCGTGCGGGCCTTCGTGGAAGCCCCGTATCTGGACCAGGCCGTGGAACTGCTCGCCGCCTCCCCGCTGCACGCCCTGACTCTGGGCTTCACCTCCTCCAGTTACGCGCTGAAGGCCGCGGGGGAAGCTGATCTGTACGAGCGGCTGCTCCCCGTCACCCGTGGTCTGCCGATCACCGGCACCACCAAGGCCGCCCGCGCCGCGTTCGATTCACTGGGCGCCCGGCGGATCGCGGTGGTCAACCCGCCGTGGTTCGACGACACACTCTCGGGCCAAGGGGCCGACTACTTCGCCGAGTTCGGTTACGACGTCGTGCACCACGCGCCGTGCGGGCTGCCTTCGGACCAGAAGGCCATCACCCCGGACAACCTGTCGGCGTGGATCCGTACCACGGTCGCCGCACACCGCCCGGAGGCCGTCCTCGTCGCGGGCAACGGCATCCGGGCGGTCGGTACGATCCAGGCCCTCGAAGGAGAGCTCGGGTTCCATGTCCTGACGGCGAACCAGGTGATCCTGTGGCACGCCCTCCACCTCGCCGGCGCCGCGGGCACCGCCCACAGCATCACCGACTACGGGCATCTGTTCGCCACGGACCCCAGGGACGACCACGGGTAGGACCACAGGTCGGCCGTACGACACGGGGCCCTGGACCACTGCTGTGGTCCAGGGCCCCGTGTCGTGTCCCCCCTGCTAGTCGGCGGGGGCGGCCAGACGGCTGTAGGTGAAGGCGGCCGAGACCAGTGTCATGTGATGGTGCCAGCCCGGGAAGGAGCGGCCCTCGAAGTCCCGCAGGCCGAAGCCCCTTTCGAGGAGGGTGATCGTCTCACCGAACGCGGTACGCCGGTCCGTGTAACGCAGGAGTACCTCGACCGGCTCATGCACCATGTTGGTGAGCCACAGCTCTCCGGCCCCCGCCTGTTGTGCGGGGGACGGTGCGAACAGCCGGAACGCGTGCGGTGGTTGGTCGGCCGTGGGGGTGCCCGGCAGCTGGACCAGGCTGTTGCGGACGTCGACGGCACCTGGTCGCCCGGTGGGAATCCGGGCTTCGGTGCGCCGCTCGCCGAGGATCCGGGCGGCCGTGCTCACCGGTCTGTGGGCACGGGGAGCCCGTCCGGCAGAGGCGGGGGCCAAGGGGGCGAGTGGGAAGGTGTCGGGAATCGCGAGGACGAAGTCGAGCCGGCGCTGGTTCATCCCGTCGATGAGCCGGCGCGCGTCCAGGTAGCCGTCGAGCGCGATGACCACCGGGACCGGCTCGTGCCGGGATCCTTTCACCAGCATGTCGATCAGCTCGATGAGGTGAGTCTCAGCCGGTGTCGTGACGGTCCGCGGAACGCGGGCCCGCTCCCGGCGGGGCCCCTGGTCCCACGGTTCGGGCAGCAGGAGACTCCAGCGCAGAGGGAGTTCGCCCGCGTCGGTCGACATGAGGACCGCTGCTCCGATCTGGCAGTTGACCGTACGCCCGATCCGCGGGATGAATCTCCGGTGCACCCCGCACGACTTGTCACCGCGCTTGGGCAGGACGACGGACCCTATGTTCCAGGCGTTCGGCTGGACGCGTCCCTCGGCCCATCGCTGGAGCTGGTCGCAGACGGGTGCCCACTCCCAGGGGCTCTCGTTGATGAACTGGTGCAGCGCCTGTGACGCGGTCGGTGAATCACTCGCGGCGGTCGCCAGCCGGGGAATGGACTTTCTGCCCCGTGTGCTGAGGAGACCCCGTACATATGCGTGAGCCCACTGACGCTGCTCGGCCCGGCTCAGGTGTCCGAACAGCTGGTCCGTGAACTGGATCGCAGAGGACCGTCCCGTCATGGATTTTCCTTTCCCCCGTTGCTGTCAAACGTCGCTTCGCTGTCAGAGCGAGTTGATCGTCACAGCACCACCGGGGGATGAACAACGGCTATCCCGTTCTTGCCATGTCGTCGTCAGCCGGCGGCAACATGGGCGTGACGGAGCGGGCCATCACGTACCCGTACCGGGCCGCGCGTCCGGTCCCGGCGGCTCGTCGTCCGGGTCCGTGGACGGGCCGGGGCCCGCGTCCGCGTGTGTGTCCGCGTCTGCTTCCGTGTCCGTGTCCGTGTCCGTGTCCGTGTCCGTGTCCGTGGAAGGCTCGGCCTCCGCCGACCGGGACTCTTCCAGTGCCTCAAGACCCGGCAGCGGAATCCCGATCGATGACAGGTCCAGTTTCGCCGCCTCGATCTCCTCCGCGGAGAGTCCGGGCACCGCGGCCTCCACCTCTTCGGCCGCCGTGTCGTACAGCCCGGTGCCGGGCTTCTCCGTATCGGCGCCGGTCCCGTCCGCGTCGGACCGGCCCTCGGGCTTCGCCCCTGGCATCTGCTGGAAGTTCTGCGCGCGCTCCAGGAAGCGCAGCAGCTCCACCGGGAACGGCAGGACCAGCGTGGAGTTCTTCTCCGACGCGACCTCGGCGACCGTCTGCAGCAGACGGAGCTGGAGTGCGGCCGGGTGCTCCGACATCACTTCGGCGGCCTGAGCCAGTTTCTTCGACGCCTGGAGCTCGGCGTCCGCGTTGATGACCCGGGCCCGCCGCTCCCGGGCCGCCTCTGCCTGCCGTGCCATCGACCGTTTCATCGTCTCGGGCAGCGACACGTCCTTGATCTCCACCCGGTCGATCTGGACGCCCCAGCCGATCGCCGGGCTGTCGATCATCAGCTCCAGGCCCTGGTTCAGCTTCTCGCGGTTGGACAGCAGGTCGTCCAGATCGCTCTTGCCGATGATCGAACGCAGCGAGGTCTGTGCCATCTGCGAGACGGCGAACCGGTAGTCCTCGACGGCGATGACCGCGTCGGCCGCGTTGACCACCTTGAAGTAGACGACCGCGTCGACCCGTACGGTCACGTTGTCGCGGGTGATGCCCTCCTGTGCCGGGACCGGCATCGTCACGATCTGCAGGTTCACCTTGTGCAGCCGGTCCACGCCGGGGATCACCGTGGTGAAACCAGGCAGCCGTTCCGCGTCACGCAGCCGGCCGAACCGCAGCACCACACCGCGTTCGTACTGCTTGACCACGCGGGCCGCGGACATTCCGTACACCGCGGCGAGGCACACGATCACCACGATCACTGTCACCAGTACTTCCATGACGACCCCCTAGCGCACGAGTCGTTTCCGTTTCCTACGATATGCCCCATTCGCCGGAACCGACGATCCGCGCAAGGACCTGGTCGCCCGCCAGGCGATCGCGACCGCGAAGAGAGCCGCTGTGATGAGCAGCCACCTGGTCAGGAACACCCCGCCGGGCAGCGCCGTGGCCGCGCTGTAGCGGGCCGGCGGGCCGAGGATCAGCGGGAACCAGACGAGCAGCAGCAGACCGGACAGGGCCGCGGGCACCCTGAGTGTGTTGATCCAGCCCCCGCGGGCCACCCCGGGCAGCGCCCGCAGGGCCCGGTCGGCCAGCGAGTAGAGCGGAATCAGCACCAGGTCCTGCACCAGCGCGGCACCGACGAACCAGACCACGACGCCCCGCCAGTCGCCCGCCAGCAGCCGCACCCCCGCGTAACCCGCCACCGCGAAGGAGCCGAGCACCACCACGAGCTGCAGCGGACCCGCCCCGTACCAGCGCTCGAACCGCCTCATCACAGCTCCCCGAAGGTCAGCGACGCCACCCACTTGGTGTTGAGCACGCCCGGGGCCGCCGGGACGATGATCCGCGCCGGGTAGCCGTGGTCGGGCGAGAGATCGGCGCCGTTGACCCGCAGGGCCAGCAGCGAGCGGGGATCGCGCACCTGGTTGTCCCGCAGCGCCGCCTGCCGGAAGGAACCGTGCCGCTGGAGTGACCGTACGAGCACCCCAGGTGGCCGCTCCCGCGCGCCGACCAGGGCGGCCAGGTCCCGCAGCCGTACGCCCTGCCAGCTCTGGTCCGGTGTCGACCAGCCCTCCACACAGGCGATGGGAAGGCGCGCGCCGTGCTGCGGGAGGCGCAGCAGTTCCTCGCGTGTCAGGCGTACCGAGCCGCCTGGGCCCCGGATCTCGAGGCGCCAGCCGTCACCGGTGTCCGGGGATCCGATGCCCGCCAGGGCCGCTGTCTTGTTGATCTGGAAGCCGTTCGGTCCGCGCCCCGGTTCCGCGCCGCCGTGCGGTGCGAGCAGCGCCAGCCGGCGCAGCGGTCCGCCGGTGCTCTGGCCCGCGGTCACCGCGAACAGCAGGAGCGATCCGCCGCCGACCAGGCCGAGGAGACCGCGCCGGGAGAGCGTCATCGGCGCCGGGCGGGGGCTGATCAGGCCGGAGTCGGTGTCGTCGCCGGATTCGGTGTCGCCGGTGGGCCGCTCCTGGCGCCGGGCCGCCGGCTCCCGCAGCGGTGCCCGCAGCCCCCGCTCCCGCAGCACCCGCACCGCAGCGGGGAAGCGGAGGGCCACATGCGCGGCGAAGGCGGCGGTGAACACCCATGCCCCGTAGAAGTGCAGCGCGTAGAACGACCCGGGGAAGAGATAGTCCAGCTGGACGTTGAGCAGTCCGGTGGCGAATTCGAAGAGCACCCCGCCGACCAGCAGGAGCAGCGAGATCCGCTCCAGCGCATGGGCCACCGACCTGATGGGCGGCAGCGCGAAGAGCTTCGGGACGACGGACCAGAGCTTGGCGAGCAGCACCGGCACGAGCACGACGCCGAGCGTCACATGGACGCCCTGGGTGAGGCGGTAGAGCCAGTGCGGACGGGTGGGCCACGCGAAGAGGTAGAAGCCGAGCAGCCCCTTGCCCGGGGTCTTGTCGTTGACCGCGGCGAGGTCCGGGTTGTACGCGGCGTACGACAGCAGGCCGGTGACGACCAGCACGGTGATACCGGCCAGCAGGACGAGCCCGAGCAGCGCCGTCAGCCAGGGGCCGCGCAACGGGCTCCGCCAGAACCCGGGTGCGGCGGGCGAGAGGAACTGCGGGGCGGTCTGCTTGGCGCGCATGGCACTTCCCGGTCGGTTCCGGCGGTGGTCGTCCACCCCCGCGCCCCGACGTTAAGCCTGCGCACGGGCCTTGCGGGGCCCGGAAACGATGACGAAACTCTGACGTCGGAATGGGCCTGCGGAGAGATCTGACGGTTCGGTGACGGACGGTGCCGCCTGGGCTCTTCCCGCCGTCCGGCGGCCTAGCGTGGGCCTGTGACAGCCCCTGCCCCTCCCGCCAGGAAACCCGCCGGACCCGCGCCCGCGACCCGCCCACGGCGGTGCCTCGACGGTGTCGCCGCGCTCGCCGCGGCGCTGCTCGTGGCCGCGACCGCCGTCGTCGGCACGGTCATCGAGAACTCCGACGGCACCCTGCACGTGTCGTGGCCGCCGCTGCTGGCGTACTGGCTGCCGCATGCGGGGCCCGGCACCCCTGCCGCTCTCGCCGTCGCGGCCGGGGTGATCGTCCACGGGCCGGTGCTCGCCGCCCGGCTGTCGTGGCGGCCGCTGACGCTGGTGGTCTGCGGAGCCTCGATGGCCTGGATCTGGTCGCTGGCCCTGGTCGACGGCTGGCAGCGGGGCGTCGCGAACCGGCTCACGAACCGGAACGAGTACCTCAGTGTCATCGACCGGTTCGCGCACATCGGGCCGACGCTGCGGACCTTCAACGAGCACATCCTGATCGGGCACCCGCACAACTGGCCCGCGCATGTGGCCGGTCACCCGCCGGGTGCCACGCTGACCTTCGTCTGGCTGGACCGGATCGGTCTGGGCGGCGGTGGCTGGGCCGGTGCCTGGTGCATCACGGTCGGCGGGTCGGCGGCGGTCGCGGTGCTGGTGGCGCTGCGCGCGCTGACCGGCGAGCGGACCGCGCGCCGGGCGGCGCCCTTCCTCGTCCTGGCACCGGCCGCCGTCTGGACCGGCACATCGGCCGACGGCTATTTCGCGGCGGTCGTCGCCTGGGCGGTGGCCCTGCTGGCCCTCGCTGCCACCCGTACGGTCCGCGCCCCCGCACTCGTCGCGCTGGTGTCCGGTCTGTTCTTCGGCTGGGCGCTCTACCTCTCGTACGGCCTGACCCTCTTCGTGCTGCCCGCCGTCACGGTCCTCCTCCTCGCCCGCAACGCCCGGCCGCTGGCGCCCGCGCTGGCCGGTGCGGCGCTGGTCGCGCTCGTGTTCACACTCGCGGGCTTCAACTGGTGGGAGGCGTACGGGCTGTTGGTGCAGCGCTACTACCAGGGCGTCGGGGGCGACCGGCCGCAGAGTTACTGGGTCTGGGGCAATCTCGCCTGCGCCGTGGTCATCACGGGGCTCGCGTCCGTCGCCGGACTGCGGCGGGCGGGGGCCGCGCTCCCCGGTGCGGTGCGCCGCTGGTACGGGGCCAGGGACAGCGCCGCCGACCGGCTGGGGCTGCTCGTCCTGGCCGTCCTGCTGGCGCTGCTCGCCGCTGATCTCTCCGGCATGAGCAAGGCGGAGACGGAGCGCATCTGGATCCCCTTCGCGCTCTGGCTGCTGCCGGCTGCGGCTCTGCTGCCCGCCGCGGACCGGCGCCGGTGGCTGACGCTCCAGGCGGTCCTCGCCCTGCTCGTCAACCACCTGCTGCTCACCACCTGGTGAGCAGCCACGGCGCCCGCTCCTCCGGTCTCCGGGCCCGGCGGCTCTCAGCCCGGTGACGTCCCCCGGAACGCGCCGAGGATGCGCTCGGCAGCGAGAGTCGGCGTCAACGTCCCGCCGCGCAGCTCCTGTTCGAGCAGCGGGGTGAGCCGCTTGACGTCCGGGTGGTCGTGCAGCTCCTTCAGCAGCCCTTCGCGCACCATCGCCCAGGCCCAGTCGACCTGCTGGTCACGCCGTTTGGCGGCCAGTCCGCCCGACGCGTCCAGGACCTTGCGGTGCTGTTCGAGCCGTTCCCACACGGTGTCGAGACCGGCCGAATCGCGGGCGCTGCAGCTGAGCACCGGCGGGGTCCAGGCCGCATCGGCCGGGTGCATCAGCCGCAGCGCGCCCGCGAGTTCACGCGCGGCCGAGCGGGCGTCGCGTTCGTGCGGGCCGTCCGCCTTGTTGACGGCGATGACATCGGCCAGCTCCAGGACGCCCTTCTTGATGCCCTGCAGCTGGTCGCCGGTGCGGGCCAGGGTGAGCAGCAGGAAGGAGTCCACCATGTCCGACACGGCGGTCTCGGACTGGCCGACGCCGACGGTCTCCACCAGGACGACGTCGTAACCGGCCGCCTCCACCACCACCATGGCCTCCCGGGTGGCGCGCGCCACTCCGCCGAGAGTGCCCGCGGTCGGTGACGGCCTGACGAAGGCGGCCGGGTCGACGGCCAGCCGCTCCATCCGGGTCTTGTCGCCCAGGATGGAGCCGCCGGTCCTGCTGGACGACGGGTCGACGGCGAGCACCGCCACCCGGTGGCCCAGGCCCGTGAGCATGGTGCCGAAGGCGTCGATGAAGGTGGACTTCCCGACGCCCGGCACCCCGCTGATGCCGATCCTGCGGGCTGTCCCTGAGTGCGGGAGCAGCGCGGTCAGGAGCTGCTGGGCGAGGGCCCGGTGGTCGGCCCGGGAGGACTCGACCAGGGTGATGGCCCGGGCGACGGTGGCCCGTGACCCGTCGAGGACGCCCTGGGCGTAGCGGTCCGGATCGATGTGGGGCGCCATCCGTCAGAGCTCGTGGCCGAGTGCGGAGGCGAGCCGGACCACCAGGTCGTACGCCGCGTCCGGGATCACGGTGCCCGGCGGGAAGACCGCGGCGGCGCCGGCCTCGTGCAGGGCCGGGATGTCCGCGGGCGGGATGACGCCGCCGACGACGATCATGATGTCCTCCCGGCCCTCGGCCGCCAGCTCCTCCCGCAGCGCGGGGACGAGCGTGAGGTGCCCCGCGGCGAGCGAGGAGACACCGACGATGTGCACATCGGCCTCGACCGCCTGCCGTGCCACCTCGCCCGGCGTCTGGAAGAGCGGGCCGACGTCCACGTCGAACCCCAGGTCGGCGAAGGCGGTGGCGATGACCTTCTGGCCGCGGTCGTGGCCGTCCTGGCCCATTTTGGCGACGAGGATGCGCGGACGGCGTCCCTCGGCCTCATCGAAGGAGTCCACCAGACGACGCGTCCGCTCCACGGAGGGCGACTCCCCTGCCTCGGTCCTGTACACACCGGAGATCGTACGGATCTGTCCCGCGTGCCGCCCGTAGACCTTCTCCAGGGCGTCGGAGATCTCACCGACGGTGGCCATCGCCCGCGCCGCGTCGACCGCGAGCGCCAGCAGATTGCCGTCGAGACCGGGGCCCGGGTCGCGGCCCGCGGCATCGGTCAGCGCCCGCAGCGCCTCCTGGCAGGCCGCTTCGTCGCGCTCCTCGCGCAGCCGCTTCAGCTTGGCGACCTGCTGGGTGCGCACCGATGAGTTGTCGACCTTGAGTACGTCGATCTCCTCGTCGGTCTCCACCCGGTACTTGTTGACGCCGACGACGGGCTGGCGCCCGGAGTCGATCCGCGCCTGGGTGCGGGCGGCCGCCTCCTCCACCCGGAGCTTGGGGATGCCCGCGTCGATGGCCTGCGCCATGCCGCCGGCCGCCTCGACCTCCTCGATGTGCTGCCAGGCGCGCTGCGCCAGATCGTGGGTGAGCTTCTCGACGTACGCGCTGCCGCCCCACGGGTCGATGACCCGGCAGGTGCCCGACTCCTGCTGGAGCAGCAGCTGGGTGTTGCGGGCGATCCGGGCGGAGAAGTCGGTCGGCAGGGCCAGCGCCTCGTCGAGCGCGTTGGTGTGCAGCGACTGGGTGTGGCCCTGGGTGGCGGCCATCGCCTCGACGCAGGTGCGGGTCACGTTGTTGAAGACGTCCTGCGCGGTGAGCGACCAGCCCGAGGTCTGCGAATGGGTGCGCAGTGAAAGGGACTTGGCGTTCTGCGGGTCGAACTGCTTGACCAGCCTGGCCCAGAGCAGCCGGGCCGCGCGCAGTTTCGCGATCTCCATGAAGAAGTTCATGCCGATCGCCCAGAAGAAGGAGAGCCTGGGCGCGAAGGAGTCGACGTCCATCCCGGCGGCGATACCGGCCCGCAGATACTCCACGCCGTCGGCCAGCGTGTAGGCCAGCTCCAGGTCGGCCGTCGCACCCGCTTCCTGGATGTGGTAGCCGGAGATGGAGATGGAGTTGTAGCGCGGCATCTTCTGCGAGGTGTACGCGAAGATGTCGGAGATGATCCGCATGGAGGGCTTCGGCGGATAGATGTAGGTGTTGCGGACCATGAACTCCTTGAGGATGTCGTTCTGGATGGTCCCGGCCAGCTTCTCCGGCGGTACGCCCTGCTCCTCGGCGGCGACGATGTAGAGCGCGAGTACCGGAAGTACGGCCCCGTTCATCGTCATGGAGACCGACATCTTGTCGAGCGGGATGCCGTCGAAGAGCTGCCGCATGTCGTAGATCGAGTCGATCGCGACGCCCGCCATGCCGACGTCGCCGGTGACGCGCGGGTGGTCGCTGTCGTAGCCGCGGTGCGTCGGCAGGTCGAAGGCGACCGAGAGGCCCTTCTGACCGGCCGCCAGATTGCGGCGGTAGAAGGCGTTCGACTCCTCGGCGGTGGAGAATCCGGCGTACTGCCTGATGGTCCAGGGCTGGTTGACGTACATCGTCGGGTAGGGGCCGCGGAGGTACGGCGCGATCCCCGGGTAGGTGCCGAGGAAGTCGAGCCCCTCGGTGTCCTGGCCGGTGTACAGCGGTTTGACGGGGATGCCCTCGGGGGTCTGCCAGACCAGCTCGTCGACGCTGTGGCCGGTGGACTCCTTCACGGCCGCGCGCCACTGCTCGTCGGTGGCACCGGCGGACGCACCGGGCCCCAGGTCGATCTCGGTGAAGTCCGGGATCTGCATTACGCCACTCCCATACGGTCGAGGACGGAGGTCAGCACAGCCACCACGTCTCCCCCGGCGAAGACGAACTCGTCCACACCGGAGGCCAGATACGTGTCCCGCAGGTCGCCGGGGCGGCCGGCGAGGAACACCTGCCGCGCGCCTGCGGCCTTCAGCGCGGTAGCGGTGCCGGATGCCTGTTCGGCGTAGACGGCGTCGCTGGAACAGATACAGGCCAGGGTGGTGTCCGAGTCGGCGAACGCCGCCGCGGCTCCGTCGGGGGTGCCGGGCACCGGGCCCTGCACCGGTTCGATGCCGCCCGCCTGGAACAGGTTGGCGGCGAAGCCGGCCCGCGCGGTGTGCGCGGCGGCCGGGCCGAGTACGGCGAGGAACACCCGGGGACGCGCGCCGGTCGCCGCCAGATGGGCGTCCGAGCGGGCCCGCAGCGCTTCGAAGGCGTCGTCGCGGTGGACCACCGGGAGGCCGCCGCCGGGAGCCGCGGGCGCGGGGTCCCTGACGACGGCGCGCTCGACGAGCTGCGGGAACTCGCTGACACCTGTGACCGGTTCGCGCCGGCCTGCCAGCTTCTCGCTGCGCCGCTCCCAGGTGGCCGCGATCCGGCCGGGGACCAGCCCGGAGCGCAGGGCCTGCTCCTGGCCGCCCTCGCGCTCGATCTCCTGGAACCACTCCCAGGCCGCCTGCGCCAGTTCGTCGGTGAGGCGTTCCACGTACCAGGAGCCGCCCGCGGGGTCGATCACCCGCGCCAGATGGGACTCCTCGACCAGAATGGTCGACGTGTTACGGGCGATACGGCGGGCGAAGTCGTCCGGCAGCCCCAGGGTGTGGTCGAAGGGCAGCACCGTCACCGCGTCCGCGCCGCCCGTACCCGCCGCCAGACAGGCGACCGTCGTACGGAGCATGTTCACCCACGGGTCGCGCCGCGCCATCATCACCGGTGAGGTCACCGCGTGCTGGTGCTGCGCCCCGGCGCCCGGTGCGCCGCTCGCCTCGGCCACCCGGGCCCACAGCCGGCGCGCCGCGCGCAGCTTCGCGATCGTCAGGAACTGGTCGGCGGTGGCCGCGTAGCGGAATTCCAGCTGTCCGCAGGCCGCGGCGACATCGAGTCCGGCCGCGGTGAGTGCGCGCAGATACGCGACCCCGGTGGCGAGCGAGCAGCCCAGCTCCTGGGCCGCCGACCCGCCCGCCGAGTGGTACGGCAGCGCGTCCACGACGAGGGCCCGCAGCTGGGGGTACTTCTCCTGGCACAGCTGTGCCAGCGCCACGGCCTGCGCGGTGTGCCCGGCCACGGTGTCGTGCGCGCCGGTACGGGCCGCGTGGCCCA
This sequence comes from Streptomyces sp. NBC_01089, assembly GCF_045162975.1. Taxonomy (NCBI): domain Bacteria; kingdom Bacillati; phylum Actinomycetota; class Actinomycetes; order Kitasatosporales; family Streptomycetaceae; genus Streptomyces; species Streptomyces sp. NBC_01089. Next base: position 7,409,491 of record NZ_CP108660.1, on the reverse strand, counting down.
GCGGGTCGGCGCCGAGGGTACCGAGCGCATTCTCGGGGGCGATACCGCGCTCGTCGATGAGCCGCAGCAATTCCCGTGCGGCGGCGTCCGATTCGGCGCCCGCGTCGATGACGACGGGTGCCAGGTCGAGGTGGACGCCTTCGAGGGCCGCGGCGATCCCGGTCACCGGGACACCGGCGTCGCCGACGGTGAGCCATACGGAGGAGACGCCGTTCTCCAGATCCGCGAGCACGGCCTCGTTGGTGCGGGCCGCGTCGGGCCTGCTGTGCCGCTGGCGTACGTCCCAGCCGCCGGCCACCCGGCCGCCCGGGGTACTGCCGCGGGTGAAGGGCGCGAACCCGGGGAGTCCGTCCGGCCCGGTCGGCGCGGCGGCGGGGCCGCCGTCGTCCGGCGCGGTGTAGAGCGGCTGGACGACCAGACCGTCGTCCAGTTCGGTGGAGAGCGCTGCTTCCGCCGCCGTACCCGAGACATCCTTACCCGATTTGCGCAGCACACCTTCCACAAGGCGCTGCCACTGCTCATGGGTCGCATGCGGGAATCCGGCGGCCAGGGGGAACCCGTTGTCGGGCAGGACCGTCATGCTCAGATGCTAGGCGAGGGGGCCAGGTGTGCACTTGAGAGAACCACTGTGACCTTGGACTCTCTCGACCGTACGGGAGCCCGGTACGGCATGCGCCGCACCGGGCTCGCGTCCGGACCGCCAGGGGCTGTCCGGTGATGTGCTCCTTCTGCTACTTCACGCCCACTGCCCGGATGATCTCCTGTTCGACCGAGCCGCCCCGGTTGTCGGTGGCCGAGGCGCGCAGCGAGATGTACCCGGCGTCCTTGGGCACCCGCAGTGTGCCCTTCCAGGCGGCGGAGTCACCGTGGACCGCGCTGAGCCCGACGGACTGCCAGGTCTTGCCGTCGTCGTAGGAGACCTCCAAAGAACCGGACTTGATCCGCCCGGTGTCCGAGGCGCCCTTGACGTACTCGGCGCTGATTCCGACGGGCAGGTTCCGCCCGGCGCGGACGTCACCGGCGATGTCGGTGGCCACGTCGAAGCCCAGGTTCAGCAGCGGCAGATAGGTGGCGTGGTCCGCCGGGGTCTCGGCCGACCTGAAGGTCCACTCGGAGTGGCCCTTCGTGGACAGCACCCAGGTGGCCGGGTCGCGTGTGGTGTCGGTGACCACCTTGTACGTGGTCTCGGCCGGGTCGGCGTCCCAGGCGTACGCGCCCGAGCTGGTCTTGTGGTCGACCTGGACCCCGTTCGCGTACACGTCGGTGGTCTGGGTCATGGAGTCGTCGCTCCAGACATCGCCGAATCCGGTGTGGTCGGGCCCTGAGTCGCCCCAGCCCGGGGTGTTGAACTGGAGGTCGTTTCCGGTGCGCTGCTGGCCCCAGCCGAGTCCGGTGCCCAGCCACGGGTGCAGCACGGGCTTGAACCAGTCCAGTGCGCTGCGGCTGCCGCCCTTGTAGGTGACCAGGCCGCTGCGCTCCTCCAGGGAGGTCGGGCCGGCGGTGACGGACTGCATCCAGGTCTGGCCCGTGCCGGTGCTGACGTAGTCGGTGCGCCGGGCCGGGTAGTGCGTGCTCTCCGCGAATCCGAAGCCGATGGGGAAGGTACCGGTGATCGAGTAGCGGAACTCGCCGCCGTCGACGGGCTTGGCGGCGTGGAACGTGGTGTCCAGGGTGGCGAGGTCCTTCTTGTCCGGCCGGTAGGTCAGGTTCGCCGGGACCGCCCCCGGGTGGCCGTCGGACAGGTCGTAGACGTAGGGCGTGTAGCGGGTGCCGGTGAGCTCCACCGTGCCGTGGCGGCGTGCGGTGGCGGCCAGCAGCGCGCCGTCCGCCGCGTTCACGGAGGCCACCTGGAGCGGGGTGTCCGACCCGTCGTCCGCGCCGAACCAGGCGCTCAGCCGCCCCGGCGTGTCGTCGGTGACGAAGAGCGACACCGCTCCGGCCTGCTGCGCGGCGGCGGTGAGCTGCTGCGGAGTCACGTCGGCCGTGGCGTGTACCAGGACGGCCTTGCCGCGGACGTTCTTGCCCTGGTAGTCGGCGGCCGTGCCGGTCCCGAGGTCGGCGACGCCGGCCCGGTGGCGGCCTTCGGTGAGGGTGGACCCGGCCTGTACGACGGTGTCGCCGAGCCGCTTGCCGTCCGCGACGGCTTCGAGCAGGGGCTTGCCGAGGCGCCAGACCGTGCGGTACTCGAAGGTCCCGTCGGTGACCTTCTTGGTGGGTGCGGCGAAGATGCTGTCGTAGGTGAGCGGCACCTGCACCGCTCCGCCGAAGTCGGCGCCGTTCGCCTTGCGGTCGAACTCCATGAGCAGCTGCCGGGTCTCGGTGCGCTGGGGGACCTGGGCCTTGATCTGGTGCAGCCGGCGTCCGTCGAGGGTGATCTCACGGTCGCGGTCGACGACGATCTGCGGATCGGTGAGGAAGCCGAGGCCGAGGGAGTCCTTGCCCTTGGCGCCGCGTACGTCGAGGAAGGACGCCACCGAGTAGGTGCCGGGCTTCAGCCGCAGGGTGAGGGTGCCGGAGTCGCCGACGGCCGCGTTGTACGGGTCGGTCCCCTTGGCCAGTTCCTGTACGGCGAGGTCGGCGGCGGTCGGCGCGCCGTCCCGGTCCTTCACATGGACGGTGAGCGTGTACCGCTCCTCCTCCTTGACCAGGCCGAAGGCGGTGTGTGCGACGACCTTGCCGCCGGTGCTCGCGGTGATCTGCCCCGAGGTGTTGCCGACGGGCGCCTTGGCGCCGTCGCCGGTGACGGTGGTCTGCGCTGTGGAGTGCGCGGGCACGGTCAGGCTCGTGTCGGCGAGCTTGACGACGCCGTCGGCGGCTCCGTCGGCGGCGAGCGCCAGAGTCACCGGCGCGTCGGAGGAGTTGGCGTACGTCACGGTGCGGGTGACCGGCTTGTCGTCCTCGTACGGCCAGGAGTAGAAGCCGAGGTCGGCGCTGCCGGTCGCGGTGATGCTCGCGGTGGTGGCGGCGGGGACGTCGACCCGGCCGGCGCCCAGCGTGTACACCGGTTCGGGCAGCGTCCTGGACGTCGACATCAGCGCGTCCTTGAGCTGCTGCCCGGTCCAGTCCGGGTGCTTCTGGGCGAGCAGCGCGGCGACGCCCGCGACGTGCGGGGTGGCCATCGACGTACCGCTCATGGTCTGGTACGGGCCGCTGCCGTCGACGTACTGCGAGCGCGCGGCGAGGATGTCCACGCCGGGCGCCGACAGGTCGGGCTTGAGGGCGTTGTCGCCGAGCCGCGGTCCCTGGCTGGTGAAGTAGGCGGGCTGGTCGGCGGAGTCCACCGCGCCGATGGTGAGCGCCGAGTCGGCCGCGCCGGGCGAGCCGATGGAGGTGGGGGCGCCTGTGTTGCCCGCGGCGACCACGAACAGCGCCCCGGTGTCCTTGGAGAGGGTGTTGACCGCCGCGGCCATGGGATCGGTGCCGTCGCTGGCCTCCTGGGATCCCAGGCTCATGCTGATGATCTTGGCGTGGATGTCCTTGGCGGCCCACTCCATGCCCGCGATGATCTCGGAGTCGGTGCCGGAGCCCTCGTCGGAGAGGACCTTGCCGACGGCCAGGTCGGCGTCCGGGGCGACGCCCTTCTCCTTGCCGTCGGACGCGGCCCCGCTGCCGCCCACGGTGGAAGTGGTGTGGGTGCCGTGGCCGTTGCGGTCGGTGGTGTCCTCACCGGCGATGAAGGACTTGGAGTCGCTGATCCGGTTCTTGAGGTCGGGGTGGTCGGCGTCCACCCCGGTGTCCAGGACGGCGACCTTGACGCCCTTGCCGGTAAGCCCGGCCTGCCAGGCGGCGGGGGTGCCGATCTGTGCGTTGCTCTCGGCCATGTCGGCCTTGACCCGGCCGTCGAGCCAGACCTTCCCCACCCCGTCGGCGAAGGAACCGGCCTGCCGGGTACGGGAGTCGGTGAGCGACTTCCAGAAGGTGCCGGGCGAGGCGGCCCGCACCGCGGCGCCGTCCACACTCGGCAGGGACCTGACGGTCGTGGCGCCGTGCGGTGCGGCGCTGCGGACGCCCTTGCCGTACGTGACGATCAACGGCAGCCCGTCGGCCTGGCCGGTCGCGGTCGCGCCCTTGGTCTTGGTCTTGGTCTTGGTCTTGGCCTTACTGTCCGCGGCCTTGCTGCCGGTGCCGAGGCCCTGCTCGATGAGGCCGGTGACGTCGAAGAGCCGCTTGTCGAGGACGCCCGAGCGGAGATAGGGCAGAGCCTCGTCGGGCAGCACGGTGATCCGCCCGTTGGACGTCTGGGTGCGGACGGCGCCGCTCGCACCCTTCGGGCGCTCGACGGAGACGGTGCTGTGGCCGCCGCCGAGGCCGGTGACGGTGACACGGTCACCGGTGATGAGTGTGACGGTCTGCGTCGCCTGGGCGGTGGTGGACGGCGCGGTACGGGACGGCGCGGCAGGCGACGGCGCGGAGGTCCTGCCCGTTCCGGTCGCCGCGAGTGCCTGGCCTGCCGGGAGCAGTACGAGCGCGAGTCCGGCGGAGAGCCATCTGGCTCTTCGCCACGCAGGTGCTCTGGTCATGGTGCCCCTCTCTCCGGGGGCCCGGGCTGACGAGGGGGCCCGGGCGCTGCGAAGAGTCTCGGGGCGCGGGCGGCGGCCGTGGGGTGAATGGGCTGGCGGATAGGTGCCATGGCGGCTAACTGCCAGCGGGCGGTGTCCGGACGGGTCGGGGACAGGTCACGGCGGGTCGGGGCGAGGGCGGCGGGTCAGGGCACCGGCGGCGGGCCGAACGACCCGTGCCTTCCGGCGCCCGCGGCGAACTCGTCCGCTCCGCGCTGTGCCTGCGTCAGCGAGACCCGGCCGTGCCGCAGTTCGCCCGCCAGCGCGTCCGGCTCGGACAGACCGCTCTGCTCCAGCAGTGCGAGGCGGTCCTCCCGCAGACAGGTCTGCGGGAACGCGGCGATGGACGCGGCCAGTTCCTCGGCCGCCGCCCGTGCCGTTCCGGCGGGCACCACCCGGTTGGCGAGGCCGATCGCGTGCGCCTCGGCGGCGCCGACCGGGCGGCCGGTCAGTACGAGGTCCATGGCCCGGCTCTCACCGATCAGCCGGGGCAGCCGTACGGTTCCGCCGTCGATCAGCGGCACGCCCCAGCGGCGGCAGAACACTCCGAACACGGCGTCCTCGTCGGCCACCCGCAGATCGCACCAGAGCGCGAGTTCGAGCCCCCCGGCCACCGCATGACCGGAGACGGCGGCGATCACCGGCTTGCCGAGCCGCAGCCGGGTCGGCCCCATCGGACCGTCACCCTCGTCGGCGGTGGCGGTGACGTGGTTGCCGCGCGGAGTGCCGATGGCCTTCAGGTCGGCTCCCGCGCAGAAGGTGCCGCCTTCGCCCCAGAGCACGGCCACCGCCGCGTCCGGGTCGGCTTCGAAGGCGCGGAAGGCGTCGGCCAGGGCGTGGGCGGTGGGGCCGTCGACGGCGTTACGTACCTCGGGCCGTGCGAGCACCACGGTGGTGACGGGGCCGTTGCGTTCGATGCGTACGGTCATCGCGTCACCCTCCCACAAGCGCGCCGAAGGCCACCCGGGCGGTCGTGCAGCCCCCTTGGCCCCGGGCACCGGGTGCCGGAGACTGACCCGATGACTCAGCGCGTGGAACTCGCTACCGTGATGGACCGGCTGGACATCGACGAACTGATCACCGGCTACGCGGTGGCCGTGGACGACGGCCGATGGGACGACTACCGGGCGCTGTTCGCTCCGGACGGCCGGGCCGACTACCGCACGGCGGGCGGGATGGAGGGGCCTGCGGCGGAGGTCGCCGACTGGCTCGCGGAGATGATGGGGCTCTTCCCCGTACGCCAGCACTTCATCGTCAACCGGCGGCTGCGGCTCCAGGATCTGGGCGGCTACCCGGGAGACCGGGCGGAGGTCCAGGCCGACTACCTCAACCCGATGCGGCTGAGGCCCCGGCCGTCCGGGACCACCGGCACGGGTGAAGGCGAGGCCGAGGGCGAGGGGGCCGCGAGCGGTTCCGGCGGCGGCTCCACGGACGGCGGCCCTGTGGACGGCTCCGCACACGCCACCGAGCCGACCGCGCCGGACTTCGTCTCGGGCGGCCGCTACGCCTTCAGCCTGGTCCGGACGGACAGCGGATGGCGGCTGCTCGGGGTCGTCGTACAGGAGAAGTGGCGGCGCGTACCAGGCGCGCCCGGCGGTATCTGACACGCCGTACGTGTGCGGGCGCACTGTCGGGAGCCGTCCCGCTCCCCCACACTGTGGACAGCGACAACTCGGCGGAGACCGTCCGCCCGAGCTGCTCACGGGGCGGGAGCGAGGAGGCGCTGGATGCGGATTCCGCTGGAGCGACTGCGCAGGGCCGGCCTCTCGCCCTGGTGGCGCGGCGCGGCGGCGCTGCTGGCCGGGGCGCTCCCGGCGCTCGCTTTCCCGGCGCCGTCCCTCTGGTGGTTCGCCTATGTGGCCCTGGTGCCCTGGATGCTCCTGGTGCGCGCGGCGCCCACAGGGCGGCGGGCCGCGCTGGACGGCTGGCTCGGCGGCACCGGCTTCATGATCTCCGTACACCACTGGCTGATTCCCAGTCTCAATGTCTTCATCGTGGTCCTGGCCGCGCTGCTCGGGCTGCTCTGGGCCCCGTGGGGGTGGCTGGTCCGGTGGATGCTGGGCGGTGCGGCGAGCGCCGCGCGGGTGGCGGCCGCTCTGGTGGTGGTCCCTTCCGGGTGGCTGATGGTCGAGCTGGTGCGGTCCTGGCAGGGGCTCGGCGGTCCCTGGGGGCTGCTCGGCTCCAGCCAGTGGCAGGTCGCCCCGGCCCTGCGGCTCGCCTCGGTGGGCGGGGTCTGGCTGGTGAGTCTCTTCGTGGTGGCGGTCAACACCGGAGCCGTGGCGCTGCTTGTGGTCGAGTCCGCCCGTACGACGGCGCTGGCCGGGGTGCTGGCCTGCGCCGTGCTCACCGGGGCCGTCTGGGTGTGGGCGCCGCGCCCCGAGACATCCGGCGGGACCAGGATCGCGGTCGTGCAGCCGGGAGTCACCCGGCAGCTCAAGGACCGGTTCGACCGGAGTGAGGCCCTGACCAGACAGCTGGCCGGCCGCCATGTCGACCTGGTGGTGTGGGGCGAGAGCAGCGTCGCCCATGATCTGGCGGCCCGCCCGGATCTGACGGCGCGTATCGCCCGGCTGTCCCGGGAGACCGGCGCGGACATCCTGGTGAATGTGGACGCCAGACGGTCCGACGCACCGGGCATCTACAAGAGTTCCGTACTCGTCGGCCCGGCCGGGCCGACCGGTGACCGCTACGACAAGATGCGGCTGGTTCCGTTCGGTGAGTACATCCCGGCGCGTTCGCTGCTCGGCTGGGCGACATCGGTGGGCCGTGCGGCGGGCGAGGACCGCAGACAGGGCACGCACCAGGTCGTCATGAAGCTGCCCGGTGGGCTCCGGGTGGGGCCGCTGATCTGCTTCGAGACGGCGTTCCCCGACATGGGCAGGCAGCTGACGAAGGACGGCTCGCAGCTTCTCGTCGCCCAGTCGTCCACCTCGTCGTTCCAGCACAGCTGGGCGCCCGAGCAGCATGCCTCGCTGGCCGCGCTGCGGGCGGCCGAGAGCGGCCGCCCGATGGTGCACGCCACACTCACCGGGGTGAGCGCGGTGTACGGGGCCGGAGGCGGCCAGGTCGGCCCCCGGCTGGGCACCGACCGCAGCGCCGCGCAGGTGTACGACATCCCGCTGGCCCACGGCACGACGCTCTACGTGCGGTTCGGCGACTGGCCGGTGCACGGCGCCCTGGCGGTGCTCGCGGTGCTGTGCGCCGTCGAGGGGCTGCGCTCGGTCAGGCGGCCTGCTCCAGAGCACGCAGGACCACACGCTCGCAGAGTTCATGGGTCAGCAGGGCGTCCCTGGCGCTGAGCAGCTTGCCGGCCGCCACCGCTTCGACGAAGCCGAGCACCGACTGCTCGATACCGCGCTGGCGGGCCACCGGCACCCAGTCGCCGCGGCGGCGGACCGACGGCTGGCCCTTGTGGTCGATGATCTCCGCGAGATTGACGACCTGCCGCTTGGCGCCGCCGCCCGAGACTTCGAGGATCTCCTCGGTGGAGCCGCTGACCCGGTTCATCGAGCCGATCGCGGAGAAACCGTCACCGGAGAGGTGGAGCACCACATGGTGCATCAGACCCTCGCGGATCCGGGCGCGTACGTCGATGTGCTCGACCGGACCGGGTGCCAGGAAACGCAGCGTGTCGACGACATGGATGAAGTCGTCGAGTACCAGGGTGCGCGGGTCCTCCGCGAGTGCCGTCCGGTTCTTCTGCATCAGGATCAGGTCGCGGGGGTGGTCGGCGCACTGGGCGTAGCCAGGCGCGAGCCGCCGGTTGAAGCCGACGGCGAGGCTCACACCGCGGTCCTCGGCGAGTGCCACCAGCCTTTCGGACGCGGCGAGTTCGTACGAGAGCGGCTTGTCGACATACGTCGGCACGCCCGCCTGCAGCAGCCGGCTCGCGATCTCGGGGTGGACGGCGGTCGGCGCGTGGACGAACGCGGCGTCGAGCCCCTGCGCGAGCAGCGAGTCCAGATCGGCGTGGCACCGGTCCGCCGGGATGTGGAAGGTTCCGGCGGTACGGGTGAGGGTGGCCGGGGTCCGGGTCTGGAGGTGCAGTTCGATCCCGGGCAGGGTCGTCAGTACCGGCAGATATGCCTTCTGCGCGATGTCGCCGAGCCCGATGCAGCCGACCTTCACAGGGTCTCCCTATCCGTACGTCGATATGTCGCCGGGCGACCGGCCTGGTGACCGGCCCGTGGCCCGTCATGGTCCGGCGCCGTTCCCAGCGGTCTGGTGCCTGGGCAGCATACGGGCCGCCCGGCCGGGGGCGATATCGCGTGGCGCGGCCTCGGCCGCTGGGTGATGATGCTCCGCATGACGACACCGGAACGCAGGGAACCATCGCTCACGGCCGACGAACGCACCATGCTCGAAGGGTGGCTGGACTACCACCGCGCCACCCTGGCCCTCAAATGCGCCGGCCTCGACGAGCAGCAGCTGCGTGAGGCCCCCGTGCCGCCTTCGGAGTTGTCCCTGCTGGGGCTCGTGCGGCATCTGGTCGAGGTGGAGCGGGGCTGGTTCCGCGAGGTACTGGCGGGTGAGGAGACCCCGCCGCTCTACTTCAGCGAGGAGGATCCGGACGGGGAGTTCCACCTCACCGACGCGGACACCTGGGACGAGGCGTACAGCACCTGGCAGCGCGAGATCGCCCACGCGCGCGAGGTGGCCGCCGGCTACTCGCTGGACGATCTGTCCAAGGGGCTCAGCCGACGGGGCGAGCATTTCAGTCTCCGGTGGATCTACACGCACATGATCGAGGAGTACGCCCGCCACAACGGTCACGCGGACCTCATCCGGGAACGGATCGACGGCGTCACCGGCGAGTAGCCGACTCACCCGTGCGGGGCCAATTCCGCTTCCGGTGCCCGGAACGGCCCGCGCCGGCAGCAGAGTTGGATGGGTGCACCGAACGAAGATCGTCGCCCTGGCCCTGCTGGGCGCAGCCGTCTCGGCCGCGTCCGGCTGTGTGGCCGTCCCGCCGCACGGCCCTCCGGCGTCCACGCCCCCGCCCGGACCGTCCGGGACGCCCGGTCGCCATGCGCAGGACACCGGACCGCAGATCGTGCAGGGTCCCCCGGTCGAGGCGCTGGAGACCGTGCCTCCCGGGCCCGGGTCCGGGACCCGGGCCGCCGCTGCCCCGTCCGCACGGCGCCCGGACGACGGAACCGGTCCTGGAGGAGGCACCGGTACGGGACCGGCACCCGCCCGCCACACGGTCCGGCCCGCACGCCCCCGTACGGCGGCGCACCCCCGTACCGCCGGACCGGCCCACCCCGCGCCTCCGGCCCCGGCACCGCGTCCGAAGCACGTGAACCGGCCGTCCGGCACCGCGGCGAATGTGTGCGCACTGGGCGAAGGCTACGGACACTGGCAGCCGGACAGCCCCCAGGCGCGGATCTGCCACCAGACGTACGGACGGTGACACGGAGGAGCGGAGCCCGGACCGGCACAGGCGGTCCGGCCACAGGCAGTACGGGCACGGCGGGATGCGCCCACACGCGCCAGGCACAGCCCTCACGCGCCGCGAGCCGAGCGCCCTGCCTCCGCCCTCTCCGGCGAGCACCCACCCCCAGCCCCTACCCCAGCCGCCACTCCAGTCGCTCGATGGCTGCCCGTACGCCGTCTCCGTAGCCGTCGTCGGCCAGCGCGCCCGCTGCGGTGCGGGCGCGCAGCAGATGCAGGCGCGCGGCCTCTCTGCGCTCCAGCTTCAGATAGTCGGCCGCGAGGCTGAGGTGCAGCGAGGGATAGAAGCCGCGGACGGCGACCGTGCTGGCATGGCGCGCGGCCCTCCCCTCGTCCAGGTCCAGGCCCTCCGCTGCGGCCAGTGCCCGCAGGTCCCAGAGCAGCTCGTCCTCGGGGTCGTCCTGGGTGTCCGCCATGTAGTGCGCGAGCGTGCAGCGGTGCAGCGCGTCACCGGCCTCGCCGATCTCGTCCCACAGCCCGGCGAACCGGTTGCGGGCCTCCTCCCGGTCGCCCCCGTGCAGCAGCATGATCACTTGGCCGATCCTGCCCATGACGACGTCCCCCGACATCTCCCGCTGCGACTCCGTCACCGCTGCCTCCTGTACCCGCACACAGATATGTCCGGTTCATCCCGGCCCACCAACGACGCTAAGGGCTGTCGCCGGTGATCCCGGTCAGCCCAGGTCGGGGATCCGCCAGTCGATCGGCTCGTGGCCCTGGCCGGCGACCGCCTTGTCGATCTGGGTGAACGGCCGCGAGCCGAAGAACTTCTTCGCGGAGAGGGGCGAGGGGTGTGCGCCCTTCACCACCACATGGCGCTCCTGGTCGATCAGCGGCAGCTTCTTCTGCGCGTAATTCCCCCAGAGGACGAAGACCGCGGGGTCGGGCCGCGAGGCCACCGCGCTGATCACCGCGTCCGTGAACCTCTCCCAGCCCTTGCCCTTGTGGGAGTTGGCCTCCGAGGCACGCACCGTGAGCACCGCGTTGAGCAGGAGGACGCCCTGCTCGGCCCAGGGCATCAGATAGCCGTTGTCCGGAACCGGGTGGCCCAGCTCCTCCTTCATCTCCTTGTAGATGTTCCGCAGGGAGGGCGGCGTCCGGACGCCGGGGCGGACGGAGAAGCAGAGACCGTGTCCCTGGCCCTCGCCGTGGTAGGGGTCCTGGCCGAGGATCAGCACCTTCACCCTGTCGTACGGCGTGGCGTCCAGCGCGGCGAAGACCTCCTCGCGCGGCGGGTAGACCGGCCCCTTGGCCCGCTCCTCCTCGACGAAAGCGGTCAGCTCCTTGAAGTAGGGCTTCTCCAGCTCATCGCCGAGGACGCCGCGCCAGGACTCGGGCAGCATGTCGGTTCCGGTCACGTCAACAACCTCCGGTGTGCGATCCGTTCTTCACCACAGAACCTACCGGCGACCACTGACAACGGCCCCGGACGGATGTCCGGGGCCGTGCGATGAGCGGGGCCGCACCGTGTACGGGCTTGCGGGGTGTCCGGGGCCGGGGGCTCAGCCGACGCCGGCCTTGAGGAAGATCGCTCAGCCGACGCCGGCGTTGAGGAAGATCCCACCGTCGACCACCAGGGTCTGACCGGTCACCCAGCCCGACTGGTCGGACGTGAGGAACGCGGCGGCGCCCCCGATGTCCGCGGGCACTCCGAGCCTGCCCATCGGGTAAGCGGCGGCCGCCTCCGCCTCCCGGCCCTCGTACAGTGCCTCGGCGAACCTGGTCTTCACCACGGCGGGCGCGATCGCGTTGACCCGTACGGCCGGGGCGAACTCGTGCGCCAGCTGGAGCGTGAGGTTGACCATCGCGGCCTTGCTCATGCCGTACGCGCCGATGAACGGCGACGCGGAGACCCCGGCGACGGACGCGATGTTCACGATCGCGCCGCCGTTCTCCTTCTGCCACGCCTTCCAGGTCTGCTGTGCGAAGCCGAGCGCCGAGATGACGTTGGTCTCGAAGACCTTGCGCGCCACGTTCAGGTCCATCTCGGCCATCGGCCCGAACACCGGGTTGGTCCCGGCGTTGTTGACCAGGTGATCGACCCTGCCGAACGCCTCCATGACCCGCTCGACGGCGGCCGCCTGGTGTGCCTCGTCATGCGCCTTGCCCGCGACGCCGATGACGCGGTCGGCGCCGAGCGTCTCCACCGCCGCCTTGAGCGCGTCCTCATTGCGTCCGGTGATGCAGACCCGGTCGCCGCGGGCGACGAACGCCTCGGCGATGCCGTATCCGATGCCACGGCTCGCGCCGGTGATCAGCGCGACCTTCCCGCTGTCCTGTGCAGTCATGTCCGTTGTCCCTTGCTTCCCTGATCAGTTGAGCGGGCCGCCGGCGACGTACATGACCTGGCCGGACACGAATCCCGCGTCCTCTCCGGTGAAGAAGGCGATGGCGTTCGCGATGTCCTCGGGCCTGCCGACGCGCTGCACCGGGATCTGGGTGGCGGCGGCGGCCTGGAACTCCTCGAAGCCCATGCCGACGCGCTCCGCGGTCTGCGCGGTCATCTCGGTGACGATGAAGCCGGGGGCGACGGCGTTGGCGGTGACGCCGAACTTGCCGAGCTCCTTGGCGAGCGTCTTGGTGAAGCCCTGCAGACCGGCCTTGACCGCGGAGTAGTTCGCCTGGCCGCGGTTGCCGAGCGCGGAGCTGGAGGACAGGCTGACGATCCGGCCGAACTTGGCGTCCACCATGTGCTTCTGGACCGCCTTGGACATCAGGAAAGCGCCCTTGAGGTGGACGTTCATGACCGTGTCCCAGTCGGACTCGCTCATCTTGAAGAGCAGGTTGTCGCGGAGGACACCGGCGTTGTTGACGAGGATCGTCGGGGCGCCGAGCTCGGCCGCGACCCGGGCGACCGCCGCTTCGACCTGGGCGCTGTCCGAGACGTCACAGCTCACCGCGATGGCACGGCCGCCGGCGGAGGTGATCTTCTCGACGGTGTCCTTGCAGGCCGCCTCGTCGAGGTCGAGTACGGCGACGGCGCGGCCCTCCGCCGCCAGACGTACGGCGGTGGCTGCGCCAATGCCGCGCGCAGCCCCGGTCACAATGGCAACGCGCTGCTCGGTGGTGGACATACTGGCTCTCCTCGCCCTCGGATCGCGGCCCTCGATCACTGAGCAACCGCTTAGTACCTTCAGCAGACGAGACGCTAGAAGGCGCGGCACCCGGTGTCAACGGCACACGGGATCAGCAGTGAACGTCACACCGGGTGCCACCCTCTCAGCGCACCAGCAGTCCGAGCAGCCGGTCGGCCTCGGCGGCCGGGTCGGTGGTGAGTCCGGTGTGCACAGGACCGGGCTGCACCACGGTCGAACGGGGTGCGATCAGCCAGCGGAACCGGCGCCCCGCGTCGTCGGGGCCGGCCTGGCCCGCCGCCTCACCGCCGTCGCAGACCCCTTCGACGGCGCGCAGGGCGGCCCGTACCCCGACGACGTCGGCGTGCGGGTCGAGCATCTTCAGCTTCGCCTCGTCGAGATGGGTACGGGCGGCGACGAAGGACCTGGCCCGGCAGTAGACCAGCACCCCCGCGTTGAACATCTCTCCGCGCTCGACCCTCGGCACCACGCGTACCAGCGCGTACTCGTAGACGTCCCGGCGGCCGGCGCCGGACTCACGCCCGGTCATCGGGTGCCCCCCTGCTGCTCGTCCTGCTGCCGGGCCGGCGGAGCGAGACGCTCCGAGAGCCAGCCGGGGGCGCGGGACGGAGCGGCCGGGGTCGGCGGCCCGAGCGTGATCCGGCTGTGCATGGAGGCGGCCCGCTCCAGCAGGACCTCCACATACGCGCGCCGCAGCTCGTCGGTGCTGCCGAATCCGGCCTCGTCCTGCAGCCAGGCGTCGGGCACGTCGGCGGCGACCTCGGTGAGCAGGTCCTCGGTGACGAGCGGCGCCAGCTCGGCCGCCGCGGAGGCGACATCCGGGGCGAAGGACGCCAGGACGTGGTCGGAAGCGTCGTACGGCTTGCTTCCGTAGTTCTTCGCCGAGGGCCAGTTGTGGTGCCAGATCATGGTGGCGCCGTGATCGATGAGCCAGAGATCGCCGTGCCAGACAAGCAGGTTGGGGTTGCGCCAGGAACGGTCGACGTTGTTGATCACCGCGTCGAACCAGACGATCCGCCCGGCCTCCTCGGGCCCCACCTGGTAGGCGAGCGGATCGAAGCCGAGCGATCCGGGCAGATAGTCCATCCCGAGGTTCAGCCCGCCGCTCGCCTTCAGCAGCTCCTGCACCTCCTGGTCGGGCTCGGAGAGCCCGATGACGGGGTCCAGCTGCATCTGCACCAGCTCGGGCACACGCAGCCCGAGCCTGCGGGCGAGCTGCCCGCAGATGACCTCGGCGACGAGCGTCTTGCGGCCCTGCCCGGCGCCGGTGAACTTCATGACGTACGTCCCGAGGTCGTCGCCCTCGACGATCCCGGGGAGCGACCCGCCCTCCCGTAGGGGCGTGACATAGCGGGTCGCTACGACTTCTTCCAACACTTTCCCAGGCCACCCATCTCTTCAGGCTTGCACTTCATGGACGGCCCCTCCGGGACATAAGGCAGGAGCCACAGGTCAACGACGCTGGGCAGAATCTGGGGAGTTTCGGCCGGCGAGCCGGTCTCCCCGTTCCCCAAGCAGACCATCGATGGTGCCGCGCCCCTTGCTGCCAGCTTCCGGCATGAAGTGAGCATAGTAACCGAGGGTGATCGCCGGCGAGGAGTGTCCGAGCCACCGAGCCAGGGTCACGACGGACTCTCCGGCTTCCCCCACGACAGCTCTACCGCTACCGACGGGAACGCTTCGATGTGACGCTTGAGTTCCTGGGCTACCGAGGGGGCAGATCCACCGTGCGGTCTTCTTCCCCTTCGGGCAGGGCGAGGTGGAGCCTTCGGCGAATCGCCTGCACTTGGCGCCGAAGGAGCATGCCGCGTACATGGTCGACGCCCTCCGGACTCAGCTGAGGCAATGGCACTCGCAGGCGTGCTCGCGCTCATGAGCCACTCCACCTTGGCCTACGCCGCAATCGACCTGCTCGTCGGCCACGACGACCGCTGGTACCTCATAGACCTCAATCCTGCCGGTCAGTACGACTGGCTCCAGGCCGCCTGCTGGAATCGAGAGTGAAGCGCAGATCGGAGCGTGCAGGCAATACGGCCGGTCGCGCTCTGCCACCCCCGGGGGCCAGCAGCAATAACCCCCAGTGAGTCGCCGATCCACCGGGACCTGACTGGCGGTCACCTCCGGCGGCGGCAACCCCCCGAGGAGTGAGTCGACCTGTTCGAGCGAACGTCAAATCCTTTAGCAAAGCCCGCACTTGGCCCCGGCAGGGTCCTAGAACATGTGTCCACGAACTGCTCCCGTAGGGGCCGTTACGCGCTCTCCCGGGGGCCGTTCTTAGAGCACCAGTGCCCCTTACCCGCCCTTCAGGAGAACACCGTGAATCCGGCCCCCGCCCCCGCGCGCACGCCTGCTGTAATCGAACGGCTCCAGTCTGCCGCAGCCTCCACCAGGCCCGTCGTGCACGGCGTTGACGCCGTCGTCCGCCGCTCAGCACGCCTGGATACGAGGTGGAGGGCATGAGCGAGCCGAAGACCCTGCCGCCCTCCCTGAGAGGCTGGGCCCAGCGCCATGTCAGCGAGATCGTCACCGCGCGCGACGCCTCGCAGTCCCGACCGAAATCTCAGGTGTGGGAGCTCCGCAACACCGCCGGCGCTCGCCACGTCATCAAGGTCAGCCCCAGCGCCGCCTTCTACCGGCGCGAGACCTTCGCCTACCGCCACGCCGCCATCGACTTCGAACGTGCGCAGTTCGCCCCGCTCGTCAAGGATTTCGTGATCCTGGCCGCGACCGCATGGCTTGAGGCCCCCATCCTCGAACGCGCCTTCTTCCACGGGTACGGCCGGCAACTGACCAGTGAGGAAAAGCACGTGCCGCAGTGCCTGATTGTGCTCGACGCAGTGAGCTGTCTGGCCTGGGGCCCGTCGCACCGGGACGACGAGGTCACCGCGCGGGGCCGGCGCACCTTGACCGGCTGATGCGGAAGGAGCACCCGTGACCGAGCGGCACCGCAGCATCACAAACGTAATGGTCCTGCTTCAGCGCCCGAGCGACGGACGTGTCCTGACCGTACGGCACGGTCAGGACTCCTCCCACTCACCGGGGC
Source organism: Streptomyces sp. NBC_01089 (assembly GCF_045162975.1). NCBI lineage: Bacteria > Bacillati > Actinomycetota > Actinomycetes > Kitasatosporales > Streptomycetaceae > Streptomyces > Streptomyces sp. NBC_01089. The sequence continues at coordinate 7,393,340 of NZ_CP108660.1, read as the reverse complement.
AGCTCACGGTGATCGGCGGCCACCTGGAGAAAGGGGAGTTCTGCGACGAGGGCGCGGCCCGTGAGCTGCTGGAGGAAGCCGGTGTCCACGTCGGTGAAGGGGAGCTGGAGTTCTGCCAACTCTCGCATTTCCGCACCCAGGACGATCACGTGATCGGCGTGGCGTTCGCCGCCCAGCAGTGGCAGGGCGAGCCGTACAACCGCGAGCAGGGCAAACACACCGCACTGGTCTGGGTCGACCCCGGCCAACCCCCCAGCGACTGCCACCCGTTCACAGCGGCGGTCCTGCGGAACTTCGCCGCCGGAGTGCTGTACGCCCAGATCTCCGCTCCAGAGCAGGAAGCGGGTGCGGCTGCATGACTCTGACGACCGAGGAGCAGCCTGTAGTGACGTCGCGCCACCGCGGTTTCACCAAGCAGACCCCGTCCGACATCGAAACGTCCGGCTCACGCTTCGCGTTGCGCTGGTCGGCACCTACTGGCGGAGGTGTTGTGTGAAGAGGTTTCTGCGCCGTGTACGGATGGCCGAGCCGACGGTGTCGCAGGCAGAGCGGGAACTGTTCGGCGGCCCGCTGCGCTACGACATGGGCTGGGCCGAACACGAGAACGCCCGGCTCGATTTGACGATGCTCTCGGCCATCCGCGCCATGCCCAGGCTGGTGGGCGGCACCTTGCGCCGCGCCTGGTCCGTTGACCGGCCGGCCCTGCTGACCGTCGGAGCCAGCGAAGTCGGCCAGGGCATCGCGGCGGCCGTCAGCCTGCTGGCGGTCAATGCCGTCATGCACGCCCTGCTCGGCGGCGGCACACCGGCCGACCGCCTGCACAAGGCGCTGCCCGCGCTGATCGCCGCAGCGGTCCTCGCGGTCGCCAACGCCGGCCTCGCCGGCTGGTCCACTTCCAGGGCCGGCCGACTGGAGCCGCTGGTCGAGCGGGTCGCGACGACCGAGTACCTGGCCGCTGCGACAGCAGTGGAACTGGAGGCCATCGACGACCCTGAGTTCCGGCGGCTGATCGACGTCGCGCAGTACGGCGCAGCGTCCGCCCGCCGCATGATCAGTGCCTGCGTCGCCGCTCTGAACGGGACCATCTCCCTGATCGCCACCGCAAGCATCCTCACCGTGCTGCACCCCGCTCTCCTGCCCATGCTGATCCTGATCGCGGCTCCCCGTGGCTGGGGGGCCATGCGGGTGGCCCAGGAACGCTACGTCTCGGCGATGAACTGGATCGAGCACCTGCGCGCGAGTCGCCTCATCAGCAACCTCCTCACCGAGCGCACCGCAGCCCAGGAGGTGCGGATCCACGCCGTCGGTCCTTTTCTCCTCGACAAGTACCGGGACATGGCCGAGAGCGCCGAGAACGAGCAGAAACGCCTCGCCAACGGCAAGGCCCTCACCGAGCTGGTGGCCGCCGCCCTGTCCGGGGTGGCGATGGCCTGTACGTACGTGGTGATGTTCTGGCTCGTCACAACCGGACGCATGAGTCTCGCGGTAGCCGGGACCGCCGTGATCGCCGTCCGCTCCGGCTCGGCGAGCCTGGGCGCGCTGGTCATGAACGTCAACCAGCTTCACGAGGAGTCCCTCTACGTCCAGGACCACGACCGGTTCCTGAACGTCGCGGCGGGCCGCGCCATCCCCGCCGGCGGCAGCCCGGTGCCCCGCCGGGCAGGCCGGGTCGTCCTCGACAAGGTGACCTACCGCTATCCAGACCGCGACGAACTTGCACTGGACGGGGTCTCGCTCACCCTCCCGATGGGCTCGGTAACAGCGGTGGTGGGTGAGAACGGCTCGGGTAAGAGCACCCTCATGAAGGTCCTGGCGGGCCTGCTGCTCCCGCAGACCGGCACGGTCCACTGGGGCGAGGCCGACCTGGCCGGACTGGACCGGTCCGAGGTCTTCGACCGTGTCTCTCTGCTGACGCAGGACTTCCAGCGCTGGCCGGTGACAGCCGCCCTGAACATCCGCATCGGCCGCCCCGAACACCCGGCGACTGACGACGAGTTACGCTCCTCGGTCGACTACGCCGGGGCCTCCCCCGTCATCGCGAAACTCCCCGAAGGACTGCGGAGCCTGCTGGCCCGGATGTTCCGCGGTGCCACGGAACTCTCCGGAGGCGAGTGGCAGAAGATCGGCCTTGCCCGCACCCACTGGCGCAGCTCCACATCGGACGCCGACAGTGTCCTCATCGTCGATGAACCCACCTCAGCCCTCGACCCCGAGGCGGAGATCGCCGCCTTCGACCGCATCCGCCGGCTCGCCGGACCCCATCGAGCGGTCGTCCTCGTCACGCACCGCATGTCCGGCGTCCGGCACGCCGACCAGATCTATGTCCTCGATCGGGGCCGTCTCGCGGAACAGGGACACCACAACGAACTGATCGCAGCTCAGGGCCGCTACGCGTCCATGTTCGACGCCCAGGCCGCCCAGTACGCCCCGACCCCGAACGTCCCAAAGCCTGCTTCGCCCAGCGTCGTCGACAAGGCATGACTCGCCCCACCGAAAGGCAGAGACCGTGACCTCTCCCGCCTCCCCCTCGAATCACATTCCGCGGCAACCTGCCACAACGGACGAGCAGTACGCCGCCTCCCGCCACGCCGTTTGGCTCAGTGCCGCAGCGATCATCACTGACCAGATCGGCCGTGTCCTGCTGGTGCACCCGACCTACCGCGAGGACGACCGGTGGCTGCTGCCCGGCGGCGCCGCCGAACCGGGCGAGCACCCGGACGACGCCTGCCGACGCGAGATCGACGAAGAACTGGGCCTGCGGGAAATGGACTTCCCACGAGTGCTCGCCGTCCACTCCCTCTCGCCCCTCCACCCCGACATCCGACCAGGCATGCCCTGCCCCGGAGAGATCCGCTACATCTTCGACGGTGGCACCCTCACCCCCGATCAGATCCGGGAGCTTCGTCTGCCCAGCGACGAACTGTCCGAGTACGCCTTCCTTGAGACTCGGGAGGCCGAGCACCGCATGCTCACCGTGGACGGACAGATCATGCTCGCCGCCTACCGCGCTCGCCTCGGCGGTACCGGCACCGCGCACCTCGCCGACGGCCGGCACGTCCTCGACGTTCCGCCACTGGACCGTCATAACGTCCACGTCCGATACCGCCCCATGTGGGACAGCCCTCTCAACCGGACCCCCGTGCCCGACCAGATCCCCGTACAGCAAGCCTGGGCGTGGTGCTTCATCCCCGACGGTAGGGTCGTCCTCGTTGCCGACCCTGGACCCCGGGGCGCGCTGCCCATGCTGCCCGGCGGCACCGTCGAGAAGGCCGACGCCACTCCCGAGGACACCCTGCATCGCGAAGCGGCCGAGGAAGCCCAACTCACCTTGACCGACCCGGTGCGACTGGGCTGGGTGCTCGACAAGACCGGCGAGGTCTACGACGGCGTGGGGCCCAACGCCCGGCTCCGACTGGCCGCCCGGGTCACCGCCATCGGACCGGCCGCCGTCGATCCCGCCACCGGCCGCCCCTTCGCCCGCCTACTCGCCACCCCCGCCCAGGCAGCCGCCCTGCTGGGCTGGGGCCCGCCCGGAGCACGGCAAGCACAGCTCGCCGTAGAGACGGCACGCAACCGGTGGGGCCTGCCCACCGCTCGCGCCGCCGCCATCGAGGAGATCCCGGCGGAGGGGATGCGGCTGAGCTGACCCGAACGCCCACCCCGCATCGACTCAACCCCGCTCCACACCCCACTGAGGTAGCCCATGCCGCTGTCGCACGATCACATCCGCACCACCATCGAGACCTATCTCGCCCGCAAGCCTCATGAGCACGAGCAGCTTGGCGGCCTCCTGGACGCCCTGGACCGGACCGGCGACGACATCGACAGCCGCTCCACCTTCACCGGACACGTCACCTGCAGCGCGATCGTCGTCGCTCCCCTCGGCCGCGTCCTGCACATGCTGCACCTGGCAAACGGGAAGGTTCTCGCCCCTGGAGGACACGCCGAGTCCTCGGATGAGTTCCTGGCAGCAGCGGCGCTGCGGGAGCTGCACGAGGAGACCGGGATCCCGCCCCAGGCCATCACACCGTGGTCCGGTTACGAGACGGTGCCGTTCGACATCGACATCCACGACGTCGACACCCACCAGGGCAAAGGCGAACCCGGCCACCAGCACTTCGACCTCCGGTTCCTCTTCCGCCTGAACACCGCGGACGAAACGCCGGTGGTGCTGCAGGAAGAAGGGGTCAGCGGCATCGAGTGGCGGCCCGTGGACAAGGTGACCTCCCCCTCCCTGCGCGAGAAGCTGCTCAAACTCCCGCTCCAGGCCGAACCGGAGAAGGCCAACGCCTCCGCCCTGATCCACAACGACCGCGGCGAGTACCTGCTCCACCTGCGCGACTACTTCCCCGGCCGGATCTGGGAGCCGGGCATGTGGTCCCTGCTGGGCGGCGGCCGAGAACCCCAAGACGCCACCCTGGAACACACCGTCCGGCGCGAACTGGCCGAGGAAGCCGGCCTTGACCTCACCGACCTCACCCCGTTCGGCACCGAATACGCCACCGACGACGACGGCACAACAGTGCCCATCGCCATCTACGCCGGCCGCTGGAACGGTGACCCGCGCGAACTTTGCCTGACGGAGGGGGTAATGCTCGCCTGGTTCGCCCCCGACGACCTCCACCGTCTCCGCATCGCGGACACCACCAGCGACCTCGTACGGCGCCACGCCGCCAGCCTCCCGACGACGCAGAGCGGGCCCGAACCCGAGGAGGAAAGTCCGGCTTCACCGCACGGCACGGTCCCCAACATCATCGGCGTCCACCTCTACCTGGAACGGCCCGACGGGACGGTGCTGCTCGGACTGCGCCACCCCAACTCCGCTTTCGCGCCGTCCACGTGGCACGTCCTGGCCGGCCACTGCGAGCAGGAGAACGCCATCGCCTGCCTGATCAGGGAGGCCCAGGAGGAGGCCGGCCTGCACATCGAGCGCCATGATGTCGAACTCGTCCACGTCGTCCACCACATCGGCAAGCCCAGGAACCCACCCCGCATGGGCCTGTTCTTCCGCGCCCGCATCTGGAGCGGCGAGCCGGAACTGCGCGAGCCGGACAAGTGCCTCCAGTGGAGATTCTGGGACCCCACCGCCCTTCCCGACGATCTCGTCCCCTACACCCGCCTGGCTATCGCGAAAATCCAGAACGGTGAGCTGTACAGCGAGACAGGCTGGCCCGCATGACCGACACACCGACCAGCGTGCCCCGCCGCGTGCCCGCTGCGAAAGCGGCCGGACGTCCCGACACCCGCCTCGTGGTGATTCGAGGCAACTCGGCGTCGGGCAAGTCGAGTGTGGCCCAGGGACTGCGGGATCATCACGGTCGCGGGGTCGCGATCGTGGGTCAGGACGTGATCCGCCGGAACGTGCTCAGGGAACACGACACCGCGCGCGGCGCCAACATCGCCCTGCTGGGCAGGATCGCACGCGAAGCCCTGAACGCCGGCTTCCACGTAGTGCTCGAAGGGATCCTGTACGCCGACCGCTACGGCCACATGATCACGTCTCTGGTACGGGACCACCGCGGCGTCTCCCGCTGCTATTACCTGGACGTGCCGCTGGAGGCGACGTTGGCCCGGCACGCCTCCAAGACAGATGCCGCGTACCTGGCGCAAGTCACCGACAACCACCTTGCTTCCTGGTACCGAGAGCTGGATCTGCTGCCCGGCGGTCTGGAGACCGTGCTCCCGGCCGACAGCACGCTGCAGGACACCATCGCCCGGATCGTGCGCGACACCGATCCGACCGCTGCCGCCTCCGCCCCGCCGCCTCAGTGCGCGCCGTCTCAGGGAGACTCGATGAACCTGGTGTTGATGTCCGATCTGCGGGTCGCCGCGATCCCGGTGCGCGAGTGCGGGGAGCTACTCGTCGACGTGCGTGACCACGACTTCCGCGTCGATCCCCGCAAGCAAGATCCGCTGGGAGCGTTCGCCCACGTCCGTGAAGGCGTCCTCGTCCAGCTGCAGCACGCCCGCTCGCTCCTGCCCGCCGGCACCGACCTGCTGTTCATCGAGGGCTACCGGCCCCTGGCCCTCCAGCAGCGCTACTTCATCGAATACCGCGACGAGCTGGCCGCCGCCCACCCCAGCTGGACACCTGAGCAGCTGCACCAGGCCGCCAGCCGGTACGTGTCGCCGCCCGAGATCGCGCCCCACTCCGCGGGCGCAGCCGTGGACGTAACCCTCGTCGACCAGGACGGCCACGAACTCGACCTCGGCACCCGCGTCAATGCCTCCCCCGAGGAGAGCGACGGGGCCTGCTTCACTCACGCACCGAACCTCAGCGATCACGCGCGCCATCACCGCACACTGCTGCTCAAAGCCATGGAGAGCGCAGGTTTTACGAATTATGGGACCGAGTTCTGGCACTTCTCGGCAGCGGACCGGTACGACGCGCTCATGCGGCAGGAGCCGCACGCGCGCTACGGACCGATCGAACTGCCCTAGGGTGTGTCTTCAAAGGTCAGATCCATAACAGGATTGAGGCGATGGTGACGGTGGCCTGGAACGACTCGTGGGTCTTGTCGTAGCGGGTGGCCAGGCCGCGCCATTGTTTGAGCCGGTTGAAGCAGCGCTCGACGACGTTGCGGAGTCGGTAGACCTCCCTGTTGAAACGCGGTGGTCGGCCGCCACGTGAGCCTCGGCGTAGGCGGCCGCTGGCCTGGTCGATGCGTTCGGGAATCGTGTGGCGGATGCCGCGCTTTCGCAGGTAGGCGCGGATCTTACGGGAGCTGTAGCCCTTGTCCGCGATGACGTGGTCGGGCCGGGTGCGTGGCCGGCCTGGACCGATGCGGGGAACGCAGATGGCGTCCAGGACCTCCTCGAAGCGAGTGCAGTCGTTGACGTTCCCGCCGGTCAGAACGAAGGCGAGTGGGCGGCCGTGTCCGTCGCAGACCAAGTGGAGCTTGGTGCTCAGTCCGCCTCGGGATCTACCGAGGGCGTGATCACCCGCTTCGTCCCCCTCGGTGACCCCTTTTGCCGCCGGCGGCGTGCTGATGGGCCCGCACGATCGTGGAATCGACCGACACCAGCCAGTCGATGTCCCCGGCCGCATCTTTCTCCGCCTGCAGAGCCCGCAGCATGCAAGAGAACGTGCCATCCAGTGCCCACCTGCGGAAACGCGTGTAGAGCGTCTGCCAGGAGCCGTAGCGTTCCGGCACATCCCGCCAGGCCGACCCCGTGCGCAACTTCCACACAATCCCGTTCAGCACCACGCGGTCATCCGACCGCGGCCGCCCCGCCGTCCCCGAACTCGGCAACAACCGCGACAGGACAGCCCACTCAGCATCCGACAGCTCATGACGACGCACCACAACCGACATGATCCCTCAACACCTAAAACAGCTTTGAAGACACGGCCTAGGGCTTGTTACTTCCTGGGTGTCTCATTCAAGGGGCACGGCGCTGGCGTCTCACGATCGCGTCCTTTGAGGCCCCAATGCCGCCGTGTACGCCATGTCCGCGCGTCAGCGGGACGCCCGGCATCGAATCGGCGAATGGGGCAACATTCCCCGTGTTGACGGGGCGAGAACGGGAAACCAGCGGCCCCGCCTGCGTCGATGGTTCGGGATCGCGCCCTCATGCGGGCATGGGGAACCAGCGCAGAACAGCGGCTTTGGCGTCGGCGATCAGGAATCCGTGGTGGCGCGGGTCGTAGACAAGGTCTGTGAGTTCTTGCGCGCCGCGAATGGGCCAGAGTGTGATCACACCCGCCGTGGTGATTCGGCCCACGCCTGTGGAGGAGGTGAACCACAATGCGTGGTCAGGCCCGGCGATGATGGATTGCAGGTATTTCATTTTCGCCGTCGTTCGATAGGTCGAGATGGTCCCGCTCGGGGCGATCCGCCCGATGGCGTTGGTCTCGGCGAACCAGAGTGCGCCGTCGGGGCCGGGGACGATTGAGCCGAGGGGCCAGGCCGCGGCCGGCAACGGCCAGACCTTGGTGTGCCTGCTGGAGTCCGCGTAGCCAACCTCGTTGGGGTCCTCCGCGTCGACGCTCGCGGTAAACCAGAGTCGTCCGCCGGGCCCGAATGCCAGCCCTCTGATCTCCGGTGAGCCTGGCATTTTGAATCGGGGAGTCGGCACAGTGAAGTGGGTGGCCGCGAGGGAGGCGGTGATGTGTACCAGTTGCGATCCCTTGTAGTTGGAGCCGCCGTACCAGATGGAGCCGTCGGTGCCTGCGGTGATGGCGTCCGGACTGCCGTACGCGATCGCGGGTTGGAGGCTGACTTTCCCGTCCTGCGTGAGTCGGCCGACGTTGAGCGGGCAGGTGAACCAGACGGAGCCGTCCGAGGCGATCGCAAGGTCGCTGGGATCGAGAGACGGGGCGTGGTCAGCGTCGGCGAGGCGGTGCTGGGTGATCTGACCGCCAGGGCTGATGGACGCGAGGAAGCCGAGGGAGGTCTCCGTGAGCCACAGTGTGCCGTCCGGTGCCATGGCGAGACGGGACGGCCAGGAGTTACCTGGCAGTGCGACGGCCTGGGGCGAGCGTGACACCGCTGTGGTAGTGCCGCTGTCCTTGGGGGCGGCAGGGTGTTGAGCGTGGGTGCAGCCGGTAAAAGCTAGCGTGAGTGCGAGGCTTGCGAGGGCCCGTACAGCGGAGCGCACGGGCGCCGGACGGCGTGTGCGCAGGGTGGGCCGGCAACAGGCGGGTTGCCGCTGTCCTGCGTCGCTTGCGCGGCGGACAAGTCCGATGGTGCGGTCGAGCATGCTGTGGCCGTCCGATCCCCGGGGCGAAGTTCCGATCCACGGTCCGACCGTGGCGGAAGCGGTCTGCGGGCGTCGCGGTGGTCAGGGCATCGCCCGGCGCGAGATGTGGTTGGTTGGCCGTCGGCGGGCATGGGTTCGTTCATGTCGGGCAGTGCAGGTTCGACGGGGTGTCGGAGCCCATGTACTGGCTCCAGACGCTGGGAGTGAGGTCACGGCCCGCCGAGGCGCAGGCGGTGCGGATCCATGCGTCAGGCTCCAGTCGCCAACTGATCAGCTGGCCCATGCCAATGGTTGCCGTATTGCCCGAGTCGCCCTCGGTCGCGGTGACCAGTATTGTGCCGTCCGCCGAGAAGGCCAGTCCGGTCGACATGGCTTTGTCGCCGGGCGGGAGCGTCAATGGGCCGAGGCGGTTGCCCGACGGAAGGTCGAGGAGCTGAACGGTGTTGTCGGACGGTTTCTCAGCGACGGTATCTGTGCCGACGACAGGGCCGACGGCTGTGTCCGGGGTGCCTTCGATCGTGTTCAGGCGTCGGCTCCCGGAAGCGGTCCAGATCTCCAGGTCGCCGGCTTTCCGTTGGACGAGCAGATGCTGCCCTGCGTAGGCGACGCCGGCTACGTCTGCCTCGTGAATCGACCTCGAGTGACCTGTGGCAGTGTCGGTTACGACGACTGTGGGGCGGGTGCCGCTGATCGCGGCCGCCTGCTGGTCCAGCACGGCCGCGTGGGCGGCCTGTGTGTCCATCGCCGCCCATCCCTGGGGAAGTGGCCAGGAACCGTTGCTCGTTGGGGCCATCTTCCTCGGGCCGTCCACCTGGCGCAGCACCTTCCCGGTGGCCGTGTCTCTGAAGCGGATGGTGCCGGAGCTGTCGAGTTCGGCCACCTGTCCGCCATCCGGCAGGAGCTGCAGCACAGCCGGCGCGTCGGTGAGATGGAGCGGGTCCGGCATACGCGGCCAGGTGCCCGTGACCCGCAGTCCATGGCGGGGGTCGAGGATCTGGGCACTGCCGTCAGCCGAAACCACGATGATTCCCGACCCGTCCTTCTTCCACAACGCCGCTCCGAAGCCGTAATGCGGCGGATTCTGTGCCAACTGGTGGCCGGCACTGGGCGGATGGAGCTTCTGGACGTCCGCCGTCACGTTGTTGCCGTCGATGACTGCTGCGGAGAGGCCGTTCGCGGACAGAGCGACGCTCGGCCCCCGGCATCCGTTGCAGGAAACCGGGATGGCGGCATCTGCCTGCGTCGCGATCCGGGAGTACTGGGCGAGATCCCACAGGCTCACTACATCGCCGGAAGCGGAGATCAGCCTGCTGCCGCCTTTGCCGAGGAAGGCGAGGGTACCGGGGGACACTTTCCCCGCCCCGGGAAGGGCGATGGGCGTGAACGGCGTCCTGCCTGACGTGACCGTCCGCGACACGTAGAGGCTGTTGCCGACGGCTGCCGCGGCCCATGAGCCGCCGGGGCTGAGGGCTAGAGCCTCTGGGTGACCTGTTTGCGTCGTGGCCAGCAGGGACGGCTTGTCGATGTGGGGTGTGCCGTCGGACGGCCAGATCGGAAGGGGGGAGGCGGTGTTGCTGTAGGTGAAGTAGCTGCCATCGGGGGCGAGCGCGGAGGCCGAGTTGTGGACGCCGAAGCCCACATTGCTCCCGGCGGCACGGGTCAGCCCGGGCAGCGAGATCCGCTCCCAGATGCCGTAGTCGTCCGCGAAGGCAACCACCTGCGAGTCGCTACGGAAGGCCATGGCGGTTGGCCCTCCGGACATGCCTTTGAGGTCGAGACTCTCGGTGTTTCCTGTCGTCCGGTCCAGCACACGCACCACGGGCGGGACTCCGGACGTCTCGGTCTGCGTGGATACGGCCACGAATCGGCCCGACGGCGAGACTGCGACTGCTGTGGGCTGTTGTCCGGCGGGTATGAGCGGGGCCGCGACCTGCTGCCCGGCCGCCCAGACACGGATCGTACTGTGGTCGATAGCGGCTACGGTGCCGCCGCCCCCATCGGCCGCCACCGCGCTGACGGATCCCGGCAGTTTGCCGAGCCGCTGCCCTTTGCCGATCACCGTCCCGGTGAGGGGCCATTGCTCCAGCTCACCGTCCTTCGTTCCGGCGAACGCGATCCGGCCGTCAGCCGAAGCCGAGAGCGCGGAGACTGGCCCACTCGCCTGCACGTCGGCGGCTAGGTGAGGGCTGGCGGTGACCGCCCGGAAGAGCGCCTGGCGGGTCAGCGAATCGGAGTGGTGCCGGTATGCCTGCACCGCGAACAGTTCCGCGAGCCCGGGATCGCTTTGGAGCAGGCTTTGCGACACGTCGGCGAGCCGGTGTGAGGTCGCCAGCTGGTCCCTGGCCACGGCGCCCTGGTGCTGCACCACCAGTCCCGGAACCGTGGCTGCGACAACCAGGGACAGGGCGGTGATCAGGCGACCGGTGCGGAACCGTCGGGCGTACCGGTCGGCCTGGCGCAGCGTCTCGGCGAACCGCACGTCGCCGGGCTCGGGTGCGTTGGCGACAGCAAGCTGGTTCGCTTTGGGCGCGACCAGACGCAGCCCCTTGCGGCGCGCGGCCAGGAGCTTGGCGTCCATGTCGCTCACCTTGAGGAGGAGTTCACTACCGTCGAGTGCCCCGGTTACCGCGGTGCGTGGTCGCAGCCCGTAGAAGAAGCCGCGCGTCCCGGCCACACTGGGGCGCCGAGAGCGCGGATACCGCAGGAGCTCGCGCAGCCCCAGCGCGAAGGCCGCGCCGAGTGAGGGACCTTCGATGCGCCCAGGAGGAAGGGGATCGTTGGACAGGACGATGCGCCACAGAACACAGCGACCCGCGCGCCTGTCTCCGGCCATGTTCCATGCGTGGCCGAGAGAAGCCGCGAACTGTCCGTTCGGGCTGTGCACCCCCGCCATCGCCCGCGGATCGGGATACAACCCCGCCGGCCCCGCAGGGAATTCGCGCAGTTCCAGAACGCCTGTGGCGCCCTGCTCCAAGGTGACCTGCCCGGTCTCGCGGGCAGACCGTCCGAACACCACCGGCACCCTTGCGAGGGGCCGCTTGGGCAGCTCGGCACCCGCCATCAACAGTGCGGCGATCAGCACCATGCTGCGGGATCCGGTCGACTGTCTGCCCTCGCCGGCGGCCTGCAGGTGCGCAATGCGCTCGATGACGGCGCTGAGCCCGCTCGCGGCCTGCGGAGAAAGGCCGCTGATGCCCCTGCCGGACGGCTGCGCGGGTCCCGGAGCGGTATCTGCTGAGAGTAGTCCGCTCCTGCCCCACGCTTCCATCAGTCGTGATATGGCCTCGTCGTACTCCCCGGCCCGGCCGTCCGGTGCGCTCAGGGCTCGGCCCAACAGGTACGCGTGGTCAGTCGGCGTGACCGAGTCTGCTGGCCGGTCCGGCGCTGTCACGTCGATCCATGCAGCCAGTTCCTGGCTGTCGCTACCGAACAGCCAGGCGGGATCGGTGTGAACTGCCTCGCTGCAGCACTTCCACCACAGTTGTCTCTCGCCGAGCAACTCGTTCACGGCGCCTTGCGGGCTCGTTGCGTTCCTCAGCACGTCCTTGAGTACGGCCCGGTGCGGTGACAGGCCAGGCCGGGAACCTGATCGGCGCCGCTGCCGCCATGGCGGCCCCGGGGAGCCCGGCTGTGTCGCGCCAGAAGAGTGCTCGTTGCGCCCCCGCTCGTCGTCAGTCGTCACCGCAGCGCCCCGTCGATGGCGTTGCGCACGTCATCGTCAACGAGTTCCCTCAGCTGCCGCCAGGCTTCGCGTGTCGCCTCGTTGAGCGCCGCGCGGACCGAGGCGGCCACCGTCGCGGCGTCCCAAGTGGTGCCCAGATCCACGAAGGCGGGAAAGGCAGCGGTCCATGCTGTGCCAGCCCCGAAGCCAGGTAGCTGGACATACGAAGCCGGAGGCCCGAACTGCCCCTGGAATACAGGCACGAAGAGTACTCGCTCGCCACCGTCCGGCTGCGTGTAACGGATCGCGGTCACCAGCGGCTCGTCGATATCACCGCCGCGCAGTATCAACTCCAGGCGGTAATCGGCCCCGTCGATCCCGTGGTGACGCACAAGGAACTCGACCCGTCCGTCCGGCGATGACGTCTCAAGTGCCACCGCGTCAACGCCGCCGGCGGTCAGAGTGCCGGCCGATGGGAGCGTAGGCAGCGCAAACCACCCTGAGGCGATGCGGCCGGCCGGTTGCCGATTCGGGGACTGTTCCCGATGGGGAGGCGGCAGGGTGGCGAATGCCGGTGTCCCGCCGAGTCGCGTGGGCAGATCGAAGCCGATGAACGATGCCCAGGCACGTTGCCACAGGGAGTATCCGTGGCGTCCGCGCTCCACCGCCCGAGGGGGACGAGGCAGCCGTCCGCCGATGAACGACCTCCAGGAACGCTGAACGATCGACCCGGCTGTCATGGAGTCGACTCCTCACGGACCGGCTCAAGCCCCGGAGGTTCGCCCCGGAGGGCATCGGTGGGGGTGGTGCCTCTGCCCAGTTGGGCGAGCAGCGCGGGCGCTGACGCGCCCACGGTCACGGCCGCATACACGCCGGTGATCTCGGCATGGAGCATCCACCCCGCCGCAGCCCCCAGCATCACGCGGAACAGCGCAGCGAGCGAGTCCGCGGAGGGATCGACGAACTTGCCGATCCGAGGTAACTGGTCGCCTGCCACCCTCGCCGCATGACGCGCCTGTTGCCAGGTACGCAGGCGACCGTAGGTGACGACCGCCTCGACGATCAGTCCGCCCCCCGCGCCGTACGCCGTAGCCTCGGCCCACCTCAGCATCCGCCCCCCGTCCCTCGCTGGGCATCACACACGTCGGTTCGGACCCGGCAACTTTCGAGGCCCACACCGTAGCCCCAAATTTGAGAAGAGCTTCGTACAGGATCAATTCACGAACGGATCACACCAGCGTGCTTCTTCCTTGGCCACGTGAGTCACTGTTCCTCCGCCATGTCTGCCCGTATCCGGTCTGCTCAAGAAGTGCACGAACTATCCAGAGAAGAAACACAGTTGCGTTCGCTTCGATCGAGCTGGCCGGGTTCTCGGCGGTGCGGGATGATCAGGCCGGTGCCGCGGTAGCCGCCGTCTGCGATCACGGCGGTGTTGCCGACCGAGCTCTTGGCTCCGGACAGTTCCCATGCCTTGCAGTCGTTGCGGTTGCCGGGAACGGGCCGGCCGACGGAGACGACAAGGCGTGAGTCGGCATCGATGACAACCTGGTGGTTCGTGTCGGCGTACGGACTTTGCTCCCCAGTTGCGTACGGACGAATGTCCCCAGCTCTGACCGCGGGCAGCAGTGCGGCAGAGGACACCTCGTCTGAAGCGATCGAACGAGGGTGGGACGAGTCCTGGTATCCGGTCCGCACGGAGAACTTCCAGGCGTCATTCCTGCCCAGCGACGGCGAGGACTTGGGTGAGGTCTACAGCGGTATCGCTTTGCCCAACAGTGCCCCTCTGTTCAATCAACTGAGCTTCAGTGGGCCCCGGCGCTGTGCCCTACTGGGTGTGCTACGCGCGTTGCGCGCTTCCTCCAAACGTCAGGAGCCCCCGGTGAACCCCACACACCGTCTGATGCCAGCCCTGGCCGCAGGCGCCCTGGCCGCCGTGGTCGGCCTCGTGCCCGCCACCGCCCATGCCGCGAGCGCCTACTCCCTCGTGGTCCTTCCGGACCAGAAGGAGGGCGCCATCTACGACTTCGTCAACTCGGCCAAGAAGTCGGTCGACGTGACGATCTACGAGTTGCGCGACACCACCCTCGTCGACGACCTGGTGAAGGAGGAGAAGGCAGGCGTGAAGGTCCGCGTGGTCTTCGACTCCCAGCACGCGTCCATCGACGGCGCCGCCTACAAGGCGCTGTCCGCGGCCGGGGCCGGGGTCACGTACTCGTCCTCCTCGTACGTCTACACCCACCAGAAGACGATCACCGTCGACGGCGCCACGTCGTACATCAGCACCGGCAACTTCGACACGACGTACTACGCGACCTCGCGTGACTACGGCGTCTTCGACTCCGACAAGGCCGATGTCGCGGCCATCGAGAAGGTCTTCGACGCCGACTACGCGAAGACCGCCGTCACCCCGTCCGACGGCACCGACCTGGTCTGGTCGCCCACCGACTCGCAGAGCCGCCTGCTGGCCCTGGTCACCGGGGCGAAGCACAGCCTCGATGTCCAGGAGGAGGAGTTCGGGGACCCCGCGCTGGTGAACGCGGTCGTCGCGGACGCGAAGCGCGGTGTCGCCGTTCGCGTCGTCGCGGAGAACGAGTCGTCGAAGTACAGCAAGGAGCTGGACCAGGTCACCGCCGCGGGCGGCAAGGTGGCCACGTACACGAGCTCCACCGGCTTCTACATCCACGCCAAGGCGATCGTCGCCGACTACGGCACGTCCGACGCAAAGGTGTTCGCCGGCTCGGAGAACTTCTCCGACAACTCGCTCAACCACAACCGCGAACTCGGCCTCGTCGTGGGCGACTCAGCGGTCATCAGCGGCATCGAGAAGGCGTTCGACGCCGACTTCCAGGGGGCCTCGGTCAGCCGCAGCTGAGCGCGGAACGCGCGCCGCCCGCGGCCAGCACCGCCGCGAGGCCCTCTCGCAGATCTCGGACGAAATACCCGGGAACCTCCAGCGACGGGAAGTGTCCTCCGCTTTCGGGCGAGCTCCACCGGACGATCTGCCGGTACCGCTCCCGCGCCCAGGGGCGGGGACACTTCTCGACGTCGCGGGGGTACATCGTGAGTGCTGACGGGACGTCGACCCGCAGTCCGGGGTCCAGCGAGTTGTGGCTCTCGTAGTAGATACGGGCCGCCGACGCGCCGGTCCGCGTCAGCCAGTACAGAGTGACGTCGTCGAGAACGCGGTCCCTGGAAATCGTCTCGAACGGGCTGTCCTCGGTGTCCGACCACTCGGCGAACTTGTCCAGGATCCAGGCAAGAAGCCCGACCGGTGAGTCGACGAGCGAGTAGCCGATGGTCTGCGGCCGGGTCGCCTGCTGTTTCGCGTACGCCGCCCGGTCGCGCCAGAAATCACGGGTCTGCTCGGTCCACTCGCGCTCGGCCGCCGTCAGCCCGTCCGTCGTCAATCCGGGCGGCGCCTCCGCGAACGTGGTGTGGATGCCGAGAACGTGCGCCGGGAACCTGCCGCCGAGCACCGTGGTGATATTGCCTCCCCAATCACCGCCGTGGGCCGCGAACTTGTCGTAGCCCAGCCTTCCCATCAGCTCCACCCATGCGGCCGCGATCTTCTCGGTACCCCACCCGGTGGTGGCCGGCCTGTCGCTGTAACCAAAGCCAGGCAGCGACGGGACCACGACGTGGAACGCCGGTTCGTCCGCGTCTTCCGGATCCGCCAGCTCGTCCACCGCGTCGACGAACCGGGCGATACTGTCCGGCCAGCCGTGCGTCAGGATCAGAGGAGTGGCATCCGCGCGCGCGGACCTGCGGTGCAGGAAGTGGATGCCCAGACCGTCGATGGTCGTGCGGAACTGGCCGATCCGGTTGAGGCGTGCTTCGAACGACCGCCAGTCGTACCCGGTGCGCCAGTAGTCCACGACATCGACGACCGCAGCGCTCGGGGTCGGGCCGCGGCCGTCCTCACGCCCGAGGGCAAACGGCGATGGCGGCTCAGCTCTGCTTCCTGCGTGGAAGACGCCCTCGGCGTGATCGCCGCCGACGCCATCAGCGTCATCGCGGGCGAACGGGACGGAAGACTGGCCCTGTGCGCGTCGCCGACCTGCCGGGCCGCCTTCTTCGACACCAGCCGGAGTCGCACCCGCAAATGGTGCGACATGAACACGTGCGGGAACCGTCAGAAGAAGGCGCGCTTCAATGCCGGCCGGCGCGAAAACCCGGGACCGGCTGAGTGATCGTGCTTCGGTCCCGGTGACTGCGGTGTCCGCCCACCGGCGGACACCGCAGCTACTCGGCCGGGGCTGTCGGGCCCCGTCGTCCGCCCGCCGTCAGTAGGCGACGCGGTCGGTCTTGGCCAGCCACGCCTCGAACGGCGCGTTGCGGTTGGGAAGGTCGAGGCGGTCGATCGTCATGGGCCACATCGAGGAAGGCTTCTTCTCGAACAGTTCGTAGAACCTGCGGTCGTCGAAGTCGGCGATCGCCGCGTCGTGCCGGTCGGCGGCGAAGACGAGCCGGTCGACGCGTGCCCACAGCGAGGACGTCAGACACATCGGGCAGGGCTCGCACGAGGTGATCAGGGTGCAGCCTTCCAGGGAGAAGGTGTTCAGCTCCTGACAGGCGTTGCGCAGTGCGGTGACCTCGGCGTGTGCCACCGGGTCCAGGGTCGATGTGACCCGGTTGTTTCCGGTGGCGACGACCTGGCCGTCCTTGGCGACCAGCGCACCGAAGGGGCCGCCGCCGTTGGCCACGCTGGTCGTCGCCAGCAGGATCGCCTCCTGCATCCAGGCGTTCTCAAGGTCCTGGGCACTGGCTTCCTCGATGTGGGCGGTCATGGGTGTTTCCCTTCGCGATGAGACATGAGAGTTGAGGAGGAGCGGGGAGGGTGGAGGTGACGTCTTCCCGGGTGCGGGGCGGGAAGCGAGCGGCACCGGCCGGTGGACGGCGGTCAGCCGGCGGAGGTGAGTTCCTTGGACCGTTGCTTGTTGATGTGCACGCTCCCCGACTTCCACCAGCCGGGCAGCGCTTCCGGGGCGTTGAGCATGCGCCAGACCCGGTCGCGCGAGAACGGCGTCTCGTAGGGGCGGGCGCCCACCGCTCGGCGGATGGCGTTGCCCACGGCTGCCGGGACGGAGTTGTACGGGCTCTCGCTCATCGACTTCGCGCCGAAGGGACCGAGCCGGTCGAAGGTCTCGGCGAAATAGACCTCGGTCTCCGGGACGTCATGCATCTGCGGGATCCGATAGGCGCGCAGCACCGGCGTCAGCAGATTGCCCTCGTCGTCGACCATGACCTCCTCGGACAACGCGGTGCCGAACGCCTGGGCCACGCCGCCCTCGACCTGTCCGCGGCACTGCTGGGGATTCATCACGGTGCCCGCGTCGGCGCCGTGCACCGACTGCAGGATCCGTACCGCGCCGGTGCGGATGTCGACGGCGGCACGTACTCCGTGCACGTTCCAGGCCAGCGAGCGGTACTCGCCCAGTTCGTCGCCGCGTGCGAAGGCGGTGTCACCGTTCCGGTTGGCCTCCGGGCAGGCTTTGATGGCCTCGCCGAAGTCCACGACCCGGTTCGGGGTCCGGATCCCGCCGGGGAACAGCGAGCACTCGGTGGGTTTGCTGCCGGTGATCTCGGCGGCGACCTGGAGCAGCAGCGTACGCAAGGACATCGCCGCGGCGTGCAGGGCCTTGCCCGCCACCGTGGTGCCGGCGGAGGCGAAGGCCCCCGTGTCGTAGATGGCCCCGTCGGTGTCGGAGTTGGTCAGCCGCACCCGGTCAAGCTCGGTCGACATGTCCGTGGCGATGATCTGGGTGTGTACGGTCGTGGTGCCGTTGCCGAACTCGCTGGTCCCCACTCCGGCGACGTACGTGCCGTCCGGCTGCACGGCCAGCGTGGTCTTGGAGACGTGGCCGAAGGGCGCCATCGTGGCGATCATCGAGACCGCCATGCCCTCACCGATCCGCCAGTGTTCGCCCTCCGGCGGAGCCACACCGTTGCCGCGGTCGAGACCCTGCTGCACGAAGTCCAGGCACTGGTCGAGTCCGTAACTTCCGTAGACGAGCCCGTCGTCGGCCGGATGTGCCTCGATCAGCGGGTCGCCGTCGCCGACCATGTTGATGCGGCGCAGTTCGAACGGGTCGATGTCGAGGGCCACCGCCAGTTCGTCCAGGGCGGACTCGACCCCGAGGATGACCTGCCCGAGGCCGTAGCCACGGAAAGCACCGGACGGGACGTTGTTGGTGTAGACGGACTCGGCGTCGACGCGCTTCACCGGGGCGTTGTACAGGCTGAGCGACTCGGCGCAGCCGTGGAAGAGCACACCGGGCGCGTGGTTGCCGTAGGCGCCGGTGTCCGCGAGGACGTTCAGCTTGATCGCGGTGAGCTTGCCGCCCCGCTCGGACCCGACGGTGACCTGGACACGGAACGGGTGACGCACCGAGGTGCGCGAGAACTCCTCGGGGCGGCTCATCTCGTACATGGCGGGCTTGCCGGTGCGCAGGACCACGAGTGAGACGAGGTCCTCGGAGAACATCTCCTGCTTGCCGCCGAAGCCGCCTCCGACGCGTTTGGTGAAGACGCGCACCTTCTCCTCGGGCAGGTCGAAGAGCCGGCACAGCGTACGCCTGGTCAGGAAGGGGACCTGGGAGCTGGTACGGACGGTCAGCCTGCCGTCGTCGAGCCAGCCGAGGCTGCCGTGGGTTTCGAGTTGCATGTGCGAGACCCGCTGGGTGCGCCACTCACCGTGCACGGTGACGTCGGAGTCCGCCAGCGCCTGGTCGATGTCGCCGCCCACTCCGCCGTGGATGGACGCGAGCAGGTTGCGCGAGGGGTCTTCCGGCAGCTCCGCCTCCGGCTGGTCGCTGTCGATCAGATCGGGGTGCAGCACGGGCGCACCGGGTGACCTGGCGAGTTCCGGATCGTGCACCGAGGGCAGGACGTCGTAGGTGACCTTGATGAGACGGCAGGCGTGTTCGGCGACGGCTGCCGAGACCGCGGCCACGGCCGCGACCCGCTGCCCCCGGAAGCGGACGACGTCGTCGAACATCCGGGTGTCGTGCGGGTCGTCGGTGCGGTGTTCGTGCTGAGCGGTGGAGAAGCGGATCCGGGGTACGTTGCGGTAATCCATCACCAGCTCCACCCCGGGCAGTTGCTCGGCTTCGGTGGTGTCGATGCCGACGATGCGGGCATGGGCGTGCGGCGATCCGAGTACGCGGATCTGCAGGGCGCCCGGCAGTTCCATGTCAAAGGTGTACGGCTCGGTGCCGGTGACGACTCGCTTGGCGGCGGGCGGGTTCACCGACGTCCCGACGGTCGTCTTCACACCGTCGGACTCCGGCCCGGCGCAGGTGCCGGATTCCGGCCGGGCACAGGCGGACCGTCCGTCAGCTCCGCACCCCCGCTCCGCGCCGTCCGCCGGGTCCTCGGTGGTGGCCGCGGCCGCGACGCCCTGCTCGATGGCCCGGCGGATGGGACGGTATCCGGTGCACCGGCAGAGGCTGCCCTTCATCAGCCGGTGCATGTCGTCGAGCTGGTCCTCCTTGAGGGTGGACGCGGTGACGATCATCCCCGCGGTGCAGAAGCCGCACTGGAAGGCGAAGTTGTCCACGAACGCCTGCTGCATCGGATGCAGGTTGTCGACCGTTCCCAGGCCCGCAACGGTGGTGACCGACCGGCCTTCGGCGCGCCGCGCCGGGAATATGCAGGAGTGCACCGGCTTGCCGTCGACCAGCACCGAGCAGGCCCCGCAGTCGCCCGCGTCGCACCCCTTCTTGACCTCGAAGTGCGCCTGGTCGCGCACGAAGGTACGCAGACACTGGCCGGCGCGCGGAGTGGCGCTGTATGCCTCACCGTTGATGTTCAGCTCCATGTCAGCAACTCCTCCAGAATCTCCTCGAGCAGCACGCTGCTGACAGCGCGGCGCCAGTCGGCGGTGCCCATCGGGTCGGTGTAGTAGCCCTCCGCGTCCAGGGCGTCCTGGCGCAGCCGAACGGAGCTGGGCAGGGTGTCGTACCGCAGTACCACCGGGCACAGCGTGGCGGCCGTGATGCTGAACACCGCCGCACCCGACTCGTCCTGCCGGCCGGTGAGCACCGCGGCGCTGCGGCCGATCTCGACCAGCGCGATCTTGCGGAAGGCGGTGCGCGCACGGAGCGCGTGGGCGGGAATGTCGATGCAGCGCAGTACATCGCCCTCGCCCAGCGAGTTGGTCCCGTTGCCCGTGGGGATGTCGGCGACGGGCACCGTGTACTCGCCGCCGTCCGCGGTCCAGATCAGCGCGGTGGCGTCCAGAGCCGTGGCCAGCGACACCATGGCGGCAGCGGCGTACGAGCGGCAGATGTTCCCGCCGACCGTCATCATGTTCCAGATCTTGAACGAAGCCAGCAACGCGCTGGCCGCCTGGAAGAAGATCGGGTGCGCCGTCCACCCCTCACGCCGGCGTATCCGGGACAGCTCGGCCACGGTGCAGGTCGCCCCGATCCGCAGGCCGTCGGGCGTCTCCTCGATCGACGGCCACCCCATCGCCCCCAGATCGACCAGGCCGGTCGTACTCACCTGTGGCTCCGAGAACAGCCAGGTGCCGCCACCGAGGACCGCCTCGCCCGGCGCCAGGATGAGGTCTTGGCGTGTACGTGCTGTACGCCACGTCTCGATGGTGTTCAAATCCACGGCTCACCTCGTTCCCACGTGCGCCGCCGGGTACAGCGGCTCGGAATGCGCCAAGTAGACCGCCCGGGGTCTGCCGCCCATCACCACCGCCGCATACGTATTTTCCGGCCCGGAATCGGTGGATCAACCGAACTGGCGGATCGCCCGGTGAGGTGGCACGCCGTGTCTGATAGTGATGGCTCCGTGCAGGTGAAACAGGTATTGGAACTCGCCGACCTCGGGGTGGCACCGCTGTGGGCGCCCCCTCGCGCGCTGCGGCGGACCGTCACCGGTGTCACGACGGCCGACATGGAGAATCCGTCGACGTATCTGTCGCCGGGGGAGATCGTTCTGACCGGTCTGGTCTGGTGGCAGCCGGACCACCGCGGGGCGGCGCGGGCCTTCGTCTCCGCGCTGCGGGCCGCGGGTGCGGTCGCACTGATCGCCGGAGAAGGTGTGCACGGCGCGATCCCCGATGAGCTCTTCGACGCCTGCCGGGACCATGAGCTGCCGCTCTTCTCGGTGCCGCAGAGCACCACGTTCCGCGCCATCCTCGACCGGATCTATGTGTGGCTGTGGGCCAACATCCGAGAATCCGGGGCCCCGGCACTGCCGTCGATCGTCAAGGACGAACTCCTCACCGGCATCGCCTCCGCGGCCCCGGTCGACGCGGTGCTCCGAACGGCGGTCGAGCGCATCGAACTGCCGGGGCTCGCGCTGGTCTCCCCCGCCGGCCGGGTGATCGCGAGCAGCGACCCGCGCGCCGCGGACTGCCCGCAAGGCACACAGGTACCGGTCACATCCGGCCAGGATTCACCGTTCGACGGCTGGTGGCTGCGTACGGGCCGAGCGGTCGGCTCACGCCGTTGGCCCGTGCTCAACGAGCTGGCCGCCCTGTTCTCCACCAGGCTGGCCCAGCACCGCGAGCGGCTCGCTGCCCGTGGCGCGGCGGCCGGGGCACTGCTCGCCGGACTCGACTCGAAGGGCACTCCGGCACGATCGGCGGCCGTGCACGCGTGCGGCCTGCCGGGCGACGTCGCGCTGACACCGGTCGTGGTGAGCACACCCGGTGCGCCGGCCGCCTGGGCCGTGGACGCGGCCAACGAGTTGTTCGAGGCATGCGCGGTGGATTTCGCCGTGTGCCCGGGTGGCAGCGCCGAGGCGGTCGGTTTCGTCGCCGCGCCGCCTGACCGGCTCGCCCCCCTGCTGTCGGAGCAGCTCCCGCCTCTGCAGAGGCTCGTCGACGACGTCACCATCGCGGTGGGCGTCGGCCCGAGTGCCCGTCCGAACGACCTCGCTCCGGCTCTGCACGGGGCTCGTTTCCTCGCGGATGCCGCGGGCCGACGACCGGGCTCCGGGCCCCGGGTCCGTACGGGCTCCGCCCTCACGAGTCTGAGTACGCTCCTGGAGGGGGTGCCTGCTCCCGTGGCGCACGCCTTCCAGATGCGCACGATCGGCCCGGTGATCAGTTATGACACCGCGAAGGGCACCGAACTGCTGCTGACGCTGGCGACGTTCCTGGAGAACAGGGCGTCGTGGACCCGCACGGCGGCAGCCCTGCATCTCCACGTGAACACCGTTCACTACCGGATCGAACGGGCGGAGGCGCTCACGGGCCGCCGGGTGTCCGACCCGGACGACCAGAGCGACCTCTGCACCGCTCTCATCCTGCATCAGCAGTCCCACGGGTGACCACGGCGCACCGGACCGGGCGGAGCGGCCCCACCGGCCGTGGGTCTCCCGCCGGTCAGCCGTTCGCGAGGGCTTTCACACGGTCGAGGCTGCCGTTGAACCGGTTGTGGTCGCCGACCGTCGCCCCCTTGGATGTGTACTGCCAAATGGTCTGGTACTTCCAGCCCGCGGGCAGGGCTCCGACGGACGACCCGTAGTTCGGAACCCACAGCGGATTGGTCTTGCCGAAACCGGAGTTGTTGCCCGTGCAGGACTTCCACCAGTTGGTGGAGGTGTACAGGACGACGTCCCGGCCGGTCTTCGCCTTGTAGGTCTTGGAGAAATCCCTGACCCAGTTGACCATCCCCTGGTGGCTCAGTCCGTAGCAGGTGGCGCCGTAGGGGTTGTACTCCATGTCCAGAGCGCCCGGCAGGGTCTTGCCGTCCTTGGACCAGCCCCCGCCGTGTGCCAGGAAGTACTTGGCCTGCGTGGCACCGCTCGATGTGTTGGGGGTGGCGAAGTGGTAGGCACCCCGGATGATGCCGGCTTTGTACGAACCGTTGTACTGCTGGGTGAAGGACGGGTTCTTGTAACTCGTGGACTCCGTCGCCTTGATGTAGGCCAGCTTCACGCCGGACTTCCACAGCGGGGACCATGCGACGCTGCCCTGGTGACTGCTGACGTCGACACCCTCCGTCCCCCGGGCGCCGGTGAGCGCGACGCCGCTCCTGCTGGTGCCCTCATGCCTGAGGATCTGGGAGCCGGCGAAGTCGTCCCCGGGGTGTGAGGGCTCGGTGACGCCGGCGGCGGCGCCCGCGGCACTGGACAACACGAGAGCAAGGGCAGGAACACCCATGGCCAGAGCGGCCAGAACGGTCGACCTCCGGCGAGGCGTACAAGCGGTCACAGACATGAGACTCCTCCAAGGGTCGAGCCCAGCCTGC
Organism: Streptomyces sp. NBC_01089; assembly: GCF_045162975.1. Taxonomy (NCBI): domain Bacteria; kingdom Bacillati; phylum Actinomycetota; class Actinomycetes; order Kitasatosporales; family Streptomycetaceae; genus Streptomyces; species Streptomyces sp. NBC_01089. Next base: position 7,369,763 of record NZ_CP108660.1, on the reverse strand, counting down.
GGGGAGTCCGGGGGGACACTCCGTCAGGCGCGCGGAGGACCCAGCTCATATCACCCGATATGTCGTACGGTTGACGCGGCACCGACGCGGCCGCACCTTGAGCGTTACCGTCCCGAAGTCGACGACTCTCTGACATCCGACGTCAGACGATAGAGCCGGACTCGATGGCGGTCCAGGGAAAGTGCACGCACATGACGGAAAAGGCGAGCTTGCGAACAGTTCCGCGCAGGAGCGCTGGGAGACGTGGGCATGACGCCGGACTGCCACGGTGAAGGTGAGCCGTCACCGTGGCAGTCCCGCTGTCCTATCGCCCCGAGTCCGCCACCAGGTCCAGCGCGATATCGGTGATCATGTCCTCCTGGCCGCCGACCATCTTCCGTCGGCCGACCTCGGCGAGGATGGTGCGGGTGTCGAGACCATGACGTTCGGCGGCGGCCTCGGCATGGCGCAGGAAACTGGAGTACACACCCGCGTAGCCGAGGGTCAGTGTCTCGCGGTCGACCCGGACCTCGCGGTCCTGGAGCGGGCGGACGATGTCGTCGGCGGCGTCCATGAGCGGGAACAGCTCGCAGCCGTGCTCCCAGCCCATCAGGTCGGCGACCGCGATGAACGCCTCGAGCGGACAGTTGCCTGCGCCCGCGCCCTGACCGGCCAGTGAGGCGTCCACGCGGGTGACGCCGTTCTCCACGGCCACGACGGTGTTGGCCACGCCCAGCGCGAGGTTGTGATGGGCGTGGATGCCGATCCCGGTGGCCGGGTCGAGGACGTCACGGTAGGCGCGGACGCGGTCGCGGACCCCGTCCATGGTGAGGCGGCCGCCCGAGTCGGTCACGTAGACGCAGTGCGCGCCGTACGACTCCATCAGCCGGGCCTGACGGGCGAGTTCGGCGGGCTCCGCCATGTGGGACATCATCAGGAACCCGGCGACGTCCATGCCCAGTTCGCGGGCGGCCGCGATGTGCTGGGCGGAGATGTCGGCCTCGGTGCAGTGGGTGGCGACACGGACCGACCTGATCCCGAGCGCGTGCGCCTGCCTGAGGTCGTGCAGGGTGCCGATACCGGGCAGCAGCAGTGTGGTGGGCACGGCGGTGCGGGTGGCGTCGACGACTGCTTCGATCCACTCCCAGTCGGTGTGGGCGCCGATGCCGTAGGTGATGCTGGAGCCGGCCAGGCCGTCGCCGTGGGCGATCTCGATGGCGGCGACCCCGGCCGTGTCCAGGGCGGTGGCGATCGTACGGGCCTGGTCGGTGGTGTAGCGGTGCCGGATGGCGTGCATGCCGTCCCGCAGCGTGACGTCCTGGACGTAAAGCGCGGGTGTGTTGCCGGCCTGTGTGGATGTGTTGCCGGTCTGCGCGGTCATCGGGGTGCCACCTCACAGGACGAGCGGTGTGCGGCCATGCGCTCCGCGGTGCGCAGCGCGGCCGAGGTCATGATGTCGAGGTTTCCCGCGTAGGCGGGGAGGTAGTGGGCGGCGCCCTCGACCTCCAGGAACACGGACACCTTCAGCGCCGGTCCGGCCGCGGCGCCCGCGGGCAGCAGGCTGCGCAGTGGGTCGTCGTCGGTGACCGGATCGAACTGCACCTGCTGCTTGAGGCGGTAGCCGGGCACGTACGTACGGACCGTCTCCGCCATCTGCTCCACGGACGTCCGCACCGCGTCCCGGTCACAGTCGGAGACCAGGCAGTACACGGTGTCCCGCATGATCAGCGGGGGTTCGGCCGGGTTGAGGACGATGATCGCCTTGCCGCGGGCCGCACCGCCGACCTGCTCGATGGCGTGGGAGGTGGTCTCGGTGAACTCGTCGATGTTCGCCCGCGTGCCGGGGCCCGCGGAGCGGGAAGCGATGGAGGCGACGATCTCCCCGTAGTGGACGGGGGTGACAGCACTCACCGCGGCGACCATCGGGATGGTGGCCTGGCCACCGCAGGTGACCATGTTGACGTTCGGGGCACCGAGGTGGGCTTCGCCGTTGACCGGAGGCACCAGGTAGGGGCCGACGGCGGCCGGGGTGAGGTCGATCAGGGTACGGCCGAGGGGGCGCAGCACTTCCTCGTGGTGGCGGTGGGCTCCGGCCGATGTGGCGTCGAAGACGATCTCGACATCGGCGAACTCGTCCATCGTGACCAGGCCCTCGACGCCCTCGTGGGTGGTGGCGACCTTCAGACGGCGGGCGCGGGCCAGGCCGTCGGAATCGGGGTCGATGCCCGCCATGGCCACGATGTCCAGGCGCTCGGAGAGACGCAGCACCTTGATCATGAGGTCGGTGCCGATGTTGCCCGAGCCGATGACGGCGACCTTCGTGGGGACGCCGGTCCGTTCGGCCCGTGCGAGGGCGTCGGCCGCTTCGCGGACCGCGTCCGGGGTGGATGGGGTGCTCATGGGCACCTGCGGAGGGCTCGCGGGGAGCGGATGCGCGGCACGGACATACGGAACCTCCGGTACGGGGAGTGGGGTGAGGGGACGGCGCCCCGGGAACGACGGGTCGATGTCCTCGGTATAGAGGGAGCGTCGCGAAGGTGACAAACTCTGTTCCATGACACGGAACAACACGGTCGGCAATATGCTGGAAAAGGCGGTTTCTGTCCTGGATTGCTTCCAGGAGGCAGGCGGCTCATACCGTCTGGCGGAACTCACGGTGCGTACAGGACTGTCGAAGACCACCGTGCACCGGCTGGCGGCCGACCTCGTACGTCTGGGGCTGCTGGAGCGCTCGGGTGACCGGTACCAGCTGGGCGGCAAGCTCTTCGAGCTGGGCACCCTCGTGCCGAGGCGCCTCGATCTGCGGGAGTCGGCTCTGCCGTTCCTCCAGGATCTGTTCGAAGCCACCCGGGAGACCGTGCACTTCGGAATCCGCGAGCACCACGAGGTCGTGTACCTGGAGCGGATCCATGGTCACGATGTCCTGCCGCTCCCCTCCCGGATCGGCGGCCGCCTCCCCCTCACCTGCACGGGGGTGGGCAAGGCGCTGCTGGCCTTCGCCCGGCCCGAGTTGCTCGACGAGGTGCTCGCCGCGCCGCTTCCCGGGCTGACCTCGCACTCGCTGACCGATCCTGCGCGGCTGCGCACCGAGATCGAGCAGACGCAGGTGTCGGGCATGGCGTACGAGGAGCAGGAGGCCACCCTCGGGGTGAACTGCATCGCGGCCCCCGTCTTCGCCGGAGGCGGCACAGCGGTGGCGGCCCTGTCGGTGGCCGTACCGATGGACCGCTACCGTCCCGCGCAACTCGCACCAGCGGTACGGACGGCGGCGCTCGGCCTGTCGCGTGTGCTGCGGAACGGGGTGTGAGAGCCGGAGAAGGGGAAGGGCCGCAGGAACTGCGGCATGCCACCCTCCCCCTCCAGCCGTCAGCGGGGCAGCCCGGCTCTGTCCCTGGCCACCTCCGACAGCACCGCCCAGTCCTGCTCGCCCCATCCCTTGGCCAGTGCCTGGAGCAGTGCGTCATGCACGAGCCCGGCCAGGGGGAGCGGGACGTTGTTCGCCGCCGCGGCGGCCTGGGCCAGGCGGACGTCCTTGAGCCCGAGGCGAGCGGTGAAGCCGGGTGGCTCGTAGGTCCGGTTCGCGACCAGTCCTCCGTAGGCGGTGTAGACGGGGCCCGGCAGCACGGTCCCGGTCATCACCTCCGCGAACAGCGTCCGCTCCACTCCGAACGACTCGACCAGGGCGCAGGCTTCGCTGATCGACTCGATGGCGTTCGCCACCATGAAGTTGACGGCGATCTTCACGGCGTTCGCGCGTTCGGGCTCGGTTCCCAGGTTCCAGATCCGGCGGCCCATCGTCCGTAGCAGCGGTTCCAGCTCGGCGAGCCGCTGTGCGTCGCCCGCGGCCAGGATGTGCAGGGCGCCGACAGCGGCCACGTCTGCCCGGCCCAGTACGGGAGCGGCGACATACCCGATGCCGTGTTCGCGGTGCCGGGCGGCGAGTTCACGGGCGAACGCGGTGGACACCGTCGCCATGTTGATGTGCACGCCGCATGCCGCGTCGGTGAGCACACCGGTCTCGGCCACCTGCCGGCGGACGCTGTCGTCGTCCGCCAGCATGGAGAACACGACCGGCCTGGCGAAGACCTCCCGGAGCGACCCGGCGGGGACCGCGCCCTGCCGGGCCAGCTCCTCCACCGGTGCCGGGGAGCGGTTCCAGACGGTGACGCGGTGCCCGGCCTCCAGCAGACGCCGCGCCATGGACCGGCCCATGGTCCCCAGTCCGACGAAGCCGACGTCGGCCTTCATGTCCGGTCCTGGCTTTCGCCAGGAGCTGGGGCTGCCGGGGCGGTCGCGTAGTCCATCGCGAACCTCTCGGAACAGATCTCGTCGAGCCTGGACATGAACAACTGGTGTGCGGGGTGGACCCAGTAGGCGTCGAACGCCCGGGTGTCGTCGAAACGGCCGAGGCATCCATGGGTGTAACCGCGGGCGAGCCCGGACGCGTTGGTGTTCTCGCCCCATGTCAGATCCCGCAGTCCGGTGACACCGCCGCCGATGCCGGCCGCGAGTTCCCCGAGGGCTTCGGTGAGTTGCCGCTCGCGGCCCGGGTGGGGTGTGAGGACCACATAGTGCTCCAGCATCCGGCTACTCCGTTCCGTCGGTGTCGCCGCTCCGGCCCGCGTACGACGCGGCGCCCCGGCCCGCCCTGTCCGCACGGTCGACCGCGAAGGAGAAGCCGTTCCAGTAGCGCGTGCCCGCCACCAGGAGTTCGTCGGCCGGGAAGCGGGTGATGACCCTCGGGCCGTCCGCGGTGACCACGACCTCCTCCTCGATGCGGGCCGCCGACGAGCCGTCCTTCGTCGGCCAGTAGGTCTCCAGCGCGAACACCATGCCCTCCTCGACCGGCACCGGGTGCTCCAGCGAGTGGTAGCGGCTGATCAGCGGCTGCTCCCAGACCGAGAGACCGATGCCGTGGCAGTACTGGAGGCCGAACGCCTCCTCCTCGCTCGCGTAGCCGAGGTCCGCCGCGCTCGGCAGCGCACGCGCCACATCGGCGGTGGTGGCACCCGGGCGCACCGCGCTGATGGCCTGGTCGATGGCGTCACGGGCGCGCTGGTAGGCGTCGCGCTGCCGGGCGTTGGAACTTCCCACGTTGAGCGTGCGGTAGTAGCAGGTCCGGTAGCCGTTGAAGGAGTGGATGATGTCGAAGTAGGCGGTGTCCCCGGGGCGGGTGATCCGGTCGCTGAACACATGCGGGTGGGGGCTGCACCGCTCACCGGAGATCGCGTTGACGGCTTCGACCTCCTCCGAACCCAGCTCGTAGAGAACCTTGTTGACCAGGGCGACGCAGTCGTTCTCCCGCATGCCGACATGCAGGGACCGGTAGAGCTCGTCGTAGGCGGCGTCGACCATCGCGGCGGAGTGGTCGAGCAGCGCGATCTCGTCGACGGTCTTGATCCGGCGGGCCTGCTGCATCAGCTCCTGGCCGTTGACGACGTGCAGGCCCTCACGCTCCAGGGCGCGCAGCACGGGGATCTCGACGACGTCGATGCCGACCGGCTCGTCGTGCAGGCCGTTCTCACGCAGCAGATCGGCGATCCGCTTGGCGTTGCCCGCCTCGACGCCCACGTCCTCGGGGATGGAGCCCCGCCAACTGGAGATCCCCGCACGCCAGTTGTCGGCGGGAAGCCAGCTCGCGTGCGTCTTGTGCTGCCGGGCGGCCGAGCCGATGTCCCACAGGATCGGGCTGTGGCCGCGCATCAGCAGCACACAGCGGAAGAGCTTGTCACGGGCCCAGTTCCCGATGTGGGTGGCGGTCGTGTAGCGGATGTTGTTCATGTCGAACAGCACCAGGGCGCCCAGGTCGGAGGTCTCCAGTGCCCGCATCGCGCGGGCCAGGCGCTCGCTGCGGAGCCGGTCGAAGTTGACCCGTTCCTCCCAGTCGACGCCGAGGACGGCTCCGGGTGAGGCAATGCTGTGGGACGGCATGGTCGATGACTCCTCTTCGGATCCGGGCGGAACCCGGACGGTTCTTCGCTGCGCGAGGGGACGGTGGGTGGGTCAGACGGGTGCGTACTCGCCCTGCTCCGCCCGGTACTCCGGTGCGCGCGGGCCCGCCGAGCGCCGGCCGAGGAGCGACCAGGCGGTGTCGACGATGTGCTGGGTGGACAGGCCGTACTTCTCGAAGAGGTAGGGGCCGGACTTCGAGCCCTCGGCGAAGGTGTCCTGGATGCCCACCCGCCGCAGCGGCACGCCGGCCCCCGACTCGGCCAGGGCTTCGGCCACGGCCGAGCCGAGGCCGCCGATGACGGTGTGGTTCTCGACGGTGACCACCGCTCGGGCGGATCCGACGGAGCGCAGGATTCCGGCCCGGTCGAGCGGCTTGATGACGGGTACGTTCACCACGCCGGCCGCCACCCCGGCCGCGGCCAGTACGTCCGCCGCCCGCAGGGTCGCGGGCAGCATCATGCCGCTGGTGACCAGGACGACGTCCCCGCCGGGGACGACGTGCTGTGCGGCGGTGAGCGAGAACTGGTGCTCCTCGTCGAAGACGACCGGTATCTCGCCGCGCTTCAGCCGCAGATAGACCGGTCCCGGGTGGTCCACGATCGCCGGGATCACCTGAGCGATCTCGACCGCGTCGGCGACGTCGACGACCGTCATGTTGGGCAGCGCCCGCATGATCGCGACGTCCTCGATCGCCTGGTGGCTGGGGCCACCCGGGGTGGAGAGCCCCGGCATGAAACCGATGATGCGGACCGGCAGGTTCGGGTAGGCGATCGCGTTGACCACCTGGTCGTACGGGCGGCGCGTCGCGAACACACCGAAGGTGTGCACGAACGGGATCAGTCCTTCCCTGGCGAGTGCCCCGGCCATCGACATCATGTTGGCCTCGGCCATCCCCGCGTGGATGAACCGGTCAGGGAACGCCTCCTGGAACAGATCGACCTCGCACTGGCGGGTCAGGTCGCCGGAGAGGCAGACGACGTCGGGGCGGTTCCGGGCCAGTTCGACCAGGGCGCGGCCGTAGGGCTTCAGTACGGTCGGGTAGGGGGCCTCACGCATGGTCGTCCGCCAATTCGCCGAGAGCGAGCTCGGCCAGCTCGGCCGGCATCTTGATGAAGTGGCCGTCCGCTTCGGGTGGCAGGCAGGACAGGCCGTGGGTGGTGGAGGTCCGGGCGATCACCACGCTCGGGCGGGGGTCCGCCACCGCCTTCGCCAGGGCGTGCAGCAGCCGCACCGGGTCATGGCCGTCGACGTCCTCGGCGTACCACCCGAAGGAGCGCCACTTCTCCGCCAGTGGTTCGACGGTGGTGAGGGAGCTGACCGGCCCGTCCACCTGGGAGTCGTTGGCGTCGAGCAGGACGACGAGGTCGCCGAGCCGGTGGTGGGCCGCGTACAGCGCCGCTTCCCAGGTCTGGCCCTCCTCCACTTCGCCGTCGCTGACCAGGACGAAGGTGCGCCGGGTTCCCTCCACTCCCCTGAGCCGGTCGGCGAGGGCGAATCCGGCGCCGCCGGACAGCCCCTGGGCGAGGGAGCCACAGGTCAGGTCGGTACCCGGGGAGCGCTCGGTCCCGATGGCCTCGATCTCCGAGCCGTCCTGCCCGTACCGTGCCAGCTCCGCGTCGGGCAGGATGCCCGCCTCGGCGGCGGCCGCGTACGCCGTGATGATGTAGTGGCCCGGCGAGCAGACGAAACGGTCGGTACCCGGCCGGAAGAAACCGGTGTGCAGCGTGGCGATCGTCTCGGCAGCGGACAGGGCCTGCCCGAGGTAGCCGAAGCCGTGCGGGGCGATCATCCGCACCGCGCGCAGCCGGATCCGGCGGGCGAGGCGCTCGATCTGCCCGACCGTATCCGCCGTCCACGCGGACGTGGTCTCAGTGGGCGTCTCCTCCGCGGGCGTCTCCTGTGTGGGCGTATCCGCCGGAGCCTCCGCGGGCTTCGTGACGCTGTGAGCGGTGCGGCCTGCTGTCCGGTGAGCGGTGCTGGTCATGTGCCGTCCTTACTGCTGAGCATCGCGACGAATCCGTCGTACGCGGCGTCGAGGTCGGCCTCGTAACCGGCCGACAGGCTCAGGGACTTGAGGGCACGGCGCCCGGTCCCGGCGAGCGCTCCGGCGCGGGCCATGAGATCCGCGTACTCGGTGGTGCGGCGGTCGACGTCCGCGGCGGCCACCAGGTCCGCGATGACGCCGAGGTCGAGGAGCCGGCCCGCGTCGAAGGGGACTCCGGTCACCACGTTCAGGAGCGCCACCTTGCGCGGCAGCGTGTGCAGAACGGGGACCTGAGCGATCATCGGCCAGGTTCCGCCGGCCACTTCGACCGTTCCCAGGCGGGTGCCGTCCGCCGCCACCGTGACATCGGCGAGCAGCGCCACGGAGAACCCGGAGGCGAGGGCGTCGCCCCGTACCGCGGCGATCACCGGCTTCCGCAGGGCGGGCACCAGTTTGAGGAGGCGGATCACCTCGGCCGCGAATCCGGTCGATGTGCCTGTCCTGTGCAGCTTCGCGAGATCGGCGCCGCCGCAGAACGCGGTGGGCGATCCCGCGAGTACGACGACCGCGCAGGCGGGATCCGCTTCGGCGTCGAGCAGGGCCTCATTGATGGCTGCGGTGAGTTCGAGGTCGAGCAGGTTCGAGGTCCCGTTGTCCCACTCGATCCAGGTCGCGGTGGACCGTCGGACCGTGGTGACCCGGGGGTCGGACGCCGTCCCGGCGGTACCGGGTGCGGGTGGCGCGGTCATGAGGTGCTCCTGTCGTCGGGCCGTTCCGCCGCGTCGGCGGCTGGCGGGAGAGGTGCGAACGCGCCGTAGCCGCCCCGGAGGAACAGCAACGGCCTTCCTGGCGCCTCCACTTCGAGTCCGTTGACCCGCCCCATGACCAGGTGGTGGTCCCCCGCGTCGTCGACGCGGTCCACCTCGCAGTCGATCCAGGCGACCGCGCCGTCCAGGATCGGGGCGCCCGACGGTGCGGGCCTCCACCGCAGCCCCCTGAAGCGGTCGGGGCCGGGGCGGCTGAACGCCCCGCAGATCTCTTCCTGGTGCGCCCCGATCACGTTGACGCAGAAGCTTCCGTGCGCGCGGATGGCGGGGAAGGTGCTGGATGTCCTGGCCGGGAAGAAGGCGACCAGGGCGGGCTGGAGCGACACCGAGGTGAAGCTGCCGATGGTCATACCGACCGGCTGCCGCTCGGCGTCGAGCGCCGTGACTACGGTGACTCCGGTGGGGTAGTGCCCCAGTACGTGGCGGAATTTGCGGGCCGACTCCACAGGGCCGGTCCCGGAGTTGACGAGTGTGGTGGTCATGCTTGTACCTCCTTGATCCGGCGGTCAGACCTGCACCGTGAGACCGCCGTCGGCGCCGAGGAGCAGCCGGCCGTAGACCTCCGCGGCGATGGCCGGTGTCGCGTGGACATGGCTGCCCGCCATTCCCACGTCCTGGAAGATCCGGCTGAGCGGGCTGGTCTCCAGGAAGCTGCCGGAACCCGCCGCTTTGAGAAGCCGGTCGACGGCTTCGTGCACCAACGTGACGACGGTCCCGGTGTCGTTGCGGACCCGGGCGCGGGCCAGCTCGTCCGGGTAGACGCCCGTGGCGGCCGATTCGTCGATGTCCCGGCAGGACCGATGGACGAGCAGCTCGGCCGCGTCGATCTTCGAGAGGGCCTCGGCGACGGCGGTCTGGTGCACCGGCGAGTCCCTGGCCCGGGTGTAGACGCTTCCGACCACGCCCTTGGAGCGCAGCCGTTCGACCGCGAGGTCGAGTGCCGCCCTGCCGAGGCCCACCTGGATCGCGCCGAAGATGACCGTTCCGGTGGGCAGGAACGGGGCCCGGGACCGTACGTCGGTGTCCCGCAGTTCGGTGGCGTAGTCACCGGCGACCAGGTCGTCGAAGTACTGGATGCGGTGATCGGGGACGAAGACCTCGTCGATCACGACGGTGTCGCTTCCGGTGCCCCGCATGCCGACCGGGAACCAGGAGCGCTCGATGCTCCACTGCCCGGGGTGGAAGAGCCCGACGGCCGCGCGGGACGAGCCGTCGTCCTGGGGGACCAGGAAGCCCGTGATGGCGTGTGTCGCCGCGAAGGAGCCCGAGGCGTAGGGCCAGCGGCCCGAGACCAGGCAGCCGCCGTCGGCCTTCCTGGCGGTCGACGACGGTGCGAGGATCGCGCAGCACCGGGCGTCGGGGGTGTCGCCCCAGATCTCGTCCTGGACGCGGACCGGCCAGGTGGTGGCGAACCAGTTGCCGATGTTGAGCAGCATCGCCGTCCAGGCCGTCGAACCGTCACCGCGCGCCAGCCCGGCGAGGACGTCGACCAGGGTGCGGGAGTCGGCCCCATGGCCGCCGTAGCGGTGCGGCACGGTCAGTCTCAGCAGGCCCTGTTCCTCCAGCGCCCGGATCACATCGGGGACCACCCGGCCTTCCCGGGATCCCTCTTCGGCACGTTCACGGATCAGCGGCCGCAGGGCGGCGGCCCGTGCGACGAGGCCCGAATCCGGCTCGATGGCGTTGTCGGGCTCGGTGGCGGTGTCCGTGGCGGTGCCGGTGTCGGTGGGTGAGCCCGTCGCGCGGGTGGGCACCGGCTCATTGCTCAGGGTGGGGACTTTCATCTGGAACTCCGATACGGGGAAGGAGCTGCGGCCCGGAATCTCTGTTGCCTGGAGTTTGCGACGGGGTGAACAGGGGCGGCCATGGGCTGCGCGGCCAAGGCCGTACGGGGGTTTGTGCACCGTGCCGCGCACCATCCGTACCGGCCGCTCCGCTTGGGCGCGCAGCACAAACACGTCTCCGCTGTGAGGCACTTCGCACAGACGCGTGACCGCGCTGGTGACCCCGGCGGGAGAGTGAGTCACAGTGTCCGGAGACCCCCAGCGCACGGGACGGGGTGGCAGAGACAGGTGGCAGCGGAGATGGACCACACGTGGGTGAGGGAGCTCTCGGCCGGGAGTCCCGAGGACGGTGTCACGTCGCTCGGGACCCGGCACCGGGCGTCAGCCGTGATCGGTGAGAGCGCGACGGCGTGGGCGGTCACCGCCGGGCGCCGGATGGCCGACTACATCCTCGAAACCCTGGTGGACTGGCCCGGCGACCACTCCGACGGGGAGGCCGAGGCGCTGCGCCGGGCCACCGAGGCCAGCACACTCGACACCCTCACCGCTCTGGTCGCGGGCGACCGGAACGTGCTGGCGCAGTCGGCCGAACCCCTGCAGAACGTCTCCTACTACGTACGGCACGGCATCCCGCTCGACGAGGTGGTCCGCAATGTGCACGCCGGCCAGGAGTTCCTCACCCAGGAACTGCTCGGCTGCGTCGAGGCCCTCGTCCCCGCGGAGTCCCGGATGCGGGTGGTCCAGGAGATGACCCGGGTGGTCATCGAGTCCTGGTCGCTGTTCGCCAGGAACATCTCCGTCCAGTACGCGGACGAGTACGAACGCTGGTCCAGGAGCCGCGACGGCGTCACCGCGCGGCTGATCCGCAGCATCATCAACGGTGTCCGGGTCGACCCCGCGGAGGCGGCACGCGAGCTGGAACACGAGCTGGACCAGAGCCATGCCGGACTCGTGCTGTGGCTGGCCGGGGTGGACGTCGACAGCGCCCGCGCCTTCGACTTCGGTGCGGTCGCGCGGGAGATCGCCGCCGTGTCGCTGAGCGGGCAGCACCCCCTGGTCGTCATGCGCGGGTTCTCGCAGGCCGATGTGTGGCTCGGCTCCCCCGATGCGGCCGTCGCCGGGCGGCTGCGGGACCACGGGGCATGGCCGTCCCCGCTGCGTATCGCGGTCGGCAGGCCGGGCAGCGGACTGTCCGGTTTCCGGTCGACACACCAGGAGGCCAAGGCGGCCCAGCATGTGGCCCGGCTCTCCCGTACCAGGAACGCGGTCACCGCGTACGAAGATGTCCGGCTCGTCTCACTGCTGGCCGCGGATACCGAACGCGCCGGGGCCTTCGTCCGGTCGGTCCTCGGGCCGCTGAACGCGCAGGACGAGCGGACCGTCGAACTGCGGAGGACCCTGGCGGCCCACATCGACGCCAACGGAAGCATCGCGCTCACCTCCCGGGCGCTCCACACGCACCGCAACACGGTGACCTACCGCCTGCGCCAGATCGACCAACTGCTGGGCGAGAACCGCAACAACACCGAACTGCGCTGCGCTCTCGAACTGGCGGCGTGTCTGCCCTCCGCGGTGCTCGCTCCGCCTCACCCCTGAACCTGGTGCGGCGTCCGCGGCCCGGCCCCACCAGCCCGTCTCACTCCGCGGACCGCGTCTCACGAAATGGAACGCGGTGTTCCCTTACGCTCGGCGCCGCATAAGGTGGGCCGCATGTTCGGACCCGCTCGCCGACTGGCGCTCGCACTCTTCGCGGCAACGCCGTGGAGTGTCGACGACGCGCTCTGTCGCCGCTGACGTACCACCGGGCCTCCTCCTGCGGCCCGTACGCCGGTCCGCCTTCCCTCCAGTCCCGGAGAACCCCTTGACTACCGCTCCTCCTGCCGGGGCGCCGCCCCGAGCTGCCTTGCTCGCTCCGCTTCCGACGTCCGTACCGGCCCCCGAGGCCGAGCCCGCCCCCCGGGTACGGCGGACACCGCTCGCCGTCGCCGCCGTGATCGGCGCGGCGCTCAGTGCCTATGTGTTCGCGGCGCACGGGGCGAAGCCGGGCGTCCTGCTCCTGCTCGGTATCGGTCTCGGCTTCGCGCTCTTCCACTCGCGGTTCGGCTTCACCTCGGCCTGGCGCCAGCTGGTCGCCGTCGGCAACGGCGCCGGGCTCCGCGCCCACACCCTGCTGCTCGGCGTGACAGCGACCCTCTTCGCGCTGGTCATCGGTACCGGTACCGGACTGTTCGGTTCGGCGCCCGCGCCGAGCGCGGGACCTCTCGGCGTCGGTCTGCTCGTCGGGGCGTTCCTGTTCGCCATCGGCATGCAGCTCGGCGGCGCGTGCGCCTCGGGGACGCTCTTCGCCGTCGGCTCCGGCCAGAGCGCGATCGTCCTCACCCTCTTCGGTTTCATCGTCGGATCGACGCTGGCCGCTTGGCAGTTCGGGCTGTGGAGCGATCTGCCGGCTCTCGACCCGTACGTGCTCTCCGACCATGTGGGCTGGTTCGGCTCCTGGGCCGTGACCATCGCGGTGCTCGCCGTCATCTGGCTGATCAGCCGCACCGTCCAGAAGCGCCGTAACCCGCCGCCGGTCGGGGCGCCGCCGTCCGCGCGCGGCACTCTGGCCCGTACGGTGCGCGGCTCCTGGCCGCTCGCCGCGGGTGCCGTGGTGCTCGCACTGCTGGGCGCGGGGGTGCTGATGGTGTCGGGGGGCGCCTGGGGCATCACCAGCGCTTTCGCCCTGTGGGGGTCCAAGGCGGTGGAGGCCGTCGGCGGCTCTCCGGCGCACTGGGCCTTCTGGCAGCAGCCGGGAAGTGCGGCCCAGCTGTCCGGCCCCGTACTCACCGACAAGACCAGCCTCACGGACATCGGCATCATGATCGGCGCCGCGGTGGCCGCGGCCGCCGGCGGGGTCTGGAAGCTCCACCGCGCCATCCCGGCCCGCACGGCTCTCGCCGCGGTGCTCGGCGGCATCCTGATGGGCGTCGGTGCCCGGATGGCCGGCGGCTGCAACATCGGCGCCTACCTCGCGGGCATCGCGTCCGGTTCGCTGCACGGGTGGGTCTGGGGTGCGGTCGCCATCCTCGGCACGTGGGCGGGTCTGCGGCTGCGCCCGCTGTTCGGCCTCGGCAACCCGAAGCCGACGGACAGCGTCTGCTGACGCCGCCCCACCGCACAAGCCCACAGGCGGCCGGGCTCCGTCTCCACGGGCCCGGCCGCCCGGCCGCCTGTCACGAGTGGCGTGTGTGCGGGTTGCACTGCTTGTGTCGCTTGTACGGTCGCCGGGCTGCGGTGCGTGATGCGCCCGGCGACCCCGGCTCAGCGGATACCGGTGACCCGGTGCTCCTTGAGCGCGGCGCAGTTGGAGTTGTCCACCGAGACGTAGACGTTGGCGATGGTGCCGCCCCAGCTCACGCAGTGGCCCTTGCCGTAGACGTAGGCCGGCCCCGCGTAGGAGGTGTAGTTGCCGTCGTCCCCGGCCGAAGTGCCGGTGTCCGGGACGTAGATGAACGTGGACACGTACGTGGCCTTGCCCGGGTTGGTCCTGATGGTCGCGACGCAGTTCTTGCCGTTCGAGGAGTCGTACGTGAGGTAGACGGTCCCCAGCGAGCCGATGGGCGCCGAGTTCACGGTCTTGTAGGCACTGCCGCAGACGCCCTGCGGTGTGACATTGGGTGCGGCGGAGGCGGTCGTACCGAGCGCGGTGGTAGCGCCCACCGCCAGAGCGGTCAGCGCCCCGGCGGCCACGATATTGCGCGTGATCCCCATATTTCCCCCTTGCGTGTACGAGAGTGGTTTTGCTCCCACCTGATGTGACCCTCGAACCACGCGGATAGTTGTACCGGGTTCGCGATGAGGCGCTCTCCGGCCCGGCGTCAGGGGTGCTCGGACGTCAGATAGCGCTGGACCGTCGGGGCGAGCCAGGCGACGATCTCGTCGCGGGACATCGCGACCGCCGGCTCGATGCGCAGCACATACCGGGTGAGCGCCATGCCCAGGATCTGCGACGCGACAAGTGCAGCGCGGCGCGGGGTGTCGGCGGGGTCGGGGCATACGCCGGCGGCCACAGGTCCGAGCTGTTCGGCGAAGACGGCCCTCATCCGCTCGGCTCCCGCCTCGTTGGTGACGCCGACCCTGAGCAGGCCGGTCAGCACCTCGTCCCGCTCCCAGCGGTCCAGGAAGTGCCCGACGAGAACCGCGCCGATGTGCCGCCCGGACAGCGCACCGGGGCCGGGCAGCCGCAGATCGATGGTGGACGCCGCGGCGAACAGCCCTTCCTTGGAGCCGAAGTAGCGCATCACCATCGACGGATCGATGTGCGCGTCGCGGGCGATGGCCCTGATCGTGGCGCGTTCGTATCCGTCGGCGGCGAACCGCTCCCTGGCTGCTTCGAGGATCGCCGCCTTGGTGACGGCGGCCGACCGGCGTGGGGCGGAGGGGGCTGGAGCTGACATACCAACAAGCGTAGGCCAACAAGCGTTGACATGCCAGACCGCTCCGCTCTAACCTTGCCAACAAGCGTTGACCAACAGGCGTTGGCATGTGCGATTCGGAGGCCGCCATGACGGACACGTACAGCACCGCAGCGAACCACCCGGACACCACCGGCGTACCGGCCGATGTACTGATCGTGGGCGCGGGCCCGACCGGCCTGCTCCTGGCGGGCGACCTCGCCGCGCAGGGGCTGTCGGTCACGGTCGTCGAGCGGCGCCCGCCGGGGACGGGCAATCTGACGCGGGCCTTCGCCGTGCACGCCCGCACCCTGGAGCTGTTCGACACACGCGGCCTCGCCGACGCCCTGATCAGGACCGGCACCCGGCTGGACCGGATGCGGCTCTTCGGCCGGCTCTCGCTCGACCTCTCCCGGCTGCGGTCGCGCTTCCCGTTCCTGCTGATCACACCGCAGTACGAGGTCGAACAGCTGCTGAGGGACCGCGCGCTGAAGGCCGGAGTGAGCTTCCGGCACGGAACGGAGCTGGTCGGTCTGAGCCAGTCCCCCGCAAGCGACAGGGTCACCGCCACCGTACGCGGCGCCGACGGGGTGCGCTCCACCGTCGAGGCCCGGTATCTCGTGGGAACGGACGGGGTGCACAGCTCGGTCCGCCGGGCTCTCGGCCTGCCGTTCCCCGGCGAATCCGTGATCAAGTCCATCGTCCTGGCCGATGTGCGGCTCACCGAGACACCCCCCGCGCTGCTCACGGTGAACGGCGTGGGCGACGCCTTCGCCTTCATCGCCCCGTTCGGCGACGGCTGGTACCGCGTCATGGGCTGGAACCGCGCCCGGCACGCCGACGACAGCGAACCCGTGGAGCTGGACGAGCTGCGCGGGATCACCCGCCTCGCGCTCGGCACCGACTACGGCATGCACGACGCCCGTTGGCTGTCACGCTTCCACAGCGACGAACGCCAGGTGCCCGCCTACCGCACCGGCCGTGTCTTCCTGGCGGGCGATGCCGCCCACGTCCACTCCCCCGCGGGCGGCCAGGGCATGAACACCGGCCTCCAGGACGCGGCGAACCTCTCCTGGAAGCTCACGGCCGTCCTGCGCGGGCACTCCGCGGACCCCGAGGCGCTTCTCGACAGCTACCACGCGGAGAGGCACCCGGTCGGCGCCCAGGTGCTGCGCGCCAGCGGTGCCCTCATCCGGCTCGCCATGGCCAGGACGCCGTGGCAGCGCATACTGCGCGCGGCCCTCGTGCAGACGCTGTCCACGGTGCGGCCTGCCTCGGACAAGGTCATCGGCAGGCTCTCCGGTATCGGCATCGCGTACGGCGCCCCCCGGGGCAGCCACCGCCTCACGGGCACCCGGGCGCCCGCGCTGCGCCTCGCCGAGGGGCACCTGCCCGAGCTGTTGCGGGACGGCTCCTTCGTCCTGATCACACCGCCGGAGGTCCCCCACCGCACCGGGCCGGTTCCCCTGGTGCACGCGCACTGGACGAGCGGCCGCACCACCAGTCTGCTCGTCCGCCCCGACGGATACATCGCCTGGGCAGGTACGCGTCCCGACACCGAGACCCTGAACGGGATACTCGGCGGGCCGATGACGGCGTGAGGACCATCGCCCCGTGCCCCGTGCCCCGTGCCCCAACCAGGCGGCCCCACAAGGCCGGACAGCAGGCGTCTCCCGGGCCGGTCTTCACGACAAGCTCACATGTCGTCATCTTGGCAGGTGCTGGTCCAGGCCATAGCGTACGTGACGCATTGCGCTCGGTCATGGCTCGTTTCGAGCAGAAATCGACAAAGTGAGTGCGCGGATCGGCGTGGACCCCGCAGCCGCTTCCCTGGGGTGGTGCGGTCGCTCACCGCTGCACTCCGGACGGAGGCACCATGCTCACAAGATTCCGGATCGCCGCCCTGGCCGCCGCGGCCTCACTCGGTGCGGCGGCCCTGTCCGTGCCCGCGTCGGCGCACACTCCCCCGGCGACGGTCCTCACCCCGTACGGCCGCGTACCCCGGTCCGATGTCGTGCAGGTCGACAACCACCAGGCGCTCCAAGTCGTCAACGGCCAGGTGGAGAAGGTGGATCTGCGCAGCCATGCCGTCGTCGCCCGCCTCGGAGCAGCGGCCTCGGGTCCGGCGTCGGCCGACCCGTTCCGCCACGCAGCGAGCCTGCGCGCACAGGCAGGCATCACGCAGTCAGGCACACCGCAGGCCGGCGCCGCGCCGAGCGCGAGCGCGAGCGCCACCGATCTCGGGGGCAACTGCCCGGCAGACTGGGGCCCGACCAACATCCAGTCGTTCAAGACCACTTGGACGGTGCCGCCGAAGCCGTCCGACTCGACGAGCACGACGACGTTCTTCATCTGGAACGGGCTGGCCGGAGGTGCGCTGCAGCCGGTGCTCCAGTGGGGCAACGGCACGGCGGCCTACCAGATCGCCAACTGGTACTACGTCGGCGGCAAGTACGCCCACGGCACCTATCTGAGCGTCTCGCCCGGCACCTCCCTGACCGGCCGGATCGACTTCGTCTCCCAGAGCAACGGCACCTACACCTACAAGGAGTCGTTCGCCGGATACCCCTCCGCCGACGTCACCGTGAACCGGACCAGCGCGGCCGACGGCGTCATCGAGTGCTTCGAGCCGTACACCGACGGGGACGCGACGAAGAACCCGGATGCGCCTGATGTGGCGATGAAGAACATCAGCCTGACCGGCCGGCCTGGACACACCGCACCGCCCACCATCGCCTGGACCGGCAACAGTTCGGCGGCGAGCACCAAGGTCGTCGACTCCAGCAGCTCCAACGGCGAAGTGGACCTCTACTTCAACGGCGTGTAGGCGCACCGCCGAAGCCGGGACGTACGGTCCGCTGCGCCGGTCTGCGCAGCGGACCTGCCGGAGAGCCGGAGAACGGGCGAGCCGGAGAACAGGGCTCAGTCGCTCGCTGGCTCAGTGACTCGCTGGCTCAGTGACTCGCTGGCTCAGTGACTCGGTGACTCGGTAACTCAGTTCCCCACGCCGAGCACCGACATGGCCGCCGGCGGGTAGCGGTCGCCGCGCGCCGCGCCCGCCGGCACCGCCTTCTCGATCTCCGCGAGGTCCTCAGGGGAGAGGCGCAGCTCCATCGCGGGCAGCGCCTCGGCCAGCCGCTCGCGGGTACGGGCACCGACCAGCGGCACGATGTCCTCACCCTGGGCTGCGACCCAGGCGATGGCCAGCTGGGCAACGGTGCACCCCTTCGCGTCGGCGACCCGGCGCAGCGCCTCCACGAGGGTGAGGTTGTGCTCGACGTTCCCGTCGGCGAACCGGGGGCTCGCGGCACGCGCGTCACCGGGGCCCGCTGCGTGGCCGGCGGACCAGTGCCCGGAGATGAGGCCGCGGCTGAGCACCCCGTACGCGGTCAGCCCGATGCCGAGTTCGCGCAGCGCGGGGAGCACGTCCGCCTCCACCGCGCGGGAGATCAGCGAGTACTCCATCTGCAGGTCGGCGACCGGGTGCACGGCATGCGCCCGGCGGATCGTCGCCGCGTCGACCTCGGAGAGGCCGAGGTGGCGTACGTACCCGGCGTCGATCATCTCCTTGACCGCGCCGACGGTCTCCTCGATCGGTACGTCGGGGTCCAGCCGGGCGGGGCGGTAGATGTCGATGTGGTCGGTGCCCAGCCGGGTCAGCGAGTAGGCCAGGAAGTTCTTCACCGCCGCGCGACGGCAGTCCTGTCCGCCGAACTCCGGGCCAGGCCCCCGCAGCATGCCGAATTTGACGCTCAGCTGGTAACTGTCCCGGTCCCGGCCGCGCAGTGCCTCGGCGAGCAGCAGCTCGTTGTGGCCCATGGCGTAGAAGTCGCCCGTGTCGATCAGCGTGACACCGGCGTCCAGCGCCGCGTGCACGGTGGCGATGCTCTCCGCGCGGTCGGCCTCTCCGTAGGCACCCGACATGCCCATCGCGCCCAGGCCCAGCGCGGATACGGCGGGGCCGGTGTTTCCCAGGGTCCGTCTCTGCATCTCGTTCTCCTTCGTGGTGGATCTGTCACCCACCTTGAGCCCGGGACGTCGGGCGCGAAAGCGGAGCGTTCATCATGGGAGCGCCGCTCCCTGGATCGGCCCGGCCCGGCGAGGGACCATGAGGGCATGCAACGCGACCAGCTCGCCGACTTTCTGCGCCTGCGCCGCGAGGCGATCCGCCCGGCCGAGGTCGGCGTCCCCGAAGGTCCCCGGCGCCGTACGCATGGCCTGCGCAGGGAGGAGGTGGCCATGCTCGCCGGGATGTCGGTGGACTATGTCGTACGTCTTGAGCAGGGCCGCAGCAGTCAGCCGTCGCCCCAGCTGCTCGGCGCGCTGGCACGGGCGCTGCGTCTGTCCGACGACGAGCGTGACCACCTGTTCCACCTGGCCGGCCACCGGCCGCCGCCCGCCGACGGGGTGGCCCGCCTGGCCAGGGCCGGCCTGGTGCGCATGCTCGACCTGCTCGGGGACACCCCGGCCATGGTGCTGTCCGACCTGGGGGAAGCGCTCGCCCAGAACCGGGCGTCCGTCCTGCTCGCGGGCGACCAGACGGGCTTCTCCGGGGACCGGCGCTACGGCGTGTACCGCTGGTTCACCGACCCGGCCGCCCGTGCCGCTGGTGTCTCCGAGGAGCAGGAGCACCACGCCCGCCGCCTCGTGGCCGACCTGCGCGCGGTCGCCGGCCGCCGGTCCGGCGACCCCACGGTCACCGGGCTCGTCGACCGGCTGCGGGCCGCGAGCCCCGACTTCGACCGGCTCTGGGCCGACCACGAGGTGGCGGTCAGGCGCGCCGACCGCAAGACGCTGCTGCACCCGCGGGTGGGCCGTCTGCTGATGGACTGCGAAACCCTGGTCACCCCCGACCAGGGCCAGCAGCTGCTGGTCCTCACCCCGGCGGACGCCGGGACACGCGAACGGCTGGAACTGCTGCGGGTCCTGGGCATCCAGGACTTCCCGACGGGTCCGACGGGTCCGACGAGCACCCCGGCACGGTGAAGCGGCCGCCTTGGGGGTGCAGGAACCGGGCGGCGGCAGGTCGTTCCAGGCAGCGGCGCCAGTTAGCGGCCTGGACCGTCCAGGCCAATTGCCTTGCATACGGGGCTACTTGGACGGCCGGGCGGATGGACCGGCGTTCGAGCGTCGTCCACTGTCTGGTGCCCGCAGGGGGCGTCCTAGTGCCGCCAGGTCGAAGTCGACGCCCTCTGCGCACAGCTGACAAAACGAGCCCAGGTGTCACGCATCAGGTCTCATGCCTGCAGAAACGCCAGTGTGCGGTCGAGCAGCAGAGCGGCCGCCTCCGGGTCGTACGACGCGAGTGTGCTGTCGGCGAAGTAGTGCTGGTCACCCGGGTAGAGGAACAACTCGGCCTGCTCGGCCGACGCGACGAGCGCCCGGGCCGCGTCGATGTCGCCCTCGCCGACGAAGACCGGGTCGGCGTCCATGCCGTGCACCTGGGCCGGAACGGCGTGCGGCCAGGCAGGGCTGAACTCCGTTACCGGGACACAGGAGTAGTACAACAGTGCCCCGCGCGCTCCGGGCCGCGTCTGGGCCAGCTTCTGTGCCGGGAGTACGCCCACGGAGAAGCCGGCGTAGACGAGGTCCGCAGGCAGGTCCTCCACGGCACGGGTACCGCGCCCGATCACCTCGCCGAACCCGATCTGCTCGATGTAGCCCATGCCCTGGTCCAGGGTGTCGAACGTCTTGCCTTCGAAGAGGTCGGGCGTGTGCACGGTGTGCCCGGCCCGGCGCAGCGTCCCTGCGAATCCGGTGACTCCGGGAGTGAGCCCCAGCGCGTGATGGAACAGCACAACGTCGGTCATCCCGGCCTCCAGCAGTGACCTGTCCAGCGAATGATCCATGAGGCTAGCGGACGGACCCGCTCCCGGTCATGGCCTCGGCGGCGCCCCGGCCCATGGTCCGTTCGGCCCCCTGCCCGCCGTTTCGTGTGGTCGATTCAGTTCTGTCGCGGTTTGCTGTGGTAGCGGGGTCGCTGTCGTGGCACGGCGTACAGGGCCAGGCCGCCCGGGTCGCGAGCGGGCAGGCGTACGGGCCGCGCCGTGGAGGAGATCGCCGCGTACGGCCGGAAAGGGCTCAGGATGCATACCGACAAGCTCGGGATCTATCTGAACGACCACCTCATGGGGGCCACCTTCGGCGTCGGAATCGCGCGGCGCATCGCCCACCAGAACCGGCACTCGGTCCGGGGCCCGGAACTGCAGCGCATCGCCGATGAGATCGCCGATGACCGCGAGGCGCTCCTCGGACTCATGGGGACACTCGGTGTGCCCGCGCGCCGCTACAAGATCTACGGGGGCTGGGCAGCCGAGAGACTGGGACGCCTGAAACCGAACGGTGCCCTGTACCGGCGCTCCGGGCTGAGCACCTTCATCGAGCTGGAGACCCTGCGCCTGGGCATCGAGGGCAAGAGCCTGATCTGGGGCACCCTGCTCGTGGTGGCCTCCCACGACACGCGTCTGGACACCTCCCGCCTCAGTGAACTTCTGGAGCGGGCCCGAAGACAGATCAGCACGCTGGAGACCATGCGCCGCTCGGCGGCCGAGGTCATCTTCGCCGACGACCTACCCGACGCCGGTGCCGGCAGCGGCTGAGACAGGTGGCCATGCGCCCGATTGAAGGAATCGAACGAGAGGTAGCCATGGACGACGGCGAGCTCGGCCTTACGGCTCAGCAGGTAGCCACACTCAATGAAATGTCCACGACTCACAGGGGGCGCCCCCTCGACGAGATCAAACCGTCGTTGTCGTCGCGGTGGCTTGCCATGGACGGCAGCCTGCTGGACGAGGAGACCCTCACCCGGTTCAGCGAGCGCATCGCCGCCGGCGGCCACTTCGACTCCACGACATGAGCCGGCCCGGGGTGAGCCCATGAGCACCGACAAACCGATCACCGTTCTGCCCGTCCGGGCCTACGGCGGTCGCGAGGTCAAGCACTTCGACACCAGCCTGGGTATCGCGCACTCACTCGACAACCTGCAGGCCCTTCTCCCCCGCTGCGGCCCCTGGGCCGACGACCGGCTGCCACGCCGCGCGGACCTCACCGCCGACGACGGGCCCTGCGAGTGGGTCGGAGAACCGGCCGATGTCTGGGACCGGGACACTCCGTGAACGCCGGTGCGGTCGGACGCGGGGTCACGCCTCGTCAGCAGTGAGGGCCAGGAGGTGCCTGGCCGTGCCGACGGGGTCGACCATCTGGTGCAGGTGCGCGCCCGGCAGATGAGCCGTCCGCCAGCCGCGCGCCCGGGCGTCGGCGGCCGTGTCGTCGTACGGAGGGCCGAACAGCAGGTAGGAACAGGGGTGGTCGTCCCACCCGTCGGGGACCGGGACGCGCTGCTCGTAGTAGGCGAGTGGCAGCCTCGGCTGCTCGGCGATGACCTTCTGCCGCATCGCCGGGTCGGAGAACAGGGGCGCGATGTCCGCCTCGTCCCACCAGTCGGTCCAGCGCGGCAGTGTGCCGTCCACCGCCATGGGGCGGAGAAACTCCAGGAGTTCGGGTGGGGCGGCGGGCGTCGGTCCCGTGCGGGCCGGCAGCGCGGCGTCGACGAAGACAGAGCCGGTCACCGGGTGGTCGAGCCCCGAGCGGACCGACGGGACGAACAGCCCCGCATTGCTGTGTGCCACCAGTGTCAGGGGCTGGTCCTTCGGGATGCCGGCGAGGTCGTCCCGGACGGCTTGAGCGATCCGGGGCCAGAACGGCGGGCCGCCCGGGCCCACCTGGAGCAGAGACGGCACACGCACCTGGTGTCCCTCGGCCGTCAGCTGTTCTGCCACCGGGTGCCAGGTGGCAGGGCCAACGGACGGGCTGTGTACGAGAACGAAGATCCGTTTCATGTGGCCATCCTGTCGCCTCACCCGGGCCGGGTGCGTCCGGCTCGGCTGACGGCGAACAGCGCCGTACCTGGAGCGGCGGCCGCTGTCCCGTCACGCACTCCTGGCGCCCCCGCCCCGTTGCGGACCAGGCGCCGCACCGGTCCCCTCCCGTAGAGCCCGCTCCACCCGCTCGGCGAGCACCTCCAGGAGGGCCGGGTGGGCTCCCAGCGGGCGGGCGGGCGGCCGCGTCCGCGCCGCAGTCCTGGATGCGGTCGGCGAACAGGCCGGGGGCCAGCAGCCAGGTGGCGACCGATACGCGCCCGGCACCCCGCTTTCGCAGGTCCGCGACCGCCTCGGCGACGGTGGGCCGTGCGGACGCCGCCCAGCCGACGGTCACTTCGGCCTGCACGCTCCGGCCCAGGTTCCGGCCCAGGTTCCGACCCAAGGACCGGGCCAAGAGCCGGGCCAGGGCCGCGGTCTCCGCCCTGGCGGCCGGGTCGCGTGATCCGGCGGCGCCCAGCACCACCGCGTCACCGGGCCGCGCGCCCGCCTCGGCCAGCCGGGCCGCCAGCGCGGTGATCAGGGCGGGGTCGGGTCCCACCGGCGGAGTCACCGTCGTGTCCATACGGCCCGACAGCAGGACCTGGGCGGGGATATCGGTACGGACATGGTGACCCGTGGACAGGAAGGCCGGTACGAGGACCGGGGTGCGGCCGGGCGGTGTACGCATGAGCACCTCCGCGACGGTGGGGCCGTGAACGTCCGCGTAGGCGGGGCGTACCGGCAGGCGGAGCCGGGCCGCGAGAGCCGTTGCCAGGTCCTGAGCCATCGCGGTCCCGGCGGGATCGCGGGTGCCGTGGACGGCGAGCACCACAGCCGCCGCCCGGCCGCCCCGGCCCGCCCGGCCGGTCCGACCGGCCCCTTCACCATCCCCGCCCCACCCGTCGCGCTCGGTCCGCGCGCGGAGCGGCGCCCGGTTCACTTCCGCGCCGCCGCTCCGCGGCCGCGCAGGTAGACGGCCCAGGTCAGGACCAGGCACAGGATGTAGGAGGCGAGGAAGGCCAGATAGGCGGCGTTGCCGTTGTGGGCGCTGAGGAAGGACTGGCGGATGGCGAGGTTGACCAGGACTCCGCCGAAGGCGCCGACCGCGCCCGCCACTCCGATGAGGGCGGTGGCCCGGCGCTGCGAGGTGCGCTCGGCCTCGGCCGGATCGGCGCCCGCGAGGACGGCTGCGCGCGCCCTGGCACCGAAGATCGCCGGGATCATCTTGTAGGTGGAGCCGTTGCCGATCCCGCTGAACACGAAGAGCGCGATGAACCCCGTGAGGAACAACGGCAGCGAGTGCCGCTGTGAAGCGACGAGAACGGTCCCGGCGCCCACCGCCATCGCGGCGAAGTTCCAGCAGGTCACCACAGCTCCGCCCCAGCGGTCCGCCATCCTGCCGCCGACGGGACGCACCAGCGAGCCGAGCAGCGGGCCCAGGAAGGTCAGACAGGCGGCCTTGACGGGTGTGTCGAACTGCTGGCCGAACTGCACCTGCAGGACCTGCCCGAAGGCGAAGCCGAAGCCGATGAAGGAGCCGAAGGTGCCGACGTACAGCGCGGACATCACCCAGGTGTGCGGCTCCCGGCAGATGTCGCGCAGCGCGTGCCCGCGCTGGGGCGGTGTCTCGATGTTGTCCATGCGCAGGGCCGCGCCCAGCGCCGCCAGGACGATCAGCGGCAGGTACACCAGGGGCAGCAGCCGTGGGTGCGCGGCACCGGCGGTGGCCAGGATCAGCAGGCCGACCAGTTGGACGGCCGCGACGCCGAGATTGCCGCCGCCCGCGTTGACGCCCAGCGCCCAGCCCTTGAGCCGCTGCGGGTAGAAGGCGTTGATGTTGGCCATGGAGGAGGCGAAGTTGCCGCCGCCGACCCCGGCGACCGCCGCGAGCACCAGCAGTGTGCTGTACGGGACACCGGGCCTGAGCAGGATTCCGGCGAGCAGTGTCGGTACGAGCAGCAGCAGCGCGCTGAAGACCGTCCAGTTGCGGCCGCCGAAGCGTGCCACAGCGGTCGTGTAGGGAAGCCGCAGGACCGAACCGATCGCGGTGGGGACGGCGGTGAGCAGGAACTTGCCCGCGGGATCGATGTGGTACCGCGGCCCGAGGAAGAGGACCAGCACCGACCAGAGGCTCCACACCGAGAAGCCGATGTGCTCGGAGAGGACGGAGAAGACCAGGTTGCGCCGGGCCACCCGGGCCCCGGTCCGCTCCCAGAAGTCCGGGTCCTCGGGGTGCCACTCGCTGAGCGTGCGGGCCCGCGCGGGGGTCGCCGTGGCTGGGGTCGCAGGGTCGTGGACGGTTGCGCTCATGGTGGGCTGCCTCGGTCGCTGGGTGGGAAGCGGACGGGGGTGCGGGTGCGTGCTCGGTAGAAGAGCGGGAGGGGACGTACTGACTGCGGTGCGGGTCGGCGTGATGTTACGGGCGGACGCGGATCGGCCAGGTCCGCAGTGTGGTGCTGCCCCCGTCCTGGGCTGTGTCCTCGTCCAGGCAGACGCCGCTGCGGAGGTCGAAAGCCTGCTTGTACATGGGTGAGATGAGCACGGGTACTCCCCCGCGGCTGCCGAGCAGCCCCCGGGAGAGGACATGTGCGCCGCTGAACGGGTCCCGGTTGTCGAGCGCGTGCAGCCCGCCCGCCTGGTCGCGGAAGGCGGCGATCTGCCGGCCGTTCACGAGCAGGGCCACACCGCGGCCGGGCAGGAGCCAGTCCAGCGCGCAGACGCCGGTCCAGCGTTCGCCGTCATGGACCTCGACCACGGCGGAGGCCGCCGGGCCGGGCTCCCGGCCGGATGCCCGGCCGGCCGTCCCGTCGGCCGCCGGCCGCTCGTCGGCTGAGCGTCCGGACACGCTGGTGAGGCTCATCGGGTACGTACCTCCAGGGAAGGGCCGCCGATCAGCGGCCGCGGGGGCAGGGTCCGGCCGTCCTCGTCGGGGCGGGCCGGGCGGATCTGGTCGCGCTCCGGTACGAAGCGCACGGTCGGGTCGGGGGTGCCGGGGGCGTTCGCGAACGAGACGAAGCGGCGCAGCCGTTCCGGATCGGCGAGGGTGGCGGCCCATTCGTCCTGGTAGATCTCCACATGGCGTGCCATCAGTTCGTCCAGCTCGGCGCAGATGCCGAGCGAGTCGTCCAGCAGGACCGCGCGCAGGTGGCCGAGGCCGCCTTCGAACCGGGCCAGCCAGGGGGCTGTCCGCTCCAGCCGGTCGGCGGTGCGGATGTAGAACATGAGGAAACGGTCGATGGTGCGGATCAGCGTGGCGCGGTCGAGGCCCGCGGCCAGCAGGTCACCGTGACGGGGCGTCATACCCCCGTTGCCGCCCAGGTACAGGTTCCAGCCCTCCGATGTGGCGATGACACCGAAGTCCTTGCTCTGCGCCTCCGCGCACTCGCGGGCGCAGCCGGAGACCGCCGACTTGAGCTTGTGCGGGGCCCGCAGACCCCGGTAGCGCAGCTCCAGTTCGATGGCGAGCGCCACCGAGTCCTGTACGCCGTACCTGCACCAGGTCTGCCCGACGCAGGACTTGACCGTACGCAGTGCCTTTCCGTACGCGTGCCCTGACTCGAAGCCCGCGTCCACGAGTCGGGTCCAGATCAGCGGAAGCTGATCCACGCGTGCGCCGAGCAGGTCGATCCGCTG
The DNA here is from genome assembly GCF_045162975.1 of Streptomyces sp. NBC_01089. NCBI lineage: Bacteria > Bacillati > Actinomycetota > Actinomycetes > Kitasatosporales > Streptomycetaceae > Streptomyces > Streptomyces sp. NBC_01089. Next base: position 7,343,312 of record NZ_CP108660.1, on the reverse strand, counting down.
GCCGCCGGTGATCTTGGTGTAGAGGCCGAAGTCCCGGGCGATCTCACCGATGGTGATCAGCCCGTCCGGGGTGATCTCGCCGCCGGGGATGCGGGGCACCACCGAGTAGGAGCCGTTGCGCTGCAGGTTGGCGAGGTGGTGGTCGTTGGTGTCCTGGAGCGCGCCCTGCTCGCCGTCCAGGATGTGGCCCCGGTCCAGGCCGGCAAGGAGGGAGGCGACGACGGGCTTGCAGATCTCGCAGCCGTCGCCGCTGCCGTGCTCGGCCAGCAGCCGGGAGAAGGTGCTGATGCCCTTGACCCGGACGATCTCGAAGAGTTCGGCCCGGGTGTGGGTGAAGTGTTCGCACAGACCTCGGGCCACCTCGACCCCGGAGGCGGTGAGTTCGTCCCTGACGATGCTCTCCACCGCCTTCGCGCAGCTGCCGCAGCCGGTGCCGGCCCTGGTGGCCTTCTTGACCTGGGGTGCAGAGGTGCAGCCGCCGTCGCGGACGGCTCCGGCGATGACTGCCTTGGTGACGTTGTGGCAGGAGCAGACCACGGCGTCGTCCGGCAGCGCCGGCGGGCCGAGGGGTGCACCGAGCCCCGAGGGGAGTACCAGTTGTTCGGGGGTGCCCGGGAGGTCGGCCCCGGAGAGCGCCAGCGGGCGCAACACGTCGTACGAGCCGGTGTCGCCGACCAGTACGCCGCCGATGAGCCGTCCGTCGGGTCCGATCACCAACTTGCGGTAGACGGCGGCCCGTTGACTGGTGTAGACGACGTCCGTAGCACCCACGGTCACGCCGTGGGCGTCGCCGAAGCTGGCCACGTCCACGCCCAGCAGCTTGAGCTTGGTGGAGGTGTCGGCGCCGGTAAAGCTGCCGGGGCCGCCGCTGATGGCGCGTGCCGCCGTGTCCGCCATCGCGTAGCCGGGCGCGACCAGCCCGTACACCCGGCCGTCGGCTGCCGAAGCGCACTCGCCGATGGCCCAGACGCGCGGGTCGGCGGTGCGGCACCGTTCGTCCACGACGATGCCGCCGCGTTCGGCGGTCGGCAGGCCGCAGTCGCGGGCCAGTTGGTCGCGCGGGCGGATCCCGGCCGAGAAGACGACCAGGCCGACGTCCAGGACGGTCCCGTCGGACAGGGTCATGCTGCGCGCCGAGCCGTCCGTGCCGGTGTCGATCCGCTCGGTCCCGGCGCCGGTGTGCACCACGACGTCCAGTTCCTCGATCTTCCGGCGCAGGATGTCTCCGCCACCCTGGTCCACCTGAAGAGCCATCAAACGTGATGCGTACTCGACGACATGGGTCTCCAGGCCCAGTGCCCTGAGTGCTCCGGCCGCCTCCAGGCCGAGCAGACCGCCACCGACGACCGCACCGGCCCCGGCCTCTGCCGCCCGGTCGCGGATCGCCTCCAGGTCCTCGATGGTGCGGTAGACGTGGCAGCCCCGGGCGTCGTGTCCCGGAACCGGCGGTACGAACGGGTACGAGCCGGTGGCCAGCACCAGGGCGTCGTACCGCACGGTGCGGCCGGCCCTGGTGGTGACCGTACGGGCGGCGCGGTCGACGGCGGTGGCGGGGTCGCCCAGGCGGAGGTCGATGCGGTGCCCCGCGCCGCGCAGCCGGGCCGTGAACCCGGGCGGGAGCAAGGAGAGCTCATCGGCGCCGGTGCCGGTGAACCACGAGGTCAGGTGCACCCGGTCGTAGGCGGGCCGGGGCTCATCGGCCAGTACGGTGATCCGCCACGGCGTGGCCGACGAGTGCTCCGCGAGCGCCTCCAGGAAGCGCTGGCCGACCATGCCGTGGCCGACCAGGACGAGGTGCTGAGGTGTCACGGGCGGGCTCCTTGAGAGGTCGGAGGGGCGGGCGTCCGTACGACCCGCCGCCGGGTGGGGCCCGGGGCCGGCGTACGGGCCATGGCCCTGAGCATCCGCGCGGCCCGTTACCGGACCGGGTCGTCCGTGTTGCCGCGGCGGTACGGGTGACTCACACGGGCGCCCCTCCCCGGTGACCTGGCCGACATCTCCCGTACTCCCGCGGGCAGCTGCCCTAACGGCGGCGTCACCATCGCGCAACCTCGGTGAAACGCCGCTGCCGCAGCCTTCCCTGCATGGCAACTGGCCCCCTGTCCGACCCCGGTCCGGCTCCACACCACGACGTGACCGCGCCGGCCGCCGAGCCCGCGGCGGGTCCGCTGACGGGCTTCACGGTCGGGGTGACCGCCGCACGGCGCCGCGACGAACTCGCCGCGCTGCTCAGGCGCCGCGGTGCGAACGTCGTCTCCGCGCCGACGGTGCGGATCGTGCCCCTCGACGACGACAGCGCACTGAGACGGGCCACCGAACGCTGTCTGGCGGCCCCGCTGGACTACGTGGTGGCCACCACCGGGGTCGGCTGGCGCGGCTGGATGAGCGCCGCCGACGGCTGGGGCCTGGGCAGACGGCTGGCCGAAGTCTGCCGGGGCGCCGTCGTCGTCAGCCGGGGGCCCAAGGCAACCGGGGCGGTACGTGCGAGCGGCCTGAGCGAGGCGTTCTCACCACGGAGCGAGGCCAACGACGAACTGCTCACCTGGCTGCTGGCCCGCGACATCCGCGGCCGGCGGATCGCCGTCCAGGAGCACGGCGCGCCGCTGGACGGGTTCGTCGGCGCCCTGCGCGAACGCGGCGCGGACGTCATGGAGGTGCCCGTCTACCGCTGGGGCCCGCCCGACGACCCCGACGCCGTGCGGCGCCTGGTCGAACAGACCGCCCGCCGTGAGCTGCAGGCGATCGCCTTCACCAGTGCCCCGGCCATCACCGGCTTCCTCGACGCCGCCCACACCGCCGGTCTGCACACCGAGGTGACCGCGGCGCTGCGTGCCGACGCCCCGGGCGGTGGAGTGCTGCCCGTGTGTGTCGGCCCGGTCTGCGCCCGGCCGCTGGAGGAGCACGGCGTCCGTCCCGTCTGTCCCGACCGGGGCAGACTCGGCTCGCTGGTCCGCACCATCGTCGAAACCCTGCCCGCCGGGAACCGCGAACTGCGCCTCGGGGAGCACCGGCTGGTCCTCCAGGGCAATGTCCTGCTGACCCCGGGGGAACCCGTCCGGCTGTCGCCGGCCCAGACCGCGCTGCTGCGGGTCCTGTCCGACCGGCCCGGCCAGGTGCTCAGCCGGGCCGAACTCCTGCGACGTGTGTGGGTGGGCGGCGGCGCCGACGAACACGCCGTCGAGGCGGCGGTCGCCCGGCTGCGCACTGCGCTGGGCCCCTATTCCGGGCTGGTCCGTACCGTACTGAAACGCGGCTACCGGCTGGCACTCGCACCCTGACGAGGGCGGACGGTGGCGTTCGCCCGCCCACACGCAGGGACGCGGCGGACCTAACCGACTACGAACGGTCCGCTTGACCCAGACGCATCAGGCCCTTCCCATAGGGCGGTGCGACCGGGCCGGGTGAACCACCGGCCCACCCGACCCCGACCGGAAAGGGGCGCCCGTGACGGCGTCAGCTCCACAGCCCACCACCGCGGTGAAGACCGTCTGCTCGTACTGCGGGGTGGGGTGCGGCATGGTCCTCGACGTCCGTACCGACCCGTCCACCGGGCGGCGCACCGTGGCCAGGGCGTCGGGCGACAAGACGCATCCGGCGAATTTCGGACGGCTCTGCACCAAGGGATCGACCAGCGCCGACCTGCTCGCGGCCCCCGGCCGGGCGACCACGGCGCTGGTCAGGGCCGAGCGGGGCGCGGAGCCCGAGGCTACGAGCGTCGACGCGGCGATCACCGCGACGGCGCGCCGGCTGCGGGCCGTTCTCGACACCCATGGCCCCGACGCGCTGGCGTTCTACGTCTCGGGCCAGCTGACCCTTGAAGCACAGTATCTGGCGAACAAGCTGGCCAAGGGCTTCGTGGGCACCGACCAGATCGAGTCCAACTCCCGGCTCTGCATGGCCAGTGCGGGCAGCGGATACAAGCTGTCCCTGGGTGCGGACGGCCCACCGGGCTCCTACCAGGACTTCGAACACGCCGACGTCTTCTTCGTCATCGGCGCCAACATGGCCGACTGCCACCCGGTTCTCTTCCTGCGGATGATGGAGCGCGTCAAGGCGGGGGCCCGGCTGATCGTGGTCGATCCCCGGCACAACGCCACCGCCGCCAAGGCCGGTCTGTTCCTGCAGATCAGGCCGGGCACCGATCTCGCCCTGCTGAACGGGCTGCTGCATCTGCTGGTGCGGGACGGCCACACCGATGAGTCCTTCATCGCGGAGTTCACCGAGGGCTGGGAGGCGATGCCCGGGTTTCTGGAGGACTACCCGCCGGCGCGCGTCGCCGAGATCACCGGTCTCCCCGAAGCCGACATACGCCTCGCCGCGCGGTGGATCGGGGAGGCGGCCGAGTGGATGAGCTGCTGGACGATGGGCCTGAACCAGAGCACGCACGGCACCTGGAACACCAACGCGCTGTGCAATCTGCATCTGGCCACCGGTGCGATCTGCCGTCCCGGCAGCGGACCGTTCTCGCTGACCGGGCAGCCCAACGCCATGGGCGGACGCGAGATGGGCTACATGGGGCCCGGCCTCCCGGGGCAGCGCTCGGCGCTGGTCGCGGAGGACCGCGCGTTCACCGAGAAACTCTGGGGACTGCCGTCGGGCACCGTGCCCAGCGGCGCGGGCCGGGGGACGGTCGAGCTGTTCTCGCGGATGGCCGACGGCGACATCAAGGCGTGCTGGATCATCTGCACCAACCCGGTCGCATCGGTGGGCAACCGGAAGACCGTGATCGCCGGGCTCGAGGCCGCCGAGTTCGTCGTCACCCAGGACGTCTTCGCCCGGACCGAGACCAACGCGTACGCCGATGTGGTCCTGCCCGCCACGATGTGGGCGGAGGCCGAGGGCGTCATGGTCAACTCGGAGCGCAACCTCACCCTGCTCGGACAGGCGGTGGACCCACCGGGCCAGGCGCTGCCCGACTGGCAGCTGATCGCCCGCGTCGCCGGTGAGATGGGCTTCGCGGACGCGTTCGACTACAGCAGCGCCGAAGAGGTCTTCGAGGAACTCAAACGGGCGTGGAACCCGGTGACCGGCTACGACCTGCGCGGGGTGAGTTACGAGCGGCTGCGCAGGACCCCCGTGCAGTGGCCCAGCGCCACGGCCGACGGCAGCGACCGCAACCCGATCCGCTACGTCGACGCCAGTGACCGCGATCCGGCCCACTGCGTCGACGACAGCGCCCACCCCGCCCCGGGGGCGCCCGCCGACGGGCGGCGCCGGCCGGTGTTCCCCAGACCCGGCGGGCGCGCGGCCTTCTACCCGCGCCCGCATCTGCCCGCCACTGAACTCCCCGACGACACCTACCCGTTCGTACTGAACACCGGGCGGCTGCAGCACCAGTGGCACACCATGACCAAGACGGGGAAGGTGGCCCGGCTCAACAAACTGAGCCCTGGTCCCTTCGTGGAGATCCATCCTCACGACGCGCGGGCGCTGGGTGTGAGCGAGGGCGAACAGATCGAGGTGGCATCCCGGCGTGGCAGGGCCGTGCTGCCTGCCGTCGTCACGGACCGGGTGCTGCCGGGAAACTGCTTCGCGCCGTTCCACTGGAACGATCTGTTCGGCGAGTACCTCAGCCTGAACGCCGTCACCAACGACGCGGTGGACCCCATCTCGCTCCAGCCCGAACTCAAGTTCTGCGCGGTGGCGTTGACGAAGATCACCGCGCCGGTGGAGGCGCCGGTGCCGGCATCGGAGCGGGGGCCGGAACCGGCATCGGCATCGGCATCGGCATCGGCATCGGCATCGAGTGCGGATACCCGGCGGGGCGGCAGCGGCAGCCTGGTCACCGAGCTGGCCGGCATCCTCGGGGTGGACACGGCAGGGCCACCCGTTTTCTCGGCCGATGAGCGCCTCTATCTGTCGGGATTCCTCACCGGCATCGGCAGCGCCGAACGTTCCGGCCCCTCCGCGACCGCCACCGTGCCGGTGCTCCCGGCAGGGACACCCCTCGCACCGGAGCGCGCCCGATGGGTCAACGGGCTGCTGGCCGGTCTGTACTCCCGCACCGCGCCGCACCCCACCGACCCGGAACGGACACCGGCACCGGCACCGGCACCGGCACCGGCAGCGAACACCGCCCCGGCCGCCACGGAATCCGAGTCGGGCGAGGTCGTCGTCCTGTGGGCGTCACAGACCGGGAACGCCGAAGACGCCGCCGCATCCGGCGCCCGCCGCCTCGCCGAAGCGGGATGGCGCCCCCGCGTCCTCAGCATGGACGACTGCACCCCCGACACCCTGTCGCCCCGTACGGTCCTTCTCGTCGTCACCAGTACCTTCGGCGACGGCGAGGCCCCCGACAACGGAACAGCCTTCTGGCAGGCCCTGCACAGCCACCGTCACACCGGGATCAGCGGCCTGCGCTATTCCGTGCTCGCCCTGGGTGACTCCAGTTACGACGACTTCTGCGGCCACGGCCGCCGTATCGACCAGCGTCTCCTCGATCTGGGAGCCACCCGCCTGGTCCCGCGCACCGACTGCGAACCCGACTACCAGCAGGCCGCCGACCAGTGGCTGGAGCAGGTCATCGACACCCTGGCCGAGGCGAAGGCCACCGCACAGCCACCGGAGACGACGGACCCCGCGCCAGCTCCGCAAGCCGCACCCCGACTGCGACAGCGCAGAGAGACCTCAGCGAGGCGCGACCCCGCATACTCGAAGACCTCCCCCTTCGCCGCACTGCTGGTCGGCAACCGGCTCCTCAGCCGGCCCGGATCGGCCAAGGAGGTCCGTCAGTTCACCTTCGACACCCGCGGCGGCGACCGGGGCCGCCTCGCCTACCGAACCGGCGACGCCCTGGGCGTATGGCCGGCCAACTCCGCCCGGCTGGTGGCGCAATGGCTGGCCGCCACCGGGCTGGACGCCGCCGAACCCGTTCTCGTACCGGGAACGGGCGAGATACCCCTCGGTGAGGCCCTGCGCAACCACCTGGAGATCGCCCGCATCACCCCCGGTCTGCTCCGCTTCGTCGCCGACCGCACCGCGGACCGGGACCTCAAGCAGCTGCTGCGGTCGGACAACAAGGGCGAGCTGGCCAAATGGAGCTGGCGGCGCCAAGCCGTCGACGTCATGGCGGCCCATCCGTTCCACGCGACGGCCGGCGAATGGGCAGCCGTCCTGCGGCCGCTCCAGCCACGCCTCTACTCCATCTCCTCCAGCCCCCTGGCCACCGACCACCAGGTCCGCCTCACGGTCTCCGTCGTCCGCTACAACAACCACCAGGGTGTCCCGCGTACAGGGGTGTGCTCGGCCTACCTGGCCGATGACGCCGACGACGGCCCGGTCCCCCTCTTCGTCCGGAGTTCCCCGCACTTCCGGCCGCCCGCCGACCCCAGGACGCCCATCGTGATGATCGGCCCCGGCACCGGAATCGCCCCGTTCATCGGCTTCCTGGAGGAACGCCGGGCGGGCGGCGATTCCGGCCCCAACTGGCTGTTCTTCGGCGAGCAACGGCAGGAGACCGACTTCTACTACCGCGACGAACTCACCGCTTTCCACCGCTCGGGCCACCTCGACCGCCTCGACCTGGCCTTCTCACGCGACCAACGGGCCAAGATCTATGTGCAGGACCGCATGCGCGAACACGGCCACCGCCTGTGGGACTGGCTGAACAACGGCGCACACCTCTATGTCTGCGGCGACGCCACCCGGATGGCCAAGGACGTCGACCGCGCACTGCGCGACATCGCAGTCGCGCACGGCGGACTCGACGAGGAACAGGCCGGGGCGTACATCAGCCGTCTCATGACCGACCGCCGCTACGTCCGAGACGTCTACTGACCGGGGATCCCCGCCCCCTCACGGCTTGACACGACGCACGACCGCCTTGACGAACTCGGCCCTCGCGACCCGCAGCGCGAACCGCCCGCCTCTGTCGGGCGCGGGGTTGGCGCCGACGGCAGTCGCGAGCGGGCACAGGTCACTTATCACTCATCGGCCGCGAACCGGTCGAGTGCGTCGAGGACATGGCGGCGTGTCTCCGTGCTGCCCAGATGTCCCGCCTCGTCGACGACGATCAGTTCGGCGTCCGGCCAGGCGCGGGCGAGTTCCCAGGCCGTGTCGAGTGGCCCGGCCATGTCCAGACGGCCGTGGATCAGCACGCCCGGGATGCCGGCCAGGCGGTGGGCGTCGCGCAGGTCTTACTGCTCGGGGAAGAACCGGCCGGCGCCCCGGTAGAGCCAGTCGATCTCCGAGCGGCGGGTGGTGGTGACAGCGGAGATCCGGCCACAGCCGCGCTGGTCGAACAGGACGACGCGGTACCGGTCGGGATCGAAGAAGCGGCGCGCGCCGGGTACGCAGCCCGATCCCGGCCCCCCGTGAACGACCAGCGCCGGCTTGCCCTCCGGGTTGCCGCAGACCTCCCAGTGGACGAGGTTGCCGTCACCGACGTCGAGCATTCCCTGCTCGTACGGCTCGATCGGCGGATACAGCTCGCCCATGGCCCGCTCTCCTCCTCTGTCACCGGCAGGTACGGCGTGCGCGGTCACCTTACGCGGCCGCGTGTCAAGGATGCTCCGCAGACGCACAGTTCACGTCGCCACGTCCGACAGCGGGTCAGTGCGCCGCGAAGTCCTGGACCCACATGCGGTGCGAAGCCGGTCCTCGTACCGCGATGCCGGTGTGGTGGTACGCGCAGTTGAGGATGTTGGCCCGGTGTTCCGGGCTGCGCAGCCAGCCCTGGACGGCTTGACGGGCGTCACGGGGGCCGAGGAAGACGTTCTCGCCTGCCAGGTGCCAGCGGTAACCGGCCCGGCTGATGCGGCCGCCCGGGGTGGAGCCGTCGCTGCCGGTGTGGGAGTAGCGGCCGGACCGGATCAGGTCTCCGGCGTGGTGGCGGGCCGCGCGGCTGATCTGCCGGCTGATCCACAGGGGCCTGCACCCGGCCTCAGCACGGGCGGCATTGACCAGGCGCAGAACGCGCTGCTCGGCCCCGCCGTCGGCTCTCGTCCGTGCCACGACCGGGCTCGCCGCGGCAAGAACCGATGCCAGGACCAGTACGAGAACGGTGATCCTTCTCCTCACGGCGCACACGCCCCTCCCTGGCCCGCGACACCCACCGGGCCCTTCTCCATTCAGGGACAGCGCGGGCGGTTTGTGCAAGGGGCGTGATCCGCCGGATCGTTTCAGTTCGGTGAGGAGCAGCCTTCCTCCCGGAAGAGCCGTTGGACCGCCTCTCGCGGGTACGGAGTCTCCCTGCTCTCGTGCTGCAGCTTTCCGTAGAAGTCCGTCACGACCGCCGCAAGCGGCGCATGGCGTGTGAGGGCCGACATGACCTCCGGCGGTCCGGGCGGGGGCCGTTCCCCTTCTGCGCACGCGCGGATCAGTGCCTCCCGCTCGGCGCGCCCGTACCCGTACAGGTGAGTGATCAGCCAGTTCACCAGGTAACTGAGCGCGTAGGCACGGTCGTACGTGCGGTGCTCGTCGAAGAAGTCGGCCTCGCGGGGCGACAGGGCGAACCGGGACGAGAGGGCCAGACCGTAATCGGTGAAGTAGAGGTGACGGCCGTCCGTGAGGATGTTCTGGAAGTGGGCGTCGAAGTGCAGCAGTCCGCGGTCGTTCATGAAAGCGGTGCCGGACACGAGTTCCCTCTCCACCAGGGAGCAGGCGCGGTCCGCCGTCTCGTCCCCGGCGCGCATCTGCTCGGCCAGCCATGTGTGGAGCGTCCGCGGGATGTACTCCAGAAACAGCACCAGGCTCGCCGGTGACTGCTCAACGGCCTCGATCCGGCGGCGCACCTCGGGCCCGCCTCCCCAGAAGGAGACGGCCCGCTCCACGTCGGCCAGCTCCTCCGGCAGAGCCGGTGCCGTGTCCGGCACCACGCGCCAGTGGTACATCAGCGGGAATCCCTGATGCTGCCCGGCGAGCACCCAGTTCGTGGTCATGACATGAGCGGCGAGTTCCCGCCACACCCCGAAACCCGGGCCGCCGATTCCGTACTGACAGAAGACGGGCAGCCCGAACACGTTGGCCGTGGAGCGGAGGTGCTCGGGCCGGAGTTCCCACTCGGTCACGGGCACCCGCTTCACGAAGACGGGCGTCCCCGCGACCTCCAGCAGCGCCGAGCGCCCGCCGATGCCGGAGCCGAGTGGTGTGGCGGTCTCCACCAGTTCGCGCAGTTCCCCGTCGCCGAGCAGGGCGAGGGACGTGGAAACCGTGCTGTACGCGGCCGGCCGCGGGCCCGGTGGTCCGGCAGGGCCCCCGGCCGCCGAAGCTGCCGATGCCGATGCCGACGACGCCGCCGCCGATGCCGACGCCGACGCCGACGCTATCGAATCCTTCGGAGCCTTCGAGCCCTTCGGATGCCTCCGGATGTGGACCTCCCGCGTCTCACCACTGCGTCGCCATCTCCACCGTAATCGAGTCCATGGCCTCCGCCGCCACCTTGTTGACCTCCGCCGCGGTGGCTCCGCGGAGCATGATCTGGCCGATCCGGCCCATGTTGTCGTACGGCCCGCCCACTTCGTCCCCCGGCATCCTGGACATGGCGGTCGCGACCACGTGGTCCCCGGAGGGGAGCGCGCTGGTCCACCGGAGAACTCCGGCCTCCGGTGCGGTGATGAACCGGATGGCCGCCGCCGTGGCGCGCCTCGGTGCCACGTCGGGCCGCAGGCCGAGCACCGTCTGCAGGTAGGCGCGTGCCTCGTCGATGCCGAGTGCTTCCTTCACCAGCCGCATGATGTGGTCGCCCGGCGGACGCGCGCCCACTTCGATGACCTTGGGGGCGCCCCCGGTGCTGACCTTCACCTCCGTGTGCGCGACACCGTTCCGCAGCCCCAGTGCCCTGATCGCGGCGGTGGCCGCCGCGTACAGCGCCGTGCCGACGGCGGGTGTGGTGTCGGCGGGCACGGTGTGGCCCAGTTCGGCGCGGCTCGTTCCCCCGGTGGTGAACTTCTCGGTGACCGTCAGATGGTGGATCTCGCCGTCGCAGATGACGGACTCGACGCTGTACTCCTCGCCGTCCACGTGCTCCTGGGCCAGCAGGGTGGTGTCGAGGGCCAGACCGTGCGAGGTCTTGTGGGTCTGCGACTGTGCCAGCAGGGCGGCTCGGGGAAGCTCCGCGGCCGAGCGTACGACCGAGACGCCGATGGACGCCGCGTTCTCCGCCGGTTTGACGACGAGGGGGAAGCCCAGGCCGCTCTCCGCCACCCGCCGGGCCAGTTCCCCTGGGTCCCCGGCCACCACGGTGCGCGGAGCGGGGACCCCGAATGCCGTGAACGCCTCGGCCATGAGCCGCTTGTTGCGGCAGGCGTCGGCGAGTTCCGGCCGGTGGCCGGGCAGCCCCAGCCGGTCGGCGAGCCGGGTGGCCAGCGGCGAGAGGAACTCCCAGCAGGCCACGACCCCGTCGATGCCCGTCTCCCGGCAGAAGCGGACCAGGTCGTCGAGTGCCGTCTCCGGATCGGCGAAATCGGTGAAGACGGTGCCGGTGATCCTCTCCTTCAACTCCGGCCGATAGGAACGGAATACGTCCTCGTGGGTGGCGACATGGGCCTCGACGCCGATCTCTGCCGCCGCGGTGAGCAGGTCCTCACCCGCGGACACGTCGGCCTCTATCAGCAGCACCTTCGGCACCTTCGGCAGCTTCTGCGCCTTCTGCACCTTCTGCACAGTGGGGGTTCCTCTCAGTGAGGTGGGCGAGGGGTCGCGGGCGCTCACTGCGCCGTTCTGCGGCGCAGGACCGGCGCCAGGGTGAGCTGGCCGGCTGCCGCGACGAGGCACAGACACGCGGCCGTCAGCCAGAGCGTCGTGGGGCCGACGAGCAGCAGGCGGGTGCCGACGACCGGCGCCAGCAGGAAGCCCGTGCCCCAGGCCATCCCGATCAAGCCGTTGTAGCGGCCCCGGAGATGGGCCGGCGCCAGGTCGGCGACGACGCTCGATGTCATCGCGAAGACCAGGATCTCCCCCAGCGTCCACACGGCGATGGCGAGCCCGTACACGAGGGCCGTGGAGGCGAACGCCGTCACCGTCGTGCCGACGGCGGCCACACCGAAGCCCGTGGCCAGCACCCGGCTCTTGTCGAAGGCGCCGAGCCGGTGGCCGATCAGCGGCTGAGCGGCGATGACCACCACACCGTTGACGGCCATGACCGTGCCGTACGCCGTGCTGGACAGACCGTCGCCCCGCATCGCCAGGGGCAGGGTGGCGAACGCCTGCTGGAAGACGGTCGCGTAGACCACGATGATGCCCGCGAAGGCCAGCATCGCCCGGTCGCGCACCGGGGTGAGGAAGCCGCCGCCCGTGCTGTGCTCCCCGGCCGCCGGCTGGGTCTCGGGGACGGCGAGCCACACCAGCGCCGCGAAGGCCGTGCAGGCCCCGGCGTCCAGCCAGAAGATCAGCTGGTATCCGTGCGACGCGAGGTACCCGCCCAACACCATCGCCATGGAGAACCCGAGGTTGACCGACCACAGCAGCAGGCCGAAGGCGCGGGTGCGGTCGGCGGTGGGCACGGTGTCCGCGACGAGGGCCTGGGCCGCGGGCCGGAAGAAGTCGATGGTGATACCGAGGACGAAGCAGGCCGGGACGAGTACGCCGAGGCCGTGCGCGTGTCCGAGTGTCAGCAGTGTCGCACCGTTCGCGAGCATGCCGCCGCTCAGCGCCACCCGGCGGCCGAAGCGGTCGGCGATGAACCCGCCGAGCGGCTGGGAGATGACCGATCCGACGCCGACGGTAGCGAGGATGAGTCCGGCGGTACTGATCGGGACTCCCCGTATCCCGGTCAGATAGAGGCTCAGGAACGGATTGACCATGGAGCCGATCCGGTTGACCAGCGTCCCGCCCCACAGCACCCAGAAGGCCCCGGGCAGCCCGCCCGCGCGGATGCGTACGAAGGTCCGCAGCCGTCCTTCCGCGTGCTCGGCCGGGTGCGGGGCGGGCGTATCGGTTCTGCTCACAGCTGTCTCCTACGGGGCGGTTGCGTGGCCGGGTCCGGCATCCCGTACGGATTCGGCGGCGGCCGCCAGCGCCGTACGGTCGACCTTGCCGTTCGCCGTCGTGGGCAGCGTGTCCACCAGCTGGATCTCCTGCGGGACCATGTACGGGGGCAGGGTCCGCGCGCAGAAGTCCCGCAGGACGCCCGCGTCCGCCCCGCCCGTCGCGTCCTGGGACGCCTCGGCGGCGGCCCCGTGCGCTGCGGCCCGGTGCTCGGTCGCCCGGCGGTCGGCATCCGCGGCCAGTACGGCGAACGCCGTCAGCCGCTGTCCGCCGTCCGGCCCCCGTACCGCCAGCGCGGCGGCGGCCGTGACGCCCGGGTACGCCTGCAACTGCTCTTCCACCTCACCCAGTTCGACCCGGTTGCCGTTGATCTGCACCTGCGAGTCGGTCCGGCCGCTGAAGTAGAACTCGCCGTCCTTGCCCCGTACGCCCAGATCACCGGTACGCAGGACCAGCTGCCCCGACTCCGGCGCCAGCGGATCGGGCACCAGCGCCGCCCGGGTGGCCGCAGGGTCGTCCCAGTACCCCGTGAACAGCGCGGGGCTGCGCAGATGGAGTTCGCCGGGCACACCGGCCTCCTCCACGATGCCGCCCGCGTCGTCGACGAGGAACAGCTCGGCGCCGGGATGGGCGATACCGATGGAGAGCCGCTCCGCCGTCTCGGGCAGCGGGCGGGGCACGGGCTCGAAGGAGCAGGCCATCGACTCGGTGCTGCCGTAGCAGTTGGTCAACTCCGCCTGCGGCAGGAGCTCCTGAAGGCGGCGCAGCTCGGCGGGCGGGAACACCTCGCCGCAGAAGAGGACGCGGCGCAGCCCCCGCAGCGCGGCCAGCCGCTCGGACTCGTACCGCAGGGCCTGGCGCCAGATCGACGGGACGCCGTTGACCTGGGTGGCGCCGCTCTCGCGGAGCACCCGCAGGAAGTGCCTCGGCCAGCGCACCAGTCGTGGCGGTACGGGGACGACGGCTGCGCCGGTGCCCAGCGCCAGGCCGATGTTGAGCAGCGAGAAGTCGAACTGGAGGGGGGAAGTGCTGGCGATCCGGTCGTCAGGGGTGGCGAGGCGGTGAGCCAGCATGCCCCGGTAGAAGGCGACGACGGCACGGTGACTCATCACGACACCCTTGGGCCGCCCCGTGGTGCCTGACGTGAAGATGATGTAGGCGGGGTCGGTGACACAGGGGGTGTGGCGCCGTGGGGTACGCCAGTCCGGTGTCCGCTTCACGGCCAGCCCGCCCGGACCGAATCTGGCGGTGCCGACCTCCTGGGGGATGTCGGTCCGTGCGCCGTCCGCCGTCTGGAGATGGAGGGCGGGCCGGGCGGCCCCGATGATCGCAAGCAGCCGCGCGCCCGGCATTTCGGGGCTCACCGGGATGAAGGTGAGCCCGGCCCGCGAGCAGGCGAGGAACATCGCGATGGACAGCGCGGTCGTCTCGGCCTCCAGGATCACCCGGGCGCCGGTCTCGATGCCGAGCTGCTCCAGCGCACCGGTGTAGGTGTTGACCAGGGAGCCGAGTTCGGCGTAGGTGGTCACGGTGGTCTGCCCGGCCTGGGCCGACTCGACCACGGCCGGGCGGTCCGGGGTCAGCGCCACCGCCCCGAGCAGGAAGTCGTGCAGAAAATCCCCGGCGGAAGCGGCCTGGGGGTACGGCTGTTGCGTCACGTTGATGAGACCCCTCGTCGGGTGCGGGAAGGATGATCCGGGGCGGGCCGGCGGCCCGTCGGCCCGTTGCGCCCGGGTTCTCCGGCAGACGCCGGGGCGCCGGAGCCGTGCCGCGCGGGACCCGGCCGACGGTCGCGTCGCGCTCTTCTCGTGTCTGACCACTGCCCTGACCACCGCACATTTCGCACAGCGGAAAGCAACTTCCGAAGTGAGGCCAGGCTCTCATGCGGACGCCGGGGTCGGCATGTGATCTGGATCACTTACCGACCGGACCCGACTAGGGCCTGTCGTCAAAGTGCCGTCGTTGCCCGGAGGGCGGCCGCGCGGCGTCTGGTGCGTGCGATCGCAAGGCGCCGGAATGTTCTCGTAGCGGAGCTACTAGGGCATTTCGGCAACGCCGCGATCGTGCGTGCCAGGCGTCGCGCGGCAGGCGGCACTTTGACGACAGGCCCTGAAGGGGCAACCAGGGGAAGTTCGACCTGGACAGGCTTCAACAGTGTGTGGCAGCGTCAGCGATGCATGGAATAGCGATTCCGCCATGCGAAAACCTGCTGAGCCTATGCCGATGTCCTGTGTCGATGGAGAGGGGGTGCACGCCGGTGGCAGGACCGCTTTCACTGGGGCAGCTCTCGGTCTGGCACGACATCCGGGATCTGCCGAGCACCCGGTGGCACGAGGCGAACAACGCGGCGCTCTGGGAACTCCCCCGCGCGGCCGGACCCGCGGAGGTACGCACCGCCTTACACGCCGTCGTCGCCCGCCACCCCTCGCTGAGAACGCGGTACGACCTCCAGGACGCGGACGCCCCACGCCAGTTGACGCCCGACGCCGACTTCTCCGACGCGCTGCCGGTCGTCGAGACCGATGGCCTCCCGCTCGACGACTTCGTCGCGGGACCTGCGACCGAGCCCTTCCGCCTCGGCCGTGAACACGGCTGGCGGGCCACCCTGTTGACCCGCGCGGGCACCGCGTCCCATCTGCTGTTCGTCAAACACCACATCGCCGCCGACGCCTGGGCCCAGGAGGTGCTGCGCCAGGAGTTCACCGCGGCGCTCGCCGACCCGGCCGGAGCCGGACCCGCCTCCGTGCACAGCCCCCTGCCCGGCCCCGCCGAGCTGGCCGCCGACCAGTTCACCCCCGCCGGTCTGCGCCGGCAGGCCGCCGCGCTCGGCCACTGGGACCGCGTCATCGACCGAGCGCCGCAGGTCGCCCTGCCCGCCGCGGACGGCTCCGGTACGGGCGTGGTCCAGGCCACCCTGCGCTCCGGGCCTGCCCGCGCCGCCGCCCGTACGGTCGCCGCGGCGGCCGGGGTGTCGGTCGCCGGCGTCGTCCTCGCGGCCTACGCCCGCAGTGTGGCCAGGATCTGCGGCACCGATGCCCTGCTGGTGCAGCTGATGAGCGCCAACCGCTTCTCCGCCCGCTGGAAGAACACGGTCACCTCGATGAACCAGTGGGTGCCCGCCCTGATCGAGGGCGCCCGCGACAACGACCTGCGCACCCTGGCGTCGGCCGTGCACTGGAGCAGCCTCGGCGCCTTCCGGCACGGCGCGCATGACGTCACCGCCGTCGCCGAACTGCTCGCCCGCAGACCCGACGCGCCCGAACCCGTCTGTGCCTTCAACTATGTGGCCCTGCCGGAGCAGCCGCCCGACTCCGCGGATCCGGTGCCCGTCATCGAGCCCGTCATCACCTGGGAGGAGCCCTTCACCACGATCGGCCCGCGCTGTTACGCCCGCGCTCTGGAGGGCGCGTCCGACCTGTCGGTGCGGCTCACCGCCAAGGACATCGGCCGCGAGCAGTGCGCCGAACTGCTGTGGGACATGCACCACGCGCTCGTCACCACCGCCGGAGACTGCTGACCGGCCCGACGATCCCCCCTCAAGTCACCGACCGGACAAAGGCGTTGCGGTCGGCCGGGGACGTACCCCCGCAGCCGCCGCCCGTACCGGCGGGGCGGCGCCACCGGCTCCCGTACCCGTCCGGCTCACGTTCACGGTGCGCCCAGGACGGCCCCCTTCGCCCGCCCCCTTCCCGTCCCGCCCGTGCCGTTCCTGACCCAGGAGGCATCCCAGTGCCCGAACACGTGATGGTCATCCACCGGTGGACCGACCGGTACGCCGACTACGCCGCCTATCTGGACCACACCGTCCACCACGTCAGCTATGTCACCACCGAACGGGCCGCCCGCCATCTGCCGCACGAACAGGCCGCCGGTGTACGGCTCGTGGACAGTACGGAGAACGTCAAACAGGTCCGTGACGCGATCGCCTCGCTGACCGAGCAGGTCGGTCCGCCGACCCGGATCGTGGCGCTCCAGGAGACCGATCTCGATCTGGCCGCCGATCTGCGCGGCGAGTTCGGCCTGCCCGGACAGCGCAGCGAGGACCTGGAACCCCTGCGGGACAAACTGCTGATGGCTCAGCGGCTCACCGGGGCGGGCATCGCCGTTCCCCCGACCGCCGACGCGCCCGACCACGGAGCGGTCGCGTCCTTCGCCGCGCAGCACGGCTGGCCGGTGCTGGTGAAGCCACGGCGGGGCACGGCCAGCGCCGGAATCCGGCGGCTGGACTCCCCCGACGCGCTCCGGGCGTACGCGTTCCCGCGCGACACCGAGATGCTCGTACAGCCGTGGCTGCCCGACCGGGTCCTGCACGTCGACGGCGTCTACACGGGGAACACGGGAGCCCCCGGGGACGCCGGGGACGCCGACAACACAGGTTCCGGTCTCGGTGCCTGGCGTGCCTCCCGCTATCTGAGCACCTGCCTGGAGTTCACCACCGGCACCGCACTGGGCTCGGTCGAGATCGACGACCCCGGGCTCCTCGCCCGGACGGGCGAGATCGCGGCCGCGGCGGCCCGTGCGCTCTTCACCGGGCCCGCGGTCTTCCATCTGGAACTCTTCGAGAGCGACAGCGGCGCGCTGACCGTCCTGGAGATCGGGGCGAGGCCCGGCGGCGCCGAAGTCCCCTTCATCTGGCGTGAGGTGCACGGCATCGACCTGATGGCGGTGGCCGTCGCCCAGCAGACCGGTATCGGATCCGCCGCCGCGCCCGCCTTCGACGGGACCGCCGAAGTGGCGGGATGGCTGCTGGTGCCGCCCTCGGTGCCGATGCCCTGCCGGGTCCTCCCCGCCCTCCCCACGAGTGGCGGCCGGCCCCCCGGCAGGGCCCTCGGACCGTACGCCGAAGTACGCCCGCACGACGGGGCCTTGCTGAACGAGGGCGGGTACGAGAACGCCGGGGTCCGGTTCCGGTTCCGCGGCCCGGACAGTGCCCGGGTCACCGAGGCCGTCCGCCGCACGATCCAGGACACCTCGCTCGTGTGCGCCCCCGTCGACATCCGGCGGCCCGGCCGGCTCACCGTCGTGGGCTGCGGCAATCCGCCCTACCGCGCGTACGCACTGAGCGCCGTGGCCGCACGGGTCGACGCCGCGCTCGTGCAGAGCACCCCCGTCGACTGGCAACAGCAGTACGTGGGCGACCGGTTCCGGACCGCTGACACCTCCGACGCCTCAGCGACCGCGGCCGCCGTGGCGGAACTCCTCGACGGACACGACGGCCCGGGCGCCGTACTGACCTGGGACGAGACCCTTCTGGAGACCACGGCCGAGGTCGCCGGGCTGCTGCGGGTGCCGCATATGAGCCCCGAGGCGGCCCGCCGCTGCCGGGACAAGCTGGCCACCCGGCGGCTGCTCGGCGCGGCCGGGGTCCCCTCCGCCGCCTACCACCATGTGCACAGTCACGCGGAGGCCGCCGAGGCCGCCGATGCGCTCGGCTGGCCCGTGGTGGTCAAACCCCGCGGTCTGGCCGGCAGCATCGGGGTGAGCCTCGTGGACGGCCCCGAACAGCTCGCCCGCGCCTTCGAGCAGGCGCGCACCTCCACGTTCCCCGGGATCAGCGCCCTGGACGGCGCCATCGTCGAGGAGTATCTGGAGGGCCCGGAGATCAGCGTGGACTGCGCGGTGTCCGACGGCGAGGTCCACGTCGTGAACGTCGCGCACAAGCAGCTGGGATTCGCGCCGTACTTCGAGGAGACCGGCCACCGGGTCGCCCCCTGGCGCGACGAGCCCTGGGCCGACGAGACGCGGTCCGTGGTGGCGCGGGCCCATACGGTCCTCGGTATCCGCACCGGCGTGACCCACACCGAGCTGCGCCTCACCCGCACCGGTCCGCGTGTGGTGGAGGTCAACGGCCGGCTCGGCGGCGACTTCATTCCCCTCCTCGGCACGCTCGCCACCGGCGTCGACCCGGTCACCGCAGCCGTGGACATCGCGCTCGGCCGCACCCCTGACCTCACCCCCACCCGCGACCGCTGCGCCGAGGTCCGCTTCCTCTACCCCGAGCACGACTCCACCGTCGACTCACTCGATCTGACCGGCGCCGCCGCCGTCCCCGGCATCGTCGAAGCGGTCCCGCTCGTGGCCCCGGGCAGCGAACTGCGGCTCCCGCCACGCGGCATCGTGCCCCGCATCGCCGCGCTGATCGCCGTGGGCGACAGCCCCGCCGAGTGCACGGCCGCCCTCGACAGCGCCGGGCGCGCCGTACGGCACACCCTCACCCGACTTCCGTGACGGACCACAGCCAACGAGGAGAGACGCGCATGACGTGGATTCTTGGAGTCAACGCACCTCCCGCCGGGTGGCACGACAGCGCCGCCTGCCTCATCGACGGGAACGGCGAGATCGCCGCCTTCTCCGAGGAGGAGCGCTGCAACCGGCGCCGGCACTCGCTCTACCGCAAGCCGCTGGGCGCGGCCCGGTTCTGCCTGGAGCAGGCCGGGATCACGGCCGCCGACATCGATGTGGTCGCGCTCGGCTGGGACAGCGAGCAGCTGTACCCGCGCCGGTTCGCGTCCGACGCGGAGTTCCTGGAGTACGCCGTCGGCCTGGACTTCGGCGGGCACACCCCCGAAGTCGTCCGCGTACCGCACCACCAGGCGCACGCCGCCTCGTCGTTCTACGCTTCGCCCTTCCCGAAGGCCGGGGTGCTGGTCGTCGACGGGCACGGCGAGAACGAGTCCTCGACGATCTGGACCTACGAGGACGGCGCCGAACCACGCCTGGAGCGGACCTGGCAGCGCACCGCGTCCCTCGGGTACGCCTATGACGCCGCTTCCACCTGGCTCGGTTTCTCCTTCCTCAACGCGGGCAAGACCATGGGCCTGGCCGCGTACGGGCGTGCCGCCGGTCTCGACGTCGAATCCCTGGTCGACATCGGGGCGGACGACTTCCGGCTGGCCGTCGAACCGCTGACGGAGAGCACGGGGCACGCCACCGCCGACGAGATCAAGGAGCAGTACGACACCACGGTCGCCCGCTGGCGGGAGCGGTACACCCGGATCGCGGGCGCCGAAGCGCCCGGCGCCCCCGAGGAGTCGCTCACCCAGGACCCCCGCGCGGTCCTCGTCGCCTACACCGCACAGCGCCTGATCGAGGAGACCGTCAGCCACCTCGCCGCGCTGACCCGCAAGACGTCCGGTGTCGAGCGGCTCTGCATGAGCGGCGGTGTGGCGCTGAACTGCAGCACCAACGGCACGCTGCCAGGACCGCTGTACGTCCCGCCGGTCCCGCACGACGCGGGCGTCGCCCTCGGGGCCGCCTGGACCGTACGGCCGCCGAAGCGGCGCACCGGGGCGCTGAGCCCCTATCTGGGCACCGACATCCACGGCTACGACCACACCAACGGGCCCGGCGCACCGGACACTTCGGGCCTGCTCCGCAGCGATCTCGACATCGACGAGCTGACGGCGCTGCTCGTCGATGGCCACGTCGGCGCGGTCGCCCAGGGCCGGGCCGAGGTGGGGCCGCGTGCGCTGTGCCGCCGGTCGATCATCGCCGTACCGGACACCACCGCGGTGCACGCCCGGGTGAACTCGATCAAGAACCGTGAGCAGTGGCGGCCTTTCGCCGGGGTGACCCGGCCCGACTACGGGGCCCTGCTGTGGGAGCAGCAGGAGCATCTGAGCCGCTACATGCTCGGCGCGGCCAGAGCGACCGAGCTGGGCCGGAGTGTGGCGCCCGGCGTCGTGCACGTCGACGGCACCACCCGCCCGCAGGTCCTGCACGGCGACGAGGCACCGGCGGTGGGAGCGGCCCTGGACGGTCTGCGGCGGGCCGGTGTGCCGCCGGTGCTGCTCAACACGTCCTTCAACGACAAGGGCGAGCCCGTCGTCAACACCGCGGCCGACGCGGTGAACGCCTTCCGCTCGATGGACCTCGACTTCCTGGTCATCGGCGACGCGCTGTACCGCAAACCGAACCGGGCGGGAGGCACGGACTGATGCCGGCCGGACAGCGGGATCCCGACAGGTTCCGGGCGTTCGGGCCGCGCCACATCGACGACATCGCCCAGCGGTTCGGGCTGCCCGAGCACATCACGGAGACCGTGCGCCGGGTGTCGCTGGTGCTGCCGTTCCGGGTCAACGAATATGTGCTGTCGCACCTGATCGACTGGGACCGGGTCCCCGAAGACCCCATGTTCCAGCTGACGTTCCCGCAGAGCGGCATGCTGGCGCGCTCCGACGAGGACCAGCTCGCCAAACTCTCCGGCGACCCGTCGGACAAGCTCCTGCTGCGCGAGGCCGTACGGGACATCCGCGAGCGGCTCAACCCGCATCCGTCAGGCCAGCAGCAGCTCAACGTACCGAGCCAGGAGGGCGTCCAGCTCCCGGGGCTCCAGCACAAGTACCGCGAGACGGTCCTCTACTTCCCCGGCCAGGGGCAGACCTGCCACGCCTACTGCACGTACTGCTTCCGCTGGGCGCAGTTCATCGGTGACGCGGATCTGCGCTTCGCGGCGCCCGACCCGTCCGGGCTGATCGACTATCTGGGCGGCCATCCCGAGGTCCAGGACGTCCTGGTCACGGGCGGCGACCCGATGGTGATGTCGACCGAGCGGCTGCGCGGTCATCTGGAGCCGCTGCTGGGTGTCGAGTCCGTCCGTACGGTCCGGATCGGCACCAAGTCCGTGGCCTACTGGCCGCAGCGGTTCGTCACCGACCCGGACGCCGACGAGGTGCTGCGGCTCTTCGAGAAGGTGGTGGCGTCCGGGCGGCAGCTCGCCGTGATGGCGCACTTCAGCCACCCGCGCGAGCTGGAGAGCGGCCTCGCGCGCCGGGCGGTCGCCCGGATCAGGGCCACCGGCGCCGTCGTCTACTGCCAGGCCCCGATGATCGGGCACGTCAACGACGACGCCCGGGTGTGGAGCGAGCTGTGGCGGGCAGAGCTGGCGGCCGGGGCGGTGCCGTACTACCTGTTCGTGGAGCGGGACACCGGACCGTACGACTACTTCAAGGTGCCGCTCGCCAGGGCGGTGGACATCTTCGCCGAGGCGTACCGCACGCTGCCTGGGCTCGCCCGGACCGTGCGCGGGCCCGTGATGTCGGCGACGCCGGGCAAGGTCGTGACGGACGGGGTCGAGGAGACGCCCGACGGCGCGTTCTTCCGGCTGCGGATGCTCCAGGCGCGCGATCCGGCGCTGGTGGGGCGGCCGTTCCGGGCCCGGTGGTCGCCGGACGCCGCCTGGCTCGACGAGCTGGAACTCGACCCATCGACCCCCGCCGACATCGCGGCGGCCGTGCGCGGCGGCGCCCCGGGCGGTGCCGGATCCCCCGGCTCCGCGGGTGGCCGCGCGGACGGGCAGCCGGAGAGGAACCGCACATGACCGCAGTGACCTTCGCACCGCCTTCGCCGAACCTGGCGCTGAACCAGCTGGTCGACCGGCGCAGGGCCCAGGGGGACTCACTGATCCATCTCGCGTTCGGTGAGGCGAGGCTGCCGGTGCTGCCGCAGCTCGCCGAGCAGCTGGCCATCGGCGCGGCACGCTCCGCCTACGGTCCGGTGGCGGGCGCCGAGGGCGTACGGGCCGCTGTCGCCGGGTACTTCACCCGCCGCGGGCTGCCCACCGACCCGGACCGGATCGTGGTCGGCCCCGGCAGCAAGCCGCTCCTGATGGCCGTGCAGCTCGCCGTCCCCGGCGATGTGCTGCTCCCCCAGCCTGCCTGGAACACCTACGCGCCGCAGGCCGCGTACGCAGGCAAGCAGGTCTTCGGGGTGCCGATCCCCGCGGAGTACGGAGGCATGCCGGACCCCGGCGCACTGAGCGAGACGATCCGGCGGGCCAGACGGTCCGGCGGCGATCCCCGGCTGCTGGTGCTGACGCTGCCGGACAATCCGACCGGGACGCTCGCGCCGCCCGCCGCGGTCCGGGAGATCTGCGCCGTCGCGCGCGCCGAGGACCTGCTGATCGTCTCCGACGAGATCTACCGGGACATCGTCCACGACCCGCGGGCCACACCGTTCCTCAGTCCGGCCGAAGTCGCCCCGGAGCGTACCGTCGTCACCACCGGTCTCTCCAAGACGCTGGGGCTCGGCGGCTGGCGCATCGGCGCCGTACGGTTCCCCGCGGGCGAGGCCGGTGAGCTGCTGCGGGACTCCGTGGTCGCGGCGGCCAGCGAGCTGTGGTCGACGCTCGCAGGCCCGATGCAGCAGGTCGCCGAGTACGCGTTCGCCGAGCCCCCGGAGATCGTCGAGAGGAAGCGGGCGAGCGCCCGGCTGCACGGCGAGGTGGCGCGCGCCGTGCACCGGATCGCGGTCGACGCGGGCGCCGTGTGCCGGCCGCCGGCCGGCGGGTTCTACGTCTACCCGGACTTCGAGCCGCTGCGCGACCGGCTGGCCGCACACGGCATCACGGACTCGGCGTCGCTCGCGGCACAGCTGCTCGACGGCTCCGGGATCGTCGTCCTCGGCGGCCATCTGCTCGGCGACCGCCCGCAGGCGCTGAGGTTCAAGGCGGCCACCAGCCTGCTGTACGGCGACGAGCGACAGCAGGAGGAAGCGCTGCTGGCCGCCGAACCGGCGCGCCTCCCGCACATCGCGGCCGCCCTGTCCACCATCGCCGAAGGGTTCGCCCAGCTCACCCGGCCGCACCCCACCGCACCGCACCGCACGTCGGAGGAGTCCCGTTGAAGGAGATCGCCCCCACCCGGGAGTCGTTCCAGGAGATCGCGGCGGCGGCGGACCGGCTGCTGGCCGGGCTCGCCGGGCTCCGCGACCAGGACGTACCGGAGCCCTCCGGGCTGCCCGGCTGGACCCGCGGCCATGTCCTGAGCCATCTGGCGCGCCAGGCCCCGGCCCTCGAACGGCTGCTGGAGTGGGCGAGGACCGGGGTGGAGACACCCCAGTACGCGAACCGCAAGGCCCGTAACGCCGAGATCGAGGCGGGCGCCGGCCGCCCCGCCGCCGTCCAGCTGGCCGACGTCCGGGAGAGCGCCGCCCACTTCCAGCAGGTGATCGAGACGCTGCCCGCCCCCGCCTGGCAGGCGACCGTCAGGCCCTTCACCGGTGAACTCTGCACCCCGCAGCGCATTCTGGTGATCCGGCTGCGCGAACTCGAACTGCACCATGTGGACCTGGACATCGGCTACGGGTGGCACGACATCCCCGCGTCGGCGCGCCAGATCATCCTGGCCGACGTGCTCGGCTACTACGCCGAGGCCGACGGCGTACCGGACTTCACCCTGCGCGACCCCGGAGGCGACGTCCTCGGCCGGTGCGGCACGGGCGGCCCGGTCATCACCGGGACACCGGCGGACGCGCTCGCCTGGCTGGCCGGCCGCTCCGGCGGGACCGGCCTCACCTCGACGGCCGGGCTCCCCGGACTCCCGCCGTGGCTCTGAACGGTGACGACGGACAACACCCCGGGCCGGGCCCGACGGGTCAAGGACAAGAAAGGTGGGCCGACATGACCGGCACGGACATACCGGGGGCGGGCGCGCCGCACCCCGGCGGGCCCGAGCACTTCGCTCTCGATTCGGTCCACACCGGGCTGCTGGACTGTGTGCAGGTCAATCTGGCCGTACTCGCCGACCACCACCACGGCGCGGGGACACATCTGCGGGCGGGGGCGGCCCTGGAGTTCCGCACCTGGAAGCGGCCCGACGGGCTGCCGACGGTCGAACCCCCGCCGGACGAGCAGCTCCGCACACTGCCCGCGCCGCTGGGACTGCGCATCGCCCGGCGTGAACGGCTGACCGGCGCCGGGCTGCTGGCCGCTGCGGCCCGGCGCGGCTCCACGCACTATGTGATCGCCGACTCGTTCCGGCTGCCCTGGCTGCCGTACCACGGGCAGGCGCACATGGAGCACAGCTTCCTGCTCGCCGCGGGCCCCGGCGGCTGGCACATCACGGACGCCTACCGCAGTGAGACGTCCTGGGGCCCTGCGGTGCCCGGCCGCTGGGTCCTCCAGGACGCGGACCTGGCGGGCATCGAGTCGGCCGACACCGTCGAGATCGTCCCGGGGGAACTGCCGCCGCTCACCGCGCTGCCGCCCGTGCTCACGGCCGACGCCGACGCGGTACGGGCATACCTGGGCGCGTACGAGACCTGGCCGGACCGGGCGCGCGCCGTCGAGCAGCTCACCGTGGAGACCTGGCTGCTGGCCCGCGGCCGCAGACTGCACGCCAAGTACCGCGAGCTGTTCACCGGCCGGTCCGGTCCGGGCGAGGCGGAGGAGGCGCAGCTGCGGGCCTGGGACAAGGTCGTCGAGCAGACGTATCTCGCCCACCGCCGGGTCGCACGGGGCCGGGCCGAACCGCCGCAGCTGGTGGACCGCCTGCGCGAGGTGCTCGCGGCCGACCTGGAACTCCACACGGAGCCCGCCGCTGAGCCCGGAGTGCCGGACGAGGCGCTGCGCCGGCGGGTGGCCGCCGTGGCGGGCGCCGTGCTCGGCGTCCCCGAGGCCGAACTGCTCGCGGGCGCGGCCTTCGACTCGTTCGCCTCGTTCGGTTCCTTCCGGCTGATCGAGATCATCGAACGCGTCGAGGACGACCTCGGTACGGAGTTCGCCGCCGCCGACCTCGTACCGGAGAACCTCCGCCGGGTCGACGACCTGTGCCGTATCGCCCGCTGACTCCGTCCTCCCCACCCCTGCCACGAGAGGCTCCCGCCATGGACTCCCGGTTCACCGAACTGCTCCGCCCCTTCCTCAAGAACGCCGGGCCCGACGGGGTGGAGATCACCCCGGACACGGATCTGCGCAGGCTCGGCGTCGACTCGATGCAAGCGATCGAGCTGCTGTTCTCCGTCGAGGACACCTTCGGGATATCCCTGCCGGACGAGGAGCTCAACGACACGACGTTCGCCACCGCGGGCAGCCTCTGGCGTGTCATCGCCGCGCAGCTGCCCGACGGACCGGCCGGTCAGGTGGGCGCGTGAGCCCGGAACCGGCTGCGCGCGTACCGCTGGACCTGACGGCGGCGCTCGCCGAGGTCACGGCGGTCAGCGACGAGCACGCCGCAC
This sequence comes from Streptomyces sp. NBC_01089, assembly GCF_045162975.1. Lineage (NCBI taxonomy): Bacteria > Bacillati > Actinomycetota > Actinomycetes > Kitasatosporales > Streptomycetaceae > Streptomyces > Streptomyces sp. NBC_01089. Next base: position 7,317,434 of record NZ_CP108660.1, on the reverse strand, counting down.
GGACCGACCGGGATGCGGAGTTCCCCGTCGAAGCGCTGGACGCGCTCCGCGGCACCGGTCTGCTGGGGCTCCTGGTACCGACCGCGCACGGCGGGCTCGGCGGCACGGTGGCGGACCTGGTGGCGGCCGCGCAGACGCTGGGGCGCAGCGACATGTCGGTGGGCATGATCTTCGCGATGCACTGCCAGCAGACCGAGGCCATCGTCAGGTACGGCGACCGGGCGCTCCGCGACGAGCTGCTGCCGGGCATCGCCAAGGGCGGGATCTATCTGGCCTCGGTGACGACCGAGGCGGGCAAGGGCGGTCATCTGCTCAGCGCCCAGGCCCAGTTGACCGGCGGTGAGGGACAGCTGGCGATCGACAGGTTCGCGCCGGTCGTGACCGGTGGAGGCCACGCCGACGGCTTCCTCATCACGATGCGCAGCCCGGACGCCGTCACCGACAGCGAGGTGTCGCTGGTGTACGCGCACCGCGGCCAGCTCGACATCAGCGGCTCCGGCGAGTGGCAGCCGATGGGCATGCGCGCCAGCCACAGTGCTGCGCTGAAGCTCTCCGGGAGCGTGCCGGCCGGCCAAGTGGTGGGCGAGCAGGGCGGGTTCCACGAGATCGCCGCCCAGGTCTTCGGGCCGCTCGCCCATCTGGGCTGGTCCGCCGTGTGGCTGGGCACGGCGGCCGGGGCCCTCTCCCGGGTCCTGCGGCTCCTGCGCAGCCCGGCGGGCCGTGAACGCTTCGACCTGACGTCGGAACTGCTGCTCACCCGGATCTCCCGGTCCCGCCAGCGCCTGGAGTCGGTGCACGCGCTGCTCGCCCGCGCACTGGGCATGGTGGAGTCGGGGCAGGATCTCTCGGTCCCTGCACGGCAGTTGCTGCTCAACTCACTGAAGATCACCGCCGCCGACGAGTGCCATGCGGCGGTGGACGACCTGGTCAGCGCACTCGGGCTGCGGCACGGCTATCTCCGGGACTCCCCCACCCGGCTCGAACGCGCCCTGCGGGACCTGCGCTCGGCGGCGCTGAACTACAGCAACGACCGGCTGCACCTCGCCGACGGCCGGCTGGCGCTCCGCGACCAGGGGGTGAACTTTGCCTGACGCACCCCGGCCGGAGCGGCCCGCCGGCCCCGACTGGACCGCACTCGACGCGCTGCCCGCAGGGGCGAGCGGCGACCAGGTGTGGGCGGCGCTCGGCGCGGGCGGTCTGACCGCCCGCGCCTACCGGGACGGCCCCGCGGGCGCGGGAGTCGACATCGGCGGTCTCGCCGGGCTGCTCACCGCCGTGGACGCCCGCTTCTCGATCGCCGCCACCCTGTCGGTGAGCGTGCAGCTGGCCACCGCGCTGCCGGTCCTCGCGACGGGGACCGCCCCGGCGGCCGGGCACGCGCTGGAGCAGGCGCTGTCCGGCCGTACGACGGTCTCCCTGGCGGCCAGCGACGTCACGGCGGGGACCGATCTGACGGCGCTGCGCACCGAGGTACGGATCGAGGACGGCGCCCTGGTCGTGACGGGCGGGAAGAACTGGATCGCCAACGCCACGACGGCCGGTCACCACCTCGTACTCGCCCGGCACCGTCCGGGACGCCACTTCACACACTTCACCTGGGTCCTGGTGCCCGCCGACGCACCCGGCGTGGCCGTAATACCCGCCGATTCGGCGCTCTTCGCGGACTCCGGCACCGGCCACCTCACCTTCGACGGGGTACGGGTCGGACAGGACCACGTGCTGGGCCGGGTCGGCTTCGGGCTGCCGCTCTTCGCCCGCCACATCGCCACCGAACGGCTCGCCGGCGCGCAGTGGGGCGTGTCCCTGTGCCGCCGCACCCTGCGGGACACCCAACGCAGGCTGGCCGCCCGCGCGCACGGGGACGGCACCCTGTGGGACCTGGACGCCGTACGCCAGCGGCTCGCCCGGTGTCTGCTGCGGCTGCGGGAACTGGAGGCGCTGGTGGCGCAGTTCGGGGAGCCGGTGGTGTCGCGGTACGACGCGACGGCCGCCGCCACCCTGAAGGCCGCGGCCGGTGCCACCGTCGGCGAGGTGCTCGCCGAGTGCGGGCAGCTGTGGGGCGCGGCCGGGTTCACCACCGGCGGGATCCAGGAAGTACGCGCCCAGGCGGCGCTGTTCGGGATCGGCGGCGGTGCGAACGAGGTGGTGCTCGGTGCGCTGGCCGACGCCGCCGAGAGCATCCTGGCCGAGCCCGCACGGCCGGACGTACCGAGGTGAACGCCGTACGGGAGGTGGCGGACCGGGTGTGGGTGACCGACGCGGCCGCGGGCCGTACGCCCCCGAGCACCCACCGGGACGATCTGCGCAGGGCGGCCCTGCTGCCGGAGTGGCGCGCCCGCGAATTCCTGGCCGGGCGCGGGCTGTTGCGACGCCTGATCGCGGCCGTCCACCCGGCGGCCGACGGGGCCGCCATCGCCGCGGACGCCCACGGCAGGCCCCGTGTCGCCGGGCTGCCCGGTGTGGGGGTCAGTGTGTCGCACAGCGGGGGCGCGGTCGCCGCCGGGATCGCCGTCGGGCGGGCCATCGGGGTGGATCTCCAGGAGCCGGGTGACTCGGTCACGGCGCCGTTCGCCCGAAGGGTGCTGCACGCCCACGCCGACCGGGTCGCGGCGCTGCCGCCGCGGCGGGCGGCCGAGGAGGTCGCCTGGGTGTGGACCGTGCAGGAGGCGTGTGTGAAGGCCAGCGGCGCGGGTATCGCGGGCCGCCCCTGGACCATCGACGTACGGCCCGGCGCCCGGTCGGGCCACTGGGGCGCCTACCGCTGGATCAGTCTGCGGGACCGGTCACCGACCCCGTTCAGCTGCGCGTTCTCGACCGTCCGAGACCAATCCGACACCCGATCCGACACCCGATCCCACAGCCGATCCGACATCCGATCCGACATCCGATAAGGACAGACCGTGAGCATGCCCGCCCGACTCCACACCCTCGACGACTGGTTCACGTCATCGGTAGCGGTCCACGGCGACCGTACGGCACTGGAGACCGGCGGCACCGTGCTGACGTACGCCGAACTCTCGCTCCTGGCCGACCACATGGCCGCAGCGCTGGTGAGCAGCGGCGACGGGACACCGCCGCGCAGGGTGGGGCTGCTGGCCGCGCGTACCGTCGTCGCCTACGCGGGCTACCTGGCCATCCAGCGCATCGGCGCCGCGGCCGTCCCGCTCGGGCCCGCGTTCCCCGCCGAGCGCAACGCGGGGATCGTGCGCCAGGCGTCGCTCGACGCGCTCCTCAGCGACGGAACATCCGAACAGCCCCTCCAGCCAGCAGGGGTTCCCGCAGTCGGCATGACGGATGACGAACTGCTGGGCCTGCTCGGCGCTCCCGCACCCGTCCTGTCCGTCACGGGGGCGGGCCCGGACGACCTCGCGTACATCATGTTCACGTCCGGATCCACCGGCACCCCCAAGGGCGTACCCGTCCGGCAGCGGAACATCTGCGCCTACCTCGCCCACGCCGTGCCGCACTGCGCGGCCGGCCCGGGCGACCGCTTCTCGCAGACCTTCGAGCTGACCTTCGACCCCTCCCTCTTCGACATGTACGCCGCGTGGGGAAGCGGTGCCACCCTGGTCGTACCGGCCCGCGCCGACCTTCTGGCGCCGGTCCGCTTCGTCAACCGGCACGCCATCACACACTGGAACTCCGTGCCCTCGGTCGTCTCGCTCGCGAAGCGGCTGCGCGCGCTGGAACCCGGGAGCATGCCGACCCTGCGGGCCAGCGTGTTCTGCGGGGAGCCGCTCACCCTCCAGCAGGCGCGGGCGTGGCAGCGGGCCGCGCCGGGCAGCTCGCTGGAGAACGCCTACGGTCCGACCGAGCTGACCGTCACCTGCACCGCGTACCGGCTGCCCGCCGACCCCGGTCACTGGCCGTCCCCCGCCAACGGAACGGTGCCGATCGGCACCCTCAACCCCCGTATGGAACACCGGCTGTTCAGGAGTGAGCTGTGCGTGCGCGGTCCGCAGCGCTTTCCCGGCTATCTCGACCGGGCCAACAACGCCGGCCGTTTCCTGGCGGCCGACGGAGCCCCGTACGATCCGGCCACCGCGCTGACGGACGCGCACTGGTACCGCACCGGCGACCGGGTCGCCCTGCTGCCTCCCGACGAGCCCGCCGGGTCGCGGGACCTGCCGCTGGTGCACATCGGGCGCAGCGACCAGCAGATCCAGGTGCACGGATACCGGGTCGAACTGGGCGAGGTCGAGGCGGCGTTGCGCTCCCAGCCGGGCGTCGGCGACGCGGCGGCCGTCGCACTGGCCACCCGGGCGGGCACCGAGATCGCGGCCGCCTACACGGGCGCGGCGGACAGCGAGAACGCCGTACGCCTGGCACTCCGTGACCGGCTCCCCGCCTATATGGTGCCCGCCGTCCTCACCCGTCTCGACGCCCTGCCGCTCAACGGCAACGGCAAGGTCGACCGCACGGCGCTCGGCACGGCCCTGGGGACGGGCCGAGCCGCGGCTCCCGGACAGACGGCTCCCGTACGGTGACAATGGGCCCATGAATGACTTCGACTTCCTCTTCGGGTCCTGGGACGTGGCGAACCGGCGCCTGACGAAACTCTTCGCCGGGTCCACCACATGGGAAGAATTCCCAGGCCATGCAGTGATCCGTCCGGTCCTCGCAGGACAGGGAAACATCGACGAGATCCACTTCCCCACCAAGGACTTCCGCGGGGTGACGCTGCGGCTCCACAACCCCGAGACCGGACAGTGGAGCCTGAGCTGGGCCGACAGCACCACCGGCGGGCTGCTGCCGCCGGTGACGGGAAGCTTCACCGACGGACGCGGCGACTTCTACGGCGACGACACCCACGAAGGACGCCCGGTGCGCGTGCACTTCATCTGGTCGGACATCACCGAGAACTCCGCCCGCTGGACCCAGCGGTTCTCGGCGGACGGCGGACAGACCTGGGAGACGAACTGGACGATGGACCTCACGCGTACCGGGGCCTAGCCTCGCCACGCGCACCGGGGCACGGGGCTGTCCGTTCGGGGAAGGGCAAGGTCAGGCGGTCGGCGTGAACACGATGCGCCGGCCGGGGTCGGCCGGCGCTGTCCAGGCTTGTTCGACCTCGGCGAGCGGCAGCGGCACCGCGGCGGCCGTGAGCGTGCCCGCCGCGAGCTCCTCGACCAGGGACGGGAGTTCGGCGACGATCCCGGCTGCGGTGAGTGAGCCCTGCCCGCTGCCCATGATCCGCAGATTGGCCGCGCGCAGCACGAAGGAGGGCAGCGTGATGTCCGGCCCCGCCATCGAGCCGATCTGGATCCAGTCCAGCGGCGCGCTGCGTTCGGCGCGGTGGGTGAGCAGGGCGGGGATGGCCCGTTCGGTGGGGGCGCCCCAGGTGTAGTCGATCACCACATCGACGTCTGCGGCGGCCTTGCCCAACCGCTCGGCGGCCTCGGCCGGTTCGCCGGTCAGCGGGACCACATCGGTGGCGCCGAGACCGGCGAGCAGGTCGAGGCGCCGCTGGTCGCGGCCCGCGGCGACGATACGGTCCGCGCCGAGGCGGCGGGCGATCTGTACGGCCATCTGCCCGGCGTTTCCTGTGGCGCCCAGCACCAGCACGCTCTGTCCCGGCCGGAAGGCGACCCTGCGGCGCAGCGCCACCCAGGAGGACATCGCGGGGTTCATCGCGGCCGCGACGGTGACGGGATCGGCGTTCTCCGGCAGCGGAACACAGCGGCGCGGGTCCACGAGTGCCTGCTCGGCCATGGTGCCGGGGACATCGTCGTCGGCCACGAAGTACACCCGCCGCCCGTCGGGCAGCGTGCCCACGCCGTCGACGCCGGGGATCAGGGGCAGCCGGCCGTCGCTGGTGTAGTGGGTGCCGTCGGCGCCGGAGCGGACCCGGGGGTGCAGACCGGCGGCCAGTACATCCACCAGGATCTGCCCTCCGCTGGGCCGGGGGGTGGCGAACTCCTCGTAACGGGGCGGACGGTCGAACGAACGGACAACGGCGGCATGCATGACGGCTCCTCGGTCATACGTTGATTTAGTACGTGACCAAAACCAAATTAATTTGGGTCACGTACTAAGTCAAGTATGCTGAGAACATGAACAACGAAGCCACGCCCGCCGCGGCCCCGGCCGCCGATCTGGGCCTTGTCGACAGCCTGGTCCAGTTGTCGTTCGCGGTGCAGGGCGCGCTCGCCGATGTCGCGGCCGAACGCGGCCTGTCGGTCATCCAGTTGCGCCTGCTCGGGGTGCTCCGCGACCGCACGCCCGGCATGCAGGAGCTGGCCCGGCATCTGGGGCTGGACAAATCCAGCATGACCGGCCTGGTCGACCGGGCCGAGCGCCGCGGCCTGGTGCGCCGCGCCCCCGCGCCCCACGACGGACGCGCCGTCCAGGTCTCGCTGACCGCGCAGGGCCAGGAGCTGGCCCGCGCGAGCACCGCTGACGCGGGCCTGCGGATCCAGGCTCTGGCCGCGCACCTCGGCGAGGCGCAGCGCACCCAGCTGTCGCTGCTGGCGAGCACGTTCGTGACCGGACGTATCGCGGGTCACACCGGGGCGGCGGAATGACCGGAGGCTGTCTCCGGTTGAGCACGACGGCACCACCCGTGCCAGTTCCGGTCAGCCGTTTTCCGAGGAGCACGCAGAGTGACCACCACCACCGCCTCCGCCGAGCGCGCGGCGCAGATCCTGTCCCGGCCCGTCGTCCTGAACGGCCTGACCGTTCCCAACCGGATCGCGATGGCTCCCATGACCCGGCAGTTCTCCCCCGGCGGCATTCCGGGTGAGGACGTGGTCTCGTACTACGCGCGGCGTGCCGCCGCGGGTGTCGGCCTGATCGTCACCGAAGGCACCTACGTCGATCACCCGTCGGCCGGGGAGAGCGACCGTGTTCCGCGTTTCCACGGTGCGGACCAGCTGGCGGGCTGGAAGAAGGTCGTGGACGAGGTGCACGCGGCGGGCGGCACGATCGTGCCCCAGCTGTGGCACATCGGCATGGCCCGCACCGCCGGGCGGCCGCCGTTCCCCGAAGCCCCGGCCGTGGGCCCCTCCGGCCTCCGCCTCCCGGAAGGCACGGGTGACGACGGCAAGGCCATGACGCAGCAGGACCTGGACGACGTGATCGGCGCGTTCGCCGGGGCCGCGGCCGCCGCCGAGCGCATCGGCTTCGACGGGGTCGAGCTGCACGGCGCGCACGGATACCTGATCGACCAGTTCCTGTGGGAGGGGACCAACCGGCGGACCGACGCGTACGGCGGTGACCCGGTGGCCCGCACCAGGTTCGCCGCGGAGATCGTGGCCGCGGTACGCGCCGCGGTCTCGCCGTCGTTCCCGGTGATCTTCCGCTTCTCCCAGTGGAAGATGCAGTCGTACGAGGCGAAGCTCGCCGGGACCCCCGGGGAGCTGGAGGCCCTGCTGGCCCCGCTGTCCGGAGCCGGGGTCGACGTCTTCCACGCCTCGACGCGCCGCTACTGGGAGCCGGAGTTCGACGGCTCCGACCTCAACCTGGCGGGCTGGACGAGGAAGCTCAGCGGCAAGCCGGTCATCACGGTCGGATCGGTGGGCCTGGACAGCGAGTTCAGCGGCGCCTTCCGCGGCGAGGGCTCACAGGTCAAGGGCATCGAGAACCTTCTCGACCGGTTGGAGCGCGACGAGTTCGACGTGGTCGCCGTGGGCCGTGCGCTGCTGCACGACCCGCAGTGGGCGGCCAAGGTCCTGGAAGGACGGCTGGACGAGCTGGCCGCGTACGATCCGGCGGCCCTGTCCACCCTCAGCTGACCGGGGCGCGGGCCTGATCCGGCCCGTTCCGGCCTGATCAGGCCCGGCTCCGGACGCTGGGCTCTAGAGGCGGTCCAGGTCGCTCCCGACGATGATCTCGCCGTCGAAGGAGCGGCCGGCCTGCCTGCGCAGTACGTCCGGGTCGATGCCGGTCGTCGGGATGATGTGGGACAGCACGAGCGTGCCGACCCCACTGCGCGCGGCGATCCGGCCCGCCTCCTCGGCGGTGGTGTGGGCCCGGGCGAAATGGGCCCGCATCTGGTCGAGACGCGCGTTGCTGTGCCGCAGGAGCAGATGCAGATCGTCCGGCGAGTACGCCTCGTGCACCAGGATGTCGGCGCCCGCGGCCAGTTCGGCGACCCGGTCGCTGGCCGCGGTGTCCCCGGAGATGACGACCGACCGCTCCGCGGTGTCGAAGCGGTAGGCGAACGACGGCGTCATCGGCGGGTGTTCGGCGAGGGCCGCCGTGATCCGAAGGCCGTCCGCATCGCGGAGAACACCCGGCCCGGTGACCTCCCGTACGTCGAAGAGACCGGACAGCGGGGGCCTGCCGAGCGCCTCCCGGTGCCTGACATCGGTCCTGGTCATGGCCAGATAGTCCGCGGTGACCGCTTTCAGCGGCGGCGGCCCGTAGGCACGTACCGGATCGCTGAGCCCCGCGGTCCAGGCCAGCAGGACGAGGTTGCCGTAGTCCGCCGTGTGGTCGATGTGCTGATGGGTGATCAGTACGGTGCGCAGATCCCGCAACGCGAGCCCGGCGCGGGTCAGTTGGCGGGCCACCCCACTGCCGCAGTCGACCACGATGATCTCGCCCCGGTGGACCAGGGCCTGGGCGGGGGCGCTGCGGTCGGAGTTGGGCTGCGGGCCGCCCGCGGTGCCGAGCAGGATCAGTTCCATGGTGCGTGTACCTCTTCCGGTCAGGTGTGTGTGGCGCGCAGGGGTGTGGGGACGGAGGGGCGGAGGGATGTGGCGCGGGCCATGCGGGAGGAGACGTCTCCCGGACCGGACCACGCGGCCGGCGCTCAGGACTCGTGGACGACCCGGCCGTCGACGACGGTGAGCCTGATGGGTACGTCGGGCAGTTCGGCGGCGGGAACCAGCAGCGGGTCGGCCGCGAACCCGGTGAGATCGGCGCGGCAGCCCTCACGGATCCGGCCGGCCCGGTGCTGCTCGCCGGCCACGACGGCAGGCGCACGGGTCATCCCGGTCAGCGCCTCGGCCGCGGTCAGCGCCTGCCGGGGGCCCACGGGCTCCCGGCCGGGGCAGCGCGGCGGCCGCCGCAGCTGGGCGGCGGCCAGCACTTCCCGGGGGTCGAAGTGTGCGATGGGCCAGTCGGACCCGAGCGCGAGGACGGCCCCGGCCCGCAGTACGTCCGCGCAGCGGAACGCCCGGCCGGCGCGGATGGCGCCGAGCCGCGTCGACCAGTTGTCGCTGTGATCGGCCAGCGTGTACTGGACGTGGCTGGGCTGCATCGAAGCGGCGATGCCGTGCCGGGCGAAGCGCGGGACGAGGCTGTCCGGGATGGTCTCGACATGCTCGATCCGGTGCCGGGCCGAGCGCTGATCCGGGCTGCTGTGCGGGGCAAGGCAGTCGAGGGCGTACGCGACGGCGGCGTCGCCGATGGCGTGCGTGGCGGTGGGGACACCGGCGCGGGCGAAGGTGTCCACCGCATCGGCGTACGTCTCCGGCGGCAGCCAGAACGGCCGGGTGGACTCGCCGTGGCAGTCGGGGTGGTGCAGCCAGGCCGTTCCGTTGTCGACCGTCCCGTCCATGAACAGCTTCACTCCTGCGACCTGCCACAGTCGGCCCCCGGTGCCCTGGAGACCGATCAGCTCACGCATCCCCTCTTCTCCGGTGCCGGGCCTGCAGCGGGCCGCCAGCCGAAGGCGCATGGTCACCGCGTCCCGTTCGTCGAGCAGCCGCAGCGCCTCCAGGCTCCCGTCCCTGAGGTCCATGACATGTCCTCCGGTCAGCCCCGACGCGTTCATCCTGGCGAACAACTCACCCAGCCAGTCGGCGAGTTCACCGGCGGTCGGCTCCGGAGCGACCCGCTCGACCAGCTCCTTCGCCGGCTCCTCGAGGAGTTCTCCGGTGGGCGAGCCGTCCGCGTCGCACACGATCCGCGCCGTCCCCGGCAGGGCGAGCGGGCCGCCGATCCCGGCCAGTTCCAGGGCCCGTGTCGAGGCGAGTGCCGCGTGTCCGTCGAAGAGGGTGAGCAGGGCGGGGGCGCCGGCGAGGACGTCGTCGATGAGCCGCCGGTGCGGGCGGTGGCCGTCGAGGGCGTTCGGGTCCAGGCCGAAGCCCCGGATCCAGCGGCCGGGGCCCAGGCGACGGCGCTCCGCTCCGAGAGCGGCGCGGAGCCCGGCCGCGTCACCGCAGCCCGAGAGGTCGAGGCCGCTGGTCATGACGGTGCCGGTGACCGGGTGCAGATGGCTGTCGGTCAGCCCGGGGGTGAGGGTGGCGCCGGCGGCGTCGACGACCCGGGTGCGTGCGCCGCAGACGTCCCGTACATCGGCGTCGGAGCCGACCGCGATGACGACACCTTCCCGTATCGCGACGGCCGACGCGACCGGCCTGTGGGGGTCGAGGGTGTGCACGGTGGCACCGGTCACGGCGAGATCGGCGTGGTTGCGGGACACGGTTCTCCTTGGCTTGCGAGGGCCGGCGTGGGGCTTGCGGGCGGCGACCTACAGGGGACTTGCGGGGTGGGGCTTGCGGGCAGGGGCTTGCCTGCGGGGGGTGAGGGCGGGCGGACGTGGAGCCGGGTCTCATCCGGCGGGCGGTGTCTCCGGCTCGACACCGAGGGCGGAGAGCCCGGGGGCGGGGCTGCGGGCGAAGCGGACGGCCGCGGTGACGGCGAGTACGGCGATCACAGCCGTACAGATCCAGAAGGTGTTGCCGGGTGCGGGCTGGTCGGGCCGCACATTGCCGTACACGCCCCACCCGATGACCGCGAGGCCGGTGAACGGCACGAGGAGATGCCGGACAAGCCGCAGACTGCCGGGCTCCGTACGCCGGATGTACAGCGGGAGCCCGATGAGAACGACCAGCAGGTTCAGCAGCAGTGGGACGGTGCCCATACCGGCTTCCCAGGACGACGCGGTCGTGGGCGCCGCGCCGGTCAGGGCGGGCAGCGCCGTGCACAGAGCGATGAGCGTGAACCACAGCAGCACGGCACCGATGGGCACGCCGTGCCGGGTCGACGCGTACCCGAGGCGGCGCGGCAGCATCCCGGCGCGTGCGGCCGTGAAGGTGATCCGCGACATCGCGGTCATGGCGCCGACCAGACAGGCGACGGAGCTGATGGCGCCGACGGCGGCGAGCACTCCGTGTGCCACCGGCAGGTAGTGCTGGGCGAGTTCGAGGAAGGGAGCACCGTTGGCGGGGGCACCGAACCGGTCGGCGCCCCGGGCGGCGCCCTGCCAGTGGGCGTAGCCCGCGAGCCCGGCCCAGGTGCACAGCGTGTACAGCAGGCCGACCAGCGCCACGGCTGAGATCACGGTCAGCGGCACCACCCGCCGCGGCCGGCGGAGCTCGGCCGCCATACCGGCCGAATTGTCCCAGCCGACCATCCCGGCCACCGCCAGCGGGAAGGTCAGCCCGCTCAGCCCGGCGAGACCGCCCGGCTCGCCACCGTCGGAGTGCAGCGGCACCGTGATGTCACCGCCGGAGCGGACGAGCAGCAGCACCGCGAAGGCGAACAGCACCGCCAGCTGCACGGCGGCCAGCGCCATCGCCAGCCGGCTGGATGCCACGATGCCGCGCAGCACCACGGCCGCCGCGAAGACCAGCGCCGCCAGTGAGAGCACCAGCCACCAGTCCCCCGCCAGGCCGAGGGCCGTGGCGGACCAGTGGCCGGCGAACACGGACACCGCGCCCAGGGTCAGCGGACCCGCGAGCAGCATCGTGTAGAAGAGCGCGGCGGACACCCGGGTGCCCAGGCCCGGCGTCACCGTGCGGTACGCGTAGTACGAGTAGGCCACCAGCGATCCGGGCGAGACGATGCGGCGTGCAAACTCCGCGACCGTCGCGGCCGCCGCCAGCAGTCCGACAGTGACCAGCAGGAACGCCCACGGGGCTCGCGTCCCCATCGCGGCGACGATCGCGGGGGCGGTGAGGAACACCCCGTTGACCGGCGCCATGTTGGCCACGGTGACACCGAGCGCGGCCCGCAGGCCGATCGCACCGCCGCGCAGCTCACCGCCGTGCGGCTCACCTCCTGGGGCGGCGGCGTCAACGGGGCGGGGGTCAGGGGCGAGGTCGGCGGAGTCGGTGTCCACAGTTCCTCCGGGATCGGGGCGGGGACCGGCACGCGGCAGGATTTGCGCGCGCCGGAGTGTCGGGACCTGCGATGAAGACGATTAACTAATGCCATTAACTTTCGCGTAAGCTACCCGACGCCGAGCCCCGAAGGGAAGGGCTCCCCGCCCGCCAACCCCGAGCCCACGACGAGCGAGCCGTAGAATCCGGTGGGCCCGCCCGGCCACGCACCACCGAGTGAGGAGTTGTCCCGCCGATGCCCCGTCCGCCCCAGATCTCCCGCGAAGCGGCCCTGGCCGAAGCTGTGCGGATCCTGGACGAAGAAGGCGTCGGCGCCCTGTCGATGCGCCGCATCGCCCAGCGGCTGGATGTGTCGAGCCCGTCGCTGTACAAGTACTTCCGCAACCTCGAGGACGTACTGGACGCGGTGACGGACGAGGTGGTCCGCGAGATCGGCTCGGGCGCCACCTACGGCGCCGACTGGCGTGCGGAGTTGGCGGAGCTGGCCCGCCGGTACTTCCGCACGTTCCAGCGGCACCCCAACGCCATCCTGCTGGTCATGCGCAGGCCCGTGCGCAGCGAGGCGTCACTGACCGGACTCGACGCGGTGCTGCGCGGGCTCACCGATTCGGGCTGGGAGACGGAGCGCGCCATCCGCGCGGTGCTGCTCGTGGAGTCCTACTCGCTCGGCGCGGCCATGACGGCCGTCAGCAGCGGCGTCACGGACGATCCCGCGCTCCTGGCGGGCCGTCCCGCGCTCGCCGCCGCCCTCACCGGAGGGCATCCCGCCTTCCGGCTCGACGCACCGGACTTCGAGCACGGCCTGACGTTCATGCTGGACGGTCTGGACCGGGAGATCGCACCGCCGGACGGGATGCCCGGCGCCGGAGCCGCCCGCGGACCCGGCCACACCGCGGGGCAGCCCGGCTGATAGGTTCTCCAGCACACCAGGGACAGACACGCGGCCCGCAGCAGCGACAGCCCGCCGGTCCGGCGCATCGCGGCAGCAGCCCGTCCCGTATGACGTACACACCGAGATCGTCGGCCTCGACGGTCCCCGGAAGCGCCCCTCCCACGCACCGTCGTGAGAGGGGCTGCTGTGATTTCGGCGCCTACCCGCCGGGTCGCACCCGGGGAGGGAGGGCGACGATCTCTTCCTGTTTCCCGACCGGTCGCGCCCCCGTCGCCCCGCCCGGTCACACCCACGGAAGGCAAGGCCGAAGCAGTGGACATCAACGGATTTCCCCGCCAGTTCGCCAGGACCCGCCGTTTCACCCTCGGCACTCCTAGGCAGTTCACCGTCTCCGCGGACGGCGAACGGGTGCTGTTCCTCAGGTCCGCCACCGGCACCGACGCACGCGGTCTGCTCTGGATGTACGAGCACGGGCAGGAGCGCCTCCTCGCCGGCCACCCGTCGCCTTCTGCGGGGGTGACCACGTACGCCACCGACCGCGCCGCACGGGTCGTCGCCTACGCCGCGGACGGTGAACTCTGGACCGTACGCACGGAATCCGTCCCGGCCGGCGGCCCTGACCACAACCAGGACCACGACCGGAACCCGGGCCGGAGCCGGAGCCGGAGCCAGGACCAGTCACCCCGCCGCGACCAGGAATCCGCAGAGCACCGGGCCGCCCCCGAACACAGCCCAACCACCGGCGCCCCGCGCCGCATCCCCACCGCGGGCCCCGTGACCGATCCCCGGCCGTCGCCCGACGGCACCCTGATCGCCTATGTCACCGGCGGCGCCCTGCATGTCGTACGGGCCGACGGCACCGGTGACAGGCTGCTCGCCGCACCCGAGGAACCCGATGTCACCTACGGCCTCGCCGACTACTGCGCGAGGGCCTCCATCGGCAGGTCGCGCGGGTACTGGTGGTCCCCGGACAGTGACGCCCTGCTCGTCGCCCGGGTCGACACCTCGATGGTCCACCGCCGCTACATCGCCGACGCCTCCGACCCGGAGAAGCCGCCCGTCGTCATCCGCTACCCGGCGGCCGGCACCCCCAACGCCGAGACCTCACTGCTCGTCCTCACGACCGGCGGCGGCCGCACCCCCGTCCCGCTCCCCCGGACGGTACCCGCGCGGCCGACACCGCCCGGCGGGTGGGACGCGCCCGCCTTCGAGTACCTGATCTCCGCCTCCTGGGACGGCGCGGGACCCGTCGCCGTCCTCCAGACCAGGGACCAGCGCACCGTATGGGTGGTCGCCGCCGACCCGGCGGGCGGCGCGTACGAGGTGGTGTCGCGGACGTCCGACGAGAGCTGGGTGGCGAGCCTGACCGGCACACCCCTGCACACCCCGGCGGGTGTTCGGGTCCTGCCTTCGGTACGGGGCGATGTGCGCGGGATCCGGATCGGGGACACCCTCAGCCCCGACGGCCTGTATGTGCGCGAAATGCTGGGCGCGGTGGGCGAACGGGTCTTCTTCACCGCGAGCGATGAGCCGACGGAGGTCCATGTCTGGTCGTACGAGGAGGGGGCCGGTTTCGTCAGGCTGACGGAGCACGCGGGGGTGCATACGGCCGCGGTCGGCGGCGGCACCCTGGTCGTCGACAGCAGGACGGACGACGGCCAGTCGGTGACCGTGCGCCGGGACGGCCGGCCGGACGGGCGGATCCAGGTGCTCACCGAGAAGCCCCTGGTCACCCCGGCCCCGGTCCATCTCACGCTCGGCGCACGCGAGTTGCGCAGCCGTCTGCATCTGCCCTCCTGGTACCGACCCGGGCGGCAGGAGCGGCTGCCGGTGCTGCTCAGCCCGTACTCGGGGCCCGGGATGCAGGTGGTGACCAGGGGGCGGGGCTGGTACACGGCCGTCTGCCAGTGGTACGCCGAGCACGGCTTCGCCGTACTGGCCACGGACGGCCGCGGCACCCCTGGCCGCGGCATCGCGTGGGAGCACGCCATCGACGGCGACCGGCTCGGTCCCGTACTCGACGACCAGGTCGACGCCCTGCACGCGGCCGCGGAGCGGTACGAGGCCCTGGACCTGGGGCGGGTGGCGATCCGCGGCTGGTCGTACAGCGGCTATCTCGCCGCCGGGGCCGTGCTGCACCGCCCCGATGTGTTCCACGCGGCGTTCGCGGGCGCCACCCCCGCCGACCGCCGGCTGTACGACAGCTACTGGGAGGAGCGCTTCCTCGGCCACCCGGACATCCAGCCCAAGGGGTACGAACGCTCCTCGCTGCTCCCCCACGCACACCGGCTGACCCGGCCGCTGATGCTGGTGCACGGACTCGCCGACGACAATGTGGCCCCCGCCCACACGCTGCGGCTGTCGGCCGCGCTGCTGGCCGCGGGCCGTCCGCACACCGTGCTGCCGCTGTCCGGTACGGGCCACCTGGTGCACCGCGAGAACGTGGCGGACCGGCTGCTGATGCTGGAACTCGACTTCCTCAAACGGGCGTTGGCGCTCCCGTCCGACGAGAGCTGATCAGCCGCCCACCGGATTCCCGGGCCGCTTCCCCGACTGCGGCCAGCTCGCCAGTACGTCGTCGGTCGTGGTGACCGTCGCGACGAGGGCGAGGGTGTTGCGGATCATCGCGGGGGTGTAGTCGGCCGGCACCCCCGCGATGGCGTCCGCCGGAACCACCACCGTGTAACCGAGGTTGACCGCGTCGAAGACGGCGTTGGGGATCGCCACATTGGCCGAAACACCGGTGACGACCAGTGTCCGGCAGCCCAGGTTCCGCAGCAGCGCGTCGACGTCCGTGCCCGCGATGGGTGACAGGCCGTGCAGCCTCCGTACGACGAGATCCTGGTCGGCCACCTGAATGGGCTCGGCCACCCTGACCGCCTTCGAGCCGGTGTGCTGCTGGACGGGTAGGCGGCCGGCCGCCCGGAAGAGCCGGGCGTTGTGGTTGGCGCCCCGTCCGTCGGGCCGCCGTTCCGCCACCGCGTGCACCACCTGCACCCCTGTCTCGTGCGCGCGTGCGACCAGTCGGGCGACACGCCCCAGCGCCCCCGACGACTGTGCCTCGGCGGCCAGTTCGGGCAGAGCGCCGTCCTGGCCGACCACACCCTCCTGGCACTCGACGGTGAGCAGGACCGCCGTGGCGGGGTCGAGCTGCTGCGCGAGCTGTTCGGACGACGGCATGGGCCCTCACCTCTCCTCGAACCCGGCCCGACGGGCCGGGCCGGCGCGCGAGGCTAACGCCCATTGCGTCATGAAGGAAGAGAGCCCATGATTTCTGACACCTAGTCAGAAACAGCTGCGACGGCGGGAGAAGCCCCCATGACCGACACCCAGCGCCGAGGCCGCAGGATCATGATGACGGCCGCGGAGCGCGACACCTTCCTCGGCGAGCAGCGCACCTGCCGGGTCGCCACCGTGTCGCCGGACGGCCGTCCGCACGTCGGCGCCCTCTGGTTCCTCTGGGACGGCACCTCGCTCTGGCTCTACTCGCTGACCAGGAGCCGCCGCTGGTCCCAGCTGTCCGGGGACCCCCGCCTGGCCGTGGTGGTCGACGACGGCGAGGAGTACGGCGAGCTGCGCGGGGTGGAGCTTTCGGGCAGCGCGGTCATGGTCGGCGAGGCACCCCGTACGGGCGAGCCCTGCCCGGAACTCGACGCGCCGGAGAAACTGTTCGCCCGCAAGAACTTCGGGATGGACCTCATGCCGTACGACGGACGCCACGCCTGGCTGCGGCTGACCCCGGACGCCATCGTGTCCTGGGACTTCCGCAAACTCGGCTGACCACGGGGCGTCCAGGCGCGCGGAGACCCGGTCCGCTCAGCCCTTCGCCCCGCCGCGGCCCGCGCTCCCTGGTGCACCTTCGGGACCCGCGCTCCTCGGCGCACCTTCGAGACCCGATCCCTCGGCCGCACCTTCGCGCCCCGCACCCTCGGGCGCACCTTCGAGACCCGCTCCCGCCGCGTACAGCGCGTCGACCGCCGCCCTGATGGAGGGCCGGCGGTCGGCGTCGGCGCGCCAGATCGCGTACACATGGCGCCGCAGCGCGTCCCGTACGGTCACGACCCGGACGCCGTCGGGAATCGGCCCCCGCCCGAGCCGCGGCGCGACACCGACTCCGAGCCCGGCGGCGATCAGCGCCATCTGGGTCGGGTGCTCACCCGCGACATGGGCGATCCGCGGCTCGAACCCCTTGCCCCCGAGGGTGAACATCAGCCACTCACGGCAGAACTCGCCCTCCGGCCAGGTGATCCACTCGTCCTGCGCGAACGCCTCCAGCTCCACGTCCGATGCGCCGGCCAGCGGGTGCCCGGCCGGCACCGCGATATCGGCGATGTCGTCGAAGAGGGCGCGCTTGGCCATCCCCTCCGGCATCGCCGTGGGCTTGTTGTACCAGTCGAGCACCACGGCCACATCGAGATCACCGCGCACCACACCCCTGACCCCGTCCTCGCCCTCCAACTCCTGCGAGCAGACCGCCAGTTGGGGGTGGCCCGACCGCAACGCGGCGAGCACTCCCGGGAGCAGCCCGCGGGCAGCGGTGGGGAAGGCGGAGATCCGCAGCTCACCGACGACCCGGCCGCGCTGGGCCTCCAGATCGGACTGTGCGATCTCCACCTGGGAGAGAATGCGGGCGGCGTGGTCGGCGAGGAGCCGGCCCGCGTCCGTGAGCCGTACCCCACGGCCGTTCTTGGCGAGCAGCGGCTGACCGGCCTCCCGCTCCAGCTTGGCCAGTTGCTGGGAGACGGCGGAGGTGGTCACATGCAGCCCGTCGGCCGCTCCGCTCACCGAGCCGTGCCGGGCCACGGCGTCGAGGATACGCAGACGCTCCAGATTCAACATGTAAGCAATGCTACGGCAACCACTCCACATAATCTCGCTTGTGCTACGATATAGCGTGGGGCCACAGTGGCCCGTATGAGCACCGCGACTCCTGCCGGGACCGTGTCAGCACCGGTCATCGCACCGCCATCCACCACCCGCCGCCCCGCCGTCGACTGGCGCGTCCGCTTCATCCTGCTCTCGCTCATCTGGGGTTTCAGCTTTCTGCTGATCAAGGTGGGCACCGAGGGCTACGCCCCGTTCCAGGTGACCTTCGGCCGCCTCTTCTTCGGCACCGCCGTGCTGGCCGCGGCCATCGCCTTCCGGCGCGAGCGGCTGCCGCGCGGGGTGCGGACCTGGGGCCGGCTCTCGCTGGCCGCCCTCCTGCTGAACGCCGCGCCGTTCTCCCTCTTCGCCTACGCCGAGCAGACCATCCCCTCGACACTCGCCGGGATCTGCAACGCCACCTCCCCGCTGTGGGGCATGGCGCTCTCCCTGGTCGCACTCTCCGAGGACCGTCCGACCCGCCGCAGGGTCGCCGGACTCGGACTCGGGTTCCTCGGCGTCCTGACGGTGCTGGGCGTCTGGCAGGGCTTCTCGGGACTGGACTTCAAGGGCACCGCGATGGCCCTGCTGGCGTCCCTGTGCTATCCGGTCGGCTGGATCTACGTACGGCGCACCCTGGCGGGGACGGGCAACTCCCATCTGGCGATGACCGGTTCACAGCTGCTGGTCGCGACCGTCGAACTGGCCCTGGTCACCCCGCTGTTCACCGCACTGCCCAGCTCGTTCCCGGTGGTTCCGCTGCTCGCCGTCGCGGCCCTCGGCGCACTGGGCACGGGGGTGGCCCTGCTGCTCCAGTACGGTCTGGTGGCCGAAGTCGGCCCGACCACCGGGCAGATGGTCACGTACTTCATCCCGGTGATCGCCACTGCGGCAGGGGTGGCGCTGCTGGGTGAGACCATCGGCTGGAACACCCCGGTGGGCGCGGTGATCGTACTGGCCGGCGCCGCGCTGACCCAGAGCCGACCGAGGAAGCGCGGACCGAGCGGCGGGGGCGAGCGGCCCTCACGCCTTGCGCGCACGAGCCCTGGCCGGCGGTAGCGGCCGCCGGACACGCCGGACCGGTCAGCCCTGACGCCCGCCAGCCCCCGCCCCGGTCAGTCGTAACGCCTGCCGGGCGCGGGGCCTGCCGCCGACGCGACCGCGTCGGCGACCGGGCCGATGTCGTCCGGGCCCAGCGTGGAGACCGTGAGGCGCACACCCGGCGGTGCGGCCATCCGGAAACGGGCGCCCGGGGCGACGGCCCAGCCCGCGTGCAGCAGGCGCGCCACCACCCCGGTCTCGTCCGGCACCGGCACCCACACGTTCATCCCACTGCGGCCCCAGGCGTCGACACCCCGCTCCGCCAGCGCCCCGATCAGCGCATCCCGGCGCCGCCCGTACGAGAGCGAGACCGCGGAGACATCGACGGCCTCCGAAGTCCACAGCTGGACCACCGCGCTCTGCAGCAGATGGCTGACCCAGCCGGGGCCAAGCCGCTGACGGCCCAGCACCCGGTCCACGGTGACCGCGTCACCGGTCAGCACGGCGAGCCGCAGATCGGGTCCGTACGCCTTGGAGACCGACCGTACGAAAGCCCAGCTGTCCACGGCCCCGGCCAGCGGACTCAACGGCAGATCGACGATGCCGTGGCCGTGGTCGTCCTCGATGAGCAGGACACCGGGATGGTCCCGCAGCACCGCTCGCAGCGCATCGGCGCGCGCTGGACTCACCGCGGCGCCCGTGGGGTTCTGCGCGCGGGCCGTGACCACCAGCGCGCGTGCCCCGTCACGCAGCACCCGCGCCACCTCACCCGGCAGCGGCCCCTCACCGTCGAGCCCCATCGGCACCGCCCGCAGCCCGAGCGCCGGTACGAGATCGAGCAGGGCGCCCCAGCCCGGATCCTCGATGGCGACCGCGTCACCCGGCCTGAGGTGTGCAGCCAGCACGCGCTCGATCCCGTCGAGCGAACCCGACAGCACGGCGACCGGCCCGTCCGGCACCCCGTCGGCGCGGAGGGCGGCGCGCGCCGCCCGTTCGAGCCCCGGGTCGACGCCGGACTCCCCGTACAGCACCGCCCGCTCGTCACTGCGCGCACCGGCGGCCGCCAGCGCACCGGCGAGCGGGGGCAGCAGGGCGCGGTCGGGATTGCCCGACGCGAGGTCCCGCACGCCGGCCGGGATGTCGGCCCTGATCGATTCACGTGCCGTACTGGCCGGCCGGGGCCGCACCCGGCTCCCCCTGCGCCCCGCCGTCGCGATCACCCCGCGGTCGCGCAGCGTCCGGTACGCGGCGCCGACGGTGTTCGGATTGACACCCAGCTGTGCCGCCAACTCCCTCAGCGGCGGCAGCAGTTGACCCGGCGCGAGCACACCGGAGCTGATCGCGCGCTCCACACTCGCCGCGATGTCCGTTGCACGGCCGCCTTCGATCCCATACTCTCCTAGCACAAAGAAGATTATGCACTAATGCAATGGAGGACGCAATGTCCGAGACCTCTCCGGCCGCGCGCCCGCAGCAGGACACGCCGTACGTGCCGACCGCGCGGACCGTGCCCACCCGCTCCCGGGAGCGCGCCTCGTACGACCGTGAACTGGTGCACTCGATCCTGGACGAGGGCTACCTCTGCCATCTCGGATTCCTCCGCGACGGTGCCCCCGTGGTGCTGCCGACGCTGTACACACGGGTGGGCGAGCGCCTCTACATCCACGGCTCGACGGGCTCCCGTCCGCTGCGGGCGGCGGGCGAGGCGGACCCGGGGATCGCGGTCTGTCTGACGGTCACCCATGTCGACGGTCTGGTCCTCGCGCGGTCCGCCTTCCACCACTCGATCAACTACCGCTCGGTGGTCGTCCACGGCACGGCCCGCCAGGTCACCGACACCGAGGAGCGGCGCACCGCTCTCGACGCGATCGTCGAGCAGGCCGTGCCCGGCCGGTCGCACGACTCACGCCGGGCCAACGCCAAGGAGCTGGCGGCGACCGCCGTCGTACGCCTCGACCTGGACGAGGTCTCCGCCAAGGTCCGCGCCGGCGGCCCGAACGACGAGCCGGAGGACCTCGCCCTGCCGTACTGGTCGGGTGTCGTACCGGTGAGCAAGGGATACGGCACGCCGATCGCGTCGGACGACCTGGACCCGGCGATCACGCTGCCGGACTACCTCGACCGCCACTGAGCGACGCGGGCGAAGTGCACGGGCGGGACTGCCGCCTGAGATCGGACCGGCTCGGGCCGGCTCAGACCGGCAGCGGCCGCCGCCGCGCGGCCGCCGCCCGCATCTCCCCGTACGCGAGACCCGTGACGGCCGCGAGCAGCAGCAGTGTGCCGATGACGGTGCCCGTGGTGAGCCGCTCCCCGAGCAGGGCCACGGCGATGACCGCGGCGCTCACCGGTTCCAGCAGCATGATCACGGAGACCGTCGCGGAGCGGACCACCGCGGCCCCGGCGAAGTACAGGGCGTAGGCGAGTGCCGTGGGCACCGCCGCCACATAGGCCAGCAGGCCCAGCACCCTGCCCAGTTCGACGGTGTGCGGAAGAATTCCCTCCGCCAGGGCGAGCGGCAGCAGGACGGCGGTGCCGACGGCGAGGGACCAGGCGGTCGTCGACAGCGGGTCACTGCCGCCGCTCCGGCCGAGCCACCGGGTCAGCAGGGTCATCGCCGCATACCCGGCGGCGGAGAGCAACGCCCAGCCGACCCCCGCGGGGTGCACGGCTCCGCCGCCGCTGCCCAGGACCAGCACCACGAGCCCGCCGAGCGCACCCGCGACGGCGGTGGTCCCGCCGGCGCCAAGCCGCTCGCCCATGGTCAGCCGGGCACCGACGGCGATGAGCACGGGACCGGCGCCCAGGGTGACGACGGTGCCCACGGCGAGCCCGGTGGCCTGGACCGCGGCGAAGTAGGCGACCTGGAAGAGCGTGAACGCCAGGCCGGTCGCGACGGTGCGCAGAACCAGCCGGGCACGGGGTTCGGCGGGGCGGGCCCCACGGCGCGGCCGGCGCACGGCCCGTACGGCGAGCAGCAGCACAAGCCCCCCGGCGCACCGCCAGAAGGTGAGGGAGACGGGCCCGAGGTCACTGGTCAGATAGAGCAGCGAGGCCGCGGCCCCGGCGGTGCCCCACGCGGCTCCGGCCACGGACAGATAGAGGAGACTGCGGCGGACGGACAGCCCGGCGGCAGGGTTCGGCGCATGCGTCACGTGCTTCACGTACTGCTCCATGAGGAAGACGGGGGAAGGCGGTCGCTGAGCTCCGTGCGCGGGCAGCGACAGGCCGCTCGGGGACACCCCGAGCCCGGTCTCCGTCAGAAAGTGCGGCCGCCCGCGCTATGCGGCGGGAGGCGGCAGTACGGTGAGATGCATGGCCGAACCCTAACGGACCCGCGCTATGTCACGCTGCGCGGGGCGGGCAACTCGGCCTCCACGGTGGGGGATACGCCCGCCACCGGCCCTGACGGAGGCTTCGGGGCCGATGACTGGGCGACGAACGCGCCGAGCAGCACCACCACCCCGCCCACGATCTGCGGTGCGGAGAGATGCTCCCCCAACAGCACCCAGGCGAGTACCGTCGCGATCACCGCTTCCAGACAGGCGACCACCCCCGCCACCTGCGGGGAGAGCCTGCGGACCGAGACCACTCCGAAGACGTAGGCGACGACGGTGGCGATCAGCACGATCCAGCCGAGCAGCAGCCAGGCGGGTACCGATGTCCCGTTCATGTCCGCACGGCCCGCGAGGAGCGACCAGTCCATCCGCCACGGACGGGCGATCACGGTCAGCAGGGCGGTGCCGACGAGGAGTCCGTACGCGATGACCCCCAGCGGGTCGGCCCGGTCGGCCCCGTCGCCGCCGTGGTCGGACAGGACGAAGTAGCCGACCTGGCAGCAGGCGGCGCCCAGCGCGAGCAGCAGCCCGATGGCGTCGAAGCTCAGTCCGGACCAGACCTCGACCACACAGGCGAGCCCGCCGGCCGCGAGGACCACCCCGAAGGCCGCGGCGCGCGTCACCGGCCTGCGCTGGACGAAGCGGACCCAGCCCAGGACGAGCGCGGGTGCGAGGTACTCGACCAGCAGCGCGACACCGACGGGGATCCGGGAGAGGGCGGCGAAGTAACACGCCTGGACGCCCGCGACGGCGAGCAGTCCGAAGCCGATGAGCAGCGCGGGCCTGCGCCGTACGAGAGCACGGTGGCGCCAGGCGACGGGCAGCATCACCAGGGCGGCTCCGGCCACCCGCAGCCAGACCACCGCCAGCGGGTCGAGCCCCGCCTCGATCAGCGGCTTGGCCGCGACACCCGAACCGCCGAACGCGAAGGCCGACACCAGGGCGAGTCCCAGGCCGACGCTCTTTCCCCGAGACGCACGCATCGGCACATCATGGCAGGTGCGGTCAGGAGCGTCACCACCGACGGGCCTGGCGGTTGCCGTCCTCCAGACGCTCCGCCAGGCGTTCCGCGTCCACCCCGGCGCGGCCCAGTACCTCCACGGCCCGGCACTCGCGGTCGCGGGCGAGCGCGGCCAGCAGATCAAGGCCGCTCGCGCGCCGGTTCCCGCGCTCCCCCGCTCGCTCCAGGGCCCCCTCCATCGCCGCCACGGCTGCGGGCGACCAGCCGGTCACTCCCGGCTCGGCCACCACGGGAACCGCCCCTGAGTCCTCCACCGACCCCTGCCAGCGCAGCCCGTAGCCGATGCTGCGCTGCACGAGATAACCCAGCACCTTGGCCACCTGGGGGCCGCTGTCGAAGGCGGCCCGCACCTCGGGGTCGGTCTCGATCACCGAGTGCAGCAGATGGGCCGTGTCGATCTGGCGGTCGCCATCACGCAGCGCGCGCCGGCGTGCGCCCGCCACGACCGTCGCCAGCTCCACGGTGAGCCTGGCTTCGATGTCGGTTCGGGACGGCGCGGGCTGGTCGTCCGGGTGGGTAGGGCTATGCACATCTCCCAGCTCATCAGGCATCCACGTCCGGAACATCCCCGCCGGGGAGCATTTGGCCGTCCGACAGAAGTTGGGCACGCGCGGCCGGACCCTCCTCCTTACGGATGAGACGGTGATTGCACCCGAAACGGGCGCGCGCCCCCATACAGCAGACCTGACGGTTCATCAGTATTGAATGTTCGGGGCCCAGGAGCTACGTTCCGCGACATCGCAACCCGACGAGAAGGGGTGGTCGCATGGCCGAAGTCAGCGCCGAGGCCCGTATCGAAGCACCGGCCGAGAAGGTCTGGTCCCAGCTGACCGACTTCAGCGCTTACGGCGAGTGGAACGCGACACACACCAGCTTCCCGAAGGGCGGTCCCGACCCGCTCGCCGTGGGGTCCACCTTCGAGGAGAACATGAAGCTCATGGGCTTCCCCGCCGAGGTGAACTGGACGGTGGACGAGCTGACACCGGCGGCTTTGTTGGTCACGCGTGGCAAGGGCCCGATGGGCGTCAACCTCGCGATGCGCTATTCACTCACTCCTGACGGCGGCGCCACGGTGGTCCGTATCGACGGCGAGTTCACGGGAGCGGCCGTGTCCCTGATGGCCGGCAAGCTCAAGGACTCGGCAACCGCCGCGCTCCAGGAGTCGCTGCGCAAACTGGCCGGCCTCGTGACCTGAGGCCTGCAGACACCCCGTACGACAGCGGCGCCCCCACCGACTGATCGGTGGGGGCGCCGCCCGGGGGTACGACGGGACACACTCAGTCCTCGTCGGCCAGAATCAGATAGAGCTTCTTACGGGACTCGCCGATCACAGCCATCGCCTTCTTGCGCTGCTCCGGCGTACCGGTCCGCCACACCTGACCGAACGCCTCCATCAGACCGAAACCGGCCTGCCGGATCTCGTTCATGGTCTCCCAGTCACCGCCGCGCCCCGCCGCCTCCTCCCAAGGAGCGTCCGGCCCCTCGTCGGCGGCCGTACGTCCGGGCTCGGTGAGCGTGAACAGCTTCTTGCCGCCCTCACTCTGGCTGGCGATCAGGCCCTCGTCCTCCAGCAGCTGGAGCGTCGGGTAGACGGAGCCGGGGCTGGGCCGCCAGGCCCCGCCGCTGCGCTCGCCGATCTCCTGGATCATCTCGTACCCGTGCATCGGGCGGTCCTTGAGCAGCGCCAGGATCGAGGCGCGCACATCACCGCGCCGCGCCCTCCCCCGGGGCCCACCCCTGCCGCCACCGCGCCCGCCGAACGGGCCTCCGAAGGGCGGACCGAAGGGCCCGAAGGCACCGCGGCGCCCCTCGAAGTCACCCCCACCGCGCCCGCCGGGGCCGCCGTGTCCATGTCCGTGCGTGTGTCCATGGGAACGCATCGCACTCACTTCCTTCCATCGTTGATCTGTCGCGATGCGTCAACGATATATCGGTACTGTTCGTTTAGCAATCCTCCGCACGCGAGCCCCGTGACCTGTGTCAGTTAACCCTGATCGATTGCCACTGATGAGTGATCAACGCTAGTTTGTGCCACCAAAGGATGATCACCTGGCGTACAGCAAGCGGAGGACGTGGTGGGGGCAATTGCCAGTGTGTCGGACGAGGCTGCTCTTACGGCCTTTGACCTGGCGTTTTCCGTCAACAGCTTGCTTGTACGCCGGTCGCTGGGGGCCAGCTGGGATACGCCGTTCGAGGTTGTGGACCCGGTACGGGAGTTCAGCTGGCGGAAGGACGGCCAGGGGTTCGCGGGCTGGTATTACTCGACGACGGTTCGGGATCACGTGGGCTACGAGTCCTGGCTGGAGAGGGACCGGCTGATCCTGCTGGACCGCGACCCGCACGTGGCCGCAATCGCCTCACAGCCGTTTTGGCTGCACTGGCACGACGGCACCCGCAAGCGCCGACACGCTCCGGACTACTTTGTCCGGCTGTCCGACGGTCGCGCCCGTGTCGTTGATGTCCGGGCCGAGGACGAGATGGATGAGGCGACGCGGGAGGCGTTCGACGCGGCCGGGCATGCCTGCCGGGCCGTGGGCTGGGAGTTCGAGTGGGCCGGGCGGCCTAATCCGGTGTTCATGGCGAATGTCCGCTGGCTGTCCCGGTATCGGCGGGCCCGCTGCCGACGGCCGGCGGGGGTGGCCGACAGGCTCCTGGAGGTCTTCCGCGAACCGATGGGGCTCTGGGGCGGCGCCGGGCTGGTCGGCGATCGGCTGCAGGTTCTGCCGGTGCTTTTTCATCTGTTGTGGTCCGGGGCTTTGAAGACGGACCTGGTGGGAGGGCTGATGGAGACCGACAGCCTGGTCTGGACGGAGGGAAACGCATGGGGAGCCTGAAGCGGCCGCCGGCCTTGGCGGTCGGCCAGCGGGTTCGGTTCGAGGGCCAGGTCAGGGGGGTTCTCGAGGTCACCGCACAGGCGGCGGTGCTGGAGGACGCCGAGGCACCGCACCGAGTGGTGGCCCTGATCGATCTGTTCGAGACGGCGGACTTCGAGGTCCTGTTCCAGCCCGAACGCATTCCGCTGCCGCCGTCCGGCCTGCTGGAGACCTTCGATCCCGAAGTGATGAAGCAGGCATTGTGGTGGGAAGGGCACATCCTCGAGGTCTTGCACGGACTGCCGCCCGGCGTCGAACCCGGAACACTGCCACGGCCGGGCTATGGGCCGGGCACGTCGGTGACCTCACGCCAGAAGACCAAGGCGACCGAACTCGCGGCCCTCGGCCACGAGATCAAGTCCGGGGCGGTGGGGCTGCGGCGACGCCGCTATTTGGAGGACGGCCTGGCAGGACTGGCCAGGCTCGTGGACCACCGACCTGGCCGCAAGCGCAAGGAGTTCGGTGACGCACCGGACGCCGTCGTCGCGGCGATGCGGATGGCGATCAAGGAAGGCGTCGAGACCTCGACACGCAACGGGGCCTACCTGATCTGGAGGACGGAGGAGATCCTCCGGGACAACGGCGGCGACCTGGCCGAACTGCCGTCGCGGCGGACGCTCTACCGTCTGCTGGACAGGCTGGTGGCGGGCACGCACGCGACCGGGTCGGCGGTCACCCGCAGGTCGATGGCCCATGGGGCTGCTGCCCCGTTCGGAGAGCTGACGGTGTCGGCTCCGGGCGAGGTCATGCAGATCGACTCCACTCCGCTGGACGTCATGGTCCGCCTCGACGACGGAGTGGTCGGCAAGGTCGAACTGACCGGCATGATCGATGTCGCGTCCAGGACGCTGACCGCGGCGGTGCTCAGGCCCACGACGAAGTCGGTCGACGCCAGCGTGCTGCTGGCCCGCACGGTCACGCCGGAACTGATGAGGCCAGGCTGGATCGACGCACTGAAGATGTCGCGCTCGGTGCTGCCGCACCGCCGCCTGCTGACGATCGACGAACGCCTCGAACATGCTGCAGCCAAGCCGGTGATCGTCCCGGAGATGATCGTCTGCGATCACGGCAAGGTGTTCATCTCGCACAACTTCCGGGCGTCCTGCCGGTTCCTGGAGATCGACTTCCAGCCCACGCACAAGGGCTCGCCCTTCGAGAAGGGGCACATCGAGAAGATGCTGGGCTCCGTCGCGACGATGTTCGCCCAGTTCCTCCCCGGCTACACCGGCCGCAACACCGACCACCGCGGCCGACACCCGGAGGAGGAGAACCTGTGGTCACTGCCCGAACTCCAGGACCTGCTGGACGAGTGGATCGTCGCGAGGTGGCAGAACCGGCCGCACGAGGGCCTGCGCGACCCCGGCCACCCGGGACGCCTGTTCACCCCCAACCAGAAGTACGCCGCCCTGGTGGAGGCCTGCGGCTACGTCCCGGTCGCGCTCAGCGGGCAGGACTACATCGAGCTCCTGCCTGCGGCCTGGCGGGCCGTCAACTCCTACGGAATCCGGATCAACAACCGCACTTACGACGCCCCCGAGCTTGGGCCGATGCGGCGGCGGGACTCAGGCGTCACCGCCAAGCGCGGGCTCTGGGAAGTGCACCGAGACCCCTACGACGTCTCCCGAGTCTGGGTACGCAACCACCGCGGCGAAGGTGAGTGGGTCCAGGCAACCTGGAAATACCTGAACCGGGCACCCGTTCCCTTCGGTGACCTCGCCTGGGACCACGTCAGCCACCAACTACCCAAGGCCACCGAGGAAGAACTCGCCGCAGCCGTGTCAGCCCTGCTGACTCGCGCACACGCCGGCCCCGACGAGCCAGTGGCAAAGAAGCGGAAGGCCAAGCCGTCCAAGGCGGACCGCCGCGTCGCCGCCCGGACCAAGGTCACCACACCGGTAGCAGCTACACCCCCACCGCAACCAGAGATGCAACCCTCGCCGGAGCCGCCGGCGGAGGACGAGGAAACGATGGCCGAAGTGATCCCGCTGGGAATCTTCGACCCGCTTGAGGACCCTTGGAGACGTTCGTGAGCACGCCGCTGGCAGACCAGCCGGATGACGATTTCGGCCGCTACCTGACGGTCCTGCCCGGTTGGCGCGAGTTCGTCGCGGGGGCGATCAGTGAGCCGACGGCCACGCTGACGCAGGATGAGTACGAAGCCCTAACCAAAGAGGACAGATACCAGTACGACGAGGACCGGCTTGACCACCATGCCCGCCTGCAGGTGGTCGCCACCTCGACCGTCCGGCACACTGTCACCTGCGGGCGCCGCCTGATCATCCTCAACCGCGGCGCCATCAGCGCCCGAAGAGGCCTCATCGTCTCCGGGCCAGCAAACACCGGCAAGACGATCGCCCTCACCCAGCTCGGCCTGGCCCACGAACTCCAGGACCGCCGCCGGCACCCCGGCCAAGACGAGCGCATACCGGTCATCTACATCACCGTCCCGCCTGCCGCGACACCCCGCATGATCGCTGCAGAGTTCGCCCGCTTCCTCGGCCTCCCGGTGCTGCGAAGCTCCAACATCACCGACCTCACCGAGGCCGTGGTCGGCGTCTGCACCAAGGCCCGCACCAACCTCATCCTGGTCGACGAGATCCACAACATCTCCCTGCACACCCGCACGGGAGCTGAGGCGTCCGACACGCTCAAGTACTTCTCCGAGCGCATCCCCGCGACGTTCGCCTACGCCGGCATCGACATCGAAGACAGCGGCCTGCTCTCCGGCACCCGCGGCGACCAGATCGCCGCCCGTTTCACCTCGGTGGCCACTCACCCGTTCCCCTACAACAAGGAATGGAAGGCGCTGGTCGCGCAGATGGAAGCGAACCTTTTGCTGCATCAGCACAAGCCCGGCACTCTGACCCGTCTGGACCGCTTCCTGCACACCCGAACGGGCGGCATGATCGGAACCCTCTCTCACCAGCTCCGCGGAGCCGCCGTGGACGCCATTCTCACCGGCTCAGAAAAGATCACTAAGCCCGGACTGCTGGCCGTTGACCTGGACATCGCCTCCGGCCGCAAGCGGCCAGGCGGCCCTTCAGCGGCGGCCGGCGATCAGTGACAGTGCCACCTTGGAGTGACCTTACGATCGCACGTCTTCCCTTCCAGGTCCGTCCACGAGCAGGGGAAGGCGGCCCCGCCTTCATCAGACGCCTCGCCCACGCCAACCACCTCCCGCCTGCCTACCTTCGAAAGTTCCTCATAGACCCACCCGGCCCACGGGGCACACCGTCCTGGTTTCGCCTGGCCGCGGTCACCGGCCGCGACCCCGACCTCCTGCGCATCACTCTCGAGACGAAGAAGTGCAGGGAATGCGGCACGGACATACCGCCCACCGGAGCCTTCGGGCGGCGGGCGATCCTCTGCTCCATGCGCTGCAAGACCCGAGCACACCGCCGAAGGCAGACGACGGCCCCCTGCCGGATCTGCCAGAAACCGATGCAGATTCAAATCGGGCAGCGTCACAGACTCTGTTCCTCTGCATGCCGCCGCACCGCCTACCTCCGTCGCCAGAGTGGGCGCACCGGCCTCGACGCCCCGAGCACCGAGGGCGGTCCGCCCACTCAAGAAGACCGCCGCTGCATAGCCTGCGAGAAGCCCCTACCCCCGGGCGCACGCTCTCACCGTCAGACATGTTCGGCCGCTTGTCGACAGCACGCTCGCCGCTGGAGTCGCCTCTCCTCGCCAGAACAGTTCCTCCAACCGCCAAGTGATACCTGTGAGTTCTGCCAGGGTCCTCTTCAGCCGGCCAAGTCCAGGACCAGCTTGCGTCGCTGGTGTTCGTATCGCTGCGGGCAACGAGCCCGCCGAGGAGTCGACCCGACCTCCTACAGGCTGCTGACCTGCGAGTATTGCCGGGAGCCCATCGAAAGGGCCGCGTCGGGGAGGGCCCGCCGCTGGTGTTCAAGAAGTTGTCGCGAGAAGGCACAGCGGCGCCGCAAGGCTGCCAACAGCAACGAACCTGGCTGACCTGCGAACACGGCTGGGGTGCTCACTCGCCAGCCGCAGAGGGATAGCCGGAAAGTGCGTCATCGCCGTCATCTGATGACGGCGAACTGGGAAAAGGCCAGGTCAGAGGCACCCGAGTCAGCCCTGAGAGCGTCACCCGCGACCATCTTTGGTCAATCTTTACTGTCAAAAACTGGCATGCGGTTGCTCATTGCTGACGCGGAAAAGTGTTGATCGCCTTCTGCTGGCAATCGATCAACGATCACTGACACAGGTCACCCCGCTGACTTGTCTCAGCGAAGGCGGGCCACTTGGTTGTCCGTCTCATCGAAGGTCGGTGGGTCGCCGATGGCTGCGGGACGCACGGAGGTGCTCCAGGCGTAGCTCCAGAGGCAGATCTCGGGCGAGGATGTGCCGGTGACGGGAAGCCGAGCAGATTCTCTGATGTTGCTGCGAGAACTTGATGATCCGAATTGGCTGGAGCGGCCGCGAGAGTATGACCGCAATGGGACCGCCGTTCTGTTCGACGGACTGGTGAAACGGCTGGAGGGCGACTTCTCGACTCAGTGCGCCACTGAGCAGGACACTCAGGACTCCAGCGAGTACGGGCGCGTTGTTGTACCCGCGGAAGCAACAACCTGTGGGACTCGGGTTGTGGTCTGCGTCAGCAAGTTCGGGTCACTTGCCTTCATCTGCGCAGACAACCCTGGAGCCTTCCTGGGCACGGACGAGGCTCAAGCCGAGGGGCATCTGCATTCTGATGATCTCCGCAAGGTCAGTCGGGCCTTGGACGACCTTGCCTATGCGGTTCTTCCCGAAGAACTTGTGGAGAGCGATTACGACGGACCGAGCCAACTGCCCTGGCATGTCCAGCGTCCCAGTTGGTGGCACCGCTTCTTCGGCACTTTCTGACGGTCGCGAGACACCTGGTTGCCTATGAACAAGCAGGTGTCTGCGGGCGGTCACCGGTCCCTGCCCATGGTGGCGCGTGTCGTGTCCGGGCCTGATACCAGCATCGGCGTGAGCACCAGCGGCGGACCCTGCCGGACGATCCTCGTTCGAGCGGGGTCTGGCGTCCTCGGCACGGACGTCGACGATTCGGACCCGCCCGTCACCCAGCCGGACGAAGTGGTCAGGGGCGTGACGGCGTTTCCCGTCCGCAGTGTCCCAGCGCAGCCAGAACGGCTGAGAGGTGATCGCCGCGACCTGCGGCCAACGCACCGATCGGTGCCCCACGACGCCCCACCAGATCAGACACCGATCGCGGCCCAACTTCGGTGAAACTGACGGGCACCCGTCCTTCTTCGCTGAGAAACAGCCCACCTTCACTGAGACGGGTCGCCCCGCACGCAGGACGGGTCACCCGGCGGCAGCGGCCCGATGCAGGACCACCGCCCTCAGCCCGCAGCCCCTGAGCCCGCAGCGGCTGAACCTAAGCTCAACGGCATCCGCAACCCCAAGAGATGAGACCGCGATGCCCCTCAGCTTCGACAAGATCCCGGCCGGACTCCACAGCCTTGTCAAGACCGCAGCCGTCTCCCTGGAAAAGCACCGCATCGCCGGGCGGCGCGCCTGCGTCTACCTGGTCCTCGACCGGTCCGGCAGCATGCGCCGCTACTACCGGGACGGATCCATACAGCACCTCGCCGAGCAGGCACTCGGGCTGTCTGCCAACCTTGACGACGACGGCGTCGTGCCCCTCGTCTTCTTCGACACCACCGCACACCCGCCCACGGACCTGAGCATCGACAACTACACCGGGAGCATCGGCCGGCTGCACGATGAGCTCGGGCACATGGGCACCACGAACTACGCCGACGCCATGGACGCGGTCATCGACCATTACCTGGCATCCGAAGCACAGGACCCCGCGTTCGTCATCTTCCAGACCGACGGATCGCCGGACTCACGCTCCGCGGCACAACGGGTCCTGTGCAAAGCAGCGGCACTCCCCATGTTCTGGCAGTTCGTCGGCTTCGGGAATGACAGCTTCAAGTTCCTGCGCAAGCTCGACGACCTGCCCGTACCGCGGATGCGGGTCGTCGACAACGCCGGTTTCTTTCCCGCAGGGAAGAATCCGCGGTCCATGGACGACGCCACGCTCTACGACCAGCTCATGAATGAGTTCCCGCAGTGGCTGGATGCCGCTCGCGCCGCCGGGATCCTGCGGTAGCCACGAGGAGCCGGGCGCCCGCGTCCTTGGTCACTGGACCTCGTACGTCAGATGCGTCGCGGTCGACGTCGTGGTCGCGCTCCGCTGTACCAGCGTGCGCCGCGCCCCGCCGGTGAACAGCGGGGTGCCTGCGCCCAGCACGACCGGCGACAGATGCAGGGTCAGTACGTCGACCAGCCCGGCGTCGAGCGCCGAGCCGACCGTGGCGCCGCCGCCCATGAGGACGACATCGAGGTCCCTGCCACTGTCCGACGACGCCGCCTCGGCGCGCTCGCGTGCGACGGCGACGGCGTCCGGCAGACCGGTGGTGACGAACGTCCAGTCGAGGCCGCTGAGCCGCACCGGCTCCGGCGGCTCGCTCGTCACGACGACGAACGCGGGCCTGCCGACCTCGCCGGCGCCGTAGCCGGTCTCGTCGTTCCAGCCTTGCGGCCCGTCGACCACGTCGAAGAGCCGGCGGCCGAGGATCACCGCGCCCGAGCGGGCGGTCGCCTCGCGCAGGACCCGGCGGTCCTCGGGATCGTCGGAGAACGCCCAGGTGTGCAGGGCCTCGCCGCCATCGCCGAGCCCGTTCTCCGGGCCGGGGTCGGGGCCGGTGACGAAGCCGTCGATGGATACCGAGATATCAGCGATGATTCGAGTCATACCAGGAAGGACCCGATCGGCGGCCGGAATTCATCGTTCTCCAGGACGCCCCCTCCCGCTGCGGGAGCCACGTCCTGGCACGTGGCCTTGGCCTGCCGCATCGCCCCATGCCTAGGGTCGGTCCATGCGCATTCGAATCGTCGACGCCTTCACCGACCGCCCCTTCGCCGGCAACCCGGCCGGGGTGCTGCTCCTCGACTCCTTCCCCGACGACGCCTGGCTGCAGAGCGTCGCAGCGGAGGTGAACCTCTCCGAGACCGCCTTCGCCCACCCACTGCCCGCCGGCGGCGCTGCCGACTGGGCGCTGCGCTGGTTCACCCCGGCCACCGAGGTCGACATGTGCGGCCACGCCACCCTGGCGACCGCTCACGTCCTGCACAGCACGGGCGCGACGACGGGCACCGTCCGCTTCACCGCACGCTGCGGACTGCTCACCGCGACGCCCCGCGAGGACGGCGCGATCACCCTCGACTTCCCCACGTCCCCGCTCACCGAGGAAGCCGTACCGGCCGGCCTCAGCGAGGCGCTGGGCGCCCGGATCACCGGCGTACGGGCCACCGGGCCGCACATCGGGGACCTGCTCGTCGAGGTCGCCGACGAGCAGACGGTCCGCTCCCTGTCCCCCGACATCACGGCACTGACGGCCCACTCCCGCCGCGGCATCATCGCGACCGCCGAGGCGGAAGCCCCGTCGCTCGGTTACGACTACGTGTCGCGCTGCTTCTTCCCCGGCGTCGGCGTCGACGAGGACCCGGTGACCGGCAGCGCCCACACCGCCCTGGCCCCGTTCTGGTCCGCCAGGCTGGGCCGCGACGACCTGACGGGCCTCCAGGCGTCGGCACGCTCGGGGCTCGTACGGACATCGCTGCGCGGCGACCGGACGCTGCTCACCGGAAACGCGGTCACCGTCGTCGACGGCGAACTGCACGTCTGAGGACACGACAGCCGCTGATCCGCCCGCCCCGCCTCACCCCGTGGGCAGCCACCCCACCTTGCCGGCGAGCAGCGCGTACCCGACGAACGCTCCGATGTCGAGCAGCGAGTGCGCGACGACCAGCGGCCCGACCCGGCCCCACCGCCGGTAGAGCAGTACGAACACCACGCCCATCGCCACATTTCCGAGGAACCCGCCGACCCCCTGGTAGAGGTGGTACGAGCCGCGCAGCACCGCGCTCGCTGCCAGGGCGGCCATCGGCGTCCACCCGAACTGCCCCAGTCTGCGCAGCAGATAGCCGACGACGATGACCTCCTCCAGTACGGCGTTCTGCACCGCCGAGAGGATCAGTACCGGGATCTTCCACCACACGTCAGGCAGTGACTCCGGCACCACGGTCAGATTGAACCCGGTGGCCCGCGCGCCCAGATAGAAGGCGAGGCCCACGCTGCCGATCCCGGCCGCGATCAGCACCCCGCGGCCGAGGTCGCCCCGCGGCCGCGTCCGGTCGAAGCCGATCGCCCGCAGGCCCGACCCCTCCCGCAGCAGCAGATGGACCACCAGCGCGACCGGCACCAGGGCCGTCGCGATACCGAAGAGCTGCCAGGCGAGATCCAGCCAGGGGCGGCCGGGTGCGTAGGAGCCGTTGAGGTTGGCGGCCTGGTGTTTGAGCCCTCCTGGTTTCGTCAGTGCTCCGATAAAGCTGATCAGCGCCGAAACACCGCTCGCGCCGAGTGAGAGTGCGAGTACCAGCACCGTCTCGGACCGCAGAAATCGCTGCGATCCCCCCTCTGCGGGAAGAAATTCAGCCACGCGCTCGCCCTCCGCCTGCACACCTGCCTCCAGTTGGCCAATCGCGCCTCATCCCCACCACCGTGCCACTAGGGTCTCGAATAAAGGTACGAAGATCGCGCGCGACAGGCCGGGGGACGGGCGTCAATTCGATGGCGCGCTCCCCCTTCGTCTTGTTCGTCCTTCAGGGGAGGAGCACCATCGCATGGGACGTCACAGCTTGCCCGATGACCTCACGGCACCGGCAACCCGGCCCCGTCCCGGGTCGCGTCGGCGCCGTACCGTCGCCGTCGCCACCGTGATCGTCCTCGGTCTGGCCGTGGGTACGGGCGTCGCCGCCCGGCGCGGCGTGTTCGGGTCGGGCCCCTGCCCGGGGTCCGTGGTGAACCTTCGCATGGTGGCCTCCCCCGATATCGTCCCGGCCGTACGGGCCGCCGCCGACCGGGCCCGCAAGGACCATCTGGAGTCCGACGGGCAGTGCGTACGAGTCGCGGTCACGGCCCGTGACTCGTACAAGGTCGCGCACGATCTGGGCCACAGCAGCGCCGAGCCCGGCTACCAGATATGGCTGCCCGACTCCGAGGCATGGGTGGACCGGGCCCAGGGCACCGGGGAGAACGTTCCGCTCACCCCCGCGTCCAGCATCGCCGAGTCCCCCGTCACCCTGGCCATGGTGCCCTCGGCCGCCAAAGCCCTGGGCTGGCCGGACAAGACGTACACCTGGGCGGGGCTCACCGCGGCGGCCACCGGCCCGGGCCAGGTCCATATCGGTGCCGCGGACCCGGCCCGCAGCGCCACCGGGCTGCTCGCGCTCAGCAGCATCGCCCAGTCGCCGGGCGGGGCGCCCGGCGGCGACACCCAGGACACCCAGGTCGCCGCCATCGCCAAAGTGCTGTCCCAGCGCATCTCGGACGCGGATTCCAAGGTGCTCGGCACCCTCGCACAGGACGGGCCGGGCAAGACGAAGGACGACCCCCACCGCAACCAGGCCCTGGTCCTGTCCGAGCAGGCGGCCTACGCCCACAACACGGCGCGTGGCCACACCCAGCGGCTGCGGCTCTTCTACCCCAAGGACGGCACGCCCCAGCTCGACTACCCGTACACGCTGGTCGACGAGTCGGAGCTGACCACCGATCAGAGCCGGGCCGCGATGCGGTTCATGGCCTACCTCGGTGAGAGGCCCAGCCGCACCGAACTGGACCGGCAGGGCTTCAGGACACCGGACCAGCCCGCCACGGCGAGCCGGGTGGAGGCCGCGGGCGGCCGCAGCCCGCAGCCGTACACCGACGCCTCACCGGAACCGCCGTCCGAGGACGTACTCGACGAGGCGCTCGGCATGTGGACCGTCACCGTCCAGAGCGCCCGGCTGACCACCGTCGTCGACGCTTCGGGCTCGATGGCCACCGCGGTGCCGGGCAAGGGCGGGCGGACCAGGATGGACATCACCAAGGCGTCCCTGCGCGAGGCCCTCGCCCAGTTCACACCGCGCGACGAGATCGGCCTGTGGGACTTCGCGACACACCTCGACGGAACGCGTGACTACCGCGAGCGGGTGCCGACGGTGCGCCTCGGCGCCCCCGTCAAGGGCGGCGGGACCCAGCGCGACCGGCTCAACACGGCCTTCGCTGCGCTGCGGCCCGTGCCCGGCGGCGCCACCGGTCTGTACGACACCACCCTGGCGGCGTTCCAGGACGCCCGTAAGACATACGTCCACGGGAAGTTCAACGCCGTGGTGGTGCTCACCGACGGCGTCAACGAGGACGACCACAGCATCTCCCGCAGCGCCCTGACCGCGAAGCTGCGGGAGCTCGACGACCCCGCGCGCCCCGTTCCGCTGATCATGATCGCGGTGGGCCCCGACACCGACAGGACCGAGGTCGAGCAGGTCGCCAAGGCGACAGGGGGCGCGGGATACCAGGTGAGCGACCCCTCTCAGATCAACTCGGTCCTGCTCAAGGCGGTCATGGAAGTCGGCGGCCGATGACCCGGGGCGCGGGCCGGCACCGACCTGGTACGGACGCCCCCGGCCGCACGCACTCCGCTGCCCCGGCGCGCCCGTCACAGCCCGCGGGCCGTCACCGCCGGGATGCCCTCGGGCCAGGAGTGCACCGGCTGGCCGCCCGCCATCAGCTCGGCGTACCGCCGGGTGGTGAGCGCCAGCGCCTCGCGCCGCCCGAGCCCGGTCTCCAGCGCCCGGTGAAAGGTGTCCACCTGCCAGGACGCGCCGTTCGTGCGCCGCCTGCACCGCTCCTCGATGACACCGAGGTAGTGGTCGCGGTCCGCCGCGTCGACCCCCCAGGAATCGAGCCCCGCCGCGGCCAGCGGCAGCAGTACGTCCCTGACGAGCCGCACCGCGGGCACCGTCGCCGTACCGCCGGAGCGCCCGGCCCTGGGCCACTCGATCCCCGCGTCGATTCCGTACCGGCAGGCCGCGTCGAAGTTCCGTGCGGCGGCCTCGAAGGGCAGCCGCCTCCACACCGGCCTGGCATCGTCGGCGAGCGCCCTCACGAGCCCGTAGTAGAAAGCGGCGTTGGCCAGCACATCCGTGACGGTCGGCCCGGCGGGCAGCACCCTGTTCTCGACCCGCAGATGCGGTACGCCGTCGGCCACGTCGTACACCGGGCGGTTCCAGCGGTAGACGGTCCCGTTGTGCAGGACGAGCTCCTGGAGGCCCGGCGTCCCGCCGTCGTCGAGCACCCGCAGCGGGTCCTCGTCGTCGCACAGCGGCAGCAGGGGCGGAAAGTACCGGAGGTTCTCCTCGAAGAGGTCGTACGCCGAGCTGATCCAGCGCTCGCCGAACCAGGTCCGCGGCCGCACCCCCTGGGCCCGGAGCTCCGGCGGGCGTACATCGGTCGCCTGGAGGAAGAGCGGCGGCCTCGACTCCCGCCACAGCTCCTTGCCGAAGAGGAACGGCGAGTTGGCGCCCAGCGCGACCTGCACAGCGGCGACGGCCTGCGCGGCGTTCCACACATCGGCGAAGCGCGCCGGCGTGACCTGGAGGTGCAACTGCACCGATGTACAGGCCGCTTCGGGCGCGATCGAGGAAGAAGTACAGGTCAGCTGCTCCACACCGGAGATGTCGAGGTCGAAGTCCTCACCGCGGGCCGCTCGCATCTGGTCGTTGAGAAGGGTGTAGCGGTGCGCCGACGAGAGATTCGCGCTGACGAGATCCTGCGGGCCGAGCGTCGGCAGGATTCCGATCATCACGATTCCCGCGTCGACTTCGGCTGCTTTTCTGTGCGCGTACGCCAGCCCCGTACGCAGTTCCTCCGCCAGCTGGTCGAAGACACGGCCGCCCAGCCGGTGCGGAATCACGTTCACTTCGAGATTGAACATCCCGAGTTCCATCTGGAAATCGTGGCTGGCGATGCGGTCGAGAACTTCCGCATTCATCATCCTGGGCATGCCGTCGGCGCCGGCGAGATTGAGTTCGATCTCCATCCCCATGAGATTTCTGGGGCGGTCGAACCTCTTCTCCTCCAGGAGTCGCTCCAGTACCTCCAGACACTGCTGCAGCTTTCTGCGGTACCGCTGCCGGCCCGACGGATCCACGCCGTCTGCCTCCAGCTTCTCCCCCATGACGCACCCCTCCACGCGTGTGCGGCCGCGGTGGCCGCTCGGGTCACGGTCGATAATGCCCACACCCGGTGATCCGTAACTCCCCGCCCGGCGTCCGGAGCGAGTAGGGTGGCCGGAAGAAGGCATGTGGCACATTCACCGGGCATGACGCCTGGAGCAGTTTCCACATCGGGTGGAGCCTGTGAGGTCCTGTGAAGCCTTGTGAAGACGGTGAAAACGACCGACGGTTTTCGGCCGACCACTCACACGGCAGAACCCGAGGCCACAAGAGTGCACATCCGTTAAATCGGGATAATCTCCGCAGGAGAAAGACCGAATACCGACTTGTTCGCAATATTCACGTGCGCTAGCTGAAACACCGTGTGAACACGTGTCGTATAAACTCCGCAAACGAGGCAGAAAGTTGGCGCCCGGCTCCCGGAGAGTGCGGTACCCCTCCACGTCCCACGGCCCCCTCTGCCCCTGCCTGCTGACAGTGCCGTCCGCACCGCCCACGCATCAACGTGTCTCCGAAGTGAGAGGCGACCACATCATGCCGCTGTATGTCCCTCCGGCCCCCGCGCCGGCCCTGCGCAGCGTCCTCGCGGCACTCGGCTCCCCCACTGCCGTACGCGAGGCCCGAACCCCGGCTCTCCGCTCAGCCACGGGGCCCCTCACCCCCGAACTCCCCCTTCCCGTCTATGTGCTGGACCGGATCATGCCGAGCGGCGGAACCCCACGTACCCGGCTGACCGGCTGGCGTTTCCTGATCCACAGCGGCGATCGCGCGGTGGCCGCCGCCGACACCAAGCTCACCGCCGACGGCTGGACCTTCTCGCACTTCTTCGAGGGCCCGTACGCCACCGCCACCGGGACCGCGCTGCGCCAGGCGGAAGCGATGGAGACCCCGTTCCAGCCGAGGCTGCTGTCCGTGCCCGAGCTGTACATGCTGACGCTGTGGCTGCACGGCGACACCGGCGCCGA
Source organism: Streptomyces sp. NBC_01089 (assembly GCF_045162975.1). NCBI lineage: Bacteria > Bacillati > Actinomycetota > Actinomycetes > Kitasatosporales > Streptomycetaceae > Streptomyces > Streptomyces sp. NBC_01089. The sequence goes on along the minus strand of NZ_CP108660.1, from coordinate 7,278,358 downwards.
CGCCTCGGCATCCGGCACGATGCCGGCCCCCACCGATCTGCTGGTGCCCCTGGCGCCCGCGCCGCCCGGCATCGCCGCCCGCCGTCCGCACCGGGTGTCGGAGCTGCTGCCTGTCATGACGATGCGGCTGTCGCCCCCGCTGCTGGGCTCACCCGCCTGACGACCGCGGTCCGTCCGAAGGCACTGCATCGACGGCCGAGTTCACCACCCGCGCGCCCCGTGACCGCCCTCAGGTCGCGGGGCGCTGCCTCTCCCTACCCATCCGGACTAGCCCGGTCGGGCCACCTCCGAACCACCCGAAGGGGCAGTCAAGTTGAGCTGAACCGTCCGCACGGGTGATGCGTCCTTATGCTGTAGCAAGTGCTGCCGTGAAATCCCTGCGGATTGACGCCCGTGGGGCAACACTGGGATCACCGACTGATGACGGGGGGCGGCCATGAAATCCGCATCGAGCCGCAGGACACTCACTACAACGCAGCGAAAGAACGCATCCATGTGCCAGCACCAGCCAACCTGCCCGTCAGCCGCCTCCGCCGACCGGGAGGCCGCGATCCTCGTGGCGCACCACCCGGAGCAGGGCTGGAGTCTGCTGTGCAATGGCGTCCTCATCTTCGAGGACACCGGTGAACTGCTGCCCGACGGGCAGATCATCGCGCCGCACCGCCCACTGGGTTCAGGGCTGGCGACCGCCGCCTGACCCCCTGCCCGTTCCGGGAAACAGCCGCGAACAGCCGGAAGCGGATCGGGCGGAAACGACGAAGGGCCGGCCCGGGTGATGTCCCGAACCGGCCCTCCCTCATGTCCGTCAGCTGTCGTACGCGTCCAGCGGCGGGCAGGAGCAGACCAGGTTGCGGTCGCCGAAGGCCCCGTCGATACGGCGCACCGGCGGCCAGTACTTGTCGGCGGGCGAGACACCGGCCGGGAAGACGGCCTCCTCGCGGGTGTACGCGTGAGTCCACTCGCCGCCCAGCGCCGCCGCGGTGTGCGGAGCGTTGCTCAGCGGGTTGTCGTCCGCGGCCCACTCGCCCGAAGCGACCTTCTCGATCTCGGCGCGGATCGCGATCATCGTGTCGCAGAACCGGTCGAGCTCAGCCAGGTCCTCGCTCTCGGTGGGCTCGATCATCAGCGTTCCGGCCACCGGGAACGACATCGTCGGCGCGTGGAAGCCGTAGTCGATGAGGCGCTTGGCGATGTCGTCGACGCTCACACCCGTCGACTTCGACAGCGGCCGCAGATCGACGATGCACTCGTGCGCGACCAGGCCCTTGGGGCCCGTGTACAGCACCGGGTAGTGCGGTTCGAGACGCTTGGCGATGTAGTTCGCGGCCAGCACGGCCACCTGTGTCGCCCGCTTGAGCCCCTCGCCACCCATGAGACGTACGTACGCCCAGGAGATCGGCAGGATGCCGGCCGAGCCCCACGGCGCCGCCGAGACCGGACCGACGCCCGTCGCGGGGCCCGCGGTCGGCTGGAGCGGGTGGTTGGGCAGATACGGCGCCAGGTGGGCCCGCACACCGACGGGACCGACACCGGGGCCGCCGCCGCCGTGCGGGATGCAGAAGGTCTTGTGCAGGTTGAGGTGGGAGACGTCCGAACCGAACTTGCCGGGCTTGGCGAGGCCGACCAGCGCGTTCAGGTTGGCGCCGTCGACGTACACCTGCCCGCCCGCGTCGTGCACGGCGGCACAGATGTCCGTGATGTGCTCCTCGAAGACCCCGTGGGTCGACGGGTAGGTGACCATCAGGACGGACAGCTCGTCGCGGTACTGCTCGATCTTGGCGTTCAGGTCGTCGACATCGACATCGCCGTCCTCGCGGGTCTTCACGACGACGACCTTCATACCGGCCATCACGGCGCTGGCGGCGTTGGTGCCGTGCGCGGACGACGGGATGAGGCACACGGTGCGCGCGGTGTCGCCGTTGGCCCGGTGGTAGGCGCGCACGGCCAGCAGACCGGCCAGCTCGCCCTGCGAGCCCGCGTTGGGCTGGAGCGAGACCTTGTCGTATCCGGTGACCTCGGCGAGCCGCTCCTCCAGCTCCTGGATGAGGGTCAGATAGCCCTGCGCCTGCTCGACCGGGGCGAAGGGGTGCATCGCGCCGAACTCGGGCCAGGTGACCGGCTCCATCTCGGTGGTGGCGTTGAGCTTCATGGTGCAGGAGCCGAGCGGGATCATGCCCCGGTCCAGCGCGTAGTCACGGTCGGCGAGCTTGCGCAGGTAGCGCAGCATCGCGGTCTCGGAACGGTGCTGGTGGAAGACCGGGTGGGTCAGGACGGTGTCCTGGCGCAGCAGCCCCTCGGGCAGCGCGTCGGCGGCCCGCGCGTCGAGCGCCTCGATGTCGCCCTCGGCGCCGAACGCGGCCCAGACAGCGGCCAGCTGGGCCCGTGTGGTGGTCTCGTCGCAGGAGACGGAGATCAGGTCCTCGTCGACCTGGTGCAGATTGACCCCGCCCTCACGGGCGGCGGCGGCGACCTCGGCGGCCCTGCCGCCGGTCCGCACGGTGAGGGTGTCGAAGTACGCGCCGTGCACGACGTCGACGCCCGCGGCCCGCAGCCCCTCGGCGAGGATCGCCGCGTACCTGTGGGTGCGCCGGGCGATCTCGCGCAGGCCGTCCGGGCCGTGGTAGACCGCGTACATCCCGGCCATCACGGCGAGGAGCACCTGCGCGGTGCAGATGTTGCTGGTCGCCTTCTCGCGGCGGATGTGCTGCTCGCGGGTCTGGAGGGCCAGCCGGTACGCCTTGTTGCCGTCGGCGTCGACGGAGACACCGACGAGCCGCCCCGGCAGGTTGCGCGCGAACTTCTCCCGTACGGCCATGAACCCGGCGTGCGGACCGCCGAAGCCCATCGGGACCCCGAACCGCTGGGTCGTACCGACGGCGATGTCGGCGCCCAGCTCACCGGGCGAGGTGAGCAGCGTCAGCGCCAGCAGATCGGCGGCGACGGTGACGATCGCACCCAGCTCGTGGGCCTGCTCGATGACGGGGGCGAGGTCCCGGACACGGCCGGAGGCGCCCGGGTACTGGAGCAGTACGCCGAAGACGCCGCGCTCGGCAACCTCGGCCGGGATGCCATCGCCGAGGTCGGCGACGACGACCTCGACACCGGCCGGCTCGGCACGCGTGCGGATCACGGCGACAGTCTGCGGAAGAGCGTCCGCGTCGACGAGGAAGACGCCGTTCTTGACCTTCCCGACACGGCGCGCGAGGGACATCGCCTCGGCTGCCGCGGTGCCCTCGTCCAGCAGCGAGGCGCCCGACGTGGGCAGGCCCGTCAGGTCGGCGACCACGGTCTGGAAGTTCAGCAGCGCCTCCAGGCGCCCCTGCGAGATCTCCGGCTGGTAGGGCGTGTACGCCGTGTACCAGGCGGGGTTCTCCATGACGTTGCGCAGGATGACCGGCGGGGTGAACGTGCCGTAGTAGCCGAGCCCGATCATCGGGGCGAGTACCTGGTTGCGGTCGGCGAGCGCACGCAGTTCGGCGAGGACCTCGGCCTCGGTGCGCGCGTCCGGGAGATTCAGCGCATCGGTGCTCTTGATGACTTCCGGCACGGCGGCCGAAGTGAGCTCGGAGAGCGATCCGTACCCGACGTGGGCGAGCATCTTGGCCTGGGCTTCCGCGTCGGGCCCGATGTGGCGCTGTTCGAAGGGGATGCCACGCTCCAGCTGGGAGAGCGGAATGCGATCGGCGGTCATGGCGGGGGCCTCCTGGTCGTAACGACCTGCGAGGGGTACCACGGGGTACCCGGACGGCCTCCCCCTCTGTCATCTCAACCTGAGAGTTTCACCGGCCCGTCCTTCGACGTGCCCGCTTTCACCGTCGGTGAGGTAGGGATCCGGACGTGCCCGCCCGACACCCGCCCTGCTTTCCAGAGTGACCTCGTCCGCGCGGTACGTGTGCCTGAGAGATTCCGGGGAGGATTTGCTCCTTCGGCGCCCCGGACAACGCGTCCTGAGGGCTCTCCCGCGCGGGGTCAGCAGCCACTGGCCAGCGTACCAGCGCGCTCCTTCGCACGGTGTTCGAGTGGCCGATACCCCGGATCTGGACTTCTCTGAGGAGGAGACCTTCGCAGGGGGCGGGAGTCTTCGTGATCCGTCGCGATCAGTTGGAGGGACCGTGCAGACCGACATAGATCCGCGCAGCCTGATCGGCCGCAAGGCATTCGACCGCAATGGCCTCAAGATAGGCACGGTCGACGAGGTCTACCTCGACGACGCCACCGGGGTGCCCGAGTGGGCCGCGGTACGCACCGGGCTGTTCACCCGGGACGCCTTCGTCCCGCTGAAGCCGAGCGAACTGGTCAGCGAAGCGCTGCGGGTGCCCTTCGACCGGCACCTGATCAAGGAAGCGCCGGGCTTCGGTGTCGGCCGCCATCTCTCGCCCGAGCAGGAACTCCAGCTCTACCACCACTACGGGCTCGGTATCTCGGCCCCCACTCCGCCGCCCCCCGACCGGGACTTCGGCCGGCTCGCGGGCGAGGAGGAGCGCACCTGACCTCCGGCCCCGTCCCCGCCCTGCGCGGACGGGCCCGGGGGCTGCACCGACGAGTCCGCCTGTGCTGACGGGTCTGCCTGCTCGGCCCGCGCCGACTGCCCGCCGGGGTCCTCGTGCTCCCCGGCGGCTGCCCCGCCCGGTCCGGCCGGGGCAGCCGCCGGGGTATCCGTCTCCTGGGTACCCGTCTGCCGGGTATCAGGAGCCCGGGTATCAGGAGCCCGGGTATCCGTAGCCCGGCTATCCGTAGCCCGGCTATCCGTAGCCCGGCTATCCGTAGCCCGGCTATCCGTAGCCCGGCTATCCGTAGCCCGGCTATCAGCAGCCTGGGTGTCCGGCGCGGCCCGGACCAGCGGCAGCGGGTCCGACGGCCTGAGCGCGGGGTCGTCCACCTTGAAGGTCCGCACCCGGCCCGGCACGGTCGCGTACGGATCCTCGAACCGCACCGTCACCCGGCCGACGCCACTGCCCTGCACCCACCCCGCCCCGTACTCGTCGTGGCACACATCGTGCCCGGCCAGCCAGCGGCGCCCAGTGGCGGGCGGCGGCTCGTCCGGTCCGGGCGGCGCCGGCACCGACCCCGACGCCGGCACCGGCACCGGCACCGGCACCGGCACCGCCGAAGGACCCTCCGCCGCCGAAGGCCCGGGCGCCACCTCTTCGGCCAAGGACTCCTGTGCGGCGGCCCGCTCCGTGGCGGCCTGGGCGAAGAGGTCCTCCTGCGTGAAGTCCGCGAGGCCGGTGACGCCCACCCCCAGCAGCCGCACCCCGCCCGTGGTGTCCACGGACTCCAGCAGCCGCCCCGCGGCCTCCCGTACGACCTCCGGGTCGTCCGTGGGCCCTCTGAGCGTCTCGGAGCGGGTCAGCGTCGAGAAGTCGTACCTGCGGACCTTCAGCACCACGGTCCGCCCCGACCGCCCCGCCGCCCGCAGCCGCTCCACGCACCGGCCCGCCAGCCGCACCACCTCGGCCCGCACCCGCGCCCGGTCGTGCAGATCCACATCGAAGGTGTCCTCGACGGAGACGGACTTGGCGTCCCGCTCGGAGACCACGGGCCGGTCGTCGTGGCCGAGCGCCATCCGGTACAGAGCGGCGCCGTGCGCCTTGCCGAGCAGCCGTACCAGCTCGTCCTCACCCGCCTCGGCCAGATGGGACACGGTGGTCATCCCGGCCCGGCGCAGATGCTCACCGGTCGCGGGACCGACCCCCGGCAGGATCCGTACGGAGAGGGGCGCCAGCAGCTCCCGCTCGGTGCCGGGCTCCATCAGGACCAGACCGTCCGGCTTGGCCCGCTCCGAGCCGATCTTCGCCAGCATCTTGGAGCCGGCCAGCCCCACCGACCCGCTGAGCCCGGTGACCGCCAGGATGTCCCTGCGCAGCTGCTCACCGGCCCGGCGGGCCGACACCGGGCCGTCGGCGACCCCGCCCGCCTCCAGGTCCACGAACGCCTCGTCCAGGCTCAAAGGCTCGACCAGCGGCGAGAGCCGCCCGAGCAGCTCCATGACCTGACCGCTGACCTCACGGTAGAGCGCGAAGCGCGGCACCAGATAAGCGGCGTTCGGACAGAGCCTGCGGGCCTGCGCCATCGGCATCGCCGAATGCACCCCGAACCGCCGTGCCTCGTACGAGGCGGTCGACACCACCCCGCGCGGTCCGAGCCCGCCGACCACCACCGGCTTTCCGCGCAGGCTCGGCTTCGCCGCCTGTTCCGCGGCGGCGAAGAAGGCATCCATGTCCAGATGCAGGATGGTGGGCGCGGCTCTCACACCACCGATGCTGCCTCACGGCACTGACAATCGGGCCCCCGCGGCGCGGGAGCCCGTCAGACGGCGCGGTTGCGGCGCCGGGCCAGCTCGTCGGCCGGGTTGTGGCCGATGAGCGTCTCACCGGTGTCGACCCGCTCCCCGTGCAGCTGTGACAGGGCGCTCTCCACGTCCCGCCACACGACCCCGACGGCGATCCCGAAGATCCCCTGGCCGCCCTGCAGCAGCCCGACCACTTCGTCGGGCGAGGTGCACTCGTACACCGTCGCGCCGTCGCTCATCAGCGTCATACGGTCGAGGTCGCGTGCTCCGCGGTCTCTGAGGTGGTGGACGGCCGTCCTGATGTTCTGGAGGGCCACACCCGTGTCCAGGAAACGCTTCACGATCTTGAGGACGACGACGTCCCGGAAGCTGTAGAGGCGCTGGGTGCCGGACCCCTGAGCGGGCCGCACACTCGGTTCGACCAGTCCCGTACGCGCCCAGTAGTCGAGCTGCCGGTAGGTGATACCCGCCGCCGCGCAGGCGGTCGGCCCCCGGTAGCCGACGGTGTCGGTCGTCGTTCCGGCCGCTGAGCCGTGAAGCGGATACGGCACTCCGTCCCCCGGACCCAGTCCGGGGAAATCCCCTGCCATATCTTCGCCGGTGCTTCTCACGCCGACCTCCGTCCTTGAACTGCCCACTCGACGGTAGGCAGTCACTTGGGGTGCGTCAACGATCGCCACACTCGGCACGCCGAGTGATAATCACCCTAGGAGTGGTTTCGCGTGCCTCTCTTCGGGGAACGGCTTGCCGGATGCGCTCACGCTCCGGACGGCGTGTCACTGGCTGTTGGTCCCGAAATCCTCCGGAGAAATCTGGTCGAGGAACTCGCGGAACTTCTCCACCTCGTCCTCCTGCTCGTCCGGGATGGCGATTCCCGCGTCGTCGAGCACCCCGTCACTGCCGTAGATCGGCGTCCCGGTGCGCAGAGCGAGCGCTATGGCGTCGGACGGCCTCGCACTCACCTCGACCCCGCTCGCGAAGACCAGCTCCGCGAAGAAGACCCCGTCCCGCAGGTCGGTGATGCGGACTTCCGTGAGCTCCTGGCCGACCGCTTCGAGGACATCCTTGAAGAGATCATGGGTCAGCGGCCTCGCTGGAGCCATGCCCTGCTGGGCGAAGGCGATCGCGGTCGCCTCACCAGGGCCGATCCAGATAGGGAGATACCGGTCGCCTCCCACTTCACGCAGGAGCACGATCGGCTGGTTGGAGGGCATTTCCACCCGGACACCCACAACGTCGAGCTCGTTCACACAGCAACCCTAGGACGTGCCCGGCAGGTTTGGGTAGTCGGGCACCGCCATGATCAGTACAACCGGACCCGGAGAGAGGTCTGTACGAGGGCCGCGTGCAGCCGCACGGTCAGTGCCGCCAGGTCCTTCGTGGTGGTCTCCGCGTCCGCTCTGGTCTGCGGATTGCGGTTCAGCCGAAGGGGGGCGACGACCTGCTCGATCAGCCCGGACTCGCGGTCGGCGGCCGCTTTCATGGCGCGCAGATGCCGCGGCTCAAGACCGAACCGGCCCAGCTCCGCCACCAGCCCGGCCACATTCACGGCCTCCGCGTCGTATCCGCCCTCCGGAAGCGGCAACAGCAGGCCGTACGACTCCCACTCCCCCAGCTCGGCCGCACTGATCCCGGCGGCCGCCAGCAGCTCGTCCCTGCCCACCCTGGACGCCGTGGGGCCGTCGGCACGCTCCGACGGGCCGTCCGCGCGGAGGGCACCGGGCGCGGGGAGCTGGATCTGCTCACCGCGGCCCAGTGCGTCGAGATGGTCCCTGATGACCTTCAACGGCAGATAGTGGTCGCGCTGCATACGCAGGACCTGGGCCAGCCGCTCGACGTCCGCGGTACCGAACTTCCGGTACCCGGACGACGTGCGCTGCGGCTCGACCAGTCCTTCGGCCTCCAGGAAACGGATCTTGGAGATCGTGACTTCGGGAAACTCTTCCCGGAGCAGATTCAGGACCGTACCGATACTGACCAGCCGGTCGTCCTCGGTGGCGGTGCCGTCGCTGGCACCGCCCGTCGATGATTGCCGCATGGACCTTCCCTGACGGGTCACACGCCCCGCTGGCTCGCGTAGAAGACCAGCCGGTACTTGCCGATCTGCACCTCGTCACCGTTGGAGAGCACGACGGTGTCGATGCGCTCACGGTTGACGTACGTGCCGTTCAGGCTGCCGACGTCCGAGACGGTGAATCCGCCGTCCGCGTTCCTGCGGAACTCCACATGGCGCCTCGACACCGTGACGTCGTCGAGGAAGATGTCGCTCTGCGGATGGCGGCCGGCCGTGGTCAGATCGCCGTCCAGCAGGAAGCGGCTGCCCGAGTTCGGGCCGCGGCGGACCACGAGGAGCGCCGAGCCGAGAGGCAGGGCGTCGACGGCCGCCTGGGCCTCGGGAGAGAGCGACGGCGAAGCGGTCTGCCCGGTCACCTCCGCCTCGTACGCCTCGAGCCCCGAGATGGAGATCGTCGACGTCGTCTCCGAGGGCCGCTCGGGCACCCCGGCCCGCAACGGCGCTCCGCAATTGGAGCAGAACCGACTGTCCTCGGCATTGCGGTGGCCGCACCTCGTACACACCGGCATGGACGCATCCTCCTGCCGCGACTGCCCTGCGTGGGCGTTGGTTGCGTACGGATCGGAGGACAACCCTCGACCCGTACTTGAGGTTGATGCTTCACCAAAACCTATGCGGCTCTGGCCCGCAGGGTCAACAGACGACGCACCCTGATCACCCGAAATGTCGTGACCGGGCCGACCCACCTCGTCGCGGAACAGCGGGCGGTCTCCGCCCTGGTCCTCGCCCTCCATATGACGTGGGGCGCGGTGCCGTGCGCTGTCCTCACGTGCACTCTTGCCGAACAACTTCCCAAACAACTTCACGGGCGATTCCCCTTGACCGAAACAGACCCGCCCGTGGGGCAGGACGAACTCTCAATGAACACACCTGCCGAAGCGGACATCCTTACAACGTCCGTATCCCCCAGACAGTTTCCACCACGCACCCCGCTATTGGTGCGCCGACCCCCCGCAACCCCGTGCCCTTGTCCCGCGGCCCTCGCGCGCCCCCGTCTCACTGCGCCGAGGACCGAGCGTAGTCAGGCCGCTTCGCCGGTCGCAAGGCGTCCACAATGATCTTCTGCTCAGGCGTCACAGTGGCTGTGGCCTGCTCCTTCTCCAGAGTCTGCACCACTCCGCCCGGAATATTCAGCGCAGGCTCCAAGTCGGTCGGTTTCCCGATGACCTTGAAGGTGTACGGAGCGCTGATCTTCTCGGTGTCCACCTGGATCCCGCCGCCCGCGTCGGTGAAGTAGGTGTCCCCCACGACCCGGACGCCATTGACCTGGATCGCCTCGGCGCCCGCCGCCCGCAGCTCCTGGACGGTGTCGAGCAGCATGTCCGCCTGGACCGTCTTGTGCGGGTCGTTGACGAGCAGGGTGATACCCGGGCCCTGGGCCGCCACCGTGCCCGCCAGGATGCCCAGCTGACGCGCCTTCTCGCTCGTCTGCTTGCGCGCCTCCTCGGCCTGGTCCGAGCTGCTCTCCAGCTCGGTGCGCTGGCTCTGCAGCCGCTGCTTCTCGTCCTCGATGCGCTGGGTGCGGTTGTCGAGCTCGTCGAGGATGCGTACCAGGTCCTCCTGGCGTGCACCGCGCAGCGGACTGTTGTCGCTGTTGGAGCGGACCTGGATGGCCAGTCCAAGACCCAGTACGAACAGCAGCAGGGCGACGATGAGTTGGGCCCTGGTGACCCGGGGTGGCCAGAGGGCTGCGATCAGCCGCTGCCGTCCGGCCTGCTTCGGCTGCGGGGCCGGCGTTGCCCCAGAGGCATCGCCCGCGTGGGCCTGCGCGGGCTTCTCCTCGGGCAGCGCTCCGGGGAACCGGCCGGGCCTGCGGCCGGGGCCGCCCTGCGGGCTCTGCGCGCCCTGTGGAGTCTGCGGGCCGTTCGGGCCCTGCGGGCGCTGCGGTTCAGGCGGGCTCTGGGGCTCGGGCGAGCCCTGCCCGTCGCCACCAGGGCCCTGCGGGTCGGGCGGGTCCTCTTCGTTGCTCATCGGTTCGTCACCCATCGGACTCACGCCCGGAACACATGCCTGCGAATGGCCGCGGCGTTCGAGAAGATACGGATGCCGAACACGACAACGACACCGGTCGACAACTGGGCGCCGACGCCCAGCTTGTCGCCGAGGAACACGATCAGCGCGGCCACCACGACATTGGACAGGAAGGACACGACAAAGACCTTGTCCACGAAGATCCCGTCGAGCATGGCCCGCAGACCGCCGAAGACCGCGTCGAGGGCGGCCACGACGGCGATGGGGAGGTACGGCTCGACCATCGCCGGCACTTCGGGCCGGACCAACAGTCCGACCACGACTCCCACGACGAGGCCCAGTACGGCGATCACGATGTGCCCTTCCCTGTGTCGGCCGCGCCTTGGTCGGTGCCGGCGGCCTTCGGCTTTGCTGTACGTACGATCAGGCTCGCGGCGGCCGGAAGGCGCACGTCGGCCTGGTCGGAACTGCTGGTGCGGATCGAGTAGCTGTCCTTCAGGACCTTCAGGTACTGTCCGCCGACACTGTCATCGAATTCGCTGAGCAAGTGCTTCCCGTCCCCCACCGCGAGCACCGTGTACGGCGGCACCAGCGGCCTGTTGTCGACCAGTATGGCGTCACCGGCGGCGCGGATCGCCGACAGAGCCGTCAGCCGCTGGCCGTTGATGGCGATCGCCTCGGCGCCCGACTGCCACAGCGCGTTGACGAACTGCTGCATGTCTCGGTCCCGCACCCGCCCCGTATCCGAGAACCCGGGGCTCTCGCGCGGCCCGCCCCCGTCGCTCTGTTCGCTGTCCTTGGCATCGTCGATGACCAGCTTCACACCGGGACCGTGCACGGCTGTCGCGCCGGACAGCAGCGCCACAAGCCCGCCCTGATCGCCCCCGTGCTGCTGGAGGGCCTTGCGCTGCTGCTCACCGACCGCGTCACGCAGCCCGTCGACCTTCTTCTGCTGCGCGTCGGCGGACGAAGTCTCCGACTCGATACGGTCGATGAGCTCCTGGCGTTCCTTCGCGACGACCGGCGCGGTGACCCTGGCCTGCGCGGCGCCGACGGTGACGACGACCGCCGCGAGCACCAGCCCCGCGGCGAGACCGAGCTTGGCCCGCAGGGAACGCGGCATCCCCGTACGGCCTTCGGCCCGCCGCCGGGCGGTCGCCTCGGCGTAGCCGTCGTCGAGGCTGTGGTCCATCACGTTGTTGAGCAGCGACATCGACGCATCGGGGCGGGGGGACGGGGAGGCTCCGCTCCGAATGGGGGGCTGCTTCGGCATGCCGCACATCGTCGCACGTCCCCGCCGCGGCCTCCCAATGGCCCCGTCGGTGGACCGTACGGCTCGCACTCACGCCGCACGGTCCACTGTCAAGACACCGCAATGCCCCGCTACGGCGTCACTGACCTGCGCCGTCCACGATCGACGACCACTCGTCGAGCAGCACCTGGGCCGACGCGTCGTCGGGCCCTTCCGCCCACAGATGAGTGACGGCCTCGGCCGGAGCCGGCAGCACCATCACCCAGCGTCCGTCGGGGTCGACGACCCGCACACCGTCCGTGGTGTCCACGGACCGGTCGGCCGCCGCCTCCACCACCCGGCGCATGACAAGGCCCTTGACGGCCCAGGGAGTCGCCAGATCACGGCGGAGCACATGCGCACGCGGGATACGCGCATCGATCTGGCTGAGCGTCAACTGTGTACGCGAGACCAGACCGATCAGCCGGACGAACGCCGCGGTGCCGTCGAAGACACTGCTGGACTCGGGGATGATGAAGCCACCGCGCCCGTCGCCGCCGAAGATGGTCGAGTCCTCGCGGCCGACCCGGGTCAGGTCGTCCGGTGATGTGGTCGTCCACTCCACCTGGGTGCCGTGGTACGCGGCGACCTGCTCGGCGATCCTCGTGGTCGTCACCGGCAGCGCGACGCGGCCGCTGCGCCGCTCCGCGGCGATCAGGTCCAGCATGACCAGCAGGGCGCGGTCGTCCTCGATGATGCGTCCACGCTCGTCGACGAGGGAGAGCCGCTCGCCCACCGGGTCGAAGCGCACTCCGAACGCCGCCCGCGCCGATGCCACGATCTCGCCGAGCCTGACGAGCCCGGCGCGGCGGGTGTCCGCGGTCTCCGTCGGCCTCGACTCGTCGAGTCCCGGGTTGATGACGAGCGCGTCGACACCGAGCCGCCCGAGGAGGCTGGGCAGGACGAGCCCGGCACTGCCGTTGGACGCGTCGACCACGACCTTGAGCCCGGCATCGGCGATGCCCGTGGTGTCCACGTTGCGGAGGAGGGAGCCGGTGTACGAGTCGAAGACGCTCGCCGGGAAGTGCAGGTCCCCGATCTCACCGGGGAAGGCTCGCCGGTACTCCTGGCGCGCGTACACCCGGTCCAGCTTGCGCTGCCTGCCCTGCGAGAGGTCAGCGCCCCGCTCGTCGAAGAACATGATGTCCACGGAGTCGGGCACACCGGGCGAGGTCCGGATCATGATGCCGCCCGCACTGCCCCGGGCGGTCTGCTGCCTGGCCACCGGCAGCGGCACGTTCTCCAGGTCCCGTACGTCGATGGCGCTGGCCTGGAGGGCGGAGATCACCGCACGCTTGAGGGCACGCGCACCACGTGAGTGGTCACGTGCGGTGGTGACCGTGGAACCCTTCTTCAGCGTGGTGGCGTATGCGCCGGCCAGCCGTACGGCCAGCTCGGGGGTGATTTCGACGTTCAGGATTCCGGAGACTCCACGCGCGCCGAACAGATGCGCCTGGCCCCGGGATTCCCAGATCACCGAGGTGTTGACGAAGGCGCCGGCCTCGATGGTCTTGAACGGGTAGACCCGCACATTGCCCTGGATGATGGATTCCTCACCGACAAGGCACTCATCACCGATGACGGCGCCGTCCTCGATGCGGGCGGCCCGCATGATGTCGGTGTTCTTCCCGATCACACAGCCACGCAGATTGGACTGCTGGCCGATGTACACGTTGTCGTGAATGACGGCCTTGTGCAGGAAGGCGCCGGTCTTGACGACCACATTGGATCCGACGACGGTGTGCTCCCGGATCTCCACGCCCTCTTCCACCTTGGCGTAGTCGCCGATGTAGAGCGGCCCTCTGAGTACGGCGTCGGGGTGCACTTCAGCACCTTCGGAGACCCATACACCGGGAGAGATCTCGAAGCCGTCGATGTCCACATCGACTTTGCCTTCGAGGACGTCGGCCTGTGCCTTCACATAGCTCTCGTGAGTGCCCACGTCTTCCCAGTAGCCCTCGGCGATATAGCCGTAGACCCGCTTGCCCTCCTTCATGAGCTGGGGGAAGACATCACCGGACCAGTCGACCGACACGTCCGCGTCCACGTAGTCGAAGACTTCGGGTTCCATCACATAAATGCCCGTGTTCACGGTGTCCGAGAAGACCTGGCCCCAGGTCGGCTTCTCCAGGAAGCGCTCGACCTTTCCTTCCTCGTCCACAATGGTGATGCCGAACTCCAGAGGGTTCGGCACACGGGTCAGGCACACCGTGACGAGTGCGCCCTTCTCCTTATGAAAATTAATGAGGTCCGTCAGGTCGAAGTCGGTGAGCGCATCCCCTGAGATCACCAGAAAGGTGTCGTCCTTCAGCGCCTCTTCCGCATTCTTGACGCTTCCTGCGGTGCCGAGCGGCTTCTCCTCGTTGGCGTATGTGAGCTCCATACCGAGCTCTTCACCGTCGCCGAAGTAATTCTTGACGAGGGATGCGAGGAACTGCACGGTGACGACGGTTTCACTGAGCCCGTGCCGCTTCAACAGCCGCAGCACATGTTCCATGATCGGTCGGTTGACCACCGGCAGGAGCGGCTTGGGCATACTTGAGGTCATAGGGCGAAGACGTGTGCCTTCGCCACCAGCCATCACGACGGCCTTCATGTCGGAAGCGCCCTCCTTGAGATGTCGACAGTCCAGCCGACTTCACCCGTCCGGTGAGGACACTCGGGCGTCATACGCAAACCGGCCACGCTGCACGGTGCGCATCGACGAGTTCAATCGGCTGCTACATCCGCCTTCACGAGCCGACGGACTTGTACCACATACAGGATTCCTGCCCACCAGTAGAGCGTTGTACCCCACCCTGCGAACGCCCATCCGAGAATCGACGCCAGGGTGCTCAGCCAGCCGCTGCCGTCGCTGAGCAGGAGCAACGGGAACGCGTACATCAAGTTGAAGGTAGCTGCCTTGCCCAGAAAGTTCACCTGGGGCGGCGGATAGCCGTGCCTGCGCAGGATTCCCACCATGACCAGAAGCATCAGCTCACGGGCCAATAGTGCCGCCGTCAACCAAATCGGCAGAATCTCCCGCCAGGTCAGACCGACCAAGGTGGAGAGAATGAAGAGACGGTCAGCGGCGGGGTCGAGCAGCCGTCCCAGGTTGCTGATCTGGTTCCAACGGCGGGCGAGCTTGCCGTCGAGATAATCGCTGACACCACTGAGCATCAACACCAGCAATGCCCAGCCGTCGCTCTTGGGCCCGCCGAACTCGGGCCGGAGAATCAGCCACAGGAAAACGGGCACACCGACCAGGCGGGCCATGCTGAGGATGTTGGGGATGGTGAGTACCCGGTCCGTCTGAACACGGGTCTCCTGGACCTCCACCCGGGGGCCTCCTGTGAGGAACGTACGAACGATGCTTCCTGACCTTACCCTCAGCAGCGGCCGGCCAAGGCACGGGGGTCAGCCCTCAGGTGCCGGTATGGCCGTGGACCTGCCGTGAACTACACGTGGACGCAGAAATGCCTCAGCCCCGAACCATAACGGTCCGGGGCTGAGGCTAAAAATTGTTCGGCGGCGTCCTACTCTCCCACAGGGTCCCCCCTGCAGTACCATCGGCGCTGAAAGGCTTAGCTTCCGGGTTCGGAATGTAACCGGGCGTTTCCCTAACGCAATGACCACCGAAACACTATGAAATTAACCAACACCGGATACAACACGGTCGTTCGTTATTTCAGAACTAACACAGTGGACGCGAGCAACTGAGGACAAGCCCTCGGCCTATTAGTACCAGTCAGCTCCACCCGTTACCGGGCTTCCACATCTGGCCTATCAACCCAGTCGTCTACTGGGAGCCTTAACCCCTCAAAGGGGGAGGGAACACTCATCTCGAAGCAGGCTTCCCGCTTAGATGCTTTCAGCGGTTATCCTTTCCGAACGTAGCCAACCAGCCATGCCCTTGGCAGGACAACTGGCACACCAGAGGTTCGTCCGTCCCGGTCCTCTCGTACTAGGGACAGCCCTTCTCAATATTCCTACGCGCGCAGAGGATAGGGACCGAACTGTCTCACGACGTTCTAAACCCAGCTCGCGTACCGCTTTAATGGGCGAACAGCCCAACCCTTGGGACCGACTCCAGCCCCAGGATGCGACGAGCCGACATCGAGGTGCCAAACCATCCCGTCGATATGGACTCTTGGGGAAGATCAGCCTGTTATCCCCGGGGTACCTTTTATCCGTTGAGCGACAGCGCTTCCACAAGCCACTGCCGGATCACTAGTCCCGACTTTCGTCCCTGCTCGACCCGTCGGTCTCACAGTCAAGCTCCCTTGTGCACTTACACTCAACACCTGATTGCCAACCAGGCTGAGGGAACCTTTGGGCGCCTCCGTTACTCTTTAGGAGGCAACCGCCCCAGTTAAACTACCCATCAGACACTGTCCCTGATCCGGATCACGGACCGAGGTTAGACATCCAGCACGACCAGAGTGGTATTTCAACGACGACTCCACAACCACTGGCGTGGCCGCTTCACAGTCTCCCACCTATCCTACACAAGCCGAACCGAACACCAATATCAAACTGTAGTAAAGGTCCCGGGGTCTTTCCGTCCTTCTGCGCGAAACGAGCATCTTTACTCGTAGTGCAATTTCACCGGGCCTATGGTTGAGACAGTCGAGAAGTCGTTACGCCATTCGTGCAGGTCGGAACTTACCCGACAAGGAATTTCGCTACCTTAGGATGGTTATAGTTACCACCGCCGTTTACTGGCGCTTAAGTTCTCAGCTTCGCCACACCGAAATGTGACTAACCGGTCCCCTTAACGTTCCAGCACCGGGCAGGCGTCAGTCCGTATACATCGCCTTACGGCTTCGCACGGACCTGTGTTTTTAGTAAACAGTCGCTTCTCGCTGGTCTCTGCGGCCACCCCCAGCTCACACCGTAAAGATGATCACCAGGAATGGCCCCCCTTCTCCCGAAGTTACGGGGGCATTTTGCCGAGTTCCTTAACCATAGTTCACCCGAACGCCTCGGTATTCTCTACCTGACCACCTGAGTCGGTTTAGGGTACGGGCCGCCATGAAACTCGCTAGAGGCTTTTCTCGACAGCATAGGATCATCCACTTCACCACAATCGGCTCGGCATCAGGTCTCACCCACATGTCATCCGGATTTACCTGGACAACGGGCTACACCCTTACCCCGGGACAACCACCGCCCGGGCTGGACTACCTTCCTGCGTCACCCCATCGCTTACCTACTACCACCTTGGTTCAGCGGCTCCACCACTCCCCTTTCCCCGAAGGGTCCAGGACGGCTTCACGGCCTTAGCATTAATGGGCTCAGTACTGGGCGTTTCAAAGCGGGTACCGGAATATCAACCGGTTGTCCATCGACTACGCCTGTCGGCCTCGCCTTAGGTCCCGACTTACCCTGGGCAGATCAGCTTGACCCAGGAACCCTTAGTCAATCGGCGCACACGTTTCTCACGTGTGTATCGCTACTCATGCCTGCATTCTCACTCGTGAACCGTCCACAACTCGCTTCCGCGGCTGCTTCACCCGGCACACGACGCTCCCCTACCCATCCCAGCCCCCGTTAGAGGTATATGCTGGAATGACACGACTTCGGCGGTACGCTTGAGCCCCGCTACATTGTCGGCGCGGAATCACTTGACCAGTGAGCTATTACGCACTCTTTCAAGGATGGCTGCTTCTAAGCCAACCTCCTGGTTGTCTCTGCGACTCCACATCCTTTTCCACTTAGCGTACGCTTAGGGGCCTTAGTCGATGCTCTGGGCTGTTTCCCTCTCGACCATGGAGCTTATCCCCCACAGTCTCACTGCCGCGCTCTCACTTACCGGCATTCGGAGTTTGGCTAAGGTCAGTAACCCGGTAGGGCCCATCGCCTATCCAGTGCTCTACCTCCGGCAAGAAACACACGACGCTGCACCTAAATGCATTTCGGGGAGAACCAGCTATCACGGAGTTTGATTGGCCTTTCACCCCTAACCACAGGTCATCCCCCAGGTTTTCAACCCTGGTGGGTTCGGTCCTCCACGACCTCTTACAGCCGCTTCAACCTGCCCATGGCTAGATCACTCCGCTTCGGGTCTAGAGCGTGCAACTCAAACGCCCTATTAGGACTCGCTTTCGCTACGGCTTCCCCACACGGGTTAACCTCGCTACACACCGCTAACTCGCAGGCTCATTCTTCAAAAGGCACGCAGTCACGACCCACATTCCGAAGAACATGAGCGACGCTCCCACGGCTTGTAGGCACACGGTTTCAGGTACTATTTCACTCCGCTCCCGCGGTACTTTTCACCATTCCCTCACGGTACTATCCGCTATCGGTCACCAGGGAATATTTAGGCTTAGCGGGTGGTCCCGCCAGATTCACACGGGATTTCTCGGGCCCCGTGCTACTTGGGAATCACACAAGCAAGCCGTTGATGTTTCAGCTACGGGGGTCTTACCCTCTACGCCGGACCTTTCGCATGTCCTTCGCCTACACCAACGGTTTCTAACTCGCCCAACAGCCGGCAGACTATTGAAGTGCAACCCCACAACCCCGCATGCGCAACCCCTGCCGGGTATCACACACATACGGTTTGGCCTCATCCGGTTTCGCTCGCCACTACTCCCGGAATCACGGTTGTTTTCTCTTCCTGAGGGTACTGAGATGTTTCACTTCCCCTCGTTCCCTCCACATGCCCTATGTGTTCAGGCATGGGTGACAGCCCATGACGACTGCCGGGTTTCCCCATTCGGAAACCCCCGGATCAAAGCCTGGT
>NZ_CP108660.1:6727500-7257500 GCF_045162975.1 Streptomyces sp. NBC_01089 | reverse complement strand
GCGGAACCGGGACTTATTATGACTTACTCTTCTGAAACAGTACGCCGCCCTCTGAGAGGCCCCACATGACCAGCGTGACATCCCCGCTCGCCGGACGCGCGATTGGACTGGCCGCGGTGCCGGACCCCGTCTTCTCCGGCGCGATGGTGGGCCCCGGCACTGCCATCGACCCCGTGCGCGAGCCGTCGGACGCGCTGGCTCCCGTCGACGGCATCGTGGTCTCCCTGCATCCACACGCTTTCGTCGTCGTCGACGGAGAGGGGCACGGCGTGCTGACCCACCTCGGCATCGACACCGTTCAGCTCAACGGCGAAGGTTTCGAACTGCTCGTCAACAAGGGGGACACGGTGCAGCGGGGGCAGGCCATGGTGCGCTGGGACCCTGCCGGTGTCGAAGCCTCCGGCAAGTCCCCCATCTGCCCGGTCGTCGCCCTGGAGGCCACTGCGGACTCCCTCGCGGACGTCGCCGAGAGCGGCGACGTCACGGCCGGCGGGTCGCTCTTCAACTGGCAGTGACACGGGTCGCTCCGCAACCGGCAGCGACATCGGCGCCGTACACAGCGGTGCATCGGTCAACCACCCGGCGCCCGAGTGCGCCGCGACAGACGGAGACGGATGACATGCAGACAACGCTGCGAGGCGTCGGCGTGAGCCACGGTGTGGCCATCGGCGAGGTCAGGCATATGGGTACGACTGTTCTCGAACCGCCTGCCAAGCAGATCCCGGCCGAGGACGCGGAGCGCGAGCAGAGCCGCGCGCGGCAGGCCGTGGAAGCGGTGGCCGCCGACCTCATCGCCCGGGGCAATCTGGCCGGCGGCGAGGCGCAGCAGGTGCTTGAGGCGCAGGCCATGATGGCCCAGGACCCGGAACTCATCGCCGATGTCGACCGGCGTATCACTGTGGGCAGTTCCGCCGAGCGCGGGATCTACGACGCGTTCGCCTCGTACCGGGCGCTGCTGGCGGGCGCGGGCGAGTACCTGGCGGGCCGGGTCGCCGACCTGGACGATGTGCGGAACCGTATCGTCGCGCGGCTGCTGGGTGTTCCGATGCCGGGGGTGCCCGACAGCGACGAGCCGTACGTACTGATCGCACGCGATCTCGCGCCCGCCGACACCGCGCTGCTCGACCCCACGCTGGTGCTCGGGTTTGTGACCGAGGAGGGCGGGCCCACCAGCCACAGCGCGATCCTGGCGCGGGCGCTCGGTGTGCCGGCTGTGGTGGCCCTGCCGGGTGCGGGTGAGCTGGCCGAGGGCACGGTGGTGGCCGTCGACGGGAGTACCGGGGAGATCTTCGTCCGGCCGAGCGCGGAGAAGCGGGCCGAGCTGGTGGACGCGGCCGCCGCCCGCAAGGCCGCGCTGTCGGAGGCGAAGGGGCCCGGGGCCACGTCGGACGGTCACAAGGTGCCGCTGCTGGCCAATATCGGCGGGCCGGACGATGTTCCCGCCGCGCTGGAGGTGGGCGCCGAGGGCGTGGGGCTCTTCCGTACCGAGTTCCTGTTTCTGGACGACTCCGCGAAGGCGCCGTCGGAGGCGAAGCAGGTCGAGGCGTACCGGACGGTGCTGGAGGCGTTCCCGGAGAGTCGTGTCGTCGTACGGGTGCTGGACGCCGGGGCCGACAAGCCGCTGGACTTCCTGACACCGGCCGACGAGCCGAACCCGGCGCTCGGTGTGCGGGGGCTGCGTTCGCTCCTCGACCACCCCGATGTGCTGCGGGCCCAGCTCACCGCGCTGGCCACGGCGGCTGCGGGCCTGCCGGTGTATCTGGAGGTCATGGCCCCGATGGTGGCGGACCGGTCCGATGCCAAGGCGTTCGCCGACGCCTGCCGGGAGGCGGGGCTGCACGCGAAGTTCGGCGCGATGGTGGAGATCCCGTCCGCCGCGCTCCGGGCGCGCTCCATCCTCCGTGAGGTCGAGTTCCTCTCGCTCGGCACCAACGACCTGGCGCAGTACACCTTCGCGGCGGACCGGCAGGTCGGTGCGGTGTCACGGCTGCAGGATCCGTGGCAGCCCGCGCTGCTCGACCTGGTGGCGATGGCCGCCGAAGCGGCGAAGGCCGAGGCCAAGAGCTGTGGTGTGTGTGGTGAGGCCGCCTCCGATCCGACGCTCGCCTGTGTGCTGACCGGTCTCGGGGTGACCAGCCTTTCCATGGGCGCGGCCGCTATCCCTTATGTCCGCTCGACGCTGGCGCAGCACACGCTCGCCCAGTGCGAGCGTGCGGCAGCTGCGGCGCGTGCCGCCGACTCGGCGGACGAGGCGCGGCTGGCCGCTCAGGCGGTGCTGTCCGGCGAGTAGCCGCAGGTCCCGCCGCATCGAATCCCGCACGCCACGCCGTCCCGGCGCACGTGATGCCCGAGGGGCTTCCTGCCGTATCCGGCCGGGAGCCCCTCGGTCGTCCGTGGGCTCGGTAGTGGTGGGTGGTCAGTGGTCAGTGGTGGAGATCGTCGTCCGGGATCGCGTACCCCGCGCAGTAGTCGACGCCCGGCTCCGGTGGTACCGGATCGCCGGTCGCTGCGTCGGTGCAGTAGGCGCTGAACACCTCGCCCGCCGTCAGCGGCAGCGGCCGGCCGCGCTGGAGGCGCCAGCCGCGGACCCGGTCGTCCTGGTCCGGCACGGTCGTACGGATGACGATCCCGCCGGGGCTCTCCAGGGCCATACCGGCGGCGAGCACGGTCACGAAGGCCGCGCCCTCCATGCGGTCGAGCCTGATGCCGGGGGCTTCGCCGCCCTCGGCGTGCAGGACGGCGAGGAGTGGTTCGTCCTCGGTGGGGATGCTGCAGACGAGATGGTGGACTCCGGCCCCCGCGCCGTCCAGCAGACTCTCCAGAGCCCGGGACGCCCGGTCGAACGACGCCGCGCCGATGTCCTGCCCGCAGTCGGCGCACTCCCCCGCCTCGGCCAGCACCAGCGTCGCGTACTCCAGGGTGGCCCGGCATACCGCCGCGTTGATGAGGAGCGGGACCAGCCGGTCGATGGGCTGGCCGGTGTACGGGACGGTCGCCCCGTCGGCAGCGATGCCGGCGGTGAATCGCGTCCGGCTGTCCGCGGAGTCCGGGTCGAGCCCGGTCGCTGTGCAGAACTCCGCGTACTCCTCCGGGTCGAAGAGTGCGACCGTCGTGTGCACCTCCTCGGCGGTGAGGGCCCGCAGCAGGCCCTCGACCTGCTGGAGATAGGCGGTGTGGTTGTCGAAGGTGAAGGTGCGGTAGCGCCGCATCACCGCGAAGTCCTGCTCGTCGGCCAGCAGGCCGACGGTGCTCGGTGCTTCGCGGCGCAGTGCGTGCCGCATGGATCCGGTCCGGTGTGTCTGCGCCATGACTCCCCCTGAGCGCGATCGATCAGTGCTCACTCACCGTAACCGCGGGCACTGACAACGCCGTTCGGGGACGACGGGAGTGCCGGGAGTGCGTGGAGCGCCGGGCACCGGAAGCGCGTGCCCCCTTCAGCCGCGGTCGCGGGCCAGTTTCTCGTAGAAGTGCAGCAGCTCGACGTCGTCGACCGAGCCGGGGTTGACCGCGCGGTCGAGTGCCGCGCCCTGGAGCAGCCGCTTGACCGGGACTTCGATGCGCTTGCCGGTAAGGGTGTGCGGGATTCCGGGGACTTCGATGATGTCGTCGGGGACATGGCGCGGTGAGAGCTGCTCGCGGAGGGTCTGCTTGATGCGCCCGCGCAGGGCGTCGTCGAGCGCGGTGCCGGGTGCGAGGTGGACGAAGAGCGGCATCCAGTAGCCGCCGTCGGGCTCTTCGACGCCGATGACCAGGGACTCGCGGATCTCGGGGAGCCGTTCGACCGCTTCGTAGATGTCGGCGGAGCCCATCCTGACGCCCTGCCGGTTGAGGGTGGAGTCCGAGCGTCCGTGGATGATCACCGAGCCATGGCCTGTGATCGTGATCCAGTCGCCGTGCCGCCAGACTCCGGGGTACATCTCGAAGTAACTGCCGGTGTAGCGGCTGCCGTCGGGGTCGTTCCAGAAGCGGACCGGCATGGACGGCATGGGGTTGGTGACGACGAGTTCGCCGACCTCGCCGATGAGCGGCCTGCCTTGCGGGTCCCATGCCTGGAGGTCGATACCGAGGCAGGCGGCCTGGAGCTCGCCGATGTGCACGGGGAGGGTGGGGACGGCGCCGGCGAAGCAGCTGCAGACGTCCGTGCCGCCGCTGACGGAGGCGATCCAGAGGTCGTCGCCGGCTGCTTCGTGCAGCCAGCGGAATCCGTCGGGCGGGAGCGGGGAGCCGGTGGTGGCGACGCACTTGACGCGGGAGAGGTCGTGGTCGCGGGCCGGGTGGATGCCCGCCTTGCGGCAGGCCATGATGTAGGCGGCGGACGTGCCGAAGAGGGTCGTTCCGGTTGCTTCGGCGATGCGCCACTGCGCGTCGGTTCCTGGGTAGCCGGGGCTGCCGTCGTACAGGACGATCGTGGTTCCGGTGAGGAGTCCGGAGACGAGGAAGTTCCACATCATCCAGCCGGTGGACGTGTACCAGAAGAACCGGTCGTCCGGGCCCAGGTCGCAGTGCAGGCCGAGCTGTTTGAGGTGCTCGATCAGGATGCCGCCCTGGGACTGCACGATGGCCTTGGGGAGTCCGGTGGTCCCGGAGGAGTAGAGCACCCAGAGCGGGTGGTCGAAGGGGACCTGCTCGAACACCGGCTCCGCGTCGCCGGATGTGACGGCCGACCAGTCGAGCGCGCCGTCCGGTGCCGGGGTGCCGAGCAGCGGGATGTGGATCACGGCGCGCAGGGTGGGCAGTTCGGCGCGGACCTCGGCGACGGTGTCGCGCCGGTCGTGGGTCTTGCCGCCGTAGCGGTAGCCGTCGACGGCGAACAGCACGACAGGTTCGACCTGCTGGAAACGGTCGAGGACACCGCGGGCGCCGAAGTCGGGCGCGCAGGAGGTCCAGACCGCGCCGACGGCTGCGGTGGCGAGCAGCGCGGTGACGGCCTGCGGGATGTTGGGCAGGTAGCCGCTGACGCGGTCGCCGGGGCGTACGCCCAGAGCGCGCAGTTGGGCGGCGAGCGCGCCCACCTGGCGGCGGAGTTCGGACCAGCTGACGGGCTGGGGATCCTGGCTCTCGTCGACGTACAGCAGGGCGGGCTCCTGGGCGCGGGCCGGGTCGGTGGCGGTCCGCAGGGCGTGTTCGGCGTAGTTGACGGTGGCTCCGGGGAACCACTGGGCGCCGGGCATGGAGCGGTCGGCGACGACGCTCTCGTACGGGGTCGTGAACCGGATGTCGAACCAGTCGGCGACGGCCTGCCAGAAGGTGGCGAGCTCCTCGACCGACCAGCGGTGCAGGGCCGCGTAGCCGCCGTCGGCCGGTGCACCGTACCGCTCGGCGGCCCACGCCTGGAAGCGGGTGATCGTGGCACCGTCGATCCGTTCCTGGCTGGGCTGCCAGAGGGGTGCGGCGTTCGATGAGTTCATGGGGCGGCTCCCGGGCTGTACGCGTGGTGTCGCGTGTGGGCGCGCACGTGCGAGGGGTGTGCGCGTGACACGGCTGGCAGCGACGATGCCATGTGATCGTCCTGCGCACCAGGGCGGGCCGTCCGGCGGTGGCGTGGTGAACATCCGGTCGAAGGCGAGGTGAACGACGGCTGAACGGGCCTCGCGCCCCCGGGCCGGGATGGCAGTGTGATCAGCATGGACGGTCGCGGCCTGGTTCGCTCGGTGAAGGCGTTCGGTTCGGCTCGGGGGCGGCTCGCCCTGCGTACGGCCCTGCGCAGACGGCGTACGGACGCGGCGGTGCCGGCTCAGCGCGGGCCGGAGCGGGCGCGGGTGCCCGGTGCGGTGACCGGTGTGGAGCTCCGGCCGGGTGGCGGGGTCGTGCGGTTCGCCAGGTCGGAGCTGCTGGTACGGGTCGCGGTGGGCGGTGCGGTCTTCTGGGGGTGGGACGGCGCGGAGCCGACGCCCTCGTACGCGCTGGCGGACGGCTGCCCCGGCGCGGATCCCCGGGCGGTGCTCGAACCGGACACGGAGGGCGGCTGGCGGGTGGTCTCGGAGCGGGTGACCGTCACGGTGTCGCGGCTGGGGGCGGTCGAGATCCTGACTCCGGGCGGGGTGCGGATCCGCCGTGAGCTGCCGCCCCGCTGGTGGGAGCCGGTGTCCGGGGGCGCGGCCCGCTGGGTGCAGCGGGCGGAGGTGCCGGCCGACGCGCGGTTCTTCGGGCTCGGCGGGCGGGCGTCGGGGCCCCGGCTGCGCGACGGCACGTACCAGCTGTGGAACACCGATCCGGGCGGTGGGTTCGGGCCGGGGGACGATCCGCTGTACATCACGATGCCGGTTCAGCTGGTGGTGGCCGACGCCGGGGCCCATCTGGTCTTCCACGACAACACCCGGGAGGGCCGGGTGGTGCTGGCCGAGGGACGGGAGGGCGCGGGCTCCGGGCACGACAGGCCGGGATCGAGCGAGGTGCGGATGGGCGGCGGTCCGCTGCGCTGCTGGGTGGTGGCCGGCACTCCGGCGCGGGTGCTGCGGGGCTGGACGGCGCTGACCGGGCGGCCCGCGCTCCCGCCGTCCTGGGCGCTGGGGCCGCAGCACGCCCGGTGGGGTTTCGGCAGTGCGCGTGAGGTCCGCAGGGTCGTGGCGGGTTACCGGGAACACGGGCTGCCGCTGACGGCGCTGCATCTGGACATCGACCACTTCGACGGGCACCGGGTTTTCACCGTCGACCGCGAGCGGTTCCCCGGTCTGCCCGGCCTCGCGGAAGAGCTGCGGCGGGACGGCGTACGGCTGGTGTCGATCGTCGACCCGGCGGTGGAGGCGGCTCCGGGCAACCGGGTGTACGAGGAGGGGCTGGCCGCGGACGCCTTCGTCGGGGATGCGCGGGGCGGGGCCGCGCGGGGTGTCGTGTGGCCGGGCGAGTGCGTCTTCCCGGACTTCACGGCTCCGCGGGTGCGTGACTGGTGGGGCGGCCTGTACGCGGAGCGGCTCGCGCAGGGCTTCGCCGGTTTCTGGCACGACATGAATGAGCCGGCCTCCATGGTCCCGTTCGGGGATCCCACGCTGCCGCTGTCGGCCCGGCACGATCTGGAGGGCCGCGGGGGCGATCACCGCGAGGCCCACAACGTCTACGGTCTGGCGATGGCGCGGGCCGGTTACGAGGGGCTGCGGGCGCTGCGCCCCGATGAGCGGCCGTTTCTGTTCTCGCGGTCGGGGTGGGCGGGGATGCAGCGGTACGGGGGTACGTGGTCGGGCGATGTGACGACGGGGTGGCCTGGGCTGCGGGCGTCGCTCTCGCTGGTGCTGGGGCTTGGGCTGTGCGGGGTGCCGTACTCGGGCCCCGATGTGGGCGGCTTCGACGGCAGCCCCTCCCCCGAGCTGTATCTGCGCCGGCTGCAAATGGCGTGTTTCCTGCCGCTGCTGCGCACGCACTCGGCGATCGGTGCCGGGCGCAGGGAGCCGTGGGAGTTCGGTGCGCAGACTCTGGAGCACGCGCGGGCGGCGCTGCTGGAACGGGAGCGGCTGCACCCGTACTTCGTGACGCTGGCGCATGTGTCCCGGCTGACCGGCGCCCCGTATGTGCGGCCGGTCTGGTGGGGCGCGCCGGAGGACCGGGCCCTGCGGGACTGCGAGGACGCCTTCCTGCTCGGCGACGGTCTGCTGGTGGCGCCGGTCCTCGACCGCGGCGGCGTCCGGCGTGCGGTGCGGCTGCCGCGGGGGCGGTGGTACGACACGGCCACCGGCGCGGCGTACGAGGGTCCGGGGCAGGTGGTGGTGGACGCGCCGCTGTCGCGGGTGCCGGTGCTGGCGCGGGCCGGTTCGGTGATTCCGGTACGGGGTGCCGACGGCGGTACGGAGCTGGAGGTCTGGGCGCCGGCCGCGGGGTGCAAGGGGGGCGGGGTGGTCGTACGGGACGCCGGTGACGGGTGGCGGGAGCCGGAGGTCGAGCGCTACACCACGGCGCTGGATGACGGCCGGGTCGTGGTCGGGCGGGTGGTGGCGGACGGTGCGGTGGAGCCGGGGTGCCCGGTGCGGGTGCGGGGGGCCGGGGCGTAGGGCGTGGACGCGAAATCGCGTCGTCGCCCTGGGGGCGGATGCGGCGGATCCGGGCGGAGCGGGGGCACGGCGGTTCGGCCGGAGTTCGGCCGGGGGCGGGCGGCTCGGAACGGTCCCGGTCATCGGGCGGGACGGGACCAGGCCCTTGGCCGGATTCAGCTGGTTCAGCTGGTTCAGCCGGTTCAGCTGTACCGTCCCGCGAACCAGTTCCGGACGACCGCGGTGTGCAGGGGGAAGCAGAGGTCCGCGGCGGTCCGCAGGGTGTGCCGGCCCGCGGTCTCGTCGGTGGGTGCGGACGGCGGGAGCGCGGCCGCCGCGCGCTCCGGGAGGAGGCCGAAGAGCAGCAGATGCCCGTCCGGCGAGCTGCGTGCGTCGACCAGCCGTACGTCCTGCTGGCGGGCGGTGATACCGGTCTCCTCCCGCAGCTCGCGCACGACGGCGTGCTGCCAGGTCTCGGTGCCGTCGACGAAGCCGCCGGGCAGCGCGATTCCGCCGGATTGCGGCTCGTTGGTCCGGGTGATGACGGTGAGTCCGGTGCCCTGCGCGTCCCGGACCGGCAGCAGGGCCACGGCGACGGGCAGCGGGTTGCGGTAGGCAGTGGTCCCGCAGGACGGACAGGTGCGGGGCCACCCGGCGGTGGCGAACGCGGCGCCACAGCTCGAACAGTGGGAATCCCTGACAGGCTTGGTGGCGGGCTCGTTCATGACCGCGGACTGTAGCCGATCGTGCCGGTCCTCACCGGGGCACGGTTCAGGCCGCCTTGCGGCGAGCACAGGAAGTCCACGAGGTGCGCGGTGTCCTGCGGAGTGCCGAGGCGGCCGAGCCGACGGGCGCGCCTTGACGTCAAGTTCCCCTGAGGTTTTACGGTCATGACGTTCTGCCGATCACCCAGCAGGAGGTGCGTGAACGTGACGCTCAAGGAGTACTCGCGTGAGGAACTGGCGGCCCAGCCGATCGGCGCGTGGAGCGCTGAAGCGTCCCGGCGGGTGGTCGGGGCCATTCGGGCCCAGCTTGCCGTGGAGGATCTGACGCAGCCGCACTGGTGGACTCTCAACCACGTCGCGGGCGCCCCGGGGAGGTGGACCCGCGTCGCGCTGGTCGAGCGGCTGGCGCCGTACGACGACCTGGGGATCGATTTCGGCGGCGTCTTCGACGACCTGCTCTCCCGTGGCTGGCTCACGGAGGACGCCCAGGGCATGACGTTGACCGGCGAGGGAGAGGCCGGACGGCTCCGGGCCAAGGAGCGCGTTCTGCGCGTGCATCAGCGGACGCACGAAGGCGTCGACACCACCGACTTCGTGACTACGGTCAACGTCCTGCGCCGTATGGTCGCGAACCTCGGCGGGGACGGTGACCTGCCGGACTGAGGTGCCCAGCCACCGCCCCGCACCGGCGAAAGAAAAGATCAGTCGTGGGCGCGGGCCGCGGGCGATTCGCTTCCCCTCCCGGGCGTTCACCTGGTAAATGGTGTGCCCATGACACGACGACCGACCTCCGCCGCACGGTTCCTGGCCGTGGCCGCAGCCGCCCTGCTCGCCCTCGTCTCCACCGCACCCGCCGCCTCGGCACAGCAGGAGCCGAGGGCCCCACGGGACTTCGTCGCACTGCGTTCCGTGGACCCGACCATCATCCAGGAGATGCGGTACCCGTACGAGCACAACTTCACCGGCGCACCGGTCGACGGCTACGACCAGCCCCTGTGCATCCTCACCCGCCCCGCCGCCCAGGCCCTGCACCGGGCCCAGACGAAGCTGCTGCGCCAGGGGTACTCGCTGAAGGTCTACGACTGCTACCGGCCGCAGCGCGCCGTCGACAGCTTCGTACGCTGGGCCGAGGATCCGGACGCCCTGGCGATGAAGGCGGAGTTCTATCCGCGGGTCGACAAGTCGCGGCTCTTCGCGGACGGTTACATCGCGGAGAAGTCCGGCCACAGCCGGGGCAGCACCATGGATCTGACGCTGGTCAGGCTGCCGGCCCTGCCGACCCGTCCGTACCACCCGGGCCGGCCGCTGGCTCCCTGCTACGCGCCGAAGGCCCAGCGGTTCCCGGACAACTCCATCGACATGGGGACCGGGTTCGACTGCTTCGACACCCTCGCGCACACCGACGACCCGCGGATCAAGGGCGTCCAGCGCACCAACCGCGACATGCTGCGGTCCGCCCTCGACGCCGTCGGCTTCGTCAACCTTCCCGAGGAGTGGTGGCACTTCACCTACCAGCCGGAGGTGTACCCCGACCGCTACTTCGACTTCCCGGTCGCCTGGCGCTCGGTGGCCGGGCACCGCTGACGCAGGACGCGGGGTCCGGTTCTCGCGCGGGGCGAGCCGGACCCCTTCTTCCCCAGGTCGCCGCGGGGGCCTACCGTCGCCCCATGACGCAGCCGACAGGTGATTCGTACGAGGAGTTCTGGCCCTACTACGTCGCGATGCACTCCCGCGCGGCGACCCGGTGGGTGCATCTGACGGGCACACTCACCGGGCTCGCGCTCACCGCCTACGGACTGGCGCGCGGCCGGAAACGCTATGCGGCCGCGCTGCCGCTCATCGGGTACGGGACCGCCTGGCCCGCGCACTTTCTCATCGAGGGGAACAACCCGGCCTCGTTCGGCCACCCGCTCTGGTCGCTGCGCGGCGATGTGCGGATGATCCGGACGATGCCGGCGGGCCGCGACCACGAACTGGCGACGACCGCGGCGAAGTGGCTCGCGGAGAACGGCTGACCCGTGTCACACTTCTGACGTTCCGTCAGATCATTGATGCCGGGAGGGGTTTTGACGCGCACGCGCACACCCGTGGTGGCCGGATGGTTCACGGCCGACGCCGAAGAGGACGACTTCCGGCTGCTGGGCACCCGCTGCTCGGCCTGTTCCGCCGTGTTCTTCCCCCGTGAGGACACCTTCTGCCGCAACCCGGCCTGTCCGGGCGGGGAGCTGGCCGAGGTGCCGCTCTCCCGGCGCGGCCGGGTCTGGTCGTACACCGACGGCCGCTACCGGCCGCCGGCGCCGTACGTCTCGGATCCCGGCGTGGAGTGGGAGCCGTACCTCCTGGTCGCCGTCGAGCTGGCGGCGGAGGGCATGGTCGTACTCGGGCAGGCGGCTCCGGGTGTGGCACTCGCGGATCTGGCGGTGGGTGCCGAGGTGGAGGCCGTGCCCGGCGTGCTCAACGAGGACCAGGACACCACCTGGACCACCTGGCACTGGCGCCCGGTGCGGACCCGGGAGGCGCGCTCATGACCGGCGACATAGCGGTCCTGGGGGCCGGGATGCACGCGTGGGGCAAGTGGGGGCGGAGCTTCGTCGAGTACGGCACGGCGGCGGCCCGTACGGCCCTCGCGGACGCGGGCATCGACTGGCAGGATGTGCAGTCGGTGGTCGGCGCGGACACGGTGCGCTGCGGCTACCCCGGTTATGTCGCGGGCGCGACCTTCGCGCGGGCGCTCGGCTGGCAGGGCGCCCGGGTCACCAGTGTGTACGCGGCCTGTGCCTCCGGGGCGCAGGCCATCAGCACGGCCAGGGCCCAGATCCTCGCCGGGATGGCGGACGTGGCGCTGGTGGTCGGCGCCGACTCCGCGCCGAAGGGGTTCTTCGCCCCGGCGGGCGGTGACCGGCCCGACGACCCCGACTGGCTGCGGTTCCGGGTGCTGGGCGCCACCAACCCGGCGTATTTCGCGCTGTACGCCCGCCGCCGGATGGCCGTGCACGGCGACACACTGGAGGACTTCGCACGGGTGAAGGTGAAGAACTCGGCGGCGGGCGCGCTCAACCCCAACGCCCGTTACCGCAAGCCCGTCACCGCCGACGCCGTGGCCGCATCCCCGGTGGTCGCCGACCCGCTGCGGCTGCTCGACATCTGCGCGACGTCCGACGGTGCGGCCGCTCTGGTGCTCACCAGCATGGAGTTCGCACGCCGGCACGGGGTGGCGCACCCGGTCCGTATCCGTGCGGTCTCCACGGTCACACCGACCTACCCGAGGACGGTGCTCGACCTGCCGGACATCGCCACCGACTCGACCACCGCCGTGGCGGCCCCGGCGGAGTCCTTCCGCGCCTCCATCGCGCGTGCGGCGTACGAGGAGGCGGGGATCGGCCCCGAGGACATCTCGCTGGCCGAGGTCTACGACCTGTCGACCGCGCTGGAGCTGGAGTGGTATGAGGACATCGGGCTCTGCGCTCCCGGCGCGGGCGCGAAGCTGGTGCGGGAGGGTGCCACCGCGCTAGGCGGCCGCGTCCCGGTCAACACCAGCGGCGGGCTTGCCTCGTTCGGTGAGGCGGTGCCCGCCCAGGCCATCGCGCAGGTCTGTGAGGTGACCTGGCAGCTGCGCGGCCGGGCCGGCGCACGTCAGGTGCCGGGGGCGCGTGCCGCGATCACCGCCAACCAGGGGCTGTTCGGGCACGGGTCGTCGGTGATCGCCGTTCGCTGAGCGGGCGGGGCACCGGACCGGGGGTGGAGCCGGGGTCCCGGGCCTGCCGGGGCCGGGGCCTCAGGTGATGGCGTGCGCGCGGGCTCCCGACGCCAGGGCCATGGCGTGCTCCACGACGGCCACCAAGACTTCCTTGACCGTCTCACGGTCCCGCGCGTCGCACATCAGGACCGGCACTCCGGGGTCGAGGTCGAGCGCCGACCGCACGGTCTCCCCCGGGTAACGCGTCGCTCCGTCGAAGCAGTTGACGGCCACCGTGAACGGGATGGAGCGCCGCTCGAAGTAGTCGACGGCCGCGAAGCAGTCCTCGAGGCGGCGGGTGTCGGCGAGGACGACCGCACCCAGCGCGCCCTGCGCCAGCTCGTCCCAGAGGAACCAGAAACGGTCCTGCCCCGGGGTGCCGAACAGATAGAGGACGAGGTCCTCCTTGAGCGTGATGCGGCCGAAGTCCATGGCGACCGTGGTGGTGGTCTTCTGCTCCACACCGTCGGTGGAGTCCACGGGCCGGCCGGCCTCGCTCAGCGTCTCCTCGGTGCGTAACGGCCTGATCTCGCTGACCGCGCCGACCAGCGTGGTCTTGCCCACGCCGAAACCGCCCGCCACCAGGATCTTGAGGGTCACCGGCTCGACGAATTGCCGGCTGCGGCTAGAGCGCCCGAAGGCCATTGATTACCTCGCGAAGAATGCTGGCGTCCGGCAGTTCCGCCGGCGGTACGGGCTGGGTGACACGGACGAGTTCGTCGTCGACGAGGTCGCCGACCAGGACCCGCACCACGCCCACGGGCAGGTCGAAGTCGGCCGCCAGTTCGGCGATGGACTGCGGTGCGGTGCTGCACCGCTCGACGATGTCCACATGCTCGGGCGAGAGCGTCTGGTCCCGGCCGGGATCGTCGGCGGCGGGCTCGGGGATGACGAGCGCGATCAGATCGAGGCGGTGTCCGCCGTCGGCGCCGGTACGGCCGCGCGTCATGGCGTACGGCCGGACCACGGGTCCCGCGTCGTCGTCGAACCAGTGGTGCGCCGGTGGCCGGCCCCCATCGCTCATGGCGTCGCCCTCACCCTCCTGCGGTGAGCCCGCTCCGCGGGGCCGTCGCGAGGTGAGCACCGACCCGCTTCACCATCAGTGTCATCTCGTACGCCACCAGGCCGACGTCGGAGTCCGCGTCGGACAGCACGGCGAGACAGCTGCCGTCGCCCGCCGCCGTGATGAAGAGGAAGGCTTCGTCCAGCTCGACGACGGTCTGGCGCACCTTTCCGGCCTCGAAGTGGCGCCCCACGCCCTTGGCGAGGCTGTGGAAGCCGGAGGCGACGGCCGCCAGGTGCTCACCGTCCTCGCGGGTCAGATCCTTCGATGTGCCCGTTGCCAGGCCGTCTCCCGAGAGGATCAGGGCCTTGCGGATGCTGCCGACCCGGTCGACGAGTTCGTCGAGGAGCCAGTTGAGTTCGCCGGGGCCCCCTGCGGCGTGCTGTGCTGCTGTGTTCGGTACGGTCATCGACCGGTCCCCTCCGATGTGGTTCCTGGTGCTGCGTCGGCCGGTCCGGTGCCGACTGCGGCTGATTCTGCCGAGTCCTGTGCGGAGTTGTCGCGGCGGCCCCGCTGCCAGCCGCGCTGGAGCGCCGCCATCCGGCTGCGCACCTCGTCCGCGTCGCGTTCGTCGTCGCCCACGGTCGCCGGTTCGTCGGGGGGTGCGGGCGCGCCCCTCAGCTGGGGGGCCAGATTCGCCTGGCGCACCCGGCGGGGCAGCCCGTCGGGGCCTGTTGCGGGAGGGCCGGTCCTGGGGGGCTGAGGCCGCGGCGGCTGACCCTGCGGAGGCTGCTGGGACCGCGGCGGGGTCCGCGGCGGTTCCGGCCGCTGGGATTCGGGCCTGCGGGATTCGGGCCGGGCGGACTCGGACCGGGCGGACTCGGGCCGGGTCGGTTCCGGCCGCGCGGAATCCTGACGTACGGACTCCTGACGTACGGACTCCTGTCGCACGGACTCCGGCCGGGTGGACTCCTGACGGGTGGATTCCGGGATGTCGACCCTGCGGCCGTGGTCGGAGACCAGGGTCGGCTGACCGGGCTTGCGGCGCCTGGGCAGTCCGACCGGGCCCGCGGGCCGGGTGGCGCTCCGGGGCGCCGCCGCTTCGTCGGGCGTCTGCTGGTGCTGGTCGGGAGCCGGGGCCACCGCGCGGTGACGGAAGATCCCGCCCGGTGTGCTGTCCTCGTCGTCGGCCAGGTCACCGCTGTCGTCGAACGTCAACGCGTCCACGGGCGGCTCCAGTTCGACGGGACCGTCGATCACGGAGACGGGTGTACGCCCGGTGGCCGGCACCGGCGCGAGCCCGGAGCGCGAGCCGGTGCGGTGCCCGGACCGCCGGTCGGCGCGGAAACCGGCACCGTCGGGGCCTGATCCGGCCGCCGTACTCTCCGCGTCCGGGGCGTCGTCGAGGTCGGGCGCGTCCGTGAGCAGCGCCACCGGGATGAAGATGACCGCGGTGGTGCCGCCGTACGGCGAGGGCTGGAGCGAGACCCGCACGTTCTGCCGCTGCGCGAGCCTGCTCACCACGAAGAGGCCGAGCCGGTCGGTGTCCGACAGCTCGAACTCGGGGGTCTCGGCGAGCCGGAGGTTGGCGTCGAGCAGTGCGTCGGCCGCGATTCCGAGTCCGCGGTCGTGGATCTCCAGGGTGAAACCGTTGGCGACGCGCTCGCCCAGTACCTGCACCGCTGTGTGCGGGGGCGAGAACACCGTGGCGTTCTCCAGGAGTTCGGCGATGAGGTGGGTGAGGTCGGCGACGGCGGGGCCGCCGACCCCGATCCTCGGCAGCCGCCGTACCTCGATCCGTTCGTAGTCCTCGACCTCGGCGACCGCCGCGCGTACGACGTCCATCAGCTGGACCGGCTTGCGCCACTGCCGGGACGGGGAGGCCCCGGAGAGGATCACCAGGCCCTCGGCGTGCCGGCGCATACGGGTGGTGAGGTGGTCGAGCCGGAACAGATCGGCGAGCTCCTCGGTGTCCTCCGTACGCCGTTCCATGCTGTCGAGCAGCGTCAGCTGGCGGTGCAGCAGGACCTGGTTGCGGCGGGCGAGGTTCACGAAGACGTCGGAGACCCCGCGGCGCAGATCGGCCTGGCGCACAGCGGCTTCGACCGCCGCGCGCTGCACGGTGTTGAGGGCCAGGCCGACCTGGCCGACCTCGTCCTTCGCGTACTCCAGGCGCGGCGCCTCGGTCTCTATGTCGACCTGTTCCCCGGCCGCGAGCCGGCGCATCACAGCGGGCAGCCGCACGCCGGAGACCTCGTGGGCCTCCTTGCGCAGCCGGCTGAGGTCGCGGATGAGTTCGCGCCCGATGCGTACGGACACCACCAGGGACACCAGCAGTCCGCCGATGCCGAGCAGCGCGGCGATCCCCGCCTTGGCGAAGACGCCGACGACGGCCGGCTTCACCCGGCCCTGGAAGTCCTCGCGGGCCTGGGTGTCCAGCGTGTCGAGATGGCTGAGGGTGCGGCCTGCGTCGGTGCTCCAGCGGGAGGCGGAGCCGGTGATGGTGGAGCTGCCGGGGTTCTTGCTGATCGCCGTCGACTCGGCGGTGCGTACCGGGATGGTCGCGGGGCCGCTCCAGTACGCGTCGAACGCGTCACCGCCCTGGCCAGGCAGCGAGGGCAGGCTGACGGTGTAGTACATCTTGCGGGCGGTGACGAGGTCCGAGATGTCGCGCAGGTCGTGGGGGTCGAGCCGGCCCGATGTGAGGGCGGAGCCGAGGAGAGCGTCCTCGCGTGAGAGGGACTCGCGGGCCCTGGTGATACCGACGAGGCCGCGGGCCTCCTTGTCGAGCCCGGAGTTCTGCAGGGTGGGCAGGTCGGCGAGGAAGTCGAGGACCTGGTCGCAGAGCCGGTTGTACTGGTCGTACGCCTCGCGGCGGGTCACCTCGTGGTTCCCGGCGTTCTGGCGCAGCGAGCCGAGGCCGGCGAACCCGTCGAGGACGGCGCTCAGCTGGCGTTCGGACTTCCCGCCCAGCGCGGAACGGGCGTCGCTCCGGCCGGAGCTGCCGCGCAGCCCGGCCACGGCCGCGTCGGTCTTCTCGCGCTGGGCCCGCAGTGCGGACTGGATGTCGGACGCGCCGGGATCGACCAGCTGCCGCAGCGTCAGGGAACGTTCCTGCTGGACCTCCCGGAGGGAGTCGACCAGCGGATGCGCCACACTCTTGTAGACGGTTCCCGTGCGCATCAGTTGCAGGGCGTCCCGGCCGGTGAGATAGACGGAGAACGTCCAGATCGCCGTCAACGCGACAAGTGGGACCAGCAACAGCGCCACGATCTTCCTGCGGATGGACTTCCCGCGAAAGCGCATGGCCTCCCCCAGCTCAACCCCGCCCCGCGGGGGTGGTGTTCCGTCAACAAACGGCGTGAGCCTACTACTGCCGCACAGGCAACTCGAAGGGACGTCCGGACTATTTTCAGCCTCTCACAGGGGAGTTGATCATGCGATGTCCCGGTATCCCAGCAGATCGTCTTCCCTGATCCGGTGAGATAACCCCGGCAGGACGGCACTTTCCACCCCTACGCAGATGGCTGGAATTCTATGGACGGCGGGAATCTTCGACGGGAGTTGTTCGTCATTGCGTACGAGGGGCGCACCACGGGCGGGGACGCTTGAACCGACCCAAGCCGGGCATCCGTTCTGGAGTCGGACAGCGCCGAGGCGTGAAGGTCGAGGGTGAAGTGAGCATGGCCATCGAAGAGGGCGAGGCCCCCCTGCGGACGTTGTGGGTCGAGGAGCCGGTCGGGCGGTACCGGCTGCCGGATCCGGTGCGTGGGAGCGCGGTGCGCGCCGTGCTCATCGTGTCCGTGACGCTGATACAGGCGGTGACGGCTTTCCTGTCCACGGTGGCGGGCTCCTGGCTGGCCTTCCCGATGGTGCTGAGCAGTGTGGCGAGTACGGTCGTCGCGACCTGGGCGGTGCTGGACGTCTGGATCACCCGCCAGGTGTGGAACCAGCGGCACGGCGTGACGTCCTCCCCCAGCAGCACGGCCCGCCGGCTCCGCAAGGAGCGGCGGGCGGCACGGCGTGCGGCCCGCCGCCAGGAGCACGACCACGAAGCCGAGCGAATACCCGCCGCCCACCGCACCACCCGGCTCTCGCCCCAGCCCTGAGCGGCTCGGACCAGCCTCTCGGGCCAGGGGCCCTCGGACCAGCCCCTCGGACCAACCCTGAGCGGCTCAGACGGACCGGTCGCCCTCGACCGTCTCGGCGCCCTGAGCCGGTACGTCACCCCGGGCCCGCTCGGCGCTCTGGGCGGGCCCGGCGCTCTGGGCCGGTAGGTTGCCCCGGTTCGGCTCGGCGCCCCGGGCCGGCTCGGCGGTCTGTGTCTCGGTGATCTGCGTCGGCTCGGCTCGTTTGAACATCCGGGTCGCCGTGATCTCGCCGTGCACCTGCTCCCCGCCCGGGTCCTGCTGCGGGAGGCCCGGCCGCAGATGCTCCTCCACGCTGATGTACTTCAGCCCGGCCCTGAGGTCCGCGTCATTGCGCAACCTGATGACCAGGGGGAATTCGGCGAGCGCCGTGGTGTCGAACAGGCCCGTCGTATAGAGCAGCTGGACGCCGAGAGCGTCCGAGACCGCACGCTGGAGCTCCAGCAGATAGGTGGCGTTGGCCCGGCCGATCGGGTTGTCCAGGAAGAGCGTGCCCGCGTGCCGGTGCTTGTCGCGGCCCCGGTCGTTGCTGCGCAGGGCGGCCATCGTGCAGTAGAGGGCGATCGCCGCGGTGAGCAGCTGTCCGCCGGAGAAGACGTCGCCCATCTGCCCGACGGGGACCCGCTCGGCCCGCAGCACGGCGTCCGGCTTGAGGATCTCGACGGCCACCCCCTTGGGTTCGAGCGCCGCGTGCACGGCGCGCAGCAGCAGCGACATCCCGTCCCTGCGCAGATCCGAGTTCTTCTTCAGGGCCGCGCTCGTCGCCTCGTCGATGACATCGCCGAGCCGTTCTGCGAGGGTGGCCTGGTCCGGCTCGTCGAAGCGGATCCGCAGGAACTCCTGGCCCGACCACTCTCCGAGCCCTTCGGGCAGCCGGGAGAGCCGCTGGGCGGAGCGCAGTGTGGTGAGCGCGGACTCCACGAGACCGCGCAGCCGGTCGACGATCGAGTCGCGGTTGCGCTCCAGCTGCTCCAGCTCGTCGGTGAGCACCCGCAGCCGGGGTGCGAAGGCCGCGGCCCACTTCTCGGCGTGCTCGGGCAGCGCGGCGGCGGGCAGTTCGCGGATCTGCTGGCGTGCCGGGGTGCGGACCTGCTCGAAGCGGGTGGCGTTGGCATGCCGTACGAGGATGTCGCTCGCCTCCCGGACGGCCGACTCGGCGGCCGACAGGTCACCGGCGCAGCCGCGCAGGGAGCGGCGGGCCTCGGCGGCCGACTCGCGCGCCTCCTCCTGGCTGCCGGGGTACGGCTCGGGCGGCCCGGAATCGGTGCCCTCGTCGTCCTGGTGCGGGTCACGGAGCAGGTCCCGCAGCAGGGCCGCCGATTCGTCGAAGCCGCCTGCCGCCTCCTCCGAGGCCCGGTGGGCGCGGAGCAGTTCGGCGTGGACGGCGCGGGAGGTCTCCAACGCGTCGGTGCGGGAGCCCAGTTCGGCGGTGGCGGTGCGCAGCAGGGCCTGTGCGGCGTCCGCGTCGGCCGGGGCCAGTTCGGCGGGCAGTTCGGTATGGGCGTCCGCTCCGTCGGCGGGGGCCAGCCGCTCGGCCTCGCCGCGCAGCCTGCCGAGCTGTTCGCTGGCGGCCGACGCCCGTGTCTCCAGCATCTGGACGAGCGACTCCGCCCGGGCTGCGGCTGCCTGCCGGGACGGGCCGTCCGCGCCGTCGGTGGATTCGAGCAGCTGGGCGGCGCGGGTACGGACCTTGTTGGAGAGCCGGTCGAGCTCGGCGCGGGCCGCGCTCTCGT
The DNA here is from genome assembly GCF_045162975.1 of Streptomyces sp. NBC_01089. Lineage (NCBI taxonomy): Bacteria > Bacillati > Actinomycetota > Actinomycetes > Kitasatosporales > Streptomycetaceae > Streptomyces > Streptomyces sp. NBC_01089. The sequence continues at coordinate 7,238,197 of NZ_CP108660.1, read as the reverse complement.
CGCTCTCGGCCCTGGCCTGCTCGGCCCGGAGGTCGGCTCCGACGCCGACCTTCTCGTACAGCTGCGAAGCGGCCCGGTACGCCTCGCGCAGGGCGGGCAGGGCGGAGCGCTGCGCGCCCGCTTCCGGTTCGGGCAGGTCCTCGGGGACTCCGGCGATCTCGGACCGTTCGGCCCGCAGCGCGCGGGCGGTGCGCCGTGCGTCGTCCGCGGCTCGCTGGGCGGCCCTGCGGTCCTCGTCGGCGGCCCTTGCCCGCTCCAGCCAGGTCGCGGCCCGGGACTCCGACTCGGCGGCCTCGTCGCCCAGTTCGCGCAGGGTGACCTGCCAGCCCGCCCGTTCGCGGAGCCGGAAGGCGAGTCCGGAGAGCGCGTCGGCCACTCGCCGGGCGCGCTGGGCCGCGTCCTGCCGTTCGTCGCGTACCCGGGCGGTGTCGGCGGCGGCCTCGTCGGCCTCGGCCCTGGCCGTACGGGCTTCCTCCAGGGCCGCGGTGGCGGTCCCGGCCGCCTCCCTGGCGCTGCCGGCGGCCGCCGCGAGCTCGTCGAGCATGCCGGGCGGGCAGGCGGCCCGCCAGGAGCCGAGCCGGGCGGCGAGCGTACGGTCGCCGCCGAGCCGGGCGGCGAGGGTACGGATGTCCTCGTCTCGCCGGGCGGCCCGGGAGCGCAGTGCCTGTCGCTCCTCGTCGGCCGCGTGCTCGTCGTGCATGGCCGGGTTCGGCGGTACGAGGAACACGTCGCCGTCCGCGGTACCGGACGGGCCGGGCCTCGGTACCGGCGCGAGCAGCGCGGACGCGGTGCCGACGGCGACCGCGGAACGCGGCAGCAGGGCGGCCCCGCCGAGGACGGCACGGGCCCTGCTGTGTGCCGCCGGGTCGGTGATCACCACACCGTCGACCAGTTCGGGCCTGGCGGCCAGCACCGCCGCGTGGTCGGCGGGGTCCACCGCCTGGGCGAGATAGCGCCAGCCGGGCAGCGCGGGGATGCCGTGTTCGCCCAGGAACTCGACGGTGGCCAGCACATCGGGCCCCGGCGGCAGCAGCCCGCCGTCGCCGAGCGCGCCGAGGATGCGGGAGTCGTCGGCGGCGGCGGTGCGCAGTTCGAAGAGCTGCCGTTCGGCCGACGCGACGCTCCCGTCGAGCAGTTCCTGGAGCTCTTCCGCGTTGCGGTCAAGTTCGGCAGCGGTGAGCGGGCCGCGCGTCAGGGTGCGTGCGCCGCTCTCCGGCTCGCGGGCCACGGAGCCGTCTGCGACCGATCCGATCTGCGGTCCGGCGGTTCCTGGGCCGGTGGTTCCTGGCCCGGCTGTCTCCGCGTCGTCGGCCGTGCCCGAGGCGCCCGCCGGATCCGCAGCGCCCGAGCCCCGCGGCCGGTCGGCCTCCTGGGGCGCCGTTCCGTTGCGCGGCTGTGGCAGCCCCGCGACGGTGGGCGGCGCCGACGGCAGGCTGAGCAGTTCGGCGAGCCGGGTCTCGGCGGCGATGGACCGGGCGGTGCCCAGCTCCGCCTCGTACGCGCGCTCGGCGGCCCGCGCCGCGTCGGCGGCCCGGGCGGCGGCGAGGTCGGCCCGGCTCTCCCGGGAAGCGGCGTCCTTGGCCTCGTCCGCCGTGCTGCGCGCCTGCTCGCGGGCCGTGTCCCAGGCGGCGACCACGGTCTTCTCCGCGTCGCTGGCCGCCAGCGCGGCGCGCGCCGGGTCCGCGTCGGGCGCGGTGTCGTCAAGCCAGCCCGCGCGGACGGCCTCGGCGGTCTCCTGGCCGACCTCGGTCAGGCGCTGGCGCAGATGTCCGGCCTCGCTGCGGGCGCGCTGTGCCTCGGTCGCCGCCGCGGTGGCGTCGCGGTGCGCGGCTTCGCCCGCCGTCTGGAGGGCGGCCGCGCGCTCCTCCTCCTCGTTGGCGAGCTGCTCGCCGCTCTCGGCGGCCGAGTGGAGTGCGCGGACCAGATCGGCCGCCGCGGTGGCGCGGGCGGCCAGCGCCGGGGCCGCGTCCCGCTCGGCCTCCCGGATGGCCACGGCGACCCGGGCCGACCGGTCGGCCGCCGCCCGGTGGCGCAGCACCGCCTCGGCCGCCTGCCACGCCGAGTGGAACGTCCGCGCGTCGGCCAGCTCCCGGCGCTGCGCCGCCGCGGCCTTCTCGGCGGCGGTCAGCGCCAACGAGGCGTGCCGGTAAGCCAGTTCGGCGGCGATCAGGGCGCTGCGGCCGCGGGCCTCGTCGGCCTGGGCGACGGTGTGGGCGGCGGACGTGACCTGCTGGGCGAGGTCGGAGGCGCGGCCCCGCTCGTCGGCGGCGCGGGCGGAGAGCCTGCGGGCGAGGGTGCGCGTACGGCGCTCGGCGCCCGCGTGGACGTCCCTGGCCCGCGAGCGCGCCGCCGCGGCGTCGACGATACGGCCGAGCAGATCGACCGAGCCCGCGGTGAAGTCCCGCTCGGCGGTGAGTTCGGCGCGGCGGCCGAGCTTGCTGCCGAAGCTGCCGACGAGGTCGGCCAGGCCGTCCGTGTCACGGGTGTCGGTGACCGCCCGCAGCAGCAGGTCGGTGAAGTCGGAGTCCTTCTTGACCGCGAAGAGACCGGCCGCCTCGCCCTCGTCGGCGTTCATCTCCCGCTGGTAGCGGAAGAGTTCGGGGTCGAGGCCCAGATCGCCGAGGTGTTCGTTCCAGCGGTCGTGGATCTCCTCCCAGTACACGTCCAGATGGGGGTAGAACTTCCCGGCCTCGGTGATCGCGTCACGGAAGCCCTTCATGGTGCGGCGCCTGCCCCGCGCCCCGGACACCCCTTCCACCGGCGGCCGTACGGTGGTGGCTTCGGCGACCGGCAGGGAGTCGAGGCTCAGCCCGGGGCCCGGCCGGAACGAATACCACGCCTCGGCGAACTTCCGCGGGTCGTTGGAGACCTGCCGGCCACGCCACTCGCTGGCCTTGCCGACCACGACGAGCTCACCGGTGAGGGTGTGCTGCCACTCCAGGGCGACATGGCCGCAGTCGTCGGCGAGCAGGAACTTGCGCAGCACACCTGAGCTGGCGCCGCCGAGCGTATTGCGGTGGCCGGGCAGCATCACCGAGAAGATCAGCTTCAGCAGGACCGACTTGCCCCCGCCGTTCTCCAGGAAGAGGACACCCGCGGGCGCGGGACGGCGCGGCGGGCCGACCGGCTCCTCCTCGAAGAACTCCGCCTGGGCCGGAGCCGGGTTGGGCACGGGGGCGCCCACTCCCCGCAGATCGAGCACGGTGTCGGCGTAGCGCGCACCGGCAGGTCCGATGGAGTAGAGGCGGACCCGGGACAGCTCGTACATGGCGGCGGACTCTCGTCGTTGTGGTGCGGGATCTGGCTCGGGGCGGTTCTGACTGCTCGGGGCGGGGCTGTTCAGGGCGGGGCTGTTCGGGACGGGGCTGTTCAGGAGTGGAAGGGCAGCCCCGCGTCGGCGGTCAGTTCGAGGTCGTCCGTCCCGGAGGGCGGCAGCAGGGTGGCCGATCCGTCGGTCACCGGCACGACGCCCAGGTCGAGCAGCTCGGCCAGGGCGGCGCTGCCCGCCATGTCGCGTACCTGGAGCTGGTAGCGGGCGGTGGTGCGGTACGCGCCTCCGGCGTCGTCGCCGGTGCGCTGCAGGAACCCCGACTCGGTGAGGAAGGCGACGGCCTTGGCGACGATCCCCGTGGTGGAACCGGCGAGCCGCCTGGCGTCCTTGGTGGCCCCGGTGGAGGTGCGCCGCGCGTAGATACGCCAGGCCGCTTCGAGCCCGGGGGCGTCGGTGGCCGGGTCGCTGTTCTCCCCCTGCTCGTCGGCCCGCTCCTCCAGGCGGCGGCATGCCTGGCGGACGAACGCGTCCACGCCGTTGACCGTGATCCGGCCGATGTACCCGTCGTCGGCCAGGTCTTCGGGGCGCGGGAAGGACATGGCGGCGACGGCGAGATGCGCCAGCCCGTGCAGGAAGCGGTCCGCCGAGTCGGCGGCGGCGCGGCGCGCGTAATCACCCATCCGTACGGCGAAGACGGAGTCCTCCCCCGCGGCGACCGCCATGCCCGCCCGGGTCGACACCTCAAGGACGACCAGGCCGAGCCCGGTGGCGACCGCGTCGGCGAGCCGGGCGAAGGCGGGCGCCTCGCGGTAGCGGCGCAGCAGCTCCGCGTACTCGGCGTCGCGGGCGGGCAGCAGCTTCGGCTGGAGGCCGAAGGCGACGAGCCGCGCGGCATCGGCGGCGTCGGCCGGAGTCACCGCCGAGCCGGCCGGGGGCACGGTGGTGCCCGCCTGGTCGGGCTCGCTCCACGCGGTGTGCTCGGCGTGGGTCTCGCTCACAGCTGCTGCTCCTCGGTCGGTGTCGTTCGGCGCTGCTCCCCGGGGCCCGGCCGCCGGGACTCCGGCGCGCGGGGCGTCCCGGCCCGGGCGCCCGGAGCGGTCGGGATGTCCTGTCGGGGGTTCATACGGACTCCGTGCGGCCCGCGGCCATTCCGACGGTGTCCAGGAGGGCCGTCCCCACGATCAGGTCGGCGCCGCCGAACTCGTCGTCGTCCAGCTCGGTGCCGTCGTCCACGGCGAACAGCAGGCGCTCCTCACCCTGCCGGTACGCGGTGCCGACCGGCGGGCTGGCCGCGTGAATGGCCAGCAGGGCGACCAGATAGGGCAGTTCCCGGTCGCGCAGCCGGGCCTCGGCCAGCAGACCGGAGAGCCGGCGCGGCGCGTCGTGCTCCAGGTCGAGCAGCTCCATCGCGGACGCCAGCTGCTCCTCGCTGAACCGGCTGTCGTCCGGCGTGGCGATGAGGTCGGGCTCGGGCATCTCGGCGCCCAGATGCTCCCGCTCGGCCGGCGGGGTCAGCAGAATGTCGACCAGGTCCCCGACCCGTACGGAGACGGGTGTGCGCAGGCCGGTGCCCCGTGCGAAGAACGCGTCGGTGACCCGGATGGCCTGCTCCAGCGGGAGCGGCAGCACGGGGGCGACCAGCTGTCCGTACAGATCGAGTCCGGACGTCGCCGCCGGCGGGGCGAACGCCTGCCGGTCCTGCTCGGCGCGGAAGAGCGGTCCCGCTTCGAGCAGCCGCGACTGGAGCTGGGTGTGGCGGCGGATGCAGTCCTTGACGATGTCGACCAGCTCGGCCGCGCGCCGCTTGTGCTCGGGCTCCTCCGTCTCGTCCCTGGCCTTGCGGATGTTGGTGAGGATCGCGTTCTCATGGCGGTAGCGGTCGGCCACGTGGTCGAGGGCTTCGTCGATCATGTCGGGCACGGTCCTGAGCCAGTCGACCGCGCGGACGTTGCGGCGGGTCGCCTCCAGGGTCCTGCGCAGCGTCTCGGCGTACTGCACGGTCCGGTACCGGGCCTGCTCGGCCGCGAGCTGGGCGTCGGCGAGCCTGCCCCGGCTGATCAGCACCTCCAGCTTCACCTCGGCGGCGATCTGCGCGCTGGTGACGTCCGTGTCGAGGGCGCCCACCAGGACGTTGACCGCTTCGTCGGTGGTGCGCAGATAGACCGTGCCGCCGTGCCCCGGTACTTCCTCGACCAGCTTGAAGTCGTAGTCCCGGCGGACGTACTCCCCGTCGGGGCCGAACGTGCCGTAGACCGCGCGGAAACCGCGGTCCACACTGCCGACATTGATCAGGTTCTCCAGCACCCAGCGGGCCACCCGCTCGTGCTCGTCCGCAGGGCGGCGCGGGGCCTGGGCCGCGACGCGCGGCAGCAGTCTGGCCACTATCTGGTCGTGGTCGGCCCCGGTGTCGAAGTCCATGTTGAGCGTGACCAGGTCGATCGCGGCGAGGGCCACTTCGGCCATCGCGTAGACCGTGTACTCGCCGGCCAGATTGGCCTTGCGTACATCCAGGTCGTGCAGCGGGGCCGTGCACGCGAGCGCGCGCAGCCGCCGCGCCAGCCCTTCGTCGGCGGCCGGGCCCGGTGCGGGGCGCGGCCCCGCGCTGAGCTGGGGCGGAACGAATTCCGTCGGGGCAGGCGAAGTCACGCTGCACAGATTAGGTCCTCGCACTGACAACGGTCGAAACGGCGCGGATGGGGCGCCTGTCCACCGGGCCCGTACGGCCTGCGAGGAGAGCTAAGGGCTGTCCCGCAATTCCCGGCGGGCGCGCGGCGTCAGCCACGGCACCTCGCCGCGTTGTCGGAACGTCCACATACATCCAGTATGCGGACGTCCCTCCGCCTTGCGATGCACCGCATCTGACGCCGCGCGCTGATCCACCAGGAATTGCGGGACAGCCCTTAGGCTTTGTGCTCCCCGTTCCACGCCGTCACCCGCCCTGCGATCCCGTCCCGCTCCCGGAGGGAGCCGTATGAGCACGACCGGCCCGACCGCCGCCGAACCGACCGCCACCGACCCGGCCGTGGTCGATCTCAACGCCGACCTCGGCGAGGGGTTCGGCCGCTGGACGCTCACCGACGACGAGGCGCTGCTCTCCGTCGTCACCAGCGCCAACGTCGCCTGCGGCTTCCACGCGGGCGACCCGTCGACCATGCGCCGGGTCTGCGAACTGGCCGCCGCGGGCGGGGTACGGATCGGCGCCCAGGTCTCGTACCGCGACCTGGCCGGTTTCGGGCGGCGGGCGATGGATGTCCCCGCCGCCGAGCTGGCCGACGAAGTCGCCTACCAGATCGGGGCGTTGGAACTCTTCGCGCGGGCGGCGGGCAGCCGGGTGTCGTACGTCAAACCGCACGGCGCCCTCTACAACCGCACCGTCCACGACGAGGAGCAGGCGGGCGCGGTCGTCGCCGGCGTACGGCTGGCCGGGGGCGCCCTGCCGGTGCTCGGGCTGCCCGGCTCCCGGCTGCTGGCGGCGGCCGCCGACGCCGGGCTCCCCGCGGTGCCCGAGGCGTTCGCGGATCGCGCGTACACCGCACAGGCCACTCTCGTTCCCCGCAGCAGGCCCGACGCGGTGGTGCACGACCCGGACGCGGTGGTCGCCCGCGCGCTGGCCATGGTGCGCGACCGCTCGGTCGCCGCGGTCACCGGCGAACCGGTCGCCGTCGGCGCGCGGTCGCTCTGTCTGCACGGTGACACCCCGGGGGCCGCGGAGACCGCCCGGCGGGTACGCCATGAGCTGCTCGCCGCCGGTGTGGTCCTGGAGCCCTTCGCATGAGCGCCCGGTCGGGCGGCAGCGCCCGCCGGCCGGCCGGCGGGCCGCGCCGGTGAGGGTGCTGCCGGTGGGCGAACACGCCCTGCTCGTCGAGCTGGGGTCGGCGCCGGAGACCGAAGCCTTCCACGCGGAGCTGCTGCGCCGACGCGACGCCGGGGACCTTCCCCCGGTGACGGAGATCGTGCCCGCCGCCCGGACGGTGCTGCTGGACGGGCTGGCCCGCCCGCTGGAGCTGGCCGGCCGGCTCACCACCTGGACCGTGGAGCCGTCCGCCGTGACGGGCGGCCCGGAGACCGAGATCGCCGTGCGCTACGACGGCCCCGATCTGGCGGAGGTGGCGCGCTGTTGGCGGGTCGCGCCCGAGGACGTGCCCGGCATCGTGGGCGGGCTCACGTTCCGGGTCGCCTTCTGCGGGTTCGTTCCCGGCTTCGGCTATCTGTCCGGTCTCCCCGACCGGCTCCGGGTGCCGCGCCGGGCCACACCCCGTACGGCGGTGCCCGCGGGTTCGGTCGCTCTCGCCGACACCTATGCGGGCGTCTATCCCCGCTCGTCGCCCGGTGGCTGGCAGCTGATCGGTACCACCGACGCGGTCCTGTGGGACCAGGACCGCGACCCGGCGGCGCTGCTGGCCCCCGGCGTACGGGTCCGGTTCACCCCCGCGGAACCGGTGGCGGAGACGGCGGAGGAGCAGACATGAGACCGGCGGTCCCGGAGGCTCTCGAGGTCGTACGCGCCGGGGCGCTCACCACCGTGCAGGACCTCGGGCGTCCGGGCCACGCGCATCTCGGAGTTCCGCGCTCGGGAGCCCTGGACCCGGCCGCGCACCGGCTGGCGAATCTCCTCGCCGGGAACACCGCGGACGCCGCCACCCTGGAGACCACGGTCGACGGCACCGCGGTACGGGCCCTCAGGGACGTCACGGCTGCGGTGACCGGTGCGCCCTGTCCGGTACGGATCGACGGCAGCCCTGCGGCCTGGGGCGCCCCGGTACGGGTGCCGGCAGGTGCGGTGCTCGATGTGGGCGGGGCCGTCGAGGGGCTGCGCAGCTATGTGGCGTTCGGCGGTGGCGTCGCCGTACGGCCGGTGCTCGGCAGCCGGGCCACCGATCTGCTCTCCGGTCTCGGCCCCGCGCCGCTGGACGCGGGGCAGTTGCTGCCGCTCGGTGTCCCGGGTGAACCGCAGGACGCGGTGGACGCCGTACCGCTGCCCGCTCCCCCGGCCGAACTGGTGCTGCCGCTCGTCCTCGGCCCCCGTGCGGACCTGTTCACGGATGCGGCGCTGCGGGCCCTGCCGGAGGCCGTCTACCGGGTGGCGGCCGCGAGCAACCGCATCGGCATGCGTACCGATGGACCGCCCATCGACCGTCCGGACGGGGCCGAACTGCCCAGTGAGGGAATGGTGCTGGGCGCGGTGCAGGTGCCGCCCGACGGACTGCCGGTGCTCTTCCTCGCCGATCATCCGGTGACCGGGGGCTATCCGGTGATCGGCGTCGTCCCCGCTGACCGGCTCGGAGCCGCCGCGCAGGCCGTACCGGGGACTCCGGTGGTGTTCGTTCCCGTACACGGCCGCCCGGGGCCCGGCAGCTCGGGTCCGCGGACCCACTGACCGGGCCGCCGCGTCTGCGGACCTGTCAGGATCCCCAGGCACCCCAGGCACCCGGGCACCCAGGCGCTCATCAAGCACGCGTCAGGCACTCGACCGGCCGTGTCAGACCGCGGTTCCCTCGGTGTCGATCCGGTTGCGGACCGCGGTCTGCACCTCGGCCTCCTCCGCGGGATCGGCGGCCAGCCGCCGCAGCCGGTCGACCACCCGGGTGTCGCCGGTCGCGGCGTGCAGGGCGGCCACCTCCCGGGTGCTCTCCTCGCAGTCCCACAGGCATTCGACGGCGAACCCCGCCGCGAACGACGGGTCGGTGGCGGCGAGTGCGCGGGCCGCGCTGCCGCGCAGATGGGAGGAAGCCGTCTCGCGGTACACATGGCGCAGGACCGGCGCCGCACAGGCGATGCCGAGCCGGCCGGCCCCGTCGACGAGGGTCCAGAGCAAGGCCGCGTCGGGGCCGTCGGCCCGGACGGTCTCGCGCAGCGCGCCGAGGACCAGATGCGCGTCCTGCGCCCCGCCGCGACCGGCGAGGACACCGGCCGCCGAAGCGCCCAGCGCGTCGGGCCGCCGCACCCAGCGGCGCGCCCGGCCCACCGCGTCCTCACCGCACATGCGCTCGAAAGCGGCCACGGCCGTCTCCGCGACGGTACGGGAGGGGCTGTCCACGGCCGCCTCGATCAGGTCGAGCACGGCGGGGTCGCGGGCCTCGGCGAGATAGTGGAGCGCCGCGCAACGGGCCCCGTCCGTACCGCTGCGGGCGGCCTCGGCGATCGCGGCGCGGTCGCCGGGACCGGCCACAGCGGTGAGGCAGCGGGCGGCGGCCATATGCAGTGCGCTGCCGCGCTCCAGTCCTTGCTGCGCCCAGTCGAATACGGCCTGCACGCTCCAGCCCGGCCGGGGTCCTGTCGGCCGCATCTGCCGCTGCCAGCGGTCGAAGGACCCCTGCTCGGCGGCGGCCCTGACCCGGGCGGCGACCTGCTCGCGCGGGTCGTCGGCCCACAGCCGCCAGGGCCGGGGCTCGAAGGCGTCGCGCACGGCGACGGCCAGTTCGGCCGCGCCCTGCGGGGTGGCGGGGAAGCGGCCGAGCACGGGCAGGGCCAGGGCGCGCAGCCCGGCGTCGTCGTCGCGCAGGGCGAGTTCGTCGAGCGCCCAGGCCCAGTTGGCGCCGGTCGCCGCGTACCGCCGCAGCAGCGCGAGCGCGTCGGCCCGGTCGTACGAGGCGAGGTGCCCCAGCACGGCGAGGGCGAGCCCGGTCCTGCTGTCGTCGGTGACGATGTGGTCGTCGGGGAGGAAGAGGTGCCGTTCGATCTCTTCGAGCCCGCCGTCGAGGTCGAGGTAGAGGCGCGCGTAGTAGAGCGAGCGGTTCTCGACCTGCCAGTCGTGGCGGGGGTCGCTCAGGACGCAGTGGTTCAGGGCGGCCAGGGCTTCCTCGCGCGGCGCGGCGAGCGCGTGCAGCGTGCCGTCGCCGCGGCCCCGCTGGAGGAGGCCGAGCAGCGTGCCGCTCGGCGCTATGACTGGATCGATCATGGAAGAAGCCTCACATCAAGCTGTAGACGCAACCGGGATACGTGGACTACCTGGCCGCGCAACAACATGTCCGGCCGCCCGTTGCCATCTGCTTGGTGCAGTTCATCTTCCTCTGCCTCTCGTCGGTGGTCCGATGTGGACCCGCGACGTCATGATGACCCAGCCAAATCGCCACCGCGACCACATTTACGACAGGCCGGTCAGCGTGCGCCGAAGAGCTCCACCAGCTCCGTCTTCCCAAACATCCGCGCGGTATCCACGGCGGACGGAGTCCCGGCCTCCGGATCGGCCCCGCCGGCGAGCAGGGCGCGGATCACCGCGTCCTCGCCCTTGAAGACCGCTCCGGCCAGCGGGGTCTGCCCCCGGTCGTTGGCGCGGTCGGCCTCGGCGCCGCGGGCGACGAGGGCCTCCACCGTCGCCGCGTGACCGTGGTAGGCGGCGAGCATCACGAGGGTGTCCCCGCGGTCGTTGGTGAGGTTCGCCGGGACGCCGGCGTCGACATACGCGGCGAGCGCGGCGGTCTCCCCCTGCCGGGCGAGGTCGAAGACCTTCGTCGCCAGTTCGACCACCTCGGGGTCCGGAGCCTCGCTCATCGCGCGTACCGCCTTTCATGCCGTGACCTCGGCGTACGGCGTGTCGGCCGTACGAGTGAACCGACAGGTTACTGCCCGCCGGGCGCCCCCGGCACGAGCCGGGCACCCACGTCGGCCAGTCGAGTGAATTAGACGCTATTTCACCCATTTGCACCTTTTATCGTATAGATACTTTCTGTGAACCTGGAAGAACTCATGGTGACTGTCCCCCCAACCAGGAGAACACTCATGATCCTTTCCATCTCAGGCGTCGTACTGCTGGGAGTCATCGCCTTCCTCTTCTTCAAGAAGGACGGGCTCAAGGCGTCCCACGGGCTCGTCTGCGCCCTCTTCGGCTTCTATGTCGCGGGCACCGCCATCGCTCCGAGCATCACGGCCGGCGGCGCGAGCCTCGCCAGCATGCTGGGCGGAATCAAGTTCTGACCCTCGGCAACCGTTTTCCACTCACCCCAGGAGACAGACGTGGCCCGGCGTCCACTTCCCCGCATTCTGAGCAGCAGCAGCGCATCGATCACCCGCAGCCGCGAGATCGCGCGGACGGCCGCCGACAGCGCCACCGATGTCCTCCATCCGTTGATCATGATCGGCCGCGGCCTGCGCAAGATGGCCTCGGCCGGGCGGCAGCGGTGGGCCGCGACACCCAAGGACCGGCGCGGTCCCGCGCTGTTCCTCGTCGCGGCCTGCGTTCTGGTGGTCGCGCTCATCCCGTACGGGCCGCTGCTCGCCCTGATCACGGTGATGGCCGCGGCCGCCTGGAAGGGGCACGAGCGGACCGTGGCGAAGACCGGGCCCGACGAGGCGGAGACCGCCCGGCTCCAGGCGCTGTACGAGGCCCTGGTGCCGTACTTCTCCGTCCCCGACGACCCGGCCCCGCTGTTCAGCCACGGAGGCGCGTGGGACGAGGTGTTCAGCGACTTCACGTTCGACGGCGACGGACGGCTCACCGCGCTGCACGTCGCGTACCCGGCCCACTTCACCGACGGCGAGGCCGAGTGCCGCACCCGGATCGAGCAGCTCCTGCACGCCAAGTCGGGGCGCGGGCGCGAGTACCGCTTCGACTGGGACGAGGAGGGCAACCGGCTCGCGATGAGCGTGCTGCCCGCCCTGTCCACCACCATCGCGGCGCAGCCCTTCATCACCGGTCCGGGCGAGACCGTGCTCGGCTTCACCGACCCGGACGCGGTACGGCGCACGGTGCCGGTGCAGGACGGCGACGAGCAGAGCGACGCGCCGCCGGTGGTCTGGCGGACCGGCCCGCGCTCGACCGAGCCGCATCTGCTGGTCGTGGGCGAGCCCGGCAGCGGGACCACCACACTGCTGCGCTCGATCGCGCTCCAGGCCCTGCGGTACGGCGATGTGGTGATCATCGAGGGCAGCGGGACCGGGGAGTACGCGTGCCTCACCGGGCGCTCCGGCGTGCTGGCCGTCGAGTGCGGGCTCTCCGGGGCCCTGAGCACCCTGGAATGGGCGGCGCACGAGACCGAGCGGCGGCTGATCGCGGCCAACCGCGCCAGGCAGTCCGGGCACCCCACGCCCGATGACACCAGGCGCCCGCTGTGGATCCTGCTCGACCGGCCCAGCGTCTTCGGGCATCTGGCGGCGGCCGACGGCCGCACCGACCCCCAGGAGCTGCTGCAGGTCCCCCTGCGGCACGGCAGGGCGGCGAGCGTCACGGTGGTGGTGGCCGACCAGTTCGACATGGTGGACGCGCTGAGCGACGCCGTCCGGCACCACACCCGCGCCCGCGTCGTGCTCGGATCGGCGCCGGACGGCCAGCTCGGGGCACTGCTCGGCGCGCCGCCCCACACCACGCCGACGCCCGGCACCCCGCCGGGGCGCGGCTATGCGCGGCTCGGGTCGGGTCCCGTACTGCGGCTCCAGGTCCCGGCCACCCCCGACCCGTACGACGACGCGACCAGCGACGCGCACCGCAAGGCGGTCCTGGATCTGCTCCCCGGCCGGCCGGGCGCGGCCGACCCGGTGCCCGCACCGCAGCAGACCGCGGTGGAATCCGCCCCGGTGGAGGCCGCGCCGGTCGAGGCGGCCCCCGTGGAGGCGGCTCCGCCGCATGCCGGGCCGCGCCCCATGGAGGCGGCACCGGTGGCGGCCGAGGGCTGACGGGAACCGGCCCCGACCGACCGGAGTTGGCCCCGCTCCGCCGTCCGGAGCGGGGCCGCGGCCGTGCCGGGCGGTCGGACCACGAGCGGCCGGGCGGCCGGGCGGCCGGGCGGCCGGGCGGCCGGGCGGCCGGGCGGCCGGGCGGCCGGGCAGTCGACCAGCCAGGCGGTCAGGCAGCCCGCCGTCAGGCAGTCGAACAATCAGCCAGCCAGGCAGTTCAGCCAGGCAGTCAGGCCACAAATGTGCGCGGGGCGTCCGTGCCCGTGCTCGCGCCCGTCTCCACCAGCCGTGCGGCGGCCGCCAGCCGCTGCGCGGCCTCGTCGGCCACCCGGCCGCCGACCGTGAACGGCAGCCGCACATACCCCTCGAAGGCGCCGTCGACCCCGAACCGGGGCCCGGAGGGGACCCGGACCCCGACCCGCTCACCGACCTCGGCGAGCCGCGAGCCGGAGAGCCCGCCCGTCCGCACCCAGAGCGTCAGTCCGCCGTGCGGTACGTCGAACTCCCAGTCGGGCAGCTCCCTGCGGACCGCGCCGACCAGCGCGTCCCGGTTCTCCCTGGCCTGCGCGCGGCGGATACCGACGGCCTCCTCCCAGCCTCCGGTGCTCATCAGCCAGTTGACGGCCAGCTGTTCGAGGACGGGGGTGCCGAGGTCGGCGTAGGCCCGTGCCGAGACCAGGCTGCGGATCACATCGGGCGCGGCGCGCACCCAGCCGATCCGCATCCCCGCCCAGAACGCCTTGCTCGCCGAGCCCACCGTCAGCACCGTGCTGCCCGCCGGGTCGAAGGCACAGACCGGGCGCGGCATCTCGGTCTCCTCGTCGAGGAGCAGCTCGGACATGGTCTCGTCGACGACCAGGACCGTGCCGGCCGAGCGCGCCGCGTCCACCAGGCCGCGCCGCTGGTCCTCGTCGGCGAGCGCGCCGGTCGGATTGTGGAAGTCGGCCACCACATAGGCGATACGCGGCGCGGCGTCGCGCAGCACCTGCCGCCACCGGGGCAGGTCCCAGCCGCTGAGCCCGTCGGCCATCGCGACCGGCACCAGCCGGGCGCCGGCCTCGCGCATCAGCTGGAGGATGTTGGCGTACGAGGGCGACTCGACGGCGATGCGCTCGCCGCGCCCGGCGAAGAGATGGCAGATGGCGTCCATGGCGCCCATCGCCCCGGTGGTCACCATGATCTGCTCGGGCATGGTCGGGATGCCCTGCTCGGTGTAGCGGTCGGCGAGCTTCTGGCGCAGCGCCGGGAGTCCGGCCGGGTAGTCGCCGTGGGTGTGCGCGTACGGCGCCAGTTCTTCGAGCGCCCCCTGCACGGAGCGGGTGAGCCAGGGTTCCGGGGCGGGCAGGGCCGCGGTGCCGAGGTCGATCATGGAGCCGAGGGTCTCGGGCGGCAGCGGCTCAAGACCGCGGGCGGGCAGCGGCTTGCCGGCCGGGACCGCGGTCCAGCTGCCCGCGCCTCGGCGGGATTCCAGGAACCCCTCGGTGCGCAGCGCCTCGTAGGCGGCGGCCACCGTGGTGCGGCTCACCGCGAGGGCGACCGCCAGTTCCCGCTCGGCGGGCAGCCGGGCCGCCACCGGGACGCGGCCTTCGAGGACGAGCACCCTGATGCCGTCGGCGAGCGCCCGGTAGGCGGGTGGCTTGCGGGTGCCGGGCCCGGCCGGCCGTGACTGCTGGCTGCTGAGCTGCCGGGCCAGCTGGGCCGCGCCGACCGCCGAAGTCCACTGCGTCATGGAATTCAGTCCACCTTCCCCGAATTGGCCATGGTTGGCCTCGGATTCCAAGCCACAGAGTGGCACGTATCAGTCCACTACCGCTACCCACCACCACGGAGGGCCATATTGTCCAGGAATGTCATACGAAGGCTTGTGCAGCTCTACGTCGGCCTGACGCTGTACGGCGTCAGCTCCGCCCTGCTCGTCGACGCGGGCCTCGGTCTTGAGCCCTGGGGGGTGCTGCACCAGGGCCTTGCCCGGCTCACCGGCCTGATGATCGGCACCGTCTCGATCATCGTCGGGGCCGCCGTGCTGCTGCTGTGGATCCCCCTCAGGCAGCGGCCGGGGCTCGGCACGGTCTCCAACGTCTTCGTCATCGGCATCGCCATGGACGCGGCCCTCGATCTCATTCCCGCCGTCCACGGGCTGCCCGGCCGGATCCCGCTGATGGCGGCGGGCATCCTGCTCAACGGCGCGGCCACGGGCCTGTACATCTCCGCCCGCTTCGGGCCGGGCCCGCGGGACGGCCTGATGACCGGCCTGCACCGGCTCACCGGTCTGTCGATCCGGCTGTCGCGCACCGCCATCGAGATCGCCGTGGTGGCCACCGGCTTCGCCCTGGGCGGGACCGTCGGGGTGGGCACTGTCGTGTACGCGCTCTCCATCGGGCCGCTCGCCCAGATCTTCCTGCGGATCTTCGCGCTGCCCGAGCCGGCCGCCGAGCAGGCGCCGCCGGTCCCCGCCACCGCGCAGGCGATACTGCCGGAGTGACGAGGACGCGACACCCCTACCTGGACCATCAGGGCCCGATCCCGTTCGCCCACCGGGGCGGCTCCGCGGACGGCCTGGAGAACACGGCGGCCGCCTTCCGGCGGGCGGACCTGGCCGGCTACCGGTACTTCGAGACCGATGTGCACGCCACGGCCGACGGCCGGCTCGTCGCCTTCCACGACGCGACCCTGGACCGGGTGACCGACGCGCGGGGCGCCATCGCCTCCCTGCCGTGGAGCGAGGTCGGGCGCGCGCGGGTGGCGGGTACCGAACCGCTGCCGCTGTTCGCGGACCTCCTGGAGGAGTTCCCCGACGCCCGCTGGAACATCGACATCAAGGCGGGGCCCGCGCTGGCCCCGCTGATCGCCTTGATCCGCCGCACCCATGCCTGGGACCGGGTCTGCGTCGGCTCGTTCTCGGAGCGGCGCGTGGCGGCGGCGGCCCGGCTGGCGGGCCCGCGTCTGGCCACCTCGTACGGCATGAGCGGTATCGCGGCGCTGCGGCTGCGCTCCCTCGGTCTCCCGGCCGCCCCGCGCGCGGGCGGCGTCTGCGCCCAGGTGCCGGAGTTCCACGGCCGGATCCGGGTGGTCGACCGGCGCTTCGTACGGTCCGCACACGCCCGCGGACTCCAGGTGCACGTCTGGACGGTCAACGACCCCGGGCGGATGGCCGCCCTTCTCGACCTGGGCGTGGATGGCATCATGACCGATCATCTGGAGTCGCTGCGCACGGTTCTCACCGCGCGGGGGGCGTGGAACTGACGATCAGGGGGCGCGGTTTGAGCGCTGGCACCGCGAACGGCAACGCCGGATCGGCCGCCGCCGACCCGGCCACCGCGGCCACCGCGGCCGAGCGGAGACGCGAGCAGCACGGCTGGTACTTCTACGACTTCGCGTCCTCGGTCTACTCGACCAGCGTGCTCACGGTGTTCCTCGGCCCGTATCTGACCTCGGTCGCCAAGGCGGCGGCGGACGGCGGAGGCTATGTCCATCCGCTCGGCATCCCCCTGCGGGCCGGGTCCGTGTTCGCGTACACCGTCTCGGTCTCGGTGGTCGTCGCGGTGCTGCTCATGCCGCTCGCGGGGGCCGTCGCCGACCGGACCGGGCGGAAGAAGCCGCTGCTGGCTGGGGCCGCGTACCTCGGTGCGGGGGCCACGGCCGGGATGTTCTTCCTGGGCGGCGACCGCTATCTGCTGGGCTCGCTGCTGCTGATCGTGGCCAACTCCTCGCTGGCCGTCTCGATGGTGCTCTACAACGCCTATCTCCCGCAGATCGCGGAGCCCGAGGAACGCGACACCGTCTCGTCGCGCGGCTGGGCCTTCGGATACACGTCGGGCGCCTTCGTCCTCGTACTCGACCTGGTGCTCTACTCGGGCCACGGGAGTTTCGGGGTGTCGCAGTCCACCGCCGTACGGATCTGTCTGGCGACGGCCGGTGTGTGGTGGGGCGCGTTCACACTGATACCGCTGCGCAGGCTGCGCGACCGGCGGGCGGGTCCGGCCGGCGGGCGCGGCACGGTCGGCGCGGGGTGGCGGCAGCTCATCGGGACGCTGCGGGACATGCGCCGCTATCCGCTGACGCTCTCGTTCCTGCTCGCGTACCTCGTCTACAACGACGGCATCCAGACGGTGATCTCGCAGGCGTCCGTGTACGGGTCCGAGGAACTGGGGCTCGGCCAGACCACTCTGATCACCGCGATTCTGCTGGTGCAGGTACTGGCGGTGGCGGGCGCGCTCGGCATGGGCCGGCTGGCGCGGACGTACGGCGCGAAGCACACCGTCCTCGGCTCGCTCGCCGTGTGGACCCTGATCCTCTGCGCCGGGTACTTCCTGCCCGCCGGGGCGCCGGTCTGGTTCTTCGTGCTGGCGGCCGCGATCGGCGCGGTGCTCGGCGGCAGCCAGGCGCTCTCACGTTCGCTCTTCTCCCATCTGGTGCCGGCGGGCAAGGAGGCCGAGTACTTCTCGGCGTACGAGATGAGCGACCGCGGGCTGAGCTGGCTCGGCCCGCTGGTGTTCGGGCTCGCTTACCAGCTCACCGGCAGTTATCGTGCCGCCATCATCTCTCTGGTGATCTTCTTCGTACTGGGTTTCTTCCTGCTGGCACGGGTACCTGTGAGGGAGGCCGTGGCAGCGGCGGGAAACGCGGCACCGCAGCGGGTTTAGGCATTGAAGTGAAAGGCCGGTAGTGTACGCCTTTGGCTCACCAGGCGGACCGTTACTGCGGGATCATCAGCCGAAATCGCAGGGTGACATCTCTGAGCAGATGTGACAAAGAGGGCACTGGTGGGTACAACAAGGGGCGGCACGACGGGCGACGTATGACCCGCAACGGGAATCTTTACCGCCGACCGGACGTTGACCGGATGACGACGACAGCGACACCTGTCCTGTGGGCGACAAGCCCGGGAGGCACGATTCATGAGTGAGCGAGCTCTTCGCGGCACGCGCCTCGTGGTGACCAGCTACGAGACCGACCGCGGCATCGACCTGGCTCCGCGCCAGGCGGTGGAGTACGCATGCGAGAACGGACATCGCTTTGAGATGCCGTTCTCTGTAGAGGCGGACATTCCGCCGGAGTGGGAGTGCAAGGCGTGCGGCGCCCAAGCACTCCTGGTAGACGGGGACGGCCCTGAGGAGAAGAAGGGCAAGCCCGCGCGCACGCACTGGGACATGCTCATGGAGCGGCGCACCCGCGAGGAGCTGGAGGAGGTGCTGGCCGAGAGGCTGGCCGTCCTTCGTTCCGGCGCCATGAACATTGCCGTGCATCCGCGGGACAGCCGCAAGTCCGCGTAACGCCCAGGCGTTCACGGACCGCACGACCCGCACGACATCAGGGGCTGAGGGCCCCGGCACACTTCAGGGTGTGCCGGGGCCCTCAGCTCTTTGCTCTGCCGTTTTCTTCACCGGTTTCTTCACCGGTTTCTTGCCCGGCTTCTTTATCCGGAGGGACCGTTTTCCGGCCGGGCGCCGGAGGCCGGGTCAGGGCGTCAGTGGCGGGCGCGGGCCCTCGTCGTCCTTCCGGGGATCGGGCCGTTCGTCGTTCTTGATGACCTCGCCCTGGACGACCTTGCCGTCAGGACGGTGCATCCGCGCCTGCTGGAAGGCATCGCCGACGGTGCCGGGAGCGGATTTGCTCATCCGGCGCTCCAGGGTCCGCTCGGTGTACCGGCTCAGCGCCGACCGCAGCGGCGGCACCAGCAGGAAGAGCCCCACCACATCGGTGATCAGCCCGGGCAGCATGATCAGCAGCCCCGAGAGCATCAGGAAACCGTTCCCGCCCTCGCGCTCCTGAGCCGGCTCCGCTCCCGTCTGCTGCCGCTGGACCGTCTCCGTCAGATTGCGGAAGGCCCGCCGCCCGGCCCGCTTGACGACGGCGGCACCCAGTACGAGACCGCCGACGAGCAGGAAGAGAACGGTGAGCCCGCCCGCCACGTCGGCCACCAGGATCAGCAGCCAGATCTCGAGGATCACCCAGACGGCGATGCCCAGCGGTACGAAGGTGCGCGCCCTGGAGCGTCTGGGAGCGGTCGGGGGCTGTGTGCCGGTCGTCATGCTCCCAGTGTGCCTGCAGGCGCGCACGGATGACGTGCTGGGGAGGTCAGGAGGGCTCCCTGCCCAGCAGCCGGCCCGCCCGCGAGCCGACCCCCCAGGCCGTCACCCGCCACAGCGCCTCGACCACGATGTCCTTGCTCATCTTGGAGTCGCCGATCTCGCGCTCGACGAAGGTGATCGGAACCTCCACCACATGGCAGCCCGCCTCGACGGCCCGCCGGGCGAGGTCCACCTGGAAGCAGTAGCCCTGCGACGACACCTCGTCGAGGCCGAGCTCTTCCAGGGTCTCCTTGCGGAACGCCCGGAAACCACCGGTGACATCGCGGATCGGTACGCCGAGGAGCAGTCGCGAGTACGTGCTGCCGCCCCGCGAGAGCAGTTCCCGGGACTTGGGCCAGTTGACGACCCGTCCGCCCGGCATCCACCGCGAGCCGAGCACCAGGTCGGCGCCCTTCAACGCGGTGAGCAGCCGGGGCAGTTCCTCGGGCTGGTGCGAGCCGTCGGCGTCCATCTCGACCAGGACGCCGTACCCGTGCTCGATGCCCCAGCGGAAGCCCGCGAGGTACGCGGCGCCGAGTCCTTCCTTGCCCTCCCGGTGCAGTACCTGGACCTGCGGGTCGTCCTCCGCCATCTCGTCGACGATCTTCCCGGTACCGTCCGGGCTGTTGTCGTCGGCGACCAGAATGTCCGCCTCCGGCACCGCGGCGCGAACCCGGGCAACGATCGGCTTGATGTTCTCGGCCTCGTTATAGGTCGGAATGATGACCAAGACCTTGCCGAGCGGACCGAATCGCCGCTCACCGCCGTCGTTCACTACTGCCCCTCACTGTGTCCCTACGCCGAGCCAACACCTTATCCAGCGCCGGAGTGGCGGAACGCAGCCGCGTCGGTGGGCCCGACTCCCGAGAGGGGAAGGGGAACTTCGGATCGGGGCCCGGCGTCCTTCGGGCCGACCTGGGGCCCGCTGGCTGCGGGTCGACCGAGAGCCGTTGTCTACTGAACGTCCGGGCCCCACCCGGGTCGCACCTGCCCGCGAACTCCTGAGGAGCAGGGCGGACCCCCTTCCGGCTGAAACCTCCCTCGCCCCCGAGGCGCGGGCGCTGAACCTGGCTCCCAGTGGTGGCACACCTGCCGGCGTGCCGCCCCATGACCCAGCGGCGTTCGACGACTGCGTGGAGGTTTGCCGGTCGGACGTCCTGTGGTGGACTCGGCCGAACCTACCCGCCGGTGGCCGCTTCCTGTCAACACTCGGCCGACCTGCGGTGTTCTGATGAATGACCAGGTCAGTGCGGAAGAGCCGCAGGTGACGGGAGAGACTTTCCGGCATCGATCGGCCGCACGAAATACCGCGATGTCACTCGTTCGGCCTCACGAAGACTGTCTGTCCGAAGACCACCGTCCGCAGGCAGACCGGGAGTTCGGCCCCAGGGGTGAGATCCGGCAGGCCCGGGGTGCCGGAGCGCGGGTCGGTCGACCAGCGGGCCACCCGGTCGTCCGGGGCCTGCACCACCAGGTCGTCGGTGCGCCAGACCGCGTAGTCGGCGGGGGCGCCGGGCACCAGCACCCCGGCGTCGTCCCGGCCGATGGACCGCCAGCCGCCCCTGGTGTGGGCGGTGAACGCGGCGCGTACCGAGATCCGGTGCTCGGGGGTCCGGTGGAAGGCGGCGGCCCGTACGGTCCCCCAGGGGTCGAGCGGGGTGACCGGGCTGTCGGAGCCGAAGGCGAGCGGCACTCCGGCCCGCAGCATGGCCGCGTACGGGTTGAGGGTGGCGGCCCGCCCGGCGCCGAGCCGCTGGGCGTACATCCCGTGCTCGCCGCCCCACGCGGCGTCGAAGGCGGGCTGCACGGAGGCGGTGAGCCCCAGTTCGGCGAAGGCGGCGACGGTTTCCGGGGTGAGCATCTCGGCGTGCTCGACGCGGTGGCGGGCGGCGCGGATCCTGGCCAGGCCGAGCTTCTCCGCGGCGGCCCGCACCCCGTCGACGACCGCGGTGAGGGCCGCGTCCCCGATGGCGTGGAAGCCGGCCTGGAGCCCGGCCTCGGTGCACGCGGCGACATGGGCGGCGATGCCGGAGGAGTCCAGATGGGCGGCGCCGGTGTGCGGCTCGTCCGCGTACGGCTCGTGCAGGCAGGCGGTGTGCGAGCCGAGCGAGCCGTCGACGAAGAGGTCACCGGCCGCGCCGATCGCGCCCAGCTCCCGGATGCGCCGGGCGTCCTTGCCGTCGGCGACGCGCTCGGCCCAGTAGCCGAAGACCCGCGGCCCCTGCTCCTGCGCGGCGAGCCGGAGCAGACCGGTGAAGTCGTCCTCGTCGGAGATGTCGGGACCGGCGCACTCGTGGAGCGAGCCGATCCCGAGCGACGCGGCGTGCGCGCGGGCCGCACGCTGCGCCTCGGTGCGCTGCGCGGGCGTGATCCGGGCGTGGGCGGCGGCGCGTACGGCGTGGTGTGCCGCGCCGGTCAGGGGGGCGTCCGCCCGGTAGCCGGGCAGCGAGGTGACCCCCGGGACCAGGTCGAGCAGGGCGGTGGAGGCCACGGCCGAGTGGACGTCGACGCGGGGCAGATAGACCGGCCGGCCGGCGGCCGCCTCGTCGAGCGCGGTGCGGGACAGCGGCTGTCCGTCCGGCCGGGCCGAGGGGTCCCAGCCGTGGCCGAGCAGCACCCGGTCGTCGGGGCGGGCCGCCGCGTGCTCCCGTACGAGCCCGAGGGCCTCCTGCGCGGTCCGTGCGGCCGACAGGTCGAGGCCGGTGAGGGCGAGCCCCGTGGAGGTCATATGGACGTGCGCGTCGGTGAACGCCGGGGTCACCAGGGCGCCTTCGAGGTCGACGGTCTCGTCGACACCCTTGGCGAAGGCGTCGGCCGCCCCCTCGGAGCCCACCCAGGCGACGTGCCCGCGTTCCACGACCATGGCGGTGGCGAAGGGGTCGGCGGGGCTGTGGATGTCCCCACCGCGCAGCAGTACGGTGCGGTGGTCTGCCTGGGGGGCGGTGCTCTCGGTCATGGAGAACAGTCTCCCGCCTGCGGGGCACCGGTCGGGCGCAGGGGTCCCCGCGCCGGGGCGGGGACCGCTCAGATCTCCGGGGGCCGCGCCTCGTACGGGGTGGAGAGCACGACGGTGGTACGGGTGGAGACCCCGGCCAGTGAGCGGATCCTGGTCAGCAGGTTCTCCAGGGCCAGCGGTGTCGGCACACGCACCTTGAGGATGTAGTTCTCGTCGCCCGCCACGCTGTGGCACGCCTCGATCTCGGGGACCCCGGCGAGCCGCTCGGCGATGTCGTCCGGCGCGCTCGGGTCGAAGGGTTTCACCGAGATGAACGCGGTCAGCGGCAGCCCGACGGCCTCCGGGTCGACCACGGCGGCGTACCCGCGGATGACTCCCCGCTGTTCGAGACGGCGTACGCGCTGATGCACCGCCGATGTGGACAGGCCGGTGGCCTTGCCCAGGTCGGTGTAGCTCATCCGCCCGTCCTTGACGAGCAACTCCACGATGCGGCGATCCAGCTCCTCCATACGGATCAACCTATGGCCCCGACCCCCTCCGGCACAGCTGGAGAGGGCCGGTAAGGGTCCCCTGACGCATTCATGTGACGAAGGCCACAGGGCTGGAGCCGTGTCCGCGGGGAACGCGCGATTACCGCGGACACCGGGCGGGAAGTGCTTGCTGTGGTCGAGACCACAGTTACTGGTCGGCCCACCCGAGGGGGAGAATCTCCATGCACAAGCTGAAGAGCGTCGATTCCATCGAGCCCGCGGAACTCGCGGCCATCGAGAACGATCCGGGTCTCGCGGCCTACGACACCTTTGAGATGTACCGGGTGATCTGCCCGGACTGCGCGCAGCCGATCGCCCTCCTCGCCGGTGAGGTCGTACTGCCGGAGCACGCGCTCTGCGCCAGCCCGTGGAATCCGTTCGGGCTGACGGCGTGCGCGGGCACCGGGCGTGCGGCGTCCGACGCCAGGCCCGCCGACGCGTCCCTGGAGGCCCAGGCGCAGGACACCGCGCTGCTGCTGACGCTCCCTCAGGGCCTGGACTGGCGCAAGCAGCCGTTCTCGCACGTCGGCGGGCCGGGCTCACGCCCCGTCAAGGCCGCCGGGCCGGGCCGCGAAGCCGCCTGACCAGTCGTACGTACCCCGCACCAGGGCCTCCAGCGAAGCCCGGTGCAGGATCATGGCATCCGGGTCCGCGGGGACCCGGACCTCGCCGAAGTGCACCTGCCGGTAGGCGATGCGCAGCATGACGATCGCGTGCCGCAGGGCCGCGTAGAGCAGATGGAAGTCCATGTCGCGCGGTGTGTGGCCGGTGAGTTCGGCGTACCGCCGCTCGGCGTTCTCGCGGCGCAGCAGGCCGGGCAGGCCCGGCAGCCCGGACCCCTCGGTGAGGTCCTGGAAGAAGCGGTGCAGATAGACGGTCCAGCCGAGGTCCAGTTCGCACGGGCCGTAGGCCGCCATCTCCCAGTCGAGTACGGCGGCGGGCTCGAACCCGTCGTACACGATGTTGCCGATCCTGGCGTCTCCCCAGCAGAGCACGGCGGGCCCCTCGTCCTCGGGCCAGAGCGCCTCAAGCCGCTCGAAGGCGCTCTCGATCAGCGGTGAGCGCGGGAGTCCGTCCACCACCCAGGCGTAGTAGGCCCGTTGGTCGTCCACATGGCGGCGCAGCGGGCTGCCTTCCCCGGCGGGCTGCAGGAACTCGGCCTGCTCCGCGGGGAACTGACGGTGCAGCCCGGCCACGACGCGCAGGGTCGCCTCCTCCAGTGCGGCGCGTTCGGCCTCGGTCGCGGAGTGGAGCCAATTCCCCTCGTACGTATAGGGCATGACGTCGGGAGGGACCCTGCCGTGCGCCTGCTCCATCACGAAGAACGGGGCGCCCAGCGGCCCCGGATCCGTTTCGAGCCACAGGACGCGCGGCACCGGGATGTCGGTGTGGTCGGCGACCAGGCTCATCACCCGGTACTGCCGCTCCATGTCGTAGGCGGGGAAGACGGTGTACGCGGCGGGGTCGGCGGCGAGCCGCAGTGCGCACGAGGCCACGGGGGCGGGTGGGACGGCGGGGTGGGGTGTGTCGGCGGGGTCGGCAGGACCGGCGGGGCCCGGTGTATCCGTGAGGATGTCGAAGAGCAGGGTCTCGCTCGACATGCCGTTCGACGCCGGGGTGCTGAGGCCGCCGATGCGGGTGCCGGGCTGCCGGGTGGTGAGCCAGGCGGAGAGCCTGCGGCCCAGCTCCTGCGGGTCCCGGGTGGTGGTGCGGGGGCGTGGTGCCGTGGCCATGGCGGTGCTCCTTGATCGGTCGGGCCGGGGTCAGGGCGCCACCGATGTGTATCCGGTGAATCCGCTGGGGTCGTGGCGGCCGAAGCTGCCGTGCTCGAAGATGCCGTGGCCGACCTGGCCGTCGAGGGTGAAGCGGGCGGCGTGGTCGGTGACGCCGTAGGCGGCGGCCGGGTGGGCCGCCGGGTCGCTCATGTCGTAGCTGCGCCGGTCGGTCCAGCCCCGCCCCTGCCAGGTGCCGTGCTGCCAGTCGGTGGCCGGCGGATAGCCCGCGCCGAGCGCCAGCGGTGACGAGCAGAGCGTTTCGGCGGTCAGCTCCATCGGGCGGCCGTCCGGGGCCACGAGATGGACGACGGCCCGTTCCGGGTGGCGGGTGCCCGGCCGGTACTCGATCTCCGTGCGCGGCCAGCCGAGTTGGACGTCGGGACCGCCGTCGCGTACCAGCAGCGCCTCGTTGAGCGTCCGGTGGCCGTCGGCGTCCTCCTGGGCGATCACCATGACGAAGCGGTCGTCGAAGCGGACCGGGATCCAGAGCCAGTGGAACCCCTCGGGCCGGTGCTCGGCCTCGGCGCGCCCGCCCTCCTCGCCGGGGATGGGCCGCACGCCCCAGCTCCGGTCCCGGGTGCCGGTCCACTCCCCCGCCACGACCGGTATCTCATCGCCGCCCGCGCGTATGACCCCGGAGCAGCTGCCCGCCTGCACGAAGCGGCGGCCCTCCAGCATCAGCCGCTCGCCGCGCCGCTGCACATGGTGCGGCTCCCAGACGGCCGGGAAGGCCGCGGTCCACTCGATGTCGTACGAGAGGGAGTCCGGGTCGGCGGGGTCGGCCGCGCAGTGCAGCGTCAGCCGTTGGAGCGGGACGTCGACGGTGATGCGCAGGGGGCCCACGGAGAGGTTCATCCGGTCGTCGGTGAGGGCGTCCGACGCGCGTACGGCGTGCAGCCGGTCACCGGTGCGCAGGGTCGCGTAGGCGTCGATCACCCCCACGTTCGGGTAGACGCCGAGTCCCACGATGAGCAGCGCCCTGCCCCGGTGGTCGAAGACGTGGAAGATGCAGCGGTCATAGGCGTTGCGGTCGCCCGTCGCGACGTGCTTCATCGACAGCGGCACCTGGTGGACGGGGTATTCGTCGAGCGCGATGGGTCGGTCGTCGGCCACGGCATCCTCCTGCTGACAGGGAAGGTGACGGTACGTCAGAAACGGTGCGGACCGCCAGACCCGGATCGCGCCAGACCTTAAACCGCGCCACACCTGAACCGCTCCGCCCGCCGCCCAGCTCGGCCCCGCCCCGCCCGGCCCGGCCGCCCGGACCAAGCCGCGCACACCGCGCCTTGACCGCGCGAACAGACGCCCGACGGCGCGGGGCGGTGACCGCGCGCCGCCGGGCGGCGTTGACCGTGTATGACTCTTCTGCACTACGGGACCGGGACGGGAACGGGGGCCAGGCTGCGCCGGCTCACCGCGCCCGCCCCTGAAGAATCGCTTCCGCAGACCACGGACGCACCGATCTACCAGGCCCTGGTCCGCCAGTGGGGACGGGCGGGACGGACCCTGCCGGGCCGCAGCGACCAGGAGTGGGCACACCTCACAGCGACGACCGTCCAGCCGGGTCAGTTCAGCGCGACTCAGGACCAGCGAGGTGGCGGGCGATGACCATCCGCTGGATCTGGTTGGTGCCCTCGACGATCTGCAGCACCTTGGCCTCCCGCATGAACCGCTCGACCGGGAAGTCCGCGGTGTAGCCGTAACCGCCGAGCACCTGGACCGCGTCGGTGGTGGCCCGCATCGCCGCGTCCGTGCAGAAGAGCTTGGCCATGGCGGCCTGCCGGGAGAAGGGGCGCCCGGCGTCCCGCAGCCGCGCGGCCGCGAGATAGAGGGAGCGGCCCGCCTCGATCTGGGTGGCCATGTCGGCGAGCATGAAGCGCAGTCCCTGGAAGTCGGCGATGGGGTGGCCGAACTGCTGCCGCTCCGTGGCGTACAGCACCGCCTCGTCCAGCGCCGCCTGGGCAACTCCGATGGCACAGGCGGCGATTCCCAGCCGCCCCGAGTCGAGCGCGGAGAGTGCGATGGCGAAGCCCTGGCCCTCGTCCCCGATCAGCCGCTCGCCGGACACCCGCACGCCGTCGAAGTGCAGCTGACTGGTGGGTGAGCCCTTCATCCCCATCTTCTTCTCGGGGACGGCGGCGGTCAGCCCTTCGGCGTCACCCGGTACCAGGAACGCCGAGATCCCGCGCGCCCCTTCGCCTCCGGTGCGCGCGAGCACCGTGTAGAAATCGGCGACCCCGCCGTGCGTGATCCATGCCTTGGTGCCGGTGACGACCCAGTCGTCGCCCTCCCGTACGGCCTTCGTACGGAGCGAAGCGGCGTCGGAGCCCGAGGTGGGCTCGGAGAGGCAGTACGCCCCGAGCAGCCCGCCGCCGAGCATCGCGGGCAGGTGCGCGGCCCGCAGTTCCTTGCTGCCGTATCCGGCGAGGGCGTGGCAGGCGAGCGAGTGGACGCTGACACCGAGACCGACGGTCAGCCGCGCCGCCGCCAGCTCTTCGAGGACCTGGAGGTAGACCTCGTACGGCTGGTCGCCGCCGCCGTACGCGGAGTCGTAGGGGAGGCCGAGCAGTCCGGCTTCCGAGAGCAGGGTGAAGACCTCACGGGGGAACCGGCCGGCTTCCTCTTCGGCGGCGGCACCGGGGACGATCTCCCGCTGGACGATGTCGCGCACCAGCGCGAGCAGGTCCCGGGACTCCTCGGTGGGCAACTGGCGGTCCACCAACTGCGGGGCGCGGTCGGGCATGGCGACGCTCTCCTCCCTGTCGGGCGCTGCGGCGTACGCGTGGCCAGGGTGTGGCGACGCTGCCGGATCTCACCTTCAGCCGATGCTGCCCTCCCGGATCGCGGAAGAGGCTGACCAGAGGCTGTGGCGGCTTGAGTATGCCCGATCGGCGGACTTCCGTCACGGGGCGAAATTGGTCCGAACCATTGACCGCACTGGTCTAGTCCATCTACCTTCCAGCTGTTGGCTTTTCGCGTTCATGCCAAAACGCACACCAGACAGCCCTCATCTTCCGTCCCCCCTCCCCACGAGGAGACAGCATGTTCGGACGATTCCACCCACGGGCCCGGGTCCGGGCCCTGCTCGCAGCCGCCTGTACGGCGGCCCTCGGCGTCTCACTGCTCGCCGGCGCCGGTACGGCGGCCGCGGGCGAGCACCACGCCGCCGCGGCCGCCACGAAGGCCACGAGCACCCAGGCGGGCACCAAGACGGCCGCGGGCAGCAAAGTCGTCGGCTACTACGCGGACTGGGATGTCTACCAGCGCAACTACCAGGTCAAGAACATCCAGACCTCGGGCTCCGCGGACAAACTCACCCACATCAACTACGCGTTCGGCAACGTCACCGGCGGCAAGTGCGCCATCGGCGACGCCTACGCGGACTACCAGAAGACCTACGACGCGTCCTCCAGCGTGGACGGCACCGCCGACACCTGGGACCAGCCGGTGGCGGGCAACTTCAACCAGCTGCGTGAGCTGAAGAAGCTGCACCCCAACCTCAAGATCATCTGGTCCTTCGGCGGCTGGACCTGGTCCGGCGGCTTCGCCGAGGCCGCGAAGGACCCGGCCGCGTTCGCCCAGTCCTGCTACGACCTGGTCAAGGACTCGCGGTGGGCCGACGTCTTCGACGGCATCGACATCGACTGGGAGTACCCCAACGACTGCGGCCTCTCCTGTGACGCCAGCGGACCTGAGGCGTTCAAGAACGTGATGGCCGCGCTGCGCGCCAAGTTCGGCTCGTCGTCGCTGGTCACCGCCGCGATCACGGCTGACGCCTCGGACGGCGGCAAGATGGACTCCGCCGACTACGCGGGAGCCGCCCAGTACGTCGACTGGTACAACCCGATGACGTACGACTACTTCGGCGCCTGGGACGCGCAGGGGCCGACCGCCCCGCACTCCCCGCTCACCTCGTACACCGGTATCCCGAAGGCGGGCTTCAACACCGACGCCACGATCACCAAACTCAAGGGCCTGGGCGTGCCCGCGGACAAGCTGCTCCTGGGTATCGGCTTCTACGGCCGCGGCTGGACCGGCGTGACCCAGGACGCCCCCGGCGGCACGGCGACCGGACCGGCTCCCGGCACCTATGAGCAGGGCATCGAGGACTACAAGGTCCTCAAGACCAGCTGCCCGGCCACCGGCACCGTCGGCGGCACCGCGTACGCCAAGTGCGGCTCGAACTGGTGGAGTTACGACACCCCGGCCACCATCGCCGGGAAGATGGCCTACAAGAACGAGCAGGGCCTCGGCGGCACCTTCCTCTGGGAGCTCAGCGGCGACACCTCCAACGGCGAACTGATCCACGCCATCAGCTAGCACCACGCGTACGAACCACGGGGTGGAGGCCGGCCGGCCTCCACCCCGTGGCGCGCTCCCGGTCTCACTCCGCAGGCGGCGACGGGCACTCATCGACGAACTCGCCGATGGTGTCCAGGGTGTTGCGCAACATCCGCACCAGCAGCTCCCGGATCTCCGCCCGGTCGAGTTCCTGGTGGCCGAGCCAGTCGAGCGTGATGCCCTCCACCGCACTCAGCCAGCCCAGCAGCGCGAGCCTGGCCAGGAGCGGGATGTCCCGGCGGCCGTAGGCGCCATCGGCGATGGTGGCGATGAGCTCCTCGCGGACCGCGCCGCGCAGCGCCTGCACCTGGGTGTCGAAGCCGACGCCACCGGTCACGATGGTGCGGAAGGCCGCCCTGTTGTGCTGGGCGTAGAGCAGATATCCCTCGACGGTGCGGTGCACCCGCTCGGCCCGTGGCAGCTCGGTGTCGCTGGCCGCGCGGGCGACCAGGTCGGACACCGACTCCTCGACGACGGCCAGGTAGTAGCCGCGTTTGCTCTTGAAGTAGTAGTAGATGAGCCCTTTCGCGACCCCCGCGTGCCGGGCGATGTCGTCCATCGACAGCGCGTCGTAGGACGTGTCGGCGAACAGCCTCCGTCCGGTGGCGATGAGGTCCGTGCGACGGAGCTGGGAGCGCTCGGTCGGGGTGCGCTGATGTATGTACGGTCCGCTCTGGTTCACGTCCGGCCCTGTTCCGCCACTGCCTCAGGAGGCTGCCACTGCCTCGGAAGCCCGAAGTATGGCAGACCCCGAAGAGCCAAGTATTCCCGGCCGCACCGCTGTTGACCTGGTACGGCCGGTCCGCCCGCCCGGACATCCGCCGACTGTGCGCCAACCGCTGCCGCTTACGGAACCGTTGGGCGTACGGGGAGGTAACCGCCGGGCCCTGGGAGGATCTTGTGCCGGTCGGCGCGAAGCCCTGCCGGAGCCGTCACCGCCGAGTACACTCCGTGATCGTCGCAGCACATGGGGTGTCCTGTGGCACGAGGGGTGAGGACGGGCGGTGCTGGTGACGCCGGAGGCAGGAACCAAGGTCGCAGGCCGGTATCTGTTACAGGAAACCATCGGCAAGGGCGGCATGGGCGTCGTCTGGCGGGCCTGGGACGAGCGGCTGGAGCGGCAGGTCGCGGTCAAGTTCTCCCACCCGGACGACGACCGGGCCACACAGCAGCTCATGAAAGAGGCACGGAACGCCGGGCGGCTGCACCACGCGAACATCGTGGGTGTCTTCGACTGCGACCACGACGCCGACACCTGCTGGATCGTCATGGAGTACGTCCCCGCGCGGAGCCTGGCGCAACTCGTCACCGAGCGCGGTCCGCTGCCGCCCGCGGAGGCCGGGGCGATCGGCGGCCAGATCGCGGCCGCGCTCGCGAAGTCGCACAGCGAGGGCGTGGTGCACGGCGATGTGACCCCGGAGAACATCCTGGTCACCGGCGAAGGCATCGCCAGGCTCACCGACTTCGGGATCTCCCGGGCGCTGTGGAGCGAGGCCACCAGGACGACGACCGGTGTCGTACGGGGCAAGCCCCGCTATCTGGCGCCCGAACTGGTCAAGGGGAAACCTGCGGACGAGAAGTCCGATGTGTTCTCCCTGGGCGCGACCCTGTACGCGGCGGTCGAGGGCCAGTCGCCGTACGGGCAGGCCGAGCACCCCATGGCGTACGTGGCCCGGGCCATCGAGGGGCACATCGAACCCATGGTGCGGGCCGGTCTGCTCACGGGCCCGCTGGCCGCGCTGCTGGAGCTGGAGCCCAGGAACCGGCCCGACGCCACCGGGGCGTACCGGCTGCTGACGCGTGCCGCCCCTCCCCCGCCGGAGATCGCGGCGAAGTTGCACGACGGCGTCACCCTGCCGCTCAGCCCCCTCCTCTCCGTCACGCGCCGGCTGCCACGGGCCGTACGCCGTCGGCGCCGGCCGCTCACGATCACGGCGGGGGCGCTCGTCGCGGCGGCCGCGATCACGGCCGCCGTCCTGCACCCGTGGACCTCGGGGAGCGGCAGCGGGACACGCACGGACGCCGCGCCCTCGGCCGCCGCGCCCGCGGGCCGGGCCGGGACCATCGGCGACGCCGCTACGGCCGCCCCCTGCGGTCTGCTCGACGCCGCTTCGCTGAGCCGGTTCGGTTCGACCCGGCTCGACCCGGCCTACGGAGAGTTCAACCGCTGCGACGTCGTGGTGGAGACCGGCAACGGGGACGAACTCGCGGACCTGGAGCTGGCCTTCGACAGGACGCGGGCCCGGTTCGAGGACGACGTGCCCACCAGACGGGTCGGCAACGTCACCGTCGGGTCGTACGCACGCGACGGTGACGAGTGCGAGCGGCACATCGCGACCGCCGACCACCAGCAGGTCGTACTCGTGGCGAAGCGGCGCGTGGCGGGGGCGCCCGATCCGTGCGAACTGGCCGACGCGGGCACCGATGTGGCCGTGGGCGTACTGGACCGCGGGGCAGTCCCGCGGCGCTCCTCCCCCGCCGCCGCGGCTTCCCTGGCCCGTCGCGACGCGTGCTCGGTACTGGACGCGTCCGCCCTCGGGAAGGTGCCGGGCGTCGAGGCCGGGGCCCCGGACCGGGGCTTCGGCGGCTGGCGGTGCGAGTGGTCGTCCTCCACCGGCGACACGGGCGTGGACGTCCTGTTCAACCGGGACAACGAACTGTCGGACAACGGAAAGCCGGTCCGCGTCGCCGGACGGAAGAGCTATGCGTCACCGGGGGAATCCGGCGACCACAGCTGTGTCGTGCGCACCCCGCACCGTACGTACACGACCGCCGTCGGCGACGACATCGTGGAGTTCGTGGAGCTGACCGTCTACGCGCCGCAGCCGGCCGGACGGCTCTGCGACACCGCGGAGAACCTGTCGGCCACCGTGGTGCACGAGCTCGCGAAGCAGCAGCCGGGGAGCGAGTGACCGTGCGCCCCGCTCCGGTACGTCCCACACCGGTACACCGCGCGACAGTATGCCCCTCTCCTGACGGGCAGCCCCTGCCCGCCGGCCACGGCAGCCTGGCCAGGGGTGCCTCCGGCCCGGTGCCCGGGACGCTCTACGCGCTGGCGCTCGCCGGGGGCCTGGCGCTGGGCCCGGGCGAGGGCCGTGCGGTGCTGTTCGGCCGCAACCGGCCCGACGTGCACATCTGCGTGGGCGAGGACGATGCCCGGGTCAGCCGGCACCAGGGCACGTTCACCCACCGGGGCGGGCGGTGGTGGGTGTGCAACGAGGGGCGGCTGCCGATCCGCTGCGCCGGGTCCCGGCTGCTGTTCAGGGGCGAGGAGCCGCTTCCCCTCGCCACCGGCTACACCCCGCTGTTCGCCGGTGGTTCGCGGGGCCGCGAGCACCTGCTGGAGGTCTTCGTCACCGGCCCCGACGACGAGCGGCCGGTGCCGCGCCACGGTGATGTCACCCGGCCGCCCCGGGTGTGGCAGCTCAGTGAGCAGGAGAAGCCGGTCCTCGTCGTGCTGGGACGGCGGTACCTGCTGCACGAGCCCCGCCCGCAGCCGCTGACGTGGAAGCAGACAGCCGCCCTGCTCGCCGAGTTGCGGCCCGGGGCGGGCTGGACGGACAAGCGCGTCGAGCACACCGTCAACGCGGTGCGTCAGCGGCTCTCCCGTGACGGAGTGGCCGGGCTGACCCGTGAGGAGGTGGGCGAGCCGGTCGGCAACGCGCTCAACGACCGTCTGATCCGCGCCCTGATGGCCTCGACCAGCCTCGTACCGATGGATCTGACGCTGATCGACGCCGCCTGAAGCCCAGCTGGGGAGAGGGCCCGGCCGCCGTCCCCGGGACCCCTCCCGGGGACAGCTCCTACGCTCCCGCACCATGACGACCACGACCCGCACTCCGAAGGGCGTCCGCGGCCGGCTCATCGTCGGCGCCGCCCTGCTGGCGACGCTCACGGCCGCGACCGCACAACGCCCGTCCCCGCCCCTGCCCCTGCCCCTGCCCCTGAGCCCGGCCACCACCGCGCGCTCCGCGTCGTCGCGATCAGCCCTACGGCTTGTCATCACGGAAGGGGGCACCGCCAAGCACCCGGCGGTCCACCACGGCAACGGCCGCACCGTCGACGGCATCACCGTCGAGGCCGACCATGTCGTCGTCGAGGGCTACCACGTCGACACCCCGCGGGCCCCCGGTATCGAGATCACCGGAAACGACATCACCGTACGGAACAACACCGTCACCCGCCCGCACGGCGGCGACGGTGACGGCCTGCGCTTCTTCGGCAACGACCTGAAGATCCAGCACAACACCGTGACCGGCGCCTCCAACCGTTACGGCCACGCGGACTGCATGCAGACCTTCGCCAGCGACACCCCGCCCAGCCACCACGTCCTGATCGAGGGCAACCGCTGCGAGCGGATCGACAACATGTGCCTGATGGCCGAGGGCCCCCACGACGGCGAGGGCGACGGCCGCGGCCACACGTACGACATCACCGTCAGGAACAACTACTGCGAGACCCTGAAGGCTTCACAGACCTTGATGTTCGAGGACGTACAGCACGCCACGATCACCGGCAACGTCTTCGCCGCCTCCCCCGACCACGCCATCGGCCTGGCCATCCGTTCCACGGACGCCCACGTCAGCGGCAACAGGGCCGGCTCCCGCATCCGCTACGAAGTCGGCATCGACCGGTCGTCCCGGCCGGGCTACCGGGGGCCGCGGCCGGGCGGCGCGCCATGACCTGGCTCATCCCACCCAGCCGCGTCCTGGCCGCCCCGCCGGGGAGTCAGCCCGCGGCGCGACGTCAGTCGCCCCCTGCGCCGTCAGCCCGCGCTCGCCGCACGGGCCGCCGCCCGCTGTTCCCTGCGCCTGCGCTGTTCGGCCACATCCGCGACGGGTGCCGACAGCAGCAGGGCGCGGGTGTAAGGGTGTTGAGGAGAGCCGGTGATCTGCCCGGTATCGCCCGACTCCACGATCTCCCCCTGATGGATCACGGCGACGCGGTGGCTCATGCAGCGGACCACGGACAGGTCGTGGGAGACGAAGAGGTAGGCCACCCCGGTCTCCTCCTGGATTTCCAGGAGGAGGTCGAGGACCGTCCGCTGGGTGGTGAGGTCGAGCGCGGAAACCGGTTCGTCGCAGACGACCAGGCGGGGCCGGAGCGCGAGGGCCCTGGCGATGGCAACCCGCTGGCGCTGACCGCCGGAGAACTCCCGGGGCAGGCGTCGGGCCGCATCCGCGGGCAGGTGGACCCGGTCGAGGAGGTCCCCGACGCGGCCGCGGGCCTCTTGGGCGTCGGCGCCCTGCCCGATCAGCGGCTCGGCCAGGGTGTCCCCGATGGTCAGCGACGGGTTCAGCGAGGTGTACGGGTCCTGGAAGATCACCTGAAGGTCGCGGCTGAGGGCGCGGCGACGGGCGGTGGCCGCCGTATCGATGCGCTCACCGTCGAAGGTGACGGTGCCGGACGCGACCGGGACCAGCCCGAGAACCGCGCGGCCCAGCGTGGTCTTGCCGGAGCCCGACTCGCCCACCAGACCGAGGGTTTCACCGGCCCTGATGTCCAGGTCCACACCTCTGAGCACCTCGGTGCGCCGGGCACGCCGGCCTTTGCCGGGGTACGAGACACACAGCTCCCGTATGGTCAGCAGGGCCGCGTCCTCCGGGTGTGTACCGGGGGTGCCCGCTCCGGCGGTGGTTGTCGTCCGGGGGTTCATGCGGGGGTGCTCCTCGCCTCTCGGGGCTGCCAGGGCGCACGCGTCGGCGCCGTGTCCAGGACGGCGTCGAGCAGGGTGCGGGTGTAGGGGTCCTTCGGGTCGTGCAGGACCTGGCCGGTGCTGCCCGTCTCCACGATGCTGCCCGCTCTCATCACCGCGACACGGTCGCAGACATCCGCGACGACGCCCAGGTTGTGGGTGACCAGGAGCACCCCGAGGCCCCGCTCCCGCTGGAGCCGGCGCAGCAGGTCGAGGACCTCGGCCTGGACGCGTACGTCGAGGGCGGTGGTCGGTTCGTCGGCGATGAGGAGGTCCGGTTCGCAGGACATGGCACCCGCGATGAGGACCCGCTGGGCCATGCCGCCGGATATCTCGTGCGGGTAGCGGCGGACGATCTGCTCCGGGAAGGGGATCTCCACGAGGCGCAGCAGCTCGACGGCGCGTGCGGCCGCCTCCGTCCGGGACAGGCCGAGGACGCAGCGCAGTGGTTCAGCCAACTGGCTGCCGATGGTGAAGGCCGGGTCGAGATTACTCATCGGCTCCTGCGGTACGTACGCCACCGTGCGTCCGCGCAGTGTGCGGTGCGCGCGCTCGTGCAGTCCCGCTGTCTCCTGTCCCGCCACCAGGACGCTGCCGCGGCTGATGCGGCCTCCCTCGGGGAGGATGCCGAGGACGGAGAAGGCGGTCTGGGTCTTTCCTGAGCCCGATTCGCCGACCAGGCCGACGATTTCACCGGGCCGCACGTCGAGGTCGACGCGGTGCACGACCTCTTTGGCGGTGCCGTCCGGCTGGGCGTACTCGACGGCGAGACCGTGGACGGACAGCAGCGCCGCGCGCTCCCCGCCGCCGGGCGCCGGAGCCTCGGCCGCGGTGTCCCCGCCGGGCCTTCGGCGGCGGGGCGGCCGGTCGCTGTGGCTCTCCAGGACGTCCCGCAGGGCGGTGGCGATCAGGACCAGAGCGCCGTTGGTGAGCCCGAGCGCCAGGCCCGGCCACAGCAGCAGCACCGGGCGGCGCTGGATGTTCTGGAACGCCTCGTTGAGCATGGCGCCCCAGGTGGCGGTGGATCCGCTGCCGACGCCGAGGAATTCCAGCCCGGCCTGCAGCCCGATGGCGATGCCCGCGACGAGTGCGACCTGGATGATGATGGGGCCGCGCACCACGATGAGGACGTGCCGGGCCACGATGCGGACGTCGGAGAGCCCGGAGACCTTCGCGGCGTCCACGTACAGCTCACCGCGGACGTTGGCCACGATCCCGCGCACCAGCCGGAAGAAGCTCGGGGCGGCCAGGACCCCGAGGACGATCATCAGGACCCAGACCTTGGGGCCGAGGATGGCGCGGGACGCGAGGAGTACGACCATGGCGGGGAGTGCCATGACGAGGTTGACGAACCAGCTGACGACAGCGTCGAACCGGCCCGCGTAGTAACCGGCGAACAGGCCCGACGGCACCCCGGCTGCGAGGGCCACGCCGAGCGCGATGAGGGCGCCGCCCAGGGTGTTGCGCCCGCCGTAGAGGATGCGGGAGAGGATGTCGCGCCCGGCCGAGTCCATGCCCAGCGGGTGGGCGCCGCTGGGGCCTGCGAAGGCGTCGCGCAGTGCGGAGGTGCCCGGGGCCTGCGGTGCGAGCAGCGGTGCCAGGAGCACCGCGGCCACGAGGATCACCAGGATGGCGAGGGAGACGGCGCCCAGCGGGTTGCGCACCAGCCGCCGCAGTACGGCGTGTGGCCGCGGCCCCGCCGGGGCGGCTGCCGTGCCGGCCGGGAGGTTGTCGCTCATGCGACCCTCGCCTTCGGGTTCAGCCAGCCGATCAGGATGTCGACCAGGAGGTTGATCAGGACGACGCCGATCACGGTGAGCATGACGAGCGCCATGATCACGGGGATGTCGCCGCGGGTGGTGTACGAAACGGTCATGCTGCCGATTCCCGGGAGCCCGAATATCTGCTCCACGAGCACCGCGCCGCCGAGCAGACCGACGAACTGCATGCCGAGGACGGACAGTGCGGGCGCAGACGCGTTGCGCAGCACGTGTCTGAGGACGATGCGGGACTGGGGCAGCCCGCGCGCCCGCAGGGTCCGGATGTAGTCCTGGCGCAGGACGTCGACCACGGCACCGCGCACCTGCTGGGAGACGCCCGCGACGGAGGCCACCGACAGGGCGAGCACCGGCAGCGTCACGGTCGAGAACCAGCCGCCGGGCGACTCGGTGAACGGGGTGTAGCCGATGGCCGGGAACCAGCCGAGCCGGACCGCGAAGACCAGGACGAGCACCAGCGTCACCAGGAACCCGGGCAGCGCGTAACCGATGACGCCGAGCACCTGTACGAAGCGGTCGGCCGCGCCCCGGCGGACCCCCGCCCACACACCGAGCAGGAAGGACACCACGGCGGTCACGAGCGTGACGCCGAGCATCAGGCTCACCGTGACGGGCAGTCGGTTGGCGATGGCCTGGGTGACGTCCTCGCTGGTGAACCAGGAGATACCGAGGTCCCCGCGGACGGCGTGGGAGAGCCAGTCTCCGTACTGGACGAGGACTGGCCGGTCCAGGCCGAGGGACGCGTTCTTGGCGTCGATGGCGTGCTGCGACGCGCCCTGGCCGAGGAGCTGGCGTCCCACGTCCGTGTCCGGGATGGACAGGAGCAGGTAGGAGAGCAGGGAGATGACGAGCAGGAGCAGCGCTCCTGCGGCGATTCTGCGGGCGATGAAGGTCAGCATGTGTCTCGGTATCCGTGACCGGCGGCCGGATCGGCCGGCGTGAGCCGCGCTCGGTGCGGGCACCCCCGTGGACGGGGCGGCACTCGGCGCATGGGTGTTCGGTGCCGTGTGGGCGGCGGGGAACGAGGGCGACCCTACTCTCAGAACTAACCAGTCGGTAGGTTTCCTGGTGAGGAATTGACCAACTGGTAGATTCGGCACGGCCGTCGACGCGCGCGGCGGTCTCCGTCCAGGTGACACACGTACCGCGCCGGCCCACGCAGCGGCTGTACGTACCGGACCCGCCACCTGCTGCATTCACTGAATCCACCGGAAGGAACCTCCCGTTGAGCAAGGAGCCCCGGACGAAGGGCGAGCGCACGCGCGCCCGCATCCTCGACTCTGCGGCCGAGCTGTTCTCCCGCTCGGGGTTCAACGCCGTGTCGCTGCGCGAGATCGCCGCCTGTGCCGGCCTCACCCACGCCGGGCTCCTCCACCACTTCCCGGGGAAGGAGCAGCTGCTGCTCGAGGTCCTCAGCAGGCGCGACGAGACCGACGCCGCCTGGCTCTTCCCGCGCATCCTGGAACCCGCGGCGCCGGAGCCGCCACCCGCCGAGCGGCTGCGGCGGGTCGTGGAACTGGTCGGGCGCAACAGCCGAACGCCCGGCCTGGTCGGCCTGTACGCGAAGCTGTCCGCCGAGGCTTCGGGGCCCGACCACCCCGCCCACCACTATTTCGTCGAACGCTACCGGCGACTGCGCGCCGAGCTCGGCGCGCTCCTGGGGGCACTGTTCGCTGCGGCCGATCCGCCTGTCAGGGCCGAACCGCAGGCCGTGGCCGTCCAGTTGCTCGCGCTTCTGGACGGTCTGCAGACACAGTGGCTCCTGGAGCCGGGCGCCGTCTCGATGGAGGATTCGGTCCGTGACTTCCTCGGCCGCTACGGCCTGCCCGTGGAGCGGGAGACCGCCCGCGGGGGCCGGCTCACCGGCTGATCGCCCCGAGGACCGCACCGGCCATGCTCCGGTGTCCGGCCGCGTTGGGGTGGAAACCGGCGGCGGCCGCCGACTCCTTGGGCTCGATCCACCGCACGCCGTCCGCCTTGCAGGCGTCGTGGCCCACCGATGGGGTGTAGGTGTCGACGTAGGCCGCGTCGTACACCGCGGCCTGCTCGGCGAGCATGGAGTTGAGCGCCTTCTCCTCGTCGCGGAACCAGGCGAAGTCGCCCTTGGCGAAGGGGATCGTGTCGCGGCAGGCCGAACCGTCGTCGGGGACGATCGCGGGATAGCCGACCAGGACCACCTTCGCCTGCGGGGAACGGGTGTGGATCTCCTTGAGTACCGCTTCGATCTTCGGGCCGGTGGCGTTGATGCGCGAGCGGATCTCGTCGGTGCCGAGGAGGGTGTAACTGCTCTTGCAGGGTGCGCCGTTCGGCGCGAGGTTCGCGAGCAGGACACAGCGCGTGATGACCCCGGTCAGATCAAGGTCGTTGCCTCCGATGCCCAGAGTGACCAGTGTCGTGTCCGGACGCAGGGCGTCCAGCTGGGGCGGGGCCGAGCCCTGCCGCTGGGTCATATCGGTGGTGTCGGCGCCCGAGCAGGTCACATCGGTGACCTGCGCCGCGCCGATGGTCTTGGCGGTCAGCGACGGGTAGTTCTGGTTGGAGCGGGCGCAGTTCACGTCCACCTGGTCGGGGATGCCCGCGCCGGCGCTGTACGAGTCGCCCAGCGCCACGTAGTGCGCTCCTGCGGCTTTCGCCCTCGCGTGGCCGGCCGGGACGGGGGCTGCCGGACGGGCCGTGGCGGGCGTCGCGAGAGCCAGGGCCGCCAGCCCGGCCGCCGCCAGAGGGACACCGGCTCTCGCGAGAGGGCGGCGGACGGCTGCGGCGGGCGGGAGCCCGGTGGGACGGGGCACGGAACGGTGCAGCGGCATTGCTGTCCCTCATCTCGTGAGTGGCCCGGACGTGCGGGGCCCTACCGAGGCGGGGTGCCCCGGGCTCGAAAACCGTAAGGTGATCGGTTTATGGTCGTCAATATGCCGGAGCCCGGCAGTTTCACTGCCGGTGAGGCGGCGAACGAGACCCGCGCCGCCGCGTCCACGGGGCCTTGACAGTGAAACCCGATCAATTTACGGTTTTTGCGACCGCGGCAGAGCTCTGCCGCGCCCGGCCGGCGCCCCTCCGATGGACACGGCACCGGCCGACGCCGCATCAACCGACCGGGCAGGCCATATGACCCAGCAGAAACCGCCCCCCGCGCCCGGCACCCCCGACGGGCTGCCCGAGCTGACGCTCGCCCAGAAGGCTTCGCTGACCAGCGGCGCGGGAGACTTCGTCACCGAGGCGGTGCCGGGGATACCGGCCGTGTCCCTCTCCGACGGGCCGCACGGCCTGCGACTGCCCAGGGAACAGGGCGACGGCGGCCAGCTCGATCTGCACAGCGCGGCCCCCGCCACCTGTTTTCCCCCGGCGGTCGCCCTCGGCAGCAGCTGGGATCCGGGACTCGCGGCGCGTGTCGCCGCCGCCATCGCCACCGAGGCGCGGGCGCACGGCGTACAGGTGGTGCTCGGTCCTGGTATCAACATCAAACGGTCGCCGCTGTGCGGGCGCAACTTCGAGTACTTCTCGGAAGACCCGCTCCTGACGGCCGAGATGGGCGGGGCGATGGTACGGGGGCTGCAAGAGGCCGGAGTGGGGGCCGCGTTGAAACACTACGCGGCCAACAACCAGGAGACCGACCGTATGCGGATCAGCGCCGACATCGACGAGCGCCCCCTGCGCGAGATCTACCTCAGGGCCTTCGAGCGCATCGTCCGCCGCGACCGCCCGTGGTCCGTCATGGCCTCCTACAACGCGCTCAACGGCGTACCGCTGAGCGAGAACCACCGGCTGCTGACCGCGATCCTGCGCACCGAGTGGGGCTTCGACGGCGTGGTGATGTCCGACTGGGGCGCGGTGCGCGACCGGGTCGCCGCCCTGCGCGCCGGACTCGACCTGCAGATGCCGGGCACCGGCGGGCGGACCGACCGTGAGGTGGTCGCCGCGGTCGAGTCCGGGGCCCTGGGCCCGGAGGTGCTGGACCGGTCGGCCGAGCGGCTGGCACGCTTCGCCCGGCGCGCGAAGGCATCCGGCGGACAGGAACGGGGCGAAATCCCGTACGACGCACACCATCTGCTGGCGCGGGAGGCCGCGGAGCGGTGCGTCGTCCTGCTCAAGAACCACCCCGCGCTGCTCCCCCTGGACCCGGGCACCGGCAGCGTCGCCGTGATCGGTGAACTCGCGCGCACCCCGCGCTTCCAGGGCGCGGGCAGCTCCCAGGTGACCCCGGCCCGCCTCGACGTACCGCTCGACTGCCTGCGGGCGGCGGCCGACGGAGCGCGGGTGGAGTTCGCGGCGGGGTACGCCCTGCCCGACGGCGGCACGTATCCGGCCGGGAACTGCGAGCCCGGCCACGGAGACCGGGGGGCGGGAAACGCGGCCGTGGGCGATACGGCAGCCGAAGGTCCGGCTCCGGGGGATCCGGCCATGGGAACCACAGCAGCCGGGGCGCCCGGGACCCTGGCCGCGGAATCCGCGGCCCTCGCCCTGGAGGCCGAGCGGCTCGCTGCCCGCAGCGACACCGTGCTGCTGTTCCTCGGACTGCCCGCGCAGGACGAATCGGAAGGGTTCGACCGCGACCACATCGATCTGCCCGAGGCCCAACTGCGTCTCCTGGAGCGGGTCGTCTCCGTCAACCCCCGGGTCGCGGTGGTCCTCTCCAACGGCGGTGTGGTCCGCACCGCACCCTGGCACGAACGGGTACCGGCCCTCATAGAGGGCTGGCTGCTGGGCCAGGCGGGGGGAGCCGCGCTCGCGCGGGTCCTGTTCGGCGCGGTCAGCCCGTCCGGGCGGCTCGCCGAGACCGTTCCGCTGCGCCTGGAGGACTCGCCCTCGTATCTTTCCTTCCCGGGCGATGAGGGTCATGTCCGTTACGGCGAGGGCGTGTTCGTGGGATACCGGGGATACGACGCACGCCGCAGCGACGTCGCCTTCCCCTTCGGCCACGGTCTCTCCTACACCTCGTTCGCGTACTCCGGTCTCACCGTCAGGACCGGCCACGGCGATTCGCGGCTGACCGTACGGGTCGGCGTGACCAATACCGGGCGGCGCGCGGGGCGCGAGATCGTGCAGATCTACAGCGCGGGCCCCGAGGAGAGCCGGACCGCCCGCCCGGAGCGTGAACTGCGCGGTTTCACGGCAGTGGATCTGGAACCCGGCGAACACCGCGAAGTCGTCGTGGAGCTGGACCGCACCGATCTCGCCCACTACAGCGAACGCGAGGGCGGGTGGCGGGTGGCGGGGGGCACCTACCGTATCGAGGCGGCGGCCTCCTCCCGGGACATCAGGCTGGCGGTGCAGGTGAACGTCGAGGGAGACCCGTCACGGATCCGGCTGACAGGCCGTCATACCCTGGCGGAGTGGTTCGCGCATCCGGTCGGCGGGCCGCTGCTGCTGGAGCGGTTCGCCCGTGGCGGCACCCCGGGCGGCTCGGCCGCCCTGGCCGACCCGGTGATGCGGCGCTTCCTGGCCGGGATTCCGCTGGATGTGATCGCCGAATTCCCGCAGAGCCCGGTCTCCTCCCAGGACCTGACGGAACTGGCTGCCCGCGCCGCGGCGGAGACGCCCGCCGGAGGGATCGGGGCGGGGTAGCGGACACGACTGCCCCGACCCCGCTCGTACGCACTGCCCCGCCCCCGCGCACGCCCCGGGGGTGCTGGAGGAGGCCACTGTCCCCAGCACCCCGCCACGGCGGCCGGCCCCCGGAGCCGCGGCCCGGGGGCCGACCGACTGGCTGCCACCGCCACCCACTTCGGCGACCGGCTGCCACTGCGCCCCGCTTCAGGGGCTGTCCAACACCGCACCCCGGTTCGTCGCCGTTTCGGGGGGGCCGCCCGTCACCGCTCGCCCGGCTCCAGGGACAGCAGGCTCATCACGTCGTCGATCGGCTGCTCCATGTCCGTCGACCTGTCGATCAGCCACTGCAGCTGGATGCCGTCGGCCACCGCGATGAGCAGGGCCGCGAGCCGCTCGGGTGGGATGTCCGTGCGCATCGCGCCCTGTTCCATCCGCTCCCGCAGATACACGGCCACCCGCTCGCGCAGCATCGGGTAGCGCTCGGCGAAGAGCGCGTGCGCCGGGTGCGCCGGGTCGCTGGCGGCTGCGGTCATGGAGACGAACAGCTCCACGAGGCCCGGTGTACGGGCGCCCTCCCGGATGACCTCTCGGTAGCCGTCCGGATCGGTGCGCTCCTGCTGCCGCAGCCGCGCCGTCTCGTCGCGCATCCGCAGGACCTGAGTCAGCAGGTCCTCCTTCGAGTCGAAGTAGTGCATGAGACCGGGCAGGCTGAGATTGCACTTCGCCGCCACCTTGCGCAGCGACGTACCCCGGTATCCCTCCGTGGCGAAGATCTCCAGTGCCGCGTGGAGGATCTCGCCGCGCTTCGCTTCGCCCTTCTCGTACGGGCCCCGTTTCGCCATGCCGATCACCCTAACGTGCAGTCGGTGCGCCGGCCCGGGCCTGCGCGGGGGCCTGCGGGATGCGCCCGGCGCGGGCCAGTGCGCCGAGCCACCGGGCCGACTCCCTGGGCGTACGGGCGAAGGTCCGCGGGTCGACCGCGGCGAGCCCGAACGTGGGCCGGTAGGTGCCCCATTCGTAATTGTCGACGGCGCTCCAGTGGAAGTAGCCCCGTACGTCGGCACCGTCGCCCATGGCGCCCGCGAGGCTCGCCAGCGCCCGCTCCGTGTAGGCGATCCGCCGCTCGTCGTCGCCGGTCGCGATGCCGTTCTCCGTGACGATGACCGGGACACCGGGGCCGGTGACCCGGACGGTGTGCCGGACGGCCTCGCCCAGTGCCTCCGGGTAGAACTCCCAGCCGGTCAGTGTGGTCTCGGCACCCTCGGGGACCGGCAGCGGGCCGTCCGGGCCGATGCGGTGGCGGGTGTACGCCTGCACACCGATCCAGTCGTCCTCGCGGGCGGCCTCCAGGAAGACATCCTCGCGCGGCCGTGCGTAGGCCACTGCCACGTCCCTGGCGCCCGGTTCGGCCTGGTACACCTGGTTGGCCACGGTCCAGCCGACCCGGAGCCCCAGGTCGGCGCTCCTGAGAACAGTCGTCGCGGCCCGGTGGGCGCGCACCAGCGCCTCGGTGATGTCGGCGGCGGGCTCGACCGAGGCCGGGCCGCCGGCCGCTGCGCCGGTCTCGTCCCTGCTGGTGACGGCGCCCCAGCCGTGTTCGGCGGCGTAGCGGCGGATGCCGTACATCAGAGCCACCATGTTGGGCTCGTTGATGGTCGCCACGTACCGCACCCCCGCACGCAGGATCTCCGTCGCCGTCCGGGCGTACGCCGCGAACAGTTCGGCGGAGTCCGGAGCCGCCCAGCCGCCGCGCTCGGTGAACCAGCGGGGCGAGGTGAAGTGATGCAGCGTCACCACCGGGGTCAGGCCGCGCTCGATTGCGCCGCGCACCATCGCGCGGTAGTGCGCGACGGCGGCTCGGGAGACTCGGCCGCGCTCAGGCTCGATGCGGGCCCATTCGATGCTGAAGCGGTACGCGTTGAAGCCCAGCCCGCACAGCAGGTCCATGTCTTCGGGCCAGCGGTGGAAGCTGTCCGCCGCGTCCCCGCTCGGCTCGGCGACGAAGGTGTCCTCCTGGTTCTCCAGGGCCCACCAGTCGCTGGAGACGTTGTTGCCCTCGGTCTGGTGGGCGGAGGTGGCTGCCCCCATCAAGAAGTGCTCCGGAAGCACCAGTGCGGACCCTGCTGAGGACGTCATGCGGCCACCTCTAAAAAGCGTTCGTTGATCGGTTTTCGTGTTAGCGTACAGGCGGCGCCGGCCCCGGAGGAAGAGGCGCCCGGGCGAAACACGCGGCCCGGACCCGGCCGGCCCGGGGGCGCCGAAGCGCCGTACCCGACGAATCGGCCGTCCGGGCTCCCGGGCCCCCGGACGGCCGGTGGAGGCTCCATGAACGCCGTCATTCCCCGCCCCGCGGAGCGGTCCGCCGCAGTGGAGGCCGGTTCCCTTC
Organism: Streptomyces sp. NBC_01089; assembly: GCF_045162975.1. Classification (NCBI taxonomy): domain Bacteria; kingdom Bacillati; phylum Actinomycetota; class Actinomycetes; order Kitasatosporales; family Streptomycetaceae; genus Streptomyces; species Streptomyces sp. NBC_01089. The sequence goes on along the minus strand of NZ_CP108660.1, from coordinate 7,194,238 downwards.
CGGCCGCCGGCCCCTGGCGTATCCGTGCCGGTGAACGCCTGGCACCGGTCGCCGAAGCGGTGCGCGCCCTGCTGGCACCGCACCTGGGTGAGCGCCTGCTGCCGGGTGACGCACCGGCGGGGCCCGCGACCGATATCGTCCTGTCGCTCGACGCGGCCGGCGTACCGCCCGGCCGTACCGTGGGTGTCGCGCCCGGCGGCGGAGCCGAGCCGGCCGACGAGGCATACCGCCTGACGGTCGGCCCCCGGTCCGTCATCTGCCGGGCGCGCACCTCCGAGGGCGTCTTCCGTGCGGCGACCACGGCCGCCCAACTGATCCTGACCGCACCGCCCGACGGCCTGATCGGTCATCAGGAGCTGTACGACGCCCCGCGCTTCGCCTGGCGCGGGCTGCTGATCGACCCGGCCCGCTGCTTCGTCACGGCCGATGAGGTGCGGCAGATCATCGATGTCGCCGCCCTGTACAAGTTCAACGTGCTGCACCTGCATCTCACGGACAACGAGGGCTGGCGCCTCGAAATACCCTCGGTCCCGGCCCTGACCTCCCCGCCCCCGACCGCTCAGCAGGACGGACCCGGGGAGCGGCGCTACTACACCACGGAGGAGTACCGGGACCTCCAGGTGTACGCGGCGCGGCGCCACATCACGGTCGTTCCCGAGATAGACCTTCCGGGGCACTGTGCCGCGCTGCGCACGGCCCTTCCGGAGCTGCCTCCCTCACCCGCGCCCCCCGGACTCGCTGGGCGCTTCCCCTTCGTACCGCCGCTCGACCTCACCGATGCGGACACCCACGCGGCGGTCTCCGCCGTCCTCGCCGACGTCTGCGCCCTGACCGACGGCCCGTTCGTCCATATCGGCGCCGACGAGGCGGTCGGCATCACCGATGAGAGCTTCGCAGCCGGGGTACGCGAACTGCGCGACCTCACAAGGAAGTCCGGCAAACGTCCGGTGGCCTGGCAGGAGTCCTCCCGGGCCGGGACCGGGCCCGATGACATCGCCCAGTTCTGGGTCGACGTCCCGATGATGGACCTGCCCGACACCGCCGAGGAACTCGCCGAGCGGCCCCGACTTGTCGCGGCGGGCATGACCGTGGAGTTCATCCGGGCCCTCAAGAAGTTCTTCGCCCCGTCCGACCATGATGTCGAGCGGATCATCGACGGAGGCGGCCGGCTGCTGCTGTCGCCGCAGTCCCATCTCTACCTGGACCGCGGCTACGCGTCCGAAGGGATGTCCGCGGACCAGGCCGCCGGCACGGAGCGCCTCGGCTTCCCCGGCTACCGCCCGCGCAGCGTCCGCCACACAGCCTCGTGGGATCCGGCCTCGTACGGCATCCCCGAGGAGCAGCTGGCGGGCGTCGAAGCGACGCTCTTCGCCCATACCCTGCGCGGAATGGACGACTTGACCACCCTGCTCCTGCCGCGCATCGGTTCGCTGGCCGAGGCCGCCTGGTCGGGGCGGGCGCCCGAGTGGGACGAGTACCGCAGCCGCATCGCCCGGCACGCGCGGATGTGGAGCGAACGGGGCCTGGTCCACTTCGCCGCACCGGAGGTGCCTTGGCCATGAGCGCGCGGGAGGGCGCCTCCACCGCGGTGCGGTGGAGGCGCCCTCCGAAGTGGCCCGCGGTGGTGCGCCGGCCCGATGCGGGCCGCGGGCAGCCGCCTACCCGGCCGGCGTGTAGTCGTAAATCGACGGCACACCCATCCCGGACTGCGGCTCTGCCTTCACGTCCTTGCCGGACACGAGCAGGAACGACGACCGGTAGAAGGGGACGAACCAGCCCTGCTGGACGAGATGCCTGTTCAGGGCGCGCGCCGCCGTGCCGGCCTGCGGGCCGCCCGCCTGAATGCGCGGAAGCAGTTGCCTGACGGTCGCGTCGGTGGAGCCGAACAGATTGAACGTGCCCGGCGCGACCAGGTCCTGGACGGTGACCCAGTCGATCGGCGACTGACCGATGTTCATGACCATGGCGGAGTAGGCCCGGTCCTTGTAGATCCGCTGGACGGCGCTGTTGCCGTCGAGCTGGTCCCAGACCACTTTGATCCCCACTGCCTTGAGATCCGTCTCGATCGATGCCGCGAGAGCGTCGTTGACGATGGCGGAGATCCTCGGCAGCTTCAGGGTGAACCCCTTGGCATAGCCGGCCTGGGCCAGCAGCTTCCTCGCCTTCGCCGGGTCGTGGTCGTAGTACGTGTCCAGGCTCTTGTCGTACGCCTTCGTGCCCGTTCCGAAGACCTGGTCGGTGGTCTGCCCGCCGCCCCGGCGGATCTTGTCGAGCATCGTGCCGCGGTCCAGCGCGTAGTTGAGCGCCTGCCGCACCTTCACCTCCCGCAGCGCCGGGGTCCGCACGCCCGCCCGGTCGAAGAGGAGCAGACCCTGGAAGTCGAAGGTGTGCTCGGCCGTCCGGAGCTGGGTGTCGGACTTGACGGCCTCCTGCTGGTTGGCGTCCTGGAGGACGGCCGTGTCTATCTGGCCCGTCCTGAGGCCGTTGACGATGGCCGTCTCGTTGTCGAAGACGCTGATCGTCAGTGTGCGGTAAGGGAGTTGACTGCCCCAGTAGCCCTTCCTGCGCTCGAAGACGTACTTGTCCCCGACCGCTGTCCTGGCCTTGTCGAGTGTGTACGGACCTGTGCCGTCCGGATCGGTCTTGAGGCTGCCGCCCGCCAGCTTCGCCGGGCTCGCCATCAGCCCGGCCGCGTCGCTCAGATAGAAGAGCATCGCGGGGTCGGGGGCCGACAGCCGGAGCGTCACATGTGTGGCGTCCCGCACCTCGACTGCCTGCAGGGCGCCGAGATCCTTGGCCGCACCACCGCCGCCCTTCTTGAAGTGCTCCATGTTGGCCTTGACGGCCTGTGCGTCGAACGCGCTCCCGTCGGTGAACTTCACCCCTTGGCGCAGGGTCAGCGACAGGCGCGTCCGGTCCTTGTCGTACGACCACTTGGTGGCCAGCATCGGCCGGAAGCTGCCGTCCGGGGCCCGCTTGAGCAGGGTGTCGTAAACCGCCTGGAAATACGGCAGTGCGCTGCCGAGCGCGTCGGCCGGATCGAGGCTCTGAGCGCTCGTAAGGGTGGCGATGTCGAGTTCAGCGGACCCGCCCCCGGCGGAACCGCCGCCTCCTCCGCAGCCCGCGAGTACCAAGGACGTCACAGTGGCGCAGGCCGTCAAAGCCGCGGTTCGGGCGGAATGCCTCATCATGTTCTCTCCGTCTGGGTGGCCGGGAACAGGAGTGTCCCGGCGGAACGACAGGGGGCAGCCGGACAGCACGCCCAGCCGGAAGGCTCGCCAACTTCGAAAAACATATTCTGATCGGTTTCTAGGCGTCAATGCGCCAGCCGGAGAAGCCGGAACCGGACAGTGGCGCAGCCGACACCCCCTCCCCCGGCACCCGGAGGCGGCAGCCCCGGGCTGCCGCGCGCGACCCTTGACGGACAAAAACAGTGCACCGTATGGTTTTTGAGTAGGGGTACCAGCACGTACACAGAGCCGGCGCCCGGCCGGGGCCGGACACCGTGAAGGAGCGCCACTCATGTCAGGCAAGCGGCCGAACTTCGTCTTCTTCATCCCGGACCAGTTGCGCGCCGACGCGCTCGGCGCCTTCGGGAACCCGCACATCAGCACGCCCCATCTGGACGCCCTGGCCGCCCTCGGAACCCGCTTCGACAACGCCTACGTGCAGCACCCCGTCTGCTCGCCCAGCCGGGCGTCGTTCCTGACCGGCTGGTACCCGCACACCCAGGGGCACCGAACCCTCACCCATCTGCTCAAGCCGTGGGAGCCCAATCTGCTGCGCTGCCTCAAGGAGGCCGGGTACCACGTCGCCTGGCCTGGCATGCGGGGCGACACGTTCGCGCCGGGTGCCACCGAACTCAGTGTCGACGAGTACGGCTTCGGGGTCCCGCCGACAGCGTTCGGTGGCCCCGCAGCCCCCGGCGACTGGCCGGGCGGCGAGGAGTGGGCGCGCCTCCACTACCGCGGACGGCTGCCGGACGACAGCGAGCGCGTCAGCGCCGACGAAGCCACCATCCGTACCGCGGTGCGCTGGCTCGAACAGCCCCCGGAAGGCCCGTGGGCGCTGTTCGTGCCACTGATCGCGCCGCACTGCCCGTTCGAGGCCGAGGAGCCGTGGTTCTCCCTGTACGACCGTGCCACCCTGCCCGCCCCCGTGCCGCCCGCCGGTGCCGAAGGGCCCGAACCCGCCTACATGCAGGCCGTCAGGGAACGCTTCGGAATCGAAGACACCACGCCGGAGATGTGGCGCGAGGTGAAGGCCACGTACTACGGGATGATCTCCCGGATGGACGAGCAGCTCGGGCGGCTGATGGCAGCGGTCGACGGGAGTGGAGCGGGCGAGAGCACCGTCACGCTGTTCTTCGCCGACCACGGTGAATACCTGGGCGACTACGGCCTGGTCGAGAAGTGGCCATCCGCGCTCCACCCGTGCATCACCCGCGACCCGCTCGTCATCTCCGGCGGGGGGCTCCCCCGGGGCGGGCGCACCGACGCGATGGTGGAACTCATCGATGTGCTTCCGACGGTCCTGGAACTGGCCGGCGTCGAGGCTCCGCACCGCCACTTCGGCCACAGCCTGGTGCCCCTCATCCATGACACCGGCAGGGAACACCGTGAGTACGCCTTCACCGAGGGCGGCTTCTCCACGGCGGAGGAACCGCGGTTCGAACGGGCCGGATTCCCGTACGACCTGAAGGCGGCCCTCCAACACGAGCGCCCCGAACTCGTCGGCCGGGCCGTCGCGGTGCGGGACCGGGAGTGGACGTATGTGTGGCGGCTGTACGAACCGGCCGAGCTGTACCACCGGCCGACCGACCCGGACGAACGGGTCAGCCTGGCGGGCAGTCCCGTCCACGCGCACGTCGAACAGCGCATGAACCAGGCCCTGTTGCGCTGGCTGGCCGACACGGCGGACGTCATCCCGGCCGACGAGGATCCCCGCTACCCCAGCGTCGACCTGCCGGTGCCCGCGGGCCGGGCCGGCCCGGACGGAACCGTGGAGCGCGCATCGCAGCAGCTCGCCCGCGCACTGGCCCGCTGGAAGGCAGCCGCCGGAGCCCGGTAGAGGTGAAGCCGCGTACGGCGGACCGATCGGACATCGCTCCGCCGACGTCACGGTGGACGAGTACGGCCACCTCATCCAGGCCGGCCGGGAACGCTGCTGTCAGCTGGTCGAGGCAGCGCCCCACACGCTCACAGCAGGCCGAACGACTTCAGCACCCGCTGCCGGCCGGGTGCCGGGTCGGCGGGCCAGTAGATGTAGCAGACCCCGCCCGTACCGCTGACGACCTTGCCGTTCGCGTCGTACCGCTTGGTGCGGAGCCAGATGTTCTCCCACTCCGCGCGCCGGTACACATGGCGCACCGCGTCGTCGTCCGCCGACGCGGGGTCGTTGGCGATGACGTCGCCGTCGGCCGTGAAGCCGATCACCGTCATCAGATGGCCCGACGTGCCGTAACCGGCGCCCGTCAGCTCCCCCTTGAGGAAGGACTGCGAGGTGATGACCGGGATACCCGCACCCACGAGGGTTTCGAGATCGGTGAGCGAACCGAGCCGGGTGACGGTGGCGCTCATGTCCTTGTACGTCGCCGCGTAGGCCGCGTTGAAGGGCCAGTTGCCGCAGCCCTCGTACTGGTAGTCGTAGGTGTAGCGGGCCGCCTGGCAGACCTCGGGGTCCGCGTACGACGGGTCGATCCAGGCCAGGTCGGCCGGGGTGGGCCCGCGCCCCCAGTACTTGATGATCATCGAGGACGAGGTGGGGCTGCACCACGCCTCGCCGCCGTTGTCGTACTGCGGGTACTGGCCCGCGTGGATGTCCTGCGAGAAGCGCGGGACCTTCAGCTCGCGGGAGATCCGCGGGACCGACGGCGGGACGGTGAACCGGTCCGGGATGTCCGACGTCATCGCCCCGACCCGGTGGACCGTGGGCGTCAGCCTGGTGCCCGGGGTGCGGTACAGCGTCAACCGCAGCCGGTACGACACCAGGCGCAGCCCGCTCGCGGCGTTGTCGACGGCGAAGGTGTCCGTCGAGATGGAGCTCTTGCCGTCGCTCTGGCCGTCGAGGGAGGTCCGCCGGATGTCAGCGTCGCCCGAGGCCCAGCGGCCCATCACGTACCAGGGGGTCTCGGTGCCGTCCGAGTAGCTGCCCCGCAGCTCGACCAGGATCCAGGTGCCCGCCGGGGTCTGCGCGTTCCAGGACGCGACGGCCTCGGTGGCCGGGACCCGTGAGGGGTGGACCGGTGAGGTCCAGGTCGCGTACTCCCAGGTGGCGGTCTTCCCGGTGTGCGGATCGGTGTAGTCGGTGCGGCCCGCGGGGGCCCCGATGACCAGGCCCGAGCGGGGGCCGGGAAGGGCTGTGGTGCCGTCGGCCGCACCGGAGCGCCAGGCGGCGTACGAGGCCCAGACACTGTTGTCCACGAGCGGGGTCACGGGCCCTCCCCCGGTGGGCTGCGGGGTGTGTGCGGTGGCCGGCGGACCGTCCGGCGCGGGGGCCGGGGCGGCGACGGCGGGGACGGCTGCGGCCGCACCCGCGGCAGCGGCCGCAGCGGCGACCGCCGCGGCGAGAATGGTCCTGCGCGGAGTGGTACTGGTCACGTTGGTGGACCCCCAGTCGGATACGGATGGGGCGGCGAGCGCATGACAGTGGAGCAACTATCCCGGCTTCCGACGCGTTTCTGCCAGTGATTCGCCACGCGTCCTGCCACCAATATTGGTATCGACCACTGGCGTGACCTGCGAAGGCGCCGACTTCTCCTAGGCTGGCCCCATGGCAGACCTCGACCACATCGCCACCGCGATCCGTGCACGGCCCGTCTCCTGCGGGCCAGTTCGGCTGATCGCGGTCGACGGCCACGCGGGCTCGGGGAAGAGCACATTCTCGGCCAGGCTCGCCGCGGCGCTGGACGGGGCGCCCGTACTCCATCTGGACGATCTGGCCACCCACCAGGAGCTGTTCGACTGGACCGGACGGCTGCACGCCCAGGTCATCGAGCCGTTCACCCGCGGCGAGGCCGCCCGGTACGCGCCCTACGACTGGACGCTGCGCCGCTTCGGCCCCGAGCGGACCATCGACACCACTGACGTCGTCATTGTCGAAGGGGTGGGCGCGGGCCGCCGGGCGCTGCGCCCGTATCTCGCCCGGCTGCTCTGGATGGACCGGAGCGCCGCCGGCTCCTGGGAACGGGGCCGCCACCGCGACGGGCCGGCCCTGCGGGAGTTCTGGGACGGCTGGACGGCGGCGGAGGCCCGGCACTTCGCCGGGGACCCTTCCCGGCCATTCGCGGATCTGCTGGTACGTGAGTGCCGCGAGGGCTACGAGTGGTTTCCGGGTCCGCGAGTGACCGCGTGAGCGATCCATTCGGTCACATACAGTCATGACCTCTCCGCAGGACTGCCACCCGGCGGAAAACCGCCCTTCCAGTGCCTCAACTCCGCTTGACCCAGGGCCCGTACAGGTCTTACGTTCTCAATGTGCGGCTTTTCGAAGCCGCCGCAGACGCGAAGCCCCCGGTTGTTCCCCCGTGATCGGGGGCTTCGTTCTGCCCACTCCCTCCCCAACCGGACAACTGATCTCTCCGCTTGCTCACCCTCGGTCACCGTGAGCGAGCCGTCCCCCCATGGCACCGAGTGCTCCTGCACCCTTCGGTACCGGGCCTCTGCGCAGGTACGATGCCCTTCGGGCGGCACCGGTCAATTCCCGTCCGCTGCACTGCGGTTCACAGGTCGCCGGGCGCTGAGTCCGGTGGCACGGTACGGGGGCACGGTCTGTGGGGGACGTGATGGATTTCGGCACGCAGGGCTCGCACGCCCCGGCCGATCTCGCCTGGCTGCGGGGCGTGGACGCCTACACGATGGGGGCGTATCCGCAGGCCGAGGAGGAGTTCAGGGCCGCGGTGCGGCTCGATCCGGGGATGGCGGACGGCTGGCTCGGACTGCACGCGCTGCGGGTGGACACCACCACCGCTTTACTGCGGATGTTCCGGCACCGGGAGCGGTTCGGCGAACAGCGCGGCAGGCTGCGCCGCACTCTCAACTCCTGGTACTGGCTGGGCTGGTGGGTGCAGCCGGTGCTGGAGAGCCCGCGTGATCTGCTGCTCGCGCACGCCTCGCACTGGCTGGACGGGCGCCATGTGCCGGAGCTGGACCGGGCGCTGGCGGGGCTGCCGCCGGTCGACACCGATCCGCAGGTGCGGTTCCTGCACGCGTGCCGCGCCTATCTCGCCAAGGACTGGGAGCGGCTGGTGCGTTACACCGCCTCGCTGGTCGACGATCCGGTGCTGGGGATCGAGGCGGGGCTGTTCGGCGGGATGGCGCGGGTGCGGCTGGACATGTACGGGCAGGCGGAGCCGCTGCTCTCCGCTGCGCTGATGCGCTGCCGCAGTGAGCAGCCGCAGCGCAAGGAGCTGCGCTACTGGCTGGCGCGCGCCCACGAGGGGACCGGGCGCAGCGCGGCGGCCCTGCCGCTGTACCGGGCGGTGCACCGGGTGGACCCCGCGTTCATGGACACCGCGGCCCGGCTCGCCGCGATCTCCGAGGGCGACGGATACGACGACGCGGTGGACTACGCCGCGGTCTCGCTGGCCGGGTTCGGGCAGGACGCGGTGGACGGGCAGGCCGACGGCGTCTTCGTGGAGAGCGATCCCGCGGAGGGCCGGGACCCGCGGCCCGGGAGCCCGGGGAGCCCCGGCGGCGATCCACTGGGCGGCTCGGCTCCGCCGCCCGGCGCCGTACGGGACAGGGATCCCGCGCCTGCCGAGCAGTTCCCGCCGGACCTGCCGGCCGGGCCCACCGATCCCGAGCTGCTGGCGTGCGCACTGGACGAGCTGGAGCGCATGGTCGGCCTGGAGCCGGTGAAGCGCCAGGTCAAAGCGCTGTCGGCACAGCTCAACATGGCCCGGCTGCGGGCCGCCCAGGGGCTGCCGGTGCAGCCGCCGAAGCGGCACTTCGTCTTCTCCGGCCCTTCGGGCACCGGCAAGACGACGGTGGCCCGCATCCTGGGCCGGGTGTTCTACGCACTGGGGCTGCTGGGCGGCGACCATCTGATCGAGGCCCAGCGCGCCGATCTGGTGGGCGAGTTCCTGGGACAGACGGCGGTGAAGGCGAACGAGCTGATCGACTCGGCGCTCGGCGGGGTGCTCTTCGTGGACGAGGCGTACAGCCTCTCCAACTCCGGTTACAGCAAGGGCGACGCGTACGGCGACGAGGCGCTCCAGGTGCTGCTGAAGCGGGCCGAGGACAACCGTGACCACCTGGTGGTCATCCTGGCCGGCTACCCCGAGGGCATGGACCGCCTGCTGGCCACCAATCCGGGGCTCTCCTCGCGCTTCACGTCCCGGGTCGACTTCCCGAGCTACCGGCCGCTGGAGCTGACCGCGATCGGCGAGGTGCTGGCGACGGAGAACGGCGACGTGTGGGACGAGGAGTCGCTGGACGAGCTGCGCTCGATCGCCGGCCATGTGGTGGACCAGGGCTGGATCGACGAGCTGGGCAACGGCCGGTTTCTGCGCACCCTGTACGAGAAGAGCTGCGCGTACCGGGATCTGCGGCTGAGCGGATACGCCACCACACCCGGCCGGGACGATCTGTCGACGCTGCGGCTGCCGGATCTGATGCAGGCGTACGGGGAGGTGCTCTCGGGCCGGGGACCGGTCGGCCGCGGACAGCAGGAGCCGCCGCTCTGACCGGTCCCCGACGCCGGGGCGGTCCCCGGAAGCGGGAGCACCGCCCCGGCGTCGGGAGCCGCCCGGAGACCCGGGACCGGGACTACCCGGCCAGCGCCTGTTCGGTGCGGTCCGTGCGCGGCTCCGACACCCGGGTCACCTGCGGCGCCGCGGCCTCCCGGTGCGCCGGGTCGCGTACCTCACCGACCAGCTTCTCCAGCACGTCCTCCAGTGCCACCAGACCGAGCACCTTGCCGGATCCGTCGGCGACCTGAGCCAGATGGGTGGCCGCGCGCCGCATCACGGTCAGCGCGTCGTCCAGCGGCAGCTCCGCGCGGAGCGTCGCCATCGGGCGCCAGACCTGCTGGGGGACGGCGCGTTCCCGGTCCTCCAGGTCGAGCACGTCCTTGACGTGCAGATAGCCCATGAAGGCGCCGCCGTCCGCGCAGACCGGGAATCGCGAGTACCCGGTGCGTACGGTCAGCTCCTCGATCGCCAGAGGTGTGACCGAGGGAGCGACCGTGATCAGGTCGGCGCGGGCGATCAGGACGTCCGCGATGGGCCTGCTGCCCAGCTCCAGGGCGTCCTCCAGGCGTTCCTGGGCCTCCGAGTCCAGCAGACCGGCCTGGCCCGAGTCCTCGACGAGCCGGTTGAGCTGCTCGCTGGTGAAGACCGCCTCCACCTCGTCCTTGGGCTCGACGCCGAAGAGCTTGAGCACCAGCCGGGCGCAGGCCCCGAGCGCGACGGTCACCGGGCGGCAGAGCCGGGCGAAGCCGACCAGGCCGGGGCTGAGCCAGAGCGCGGTCTTCTCGGGTGCGGCCATGGCGAGGTTCTTCGGCACCATCTCGCCGATGACGAGGTGCAGCGAGACCACGAGCGCGAGAGCGATCACGTATCCCAGCGGGTGGACCAGGCCGTCGGGCAGCCTGACGGCCTGGAAGACCGGTTCGAGCAGGTGGGCGACCGTCGGCTCGGCGACGGCGCCCAGTGTCAGCGAGCAGACGGTGATGCCGAACTGCGCGGCCGCCATCATCCGCGGCAGGTTCTCCAGGCCGTACAACACCTTGCGGGCCCGTGCGGAGCCCTCGGCGGCCAGGGGCTCGACCTGGCTGCGGCGTACGGAGACGAGCGCGAACTCGGCGCCGACGAAGAAGCCGTTGGCGAGCACCAGGGCGGCGGCGAAGAGCAGTTGGAGGAAGCTCATCGCACGCCCTCCATGACCGGCGCGTGCACATCGGCCGTACGCACCAGGCGTACCCGCTCGGCGCGGTAGCGCTCGACCCTGCGGACCGAGAGCCGCCAGCCGGGCAGTTCCGCCCGGTCGCCGGGAGCGGGGATGCGGCCCAGCAGATCGGCCACCAGGCCGGCGACGGTCTCGTACGGGCCTTCGGGGACTTCGAGCCCTATCCGCCGCAGGGTGAGGACCCGGCAGCTGCCGTCGGCCTCCCAGGCGGGGTTGCCGTCCTCGGCGGGGGCCGGTGACAGCTCGGGGCGGTCGGCGTCCGCGCCGTCGTGCTCGTCCCTGACCTCCCCGACCAGCTCCTCGATGATGTCTTCCAGGGTGACGACGCCGGCGGTGCCGCCGTACTCGTCCACCACCACGGCGATGGGCTGCTCGGTGCGCAGCCGCTCCAGGAGCTGCTGTACGGGCAGGGTCTCGGGCACGAGCAGCGGTGCGACGGCGACCCGCCCCACCGAGGTCCTGTGCCTGTCCTGCGCGGCCACGGCCAGGGCGTCCTTGAGGTGGACCATGCCGACGATCTCGTCGATGCGCTCCCGGTAGACGGGGAAGCGGGAGAGGCCGGTGGCGCGGGTGAGGTTCAGTACGTCGGCGGCCGTCGCCGACGACTGGAGTGCGCTGACCTTCACCCGTGGGGTCATGACGTGCTGGGCGGTGAGTCCGGCCAGCGACAGGGTCCGTACGAAGAGGTCGGCCGTGTCCTGCTCCAGCGTGCCGGCCCGGGCCGAGTGGCGGGCCAGCGAGACCAGTTCGCCGGGGGTGCGGGCCGAGGCCAGTTCGTCGGCGGGCTCGACGCCGAGCGCCAGGACCAGCCGGTTGGCGACGGTGTTGAGCAGGGCGATCACCGGCCGGAACGCGGTCGAGAACAGATGCTGGGGTCCGGCGACGAACCGGGCCACCTGGAGCGGCCTGGACACCGCCCAGTTCTTCGGGACCAGTTCGCCGAGCACCATCTGCACGGCGGCGGCGAGCATCATGCCGAGCACCACGCTGATCCCGGACACGGCCCCTTCGGGCAGTCCGGTGGCGCCGAGCGGTCCGTCGAGGAGCTGTGCCAGCGCGGGCTCGGCGAGCATGCCGACCACCAGCGAGGTGATGGTGATGCCGAGCTGGGTGCCGGAGAGCTGGAAGGAGAGTTCCCGCAGGGCCCGTACGACGGTGCCGGCCCGCCGGTCTCCGTCGGCGGCGGCGCGTTCGGCGTCCGGCCGCTCCACGGTGACGAGGCCGAATTCGGCCGCGACGAAGAATCCGTTGGCGAGAATCAGAAGGAATGCCGCTCCGAGGAGCAGCAGGGGAATGGTCATGCCGCCGTCTCCGGAAGAGGGGCGGCGCATGTACTACCGGATGATCCGTCCATTGCTGGAGGGAATCACTCCTCATGTCGCAGGGGTGCCCCGCGGACCACGGGGGTCACAGGGTGCGGGGCGGGGCGCACCTGGCGCCCCGCCCCAGAGTAATCAAACAGCGGCCCGATGCGTCAGGGGCTCAGCCGCCGCGGCTGTCCGGCGGGCGGGCCGCCGTCACTCCCCGGGAGTGCTCCGGCCGGTGTCGGCCGGGCCCCGTGAGTCCGCCAGCGCGCGCAGTGCGCGGGCGTCGCGGATGGCCTGAGCTTTGCCGATGCCGGGCTGGATGCCGAGGGCGGGGAGGCTGGTGCCGTCGCTGAGGTCGAGGAAGACCCAGGCGTCACCGGGGCGCAGGTTGACGTGCAGGATCTCCGGCCAGGCCAGCCGGCGCCTGGATGTGAGATTGACGACGGTGACGCCGTCCTCGTCCGCGACGACCTTGGGGCGGCTGAGCAGTGCCAGCACCCCGAAGAAGACCGCGGCGGTGAAGATGAACGAGACGCGCTCACCGGGCGTCAGGGTCTCCAGCATCAGGGAGACGACGGTGAGGACGACGAACATGACCGTCCCCACGGACAGCAGCACCACCCGGGTGCGGGTCGGCCTGAAGGTGACCGGGAGGGCGGGGAATTCGGGGGCGGTCATGTTCCGTGCGTCCTTCGTGCTGGTCAGGGATCAGAGACGGCAGGCGTGGATGGCCGTGGTCAGGATGGCGCGGGCCCCGAGCGCGTAGAGGTCGTCCATGATCCGCTGGGCCTCCTTCGCCGCGACCATGGAGCGGACGGCGACCCATCCCTCGTGGTGCAGCGGGGAGATGGTCGGCGACTCCAGGCCGGGGGTGAGGGCCACGGCCTGCTCCAGGAACTCGACCCGGCAGTCGTAGTCCATCATCACGTAGCTCCGGGCCACCAGGACGCCCTGGAGGCGGCGCAGGAACTGCTGCATCCTGGGCTCGTCGGCCGCGGCGCCGACCCGGCGGATGACGACGGCCTCGGACTGCATGATCGGCTCGCCGATCACTTCGAGTCCGGCGTTGCGCAGCGAGGTGCCGGTCTCCACGACGTCCGCGATGACCTGGGCGACACCCAGCTCGATGGCCGTCTCGACGGCGCCGTCCAGGTGGACGACGGACGCGTCGACGCCCTGGTCCGCGAGGGCCTTGGCGACGATTCCCTCGTACGAGGTGGCGATCGTCATGCCGCCGAAGTCCTCCGGGCCGTTCGCGGTGCCGGGCTTGGTGGCGTACCGGAAGGTCGAGCGGGCGAAGCCGAGCTGGAGGATCTCCTCGGCCTGGGCTCCGGAGTCCAGCAGCAGGTCGCGGCCGGTGATGCCGATGTCGAGCTTGCCGGAGCTGACGTAGATCGCGATGTCGCGCGGGCGGAGGTAGAAGAACTCGACCTGGTTCTCCGGGTCGACGAGGACGAGCTCCTTGGACTCCTTGCGCTGCTGGTAGCCGGCCTCATGGAGCATCGCCATCGCAGGCCCGGAGAGAGAACCCTTGTTGGGGACGGCGATGCGCAGCATGAGGTCGGCTTCCTTCGTGCGAGGTGGTGGATATCAGGATGTGCGGGGTGTGCGGGTGCTCAGAAGTGGATGCTCGGGGTGAGCGCTCAGGGGCGGGCGCTCGGGGGTGGCTGCTCAGAGATGGGCGTAGACGTCGTCGAGTGAGATCCCACGGGCGACCATCATCACCTGAACGTGGTACAGCAGCTGCGAGATCTCCTCGGCGGCGGCTTCCTTGCCCTCGTGCTCGGCTGCCATCCACACCTCGGCTGCCTCCTCGACGACCTTCTTGCCGATGGCATGCACGCCCTTGCCCACCAGTTCGGCGGTACGGGAGGTGGAGGGGTCGCCGTTGGCGGCCTTGAGCTGGAGCTCGGAGAAGAGCTCTTCGAAGGTTTTGTTCGCCATGATGCTGCTAAGAGTACGGGGTCCCCTTCCCCACTCAGCGCCAGGGTTCGCTGACCGTGCGCAGTGTGGTCGCGGTGGCGACGGCCGCGGTGACCGCTTCGTGCCCCTTGTCCTCGTTGGACCCTTCGAGGCCGGCCCGGTCCAGCGCCTGCTCCTCGGTGTCGCAGGTCAGCACGCCGAAGCCGATCGGGACGCCGGTCTCGACGGAGACCTGGGTGAGGCCGCCCGTGACGCCCTGGCAGACGTACTCGAAGTGCGGGGTGCCGCCCCTGATGACCACTCCGAGAGCGACGATCGCGTCGTAGCCCCGGCCCGCGAGGACCTTGGCCACCACCGGCAGTTCGAAGCTGCCCGGGACCCGCAGCAGGGTCGGTTCGTCGATGCCCAGCTCGCCCAGGGCGCGCAGCGCGCCGTCGACGAGGCCGTCCATGACCTTCTCGTGCCACTGGGCCGCGATGACGGCCACGCGCAGGTCACCGCAGTTCTTCACGGTGAGTTCGGGTGCGCCCTTGCCGCTCATGTCTGTCTCTCCCTTTTGCTTCTTACTGGTTGCCGCAGGCGGACGTGGTGTCCAGCCAGGGCAGATCGTGTCCCATCCGGTCCCGCTTGGTGCGCAGGTACCGGAGGTTGTGCTCGCCCGCCTGGACGGGCATGGCCTCCCGGCCGGTGACGTCCAGTCCGTGCCTGACCAGGGCGGCGGTCTTCTCGGGGTTGTTGGTCAGCAGCCGCAGGCTGTGCACCCCGAGGTCCGCCAGGATCTGGGCTCCGGCGCCGTAGTCGCGGGCGTCGGCGGGCAGCCCGAGTTCCAGGTTGGCGTCCAGGGTGTCTCGGCCGCGCTCCTGGAGCTCGTAGGCGCGCAGCTTGGACAGCAGTCCGATGCCGCGCCCCTCGTGGCCGCGCAGATAGACGACGACGCCGCGGCCCTCGGTGGTGATGCGCTCCATGGAGGCTTCCAGCTGGGGTCCGCAGTCGCAGCGCAGCGAGTGGAAGATGTCGCCGGTGAGGCACTCGGAGTGCACCCGTACCAGGACGTCGTCGCCGTCGCCGATCTCCCCGTGGACCAGGGCGACATGCTCGATGCCGTCGGCGATGGAGCGGTAGCCGTACGCGGTGAAATCGCCGTGCGCGGTGGGGAGGCGGACGGTCGCCTCGCGGCGGACCCTCGGTTCCGAGCTGCGGCGGTAGGCGATCAGGTCCTCGATGGAGATGATCGTGAGGCCGTGCTTGCGGGCGAACGGGACCAGTTCGGGCAGCCGCAGCATCACCCCGTCCTCGCCGGCGATCTCGACGATCGCGCCGGCCGGGCGCAGACCGGCGAGGCGGGCCAGGTCGACGGCGGCCTCGGTGTGCCCGTCGCGTACGAGCACCCCGCCGGGCTTGGCCCGCAGCGGGAAGACATGGCCGGGGCGTACGAAGTCCCCGGCGCCGGCCAGCCCGCCGGCGAGCAGCCGCAGGGTGGTCGCGCGGTCGGCGGCGGAGATGCCGGTGGTGACGCCGTGCGCCTTGCTCGCGTCGACGGAGACGGTGAAGGCCGTCTTCATGGACTCGGTGTTGTTCTCGACCATCTGCGGGAGGTCGAGCCTGGCCAGTTCGTCGCCCTCCATGGGCGCGCAGATCAGGCCACGGCACTCGCTCATCATGAACGCGACGATCTCGGGGGTCGCCTTCTCGGCCGCGATGACGAGGTCGCCCTCGTTCTCGCGGTCCTCGTCGTCGACGACCACCACGGGGCGGCCGGCCGCGATGTCGCGTACGGCCTGTTCCACGGGGTCGAGGGAGAGGTCCTCGGCGTTGTCGGTCGAGTACCAGACGGGCTCGGCAGTCATGCTGCTGCTCCTTCCAGGGCGGGCTTGACGCTCGTACGGGAGCGGAGCCACCAGTCGCGCAGGCCCCAGAGGACGAGCGCGAAATAGACCACGTAGACCAGGCCGGAGAAGGCCAGGCCGCTGTGGAAGGCGAGGGGGACGCCGACGAGGTCGACGAGCAGCCACGCGAACCAGAATTCGACGAGACCGCGTGCCTGGGCGACCATCGCGACGAGGGTGCCGACGAAGATGTAGGCGTCGGCCCACGGGCTCCAGGAGAGGGACGGGACGGCCAGGAAGAGACCGGCCACGGCGACCGTGCCGACGACGGCACCGGCCAGCAGCAGTCCGCGCTCGCGCCAACTGGCGAACCGCACCGCGATGCTGCCGTCCTGGGCCTGCTGCCTGCCCCGGGTCCAGGCCCGCCAGCCCCACAGGGCTATCCCGATGACCAGCAGCTGTTTGCCGACGCCGCCGCTGAGATGGGCGGACGAGTACGCGCCGACGAGGATGACGCCGGACAGGAACTGCGCGGGCCAGGTCAGCACCGAGCGGCGCCAGCCGAGGGCGAGCGCGATCAGGCCGATGGTGTTGCCGATCATGTCGGACCACAGGATGTGCTGGCCCAGTACGGTGAACGCCTCGGTGTTCAGCCAGGTCAGTGCGGTCACTTCAGCGGCCCTCCGGTCTCCGGTGTGGCCCGGGTGCCGTCGGCGCCGAGCAGCCGCTCGACGTACTTGGCGAGTACGTCCACTTCGAGGTTGACCGGGTCGCCCGGCTGCTTGATGCCGAGCGTGGTCAGGGCGAGGGTGGTGGGGATGAGGCTGATGGTGAAGTAGTCGGGTCCGGCGTCCACGACGGTGAGGCTGACCCCGTCGACGGTGATGGAGCCCTTCTCCACGACGTAACGGGAGAGGTCCGCCGGGAGCGCGATCTTCACGATCTCCCAGTGGTCGGACGGTTTGCGTTCGACGACCGTGCCGGTGCCGTCCACATGGCCCTGGACGAGGTGTCCGCCGAGGCGGCCGCCGAGCGCCATGGGGCGTTCGAGGTTGACCCGGGAGCCGGTGGCGAGGGCGCCGAGGCTGGAGCGGTCGAGTGTCTCGGCCATGACATCGGCGGTGAACTCGCCGCCGCCGGAGTCGACCACGGTGAGACAGACACCGTTGACGGCGATGGAGTCACCGTGCTTGGCGTCCTCGGTCACGACCGGGCCGCGCAGGCGGAAGCGGGAGGCGTCGCCGAGGTTCTCGACGGCGGTGACCTCACCCAGTTCTTCGACGATTCCGGTGAACACGGCGCTCAGCGCTCCTTCGGGGTGGCGGTGATCCGCAGATCGGGGCCGATGCGGACGGTCTCGGTGACGTCGAGTCGCAACGCGTCGGTGATGGTGGTGATTCCGGCGTCGGCGAGGGCCGCGGGGCCCGCGCCGAGGAGAACAGGGGCGAGATAGCCGATGACCCGGTCGACGGCGCCCGCGGCGACGAAGGAGCCGGCCAGCGTCGCACCGCCTTCGAGGAGTACGGAGCGGACACCGCGCGCGTGCAGCTCGGCGAGCAGGGCGTCGACGGCGATACCCGTGTCGTCGTACGGCAGCCGCACCAGGTCGGCGCTGCCGGTGGGCGGAGGTGCGGTGACGCCGTCGCCCACGACGACCAGCGTCGGGGCGGCGTCGTCCAGGACCCGGGCGTCGGGGCCGAGCGAGCGGGCGTGGGTGTCCAGCACGACCCGCAGTGGCTGGGTGGCGCCCTCGATGCCGCGGACGGCGAGGTGCGGGTCGTCGGCGCGCAGGGTTCCCGAGCCGACGAGGACCGCGTCGGACTCGGCGCGCAGCCGGTGGACGTCGGCGCGGGACTCGGCCGATGTGATCCAGCGGCTCGTCCCGTCGGCCGCGGCGGTGCGGCCGTCGAGTGTCGCCGCGTACTTCCACGTCACCCGGGGGCGGCCGAGGCGTACCGAGGTGAGCCAGGCGGCGTTGCCCGCTGCGGCCTCGTCGGCGAGTACACCGGCCGTCACCGCGATCCCGGCCGCGCGCAGGGCGTCGGCGCCGCCGGTGGCCTGTGGGGTGGGGTCTGCGACCGCGTACACCACGCGGGCCACACCGGCGTCGATGAGCGCCTGGGAGCAGGGGCCGGTGCGGCCGGTGTGGTTGCAGGGTTCGAGCGTGACGTACGCGGTGCCGCCGCGTGCTCGGTCGCCGGCCGCCGCGAGTGCGTCGACCTCGGCGTGCGGACCGCCGGCCCGCCGGTGGAAGCCCTCGCCGGCCGTCCGGCCCGACGCGTCGAGGATGACGCAGCCGACGACGGGGTTGGGGCTGGTGGATCCGAGTCCGCGCGCCGCGAGCGCGATGGCCCTGCGCATGGCGTCGAACGCCTGCGGTGATGGAGCGGCTGCGGTGGCCACCGGGTCCTCCTGCCTCTTCGGGCACGGACTCCGGGGCCTGTCGATGACGACAGAGAGCGGGAACACACGGGGACGCCGGGGCCGGAGGAGCGGCTGTGTTCCGAGGATCCAGAAGACACGCCACCGGCTACGACGTACCAATACGGCCCGCCGCGCACTGCCTCCCATCCGGACTTTCACCGTCGGTCCAGGAATTACACCTGGTCAACCGCCCGCTGGATGCGGACGGGTCGCGGACTATAACCGCCGGTTCGGAATTACACCGACCCCGGAGTGCGCTGCTGCTGGTACAGCACAAGTCTGCCACGTCCAGCCGTCGGCCATGCGGGCGACCTGATGTGGGCTGGCTCACAGACACAGCGACCGGCCGGTCACTGTCCGTGGCGCGGGCTGTGCTGCTGCCCGTGCAGCCGCCGCTGCCGGAGCCCATGCCGCCGCCGGTGCCGGAGTCCGTGCCGCCGCCCACGCTTGCGCACACCCTCAGGCGCTTGCGCGCTCTCAGCCGCCGAACAGATCGTCCTGCGCCGCGTCCCGCGCGGTGAGCAGCGCGCCGTGCAGCACGGCCGCGCCGCCCAGCTCCCCCGCCCGTACTTCGGTACGCAGCGGGGAGAGCGCGGCCAGCCGTCGCTCCACCCGGGCCGCGAGGTCCGCTCCCCCCGCGTGGCCGATCTCGCCGCCCAGCACCACACAGCCCGGGTCGACCACGGCGACGACGGCCGCGGCCCCGACCGCGATGTGGCCCGCCAACGCCTCCAGGAAGTCCTCGCCGCGCCGGCCGGCCGAAGGGGCAGCCCGTACGGCCGCGGCCGCCGCGGGCTCCTGCGGCTCCGGCTCCGCGGTGAGGTCGTACCGGTCGGCGAGTGCCCGGATCGCGGCGCTGCCGGCCAGGCCGTGGAACCCGTCACCGCAGTCGGTGGCCGACGGGAGTCCGTCGCCGGGCACCGGGAGGAAGCCGACCTCCCCCGCACCGCCCGACGCGCCCCGGCGCAGCTTCCCTTCGAGTACGAGGGCGGCTCCGACGCCGTGGCCGAGCCAGAGCAGGACGAAGGTGTCGAGGCCGCGGGCCGCACCGCTCCGCTGCTCGGCGAGCGCGGCGAGATTGGTCTCGTTCTCGACCAGGACCGTGGCGGGCAGCCGCTGCTGCAGCGCGCCGACCAGGCTGCGGTGCCAGGCGGGCAGGCCGCTGGTGTCGCGCAGTTCGCCGGTGGCCGGGTCGATGAGGCCGGGAGCGCCGATCCCGACGCTGTGCAGCCGCGCGGCACCGGCCTCGCGCACGGTGCGCTCCAGCAGGGCGGCCGCTTCCTCCACGGCGTCGGCGGGACCGGGCCCCGCACCGTGGCCGACGGGCAGGGTGGCCTCGGCCAGCACCGCGCCGACCAGGTCGGTGACGGCCACGGAGACGCTCCCGGTCCGTACATCGAGGGCCGCGAGGTGCGCCCGGTCGGCGACGATCCCGTACAGCCTGGCGTTCGGACCGCGGCGCTCAGCGCCCGCCTCGCCGACGACCCTGACCAGCCCGGCCGTCTGCAGCCGCTCGACGAGGTCGGCGACGCTCGGCCGGGAGAGACCGGTGAGCGTCTTGAGCTGTCCGGCCGTCAGCGGGCCCTGCCCCTGGAGCAGGTCGAGGGCGGTGCGGTCGTTGACGGCCCGGACGGTCATCGAGGATGCGGGCATGCCGGGATCCTTCCAGATCTATTTATCAGGCAGGTTGCCTGATAGTTTACGGCCCGGCCCCGCACCGCACCGGTACCGGGAGCCGTGGCAGGGGTAAGGACAGGACACCAGGCTCGGGAGGGCGCATGACCGGCGAGGCGGGCTTCGGCCTGCGGAGGGTGCGGCGGGCGCGGTATGCCCTGGCTGCCGTGTTCTGCGTCCATGGCGCGGTGACCGGCAGCTTCGCGACCCGTGTGCCATGGATCCAGGAGCACGCGGGGGTGAGCGCGGGTCAGCTCGGCCTCGCACTGGCTTTTCCGGCGATCGGGTCGTCGCTGCTGATGCCGGTGTCGGGTGCGATCACCCACCGGTTCGGGGCCCGCAACGCGCTGCGCGGACTGCTCGCGCTGTGGACGCTGGCGCTGGCTCTGCCTGCGTTCGCGCCGAACCTGGTCACGCTCTGCGCGGTGCTCTTCTTCTACGGGGCCGCCGCGGGCATGGCCGATGTGGCGATGAACGCGCTGGGGGTGGAGACCGAGACCAGGCTCGGCCGGTCCATCATGTCCGGGCTGCACGGCATGTGGAGCGCGGGCGCGCTGATCGGCTCGGCCGCCGGCACGCTCGCTGCCCAGCTGGGCAGCGACGCCAGGCTCCACCACTGCATCGCCGCAGCGGCCCTCACCGTGCTGGGACTCGCCGCCTGCCAGGGAGTGCTGGACCTGCGGAGCACCTCGGAGGAGACACCGCCGCCGCGCTTCGCGCTGCCGCCGAAATCCGCGCTGGTCATCGGCGCCGTCGGCTTCTGCGCGGTCTTCGCGGAGGGTGCGAGCCTCGACTGGTCGGCGGTCTTCCTGCGGGACACGCTGGACACATCGGCGGGCGTCGCGGCCGGTTCCACCACCGCCTTCTCGCTCACCATGGCGGTGGCCAGGCTCGCCGGGGACCGGGTGGTCGACCGGTTCGGCGCGGTACGGACGGTACGCAGCGGCGGGGTCCTGGCCACGCTGGGCGGGCTGCTGGTCGTGCTGGCACCCAACCCGTTGGCCGCGATGGGCGGTTTCGCGCTGATCGGGCTGGGGGTCGCGGTGGTCGTCCCGCTGGCGTTCGCGGCCGCCGGGCGGAGCGGACCCAATCCCAGCCAGGCCATCGCGGGCGTCGCGACCATCACGTACACATCGGGACTCATCGCGCCGTCGGCGATCGGCGGCATCGCCAACGCGACCTCGCTGGTGGGGTCGTTCATCCTGGTCACGGTGCTGGCGTTCGGTCTGGTGCTGGCGGCCGGTGTGCTGCGCCAGACACACCGGGTGGTGGCCGAGACCGGTGCGGCCGGCGCGGAGGCCGACGCCCCGCGGCCCTGAATGCCCGCTTCCATGCCATCGGCGCCGGCGAACCCCGTACCCGCTCCGCGCATCGCGCCACTCGTACGGGCGCACTTCAGCACGGCAGCGGCCAGCCTCCCGCCGGCTCCCCGGCCGGAGTGAATGATCGAGGCCGTCTGCCGCCGCGTGCGGCGCTCGCACCGGCCCGACCACAAGTGCCGCTGGAGGATGCCCGCATGGTCCGCTCGTTGCGTGCGGTACTGCCCTCGGTACCCGGCCCGGCGGACCACAGCGACGACGACACCGCCATTCATACGCCGTCCACCCGCAATGTCGTCTGGGCGACGGTGGCCACGACGGCGGTGGGGGTCGCCCTCGTCCTGCTGACCGGGGCCGCGGTCTTCCTTCTCGGGCTGCTGGTGTTCCTGCCGGCGTTCGCCGCGGCGCTGTGCACACCGCGCCAGACGGCACTGGTCTCCGCCTGGGTGACCGCCTTCGTCATCGTGCCGGTGTTCATCCGGTCCGAGGAGCATTTCGTCGACCGGGTGATCCTGGCGCTGTTCGCCATCGGCTTCGGCGCGCTGGCCGTCTACAGCTCCCGGATGCGCATCGCGCGCGAGGGGGCGCTGGTACGGCTGCGGTCGACCGCAGCCGCGATGCAGCGGCAGATCCTGCGGCCGCTGCCGGTGCTCACCGACGACGTTCTCGTGGACGGTGTCTACGAGCCACTGCAGCAGGACAAGCTCGTCGGGGGCGACATCTACGACGTGGCGGCCACCCCTTGGGGCACCCGGGTGCTGATCGGAGATGTCCAGGGGAAGGGGCTGCCCGCCATCGGCATGGCCATCGACATGGTGGGGGCCTTCCGCGAGGCCGCCCACCGCGAGCCGACGATGACCCTGCTCATCGACGCGCTCGAGGCGGCGGTCGTCCGCCACAACGACTACGCGGCCCAGCGCGGCGAGCCGGAACGGTTCGTCACCGCGCTCGTCCTGGGTGTGGGCGCGGGCACCGAGACCCAGGTCATCACCTGTGGCCACATCCCGCCCTACCTGGTCGAGGACGACGTCGTCACTGCCGTCGGCGCGGAGAACGAGCATGTGCCGCTCGGCCTGGCGAACCTGGTCGACGAACCGCGCACAGTGGAGTGGTTCTCGTTCCCTGCGGGGGCCACGCTGCTGCTGTGCACCGATGGTCTGACCGAGGCCCGTTCGCCCGACGGCACCTTCTACCCACTGGAGACGCGCCTTGCGGGCCGCGTCGACATCAGCGTCGGCCGGCTCATCGGTTCACTCGTCGACGACGTACGTGACTTCACCGCAGGGTCGCAGCAGGACGACTTGGCGGTCCTCACCGTCCGCCGCGCCCCGCACCAGGAGGCGTAGCGGCGGTACCCCCGGCTCGGCTCAGCCGCAGGCCACGTCCGCGATGGCGCTGAGCATGATTCCTCAGTATTGCCCCGTGCCTTCGGCTCCCCCCGATCACCGGCCGCTGCCCGGCGGTAAAGGGAGGCTCAGCGTCCGGATTAACATTGCTGTGGCCATTTCTGCCGCGAAGTGCACGAACAGCTGCCAGGCGAGACAGAGAATCAGCAGAGAACTGAACGAATGGGAGCGATCATGGGCGGCCTCGGCGTGCGCTGGACCTTGCACGGCGACGGGAGGACCCCCGCTCCGGGGGCTGTCGTACGCCCCGACGAACGGCTGACCTGGCCGCGTACCGCAGGACTCGGTGCGCAGCACGTCGTGGCGATGTTCGGCGCGTCGTTCGTGGCGCCCGTCCTGATGGGTCTCGACCCGAACCTCGCGATCATGATGTCCGGCGTCGCGACCATGATCTTCCTGCTCGCGACCCGCGGCCGGGTCCCCAGCTATCTGGGCTGTTCGCTCTCCTTCGTGGGCGTCGCGGCGACCATCCGCGCCGCCGGTGGCAGCAGCGCCACCGTCACGGGTGCGGTCTTCGTCGTCGGTGCGGTCCTCTTCGCGGCGGGTCTCGCCGTCCAGCGGTTCGGCGCGCGGATCATCCACGCGGCGATGCCGCCGGTGGTCACCGGCGCCGTCGTCATGCTGATCGGCTTCAACCTGGCACCGGTGACCGCGTCCACGTACTGGCCGCAGGACCAGTGGACGGGCCTTCTGGTAATGCTCTTCACCGGTCTTGCCGTCGTCTGTCTGCGCGGCTTCTGGTCGCGGATCGCGATCTTCCTGGGGCTGGTATTCGGATACGCCCTCTCCTGGCTCTCCGACCAGGTGTTCGGGAAGATCCACTCGGTCGACTCGGCCGGCAAGGTCACCGACCACTGGCGTCTCGACCTCTCCGGGGTGGGCCGGGCCGACTGGGTCGGACTGCCGTCCTTCCACGCCCCGAGTTTCCAGTGGTCGGCGATCCTCGTCGCGCTGCCCGTCATCATCGCGCTGATCGCCGAGAACGCCGGGCACGTCAAGGCCGTCGGAGAGATGACCGGCTCCAACCTGGACGACAAACTGGGCACCGCCATCGCGGCCGACGGTGTCGCCTCCATGCTCTCCACCGGTCTCGGCGGCCCCCCGAACACCACGTACTCCGAGAACATCGGCGTGATGGCGGCGACCCGGGTGTACTCCACCGCCGCTTACTGGGCCGCGGCCTGCTTCGCGCTGCTCTTCGGCCTCTGCCCCAAGTTCGGTGCCGTGGTGGCCGCGATCCCGGGCGGTGTGCTCGGCGGGATCACCGTGATCCTCTACGGGATGATCGGGCTGCTCGGCGCCCAGATCTGGATCAACGGCAAGGTGGATCTGCGCAATCCGCTGAATCTGGTACCGGCGGCCGCGGGCATCATCATCGGCGTCGGCGGTGTCTCACTGAAGATCACGGACAACTTCGAGCTGAGCGGGATCGCGCTCGGCACCATCGTGGTGATCACCGGCTACCACGCGCTGCGCGCCATGGCTCCGCCGCACCTCAAGTCCCAGACGCCGCTGCTGGACTCGGGCACCTCGTCGTACGAAGCGACCGAGCCCGGTACGGGACCCGAGCCGGGCGACGACGCCTGAGGGCTTCCCCTTTCGCCCGTTCTGAGGACGTACGGGCGTGATGCCGCCGTCCGGTTGCCCGCTGCTGCCAGGCTGCCCCCATGGCACAGACGGACATGGCACAGACACAACAGCGCGTGGCCCCGGCCGTCCCCGCCGGGCACTCGGTCGACGGTGTGGCGGCCAGGATGCGCGCCCTGCGGGCGTCGTGGCCGGCCACGGACGGGGTGGCGGTCTTCAACAACGTCTATCTGACGGTCACCGAGGAGGTCGGACAGCGCATCGAGGGACGGCAGTTCCCCGATCCGCGCGGCGCCACCACCCTCGATGTGGTGTTCGCCGAGCGCTATCTGGCCGCGGTCGACGCGG
Organism: Streptomyces sp. NBC_01089; assembly: GCF_045162975.1. Taxonomy (NCBI): domain Bacteria; kingdom Bacillati; phylum Actinomycetota; class Actinomycetes; order Kitasatosporales; family Streptomycetaceae; genus Streptomyces; species Streptomyces sp. NBC_01089. The sequence goes on along the minus strand of NZ_CP108660.1, from coordinate 7,169,517 downwards.
TGGCCGCGGGACACCGGCCGCCCGCGTGCTGGCGGCCGCTCTTCCAGTACCGCCACCATCCCGGCGTACGGCCGCTGCAGTTCGCGCTCGCGGGCATCAACGCACACATCGGTCACGATCTGGCGCTCGCCGTCACCGACTCCTGCCGTCTGCTCGGCTGTGAACCCGCCGCTCTCGAAGGCGACTTCCACCGGGTGGGCGCGATCCTGGAACGGCTGGAGGAACGGATCCGCGAGGACCTGATGCCGGGGCCCGACCTCCTGGAGATCGTCGACCCGCTCACCCATCTGATCGGCTCATGGAGTCTGGAGCGGGCCCGCGACGCCGCCTGGTCGGCCGCCCGGATTCTCTGGAGCCTGCGGGAACTACCGGCACTCGCCGAGGAGTTCACTGCGGGGATGGACGCGAATGCCGGCCTGGTCGGCCGGTATCTGCTCACTCCCCTGCACTGACCCACCCGTGACCCACCCGACGGCACCGGCGCACCCCCTGTGCCGACCACCCGTACGAAGGAGCACACCATGGCGATCCCGCTCGGTCTCGGTCTTCCCCAGATGAAGCAGTACTCCATCGGGCGCGACGTCCCGGCGGTGGCGCGGGCGGCCGATGAGACCGGTTTCGAGTCGCTGTGGGTCTTCGAGCGGATCCTCTTCCCGGAGCCGGCGACCCAGGGGCTGTACGGGGTTCCGGGGCTCCCCTGGCCCGATCAGTACCGCTCGGTGGCCGATCCGCTGGTGACCCTGACCCTGGCCGCGGCGGCGACCGGCCGGGCGCGGCTGGGCACCAGTGTGCTGGTGGCGCCACTGCATGTGCCCTTCCAGCTGGCCCGCTCCCTCGCCTCGCTCGACGCGGCGAGCGGCGGCCGGGTCGTGGCCGGGATCGGGACGGGCTGGTCGAGCGACGAGTACGCGGCGGCGGCCGTGGCCCCGTTCGAGAAGCGTGGCGCGTTCCTGGACGAACTGCTCGATGTCTTCGGGGCGGTGTGGGGCCCCGACCCGGTCGCGTACGAAGGGGAGTTCACCACGATCGCGCCCGCCGAGGTCGGCCCCAAACCGGCCCGCCCCATCCCGGTCCAGCTGCCCGCCGGCGGCCCGCGCGCGCTCCGGCGGCTGGTCGACCGGGCGGACGGCTGGATGCCGGTCGCCCTGGGCCCGGACGCCCTGGCCGATGAGTGGCGCAGGATCCAGGACCTGGCGGGCGAGCGGGGCCGCGAGCGGCCGCTGACCGTGACGGTCCGGGTCAACGCGACACACAGCGTCAAGCCGTACGAGGGCGGGGACCGCAGGCCGTTCCACGGCAGCACCGCGCAGATCGTCGAGGATCTGGCGGCCCATGCGGAGACCGGCGTGGCCACCGAGTTCCTGCTCGACCTCCAGAGCACGAAGCGCGACGCGCACGAACTGACGGACGTGGCGGCCGAGGTGTACGCGGCGGCCCGCGCGGCCGGGATCTGACCGGGCGGAAAACCTGCCGGGATCCGACCCAGCGGGACCCGTTCCCTGCGGGACCTGTCCGGGCAGAAGCCTGCGGGCGGCGGGCTTCGGCCCTCAGTCCTCGGGCAGTTCGACCGGCGCGATCTCGTCGTACAGGTCGCCCGGCCCCGGGTTGGACGCGTCGGTCGTACCGCCGAAGTGGTGCATGACGCCCCAGACCGCGTTGAGCGCGGTCTGCACGGCGCCCTCGGCCCAGCCCGCCGTCCAGGAGATGTCGTCGCCCGCGAGGAACAGCCCGCGCCGGTCCGCGGGGAGCCGGTCCTGCATGAAGTGGGTGAACAGCCGCCGCTGGTAGCGGTAGTGGCCGGGCAGGTTGGCCTTGAACGCGCCCATGAAGTAGGGCTCGTCCTCCCAGGAGACGGTCACCGGGTTGCCGATGATGTGCTTCCGGATGTCCACCTTCGGGTAGATCTCGCCGAGCGACTTCAGCATGACCTCCATCCGCTCGTGCGCGGAGAGCGGCAGCCACTTGAGGCTGTCGTCGCACCAGGTGTACGAGAGGCAGATGGTGGCGGGCTTGTCCGGGCCGTCGTCCAGCAGATAGGTGCCGCGTGTCATCCGGTCGGTGAGCGTCATCGACATGGTGTCGCGGCCGGTGGGATTCCCGTTGTCGTCCAGGGCCTCGTCGAGCCAGAACGGCCGGTCCACCGGGACGAACAGCTTGGACGACTCCATGTAGTGGGTCCGCTCCATCGCCGTCCAGTGGTCGATGGGGAAGAGCGCGTCATCGCAGTCGATCTTGGAGAGCAGCATCCAGGACTGCGCGGTGAAGACCGCGGCCGGGAAGGTGCGGATGTCCCCGGACGCGTCGGTGACGGTGATGCGGTTGCCCGCCGTGCGGTGCAGCCGGGTCACCGCCGGGCGGGGCTCCCCGCCGTGCAGCGATGCGAGGGAGGTACCGGAGGGCCAGTGGACGGTCTTCTGCGGTTCGCGTTCCCAGAGCCGCAGCGGCAGCTGCTGGGATCCCCCGACGATCCCCCGGTGGTGGTCGTCCGCCTCGGTGTAGACGACCCGGAGGATCTCCAGGATGGAGTTGGGGAAGTCGGTGTCCCAGCCGCCGGTACCGAAGCCGACCTGGCCGAAGATCTCCCGGTGCCGGAAGGAGGCGAACGCCTCGGACCCGCAGAGGAAGCCGTAGAACGTCTGGTCGTCGAGCCGCTCGACGAGCCGCGCCCAGATCTCCCGGATCCGCGGCACGTCACGTTCGCGCAGGGCGCGGTTCATGTCGGAGAAGTCCGCGCCCTCCTCCAGGCAGGTGTTCCAGGCGTGCATCACATCGCGGTAGACCTGCGGGAGGTCGTCCACGGATGTGGCGTAGTGCGACTCGCCCTTGAGGTCGACCACCGTCGAAGGGGTGCCGGGCGCCAGCGGGTTGGGGAAGGACCGGGTTTCGAGTCCCACCAGGTCGATGTAGTGCTGGAGCGCCGTGGAGGACGGCGGGAAGCGCATCGCGCCCAGCTCGGCGGTGAGCGAGGGGTCGCAGCCGTCGAAGCCCACGGTGCGCAGCCGCCCGCCGATCCGGTCCGCCTCGTAGACCACCGGCTTGAGGCCCATCTTCATCAGCTCGTACGCGGTGATGATCCCCGAGAGCCCGCCGCCGATCACGGCGACCTCGGCGCCGTGCTCGGTGGCCGGTATCTGGCCGAGCCCCGCCGGGTGAGCGAGGAAGTCGTCGTAGGCGTAGGGGAAATCCGGTCCGAACATGGTGATCGGCGGCTGACCGTCGGCGTGCTGGACAGCGGTGGTGGGCACCGTGGACGTCATGGGGTACGGGCTCCTTGCACGGAAAAGCCGCAGGAACGGCTGAGGTGAGCGGCTGAGGTGAGCGGCTGAGGCGGGCCGCAGAAGTCAGAAGTGGAGGCGGCGGGTGCGCGCGGGGCTCAGACCAGCGAGCGGTAGAGGGCCGGGCGGCGGTCGCGGAGGTACGGGTTGTTCTCGCGTGAGGCCCGCAGCAGTTCGGGGTCCGCGTCGCCGGTGACGAGCTCCGTGCCGCGTCCGGCGCGGGCTCGTACGGCGCCGTCCGGGCCGGCCAGGCAGCTGAGGCCGACGAACTCGAACTCGCCCTCGGGGCCGGTCCGGTTGACGTACGCGATGTACAGCTGGTTCTCGAAGGCCCGGACCGGCACCAGGGACTCGGCCACGAACTGGAAGGGGTGCATCTGCGCGGTGGGTACCAGGAGCAGATCGGTACCGGCGACGGCGTGCGCGCGGACGTTCTCCGGGAACTCCACGTCGTAGCAGATCATGATCCCGATCCGGAGCCCGGCCAGCTCGGCCTGGACGACCGGGGTGTCCCCCGGTGTGAACCACTGCTGCTCGAAGCAGCCGAAGAGGTGGGTCTTGCGGTAGTTGGCCAGGCGGCTGCCGTCGGCACCGATCAGCTGCGCCGCGTTGTGGAGCTGCTCGCCGTGGCGCTCGGGGTAGCCGTAGAGCACCGCGATGCCGTGGCGTACGGCGATGTCCGCGACGGCCCGCGCGCTCGCACCGTCGGCGGGCTCGGCCAGCCGGGGCACGTCGTCACCGATCGCGTACCCGGTCAGGAACAGTTCGGGGGCGACCAGCAGCCCCGCGCCGGAGGCCGCGGCGTCGGCCGCCGCCTCGTCCAGCGCGGTGAGATTCGCCGCGACGTCGCCGGGACGGCCGGAACTCTGGAGCAGGGCGGTGCGCAGCGGCGGCATGGCAGACCTCGGACGGTACAGAAGGGGATTCTGGGGACAGACCGACGGTACGGTCAGCTGCTCCATGGGGACAAGCCACGTCCATTGCGCATGTCCGCACGATTCGTTGCGTCTCGGAGCCCCCGGATGGTGATCCGTTGCGCGGATGGTGAATTGCGTGGGCGGGGGCCCGTCGCGTGCCGCCGGGTTCAGCGGAGCGACAGGGAGACGGCGCCGGCCTCCCGCACCTCGCCGAGGGTGCGGCGGGCGACGTCGCCGAACCCGTCGTCGCCGGTCATGCCGCTCCAGCGCTCGTAGGCGATCTTCGAGGCGAGCGCGGCCAGCTCCGCGGTGACGCGCGCGGCCAGCGCGGGGACGCCGCGGCGTTCGAGCGCATCGGCCATCGAAGCGGTGAGGCCGAGCCCTTTCAGCGCCTCGCGTTCCCGCAGTTCCGGGTTGGCGGCGATCACCGCGTACCGCCGGGCGGCGAACTCACGGCGCTCGGGTGTGAAGACGTCCCTCCCGACCGCGTCCAGGGCGTGGCCCACGGCTTCGATCGGGGTGGCGCCGTCCGGCGCGGCGGCGATCGCCCCGGCCAGCAGCGTGGCCATCCTGTCCCCGCCGAAGAGGACTTCCCGCTTGTCCTGGAAGTGCCGGAAGAAGGTGCTCTTGGTCAGCCCTGCCCGCTCCGCGATGTCGATCACCGTCGTGTTCTCGTAGCCCCGCTCCGCGAAGAGTTCGAGGGCGGCGAGCACGAGTCGCTCTGATGCGTTGGGTTGCCAGCGGGCCATGGGAACAGCGTACGGCACTTGGTCCCGTCACTCATGTAGGGTCGATGAGACCAAGTCCCATCACTCTGTCCGCAGGAGGTTTCCCATGAGCCGAGCTGTCATCCACGAGACGTTCGGAGGGCCCGAGGTACTGGAGTTGCGCGAGGTCCCCGAGCCGCACGCAGGACCTGGCGAGGTCCGGGTCCGGGTGGCGGCCGCCGCCCTGAACCCGATGGACTGGATCCTCGCCTCGCAGCCCGAGGCGGCCCAGCGGTTCGGCATCACCCTGCCGTCCGGCTTCGGGTACGACTTCGCCGGCGTCGTGGACGAGGTCGGCGAAGGTGCCACGGGCTTCGCGGTGGGCGACCGGGTCCACGGAGGCGCGCTGGGCCGGGCCGTGGCCGATTTCGTGGTGCTCAAAGCCCCCGCCGAATCGCCCGACGGGCTCTTCCGTACCCCGGACGGCATCAGCGACACGGTGGCGAGCACGCTCCCGGTGGCCGGTCTGGCCGCCGCGGCCGCCTTGGCCGCGATCGGCGTGCGGTCCGGCGACACCGTCCTGATCGGCGGCGCCGCCGGCGGCGTGGGCGTGTTCGCCGTACAGCTCGCGAGGCTCGCCGGTGCCCGGGTGATCGGGACCGCGTCGGAGAGCACGTTCGGCTTCCTGCGGGAGCTGGGCGCCGAACCCGTGGCATACGGGGCCGGGTTGGCCGACCGGGTACGGGCCCTGGCTCCGGACGGGGTGTCGGCGGCGACCGACCTGTTCGGTACCGAGACGGCCGAGAGCGCGCTCGCGCTCGGTGTGCCGCCCGAGCGGATCTCCACGATCGCCGCGGGGCCCAACCCGCCGGGCGGCGTGCGCGCGACCGGCGGGTTCGAGGCGGAGCCCGGCTCCCTGGAGCGGATCGCCGACGCGGTCCTCGCCGGTACGATCACCGTGCCGGTCGCCGCGACCTTCCCGGTCGAGCGGATGCGTGAGGCGGTGGCGCTGCAGGCCGGACGTCACGTCCACGGCAAGGTCGTGATCACCATGTGAGCGGGGCTCGCGGTCGCTCACCCGCCCGCGCCGTCCGCATGCTCACTCCGGGCCCCGCCGGACGCCTCCGATTCCGCTGGGGGCGAACCCGGGATTCTGGAGTGATGGACTGGCGCAGGCGGGGTAAGCGAGCGGGAGATGACTGAGGAGCCGCCCGTGGTTGTCATGGATTCGCCGTTGGCAGACAGCGCCACGGCCCGCGATGCCGCCAGCCGATTTCTGTCCCAGAACTGCCCCTGGGCCGATGTCGACGCTGTGCTGCTCGTGATCAGCGAACTCGTCGCCAACGCGGCCCGCCACACCGCGGGCTGGTGGCACCTGCGGCTGAGCGCCGAGCCCGGCGTGCTGGTGGTGGAGATGGACGACGACAGCCCGGCGCACCCCGTGGCCCGGGAGCCCGACTTCACCGGCGGCGGCGGCTTCGGGTGGCACATGGTGCTGCGTCTGGCCGGGCGGGTCGAGGTCAGCCCGCGCGCGTCCGGCAAGACGGTCCGGGCGATCTGGTCGCATCCGGCGGCGGAGCCTGCGGTCGGCTGAGGCCGCGGGCCCTGCCGCAGCATGACAGGCAGGCTGGTCTCACTCTTGTCCCCGCCCGGCCCCGGCACGCAGGCTCGTCTCAGTCCTGCCCCCCGTTATGTTTTTCGTGGTCCTGCAATGGGGCCGCTGGCCTCCGGGCTCGGCATGGCTGTGTCCCCCTGTCGAAGGTATGACCTGGGGGGTGGTGTTCACCGGGCCCGGGGGGTGTTCGTCGGAGACGCTGATCAGAGGTCCGGCCACCGTCCGGTCCGGCGCAATGCCGGACAGTTCGCGGGCGGCAGGTCTGCATAACGTGGATGCGCGAGCACGACACCCGAGCCGAGGCCGGCACCGTCAATACCCCGGAAAGGGAACGATGTTCGAGATCGGTGACGTGGGCGTGTTCCTCGGCCTGGACGTCGGTAAAACCGCTCACCACGGCCACGGACTGACCCCGGCCGGGAAGAAGGTCTTCGACAAGCCGCTGCCCAACAGCGAACCGAAACTGCGGGCCGTCTTCGACAGGCTGACCGTGAAGTTCGGCACTGTCCTGGTCATCGTGGACCAGCCCGCCTCCATCGGCGCCCTGCCACTGACCGTCGCCCGCGACGCCGGCTGCCAGGTCGCTTACCTGCCCGGCCTGGCCATGCGCCGGATCGCCGACCTCTACCCCGGCGAAGCCAAAACCGACGCCAAAGACGCAGCCGTCATCGCCGATGCCGCGCGGACCATGCCGCACACCCTGCGCTCGCTGGAACTGACCGACGAGATCACCGCCGAACTGACCGTGCTGACCGGCTTCGACCAGGACCTCGCCGCCGAGGCCACCCGCACCAGCAACCGGATACGCGGCCTGCTCACCCAGTTCCACCCCAGCCTCGAACGCGTCCTGGGACCGCGTCTGGACCACCAGGCCGTCACCTGGCTCCTGGAGCGCTACGGCTCCCCGGCCGCCCTGCGCAAGGCAGGCCGCCGCAGACTCGTGGAACTGATCCGCCCCAAAGCCCCCCGCATGGCACAGCGACTGATCGACGAGGTCTTCGACGCGCTCGACGAGCAGACCGTCGTCGTCCCCGGCACTGGCACCCTGGATATCGTCGTCCCTTCCCTGGCCGCTTCCCTGACCGCCGTGCACACCCAGCGCAGGGCGATGGAAGCCCAGATCAACGCCCTGCTGGAGGCCCACCCTCTTTCCCCGGTCCTGACCTCGATGCCGGGAGTCGGCGTCAGGACCGCCGCAGTCCTGCTGACCACCGTCGGCGACGGCACCAGCTTCCCCACAGCCGCCCACCTCGCCTCCTACGCAGGCCTCGCGCCGACGACGAAGTCATCAGGCACCTCGATCCACGGCGAACACGCACCCCGAGGCGGAAACCGGCAGCTCAAACGCGCGATGTTCCTCTCCGCCTTCGCCTGCATGAACGCCGACCCGGCTTCCCGCGCCTACTACGACAAGCAACGCGCCCGCGGCAAGACCCACACCCAGGCCCTCCTCCGCCTCGCCCGCCAACGCATCAGCGTCCTGTTCGCCATGCTCCGCGACGGCACCTTCTACGAATCGCGGACACCGAAGAACATCGAACTCGCCGCATAACCCCAGCAACCCTGAACCACCCCAAACCCGACAAGGGTGCCTTGACGAAAGACATAGAGGCACCCCCCCCCGCCCGGCACAACGGCTCGTCTCAGTCCTGTCCCGCCCGGCACACCGGCTTGTCCCGGTCTTGTCCGCCGCCCGGCACACCTGCTCGTCCCTGGCCTGCGGTCAGTTCCGCGATCGGTTCCGCGGTCACTCCTGGCCGAGCAGTCCCGTCCGCAGCTGCGCGGTGATCCGGGCCAGCAGCCGGGACACATGCATCTGGGAGATGCCCAGTTCGGCACCGATCTGCGACTGGGTCAGCTCGTCCCCGTACCGCATCCGCAGAATGCGCCGGTCCCTGACGCCGAGCCGGGCTATCAGCGGTTTCAGCACGGTGAGGTTCTCGACGAGGTCCAGACCGCTGTCGGCTTCGCCGAGCCGGTCGGCCAGTGTCCGGGCGCCGCTCTCGGCCCCGTCATCGACGGTGGAGTCGATGGAACCGGCGGTGTAGCCGTTGGCGGCGACCAGCCCCTCGATGACCTCCTCCTCGTCCAGCCCGATGTGCCGGGCCAGTTCGGCCGGGGTCGGGGAACGGTCCAGGGTCTGGAACAGTTCGTCGGACGCCTTGGCGAGGGTGATCCGCAGCTCCTGGAAGCGCCGGGGGACGTGGACGGACCAGCTGGTGTCGCGGAAGAAGCGCTTGATCTCGCCGAGGATGCACGGCATGGCGAACGTCGCGAACTCCACCTCGCGGGACAGCTCGAACCGGTCGATCGCCTTGATCAGCCCGATGGTGCCGACCTGGACGATGTCCTCCATCTGGTCAGAGCGGCTGCGGAAGCGGGTGGCCGCGAACCTGACGAGCGAGAGGTTCAGCTCGATCAGGGTGTTGCGCGCGTACTGATGCTCAGGTGTGCCCTCGTCCGCGGTGCCGAGGGTGGCGAAGAAGAGCCGGGAGAGTTCGCGTGCGTCGTACGGCGCGACCTTCGAGGGGTCCGGCACGTACGGGAGCCGCCCCGGAGCGCGGCCGGGCGGGTGGTCGGCGTACGGGGCGAGTCCGGTCGGGGCCATGGAACCGGTCGGGGCTGGGGATCCGGTCGGGGCTGTGGTCGCCAGGGGCACGGTGTACTCCCTCTCTCGTTCTCCGACAGCTTCCGCAGGTCCCGGCTACCCGTTGCGGACCGCTCCATACACCGGAATCCGGCCAAAGCGTCACCAGCCACGAGCCACCGCCCGCCGGCACTCGGGCGCCGGAAACGCGAGGAGCCGGCCCCCGCGTGGGCGGGGACCGGCTCGGTGTCGTCGTCGGTGCTGTCAGCCCCAGCTGGCGTGCAGCGGCTGGCCCTCGGCGTACCCGGCGGCGCTCTGCACCCCGACGATCGCCTTCTCGGCGAACTCGTCCAGGGAGCCGGCACCCGCGTAGGTGCAGGAGGAGCGGACGCCCGCGATGATCGAGTCGATCAGGTCCTCGACACCCGGGCGGGCCGGGTCGAGGAACATCCGCGAGGTGGAGATGCCCTCCTCGAACAGGCCCTTGCGGGCGCGGTCGTAGGCCGACTCCTCGCTCGTACGGTTGCGGACGGCGCGCGCGGACGCCATGCCGAACGACTCCTTGTACCAGCGGCCGTCGGCGGACTGCTGGAGGTCGCCCGGGGACTCGTACGTCCCGGCGAACCAGGAGCCGATCATGACGTTCGACGCACCGGCGGCCAGCGCCATCGCCACGTCACGCGGGTGCCTGACCCCGCCGTCGGCCCAGACGTGCTTGCCGAACTTCCGTGCCTCCGTGGCGCATTCGAGGACGGCGGAGAACTGCGGGCGGCCCACGCCCGTCATCATCCGGGTGGTGCACATGGCGCCGGGGCCCACCCCGACCTTGATGATGTCGGCGCCGGCCTCGATGAGGTCGCGTACGCCCTCGGCGGCCACGATGTTGCCCGCCACGATCGGCACCTGCGGGTCGAGCGCCCGCACCGCCTTCACCGCGGCGATCATCGACTCCTGGTGGCCGTGCGCGGTGTCCACGACGAGCGTGTCGGCACCGGCGTCGAGCAGTTGCTTGGCCTTGCCCGCGACATCGCCGTTGATACCGACGGCGGCGGCGATGCGCAGCCGGCCGTTCGCGTCGACGGCCGGGCTGTAGAGGGTGGCGCGCAGGGCGCCCGTGCGGGTCAGGATGCCGACCAGCCTGCCGTCCGCGTCGACGGCCGGGGCGTAGCGGCGGTTGGCGCCGTCGAGCCGGTTGAACGCCTCACGGGGGTCGATGTCCGCGTCGAGCAGCACCAGGTCCTTGGACGACATGACTTCGGACAGCTGGGTGAAACGGTCGACACCCGCCAGATCCTCGTCGGTCACGACACCGATGGGCCTGCCGTCCTCGTCCACGACGACGCCCGCGTTGTGCGCGCGCTTGGGCAGCAGGGACAGCGCGTCGGCGACGGTCTGCGTCGGCGCGAGCACGATGGGCGTGTCCAGGACGTGGTGACGTGTCTTCACCCAGGAGATGACGTCGGTGACGACCTCGATCGGAATGTCCTGCGGGATGACGACCAGGCCGCCGCGCCGGGCGACGGTCTCGGCCATCCGGCGGCCCGCGATGGCCGTCATGTTCGCGACGACGAGCGGGATGGTGGTGCCGGTGCCGTCGGGGGCGGACAGATCGACGCCCTGACGGGAGCCGACAGCGGAGCGGCTCGGCACCATGAACACATCGTCGTACGTCAGGTCGTACGGCGGCTTCAGGTCATTGAGGAAACGCATACTAACTCTCTCACCTGCGGTTATACAGAATGGGCGGGCGGGAAGTCAGCGCCGTCCGGCACAGGATCAGGCTGCGGCTCCTAGGCCATCATCGCCGATGGGGCCCCAGGTGGCGAATGCCCGCCCCCTCTTCTGTGGCTTCCACCAGGGAGGGGGCGGTCGGTCTCGTAGCTTCCGCCGAAGCCGCTGCTACGGCGGACGCGGGGCGCACCCCGGGCCTCACGCCGGGCCCCCACCACCGTCCTCGCCCTGTTGCTCACTCCGGTCCCCACCCCCGTCACTGCGGGCCGCCCCGGTCCGCGAGCACCTCGCGCGCCGCACGCGCCCCGGAGGCCAGCGCCCCCTGCACCGACCCGGTGGCGCGGTGGTCCCCGCACACATAGCGCCCCGGGGTCACCCGCGTCGTACGGCTCAGCGGCCACGGCGCGGTCATGGCGGGCAGGGCCCCCTCCACCGTGTACGGGGCGAGGAGTTCCCAGGACGAGGTGTCGGTCCGGTACACATCGGCCAGCGCGCCGCGCAGCCGCTCCTCCTCCCCCGGCCCCCCGGAGCCGAGGACCGAGGTGGAGATCAGGGAGCGGTCGGCCGGCGCGTAGGTGGGGGCGACCTCGCTCAGTACGCAGGTGTTGAGGAAGCGCCGCGCGCTGTCGACCACCAGGGTCGGCTCGTGCAGCGGCGGGTGCGGGGCCGCGTGGTAGTAGGTCGTGACCGTACGGGTCTCGGGGACCGCGAGTCCCGGCAGCAGCCGGGCCGCCGCCTCCGGCCCCGTCGCGACCACCACCCGGGGCGCCTGGAGCTCCGTACCGTCCGGCAGCCCGACCCCCGCGTCCGTGAGCGCGCGCACCGGGGTGCCGCGGTGCAGCACGCCGGGCGGCAGCGCGCCCGCGAGCTGGGCCGGTACCGCGCCGATCCCGGCGGCCGGCAGGCACTGGGTGCCGCGGAGCATGCTGCGCCAGACCAGATGGAAGAAGCGGGACGAGGTTTCGAGGCTGTCCTCCAGGAAGACACCGGACAGGAAGGGCCGGAAGAACACATCGACAAGCCGTTCGGAGATCCCCGCGTCGGCGAGCGCCGTGCGGGTCGTACGGTCCGCCGCGTGCTTCACCGCGCTCACCGGACCGAACAGATCACGAGCGGAGAGCAGCCCGAGCGTCAGGAGGTCACGGCGGCCGGCGACCGGCCGCAGCGACAGCAGGTCCACCGCCACGCCGGGCCGCCGGGTCGGGTCGCTGAACCGCAGCCGCCCCGAAGGGGTGTACACCAGGGCTCCCGGGGTGAAGGGGCGCAGCCGCAGTCCCCGGAGCCACATGCGCTCTTTGACCTGGGGGTACGACGTGTTGAACACCTGGAAGCCGCGGTCGAGGAGGAACCCCTCGTGCCGGTCCGTGCGCATCCTGCCGCCGGCTGTGTCCGACGCCTCCAGCAGGCTCACGGACAGGCCCTCCCGGCACAGATCCGCCGCGCAGGCCAGGCCGGCAAGACCCGCGCCGATCACGATGACGTCGCGGTGCGGGCCCCGGTGGTCGGTCATGGGGTGTCAGCCCTTCGCTCGTCCGGTCTTCAGTACACGTCCTCCCGACGCATTTCTCTCGCTGGTGGGGAAGCAGGAACGGGCCAGGACGTGAACGATGGGAGAACCGTCGCACGCCACAGGACCCGGAGGCTTCCATGAGCGAAGGTGAAGCGGCACCCGCACCCCGCACACCCGCACTGCACTGCCTGGTGACGGGCGCGACGGGCTACATCGGCGGCCGGCTGGTGCCCGAACTGCTCGACGCGGGTCACCGCGTCCGCTGTCTGGCCAGGACCCCGGAGAAACTGCGCGACCACCCCTGGGCCGGACGGGCGGAAGCCGTACGGGGAGATGTCACCGACGCCGGTTCGGTGGCCGCGGCCCTGCGCGGCATCGATGTGGCGTACTACCTGGTGCACGCGCTGAACACCGGCTCCGGCTTCGAGGAGACGGACCGCAGGGCGGCCAGGATCTTCGCGGAACAGGCGCGGGCCGCCGGGGTACGGCGGATCGTCTATCTGGGCGGCCTCACCCCCGACGGCGTACCGGAGCGCGAGCTCTCGCCGCATCTGCGCTCACGGGCCGAGGTGGCCCGCATCCTGCTCGAAGCGGGGGTGCCGGTCACCGTGCTCCGGGCCGCCGTCATCATCGGCTCCGGCTCCGCGTCCTTCGAGATGCTGCGGTACCTCACCGAGCGGCTGCCGGTCATGGTCACCCCGAGCTGGGTCTCCACCCGGATCCAGCCGATCGCCGTCCGGGACGTGCTGCGGTATCTGGTGGGCAGCGCGCTGATGCCGGACGATGTGCACCGCGCCTTCGACATCGGCGGCCCCGACATCATGACGTACCGCGACATGATGCGCGGGTTCGCCGAGGTCGCCGGCCTCCCGCACCGGCTCATCCTGCCGGTCCCGATGCTCACCCCGCGCCTGTCCAGCCACTGGATCGGGCTGGTCACCCCCGTCCCGCGCGCGCTGGCCAGGCCGCTGGCCGAGTCGCTGCGGTACGAAGTCGTATGCCGCGAACACGACATCGCGCGGTATGTGCCGGACGGGCCCGGCGTGCCGCTCACCTTCGGCAGGGCGCTCCAGCTGGCGCTGCAGCGGGTGCAGGACGCCGATGTCACCACCCGCTGGTCGTCGGCCTCGCTGCCCGGCGCCCCGAGCGATCCGCTGCCCACCGACCCCGACTGGGCGGGCGGCAGCCTCTACACGGACCGGCGCGGCCTCACCATGGACGCGTCCCCCGAGGCGCTCTGGCGGATCATCGAGGGCATCGGGGGCGAGAACGGCTGGTACTCCTTCCCGCTCGCCTGGGCGGTGCGCGGCTGGCTTGACCGGCTGGCCGGCGGGGTCGGGCTGCGCCGCGGGCGCAGGGACGCCGAGCGGCTCAGGGTCGGCGACTCGCTGGACTTCTGGCGGGTCGAGGCGATCGAGCCGGGGCGGCTGCTGCGGCTGCGGGCCGAGATGCGGCTGCCGGGACTCGCCTGGCTGGAGATGTCCGTGGACCGGGACGGGCAGGGGCGTACCCGCTACCGGCAGCGCGCCCTCTTCCACCCCCGGGGGCTGCTCGGACACGCGTACTGGTGGAGTGTCGCGCCGTTCCACTCCCTCGTCTTCGGCGGGATGGCCCGCAATATCGCCGGGGCGGCCGACCGCGCGAGCCGGGCAGGCCGGCAGCCTGCCGCCACCGGCCGCTGACATCCGCGGACGGAACCGGCGACGCACCCCATGACAGACCCGACGACGAACCCGACGACGAACCCGAGGAGTGGCGCATGACCGTGGCGGTCGCCCTGTTCACATCCGACCTCCGGCTGCACGACAATCCGCCGCTGCGCGCCGCGCTCGCGGCGGCGGACGAGGTGGTGCCGCTGTTCGTCCGTGACGAGGCCATCGAGTCGGCGGGCTTCGCCGCACCCAACCGGAGGGCGTTCCTGGCCGACTGCCTGGCCGACCTCGACGCGGGGCTGCGGGAGCGCGGCGGCCGGCTCGTCGTACGGTCGGGTGCCGTGACCGCCCAGGTCTGCCGGGTGGCCGCCGAGACGGGCGCCGCCGAGGTGCATATGGCGGCCGGGGTCAGCGGGTACGCCCAGCGCCGGGAGGAGCGGCTGCGTACGGCACTGGAGGCGGACGGGCGACGGCTGTGCGTCCATGACGCGGTGATCACCGCGGTGCCGCCGGGCGCGGTCTCCCCGGCCGCCTCGGACCACTTCGCGGTCTTCACCCCGTACTTCAGGCGCTGGTCGGACGAGCGGCTGCGCACCGTCCAGGGGGCGCCGCGCACCGTACGGGTGCCGGAGGCCGCCCGCTCGGAGCGGCTGCCGTCCCGCACCGCCGTCGCCGGGGTCTCGGAAGGGCTCGCCGCGGGCGGCGAGCGCGAGGGGCGGGCCCGCTGGTCGGCCTGGCGGCGGAACGGACTCGCCGGATACGAGGACCGCCACGACGATCTGCCGGGCGACCTGACGTCACGGCTCTCGCCGCATCTGCACTTCGGCACCCTCTCCCCCGTCGAGCTGGTGCGCGGTGCCACCCGCAGCGGCGGCGCGGGCGCCGAGGCGTTCGTACGGCAGCTGTGCTGGCGGGACTTCCACCACCAGGTGCTGACCGCGCGCCCGGCGGCCGCTTCCGCCGACTACCGCTCGCAGCACGACCGTTGGCGTTCCGAGCGGTCAGCCGCGGGCGACATCACCGCCTGGAAGGAGGGGCGCACCGGGTATCCGGTGGTCGACGCCGCGATGCGGCAGCTGCGGCACGAGGGCTGGATGCACAACCGGGGGCGCCTGCTCACCGCGAGTTTCCTCGCCAAGACCCTGTACGTGGACTGGCGGGTCGGCGCCCGGCACTTCCTGGAGCTGCTGGTGGACGGCGATATCGCCAACAACCAGCTCAACTGGCAGTGGGTGGCGGGCACCGGCACGGACAGCAGGCCGAACCGGGTGTTCAACCCGGTGACCCAGGGCAAGCGGTACGACCCGCAGGGGGATTACGTGCGCCGCTGGGTGCCCGAGCTGTCGGGTCTCGCCGGGGCGGCCGTCCATGAGCCGTGGAAGCTCGGGGGACCCGAGCGTGCCGCGTACGACTACCCCGGGCCCCTGCTCGAACTCTCCGAAGGGCTGGCCCGCTTCAAGCAGGCCCGCGGCCGGGACTGACCGCGGGTGCGGCGGGCCCGCCGGCCACGGCCGCCGTACCGGTTCGGACCCCGTCGCCGTGCCGGTTCAGACCCCGTCGGGGTCCGCGCGGTCCAGTGCGGGGCGCGGTCCTGGACCGGTCTCCGTCAGCAGGAAGTCGGCGGCCGCCGTGTCGGTGACCAGGCTGGTGACCAGGCCCGACTTCAGGACGGCGCCGATCGCGGCCGCCTTGCGCTGGCCGCCCGCGATGGCCACGACCTCCGGGATCCGGCGCAGCCGGTCGGCCTCGACGGTGATGCACCGCTCGCCCAGGTCGCGGCCGACCCGCCGCCCCTCGGCGTCGAAGAGGTGCGCGGACATCTCCGCTGCGACGCCCAGCGAGGCGTAGTGCGCACGCTCGGCGTCGCTGAGCATGTCGTGGACCGTCGAGATGCCCGGCTCCCAGGAGCCGATGGACACCGCGGCGACCGTCACCTTGTCGAAGTACTCGAAGGCGCGCGCGATACCGGTCTGGTTGCGCAGCGCTGCGGCGGTGGCCGGGTCGGGCAGCAGCATCGGCGCGTAGATCGGGTGCGCCTCTCCGCCGGACACCTGGGCGGCACGCCGTACCGCCTCGACGGAGCCGCGCTCGGCGGTCCCCGCGTCGTACACACCGGTCAGCTGGACCACCGTGCACGGCGGGAGCACATTGAGCGCCGCCGCCATGTGGATGGTGGAGCGCCCCCAGGCGAGGCCGAGCACATCGCCCTCGGTCACCAGCTCGCCGAGCAGGTCGGCGGCGACCTCGCCCAGGTTCTCCGGGTCGGGGGCGTCGTCCGCGGCGTCCGCCGGGGACTCCACGACGACCGCGTGGCGCAGCCCGTAGCGGGCGCGCAGCGCGTCGGAGCGCTCGGCGTCCAGCTCGGCCGGGACCCGGATCTCGATCCGTACGAGATCGCGCTCCAGGGCCGTCTCCAGGACGCGGGCGACCTTGAACCTGCTGACGCCGAACTCCTCGGCGATCTGGATCTTGGACTTTCCCTCCAGGTAGAAGCGACGGGCCATGGCCGCCGCTTGCACCAGCTCCGCGGGTCCCATCCGCAGGGCTGATCTGCCCGCCGACATTGCAGACACCGCGATCTCCTCACTACTGCTGTTCACTCCCGGACCCGCCATCCTGTCAGACCCGGCACCACTTGATCAGCCCCGTAAGGCTGCGTTCATTCCCCGGCCGCTCAGTGGCCGCAAGCCCATCCCGCCGACGCCGTGGTCTCCTGCGCCTGGTGGCGGAGCATACGGACCGCGGCGGCCGGGTCGTCGGCGCCGTACACAGCCGAGCCCGCGACGAAGACATCGGCGCCGGCCTCGGCGCACCGCTCGATGGTCGAGGCGGAGACGCCGCCGTCGACCTGGAGCCAGAGTTCGAGTCCGTGCTTGGAGATCAGCTCACGGGTGCGGCGGATCTTCGGCAGCATGATGTCCAGGAAGGACTGGCCGCCGAAGCCCGGCTCCACGGTCATGATCAGCAGCATGTCGAGCTCGGGGAGCAGGTCCTCGTAGGGCTCGATGGGCGTCGCGGGCTTCAGCGCCATGGAGGCGCGTGCGCCCTTGGCCCTGATCTCACGCGCGAGCCGGACGGGGGCGGCGGCGGCCTCCGCGTGGAAGGTCACGGAGCCCGCGCCGGCCTCGACGTACTGCGGAGCCCAGCGGTCCGCGTCCGCAATCATGAGGTGGCAGTCCAGCGGGGTCTCCGTGGCCCGGCTGAGCGCTTCCACCACGGGGACCCCGAGGGTCAGATTGGGTACGAAGTGGTTGTCCATCACGTCGACGTGGAGCCAGTCGGCACCTTCGACGGCCTTCGCCTCCTCCGCGAGTCGGGAGAAGTCGGCGGACAGGATGCTGGGGTTGATCTGCACGGCCATGCCCCAAGCCTGCCATGCCCCGGCCCAGTTGCCCGCCACGGCAGGGGGCGCGGGGGCCCGGGGATCCGCACACACCGCGCAAACCTCGCATACACCGGCCGGGTTCAGGCAGTGCGCCGCAGCAGCGCGAGGTACATCGCGTCGGTGCCGTGCAGATGCGGCCACAGCTGTACGTCGGGGCCCTCGCCCACCGCGGCGACGCCCGGCATCAGCGGCCTGACGTCGATCCACTCGGCCTCCACCGGCTGTCCGCCGCGGCCCTTCAGGACGTCCTCGACCACGATCCGGGTCTCGGCGAGGTGCGGCGAGCAGGTCGCGTATCCGACGACACCGCCGACCCGAACCGCGCTCAGCGCCTCCCGCAGCAGCCCGCGCTGCAGCGGCGCGAAGCCCTCCAGGTCGTCGGGGCGCCGCCGCCACCGCGCCTCGGGCCTGCGCCGCAGCGCGCCCAGCCCGGTGCACGGCACGTCCATCAGGACCCGGTCGAAGGAGCCGGGCCGCCAGGGCGGCCGGGTGCCATCGGCCGCGATCACCTGGTACGGGCCCGGGTTGCCCGCCAGGGTCCGCTCGACGAGGCGGGCCCGGTGCGGCTGCTTCTCGGCCGCGAGCAGCAGCGCGCCGCGCTGGGCGGCGAGCGCGGCCAGCAGGGCGGCCTTGCCGCCGGGGCCCGCGCAGCCGTCGAGCCAGCGCTCGTCACGGCCTGCGAGCGGCGCGTTCGCCAGGGCGGCGGCCACCAGCTGGCTGCCCTCGTCCTGGACCCCCGCCCGCCCGTCGCGCACCGCTTCGATCGCGCCGGGCTCGCCGCCCTCGGCGAGCCGCACGGCATACGGCGACCAGCGGCCGGGCAGCGCCGAGTCCTCGCCGACGGTCTCGGTCAGCTCGTCGGTGGTGGAGCGGCCCGGCCTCGCGACCAGGGTGACCTCGGGGCGTTCGTTGTCGGCTTCGAGGAGGTCCTCGATCCCGGCGCGGCCGCCGCCGAGCGAGTCCCACAGCGCGGAGACGATCCAGCGGGGGTGCGAGTGCACCACGGCCAGATGGGCCTCGGCGTCCTCGTCGTACGGCGGGGCGACCCGTTCCAGCCAGCCGTCGAGGTCGTCGGCCGCGACCTTGCGCAGCACCGCGTTGACGAACTTCGCCCGCCCGTCGCCGAGCACGACCCGGGCCAGTTCCACGCTCGCGGAGACCGCGGCGTGGGTGGGGATACGGGTGCCGAGCAGCTGGTGCGCGCCGAGCGCCAGCACATCGAGCACCGGCGGGTCGACCTGCCGCAGCGGACGGTCGATGCAGGCCGAGATGACCGCGTCGTACGTGCCCTGCCTGCGCAGCGTCCCGTACACCAGCTCGGTGGCGAGCGCCGCGTCCCGCCCGTCGAAGTCCGGGTTCTCGCGGGCCTTCTTGAGCAGCGGCGGCAGGACGAGGTTGGCGTACGCGTCCCGGTCGTCGACCGCCCGCAGCACTTCGAAGGCGAGGAGCCGCACCGGGTCCTTCTGCGGGCGGCGGTAGGGCTTCGACTGCTGATTCGGCTGCTGCCGTCGCGACTGCTGCGCGGGACGCCGGCGAGGCTGGTCGGTCACGTGAAAGGTGCTCCGCTGGTGGTGAGGGTGCTGGTGGTGAGGGTGACGAACCCTCCCAGCGTACGTCCGCCCCGGCGGGCCGTTCGCCCGGCCGCTACTCGCCGAGCAGTTCGCCCGCCACGATCCGCACCCCGCGCGCCCAGTCGGCCGCGCGCATCGGCTTCTTGCCCTGGGGCTGGACCCAGTGCAGCTCCACGGCGTGCGAGCCGGTGCCCACGTGCACGCTGTTCTTGGCGACGGCCAGCTCGGCGGGGGCCAGGTCGGTGCGGTCGGTGACCGGGGCGAGCGAGACCAGTTTCAGCCGCTCGTCCCGGAAGACGGTCCAGGCGCCGGGTGCGGGCGTGCAGCCGCGCACCAGACGGTCCACCCGCATCGCGGGCGCCGACCAGTCGACCCTGGCGTTCTCGACCGAGATCTTCGGGGCGAGCGAAACGCCTTCGGCCGGCTGCGGCACCGCGTGCAGGGTGCCGTCCTCGATCCCGTCCATCGTCGCCACCAGCAGGCCCGATCCGGCGAAGGCGAGCCGGGTGAGCAGGTCACCGCTGGTGTCGGTGGGGCGCACCTCCTCGGTGAGCACTCCGTAGACCGGGCCCGAGTCGAGCCCCTCCTCGATGAGGAAGGTCGATGCGCCGGTCACTTCGTCGCCCGCGATGATCGAGTGCTGCACGGGCGCCGCGCCGCGCCAGGCGGGCAGCAGCGAGAAGTGCAGATTGACCCAGCCGCGGGCCGGTACGTCGAGGGCGGTCTTGGGCAGCAGCGCCCCGTACGCCACGACCGGGCAGCAGTCCGGGCCGATCTCCCGCAGCCGCGCCAGGAAGTCCTCGTCCCGCGGCCTGGCCGGTTTCAGCACCTCGATGCCGGCCTCTTCGGCGCGCTGCGCGACGGGGCTCGCCACCAGTCGGCGGCCGCGCCCGGCGGGGGCGTCGGGGCGGGTCACCACGGCGGCCACCTCGTGCCGGCCGGATTCGATGAGGGCGTCCAGGGCGGGTACGGCGACCTCGGGGGTGCCTGCGAAGACGAGTTTCACTGGATGCCTCTCGGACCGACTGCGCACGACTACGAGCAGCGCACCAGTCTACGGGCCCGTTCCGAGGGGGCGTACGCACCGCCGCGCGCCCCTCGCATATGCCCATACGCCCCCGCAGCGTGACCACAACAGCAGGTGGAGCGTTGGTCAAGAGAGATTGACCGAAACGAAGTGGGCCGTATACGCGGCCCGATCCTTTTCAACGCCGGTTCGAGAGGCTTGTTCATGGCCGACCACGCAACCCACGACGCCCAAGCGCGGGCCAGCCTGCACCTGTTGGTCAGAGACATCGAGCGGGTCCGCCGTCAGGTGGACGCACTGCGCACCCTCACCGCTCAGCTGGGCAATGTCTACCGCCCGCGCCGCTCCGGCCCTTCCACGGGCTTCGTCGTCTACGGCAGGGCTCCCGCCCCGACCGTCCGCCTGGCCCAGGAACTCCGGGACAGCGTCGAGACCCTGGTGACGGCCGCGGTGGACTTCGACCGATCGCTGGGCTTCTCGTGGGACGCGGTGGGCTCGGCGCTCGGGGTCACCAAGCAGGCGGTGCACCGCAGATACGGCACCCGGCGGGCGTCGGCGGCCGCCGCTGCCGCCACGGCCACGGACACGGCCATGGAGACGGAGAGCCCGACGGCCGACGAGGGCAGCCGGCCGGCCCCTTCGCCGCACGACCTTCCGGTGTCACCGGCCCTGCCGTCGGTGCCCGCCGCGCGCTCGATGCCGCCCCAGCCGACGCCGAACGGCCACCCGCTGCGCGAGGACGCACGCCCGAGTGCCTTCCCTGGGCCGCGCAGCGGCTGACCCGGCGGGCACGGCTGACCAGCCGGGTCAGCCGATGTCCGGCGGGTCGATCCTGATCCGTACCGGGT
Source organism: Streptomyces sp. NBC_01089 (assembly GCF_045162975.1). Classification (NCBI taxonomy): domain Bacteria; kingdom Bacillati; phylum Actinomycetota; class Actinomycetes; order Kitasatosporales; family Streptomycetaceae; genus Streptomyces; species Streptomyces sp. NBC_01089. The sequence continues at coordinate 7,148,692 of NZ_CP108660.1, read as the reverse complement.
CGCTGCCCCGCGTCAGCCGCGCCGCCTGGGCCGTCCTCAGCGCCGTGGCGAGCGCCGCGCCGCTTCCCGGCGGCACCCGGACCAGCGCCCGCTCCCAGTGCTCACCCGGTGGCGGATCGCCTGGCCTGCGCGGCCTGTTGGGGTCGGTGGGGATCATCGGCACCGGCCCCAGCACCTCGGCGTCGTCCGGAAGCCTGACCGCCGCGATGAACTCTTCGAGCGGCTGTGTACGCCCGGACACCGCGGCCATCCGGGAGACCGGCGGGAAGCCCAGCTCGGCCCGGTCGGCCAGTTCACGGACCGCGTGCCCGGCCGGGTCCCAGCGGACCAGCGCCTGTACGGGGCGGAGCGTCGGCTCGGCGACGACCACCACCGTGCCGCCCTCGCCCTGACTCCGTACCAGCGTGGCCGCGTCGATCCAGCGGCGCAGCGCCTCCTCGCCCGCGCGCAGGTCGGGCCGCCCGAGCATCGCCCAGCCGTCGAGCAGCAGCGCAGCCGCGTAGCCCCCTTCGGCGACCGGTTCGGCGCCTGGCGTACTCACCACCAGGGCGGGTCTGCCGTCCACGGTGTCCAGCACATGGTCGCGGCCCGATGTCCGTACCGGCACGGCGGGAAAGGCCCGGCCCAGTTCCTCCGCGGTGCGCCGGGCGCCCACGATCTGCGCGCGCAGTCTCGTATGACCGCACTCCAGGCAGTGCCAGCCGGTCGCGTCGCGTCCGCACCAGCCGCATGTCAGCGCCCGTTCGTCCGGTGCTTCCAGCGGGCCCGAGCAGTGCGCGCAGCGCGCGGGCGTACGGCAGCGCTCGCAGGAAAGCCGCGGCACATAGCCCCTGCGCGGCACCTGCACCAGGACAGGACCGGTCCTGAGACCGTCCCGCACGGCCTGCCAGGCGAGGCTGGGCAGCCTGGCCGCCCTGGCTCCCTCGTCCCGCGCCAGATCGTGGTCGCCCACCGTCCTCACGAGCGGAGCCGCGGCCCTGACCTGCTCCCGGTCCGCGACGAGGGGGGCGGCCCAGCCGGTCTCGACGAGCTGGGCGGCCTCCACCGTGCAGCTCGTACTGCCCAGCAGGAAGGCGCACTTGTCGTGTGCGGCGCGCAGCAGCAGGACCTCGCGGGCGTGCGGCAGCGGTGCGTGCGGCTCGCTGTGGCTCGAGTCCCCGTCCTCCCAGATGACGGCGAGGCCGAGGTCCCGGACGGGTGCGAACATCGCGGCTCTGGTGCCGACCACGGCCCGCACCGCGCCTCGCCGCACCGCGAGCCACTGCCGGTACCGCTTCTCGGGGCCCGCGTCGGCGGTGAGCAGCGCGTGGTGTCCCGGGCCGACGGCCGCCGTGAGCGCGGCGTCCACCCGGGCCGCGGACCGTCCGTCGGGCACCACGACGAGCGCGCCGCGCCCCGAGGCCAGCGCGGCGGCGACGGCGAGCGCGAGCTCCTGCGGCCAGTGCGGTCCCGGCAGCGCCGTCCATACGGCACGGGGCGCCCCGCCCGAGGCCAGGGCGCGCAGAAAGCCCGGCCCCTGGCCGTACCGCTCCCAGGTGCCGGGCTCCGGGGCGTGCGGCGGTTCCAGCGGCTCGGGGGACGGCTTGCCCTCGGCCCGTGCGTTCCGCGGGGGCACGGCCAGCTGCAGGACGTCGGCGAGGCTGCCCGCGTACCGGTCGGCGACCGCCCGGGCGAGCCCGAGCAGTTCGGGGCTGAGGACGGGCTCGGGCGACACCACCCCGGCCAGTGCGGCGAGCGGCCCCGAGTAGTCGGAGTCGGCCCTGCGCTCGACCAGGAATCCGTCGATCAGCCCGCCGCCCTCGCGGCGGCCGTCGCGCACATGGCGGCCGCCCGCCCCGAACCTGATACGCACCCGCACACCGGGCTGGGCCGCCTCGTCGAGCTCTTCCGGTACGGCGTAGTCGAAGAACTGGTCGAGGTGGAGCACGCCCTTGTTCACGACGACCCTCGCCACGGGCAGCTCCTTGGCGAGGGCGGCCCCGCGCCAGGTGCGCGGCTTGGCCCGGGGCACCTTGGTGCGCCGCACGGTCTCCCGGATGAGAGCAAGCTGCTCGGGGCCCTCGTCGCCGGGGGCCGCCGACTGCTCGTCGTCGCTGCTCACAGCCAAATTCCTACCAGACACCACTGACATCGGGCCTGCCGGGCGGACGGCCGCGGAGCCGGGCGCCCGACCGGCGCCCCGGTGGTGCGGCTCAGCGGCCCGGCGCGCTGTCCAGGGCCAGTACGGCGTACGTCGCCAGCCAGTGGTCGGAATTGAACTCGCCCGATGAGACGGCCGGGAGTCCCACCGCCAGATGGGCCGCGACCGAATTCTCCACGGCATCGCGCGCCGGCCCCGCGGGCAGCGCGGCGGCGATGGCACGGAGCCCCGCGGCCCGGCTCAGGGTGAGGCCGAGCAGATGCCCGATCTGCGGGTCGGAGTAGTCCGAGATCACCGGCGGAGTGAGCAGCGAGCAGGTGTCCCCGGTGGTCAGGGCCGGTACGAACCGGGCGAGCCAGCCGGGGAAGTCGGCGCCGGGAAGGACCCGCAGCATCGCGTGCGCCTCGGTCAGCGCGGGCGAGAGGAAGTCCTGGCCCGAGGGTTCCCAGTGCAGCGGTGCGTCGTGGTCGCCGGTGAACCAGTCGGTCAGCCGGGCTGCCGCCGCGTCGAGCACGGGACGGGCGAGACCCGCACGCTCGCCCGCGTCCAGGACGAGACCGAGGCCGAAGGCGCTGTTGTTGTGCACCCCGTGCCGGACCGGGTACGTCGCCTTGGCCAGCCATGCCCGCAGCAGATCGCCGACGGCGTCCACGGCGGGGGCGAGCGCGTCCGCCCACCGGTCGCCCGCCGCACCGCCCAGCGCCCGGCACTCGGCGGCGAGCGCGATCAGCCAGGCCCAGCCGTACGGGCGCTCGAACGACGGGCGGCGGCGCAGATAGGCGGCCTCGACGGCGATGTTGGCGGGGGTCAGATGGACGTCGAGCACCTCGGTGATCCGGCTCGCCGTGGTCGCGGGCAGCGCGTCCGCGCCGTTCAGGTCCCCGCCCGGCGCGGCCGGCCCGTAGCGGCGCAGCAGCCGTACGAGCAGCCAGTGCATGTGCACGGTCGAGTGCCAGTCGTACGACCCGTAGAACGCGGGGTGCAGCTCGCGCGGCGCGACGATCTCATCGGGCCCCGCGTACAGATGGGCCGGGGCGTTGGGGTACTCGCGCACCACGTTGTGGAGCGCCAGCTCCGCGAACGGACGCGCGTACTCACGGGGCAGTACGGAGGCCGGGACCGGCGGGGTGGGGGGCATGGCGGTACTCCTTGGGCGGGGCGGTACGGGGTCGGGGGTACGAGGCGGCAAGAGGATGAGGGGGGTACGAGCGGCTGGGTGCTGCGCTGTGGCCGGGGAGCGAACGGCGGGCTCAGAAGGCGAACAGCGCGAGGACGGCGATGTTGCAGACCAGCAGGGCCGCCGCGGTGGGCAGTTGGGCCTTGATGGGGCCGTACTGGTCGTCCAGTTCCAGCAGCGCGGCCGGGACCAGGTTGAAGTTGGCCGCCATGGGTGTGACCAGGGTGCCGCAGAAGCCGCAGAGCATGCCGATGGCGAGGATCGCCGGAATGCTGCCGTGCATCTGCTGGATCAGGACGGGCCAGCCGACCGCCGCCGTCATGACCGGGAAGGCCGCGAAGGCGTTGCCCATGACGATGGTGAACAGGACCATCCCGCAGCAGTAGACGAGCACCGCGATGAAGCGCTGTCCGTCCGGGAGGATGGATTCGGTGATCCGGCCCACCTGGTCCCCGACGCCCGCCGTCTGGAAGATCGACCCGAGCACCGCGAGCAGCTGGGGCAGCACGAGGGCCCACCCCATGGATTCGAGCATGTTGCGCCCGGCGTGCAGCGGGACCGAGATACGGCGCTCGCGCAGGACGACCATGCCGACCACCAGGGCGGCGATCGCCCCGATGCCGAGGCCGAGGATCGTCTCGTACGTCGGCTCCAGGACGGGCTCGCCGCCGATCCTCACCTTCTTGAGCAGCGTCGCGCAGAGCATCGCGACGACGGGGATGGTGAGGGCGGGCAGGAACAGCTTGTTGCCGAACCGCGCGGCCGAGGCGGCCCGCTCCTCGCGGGGCGGGGTGTGCGGGGTGCCTCTGCCGGTGAGGCCGAAGCCGCCGAGGACGATCAGCACCAGGACGGCGGCACCGAGCGGCTCGGCCGGAAGCGATTTGTCGACCACACCGGTCGAGTAGAAGAAGGACGCGCCCAGCAGGCCCCAGAAGGACGCCGAGCCGAAGCGCTTGGGGTTGGTGCGGTCGGCCGCCATCTGCGCCGCCATCACCAGGAAGACCGCGCCGACCAGCCAGAAGAAGTACTCGGACTTGATCACTTGAGGTCCTCGGGGCGGCGGGCGGTATGGGCGGCGAGTTCGTTCTCGGCGGCGACGACGGCCAGTTCGCGCTCCAGCACCCGGTCCAGGTGCAGCAGGCGCGCGCCATGGATGAGGAAGGCGCAGATCGCGGACGGGATCGCCCAGAGGGCGAGGCTGAGCGGTTCGAGGTGCTGGTTGTACGTCGAGTTGACGAAGCCGGTGATCAGCAGGATCGAGCCGATGGCTATGAAGCAGTCCTCGCCGAAGAACATGCCGATGGTGTCGGCGCCCGACGCGTGCGAGCGGATCTTCTCGCGCAGCCGCTTCGGCAGCGGCCCGCCCGCCCGGGTCTCGGCGGCGGCCTCGGCCATCGGGGCGATCAACGGGCGCACGCTCTGCGCCGGGCCGCCGATGCTGGTCAGCCCGACGGAGGCGGTCAGCTGGCGGATCAGCAGATAGAGCGCGAGGAAGCGGCCGGTGGTCAGCTTGCCGAGCCGTCCGATGAGGGTGCGGGCCTGCTCCTGGAGGCCGTAGCGCTCCAGGAGGCCGATGACCGGGAGGGTGATGACGAAGACGGTCACGGAACGGGAGGAGGCGAAACTGCTGCCGAACGCGGCCAGCACTTCCTGCGGCGACATCTTGCCCAGCAGTCCGGTCACGATGCCGGCCACGCCCACCACGAGGAGGGGGTTGCGGCGCGTGGCGAATCCGAGGATCACCACGAGCACGCCGAGGAGAACGATCACGCGTCGGCCTTCTTCCGCGCATGGGCCGGACGGCCCTGATCAGACGGGGATGCTGCGCGAGACCCTAGGCGATTGTTCAACAAACGCACAAGAGGTGTTCGCCACCCAGTACGTCACCCATCGCTTCACCCCGTACGCCGCCCTGTAGGTCACCCAGCACGTCGCCCCACAGGCCACCCGTTACAGGGCCGCCCATCCAGCACCGGGCCGCGCTCACTCCTCCGCGGCGAGGCGCATCGTGTACGCCTCGGCGAGCTGGCGGCGGGAGTCCTCCAGATAGAAGCCCAGCATCCGTTCGGCGCCCGCGGCGTCACCTGCGGCCAGCCGGTCCACGAGCTGTCTGTTCCGGGTGAGGTACGGCTCGTGGAAGCGCCGCGGGTCCGCCATCACATGGAAGGCGAGACGCAGCTCGGCCAGCACGTTGCGCATCAGCTCGTTCACCCGGGGGCTCCCGGCGAGCGCCGCGAGCGCCTGATGGAACCGGATGTTGGCGGTGGAGCAGGCCGCCCACTCGTCCACCGCCGCGGCCCGCTCCCCGGTGGCCACCGCGGCCTCCACGTCGTCCAGCCGGTACGGGGGCTCCCCCAGCGCACGCAGCGCCGAGCACTCGACCAGCAGCCTGACCTGGTAGATGTCGACCAGGTCCTCGACCGCAAGGACGCGGACGAAGACGCCCCTGTTCAGCCGGTGTTCCAGCAGCCGCTCATGGGTGAGCAGCCGGAACGCCTCCCGCAGTGTGTTGCGGGACACCGCGAGCGCCGCGCTGAGGGCCTCCTCGGACAGCCGGCTGCCGGGCGGGAAGTACCCCTCGGTGATCCGCTCCCGCAGGATCGCGGCCACCCGCTCCGCGGTACCGGCACCCGTGCCGACCGGAACGGCGCCGCCCGCCGTCAGCTCCGAGAGATCCGGAGAAGTCCGGCCCGCTGTCCCCGCCATGTCTCGACCCCTGTCCGTGAATTGTTCGCCGCTCCGCCTCGCGCCGGGCGGCACCGCCAAGGGGTCCTAAGTGAACCGCAGGGGCACGTCCGCGCCCAAGCCGACCCCGCACCGGCACCCGGCCGCCCACCCCACTGCCGCTCCCTCCCCCCTCCCCCACACCAACCCTTGTCAGATTGTTCAACAATTAGTTAGCGTACGCACGTGATGGATCTCAACGCGGACCTCGGTGAGGGCTTCGGCCGGTGGCAGCTCACCGATGACGACGCCCTGCTCTCCTGTGTGACCAGCGCCAACGTCGCCTGCGGTTTCCACGCGGGTGACGCGTCCGTGATGCGGCGGGTGTGCGACACGGCGGCGGTACGCGGGGTGCGCATCGGCGCCCATGTCTCGTACCGGGACCTGGCCGGTTTCGGCCGCCGCTCCATGGACGTGCCGGCCGGTGAACTGGCCGCCGAGGTCGCCTATCAGATCGGCGCGCTGCGGGTCTTCGCGGAGGCCGCCGGGCCTGGTGTGTCGTACGTCAAACCGCACGGCGCGCTCTACAACCGCACCGTCCGCGACGAGGAGCAGGCCGCGGCGGTCGTCGAAGGCATCCGCCTCGCGGGCGGCGGCCTCGCGGTACTGGGGCTGCCGGGCTCCCGGCTGCTCGCCGCGGCCCGGGCCGCCGGACTCCCCGCGGTCGATGAGGCGTTCGCCGACCGCGCGTACACCCCTCAAGGCACACTCGTTCCGCGCCGCGAGCCCGGCGCTGTGGTCGAGGACGCCGGAACGATCGTGCGCCGGTCCGTCGGGATGGCGGTCGACGGCGCGGTGACCGCCGTGGACGGCAGCCGCGTACCGGTCGGCGCCCGCTCCTTGTGCGTACACGGCGACACTCCGGGCGCCGCCGATGTCGCCCGCCGGATCAGGACGGCCCTCGAAGAGGCCGGTGTCACGGTCGGGTCGTTCGCGTGAACGAGCCGAGCAGCACGGGACGGACGGAACCCACCGGCACCACAGGCACCACAGGGACGACCGGCACCACCGGCACTGGCGACACCACCACCGGGTCGGCCGGCACCACCAGCGACCCCGGCGCCCGGGTGCTGCCCGCAGGCCGCGACGGCCTGCTCGTGGAGCTCCCCACAGGGGCGGCCGCCGAGGCGTTCCACGCCGAACTGCTGCGCCGCGGCGCCCTGGGCGAACTCCCCGCCGTACGCGAGATCGTTCCCGGCGCCGGTACCGTCCTGCTCGACGGCATATCCGACGGTGCGCCCGGCGCCCCGGCCCGTCTGGCCCGCTCACTCGTCTCCTGGCGGATACCGCCGCTGCCACGCGACGCGGGCCCGGTCGTCGAGGTCCCCGTGGTGTACGACGGCCCCGACCTCGCCGATGTGGCGGCCGCGTGGGGTGTCGGCCCCGGCGAGGTGGCGCGGATCCACAGCGGCATCGAATTCCGGGTGGCGTTCTCGGGGTTCGCCCCCGGTTTCGGCTATCTGACCGGTCTGCCCGAACGCTTCCGGGTGCCCCGCCGCGCCACCCCGCGCACCCGGGTCCCCGAAGGATCGCTGGCGCTCGCGGGCCCGTACACCGGCGTGTACCCGCGTGCGTCGCCCGGCGGCTGGCAGCTCATCGGCCGGACACCCGACCCGGACCTCCTCTGGGACCAGGACCGCGAGCCCGCCGCCCTGCTGACACCCGGCACCCGGGTCCGTTTCACGGAGAGCCCGGCCGGCCGCCGCGCCGCCGGACCGCGTACCGAGGAGGCAGGCCAGTGACGACAGCGGCGCCGGTGACGGCAGCCATGCTCCAGGTGGTCCGCGCGGGCGCCCTGACGACAGTGCAGGACGGCGGGCGTACCGGGTACGCCCATCTCGGCGTCCCGCGCGCGGGCGCCCTGGACTCCCCGGCCCGCCTCCTCGCCAACCGGCTGGCCGGCAACCAGGCGGACGCCGCCGTCCTGGAGACCACACTCACCGGCTGCGCGGTCCGCCCCACCCGGGCGGTGACCGCGGTCGTCGGCGGCGCCCCCTGCCGGGTCACCGTCGATGGCCGGCCGGCGCCGTGGGGCGCCCCCGTCCTGGTGCCCGCCGGCGCGGTGCTCGAGGCCCACGGGGCGCAGTACGGGGTCCGCAGCTATCTGGCCTTCCGGGGCGGCCTGTGCCCGGAGCCCGTACTGGGCAGCCGCTCGGCCGACCTCCTCTCGGGCCTCGGCCCGGCCCCCCTGCGCGACGGCGACAGCCTCCCGCTCGGCACCACCAGGAACCACACCCTGGCCCCGGGCGCGGACTGCGCCCCATGGCCCGGGATCCCCGCGACCCTGGTCCTGCCGGTGCTGCCCGGCCCACGGGACGACTGGTTCACCCCGGCCGCCCTGCGCACGCTGACGACAGCCGTCTACCGAGTGTCCCCGCACAGCAACCGCATCGGCCTGCGCACCGAAGGACCCGCCCTGGAACGGGCCCGCCAGGGCGAACTCCCCAGCGAGGGCGTCGTCCTGGGCTCGATCCAGGTCCCACCCGACGGCCGCCCGGTGATCTTCCTCAACGACCACCCGACGACGGGCGGCTACCCGGTGATCGGCGTCGTCCCGGAACAGACACTGTCCACAGCCGCCCAGGCAGCACCGGGAACGGAACTCCGCTTCACCTTGATCCGCTGAGCCCGCACCCCGCACCACTCCCCCTCCCCTGCGCCCCGCCGGTCACTCGCGTGGCTGAAATCGCCTTCTCGACATGACTGACCGGATCGGGTTCCCTCCAGAACCGGAAACGGGAAACCCGACCGGGTGCCTTGCTCGCCGCCACGAGCAGGGCCGAGTCTGGCTCACGGCGCCGGGCGGCGACACGCATCTCAGGGGGTTACGTGCTGGACCAACCGGATACCTTCGGCAGCGCCTTACGCAGGGCCCGCACCGGCGCGGGCCTGACACTCACCCAGTTGTCCTCGCTCATTCACTACAGCAAGGGCCAGCTCAGCAAGGTGGAGACGGGCAGGAAGCACCCGACACCGGAGCTGGCCAGGCTGTGCGACGGGCAGTTACGGCAGGGCGGTGCGCTGCTCGCCCTGGTCCCCGGCCGCAGTGCCGGGCGCAGGCCCCGTTCGCCGGACGGGACCGGGCCTCCGGCTCCGCAGACCCTCGCCCTGCCCGGCCGCCGCCAGGTCGTGGCCCTCGGGGCAGCCCCCTTGCTCGGGCTGCTGCCGGGCGCCGGCCCACCTGGCCCAGGAGCCGACCCGGCGGACGGAACCCTGCTCGACGTATCGCGTGCGTTGTTCGACCAATTCCGCCGGCTGGGGCAGACAGCCCCGGCGACGGCGGTGCTCCCCGCCCTGGCCGCACAGACACAGGCCCTTCAGATCCTGGCGGCCCGGTGCGGCCCCCGGACCGCGCGCGGACTTCTCGCCCTGAGTGCCTCCTACGCGGAGTTCGCCGGGTGGATGGCTCAGGAGTCGGGCGATGACAGCGGCGCCCTGAGCTGGACCGACCAAGCAGTGGCGCTGGCATCGGCATCCGGTGACCGGAATCTCGCGGCCTATGCGCTCGTACGGCGCGGACTCATCGCGTACTACAGCGGCGACGCGGCCCATACGGTCGCGCTGGCGCAACAAGTCCGCCGCTCCCACCCGGCGCCGCCACGGATCATGGGGCTCGCCGCCCAGCGGGAGGGGCAGGGGTACGCGCTCGCCGGCGAGTACGGCCCGGCCATGCGGGCGCTGGACCGGGCCCGGGACCTCCTCGCGGCCGACAGCGGTGACACGGGCGGCCCGGTGCTCGGCACCACCCATCTCACCGATCCGGTGGCGATGACCACCGCCTGGTCCCTGCTCGATCTCGGCAGGGCCGGGGAGTCCGCCGCGGCCCTGGACCGGGAGATGGCCAAGGTGCCGGCCGGCGCCCTGCGGACCCGCGCCAGATACGGCGTCCGGCAGGCGCTGGCACACGCTCTCGCAGGCGAGATCGACCATGCCTGCTTCCTGACGGGCGGGCTGCTGGGCGACGCCCACACCATCGGTTCGGCGACGGTCGGGCTCGATCTGCGCCGGCTGGCCCGGGTGCTCGGCCGCCATCCCGCCCGCCCCTCGGTACGCGAGCTGTCGCCCCGGCTCACGTCCGTCCTGGCTCCCGCACGACCGGATCAGTAACGAGAGAGGGACCACCATGCCCGATGTCTTCATCAACTACCGCACCGGCGACGGCGAGGAGACCGCCACCACTCTGGAGCGCGATCTCAGCAACCGCTTCGGCAGCCGTCGTATCTTCCGCGCCAGCAAGTCCATCGAGCCGGGTGCTCTCTTCGACGACGAGCTGCTCACAGCGGTCCGGCGCAGCAGCGTGCTGATCGCGGTCGTCGGAGGGCGGTGGGCCGCAGCACCGGAGCTGCGGGACCCCAAGGACTGGGTGCGCAGGGAAATCCTGGAAGCCTTCCGGTGCTCCCTCCATGTCGTACCGGTCCTCGTGGGCCGCCGCACCGAGCGGCTGCGCCCGGACGAGCTGCCCCGCGCGCTGGCGAAACTGGCGCGCTGTCAGTCCGTCCGGTACGACACCCAGGACGCCGATGCCGGTCTGCGACGCATCAGCGCGTTCCTGACCGACCGCGTACCGGAACTGGCCGAGGCGGAACGGGCCCTGACGCAGACGCGGTCGCGCCACCGGCCCGACTCCGTCGGGAACTGGGCGGAGAACGTCAGCGGCACCGTCATCCAGGCCGGGGACGTCTCCGGAGATGTCGGCGGCACGGTCATCAAGCACGTCAACGGTCCTGTACACACAGGTACCGGGCCCCAGCACCAGCCGCATCTCTCGGGGGACGGCGCGCAGTACATCGCGGGCGACAACCGTGAGGGGATCCACCAGTCGTTCGGCAGCAGGCACCGGCGTGAGGACGAGTCCCGGTGAGCGAATCGGCCTCCACGTTCATCGGGAGCAGCGATTCGGTCCACGCGGGCTCCGGTCCCCAGACCAACAACTACTACATGGGGCCGCCGCCTCCGAAGGACGCCCAGGAGAGGTCACCGCGCAAGCTCGCCGAGGACGAACTGAGGTGGCTGCACCGCCACTTCGTACCCCCCGACGGATTTCACCAGGCGTCCGACGTACTGGAGAAGCACCGCATGGTGCTCCTGGACGGCAGGCCGGGCAACGGCCGGGGCACAGCCGCCAGGATCCTGTTGCGCGGCATGTCGGGGCCCTCCCCCATCCAGGAACTCCCCCTGGAGAGGGAGGAGGAGGACTCGCGGTGCCTGCTGGATCCCGAGATGATCGCCCACGACGACCGGCTGCTGCTCGACCTGTCCACCGCGAAGGAACGTCTGTGGGCCGGAGTTCAGACCGAGCTGTCGCCCTTCCGGCAGGCCATCAGGGACAGAGCGGCGGGGCTGGTGATCATCCTGCCGACCGTTCTCTCCGGTTCGGGCGACGGGCTCGCCCCCGCACTGGGGGATCTGCGCCGCTTCATCAGCCGGGCGCCGGACATGGAGCTGGACATCGTCAAGCACCATATGCGGAGTTCAGGGCTGGATCCGACGATGACGGACCTGGCGCCGGCCAGGGTGACGGACTACCTCGCCCATGCGCCCTCCCTGTCCCGCGTCGCCACATTCGCCCAGTTCCTGTGTGAAGCGGCAGGCAGGGGCGGGGACTTCACGGACTGGTGCGAGGAGGCGCTGAGGGGTGCGCTGCGCACCCCGGAACAGGCGGCCCGCCAGTTCGGCACCTTGCGCAGGGGCGCCGACCGCGCTCTGCTGGTGACGACGGCCATGCTCCACGGAGCCAGGGCGGACGCCGTCCACCGGGCGACGGAGCTGCTGCTCGGCGAGGAGCCACCCGGCAGTGTGCGGACCCTGCTGCGCCGCCGCGCGCTGACCGAGCGGCTGGCCGGGATCGATGCGGAGATCACCGCGGGCGACCGGGTCCGCTTCACCGGGCTCGGTGTCGACGGCGCGGTGCGCACCCTCATCTGGCGGGACTTCCCCGACCTGCGGGAACCGCTGCGGGACTGGGCCGGGCAGGCGGTGGGCCTGCCCGGCCTGACGGACACGGACCGCGACCGGCTGGTCGAGCGGGTGGCGGAGCAGTGCCTGGTCACACAGCGCCCCGACGATCTGCTCGATCTCACGAAGCAGTGGGCCTCGGCCCCCCGTTCCGACGGGCCCGCCTTCCGCGCCGCCGCGCACGGCCTGCGACACGGTCTGCGGAGCGTGCGGTACGGCGGGAGGTTCCGTCATCAGATCTACGACCTGTCGACGAGTAATCAGCTCAGCGCGCCGCTGCGGCACGTCCTCATCGGTGTCTGCGCGGCCGAGATGTCCGTCTCGCACCCCTACGCGGCCCTGGTACGTCTGCACCATCTGGCCCGCAGGGAAGGTACCGGCTCGGAAGGCCGGGAGGCGCTGCTGAAGCTGGTCGGGGAGAACCACCATCTGCTGCGCCGGATGCTGGACCGTCTCGCGTCGAGCCCCTGGCGCGTCGACCCGGACATCTTCCTCTACGTGTCCGGGCCCGGACCACTGACCGATTCCGCGGGCCGGTCGCGCCCGCTCCTGGCCGAATCCGGGGTACGGACCCGCCTCGTCCGGTGCTGGTCGGCCGTGTTCCGCGACCGCACAGCAGCACAGTGGGCTCCGGCCGCAGCGGCGTGGCTGGCGGCGGTGTGCGCCGGCGCCCCGTACGCGGACCGTTTCCTCGATGTCCTCGTCGCCGGCTGCGAGCAGCGCGGCGACCGCTTCGGGCTCCTCTACCGCTTCGCCGGCGAGTGGGCCGCCGCCCGGCAAGGGCGCGATGAGGGCCCGACAGCGGACCGCACAGCAGCCGCCCTGCCGGCCAGGGTCCTTCAGAAGATCAGCGCAGCCCAGCATGAGTGGATCACCTCACCCCGGGAGTCGACAGCACCATGAGCTCCGGTCAGAAAACCGTCACCGTCTTTCTCACCCTGATCGGCGGACTTCTCCTCGTCATCATCGGCCTGTACGAGAGCTGGCCCCGCTGGGCGTGGCCGGCGGCAGCCGTTCCGCTGCTTGCGGCCCCGGTGCTGGTCATACGGTTCGCGGACCGCCGGGTGGATCCGTTCCCCGCCGAGTTCATGCCCGACCTGCCCGTACCACCGGTGGAACGGCGGGAACTGCGGATCAGCGACGTCGCTCTGCCGAGCGCGGCGGACGACTACGACTTCCTCTTCTCCGCGACGGTCCGCTGGTGTCCGGTGTCCGCCCCGCCGGGGTCGCCACCGGTCAATGCGAGCGGGCTCGCGGTCGACGCGCTGCTCGACCGGGCCCGGGCGATCACCGCGCTCCGCAGCCCCACCCGGAGCTCCCTCGTACAGCACGAGCTGAACGGTGTGCTGGGAACGATGCAGGAGGACGCATCGGGCCGGGTCCAGGCCATGGCGCTGGAAGTCGGCCTCACTCTCTCGGACCGGGACCAGGAGCGGCTGGCCGCCCTGGCCTCCGTCCGCAAGGACGAAGCGGTCTGGGAGCACGAGCGGAAGTTCGAGCAGAGCCGCAGGACCTACCTGGGCAAGGATGTGCTGCGGGACACCGGCAGCGCGGTGGTGTGGTGGCTGCACAGGAACGACGACCGCGTGGACCGGACGGTGAAGGACATCGGCCTGCTCGCCCAGCTCACGTCGGCCGCCAACAACCAGGACGTCGAGGAGAGGTTCCGGCATCTGGTGGACGGCCCGCCCGAGGAGGGGCCCGGGCTCGCGCCGGACGGGAACCCCGGGCCGTTTGCCGGGCCCGGCGGCTCCCCTGGAGCAGCTCCCGGGGAAGCGGTACCTGAGCCGGCGGGCACAGGTCTTGGCGACGCCTTCGCCCAGCTGGTGGACGCCACCGGGCTGGCGCCGGAGGACCCGGTGATCGCGCTGCTCGCCGACCAGGTCTACGGGACGCTGCGCTATCTCGACGGAGACCCCGCAGCCGAGATCCGCACCAGGTTCCACTCGGCCCCCGACCAGCCCCCGACCCATGTCAATGGGTCGGGGCCGGGACCCGCCGGCCCCCCGCCGCCCACGGAGTCGGTGCCCTTCTGACCCGGCCGAACCCCTACACAACACAGCACTGCCCGGCGCCTCCCCTGGGAGATGCCGGGCAGTGTGCTGAGCTGTGCTGTGTAGTGCTGTGCTGTGACCGGAGCGGGCGGCCCCTACAGCCCCGCGGCCTTCCGCAGGGCGTCCACCCGGTCGGTGCGCTCCCAGGTGAAGTCCGGCAGCTCGCGGCCGAAGTGGCCGTACGCCGCCGTCTCGGCGTAGATCGGGCGCAGCAGGTCCAGATCACGGATGATCGCGGCCGGGCGGAGGTCGAAGACCTCCGAGATGGCCTGCTCGATCTTCTCGACGTCCGTGGCAGCGGTGCCGAAGGTCTCCACGAACAGACCCACCGGCTCGGCCTTGCCGATCGCGTACGCGACCTGGACCTCGCAGCGGGTGGCGAGCCCTGCGGCCACCACGTTCTTGGCGACCCAGCGCATGGCGTACGCCGCCGAGCGGTCCACCTTCGACGGGTCCTTGCCCGAGAAGGCGCCGCCGCCGTGCCGGGCCATGCCGCCGTACGTGTCGATGATGATCTTGCGGCCGGTCAGCCCGGCGTCGCCCATCGGGCCGCCGATCTCGAAGCGGCCGGTCGGGTTCACCAGCAGCCGGTAGCCCTCGGTGTCCAGCTTGATGCCGTCGTCGATCAGCTGCTTCAGCACATGCTCGACGACGAACTCGCGGATGTCGGGGGCGAGCAGCGAGTCCAGGTCGATGTCGCTCGCGTGCTGCGAGGAGACCACGACCGTGTCGAGGCGGAGCGCCTTGTCGCCGTCGTACTCGATGGTGACCTGGGTCTTGCCGTCGGGGCGCAGGTACGGGATGGTCCCGTTCTTGCGGACCTCGGAGAGACGGCGCGAGAGCCGGTGTGCCAGGTGGATCGGCAGCGGCATCAGCTCGGGTGTCTCGTCGCAGGCGTAGCCGAACATCAGGCCCTGGTCGCCGGCACCCTGCTTGTCGAGGTCGTCCTCGGTACCGCCTGCGGCGGCCACCCGCTTCTCGTACGCGGTGTCGACGCCCTGGGCGATGTCCGGGGACTGCGCGCCGATGGACACCGACACGCCGCAGGAGGCGCCGTCGAAGCCCTTCTTCGACGAGTCGTAGCCGATCTCGAGGATCTTGTCGCGCACGAGCTGCGCGATCGGGGCGTACGCCTTGGTGGTGACCTCACCGGCCACGTGCACCTGGCCCGTGGTGATCAGGGTCTCCACGGCGACACGGGAGGCGGGGTCCTCGCGCAGAAGCGCGTCCAGAATCGTGTCGCTGATCTGGTCAGCGATCTTGTCGGGGTGGCCCTCGGTGACAGATTCCGAGGTGAACAGACGACGGGACACAACGCTCCCTGGGGTTGCAGCGGCTGCTGGCTGATCGCGGGTGGAGTGGCCGGGGGCTGCGCCCGGCTCATTCCGAGACCAGTTTATCGGTCGCCTCGGGTCAACGGGGCACGTGTCTCGCTCCGTGGGAGCCGTGTGACCCGAGGCACTGCACCGGCGGTACGGCCTTCGGACCGCCGAAATGGGATGGAAAGCGGCTTTCACCGGCTTCCCACGGCCCGGTGGATGTCACCAGATTTTCATCCGAACCGCGGTACCACCAGATCCCAGACGGTATCGGCGAGGGCTTCCTTGGAGCCGTACGGCACCGAGGTCTCGCCGCCGTCGGCCGCCAGGACCACCGCTTCGTTCTCCTCGGAGCCGAAGGTCTTGTGCTCCCCGACCTCGTTGACGACGAGCAGATCACAGCCCTTGCGGCGCAGTTTGTGCCGTCCGTTGGAGAGCACATCGTCCGTCTCGGCCGCGAATCCGACCACGACCTGTCCGGGCGTGGCGCGCTCCGCGGAGATCTCGGCGAGGATGTCCGGATTGCGGACCAGGTCGATCGGTGCGGGCTCCTGGCCGTCCCGCTTCTTGATCTTGCCCTGGGCGTAGGCGGCGGGGCGGAAGTCGGCCACCGCGGCCGCCATGACCACCGCGTCGGCGTCCGCCGCGGCCTTCAGGACCGCCTCCCGCAGCTGCACCGCCGTGCCCACGTGCACCACGTCGGCCCCGGCCGGTGCGGGCAGTCCGGTGTTGGCCTCGACCAGCGTCACCCTGGCGCCGCGGGCGACAGCCGTACGGGCGAAGGCGTACCCCTGTTTCCCCGACGAGCGGTTCCCCAGGTAACGGACCGGGTCCAGCGGTTCACGGGTGCCGCCCGCGCTGACCACCACATGGCGGCCCGCCAGGTCGGGCTCGGTGACACCACGGGCCAGCACCCGGCGGCAGGTCTCGAAGATCTCGCCCGGGTCGGGCAGCCGCCCCTTGCCGGTGTCCACGCCGGTGAGACGCCCGACAGCCGGCTCGATCACGACGGCGCCGCGGCGGCGCAGCGTCGCCACGTTCTCCCGGGTGGCCGGGTGCTCCCACATCTCGGTGTGCATCGCGGGGGCGAAGACCACCGGACACCGGGCGGTGAGCAGCGTATTGGTCAGCAGGTCGTCGGCGAGCCCGTGGGCGGCCTTCGCGAGCAGGTCGGCGGTGGCGGGGGCGACCAGCACCAGATCGGCGCCCTGCCCGGTCCGCACATGCGGGACCTCGTGGACGCCGGACCAGACCTCGGTGGACACGGGGTGCCCGGAGAGCGCCGACCAGGTCGCGGCGCCGACGAAGTGGAGCGCGGACTCGGTCGGCACGACCTGTACGTCGTGGCCGGACTCGGTCAGCCTGCGCAGCACCTCGCACACCTTGTACGCGGCGATGCCTCCGCTGACCCCCAGAACGACCTTCGGCTTCTCCGCCACGTCCATGTCTCCCCGGCTTCGGCTCCGCATTCGGATTCGTACACCCCCATGCTGCATCACCCGGGGGGCGGCGCTCCGGGGGACCCCGGGAAACACTCCGGGCCCGGCAGCTGTGCTGCCGGGCCCGGAGTGAAAGAACTCACTGTCTGCGTTACTGAACGGGGCCTTCGATGGCCTCGGAGGTCAGCAGACCCGCGTTGATCTCGCGGAGCGCGATCGAGAGGGGCTTCTCGTGGACGTGAGTGTCCACCAGCGGACCGACGTACTCCAGCAGACCTTCGCCCAGCTGTGAGTAGTACGCGTTGATCTGGCGCGCGCGCTTGGCGGCGTAGATCACGAGGCTGTACTTGGAGTCGGTTGCCTCGAGCAGCTCATCAATCGGCGGGTTGATGATGCCCTCGGGCGTGGTGATGGAAGAGGACACTCTCTGCCTTCCGATGGAGTGAAAATCAAAGAACCTTGACCAAGGCTAGCAGCTCGCGGGCCACGTCCTCGACGGAGGTATTGACAAGGGTCGTGTCGAACTCCGGCTCGGCGGCCAGTTCGATCTTCGCGGCCGCCAGCCTGCGCTCGATGACATCGGGCGGTTCGGTTCCACGTCCGGTGAGCCGGCGGACCAGCTCGTCCCAGCTGGGCGGTGCCAGGAAGACGAGCTGGGCCTCGGGCATCGAGTTCCGTACGAGCCGGGCGCCCTGGAGATCGATCTCCAGGAGCACCGGCTCCCCTGCCTCCAGGCGGTCGAGGACGGCACGGCGCGGGGTGCCGTACCGGTTGCCCGCGAACTCGGCCCATTCGAGCAGCTCACCGTTGGCGACGAGCTTGTCGAACTCCTCGTCGTCCACGAAGAAGTACTGGACGCCGTGGCGCTCCCCGGGGCGTGGCTTGCGGGTCGTCGCCGACACCGAGAGCCAGACCTCGGGATGAACCTTGCGCATATGGGCGACGACCGTGCTCTTGCCGACCCCGGAGGGGCCGGAGAGCACGGTCAACCGCGGATGGGGGTCCGGGGGTACGGGGGTCGTCCCCCGGGGTGTTGCAGCCATGCGGCGATTATTCCAGCTTCCCGGGGGTGCCCGGGACGTCAGGCAGAGCCGCCACCGAACTCGCGCTCCAAAGAGGCGATCTGATTGGAGCCGAGACCGCGCACTCGGCGGCTCTCGGAGATGCCGAGCCGCTCCATGATCTGCTTGGCGCGGACCTTGCCCACACCGGGCAGGGACTCAAGGAGAGCGGAGACCTTCATCTTCCCGATGACGCCATTCTCCTGGCCCTGCTTGATGACCTCGTGGAGGGAGGCGCCGGAGTGCTTGAGTCGATTCTTGACCTCGGCCCGCTCCCGGCGAGCCGCGGCGGCCTTTTCGAGCGCGGCTGCGCGCTGTTCAGGGGTAAGGGGCGGAAGAGCCACGCCTACGTCACCTCGGATGTCGAACTGTCGGATACGGACCGGTGAGGAACTGATCGCCCCACACCTGCGGAGCGACGAGCAACAGAATTGCGCGTCGGCTCTCGACGGAGACTAGCGGCCAAGGCCGCTCCAGTCAGCGAGAACAGACGAAAAGTCCTGGTCAGCCTTGGCCGGAGGGGATATTTAGGGCATAACCCCCCGGTTTTCGGCCTGCCGGACGTCAACTGGCTGATTCTGACCGTACGCCTCCGGGTTTCCGGCCCCGCCCGGCCCCGGACCTCGCTGATCGGCCCGGCACTCCTCAGCCGGCGACCGCCGTACGCACTTCGTCGGCGAAGCGGGCGGCCGAATCGCGCAGGGCCGCGCTGTCGGGACCGTGCCGCAGGACTCCCCGGCTGACGCTCGGCACCACATTGCCGACCGCCGAACCGAACACCCGGGGCAGATCCGCGGGCGTCGCGCCCTGGGCGCCGATCCCGGGGGCGAGGAGCGGACCGTTGATGTCCAGGCGTACGCCCGGGTCGCCGAGCGTCGCACCCACGACGGCGCCCACCGAGCCGAGCGGGTCGGCGCCCTCGTTCTCGGCGGCCATGTGGTCGAGCATCAGCCGGGCGAGCGGCCGGCCGTCGGGCGCCGTGGCCCGCTGGACCTCGGCGCCCTCCGGGTTGGAGGTCAGCGCGAGGACGAAGACACCCGCGCCGCCGAGCACCGCCGCGTCCAGGGCCGGGCGCAGCGAGCCGAAGCCGAGGTACGGCGAGAGCGTCACCGCGTCCGAGAAGAGCGGCGACCGCGGGTCCAGGTAGGTCGCCGCGTAGGCGCCCATGGTCGAGCCGATGTCGCCGCGCTTGGCGTCCATCAGCACCAGGGCCCCCGCCGAGCGCGCCTCGGCGACGGCCTTCTCCAGGACGGCGATGCCGCGCGAGCCGAACCGCTCGAAGAACGCGGACTGCGGCTTGAGCACGGCGACCCGGTCGGCCAGCGCCTCCACGACGGTGCGGGTGAAGCGCTCCAGACCCGCGATGTCGTCGCCGAGGCCCCAGGCCGTCAGCAGCGAGGCGTGCGGGTCGATGCCGACGCAGAGCGGGCCCCTGGTGTCCATGGCCCGGCGGAGCCGGGTGCCGAACGGTTCGAGCGGCTGCTGAGGGGTCATCGGGCGGCCTGCTTCCTGGTGTCGGCGCCGACGGCTTCGGCGAGGGTGGCGTACGGGCTGTCGCGCAGCCGGGCCGCGAGGCCCCGGTGAATCGCGCGGGCCCAGAACGGGCCCCGGTAGATGAAGGCGCTGTAGCCCTGGACGAGGGTGGCCCCGGCCAGGATCCGCTGCCAGGCGTCATCGGCGGTCTCGATGCCGCCGACCCCGACCAGGGTGAGGTCGCCGCCCACACGCGCGTGCAGCCGGCGCAGGACCTCCAGCGAGCGCTCCTTGAGCGGTGCGCCGGAGAGGCCGCCGGTCTCCGCGGTGAGCGCGGCGGCGGAGCGCAGGCCGAGAGTGTCGCGGGCGATGGTGGTGTTGGTGGCGATGATGCCGTCGAGGCCCAGTTCCACGGCCAGGTCGGCGACGGCGTCCACGTCCTCGTCGGCGAGGTCGGGGGCGATCTTCACCAGCAGCGGGACCCGCCGTCCGGTGACGGTGCGGTCGGCGGCCTCGCGCACCGCGGTCAGCAGCGGGCGCAGCGCTTCGGTCGCCTGGAGGCTCCGCAGGCCGGGTGTGTTCGGCGACGAGACGTTGACGACCAGGTAGTCGGCGTGGCGGGCCAGCCGCTCGGTCGAGGCCACGTAGTCGGCGACGGCTTCGTCCTCGGGGACGACCTTGGTCTTGCCGATGTTGACGCCGACGGTGGTCCTGAAGACGGGGTTACGGGCCGCCAGGCGGGCCGCCACGGCCGCGGAGCCCTCGTTGTTGAACCCCATGCGGTTGATGAGCGCGCGGTCCGCCACCAGGCGGAAGAGCCGCTTTCTCGGGTTGCCGGGCTGGGGCCGCGCGGTGACCGTGCCGATCTCGACGTGGTCGAAGCCGAGCATGGTCATGCCGTCGATGGCGACCGCGTTCTTGTCGAAGCCCGCCGCGAGACCGAACGGGCCGTGCATCCGCAGGCCGAACGCCTCCGTACGCAGTTCCTTGTGGCGCGGCGCGAGCACGGCCGCTCCGAACGTACGCAGCACCGGGATCCGCGCCGCGGTGCGGATCCAGCGGAAGGCCAGGTGGTGGGCGCGCTCGGGGTCCATCCGCTTGAAGACCAGGTCGAAGAAGAGTTTGTACATCCGGCTTTCCTCATGGCGAGCCCCCGGGCGGGAACTCATGAACGGGGGCTCATCACGAGGGGGACACCGTTTCCGGTGTCCCCCTCGTGGCTGCTAGACCTCGCGTGCGGCGGTCAGATGGCGTGCGTGTTCCTGGAGGGAGCGGACGCCGACATCGCCGCCGTTGAGCGCGTCGATGCCCTGGACGGCCGCGGCGAGTGCCTGGACCGTGGTAAGGCAGGGCACCGCGCGGGCCACGGCCGCGGTGCGGATCTCGTAGCCGTCGAGGCGGCCGCCGGTGCCGTACGGGGTGTTGACGATGAGGTCGACCTCGCCGTCGTGGATGAGCTGGACGATGGTGCGCTCACCGGCCGGGCCCTCGCCCTCGGAGAGCTTGCGGACCACGGTGGCGCCGATACCGTTGCGGCGCAGCACCTCGGCGGTGCCCGAGGTGGCGAGGAGCTCGAAGCCGTGCGCGACCAGCTCGCGGGCCGGGAAGATCATCGAGCGCTTGTCCCGGTTGGCGACCGAGATGAAGGCACGGCCCTTGGTGGGCAGCGGCCCGTACGCCCCGGCCTGGGACTTGGCGTACGCGGTGCCGAAGACCGAGTCGATGCCCATGACCTCGCCGGTGGAGCGCATCTCCGGGCCGAGGACGGTGTCGACGCCGCGGCCGTGCATGTCGCGGAAGCGCGACCACGGCATCACGGCCTCCTTCACGGAGATCGGCGCGTCCTGCGGCAGGGTGCCGCCGTCGCCGGTCGCCGGGAGCATGCCCTCGGCGCGCAGCTCGGCGACGGTCGCACCGAGCGAGATACGGGCCGCGGCCTTGGCCAGCGGGACCGCGGTGGCCTTCGAGGTGAAGGGGACCGTACGGGAGGCGCGCGGGTTGGCCTCCAGGACGTAGAGGATGTCGCCGGCCAGCGCGAACTGGATGTTGATCAGTCCGCGGACGCCGACCCCCTTGGCGATGGCCTCGGTGGAGATCC
This sequence comes from Streptomyces sp. NBC_01089, assembly GCF_045162975.1. Lineage (NCBI taxonomy): Bacteria > Bacillati > Actinomycetota > Actinomycetes > Kitasatosporales > Streptomycetaceae > Streptomyces > Streptomyces sp. NBC_01089. Next base: position 7,127,252 of record NZ_CP108660.1, on the reverse strand, counting down.
GCAGCCGCTTGATGTCGAAGCCGCCGAGGGTGATCGGGGGCAGCGCGCAGGCGGAGTCGCCGGAGTGGATCCCGGCCTCCTCGATGTGCTCCATGACGCCGCCGAGGTAGAGCTCGGTGCCGTCGTAGAGCGCGTCGACGTCGATCTCGATCGCGTCGTCGAGGAAGCGGTCGACCAGCACCGGGCGGGTGGGGCTGATCTCGGTGGACTCCTCGATGTACGCGGCGAGCCGGATCTCGTCGTACACGATCTCCATGCCGCGCCCGCCGAGCACGTACGAGGGGCGGACCAGGACCGGGTAGCCGATCTCGTCGGCGATGGCCTTGGCCTCGTCGAAGGTGGTCGCGGTGCCGTGCTTGGGGGCGGGCAGCCCGGCCTCGGCGAGTACCTGGCCGAACGCGCCGCGGTCCTCGGCGGCGTGGATCGCCTCCGGCGGGGTGCCGACGACCGGCACGCCGTTGTCCTTGAGCGCCTGTGCCAGGCCCAGCGGGGTCTGGCCGCCGAGCTGGACGATGACACCGGCGACGGGCCCGGCCAGCGTCTCGGCGTGCACGATCTCCAGGACGTCCTCCAGGGTGAGCGGCTCGAAGTAGAGCCGGTCGGAGGTGTCGTAGTCGGTGGAGACCGTCTCGGGGTTGCAGTTGACCATCACGGTCTCGTAGCCGGCGTCGCTGAGCGCGAAGGAGGCGTGGACACAGGAGTAGTCGAACTCGATGCCCTGGCCGATCCGGTTCGGGCCCGAGCCGAGGATGATCACGGCGGGCTTCTCGCGCGGTGCGACCTCGCTCTCCTCGTCGTACGAGGAGTAGAAGTACGGGGTCTTCGCGGCGAACTCGGCGGCGCAGGTGTCGACCGTCTTGTAGACGGGGCGCACCCCCAGCGCGTGCCGCACCTCACGGACGACGTCCTCGCGCAGGTCGCGGATCCCGGCGATCTGGGCGTCCGAGAAGCCGTGGCGCTTGGCGTCGGCGAGCAGCTGGGGGTCCAGCTTCTCGGCGGCGGCCAGCTCCTGTGCGTGCTCCAGGATCAGGAACAGCTGGTCGATGAACCACGGGTCGATCTTCGTCGCGTCGAAGACCTCTTCGGGGGTCGCGCCGGCCCGCATGGCCTGCATGACGGTGTTGATCCGGCCGTCGGTGGGGACCCCGGCGGTCTCCAGCAGCTCGGCCTTGTCACCGGGGTCGCCCACGAAGGTGAACTGCGAGCCCTTCTTCTCCATCGAGCGCAGCGCCTTGTTGAGCGCCTCGGTGAAGTTCCGGCCGATCGCCATGGCCTCGCCGACCGACTTCATGGTGGTGGTGAGGGTGGCATCGGCGGCCGGGAACTTCTCGAACGCGAACCGCGGCACCTTCACGACGACGTAGTCGAGCGTCGGCTCGAAGGACGCCGGGGTCTTCTCCGTGATGTCGTTGGGGATCTCGTCCAGCGTGTATCCGACAGCGAGCCGGGCCGCGATCTTCGCGATCGGGAATCCGGTCGCCTTGGACGCCAGTGCGGACGAACGCGAGACCCGCGGGTTCATCTCGATGACGATGATCCGGCCGTCCTCGGGATTGACGGCGAACTGGATGTTGCAGCCACCGGTGTCGACGCCCACCTCGCGGATGATCGCGATGCCGATGTCACGCAGCCGCTGGTACTCGCGGTCGGTGAGCGTCATCGCCGGGGCGACGGTGATCGAGTCACCGGTGTGCACGCCCATCGGGTCGAAGTTCTCGATGGAGCAGACCACCACGACGTTGTCGTTCTTGTCGCGCATCAGCTCCAGCTCGTACTCCTTCCAGCCGAGGATGGACTCCTCCAGGAGCACCTCGGTGGTCGGCGAGAGCATCAGGCCCTGACCGGCGATCCGGCGCAGCTCCTCCTCGTTGTGCGCGAAGCCGGAACCGGCGCCGCCCATCGTGAAGGAGGGGCGGACGACGACCGGATAGCCGCCCAGCTCGTCGACGCCGCCGATGATGTCGTCCATCGTGTGGCAGATGACCGAGCGGGCCGATTCGCCGTGGCCGATCTTCGTGCGTACGGCCTCGACGACGCCCTTGAAGAGGTCGCGGTCCTCGCCCTTGTTGATCGCCTCGACATTGGCGCCGATCAGCTCGACGCCGTACTTGTCCAGGATGCCGCCCTCGTGCATGGAGATGGCGGTGTTGAGCGCGGTCTGGCCGCCGAGGGTCGGCAGCAGGGCGTCCGGACGCTCCTTGGCGATGATCTTCTCGACGAACTCGGGGGTGATCGGCTCGACGTAGGTGGCGTCGGCGATCTCCGGGTCGGTCATGATCGTGGCCGGGTTGGAGTTGACCAGGATGACCCGCAGGCCCTCGGCCTTGAGGACCCGGCACGCCTGGGTGCCCGAGTAGTCGAACTCGGCGGCCTGGCCGATGACGATCGGCCCGGACCCGATGACCATGACGGACTGGATATCGGAGCGCTTAGGCACGCTGGGCCTCCATCGGGGCTGTGTTCATCAAAGACGTGAAGCGGTCGAAGAGGTACGCGGCGTCGTGCGGGCCCGCTGCCGCCTCGGGGTGGTACTGGACGCTGAAGGCCGGCTGGTCGAGCAGCTGGAGCCCTTCGACCACGTGGTCGTTGAGGCAGACGTGGGAGACCTCGGCCCGGCCGTAGGGCGTGTCGGAGACCTGGTCGAGCGGCGCGTCGACGGCGAAGCCGTGGTTGTGCGCGGTGACCTCGACCTTGCCGGTCGTACGGTCCTGCACGGGCTGGTTGATGCCGCGGTGGCCGTACTTGAGCTTGTAGGTGCCGAAGCCGAGCGAGCGGCCGAGCAGCTGGTTGCCGAAGCAGATGCCGAAGAGCGGGGTCTTGCGCTCCAGCACCGCCTTGATGACCGTCAGGTCGGCGGTGGCCGGGTCGCCGGGGCCGTTGGAGAGGAACACGCCGTCGGGGGCGACCGCGTACACGTCGTCGACGGTGGCGGTCGCGGGCAGGACGTGCACCTCGATGCCGCGCTCGGCCATCAGGTGCGGGGTCATGCCCTTGATGCCGAGGTCGATGGCGGCGACGGTGAACTTCTTCTCGCCGACCGCCGGGACCACGTACGTCTCGGCGGTGGCGACCTCGGCGGAGAGGTCGGCGCCGTTCATCTCGGGCGCCTGCCTGACCTTGGCGATGAGCACGCCGTCGTCGGCCAGGGCGTTGCCGGAGAAGATGCCGACGCGCATCGCGCCGCGCTCGCGCAGATGGCGGGTGAGGGCGCGGGTGTCGACGCCGCTGATGCCGACGACGCCCTGCCGCACCAGCTCGTCGTCGAGGGAGCGGCGGGAGCGCCAGTTCGACGGGATGCGGGCCGGGTCGCGTACGACATAGCCGGCGACCCAGATCTTCGCGGACTCGTCGTCCTCGTCGTTGACGCCGGTGTTGCCCACGTGCGGGGCGGTCATCACGACGACCTGGCGGTGGTAGGAGGGGTCGGTGAGGGTCTCCTGGTAGCCGGTCATGCCGGTGTTGAAGACCGCTTCACCGAAGGTCTCACCGGTGGCCCCGTAGGAGCGGCCGCGGAAGCACCGGCCGTCCTCCAGGACGAGTACGGCGGGGGCCGCCGCTTTCCTCTCCGAGGTTGTCCCCGGCCTTGAGGTCGTCATCGTGCGGTGCCTTCCGTCGTGATCGGGTGGTGCGTGCTGCTGGTGGTGGGGTGCGCGGGGGCGGCGTCCGCCGGGTGGCTCATGGCGTTGACGGCCTCGACCCAGGCGGCGTGTCCGGCGGCCCGGTCGGAGCGGAAGCCGGAGTCGATCAGCTTGTCGCCGTGCTGCCAGGTGATGATCAGCATTCCGCCCTCCGTGAGGACCTTGCCCGCGATGCCCTTGTCGAGCCGGGCCTCGCGGAGCCGCGCCGCCGGGATGAAGAAGTCGCTCGCCCCGGGGCGTACGACGTCGATGCCGGCGTCCGTGAGCGTCACCTCGGCCTTGCTGCGGGTGCCCAGGCCGTGTGCGACGATCCGGTCGAGCCACTGACCGGCCGTGGTCGAGCCGTGGTAGCGGCCGCTCATCTCCAGTCTGGCGGCGCCGGGGGCGTCCGGCACTGTGGGCAGTTCGGGCAGGTCGCTCTGGAGCGTTCCGCGCCACTTCCAGCCCTCGCGCATCAGCCAGTAGAGGAGCGCGACGAAGAGCAGCAGACCGACGATCCAGCCGATGCGGCCCGACCAGTCGGTGACGTCCGCCGACTTCTGCTCAGCTGCGAGGTGCAGATGTGCGGGGTGAAGATTGATGAGAGGTGTCACGCCAGCTTCCCGTCCACGACCGTTGCCCTGCCCCGCAGGAAGGTGTGGGTGACGCGTCCCGGCAGCTCACGGCCCTCGTACGGGGTGTTGCGGCTGCGGGAGGCGAAGCCCGCGGGGTCCACCTCACCACGGTAATCCGCGTCGACCAGGGTGAGGTTCGCGGGCTCACCGGCGGCGACGGGGCGGCCGTGGCCGGTGAGGCGGCCGATGGCCGCGGGGCGGAAGGACATCCGGTCGGCGATGGTCTCCCAGTCGACGAGTCCGGTGTCGACCATCGTCTGCTGGACGACGGAGAGCGCGGTCTCCAGGCCGACCATGCCCATGGCGGCCGCGGCCCACTCGCAGTCCTTGTCCTCGTGCGGGTGCGGGGCGTGGTCGGTGGCGACACAGTCGATCGTGCCGTCCGCGAGCGCCTCGCGCAGGGCCATCACATCGGCCTCGGTGCGCAGCGGCGGGTTGACCTTGTAGACGGGGTTGTACGTGCGGACCAGCTCGTCGGTGAGCAGGAGGTGGTGCGGGGTCACCTCGGCGGTGACGTTCCAGCCCTTGGACTTGGCCCAGCGGACGAGCTCGACGGAGCCGGCTGTCGACAGATGGCAGATGTGCACCCGGGAGCCGACATGGGCGGCGAGCAGCACATCGCGGGCGATGATCGACTCCTCGGCGACGGCGGGCCAGCCGCCGAGGCCCAGCTCGGAGGAGACGACGCCCTCGTTCATCTGGGCGCCTTCGGTGAGCCGGGGCTCCTGGGCGTGCTGGGCCACGACACCGTCGAACGCCTTCACGTACTCCAGGGCGCGGCGCATGATCACCGCGTCGTCCACACACTTGCCGTCGTCGGAGAAGACCCGGACGGCCGCGGCCGAGTCGTGCATCGCGCCGAGCTCGGCGAGCTGCTTGCCGGCCAGGCCGACGGTGACGGCGCCGATGGGCTGTACGTCGCAGTAGCCGGACTCCTTGCCCAGGCGCCAGACCTGCTCCACGACGCCGGCGGTGTCGGCGACGGGGAAGGTGTTCGCCATGGCGTGGACGGCGGTGAAGCCGCCGACTGCCGCGGCCTTGGTGCCGGTCAGCACGGTCTCGGAGTCCTCACGGCCCGGCTCGCGCAGATGGGTGTGCAGGTCGACGAGGCCGGGCAGCAGGATCCGGCCTGCCGCCTCGATGACATCGGCGCCGTCGGCGGAGAGGCCGGGGCCGACCGCCGCGATGGTCTCACCGTCGATCAGGACGTCCTGCGGCTCGCCGCCGAGGACCTTCGCACCACGGATCAGGGTCTTGCTCATGGTTACTTGCTCTCCTCGGTACGGGAAGTCGTGGCGGGCTGGGCGCCGCCCAGCAGCAGATAGAGGACGGCCATCCGGATCGAGACGCCGTTGGCGACCTGTTCCACGGCGGTGCAGCGGCCGGAGTCGGCGACGTCGGCGGTGATCTCCATGCCCCGGTTCATCGGTCCGGGGTGCATGACGATGGAGTCGCCCGGCATCCGCGCCATGCGGTCGCCGTCCAGGCCGTAGCGGCGCGAGTACTCGCGTTCGGTGGGGAAGAAGGCCGCGTTCATCCGCTCGCGCTGGACGCGCAGCATCATGACGGCGTCGGATTCGGGGAGCACCCGGTCGAGGTCGTACGAGACCTCGCAGGGCCAGTGCTCCACGCCGATGGGCACCAGGGTGGGCGGCGCGACCAGGGTGACCCGGGCGCCGAGTGTGTGCAGCAGATGGACGTTGGAGCGGGCGACCCTGCTGTGCAGGACGTCACCGACGATGGTGATGCGGCGGCCTTCGAGGTCGTGCCCGATGCCGGTGTCGGCGCCGACGAGCCTGCGGCGCATGGTGAACGCGTCGAGGAGCGCCTGGGTGGGGTGTTCGTGGGTGCCGTCGCCCGCGTTGACGACGGCGCCGTCGATCCAGCCCGATGTGGCGAGCCGGTAGGGGGCGCCCGACGAGCCGTGCCGGATGACGACGGCGTCGGCCCCCATCGCCTCCAGGGTCAGCGCGGTGTCCTTGAGGGACTCGCCCTTGGAGACCGACGAGCCCTTCGCGGAGAAGTTGATGACGTCGGCGGAGAGGCGCTTGGCCGCCGCCTCGAAGGAGATGCGGGTCCGGGTCGAGTCCTCGAAGAAGAGGTTGACGACGGTACGGCCGCGCAGGGTCGGAAGCTTCTTGACCGGCCGGTCGGCGACCCGGGCCATCTCCTCGGCGGTGTCGAGGATCAGGACGGCGTCGTCGCGGGTGAGATCGGCGGCCGAGATGAGGTGGCGCTTCATCTGGGTGTGCTCCATGTTCGCGGGGAGGGCGCGGAGGTCGCGGAGATTCGGGCAGGGCGAGCGGGCAGGCGCAGCTCTCGGCCCGGGGTCGCGGGCCGCAGGAAGGAGGAGCTAACGGCCGCCGGCCGGGACGGTCCGCTCGCTGCCGAGCAGGACGGTGTCGCGGCCGTCCTCCTCGGCGAGCTGGACCTTGACCGTCTCGCGCAGCGACGTGGGGAGGTTCTTGCCGACGTAGTCGGCGCGGATCGGGAGCTCGCGGTGGCCCCGGTCGACGAGGACCGCGAGCTGCACGGCGCGCGGGCGGCCGATGTCGCCCAGCGCGTCGAGCGCGGCGCGGATCGTACGGCCGGAGAAGAGCACGTCGTCGACGAGGACCACCAGGCGTCCGTCGACACCGTCCGCGGGGATGTCCGTACGTGCCAGCGCGCGGGCGGGCCGCATCCGCAGGTCGTCGCGGTACATGGTGATGTCCAGGGAGCCGACCGGGATCGTGCGGCCGGTGATCTCCTCCAGCTTCGCCGCGAGCCTGCGGGCCAGGAACACACCGCGGGTCGGGATGCCGAGGAGTACGACGTCTTCGGCGCCCTTGGCGCGTTCGACGATCTCGTGGGCGATACGGGTCAGTACCCGTGCGATGTCCGGGGCCTCGAGAACGGGGCGCGCACCGGATCCGGTGCCACCGCTCGCGCCGGCACCGTCTGAGCTTGCACTGCTGGTGTCCATAATGAAACGGACCTCCTTCTCCGCCTCACGGGACGGACCTTAAAGGACGTCGGATTTACAGAAGCCACCGTACCAGGCCGCACAAGGGGCGGTCCGGGGCGCTGCCACCCTGCTCCGGGGCGGTCCGGACCATTCGGCTTGACGCATCCAAGTAACGCTGCGTAACCTCACAGTGAGTTACCAGCCGCGCGGCGGAGCCGCAGGTCATCTCAGCGTCCGGGGAGCCATATGTCCAGCGAATACGCAAAACAGCTCGGGGCCAAGCTCCGTGCCATCCGCACCCAGCAGGGCCTTTCCCTCCACGGTGTCGAGGAGAAGTCCCAGGGCCGGTGGAAGGCCGTGGTGGTGGGTTCGTACGAGCGTGGTGACCGCGCCGTGACCGTCCAGCGCCTCGCCGAGCTGGCGGACTTCTACGGGGTTCCGGTGCAGGAGCTGCTGCCGGGGACGACGCCGGGCGGAGCGGCCGAGCCGCCGCCGAAGCTCGTCCTCGACCTGGAGCGCCTCGCCCACGTCCCGCCGGAGAAGGCCGGACCCCTCCAGCGTTACGCGGCGACGATCCAGAGCCAGCGCGGCGACTACAACGGCAAGGTGCTGTCGATCCGCCAAGACGACCTGCGCACACTCGCCGTCATCTACGACCAGTCCCCCTCGGTGCTCACCGAGCAGCTGATCAGCTGGGGCGTGCTGGACGCGGACGCGCGTCGCGCCGTCGCGCACGACGAGGGCTGAGCCGGCGTCGGATTGTTCAACAGAAGAAACGTCTCGTCCGAAGGGCGGCCCCGCATATGCCGGGGCCGCCCTTCGGGTTTCCGGCGACAGGACGGGCGCCTTCAGGCACCCGCCGTCAGTCCCCCGCCGACCGGTAGAGCCGGCCGACGAGTTCGGGCAGCAGCCGCTCGGCGAGCTTCGGCGGCAGCGCCTGGAGCACCGCGAGGACGGGCGCCATACGCTCGGGCAGCTCACCGCGCTCCCCCACCCCGGCGAAGGCCAGCGCCACCGCGGCCTCCTCGGGCGTGAGCGTCTGCGGGTCGAGCGCCGCGGCGGCGGCGATCACCGCGGGGTCGGCTTCGGCGGGCCCCGCCACCGCGGCTGCGGCGGCCGCCTCCGCCAGCGCGTCCAGCAGCTTCCGTACGGTCTCCTCTCCCGCCATCGCCGCCGTCACGGTGAGGTGCAGATTGGCGGGCGAACCCGCGAAGGCGGGCTGCGGCTGTACGTACCAGCCGAGGCGGCGCATCTCGTCCGCCACCACGAACGGGTCGACGCCCGGCCTCTCGGCCGCGATCGCCAGCAGCGAGGAGTCCGGGCTGCCGAGCACCCGGAGCCCGTCGATCTCCGCGACTCCGGCCGCGAGCGCGGTCACCGCGCGGTGGACACGCAACGACAGCGCGGTGTACCCGTCGGTGCCGATCCGCTCCAGCACCGCCCAGGCGGCGGCGAGCGGCCCGGCGGCCTTGGTGCCCTGGAGCGTGGCGTTGACCACCGGATAGCCGGGCCATGAGGCGTGCGCGAACCAGCCGTGCCTGCGCAGTTCGGCGTCCCGGAACAGCAGGACCGACGCGCCCTTGGCCGTGTAGCCGTACTTGTGGAGGTCGACCGAGAGCGAGGTGACGCCGGGTACGGCGAGGTCGAACGGCGGCAGCGCGGGCGCACCGGCACCGAGCCGCAGATGCCCCAGGTACCAGCCGCCGATGCACGCGTCGACGTGGCAGAGCACCCCGCGCCGGACCGCTTCGGCGGCGGCTTCCGTGACCGGGTCGATCACGCCGTGGGCGTACGAGGGGGCGGAGACCACCACCAGCGCGGTGCGGTCGGAGAGTGCGGCCGCCAGATCGGTGGCGCGCACCCGGTAGGTCTGCGGATCCACCGGGACCACGACGGTCCTGAGCCCGAAGAGCGCGGCGGCCTTGTGGAAGGCCGCGTGCGCGGTCTCCGGCAGCACCAGCTCGGGTTCGGTGACGCCACGGGTGCGCAGCGCGTGTTCGCGCGCGGTGAGGACGGCCAGCAGGCAACTCTCCGTACCGCCGCTGGTGAAGGTGCCCGCGGTCCCAGGGCCGCCGCCGAGCAGCCGGGCGGTGCGCGCCACGATGTCGTTCTCCAGGGCGACCACGCTGGGGAAGGCCGTCATGTCGAGGCCGTTGACACCCGCGAACGTGGCGGCCGCCGCCGATGCCAGCTCCTCGATGCCCGGCAGCCCCGAGTCGTAGACGTAGGCCATGGTGCGGCCGCCCCTGACGGGGAGGTCGGCCGCGCGCAGGGCGGTGAGCCGGGCGAGGATGCGCCGCTCGGCGGGGGCGTCCCGGCCGGTCTCGGCGGTTCCTGGCTCGCTGGTCCGTGCACCGGGGTCAGCCATGCGCGCAACCTAGGGCACGGCCCGTGGAACGCACCAGGCCCGGAGCAGAAGATTGTTCATCTTCCGCGCCGGGCCCGGGAAAGGACCTGGTGCGAGACCCTAGTCGCGGCGCAGGCTCGGCTTGAGGTCCTTGAACCGGCCGAGCAGGCCGTTGATGAAGGCCGGTGACTCGTCGGTGGAGAACTCCTTCGCGAGCTGCACCGCCTCGTCCATCACGACCGCGTCCGGCGTTCCGTCGACCCACACCAGCTCATAGGTGCTGAGCCTGATGATGTTGCGGTCGACGACCGGCATCCGGTCGAGGGTCCAGCCCACCGCGTAGGTGGCGATGAGGTCGTCGATACGGTCCGCGTGCTCCGCGTACCCCTCGACCAGCTCCATCGTGTACTCACTGACCGGTGGCTGCCGGTCGTCGGTCCGGGCGAGACGGATCCAGTCCGCGAGGACCGTCTGCACGGACGCCGCGCGCTGGTCGGCCTCGAAGAGGATCTGGAAGGCGCGCTTGCGCGCCGTGTTCCGGGCAGCCACGGTTAGCTGTTCACCCGGCCGAGATAATCACCGGAGCGTGTGTCGACCTTGATCTTCTCGCCGGTCGTGATGAACAGCGGGACACCGATCTCGTAACCGGTCTCCAGGGTGGCGGGCTTGGTGCCACCGGTGGAACGGTCGCCCTGGACGCCCGGGTCGGTGTGCTGGATCGTCAGCTCGACCGCGGCCGGGAGCTCGACGTAGAGCACCTCGCCCTCGTACTGGGCGACGGAGGCGGTGAAGCCCTCGATCAGGAAGTTGGCAGCGTCACCGACCGACTTGCGGTCGACCATCAGCTGATCGTACGTGTCCATGTCCATGAAGACGAAGTACTCGCCGTCCATGTACGAGAACTGCATGTCGCGTCGGTCAATGGTGGCCGTCTCGACCTTCACACCGGCGTTGAACGTCTTGTCGACGACCTTGCCGGACAGCACGTTCTTGAGCTTGGTGCGCACGAAAGCCGGGCCCTTGCCGGGCTTGACGTGCTGGAACTCGACGACGGACCAGAGCTGGCCCCCGTCGAGCTTGAGCACCAGGCCGTTCTTGAGGTCGTTCGTGGAAGCCACGGTTGAGGTTCTCCTGGACTGCAGCGTGTGTGGGACCGCGGGTGCACGCCACTAGAGGGCGAGCAGCTCCTTGGTCGTAATGGTGAGTAGCTCGGGTCCGCCGTCCGCCTCAGGGCGCACGACGAGCGTGTCATCGATCCGGACTCCGCCCCGGCCAGGGAGGTGGACCCCCGGTTCGACGGTGACCGGCACGCAAGCGTCCAGTTTACCCATGGCCGCAGGTGTCAGCTGCGGGTCCTCGTCGTTTTCGAGCCCCACACCGTGCCCGGTCGATGGACCGAGGGTCCCGCCGTGCCCCGCGGCCTCCAGCACATGGCGGGCCGCGAGGTCCACGTCCCGGCAGGCCGCACCGGGCACAAGTGCCTCCCGACCTGCCCGTTGTGCCGCGAAGACAAGGTCGTACAGCTCGATCTGCCAGTCGGCGGGCGCCGTCCCGATGACGAAGGTCCGGCCGATCTCACATCGGTATCCGTGGTAGACCGCACCGAGCCGTACGGAGAGCAGATCGCCCTCCTCGACCCGGCGGTCGGACGGCCGGTGGCCGCGCAGTCCGGCGTTCGGCCCGGTGGCCACCGAGGTCGGGAAGGACGGCCCGGCGGCGCCGTGGTCGACGAGACGGCGCTCGAGCTCCAGGGCGAGATGGCGCTCGGTGCGCCCGACGAGGATCGATTCGAGCAGCTCGCCGAGGGCGTGGTCGGTGATCTCCCCCGCGGTGCGCAGACAGGCGATCTCCTCCTCGTCCTTGATGACGCGCTGCTGCTCGACGGCGCGGGCGAGGTCGGCGAGCTGCAGCCGTGGTGCCACCGAGTGCAGGGCCCGGTGCCTGGCGACGGTCAGATGGTGTTCCTCCACGGCCAGCGACACCGCGCCCGCCGAGGAGAGCAGGTCCGCGGCCGCCACCGCGGGGTCGCCGCCCGTCGACGGGAGCACGGTGAGCCGCAGCTGCTCGTCGGGGCGGCCGTCCTGCGGGTCGGCGGCGGGCCCTGCCGGGCAGAGGAGGACATCGTCATCGGGGCCGAGCAGCAGGACCGCGCCCGCCGGGGCCGTACCCGCGAGATAACGGACGTTGGCCGGCCGGGAGACCAGCGCGGCGCCGCTGCCCGCTGCCAGGCACCGGTCGCGCAGTCTTGCCCGGCGGACCGCATACACCTCTGCCATGGTTTTCAGCCTAGGAGCGGCAGCGCTTTTCGGCCCGGTCAGCGCGTCCGACCGGGGGGCCTCACCAGGTGGGAGGGGACGCGATGGAGCGGGCGAGCACGTCGTCGAGCACCTGGGCGGTGGTGGCCACGTCGTAGGCCGAGTTGTCGATGATCGGCAGTCCTGAGCCGTACCAGCCGGCCATCCGGCCGTGGATCCGGGCGACCTCCTCGTCGCTGAGGCGGCGGTTTCCGCTGCGGGCCGCGTTGCGCTCCAGGACGACCTCCAGGCCCGGCAGGAGCACGACGGGCAGCAGTCCGGGGCCCACATGGCGCTTCCAGCCGCCGAGGCCGACGACCGGGCGGTCCGGGAAGACCGCGTCGTCGAGGATGCAGGAGATGCCGTTCGCCAGGAAGTTCCGCGCGGCGAAGCCGCAGGTGCGGCGGGCCAGGCGGTACTGCGCCTCGGAGTGGTCGTTCCAGCCGGTCTGGGGGTCGGCGAAGCCGGAGCAGACCCACTCGCGTACGTCGTCGAGGCTGATGTGCGACGTGGGCATCCGGCGGCTGCGCGCCCAGTGCCGGGCCACGGTCGTCTTGCCCGCGCCGGCGGGTCCTATGAGGAGCACGGCGAGCGTGGTGTTCCCGGTGTCGGCCGGGGCGCTGGCGGCGGGCGGCGCGGGCAGCGGGACCGGGCCGCCGGGCGGCAGCTGGATGTGGCCGGTCGTCTCCATGGAGGGCGGCGCGGGCGGCACCTGGGGCGGCGGCGGGGCGGCCGGGGCAGGGGGCCGGCCCGGTGCCACCCAGCCAGGCGGCCCGGCGGGGTGCTGGGCGTTCTGGCCCCAGCCCGCGGCGCCCGGCGGGGGCGGCGGCAGCGGAGCTCCCTCAGCGTGCTGCATCCGGTGCCACTCCGTCTCGCTCAGCCGACTGGTTCTCGTACCGAACGGTACCCTCCCCGGCCTGCACCGTGTGAACGGCCGGGGGCGGGCCAAAATGCCGCCTCAGCCGGTGAGTTCCCCGGCCAGCGCCCGCAGGGCCAGGCGGTAGGAGCCGATCCCGAAGCCCGCGACGGTGCCACTGGCGACCGCGGCGATGACGGAGTTGTGACGGAACTCCTCGCGCGCGTACGGATTCGAGATGTGCACCTCGATGAGCGGGGCGGTGCGCTGGGCCGCCGCGTCCCGCATCGCGTACGAGTAGTGCGTGAACGCACCGGGGTTGATCACGACGGGCAGCGCGCCGTCGGCCGCCTCGTGCAGCCAGCGGATCATCTCGCCCTCGTCGTTGGTCTCCCGCACCTCGACGTCGAAGCCGAGCTCCTTGCCCAGCAGCGTGCAGGCTTCGACGAGCCCCGCGTACGACGTCGCGCCGTAGACGTCGGGCTCACGGGAGCCCAGGCGGCCCAGGTTGGGGCCGTTGAGCACGAGGACGCGGGTGCTCACGCGGAGACCTCCCCGAACGCGGCGAGCAGGACGGCCGGATCCGGGCCCTCCAGGACCGTCGGCTTGGCGAGCCCGTCGAGGACGATGAACCGCAGGACGTTGCCCCGGGACTTCTTGTCGACCTTCATCGTCTCCAGGAGCTTGGGCCACTGGTCGCCCCGGTAGGTGAGCGGCAGCCCGACGGAGGCGAGTACGGCGCTGTGCCGGTCGGCGGTCGCGTCGTCGAGGCGGCCCGCGAGGCGGCCCAGTTCGGCGGCGAACACCATGCCGACCGAGACGGCCGCACCGTGCCGCCACTTGTAGCGCTCGTTCTTCTCGATCGCGTGGGCCAGGGTGTGCCCGTAGTTGAGGATCTCCCGCAGGCCCGACTCCTTGAGGTCGTTCGACACGACCTCGGCCTTGACGCGGATGGAGCGCTCGATCAGCTCGGCGGTGTGCGGTCCGGAGGGTGTACGGGCGCCCTCCGGGTCGGACTCCACCAGGTCGAGGATGGCCGGGTCGGCGATGAAACCGGCCTTGATGATCTCGGCCATCCCGGACACGTAGTCGTTGACCGGGAGCGAGTCCAGCGCGGCGAGGTCGCAGAGCACACCGGCGGGCGGGTGGAAGGCCCCCACCAGGTTCTTGCCCTCGGCGGTGTTGATGCCGGTCTTGCCGCCGACGGCCGCGTCCACCATGCCGAGCACGGTGGTGGGCACGGCGATCCAGCGCACTCCGCGCAGCCAGGTCGCCGCGACGAATCCGGCCACATCGGTGGTCGCGCCGCCGCCGACGCCGATGATGACGTCGGTACGGGTGAAGCCGGTCTGGCCCAGCGCCTTCCAGCAGTAGGCGGCGACCTCGACGGTCTTGGCCTCCTCCGCGTTGGGCAGCTGGACCGCGATGGCCTCGTACCCCTGGTCGGCGAGGTCCTGGCGGACCGCATCGCCGGTCTCGGCCAGTGCCTCGGGGTGCAGTACGGCGACCCGCCTGGTCTGCTCACCGATCAGCGCGGGCAGCTCGCCGAGCAGCCGACGGCCGACCAGCACCTCGTACGGATCGTGGCCGTCCGTGCCGCCGACCTGGATACGGATGGGGGCGTCCTGCGTCATACGGTCTTCTCCTGGCCGGGGGGCGGGGTGGTGTCCCCTGCGGGGAGCCGGAGCTCCAGGGCGTCGAGGACCGCGTCGGCGACCTCTTCGGGGATCCGGCCGTCGGTGGCGACGACGGCACGGGCTACTTCGGTGTACAGGGGCCTGCGCGCGTCCATCAGCTCGCGCCACTGCCGGCGCGGGTTGACGGCGAGCAGCGGGCGCGCGGTGTTGAGCCCGACGCGCTTGACCGCTTCGTCCACGTCCATGGAGAGGTAGACGACGGGGTGGCCCGCGAGGAGTTCGCGGGTGGCCGGGTCGAGGATCGCGCCGCCGCCGAGCGACAGGACGCCGGTGTGCCCGGCCACCGCCTCGCGCACCGCGGCGCGCTCCAGGGCGCGGAAGTGGTCCTCGCCGTCGTCGACGAAGATGTCCGCGATGGTGCGGCCCTCGGCCGCGACGATGTCGGCGTCGGTGTCGCGGTAGCCGGTACCGAGCCGCTCGGCGAGCAGTTCGCCGACGGTGGACTTGCCGACGCCCATCGGGCCGACGAGGACGACCAGCGGCCCGCTCATCGGATCTGCAGGTTGTCGAGGAACGACCGGACGTTCCTGCGGGTCTCGCCGACGCTGTCGCCGCCGAACTTCTCCGCGACCGCGTCCGCGAGGACCAGCGCGACCATGGCCTCGGCGACGATGCCCGCTGCGGGCACCGCGCAGACGTCCGAGCGCTGGTGGTGCGCGGCGGCGACCTCGCCGGTGGCCACGTCGATGGTGGCGAGCGCGCGGGGCACGGTCGCGATCGGCTTCATCGCGGCGCGCACCCGCAGCAGTTCACCGGTGGTCATGCCGCCCTCGGTGCCGCCGGAGCGGCCCGATGTGCGGCGTACACCGTCGGCGGTGGGCACGATCTCGTCGTGGGCCTGGGAGCCGGGCACCCGGGCCAGGTCGAAGCCGTCCCCGACCTCGACGCCCTTGATGGCCTGGATGCCCATCAGGGCGGCGGCAAGCCTGGCGTCGAGCCTGCGGTCCCAGTGGACGTGCGAGCCGAGGCCGACCGGTACGCCGTACGCGAGTACCTCGACCACACCGCCGAGGGTGTCGCCGTCCTTGTGGGCCTGGTCGATCTCGGCGACCATCGCCTTCGACGCGTCCGCGTCCAGGCAGCGCACCGGGTCCTCGTCGAGACGCGCCTCGTCGGCGGGGACCGGTACGACGCCGTACGGGGCCTTCGCGCCGGCCAGCTCCACGACGTGCGAGACCAGCTCGATGCCGGTCGTCTCCTTCAGGTAGGAGCGGGCCACCGTGCCCAGCGCGACACGGGCCGCCGTCTCGCGGGCGCTGGCGCGCTCCAGGATCGGCCGGGCCTCGTCCAGTGCGTACTTCTGCATGCCGGCGAGGTCCGCGTGGCCCGGGCGTGGCCGGGTCAGCGGGGCGTTACGGGCCAGCTGGGCCAGCTCGTCGGGGTCGACCGGGTCGGCCGACATGACCTTCTCCCACTTGGGCCACTCGGTGTTGCCGACCATCACGGCCACCGGGCCGCCCATGGTCAGCCCGTGCCGGACCCCGCCGAGGAACGTGACCTCGTCCTTCTCGAACTTCATCCGGGCGCCGCGGCCGTATCCGAGCCGCCGCCGGGCGAGTGCGTCCGCCACCATGTCCGTCGTCACGGGGACGCCGGCGGGAAGCCCCTCCAGCGTCGCCACCAGTGCGGGTCCGTGCGACTCCCCCGCGGTCAGCCAACGCAACCTGCTCAACGGTGCTCCTCATGCTCGCGCCTCGGTCTGCGACGGCGCGGCCGGGTGCGCGGCCCTGGCCCGCCTGATCCGATCCTCCCACGGCCGGGCCGCCGGACGGTCACGGGTCCAGCTGGCGGACGTCCCGCGGGTGTCCGTCCGGCGGGGCGGCCGCGGAGGGCCCGGCCTGCGGCGGCCCCTCAGCCGCGGGGCGGCGCCGTACTGCTGCGGACCACCAGACGGGTCGCGAGATCGACCCGGGTGGTGGCGGGCCGGCGCCCGCGGCCGAGGTCGATCACCAGCCGGGCGGCGGTCTCGGCCATCTCCGTGAGGGGCTGGCGCACGGTGGTGAGCGGCGGCCCCACCCACCGGCTGACCGGCAGGTCGTCGAACCCGACGACGCTGAGGTCGTCCGGGATCCGCAGCCCCTTCTCCCGGGCGGCCTCGAAGACCCCGAGCGCCTGGAGGTCGTTGCCGGTGAACAGCGCGGTCGGCGGGTCGGGCAGCCGCAGCAGATCCAGGCCCGCGGTGTAGCCGGCCTCGTGGTGGAAGTCCCCCTCGCGCACCAGCCTCGGGTCCACGGGCAGGCCGGCGGTCTCCAGCGCGGCGCGGTAGCCGTCGATGCGGGCGCGGCTGCACATCATGCCGGACGGGCCGCCGATGACGCCGATCCGCCGGTGCCCCAGCTCGATCAGGTGCCGGGTGGCGGCCAGCCCGCCCTGCCAGTTGGTGGTGCCGACCGACGGTACGTCGTCACCCGGGTCGCCCGCCGGGTCGACCACCACGAACGGAATGTCCCGGCTGGTCAGCTGGGCCCGCTGGGCCGCGGTCAGATCGGAGAGGACCAGGATCACCCCGACCGGACGGCGGGCCAGCACACCGTCCACCCAGGTCTGGCCGGGTGTCAGCCGGCCCGCGCTCTCGGAGAGCACCAGACTCAGCCCGTCCTGTCTGGCGACGTTCTCGACGCCCCGGATGACCTCCATCGCCCAGGCGCTCTCCAGCTCGTGGAAGACCAGGTCGATCAGCCGGGGCTGCTGGGAGACACCGCGCTTGCGCCGGTAGCCGTGCTGGAGCAGTAGCTCCTCCACCCGGGTGCGGGTCGCGGGTGCCACATCGGCGCGCCCGTTCAGGACTTTCGAAACTGTCGGAGCCGACACCCCGGCAGCACGGGCGATCTCCGCCAGGGTGGCGCCTCCTTCCGGCTGGTCTCCGGCAGGCGTCTTCTCCTGGTCGGGCTGGATGTTCGCAGCGCTCATGGAGCGATGGTAGCCCGCAGGACCGCCCGTTCACGCTTCGGTCCCCGGCCGGGACATGTCCCCGCCCGACCCCTTGACCGGGCTGGGGCACGCCCGTACGGTTCCGGCAACATTCGTAGCGAGAGCCGAAACATTCGACAGAGGTGCGGTCATGGGATCGGGCATTCTCAGTAGTGGCACACGTTTCGCCAGATGGACCTCGGCAGGTGCCGCCATGGTGATGGCCGCCGTGCTGGCCGGCTGTGGATCGACCGGGGGCGGCGGCGACAGCGGCACCATCACCGCCTACGTCTACGGCGACGACGCGGTGAAGATCCAGAAGGCCGCCGTGGACACGTTCAACAAGACCTCGCCGGTCAAGGTGAAACTGGTGTCGATCCCCGGCAGCGACTACGTCAACAAGCTCCGCAGCGCGATGGGTTCGCCCAGCGCCCCCGACGTCTTCTACAACTGGGGCGGCGGCTCCATCAAGCCGTACGTCGAGGCCGGACAGCTGGTCGACCTCACCTCGACCGTCAAGAACGACGCCACGCTGAAGCACGGCTTCCTGCCGTCCGTGGTGACCGCGGGCAGCCTCGACGGGAAGATCTACGGGGTGCCCATGCGCGGTATGCAGCCCGTGATCCTCTTCTACAACAAGACGCTCTTCGCCGATAACCACCTCGGGGCGCCCCGTACCTGGGACGACCTGCAGAAGGACATCACCGCCTTCAAGGCCAAGGGCATCACGCCCTTCGCGCTCGGCGGCTCCGACCAGTGGCCCGAACTGATGTGGCTGGAGTATCTGCTGGACCGGATCGGCGGTCCTGGGGTCTTCCGGAAGATCCAGGGAGGTGACGCGTCGGCGTGGGGCGACCCGGCCGTGCTCAAGGCCGCCAGGACCGTCGAACAGCTCGTGAAAGAGGGCGCGTTCGGCTCGCACTTCACCACGGTCGACTACGGGAACGGCGGCGCCCCCACCCTGCTCAACAAGGGCAAGGCCGCCATGCATCTGATGGGCTCGTGGGAGTACTCGACGCAGCTGGGCAAGGCGCCCGCCTTCGCCAAGAAGGACCTGGCCTGGACCGCCTTCCCGACGGTGTCCGGCGGTGTCGGTGACCCGGCCGACGTGGTGGGCAACCCCACCAACTACTGGTCGGTCAATTCGAGGACCAAGCACAAGGACACCGCGATCGCCTTCCTGAAGACCATGGCCTCGCAGGAGTACGCCAAGTCCCTGATCGACAACGGAGACGTCCCCACCACCTCCAACGCCGCCTCGCTGCTCGGCTCGTCACCCAGCCCGCAGTTCTCCACGTACCAGTACCAACTGGTCCAGAAGGCGCCCAGTTTCACGCTCTCCTGGGACCAGGCGCTGGAGTCGCGGATCGCCTCTCCGCTGCTCACCGAGATCAGCAAGCTGTTCGCGGGGAAGTCCACGCCCGAGCAGTTCGTCTCCGCCATGAAGGCCGTCAAGTAGCGATGTACGACCTGACCGGTCCCGACAGAACCAAGCCCGGCCCGGCCGAGCCCGATCCGGCTCAGCCCGATCCGGCCCGGCCCGACTCGGCGCAGCCTGCGAGGAAGTCCGGGCGCGCGGCGGTGGCGGGCAGTGACGCCGGCCGCCCGCACGTCGCCTGGGCCCTCCCCGGCATCGTCTTCTTCGCCCTCTTCGCGGTCGTCCCGCTGGCACTCGCCGTCGCTCTCTCCTTCTGCACGTGGAACGGCCTCGACTCGCCCACCCCGGCCGGCCTGGCCAACTGGACCCGGCTCTTCAAGGACCACGACTTCGGCCAGGCCGCACGGCTCAGCCTGCTGCTCACCACGATCAGCTGGGCCTTCCAGACCCCGGTGGCGCTGCTGCTGGGAGTCTGGGCCGCGGGCCGGCAGCGCAGCCGCGCGGTGCTCTCGGCCGTCTTCTTCGTGCCGCTGCTGCTCTCCACCACCGCCATCGCGATGCTCTTCCACGCCCTGCTCGACCCCAACTTCGGCGTGATCGAGGAGATCGGCCCCTGGATCGGGATCGACCCGGGTGTCCTCGGCTCCTCCACCGGCGCCCTGCTGACCGTGGCCTTCGTGGGCGGCTGGCAGTTCATGCCCTTCCACACCCTGATCTACCAGGGCGGCGCCCGGCAGATCCCCGAGGTCCTCTACCAGGCGGCGGCCATCGACGGCGCCGGAATGCTGCGGCAGTTCTTCCACATCACGCTGCCGCAGCTGCGGCACACCGTGACCACCTCGTCGGTGCTGATGATCGTGGGCTCGCTGACCTACTTCGACACCGTACTGATCATGACCAAGGGCGGACCGGGCACGGACACGACCATCCTGCCGTATCTGATGTACCGCACCGGATTCCAGACGTACGACCTCGGCTACGCCGCCGCCATCGCCACCGCGCTCGTCGTGGTCGCCACCGCTCTGTCGCTGGTCCTGGTCCGCTTCAGCGGCTTCGGGTCCATGCGCTCCACCCGGGAAGGTATGTGACGCGATGTCGTCCGACACCCGCCACGCGGCGCCGCCCCTGAAGCCCGCCTCCCCGCGGACAGCCACCGCCCCGCGCCGCGGGACACGTTCCAGGGCCAACCCCCTGGCCGGTCTGGGTTCGCTGGTCTGGCTGGTCGTCGTGGTCGTACCGCTCTACACCCTGGTGTCCTCGTCACTGATGCACCAGGACGAGGCGCTCAACGGCCACCCGCTCGCCTTCCCCGCCCACCCGACCCTCGCCAACTACAACACCGTGCTGCACAGCGGCTTCCTCACCCTGCTGGGCAACACCGCGATCGTGGCGGTGAGCACCGTCGCCATCGTGCTGGTGCTCTCCGTTCCGGTGGCGTACGTCGCGGTGCGCACCCGGAGCCGGCTCTCGTCGCTGGCGTTCCGGACGTTCCTGCTCGGTGTGGCGATCCCGGCGCAGGCCGTGATCGTGCCGCTGTACCTGCTGATCGGGAAGATGGGGCTCTACGACACCCTGCCCGCCGTCATCCTGCCCACCGCCGCCTTCGCGATGCCGGTGGCGGTGCTGGTACTCAGCGGGACCATGCGGGACGTGTCCGACGAGCTGTACGAGGCCATGGCGCTGGACGGCGCGTCCCCGCTGCGGATGCTGTGGCAGCTCGCGGTGCCGCTCTCCAGGGCGGGCATCAGCACGGTGGCGATCTACTCCGCGCTCCAGGCGTGGAACGGCTTCCTCTTCCCGCTGATCCTCACGCAGTCCCCGGAGAACCGGGTGCTGACCCTCGGTCTCTTCAACTTCATGTCCCAGTTCGGCGTCGACATCCCCGCCGTGCTCGCAGCGATCGTCCTCTCCGTTGTGCCCATCTTCGCGGTCTATCTGGTGGCCAGGCGCGCCCTGGTCAACGGCCTGATGGGGGTGGGCGGCAAGTAGCACACCGACGCCGCCCCGCATCCCCGCCCGTACCCCCGCCCCGATGAGAGGACCCCGCACGATGGCCGCCCGTCCCGCTCCGCACGTCCCCGCGCCCGCCCCGCTGCCCGCCGCCGACGGCCCCTGGCGCGATCCCGCCCTCCCCCCGGGCGAGCGGGTGGCCGACCTCATCGGCCGGATGACCCTGGAGGAGAAGACCGCTCAGCTGTACGGGATCTGGGTGGGCGCGGACGCCGACGGCGACGGGGTCGCCCCGCACCAGAACGACATGGTGGACCCGGTCGACTGGGAGGAGCTGACCACGCGTGGCCTCGGCCAGCTCACCCGCCCCTTCGGTACGGCGCCGGTCGACCCGGGAGTGGGCGCGCTCGCACTGGCCCGCGCCCAGCAGCGGATCGCCGGGGCGGGCCGGTTCGGTGTTCCCGCGCTCGCCCACGAGGAGTGCCTGGCCGGATTCACCGCTTGGGGGGCCACCGCCTATCCGGTCCCGCTGTCCTGGGGAGCGTCCTGGAACCCGGAGCTGGTGACCGAGATGGCCCACCGGATCGGCTGCGACATGCGGTCGGTCGGCGTCCACCAGGGCCTGGCCCCCGTCCTGGACGTGGTACGCGATCTGCGCTGGGGCCGCGTCGAGGAGACCATCGGCGAGGACCCCTACCTGGTGGCCACGGTCGGAACGGCGTACGTCCGCGGCCTGGAATCCGCGGGAGTCGTCGCCACGCTCAAACACTTCGCCGGCTACTCGGCGTCGGCCGGGGCCCGCAACCTCTCCCCCGTACGCGCCGGTGCGCGGGAGCTGGCCGATGTCATCCTGCCGCCCTTCGAACTGGCCGTACGGGAAGGCGGCGCCCGCTCGGTGATGCACTCCTACGCCGAGATCGACGGCGTACCGGCCGCGGCCGACCCCACCCTGCTCACCGGTCTGCTGCGCGACACCTGGGGGTTCGAGGGCACGGTGGTCGCCGACTACTTCGGCATCGGCTTCCTGGAGACCCTGCACCGCGTCGCCGCCGACCGCGCCGGTGCGGCGCGGCTCGCGCTCGGCGCCGGGGTCGATGTGGAGCTGCCCACCGTCCGCTCGTACGGGGATGTGCTGACCGGCGCCGTACGGGAAGGGGCGGTGCCGGAGGAACTGGTCGACCGGGCGCTGCGCCGGGTACTGCTCCAGAAGTGCGAACTGGGGCTCCTCGACCCCGGGTGGACGCCGTTGCCCACCGCGCTCGACGGGGTGGAGCCGGGGCGGGAACGCGGCCGGGTGGACCTCGATCCGCCGCGGAACCGGGCGCTGGCACGGCAGTTGGCCGAGCAGTCCTGTGTTCTGCTCGCCAACCCGGACGGTGTGCTGCCGCTGCGTGACGGCGGCAGGATCGCGGTGGTGGGGCCACGCGCCGACGACCCGCTGGCCATGCTCGGCTGCTACTCGTTCCCGAGCCATGTCGGGAGCGTCCACCCGGGAACGGCGCTGGGCATCACCATCCCCACGCTGCTGGAGTCGCTGGGCGCCGAACTCCCCGGCGCCGAACTCAGCCGCACACCGGGGTGCGAGGTGGACGGGACCGACACATCGGGCATCGCCGCCGCCACCGGACTCGCACGCGCGGCCGATGTGTGTGTCGCGGTGCTGGGCGACCGGGCCGGGCTGTTCGGGCGCGGGACGTCGGGCGAGGGCTGCGACGCCGCCGATCTGACCCTGCCCGGGGTGCAGAGCGAGCTGCTCGACGCGCTGCTCGCCACCGGAACACCCGTGGTCGTGGTGCTGCTGACGGGCCGCCCGTACGCGCTCGGCCGCTGGGCGGGCCGTCCCGCCGCCGTCGTGCAGGCGTTCTTCCCGGGCGAGGAGGGCGGCCCCGCGCTGGCCGGGGTGCTGTCCGGCCGGGTCAATCCGTCGGGCCGGCTCCCGGTCGGGGTGCCGTACGGGCCCGGTGGCCAGCCGTGGACGTATCTCCAGCCGCCGCTGGGCCTGGCGGGCGCTGTCAGCAATCTCGATCCGACACCGCTGTACCCGTTCGGGCACGGGCTCTCGTACACCTCGTTCGCCTGGGACCCGGTCGGTCCTGTCCCCGCCGAACTGCCCACGGACGGCTCGGCGGACATCGCGCTCACGGTGCGCAACACCGGGGACCGGGAGGGCGCCGAAGTGGTGCAGCTCTATCTGCACGACCCGGTCGCCCAGACCACCCGGCCCGACATGCGGCTCGTCGGATACGCCAGGGTGGCACTCGGAGCGGGAGAGTCCCGGCGTGTCCGCTTCCGCTTCCATGCCGATCTGGCCTCGTTCACCGGTGTCGGCGGACTGCGCATCGTCGAGCCCGGCGCACTGGACCTGCGGTTCGCGTCCTCCAGCGCGGCCCACGACATCCGGCACACGGTACGGCTGCTGCTCACCGGGCCCGAGCGCACGGTCGACCACCGTCGGCAACTGGTCTGCGAAACGGCCGTCGGCCCGGTGACGTGATCCTCGGCCCGGGTCGCATGTGCTGGAATGCGGGGGTGGCCGAGCCGCCCGGAGCGGTCGAGGGGAGAACAGTCGAGGGGAGAACAATGGAGTGGCAGTTCGACGGCGGCGTCGGCGCGACCCTGGCGACAGGGCGCGGGGACGTACGCCTCACCGCACGGTCCGCACCGGCGGACCCGGGGACCACACTGGTGTGTTCCCCCGTGCGGGCAAGGGAGTTGGCCGCCGCCCTGCTGCGCGCGGCCGATGAGGCGGAGCGCGCACAGCCGGTGGAACGGGTCAGCGTCGCGGCGCGGGAGCTGCGCCGCGGTGACGTCCGGGACAGCGACCGGTCGATGACGGTGGAGCGCGTCCGGGTCCAGGGCGACACCGTCCAGGTCACCTGGCGGTCGGACACCGGCCGCAGCTGGACCCAGGAGTACGCGGCAGGCACCGACATCGGCCTCCGGCGCCGCGCCTGAACCGCCCGCCCCTGGGCCTCACCTGGGACTTGGTCCTCACTCGGGCCTCACCGCGAGGCGAGCGCCCGCTCCCCGGCTTCCCGCATGGCGGCGAGCGGCGCGGGCGTAAGGCCGGTCATCTGCTCGACCTGGAGCACCGCCTGATGCACCAGCAGATCGAGGCCGCCCACGACGGCCCCGCCCTGGGCCCCCCAGGCGGTGGCGAGCGGGGTCGGCCACGGCTCGTACAGCACGTCGAAGAGCGTGCCGGGCGCACCGGGAACGGCGGCGGCGAGCGCGTCGGTGGTACCGGCCGGCGTGGTCGCGACGACCAGCGGCGCTTCGAACGCCCCGGCGGCGTCCGCCCAGTCGGCCGTACGGACATCGACGCCCAGCCGTTCGCCCCAGCCGCGCATCTCCTGGGCGCGAGCTTCACTGCGTACGTAGGCGGTGACCGGGCCCGTACAGATGAGGGAGAGCGCCGCCAGCGCGGACGAGGCGGTGGCCCCCGCGCCGAGCACGGCGGCCGACTCGACCTTCTCGACCCCGCGCTCACGCATCGCCGCGATCATCCCGGGGATGTCGGTGTTGTCGCCCACCCGGCGCCCGTCGGCGGTGAACACCACCGTGTTGACCGCCTCCACGGAGGCGGCCGTCGCGGTCACCTCGTCGAGCAGCGGGATGACGGCCCGTTTGAGCGGCATGGTGAGCGAGAGCCCGGCCCAGGACGCGTCGAGACCCTCGACGAACGCGGGCAGGGCCGCCTCGTCCACCTCGAAACGGTCGTACGACCAGGTGCCGAGACCGAGTTCCCGGTACGCGGCACGGTGCAGTACGGGGGAGAGCGAGTGCGCGATGGGCGAGCCCAGAACGGCCGCCCTGCGGGCCTCAGCCACCGTTCTGGTTGTCATTGAACTGCTGCTTCAATTTCATGAACTCCGCATACGTCTTGGTGAATCCGGTCTGGTGCCCGTCGACCGATACGAAGTAGAGATAGCCGTCCTTCGTCGGGTTCAGGGCCGCAGCGAGTGCCTGGGGGCCCGGACTTCCGATAGGCCCGGGCGGAAGGCCCTTCTGCGTATAGGTGTTGTACGGATCCATGTTCTTGTGGATTTCCGCTTCACCAATATTGATCTTGCTCTGCCGCTTCAGATAATTGTAGGTCGAGTCGAACTGGAGCAGCTGATTGGTCTGCGTATTCTCGGGCTTCAGCCGGTTATAGATGACCTCGGCCATTCGGCGGAAGTCGTCCTGGGTCTTGCCCTCGGCCTGTACGAGGCTCGCCACCGTGACGACCTGGAACGGGTCCTTGAGCCCCAGCCGGGTCGCGGCGGCTGCGAGGTTCTTGTCGCCGTAGTCCTTGTCCGCCTGGCCCACCATCTTCTTGAGCAGGTCCTCCGGCTTCATGCCCGTGGCGACGGGGTAACTCGCCGGGGCCAGGAAGCCCTCCAGCGGGTCCTTCAGGTTCTTGTGCCCCTTGGCCCAGCCGGGCAGCCCCAGCTTCCCGGCCTGCGACTTGGCGACGCCCGCGGTGGTCCCTGCCTTCAGTTCGAGCCGTTTGTCGATGGCCGCGTACACCGTGGCGTTCCGCCAGCCCGGCGGGATGATGAGCTGGTTCAGACTGTTCGGGTCGACCATCGCGGTGACCGCGTTCGCCGCCGACATCCGCTGGTTGAGGCTGTACACACCGGCCTGGAGCGACTTGCCCTTCGGGTTCTTCCCGGCCGCGGTGACGAACGCCTGGACGCTCTTGACGACGCCCTTCTCCTTCAGCAGCCGGCCGATCCCGCCGAGGCCCGTGCCCGTCGGGACCTCGACCTGGACGGGCGAGCTGCCGACGCCGGTGTAGTCCGGGGGCGGGGCGTAACGGGACTGGTAGTACTCGTAGCCCGCATAGCCGACGCCGCCCAGGCCGCCGACGAGGACCAGCGAGACCGCGAAGCAGGCACAGCCCTTGCGTCGCTTGGGCTTTCCGGTCTTGCCCCGGCGGTCACGGGTGCCGTCGCGTGTCTCGGCGGGGTCGTCGTCGTAGTCGTCGTCATCGCCACCGTCGAGAGGGCCGTCACCGCCGGTGAAGAAAGGATGCGTCTCCGGCTCGTGCGGGGGCTCCGGCTCCGCGTCGGCCGGCGGCTCCTGCTGCCATTCGTCCCGGCGGCCGGGGGGCCGGGGCGGCGGATAGGCGTCGGGCGTCCGGTAGAAGTCGGGGTTCTCGCCGTTGTGGTGCACCGGCTGCCCGGCGTACGGCGTATGCGGCTCGGCCCCGTACGCCACACCGGTCTGCTGCGCAGCGCCCTCCCAGCCGCCGTTCTGCTGCGGGTACGGATCCTGCGGGTAGGGGGGCTGCTGGTACGGGCTCTGCGCGTACTGCTGCTGGTACTGCTGGGCGTTCGAATTCTGCCCGTACGGCTGCTGGTTCTGGTCCTGGGGGTACGGCGGCTGATTCCGGCCGTACTGGTCCTGGCCGTACTGCCCCTGCCCGTACTGGTCCTGCTGAGCGCCGTACTGGTTCGGGTCCACGCCGTGCTGCTGCGGGTACTGGCCCTGCTGCTGCGGGTACTGCTGCTGGTACGGGTCCTGCGGCGTGCTGTACACCGGGTTTCCGTACTGGTCGTACTGGGGCGCACCGGCGTACTGCTGCGCCTGGCCGTCGTACGGCGTCTGACCGGAGGCGTCCTGCTGACCTCCCCATCCCTGGTCCCCGTACAACGGATCCTCGGGATGCCACGGTTCGGAGCCTGCGCCCCGGCCATACTCAGTCATCGGTCCCCTAGAGCCGCGAGGCCTCCGGACGGTCCGCCTCTAGTGCTGTGCGGCAGCTGTTCGAAACCGCCGCATCGCGCGGAACGCTACCGCATCGCGATCAGACAACCACTTCGACGCCCTCACCTGGAGCAACGCCTGACGCCCGTTCGGACTCCAGTGCATTCTGCAGGATGACGACGGCCGCCGCCTGGTCGATGACAGAACGACCCTTTCGGGACTTTACGCCTGAGGCCCGCAAACTCTGACTGGCGGTTACTGTGGTCATCCTCTCGTCGATCAATCGCACGGGAATGGGCGCAATGCCACGAGCGAGTTCCTGGGTGAATCCGCGCACTTTGACGGCAGCCGGGCCCTCTCCCCCATTCAGGGAACGGGGAAGGCCGACCAGGACCTCAATGGGTTCGTACTCGGCGACCAATTGCCTCAACCGCCGGTGGGCGGCCGGGACGTCACGTCCCGGCACGGTCTCCACCGGCGTGGCGAGGACCCCGTCGGGGTCGCACGAGGCGACCCCGATCCGGGCGTCCCCGACATCGATCGCGAGCCGGCGGCCACGTCGCATCAGGCGGTCTCTCCGACCAGGCGTTCGACGGCGGCCACGGCGTCACCGATGGCGTCCGGGTTCTGTCCGCCGCCCTGGGCGACGTCCGGCTTGCCGCCACCGCCGCCGCCGAGTGTCTTGGCGGCGGCCCTGACCAGCTCGCCCGCCTTGAGACCGCGGCCGCGGGCGGCCTCGTTGGTGGCGATGACCGTCAGCGGGCGGCCGTTGGCCGTGGTGAAGAGGGCCACCACCGCGGGACGGTCGCCCTGGATACGGCCCCGGACGTCGAGCACGAGCCTGCGCAGGTCGTCGGCGCCCGTGCCGTCGGGGACCTGGCCGGTCACCACGGCGACACCGCGGACGTCCTTGGCCCCGGCTGCGAGACCGGCGGCGGCCTGGAGGACCTTCTCCGCGCGGAACTTCTCGATCTCCTTCTCGGCGTCCCTGAGCTTCGAGAGCATCCCCGAGATCTTCTCGGGCAGCTCCTCGGAACGGCCCTTGACCAGCTCCTGGAGCTGGGCGACGACGGTGTGCTCCCTGGCGAGGAAGTTGTACGCGTCGACGCCGACCAGAGCCTCGATCCTGCGCACTCCGGAGCCGATCGAGGACTCACCGAGCAGCTTCACCAGCCCCAGCTGGGCGGTGTTGTGGACGTGCGTACCGCCGCACAGCTCCTTGGAGAAGTCGCCGATGGTGACGACCCGGACCCGCTCGCCGTACTTCTCGCCGAACTCGGCGATGGCGCCCTGCTTCTTGGCCTCGTCGATGGACATGACCTCGGCGTGGACGTCGAGTTCGTGCGAGAGGACGTCGTTGATCTTCTGCTCGACGTCGGTGAGGACCGTGCCGGGAACGGCGTTGGGCGAACCGAAGTCGAAGCGGAAGCGGCCCGGCGAGTTCTCCGAGCCGGCCTGCGCGGCCGTCGGGCCGAGGGCGTCGCGCAGCGCCTGGTGGGTGAGGTGGGTGGCGCTGTGGGCGCGGGCGATGGCCCGGCGGCGGCGCTGGTCGATGGCGGCGTAGGCGGCGGCGCCGACCGTCACCTCGCCCACCTGGACCGAGCCCTTGTGCACGGAGACCCCGGGGACCGGCTGCTGGACGTCGCGTACCTCCACGACGGCACCCGAGTCGAGCCTGATCCGGCCGGTGTCGGCGAGCTGGCCGCCGCCCTCGGCGTAGAACGGGGTCCGGTCGAGGACGATCTCGACCTCGTCGCCCTCGGTGGCTGCGGGCGACGGCACCCCGTCGACGAGCAGTCCGACGATGGTCGACTCGCCCTCGGTCGAGGTGTATCCGGTGAACTCGGTGGCGCCCGAGCTGTCGGCGACGGCGCGGTAGGCGGAGAGGTCGGCGTGGCCGGTCTTCTTGGACCTGGCGTCGGCCTTGGCGCGCTCGCGCTGTTCCTGCATCAGCCGCCGGAAGCCGTCCTCGTCCACCGAGACGCCCTGTTCGGCGGCCATCTCCAGCGTGAGGTCGATCGGGAAGCCCCAGGTGTCGTGGAGCAGGAACGCCTTGTCACCGGCGAGGATCCGACCGCCCGCGGCCTTGGTCTCGCTGACGGCGGTGTCGAGGATGTTGGTGCCGGCCTTCAGCGTCTTGACGAAGGCGGCCTCCTCGGCGAGGGCGACGGTCTCGATGCGCTTGCGGTCGGTGATGAGCTCCGGGTACTGGCGGCCCATGGTGTTGATCACCACGTCGACCAGGTCGGCGACGACCGGCCCTGTGGCGCCCAGGAGTCGCATGTTGCGGATGGCCCGGCGCATGATGCGGCGCAGGACATAGCCGCGGCCCTCGTTGCCCGGGGTCACACCGTCGCCGATGAGCATCACGGACGTACGCATGTGGTCGGTGACGACCCGCAGCGAGACGTCGGAGCCGGCGGCCTGGCCGTACCTGACACCGGTCAGCTCGGTGGCCTTGTCGATGACGACCTGCGAGGTGTCGATCTCGTACAGGTTCGGCACGTCCTGGAGGATCATCGCCAGACGTTCCAGGCCCAGACCGGTGTCGATGTTCCTGGACGGCAGGTCGCCGAGGATCGGGAAGTCCTCCTTCCCGTCTCCGGCGCCGCGCTCGTACTGCATGAAGACCAGGTTCCAGATCTCCACGTACCGCTCGTCGTTGACGGCGGGGCCGCCCTCGACGCCGAACTCAGGACCGCGGTCGTAGTTGATCTCGGAGCACGGTCCACAGGGGCCCGGGACGCCCATCGACCAGAAGTTGTCCTTCTTGCCCAGCCGCTGGATGCGCTCGGCCGGTACGCCGATCTTCTCGCGCCAGATCTGCTCGGCCTCGTCGTCGTCCAGGTAGACCGTGATCCAGAGCTTCTCCGGCTCAAGACCGTAGCCACCGTCAGCCACGGAGCTGGTGAGCAGCTCCCAGGCGTACGCGATGGCGCCTTCCTTGAAGTAGTCGCCGAAGGAGAAGTTCCCGCACATCTGGAAGAACGTGCCGTGCCGGGTGGTCTTGCCGACCTCTTCGATGTCCGGGGTACGCACGCACTTCTGCACGCTGGTGGCGCGCGGGGCGGGCGGCTTGGCCTCGCCGAGGAAGTACGGCTTGAACGGGACCATGCCCGCGGGCACGAGCAGCAGAGTCGGGTCGTCCGCGATGAGCGACGCCGAAGGGACGACGGTGTGCCCGCGCTCCTCGAAGAAGCTCAGCCAGCGGCGGCGAATTTCAGCCGACTCCATCAGTGGTCCTCATTCCGGTTGTGCGAATGCGTGATGTGTTCGATGGCGGCGAGACGCCGCCGCGCGGGTAGTTCGGCCGGTGCGGGCTGCGCGTCGATACCGAGCGCCTCCCCCAGCTCCGCCTCGCGCTGGACCATGCCGGCCCGCACGTCGACGGCGAAGTCCTTCAGCCGGTGGCCCGCGTCGACGGCCTTGTTCGCCGCCTGCGCCGCGAGGCTCTCGGGGCTCAGCTGCTTGATCTTGCGGTTGACCTTGGTGGTGGCCCACACACCGGCTGCGGCGCCGGTGGCGAACCAGAACGTACGGCGGAACATTGCAGCGTCAGCCCTTCCGCTTCCTACGCCGTGCGGCCGGCACCGTGCGGCCGACGATCACCGGGCGGCCGGCGCGCTCCGGCTCCCCTTCGGCCTTGCGGCCGAGCGCCCGGCGGACGCCGTAGCCGAAGGCCGCGACCTTCACCAGCGGTCCGCCGAAGGTCGATGCGACGGTCGTGGAGAGCGCCGACGCGTTGGAGGTGACCTCCTGGACGTCGGTCGCGATGGCGTCGACCCGCTCCAGCTGGGTCTGTGCCGACCTGACGGCCGTGGAGGCGTCGGCGAGCAGCGGCACGGCCTGGTCCGTCACGTCCGCCACCAGCTTGGTGGTCGTCCTGAGCGTCTGGGCCAGCCTCACCAGCACCACGGCGAGGAAGGAGACCAGGATCGCCCAGAAGACGGCCACCAGGATGCCGGCCACCTCTCCACCGGACACGTTGCACCGCTCTCTGGGTCGTCGGAAGTCACGTCGTTGGTCACGTCGATTGTGGTTTCCGAGCCTATCGCGCCGGGACTGCGCCCCTGTACCGGATATCCGCTGTGCGCGCCGGGGATTCCGGCAGCGGATTGTACGTAGTGCTCACCTCCACGTACTCTCCGTGTTCTATGCGACACGACTCGACCGGCCATCGGACCGCCCCCGGCAGCTTTCCCGCAGAGCTCAACCGGTTCGTGGGGCGCAGAACCGAGGCCGCCGAGCTGGGCAGACTCATCGGCTCGTCCCGGCTGGTCACCGTGGTCGGAGTCGGCGGTGTGGGGAAGACACGGCTGGCGACGCATGTGGCCGGGACTCTGCAGGAACGGTTCTGCGACGGAGTGCGGCTGGCCGAGCTGTCCGCCCTGCGCGACCCGGAGCTGATCGAGCACACCCTGGTCGAGGCCCTGGGGCTCACCGACCACACGAGCAGGCCGCCGCGCGAGGTGCTGACCCGCCATCTCGCCGGGCGTGAGCTGCTGTTCGTGGTGGACGGCTTCGAATTCCTGGTCGACGCGTGCGCCGAACTGCTCCTCGGGCTGCTGCGCGGCGCCCCGGGGCTGCGGGTGATCGCGGTGGGCAGGCGGCCCCTGGAGATCGAGGGCGAGCTGACCCTCCCGCTGGCGCCGATGCGGGACCGTGACGCCGTTCGGCTCTTCACCGACCGGGTCTCCGCGGTCCGGCCCGGAATGCGGTTCGCCCAGGAGGACGGGGCCCGGGTGGCGGAGGTGTGCCGGCGGCTGGACGGGATCCCGCTCGCGCTGGAGCTGGCGGCGGGACGGATGCGGGCCCTGTCGGTCGAGCAGCTGCTGGCCCGGCTCGACGACCGGTTCCGGCTGCTGACCGGGGGCGGCAGGGGGGTGCCGCCGCGCCACCGGACGCTCCGCACGGCGATCGGCTGGAGCCATGAACTGTGTACCCCTGAGCAGCGGTTGCTCTGGGCCCGGCTCTCGGTGTTCCCGGGGCAGTTCGACCTGGAGGCGGCCGAGTACATCTGCGGCGGCCCCGAGCTGCCGTCCGACAGCGTGCTCGAGGTGCTGGAGGAGTTGCTCGCGCAGTCCCTGCTGGTACGGGAGGACACCCCGGCAGGCGTCCGCTACCGGATGCTCGACACGATCCGGGACTACGGGGCACGGTGGCTGACCGCCACCGAGGACACCGAGCGGCTCAGACGGCGCCACCGCGACTGGTTCCTCGGACTGGCCACCTGGTGCGAGCTGGACTGGTTCAGCCCCAGACAGGCCGGGATCGCGGCCCGGGTGGACGGTGAACTGCCCAATCTGCGGGGCGCGTTGGAGTTCTCGCTCGAACACCCCGAGGACGTTCATCTGGCGCAGTACCTGGCGGGGACGCTGTGGTTCTACTGGGTGGGCTGCGGGCGCCTCGCCGAGGGGCGGCACTGGCTGGACCATGTGCTGCGGTCAGAGGGCGGGCACGACGGCGCACGGCTCAAGGCGCTCTGGGTGCTGGGATATGTGGCGGTGCTGCAGGGGGACTCGGTGGCCGCGGTGGCCGCCCTCCAGGAGTGCCACGAGGCGGCCCAGCACACCGGTGACGCGGTGGCGGCCGCGTACGCGCTGCACAGGACCGGCTGTCTGGCGCTGGTCACGGACGACATGCCGCGCGCGGAGGAACTGCTGCGCGAGGCGGTCGGGCAGTACCGGGACCTCGGTGAGCTGAACAGCAATGTCCTGATGGGGCAGGTCGAGCTGGCGATGGCGGTGTGCTTCCGGGGGCGGCTCGCGGAGGCGGCCGCCATCTGCCAGGACGTCGTGGCGGTCTGCGAGGACCACGGCGAGCTCTGGGCGCGGGCGTACGCGCTGTATGTGCTGGCTTTCGAAGCCTGGTCGGACGGCAGGCCGGCGCGCTCCCGCGAGCTGCTGTCGGACTGCCTGACCACCAGCCACGCCTTCCACGACCAGCTGGGCACCGTGCTCGCGCTGGAGCTGATGGCGCTGCTCACCCTGGAGCGCGGTGAGGCCACGGAGGCCGCGCTGCTGCAGGGAGCGGCCGGGCGGCTCTGGGCGTCGGTGGGGCTGCCGCTCTTCGGCTCGGCGTACTACAGCACGCCGCATCAGCGGTGCGAGGAGGGGGCCCGCCGAAAGCTGGGGCGCGAGGTCTACGAGAGCTTCCTGGCGCGGGGGGCGCGGCTGGGGCGGGACGCCGCCGTGGAGCGCGCGCTGCACGGCCCCGCGGCACGCGAAGACCCGCCGCCCCCTGCTCCGCGAGGAGCGAGGGAACGACGGGCCGAAGCGGTGAAGCGCGAGGTACGTCCGGATCAGCGGGCGTAGTACTCGACGACCAGCTGCTCGTCGCAGATGACCGGGATTTCCTTGCGGTTCGGGTCGCGGTCCAGGCGGAAGGCCAGGGCCTTCAGGTTCACCTGGAGGTAGCGCGGGGTCTCGCCCTCGGTGTCGTAGCCACCCTCACGGGCGACCTGGAAGGGGACCTTCTCGCGGCTGCGCTCGCGGACCATCACGACGTCGTCGGGACGGACGCGGAACGACGGCTTGTCGACCTTGCCGCCGTTGACCTGGATGTGGCCGTGGACGACCATCTGGCGGGCCTGGTAGATGGTCCGGGCGATGCCCGAACGCAGGACCAGGGCGTCGAGACGACGCTCGAGCTCGACGACGAGCGCCTCGCCCGTCTTGCCCTCGGCCTTCTTGGCGCGGTCGTAGGCGCGGGCCATCTGGCGCTCGCTGATGTCGTACTGGGCGCGCAGACGCTGCTTCTCGAGCAGACGGACCTTGTAGTCCGAGTTCTGCTTGCGGCCACGGCCGTGCTCGCCCGGCGGGTACGGACGGGCCTCGAAGTACTTGACAGCCTTCGGCGTCAGCGCGATACCGAGCGCGCGTGACTTCTTGACCTTGGGACGCGACTGGTTAGGCACGTTCTCCAAACCTCCATGGTTGGGTTAGGTTAGGCTCACCTTACTCAAGGAGATCGTATGTCTCGTCCGGGGAACACCAGTCACATCACGGACAGCACAAAGAAGGCCGACGCTCTGGGCGTCGACGCGACGGAGGTCCGATCAGATCGTGGTCAGCCGCGTCCCAGCGGACTTGAAACCGCCCGGATGCCGTCAGCAGCCGAGCGCACACGAACTCTCGTACAGAGTACCTGCTCCGCGGTACTGCTGGTGACCGGGGTCGAAGCGGCCCTCAGTGACCAGCTGGTCCCGCTCGCCCGCAGCACAGGACCCGACGGGGAGCTGTACCTGGTCTTCCCCGCCGCGTCACCGGCCGTCCGGGCGGCGACCCACGCCCAGGACGACGAGCTGGCCGCGGTGCTGGAGATCACGGACGTCGCCCCGGTCTCGGTGCCCCACCGTATCCGGGGGCGGGCCTGGGTCTCCGGCTGGCTCACCTCCGTACCCGGCATGGCGGCCCCGGGGCACATGATGCTGCGGCTGGAGGTCGGGGAGGTGTACGTGGACGACCTCTGGGGGTGCGGGAGCGCGGACCCCGAGGAGTTCACCGAAGCGGTGGCCGATCCGCTGGTCGGCCATGAGGCCGAGCTGCTCCAGCATCTGCACTCCGCCCACGGCGACCAGGTGAGCGGGCTGTCCGGGCTGCTCGGCGACCGGGTCCCGGACGGGACGGCGGCGGTGCCGCTGGCGCTGGACCGGTTCGGGCTCCGGGTGCGGTTCACCGGGACGCGCTGCTTCGACGCGCGCTTCGACTTCCCCGAGCCGGTGAGCGATGTGACCGGACTGCACCGGGCCATGCACACGCTCTTCGACGCGGCGGCCGAGTGAGACCGCCGGGAGACACAGGACACGCGGTCAGACTCGGGACGGACGGCGCCGGGTGCGCGCCCCGCGCCGTCCGTCACTGACAGCCGTCCGTCACGGACAGGCGTCCGTCACTGACGTCCGTCCGCGCCCTCGCCCGACAGCCGCTCCCGTACCTTCTCGACCACATCCGCGTAGCGCGCCTCCGCGCCGTACCGGGTGGGCTCGTAGTACCGCTTGCCCCGCACGGAGTCCGGGGCGTACTGCTGGGCGGCGATGGCGCCCGGGACATCGTGCGGATAGACATAGCCCTGGGCGTGGCCGAGCTTGGCCGCGCCCTTGTAGTGGCCGTCGCGCAGATGCGCCGGGACCGGCCCGACGAGGCCCGCGCGCACATCGGCACGGGCGGCGGAGATCGCGGTCGTCGCGGCGTTCGACTTCGGGGCCAGCGCCAGCGCGATCGTGGCGTGGCTGAGGGTGAGCGCGGCCTCCGGGAAACCGATCAGCGCGACCGCCTGGGCGGCGGCGACCGCCGTCGGCAGAGCCGTGGGGTCGGCGAGACCGATGTCCTCACTGGCCGAGATCATCAGCCGTCTGGCGATGAACCTCGGGTCCTCCCCCGCCTCGATCATGCGGGCCAGATAGTGCAGGGCCGCGTCCACGTCGGAGCCGCGGATCGACTTGATCAGGGCGCTCGCCACGTCGTAGTGCTGGTCGCCGTCGCGGTCGTAGGCCACCGCTGCGCGGTCGACCGTCTCCTCCAGCGTGCCGAGTGTGATCTGCGGCTCGGACTTGGCCATGGCCGCCCCGGCCGCCGCTTCGAGTGCGGTGAGAGCGCGGCGCGCGTCACCGCCGGCGATCCGCAGCAGATGCGCCTCGGCATCGGGCGCCAGCGTGACGGCGCCGCCGAGCCCGCGCTCCTCGGTGAGTGCCCGGTGCAGCAGCGACCGCAGGTCGTCGTCGGTGAGCGATTCGAGCGTGAGCAGCAGGGACCGGGAGAGCAGCGGCGAGATGATCGAGAAGTACGGATTCTCGGTGGTCGCGGCGACGAGCGTGACCCAGCGGTTCTCCACGGCGGGGAGCAGCGAGTCCTGCTGGGCCTTGCTGAAGCGGTGGATCTCGTCGAGGAAGAGGACGGTCTCCTTGCCGTATCCCCCCGAGGCCCTGCGCGCACCGTCGATGACGGCGCGCACCTCCTTGACGCCCGCCGTGATGGCGGAGAGCTCGACGAACCGCTTGCGGGTGGCCTGGCTCACGACATAGGCGAGCGTCGTCTTGCCGATGCCGGGCGGACCCCAGAGCAGCACGGACGAGGGCCCGGCAGGCCCGCCGCCGGACTCGCCGACGAGCCGGCGCAGCGGTGAGCCCTGCTTGAGCAGATGCTGCTGGCCCACCACCTCGTCCAGGGTGCGCGGGCGCATCCGTACAGCGAGCGGGCTGCTGGACGGGTCCTTCTCCTGGCGGTCTTCGGCCGCGGCGGTGAACAGATCGGGTTCCACGTACAAAACCCTATGTCACCCCACTGACAACGCCGCCGGGGCAGCTCGTGGGCGGACCGCTACCGGCCCGTCCGCGAGCTGCCCCGGCGGGGGACGATCAGTGCGCGCCGGTCCAGAAGTCCCACCAGCGGGTGAGGATCAGCATGCCGATGATGCCGATGTGCACGACGGGCAGCACCCAGGTGAACTCGCCGAAGAAGCTCCGCAGCCAGCCGGGGGCGGGCAGCAGACCGTGCCGGATGTTGTGCGAGGTGACGTACCAGAAGAGGGTGATCGTGCCCACCCAGGCCAGGCAGCACCAGAGGCAGAGCGAGTTGATGTTGTACAGGGACTGGTACTGGAGCCAGGTGACGAAGCCGACGCCGAAGAGGCAGCCGGCGTTGAACGTCAGCCAGTACCAGCGGCTGTGGCGTCCGCCCGCGATCAGGCTCATCCCGACGCCGATCACGACCGCGTAAGTGGCCAGCCCGAGCATCGGATTGGGGAAGCCGAAGACCGATGCCTGCGCGCTCTTCATCACGTTGCCGCAGGACACCACCGGGTTGAGGCTGCAGCCCGGGGTGAAGTTCGGGTCCTTCAGGAGCTTGAACTCGTCGAGCGTGATGAACCACGCCGCGACCAGCCCGGCGGCTCCGGTGATCACCAGAAGCCAGCCGAAGGCACGGCTCGCGCCGGTCTTCCCGTCCTGCTGCGCGGACACGTCGTCGTCAACCACTGTCGTCGTCATCATGCCGATCCATCGCTCCTGTGGCCTGTGGGCAGGCTCATTGTGCCGCACCGCAAGGGGTCCGCACTGTTCGATGGAGATAAGGATGTTCGAGCGCTCCGGTCGGCGCCCCGCCCGCCGGAGCGCCCAGCGGTCCGTCGGCGGTGCACGGCCGACGCGCCGGGCGGCGTCCGGGATACGGCGGTGCCGCCCTGGCGGACCCGCTGCGACCTGCGTATTCGGTGCGGCGAAGGCTGCGGCGACCGAGGGTGCGGAAGGGCCTGCGGGGGCCGGGCGGCGGGGAGGCCCGCAGCCGTCGCTTCCCGGGGCGCGGTGATCGCCGCCGGGTGCACGGCCCGTCCGGCCGTGGTGAACCGTACCCGGCGATCATGTGTCGCAATTATCCGTAAGGGCGAACTATGACCCGTCGGGTTGACACGTCTGTCCGACTTGTCAGGAATCGTCATCGCGACGATGCCGGGTGGCGGGCTGTACGTCTGTGGCCCGGACGGAGACTCTCCGTCCGGGCCACAGACCGGTTCACACAGACACCGCGTCAGCCGAGCCGGGTGCGGACCTCGGCGACCAGGTCGTCGAGCGGCACCGCGCCCTGCTCGCCCGACTCCATGTCCTTGAGCTGGACGACACCCTCGGCGAGGTCCCGCTCACCCGCGACCACGGTGAAGCGGGCCCCACTGCGGTTGGCGCTCTTCATCGCGCCCTTGAGACCGCGGCCGCCGAACGCGAAGTCCGTGGCGACCCCTGCCCTGCGCAGCTCGGTGACCAGACCGAAGAGCACCCGCCGGGCCTCCTCGCCGAGCGGCACGGCGAACACGCTTGTGGTGGTGGGCAGTTCCAGCTCGACGCCCTCCGCCTCAAGGGCCAGCACCGTACGGTCCACGCCGAGCGCCCAGCCCACCGACGGCAGCGCGGGGCCGCCGATCATCTCGGAGAGCCCGTCGTAACGGCCGCCGCCGCCCACCGCGGACTGCGAGCCGAGTCCGTCGTGGACGAACTCGAAGGTGGTACGCGTGTAGTAGTCCAGCCCGCGGACCAGTTTCACGTCGTCCTCGTACGCGACGCCCGCCGCGGTCAGCAGGGCGCGGACCTCCTCGTGGTACGCCTTGCACGCCTCGCACAGGTAGTCCCGCAGCAGCGGCGCACCCGCCAGCTGCTTCTGTACGTCGGGCCGCTTGTCGTCCAGCACCCGCAGCGGGTTGATCTCGGCCCGGCGCCGGGTGTCCTCGTCCAGGTCGAGCCCGCGCAGGAAGCCCTGGAGGGCGTCGCGGTACAGCGGCCGGCACTCCCGGTCCCCGAGCGAGTTGAGCAGGATCCGGAACTGCCGCAGGCCGAGCGAGCGGTACGCCTGGTCGGCGAGGATGATCATCTCGGCGTCGAGCGCGGGGTCCTCGGTGCCGACCGCTTCGGCGCCCACCTGTGAGAAGTGGCGGTAGCGGCCCTTCTGCGGGCGCTCGTAGCGGTAGTACGAGCCCGAGTACCAGAGCTTGACCGGCAGGTTCCCGGCCTTGTGCAGGTTGGCCTCAAGCGCGGCGCGCAGCACGGATGCGGTGCCCTCGGGGCGCAGCGCCAGCCGGTCGCCGCCGCGCGTCTCGAAGACGTACATCTCCTTGGAGACGATGTCGGTGGATTCGCCGACGCCGCGCGAGAACAGCTCGACGTTCTCGAAGCCGGGCGTCTCGATGTACTCGTAGCCGGAGTTCCGCAGCGGGGCCGCGAGCGCCTCACGTACCGCGAGGAACTTCGCGGAGGACGGCGGCAGAAGGTCGTACGTGCCCTTGGGGGCCTGGAAAGTACTCACGGAAAAGTCGTCACATTCCTCGTCGGGGAGCGGCCAGGCCCCGCAGATACGGGTTGGTGGCGCGCTCGCGGCCGATGGTCGTCTGCTCGTTGTGACCGGGCAGGACCACGGTCGAGTCGTCGAGCGGCAGGCACACACGGGCCAGCGACTCGAGGATCTCGGCGTGGTCGCCACCGGGCATGTCGGTGCGGCCGATGGAGCCGGCGAAGAGCAGGTCGCCCGAGAAGAGGATCTGCGGAATGTCCGCGGCCTCGGGCATCCTGAACGTCACCGACCCCTTGGTATGTCCGGGCGCATGCGAGACGGCGAACTCCAGACCCGCGAGGTTCAGCTCGCTCCCGTCGGCCAGCTCCTTGACGTCGTCCGGTTCGCCGACGGTCAGTTCGCCCATCAGCGGCATCCCGATGGAGCGGCCGATGCCCTTCTCCGGGTCGCTCATCATGAAGCGGTCGGCGGGGTGGATCCAGGCCGGCACGTCATGCGCCCCGCACACCGGGACGACCGATGCCACATGGTCGATGTGGCCATGGGTGAGAACGACCGCCACGGGCTTGAGCCGATGCTTCCTGAGCGCGTCCTCGACTCCGCTGGCGGCCTGGTGGCCGGGGTCGATGATCACGCACTCCTCACCGGCGGCGGGGGCGACCAGATAGCAGTTGGTCCCCCAGGCCCCGGCGGGGAACCCGGCAATGAGCACGATCGTCCTTAAATGTCGGTCCAGCGGGAGAATGCAGCAGATCAGAGCCTACCGGCGCCGCTCATCGCACAGCGAACCCATATACGGTACGGCCTAGCCCGGACAGGTATACGACACGCGCGGATCACGCATGCACACGGACGCATGCACGGCGCATGCAGACGGACGAGGGAGAACACCCGGTGGTCAACAGCGATCAGCGGCGGCGGCAGCTCGCCAGGGAAAAGTTCGAGCGGCAGCAGCAGCGCCGCATCACCGCCCGGCGCAACGCACGCCGCCGCAACGCGGTGATCGCGTCCGCGGTCGCCGTGGTGGTCGTGGCGGGCGGTATCGCCTGGGGAGCGGGAGCGTTCAAGGGCGACGACGGCAAGGCGTCCCCCGCCAAGGCCGCGGACCCGTCGCCATCGGCGAGCAGCAGCGGTCCGCCCGAGCCGGCGATGAAGATCGACAAGAAGGCGAAGTACACCTTCGCGCTCAAGACCAGTCAGGGTCCGGTCTCGCTGGTCATGGACGCCGCGAAGACCCCGCACACGGTGAACTCCTTCAAGTCGCTCGCGGACAAGGGCTTCTTCGACAAGACCAAGTGCCACCGCCTCACCACCAGCGGGATCTACGTGCTCCAGTGCGGCGACCCCAAGGGCGACGGCTCGGGCGGTCCCGGCTACACCATCCCGGACGAGAACCTGACGGCGCTCGGCAAGGCGGGCAGCGACGGTATGGTGACCTACCCGGCCGGCACGGTGGCGATGGCCAACACCGGTCAGCCGCACACCGGCGGCAGCCAGTTCTTCCTCGTCTACAAGGACAGCAAACTGGCCCCGACCTACACGCCGTTCGGGACGATGGACGCGGCGGGGCTGAAGACGGTGAAGGCGGTCGCCAAGGCCGGAGTGACCGGCGGCGGCCAGGACGGGGCGCCCAAGAAGGCCGTCACCATCTCCAAGGCCACCGTCACCAAGGACTGATCCGGCTCCCCTCGTGGGGATATGGGGATATTCGGATGGGCCGGATGCGGACAGCCGCCCCGCCGTTCGCCTATGTTGGCGGTGTGCGGGGCGCAGCCGGCCCGGCCGAAGAAACTGTGGACGATGTCCGGGGGCCCACAAGTCTCCGCAGGCATCATGTGGATGGAGGCGCTGTGAGCAGCGACCCGTGGGGCCGTGTCGACGAGACCGGCACCGTATACGTGCGTACGGCCGACGGCGAGAGGGTCGTCGGTTCTTGGCAGGCAGGCTCTCCCGAGGAGGCCCTGGCCTACTTCGAGCGCAAGTACGAGGGCCTGGTCGTCGAGATCGGCCTCCTCGAACGCCGGGTGAAGACCACCGATCTGTCGGCCAAGGACGCCCAGACCG
This sequence comes from Streptomyces sp. NBC_01089, assembly GCF_045162975.1. Taxonomy (NCBI): domain Bacteria; kingdom Bacillati; phylum Actinomycetota; class Actinomycetes; order Kitasatosporales; family Streptomycetaceae; genus Streptomyces; species Streptomyces sp. NBC_01089. The sequence continues at coordinate 7,087,095 of NZ_CP108660.1, read as the reverse complement.
CCATCGACCACCTGCGCGGACAGGTCGACGAGCACCATGCCGTCGGCGACCTGGACGCTCTGCGGGTGCGGCTGGACGGGCTGGTCTCGACGGTCGAGGCGCGCCGCGAGGAGCGCAAGGTCCAGAAGGCCAGGCAGACCGACGAGGCCAAGCACGCCAAGGAAGCCCTGGTCGTGGAGGCCGAGGAGCTGGCGCAGAGCGACCAGTGGCGGTCGGCGGGTGAGCGGCTGCGGGCGCTGGTGGACACCTGGAAGGGCCTTCCGCGGCTCGACCGGAAGTCCGACGACGAGCTGTGGCACCGCTTCTCGCACGCCAGGTCGGCGTTCTCCAAGCGGCGCAAGGCGCACTTCGCTTCGCTGGACGCCCAGCGCGAGGAGGCCCGCAAGGCCAAGGAGAAGCTGGTCGCCGAGGCGGAGTCGCTCTCGGGCTCGACCGACTGGGGTGCGACGGCGGCCCGTTACCGCGATCTGATGACCGAGTGGAAGGCCGCGGGCCGCGCCCAGCGCGAGTCCGAGGACGATCTGTGGAACCGTTTCCGCGGCGCGCAGGACGTCTTCTTCGCTGCCCGCAGCGAGGTCTTCGCCGAGCGGGACGCCGAGCAGTCCGAGAACCTCAAACTGAAGGAGGAGCTCGCGGTCGAGGCCGAGAAGCTGCTCCCGGTACGGGATCTCAAGTCGGCCAGGGCCGCGTTCCGGGGGCTCAACGAGCGCTGGGAGGCGATCGGCCACGTACCGCGTGACGCCCGGCCGAAGGTCGAGGGCCGGATGCACACGGTGGAGCGGGCGCTCCAGGAGGCCGAGGAGACCGAGTGGCGGCGGACCAACCCGGAGGCGCGTGCGCGTGCCGCGGGTCTGACCGGTCAGCTGCAGGACGCGGTCGACAAGCTGCGCAAGCAGATCGACACGGCGCGTGCGGCGGGCAACAACGCCAAGGCCGACAAGCTCGCCCGTGAGCTGGAGGGCCGGCAGGCGCTGCTCGACCAGGCGATGAAGGGCCTGGAGGAGTTCGGCGGCTGAGCCGAGCCGTCCGTACGGACAGCACGGGGGAAGGGCCCTCCGCCCGCGGAGGGCCCTTCCCCATGTCCTGGTGTCAGGAGCCCGGTGTCAGGGCCGGCGGGCCGATGTCACGCGGTAGACGTCGTAGACGCCCTCCACCCCCCGTACCGCCTTCAGGACGTGGCCGAGGTGCTTCGGGTCGCCCATCTCGAAGGTGAAGCGTGAGGTGGCCACCCGGTCGCGGGAGGTCTGGACCGCCGCCGACAGGATGTTGACGTGCTGGTCGGAGAGGACGCGGGTGACGTCCGAGAGCAGCCGGGAGCGGTCCAGGGCCTCGACCTGGATGGCGACCAGGAAGACCGAGGACTGGGTGGGGGCCCACTCGACTTCCAGGATCCGCTCGGGCTGCTGGGACAGCGAGTCGACGTTGACGCAGTCCGCGCGGTGCACGGAGACCCCGCTCCCCCGGGTGACGAACCCGATGATGGGGTCGCCGGGGACGGGCGTGCAGCAGCGGGCGAGCTTCACCCAGACGTCGTCGACGCCCTTGACGACCACACCCGGGTCCGCGTTGGCGCGGCGCTTGCTGCGGCCGTGGGACGGCGGGGTGGACTCGGCGATGTCCTCGTTGGCCGCTTCCTCGCCGCCGAGCGCCTGCACCAGCTTCTGTACGACGCCCTGCGCCGCGACGTGGCCCTCGCCGATCGCCGCGTACAGCGAGGAGATGTCCGGGTAGCGCATCTCGTGCGCCAGTGTGACGAGCGAGTCGCCGGTGAGGATGCGCTGGATCGGCAGGTTCTGCTTGCGCATGGCCCGCGCGATGGAGTCCTTGCCCTGCTCGATCGCCTCGTCGCGGCGCTCCTTGGAGAACCAGGCACGGATCTTGTTGCGCGCCCTGGGCGACTTGACGAAGCCGAGCCAGTCCCTGGAGGGGCCCGCTCCGGCGGCCTTGGAGGTGAAGACCTCCACCAGGTCACCGTTGTCGAGGGTCGATTCGAGCGGGACGAGCCGCCCGTTGACCCGGGCCCCTATCGTCCGGTGGCCGACCTCCGTGTGCACGGCGTACGCGAAGTCGACGGGGGTGGCCCCGGCGGGCAGCGCGATGACGTCGCCCTTCGGCGTGAACACGAAGACCTCGTTGCGCGACAGGTCGAAGCGCAGCGACTCCAGGAACTCGCTGGGGTCCTCGGTCTCCTTCTGCCAGTCCAGCAGCTGCCGCAGCCAGGCCATGTCGTTGACGGTGTCCTGCCGGGAGCCCTTGCCGGGGCTCTTCGGCGCGTCGGTGCGCACCTTGGAGGCGCCCGCGACGGCCTCCTGCTTGTACTTCCAGTGCGCGGCGATGCCGTACTCGGCGCGGCGGTGCATGTCGAACGTACGGATCTGCAGCTCGACGGGCTTGCCGCTGGGTCCGATCACCGTGGTGTGCAGCGACTGGTACATGTTGAACTTGGGCATCGCGATGTAGTCCTTGAACCGCCCCGGGACCGGATTCCACCGGGCGTGGACGGTGCCGAGCGCCGCGTAGCAGTCGCGGACGGTGTCGACGAGGATACGGATGCCCACCAGGTCGTAGATCTCCGCGAAGTCACGGCCGCGGACGATCATCTTCTGGTAGACGCTGTAGTAGTGCTTGGGGCGCCCGGTGACCGTGGCCTTGATACGGGCGGCGCGCAGATCGGACTGGACCTCGTCGGTCACTATGGCGAGGTACTCGTCGCGCTTGGGGGCACGCTCGGCGACCAGCCGCACGATCTCGTCGTACATCTTGGGGTAGAGGATCGCGAAGGCGAGGTCCTCCAGCTCCCACTTGATGGTGTTCATGCCCAGGCGGTGGGCGAGCGGGGCGTAGATCTCCAGGGTCTCGCGGGCCTTCTTCTCCTGCTTCTCCCGCTTGAGATACCGCATGGTGCGCATGTTGTGCAGCCGGTCGGCGAGCTTGATGACCAGGACGCGCGGGTCCTTGGCCATGGCGACGACCATCTTGCGTACGGTCTCGGCCTGCGCGGCCTCGCCGAACTTCACCTTGTCGAGCTTGGTGACACCGTCGACGAGCAGGGCGACCTGGTCGCCGAAGTCGCGGCGCAGGGTGTCCAGGCCGTACTCGGTGTCCTCGACGGTGTCGTGCAGCAGCCCCGCCATCAGAGTGGCCGGGTCCATGCCGAGCTCGGCGAGGATCGTCGTCACCGCGAGCGGGTGCGTGATGTACGGGTCGCCGCTCTTGCGCTTCTGCCCGCGGTGCCAGCGCTCGGCCACCTGGTAGGCGCGCTCGATCTGCCGCAGGGTCGCGGACTCAATCTTGGGGTCGTTGCCGCGGACGGCCCGCAGCAGCGGTTCGAGCACCGGGTTGTACGGCGAGGAGCGCTGCACGCCCAGCCGGGCGAGCCTGGCCCTGACGCGGTTGGACGAGCCGCCGGAGCGCGCCACCGGGCTCTGCGGGGCCGGGCGCGCGGTCGCGCCCTGGGTGGCGGGTCCGGGCGGCTGCACGGCGGGCTTGGGCGTCGACAGGGGGGCGGCGCCGCCGGGGCGCACCACGGGAGCCGAGGGCTTCGGCTGCCCGGCGGGCGGCTTCTCGGGCGTCGCTGGGGCCGCCGCGGCCTTCTGGCCGTGCTGGTCTGGCTGTGCGGCGGCTGCGGGCCGGTCCTCGTCTGGCAAGCGCACTCCTCTGGGGGTCCCCCCGGACGGAGCCTGGGGGAGGGTCCGGGTCCCCGTGTCAGGTCCGGAAGCCCATGGTAACGATCCCCGGCGATCCGCTCCCCCCGGGCCGGTGCCGGCACCGTACGCGAGAGGCGGGCCGCCCGGTATTCCGGGGGCCCGCCTCAGCGGTACGGCGTACGGGGCAAGACCGCCGTCAGACCGTGATCAGGGCCTCCAGCGGGGCACCGTGCAGGGCGGGCTCCAGCCGGGCACGGCCGTCGAGGAAGCCCAGCTCCAGCAGTACGGCCACCCCGATGACCTGGGCGCCCGCCCGCCGGATCAGGCCGAGCGACGCCTCGGCTGTGCCGCCGGTGGCGAGCACGTCGTCGATGACCATGACGCGGTCGTCGGCGCTGAGGTCCTCGGCGTGCACCTCGATCTCGGCGCTGCCGTACTCCAGGTCGTACGTCTGGGAGAGCGTCGCGCCCGGCAGCTTCCCGGCCTTGCGGACCGGGATGAAGCCGATGCCGGCGCGGACCGCGACCGGTGCGGCCAGGATGAAGCCGCGTGCCTCGAGGCCGACGATCTTCGTGGCGCCGTACCGCACGCACAGCTCGGCGAGCGCGTCGGTCAGCGCGGTGAACGCCTCGGGGTCCGCGAGGAGCGGGGTGATGTCCTTGAACACCACGCCCGGCTGCGGATAGTCCGGTACGTCCCTGATCCTGCTGAGCAGCAGGTCCTCGGTGCTCCTGGTGCTGGTCATCGGCGCTTCCCCGGGGTGCGTCCGCGGCCGCGGGGCGCGGGCGCACGACGGCCGCCGGCCGCGGCGCCGGCCGGGGCCGGGGTGCCGGGGACGCCGTCCTGCGGGTCGCGGGTGTCGTCCTGGTCGGCCGACTCGCCCTTCGCCGCGGCGGCGGCCCGCTTGGCGAGCACCCGCTTCTTGAGGGCCTTCATCGCCGGGTCGCGTTCCTTGAGGTCGGCGACGAGCGGGGTGGCGATGAAGATCGAGGAGTACGCACCGGCGGCCAGGCCGACGAAGAGCGCGAGCGAGATGTCGTTCAGCATGCCGGCGCCGAGGAAGCCGCCGCCGATGAAGAGCAGACCGGCCACCGGGAGCAGTGCGACGACCGTGGTGTTGATGGAACGCACCAGGGTGCCGTTGAGGCTGCGGTTGGCGATCTCGCTGTAGGTGAAGCGGGTCTGCTTCTTGAGGTCCTTCGACGCTTCCTTGAGACCGTCGAAGACGACGACGGTGTCGTAGAGCGAGTAACCGAGAATGGTCAGCAGACCGATCACGGTGCCTTCGGTGACCTCGAAGCCGACCAGCGCGTAGATCCCGACCGTGATGGTGAGGTCGTGGATCAGGGCCACCAGGGCGGCGAGTGCCATCCGCCACTCGAAGGCGATGCCCAGATAGACCACCACCAGGACCATGAAGATCGCCAGGCCCTCCCATGCCTTGTTGGCGATCGTCTCGCCCCAGCTGGGGCCGACCACATCGGCGGCGATCTTGTCGACCGGGAGGTTCAGGTCCTTGGCGAGCGAGCCGTGGATCTTGTCGGCCGTGTCGGTGTCGATCCCCGAGACCTGGATCCGCATGCCGCCGTTGCCGAGCTTCTGCACGGAGGCGTCATGTCCGGAGAGCTTCTCCGCCACGTCCTGGGCGTGCGTCACGGAGACGCTGCTGCTCTTGGTGGTGGTGAAGACCGCACCGCCCTGGAACTCGATGCCCAGGTTCAGACCCCGTACCGCCAGGCCGACGATGGCCGTGATGGTGATCAGGATGGAGATGCCGTACCAGATCCTGCGCTTGGCCACGAAGTCGTAGCCGACCTCGCCGCGGTACAGCCGGGCGCCCATGCTGCCGAGTCGCGACATCTCACGCCTCCTTCGGGTCGGTCGGGGCGGAGGAGGAGGCGGCGGTGGCACCGCCGCGCGAGCGTCGGAGCGGGGGTTTGGCGCCGAGCCGCTTCGGGTCGAGGCCGGACCACGGGTGGCCGCTGGAGAAGAACTTCTTGCGGGCGAGCAGCGTCATCACCGGCTTGGTGAAGAGGAAGACCACGACGACGTCGAGCAGCGTGGTCAGGCCCAGCGTGAACGCGAAGCCCTGCACCTTGCCGACCGTCACGATGTACAGCACGGCGGCGGCGAGGAACGAGACGAAGTCCGAGACCAGGATCGTGCGCCGGGCGCGCGGCCAGGCGCGCTCGACGGCGGGCCGCAGGGTGCGGCCCTCACGGATCTCGTCACGGATGCGTTCGAAGTAAACGATGAACGAGTCCGCGGTGATACCGATCGCAACGATCGCACCACACACCGCGGGCAGGTTGAGTGCGAAGCCGATGCCCTTGCCGAGCAGCGCCATCAGTGTGTACGTGAGGATCGCGGAGACCATCAGGCTGAGGATCGCGATGAACGAGAGGCCGCGGTAGTAGGCCACCAGGTAGATGATGACCAGCACGAGGCCGATCGCACCGGCGATGAGGCCCGCCTGGAGCTGCTCGCCGCCGAGCGCCGCGGTCACCGTGGTGACCGTCTCCTCCTTGAAGGAGAGCGGGAGCGCACCGTAGGACAGCACGTTGCCGAGGTCCTCGGCCGACTGCTGGGTGAAGCTGCCGGAGATCTGGGCGCTGCCGCTGAGCGTCTGGCTCACGGCGGGGGCCGAGACCACGGCGCCGTCCAGCGCGATGGCGAACTGGTTCTGCGGCTGCTGCTGCTTCGAGAGCTTGCTGGTGATCGCCTGGAACTTCTTCGAGCCCTTGCTCGTGAAGTCCATCTGGACGATCCACTGGCCCTGCTGCTGGTCGATGACGGCCTTGGCGCCGGAGACGTCGGTGCCGTCCACGGCCGCGGCGTCGAGGATGTACTTCGCGTCACCGTCCTGGCTGCACGCCACGGTCGGATCGGTCGGCTTGACGTTGTCACCACCGGCCTTGGCACGGCCGGCCTTGGTGGAGCAGTCGAGCGCCGCGAACTGCTTCTGCAGCTTGGCCGCGGCCGCGGTGTCGGCCGGCGACGGGGTGGCGCTGGACTGGGGAGGGGTCGACGGGTCGGGCGTGGGCCCGGCCTTGAGCGCGTCGGTGACCGCACGGCCCTGGGTGGAGGAGGACGGCGATGCGGTGTTCTTCGGCGCCACCGATGACGACGACTTGCCCTTGGCCTTGGACGAGGCGCTCGGGGAGGGCGTGGCGGAGGGCTTTCCGGCCGGCGTCGGCTTTCCGGCCGCGACCGTCACCACGGGGCGGAAGTACAGCTGGGCGGTGGTGCCGACCTGCTGCCTGGCCTGCTTCTCGTTCGTCCCCTTGGGGATGTTGACGAGGATCTGGTCCTTGCCCTGCGTCTGGACCTCGGCCTCGGAGACACCGAGTCCGTTGACACGGCGCTCGATGATGCTGACCGCGGTGTCCATGTTCTTCTGGTTGATCGCGTTGGGCTTGCCCGGCTGGGGCTTCGCCTGGAGCGTGATGCTCGTACCGCCCGCGAGGTCGATGCCGAGACGCGGCGTGACCTGCTTCGACCAGAACATCCCGCCGACGAGCGCAACCATGGCGATCAGGATCAGGGCCAGGGACCGCCCGGGCTTGCCCTGGGCTCCCGTCTGCCTTCGGCCCTTGTTCGGTGCTGCCACCTTGTCGATTCTCCCTGTCCTACCGCCCGCGCCGGGTATGCGCTGTGAGCGGCCACGAAGTGATGTGGGGGACCTGCTCCGCTGTAGCAGTGCACGGTCTCGGGGACCGCCGGTGCTGCAGCGGAGCAGCGCCGACGGTCCCCGGATGTGCTACTTCGCTTCGCCCTCGCCGTCGTTCTTCTTCTCGGCCTTGTCGCTCTTGTCGGCCTTGTCCTCGGACGCGGCGGGGGCCACGTCCTCGTCGGACTCGTCGGACTCCTCGGCCTCGCCGGGGGCGGCGTCGTCGGACGGGGCGTCGTGCTTGCCCAAGTCGACCTTGGCGTCGTCGAGCTCGGTCAGCGAGGAGGCGTCGTCGGGAACGATGGCGGTGTCGCCGTGGACGATGCGGTTGTACTCCGCGTCGTCGAGGACCGCGCCGATCGCGTTCTTGCCGTAGACGGCGTGCACGCCGGGCGCGATCTCCAGGAGGACCGAGTCTTCGTTGATCTCCTTGACGGTGGCGTACATCCCCCCGATCGTCCGGACGCCGGTGCCGGGCTGCATCTCATTGCGCATCGATGCGGCCGCCTGCTGCTTGCGCTTGGCGGACCGGGTCATCAGGAACATGGCCCCGATGAGCACGATGAAGGGGAGGAGGGTCACGAGACTCACGGGAGGGAACTTCCTTCGCACGACCGCGCTGGATCGCGGCCTGATCTTCGGGGGCGGGGCATGCCGTCCTGAGAAGGGCGGCATCGGCGGAGTCTAGGCGAGTCCGCATCAATGGAACAACGCCCAGCATGGCACCGGGGTTCCGCTGCGGGCACCCCTGCGCCTCCTCACGCCCCGAACAGACCCGCTTGTCCCTTTCCCGCAGCGCCTCCAGCGCCCCCCTGCGGGGGTACGAGTCCCAGATGCGCCCAGGCCGCCGGTGTGGCCACCCGGCCGCGCGGAGTGCGGGCCAGCAGTCCCTCACGGACCAGGAACGGCTCGGCGACCTCCTCGACCGTCTCCCGCTCCTCCCCCACGGCGACGGCGAGGGTGGAGAGCCCCACCGGTCCGCCGCCGAACAGCTTGAGCAGGGCCTGGAGCACCGCGCGGTCCAGCCGGTCGAGTCCGCGGGCGTCAACCTCGTACACCGCGAGCGCCGTACGGGCGATCTCCCGGGTGATCACACCGTCGGCCTCCACCTGGGCGTAGTCACGGACCCGGCGCAGCAGCCGGTTGGCGATCCGGGGGGTGCCGCGGGAGCGTCCGGCGATCTCGCCGGCGCCGTCCTCGCCGATCTCGACGTCGAGGAGCCGGGCGGAGCGGTGGATGACACGCTCCAGCTCGGCCGGTTCGTAGAACTCCATGTGTCCGGTGAAGCCGAAGCGGTCGCGCAGCGGCGGTGGCAGCAGCCCGGCCCTGGTGGTGGCGCCGACCAGGGTGAAGGGCGGCAGCTCCAGCGGGATGGCGGTGGCGCCAGGGCCCTTGCCGACGATGACGTCGACCCGGAAGTCCTCCATCGCCATGTAGAGCATTTCCTCGGCGGGCCTGGACATCCGGTGGATCTCGTCGAGGAAGAGCACCTCGCCCTCCTGGAGGGACGAGAGGATCGCGGCCAGATCGCCCGCGTGCTGGATCGCGGGTCCCGATGTGATCCGGATGGGGGCGCCCATCTCGGCCGCGATGATCATCGAAAGGGTGGTCTTGCCCAGGCCCGGGGCGCCGGAGAGCAGGACGTGGTCGGCGGTGGCACCGCGCTGCCTGGCCGCCCGCAGCACCAGGTCGAGCTGGAGTCTGACCTTCTCCTGGCCCACGAACTCGTCCAGGTCCTTGGGGCGCAGAGCGGCTTCGACGGCCTGGTCCTCACCGTCGGCGTCGGCTCCCACCAGGCGCTCTTCGGTGTCGGGGGCGGTGTCGTCCCACTCGTTCTGAGGAGGCAGCATGGCGGGTCTCTCGATCAGCGGGCGCGGTTGAGGGTCTGCAGGGCGGCCTTGAGGAGCGCGCCCACGTTGGGCTCGTCGGCGGCCTCCGCCTGCGGGGTGACGGCGGTGACGGCTTCCTCCGCGTCCCGCGGCGCGTATCCGAGGCCGACCAGCGCGGAGTGCAGCTGCTCGCTCCACGGCGCGGGCCCGGACGCGGTGCGCTGCGCCGCGAGGTGCGCGCCGCCGGTGCCGAGCGGGGCTCCGAGCCGGTCCTTGAGCTCCAGGAGGAGCTTCTGGGCGCCCTTCTTGCCGATGCCGGGGACGGCGGTCAGGGACTTCTCGTCCCCGGTGGAGACGGCGAGCCGCAGGGCGTCGGGCGAGTGCACCGCGAGCATGGCCTGGGCGAGCCTGGGGCCCACGCCGCTCGCGGTCTGGAGCAGCTCGAAGGTCTGGCGTTCGTCGTCGTCCGCGAAGCCGTAGAGCGTGAGGGAGTCCTCGCGCACCACGAGGGAGGTGGCGAGCTTGGCCTGCTGGCCGATGCGCAGGGCGGACAGGGTGTTGGGGGCGCACTGGACCGACATACCGATCCCGCCGACCTCGATGACGGCGGTGGTCGGGGCCAGCGCGGCCACCGGTCCGGAGACGAAGGCGATCATGCGGTAGGGCCTTTCAGCGTGCGGTGGGCGGCGACGGCCTGCTGGAGCCTGTTCTGGGCGGGGGCCCGCCAGATGTGGCAGATGGCGAGTGCCAGGGCGTCGGCGGCGTCGGCGGGGCGGGGCGGGGCGTCGAGCCGCAGCAGCCGGGTCACCATCGCCCCGACCTGGGCCTTGTCGGCCCTGCCGCTGCCGGAGACGGCGGCCTTGACCTCGCTGGGGGTGTGCAGGGCGACCGGGATGCCGCGGCGGGACGCACAGAGCATCGCGACCGCGCTGGCCTGTGCGGTGCCCATCACCGTACTGACGTTGTGCTGGCTGAACACCCGCTCCACGGCGACGACTTCGGGCCGGTGCTCGTCCAGCCACGCCTCGATGCCGCGCTCGATGGCGACCAGCCGCACCCCGAGCTCCGCGTCGGCCGGCGTGCGGACGACCCCGACGCCCAGCATGGTCAGCCGGCGGCCTGCCACGCCGTCGACGACGCCGACGCCGCAGCGCGTCAGCCCCGGGTCCACGCCGAGTACCCGCACGGTGCCCCCTCCCTCATGCCTTGCCGTTCGACCATGTGTTCCTGCGTTGTCGCAGGCTATCGGGTGGTACCGACAACACCGGGAACACGGACGGGCCGGCGGGGTGTGTCCCCGGCGGCCCGTCCGTCGCGTACCCGTGGTGCTGAGCGCCCGTCAGGCGTCGAGCTTCTCCATGACGTCGTCCGAGACGTCGAAGTTGGCGAAGACGTTCTGCACGTCGTCGCTGTCCTCCAGCGCGTCGATCAGCTTGAAGATCTTGCGTGCGCCCTCTTCGTCCAACTCGACCTGCATGGTCGGCATGAAGTTGGCCTCGGCCGAGTCGTAGTCGATGCCCGCTTCCTGGAGCGCGGTGCGGACCGCGACCATGTCGGTGGCCTCGGAGAGCACCTCGAAGGACTCGCCCAGGTCGTTGACCTCCTCGGCACCGGCGTCGAGCACCGCGCCCAGGACGTCGTCCTCGGAGAGCCCGGCCTTGGGGACGACCACGACGCCCTTGCGGTTGAACAGGTACGAGACGGAACCCGGGTCGGCCATGTTGCCGCCGTTGCGGGTCATCGCGACGCGTACGTCGGATGCGGCGCGGTTGCGGTTGTCGGTGAGGCACTCGATGAGCACCGCGACACCGTTCGGCCCGTAGCCCTCGTACATGATCGTCTCGTAGTCGGCGCCGCCGGCTTCGAGACCGGCACCACGCTTGACCGCGGAGTCGATGTTCTTGTTCGGCACCGAGCTCTTCTTGGCCTTCTGGATGGCGTCGAAGAGGGTCGGGTTGCCGGACACGTCGGCGCCGCCCGTGCGGGCCGCGACCTCGATGTTCTTGATCATCTTCGCGAAGAGCTTGCCGCGCTTGGCGTCAACCACGGCCTTCTTGTGCTTCGTCGTAGCCCATTTAGAGTGGCCGGACATCTGCCTGTCTCCTTCGCGTAACCATTTCCTGGACGAACGCCAGAGATCCTACCGGGCGCCGGTCACTGGGCGTCGCGCACCATGTCCGCGAAGTACCGGTGCACACGGTGGTCCCCGGTGAGCTCCGGATGGAACGACGTGGCCAGGACGCGCCCCTGGCGCACCGCGACGATGTGGCCGCCGTGCTCGGCGAGCACCTCGGCCCCCGCGCCCACCAACTCGACCCAGGGCGCCCGGATGAAGACGCCGTCGACGGGGCCGCCGGGGATGCCGGGCATCTCGACGGCCGCCTCGAAGGACTCGTTCTGGCGTCCGAAGGCGTTGCGCCGGACGATCATGTCGATCCCGCCGAAGGTCTCCTGGCCCGATCTGGGGTCGAGGATCTTGTCGGCGAGCATGATCATCCCGGCACAGGTCCCGTACACGGGCAGGCCGGAGCGGATGCGCTCGCGCAGCGGCTCCGCCATGCCGAACAGGACGGCCAGCTTGGACATGGTGGTGGACTCGCCGCCCGGCAGGACCAGGCCGTCGACGCCGTCGAGCTCCTCGGGGCGCCGGACCTGAGCGGCCCGGACGCCCGCCGCGTCCAGCGCGGCCAGGTGCTCCCGTACATCGCCCTGGAGAGCGAGGACACCGATGACGGGAGTGTCCATCACCAGCCCCGGTTCGCGTAACGCTCGTTCTCGGGCAGGGTGTCGCAGTTGATGCCGACCATGGCCTCGCCCAGGTTCCGGGAGGCGTCCGCGATGACCTTCGGGTCGTCGAAGAAGGTGGTGGCCCTGACGATGGCGGCGGCGCGCTTGGCCGGGTCACCCGACTTGAAGATGCCGGAGCCGACGAAGACGCCCTCGGCGCCGAGCTGGCGCATCAGCGCGGCGTCGGCCGGGGTGGCGACCCCACCGGCCGAGAAGAGGACGACGGGCAGCCTGCCGAGCCCGGCGACCTCCTTGACCAGCTCGTACGGGGCGCGCAGGTCCTTGGCGGCCGCGTACAGCTCGTTGTTGTCGTAGCCGCGCAGCCGGGCGATCTCGTTCTTGATCTGGCGCAGGTGACGGACGGCCTCGACGACGTTGCCGGTGCCGGCCTCGCCCTTGGAGCGGATCATGGCCGCGCCCTCGGCGATCCGGCGCAGGGCCTCACCCAGGTTGGTGGCGCCGCACACGAACGGCGTGGTGAAGGCGAACTTGTCGCTGTGGTTGACCTCGTCGGCCGGGGTCAGCACCTCGGACTCGTCGATGTAGTCGACGCCGAGCGACTGCAGCACCTGGGCCTCGACGAAGTGGCCGATACGCGACTTGGCCATGACCGGGATGGAGACCGCCGCGATGATCTCTTCGATCATGTTCGGGTCGGACATCCGGGCCACTCCGCCGTCCTTGCGGATGTCGGCGGGGACCCGCTCCAGAGCCATGACGGCGACGGCGCCCGCGTCCTCGGCGATCTTCGCCTGCGCGGCGTCGACCACATCCATGATCACGCCGCCCTTGAGCTGCTCGGCCATACCGCGCTTGACGCGTGCGGTGCCGGTCGCCGGGGTCTCGGCGGGGGAAGTGGTGGAGTGCGTACTGCTGGACACGGGCTACCTCGCTCGGGAAGAGGGTTCTTGCTCACCCGAGATAACCCCCGCCGACCAGGCCACTGCAAGGGCCAATGAACAGCCGGTGGATCGTTCTGGGAGCCCCTTCCCGACAGACCGGGGAGTGGAGAGCGTGGAAGCGGAGAGCCAGGGTGATGACGTACCCGGCAGAGCCCGGGTCGTTACGTACCCGGCCGGTCGGCCAGCGCCACCGGCGGCTCGTCGTCCATCTCGAACGCCAGCGGGAACGGCGCGTGCCCCGCGAGCCGGAACCAGCGGACCTTGCGGTGGGTACGCAGGGCGCGCGCGGCCCGCACCGCGTCGTTGTGGAAGCGCCTGGCCATCGGCACCCGCCGGACGGCCGCGGCCAGTTCGTCCGCCGCCTCCTCTCCCCCTGGCGCCGATCGCACGGCCCCGACCTGCGCCGTCTCACCGAAGACGGCCCGCAGCGCCTGGCTGAGCTCGCTCTCGGCCACCTCGCGGTGCTCCTCCTCGGACTGCCGGGCCGCGTGCGCCGCCTCGTAGAGGACGATCGAGGCCGCCGGGTCGAGGACGCCGGACGTGGCCAGCTCCTGGGCGACCGAGGCACGGCGCAGCAGCTGGGCGTCGAGGGCGGCGCGGGCGGCGTCGATCCGTGCGTGCAGCCGGTCGAGCCGCCCGGCGGTCCAGCTCAGATACAGGCCGACCGCGACGAACGCGAGGACGATCCAGATGATCAGGGATACGGTCACGGGCCGAAAGGCTACCGGTCCGCGGTATCAGTCTCTGGCCAGCCCGAACCGGGCCCGCAGGCTGACCCGTTCGTCGGTGTCGACCGACGCGGCTCCGTCGGTCACCGTCTCGTACACCGCCAGGATGTCCGCGCCGACCGTGGACCAGTCGAAGCGGCGTACATGCGCGCTGCCCCGCCGGCGCAGCCCCTCCCGGCGCTCGCTGTCGCCCAGCAGCCGGACCGCGGACGCGGCCAGCGCGTCCGCGTCCTCGTTGGCGAAGAGTTCGCCCGCCGCGCCCTGGTCCAGGACCTGGGCGAACGCGTCGAGGTCGCTCGCCAGCACCGGCGCACCGGCCGACATCGCCTCGACGAGGATGATCCCGAAGCTCTCGCCGCCGGTGTTGGGCGCGACGTAGACATCGACGCTGCGCAGCAGCCGCGCCTTGTCCTCGTCGCTGACCATGCCGAGGAACTCGACCCGCTGCCGCATCTCCTTCGGCAGTGAGGCGACCGCCTCCTTCTCGTCACCGCGTCCGGCGACCAGCAGCCGCGCCCGAGGGCACTCGGCGAGGATCTTCGGCAGCGCCCGCATCAGCACGGGCAGCCCCTTGCGCGGCTCGTCGATCCGCCCGATGAAGCCGATGGTGCCCCCCTGCCATTCGGGCTTCGGCTCGGCACGCTCGAAGAATCCGACGTCGACGCCGTTGGGGATGACGACCGCGTCGCCGCCCAGGTGTTCGACGAGGGTACGGCGCGCGTACTCGCTCACCGCGATCCGTGCCGAGATCTTCTCCAGCGCGGGCTGCAGGATCGGATACGCGGCGATCATCGCCCGGGAGCGCGGGTTCGAGGTGTGGAAGGTCGCCACGATCGGGCCCTGCGCGGCCCAGCAGGTGAGCAGCCCCAGCGAGGGCGAGGTGGGCTCGTGGATGTGGATCACGTCGAAGGTGCCGTCGTGCAGCCAGCGCCGTACCCGGGCCGCGGACAGGAAGCCGAAGTTGAGCCGGGCGACCGAGCCGTTGTACGGGACGGGGACGGCCCGGCCCGCGGAGACCACGTACGGCGGCAGCGGTGTCTCGTCGTCGGACGGGGCGAGCACGGACACCTGATGGCCCAGGCCGTTGAGGTGTTCCGCGAGGTCCCTGATGTGGAACTGGACCCCGCCCGGGACGTCCCAGGAGTACGGGCAGACGATGCCGATCTTCACGCGGGCTCCTGACGGGGCTCCAGGTCGGCGAGCCAGAGGCGCTGGAGCATGTGCCAGTCCTCGGGGTGCTCGGCGATTCCGGCGGCGAAGGCGTCGGCGAGCGCCTGCGCCATCACCGAGGTCTTCTCGGTACGGGTGCCCGAACCGGGTACGTCCACGGGCGGATGGACCCGGCCGCGCATGACCGGTGAACCGTCGTACCAGAGGGTGACGGGCAGCAGCAGCGCTCCGGTCTGCTGGGCGAGCAGCGCGGGCCCCGCGGGAATCCGGGTCGCCTCGCCGAAGAAGCTGACCTCGACGCCCGATGCGGAGAGGTCGCGGTCGGCGACCAGACAGACCAGGCCGCCGTCCCGCAGCCGCCTGGCCAGCGTGCCGAAGGCGGAACCGCCGGTGTGCGGCAAAACCTCCATGCCCAGGCCCTGGCGGTAGGCGACGAACCGGTCGTAGAGGGTCTCGGGCTTGAGCCGCTCGGCGACCGTGGTGAACGGCACGCCCAGCTTCGTGGTGACCCAGGCGCCCGCGAGGTCGTAATTGCCCATGTGCGGCAGGGCGAGTATCACGCCCTTCCCGGCGGCGAGCCCGTCCGTCAGATGGTGGAGGTCGTCGGGGACGAAGCCCTCACGGATCCGGTCGGCGCTCCACGCGGGCAGCCGGAAGGACTCCATCCAGTACCGCATGTACGAGCGCATCCCGGCCCCGGACAGCTCGGCGAGCCGCTCCGGCCCGGCGTCGGGCACCACCCGGGCCAGATTGGACTCCAGGCGCAGCACGCTCTTGCCGCGCCGCTTCCAGACCGTGTCGGCGATGCGCCGGCCGAGCCCGGTGGCGGCCGGCTCGGGCAGCTTCTTGACCGCGCCCCAGCCGAGCCCGTACAGGGCGTCCGTCAGCCGCTCCCTCATACCGCCTCGCCGCCGTGCGCGGAGGCTTCGGCGGCCGCGGCGGCGTCGGCCTCTGCGGACTCCCTGCGTACGGTGACGACCCGCTGCACCAGGGTGATCAGGCTGCCCACGGCGACGACCCACAGCGCGATCGGCAGCAGGATCTGGATGCCGGGCACCCCGAACTTGTGCAGCCCGGCGAAGCCGGCGGCGACGAGCGAGATGACGAGCCGCTCGGCCCGCTCGATCAGCCCGTTCACCGCGACCGGGAGCCCGATCGACTCGCCGCGCGCCTTGGTGTACGAGACGACCTGGCCGCTCGCGAGGCAGAAGAGGGCGACCGCGCACATCAGGTTGTTGTCACCGGTGCCCGCGTACCAGAGGGCGAAGCCGGAGAAGATCGCCCCGTCCGCGACCCGGTCGAGGGTCGAGTCGAGGAAGGCACCCCAGCGGCTCGAAATCCCGGCCTGGCGGGCCATGTTGCCGTCGACGAGGTCGGAGAAGACGAAGAGCGTGATGACGACCGTGCCCCAGAAGAACTCTCCCCTGGGGAAGAAGACCAGCGCACCCGCCATCACCCCGGCCGTACCGATCAGCGTCACCGCGTCGGGGCTGACCCCGATCCGGAGCAGAAATGAGGCGAACGGCGTGAGGACACGCGTAAAGAATGCACGCGCGTACTTGTTCAGCATGGCCTTCCCGGGGGGTCGGTGGGCCGCGCGGCCCCATTGGCCGCCCGGCGGGCCCATCGTAGCCAGGACCGCGGGCCTCCACCGCCGGGCCCTGTCCCACACGCGCGGCCGGGCGGGGGCCCGGGCGGACGCGGGGCCGTACGTATGGACGCGCGTCCGCCCGAGTGGAAAGCTCGAAGGGCGCGGGCGTCACCGGTGCCGCCACGCTTCCCGGCCCTGTGTCCGCCCACCCGTTTCTCACCGTGCAACGTCCCTCAGCACACGGGAGGCACACTCATGGGCGACAAGGCGAGCACACATCCCGGAGCCGCCGGCAGAGCGCCGACGGCCGGCCGGCGGCCCGCTTCCGTACGGAACGTGGTCCTGGTCGGCCACAGCGGATCCGGCAAGACCACCCTGGTCGAGGCCCTGGCGCTGACCGCGGGCGCGGTCACCAGGGCAGGCCGGGTCGAGGACGGCCAGACCGTCTCCGACTACGACGAGATCGAACAGCGCAGACAGCGGTCGGTACAGCTCTCGCTCGTCCCCGTCGAGTGGGACGGCATCAAGATCAATCTGCTGGACACCCCCGGCTACGCCGATTTCGTCGGCGAGCTGCGGGCCGGGCTGCGCGCGGCCGACGCGGCCCTTTTCGTCGTGTCGGCCGCCCAGGACGCGGACAGCGTCGACGGCGCGACGCGTGCGGTCTGGGAGGAGTGCGCGGCCGTCGGGATGCCGCGGGCCATCGTGGTCACGCACCTGGACACCGCCCGTACCGGGTACGCGGAGCTGACCCGGCTCTGCGGACGGATCTTCGGCGGCGACGACCCCGACGCCGTACTCCCGCTGTATCTGCCGCTGTACGGACCGCCGGGCCCCGACGGGCACGCCCCGGTGACGGGCCTCGCCGGGCTGCTGACCCGGCGGCTGTTCGGCTATACGTCGGGCGAGCGTACGGAGAGCGCGCCGGGCGAGGCCGAGCTGCCGTCGATGGACGAGGCCCGCGACCGGCTGATCGAGGGGATCATCGCGGAGAGCGAGGACGAGACCCTGATGGACCGCTATCTCGGCGGCGAGGAGATCGACGTCGGGACGGTCATCGCGGATCTGGAGCGTGCGGTGGCCCGCGGTGTCTTCCACCCGGTGCTCGCCGCGGCCCCCGCGGTGTCCGGTGGGCGGCAGGGGCTCGGCACGGTCGAGCTGCTCGAACTGATCACGCGCGGTTTCCCCGCCCCGCCGGAGCGCGAGGCCCCGGCGGTCACCACCCCGGAGGGCGCCCCGCACGCCGCGGCGGCCTGCGATCCGCGCGGCCCGCTGGTCGCCGAGGTGATCAAGACGGCGTCCGACCCGTATGTGGGCCGGCTCTCCCTGGTGCGGGTCTTCTCCGGGACCCTGCGGCCCGACGAGACGGTGCATGTGTCGGGGCACAGCCAGGAGGGCCACGGCCACGCCGGCCGGGACGGCGGCGCCGACCGCGACACGGACGAACGGATCGGGGCGCTCTCGGCCCCCTTCGGCCGGCGGCAGAGCCCGCTGGCCGAGTGCGCCGCCGGGGACATCGCGTGCGTCGCCGGGCTGAGCCGCGCGGAGACCGGCGACACGCTGTCCGGGAAGGACGACCCGCTGCTGATGGAGGCGTGGACACTGCCGGAGCCACTGCTTCCGCTCGCCGTCGCCGCCCATGGCAAGGCCGACGAGGACAAGCTCTCACAAGGGCTCACCCGGCTGGTCACCGAGGATCCGACCATGCGTGTCGAACAGAACCCGGACACCCGCCAGTTGGTGCTCTGGTGTCTCGGCGAGGCGCAGCGGGACGTGGCGCTGGAGCGGCTGCAGGGCAGATACGGGGTCCGGGTGGACGCCGAGCCGTACCGGGTCTCGCTGCGTGAGACGTTCGGCGGACCGGCCGAGGGGCGCGGCAGACACGTCAAACAGTCGGGCGGCCACGGCCAGTTCGCGATCTGCGCGATCGAGGTGGACCCGCTGCCCTCCGGTTCGGGGATCGAGTTCGTCGACCGGGTGGTGGGCGGTTCGGTGCCCCGGCAGTTCATCCCGTCCGTCGAGAAGGGCGTACGCGCGCAGGCGGCCAGGGGGCTGGCCACCGGGCACCCGCTCGTCGATGTCCGTATCACTCTCCGGGACGGCAAGGCCCACTCCGTGGACTCCTCGGACGCGGCGTTCCAGACGGCGGGCGCGCTGGCGCTCCGGGAGGCGGCGGACCGGGCGCCGATCCAACTCCTCGAACCCGTGATCTCCGTGCGGGTCCTGGTGCCCGACGACTACGTGGGCCCGGTGATGAGCGACCTCTCCGGGCGGCGCGGCCGGGTGGTGGGCACCGAGCAGACGGTGCCCGGCCGCACCCTGGTCAGGGCCGAGGTGCCGGAGATCGAGATCGGGCGGTACGCCGTCGATCTGCGGTCGCTGTCGCACGGCACCGGCCGGTTCACGCGCTCGTACGTCCGCCATGAGCCGATGCCGTCGCAGGTGGCCGACCGGGTACGCGAACAGGCCCACAGCGGCACGTAGTCGCTGCCGTCACCCGGCTCGCGCGCCCAGTCGCTGCGGTGACCGGTCCCGCGCACGTCGGCGTTGTCCGGCCCCGGGCCGCGGAGATCGGCGGAATCCGGCCCCCGGGGCCGCGGAGATCGGCCGGGCAGCGCCTTGCGCGCGGCCGCCTTCCGTCGTCCCGTGACGCGCGGGGAGCGGCACGGATACGCTGAGGTCACGGCCCGGACGGCAGGCGCGGGGCGGCCCGGTCCGGCACAGCAGGTGTGCGGGGCACGGTAGTTGGGAACAGCCGCAGCAGCGGTTGGGTGCGGCGATGGGGGCAGCGGTGGCGAACGACGGATTCGATTTCATTCCGGGGGCACAGGTTCCGCTCCAGGGATCAGCGGGCCAGACCGCCGCCACCCATGCCCTCGCGTCCGCGGCCTACCGGGACAGCCCGGTCGAGGACATACTCAAAGCCAACAGCGAGTGGCACAAGACCGAAGTGAAAAAGGGCAAGTTCTCGCTCTTCGAGCCGAATCTGGGCGAGTCCTTCTCCCGGGCCGTCCAGGTGCGGATGCTCGGAGGCACCCGTAAGGCGCTCATCCAGTCCTTCGGGACCGAGCCCCAGACGGTCGTCGAGCACTGCCTGGCCGCGACCCGTATCCGCAAGGAGCGCGACACCCGGCTGACCATCGTGATGGCCGTCTTCGGACTCGTGTTCCTGCCCGGGCTGCTGCTCTGGCTCGGTGTCTTCCAGCTGCGGCGCACCCTGTCGGGGGCCAAGAACCGCAGCATGGGGGCCCTGGGGACCGTGCTGCTCGTGGCTGTCGGCGGGCTCGTGGTGCTCTTCCTCGTCAAGCTGCCGTTCGGGGGCATCGGGGCGCTGTATCTGCGGGCCATGCTGGTCGCGCCGGTCATCGGCTGGGTGCTGGCCAAGCGGATCTGTGAGCGGACCGCGGTGGATCTGCGGTCCCGCTGGGAGAGCCTGCTGTCCGGCGGCGGCATCGGGCCGAAGATCCCCGAGGCCGTACCGCGCAACCCCACCGAGACCGCGGCCGAGCAGCTGCGCCAGTCGCTGGCCAGGCTGACCGCCGAGCAGCAGTCCAACTCGGTCTTCTACGCGGGCCCCAAGGGGATACTCGGCATGGGCACCCGCTGGGGCAGCTGGCAGCTCGCCGAGGAGCTGGTCCCGCGCGAGGCGGGCACCGAGATCCACGGTTTCCGCAGCTGGGACGTCATCCGGGCCATCCACGACCGGCTGCGGATGCTGGAGCGCGGCCCGCTGCACACCGGCGGCTTCCCCACCCCGTCCGTGAAGCACTGGATCGTGGCACCGGTGGGTGAGAACGCGGGCGAGGTGAGCCGGCCCGACGGCGAGGACGTGGAAGCCTTCCAGATCAAGGGCCACGAGATACAGCGGATCTGCAACGAGCAGCAGTTCGGCAGCGGCAACCGCCACTATCTGGGCGTGCAGTTCACTCTCTGGGACGGCCAGCTGGTGATCACCATGATGATCACGGTGACGGTGCTCCACGAGACGCTGCGGATCGAGGTCACCGGCCACGCCCTCGGTCCGGTCCACTCGCTCTTCACCACCAAGCCCGCGGCCAAGACCAAGCAGGTCAACAAGGCGGTCAGGTTCTGGGAGACGCGGGAGGTGAACCTGCCGCTGGTGGAGACCCCCGAGGTGGTGCGGCTGGCCGCCAGGGCCCCGCTCACCTGGTTCCCGCCGGTCCTCGACTTCTGCGGCGGGAAGATCACCCTGCCCGAGCCGTTCGGTATGCGGCACGCCTGGGCCGACAAGCCCTGGCGGCACCGCTTCATGGCGGACGACGCGATGCGGGCGGCCACCCCGGTGCTGCGCGCCGTGCACACGGCGGCGATGGGGGTACTCGACGAGCACGGTGTGAACACCGACTCGTTCACCAACCGCTCGATGGTCCTCAGCGGCCTTGTCCAGGACCCGACGCCGCGCCAGGCCGACGTCTACGACGCCTGACACCACGGACCGGCCCCGGCATCCACCGCCCGGGGCCGGTCCTTCGCGTACCCGGACCGGCGGCGCTCGGACCAGCGGCGCTCAGGCCGGCAGCGCTCGGACCGGCAGCGCTCAGACCGGCCAGGCCGCCGCCAGCATCGCCCGGGTGTCGGCCAGCAGCTGCGGCAGCACCTTGGTGTGCCCGACGACCGGCATGAAGTTGGTGTCACCGCCCCAGCGCGGCACCACGTGCTGGTGCAGATGCGCGGCGATCCCGGCGCCCGCCGACGCCCCCTGGTTCATACCGATGTTGAAGCCGTGCGCCCCGGACGCCGTACGCAGCGCCGTCATCGCGTGCTTGGTCAGCACGGCCAGCTCGGCCGTCTCGGCCGCGTCGAGCTCCGTGTAGTCGGCGACATGGCGGAACGGCACGACCATGAGATGCCCGCCGTTGTACGGGTAGAGGTTGAGCACCGCGTACACATGCGTGCCGCGCGCCACGACAAGGCCGTCCTCGTCGGACTTCGACGGGATCGTGCAGAACGGACAGTCGTCCCCCGAGCCCGGCCCGCTCGGCTTGTTCTCCCCCTGGATGTACGCCATCCGGTGGGGGGTCCACAGGCGCTGGAACGCGTCCTGCGTCCCCACTCCGATCTGCTGTTCCGGCTCACTCGTCATGCTGTGCAGCATATGACTTCCCCCGTTCGCAACGTGTCGCCGGGGCGCGGGCCGCGGCCCGCACGGCGATGCTGGGCCGATGGACGTCCTGAACCCCGGCGAGCGGCTGCGCCGCTGGGAGGAGCGCACGGAGATCCCGCTCTTCGCGGCCGCGCTGCTCTTCCTCGCCTGTTACGCGGTACGGGTGCTGGCGCGGGGCTCCGATCCCGTACTGCTGGACGCCGCGCTCGGGGTGGCCCTGGCGGTCTGGCTGGTCTTCGCGCTGGACTACGCGGCGCGGCTCGTCCTGAGCGGCGAGGGGACGCGCTTCCCGCGTACCCACCGGATGGACACCCTGGTGGTGATCCTGCCGCTGCTGCGGCTGCTGCGGATGGTGCAGCTCTACAACGCGGTGCAGCAGCGCAGGGCGCAGCCCCGGCTGAATCTGCACGCCCGGGTGATCGCGTACGCGGGGCTCTCCGCGCTGCTGCTCTCCTTCGCCGGCGCGCTCGCGGTCTACAGCTGCGAGCGGACCGCGCCGGGCGCCACCATCCGTACGTTCGGGGACGCCCTGTGGTGGGCCGCCGCCACCTTGTCGACGGTCGGTTACGGGGACGTGTCCCCGGTGACGCTGCTGGGGCGGCTGATCGCGGTGGCCATGATGGCGTGCGGGATCGCGCTGCTGGGAGCGGTGACGGGGTCCTTCTCGTCGTGGCTGCTGCAGACGCTCCGGCGGGACGACGAAAAGCCCCCGGAGAGCTAGCTGTCCGGCCGTTCTCCGGGGGCTTCGTGGCGTCCTGCGCCGGGCGGATCAGACCTGTACGCGGTCCGCGACGGCCTTCGCGATCTTGGCGATGGCCTCGTCCACCGGGATGCCGTTCTCCTGCGACCCGTCGCGGTACCGGAAGGAGACGGCGCCGTTGGCCATGTCCTCGTCGCCCGCGATGATCATGAAGGGCACCTTGGCGCGCTGCTGGTTGCGGATCTTCTTCTGCATCCGGTCCGACGAGGCGTCCACGTCGACCCGCAGCCCCTGCTTGCGCGCCGTGGCGGCGAACTCCTGGAGGTACGGGATGTGGGCGTCGCCGATCGGGATGCCGACCGCCTGGACGGGCGCAAGCCACACCGGGAACGCACCCGCGTAGTGCTCCAGGAGCACCGCGAAGAACCGCTCGATGGAGCCGAACAGCGCGCGGTGGATCATGACCGGGCGCTGCTTGGTGCCGTCCGGCCCGGTGTACTCCAGGTCGAAGCGCTCCGGCAGGTTGAAGTCGAGCTGGACAGTCGACATCTGCCAGGTACGCCCGATGGCGTCCTTGCACTGGACGGAGATCTTCGGCCCGTAGAACGCGGCGCCGCCCGGGTCCGGGACCAGCGGCAGGCCCTGCTTCTCGGCGACCTGGCGGAGCGTCTCGGTGGCCTCTTCCCACGCCTCGTCCGAGCCGACGAACTTCTCCGGGTCCTTGGTGGACAGCTCCAGATAGAAGTCGGTCAGACCGTAGTCGCGCAGCAGGTTCAGGACGAAGGTGAGCGTGGTGTCCAGCTCGTCCGCCATCTGCTCCCTGGTGCAGTAGATGTGCGCGTCGTCCTGGGTGAAGCCGCGCGAGCGGGTCAGGCCGTGCACCACACCGGACTTCTCGTACCGGTACACCGTGCCGAACTCGAAGAGCCGCAGCGGCAGTTCGCGGTAGGAACGGCCGCGCGCGTCGAAGATCAGGTTGTGCATGGGGCAGTTCATCGGCTTGAGGTAGTAGTCCACCCCGTCGTCGAGCTGCATGGGCGGGTACATGCCGTCCGCGTACCAGTCCAGGTGGCCCGACTTCTCGAAGAGCTTGCCCTTGGTGGCGTGCGGCGAGTAGACGAACTCGTAGCCCTCCTCCTCGTGCCGCTTGCGCGAGTAGTCCTCCATGGCGCGGCGGATGATGCCGCCCTTGGGGTGGAAGACCGCGAGGCCGGGGCCGATCTCGTCGGGGAAGGAGAAGAGGTCCAGCTCGTTGCCGAGCTTGCGGTGGTCGCGCTTGGCGGCCTCCTCCAGGAACTCCAGGTGCGCCTTCAGCTCGTCCTTGGTGGGCCAGGCGGTGCCGTAGATGCGCTGGAGCATCGGGTTCTTCTCGCTGCCGCGCCAGTACGCCGCCGCGTTGCGCATCAGCTTGAAAGCGGGGATGAACCGGGTGGTGGGCAGGTGCGGACCGCGGCAGAGGTCCTTCCAGCACAGGTCGCCGGTCTTCGGGTCGAGGTTGTCGTAGATGGTCAGCTCGCCGCCGCCCACTTCGACATCCGCGCCGTCGTCCGCCGAAGCGGCGGAGCCCTTGATCCCGATGAGCTCCAGCTTGTACGGCTCGGACGCCAGCTCGGCGCGGGCGTCGTCGTCGGTCACCACACGCCGCGAGAAGCGCTGCCCGCGCTTCTGGATTTCCTGCATCTTCTTCTCGATGGCCTTGAGGTCCTCGGGCGTGAACGGCCGCTCGACGTCGAAGTCGTAGTAGAAGCCGTCCTTGACCGGCGGTCCGATGCCGAGCTTCGCGTCGGGGAAGAGCTCCTGCACGGCCTGGGCCATCACATGCGCGGTCGAGTGGCGCAGGATGTTCAGTCCGTCATCGGACGAGATGAGGACGGGCTCGACCTCGTCGCCGTCGGCCAGGGCGTAGGCCAGGTCCTTCAGCTCACCGGCGACCCGGGCCGCGACGACGGTGCGCTCACCGGGGAAGAGCTCGGCTGCCGTAGTGCCCGTCGTCACCACGCGCTCTTCCCGCTCGGAATCGCGATGGATGACCACACGGACGTCTGACACCGGTCTCTCCTGACTCAGGGGGTGCGCCGCCGGAGCGCGGCGCGCCCTGAATCGTACCGAGACCTGGGACCGGTTGGCGAAACGGTTAGAGGTCCTCGCCCCGGGCCACTCCCCCGGCCCCGCCCGCGTCCTCGGCCCGCTCGCCCGCGCAGGCTTCCTCGAAGAAGTCGAGGTTCTCCTGGAGCGCCTTCATCAGACGGTCCCGCTCCGCCTCGTCGACCTGGACGGGGACGACCCCTTCGGCACCGGTCAGCCGGCGGAATCCGCTGCGGCTCTCCAGCCTGCCCTGCACCCGGACCGGCAGCCCGACCAGGTGGGCGTGGCCCGCGATCCGGTACGCCTCCTCGTCGAGCACCATCCGGACGTACGGGACCTCCGCCCCGGCCAGCACCCGCAGCCGCACCGTGCCGGGGCCGCCGGGCGCCGAGCGGCGCATCCGCACCACCGCGCCGGTGACCCGGACCGGCAGGGAGGGCTCCGACCGGACATAGCGTGCGCCGGCCGCACGCAGCGCGGGCAGGTCGCCGGGTGAGAACGCGACCGGTTCCGGCCTGGCCGCGCACCCCTCGGGCACCCCGGCGGCCGGCGCCCACGCCAGCGCGACCGACACCCCTTCGGTGCCCCGTACGAGCGCGACGACCGCCTCGGTCAGCTCGCGGCTCACCCCGGCGCGGACCGCGGCGTCGAACGCGTCCATCGAGCCGGTCGCCCGCTGGTAGTCCACCGCCTCCCGGGTGGCGTGGAGCGCGTGGTGCAGCCGGACCACAGCGGGCCGGCCCGGCTCCACCGGGACGAACGCGGTGAGCCCGCGCCCGTCCGGGGCCGGCCCCGCCAGCACCCCGTCCAGCACGGCGCCGGCCTGCCTGCCGTGGCGGGCGCCGTGGTATCCGGCAGTGCGGGCCGAGGCGAGGGCGCCCGCGGTGAGCATCTGGTGTGCGGCGGAGCGCAGTTGTTCCTGGACGGTCCAGGGGGCGACACCAGAGAGGTCGTCGGCCGTCTCCCTCGACCAGCGGACCTCGTCGCTCGGCACGGTCAGCGCGACCAGTACCTCGCGGGCCGACGGCGCGGCGCAGCGCGCGAGCGCGGTGAGCGCCTCGGCCAGCAGGTCGTCGCTGTCGGGGAAGGCGCGGGTGTCGGGGACGAGGACGCTCGTACCCCGTCCGGCGGGGCCGGGCGGCGTCCAGCGGGTGTAGCGGCCCGCGGCGCCACCGCGGCGCAGCCAGCCGTGCCGGCCGAGCAGCGCGCCGAGTACCGCGGGGTCGACGCGCGCGGGGTCCGGGCCCTCGCCACCGCCCCGGATCCCCGGCCCTTCGACCGGGTGCGGACGTACGGGTTCGTCGAGCGGGCGGTGCTGCATCAGGGTCTCCCTCCGGCCCCGACACGGGTCATGATCTCGCAGAGTGCTCGGTCGTCGAATATCCGCGAGGTCGGGATCCGCACGGTGGTCCTGTGCCGGCCCGTCACCGGGTGGCCTGCCAGGTTGGTCCAGTAACAGCAGTGCCGCAGATCGAGCCGGTCGGGACCGGCCCGCAGCCAGTCGTCCCGGGTCCGCGGCACCAGCATCACGACAAGGATCTTGTGCACCGAGACGGGTGTCCGGGCGAGCTTCACCAGATGGGCGTTGTCGAGCGTGAAGGAGAAGGCCGCGCCCGGCGGGTCGGGGGCGATCTGATAGGTGCATTTCAGCTGCACCTTGATGGTCACTTCGTCGTCCACGGTGTGGTCGGGGGCTCCGTGGCTCACATGCCAGTCGATCCCGTTGTCCGGGAAGGGCTGGGACAGCGAACATCCCGAAGCGGCCGCGACCGCGTGCAGATATCCCACCTGAAAGGTCTCCATACAGGCGGTGGTGGCGAGCGAACCGCGCAGCAGCGCGAGCCGCTCGGGCACCAGGGGGCCCCGTTCGGGCTGCGTGAGCGCCATGGCTGTGGTGTGCCTTCCGGACTGTGCCGATACCGGGCCGGTCCATTTCCGGCGACGGGCCGTCAATGTCCGCGCCCGTCACCTGTGTTGTCTCCGGTCGGCGTATGTCGCAAACAGCCGGGTATCACCGGATCGGGTGGATGTCACACACCATCTGCCAAGTGAGTGCGAGGAGTTGGGACATGCCGTGCTGGTTCGAAGGACCCCTGGCCGCTTTTGACACCGAGACGACGGGTGTGGACGTGGAGGAGGACCGCATCGTGTCCGCCGCGCTGGTCGTGCAGGACGCCGCGGGAGGGCGGCCGCGCACCACCCGCTGGCTGGTGAATCCGGGTATCCCGGTTCCCGCGGGTGCCACCGAGATCCATGGTCTGACCGATCTCCATCTGCAGCGCAACGGCCGCTGGCCGTCCCCGGTGGTGGCGGAGATAGCCAAGGCACTGGCCGAGCAGTGCGCGGCGGGCCGCCCCCTGGTGGTCATGAACGCGCCCTTCGACCTGACGCTGCTCGACCGGGAGTTGAGGCGCCACCGCGCCTCGTCGCTCGGCCGGTATCTCGGGGATTCACCGCTGCGGGTCCTGGACCCGCGCGTCCTGGACAAACACCTGGACCGCTACCGCAAGGGCCACCGCACCCTGACGGATCTCTGCGAGCAGTACGAGATCAGGCTGGACGGTGCCCATGACGCGGCCGCGGACGCGCTGGCCTCACTGGAACTCGTACGGTCGATAGGGCGCCGGTTCGCGGGGCGCCTGGAGCGGCTGACGCCCGGTGAACTGCACACGCTGCAGACGACCTGGCACGCGGCGCAGGCGCGCGGGCTGCAGGCGTGGTTCACCCGGCAGGGCACGCCGGAGGCCGTGGACCCGTCGTGGCCGCTGCGTCCCGAACTCTCCGCGGTGGCCTGACCGTACGCATGAGAAAGGCCGGTCCGCTGTGACGGACCGGCCTGCACCCGGTGGGCGATACTGGGTTCGAACCAGTGACCTCTTCGGTGTGAACGAAGCGCTCTCCCACTGAGCTAATCGCCCGGGAACGGACTGAACCATACAGGGCCCGCGGGCCCTGGTTCAAACTCTTACGGCGGCCCCGGCCGCCCGCCCCGAGCGCGCGGTTCACGGTGGAGCGGAGCCGGAATCCCCGCCCTGCGGTGAATCGTTTTAAGGCGGAACGGCCCCGGGCGACCCGATGCCGTCGCCGAACGTGGAACGCCGATGGCCCGGAGGCTGTGAAGCCTCCGGGCCATCGGAACCGGACGGTGGGCGATACTGGGTTCGAACCAGTGACCTCTTCGGTGTGAACGAAGCGCTCTCCCACTGAGCTAATCGCCCGGGCGCAGGGAAAACATTACCGCATGCCCCGGGCCGCTCAGGACCACCCCGGAGCCACTCGTGGATCTTGCCCACGGCCGCCCGGGACGAGCCATGCCGGGAACTCAGGACGAGCCCGGCCGGCAAGCCGGCAAGAGGCCCGCCAGCCGGCTCGGACCCGGCACCCAGCCCTCCGGACGGACACCGGGGCCCCCAGGGCCGGGACCTCACCCCGAGGGCGCACCCGCACCGCTCACGCCCGTCCCGCCCTGCCGCGTCATGCCTGTGCCGCCCTGCCGTGTCACGCCTGCCCCGCCCTGCCGCGCCTTTCCGCAACGCTCCGTCGACGAGCCCTCCACTCTCCGCACACGCACCTCCCGGCCCGCCGGACCGGACGGGACCGGAGTCGCCACTCCGGGCGTCACCCGTTTGCCGTAATCTCACAAACCCACACTCAGCCGTACAGGGGACCTTAAGAGCCACAAATCGGTCAGAGGGGTTTACAACGGCACCGTAGGTGGCATGTCGATTTCGCCGACGTGCGAATCCCCGAGCGCACACTGAGCGAAAGGCCCTGGCGCTTATGAACACCACGGTCAGCTGCGAGCTGCACCTGCGCCTCGTTGTGTCGAGCGAGTCATCACTGCCTGTACCCGCGGGCCTGCGGTATGACACGGCCGATCCGTATGCCGTGCATGCCACCTTCCACACCGGAGCCGAAGAGACCGTGGAGTGGGTCTTCGCCCGCGATCTCCTCGCAGAGGGTCTGCACAGGCCCACCGGCACCGGCGACGTCCGAGTCTGGCCGTCGCGCAGTCACGGTCAGGGCGTGGTCTGCATCGCCCTGAGTTCTCCGGAAGGAGAAGCACTGCTCGAAGCCCCTGCGAGGGCCCTGGAGTCGTTCCTCAAGCGGACCGACGCCGCCGTACCACCCGGTACGGAACACCGTCACTTCGACCTCGACACCGAGCTCTCGCACATTCTGGCCGAAAGCTGAGCCAGGCCGCGAGAGGCCCGGTGCCGTCCGACTCGGGGCGACGGCACCGCGCAGACAACGACATACGCCAGAAGCCGGGCGCCGTACCCGCGGAATCCACCGCGGGGGCGGCGCCCCGGTGCGTCCGGGGCCGGAACGGCGAGGCACTAGAGTCGGCGAGCATCGGCGGGCGCCGGCCCGCCGCAGGCCAGGGAGTGCATCGTGCTGATCCCCCACGACACCCGGATCGCCCTCGACGTGGTGGTCAGTCTGGTGAACACCGCGCCGGAAGGCGCGGACGCCGACCCGCTCGCCGACATCGAGGGGCTGTACGCCTTCGTGCGCGACTACGACCTGAGCGGCGTGGGACAGCTCGGCGAGGCCGACCGGCAGGCCGTCATCGGGGTGCGCAGGCAGTTCGCCGATGTGTTCGCCGCCCCCGGCCCGCACGCGGCGGCCGCGCTGGTCAACCGGCTCGTCGCAGCGGCGGGCACGACCCCGCAGCTCACGGACCACGACGGCTACGACTGGCATGTCCACTACTTCGCCCCGGGCGCCTCGGTCGCGGACCACCTCGCGGCCGACGGCGGTATGGCGCTCGCGTTCATCGTCGTCGCGGGCGAGCAGGAACGGCTGCGCCGCTGCGAGGCGCCGGACTGCGGACACGCCTTCGTCGATCTCTCGCGCAACCGCTCCCGCAGGTACTGCGACAGCCGCACCTGCGGCAACCGGCTGCATGTCGCCGCCTACCGCGCCAGACGGAAGGCCGCCGCGAGCTGACGCGCACGCTCACCGCCCTCACAGCAGGAACAGATCGTGCACGGCCGCCATGAGCAGCAGACAGCAGATCACCCCGAGGAAGATCATCAGGGGCGGCTGGGAGAGCGCGAAAAGACAGCCACGCGGCTCGGGGGCAGGGGTGGGGACGGCGGCATCGTCCCGGGGGGTATCCAGCATCTCGGGCCGATGATGACGTAGCGGGGCTGTTTTCACTGACCAACACGCATATGTATGCGGTCAGTTCGCCGGATCCCGTGACCATCCGTCCGGCCGTGCGTGCGGCGGCCGGACGTCAGTGCGGCAGAATGCTGGACGCCCGGACGACCAGCTCGGGCTGGAGCATGACTCCGCGGTGCAGATGCTCGCCGTCGCCCGCGTACCCGGCCTCCTCCAGGAGGAGTTCGGCCGCCATCCGCCCCATCAGCACCGCGGGCTGGCGTACCGAGGTCAGCGGCACCGCGGCGGCCGCGGCGAACTCGATGTCGTCGTAGCCGACGATGGCCATGTCCTGCGGCACCTTGACGCCCGCCGCGTACAGCGACTGGAGCACGCCCAGCGCCAGCAGGTCGTTCACGCAGAAGACCGCCGTCGGGCGCGGCGCAAGACCGACCAGCCGGGCTCCGGCGTCCCGGCCGGCCGCCACGTCGAGCCGCCCCGTGGAGATCTCCACCAGGGCATCGGGCGGGAGCCCCGCCTCGTCGAGCGCGGCCAGCGCGCCCTTCCTGCGGTCCTGGATCTGGCGCAGCTCAGGAGGCCCGGTGACGAAGGCGATCGAACGGTGCCCCGCGGCGACGAGATGGCGTACGGCGAGGGTGCCGCCGTGGACGTCGTCGACCGAGACCGCGCAGGAGGTGGCGCCGGACGCCACCCGGTCGACCAGCACCGAGGGGATGCCGTGCCGGCCGAAGTCCTCCAGGCTCTTCCCTGTCGGGTCGGCCGGGGTGACCAGCACCCCCAGCACCCGCTGTTCGGCGAAGAGCGAGAGATAGGCGGCTTCCTCCGCCGGGCTCTGGTCGCTGTTGCAGACCATGACGCCGAGTCCGGCACCGCGGGCGGCCCGCTCGGCCCCGCGCGCGATGTCCACGAAGAAGGGGTTGCCCATGTCGAGCACGAGCAGCGCAACGATCCTGCTGCTGCCGGCCCGTAGCTGCCTGGCCGACTCGCTCCGTACGTAACCGAGTTCGGCGATGGCCGCCTGTACCCGGGCGCGGGTCTCCGGTGAGACGGAGGCCGGCCGGTTGATGACGTTGGACACGGTGCCGACCGAGACGCCCGCACGTCTGGCCACGTCCTTGATGCCTGCCACGTCTGTCCCACCTGCTGTACCTGGCTGTGTCCGGGCCGGACCCGGATGACGCCCGGCCGCCCGCACGGAGTGCGCTCATCGTACGGTCGCGTCCCCGCTCGGGCGAGACGGGTGGACACCCCGGCCCGGCGAGCCGTTCCGCGCACGCCCGCGACGGCCGGTCCGCCGCGGACTGAATTGTTCCAACCGCACAGCTCCGGCCGCTGCCCCGGGGTGCGCCAAGGCTTGACGCGGCTGGATGCCGCTACTAGCTTCACCGCTCAATGAATCGATTCATTGAAGGGGTTGGGCATGCCTGAACTCTCGGCCGTGAAGGCCGCGCTGGCGTCACAGACCATCGAGACCCCGTCCTGGGGTTACGGGAACTCCGGCACCCGCTTCAAGGTGTTCGCGCAGCCAGGCGTGCCCCGCGACCCGTTCGAGAAGCTGGACGACGCCGCACAGGTTCATGCCTTCACCGGGGTGGCCCCCCGGGTCTCCCTGCACATCCCCTGGGACCGGGTCGACGACTACGCCGCTCTGGCCGCGTACGCCGAGGAGCGCGGGCTGACCCTGGGCGCGGTCAACTCCAACGTCTTCCAGGACGACGACTTCAAGCTGGGATCGGTCACGCACCCCGACCCGGCGGTGCGGCGCAAGGCGGTGGCTCATCTGCTGGAGTGCGTCGGCATCATGGAGGCCACCGGCTCGTCCGATCTGAAGCTGTGGTTCTCCGACGGCACCAACTACCCGGGCCAGGACGATGTGGCGGCCCGCCAGGACCGGCTCGCCGAGGCGCTCGCGACCGTGTACGAGCGGCTCGGCGAGGGGCGGCGGATGCTCCTGGAGTACAAGCTCTTCGAGCCCGCCTTCTACGCCACGGACGTGCCCGACTGGGGCACGGCGTACGCCCACTGTCTGAAGCTCGGCCCGAAGGCGAAGGTCGTCGTGGACACCGGGCACCACGCTCCCGGGACCAATATCGAGTTCATCGTCGCCGTGCTGCTGCGCGAAGGGAAGCTGGGGGCCTTCGACTTCAACTCCCGCTTCTACGCGGACGACGATCTGATGGCGGGCGCCGCCGACCCCTTCCAGCTCTTCCGGATCATGCACGAGGTCGTCAGGAACGGCGGCCTGGAACCGGCCGCCCAGGTCAATTTCATGCTCGACCAGTGCCACAACATCGAGGCGAAGATCCCGGCCGTCATCCGCTCGGTGATGAACGTCCAGGAGGCGACGGCGAAGGCGCTCATGGTCGACGCGGACGCGCTGAGGGCCGCGCAGCGCTCGGGGGACGTGCTCGGTGCGAACGCCGTGCTGATGGACGCGTACAACACCGATGTCAGGCCGCTGCTCGCCGGGATCCGCGAGGAGAGCGGGCTGCACCCCGATCCGGTCGCCGCCTATCTGGCCTCGGGCAGGCAGCAGCGGATCGCCACGGAGCGCGTGGGGGGCACCCAGGCCGGCTGGGGGGCCTGACCGGCAGGCCGGTGCCGACCGGCGGACGCGCACCGGCCGCCCGGCCGGATGCCGTACCTCTGCCTCCAGGCCGGAACGCCGTGCTTCTGCCCGCCAACCGGAACGCCGTGCTTCTGCCTCCCGACCGGATGCCCGCCGGTCAGATGCCGTGCTTCTTGAGGATCTCCTCGATGTCGGAGAAGTCCTCCGTGGGCGCGGCGGCCTTGGGCGCGGCCGCCTTGGCCTGCGGTGCGGGCCGCGCGGCAGCCTGCGGCTGGGCTCCCGTACGCCCCGGCAGTGCGGGCTCGGGGGCCGCGGGGGCCACCGCGCCGGGCTCGGCCGCCCTGGCGGCCGCCTTCCGTTCCTTGCGGGTGCCGCCGGAGCGGCGCTCGACGGCCCGGGTGGTGATGAACAGCAGCCAGGCGACCGCGAGCATCCCGAAGCCGAGCCAGACCGACGGCTTGAACACGATGTCGGCCACCCAGCCGACGACGCCCGTCAGTACCAGTCCCACCGGGACCAGCGAGTACGCGAAAATGCGGGTCGCCGACAGGAATCGCTTGCGGTACGCCGTGATCGCGGCGATGCCCAGCCCTGCCGCGGACACCGCGGAACAGACGGTCTCGGCAATCATCCGGTCTCCTCCAGCCATGGGTTCGCTTCCCTCCATCCTGCACCGGACAGGGGTGCGGAAGCCACGCCCCGGTCCGAGCCCGGGGACATCTCGGGGACATCTCCGGGGGCGGATCCTCCTCAGGTCCCGGTTGGGCCGTACCGCGTACGGCTGGGAGACTGGCGCCATGAGTGACTCCTCCGCCTCCCGCCGCGTCGTCCTGGACGTCTGGTGCGAGCTCCAGTGCCCCGACTGCCACAGCGCCCTGGACGACGTACGCGCACTGCGCGCCCGCTACGGCGACCGGCTCGACCTCCGGCTGCGCCACTTCCCGCTGGAGAAGCACCGGCACGCCTACGCGGCGGCCCAGGCGGCGGAGGAAGCCTTCGAGCAGGGGCAGGGCTGGCCGTACACCGAGGCCGTGCTCGCCCGCACCGGGGAGCTGGCCTCCCGGGGTGAGCCGGTGCTGCTGGAGACCGCGGGTGGCCTCGGCCTGGACACCGAGGAGTTCGACACCGCCCTGATCGACGGACGGCACATGCTGACCGTCGACGCCGACCAGGCGGAGGGCAAGGCGATCGGCGTCACCGGCACCCCGACCTATGTCATCGGCGGCGAACGGCTGGACGGCGGCAAGAGCCAGGACGGGCTGCGCGAGCGGATCGAGGCGATCGCCGACCGGCTGCTCGCCGCCGAGGACTGAGGCGTCTCCTGGCGGGCGAGCGCCGGGCAGCCGCCGGGTGGGTCTCAGAGCAGCGGCTTGGCGCAGAAGCGTTCGGCCTCGCGGTAGCCCAGTGACGCGTAGAGCCGGACCGCCGGGGTGTTCGCCGCGAGCACGTTCAGCTTGATCAGCCGCGCCCCGGCGGCCAGCGCCTCACGCTCCGCGAGGAGCATCAGGGAGCGGCCGTGGCCGCGGCCCCGGTGCTCCTCGGCGACCTCGACGTCGAAGACGAAGGCCCCGCGCCCGCCGGGGACCGCGTCGGTCCCGGCGATCCAGACATGTCCGACCACCTGGCCGTCCTCGACCAGGACGTCGATGACGGTGCCGGGGGTCGCCAGCCCTTCGGGGAGGTTGTGGCGGTGATCGGCCTCGGACTTGGCGCGGGCCCGGTCTTCCGGCATGCCCCGCTCGACCCAGGTCTGCGCGTACTCGGCGACGCCCCGCGCCTGCCACACCCGGAACTCGTCCTCGCGCATCGGGCGGGCCCCGACCCCGGCCGGCAGCTCAGGCGGCTGCGCGGGCAGCTCGTTGATCAGGTGGCTGTTGCGGAGCGTGTAGCCGAGTGCGTCGGCCATCCGCAGCGCGGCGGCCGCGTCGGCCGGTACGGCGATCCGCACCTGGTCGCAGCCCCAGCCGCGCAGCACTTCCTCGGCGGCGAGCGCGGCCACGGTGCCCCGGCCGCGCCCCCGGTCCTGCTCGTCGATCCGCAGCCCGCCGATCACTCCGCAGGCGGGCCCGAATGCGCTGTCCGTACGGAGGTCGACCGCACCCACCGGGCGGCTGTTCACACAGACCTCGTAGGAGCGTGCCTTGGCGCCGTCGGCGCCCTGCTGAAGCGGCCCGGTCGGCCGCAGGGTGGTGGTCATCAGGGGTGTTCTACCCGCCCTGCGGCCGCCCGTCATCCGCATTCCCGAAGTACGGCCCGGAGCACGGCGCGTTGAACTGCGGCGGTGCGGCGCGGGCCCGTTGCCCCCTCAGGGATCCAGCCGCTCCGCTGCCCGCTCCTCCCAGATCCGCATGGCCTTGGCGGTCACCGGGCCCGGCGCGTCGGCCAGTTGGCGTCCGTCGATGCGGTGGACGGCCTGCACATCGCGCAGTGTCGAGGTCAGGAAGATCTCGTCGGCCCGCTCCAGGACGTCCAGCGGCAGCTCGCTCTCCCGGGCTCCGGTCCACTCGACGGCCAGGGCACGGGTGATGCCCGCCAGACAGCCGGAGGAGAGCGGCGGGGTGTGCAGTTCCCCGTCGACCACGACGAAGACATTGGAGCCGGTTCCCTCGCAGAGCGCGCCCGTGGTGTTGGCGAACAGCGCCTCGGTCGCGCCCTGTTCGTGCGCCCGCGCGAGCGCGACGACGTTCTCCGCGTACGAGGTGGTCTTCAGCCCGGCCAGCGCGCCGCGTTCGTTGCGCGTCCATTCCACGGTGACCGCCGCGGTCGTGTCGGGGCGGCGCTTCACCTCACCGAGCGCGACGACCAGGGTGGGTCCGGCTGCGCCGCGGTCGGAGCCGAGCGGCGAGAGCCCGCCGGTGTACGTGATCCGCAGCCGCCCCAGCTCCATCGGGTTGGCTTCGACGACGGCCGCGCAGGCACGGCGCACCTCGTCCCGGTCGGGGTCGGGCAGCCCGAGCCCACGCGCCGAGCGGGCCAGCCGGTCCAGGTGCCGGGTGAGCGCGAAGGTGCGGCCGCCCGTCGCCTTGACCGTCTCGAAGATGCCGTCGCCCACGGTCAGCCCGTGGTCGAGGACCGAGACCAGCGCGGTGTCCGCGTCCCGCAGCCCGCCGTTGACCCAGATCTTCATGGAGTGGTCCTTCCGATCGTCTCGTTCGTCCCGGACGCTATCGCGAGCAGCCGGCCTGCCTTCAGTTCTGTCTCGTCCCACTCGCGTTCCGGGTCGGAGCCCCAGGTGATGCCGGCGCCGGTGCCGAAGCGCAGGACCGGACCGCGCTCGTGGGTGCGGTCGATCCAGAAGGTCCTGATGCCGACCGCGAGCTCGGCCGTGCCGCGGTCCGCGTCGACCCAGCCGATGCCTCCGCAGTACGGCCCGCGGGGTGCGGTCTCCAGCGCCTCGATGACGCGCAGCGCACTC
This sequence comes from Streptomyces sp. NBC_01089, assembly GCF_045162975.1. Classification (NCBI taxonomy): domain Bacteria; kingdom Bacillati; phylum Actinomycetota; class Actinomycetes; order Kitasatosporales; family Streptomycetaceae; genus Streptomyces; species Streptomyces sp. NBC_01089. Next base: position 7,051,747 of record NZ_CP108660.1, on the reverse strand, counting down.
GACTTGGGCGCCCCGGTCACCGAGCCGGGCGGGAAGGTGCCCGCGAGCAGCCGGCTCCAGCCGGCCCCGTCGGCCAGCTCGCCGCGGACCGTGGAGACGAGATGGACGAGACCGGGGTGCTGCTCGACCGCGCAGAGCTGCGGCACCCGGACCGAGCCGGTGGCGCAGACCCGGCCGAGATCGTTGCGGACGAGGTCCACGATCATCACGTTCTCCGCGTGGTCCTTCTCCAGCAGATCGGCCGCGGTGCGCCCGGTCCCCTTGATCGGTCCCGACTCGACGGTCCGTCCGGAGCGGCGCAGAAACAGCTCGGGGGACGCGGTCGCGATCTCCAGCCCGTGGGCGGGCAGCCGGATCGTCCCGGCGTACGGCGCCGGATTGCCCCGCGCGAGCAGAGCGGTCAGGGCGTCGACGTCGGCGGTCGCCGGATCGGGCAGCGGCGCGGTGAGGACCCGGCAGAGATTGGCCTGGTACACCTCGCCCGCCGCGATCCGCGCCCGGATGTGGCGGACCCCCGCCGTGTACGCGTCGTGGTCGAGCGAGGACGTCCAGTCACCGGCCGCGGGGCCCCGCCACCGCCCGGGGACGGCCGCGGGCACCGGCTCCTCACGTACGTCGCCGAAGCGGGCGCAGACGAGCCCGCCCTCGAAATCCGCGGCCACCGCCCAGAAGCCGGCCGAGTCCAGCGCTGCGGGATCGCTGGTGACATCGCGCAGGTCACGGGCGACACGGCCGCCGAAGCGGGCGAGAGGAGGGAGGCGGTGCACACCGGCGAGTCTAGGACGGGCCACCGGAAAGCCGCTCCGGTGCGAACGCACCGCAGCACGCTGCGGAAACGCGTTTTTGTGCTGGCCCGGGAATCCGCTAGAGTTCAACCTGTCGCCGGGGCGCGCAAGCGCCGCGGGAATGACAAGCGGACGTAGCTCAGTTGGTAGAGCGCAACCTTGCCAAGGTTGAGGTCGCCAGTTCGAACCTGGTCGTCCGCTCGTAGGACCGGGGGATCTTCCCGAACCCCCGCACTCCTGGTGGAGTGGCCGAGAGGCGAGGCAACGGCCTGCAAAGCCGTCTACACGGGTTCAAATCCCGTCTCCACCTCCAAGGACGATTAGCTCAGCGGGAGAGCGCTTCCCTGACACGGAAGAGGTCACTGGTTCAATCCCAGTATCGTCCACTGGATCCCTGCTTCGGCCGGGTTTCCGTCCCGCGCGATTAGCTCAGCGGGAGAGCGCTTCCCTGACACGGAAGAGGTCACTGGTTCAATCCCAGTATCGCGCACGCAGTACCGCCGTACATCTGTACCGCTGCACTCTTGTAAAGTTGAATGTCCCGCGCGATTAGCTCAGCGGGAGAGCGCTTCCCTGACACGGAAGAGGTCACTGGTTCAATCCCAGTATCGCGCACCGGAACAGGAACCCCCGGCCGTCTTCACGGCCGGGGGTTCTTCTGTTGTGCCCGGCTCCCGCCCTGTCAGGACGAGAACAGCATGTGGCCGAAGCCCCTGTTGTGATGGCCGTGATGGCCGCCGTGGTGATCGCCGTAGTGTCCGCCGTGCTGCTGCGGGGCGCCCCAGACCGGCGCCTGCGGCGGGGCCGGATACGCCTGTGGCGGCGGCTGCTGGCCCCACTGTGACTCGAGGCGGGTCAGCGATTCCAGCTCCCCGTAGTCGAGGAATATCCCCCGGCAGCCGCTGCACTGCTCGATCTGGACGCCATTGCGGTTGTATGTGTGCATCGGGGCATGGCACTTGGGGCACTGCATCGGCTCGACTCCTCGCCGTCGGATCTCAGGACGGCTCACCCTACGATGCCGCCCCGGGCGCCAACTCCGCCGGGACACCGGCGATTCGGGCACATGAATCGAGCATCATCCGCTCGGCGTCGTCGAGCGCTCGGCCGGCGGCCGCCGACTTGGCCAGCGCGAGTGCGGCGGTCTGGACGGTCAGCGCCCTTGCGGGTACGTCCAGTTCGGGCCAGGGGTCACCGGCAGGGCGGACGGCCGGACCGCCCGCCGCCCGGTACGCGGTGAGAAACCGTGCCCAGGTGCCGGGCGCGAGGAGCCCGGCCGCGTACCAGGCAGCGGGGCGGGCCAGATCCCAGGCGGGGTCGCCCCGGCCGATGTCGTCCACGTCGATCAGCTGCCAGGGGCCGCCGTCCGCCGGGTGCCGCACCAGCTGTCCGAGGTGCAGGTCGCCGTGGCAGAGGAAGGAGCCGCGGGGTGCCGGGGCCTCGTCGCGGGCCCAGCCCGGCAGTCCTTCCCAGGCACGCAGTACGGGCTCTGCAGCCCGGCCGGGGCGCGCCCGCCGCAGCCGGGCCAGCGCGCGGGCCGCCTTGGCAGGACCCCGCATCGGGGGCAGCGGTCCCGGCAGGGCGGCGGGCGGCACCGAGTGCAACCGGGCGAGGAGAGCCGCGGCCTCCTCCCACGGGGCCGCGCCGGGCTCCTCGGGGTCGACGGGGGTGCCGCAGGGCCACAGGGTGACGGCTCCCGCCGTGTCACCGGCCGGACCACCGAGCGGCGGCAGCAGGATGCCGGCCAGGAGGGGGTGTGCCGCGACCGCCACCCGTACGGCGAGCGCGGCCGGGTCCGTGTCGGCGGCGTGCGCCTTCGCCACGACGGCGCCGTGCCGGACGACGGCGCCGTCCGGACGGTCGGTGAGGACGGTGGGCCCGCGTCCGCAGTCGGGGCACGGCGCGGAGGGTGCGTGCCGGGCGAAGCCGGGGTGGGCGGCGCGTCCGGCTGCGGCGCCGAGCGCCCGTATCCGGGCGGATGCGGTCACGGTGTCTTACCCCGTCGTTCGGTGGTCCGGTGTGCGCCGGGAGCCTACGCGGTGCTCCGTCAGCGGCACCCCGCTCGGGCCCGGCCGGTGGAGGCGGGCCCGCTGTGGTGGATCGGTACGCCGGCGAAAACGCCCCGCCCGGCCAAGGGGCCACCGTGGCGAATCGGTACGCCCGACAAAGGCGCCGTGGCGAATCAGTAGGCCCGGCCAAAGCCACCGTGGCGCCCGCCGGAGCAGCGCCTGGCCCCGGACAGCGCGATGCCCGGTCAGCTCCCCAGCTGACCGGACAAACGCTGCCGTCCGCCGCACCCCCGTCCCCACGGGGTTGTTGGCCGGATGTCCCTGGCCCGGACCGCTCTCCCGGACCCGGGGCGCCGCTCAGCGCCCCAGCATCACGCCCACGGACGACGCCTGTGTGACCACTGCCTGCCAGCCTCCGAAGACGAACATCAGCAGTGCGGCGAGGGGAAGGACCATGGCGGTCGCCACCAGCGGGTGGCGGGTACCGGAGCTGCGGACGCCGAGCGCGGTGTACGCCCTGCGTCCCTGCGTGCGGAGAACTGTCCGCGCTGCGGTGTCGGCCATGGTCCGGGTCCCTCTCCTGTCGGTTCGACAAGCGGCGAGTGCTGACCTCGGGGGACGAGTGCTGCACCCGCCGCTTGACCTCAAATCTAGGGGCGGGAAGGATCCCGGTCGTCATGCCCGCGTACCGAATGCCGGGCCTCCAGGAGGATGAGCCTCCGCGCCCTGGTCTACTCCCCTGGGTGGAGAACCGGGCAGTACCCCTGCGGGTCTTCCCCGAGGGGGCACCTCCCCCGGTGACCCGGCCGCCGCGGCACACCGCCCGTCGCCGCGCCCCGCCGTCCGCCCCGCCCGCCGGACCGCCGCAGGGCTCTTCAGCAGGGCCCAGGGGCGCCGGGGCGGGTGACTTCACTCACTTCCGCGGCCTCTCCTGGCGGTGCCGTGGCCGCCCCCGGCCCTCCCCCGGCGGCCCCGGAGAGGCGGGTGCGGCCGGTGTCCGGTGTACCCGTCCCCCGTACCGGCCGAACACCTGGCGGTGGCTCAATATCCTTCCTGTGGAGGACCTTTGAGACAACGCTCCGGCCAAGGCGGCCGGATACGCCCCGAGCTGACCGGGCTTCACCACGAGGCGCCGCGGCGGGCAAACGATACGAGCGAGAGGGCGCGGCCTATGAGCACACCGGCCCGCGGGTACGTAAGCTGTGCCTCGTCAGACGGACCGGGCAGCGGGGATGGACATGACGATGATGCGGCTCCGGCGCGAGGATCCGCGTGTCGTCGGCTCGTTCAGGCTTCACCGGCGGCTCGGCGCGGGCGGCATGGGTGTCGTCTACCTCGGCTCCGACCGGCGGGGGCAGCGGGTGGCGCTCAAGGTGATCCGGCCGGATCTGGCCGAGGACCAGGAGTTCCGGTCGCGGTTCGCCCGTGAGGTGTCGGCCGCGCGGCGGATCAGGGGCGGGTGTACGGCCCGGCTGGTCGCCGCCGATCTGGAGGCCGACCGCCCGTGGTTCGCGACCCAGTACGTCCCCGGGCCTTCGCTGCACGACAAGGTGGCCGATGAGGGGCCGCTGTCCGCGGCCGAGGTGGCGTCCATCGGTGCGGCGCTCTCCGAGGGCCTGGTGGCGGTCCACGAGGCCGGTGTCGTGCACCGGGATCTGAAGCCGTCGAACATCCTGCTCTCGCCGAAGGGCCCGCGGATCATCGACTTCGGGATCGCCTGGGCGACCGGGGCGAGCACGCTCACCCATGTCGGTACGGCGGTCGGCTCACCCGGTTTCCTGGCGCCGGAGCAGGTGCGCGGCGCCACCGTCACCCCGGCGACGGACGTCTTCGCGCTGGGCGCCACGCTGGCGTACGCGGCGACGGCCGACTCGCCCTTCGGGCACGGCAGTTCCGAGGTGATGCTGTACCGGGTGGTGCACGAGGAGCCGCATCTGTACGACGTGCACGACGCCCTGGCGCCGCTGGTGCGGGCCTGTCTGGCGAAGGACCCCGAGGACCGTCCGTCCACTCTTCAACTCTCCATGCGGCTCAAGGAGATCGCCGCCCGGGAGGCGCAGGGGCTCTCGGAGGGCCGGACCCCGGCGCAGCGCCGCGCGCAGGAGGCGGACCGGCCGACGGGTCGCATCGCGGCCCCGGCGACCGAACAGCACGCGGCGCCGCCGCGCCGCGCGGAGGGCGCGCAGACTCCCAGGCCGCAGACGTCCAGGCCGCAGGCACCGCGTCCGTCGGCGGCCCCGCACAGTGGCGCGCGTCCCGGACCGCCGCGTAACACCACCCGGTCGGGCGGGCGTACGAACAGCCGCCCGGGGGCCAGGTCGGGCACCGGCAGGCCGACGTCGTCCGGCCGCAGGACCGGGCCGAGCCCGCGGATGATGCGGCAGCGGCTTATCGTCTTCGTCGTGGTGACGCTGATCGTCCTGCTGGGCATCGCGGCCGCTCAGAAGTTCTGAGCGGCCGCGGGCCGGGCCGGTCAGGGCGTCAGGTCTGCGGGCGGCCCGTCGCCACCGCGTAGAAGGCGACGGCGGCCGCCGCTCCGACGTTCAGCGAGTCCACGCCGTGCGCCATCGGGATCCGTACCCATTCGTCGGCGGCGACGAGGGCCTGTGTCGAGAGCCCTTCGCCCTCGGCGCCGAGCATCAGCGCGACCCGGTCGACGCGGTGCGGCGCCGCCTCGTTGATGTCGGACGCCTTCGCGTCGGGGGTGAGGGCGAGCAGCTTGAAGCCCGCTTCCCGTACGGTCTCCAGACCCTTGGGCCAGGATTCGAGACGGGCGTAGGGCACCGCGAACACCGCGCCCATGGAGACCTTGACGGAGCGCCGGTAGAGCGGGTCGGCGCAGTCGGGCGAGAGCAGCACCGCGTCCATGCCGAGCGCGGCGGCGCTGCGGAAGATCGCGCCGATGTTGGTGTGGTCGTTGACCGACTCCATGACCACGATCTTGCGGGTCCTGCCGAGGAGTTCGTCGGAGGTGGGGAGCGGCTTGCGCTGCATGGAGGCGAGGGCGCCGCGGTGCACGTGGTAGCCGGTCACCTGCTCGGCGAGCTCGGGGCTGACGGCGTACACCGGGGCCGGGACCTCGTCGATGACGTCGCGCATGACGTCGACCCACTTGGCGGACAGGAGCATCGACCGCATCTCGTACCCGGCGAGCCTGGCCCGGCGGATGACCTTCTCCCCCTCGGCGATGAAGAGGCCCTCGACGGGCTCGCGCCTGCGCCGGAGTTCGACATCGGTCAGGCCCGTGTAGTCACGCAGACGCGGGTCTTCGGGGTCATCGACAGTGATGAGATCAGCCACAGGGTGATACTGCCTTGTCCTGGATGAGGTGCCAACGGCTGGGCACGGAACGGTTCATGGGCGGCCGGACAGCGGTCCGACCCGGACGACGGGGCCGATGACGATGACGGCGGGCGGGCGTACCCCTTCGGACCTGGCCTTCTCACCCACCGTGGCGAGCGTCGCGTCGACCCGGCGCTGGGCCGCCGTGGTGCCTTCCTGGACGAGCGCCACGGGGGTGTCCGGGCTCTTTCCGTGCGCGATCAGGGCCTCGGCGATGGCGCCGATCTTGTCGACGCCCATCAGGACGACGAGGGTGCCGCGCAGCGTGGCCAGGGCGGCCCAGTCGACCAGGGACCGCTCGTCGTCGGGGGCGACATGGCCGCTGACGACGGTGAACTCATGGGCGACGCCGCGGTGGGTGACCGGGATTCCGGCGGCTCCCGGGACGCTGATGGAGCTGGAGATGCCCGGCACGACCGTGCACGCGATGCCCGCGGCGGCCAGCGCCTCGGCCTCCTCCATGCCCCGGCCGAAGACGAACGGGTCGCCGCCCTTGAGCCGGACGACGGCCTTGCCTGCCCTGGCGTGTTCGATGAGTGCGTTGTTGATGGCCTCCTGCGCCATGAACCTGCCGTACGGGATCTTCGCGGCGTCGATGACCTCGACGTGCGGGGGCAGTTCGTCGAGCAGGTCGCGCGGGCCGAGCCGGTCGGCGATGACGACGTCGGCCTCGGCGAGGAGGCGCCGGCCGCGCACCGTGATCAGGTCGGGGTCGCCGGGGCCGCCGCCGACCAGGGCGACACCGGGGGTGTGGACGCGGTTGCGGGGGGCGGCGAGCGTTCCGTCGCGCAGGCCCTCCACGACGGCGTCGCGCACGGCCGCCGAGCGGCGCGGGTCGTGGCCGGTGAGGACGGCCACGGTCACGCCCTCGCTGCGTCCGGTGGCGGGCGTCCAGGCGGTGGCGGCCGCGGCGTCGTCGCTCCGTACGCACCAGATCCGGTGGCGCTCGGCCTCGGCCGACGCCACTTCGTTGGCCGAGGTGTCGCCGGTCGCGATCAGTACGTACCAGGCGCCGGCCAGGTCGCCGTCCGCGTAGGGGCGCCGCTCCCAGCTGATCTCGCCCGCCGACACCATGGCCTCGACGGAGGGGGTGGCGGACGGTGAGATGAGCAGGATGTCGCCGCCTGCCGCGATGAGCGCGGGGAGGCGGCGCTGCGCGACCTGTCCGCCGCCGATGACGACGACGCGCCGGCCGGAGAGACGGAGTCCTACGGGGTAGGCGGGGTAATCGGCGTGCTCGGCCATGGCGTGGCTGGCTCCTCGCGCGGGGAGTGGGGCTGCGTACACACCGCTGCGACGGCGAAGCGGCTGGTGGGAGAGGGGTCGGCTCCCCGGGACACTGTACGGTCCGGGGGGTCCTGACGGAGGTGAGGGGCCGGGATCAGCGATCCCGGCCCCTCACCCGCGTTCACTGCGGCTACTTCTCCGTGACGCCCGCGGAGTCGAAGGTGGCCACTTCGTGCATGGCCCTGGCGGCGCTCTGGACGACGGGCAGCGCGAGCAGCGCGCCGGTGCCTTCGCCGAGACGGAGGTCCAGGTCGACCAGCGGGCGCAGGCCCAGCTTGTTGAGCGCGGCGACATGGCCGGGCTCGGCGCTGCGGTGGCCCGCGATGCAGGCGGCCAGGGCCTCGGGGGCGATGGCGCGGGCGACCAGTGCGGCGGCTCCGGCGCTCACCCCGTCCAGGATCACCGGCGTACGCAGCGAGGCGCCCCCGAGCAGGAAGCCGGCCAGCGCGGCGTGTTCGAGGCCGCCGACCGCAGCGAGGACGCCGATCGGGTCGGCCGGGTCGGGCTGGTGGAGTTCGAGGCCGCGCCGGACGACATCGACCTTGCGGGCGTGCATCTCGTCGTTGATCCCGGTGCCGCGGCCGGTGACCTCGCTGGGGTCCTGGCCGGTGTAGACGCAGATCAGTGCGGCGGAGACGGTGGTGTTGGCGATGCCCATCTCACCGGTGAGCAGCACCTTGTTGCCCGCCGCCACCAGATCGCGGGCGGTCTCGATGCCGACCTCGATGGCGGAGAGCACTTCTTCGCGGGTGAGGGCGGGGCCCGTGGTGAAGTCGCCGGTCCCGGCGCGGACCTTGCGCGGCAGCAGGCCCGGTGTGGCCGGGAGTTCACCGGCGACACCGACGTCCACGACGCAGACCTCGGCGCCGACCTGGTTGGCGAAGGCGTTGCAGACCGCGCCGCCGCCGAGGAAGTTGGCCACCATCTGGCAGGTCACTTCCTGGGGCCATGCGGTGACGCCCTGCGCGTACACCCCGTGGTCCCCGGCGAAGATCGCGACGGCCGCGGGCTCCGGGATCGGCGGCGGGCACATCCGGGAGAGTCCGCTGAGCTGGGCGGAGATGATCTCCAGCATGCCGAGGGCGCCGGCGGGCTTGGTCATCCGCTTCTGCCGGTCCCACGCCTCACCGAGCGCCTTGGCGTCCAGCGGCCGGATGTTGGTGATGGTCTCCTGGAGCAGGTCGTGCGGCTCCTCACCGGGCAGCGCGCGGCGGCCGTACGTCTCCTCGTGCACGACCCAGGACAGCGGGCGGCGCTTGGACCAGCCCGCCTGCATCAGCTCGGGCTCCTCGGGAAACTCGTCGACGTACCCCACACAGAGGTAGGCGACGACTTCGAGGTGCTCGGGCAGGCCGAGGGCGCGGACCATCTCGCGCTCGTCGAAGAAGCTGACCCAGCCGACGCCGAGGCCCTCGGCGCGGGCGGCGAGCCAGAGGTTCTCGACGGCGAGGGCCGAGGAGTAGGGCGCCATCTGCGGCTGGGTGTGCCGGCCGAGGGTGTGGCGGCCGCCCCGGGTCGGGTCGGCGGTGACGACGATGTTGACCGGGGTGTCGAGGATCGCCTCGATCTTCAGTTCCTTGAACTGCTTGGCGCGGCCCTTGGGAAGCGACTTGGCGTACGCCTCGCGCTGGCGCTGCGCCAGTTCGTGCATGGAACGGCGGGTCTCGGCGGAGCGGATGACCACGAAGTCCCAGGGCTGGGAGTGGCCGACGCTCGGCGCGGTGTGCGCGGCTTCGAGCACGCGCAGCAGCACCTCGTGCGGGATGGGGTCGCTGCGGAAGCCGTTACGGATGTCGCGGCGCTCACGCATGACCCGCAGGACGGCTTCGCGCTCGGCGTCCTCGTAGCCGGGGGCGGCGGTGGTCACGGGCTCGGCGTCGAAGCCGGCGTCAGCCGGGGAATCGGCGTCGGCGTCAGCCTGAGGCGCGGCATCGGCATCGGCATCGGCGGGCTGCTGCCCGGCGGTTGCGGTTTCGGTGGCTTCGCTGTCCCCTGCGGGCTGTTTCCCGGGCTGCTCCGGGGAGTGCTCCGTGGGGGCGGCCGGGGTGGGCTCGTGCTCAGCTGCGGGGTGCTCGGTGCCGGCCTGTTCCGCGCCGGGTGCTGTGCCGGGCTGGGTGTCCACGGGGTGTTCCGGGGTGGGGTGTTCGGGGGCGGGGTGTTCCGGAGCGGGTGCCACTTCCGCTGCGGCGTCCGCTTCGGCGGGCTGCTCCGTCACCGGCGCGGCTTCCGACTGCGCGTCGACGGGGAACGGCTGGGCTTCGGGAACCGGTACGGCCCCGGCGGCGCCATCTGCTTCGGGAGCAGGGGCGGGAGCGGTGGCGGCCTCGGCTGTGTTCTCCGCAGGGAGTTCGGCTGCGGGCGCCGCGGCCTCGGCGGGTGCTGCGGTCTGCGCGACCGCGGGGGCGGGGTGGGCGACCGGCTCGTCGGTGACGGCTCCGGGAAGCGCGTCGCCCGTGGCGTGGGCCTCGGCCGGTACGTCCGGTCCGGCCTGCGCTGCGGGCTCCGGCTGCGGCTCGGCCTCGGGGAGCTGCTGCTCCCCGGCTCCGCCGTGCCGGGGTGCGGGCACCTGGGCCACGGCCTGGGCGTGGGGAAGCCGCTCCCCGGCCTCTATGGGCACGGACGCGGCGGCGGGGGCGGCCACGGGCGCGCTCTGCGGCTCCACGGCCTCCGTTCCCTCGTCACCCACTGCTTCCGCTTCCGGCTCCGCGGCGACCGGCCGGTCCTGCGCCACCGGCTCCTGGGCAGGTACGGCGACGGCCTCCGGTGCTGATTCCGCCACCGGTTCCGGTACGGGCTCAGCCACCGGGCCGGGCGTCTGTGCTGCGGCCTGGTCCGCGACCGGCTCCACCGCTGCCGGGGATCCGGTCTCCACAGCGTCAACCGGAGGCTGTGCCGGTGCCTGGGCCTGTGCCTGTGCGGCAGCCGGCTCGGCCACGGCCGCTTCCGGCTGCGGGCCCGCGGTGTCCGGTGCGGTCATGACGCCGACCGGGGTCGGGGCCAGATGCGGCGCGGACGGCAGCGAGCCCTCGACCGGGACGAACCGGCCCATCGAGTCCTGCGGGGCGGCGGCACTCTGCGGGCCACCCGTGGCCTGCTCCGCCACCGGCACCGGAGCGGCCGGGGCCTGCGCTGCGGTCTGCGCCGGGGCCTGCTCGGGAGGAGTGACCGTTTCTGCCGCACCGCCCGGAGCCACCGGGAACTCCTGGGGCTCGGACTGCGGAAGCGGGTCCTGGGGGAACTGGTCCTGCGGGAACTGCTCCTGCGGAAGCTCAGGCTGCGCGGCCTGACCTGTCTGCGCGGGCGTCCCGGGCTGCGGCGTCCACGGAGCGGCCTGCGGCGGGATCTCCCCCAACTGCGGTCCGGGCAGGGCCTCCGCATCGTCACGCGGGAAGTCCAGATACTCGGGGCCGAGCGTCGGCGGTCCGCCGTCGGACACCGGGGCGGGCTGCGGCTGCGCGGTGGTCGGGCCGCGGTCGGCCAGCGACCGCACCACCCCACCGGTGGTGTCGGGCACCGGCGGGCCCATGTGCAGCGGCCTGCGCGGCGGCGGTGTCGGCTGGGCCGCGGCCTGGGCGCGCACGGCGCCCACGTCCACCGAGCCCGAGTCGCGTCCGCCGGTCTCGTGCGCACCCGGTTCGGGCAGCTGAGCGGCGGCCTGGGGCTGGAACTGCTGGCCCTGGATCTGCCCCTGGGTCTGCTGCTGCGGCTCGCTCCACGCGCCCTGCGCGCCGGGCATCAGCAGCAGATCGTCGTCGTCGGCGGGGCTCTCGGAGGGGTCGAGGAAGGTGTAGGCACCGGGGGCGGGGAGGCCCTGCTGCTCCACCATGCCTGCGTTCCCCGGCTGTCCCTCGCCCGGGATCTGGCCGGTGTCGGTCATGCGTACCCCTCGCCCATCCATAGTGCTCCTTCAGCCCTTTACCGGGTCGCCCGTACTGAGACAACGAGCGGGCACGCCGTGCGGTACGAATGGCCTGCGGACACTCAGTATTGTCACGGCCGTTCGACGCCGTGCAGGGGTTCCTGCCACGGTCCGCTGTGGGCTGCGCCACGTTGCGCGTCCCCCGGTGCCGCCGTACCACACCGGACCCAAAACGGTTCCTTTTTCCGGACATTGGCGAACGAACCGCCGAACCCCCAGCTGCGGTACAACAGTCGGCCAGCCTACCCCGCGCCGTCCCGGAGCAGGGTCAGGGGCCACTCTCCGGACGGCGCCCCGACACCAGGAAGACGACCGAGCGCTCACGCTCGGCCCAGGTGCGTGTGTCGAGGTCGACCGACTGCAGCAGCGCGCATTCCACCAGGTAGCCGCCGTCCGCCAGAGCCGCTCCGAGCGCCTCGGCCTCGTCGCGGGTGGCCGCGTGGGTGACGATGCGGCCGGGCCTGCGGTCGGCGCAGCCGGTGACAACTGCCACTCCCCCGCCGCCGATCCGGACCACGTCGGGCTCCGGCAGCCGCTCAAGGACCTGGGGTGCCTGGCCGTGGACGACCTGGAGCTGCACCCCGAAGCGGTGGGCGGCCGCGTCCGTACGGACACAGCTTCCGTGGTCGGCGTCGACGGCGATGACGGCGGCGCCGAACCTGGCCGCCTCGACGGCCAGCGCCCCGCTGCCCGAGCCGATGTCCCAGACCAGGTCGCCGGTGCGCGGGCCGAGTCGGGCCAGTTGGGCGGCGCGCAGTCCGGCGTGCTCGCCCTCGCTGAGCCCCTCGCCGTACTCGGCGGGCGGCAGGGCCCAGCCGCGGACCGCCGGGGCGTCCGCAGGGGCGCCGCCGCCGATGACGATGACGACGTTGGGGTCGCGCCAGGTGTGGTCGGCGGCCTTGTCGGAGGTGAGGACGGTGACCTGTTCGCGTGCGGTGCCCAGTTCCTCGCAGATGACGAAGGTGCGGTGGACGCCTTCGAGGAGGAGGGCCAGCTCGGCGGGGCCCGCGCCCGGCGAGGTGAGGACGGCGACCTTGGGGTGCGCGCGGCAGACGTTGACGGCGCGCCGGAGCGTACGCGGGTGGGCGACCACGACCTCGGCGTCGTCCCACGGCATCCCGGCGCGTGCGAAGGCGGCGGCGACGGACGAGACGGCGGGGACGACCTCGACCTCCAGGCCGTACTCCGGTGCGCGCAGGGTGCGGACGACCCCGTGGAAGCCGGGGTCGCCGTCGGCGAGCACCACGGCGCTGCCGCGGTGGCCGGCGATCCGGCGGGCGGCGAGGCTCACACTGCCGAGCCGGATCCGCTCGGCGCCGGCCGGCACTTCGGGGAGTACGAGGTGGTGGGCGGCCCCGGCCACCAGCGTGGCCGCGGAGAGAGCGGACCTGGCGGCTGCGGTCAGGGGCGAGCCGTCCCAGCCGATCACCGTGACCCGGTCGGCCATCGTCGTCAGTCTCCTGGTGTTGTCGCGCGGCGGGGTGCAAGCGTTCTGCGGGTGTCCTGGCGGCCGTTCCGCCCGGGTGGACACGGGGCGGGGGCGGTCCGGGGCCGCGGGGCGGAACAGCGAGCACCCGCGAGGTTACCCGCTGCGGCCGGTGGCCGACGAGCCGGTCAGTTCCAGTCGTTGAAGGTGCCGTACCCGTTGGCGTCGGCCAGCTGGTCGGCGACCCCTTCCAGGTCCTCGGGGAGCAGGCTCCAGACGATGAGGTCGGTGCGGATGTCGGTCCAGCCGCCGTCCGTACCGTTCTCGGTACGGGTGCGCGCTATCCAGGCGTTGCGCAGCACGCCCTCGCTGATGCAGCCGATCTTCTGCGCGACCTGCTGCGCGGCGGTGTTGTCGGCCGGGGTGCGCAGTTCGATGCGCTCGAACCGCAGGTCGCGGAAGAGCCACTGCGCGACGGCGAGCACCGCCTCGGTGGCGTATCCCTCACCGCGCGCCCAGGGGGCGGTGATGTAGCGGACTTCGGTGGCCATGGTGCGCCAGTCGGTGGCGCGCAGATGAACGGTGCCGACCAGCCGGTGGGTGAGGAACTCGGTGACGGCGAGGACGATCCCGCGCCCCGCGGTGCGCTCGGCCGGGGCGATCCTGCGGACCCAGCGCTCACCGTCGATGTGCTGGTAGGGGTGGGGCGCAGAGGTCCAGGCGGTGACCGCTTCGTCGTTCATCATGTCGGCCAGGGGCGGGATGTCCGCCTCCTCGAAGGGGCGCAGCACCAGCCGGTCCGTGCTGATGGAGATGTCCGGGAAGGTGGTCGTCATGCGCTGCTCCATGGCCAGGGACCGACGTAAAGCCACAGCATGCAGCATGGGGACCGGGCGCCGCATGGCCGGGTGGCCGCGGGAGGCCCCGCGTACCACGTGAGGGTACGCGGGGCCTCCGGCGGGCGGGCAGGGTGCGGGTGTCAGGGCTTGACGGTCCCGAACGCGGGGATGACCGCGCCCTTGTACTTGTCGTCGATGTACTTCTTCACCTGCGGGGAGTTGAGGAGCTTCGCGAGCTTCTCGACGCGCGGGTCCTTCTCGCTGCCCTTCTTGACGACGAGGAGGTTGGCGTACGGGTTGCCCGCCGCCTTCTCCAGGACGAGGGCGTCCTTGGCGGGGGTGAGCTTGGCGTCGATCGCGTAGTTGCCGTTGATGACGGCGGCGTCGACGTCGTTCAGGGCGCGGGGCAGCGTGGCCGCCTCCAGCTCCTTGAACTTCAGGCCCTTGCTGTCCTTGATGTCGGAGAGCGTGGCCTCGCTGCCCACCCCGCTCTTGAGGGTGATCAGCCCGTTGTCCGCGAGCAGCTTGAGCGCGCGGCCCTCGTTGGTGGTGTCGTTGGGGACGGCCACGGTCTGCCCGGACTTGACGTCCTTGAGGGACTTGTCCTTCTTGGAGTACAGACCCAGCGGCTCCAGGTGCACGCTGACGACGGGCACCAGGTCGGTGTGGTTCTTCTTGTTGAAGTCGTCCAGGTACGGCTTGTGCTGGAAGAAGTTGGCGTCGACCTGGCCGGTCTGGGTGGCCTTGTTGGGCAGGACGTAGTCCGTGAACTCCTTGACCTGGAGCTTGAGCCCGGCCTTGGCCGCCAGATGGGTCTTCACGTAGTTGAGGATGTCGGCGTGCGGGACGGGCGACGCGGCGACGACCAGCGGCTTGCTGGTGTCGGCCTTCGCGCCCTCGGGCTTGCTCGACGGGTCGGACGAGGTGCCGCAGGCGGTGAGACCGATGGCCAGGGCGGCGACGGCTGCTGCGGACGCGGATATCTTGCGGGAGTTACGCACGAAAAGTGCCTCTTTCCAGTGGTGCGGGATGTCGCCCGGACAAGGAGTGCGGGCTGTGAGCGGGATGAAGTTCTATGCGGAGGTACGCCCCCGGCGCGCCAGCAGCCGGACGACGCCGTCGCCGATCAGCTGGATGACGGTGACGATCACGACCAGCACGATCACGGTCGCGATCATGAAGCTGTTCTCGAAGCGCTGGTATCCGTAGGTGATGGCCTTGGAGCCCAGCCCCTCACCGCCGACGGCGCCGGCCATCGCCGAGTACCCGATGAGCACGATGACGGTGGTGGTGACGGCGGAGACCAGGGACGGCAGCGCCTGCGGCAGCAGCACCTTCCTGACGATGGCGGGCACGCTGCCGCCCATCGCCTGGACCGCCTCGACCAGTCCGTGGTCGACCTCGCGGACGGCCGTTTCGACGAGCCGGGCGAAGAAGGGGATGGCGCCGATCGCGAGCGGGACGATCATCGCGGTCGGGCCGATGAAGGTGCCGACGACGAAGGTGGTGAAGGGGATCAGCGCGATCAGCAGGATGATGAAGGGCAGCGAGCGCCCGATGTTCACGATCGCGCCGACGACCTTGTTCACCGGGCGGTTCTGGAGCAGCCCGCCCTTGTCGGTGAGGACCAGGAGCACCCCGAGCGGCAGTCCGACCAGGACCGTGACGAGGGTGGCCCACAGCACCATGTAGAGGGTGTCGGTGGTGCCCTGGGAGAGCAGCGGCTGCATCTCGGACCAGTTCACTTGGCGTCCTCCTTGGCCGGTACGGGGTGCTCGGTGGCTGCCGCTTCGGTGTCCGCCGCTTCGGTGTCCGCCACTTCGGTGTCCGCCACTTCGATCTGGAGGCCCTGCTCGCGGAGGAATCCGATCGGCACGACGTTCTCCTCGAAGGGGCCGGGCAGTTCGATGCGCATCCGGCCGATCTGGTGGCCGCCGACGGTGTCCATCGCGGCGCCCAGGATCGATATGTCGATGTTGTAGGTGCGGGAGAGCTGGGAGATCACGGGGCGGCCCGCGCTGTCCCCGTGGAAGGTGATGTCGATGACCGTACGGTCGGTGCCCGGCAGCGGGCCGCCCACCGGGAACAGTTCGCGGGCGAGTTCGGAGCCGGGCGTCGCGAGGAGTTCGCCGACGGTTCCCGATTCGACGACCCTGCCGCTCCTCATCAGCGCGGCCGAGTCGCAGACGGTCTTGACGACGTCCATCTCGTGCGTGATGAGCAGCACGGTGAGACCGAGCTGCTGGTTGAGGTCGCGCAGCAGGTGCAGGATCGACCGGGTGGTCTCGGGGTCGAGTGCGGAGGTCGCCTCGTCGGAGAGCAGCACCTTGGGGTCGCCCGCCAGAGCGCGGGCGATGCCGACGCGCTGCTTCTGACCGCCGGAGAGCTGCGCGGGGTAGGACTTGGCGCGGTCGGCGAGACCGACGAGGTCGAGCAGTTCGAGCGCCTTGCGGGTGCGGTCCCTGCCGGTGACGCCGAGGATCTCCAGCGGCAGTTCGACGTTGTCCCGCACGGTGCGCGACGACAGCAGGTTGAAGTGCTGGAAGACCATGCCGATGCGGCTGCGGGCCGCGCGCAGCTCCCGGCCGGCGCGGCCGCCGCGGCCGGCGAGCGCGGTGAGGTCGGTGCCGTCCACGGTCACGGTGCCGGACGTGGGGCGTTCGAGGAGGTTGACGCAGCGGATGAGCGAGGACTTGCCGGCGCCGCTCTGGCCGATGACGCCGAACACCTCTCCCTCGCGGACGTGCAGATCGACGCCGTCCAGGGCGGTGACCTCACGGCCGCGCGAGGCATAGACCTTCGTCAGGCCGGTGGTGGTGATCACAGAATTTCCGTCACTGTCGAGTGCGCGGCGCGGTGTCCGCCGGCACGGGGCATTCGTCTGGAAGCGCGGCACGGCCGTAACGGTGGAGACCGGAAGGCTTTCGTGCGCGTGGCCGGCCGGCTGCCCTGCCCGCGGGGGTGCGGGGGCGGACGGCCCGGCTCTCGGTCCCGCTTCGGGGCGCGGGCAGGGACCCTCAGAAGGCGCGCATTCGACACATACAACGAGCACCGGGCGTGCTGATCGCCTCGGTCGCAAGGGTGCGGCTGCTCGTCGTGGTCATGCGGCAAGTAAAGCAGAAGTGAGAACGCCCCGAGCACGCTTGTCCGTATAACGGACGGCCGTGGACACGCTCCGGGGCTCCAGGACATCACCCGTGAACCGGCTCCGACCTGCGGCGACGCCATACGGAGCGGAGTGCGGGCGAACTCGGCGCACCGGCGGCGGGCGGTCCGCGCTGTGGCCAAGGCCACGACCTTGATCGCGGCCGGGCGCCGGGGCCGCGCGCGGCGGGCCGTCCGCGCCGTAATACCCTCGGCTCCATGCTTGTCGCCCTGACGGTCGCGGTCACTGTGGCCGCGCTCGCCCTCGCCGCCTGGTGCGGTTACGCCGCCTACCGGGACCAGCCCACGAAGGACTGGCACTTCATCGGGATGGCCGTCGTCTCGGTCCTCGCCCTGGCGCAGCTGGTGATCGGCATCGTTCAGCTGGCCCGCGGGGAACGGCCCGAGCAGGGCAAGGCGATCTTCATCGCGTATCTGATCGGCGCCTTCGCCGCTGTGCCCGCCGCCGGGTTCCTCTCGCTGACCGAGCGGACCCGCTGGGGATCGGTGACGGTCGCAGCGGGCGCGGTGGTGCTGGCCGTGCTGGAAGTCCGGCTCTACGACATCTGGGGAAACTGACGATGACCACAGCTGAGGAGAAGCCCCGGTACGAGCTGGGCACCGGTCCCGGCCGGGTACTCGTCTGGTTCTACGGGGTGTTCACGGTCGCGGCGGCCTCCCGCTCCGTCGTCCAGATGATCATGGACTTCGGGAAGGCGCCGCTGGCCTACTCGCTCTCGGCCCTGGCGGCCCTGGTGTACGGCTTCATCACGTACTCGCTGGTGCGCGGGGGCGAGAAGGCCCGCCGGGCGGCGCTGGTGTGCTGCGCCGCCGAGCTGGTCTTCGTCCTCGTCGTCGGCACCTGGACGCTGGCGTCGCCCGGCTCGTTCCCGGACGCCACGGTCTGGTCGGACTACGGGATGGGCTACCTCTTCATCCCGGTGATCCTTCCGGTGCTCGGCATGCTCTGGCTGCGCAGGGCCGCCAGAAACTGACGGCCCCGCCCGACAGCGCCCGGCGCCTCAGGCGCTCTTCACGTACGAGCGCGTCCCGGCTTCCTTCTCCAGGGTCACCACCGTGACCGTGGAGCCCACCCGGTCGGTGGAGACCGGTACGTACCCATGGCTGCGGTACAGCCGCAGATTGCCCTCGCTCCGGTGGCCGGTGAACAGCTGGAAGCGCCTGGCGGCCGGATCCGCGGCGAACTTGGTCTCGATGGCGGTGAGCAGCCGGCCGCCGATGCCGTGCCGCTGCATCCTCGGGTGCACGATCAGTTTGGCTATCCGGGCCGTGCCCGAAGCGTCCACCCCGCCGCGTACCGACGCGATCACCTCGTCGCCCAGGCGTGCCACCAGCCCGTGGCCTCCGGCGAGTTCGGCCCGGAGCGCGTCGAGCGTCTGGGTGAGCGGCTCGATGGAGTAGTCACCGTAGAGCTCGGCCTCGCTCTGGTAACACAGGTACTGGAGTTTCAGAATCTGCTCGGCGTCCTGCGCGGTCGCCGCTGAGATGGTCACGCTCATGCCCATGTGCGCATGCCTCCCGCTCACCTGTTCACCGGATGTCTAACGCTCCTTTCCCCACCGGCCCCCGGCTGCAACCTCCGCCGTCAGGATTCTCCGCAGACATCCCAGACATCGGGAACGAACCGGGCCCAGGCTCCCCTGTGACATACCCAACTCCCCCGCGATCTCCCGGTAGGTGGGGTCGGCGGGCGACAGCAGCGCGGTGAGCAGCCGGGGGCAGCGCCCGGGTGTCCGGCGCACCGCGGCGCGCACCGCGCGGCGCCGCTCGGCCGCGAGCACGGCGCGCTCGGGGCGCGCTTCGGGGTCCGCGTGCGGCTCGACGGCGTACGGCTCGGCCGGGTAGGGCAGTTCGCGTTCGATCTGCCGCCGCGCCCGGTGCGCCTCGGCCCGTACGGCGGAGCCGACCCAGCGCCGAGGTTCGGCGGGGGCCTGTTCCAGCAGCCGCACCCATACGGCCTGTTCGAGGTCGGCGGGGTCCACCCCGGCCGCGGCGGCTTCGGCGGCCGCCTCGGCCGCGAGCAGCGGGCGCAGTTCGGTGACGAGATCCATGCCGGGCGGGACGCGGGCGCCGCCGGGCGCGGTTGCCCCGGCGGCGCCGGCTCACCCGTACGGGAAGAAAGGGACCGGCGGGCGGCGGTCTCAGCCGGTCGGACGGTCGGAACTCGGACGGTCGGAACTCGGGCGGTCGGCGCTCGGACGGCCGGCGCTCGGACGGCCGGAACCGGGGCGGTCGGCTGCCGCGTGGCCGGCGGCGCGGTGGTCGGCCGCCGCGAGCAGCGCGGTGTCCGCGTTGTCGGAGAAGACCCCGTCGATACCGGTCGCGAAGTACGCCCGGAACGCGCCGAACGCGTCGCCGTAGGCGTTCGGGTCCGTACCGCGCCGGAAGTCCGCGGGCAGGAAGGTGTTCTCGTTGCGCATCGTGTACGGGTGGAGGAGCAGGCCCTGCGCGTGGGCGTCCCGCACCAGGGTGGTCGGCTCGGTGAGCCGGCCGTCCGGGTCCTTCGGGATGACCGAGTCGAGGGTGGGTCCGATGCCCTGGGCGTAGGAGGCGATCCACCGGAGCCCCGCCGGGGTCTGCAGATCGGCGACCGTACGCGGGTCTCCCGACCGGACGAAGTCCCAGGGCCTGCTCGCCGGGTCGGAGAGCAGCACGATGCCCGGGGTGCCGGCGAGCCGGGCGAGGCGCTGGATGGACCCGGGCTCGAAGGACTGGACGAACTGCGGGGAACCGCGCCGGTCCCGGCCGTACTTGCGCAACAGCGCGACCAGCCGCTCTTCGAGGCCGAGGCCGAGGCCACGGAAGTAGGTGGGGTGCTTGGTCTCGGTGTAGAGCCAGACCGGCCTGCCGCGTCTGCGGCCCTCCTGCTCGGCCCAGCGCAGTACCTCTTCGAAGGTGGGGACCGGCCAGCGGCCGTCGTAGAGCGTGTTGTGCTGGCGGTTGGCCGGAATGCGCTCCTTGGCGCGGAGCGTCCTGAGTTCGGCGAGGGTGAAGTCCTCGGTGAACCAGCCGGTGATGGCGGTCCCGTCGACCGACTTCGTGGTCCTGCGGTCGGCGAACCGCGCGTGCGCGGAGACATCCGTCGTCGCGGTGATGTCGTTCTCGTGGCGGCAGACGAGGTGTCCGTCCCTGGTGGGCACCACGTCCTGCTCGATGATGTCCGCGCCGAGGTCGAGGGCGTGCTGGTACGAACCGAGTGTGTGCTCGGGACGGTAGCCGGCCGTGCCGCGGTGGCCGAT
Organism: Streptomyces sp. NBC_01089; assembly: GCF_045162975.1. Lineage (NCBI taxonomy): Bacteria > Bacillati > Actinomycetota > Actinomycetes > Kitasatosporales > Streptomycetaceae > Streptomyces > Streptomyces sp. NBC_01089. Next base: position 7,031,736 of record NZ_CP108660.1, on the reverse strand, counting down.
GACCGTGGGCACCGGCAGGTCCCGGTACGAGCCGCTCCGGCCGGTGCCGGGCGCCGCGGCGTCGGCCGTACCGGGGATCGCGAGCGCGGCCGTGCCGAGCACCGCCGCGCCGAGCAGTGTGCGCCGTCCGGGTCCTGTCTGTCCGCCTTGCGACATGGGCACTCCTCGCTGTGATGTCCCGCACCTGTCAACGCTGAAGGGCCCGATGGTAGGGAGTTGCGCCTAACGTGGGGTGGAACCGCGCACAACACGGCTCGAACTCGCGGCAGAACCGCGCATCAATGGGGTGAACCCGATGTGCGCCGTGCCGCGGCGCGCGAGTACCGTACCGACCTGCACATACTTCACCGTGGCCGCCCGGCCCCGACTCCGGAGGAACCGTTGTCCCGACTCGCGCTCATCAAGGCAGTGCTCGGACCGATCATGCGTCTGATGTTCCGCCCGCGGGTGGAGGGCGCCGAGAACATCCCCGGGACGGGTCCGGTCATCCTCGCCGGTAACCACCTGACGTTCATCGACTCGATGATCATGCCGATCTGCCTCCAGCGGCAGGTCTTTTTCATCGGCAAGGACGAGTACGTCACGGGCAAGGGCCTGAAGGGCCGTCTGATGGCGTGGTTCTTCACCGGTGTCGGGATGATCCCGGTGGACCGCGACGGCGGACGCGGCGGTGTCGCGGCCCTGATGACCGGCCGCCAGGTGCTGGAGGACGGCAAGGCGTTCTCCATCTACCCGGAGGGCACCCGCTCCCCCGACGGCCGGCTGTACCGCGGCCGTACCGGCATCGCCCGGCTCACGCTGATGACGGGCGCGCCCGTGGTGCCGTTCGCGATGATCGGCACCGACAAGCTCCAGCCGAACGGCTCCGGCCTGCCGCGGCCCGGCAAGGTCGCCGTCCGCTTCGGTGAGCCGATGGAGTTCTCGCGCTACGAGGGCATGGACCGCGACCGCTATGTGCTGCGCGCGGTCACGGACTCGGTGATGGCCGAGGTCATGCGCCTCTCCGGCCAGGAGTACGTGGACATCTACGCGACGAAGGCGAAGGCCGCCTGACCCGGCGCGTTCCGTACGTACGGCGGAGGGCCACCCGGACTGTCCCGGGTGGCCCTCCGTCATGTGTACGGGGCGGCCCCGCTCCTGAGCGCACCGGGCGGTGTCTGCCGCGTCAGACGTCGAGCTTCTGCCCCCTGAGCAGGAACCACGACGTGACCGCTGTGGCGAACAGGACGACGGAGCCGACAGCGGCCGCCGCCTGGAACCCGTGCGTGAAGGCGTCCTTGGCCGAGGCGAGCAGCTCGGCGCCCTGGTCGTGCGGCAGGGTCTTCGCCGCCTCGACGGCGCCGCCGAGCGACTCATGGGCCGCTTCTGCCGCGTGGGCCGGGACCCCGTGCGGGATGGTGAAGCCCCGGTAGATCCCGGTGACCACCGAACCGAGCAGGGCGATCCCCAGCGCCGTACCCAGTTCGTACGCGGTCTCGGACACGGCCGACGCCGCGCCGGCCTGGTCCTTGGGGACGCTGGAGAGAAGGACGTCGGAGGTCACCGTGAACGCCAGGCCCGCCCCGAGACCACCGAAGAACAGGGCCAGGCCCAGGCCCACCACACCGGTCGACGCGCTCACCCACACACAGCCCGCGAGGGCCACCGCGACCGCCGCGAGACCACCGGCCACCGCGCTGCGGACCGAGGCCCGGCGCGCCACGAAGCCGGCCGCGAGACCGGTCGCGACCGCGCCCACCGCCGCGGGGAGTTCGATCAGCCCGGCGGCCAGCGGGGAGCGGCCCTGCACCAGCTGGAGGAACTGCGAGAGGAAGAAGACCAGTCCGGAGAGGCCGAGGATGGTCAGCAGATCGGCCAGCACCGCCCCCGAGAAACCGCGGTGGTGGAAGAGCCGCATGTCGAGCAGGGGCGATTCCAGCCTCCGCTGGCGCCGGGCGAAGCGGACCAGGGCCAGCACCCCGACGACAGCGGCCGCCAGGTTGTCCCAGTGGAAGCCGTTGGCCGCCGCCTCCTTCACCGCGTACACCACCCCCATCACACCGACCAGTGAGAGACCGACACTGATCAGGTCCCACGGGCCCGGGTGGGGGTCGCGGGACTCGGGCAGCACCTTGATGCCGACCAGGACGAGCACCAGCATCACCGGCAGGTTGATGAGGAAGACCGAGCCCCACCAGAAGTTCTCCAGGAGGAACCCGCCGACCACCGGGCCGACCGCGGTGCCCGCCGAAGCGGCCGCGCCCCAGATCCCGACGGCGAGGCTGCGCTCCTTCGGGTCGTGGAAGATGTTGCGGATCAGCGCGAGGGTGGACGGCATCAGCGTGGCACCCGCGACACCGAGCAGCGCCCTGGCGGCGATCATCATCTCCGGGCTGCCCGCATAGGCGTTCAGTACGGAGACCCCGCCGAAGGCGACCGCGCCGGTGAGCAGCAGCTTCTTGCGGCCGATCCGGTCGCCGAGGCTGCCCATCGAGACCAGCAGCCCCGCGATGACGAACGAGTAGATGTCGCCGATCCAGAGCAGCTGGGTGCCCGACGGCTTGAGGTCCTCGCTCAGGAAGGGCGTCGCCAGGCCGAGCACCGTCGCGTCGACGGCGACCAGCAGCACGGCGAGGACGAGCACGGCGAGGGCGAGCCAGCGGCCGGGGCCGCCGGTGGCCCCTGAGTCGTTCGTCCGCCGGGTGGTACCGGTCATTGCTCCACGCTCCGTTGTGCGCCGCCGAGCAGCAACTCGGCGATCATGTAAGAGAAATCCTTGGCGGCGACCCGGCCGTCCTGTATCGCCCAGGCGCAGGTACCGATGAGCCCGTAGAGCGCCTCGGTCAGCCAGGCGGGGGTGAGGTCGATCCGCAGCTCCCCGGCCTCCTGGCCGCGCCGGAAGAGGGCGGAGACCCGGGCGTCGAGCCGGGCCCAGCCCTCGTTCACCCCTTCGCCCTCGAAGAGTTCGTTCTCGGTGACCAGGAAGGCGAGCAGCCCGGCGGCGGGTTCGACTTCGGCGATGAAGCGCCGCAGCGCGTCGACGGCCGGTCCCTCGTCGGTCCTGGCCGCGTCGAGCGCCGCCTCGAACTCCGCGATGCCGAACTCCTCCAGCGCCCTGACCAGTGCGTCACGGCCCGCGAAGTGCCGGTGGAGGGTGGCCCTGCCGATCCCGGCGGCCCTGGCAACCTCGTCCATGGTGGCGGTCGCCTTACGGGTGAGCAGGGTCGCGGCGGTGCGCAGCACCTGGTCCCGGTCGACAGTCATGAGACAACCATAACCACAATGAGACAGTCACGTCTCATCGATATCGCCCAGTAGCATGAGCGCGATACGCCGGTTCGACGCGACTTCGACCCGAACGGCCGACCGGAACGACCGACCCGAACGACCGACCCGAACGACCGAACTTCGATGCCACCTCGACCAGCAAGGAGCGGTTCGTGCGAGACATCGCTGTGTTCAGCGGTAGCGCCCACCCCGAATTGGCCGAGGAGGTCACCGCGCATCTGGGTGTCCCCCTGAGCCCGGTGCGCGTCAACCGGTTCGCCAACGACTGCCTGGAGGTACAGCTCCAGGCCAACTGCCGCGAACGTGACGTCTTCCTGATCCAGCCCCTGGTGACCCCGGTGCAGGAGAACCTCGTCGAGCTGCTGCTGATGTGCGACGCGGCCCGCGGCGCCTCGGCCGGCCGGATCACGGTGGTGATGCCGCACTACGCGTACGCCCGCTCGGACAAGAAGGACGCGCCGCGGATCTCCATCGGGGGCCGGCTGGTGGCCGACCTGCTGGTGAACTCGGGGGCGAGCCGGGTCCTGGCGCTGACCCTGCACTCACCCCAGGTGCACGGCTTCTTCTCCGTCCCTGTCGACCATCTGCACGCGCTGCGCGAGCTGGCCGAGCACTTCCGCGGCTATGACGTCTCGCGCACCACGGTCGTCTCGCCCGACCTCGGCAACGCCAAGGAGGCCGCGGCCTTCGCACGGATGCTGGGCGTCCAGGTGGCGGCGGGTGCCAAACAGCGCTTCGCCGACGACCGGGTGGCCATCAGCTCCGTCATCGGCGAGGTCGCCGGCCGCGACATCATCGTGCTGGACGACGAGATCGCCAAGGGCAGCACCGTACTGGAACTCCTCGACCGGCTCCGCGAGTTGGGGGCCAGGTCGATCCGGGTGGCCTGTACGCACGGGCTCTTCGCCTCGGGGGCGCTCAAGCGGCTCTCGGACCAGCCCGACGTGCTGGAGATCGTCTGTACGAACACCGTGCCGATACCGCCGGCCGAGCAGACCGGCAAGCTCACGGTCCTCTCCATCGCCCCGGCGCTGGCCGAGGCGATGCGGCGGATCCACAACGGCGAATCGGTGAGCGCGCTCTTCGATCCCTCCTGAGCGCGCGTGGGCGGCTCAGTGCCAGGGCAGTTCGGCCCGTTGCCGCCAGTACGCGGCGGGCTCCTCGCGGAGGCCGGCCAGCCGCTCCAGCTGGTCGTCCCCGAGGTCGGCCACCGCCGCGTGCAGATTGGCGGACAGCTGTACGGCCGTCGCCGCCCCCGAGAGCACCACCGTCGCCCACGGGCGGCGCAGGATCGCGGCCAGGGCGACCGCGTCGGGTGTCGTGCCGGTCTCTTCTGCGATGTCGCGCAGCGGTGCGGGCGCGGCGCCGCCGGCGAGCCTGCCGTTGGCCACCGCCTCCTTGACGATCACGGAGAGCCCCGCATCGTGGGCCTCGGCCAGCGCCTCGCCCACGGAGGGGTCCAGCAGGTTGTAGGTGCTCTGCACCGTACGGAAGAGCGGTTCGCCGTCGACCGTGACGCCGAGCGCGGCCCGCACGGTGTCCGCCTGGGCGGGGCCGCTCGTGGAGAAGCCGACCGTCACCCCTTCCGCCGCGAGCGCCGCCAGCCTGGCGTGCAGTCCGGTGTCGGTCAGGGCCGGGCTTTCGGCGGTCAGGGAGTGGATCTGGTAGAGGTCGAGCCGCTCCCCCAGCAGGCCGCCGGTCTCGGCGCGCTGCCGGTCGAAGGTGTCGACGCTGTGGTCCTTGACCTCGTGGACCTCGGCGTCGGTCCGCCAGTCGGCGGTGTAGGTGTAGCCCCACTTGCTGCCGATCACGACGTCCTGGACGGCGGGCCTCGCGCTCAGCCAGTCGGCGAGGAACTCCTCGGCGCGGCCGTAGGAGCGTGCGACGTCGAAGTAGCGCACGCCCTGTGCGTAGGCGGCGTCCAGGAGTTCATGCGTACGGGCGAGCAGGGTCTCCGGGCTGCGGTCGGCCGGCAGGTCCTCGTCGCGGCCGAGGTTGATGTAGCCCGGCCTGCCTACGGCTGCCAGGCCGAGTCCGATATGGGCCGTGGGGGTGGTCGCTGCCGTGAGGCGGGCGAAGGGCATCGGGTGCTCCCTGCGCGGATCGGGGGATGCGGTCCCTGACACCCTTACCCACGATCGCGCGCGACAGCGCCCGGCACCCGGATGGAGGTGCCGGGCGCTGTCTGCCCGGTGGCGGCGCGCCGTCCGCCCGGTGGCTGCCCGAGGGGCCCGGCGGCGGCGCGGGCGGCTACTTCTTCGCCGCTGCCCAGGCGTGCTGGATGACCAGATTGGCCTTGACCTCGACGAGCTGCGTGGCGACCGCCGACGGCGCGGTGCCACCGCGGCCGCTGCGGGAGGCCAGGGCGCCGGGGACGTCGAGCACCGTACGGACCTCGGGGGTCAGATGCGCGGAGATCTTCGCGAACTGCTCGTCGCTGAGCTGGTCCAGCTCGATACCGTGCCGCTCGCACTCCTTGACGCACTCACCGGCGACCTCGTGTGCGACCCGGAACGGCACACCCTGCCGGACCAGCCACTCGGCGATGTCGGTGGCGAGCGAGAAGCCCGCGGGTGCCAGCTCCTCAAGACGCTCCCGGTGGACGGTCAGCGTCGCCATCATGCCGGTGAGGGCGGGGAGCAGGACCTCCAGCTGGTCGCAGGAGTCGAAGACCGGCTCCTTGTCCTCCTGGAGGTCGCGGTTGTACGCGAGGGGCAGCGCCTTGAGGGTGGCCAGCAGCCCCGTCAGATTGCCGATGAGCCGGCCGGACTTGCCCCGCGCCAGTTCGGCGATGTCCGGGTTCTTCTTCTGCGGCATGATCGACGAGCCGGTCGAGAAGGCGTCGTGGAGGGTGACGAAGGAGAACTCCTTCGTGTTCCAGATGATGATCTCCTCGGCGATCCGCGAGAGGTTGACGCCGATCATCGCCGTGATGAAGGCGAACTCGGCGGCGAAGTCACGCGAGGCGGTGCCGTCGATCGAGTTGCCCGCCGAGCCCCGCTCGAAGCCGAGGTCGGCCGCGACCGCTTCGGGGTCGAGCCCCAGCGACGACCCGGCCAGCGCCCCCGAGCCGTACGGCGAGACCGCGGTGCGCTCGTCCCACTGGCGCAGCCGCTCGGCGTCCCGGGCCAGCGACTGCGCGTGGGCCAGCACATGGTGGGCGAAGAGGACGGGCTGGGCGTGCTGGAGGTGGGTCCTGCCGGGCATCGCCACGTCCGGGTGCGCCTCGGCGAGGCCGACCAGCGCGTCCTGGAAGTCGGCGATCAGGCCGCCGATGGTCCGGGCGTGGTCGCGGAGGTACATCCGGAAGAGGGTCGCGATCTGGTCGTTGCGGGACCGCCCTGCCCGCAGCTTGCCGCCGAGGTCGGAGCCGACCCGCTCCAGGAGGCCGCGCTCCAGTGCGGTGTGGACGTCCTCGTCGGCGACGGTGCCGGTGAACGAGCCGTCGGCGACGTCCGCCGCGAGGCGGTCGAGACCGTCCTGCATCCGGGCCAGTTCGTCCACGGTGAGCAGTCCGGCGGTGTGCAGTGCGCGGGCGTGTGCGCGGGAGCCGGCGATGTCGTACGGCGCGAGCCGCCAGTCGAAGTGGACGGACGCGGACAGCTGGGCCAGCGCCTCGGCGGGGCCGTCGGCGAAACGGCCGCCCCAGAGCCGGACGTCACCGGTGTTGCTGCTCACTGAGTTGCTCCTCAAGGGGATCGGAATGCTCGGCCCGCCTGCCCGCCGCGGAGGATCGGGGAGACGGCCGTCGTACGGGGCGGATCCGGGGTCTTCCGTGCGGGCCAGGCGAACGGGTCAGGCGTTCGGTCAGGTCTACGGCCGGGTCGCGCTAGGCCAGGTCGCGCTTGGCCGCGATCTTGGCGGAGAGGCCGAAGATCTCGATGAAGCCCTGGGCCTTGGACTGGTCGAAGGTATCGCCCGAGTCATAGGTCGCCAGGTTGAAGTCGTACAGCGACTCGCCGGACTTGCGGCCGGTGACGGTGGCGCGGCCGCCGTGCAGCGTCATCCGGATATCGCCGGTGACATGCTCACTGGCCTCGTTGACGAAGCCGTCCAGGGCGCGCTTGAGCGGGGAGAACCACAGGCCGTCGTAGACCAGCTCGCCCCAGCGCTGCTCGACCTGCCGCTTGTAGCGGGCCAGTTCGCGCTCGACCGTGACGTTCTCCAGCTCCTGGTGGGCGGTGATCAGCGCGATGGCGCCGGGCGCCTCGTAGATCTCGCGGGACTTGATGCCGACGAGCCGGTCCTCGACCATGTCGATCCGGCCGATGCCCTGGGCGCCTGCCCGTTCATTGAGCTGCTGGATCGCCTGCAGGACGGTGACCGGCGCGCCGTCGATGGCGACCGGGACGCCCGCTTCGAAGGAGATGACGACCTCGTCGGCCTCGCGCGGTCCGGCCGGGTTCGCCGTGTACTCGTACACGTCCTCGATCGGCGCGTTCCAGATGTCCTCCAGGAACCCCGTCTCGACGGCGCGTCCGAAGACGTTCTGGTCGATGGAGTACGGGGACTTCTTGGAGGTCGCGATCGGGAGGTTCTTCGCCTCGCAGAAGGCGATGGCCTTGTCGCGGGTCATCGCGTAGTCGCGGACCGGCGCGATACACCTGAGGTCGGGACCGAGTGCGGTGATGCCGGCTTCGAAGCGGACCTGGTCGTTGCCCTTGCCGGTGCAGCCGTGGGCGACCGTCGTGGCACCGTGCTTCCTGGCGGCGGCCACGAGGTGCTTGACGATGGCCGGCCGCGACAGCGCGGAGACCAGCGGATAGCGGTCCATGTAGAGCGCGTTGGCCTTGATCGCCGGGAGGCAGTACTCGTCGGCGAACTCGTCCTTGGCGTCGGCCACCTCGGCCTCGACCGCACCGCAGGCGAGCGCTCGCTTGCGGATGACGTCCAGGTCCTCGCCGCCCTGGCCGACGTCCACGGCGACGGCGACGACCTCGGCGCCCGTCTCCTCGGCGATCCAGCCGATGACGACAGAGGTGTCAAGGCCCCCCGAGTAGGCGAGTACGACGCGCTCGGTCACGGGCTTCTCCTTACGGTGCGATCACTGATAGGCATAACTATGCAATGCTCCGTATGTTTTGTCAAAACCGGGCCGAACACCGCGCCGGCACCGGGACCGGCCGGCCCGCCCCCGGAGCGGAAACCCCTGCGCCCCCGGCCCCACCCGGCGGATAATCCCCGTATGGGACAGACGTACGCGTGCATAGACGGACGGCTGAGGACCTTCATCGAGGAACAGCGCATCTTCTTCACCGCGACCGCCCCGCTCGACGGCGACGGGACCGTCAACCTCTCCCCCAAAGGGATCAGCGGCTCGTTCGCGGTCATCGACGGGCTGACCGTGGCCTACCTGGACTTCGCCGGGAGCAACGCGGAGACCATCGCCCACCTGAGGGAGAACGGCCGCATCACCCTGATGTGGTGTGCCTTCCAGGGACCGCCCAACATCGTGCGGGTGCACGGCCACGGCGAGGCGGTCTTCCGCGACGACCCGCGGTTCACCGGGCTGCTCCAGCACTTCACCGGGCCCGACCACTCCCTGCACGGGCTGCGCGCGATCATCGTCGTGACCGCCGAACTGATCAGGGACACCTGCGGATTCGCGGTGCCCCACATGGCGTACGAGGACGACCGGACGCTGCACGCCCGGCGCTTCGAGCGCGAGGACGACAGCAGCCTCAGCGCGTACTTCGAGAAGAAGGAGCACGTCGCGACCAGCATCGACGGCCTTCCGGGGCTGCCGCTCCCGCTCCCGCCCCTGGCCGGCGCCGACCACGGGAACAGGCCGGAGTGACCGCGTAACCGACCGCGCAACCCGGGGGCCGGAGAGGGGCCCGCAAAAGTTTTCGCCGTGAACCATGGACTGGAGGGGCTTGCTCCGCTTACGTTCTAGACATGCCTGGACAGGTTCATAAGCATCACCGCATCTCACGCATCCTCGCCGAGGAGATCCGCGCGGGTGTCCACGCCGACGGCAGCAAACTGCCGGGCGAGCACACCCTGCGGGAGCGCTTCGGGGTCAGCCGCACCACCGTGCGGCAGGCGCTCACCGAACTCGGCGAGCAGGGGCTGATCGCCACACACGCCGGAATCGGCTCGTTCGTCACCTTCGACGGGACACCGCTGGACAACCGGCTCGGCTGGACTCAGGCGCTCGCCGACCAGGGCACCGAGCTGACCACCGAGGTGCTCAGGTTCGAGACCGTCACCGACCGGCCGCTCGCCGCCGCACTCGGCCTGGCGGCCGACGCGTTCATCGCACTCGACCGCGTCAGGCGGCTGCCCGACGGGCACGGCATCTCGCTGGAACGCAGCCGGGTGCCCGCCGTCGGCGCGCTCGCCGGACTGCCCGACCGCGGTCTGGAGGACGGCTCGCTGCACAAGGCGCTGGTCGCCGCCGGCCGTATCGCCGACTCCGGCGAGGCCCGGATCTCGGTCTCCGGCATCGGCGACGCCGACGCCGCCACGCTGCACCGCTCGCCCGGTGAGGCGTTCCTCCACCAGTCCCAGGTGTTCCGGGCGGCCGACGGCTCCGTCGTGGAGCAGGTCACCAGCCTGCTCGACCCGTCCAGGTTCCAGCTGCACGTCCGCACCACCGGCCGAGGAGGCCACGCATGACCGACCCGCACCAGCTCGACCGCGCCCTCGGCGCCTTCTACGGCCTCGCGCTCGGGGACGCCCTGGGGATGCCCACCCAGGTGATGTCCCGCGAGGACGTCGTACGGGTCTACGGCAGCATCACCGGCTTCGAACCCGCGCAGCACGACAACCCGGTCAGCGCCGGGATGCCCGCGGGCTCGGTCACCGACGACACCGATCAGGCGGTCATCGTGGGCCGGCTGCTCGTGGCGGGCGGCGGGCACATCGACCCGCTCCGCTTCGCCGCCGAGCTGCTCGCCTGGGAGAAGGAGATGAAGGCCAAGGGCTCCTTCGACCTGCTGGGCCCCTCCACCAAGGCGGCGCTCGACGCCGTGGCGGGCGGCGCGGACATCAAGGACGCGGGCAGGTACGGCACCACCAACGGCGCCGCCATGCGCGTCACGCCCGTCGGTATCGCGAACGCCGTGCGGCCGCTGCCCCGGTTCCTTGACCGGGTCGTGGAGTCCTGCCAGGTCACGCACGACACCAATGTGGGCATCGCGGGGGCCGCCGCGGTCGCGGCCGCGGTGAGCGCAGGAGTCGCCGGCGGTACGCTGGACGACGCCTTCGAGGCGGCGGTCGGCGCGGCCCGTGCGGGCGCCGCACGGGGCAACTGGATCGCCGGCGCGGACATCTCCGCCCGGATCGGCTGGGCCCGTGAGCTGGTGCGCGGACTGGACGAGGCCGAGGCCGTCGACCGTATCGTCGCGCTCATCGGCACCAGCGTGGCCAGCCAGGAGTCCGTCCCCGCGGCCTTCGCCGTCCTCGCCCTGACCGGTGGCGACCCCTGGCGCAGCACCCTGCTCGCCGCCAACCTCGGCGGCGACAGCGACACCATCGGGGCCATCGCGGGCGCCGTCGCCGGATCCGTGCACGGTCTGGCGGGGCTGCCCGCCGACGCCGTACGCACGCTCCGGGCCGTCAACGGCCTCGCACTGGAACCACTGACCGCCGAACTGCTCGCGCTCCGCTGAGCCGCGCTCCCTCTTCCCCCAGTCCGCAACGCACCGTGCAAGGAGGTTCCGTCATGGCCGCTTCAACGAAGAACGATCGCGTCGGCACCGTGGAGACCCGGGGGATCGAACCGGTCCCCGACAGTGAACGCCATGGCCACGCGAGCCAGATGTTCTGGACCTGGTTCGCCGCCAATATCTCGCTCCTCGGGCTGCCGCTCGGTGCGACGCTGGTCGCCTTCCGCGGCCTGAACATCTGGCAGGCGGCGCTGGTCGCCGTCATCGGTTCGTTCGGCTCGTTCGCGCTGGTCGGCGCGTTGAGCATCGCGGGCCAGAAGGGCGGAGCCCCCGCGCTCACGCTGTCCAGGGCGGTCTTCGGGCAGCGCGGCAACGCGGGCCCGACCCTGATCACCTGGCTGAGCCGGGTCGGCTGGGAGACCATCACGACGACCACCGCCGCGTACGCCCTGCTCGCGCTGCTCGGGGTGGCGTTCGGGGTGCACAAGAACACGGTCCTGACCGTGGTCTGTCTGCTGGTCTTCATCGCCTGCACCCTGCTGATCAGCGGACTCGGCCACGCCACCATCATGTGGATCAACAAGTGGGCCACGGTCCTCTTCGGTGTGCTGAACCTGATCGTCATGGGCTTCCTGGTGGCGACCGTCGACTGGTCCAAGGTGCTGCACACCCCCTCGGGACCCACCAGCGGAGTCATCGCGGGCATCGGCTTCATCGCGGCGGGCACCGGCATCGGCTGGGCCAACGCGGGCGCGGACTACGCCCGCTATCTGCCGCGCTCGGTGCCGGGCTCCCGGCTGATCAGCGCCTCCGCCTTCGGCGCCGGTATCCCGCTGGTGCTGCTGATCTCGCTGGGTTCGCTGCTCACCGCGGGCGATCCGACGCTGGCGACGGCGTCGGACCCGGTCGCCGCCATCAACGCGATGCTGCCGTCCTGGATGGCGATCCCGTATCTGATCGCGGCGTTCGGCGGGCTCCTGATGTCCAACCACCTGTCGACGTACTCGGCGGGCCTCACCATGATCACGCTGGGGCTGAAGGTGCCGCGGGCCGCGGCCGTGCTGGTCGACGTCGTCCTGATGTTCCTCGGCGGCATCTACTTCATGCTGATCGCCGGTGACTTCTACGGCCCCTTCTCCACCTTCCTGACCCTGCTGGCCGTGCCGATCTCGGCGTGGATCGGGGTGATCGCGGTGGACACGCTGCGCGGCCGTACGTACGACGAAGCGGCCCTGATGGACACCTCCCGCACCAGCCGCTACTGGTACACCGGCGGCTTCCGGCTGCCGGCCGTCCTCGCCTGGGTCGCCGCGATCGTGGCCGGGCTCCTCTTCACCGAGGCGTCCACCGGCAAGGACGACGTCTGGTTCTCCGGTCCGCTGGCCGGGAGCTGGTTCGGCACCAACGGCCTGGGCTGGGCCGTGTCCATGGTGGTCGGCGCGGCCGTGTACCTGCTGTCCGGCCGCCGCTCCGCGGTGACCGCCGCCCCCGAGCCCGCCCTTGAGGAGGCCGTCCGATGAACCCCCGTCTGGTACTCGCCGGAAACGTCATCGTGGATCTGGTGATCGAGATCCCCGCCCTGCCCGAACGGGGCGGCGACGTCATCGGCTCGCACGCGGCCAGGACGGCGGGCGGCGGCTTCAACACCCTGGTCGCGGCCGGCAGGCTGGGTACGGAAGCGGTGTACGCGGGGCTGCACGGCACGGGCCCGCACGGCGATCTCGTACGGGAGGCGCTGGCCGCGGAAGGCGTACGGACCGTGCTGCCGGTCCGCGAGGACGGCGACACCGGCTTCTGTGTGGCGCTGGTGGACTCCGGGGGCGAGCGGACGTTCGTGACCAGCTTCGGGGTCGACGCCCGGCTGACCGCGGCCGAGCTGGCCGTCGTGGCCGGGCGGCTCAGGGACGGCGACATGGTCCAGCTGTCCGGGTACGGCCTGGTCATGCCGGTGAACGGCCCGCTGCTCGCCCGCTTCACCGCCGGGCTGCCGGCCGGGGTCACGGTCTGCTTCGACCCGGGCCCGCTGGTCGCCGACATCCCCGGCGAGATCCTCGGCACGGTCCTGGCGCGCGCCGACTGGCTCAGCTGCAACGCGCGTGAGGGGCGGCTGCTGACCGGTCACGAGGACCCGCGCCGGGCCGCCGCCGCCCTGCGCGAGCGGCTCGCACCGGGGGCCGGGGTGCTGGTGCGCGCCGACAAGGACGGCTGCCTGCTGGCGGCGCCCGGGGCCGAGCACGGGACAGGGCCAGGGGCGGAGCCGGTCCATGTGCCGGGCTTCCCCGTGGCAGCCGTGGACAGCAACGGCGCGGGCGACGCCCATGTCGGGGCGTTCCTCGCCCTGCTCGGCCTGGGCCTCGACCCGCTGTCCGCCGCGCGCGGCGCCAACGCGTCGGCGGCCTCTGCGGTGACCAGGCGCGGACCCGCGACGGCGCCCGGCCTCGCGGAGCTGGTGGCGTTCCTGGGCGACGACCCGCTCGCGGAACGGCTGGCCGCACTGTCCACGCGGCCCGCGCCGTCCGCCTAGACCGCCGCACCGCCCGGCCCGCACAATCGATGTAAAGACCACATAACGAGACGGGATTGCGTCGGAGTGCGCGAGCAGCGTTGCATCACACAGGTGCAGAACGAACAGGTGACCCAGGAATCCGCCGGCCCCGCCGGTCAGACCGACTCCACCGACCGGGCGGCCCGCCGCGCGGTCACGGTGTTCCCGGTACTCGTCCTGGTGGCCGGGGCGATAGGTCTCGCGTCACCGGACACCTTCGCGGGGTGGAGCGTCTCCGTCCCGTATCTGCTGGGCGTGGTCATGTTCTGCATGGGGCTGACCATGACCAAGGTGGACTTCCAGGGGGTCGCGAAGCGGCCGTGGGCGGTGGGGCTCGGGCTGGTGGCGCACTATGTGATCATGCCGGGTCTCGGCTGGCTGATCGCCCATGTCCTCGGTCTCTCCCCGCAGTTGGCGGCGGGCGTCATCCTGGTCGGCTGCGCGCCGAGCGGTACGGCGTCCAATGTGGTCACCTATCTGGCGCGTGGCGACGTGGCCCTCTCGGTCTCGGTGGCCACCGTCTCGACGGTCCTCGCCCCCCTGGTCACACCGCCGCTGACCCTGCTGCTCGCGGGCGCCTATCTGCCGGTCGACGCGGGCTCGATGATGACCGACATCCTCAAGACGGTGCTGCTGCCGGTGCTCGCGGGGCTGACGGTGCGGTTCCTGGCCGGGCGTCATGTGGACCGGGTGCTGGGCGCGCTCCCCTGGCTCTCCGCGGTCACCGTGGCGGTGATCGTCGCGGTCGTGGTCGGCGGCAGCGCGTCGGCGATCAAGTCGGCCGCGGCGATGGTGCTGCTGGCCGTGGTCCTCCACAACGGTCTCGGGCTGCTCCTCGGGTACGGAGCGGGCAAGGCGGCCGGTCTCGGGAAGCCGGGGAGCCGGGCGATGGCCTTCGAGGTGGGCATGCAGAACTCGGGGCTCGCCGCTTCCCTGGCCACCGCCCACTTCAGCCCGCTGGCGGCGCTGCCCGCGGCGATCTTCTCGGTCTGGCACAACGTGTCGGGGGCGCTGGTCGCGGCCTGGATGTCGTACCGGTCGCGCAGGGCCGGGGCGGCCGCCGAGACGGTGCGGGGTCTGCCCCGTACGGAGTAACAGCCCGGGCGGTGCGTGCCGTGGCCGCGTACGGTCCGGAGCATGCGCAGATTCCTGGTGGCAGGTGCGGTTCTGCTGGCCGTCGCCGGTTCCCTGGCGGCCCGGCCGGCCGGTGACCGTCCCTTGCCGGAGCGGCTCGCCGACACCGGCGGCGGCTCCCAGCTGATCACCGCGGAGGCCCCGTCGCTGCACTCCACCACCGGCACCCTGACCTGGTGGGACCTGCGCGGCGGGCACTGGCAGAAGACCGGCTCGGCCGCGGCCCGCTTCGGGGCGAAGGGGCTGGCCGACGGCGCGACGCGCAAGCAGGGCACGGACACCACACCCACCGGCATCTACGGTCTGCCGTTCGCCTTCGGGATCAAGGCGGCCCCCGCCGGGACCCGTTACCCCTACCGGGCGGTGACGGCGAGTTCGTGGTGGTGCGAGGACAACGCGTCCACCGCGTACAACCGCTGGGTGGACCCGCTGCCCGCCGACTGCCGAGCCGGTGATGCGGAGCAGCTGAGCAGCTTCCCGACGCAGTACGCGCGGGCGCTCGTCATCGGCTTCAACTACGCGCGGCCGGTGCACGGCCGGGGCGGCGGGATCTTCCTGCATGTCAACGGCAGTGGCGCGACGGCCGGTTGTGTGTCCGTACCTGCGGCGTCGGTCGACCGGATCCTCACCTGGGCCGACCCGGCGCGCCGTCCGCACATCGCGATCGGCACCACCTCGGGGCCGACCGCGGTGACCAACTACTGACCGGAGCTGCGGGGAAACCGGGCGGGCTCTCAGCGCGGGTTCTGCGCCAGCCGCAGCAGATGGTCGGCGAGCGCCTGGCCGCCCGCCGGGTCCCGGCTGATCAGCATCAGGGTGTCGTCCCCGGCGATCGTGCCGAGGATGTCGTGCAGTTCGGCCTGGTCGATGGCCGACGCGAGGAACTGGGCGGCGCCGGGTGGCGTACGCAGCACCACCAGGTTGGCCGACGCCTCCGCCGAGATCAGCAGCTCGGACGAGAGCCTGCGCATCCGCTCCTCCTTGGCCGACTCGCCGAGCGGGGCGTGCGGTGTGCGGTAGCCGCCCTCGCTGGGCACGGCGTAGATCAGCTCACCACCGGTGTTGCGGATCTTCACCGCGCCCAGTTCGTCGAGGTCCCGGGAGAGCGTCGCCTGAGTGACGCTCAGCCCGTCGTCGGCGAGGAGTCTGGCGAGCTGGCTCTGCGAGCGCACCGGCTGCCGGTTGAGGATGTCCACGATCCGGCGGTGGCGGGCGGTCCTGGTCTGCGGTACGGACGGCCCGCCGTGCTCGGTGTCCTGCGCCTCGTGCTCGGTCTGCTGCGCCTCGGTCATCGTCGCCTCATTCTGCGGATCACTCTTCCCCGTTGGCCTGGTCGAGAACGCCGGGCAGCGCCTGGAGGAACGCGTCCACCTCGCGGTCGCCGATGATCAGCGGCGGCATCAGCCGTACGACATCGGGGCCGGTCACGTTCACCAGGAAGCCTGCGTCCTGAGCCGCCTGCTGCACCTGGTGCGCGCGGGACTCGGTGAGCACGATACCCAGCAGCAGTCCGGCACCGCGGACATGGCCGACCAGGGGGTGTCCCAGCGCCTCGATTCCGGTGCGCAGCTTCTCGCCCGTGCGCTTCACCCGGTCGAGGATGCCGTCCGTGCGGATCGTGTCGAGCACGGCGATTCCGGCGGCGCACGCCACCGGGTTGCCGCCGAAGGTCGAGCCGTGGTGACCGGGGTGCAGCAGCTCGGCGGCCGCGCCGAAGGCCACGGTCGCGCCGAGCGGGAGCCCGCCGCCGAGGCCCTTGGCGAGGGTGACGACATCGGGGTCGACGCCCTCGTGCGCCTGGTGCTCGAACCAGTGGCCGGTGCGCCCGATCCCGGTCTGCACCTCGTCGAGCACCAGCAGGGTGCCGGTGGCCCGGGTGATCTCCCGGGCGGCCCTGAGGTAGTCGGCGGGCGGTACGACGACACCGTTCTCGCCCTGGACGGGTTCGATGATGACGAACGCGGTGTTCTCCGTGACGACCGCGCGCAGCGCTTCCGCGTCGCCGTGCGGGACATGGGTGACCACGCCGGGCAGCGGCTCGAAGCCGTTCTGCTTGCCGGGCTGCCCGGTGAGCGAGAGCGCGCCCATCGTCCGGCCGTGGAAGGCGCCCTGGGTGGCGACCATGTGCGTACGCCCGGTGAGCCGGCCGATCTTGAAGGCCGCTTCGTTGGCCTCGGCGCCGGAGTTGGCGAAGTACACCCGGCCGGCGCGGCCGAACGCCTGGAGCAGCCGCTCGGCGAGCGCGACGGGCGGTTCGGCGATGAACAGGTTGGAGACATGGCCGAGCGAGGCGACCTGCCGCGAGACGGCCTCGACGACCGCGGGGTGGGCGTGGCCGAGCGCGTTGACCGCGATGCCGCCGACGAAGTCGGTGTACGCGGTGCCGTCGGCGTCCCACACGGTGGCGCCGTCGCCGCGCACCAGGGACAGCTTCGGCGTGCCGTAGTTGTCCATCAGAGCGCCCTGCCAGCGCTGTGCGAGTTCCTGGTTGCTCATGACTCCCCCTCGGTGGCGCCAGTGGTTTCTGTCGCGGTGTCCGGCACGACCATCGTGCCGATTCCCTCGTCGGTGAAGATCTCCAGCAGGATCGAGTGCTGGACCCGCCCGTCGATGACGCGGGCGGTGGTGACGCCGTTGCGTACGGCGAAGAGGCAGCCCTCCATCTTGGGGACCATGCCGCTCGCCAGCTCGGGGAGCAGCTTCTCCAGCTGCTTCGCGGTGAGCCTGCTGATGACGTCGTCGCTGTTCGGCCAGTCCTCGTAGAGGCCCTCGACATCGGTGAGGACCATCAGGGTCTCGGCGTTGAGCGCGGCGGCCAGTGCGGCGGCCGCGGTGTCGGCGTTGACGTTGAAGACATGGTGGTCGTCGGCGCTGCGGGCGATGGAGGAGACGACGGGGATACGGCCGTCCGCGAGGAGCGCCTCGATGGCGCCGATGTCGATCCCGGTGATCTCGCCGACCCGGCCGATGTCGACGGACTCGCCGTCGATCTGCGGGAAGTGCTGGACGGCGGTGATCGTGTTGGCGTCCTCACCGGTCATACCGACGGCGAACGGGCCGTGCTGGTTGAGCAGTCCGACCAGTTCGCGCTGGACCTGGCCCGCGAGGACCATCCGTACGACGTCCATCGCCTCGGGCGTGGTCACGCGCAGCCCGGCCTTGAACTCGCTGACCAGGCCGTGCCGGTCGAGCTGTGCGCTGATCTGCGGGCCGCCGCCGTGCACGACGACCGGCTTGAGTCCCGCGTGCCGCAGGAAGACGACGTCCTGGGCGAAGGCGGCCTTCAGCTCGTCGTCGACCATGGCGTTGCCGCCGAACTTGATGACGACGGTCTTGCCGTGGTGGCGCGTCAGCCAGGGCAGCGCCTCGATGAGGGTCTGCGCCTTGGGGAGCGCGGTGTGCTTACGGGTACTCATGAGCTGTACGCGCTGTTCTCGTGGACGTAGTCGGCGGTGAGGTCGTTGGCCCAGATCACGGCCGAATCGGCGCCCGCCGCGAGGTCCGCGGTGATGGTGACCTCGCGGTACCGCATGTCGACCGTGTCGCGGTCCTCGCCGACCGATCCCTTCTTGCAGACCCAGACGCCGTTGATGGCGACGTTGAGTTCGTCGGGCTCGAAGGCGGCGGACGTGGTGCCGATCGCGGAGAGCACCCGGCCCCAGTTGGGGTCCTCGCCGTGGATGGCGCACTTCAGCAGGTTGTTACGGGCGATGGAGCGGCCCACCTCGACGGCGTCGTCCTCGGTGGCCGCGTTGACCACCTCGATCCTGATGTCCTTGCTGGCGCCCTCGGCGTCGCCGATCAGCTGGCGGGCCAGGTCGGCGCAGACGGTGTGGACGGCCTCGGCGAACTCCGCCTCGCCGGGCACCACTTCGGAGGCGCCGGATGCCAGCAGCAGCACGGTGTCGTTGGTGGACATGCAGCCGTCGGAGTCGACCCGGTCGAAGGTCGTACGGGTGGCGGCGCGCAGCGCCCGGTCCAGCACGGGGCTGTCCAGGTCGGCGTCGGTGGTGAGCACGACGAGCATGGTGGCGAGGCCGGGGGCGAGCATGCCCGCGCCCTTGGCCATCCCGCCGACGCTCCAGCCGTCCCCGCCGGCGACGGCGGTCTTGTGGACGGTGTCGGTGGTCTTGATGGCGATGGCCGCCTTCTCGCCGCCGTGCGGGGAGAGTTCGGCGGCGGCCCGCTCGATACCGGGCAGCAGCTTGTCCATGGGCAGCGGCAGACCGATGAGGCCGGTCGACGCGACCGCGACCTCGCCCGCGTTGGAGCCGAGGATCTCGGCCGCCTTCTCGGCGGTGGCGTGGGTGTCCTGGAAGCCCTTGGGCCCGGTGCAGGCGTTGGCGCCACCGGAGTTGAGGACGACGGCCCCGACGGTGCCGCCCTTGAGGACCTGCTCGGACCAGAGGACCGGCGCGGCCTTGACGCGGTTGGAGGTGAAGACTCCGGCGGCGGCCAGCCGGGGCCCGGTGTTGACCACGAGGGCCAGGTCGGGGCCGCCGCTCTCCTTGATCCCGGCGGCGATGCCCGCCGCCGTGAATCCCTTCGCTGCCGTGACGCTCACTGCATCTCCTCGTTCGCCTCTGTCCGTACGTGCCGGGCCGCGGCCCCGCCGGCGCCGCTCACGGCGCCACTCCGATCGTGGAAAGCCCTCGGTCCTCGGGGAGTCCGAGGGCGATGTTCATGCTCTGCAGGGCGCCGCCAGCGGTGCCCTTGGTGAGGTTGTCGATGGCGCTGATGGCGACGATCCGGCCGGCGGCTGCGTCGTACGCGACCTGGATCTGCACGGCGTTGGAGCCGTACACGGCGCCGGTCGACGGCCACAGCCCCTCGGGGAGCAGCTCGGTGAACGGCTCGTCCGCGAGGGCCTTCTCGTACGCGGCGCGGACCGCTTCGGCGCTCACCCCGGGCCTGGCCTTCGCGGTGCAGGTGGCGAGGATGCCGCGGGGCATCGGCGCGAGGGTCGGCGTGAACGAGACGGTGACCTGCTCGCCGGCCGCCGCGCTGAGGTTCTGGATCATCTCGGGGGTGTGCCGGTGGCCCCCGCCGACGCCGTACGGCGACATCGAGCCCATCACCTCGGAGCCGAGCAGGTGCGGCTTGGCCGCCTTGCCCGCGCCCGAGGTGCCGGAGGCGGCGACGATCACCGCTTCGGGCTCGGCGAGACCGGCCGCGTACGCGGGGAAGAGCGCGAGGGACACCGCTGTCGGGTAGCAGCCGGGAACAGCGATCCGCTTGGACCCGGCGAGGGCGGCCCGCCCGCCGGGCAGCTCGGGCAGACCGTACGGCCAGGTCCCGGCGTGCGGGGAGCCGTAGAACCGCTCCCAGTCCCCGGCGTCCTTGAGCCGGAAGTCGGCGCCCATGTCGACGACCAGGACGTCGTCACCGAGCTGCTCGGCGACGGCGGCGGACTGCCCGTGCGGGAGCGCGAGGAACACCACGTCGTGGCCCGCGAGGACGTCGGCGGTGGTCGGCTGGAGCACCCGGCCGGCCAGCGGCCGCAGATGCGGCTGCAGGGCGCCGAGCGTCTGCCCCGCGTTGGAGTTGCCGGTGAGCGCACCGATCTCGACATCCGGGTGGCTCAGCAGCAGGCGGAGGAGTTCCCCGCCGGCGTATCCGCTTGCCCCTGCCACCGCTGCACGTACCGCCACCGAAACCTCCTCGTCGATGGCATGACTATACGCATCGCTGCACTTTTATGCAATGAGACCGCCGGGGCCGGGCACCGGCTGGTGTGACTGAGCGCGGTACTGCGGCATACCGATCCCGGATCGCGGCCGACAAGCCGCCTCGATCGCGTCGCGAAGGCGGGGCCCCGTCGTCGAGGCTGCCGACGAGACCGAGCGGCGAGCAGGATTGGGCAGAGTGCGGGGGGGTCCGGCAAGGCGTCGGATGAGTTGCAGCATTGCCGACCGGCTGCGGCGGGCATGAGCAGGGCCCCGACACCCGGAGCAAGGGCCCCAGGCGGTCAGGGGCGCATGCCCCACAGGAGGAAACGGTGCGTTCGCCCGGTGCGCCTCAGGCCGGGCGGGCGGCGGACCGGAGGCCGTCCATCAGGAGGTTCAGCAGTCGACCGGCCTTGGCTTCACGCTCGGGCCGGGGGGCCACGGTGAAGATGCCGATGAGAGCGGCGGCGATGTCGTCGGCGGTGACGTCGGAGCGGAGGTCGCCTGTCGCGCGGCCGGCGTCGAGAATCGTGGTGATGGCCGCCAGCAGCTCATCTCGGGTCTGCGTATGGGCGATCTCGCCCGACTCGATCATCGCGAGCAGCGTGTCGAGCATGCCGTTCTTGGTCGCGATCCAGTCCCCGAACAAGTCCATCCAGCGTCGCATTGCCGCAGCCGGGGGCAGCTGGCCGAGCAGCTCGCGGGCGCCGGTCGTCAGCCGCACGACCTGGTCCCGGTAGACCGCATCGACCAGCGACTCGCGGGTGGGGAAGTGCCGGTAGAGCGTGGCGATGCCGACCCCGGCCTCGCGGGCGATCGCACGCATCGACGGCTCGGCGTCAGCCGCCACGAACACGCGGGTCGCCACCGCGAGCAAGTGGTCGCGGTTACGGGTTGCGTCTGCCCGTGGTGCGCGTATCTCCGACTCAGCCAAAACGGATCACGCTCCGGTTCGTGTTACGGTCGCTCATGTAAACGGAGCATAGTCCGTTTCAGTCGAGGAGAAGGCACACATGCAAGAACAGAGCAATCAGCCGGCCGCGGAGAGCAGGGCGGTCCGGCTCGATTCATTCGGCGGCCCCGGAGTGCTGGACGTCCGTGAGATTCCCACTCCGCAGGCCGGTCCGGGGCAGGTTCGTGTGCGGGTCACTGCGGCCGGTCTGAACCCGATGGACTGGTTCATGACCGCCGACGCGGACACCGCCGCCCGGTTCGGCTTGAGCCTTCCGACCGGGTTCGGGACCGACTACGCGGGGGTAGTCGACCAGGTCGGTGAGGGGGTGACCGGCTTCGCACCTGGCGACCGGGTGTTCGGGGGCGCCCTGTCCCGCGCAGTCGCCGACTTTGTGGTGATCGACCCGGCCGGGGAGATCGCGGCGAACGAGACTCATCACACCCCCGACGGTGTCGACGACCGCACCGCCGCCACCCTCACGATCGCCGGCCGCACGGCATCCGCCGCTCTCGCTGTGGTCGACCCCGGCCCGGGCGACACGGTGCTGATCGGCGGCGCGGCGGGCGGGGTCGGGGTGTTCGCTGTCCAGCTGGCCCGGATCGCCGGGGCGCGCGTGATCGGAACGGGGTCGGCGACTTCGGCCGATTTCCTGCGCGATCTCGGAGCCGAGCCGGTCGCCTACGGCGACGGCCTGATCGACCGGGTCCGGGCCCTCGCTCCCGGCGGTGTCACCGCTGCCCTCGACCTGCACGGGACGGACACGGTGCACACCGCAAGGGAACTCGGAGTCCCGGACGGCCGCATCTGCACCATCGCCGGGCAGGTCGACGGCGTGCAGGCGGCCAACGGCGCGAACGCCGCTCCCGGCGCCCTGGAAGAGATCGCCCGCCTGGTCGCGGCGGGCGAACTCCGGGTGCCTATCGCGGCGAGCTTCCCGATCGAGCAGATCCGCCCCGCGGCCGAGCTCCAAGCCGGCCGGCACGTGAAGGGCAAGCTCGTCATCGACCTCTAGATCAAGGCCGTCGTGTGGATGAACGCGATGTCGTCACACGGGCAGGTCGCCCGGCTCGGCCCAGGGAAGCGTCGTGCACAGCCCCGACGCCGCCGGGCTTCGAAGCTGGTGACAGTTGGAGCGAAGACTGGGCGAAGGTGTCAGCAAAGAACGACCTTTTGGTGTCAAGCACAGCGAACAGACCGAGCCGAAGAACCAGCCCGGCCGCTCGCCGTTTCAGTTGGCCGGACGGGCCAAGTCGAGCGCTCAGTCACAGCTGGTAAGACTGAGTTTTTGAGCTGGCCCGTGAGCGCTTGAGTCGGCCCGGGTGAGCGTCGGGAGTGGCCCCGAGATCACTCGGCGAGCGGGTCCCCGCCGTCGATCTCCTGGGCCAGCTTGTCTGCGTACTCGGTGAGGAGTTGCCGCAGAGCGGCGTAAGGGGGGCCAGGATCAGGGCGTCAGGCGAGCTGGTACCAGGTGGTGGGGCGCTGGGCGGCCCATGTTGGTCGGATGTGTTCGGGCTGGGCCTGTTCGAGGGGTCGGGGTGCGAAGAGGTGTTCCCCGGCGGTGACATGGGCCCAGATGAAGGTGGAGGCGACCTGGCGTTTCCGGTCGTCGAGGACGGACGCTTCCCGGAGATTTCAGGGAGGCCGGCGGCCGGCTCCCTCCACGTCTCTTCGGGGAGCACCCCGTCGCTCAGGATGTCGCGACGCCGCTGGTAGTCGGGAAGCTGATCGGCGATCTCGTGCAGACGGGTGCCGAGCTGGCGCTCACGGGCCGGCTCAACAACTCAGTCTCAGACGAGGAGCGCTGCTGAGAGCCCGTCATGAGCCCGGACTTTCGCACAATGCAAGTCTCAGAAGGGGTCCGCCCCGCTTGTGAGTGAGAACGGTTTCTGAGAACGAATCCGGGATCGGCGGGGGTCCGGTGGCCCGTGATTGATCTTGCTCGCCCAAAGGACCGTTTGCGAGAACAGCAGTCAGGGCGATGCGTGCGGGACTTCCCGGTGGAGCACGGCTGCGGGCGCGGTCATGTCGAGCAGGAGCATGGCGTCGTGGTCGGGTGTGCCGGGTTCGGCGGTGTAGACGCCGATGCGCTGGCCGGGGGTTCCTTCCAGCTGCATGGACTGGGAGGTGAGCGTGAGGGTGCCGACCCGGGGGTGGTGGAAGGTCTTCTGTGCGGGCTTGCGTCCGTTGACTTCGTAGCGTTCCCACAGCCGGGCGAAGTCGGGGCTCTTGAGGAGGAGCTCGCCGACGAGGTTGGTCAGGTCTGGGGCGTCGGGGGCGGTGCCGGCGACGGCACGCAGGCGGGCGACGCAGGCGGTGATCTGGCGGTCCCAGTCGGTGAAGAGGTCGCGGGCTGCGGGGTGGAGGAAGAGGTAGCGGGCGAGGTTGCGGTGTTTGGCCGGCCAGTCCTCCAGTCCCGCGTGCAGGGCGAGGCCGCCGGTGTTCCAGGCCAGCATGTCCATGCTGCGGCTGATGACGTACGCCGGGTTCGGCCGCAGTGACTCCAGCACCAGTTTCAGGTGGGGGCGCACGGTGCCGCTCGGGGCCGGCGGCGGTTCGGAGACGCAGCGGGCGGCACGCGCGGCGAGCTCGCGCAGGTGCTGGTGTTCCTGGTCGTCCATGTGCAGGGCGCGGGCGAGCGAGTCGAGGACGGCGGGGCTGGGGCGGGTCTCCTTGCCGCGTTCCAGGCGCACGCAGTAGTCGATGCTGATGCCGGCGAGGGTGGCCAGCTCCTCGCGGCGCAGGCCGGGGGTGCGGCGGATACCGGCGCCGACGGTGAGACCGACGTGCTCGGGGCTGGTCTGGGTGCGGCGGGCGCGCAGGAACCGGCCCAGCTCGGCGCCCTCGCTGTACGTGCTCTGGGATGCCATGACTCCAGTTTCACCCGGTAGGCAGCCGCGCCGCAGGCAGCAGGGGGCCCTGCCGTTACCCCTGAAGAGCCCGCCCTGCCACACCCGAGCAATCCGGGCGAAGGTGAATGAGGAAGACGCCGGCCTCTTCGCTCCCGCCCGGACTTCGACGGGCACGGCCTGCCGGGCCGGGCAAGAGTGAGAGACCAGGCGACACCATGATCGGAAGAGGGGTGAGATGCGGTACATCAAGCTGCGTGACCTGGAGGTTTCCCGGATCGGGCTGGGCGCGATGGGCATGTCCCACGGCTACACCGGCTCCCGCACCGACGACGCGGAGTCGATCCGCACCGTGCACCGAGCCCTGGAGCTGGGCGTCACGCTGATCGACACCGCCGAGATCTACGGCCCCTACACCAACGAGGAACTGCTCGGGCGGGCACTGAAGGACCGCCGGGACAAGGTGGTGCTGGCCACCAAGTTCGGCCTGGTCTCGCACGGCGGCGACGGCGCGTGGAACCTGGACTCCAGCCCGGCCGACATCCGCACCCGCCGTCGAGGGCTCCCTCAAGCGCCTGGGCACCGACCACATCGACCTGTACTACCAGCACCGCGTCGACCCGAACACGCCGATCGAGGAGACCGCCGGCGCGGTGAAGGAGCTGATCGCCGAGGGCAAGGTCCGCGCCTTCGGGCTCTCCGAGGCCGGCCCGGACACCATCCGCCGGGCCCACGCCGTCCAGCCCGTCACCGCGGTCCAGCTGGACGGCACCATCACCCCCGGCCGCGTCTTCGACCAGGAATTCACCCTCGAACGAGCACCGGACGCCTACCGGGCCATGGCCGACCGACAGGTCCTCAAGTCCCTCGTCCGCCCCTGACCACCCGTACAGCGAAGGACATCCCGCTCATGCAGACTGTCACCCTCAACAACGGCGTCGAGATGCCGCTCCTCGGCTTCGGCGTCTACCAGATCCCCGCCGAGGACACCGAGCGCGCCGTCTCCGAGGCGCTGGCCGCCGGCTACCGCCTGCTGGACTCCGCCGCCGCCTACGGCAACGAAGAAGCCGTAGGCCGCGCCATCAAGGCCAGCGGCATCCCGCGCGAGGAACTGTTCGTCACCGCCAAGCTGTGGGTCCAGGACGCCCCCGCCGAGGACAACACCCGCCGCGCGTTCGAGACGTCCCTGACCAAGCTGGGCCTGGACCACCTAGACCTGTACCTGATGCATCAGCCCTTCGGCGACGTCTACGGCCAGTGGCGCGCCATGGAGGCCCTCAACCGCGAGGGCCTCGCGAAGTCGATCGGCATCGCCAACTTCTACCCCGACCGGCTGATCGACCTGATCCTCAACAACGAGATCACCCCGCAGGTCAACCAGATCGAGACCCACCCCTTCTTCCAGCGCGCCGACTACCAGGACCTCATGCGCGAGCACGGGGTGCAGATCCAGTCCTGGGGCGGCTTCGCCGAAGGCAGGAACGACCTGTTCACCAATCCGCTGCTTGCCGAGATCGGCAAGGAGTACGGCAAGTCCGTCGCCCAGGTCGTGCTGCGCTGGCTCACCCAGCGCGGCGTCATCGCCATCCCCAAGTCCGTACGTGCCGAGCGCATGGCCGAGAACATCGACGTCTTCGACTTCCAGCTCACCGACGAGCAGATGACCCAGATCACCACCCTCGACACAGGCAGCTCCCTGTTCTTCGACCACCACGACCCCGAGATGGTCACCTGGCTCGCCGGGCGCCGCCTGGACAGCTGAACGCCTCACCCACTGCCCCTCGCCGGCCGCGGGGCGCCCTCAAGCGAATGCCCCGGGCGCCCGCCCACCACGGTTCACCGGGAACCGCCCACCATGATCCCGCCACAGCACCACGGCGCCCTGCCGGGCCGGCGCACCGTTCTGCGCGGCGCCCTCCTGACCGCAACCGCCGCTTTGAGCGCCCCCTGGCAGGCTGCTCACCGTCCTCACCGCGGTCCGGCACCCCCAACCGCCTCCCAGTCCGCCACGACGACCGCAAGCAACGTGAAACGAGTCCTGCTGGCCATCGCGTCCAGGCCGCCGCCCCCACCCGCACGACTACGACACCATCCTCCTGGCCAGCCCCATCTGGACAGCCGGTTCATTGGCACCCGCGACAGGTTGACCCGGCCCAGCGCGAACGCGGAGATCTCCTCCACCCGCTCCATCGCGCGGACCATCGCCGTGCCCGTCGGCTTCACCGGCGGTGTGCGCAGCCGCTCCAGCTCCGAGACCCGCGTGCCCTCGGGCACCACCAACAGTTCGACCAAGGCCGACGCGGTCGAACAAGCCCTGAGCCGCCTGGATCCGCGCGACACCGACGAGCGCGACCCGCACACCGGACACATCACGGACGGGAGGGGCATGGGGCAGACGAAGGATCTGTTCCGTGGGAGCGAGCAACACCGTGGCGTGAATGGTCCGGCCCCTTGCTCGTGGGCCTGTCAGGGAAGGATCAAGCCGCGTAGCGCGGGGCGCAGTTCATCGATGTCGCTGCTGTGCTCGCAGGCGTTGACGGCTGCGGCGAGGGCTGCCAGGAACACCTCGACACGTATGCGCGCCTGGACGGCTTCGGTGCCCGGCGGGGCCAGGGCCTGCATGATCTCCACCCCGTGGGCATTGCTGTCGCCCAGGGTCTGCTCGCCGATCCGGGCGGCGGTGGCGGGCGAGCACAGGGCGATGACCTCTTTGTGGGCGAGGGCGAGGTCGATGAGTCGGTCGATCCGTTCCTCGACCGGCACGGGAGTCCCGATGATGTCGCGAAGCCCGTCGGCAACAGGGGCGAGAGCGCGCTGAACGAGCTCGTCCTTGGTGCGGAAGTGATGGTAGACGGCTGACTTACTGACGCCCACCCGTTGGGCTACCCGGAGCAGCGAGAGGGCGTCGAAGCCTTCTTCGCGGATCACTTCCAGCGCGGCGCGGGCCAGCGCATCTCTCGCGTCGAGTCCCGTACGTGTGCGAATTTGTGCCACCCCTCCATTGTGCGGCACGGACCGACCACGGCCGACGAAACTGACGACTGGCGACCAAACTGACTCATGGGTTAGTTTGGTCGTATGAGCAACGAGCGACCTTCTCTGCCGAGCACGATGCGGTCAGCGCAGTACCACTCCTATGGGGATCCGGACGTGCTGAGCGTCAATACGATCGCGATCCCGACGCCCGCCCCGGGCGAGGTCCTGGTGAGGGTGGTGGCCTCCGGTGTGAGCAACGGGGAGCTGAGACTCCGACAGGGCGGGATGCGGCTCCTCACGGGCCGGCGCTTCCCCAAGGGAGTGGGCGGGGACTTCGCCGGAACCGTCGCGGTTCTCGGCGACGGCGTCATGGGGTTCGAGGCGGACGACGCTGTGTGGGGACTGCTGCCTCGCAATGTGAGCCTGCGCGCACAGACCGCAACTGCAGCCGATTACGTGGTCGTGCCGGCGACCAGCATCTCCCGCATGCCCGAGCGGCTCACGTTCGCGGAAGCCGCCGCGCTCCCGGTGGTCGGCCAGACAGCCATGACCGCCGTGAAGGACACGACACACATCCGTGAGGGGGAGAGCGTCTTGGTGCGCGGTGCCACCGGTGGTGTCGGTCTAGCTGCGCTCCAGTTCGCCGTCGCCGCCGGCGGAATGGTCACCGCGCTCATCGGCCGGTCGGGCGACGACGTGGCGCGTGAGCTGGGCGCCTCGCACGTGCTGCGTCACCGCGATACACCGTTGGCGCGGCTTCCGAAGTTCGATGTCATCATCGACACGGTCGGCACCGAACTCCTGGCGCTCCGGCGTCATCTGAACACGAACGGACGCATGGCCGCGGTGACGGTCGAACCACCTCTGCGCGGCATGCTGGCCGTCGCCGTATCCCGCGTCCACGGCAGCCGGCGGATCCGCTTCTCCGCGCGCAACCCGGACACGGCCGTTCTGACCCGACTCGCAGGCGAAGTGCAGGCCGGACACCTCAAGCCCGTGATCGCGGACACCTACCCGCTGGAGCACATCGCCAACGCCCACCGTGACGCCGAACGCGGAACCGGAGCCACCGGCAAGCGCATCATCGTTCTCACCGATGACGCCACAACTGCCCCCACGCTCGAATAGGCGAAGCATCTCAATCCCGGCACGCAGGGGCCGCGGACTTCCTCGACCCGGGCGGTAGCCGAACTTCCTCCCGAAATCGCAGCGCCCGGCGCAGCGATCCGGCCCGGACTCCTGCGCGTGCTGCACAGTCTTGCGGACACCATGCCGGTCACCGTTCACGACGGGCGCCTGGACCTGCTGGCGTGCAACGCAGCTGCCACCGAACTCTTCGGGCCACCCCCGGAAGGCAGGCCGTTCGCGCGCAACATCGTCCACCAATGCTTCACAGCCCCCTCGTTCAGCGAGGTCCTGGGCGAACAAGGAGCCGCCGAGCACGCTCGTGTGGTCACGGCCGAATTCCGCTCGGCCCTCGGCCGATACCCGGAAGACGAATACCTCCATGCCCTGTTCAAGGAGCTGACAGCAACCAGTGCCGTATTCGGCGACTACTGGGAGTGCGGCGAGGTCGGAGCCCCGCGATCCGCCGCCGAACGCCTGCATCACACGACCCGAGGGTGGCTGGACTTCGACGTCGAAGTCCTGCACGACCCCGAAAGAGACCACTGGATCATGCTGTACGCCCCTGCAGCCCCGGGGGCCGGGTAGTGACCCTCGGTGTCACCTGCGGCATACGCCTTGCGCACTTCTCGCGGCAGCGCTCGTGACCGCTCCGTCACTCTTCCCGCCTTTCAGGTGCCGCTGCCGGCCCAGTCCGCGACCGTGGAGGGAGGACAGGCCGGTTCTGAGCATCAGAGTTGTCCATCCGGGCCAGTTGTCGTGCTCGGTCACACCTGGAACTGAACACGTGTCGCGGTGCGGACCAGGTCGGCGACGGCTCTGGACCGGCTGTGCGACGGCCAGGCGATCACGGTGGTGACCGTCGGCGCGTCCAGCACGGGCACGGCCGCGAGGTCACCGTGCAGTTGGGCTCGGCACGACTCCGGAGAGACCGCGCAGGCACGGCCGAGCGCGACGAGCTGCAGCAACTGCGCGTGATCGCGGACCTGCGGGCCCGGGCCCGGCGGGTAGATGCCGTCGGGATCGGGCCAGCGCGGCAGGGGAAGGCCGGGCAGCCCGGCGATATCGGCCATGTGCACTTGGGCCCGGGCGGTGAGCGGATGGGCGGACGGCAGGACCACGACCTGGCCCTCCGTGCCGAGGTCTTCCGTGTCGAACCCGGCCGTCGAGTCGAACGGCCGGTGCAGCAGCGCCACGTCGGCGCGGCCCTGGCGCAGCAGCCGCGCCTGCTCGGCCGGGCCGCACAGGATGACCTCGACCGGGACCGCGCCGGGTTCGGCGGCATAGGCGTCGAGCAGTTTCGCCAGCAGTTCGCTGGACGCGCTGGCCTTGGTGACCAGGACCAGGCCGGGGCTGCCGGCCGTCGCGGAAAGGGCGGCGCGGCGGGTCCGGCGCTCGGCCGCGTCGACCTGGTCGAGGGCCGCCCTGCCTTCGGTCAGCAGCACCCCGCCGGCCTCGGTGAGCGCGACGGTGCGGCTGGTCCGGTCCAGCAGCGCCGCCCCGAGCCGGCGTTCGAGCTGCTGGATCGCCCGCGACAGAGGCGGCTGCGCGATCCCGAGCCGCTGCGCGGCGCGCCCGAAGTGCAGCTCTTCAGCGACAGCGACGAAATAGCGCAGTTCCCGGGTCTCCATGGTCGCCACGGTAGCGCGGATCAATACCCTGACAGTATCGCTCCGCACTCCATCGGTCTTGGACCCCACCGGACTCCGGGAGCAGCATGGTCCTCATGAGCGAACGAACGATTGCGCTGGTCACCGGCGCGAACAAGGGAATCGGCTACGAGATCGCCGCGGGTCTGGGCGCCCTCGGCTGGAGCGTCGGCGTCGGCGCCCGCGACGAGCAGCGCCGTAAGGACGCGGTGGAGAGACTGCGCGCGGCCGGCGTCGACGCGTTCGGCGTACCGCTGGACGTGACGGACGACGCGAGCGCCACCGCCGCCGCACAGCTGATCGAGGAGCAGGCCGGACACCTCGACGTGCTCGTCAACAACGCCGGTATCACCGGCGGCATGCCGCAGGAGCCCACCCGGGTCGATCCCGCCGTCATCCGGACGGTCGTGGAGACCAACGTGATCGGCGTCATCCGCGTCACCAACGCGATGATGCCGCTGCTGCGCCGCTCCGCCTCGCCGCGGATCGTGAACATGTCCAGCAGCGTCGGCTCCCTCACCCGGCAGTCGGGGCCCGCCGCCGAGCAGACGACGGGTCCGGTGGCTGCGGCCTACGCACCGTCGAAAACGTTCCTGAACGCGGTCACCCTCCAGTACGCCCGGGAGCTGAGCGGCACGAACATCCTGATCAACGCCGGCTGCCCCGGCTACGTCGCGACCGACCTCAACGGCTTCCACGGCGTGCGCACCCCCGGACAGGGCGCGGCGATCGCCGTCAAACTCGCGACCCTGCCCGACGACGGCCCGACCGGCGCGTTCTTCGAGGACGCCGGCGCGGTGCCCTGGTGACGCGTACAGCAGCCATCCGGACCGGCCGGTCACAGCAGCGGGACCTCAGAGCCCGGGATCGAACGGCGCGACGGTGAAGCCTCCGTCCTGGACCGTTTCGATCGGCGCGGAACTCAAGCACGGGGCAACGTCCATCGTCGCGGGATCACCACCGGCGGCCCAGCTGTAGCCCAGGCGCTGCGGGTGCGTCCCGGCGTCGACGGTGAAGCCCACGCGCCGGCCCGCCCACCCGGAGATGTCGGTGCGGGTGATGACACCGGTCGCCACGGCGACAGTCCCACCGGAGAGCAGACAGTCGACGCGGCCGGTGGCGTAGCCGCCGCCCGCGCCGACGTTCCCGCCGTGGTGGCTGAAGCCGAACGTGCCGTGCGCCTTTCCCGCCAGGCCATGGGCGTCGAACGTGAAGCGGATGTCGTCACCGGCCTTGCGGTACAGCTTGGCCGCACCGGTCAGTCCCGGCTCGCGCGCTGTGTTCTGCGGCGCCTCGTCGGCCGCCGCCGTGACACCGCAGACGGCGGTGAGCACGATTCCTACGGTCAGCACACGGGTGAGGCGGCCTCGGTACATGAATCCCGGCATGAATCCCATGGGCATCATGTCGACCGCGCGAGCGGAGACCTTGAGCGATGCGGCTCGCTCCGTTACCGCTCGTCCGCTGCTCGCCTACTGCTCGTCGCGCGCGGCGAGCCGTTCGGCGATCTCCCTCCTGACCGTCTCGTGCAGCTCGTCCGACGTGAAGCCGAGGGAGCGCAGGATCCGTGCGGCCGGGCTCTCATCGGTACGGATCAGGCCCAGCAGGGTGTGCTCCGTGCCGACCCAGTCGTGGCCGAGATCGACCGACGCGCGGCGTGCCTGGTCGATGGCCTCCTTGCTCTCCGGACGGAACGCGATGTGGCCCCGCGGTGCCTTCTTCCCGGCCGGCGGCAGCGCCTCCCCGACCGCGTCGCGGATGCGCTGCTCAGGCCCTGCCTTCGCGATCAGCACCTCGTACGCCAGGCCACGCGGCTCACCGAGCAGGCCGAGCAGGATGTGTTCGGTGCCGATGAAGTCGTGCCTGTGCGTACGGGCGGCCTCCTGCGCCAGCACGATGCTGTGCCGGTTGAGGTTGGTGTACCGGTCGAACGCGGAAGGTGTGTGGCGCTGCTGGGCGGCCTGCTTGGTCACCCCGATGGCGTCGCCGATCTCGGTCCATGACGCGCCGGTCTGCTTGGCCTTGCTGACGTAGTGGTCGATGAGCTGGTCGCCGAGGTCGGACAGGGTCTGGGCGCGCAGCCGCGCCTCACTGATACGGGACAGTTCGTCGGCTCCGGGGAGCTCCTCGTCGAGACGGGCGATCAGGTCGGCGAGGCTGATGTCGAGTGGACTCATGCGTCAAGAGTAAGTTGACGCAAGGGGGTCGTCAACCTCTTCTTGACGATTGCCCGGTCACAGCAGGTCCCGCGCCCGGAGGTCCGCCACGTACTTGGTGATCAGGTCCTGCGACAGATGGGGGATGTCGTTCTCCTCGTTGAGACCGGCGGCCCGCACGGCCGCGCGGAACCGGTCCGCCGGCAGGGCCGAACCGGGCAGGGGCTCCTGCGGTCGTGCGAAGGCGTGCAGCAGGGGAAGGAGCGAGTGCTGCCGCCGGCGGTCGGGCAGGCCGCGCAGGGCGGTCTCGAAGCGGGCGAGCCACGCGTCGTAATCGCGGATGCGGGCCAGCGGGTGTCCTGCCGCCACCAGCCAGTCGACGCAGGTGTCGAGTGAGATCCCGTCCTCGTGCGGGTTCACCACGTTGAACGTCCGGTACCCCTCCCGCGCGTGGTCGCCGAGCGAGGCGACGGCCCGAGCTGTGAAGTCCACGGGAAGTGCGTCGTAGTGCCCGGCGCCGCCGCCACCTGTCCCTCCGGCGTAGAAACTGCCCGGGGCGATCCCTGTCGCCAGCAGACTCAGCAACAGACGGGTGAACACGTCCGGGATGTTCAGCTGACCCCGGTAGCGCGGGTGCGCCAGGATCAGGTTCGAGCGGAATACGGCGACCGGCAGCCCGAACGTGTCGTGCGCCTCGCGCAGCAGCACCTCGCCCGCCCATTTGCCGGCCGCGTAGCCGTTCGCGTAACCGCTGTCGAGGTCGCGCACCCCGCAGGCGGTACGGATGTCCGCCGTCTCGTCGGCCGCCGCCTCGGCCCCGAAGGCGACGGCGACCGTCGACAAGTAGGTGAACTGCTTGATCCGGGAGGTGACCGCGAGCCTGATCAGTTCGGCCGTACCCAGCACATTGGGGCCGAACAGCTGGTCGTACGGCAGGACATGGTTGACGAGCGCCGCCGGGTGAACGATCAGGTCCACGGTGTCGGCCAGCCGCTGCCAGGTCTCATCGCCGAGCCCGAGCCGGCTCTCCCCCACGTCACCGGCGACCACCTCCAGATGCCCGGCCGCCAAGTCGCGGTAGTGGCGCAGGAGTTCCGGGTCACCGCTGTCGAAAGCCGCGTCGAGCCGCGCCGCGGCCTGCTCGTCGGTGCTGCCGCGGACCACGCACACCAGCCTGCCGCCGCGCTCCGCGACGCGCTCCAGCCATTCGAGGCACAGGAAGCGGCCCAGGTAGCCGTTGGCGCCGGTCAGCAGGACCGTCCGCGCCTCGGGCAGTGGACCGGCCGGCCCGGCGGCCTTCGCCACCGTCTCCGTGCCGAGGAACGCGTCCAGCGACAGGTCGCCCGCCATGAGCCGTGTAGCGCCCGGCCCGTGGACGCTGTCGGCGGTCGGGCGGTGGTGTCCCGGCGCGAGCGCCTGCTCGATGTGCTCGGCCACCCGCTGGAGCGTGCCGACCGGGCTGATGACGACGTCGACGGGGACATCGACCTGGAAGATCTCCTTGAGCAGCTGGGAGAACGACAGCGCGGAGAGGCTGTCGCCGCCGAGTTCGACGAAGCGTGTGCCGGGCAGCACGTCGTCCTGCTCGTGTCCGAGCAGCGCGCGGGCGGCCCGGATCACCGTTTCCCGTACCGGGCCGGCCTGACCGGTACGGCGCAGTGCCTGGAGTTCGTCGCTCTCGCGCTGGGTCAGCTCGTCGTACAGCGCTTCCAGACGGTTGCCGTAGCGCTTCGTCAGCGCGGGGCGCAGCAGCTTGCGTACTCCGGAGAGCAGCCCGTTCTGTCCGCTGAACGGCTCGGTCTCGATGAGGAAGTCCCGGGGGATCTCGTACGAGTTGAGGCCCGCCCCGGTGGCGAGGCGTTGCAGGGATTCACGCAGGACCGCCCTGAGGCGCCGGGGGTCGTTCCCGGCGCGGTCGAGCGCGTCCTGGGTGGGAACGATGACCGCGAGCAGGTAGGCGCGTGCGCTGTTGCCGTACACGAAGACCTGCCGGACGACCGGACTGCCGGTGAAGAGGGCCTCCAGACGGGAAACGGCCACGAACTCGCCCTGTGACAGCTTGAGGACGTGGGAGCGGCGGTCGACGTACACCAGCTCGTCCGGGCCGACACGGGCCATGATGTCGCCGGTGTGGCAGAAACCGTCCTCGTCGAAGACCTGGGCGGTGGCGTCCGGCCGCCGGAAGTAGCCGGGGACGAGCCGGTCGGACCTGATCAGCAGTTCGCCTCTGGGGTGCGGCGAGTCGGTACGGAAATATCCCAGCTCGGGTACGTCCGCCAGTCTGTGGTCGGTCACCGGCGGGCGCAGCACCCGGCCGTCGAGCGAGACGATCCCGGCCTCCGTCGACCCGTAACCGTCGAGCATCTTGACGTGCAGGCAGCTCTCCACGAACGCCGTCATCTCCGCGCTCAGCGGGGCCGAGGCATTGACGGCCCACAGGAGACGCCCGCCCAGGGTCCTCTCCCGCAGCTCCTCCTTCGCACGCTCCGCCTGCCCGGCCGCGTCGCCTCTCCGCTCCCCGGCCTCGTTCCCTTCTTCCTTTCCTTCCTCGTCTACTGCCTCGCTCCGGCGGGTCAACTCGCCCTGGTACCGCTGGAAGAGCATGTCGCAGATGCGGGGCACCATGAGGAACTCGGTGGGGCGGGTCAGGGAGAGGTCGTCGAAGAGGGTCGACAGGTCGCTCGACGCGACGAAGTAGGCGGTGCCGCCCTTGGCGAGCGTGCTGAACAGCACACCCCGCCCCACCATGTGGCTCAGGGGCATGTAGTTGAGCACGATGGACGGACGCGGCTCCTGGCCGGGCACGAAGTCGGCCCAGAACCGCGTGACAAGACGCTCGGTGTACATGGCGCCCTTGGGCGTGCCCGTACTGCCCGAGGTGTAGATCAGCGTGCTGAGCGCGTCGGCCGTCCGCTCCCCGGACCTCCGAGCGGACGGCAGCGTCCTGCCCCGCTCGACGACCGATGCCAGCGTGTCCAGGGCCACGCCCCTGCCCCGCGCGGCGAGTTGGCCCCGCGCGGATTCCAGCGCCTCCCGGTGAGCGGTGGCCTCGGGGTGGACGCCGAATACGACGATCCTGCCCAGCGACGGGGCATCCGCCGCGACCTGGAGGGCGGCATCGAGGTGTGCCACGTCCACCGCGAGCAGCCGCGGCGCGGTCTGCGCGACGATGGGCGACAGATGTCCCGCAGCGGCACCCGCCTGGAGGGGGACGCACACCGCACCGGAGCGGACGCACGCCAGCTCCACGGTGGCGCAGTCCGCGCCCGTGTGGCCGAGGATCGCGACGAAGTCGCCGGGGCCCACTGCGTGGTCGGGGTGGTGGTGCCACTCGGAGACCACCGCGCCCGCCCGTTCCCACAGTTCGCCGTAGGTGAGCGTGTCGAACCGTTCCAGGAGGCGCAGCGTGGTGCGGCCCGTGTCCGGGTCGGTGACCGGCTCTGTGGCGCGTTCGCCCAGGGCGGGACGGTCGGCGTATCCCTCCATCACGGTGGCCACCAGGTCGGCGAGCGGCAGGCCAGGCTGCCGGATCGCCTCGGTGACGGTGTCGAGCGGTGCTGCGGCGCGGAACTGCGGATCTGTCGCGTGGAGGTGAGCGGCACGCCGGGCGGTACGTGCGCCGAGCTCGTCGGTCGAGGGCTGGGATGTCGAGGGCTTGGATGTCGAGGGCTGGGACGTCGACGGCCGGAATGTCGAGGGCTTGGAGGCAGTCATGGGGCATCTCCTTCGTGGCCTTGAAGGCAGGGAGAGGAAGGGAAAACCAGGGGAAGGCCGCAGGCCGTATCCACGGACGCTCAGCGGGCGGACCGGCCCACTTGGCGGTCGCGGCCCGCGCCGTATCCGGCACCGGCCATGGCGACACTGAGGACGACCAGGGCGACGAGCGGGAAGGTCCAGCTGTTCATGGTGTCGTGCAGGACGCCGAGCAGGAGGGGCCCCGCCGCCGCGACGAGGTAGCCGATGGACTGCGCCATGCCGGCCAGGGCGGCGGCTTCGCCTGAGCTGCCCGCGCGTTCGCTCTGGAAGGTCAGCGCGAGGACGAGGCACACACCGCCGCCCAGACCGAGCAGGGCACACGCCAGGAAGGACAGCGCGGGGACGGACACCAGCACGGCGAAGCCCGCGGCCACAAGGACCGAAGCCCCGGCCGCTGTCCAGCGCTGGTCGCGCCGGCCCCGGGTGAGCAGGGGCAGAAGGCTGCTCGCCGCCAGGGCGATCAGCTGGTAGAAGAAGAGCATCCACCCGGCCGCGGTGCTGGTCGTGCCACGGTGGATCAGAATGCTGGGCAGCCAGGCGACGGCGGTGTAGAAGGCCAGGGACTGCAGGCCCATGAATACGCTGACCTGCCAGGCGATCCGCGACCGCCACGGGACCTGACTGCGGGTCACACCGGTGGAGGCCAGAGGTCTGTCGCCCCGCGTGCGGGGCAGCCACGCGAGGAACGCCGCGACGGTGAAGGCGATTCCCCAGCCGAGTGCGGTGTGCCAGGAACCCGGCAAGGTGTGGGAAAGCGGCGCGGAGATCCCGGAGGAGACCGCGGCCGTGACGCCCATGACGGTGACGTAGAGGGCGCTGATGCCCTGAATGCGGTGGGCGGGGACGCTGCGCCTGATCAGCGCGGGCAGCAGCACATTGCCGAACGCGATGGCGGCGGAGAGGATCACGGTCCCGGTGAAGAGGCAGATCACCGAGGGCACCGACCGGATCGCGGTTCCGGCGGCCAGCGCCCCGAGGGCCGCCACCAGCAGCCGTGCGGTGCCGAACCGGTGCGAGGCTCTGGCCACCAGAGGGGATGTCGCGGCGAACGTCAGCAGCGGGAGGGTGCTCAGCAGCCCGCCCCAGCTCGATGTGAGGCCGCTGCCGTGCTCGATCGCCGGCAGGAGCGTACCGACACCCGTGAGACCGGTACGCAGGTTCGCCGCCACGAGGCAGATCGCGACGACGAGCCCGACCGGCACGGCGGGCCGGGTGATGTCGCCGGCCGGCGGCGCCGGTAAGGCGGGCCGGCCCGATCCCGATGTGCCGGGCCGGCCCGGTATCGGGGACGACTCCTTGTTCACCGCTCCTCCCCCGCTGGTGGTGTCTCCGCCTGGTGGTCGCCGGTGAGCCGCACGATCGCGGCTGCCGCACCACGGGCGCCGCTCTCGTCCCCGGCCTCGATCGCGTCGACGAGCCGCCGGTGCAGACCGGCGTGCTCCTCGGCGCGGGCGGCATCCCAGGGCAGACCGCCCAGCGACGCGGTGAGAGCCGTACCGAGGTAGTCGTACACCTCGACCAGGAGGTCGTTTCCGCTCGCCCGGACGACGGCCCGGTGGAACAGGGCGTCGACGCTCCTGGCCGCGGACGGGTCCGCTCCGGCGCAGGCCGCGTCGGCGTCGTCCAACAGCTCGTGCAGCTGGTGCAGTTGGTCCTCGCTGCGGCGCAGGGCGGCGGCGCCCGAGGCGTACTCCTCCAGGACGGTGCGGAGTTCGAGAACGTTGTCCCGCTGCGCGGAACTCGCCCGTCTGACCATGACCGACTGGAGCTCGCTCGACGCGCGGACGTACGTGCCGTCCCCGACGCGGGCCTCCAGCAGGCCCAGGTGGACAAGGGCGCCGATCGCCTCGCGCAGCGTGCTGCGCCCGACCCCGAGCTCCTCGATGAGGGCCTGCTCCGGCGGGATACGCGTACCCACCGGCCATCCGCCGGCCTCGATGTGCGAGCGGAGGCTGTCCACGAGCTGCGCGGACAGGCTTGCCGTCCTCCGCGGTGTGCTGATGCGCTTCATGACGGCAGACTACACAAACATCAGACATTTGAACATCACAGGAGAAGGGGCGGGGCGAGGCTGGGCCGGGCCCGGGGCGGCGAGCCGAACGACGGTTACGCGCAGCGGCGACCGGTCAGGGCTTTCGGGCGACCCATGTGGTGCGGGTGGTGCGGACCGTGAGGTCCTGGCGCCGCAGCACACCGAGCGGTCCGCCGCTGCCGATCACCGTGTCGAGCGCGGCCAGGTCGTCAGCGGGCAGCAGTGTTCCGGCGTGGGTCCGCAGTGTGCGCAGGCACACCTGGGCGTACCGGTTCGTCTCCGGCGGCAGCGGGGCGGTCAGGGCGATGGCGAAGGGCCGCGTGGCCACCGGCCTGAAGCCCGCCGCGGTGAGGTGGCCGCCCCAGTCGGCCGGGGGCCGGGTGTTCGTGGCGGTGTGCAGGCGGGCTTCGAGACCCGGCCGCCCGGCGCCCGCGTCGTCGGGCAGGAAGCGGGGGAAGAAGTCCATCTCCGTCACGGCCAGCAGACCGCCGGGGCGCAGCCCGGCGAACGCGCGGGCCAGGCCGTCGCCGGGGTCGCTGAGGTGGTGCAGGAATGCCGCCGCCCAGATGAGGTCGTAGGGGCCCGTACGCGGCCACTCCCGGTCGAGGTCCGCTCGCACGGTGCCGACCCGGTCCGACAGCCCCTCGGCCGCGGCCCGGCGGGTGAGCCGGTGCAGCATCTGCGGCGAGTTGTCCACCGCCGTCACGGTGGCGCCGGGGAAGCGGCGGGCGAGCGCGAAGCTGCCGGTGCCGGGACCGCTGCCGATGTCCAGGATGCGTGTGGGCGCACGGTCGGTGAGGCCGGCGAGCCAGCCGGTCAGCTCGGCGGTGTACGTGTGCAGCACTGCGGCGTCCAGCTCCAGGAGTTCCGCCATGGCGACGGCGTCCGGGGCTGCGCCCGTGTGGCCGGAGGCGTGGGAGGTGTGGTGGGAGGCATGGCCGGAGGGGGCGCGGTGCGGGTCGGTGCTCATACGCCGACGGTAGGCCGACCCTGCCGGACCGTCATACGCTCTTGCCCATGCAGCAAGAACCCGACTCCGCCCTGGACAGCACCGTCCGCCTGCGGATCCGCGGGCTGCGCCGGGCGCGCGGCTGGTCGCTCGACAATCTGGCCGAGCGCGCCGGCATCAGCCCTTCGCAGCTCAGCCGTATCGAGACGGGCCACCGCCGGATCAACCTCGATCAGCTGGCGGCCATCGCCCGCGCGCTCGGCACCTCCCTCGACCAGCTCGTGGAGCCCGTCGACGACGCGGACGTCGTCATCCGCCCCCAGCGGGACGAGCGGCGCGGGCTGACGACCTGGCTGCTCAGCCGCGACGACGGCCCCGGCGGGATGACCGTCGCCAAGATGCGTATCACCGCAGGGGGCGCCGGGCCCGTCGCCCCCGACGAGCTGGGTGTCCATCCCGGCAGGGACTGGTTCACCGTGCTCTCCGGCACCGTGGTTCTGCATCTGGGCGGGCGCGCCATCCGCGTGGAGGCCGGGCAGGCGGCCGAGTTCCCGACGATGGTCCCGCACGCGCTCCGCTGCCACGGCGGACCGGCCGAGATCCTCTGCATCCTCGATCACGAGGGCCGGCGGAGCCATCTCCACGCACGGAAGTGACCTGTCCCGGACGACGCGGGCCGCCCCCGTACAGCC
Source organism: Streptomyces sp. NBC_01089 (assembly GCF_045162975.1). Classification (NCBI taxonomy): domain Bacteria; kingdom Bacillati; phylum Actinomycetota; class Actinomycetes; order Kitasatosporales; family Streptomycetaceae; genus Streptomyces; species Streptomyces sp. NBC_01089. The sequence continues at coordinate 6,992,375 of NZ_CP108660.1, read as the reverse complement.
ACGCGCCGTCAGGCAGCCCCGCCGTCGGGCCGGCCCACGCCGTCAGGCACCCACATAGGCCGCGAGGTGCTCCCCCGTGAGGGTGGAGCGGTCGCCGACCAGGTCGGCCGGGGTGCCTTCGAAGACGATCCGGCCACCGTCGTGGCCCGCGCCGGGGCCGAGGTCGATGATCCAGTCGGCGTGCGCCATCACCGCCTGGTGGTGCTCCACGACGATGACCGACTTACCGGAGTCCACCAGCCGGTCGAGCAGGCCGAGCAGTTGCTCGACATCCGCGAGGTGGAGGCCGGCGGTCGGCTCGTCCAGTACGTAGACACCGCCCTTCTCGGCCATGTGGGTGGCCAGCTTGAGCCGCTGCCGCTCGCCGCCGGACAGCGTGGTGAGCGGCTGGCCGAGGCTGAGATACCCGAGCCCGACGTCGGCGAGCCTGCCGAGGATCGCGTGCGCGGCCGGAGTGCGCGCCTCGCCCTCGCCGAAGAACTCCGCCGCACGGTCCACCGACATCGCGAGCACCTCGCTGATGTCGCGGCCGCCGAGGTGGTGGTCGAGAACCGCGGCCTGGAACCGCTTCCCCTCGCACTCCTCGCACACACTGGCGACGCCGGCCATCATCGCCAGGTCGGTGAAGACGACGCCCGCGCCGTTGCAGTGGGGGCAGGCACCCTCCGAGTTGGCGCTGAACAGTGCGGGCTTCACACCGTTGGCCTTCGCGAACGCCTTGCGGATCGGGTCGAGCAGCCCGGTGTACGTCGCCGGGTTGCTCCGCCGTGAGCCGCGGATCGCCTCCTGGCCGATCGACACCACGCCGTCGTCGGCGTGGATCGACCCGTGCACCAGCGAGCTCTTGCCCGAGCCCGCGACACCGGTGACGACCGCGAGGACGCCGAGCGGGATGTCGACGTCGACATCGCGCAGATTGTGGGCCGTCGCCCCGCGGATCTCCAGCTTGCCGGTGGGGGTGCGCACCTTCTCCTTGAGCGCGGACCGGTCGTCGAAATGGCGGCCGGTGAGGGTGTCGCCGGCCCGCAGGCCCTCGACGGTGCCCTCGAAGCAGACGGTGCCGCCCTCCGTACCCGCGCCGGGACCGAGGTCGACCACGTGGTCCGCGATCGCGATCGTCTCCGGCTTGTGCTCCACGACGAGCACCGTGTTGCCGTTGTCCCGCAGCCGTAGCAGCAGGTCGTTCATCCGCTGGATGTCGTGCGGGTGCAGGCCGATGGTGGGCTCGTCGAAGACATAGGTGACATCGGTGAGCGAGGAGCCGAGATGGCGGATCAGCTTGACGCGCTGCGCCTCGCCGCCGGACAGCGAGCCCGACGGCCGGTCGAGCGAGAGGTAGCCGAGGCCGATCTCCACGAACGAGTCGAGGGTCTGGCGCAGTTTGTCGATGAGCGGTGCCACCGACGGGTCGTCGACGCTCCGGACCCACTCGGCCAGATCGCTGATCTGCATCGCGCACGCGTCGGCGATGCTGGTCCCGCCGATCCGTGAGGACCTGGCCGCCTCGGCGAGCCGGGTGCCGTCGCACTCGGGGCAGACGGTGAAGGTGACCGCCCGGTCCACGAACGCCCTGATGTGCGGCTGCATCGCCTCCCGGTCCTTGGAGAGCATCGACTTCTGGACCCGGGGGATCAGCCCCTCGTAGGTCATGTTGATGCCCTCGATCTTCATCCGGGTCGGCTCGCGGTGGAGGAAGTCGTGCAGCTCCTTCTTGGTGTACTTACGGATCGGCTTGTCCGGGTCGTAGAAGCCCGACCCGCTGTACAGCCGGTAGTTCCAGCCGCCCGCCTTGTAGCCGGGGACGGTGATCGCGCCGTCGGCGAGCGACTTGGAGTCGTCGTAGAGCTGAGTGAGGTCGATGTCGGTGACGGCGCCCCGGCCCTCACAGCGCGGGCACATACCGCCGGTGACGCTGAAGCTGCGCCGCTCCTTCACGGTCTTCCCGCCGCGCTCCATGGTGACCGCGCCCGCTCCGCTGACCGAGGCGACGTTGAAGGAGAACGCCTGCGGCGAGCCGATGTGCGGCTTGCCGAGGCGGCTGAAGAGGATCCGCAGCATCGCGTTGGCGTCGGTCGCGGTGCCGACCGTGGAGCGCGGGTCGGCGCCGATCCGCTGCTGGTCGACGACGATCGCGGTCGTCAGCCCCTCCAGTACGTCGACCTCGGGCCGTCCCAGCGCCGGCATGAAGCCCTGCACGAAGGCGCTGTAGGTCTCGTTGATCAGCCGCTGCGACTCGGCGGCGATCGTGCCGAAGACCAGGGAACTCTTGCCCGAGCCCGACACGCCGGTGAAGACCGTCAGCCGGCGCTTCGGGATCTCGACGCTGACGTCCTTGAGGTTGTTCACCCGCACACCGTGTACGCGGATCAGACCGTGGCTGTCGGCGATGTGCGACGCAGGCGACTGTTCGCCCGTCCTCCTGGCCATGCTTACCGTCTCTCCATCTGTCGGACCTCCGGGTCCCGCTGCCGGGTTCCCCGGCCTCTGCTACGGGCCTCTGTTGCGGGCCTCTGTTGCGGGCCTCTGCCGCTTGCCGCGGGCCTGCGTCTCGTGCCTGCGTCTCGGACAAGGGGTCTCGTGCCTGCGTCTCGGACAAGGGCCGGTCATCCTGTCACGGACAGGGCGGCCCCGGTCCTTCACTCGTCCGTCACCGGTCCTGGAGCAGGCCCAGGACGTTGCCGTCGGGGTCGGTGAACGTGGCCACCAGGCGGCCCCCGCCGACCTCGTGCGCGGGCTCCTTCAGCACGGCACCCGCGGCCGTCACCTCGGCCAGCTTCGCCTCGATGTCCGGCACCTCCCAGTAGGTGACCGGCCCTGTCATGCCCTGCTCCGCCCCGCCGGGCACAAGCCCAATGTGCTGGCCGCCGGCCTCGAAGCCGACGTAGTACGACTCGTCGGCCACCGGTGCCACGCCGAGCAGGGCCGTGTAGACCGACTTGGCCGCCGCCAGGTCGGAGACGGGGTGCAGCACGGTCTTGATTCCCTGGGCCGCCGGTCCGGTCATGATCGCTCCTGAAGTCGTGGGCCGCGGCACCCGGTGTGCGCGCCGGCCTCCGTGCACTTCACGCTAATGCGGCTCGCTCCCCCGTGCTTCTCGATTCCTGACCGGTCGGCGGCCGGCGCTGACACCGTTACTACCGACCGGTAGGGTCGGGGGCCCGAGGAACGGAGCCACCGTGGCCCGCACATTCTCAGTGTCCGGCAGCATCGACGTCGAAGCCGCACCGTCCGCGGTGTACGAGCAGGTCAGCAACCCCGCACTGATGGGGCGGTGGAGCCCGGAGAACCTCGGGGCGACACTGAGCGGGACCGACACCGCCGCCTTCGTCGGCATGACCTTCGACGGGCACAACAAGCGCGGGGCCTTCCGCTGGACGACGCGCTGCACGGTGACGGCGGCCGACCCCGGCGAGCGGTTCGCGTTCCGGGTGCACGCCATCGGGATCAGGCGGCCCCGGCTGCGGGGGCCCATCGCCACCTGGGAGTACCGCTTCGAGAGCACCGGTACGGGCACGAAGGTCACCGAGACCTGGACGGACGACCGGCGCACCTGGCCGGACTTCGCGGCCAACACCTTCGACCGGATCGCGACCCGCGGATACGTCTTCGCGGTGTTCCAGCAGAAGAACATCCGGACCACGCTGCGCAATCTCAAGGCGGCACTGGACCCGGCCTGACACCGCGCCCGCCGCCACGGCGCGTCAGCGCAGGGCCGCCGCGATCAGCCCCTGGATCTCCTCCCGCGGCACACCACCGCCGCCCACCAGCCGGTCGAAGATCAGCCCGTCCACGCAGGCCAGCAGTGTCAGGGTGCGCCCCTCGGCGTCGGCGACGCCCCGCGCGGCGAGGAAGGCGCGTACGGCGTCACGCGCCGCATTCTCGCGCGGTACGAGGATCTCCCGCAGCTCCGGGTGGCGTACGCCCTCGACGGCACAGGCGTACCGGGCGAGCGACCGGCGGCGCCCCTCACCGCCGAGCCGGCCTTCGGCGAACACGGCGATGGCTCCGGCCAGTTCACCGGCGTCCCGCGGCACCGGCGCCGTCTCCCCCGCCGCCTGGAGTTCCGCCTGGTCCAGCGCGACGAGCCGGCGGACCAGCGCCGTGAGCAGCGCCTTCCTGCTGCGGAAGTACGCCGATGTGGTGCCGGGCGGCAGACCGGCCGCCCGTTCCACCGCACGGTGGGTCAGGCCGCGCATTCCCTCGTCGGCGAGTACCCCGATGGCCGCGTCGGCGAGGACCGTGCGTCGATCTCCAGTCATGCCCCTCTTTCTACACCCGTTTCCGCACCCGCTTTCTACACCCGTAGAAACACCGTAGTACGCTCGCCCCACGGCTTCTTCTACAGCTGTAGAAGAAGAACTGGGCACACAGGCGCGGACGGCAGCCGGGCAGGGAAGGCCGGCGGCCCGGACCGAGGGAGAGACCGGCATGGGGAACAGCGCGGTGGTGATCGGCGGGGGTATCGGCGGGCTGGCGGCCGCGCTCGGCCTGCGGCGTATCGGCTGGGAGGTGACGGTCGTCGAGCGCGCCCCGGTCCTCGGCGACGCGGGCGCCGGGATCTCTCTCGCGGCCAACGGCATCCGCGCCCTGGACGCCCTGGGGGTGGGCGATGAGGTACGCGGCGCTGCCCGGCCGCAGTACACCGGCGGCACCCGCAGGCCGGACGGCAGATGGCTCGCCCGGATGGACGGCGCTGCCCTGGAGCGGGCGCTCGGCACCCCCATCGTCGGTATCCCCCGCGCCACGCTGCACCGGCTGCTGCGGGCCGCGCTGCCTCCCGGGTCCCTTGTCGTGGGCGCCGATGTGACCTCCGTCGACCGCTCCGATCCGGCCCGGGTGCTGGTACGCCACGGCGACACCGTGCTCGGCGCGGATCTGGTCGTGGCGGCGGACGGCATCGCCGGACGGGTGCGCGGCGGGCTGTTTCCGGAGCATCCGGGCCCCGTCCACTCCGGTTCGACCGTGCTGCGCGCCATCACGGAACACCCGGTCGGCCTGCGGTCGGACTTCGAACTCACCTGGGGGCGCGGCGCCGAGTTCGGTCATATCGCCTTCACCGACGGCCGGGCCGAGTGGCATGCGGTGGTCAACTCCCCGGCCGGAGTGCGGTATGCGGACCCGCTCGCCGAGGTACGGCGCAGGTTCGGCGGCTGGCACGACCCCATCCCCGCCCTGCTCGACGCGACCCGCCCGGACGCCGTCCTCCACCACGACGTCGGCGAACTCGTCACCCCGCTGCCCGCGTACGCCGTGGGCCGGGTCGCGCTGCTGGGCGATGCCGCGCACGCCATGACGCCCCATCTGGGCCAGGGTGCCTGCCAGGCACTGGAGGACGCGGTCACCCTGGCGGCCGCGCTCGCGGGTGCGAGCACGGTGGAGTCCGCGCTCCAGCGGTACGACGCCGAACGCCGGCCCTGCAGCCAGTCGGTGGCCCGGGCCGCCCGGCAGGCCGGCCGGATGGGACAGCAGCTCACCCACCCGCTCGCCGTGTCCCTGCGCAACACGGCGCTGCGGCTCGCCCCGTCACGTACCGCGGTACGGATGGTCCTGCGGCACGCCGACTGGACACCGCCCGCACTGCCCTGACGGGTCAGCGGGCGGCCGTCTCCAGGCGCAGGCTCCAGCGCCCCGGCAGGCCGGTCAGGGTCGCCGTCGAGAGGGGCGGCACATCGACGTTCCAGTACGTCGACGGCGGCGCCTTCAGCGCGTAGACCAGGGCGGCCCGGACGACGGAGGGTTCGGCGACCGCGACGATGGAGCCGTCGCACGCCGGGCGGGTCTCCAGCCAGTTGCCTATCCGGGAGATGAAGCCGAGGAGGGACTCACCGCCGTGCGGGGCGGAGCGCGGGTCGGAGAGCCAGACGTCGACCGCCGCGGGTTCGCGCGCCGTCACCTCCGCCAGGGTGAGCCCGCGCCACCGGCCCATGTCGCAGTCGCTCAAGGCGGGCTGGAGCAGTGGGGCGAAGCCGAGTGCGTCGCCGGTGGCGCGGCTGCGGGCGGTGGGCGAGCAGTAGCGCAGCTCGGCCGCGGCCAGCGGCACCAGGAAGCCGGCCGAGAGCTGCACCTCGTGCCAGCCCGCGTGGTCGAGGGGCCGGTCGTCGTCGAAGCGCTCGGCGAGCCGGGATGAACTGCGTGCGGCGGCGACCAGCGTGACGCGAACGCTCATGGCCGCGATCGTGCGACCGAATCCCGGACGGGTCAAGAGGCGGCGACGAACCGGCCCCCCGATCCGGCCCCGCCTGATCCGCCGCTGCCCGATCCGGCCCGCCCGATCCACCGCTGCCCGATCCGGCCCGCCTGGCCCCGCCCGATCCGCCACTGCCCAACCCGGCGGCCCCGCCCGATCCGCCCCCGCTTCGTCCACCCCGGCCGGTCCGGACGGAGCGCCCTCATCGGCGGTCCTGGCCGAGCACTTCGTCGTACGCCGTACGCAACCGCCGTACCCCTTCGGTGATTTCGCCCTGCCCGGCCACCCCGGCGAAACTGAGCCGCAGATGCGGAGCTGGCGGTTCGGCGGAGAAGTAGGGGCGGCCCGGGGCGACGGCGACGCCCGCGCGGAGCGCCGCCGAGACCACCGCCGCCTCGTCCGTGCCGTCGGGCAGCCGCAGCCACAGGTGGTAGCCGCCGCTGGGGACGTACGGGAGGTCCAGCTCGGGGAGGCTGCCGCGGAGCGCAGCGGTCAGGGTGTCCCTGCGGTCCCTCAACTGGCCGGACACAGAGCGCAGATGGCGGTTCCAGGCGGGCGAGCCGACCAGTTCCACGGTGGCCTCCTGGATCGGGCGGGGGACGAAGAAGCTGTCGACGACCTGGATCGAGCGCAGCCGTTCGTACACGGGCCCCCGGGCGGCCAGCACCCCCACCCGCAGGCTGGGCGATGTCGCCTTGGTGAGCGAGCAGACATGGACGACCACTCCGTCGTGGTCGTCGGTGGCCAGCGGCCTCGGCAGGGGCCCCGCGTCCTCGTGGACGAGCCTGCGGACGAAGTCGTCCTCGACGATGAACGCCCCCGCCTCGCGGGCGATCCGCAGGACCTCAGGGCGGCGGGCGTCGCTGAGGACCGCGCCGGTCGGGTTCTGGAAGAGCGGCTGGCAGACGAAGACCCGGGATCCGGTGGCGCGGAACGCGTCGGCGAGCAGCGCGGGGCGTACACCGTCGGAGTCCACCGGCACCGGCACGGGCCGCAGCCCCGCGGCCCGCGCGACGGCCAGCATGCCCGGATAGGTCGGGGACTCCACGAGTACGGAGGCGCCGGGCGGGGCGAGGGCGCGCAGGGCCGTACTGAGCGCGCTCTGGCCGCCGGCGGTGACCAGGACGTCGGCAGCGGTGACGAGTCCGCCGATCCCGCGTGCGAACCACTCGCGCAGCTCGGGGATCCCGTCGACGGGCGGCCTCCCCCAGGCGCCCGGCCTGCGGCCCGCCCTGGCGAGGGCGGCGGCCATGGCCTGTTCCGGCTGGAGCGAGGCGTGCAGATAGCCGCCGTTGAACTCGATGACGCCCGGTGGCGGCGCGGCCAGCGTGACCAGCACCCCGGAGGCGTCCACGGCGCGCGGGGCCGCGTCCGTCGCGCCGTCGGCGCTGAGCGCGATCTCCTGCCAGGAGGTGTCACCGGGGCGGGCGGTGTCCTTGCGGGGCCGCGCCCGGAACGCCCCGGCGCCGGGGCGGGTCACGACGAGCCCCTCGGCGGCGAGCTGGGCGAGGGCCCTGGAGACGGTCACCGGGCTGACCCGGTAGGACTCGACCATGGCCCGGCTCGACGGCAGCTTTCCATCGACCGGATAGCGGTGCAGCTCCGCTTTCAGCGATTTCACCAGTGCGGCCACACTGCTACTCTCGTACATGACAGTACAGAATAGCGCTACCGGCGATCCCTCGATAGCAGTCGGCGGCAGAGACGCGGGCACCGCGGGCGGGACCGGCCACGCGGGCCGCAACGGCACTCTGCTCGCCGGACTCGGTGTCGTCGCCTTCTCGCTGACGTTCCCCGCGACCGCCTGGGGCCTGGAGGGCTTCGGGCCCTGGTCGCTCGTCTCCGTACGCTGTGTGCTCGCCGCCCTGCTGGCGGGCGGCGCCCTGCTCGCCCTGCGCGCCCCGGTCCCCGAGCGGCGGCACTGGGCCGGTCTGGCCGTGGTGGCCGCCGGGGTGGTCCTGGGCTTCCCGCTGCTGACCACGCTCGCGCTGCAGACGTCCACGACCTCGCACGCCGCCGTGGTGGTGGGGCTGCTGCCGCTCACCACGGCCGCCTTCTCCGCGCTGCGGACCGGCGCACGGCCGTCCCGCGCCTTCTGGGCCGCCGCGCTGGCCGGAGCGGCCGTGGTGATCGCCTTCACCGTGCAGCAGTCGGGCGGAGCGGTGTCCACGGGTGACATGTATCTCTTCGGCGCGCTGCTGATCTGCGCCGCCGGTTACGCCGAGGGCGGCCGGCTGGCCCGCGAGATGCCCGGCTGGCGGGTGATCGGCTGGGCGCTGGTCCTCTGCCTGCCGCTGGCCGTACCGGCCACCGCCGTGGCACTGACCATCGAACCCGTCCACCTCACCGGCCACAGCGTCGCCGGGGTGCTCTGGGTGGCCGCGGGCTCCCAGTTCCTCGGACTTGTGGTCTGGTACCGGGGCATGGCGGAGATCGGGGTGGCCAGGGCCAGCCAGCTCCAGCTCGCCCAACCCTTGCTGACCCTGGTCTGGTCGGTCCTGCTGCTGGGCGAGCACCTCCCGGTGGCCGCTCCGGTCGCCGCCGTCGCGGTCCTCGTCTGTATCGCGGTCACTCAGCGTTCCAGGACGAGATAACAGTAAAAGTCCCGTTTTGAGCAGTGAGCGATGGTTAACCCGGCGCCCCGGCCACCCGCAGGTCAGGAGTAACGTCTGGGGGCCGGGCGGGCGCCGGAACCATACGGGGTACTCGCCCGCGACGATCTGCGAAAGGCTGGATGTGACCGACATCGAACGCGTCGGAGTGGTGGGCTGTGGCCAGATGGGCGCGGGGATCGCAGAGGTCTGCGCCCGCAGCGGCCTCGAGGTGATGGTCGCCGAGACCACTGGTGAGGCTCTGGAGATCGGCCGCACCCGGCTGCACAACTCTCTCTCGAAGGCCGCGGAGCGCGGCAAGATCACCGAGGAGGAGCGCGACGCGACGCTCGGCCGGCTGAGCTTCACGACCGACCTCGGGGAGTTCGCCGACCGCGACCTCGTCATCGAGGCCGTCGTGGAGAACGAGCAGGTGAAGACGGAGATCTTCCAGGTGCTCGACCAGGTGGTGACCCGCCAGGACGCGATCCTGGCCTCCAACACCTCCTCGATCCCGCTGGTGAAGCTGGCCGTCGCGACCTCCCGGCCCGACCAGGTCATGGGGATCCACTTCTTCAACCCGGCCCCCGTGCAGCAGCTCGTCGAACTGATCCCGGCGCTGACCACGTCCGAGGAGACGGTGACCCGCTCCGAGTCGCTGGTGCAGGACATACTCGGCAAGCACGCCATCCGCGCCCAGGACCGCTCGGGCTTCGTCGTCAACGCCCTGCTCATCCCGTATCTGCTCTCCGCGATCCGGATGTTCGAGTCGGGCATCGCGAGCCGCGAGGACATCGACAACGGCATGGAGATGGGCTGCGCCCACCCGATGGGCCCGCTGAAGCTCGCCGACCTGATCGGTCTCGACACGGTCGCCTCCGTCGCCGACTCGATGTACGCCGAGTTCAAGGAGCCGCTGTACGCCGCTCCCCCGCTGCTCCAGCGCATGGTCGACGCGGGACGGCTCGGCCGGAAGACCGGCTCGGGCTTCTACCCGTACACCTGATACGCACGGTCCCGCACGGGATACGCACGGTCCCGCACGGGACGTGACGGGTCACCGGGGCGGCGGCCCGGCGAGGGCGGCGGCCACCTCCGCCCGGCCGGGCTGTCCGGCCCTGGCTCCGACCCGGGTGCAGGACAGGCCGGCGGCGACGGACGCGAACCGGGCCGCGTCCAACGGCCGCGCACCGCGCTCCAGTTCGGCCAGATAGCAGCCCACGAAGCAGTCGCCGGCCCCGGTGGCGTCCCGGGCCCGCACCGGCAGCGCCGCCCCCGCACCGGTCTCGCCCCCCGGTGTGTGCAGCCGCCAGCCCCGGGCGCCGTCGGTCTCCACCACGTATGTGCCGTACGCCACCGCCGCGTCGGCCGGGTCCTGGCCGAGCAGCCGTCCGGCCTGGGCGCGGCCGAGCACCACATGCTCAGCCGCTGACAGCGCCGCGAGCGCCCCGTCGGTCCGTTCGCAGCCGTCCAGGTCGACCACCGTCCGGATGCCGGGCGCTCGCGCCAGCAGCGGGGCCGCCCAAGGGGAACCGGTAGCCGTCGAGGTACAGCCAGCCGCCCCCGGCGGCCCCGAGCCGCCGGACCGTCTCGGCCACATGCTCCTCGGCGAGGTCGTCGTCCTGGCTGATGACGGAGCGCTCGCCGTCCGGAGTGACCAGCAGGACCGCCGTGGTGAGGCGGCCGCTCCTGAAGGCCCAGTCGACCTTCACCCCCGCCGCGCCGAGCCCGTCGAGGAAAGCGCCGCTCAGCGCGTCGCCCCCCACCACTCCCGCGAACCGGGCGTCGGCCCCCACCCGGGCCGCGGCAGCGGCCGCGTTGGCGGCCATCCCTCCGTCGTGGCGCCTGATGTCCCGCGCCTGCACCCGGTCCCCGGCGCCGGGGAGCGCCGGCACGTTCACCGTCAGGTCGCTGTTGCCGTACCCGCAGAAGACAATCATGAAGAAGTAACCCATTCTCCGCCGGCCGCCGGGCGGCGGCGGTCTGACGGGACGTGACTTCGGCCGTCGCTCACCTGCTCAGGGGCGTACCGGATCGTTGAGGCTGGACCGTAGGGCGCGAACGGCGGAACCGTCAACGGGGCCGCACCCCGGCACGGCCCGCACACTCTCCGTCCGATCCCTTCACGCAAAGTTATGTGATCCGATCGGTTGACCAAACGTCATGACGTTCGCATGATTTGGGCATGGCTTGGGACGACGAAGACTTGATGGACGGCCCGGTGTCGAAGTGGCATCAGATCGCCGAGCGGCTCCGCTCGGCGCTCGCCAAGGGGGAGTTCGCCCCTGGTGATGCCCTGCCGTCCGAGACAGTGCTCACCCGGCGCTTCGGCATCAGCCGGACCACGGCGCGCAGCGCGCTGAACGAGCTGGAGAACGAACAGCTGGTGACCCGGCGCTCCGGGCAGGGCACCATCGTGCTCCCGCCGAAGGTCGAGCAGCCGCTGAACCTGCTGGCCTCGTTCGCGGACGACATGCGGGCGCGCGGTCTGCGCCCCGGATACCGGCTCAACGGCGTCACCGTCCAGCCCGCCCCCGCGGAGGTCGCCAGGGAACTGGGCGTCGAAGAGGGCGCCCGTACGGTCTGCGTGGACCGGGTGCTGCTGGCCGACGACGAGCCGATCGCCTCCAGCGTCTCCTGGCTGGCGGCCCGGATCGCCGACCCGGCAGCGCCCCCCGGCGAGGACGCGCTGCGGGACACCTCGCTGTACGAGTGGATCGAGCGGACCACCGGTACGCGGATCAGCTCGGGGCGCGAGTACATCGACGGCGGCGTCGCCGACGCTCAGCTGGCCAAGTCGCTGGAGATCGCCAAGGGCGCCCCGATCCTGATCGCTCGCAGGCGCGCGCTGTCGGCCGCCGGGGACCCGCTGGAGTATGTGACGATCACCTACCGCGCGGACCGCTACCGCTTCCGGATCGAGCTGGCCCGCCCATGAGCACCCTCACAGGTACGAAGGCAACTCCCTTGACCGGCACCGCCGATGGCCCCGCGCCGGGCCAACGCCTCGCCGGAACGGCACTGTTCGTCGGGGACACGGTGTTCGACACCACGGTACGGGTCGGCTCCCTTCCCGCGGCCGACGAGAAGGTGGTGAGCGCCGACCTCACGGACGCCCTCGGCGGCGTGGTGACCAACGCGGCCCTCGCCTGCTCCCTCACCGGGGCGCCGACGGCGCTGGTCAGCGCGGTCGGATCGGACCCGGCGGGCCGGGAGTGCGTCGCCAGGGCGGAGCGTGCCGGTATGGACTTCCGGCCCGAGGTGACGGACGGCCGTTCCAGCCGCGCCGTCATCACCATCGCCGCGGACGGCGAGAAGCACCTCGTCCTCGTGCCCGGCACGCGCATGTACCCGTCCGAAGAGGTGTGCCGCACCCTCCCGCTCGCCGGAACGGGGTGGCTGCACACGGCCGTCTACGACCCGGCCGCGGCCCGTACGCTCCTGGCGCGGTGCGCCGAGAGCGGGGTGCCCTGGTCGGTCGACCTGGAACCGGCGACGTTCGCCGACGGCATCGGGACACTCGCCGGCCATCTCGACGGCGCGGCCACGGTGTTCTGCAACACGCACGCCGCGCACGCCATCGGCCCGGCACCGGAACGGGTCCTCTTCGGTCTCGGCGCCCGCTCGGTGGTCTTCACCGACGGCGCACGCGGCGCCCGCTGGTGCACCCCGGGCGACCCGGACGATCCCGACGCCCCGGCCCACGTGGTCGCCGTCCCCGCGCCGGCCGACCCCCCGCCGGTGGTCGACACGACGGGCGCAGGTGACTGCCTCGCCGGTTCGTTCGTCGGGATGATGCTGGAGACCGGGGACCCGCTGGCCGCCCTGCGGTACGCGGTGACGGCCGCGTCCCATAGCTGCTCGGGGTTCGGGGCCGGTTCCTCCTACGCCACCCGCGCCGAAGTGCTGCGCCTGCACCGGCCTGCCGGTGCGCCGTCCGAAACGGGGGCCACCGCCTCATGACCCTGGTGAGCGAGGAGACGGACGTCTTCGAGGCCGCCCCGGGAGAGCGGTGCGCGGTGGTGTTCCTGGCCCGGTGGCGTACACCGCACCCGGCGGACCAGGACCGGATCGCGAGCGCCCTCGGGGAGGAGCTGGCTGCGCTGCGGGCCGAGGGCTGGCGGCTCTCGGTCGACCGCGTGCTGGCAGGCGGCCCGGACCAGGACCCGGACGCGCCCACGGTGTACGAGACCGGCTTCTCCCATGACGTCGACATCGTCGGCATGTTCGAGGCCCCGTCCCCGACGGCGGCGCTGGCCGGCACCGTACGGCTGGAGAGCGCCGGCTGGGGGCGCCTGCTGCGCACCGAATGGCTGCTCGGGCCACGGGAGTTCCTGCCCGTCGTCGGCGCCGCCTCGCGGCCGGAGCAGGACCAGTGGGCCTTCTTCGCGCTGTGGAAGTGGAACAGCGCCTGGCAGGCAGCGACCGCGCAGGAGCGGCGCGACTACGACCTGGAGTGCGATGTCGCGTTCGCGTCCGACGTACGCAACGGCGCGGCCATCGCCGGACGGCACCGTCTCGACGGCGCGAGCGAGTGGGACCACATCGGCGTCTGGCGGATCCCGGGCGTCGGGATGGCGGACGCGGCGATGCGCGAGCACGCGCGGGTGGCGGACTTCAAATTCACCACGTCCCGCCACTACATCGGTCGTCGCACCCGGCTCGACGACGCCCTTCGGCCGGGACACCTTCGAGAGGAAACGACGGAGGACAGGACATGAATGACGTCGTCTGGCTGCACCACTCCCTCCCGCGTACCAGCTGGTACGACCTCCCGCCCGGCCAACGAGCCCGGCACGAAAGGGACTTCCAGGAGCAGCGCACGGCATCCGAGCGGCACGGCGCCAGCATGAACGGCCGCTTCCACGTACGCGGGCAGAGCGACTACTCCCATGTGGAGATCTGGTCGTTCCCCAGCGCGGAGCACGCCTTCGACCACTGGTCCCGGCTGGTCGCCGCCGGATACACGGCCTGCTTCGAGTTCTCCAACCAGGTGGGCCTGGCCGACCCGGCCGACCCGCCCGCCTGAGCACCGCAAGCCCGTCACGAGACACCGCACGAGAGGAACCCATGAACACCCCTGCCCCCCGGACCGATGACCAGCGGCCGCTCGGCGTCTTCCCGCCCAAGGAGTCGGCGCTGGAGTCGATCTTCGGCACCGACCGTGCCGTCATCGGCGTCGTCCACTGCCCGCCGCTCCCGGGCAGCCCCCACTACCGCGGGCAGCCGATCGCCGAGCTGATCCAGTTCGCCGTGGAGGAGGCGACCGCGTACCGCGAGGGCGGCGTACACGGCCTGATCGTGGAGAACGCCTGGGACCTGCCCTTCCCCAAGCCTGAGGACCAGGGCTTCGAGACGGCGGCCACCCTGGCCGTGCTCGGCGACCACGTACGCGAGAAGGTCGGACTGCCCGTCGGCGTCAACGTCCTCGCGAACGGGGCGCACTGCTCGATAGCCACCGCTCAGGCGTCCCAGTCGTCCTTCGTACGCGTCAACCAGTGGGCGAACGCCTATGTCGCCAACGAGGGCTTCATGGAAGGGCTCGCTCCCTCCGCGACCCGCTACCGTGCGACGCTGCGCGCCGAACACCTGAAGGTCTTCGCCGACGTCCACGTCAAGCACGGCTCGCACTCCATCATCGCCGACCGCTCGCTGGCCGAACAGACCGAGGACGCCGAGTTCTTCGACGCGGACGTGCTCATCGCCACGGGCGGACGCACCGGTGACGAGGCCGCCGAGAGCGAGGTCCGGGGCATCCTGGACGCCACCCGGCTGCCGGTGATCATCGGCTCGGGCATGAACGACGGCAACGCCGAGCGGCTGCTGTCCCTGTGTCACGGGGCCATCGTGGCCTCCGCGCTGAAGGAGAACGGCCGCTGGTGGGGCCGGGTCGACCAGGCGAAGGTCCGGGCCTTCACCCGCCACGCCGAGAAGGCCGGCTACCAGCTCCCGTAACACGGCCTGCCTCGCGGGCCCGTCCGTCCCTTCCGACGGCCTGTCCGCCGTCGACCGACGCGCCCCGCCGAGCGATCCGCCCCTGTGACCGGCCGATGCGGCCGATGCGGCGCACCCGCGCCCCGCCGCGCGCCCGCGCCCCGCCGCGTACTTGTGCCCGCCGCCCGCGTGCCGCATCCGCCGGGTCCTCTTTCCCCACCCACCGCAGCACATGGCCCATGGCCCATGTGGAGGTACCCCCATGCCCGAACCAGCTTCCCCGCAGCACCCGAACCCGCCGGTACCGCCCGAACCGCCGCTGAGCGCACGGCTCATCAGCCGGAACACGGCGGACTGGGAGCAGGCGCTCGGGATGCGCTTCGTCCGCGAGGTCACGTCCGACACCGTCAGCGACGCCGTCTTCGCCCGGTATCTGCACTTCGAGCGGGAGTTCGTGGACACCGCGGCCCGGCTGGCGGGAGCCGCGGTACGCGAGGCCCCCACCCCCGCCGCCCTGGCCGGGCACGCCCGTACCCTGCACGCGCTGGTCACCGACCAGTACGCGTACTTCACCGAGGCACTGCGGACCACGGGCGTGCCGGAGACCGGCGAACGGGCCGGGGCACAGGCCGCCACCCTCACCGAAGAAGTACTCCGCGCTGCCGACTCCCTCGGCTATGCGGGGGTGGTGACCTGCATGTACGCGGCGGAGTCGCTGTACCGGCAGTGGTGCGCCACTGCCGTGCGCACGCCGTCGGCGCGCACCGAGGTCGCGGACTGGGTGCGCCTGCACACCGTCGCCCCCTTCACCACCCAGGTGCGCTTCCTGGCGGACGAGATCGACGCGCTGAACAGTACCCCGGCTGCCGAGGCCGAACTGGTCGCGGTCTTCGGCCGGGTCCTCGCCGCCGAGGTCCGCTTCCACGACGCCGCCTACATCGAATGACACCCCGTACCCGAACGACCCGTACTCCAACGCCCCGTACCCGAAGTACCCGTACAGCCCCGAACGAGACCGCCCCGCACTGCTGATCGCTCGTAGCTACCCGGAAGGTGGAGCGATGCCGGACCTCCGTACACCCAGGAATCTCCTCGAAAAGGCCGGCCTCCCCCGGCCTCTGGCGCTGGGATATCTGGCACTGGCGCTCTTCATGATCGGAGACGGCGTCGAACAGGGCTATCTGTCGGCGTTCCTGACCGATCAGGGCTTCGCCGCCCACCACATCGCGGTGATGTTCACTCTCTACGGCGTGACCGCGGGGATCTCCGCGTGGATGGCCGCCGCACTCTCCGACGTGTTCGGACCACGCCGTCTGATGCTGGCGGGCGCCGTGGTCTGGGTGATCTTCCACGCCCTGTTCGTGACGCTCGGCGTGATGGACCACTCGGGCGCACTGCTGCTGGTCTGCTACGGGCTCCGCGGGTTCGGATACCCGCTGTTCGCCTACGGGTTCCTCATGTGGATCGTCAAGACGGCGCAGCCCGCCCGGCTCGGCATGGCCGTCGGCTGGTTCTGGTTCGCCTACATCGCCGGCTTCTCGACCCTGAGCCCGCTGCTCGCCAAGGCGAGCATCGCCGTCATCGGCCCGCTGCCCACGCTCTGGGCGGGGCTGGTGGTGATCGCGGCCGGCACGGCGCTCGCACTGGCCGTGCGGGCACCCGGCGGGAACCGGCCGGTCTCGAAGCTCGACGAGAACCCGCTGCGCGGCCTGGTCAACGGCGTCTCTGTGCTGTGGCAGGAGCCGAAGGTCGCCGTGGCCGGTCTCGTCCGGGTCATCAACGGCGTCTCGCAGTTCGGCTTCCCGGTCTTCCTGCCCGTCTACTTCACCAAGTCCCTGGGGTTCCCGCTCGGGGACTGGCTCACCATCTACTCCGTGATGTACCTGGTGAATCTGGGCGCCAATCTGCTCGCAGGTTACTGGGGCGACCGCTACGGCATCACGCCCGTGCTGCGCTGGATGGGGTGCGCGGGCTGCGCCGTCACCACCGTCGCCTTCTACTACATCCCGACCGCCACGCACAGCTTCTGGCTGTCCCTGCTCACCGGCTCCCTCTTCTGCGCCTGCCTGGCCGGCTTCTCGCCCATGTCCGCGCTGATGCCGCAGATCGCGCCGCAGCGTACCGGCGCCGCCATGGCCGGGCTCAACCTCGGCGCCGGCCTCGGCACCGCGGCCGGGCCCGCGCTGGTGAGCCTGTGCCTCGGGCCGCTCGGTGTGGCGGGCGTCATGTGGGTGTTCGGCGCGTGCTACGCGCTCGGCGCCGTCCTGACCCTCTTCCTCAGGGTGTCGTCGCGCACCCCGGTCCCCGCCCCGGACAGCGGACTCCCCGTCTCCTGAGCACCCCGAACTACCCTCCACCGGCCTGGGCTTCCTCCGTACGGGCTTCCCCTCCGCCCGCCCGCCTCAGAGAGCGGACCGTGCCGTACTGACCGGATCCGGCCTGACACATGTCCTGCTGCGGTCGTTGCGCAGGACGAGCAGCGCCACATCGTCGGTGGTGCGGCCGCCGGTGTGCCGCAGCAGCGCCCGGTGCACCCGCTGGATCACCCGGGCAGGCGTGGGGGCACCGTCGGCCGCCGCAGCCGACAGCGCCTCCTCCAGGCGGAAGAACCGGCCCGCCGAGTCCCGCGCGTCCGTCGCCCCGTCGGTGTGCAGGAACAGCGCGTCACCCGGCAGCAGCCGGCCGCACCGGTCCGCCTCCACGGCCGGGGGCAGCGGGAACGCACCCAGCGGTGGCAACGGCTCGCCCCCGCTGAGCGGTTCCGCCGCCTTCCCCAGCCGGTAGGGCCACGGATGCCCGCAGTTGACCGCCGTCATCACCCCCTCGCCGTCGATCTCCAGGAGCAGGACGGTCACGAACTCCTCGGCCGACGGATGGCCGGGATCGGCGCCGCCCGCCGCCGGGTGCTCCTGCCGGGACCGCTCCCGCAGGTGCCGGTCCAGCGCCCGCTCCAGCTTCCTCGCCACGCCAGGCAGTTCGGGCTCGTCGTGCGCGGCCTCCCGGAAGCTTCCCAGGACCGCGGCCACCGCGCCGATGGCCGCCAGTCCGTGCCCGCGTACATCCCCGATCACCAGGCGCACCCCGTGCACCGTGGCCAGCGCCTCGTAGAGGTCCCCGCCGACCACCGCGCCCCGCGACGCGGAGAGCTGGCTCGCGGCGACGGCGAGACCGTCGATCCGCGCGGGCAGCGGCCTGAGCAGCACCCGCTGCGTGGCGTACGCGACGGCGCGCACCTGCCTCAACTCCCGTACCGGGCCCAGCCGGACCCCCGCGAGCACACAGCCGGCCAGGGAGAGCAGCGCGGAGCTGAAGGCCAGCCGGACGGTGATGCTGTCGTCGCCGAACGGCGAGCCGGCCAGCTCCCAGCCGACCAGGACGGCCAGCCCGACCGCGGGGAGGCCGAAGACGACCGCTCCCCGCCATCCTCCGGTTCGGATCATGCCGCCGCCCCTCATGTGCCGGTCGGTCTTATGATCGGGCGCGTCGATTCTGTCCGCGGTGTGCGTCCGTTGCCGTACTCAGCAGCGCTTCTCACCCGAACGAGTGAGGGGCGCGCCCGGAGATCCGGACACGCCCCTCAGTGGTTCCGCCGTACGCGGAACGGCGGTTACGCGCCGCGCAGCACCGCCCCGGTCCGCTCGGCTGCGAGCGCCACAGCGGCGTCCCTGGCCGCGGTCGCCTCGTCGACGGTCAGCGTGCGGTCGGCCGCGCGGAAGCGCAGCGCGTACGCCAGGGACTTCTTGCCCTCGCCGATCTGCTCACCGGTGAAGACGTCGAACAGCCGCAGCGATTCGAGGAGTTCACCGGCGCCCTCGTGCAGCGCCGCCTCGACGTCCACGGCCGGCACTCCGGCGGGAACGATGAGCGCGACATCCTGGGTCGCCACCGGGAAGGAGGAGATCCGGGGCGCGACGAGCGTCGTGGCGGCCCGCTCCAGCACATCGAGCTCCAGCTCCATGGCGCAGCTTCGCTCGGGGAGGTGGAACGCCTTGATGACGCGCGGGTGCAGCTCGCCCGCGTGCCCGGCGAGGACTTCGGCGCCGTCCACGACCACGTACAGCGCGGCGCAGCGGCCGGGGTGCCACGGTTCGTGCTGTGCGCCGCGGACGATCAGCTCGACACCGGCCTCGCGGCCGACGGTACGGGCCGACTCGACGGCGTCCGCCCAGTCGGCCGGGCGGCCCTTGCCCCACCAGCCGGCCTGCTCACGGGCACCGGCCAGGACGGCGGCGACGCGGCGCGGCTGGCGCGGCAGCGCGGCGGTGACCTCGGCGATCTCCTCGTCGGTCGGCCTGCGGTCGACGGGCAGCCGCGCGGGCACCCGCTCGTCGCCGGTCGGCCGGAAGACCAGGCCGGTCTCGAAGAGCGCGAGGTCGTGCGAGCCGCGTCCGGTGTTGCGCCGCAGCGCGCCGAGCAGCCCGGGCAGCAGCGTGGTGCGCAGCGCGGGCTCCTCGTCGGAGAGCGGGTTGACCAGCTTGACCGTGGTCCGGCGCGGGTCGTCGGCGGCCAGCCCGAGCTGGTCGAAGGCGGCGTCGCCGGTGAACGGGTAGTTCAGCGCCTCGACGAACCCGGCACCGGCCAGCGCGCGGCCGACCCTGCGGTGCAGCCGCTGCCGCTCGGTGAGCCCGCGGCCTGCCGGGGGCCTGGGCAGCGTCGACGGGAGGTTCTCGTACCCCTCCAGACGGATGACCTCTTCGGCCAGGTCGTTGGGGTAGGCGAGGTCGGGGCGCCAGGACGGCACGGTGACGATCAGCTCGTCCTGCCCGTAGACATCGCAGCCGACCTGCTGGAGACGGCGTACGACGGTCTCCCGCCCGTACGCGACGCCCGCCACCTTGTCCGGGTGGTCGGCGGGCATCCGGAGGGTGCGCGGCGCGGACGGCGCCACGACCTCGGTGACCCCGGCCTCGGCGGTGCCGCCCGCGAGCAGCACCAGGAGGTCGACGGTCCGCTGGGCGGCCGCCGAAGCGGCCTCCGGGTCGACGCCACGCTCGAAGCGCTTGGACGCCTCGGAGGCAAGCTTGTGGCGGCGTGCGGTACGGGAGACGGAGAGCGCGTCGAAGTGCGCGGCCTCGATGACGACGTCGGTGGTGCCGCTGAGCTGCCCGGTCTCCGGGTCGGCGGTGACGTCGGCGATCTCCGTGTTGGCCCCGCCCATCACACCGGCGAGCCCGATGGGGCCGCGGTCGTCCGTGATGACCAGGTCACCGGCGTCGAGTACGCGCGCGGTCCCGTCGAGGGTGGTGAACTTCTCGCCGGCCACGGCCCTGCGTACGCCGATCGGCCCGTCGATCCGGGTGCGGTCGTAGGCGTGC
Source organism: Streptomyces sp. NBC_01089 (assembly GCF_045162975.1). Taxonomy (NCBI): domain Bacteria; kingdom Bacillati; phylum Actinomycetota; class Actinomycetes; order Kitasatosporales; family Streptomycetaceae; genus Streptomyces; species Streptomyces sp. NBC_01089. Next base: position 6,972,348 of record NZ_CP108660.1, on the reverse strand, counting down.
AGCGGCTGGCCGAGCTCCAGCATCACGTAGTTGGTGATGTCGACGGCGAGCGAGACCGGCCGCATACCGGCCTTCTGCAGCCGGCGCTGGAGCCAGATCGGCGTCCGGGCCTCGACGTCGATGCCGGTGACGGTACGGGCGGTGAAGCGGTCGCAGCCACGCGGGTCGGCGATCTTCACCGGGTAGCCGAACGCGTTGGGCGGCGCCACGTCGAGCAGCGCGGGGTCGCTCAGCGGCAGCCCGTAGGCGGTGGCGGTCTCGCGTGCGACACCGCGGATCGACAGGGCGTAGCCGCGGTCCGGAGTGACGGCGATGTCGAGCACCTCGTCGACCAGTTCGAGCAGCGCGATGGCGTCGGTGCCCGGCTCGTGGCCCGGCGGCAGCACGATGATGCCGTGCGTGCCGTCGTCGCCCATGCCCAGCTCGTCGCCGGAGCAGATCATGCCGTGCGAGGTCTTGCCGTACGTCTTGCGCGCGGCGATCGCGAAGTCGCCGGGCAGCACGGCGCCGGGCAGGACCACGACGACCTTGTCGCCGACGGAGAAGTTCCGGGCGCCGCAGACGATCTCCTGCGGGGCTCCGGTGCCGTTGGCGCTGCCGACGTCGACGGTGCAGAAGCGGATGGGCTTCTTGAAGCCCTCCAGCTCCTCGATGGTCAGTACCTCTCCGACGACCAGCGGACCCTTGAGGCCCGCGCCGGTCTGCTCGACGGTCTCGACCTCCAGGCCGACGCCGATCAGCTTGGCCTGTACGTCACGGCCGGTCTCGGTGGCGGGGAGATCGACGTACTCCCGCAGCCAGGAAAGCGGGACCCGCATCAGATCTCCATCCCGAACGGCCGGGTGAACCGGATGTCACCCTCGACCATGTCTCGCATGTCTTCGACGTTGTGGCGGAACATCAGCATCCGTTCGATGCCGAACCCGAAGGCGAATCCGCTGTACTTCTGGGGGTCCACACCGCAGGCGGTGAGCACCTTGGGGTTGACCATCCCGCAGCCGCCCAGCTCGATCCAGCCCTCGCTCGAGCAGGTGCGGCACGGGCGGTCGGGGTTGCCCACCGAAGCGCCGCGGCAGACGTAGCACTGCATGTCCATCTCGGCGGACGGCTCGGTGAACGGGAAGTAGTTCGGGCGCAGCCGGGTCGTCATGTCCTGGCCGAAGAGTGCCTGCACCATGTGGTCCAGGGTGCCCTTCAGGTCGGCCATGGTGAGGCCCTCGTCCACGGCGAGCAGCTCGATCTGGTGGAAGACCGGGGTGTGCGTGGCGTCCAGCTCGTCGGTGCGGTAGACCCGCCCCGGGCAGACGACGTAGACGGGGGGCTCCCGGTCGAGCAGGGTGCGGGCCTGGACGGGCGAGGTGTGCGTCCGCAGCACGACACCGGACTCGTCGCCCTCGGTGCCCTCGGGGCCCTGGACGAAGAAGGTGTCCTGCATCTGCCGGGCCGGGTGGTCGGGCGTGAAGTTCAGGGCGTCGAAGTTGAACCACTCCGCCTCGACCTCGGGGCCCTCGGCGACCTCGTAGCCCATGGCCACGAAGATGTCCGAGACCCGCTCCATGAAGGTGGTCAGCGGATGGCGGGCGCCGGCGGGGGTGCGGTCGTAGGGCAGGGTGACGTCCACCGCCTCCTCGACCAGGACCCGCTCGTCGCGCTCGGTCTCCAGCTCCGCCTGGCGGGCCGCGAGGGCCTTGTTCACGGCGCCGCGTGCCATGCCCACGCGCTTGCCCGCGTCGGCCTTGGCCTGCGGCGGCAGCGCGCCGATCTCACGGTTGGCGAGCGCCAGCGGCGAGGTACCGCCGGTGTGGGCCGTCTTCGCGTGCGCGAGCGCGTCGAGATCGCCCGCGGCGGCGAAGGCGGCGAGCGCCTCATCGCGCATCCGCTCGATCTCTTCCGGTTTCAGTGCCTCGACCTCAACAGGGTCGTACGACTTGTTCGGTGCCGACATCTCTTCCCGTACTTCCGATTTCTGGCTGAGGCGACCTGCTCGCCGACAGCGACGTCAAGGACGCAAACGTGCCAAAGGTCGATTCTAGAGGTCGCATGGGGTCGAAGAAGCCCGCAGGTCCTCAGGCCCACCCGTCGCCCGCCGCCACCCTTGCACGACGCTTCGCGAAAATTCCTATTTCAGGTACGCCGGAGCCCCTACGGGCAGAATAAATCGGAACTCCGCGCCGCCGTTCGCCCCGCGGCCGACGGTGATCGTCCCGCCGTGCGCCTCGACGATGCCCTTGACGATGTACAGGCCGAGCCCGGTGCCGCCGCGCTTGCTGCCCCGCCAGAAGCGGGTGAAGACGCGGCTCATCGACTCCTCGGGGATACCGGGGCCCTCGTCGGTCACTGTGACGCCCGTCCCCTTCTCGTCGTTCTTCGCGGCGGCTGCCGCCACCTCGATGGTGACGGTTCCCTCACCGTGGCGCACCGCATTTTCCAGCAGGTTGCCCAGGATCTGGTCGATCTTGTCCGGGTCGGCCCAGAGATCGGGCAGCGGCTGGTGGATCCGGACCAGGAACCGGTCGGGGTCCTGGCCGGACGCGGTGTGGGCCTGGATGTGCCGGCCGACGGCGGCGCCGATGTCGACGGGCTGGCGGCGCAGCTCCAGGCGGCCCGAGTCGATGCGCGAGATGTCGAGCAGTTCGGCGATCAGCCGGGTGACGCGGTTGGCGTCGGCGTCGACGGTCTCCAGCATGAGGCGCTTCTGCGCGTCGGTGAAGCGCTCCCATTTCGCGAGCAGGGTCGCGGTGAATCCTTTGACCGAGGTCAGCGGGGAGCGCAGCTCGTGCGCGACGGTGGCTATCAGCTCGGCGTGGCTGCGCTCGGTACGGCGGCGCGCCTCGGTGCCCCGGAGCGAGACGATCACCCGCAGGACGGGCCCGGTGGGGTGCTCCCGTATGTACCGCGCGGAGACCAGCACCTCACGCCCGCCGGGCAGCAGCAGATTGCGTTCGGGCTGGCCGTAGCGGATGGCGAGCCCGCCGTACGGGTCGGTCAGGGTCCACCAGCGGCGGCCCTTGAGGTCCTCCAGCGGCAGCGCCTGCTCCAGCGGGCGGCCGAGTGCGGCAGCCCGCGGTACGGCGGTGATCCGTACGGCGGCGGTGTTGAAGCAGACGATCCGGCCGTGCTCGTCGGCGATGACCAGTCCGTCGGGGAGCTCGTCGGGGTCGATCCCCGGTCCGGTGGCGCCGCCGGTGCCGCCGGACACACCCGCTCCGTTCAGCACCGGTCCGTTTCCGTGTGACGACGCACTGCCCGATGAGACGGCCATCCCCGTATCCCACCTCTCCGAATAGCGCAGTGGGCCCCCGAACTCGTCACCCTACTAGCTGGAGGTGACGGAGCGGCACCCTCCGGAAGCGCGCTGCGCACGTGCGGAAGCGTAGAGACAGACGGCGGCCGCCGTGGCGAGATTGAGACTCTCGGCCCGGCCGTGGATGGGGACGCGGACCACCGCGTCGGCGAGGGCCCGGGTCTCCTCGGGGAGCCCCCATGCCTCGTTGCCGAACACCCAGGCGCTCGGGCCGCCCATGGTGCCCGCGTCGAGTTCGGCGTCCAGGTCGTCGTCGCCCGCGCCGTCGGCGGCGAGGATCCGTACCCCGGCGGCCTGCAGCCCGGCGACGGCCCGCTCGACGGGGACACCGACCGCGACGGGCAGATGGAAGTGCGAACCGACCGAAGCGCGTACGGACTTGGGGTTGTACAGGTCGACGGACGCGTCGGTGAGGACGACGGCGTCGGCGCCCGCCGCGTCGGCGCAGCGCAGCACCGTGCCGGCGTTGCCGGGGTCACGGACATGCGCGAGCACGGCGACCAGCCGGGGGCGGGCGGCGAGGATCTCGTCGAAGGGCGAGTCCAGGAAGCGGCAGACACCGACGAGGCCCTGCGGGGTGATGGTCTGGGAGAGTTCGGCGAGTACGTCGTCGCCGGCCAGGTGGATCCGCGCCCCGGCGTCCCGTGCCGCGGCAACGATGGCCGCGTACCGCTCGGCGGCCTCCACGGTGGTGAACAGCTCCACGAGCGTCGGCTCGCCGCCGGTCCGGTGCCGCACCGCCTCACGCACGGCCTGCGGCCCCTCGGCGATGAACCGGCGTTCCTTGGTACGGAAGTTGCGCCGGGCGAGCCGCTTGGCGGCGGCGACGCGCGGGGAGCGCGGGGAGATCAGCTCGGCGGGGGTGCCCATGGTCGGCGTTTCACCTTATTCACGTACGGGAGGGGCGCGTGCGGGGCTCGACCGGTGCACGGAACACAGCGGACCCGCAGGCGGCTTCCGCCTGCGGGTCCTGCCGGCCGGGCTCCGGCTGAAGTGCGTGCCTGATCAGGCAGCGGTCTTCGGCGCGTTGACGTCGCTCGGGAGCGCCTTCTGCGCGACCTCGACCAGCGCGGCGAACGCGTTGGTGTCGTTGACGGCCAGCTCGGCGAGGATCTTGCGGTCCACCTCGATGTTGGCGGCCTTCAGACCCTGGATGAGGCGGTTGTACGTCATGCCGTTCTCGCGGGCAGCGGCGTTGATGCGCTGGATCCACAGCTGACGGAAGTCGCCCTTGCGCTTCTTGCGGTCGTTGTAGTTGTAGACCAGGGAGTGGGTGACCTGCTCCTTGGCCTTGCGGTACAGGCGCGAACGCTGACCGCGGTAGCCCTTGGCCGCCTCGAGAACTGCCCGGCGCTTCTTGTGGGCGTTGACTGCCCGCTTGACGCGTGCCACTTGTTGACTCCTTGTAGCGGGGCCGTGGGTGAACTCACACGGCCCGGAAACGAATTGGTCCCGGTCCCGACATCGCGCCCCCGGGGATCACCGGGGGCGGCGACATCACTTGCCGAGAAGCTTCTTGATCTTCTTGGCGTCGGCCGGGGCCACCACGACGGTGCCGGTCAGCGAACGCGTCTTCTTGGACGACTTGTGCTCCAGCAGGTGGCGCTTGCCGGCGCGCTCACGGAGCACCTTGCCGGAGCCGGTGATCTTGAAGCGCTTGCTGGAGCCGCTGTGCGTCTTGTTCTTCGGCATCGCGCCGTACTCTCCTCGTCAGTGGCGCTCCCCCGGTGCGGGCACCGGAGACCGGGAGCGTCAGATCATTGGTATGTGTTCCGGGCGGAACCCCGGGGCCGCCTGGCTGGTGGCCCTTACGGTCACGCGTCGGAGGTGGTCTCGGCCGGTGCTTCGGCCTCTGCCTCGGCGACCTCGTCCTCGGAACCCTCGGCCGCGGTGCCCTGGCGCTCCGCCTTGCGGGCGGCCTGGGCCTCACGCGCCTCGGCCATGGCCTCGGTCTTCTTCTTGTGCGGGCCAAGCACCATGATCATGTTTCGGCCGTCCTGCTTCGGGTTCGACTCGATGAACCCGAGGTCCTCGACGTCCGAAGCGAGGCGCTGCAGCAGCCGGAAGCCCAGTTCGGGGCGGGACTGCTCGCGACCGCGGAACATGATCGTGATCTTGACCTTGTCGCCCTGCTTGAGGAAGCGCACGACGTGACCCTTTTTGGTGTCGTAGTCGTGCGGGTCGATCTTCGGCCGGAGCTTCATCTCCTTGATGACCGTGTGCGCCTGGTTCTTGCGCGCCTCACGGGCCTTCATGGCCGACTCGTACTTGAACTTCCCGTAATCCATGAGCTTGCACACGGGCGGACGGGCGGTCGCCGCGACCTCGACCAGGTCGAGGTCGTACTCCTGTGCCAGCTCCAGGGCCTTCGCGAGCGGGACAATGCCCACCTGCTCACCACTGGGTCCGACAAGTCGCACCTCGGGAACGCGAATCCGGTCGTTGATGCGGGGCTCGGCGCTGATGGATCCTCCTCGGTAGCACCACACGGCTCTCTGGCAGACAGCCGCGTAACGTCTGTTTAGACAGACCAACCGCACCTGGAACATGAAAAACGCCCCGGACGGGACACAGGCGGGAGCTCCTCACATACCGGAGCACCGCCGCGTCGACCGCGGGGCGCACATCGGGTGGCTTCCATCGTCCGTACGGAACGATGGGCGCCGCCTGACCGGTGACCCGCCGTCCCGGAGGACAGTCAGGTGGGAGATCGGAGCCTCCACTTGTGGGCCGGGCACTCAGGTGTCCGGCCGGTCGTTACACAAGGTTAGCACCCCGGACGCGGTGCGGCGAACCGGTCCGCGGCGGCCTCCGCGCGGGGGCGGCAGGGCCACCGCATATCGTGTGCGTCATGAGCGACGCGACCCCCTCCCCCACCCCCGAAGAAGAAGCCCCCGGCTTCGACTCCATGACCCGTGACATCGCGGACGTCCCCGCGGTCGAGGTGATCACGACGGTCGCGGTTCATCTGATGAGCTCGGCCGCCGTCAACCTGGGCCTGGCCGAGGACGGCGAGAAGCACAAGGACCTGGACGAGGCCCGGAAGCTGATCCAGGCGCTCGCCGGACTGATCACGGCGAGCGCCACGGAGATCAGCTCCTTCCACGCGGCGCCGCTGCGCGACGGCCTGAAATCGCTCCAGCTGGCGTTCCGCGAGGCGTCCGCGGTGCCCGACGAGCCGGGTGAGGGCCCCGGCGAGAAGTACACCGGGCCGGTCTACGGCTGAGAACGGGGCCCGCGCCTGATCCACGAGGTTCCCCGCTGACCGGCCCTGGCGGCACCGCCCGGGGAGCCGGCCGCGGCAGAGCCGTCCTCCGCGGAGTCGGCCGGGGCTTCGCCGGCCGGCCCGCCGTTCAGCGGCCGCTCCCCGTGCCCGGTGAGGCCGGTGGGGTGGGTGAAGCGGTGCGCGTAGGCCGCGATCGCCCCGCCGATCAGCGGCGCCACGATGAACAGCCACAGCTGGGAGAGCGCGGCGCCGCCGGCGAAGAGGGCCGGGCCGAAGCTGCGCGCCGGGTTCACCGATGTACCGGTCAGCGGGATGCCGATCAGGTGGACCGTGGCGAGCGCCAGACCGATGGGCAGCCCGTCGAAGCCCACGACGGCCACCTTGTGGGTCACGGCCAGGACGACGAAGACGAAGACGAAGGTCAGCACCACTTCCACCAGGAAGGCGCCGCCCAGGTTGATGTGCACGGCCGAGCGGTTGTCGTAGCCGTTGCTGCCGAACAGGCCGTCGGTCTTGATCCCCGGCACCTGCTTGGTGAGCAGGAAGAGCAGGGCCGAACCGACGATGCTGCCGAGGAACTGCGCGATCCAGTACTCCACCGCCCTGCGCAGATCGATGCGCCCGGCCAGCAGCATGCCCAGGGTCACGGCCGGGTTGATGTGGCAGCCCGATATCGCGCCGAGCGAGTAGGCCAGCGCCAGCATGATGAAGCCGAACGTGAGCGCGATGCCGAAGGCACCGATGTACTCACTGGCGAGCACCACGGATCCCACCGCGACGAACACCAGCAGCAGAGTTCCCAGGAACTCCGCGGCTATCCTCCGCGTCTCCGTCGTCTCCATAGCTCCACCTCACGAAGATTGTCGGATTTCTCCGCAATTATTCGTCGGAAGAGCCTGGACTGCCTCTCGGGGCTTCGCCGCCCGGTGTCAGCGCGCGAAGAGCGGGGTGTTCGGAGCCGGCGCCCCGGCCGGCAGCAGCGCCAGATCGAGCCCCCGCACCAGCCGGGCCCTGAGCACCTCGTGCGCGGCCAGATCCGTGGCGACCGCGGTGGCCGCCGACTGCTCGGCACCGGGCGCGAGGACCAGGGCCAGGGTGCCGTCGGCCTTCCCCGGGCCGAGATGGGCGCGGAGCACGCAGGGGTGTGCGGCGACGACCTCCCGTACCGCCTCCACCACGGCCGGGTCGTCCAGCGGGTCCGCGCTGGTGCGTCCCTCCGCCAGCGCGAGCAGCGCGGCGCCCCTGAGCTCGTACGGGACGGGGCCCGCCAGATCGAGCACGAGCGTGTCGGCCCGCTCATGGGCTGCGGCCTGGAGCGCCTGGTGCAGCGGTACGGCGACCGGGCGGGCCTGCGGGTCCCAGCGGGCCAGTGAAGCGGTCGATGTGAAGGCCGGGAGTGCCCTGCGGTCCCCGGCCTGGAGCGTCGGGACCGCCATGTCGCTGGACTTCTCGCGGCGCAGCCCGTCATCGCCCGTCTCGGCCTCCCCGAGGATCGCGACGACCGGCACCAGGAGCCGGGCGTCCCGGAGGGCTTCGAGCACCTTCGGCTCGGCCGCCCTGTCCTGCGACCAGGCGGCGAGTGCCGCGGTCAGCCGGGGGTCGGCGGTGCCGTCGTCGTCGGAGAATCCGGAGTCCGGAATGTTCTTGAGCGCCACGGTCCTGAGCCTAGTGCCGCGGCCCCCGCCGCTGGTCGGCCGGGTCCGGCTGCGGGGCCGGGGTCCCGGCCGTATCGTCGGGCCGGCCGGGCGCGGGCGGCGGCCGGCGGCCGTACACACATACCCGGGGAGGTCCGAAGTGGATCCGGACGCGGCACTGGCCCGTGCGCTGCGGTCCGTGGCGGGCGACGCCTCGCTGTCGGTCGCGGTGCTCGACACGGCGAGCGGCGCCACCGCCGTTCACGGGAGCGGCAGTTACGACACGGCCAGCATCGTGAAGGTCGGCATCCTCGCGACGCTGCTGCTGCGCGCGCAGGACGCCGGACGCGGCCTCGGCGTCTCGGAACAGACGCTCGCCGAGGCGATGATCGTGCACAGCGACAACGCGTCGGCCACCGCGCTGTGGAACGCGATCGGCAGCGCACCCGGGTTCGACGCCGGTGTCCGGCGGCTCGGGCTCACCCGCACCCGGGGCGGCAGCAACGGCGAGTGGGGCCTGACCCGGACCACCGCCCGGGACCAACTGACGCTGCTGCGGGCGGTGTTCGGAGGCGATTCCGAGCTTTCCCTCTCCTCGCGCGGCTGTCTCACGGCGCTGATGACGAGGGTGGCGCCCGGTCAGGCGTGGGGCGTCTCCGCTGCAGGGCACGGCTGGGCGCTGAAGAACGGCTGGCTGCCGCGCGGGGACGCCGCCCGGTGGACCGTCCACAGCATCGGGCGGGTGACCGTGGGAAGCGGCACCCGGCTGATCGCCGTGCTCTCCGCGGGGCACACCACCCTGCCCGCGGGGATCGCGGTCACCGAGGCCGCGGCGCGTGCCGCCGTCACAGCGACCGGCGGAACCGGCTGAAACCGGCGCCGCGCGGGATGCTCCGGTACCGGCCGCCCCGCCACAGCACCAGGGCGCCGGCCAGCAGCAGCACGCCGGCGCCGCCCGTGAGCGGGACGACCCAGGCTCCGGGCCCCGTGCTCGGCTCCGCGTCGGGGCCCGGCCCGAAGTACTTCCTGCCGTAACCGGCGGCCTCCGTACGGATCTGCGCCGGGGCGAGCTTCGCCGCCGCCGCGAGCGCGGCCGCCGGGTCGACCATCCCGTACCCGAGGGAGTCGTCGCGGCCGCCCTGCGGGGCGTCGCGGGCGGTGTCCGTGAGCAGCTTCTTGATCTGTGCCGGGGTGAGGTCCGGGTACGCGGCCCTGACCAGCGCGACCGCGCCCGAGACGAAGGCGGAGGCCGCGCTGGTGCCCCAGCCCTCGTAGTACTTGCGGTCGGGGTCGGCGATCACGACGTCGACGCCCGGGGCGCTGACGGTGGCGTACCAGCGGCGGGTGGAGAAGGAGGCGTGGGTGCCGTACCGGTCGACGGCGGTCACCGCGATCACCCCGGGGTAGGCGGCCGGGTAGGAGATGTGGTCGCCGTCCTCGCCGCCGTTGCCCGCCGACGCCACGACGACGGAGCCCTTGGAGAGCGCGTACTGGACGGCGGCGTCCTGGCCGGGTTCCGGGCGGGCGGACGCGCTGTCGTCGCCGAGGGAGAGGTTGATGACGTCGGCGTGGTGGTCGGCCGCCCAGCGGATCCCGGTGGCGAGGGCGCCGCCGCGTGAGGCGCGGGCCTTCTTGATCGACGGGTCGCTGCCTTCGAGGATCACCCGGACCGGCAGGATGTGCGCCTCGGGCGCGATGCCGAGGACGCCGTCCGCGTGGCCTGGCCCGTGTCCGTGGCCGGCGATGATGCCCGCCATCGCGGTGCCGTGCCGGGCCCAGGACCGGTCGCCGCGCTTGGCTCCGAAGCCGATCAGGTCCTTGTCGGGCAGCACTTGTCCCGCGAGGTCGGGGTTGGCTGCGTCGACTCCGGTGTCGAGCACGGCGACCGTGACGCCACGCCCCTTGGTCGTACGCCATGCCTGCTGGGTGTGCATGGCGGTCAGTTCCCACTGCTGGGCGCGGATGGAGTCGGCGCCGGCGGGCACCGCGGGCAGCACGGTGAAGGCCGCGGCGGCCAGCACGCCGGTGAGTGCGGTCGGTCCTCGGCGTCTCATCGGTGCTCCTCCGTGCGGTTCAGGGCTTCGCCGTACGCTCCGGGCTCCGCCTGGTGGTTCACGGCTTCGCCGTGGCGGCGACGTTCTTGCGCAGCGCCCGCTCGACGCGCTCCTCGATGCCCTTGGCGTCGTGGCCGAGCCCCGCCTGGGCCGCGGCGGTCGTCTGTGACTCCTCCATGGCCACGGCGGCGGGCTGCGGGTCGGTGACCGTACGGCCGTCGGCGAACCCGGAGACCGCGTACACGACGACGGGTGCGTCCGTCAGGACGCTCACCGTCCAGCTCGCCCGCTGCCGGTCGCCGAACGAGGCGGCGGGTGTGGACTTCACCGGGTAGGCGCCGGGCATCAGATCGGTGCGCCGGTCGAGGCCCTCGGCCGTGAACCGTTGGTGCAGGGCGGTCATCGCCGCCGGGCCCGCCTCGGTGAAGACCATCCCGACCGTGGTCACACTGCTGCTGGTGGCATCGGTGTACGTCGCGCGCACCAGCCTGCTGCAGCCCACCGGCTGGAGCGCGCGCAGCAGCATGGGGTCGAGCCGGCCCGTACAGGTGCTGTCCGGTGCGACGCCCACCCTGGTCCAGGTGCGGTCGGCGCCGCCGGGGCCCGCGCCGGTGCCTTTGAGCGTCGTGGGGAAGAGGGTGTCGACCGGGGTGCTGTGCCAGAGGCCGCGCGCCGCGGTGAATCCGTCGCTGGGGCCTGCCGCGGCACTGTCACCGCTGAGCATGCTCCCGGCGGCCGCGCCACCGATCAGGCCGAGGCCCAGCACCACGCAGGCCGCGGCGGCCACGGCCCTGCCCGGGTGCCGGGCCGGAACGGGCCGCAGCCGGGTGGTGGTCTCGACCGGCGTCTCGGCGGCGGCCTGACGCGGCTCCTGACGGACCGCCGGGCCTCCCGCACCGGGCCGCGGGGTGAGGTCGACAGCGCCGACCGGCCTGCGGCGGGTGGGCGGCGGCGCGGAGGGCCGGGGCGGGAAGACGGGCGGTGCGGCGGCGGGCCTGGGCGGGACGCCGGACGGCGGCGCCGGCCTCCCGGCCGCGGAGGCCGCGGAGGCCGGGTAGGCCGGGGAACCGGCAGGCGGGCCGGTGGGCGACCCGGCCGGCGGGCCTGCGGGCGACCCGGCTCCCGGCTCCGAAGAGGCGGCGGACGCACGGGAGTCGGAGACGGCGGGGGAAGGCCCGGTCGCGGAGGCGTCAGCGGGCTCGGGAGTCTCGACGACGGGGCGCAGCCGTGTAGTGGTCTCCGTGGGGGCCTCGGCCGGGGGCTGCCCCGGGCCGGCCTGGGCGGGGGGCTGCGTGGGTGGCTGGGCGCACGGCGGTTCCTTCGGGCGGGGCGGGAAGGACGGGAAGGGGGCACGTCGCGCCTCGGTACTCATCCGCCCCCCTGTGCGTCCGCCCGAATTCGCCTTCCTGGCGGGTCCGTCGGTCACTCTACGGGCTGGCACGGGACCTGCGGGAACCGGACGGTACGCACGGGGCATCTGCCCAGAACATCCCCCTACCCTCCGGTAATCATGTCTGGCAGGCTTCGGCCATGACGCCCCGTGCTGCTGACCGGACCCGGTACGACCGGGCCACCGCCGCCCTCGATGCCCCGCTGGCGATCGTCGACCTCGAAGCCTTCGACGCCAACGCCGACGACCTGGTCCGCCGCGCGGCCGGCAAACCGATCCGGGTGGCGAGCAAGTCCGTACGCTGCCGGACGCTCCTGGAGCGGGTGCTGGAGCGCGACGGCTTCGCCGGGCTGATGTCGTTCACCCTGGCGGAGTCGCTGTGGCTGGCCAGGTCCGGGTTCGACGACGTACTCCTCGCCTATCCGTCGGCCGACCGCGCCGGATACGCCGAGCTGGCCGGCGACCCCAAGCTGGCCGCCGCCGTGACCGTGATGGTGGACGATCCGGCCCAGCTGGAGCTGATCGACGGCGCGCGGGACGGCGGCCGTGAGGAGATCCGCGTCTGCCTGGAGCTGGACACCTCGCTCCGGATGCTCGGCGGCCGGGTGCGCATCGGGGCGCTCAGGTCGCCGCTGCGCGATCCCGCCCAACTCGCCGAGCTGGCACGGTCGGTGGCGCGGCGCCCGGGTTTCCGGCTGGTGGGGCTGATGGCGTACGAGGGCCATATCGCGGGGGTGGGCGACTCCGTCGCCGGGCGGCCGCTGCGCTCGCGCGCGGTGCGGCTGATGCAGTCGGCGGCCCGCAGGGAGCTGGCCGTCCGGCGGGCCGCCGTGGTGCGGGCGGTCCGGTCGGTGGCACCGGACCTGGAGTTCGTCAACGGCGGCGGGACGGGCAGCGTGCAGCACACGGCGGCCGAGGACGCGGTGACCGAGATCGCGGCGGGTTCCGGCCTCTTCGTACCGCGGCTCTTCGACAACTACACCTCCTTCACCGGGCGTCCGGCGGCCCTCTTCGCGATGCCGGTGGTCCGCAGGCCGGGCGTGGGTGTGGTGACCGTGCTCGGCGGCGGCTATCCGGCGTCGGGCGCGGCCGGCCAGGACCGGCTGCCCGTCCCGTACCTCCCTGAGGGGCTGCGCTACGACCCGCAGGAGGGGCCCGGCGAGGTCCAGACCCCGCTGCTCGGCTCCCCCGCCGACGATCTGCTGCTCGGTGACAAGGTGTGGTTCCGGCACGCCAAGTCGGGTGAGCTGTGCGAGCGGTTCGACGCGCTCCAGCTGATCGAGGGCGACCGGGTGACGGGGACCGCGCCGACATACCGCGGCGAGGGCCACACCTTCCTGTAAGCCCCCCGTGCCTTCCCTGCGCTCCCGGTGGCGGGTCAGGGGGCGATGCTGCTGCCCACACCGCCGCTTGTGGCATCGCCGATGGGGCGGATCCCGCTGGTGATGGTGTCCATGACGTGGAGCGGCGGCCCGTCGGGCCCGGCGTCGAAGGCGAGGCGCACCACGACCATCGACTCGGAGCCGAGGGACGACGGGAAGGCGACGGTCTGGACGTAACCCCCGGGGCCCGCGCCGGTTCTGACCCGCCAGCGCACCAGATAGCCGGTGCGGCCCGCGACGGTCACCGACCGGGACTCGGTCCGGGTGTGCGAGGTGATGCCGTCGTAGTTGAGGTCGCCGACGAGGTCCTTGTCGTACGAGCTGTCGGCGGCGTCCTTGATATCCGCCTTGGCCACCGCCTCGGCCGATGAGACGTCGCTCTGGTCGGCGGTACGTGAGGTGACCGTGCCGTGGTAGCAGAACGAGGCCGAGTCGCCGGGGCAGGTGTAGGAGTGGCTGGTCCGCATGGTCGTGACGTCCTCGACCGTGCTGGTCGGCTTCTCCCAGCCGTCCGGGACGGGCAGGGTGATGCCGTTCAGCTGGTCGACGAGCAGAGCCGGGTCGGCGGTCGGCGGTGCGCCGGTGCCCGAAGTGTGTGTCCCGGCGGCTGTGGCCGGGGGCGAAGCGGGTGCGCTGGTGGCTGCCGGGGAGTGCGCCGCCTTGCCGTCGCCGCCACCGCTGTTGACCACGGTGACCGCCACCGTCACCGCGACGGCGACCACGGCCACCGCGCCGATGGCGAGCGGCACCACGCGCGGCACACCACCGCGCCCGCGCCGGCCCGCGGGTATGGGCACGGGTGTGGCCGCCGACGGCGGACCGAAGCCGTACGGCGCCGCGGGCAGGCTCTGCTGAGGTCCTGGCAGGCCGGGCTGTTGCGGTACGGCGTCGACGAGGGGGCGGGTGTGCGCGGTCCAGGCCGTGCCGTCCCACCACCGCTCGGTGGCGGGCAGGCCGGTGTCCGGGTACCAGCCGGGCGGGGTCGCGTGGGTCATCCCGTCACTCTAGAGTCCGGCGTCGCTCGAGTCCGGCGTCACCTGGAGTCCGGTGCCCGGTACGGGCCGGGACCGGACGGGAGGGGACGGCAGTATCTAACGCTGTGGGTCGGCCGTCGCGTCGACGTGTTCGGCGACCGCGACGACGACGATCCGGGTCTCGGGCACCGTGGCACGCCAGCGGTGCCGCACTCCCCCGGAGAGGAACAGGCTGTCACCGCGCGCCAGCCGGTACGCCCGGCCCTCGGCCTCCACCTCGGCAGCGCCCTCGGCGACGTACAGCACCTCGTCGTTGCGGTGCTGGAACTCGCGCCCGGTCTCCTGCTCACCCGTGAACTCCATGGCGTGCAGCTGGTGGTGGCCGCGCACCAGGTCCCGGATCTGCGGCTCGGGGTCGGGGACGGCGCCGTCGGCGGTCACCGCGCGGACCACGTCGACCGTACGCCCCGCGTCGGACACCGCGAGCAGTTCGACGGCCGTGGTCTCCAGCGCGTCGGCGACCCGCTGGAGCGAGCGCTCGCTCGGCCGGGCCCGCTCGTTCTCGATCTGGCTGAGGAAGGGTACGGACAGCCCGCTGCGCGCGGACACCTTCGCGAGGGTGAGTCCCAGTGTGCGGCGGCGCCTGCGGACGGCGGCACCCACCCGGAACGCCTCCTTCTCGTTAGCGTCCATCGGTTCCCCTCCCTTTGCCCTGTCGCCCGGTCGTGTCTGCTAGCACCTTACGCAGCTTCGGACCACGGGAGGGCCGTCCTGTCACACCCGCGTCGCACAACCTTTCCGCCGCACAGCCGCACGGCCGCCCCGGCCGACTGCCCTCAAGTGCCGACCGGCGGACCGAAGTTGACCCAAGGGTGCCCGGAACGCCGTAAGGGGCGGGCAACGCCGGTGGCGTTGCCCGCCCCTTACGGGAGAGCCTTCCGCGGAAGATCCCCGCGGGAGAGTCGGATCAGCTGCCGACAGGCGCCAGCTTGTCCTCAAGGCCCGGGTTCGCGTCGAGCCACTTGCGGGCGGACTGCTTCTCCTTGCCCGCACCGCCGTCCTGGATCGCGACCTCGAGCGAGTTGAGCTTGTCCTCGCTGAGCTTGAACTTCTTCAGCCAGCCGTTCAGCTCGGGCAGATCCTTGCCGAAGTCCTTGCGGGCGACGGTGTGGATCGAGTCGCTCTTGCCCCAGGCACCCTTCGGGTCCTTGAGCTTCGTCAGGTCGTACTTGCCATAGGCCCAGTGCGGCGACCACAGCACCACGATCACCGGCTCCTTCTTCTTGATGGAGCGGTCCAGCTGAGCCAGCATCGACGACGTACTCGACGACACCACCTGGTACTCACCCTGCAGCCCGTAAGCCTTCAGGACCTTCTTGTTCAGCAGACCCATCTCACCGGCACTCGACTCAATACCGATGATCTTGCCGTTGAACTCCTTGCCCTTGCCCTTCAGATCCGCCAGGGACTTCACACCCTTGACATACGAAGGCACGGACAGCTCCAGCGATGTGGGCCCGTACCAGGAGCCGACATCGGTGAGTTTGCTCTTGTATCTGTCCCAGTACTGCTTGTGCGTCGTCGGCAGCCAGGAGTCGAACTGCACATCCTCCTGGCCCTGGGCGAGCGCGGTGTACAGCGGTCCCGGGTCGAGCTGCTTGACGTTGGGCTTGTAGCCGCGGTCCTCCAGGATGTTCTGCCAGAGGTACGTCGAGGCGATGGCCTCGTCCCACGGGAAGAAGCCCAGGTTGACGCTCTTGCCCGCGTCCTTGCCCTTCTGCGGGGCGCCGGCGCCCTTCGCGACGGGCGCGAGCTTGTTCACCATGCTCGGGTTCTTCTTCAGCCAGGCGCGCACGCCGTCCTGCTCATGACCCTCACCGGCGCTCTGGACGGAGTTCTCCAGGCTGGTCAGCTGGTCCTCGGTGAGCTTGAAGTCCTTCAGCCACTCCGCGACCGTCGGGTCCTTCTTGTCGAAGCCCTTGTGCGCGACGGTGTGGATCGAGTCGCTCTTGCCCCAGGCACCCTTCGGGTCCTTGAGCTTCGTCAGGTCGTACTTGCCGTACGCCCAGTGCGGCGACCACAGCACCACGACGACCGGCTCCTTCTTCTTGATGGAGCGGTCCAGCTGAGCCAGCATCGACGACGTACTCGACGACACCACCTGGTACTCACCCTGCAGCCCGTAAGCCTTCAGGACCTTCTTGTTCAGCAGACCCATCTCACCGGCACTCGACTCAATACCGATGATCTTGCCGTTGAACTCCTTGCCCTTGCCCTTCAGATCCGCCAGGGACTTCACACCCTTGACGTAGGAGGGCACGGTCAGTTCGAGGGACGTCGGGCCGTACCACTGGCCCATGTCCTCGAGCTGGGACTTGTACTTGTTCCAGTAGTCCTTGTGGGTCGTCGGCAGCCAGGAGTCGGTCTGGAAGTCGACGTCGCCGCGGGCCACACCGGAGTAGAGCGGGCCGGCGTCGAGCTGCTTGACGTCGGTCGTGTAGCCGCGCTGCTCCAGCAGCTCCTTCCACAGGTACGTGGAGGCGATGCCCTCGTCCCAGGGGATGTACCCCATCTTGATCTGCTTGCCGTGGCCGACGTCCGAGCCCGCCTGCGACGAGCCCTTGCTGTCGGAGGCCGAGCCGAGGTTCATGCCGCCCGCGACCAGCCCGAGGATCACGACGCCGATCACGGCGACGCTGGTGCCGGGACGGTAGTGCGTGAAGCTCCACTTCTGGGCCATGGAGGCCGCCTTCGCGGCGGCGCGCCGGCCCAGCGGGGAGACACGCTGGTTGAGGGCGCCGGTCATCCGGTCCAGGTAGATGGCCAGGATGACCACGGCCACACCGCTCTCGGCGGCGAGACCGACCTGGAGCTGTGTGATGGCCGCGTAGACCTTCTCGCCGAGACCGCCCGCACCGGCCATACCGCCGATGACGACCATGGAGAGCGCGAGCATGATGACCTGGTTGACACCGGCCATGATCGTCGGCAGTGCCAGGGGCAGCTGCACCCGGCGCAGGATGTTGCGCGGGGAGGTGCCGAACGCCTCGGCGGCCTCGACCAGTTCGCCGTCCACCTGCCGGATGCCCAGCTCGGTCATCCGGACGCCCGGGGGCATCGCGAAGACGATCGTGGCGATCACGCCGGGGGTCACCCCGACGCCGAAGAACATGACGCCCGGGATCAGATAGACGAAGGCGGGCATCGTCTGCATCACGTCGAGCACCGGGCGGACCGCGGCACCGACCTTGGCGCTGCGCGCCGCCCAGATGCCCAGTGGCACCGCGATCACGATCGTGATGACCGCCGCGACAATCACCAGCGACAGCGTGTCCATGCCCTCGTCCCAGAGGGCGAGCGCGTCGATCAGGGCGAAGCCGACGAAGGTCAGCACCGCTGGTACCAGACCGCGCAGCCAGAAGGCGAGGACGGCGAAGATGCCCGCCATCAGCAGCGGTTCACCGCCGCCGAGTACCGCGTCGACACCGTTGTACATGTGCGTGAGCACGCTGTTGATCGCGTCGAACAGCCAGCCGACGTGGTCCTGGAGCCACTTGACGATGTTTTCGACCCAGTCGCCGAAATGGAACCTAGGCACTGGCGACCGCCTTGTTCTTGGGCGCCGCGTCACAGACCAGGGGGGCCTCGGCGTACTCGCCGAGGAATCCTACGAGACGGGACTGCTCGACGACACCGACCAGCTTGCCCTGGGCGTTCTTTACGGCCACCGGGTGCGGGACACGCGCGCTCACGCCGCACAGGTCGGCGAAGGTGGTGTCGGGGGTGACGGTCTCGCAGCCGCAGTCGCCCGCGTCGGGACGGTGTGCGTCGGTCATCATCGCCGCGGCGGTGAGGACGCGCGTGCGGTCCACGTCCTTGGTGAAGGAGGCGACATAGTCGTTGGCCGGCGTGATGAGGATGTCCTCGGCTGTGCCGAGCTGGACTATCTCCCCGTCGCGCATGACCGCGATGCTGTCGCCGAGGCGCATGGCCTCGTTGAGGTCGTGGGTAATGAAGACGATCGTCTTCTTCAGCCGCTTCTGCAGTTCGAGCAGCTGGTCCTGCATGTCACGGCGGATCAGCGGGTCGAGCGCGCTGAAGGACTCGTCCATCAGCAGCAGGTCCGCGTCGGTCGCGAGCGCGCGGGCGAGGCCCACCCGCTGCTGCATACCGCCGGACAGCTCGTCGGGCCAGGAGGTCTCCCAGCCGGCGAGTCCCGTCATCTCCAGGGCCTCGGCCGCCCGCTTCTCGCGCTCGGCGCGGGGCACGCCCTGGACCTCGAGGCCGTAGCCCGCGTTCTCCAGGACGCTGCGGTGGGGGAAGAGCGCGAAGTGCTGGAAGACCATGCTGATCTTCTTCGAACGCACCTCGCGCAGCTCGCTGTCGCTGAGCGCGGTCAGATCCTGGCCGTCGAAGAGCACCCGGCCCGACGTCGGCTCGAGGAGCCCGTTGAGCATGCGCAGCAGCGTGGACTTGCCGGATCCCGAGAGACCCATGACCACGAAGATGTTGCCGGGCTCGACGGTGAAGGATGCGTCGATGACCGCAGCAGTCGTGCCCTCACCGCGCAGCTCATCGCGGCCGGTGCCGTTCTCGAGTTTCTGCACGGCTTCATCGGGTCGTCTGCCGAACACTTTGTACAAGCGGTCGGCTTGCAGCCTGGACACATATACCTCACGCGTTGAGACGAAGACGACCTGTCACCCCCGTGTCGACGGGTCGTGGAGCGGCACGGGATCGGTCCGCTTCACCCTCGCAATACTTGAATCTGCTACTGGTTCCGCTCCGTGGCGGCGCCTGCCCACCTTTATCCGCCCCAAACAGAAGAGTGACCCAGCTCACTTTCGGGTGAGTGTCGGTGGTGTACGGCATGATCGGAGCGTGACCCGACGCCTGATGCTCCTCGACACCGCTTCCCTCTACTACCGGGCCTATTTCGGGGTCCCCGATACGGTACGGGCCCCGGACGGCACTCCGGTCAACGCCGTGCGCGGGCTGCTCGACTTCATCGCCAGACTGGTGCAGGACCACCGGCCCGACGCGCTGGTCGCGTGCATGGACGCGGACTGGCGTCCCCAGTGGCGGGTCGACCTCATCCCCTCGTACAAGGCGCACCGGGTGGCCGTGGAGACCGAGCAGGGCCCGGACGAGGAGGACACCCCCGACACGCTGGCTCCGCAGGTCCCGGTGATCGAGCAGGTGCTGGACGCGCTCGGTATCGCCCGGGTGGGTGTCGACGGTTACGAGGCGGACGACGTGATCGGCACCCTGGCCGGCGCGGCCACCGGTCCGGTCGACATCGTCACCGGGGACCGCGACCTCTACCAGCTGGTGGACGACGCCCGTGGCGCGCGGGTGCTGTATCCACTGAAGGGCGTGGGGAACCTCCAGCTCACCGATGAGGCGCTGCTGCGCGAGAAGTACGGAGTGACCGGTCAGGGGTATGTGGACCTGGCGCTGCTGCGGGGGGACCCGAGCGACGGCCTGCCCGGCGTGCCGGGGATCGGCGAGAAGACGGCGGCGAAACTGCTCGACGCGTTCGGCGATCTGGCCGGGATCATGGCCGCGGTCGACGATCCGGCGTCCGGGCTCACCCCTTCGCAGCGCCGCAAGCTGGACGAGGCGCGCGCCTATGTGGCGGTGGCTCCGAAGGTGGTGCGGGTGGCTTCGGACGTACCGCTGCCGCCGTTCGACCCGGCGCTGCCCACCGCACCGCGCGACCCGGCCGCCCTGGAACTACTGGGCACCCGGTGGGGTCTGGGCGGATCGCTCCAGCGCCTGCTCTCCACTCTCCAGGACTGAAGTGCTAACTTAGGTGAGCCTAACTATATCGATCTGGGGAGCTGTCCGTGGCGGAAGCACCGGCCCGTAAGACACCGCAGGCCCACGAGGCGCAGGTGATCCGTACCGAACGGATCACCCCGCACATGGTCCGTCTGGTCCTCGGCGGTGAGGGGCTGGACGCGTTCGACGCATCGGAGTTCACCGACCACTACATCAAGGTGCTCTTCCCGCCCGATGGCGTCAGCTATCCGGAGCCGTTCGACATGGCCCGGATCCGCGAGGAGCTCCCCCGCGAACAGTGGCCCGTCACCCGGACGTACACGGTGCGGTCCTGGGACCCGGCGCTGCGTGAGCTCGTGGTCGACTTCGTCGTGCACGGCACCGAAGGGCTGGCAGGACCCTGGGCGGCGGCCGCCCGCCCCGGCGACACGATGCGCTTCCTCGGCCCCGGCGGCGGGTACGCGCCGGACCCGGCCGCCGGCTGGCACCTGCTGGCGGGCGACGAGAGCGCGCTGCCCGCCATCGCGGCCGCGGTGGAGGCGATGCCCGCGGGCGCCGTGGTCCACGCGTTCGTGGAGGTGTCGGGCCCCGACGAGGAGCAGAAGATCGCGGCGCCGGACGGCGTCGAAGTACGGTGGCTGCACCGCGGCGCACGCCCGGCGGGCGAGGCGCTGACCGAGGCGGTACAGACACTCGACTTCCCGGCGGGCGAGGTCAGCGCCTTCGTGCACGGCGAGGCGGGCTGTGTGAAGGAGCTGCGGCGCCATCTGCGGCTGGACCGCGGGATCCCCCGCGAGCGGCTGTCCATCTCGGGCTACTGGCGGCTGGGCCAGGACGACGAGACCTGGCGCGCGGCGAAGCGCGAGTGGAACGCCCAGGTGGAGGCCGAGCAGGAACAGGCGGGCTGACCGCCTCGGTACCGGCGGAGGGAAGAGCCCCCGGGGGTGAGCGTGCGCTCGCCACCGGGGGCTCTCCGCTGTGCCCGGCGGCCGTACACCGCGGCGCGTGTTCTGCTGGGAGACGGCCTACGCGGGACGGGCGGCGCGGGACGGCCGACGGGACGGGCGGCGCGGAAGATTTCGTACGCCTGACCAATCCAGCGCCGCGCTCGCTCCGAATACCCGCCGAGAACTCGTATACCGCCTGTCCGCCTGTGGAGGAACGCCGCGTGAAAGAAGCCGTGCACATCAGCGGAGCCGCTTCGGCGGGGCCTGATCTGCAGCAATTGCTCGCCCTGGTCGCCCGCGGCGACCAAGACGCCTTCTCGCGTCTGTACGACTCCGTGTGCGGCCCCGTTCTCGGACTGGTACGCGCGGTGCTGCGCGATCCCGCGCAGTCGGAGGAGGTGGCCCAGGAGGTGCTTCTGGAGGTGTGGCGCGGCGCGGCACGTTTCCAGCCCGACCGCGGCTCCGCGATGAACTGGGTCCTGATGCTCGCCCACCGCCGGGCGGTGGACCGGGTGCGTTCGGCCCAGGCCGCTTCGGACCGTGAGCAGCGGGCCGCCCTGCTCGACCGGACACCGGCGTTCGACGAGGTCGTCGAACAGGTCGAGTCCCGGCTGGAGCGGGAGCAGGTGCGCCGCTGTCTGAGTTCTCTGACAGAGGTGCAGCGCGAGTCGGTGACACTCGCGTACTACCGGGGCCTGGCCTACCGGGAAGTGGCCGAGCTGCTCTCCGTACCGCTCGGCACCATCAAGACTCGACTGCGCGACGGACTCATCCGGATGCGCGACTGCCTGGGGGTCAGCGCATGATGACAGCGGATCTGCACACACTGACCGGCGCCTACGCGCTGCATGCCCTGGAGCCCGAGGAGCGCGCCGAGTTCGAGCAGCATCTCCAGGTGTGCCCCGCCTGCACCCAGGAGGTACGTGAGCTGGTGGCGACAGCGGGCAGGCTGGCCCTCGCGGTCACGGTGACCCCGCCGCCCGCGCTCAAGCAGGAGGTGCTGCGCCGGATCGCCACCGAACGCCAGGAGGCCCCGCTGCTGCCGCAGCAGCACCGCGGCGGTGGCGGCGGCGCACGCGGAGGCCGTGCGCTCTCCCGGTTCGCGCTCGCGGCCTGTCTCGCCGCGGCCGTCGGTCTCGGCGGGGTCGCGGTGTGGCAGCACCAGGAGGCCGGTGACGCCAGGAACTCCGCCGCGCAGTCGCAGCAGCAGGCGCGTGCGCTGGCCGCGGTGCTCGCCGCTCCGGACGCCAAGATCACGACGGGGAAGCTGAAGGACGGGGCGAACGGCACGGTCGTCGTCTCGCACACCAGGAACCGGGCGGCGTTCCTCACCTCGGGACTGCCGAAGCCGCCGAGCGGCAAGGTCTACCAGCTCTGGTTCAACGACAACGGGACGATGCGCTCCGCGGGTCTGCTGAATCCTTCATCCTCCTCGGAGAGCGTGCTCATGGCAGGCGCGGTGAACTCCGCGGCCGGGATGGGCATCACGGTCGAACCGGCCGGCGGCTCGAAGGCGCCGACGACGGCCCCGCTGGCACTGATGAATTTCCCGGCCTGACCCGGCCGGAGGAATGAATGTGAGGGACTGAATGTGAAGGGCCGAACGTGAAGGGCTGAACGTGAAGGGGGAGCCCGGCCGGGCTCCCCCTTCACGTTGCGCCGCGTCTCCCCCGGCTCAGCCCCGCTTCGGCGGCCACGGGAAGAAACCGCTGGTCCGCGCGGCGTACGCGGCGAAGCCCGGCCGGTCGGCCATGTGCCGCTCCAGCAGCCGCTTCCCGCTGCCGCCGATCAGCAGGAAACTCATCACGAGCGGGCTGACGACGGTCGCGGCCGCGACCACCGGATCGTCGCAGACGAGCAGGAACAGCCCCCACCAGACACAGAAGTCGCCGAAGTAGTTCGGGTGCCTGGTCCAGGACCACAGGCCGCGGTCCATGATCTGCCCGCGGTGGGCGGGGTCCGCCTTGAAGCGGGCCAGCTGCCGGTCGCCCACGCCCTCGAAGACCAGCCCCACCAGCCATACGGCACAGCCGATGTATCCGGCCGGCCCCATCGTGCCCGGCAGGTACTGCGCCGCCTGGACCGGCAGCGAGACGAGCAGGACCAGGGCGCCCTGGAGCAGATAGACCTTGCGCAGCGCGTACAGGTTCCGGCTGCCCGGGGCCCTGGCGAGCATCGCCTCGTAACGGGCGTCCTCGCCGTGGCCGCGTCCGCGCAGCGCGATGTGGACGGCGAGCCGCAGCCCCCAGACCACCGTCAGCGCGGTGACCACGAGACGGCGTACCCCGTCGCCGCCCTCCCCCGCCGACACGGCGTACGAGACGAGCGCGACCGCGGCGAACGCCGCGCCCCAGGCGATGTCGACGATCCGGTGCAGCCCCCTGGCCACCGCGACGGCGAAGGTGAGCAGCATGACGGCGAGCGCCGCCGCGGCCGCCGCGCCCACCCCCTGGCCGAAGGCACCCCACGGGTATCCGCTCACCGCCGGACGTCCCCGGCGTACCAGTCGTGCGGGGTGGCGGGCATCTCGCTCCGGCCGCTGTCGTCGGGGCGTACGGCGAGAATCTGGTCCACGCCCATCCGCCGCTCCTCGAACGCGAGGCGTCCGCCCACCAGATAGAGCCGCCAGACCCGCGCGGTCTCCTCGCCGGCCAGGGCGCGGAACTCCTCCCAGCGCTCCTCCAGCGTCCGCTCCCAGGCGGCGACGGTCCGGGAGTAGTGCTCGCGGATCGACTCCACGGCCCGTACCTCAAGACCCGCGCCCTCAAGAAGCGAGACGGTCTCACCCAGCGGGCGCATATGCATGTCGGGGGCGATGTACGCCTCGATGAAGGCGCCGCCGCCCGGGGCGACCGTGCCGCGGGACATCTGCTGGACCAGCACCCGGCCGGCCGGCCGGACCATGCCGAACAGCATGGCGGTGAAGCCGGGGTACTGGGCGTCGCCGACGTGTTCGCCCATCTCGATGGTGGACACCGCGTCGTAGTCGCCGCCCGTGATGTCGCGGTAGTCGGCGAGCCTGACCTCCACCAGGTCGTCAAGCCCGCGCTCCGCCACCTGGTTCCTGACGTACTCCGCCTGCTCGGCGGCGAGGGTGACCGCGGTGACCTTGGCCTTGTACTCCTGCGCCGCGTAGAGGGTGAGCGATCCCCAGCCGCAGCCGATGTCGAGCAGCCGGGCGCCGGGGGTCAGCGCGAGCTTGCGGCAGATCAGTTCCAGCTTGTCGCGCTGGGCGTCGGCCTGCCCGTACTCCGGGTCCTCGCTGGTCCAGTAGCCGCAGGAGTACGCCATCGTCTCGTCGAGCAGCAGCGCGTAGAAGTCGTTGGAGAGGTCGTAGTGGTGGCTGATCGCGGCCCGGTCGCGGGCCTTGCTGTGCAGGGCGCCGCGCAGCCTGGCCTGGGAGGCAGGCGGTGCGGGGCGCGGGCCGACCGCGCCGAGGCGCAGCGCGGTGCGCACCGCGCGGGCCCGCTCGGCGACCGTGAGCTGCGGCGGCCGCAGCCCGCGGGCCCTGACGGCGCTCCACACGGTGCGCAGACCGTCCGCGAGGTCGCCCTCGATGTCCAGCTCGCCGGTGATGTACGCCTGGGCCAGGCCGAGTTCGTCGGGCTGCCAGAGCAGCCGGCGCAGTGCGCGGCGGGAGCGCAGGACCACCACGGGTGCGCCGTCGGGGCCGGCGGTGGAGCCGTCCCAGGCCCGCAGGCGCAGCGGGAGGCGGCCGCCGAGGAACTGTTCGACCAGCGGGAACAGCTGCTGGGCGGCGCCGGTCCTGCTCTGAGGGCGCTTCATCGGGAGGTCTCCTCCTTGGTGAGCAGCAGTTGCTGCACATCGAGATAGCCGGAGCGGAAACCCGCTTCGGAGTAGGCGAGATAGAAGGTCCACAGCCGTCGGAAGGTCCGGTCGAAGCCGAGTGCCCCGACGGCGTCGGCCTGTTCCTCGAACCGTTCGCGCCAGAGCCTGAGGGTCTCGGCGTAGTGCGGTCCGAACTCCTCGCGCCTGCGCACGCGCAGCGCCGTGCGCTCGGCGGTGATCTGCTCGATCGCCTCGGCCGACGGCAGCAGGCCGCCGGGGAAGATGTACTTCTGGATCCAGGTGAAGGTGTCCTTGCTGGCGAGCATCCGCTCGTGCGGCATGGTGATCGCCTGGAGTGCGATCCGGCCGCCGGGTGCCAGCAGCCGGTCCAGCGTCATGAAGTACTCGGGCCAGAACTCGGCGCCGACGGCCTCGATCATCTCGACGCTGACGATGGCGTCGTAACTGCCTTCCACCCGGCGGTAGTCGAGGATCTCCACCGAGACGCTGTCCTGGTGCCCGGCGGCACGGATGCGCTCGACGGCCAGCTCGCGCTGTTCCCGGGAGAGCGTCACGGTGCGCACCCGGGCGCCGCGCGCGGCGGCCCGTACGGCCAGCTCGCCCCAGCCGGTGCCGATTTCGAGGAGGCGGGTGCCGGGTCCGACCCCGGCCTCGTCGAGCAGCCGGTCGATCTTGCGGTGCTGGGCGGCGGCCAGCAGCGACCGGTCGGCGGGGAAGCCGCGGAAGAGCGCCGACGAGTACGAGAGCGTCTCGTCGAGGAAGAGGGCGAAGAGGTCGTTGGAGAGGTCGTAGTGGTGGCTGATGTTGTCGCGCGAGCCCTCGGGCGTGTTGCGCTGGGCCGCCGGCTGCTTCCTGGCCCAGACGGCGCGCAGCTTCTGCAGCGGCGCGGGGATCAGGCTCGCGGCCCGTTCGGCGAGCACGGTCAGGACCCCGACCAGGTCGGCGGCCGCCCATTCGCCCGCCATCCAGGACTCGCCGAAGCCGATCAGGCCGCCCGCGCCGATGCGGCGGAAGAACGCTGCGGGGTCGTGCACATCGAGCAGCGGCCCGCCGAGCCCGAGCGTCTCGGCGCCGGCGAGCCTGACCCGCAGCGGAAGTCCGGCGAGCGCCTTGCGGACGACGCGTTCCGCGACGGCGGTACGCAGCCAGGACGCGTCCGGCAGCCGGGCGACGTCCGGCCAGCGCTCGGCGTCGACCTCGGTACGGGGCAGTGCTGTCGCAGGGGTGGCGGACCCGGGAGATCCAGCGGATCCGGGAGACGCCGGGGACACGGACACACTCACTTCACGCCCTCCTGGGGCAGATGACGGGGACGGGGCTGGACGGGCAGCCCGCGCAGATACAGCCAGATGCCATGTACCCGGATCCCGAAGGAGACGGCCATGGTCGACCACGGATGGCGGAGCACCGTCCGCAGCAGAACGGCCGGGGTGGCGGCCCGCCGTTCCCCCCGTACGGTCGCGGTGAACGGGCGAGCGCCGCCGCGTTCCAGATGCACCGCGAGGCTCAGCCGCTCGCCCGGTTCGGGCAGCCGCATCCGGTAGTCGCCGTCCACGGGGAAGAACGGCGATACGTAGAACTCCTTGGGTACGACGTCCCGGCCCGCCAGGTCCGGGTGCAGCAGATAGCAGTGCCGCTCGCCGTACGTGTTGTGCACCTCGGCGACGACGCACAGCGGACGCCCGTCGGCGCCGTGGCACCAGTAGACGGTCAGCGGGTTGAAGACATGGCCGAACACCCGCGCGTTGGTGAGCATCAGCACGCTGCCGCCGCCCAGGTCGACCCCACGGGCGGACAGGAACTTCTCCAGCCCCGCGCGGATGGTCCGCTCTCCCCCGCCGAAGTGGTCGCGGGCGTCGAACCGGGCGAGCGGGCGCAGCGGGCGCGGCAGCAGGGGCGGCGCGTCGGGGTCGATCAGCCACAGATAGGTGTGGTGGTGGATGGTGTGGCGCTTCGGAGCGGTCCTCACATGGGTGACCGTGGACGGGTAGACGGCGTTCACCAGCTCACCCCCAGCGCCTGTGCGGCGGCGGCGCCCGAACGGCAGCCGTCCTCGTGGAATCCCGAGCCGTGGTAGGCGCCCGCGTAGGCGGTGACCGGGTTGTTCAGCCCGGGCAGCCGCCGCTGCGCGGCCACCGCCGCGACGTCGAGTACGGGGTGCTCGTACACCATGCGGTCGAGCACCCGGTCGGGGGCGATCCGGTCCGCGCCGTTCAGGGTGACGACGTAGGTCTCCGGCGCGTCGAGGCGCTGGAGGCGGTTCATGTCATAGCTGACCTGCACCCGGTCGGCCCCGGCGGCGCACCGCGGCATCAGGTAGTTCCAGGAGGCCCGGGCCCGTGGGCTGCGCGGCAGGATCGTGGTGTCGGTGTGCAGCACGGTGGGGTTGCGCGAGTACCGGAAGGCGCCCAGGACGCTGCTCTCCTGCTCGGTCGGGTCGGTCAGCAGGGCGAGCGCCTGGTCGGGGTGGACGGCGATGACCACCGAGTCGTACCGCTCGGCCGTGCCGTCGTCCGTGGTGATCTCGACACCGCCCGCGCCGGCGGCACCGCCACCGACGCGCCGGATGCCGCGGACCGGGGTCGAGGTGTGCAGCGCGGTGAGTTCCTTGCCGACCCGGTCGACGTACGTACGGGAACCGCCGGTCACCGTGCGCCAGGTCGGGGAGCCGGTCACCGAGAGCAGGCCGTGGTGTTCCAGGAAGCGGAAGAGCGGCACCGCGGGGTGGCCCAGCGCGGTCACCGGATCGCAGGACCACACCGCTGAGACCAGCGGTGTCATGAAGTGCGCGGTGAAGTACGGGGAGAAGCCGCCGCGGCCGAGGAACTCACCCAGGGTGAGCGCCTGGACACCGGAGTCGGCGGCGAGCAGCTTCCGGGCGAGGCGGTGGAAGCGCGGGACCTCGGCGAGCATCCTCAGATAGCGGCCGCGGAACGCGTTGCGCGGCTGGGCGACGAGGCCGGACAGGCCGCGCGCACCGGCGTATTCGAGGCCGCACCCCTCGCACCGTACCGACATGCTCATCTCCGACTCCTGCGTCTCGACGCCCAGTTCGGCGAAGAGCCGCAGCAACTGCGGATAGGTGCGCTGGTTGTGGACGATGAACCCGGAGTCGACGGCGTGCACCCGGCCGTCGGCCGACGGTATGTCGTGGGTGTGCGCGTGGCCGCCGAGCCGGTCGTCCGCCTCGTACAGCGAGACCTCGTGTGCGCGCTGCAGTACATGCGCGGCGGTCAGCCCCGCGATCCCGCTTCCCACCACTGCCGTCCGTCGCCTCTGGTCCGCCATGCCGCTCCTTCCGCCGAGCCGTGTCGGGCACCGCCCTCACCAGGCATTCGCAGCCGGAGTCCACCTGGATTGGTCCATCACCCGATCGAATGACAGACCAATCCGGAAGCGCACCGGGCCCGAATAGCCGACGTGAGTGCACTTCGGAGAGACGCGGCCGCACCGGGGTTCGGACAGAACACCCGCTGCGCGAAGCGCTGTGCGGCGGCGCCTCACTCCGCTTGTGCCCCATCCCATACAGACCTGTTGAGTCCCCCTTTCCACGAGGAGAACCCCATGCGCACCACTCGCTTCCCCCGCATCACGCTCGCCGTCGTCGGCGCGGTCGCCCTTCCGCTGGCGCTCTCGGCCTGTTCGTCGAACGACTCGAAGAAGGACGACTCGAAGGCCGGCGCGGACAAGCCGTCGGCCGCGGCCACCAAGTCGAACGCCATGGACACCAGCAAGCCGTTCGGCCCCGGCTGTGCCACGGTCCCGAAGAACGGCGCGGGCAGCTTCAACGGCATGGCCAAGGACCCGGTCGCCACCGCCGCCTCGAACAACCCGGCGCTGTCCACCCTGGTGACGGCCGTCAAGAAGGCCGGCCTGGTCGACACCCTCAACAACGCCCAGAACATCACCGTGTTCGCCCCGACCAACGACGCCTTCAACAAGATCCCGAAGGCTCAGCTGGACAAGGTCCTCAACGACAAGGCGATGCTCACCAAGATCCTCACGTACCACGTCGTCGGCAAGAAGCTCACGCCGAAGATGCTGGAGAACGGCAGCTACCCGACGCTGGAGAAGAGCAAGCTCACCACCGCGGGCTCCGGTGTCTCGTACAAGGTCAACAACGCCTCGAACGTGGTGTGCGGAAACGTCCCGACGGCCAACGCCACGGTGTACATCGTCGACTCGGTGCTGATGCCGAAGTAAGCACGGCCGGAGTAAGCACGGTGAAGTAAGCACCGCCGGAGCAGGCGCAGCCGGAGCGGGCGCGGGCGTGGCGGCCTGTTCCGTACGAGCGGGGGCAGGGCGGGTGCGTCCGCCCTGCCCCCGCTCGTACTCTTGAGCCACCATGAGACGCAGGACTTCCCGGCTCCCGGGCCCGCTGCCCCAGCGCGAGGGCATCGACGCCGTACGGCTGCGGCTGCCCGTGGACGGTGCGTGGGCCACCGTCCGGGAGCATCTGGCCGAGCGGCTGCCCGGTGGCGCCGCCGAGGTCGACGCGATGCTGCAAAGAGGCGCTTTCGTCGGGGCGGACGGGCCGGTCCTGGCCAACACGCCCTATACGCCGGGCGGCTCGGTCTGGTTCCACCGGGACTTCCCCGACGAGGTGCCCGTTCCGTTCCCCATCGAGGTGCGCTACCGCGACGAGCACATCGTCGTCGCCGACAAACCGCACTTCCTGGCCACCACACCCCGGGGCCGGCACATCACCCAGACCGCGCTGGCACGCCTCCGCAAGGATCTCGGGCTGCCCGCGCTGAGCCCCGCCCACCGGCTGGACCGGCTGACTGCGGGGCTTGTGCTGTTCTCCGTACGGCCCGGGGAGCGCGGCGCGTACCAGACGCTGTTCCGGGACCGGAAGGTGCACAAGGAGTACGAGGGCGTCGCCCCCTATCTGCCGGGCCTCGCACTGCCGCACGTCTCGCGCAGCCGTATCGAGAAAGTGCCGGGAATCGTCGCGGCCTTCGAGACACCCGGCGAGCCGAACAGCGAGACCCGCATCGAGCTGACCGGACGCACGGGCGATCTCGCCCGCTACCGGCTGACCCCGGTCACCGGCCGTACCCACCAGCTGCGCGTCCATATGAACGCGCTGGGTGTCCCGCTGCTCGGCGATCCCTTCTTCCCCGTCGTCACGGACCCGGCCCCGGACGACTTCCGCAGGCCGCTGCAACTGCTGGCCCGGGTACTGGAGTTCACCGATCCGGTGACCGGCGCCGAGCACCGCTTCGAGAGCGGCCGTTCGCTGCTGGCCTGGACGGCGTACGACGCGTGGGCGGCCGGCCGCTGAAACGGCCGCGGCCCCCGGCAGGACTGCTCCCACCGGGGGCTCCACGACGGCACGCTCCACGACGGCGCTCCACAGCACGCGGCCGGGATGCGGCCGGGGTACGGGCCCGTAATACGGCCGGGGGTGCCGGTCAGCCCACCGAGCTGTACGCCACCACACCCCGCCGGACCGCGTCGACCGCCTTACGGGCGTTGCGCGAGACCGTGCTGTTCTCGCCGGGTGCGGCGGCCGCGATCTGGCCCAGGACGTCGATGACCTGCTTGCACCAGCGGACGAAGTCACCCGCCGGCATGTCGGCGTCGCGCAGCACCTCGTCCAGGTCCCGGCCGGACGCCCACTGGTAGGCCGCCCAGGCGAAGCCGAGGTCGGGCTCGCGCTGGCCCACGCCCTCCGTCTGGTTGATCTTGAAGTCCTCCTCCAGGGCGTCGAGCCTGCCCCAGATGTGGACCATCGCGCCCAGCGCGGTCTTCACCGCCCCCGACGGCACCTTGGGTGCGACGGCGTCGTCGGCCTGGCGCGCCTCGAAGACCAGCGCCGACGCGCACGCGGCCAGCTCGGCGGGGTTGAGCCCTTCCCAGACGCCCTCCCGCAGACACTCCGACGCCAGCAGGTCCAGCTCGCCGTAGAGCCGGGCGAGGCGCTTGCCGTGCACGGTCGACTCGTCGCCCCGGAGGTAGTCCAGCTCGGTCAGCAGGGCGTAGATCCGGTCGAAGGTGCGGGCGATGGTATTGGTGCGGCCCTCGATCCGGCGCTCCAGCTGCCGGGTGTCGCGCTGCAGCCGGTGGTAGCGCTCGGCCCAGCGGGCGTGGTCCTCGCGCTCGTCGCAGCCGTGGCAGGGGTGGGCGCGCAGCTCGGTGCGCAGCCGGGCGATCTCCCGGTCGTCGGCGGCGGCGGCCCGCGGTTTGCGGTGCCGTTCGGGCACGATGTGACCGGCCTTGCTGCGCAGCGCGGACGCCAGATCACGCCTGGACTGGGGCGACTTCGCGTTGAACGACTTGGGGATCCGCATCCGGTCCAGGGCCTCGACCGGCACCGGGAAGTCGATCGAGGCGAGCCGCTTGACCTGGCGTTCGGCGGTCAGCACCAGCGGGCGAGGCCCGTCGTACGCCTCGAAGCCCCGGTGCCCGTTGGCCCGGCCGGCCGGCAGTCCCGGGTCGATGACCAGCGCGAGCCCGGCGAACTTGCCGGT
The DNA here is from genome assembly GCF_045162975.1 of Streptomyces sp. NBC_01089. NCBI lineage: Bacteria > Bacillati > Actinomycetota > Actinomycetes > Kitasatosporales > Streptomycetaceae > Streptomyces > Streptomyces sp. NBC_01089. Next base: position 6,941,367 of record NZ_CP108660.1, on the reverse strand, counting down.
CGGCACATGGATGACATCGCCCGGCCTGAGCTTCTCCAGCGCGTCGGCGGCGGCGGCCCGCCGCTGCACGGCCCCCTGCTTGGCCAGCTCGGTCTCACGGTCCTTGAGATCGCGGCGCAGCCGGGCGTACTCCTCGAAGTCCCCGAGGTGGCAGGTCATGCCCTCGCGGTAGCCCGCGATGCCCTCCTCGTTCTTCTGCACCTGCTTGGAGATCCCGACGACCGACTTGTCGGCCTGGAACTGCGCGAAGGACGTTTCGAGCAGCTCCCGCGAGCGGTGCCGCCCGAACTGCTGCACCAGATTGACGGCCATGTTGTACGAGGGCCGGAAGCTGGAGCGCAGCGGATAGGTACGGGTACCGGCGAGGCCGGCGAGCGCGCCGGGGTCCATGGCGCGCTGCCAGAGCACCACGGCATGGCCCTCGACATCGATACCGCGCCGCCCGGCGCGGCCGGTCAGCTGGGTGTACTCGCCGGGGGTGATGTCGGCGTGCTGCTCGCCGTTCCACTTGACGAGCTTCTCCAGGACGACCGAGCGGGCGGGCATGTTGATGCCGAGCGCCAGGGTCTCCGTGGCGAACACGGCCTTCACGAGCCCGCGTACGAACAGCTCCTCGACGACCTCCTTGAAGGTCGGCAGCATCCCGGCGTGGTGCGCGGCGATGCCCCGCTCCAGACCTTCCAGCCACTCGTAGTAACCGAGGACATGGAGGTCCTCGCGCGGGATGGCGGCGGTGCGCTCCTCGACGAGCTCGCGGACGGTGTTGCGGGCCTCTTCGGGGTTGAGCCGCAGCCCCGCGTGGAGGCACTGCTGGACGGCGGCCTCACAGCCGGCCCTGCTGAAGATGAAGGTGATGGCGGGCAGCAGCCCCTCGGCGTCGAGGCGGGCGACGACCTCGGCCCTGCTGGGGGTCCAGATCCGGCTGCGGGAGCGCCGCTCGCGCTCGCGGTCCGCCTCGCGCACCATCTTGCCGCGCCGCCGGTCGCGCGGGTTGTACGTGCGCTGGTTCTCCTGCCGTGCCATCCGCAGCAGGTCCGGGTTGACCTCGCGCTTGGCGCCGCCCCGGCCGCCGTGGTCCGTCGACTCCTCGAACAGGTCGTACATCCGGCGCCCGGCGAGGACGTGCTGCCAGAGCGGGACCGGACGGTGCTCGGAGACGATCACCTCGGTGTCGCCGCGTACGGTGTCCAGCCAGTCGCCGAACTCCTCCGCGTTGGACACGGTCGCGGAGAGCGAGACCAGGGTCACCGATTCCGGCAGGTGGATGATCACCTCTTCCCAGACGGCCCCGCGGAAGCGGTCGGAGAGGTAGTGCACCTCGTCCATCACCACATAGCCGAGGCCCAGGAGCGCCTGCGAGCTCGCGTACAGCATGTTCCGCAGGACCTCGGTGGTCATGACGACCACCGGGGCGTCGGCGTTCACACTGTTGTCACCGGTGAGCAGGCCGACCTTGTCCGCCCCGTACCGCTTGGCGAGGTCCGCGTACTTCTGGTTGGACAGCGCCTTGATCGGGGTGGTGTAGAAGCATTTGCGGCCCTGCTCCAGGGCCAGGTGCACGGCGAACTCGCCGACGATCGTCTTGCCCGAGCCGGTGGGTGCCGCGACGAGCACACCCTTGCCCGCCTCCAGGGCACGGCACGCCTCGATCTGGAACGGATCGAGGTCGAAGTCGTACATCCGCCGGAAGGGGGCCAGCGCGGTGGCCTCTTCGACAGCGCGGACGCGGGCAGCTGCATAACGCTCAGCGGGCGAAAGGTCCTCGGTCATCTTGTCATCGAGCCTACCCGCCGCCTCGGACAGTCAGCGCGATCTTTATTTGAGCATTTCAACTGCCGATGGCATTTCAGCCGCCGATGACCCGGACCGCCTGCGGTACGCACTCAGCGGTCAGCGGCAGCGCGCCCAGCGGCTCGCCGTCCGCGTACCCGGTGATCCCGGCGGCCCGCAGTTCGATCCGGCGCGCCCGGTACGAGGTGACGGCGGGGTGCCCGAGGTGGGTGCCCCGGTAGACCTTCGGGAAGACCCTGACCAGCGTGGTGCGGGAGCAGGCGCCGACCACCGTGACGTCGAAGAGGCCGTCGTCCAGCTCCGCACCGGCACAGATCCGCATGCCACCGCCGTACGACGGTCCGTTGCCGACGGCGACGAGCGTCGCCTCGATCTCCAGGGCCGGTCCCCCGTCCAGCACCAGCCGGTAGGGCACCGGCCGGAAGGCGGCCAGCTCGGCGATCATCGCCAGGTCGTACTTCAGCCGGCCGGCCGGCCAGCGCATCCGGTTCCCGCGGTCGTTGACCCGGGAGTCGAACCCGGCGGCGAGCACACTCCCGAACCAGCGCCCGCCGTCCCGCCCGGGCCCGGCGCCGCCCGGATCCGTACCGTCAGCCGGATCCGCACCGCCGCCCGGGGCGACCCGGCCGAGGTCGATCTCCCTGATGTTCCCGCCCTTGAGCGCATCGGCCACCGAGCGGGCGGCGGCCGCCGGGTCCCGTACCGGCAGCCCCAGCCCGCGGGCGAAGTCGTTGCCGGTGCCGACGGCCACCACGCCCAGCGGGGTGCGGGTACCGGCGACGGCCTGGAGGGCGAGGCTGATCATGCCGTCCCCGCCGACGGCTATGAGCGCGCCGGTCCCGCCCCGCACGGCCTCATGTGCCCGGCGCAGCGCGTCGGGCGCGTCGCTGCCGAGCACCGTACGTACGGAGAAGCCGGCGTCCCGCAACGCGGAAGCGGCCGGCTGCGCGGCGTGCGCGCCCCGGCCGCGTCCTGCGGTGGGATTGACGAAGAGGGTGATCTCGCTGGTCACCCGCCGGACCCTACAAGGTCAGGTCACGTCGTCGTAACCGCCCAGACCACTGGAGCTGGAACCGTCGGTCTCGCCGCCGGCCTGCCCCGGGACCCGCGACGCGGGCACGGTCTCGACCTCGTCTATGGCCTCGGGAGTGAGGTCGAGCTCGGACGCCTCGTCGTCGTCCGGGCCCGCCGCGGCGCGCTGCGCCTTCCTGCGGTCGTTCAGCACGGCGATGATCGTGGCGACGCCGTACAGCACCCAGATGGGTCCGGCCAGCGCCAGCATCGTCAGCGGGTCGGTGCTGGGCGTGGCGACCGCGGCGAAGACCGTGATCCCCATGATCATGCCGCGCCACCAGCCGGCCATCCGCTTACCGGTGATGATCCCGACGAAGTTCAGCATGACGAGCAGCAGCGGCAGCTCGAAGGAGAGCCCGAAGACGACCACCATCCGGGTGATCAGGTCGAGCAGATCGTCGAGGGGCAGCTGGTTGTCGAGGCCCGCCGGCGAGAAGTCCAGCAGGACTTTCGCCATCGTGGGGAGGGTCTTGTACGCGAAGAAGCCACCGGCGAGGAAGAGCGGGAAGCCCGCCGCCACGAAGCCGATGGTGTACTTGCGCTCGTGCTTGTGCAGCCCCGGCGCCACGAAGGCCCACAGCTGGTAGAGCCAGATCGGCGAGGACAGCACCACACCGGCCATCAGGGAGACCTTGAGGGCCAGCGTGAACGGTGTGAGCAGACCGTTCAGAACGATCCGTGCGCAGGTCCCGTCCCGCTGGTGCGAGAGTTCCGTGAAGCTCGAATGGCAGCCCACGGCATGCAGCACCGGGTTGGTGAAGAATTCAATGATGTCCCTGTAGAAGAAGGCAGCGACGATCGTGACGACGACGATCCCCAGCAGCCCTTTCGCCAGCCGGTTGCGCAGCTCACGCAGGTGCTCCACGAGGGGCATGCGCCCGTCGGGATCCCTCTCCACTTTGCGGGCAGACACGAGCAACCCACGTCCTCATCTGTGCGGCGGGCAGCCGCTCACCGCGGTGCCCGCTCCGGCCCGGTTGTCAGCGCTTGGTCGAGTCCGAAGGCTCGGTCACGGGACGGGCGCTGGTCACGTCTCCCGGAGCGGCCTGGATCGTACGCGGGACGTCGGCCTGGGGGTCCTGCGGGGGGTCGGCCGGAGCGGTCTGCTGACCCTCCGACTTCATCGCCTTGGCCTCGCTCTTGAGGATGCGGGCGGACTTGCCCAGCGAACGGGCCATGTCCGGAAGCTTCTTCGCACCGAACAGCAGGACGATGACGACGAGGATCAGGATGATCTCGGGGGCGCCGAGCCTTCCGAACATAAGCTGTACCTTCTCACCGAGGCGGCTGGGGTGGGACTGCCCGACCGATCGGACAGGCGTCCGGTCGTCGTGCTGGCAGCGATCGTAACCCGCGGGGGTAAACGCAGGGCAATGCCTGTGCAGACTCGCGCCTGCGGCCCGCGCCTCGCTCCCGGGCCCGCGACCAGTAGCGTACCGCTCGAAACGGCCCGGCAGCAGAGCCCGGCGCCTCTATCGCAAACTTTCACCGCTCCGCGCGAGCCCGGTGGCCGCCCGCTCCAGGCCGTCGGCGGCCTGACCGATCTGCTGTGTGGCGCGCGCCACTTGGCTGCCGAGGCGCTGGGCCTCGACGAAAACCCTGATGGCGAGCACACCCAGCACAGCGATTCCGAGGAACCCCAGGACGATCGCGGTCATCGGCCAGAACATGTGCACGCCCTAGAGAGTGGAGTGGAGGCGCAGCGTCCGTACGCCCCCGCCGGTGAGGAGTTCGACGATCCGCTCACCGGCCGGTTTACGGACCGAGGAACCGCAGTCCGGGCAGGTGAAGGAGTAGAAGGTGGTGCGCCTGCTGGCACCGATCGCGAGCCGGAGCGCGCCCGCCGCCAGCTCGAACCGGCTGCGGCAGTCCGGGCAGGCGGCCCGGAAGATGACCGGGCCCACCTGTGCCGAGAATCCAGGCATAACCGACATATCCCTCAACTCCTCTCCTCCTGCCCGTCATAGGCGGCGAGCGCCTCACGGGCCGCGAGCCGCGCGCTGGCCGCCAGGTCCGCCGGCGAGACGATGCGCCCGTCCCGGCCGAGCCGCAGGGCGAGCCTGCGCAGCGAGGCGGGGTCGGGGGTGCGCAGGGTGATGCGCAGCCCGCCGTCGGCGAGCTCATCCGCGCTGTCGTGCGGGTAGTACTCGGCGACCCAGCGGCCACCGGGGCCGACCTCGACCACGACCTCGGGGTCCTCGGCCGCGGGCTGGACCAGCCCGGCCGACAGATCACGCAGCTCCAGCTCGGGCGGGGCGGACGGCTCGTCGAGCAGCCGGATCTCGGCGACCCGGTCGAGCCGGAAGGTGCGCCGGGCCTCGGAGAGGTAGCACCACGCCTCCATGTACGTATGGCCGACCGCGAACAGCCTGATCGGGTCGACCTCACGCTCGGTCAGTTCGTCGCGCGCCGGTGAGTAGTACCGCAGCCAGAGCCTGCGCCGCTCCGAGATGGCCCGGTCGACGTCGGCGAACACCCCGCCCTCGGACTCGAAGGTCACCGAGAGCCGGGAGCTGGCGCCCGCCGCCTCGCCCGCGGCGGCCTCCAGCTTGGCGGTGGCCCGCAGCAGCGCCTGCCGGTCGCCCTCGCGGAGCCCCGGGAGTGTCGCCACGGCGCGCGCGGCCACCAGCAGGGCCGTGGCCTCGTCGGCGGCGAGCCGCAGCGGGGCCGCCACGTCGTCGGCGTTGTGCCACCAGATGGACTCGCCGTCGGTGTCGATGTCGAGCAGGTCGCCGCCGCGGAAGCTCGTCCCGCACATGGGCAGCACGTCCAGGTCCGAGATCAGCTCGTCCTCGGTGATGCCGAAGGCGCGCGCGACGTCCCCGACACGGGCGCCGGGACGCTCGCGCAGATAGGTCACCAGGGACAGCATCCGGCGGGTCTGGTCGATCGCGTTCGTAGCCATGTGCCCCTCAGTCCTTGGCCACGGCGCGCAGCCGGTCCACCACATCGGCCCGCAGGTCAGCGGGGTCCAGCACGATCACATCGGGGCCGAACTCCACCAGCCAGGCGTCCAGGCCGTGTCCGTACGGAATCTCCAACTCGTCCCAGCCGTCGCCGAGTTCCCGGACGGCGGTGGCGCGGGAGCGCAGCGGGTATCCCGCGCCCGAGCGCAGCCGGATCCGCGCGCCGCGCGTCGCGGTCTCACCGGCCCAGGTCTCCACGGTCTCGCGCACCGTCACCACGTCCGGCACCGGGGCCGTGAACACACCTGGCCTGGCACGGACTTTGCCGGTGATGCGGGAGAGCCGGAAGACCCGCTCGGCGCCGCGCTCACGGTCCCAGCCCGCGAGATACCAGTGGCCGCGCCAGCACTCCAGTGTCCAGGGTTCGACCTGACGGGCCTCGGGGCGGGCCGCGTTGGCCTTGCGGTAGTCGAAGACGACGGGGCGGCGGTCGCGGCAGGCCAGCATCAGCGGCTCGAACGCGGCCTCGTGCACCGGGATACGGGGTTCGAGGGCGCCGTGCTGCACGGCGTACGGGTCATCGGCCTCGGGCATACCGGCGGCGCGCAGCTTCTGCAGCGCGCCGCTGGCCGCGCCGGCCAGCCGGGCCTGCTGCCAGACCTTGGCGGCCAGCCCGAGCGCCGCGGCCTCCTCGGCGTCGAGCGCCACCGGCGGAAGCCTGTTGCTGTCGCGGCGGGCCAGATAACCGGCGTCCCCGTCCAGGCTGTCGACCGTCTCGATGACCAGGCCGAGTTCACGGAGATCGTCCTTGTCCCGCTCGAACATCCGGTTGAAGGATTCGTCCGATCCCGCTTCCAGATACGCCTCGATGGACCCCCGCAGTTCACGCTTGCTGAGGGGGCGCCTGGTTCCGAGCAGGCACAGTGCCAGATTCATGAGCCGCTCGGCCTTGGCAATCGCCATCGACGCCCTCTCTGGAAGTCCGGGTGTGTCCGCCGGGGCGCTTCCCCGGGAAGAACGCAGCACGTGGAACACGGCACGTTCCACGACCGCCGACCGTACCGCTCCGCGGTGCCGGGTCAAAAGCCGAGGGTCCATGCCGGCAGGCATGGACCCTCGGAAACGATCACTTCCGGTCAGACAGCGACCAGGTCACAGACGAAGATCAGCGTCTCGCCCGGCTTGATACGGCCACCGGCGCCGCGGTCGCCGTACGCGAGGTGCGCGGGGATGGTCAGCTGGCGACGGCCGCCGACCTTCATGCCCTGGACACCCTGGTCCCAGCCGGAGATGACCTGGCCGACACCGAGCTGGAACTCCAGCGGCGTGCCACGGTTCCAGCTCGCGTCGAACTCCTCACCGGTGGAGAAGGCCACGCCCACGTAGTGGACCTTGACCTTGTCCCCGGCCTTGGCGACGGCGCCGTCGCCCTCCCAGATCTCCTTGATCTCCAGGTCGGCCGGCGGCTCGCCGCCCGGGAAGTCGACCTCGGGCTTCTCGATGCTCACGTAAGTGCTCCTACTTCTTGGTACTGGGCAACCGGGACAGTCTTACACTGCCGCCAGAATGTCGACGACGAAGACCAGCGTCGACTTGGCCGGCAGGGTGGAGCCCTGGGCCTTGTCGCCGTACGCCAGGTCCGGCGGGATCACCAGCAGGACCCGGCTGCCGACCTTCTTGCCGACGATGCCCTGGTCCCAGCCCTTGATGACCGCGCCCTCACCGATGGCGGTCTGGAACGGCGTGCCGGTCTTCCAGGACGAGTCGAAGAGGGTCGCGGACGCCTTGCCCTCATTGGGCTTCCAGGCGGCACCGCTGTACTGCATGTAGACGGTCTGGCCCTTCTTGACCGTGGCGCCCTTGCCCTGGATCAGCTCCTTGTCGACCAGCTTCTTCGGCGGGTCGCTCTTGGGTACGGAGATGGTGGCGGGCGCTTCCTTGTCCGCCTTGACCTGGGGCAGGTCCGACGAGGTGGGCGCCTGGGTGCCCTCGACCTTCTTCGGGATCACCTTCTTGATGTCCAGCGCGAAGACCAGGGTGTCCTTGCCGGTGACCCCGAGCTGCTGCTGGCCCTGGCTGCCGAAGGCCGCGTTGGGCGGCGCGACGACCAGGACCCGGCTGCCGATCTTCTTGCCGGTGACGGCGTCGGCGAAGGCCGGGATGATCGTCTTGGAACCGGCGGTGATGAGCTGCGGGGCGCCGCCCTTGTCGAACGAGCTGCCGATGTCCTTGCCGCTCTTCCAGACCTTGCCGGTGAAGTCGGCCATCACCAGGTCGTTCTTCTTGACCACGGCACCACTGCCCTCGGAGAGGGTGTGGATGACGAACTTGCCGCTCGGGTCCTTCTTGGGGACCGTGATGGTCGCCTTCTTGCCGGCCGCGCCCGAGACCGTCGGCAGCGGGGACGCCGAATCGACAGGCTTGGGCACGGCCGTCGACGCGGCGGCCTTGTCGGGCGGTGAGGACGAGTCGTCCTTCTTCTTGGAGTCCTCACCTCCGCAGGCGGTCAGCACCAGGGCCGGCACGATGAGCAAGGCAGCAAAACGGCGTCGCACAGTGGTCCTCGGGGTAGTGGGGGTGTCAGTGGCCGCCACTCTACGACTCCTTGTCCCCCATGTGGGCTCACGGCATGCGCGAGGGCCCCGCGCACTGAATGTGTGCGGGGCCCTCGCGCGACCGGGGTGAGGACGGTCACATCCCGGCGATCAGCTTCTCCACCCGGTCGTCGACCGACCTGAAGGGGTCCTTGCAGAGCACGGTGCGCTGCGCCTGGTCGTTGAGCTTGAGGTGGACCCAGTCGACGGTGAAGTCCCTGCGCTGCTCCTGGGCCCGGCGGATGAAGTCGCCGCGCAGCCGCGCCCTGGTGGTCTGCGGGGGCACCGACTTGCCCTCGAAGATCTTCAGGTCCTCGCAGATGCGTGCGGCCTGTCCGCGCTTCTCCAGCAGGTAGTACAGCCCGCGCTGCCGGTGGATGTCGTGGTAGGCGAGGTCTATCTGGGCGACCCGCGGATTCGACATGGTCATGTTGTGCTTGTCCCGGTACCGCTCGATGAGCTTGTACTTCATCACCCAGTCGATCTCGGTGCCGATCCGGTCGAGGTCCTCCTCCTCGATCGCGTCGAGCGTGCGGCCCCACAGCTCAAGGACCTGCGCGACCTGGCCCGTACGGATGCCGCGGCGGTCCACGAAGTCCACGGCCTTCTCGTAGTACTCGCGCTGCACTTCCAGGGCCGATGCCTCCCGCCCGCTGGCGAGGCGCACCTTGCGCTGGCCCGTGATGTCGTGGCTGACCTCCCGGATGGCCCTGATCGGGTTCTCCAGCGTCAGATCACGCATCACCGTGCCCGCCTCGATCATGCGCAGGACGAGGTCGGTCGCGCCGACCTTGAGCAGCATGGTCGTCTCGGACATGTTCGAGTCGCCGACGATGACGTGCAGCCTGCGGTAGCGCTCGGCGTCCGCGTGCGGCTCGTCGCGGGTATTGATGATGGGACGGGAGCGGGTGGTCGCGGAACTGACGCCCTCCCAGATGTGCTCGGCCCGCTGGCTCACGCAGAAGACCGCTCCGCGCGGGGTCTGCAGCACTTTGCCCGCGCCGCAGAGCAATTGGCGGGTGACGAGGAAGGGGATGAGAATGTCCGCGAGCCGCGAGAACTCTCCGTGGCGGGCGACGAGATAGTTCTCGTGGCAGCCGTAGGAGTTTCCCGCCGAGTCGGTGTTGTTCTTGAAGAGATAGACGTCGCCCGCGATTCCCTCCTCGTGCAGGCGGCGTTCGGCGTCGACGAGCAGACCTTCCAGAATGCGCTCGCCCGCCTTGTCGTGCGTGACCAGTTCAGCCACGTTGTCGCACTCGGGAGTTGCGTATTCCGGATGCGATCCCACGTCGAGGTAGAGGCGGGCGCCGTTCCGCAGAAAGACGTTGCTGCTGCGGCCCCATGACACAACACGGCGGAAGAGGTAGCGCGCCACTTCGTCAGGTGACAGTCGGCGCTGTCCCCTGAATGTGCACGTGACGCCGTACTCGTTCTCCAGCCCGAAAATGCGGCGGTCCATGACTGAACATTACGCCTGATGGCCTGTCCTGAAACCGGGTTCGACGGCCCCGTTTCGATCATTTTCGGAACCGGCCACGACGGAGCCGGTACGGCCGGGAGCTGCGAGGACCCGCTGAGTGGCCAGCAGGACGAGCAGCGCGGCGATCCCCCCGCCTCCAGCGGCGGCGAACCCGGCGGGCGCCCCGCCCGCCTCGACGGCCGGTCCCGCGACGGCCGTGCCCAGCGCGGCGCCGACCCCGAAGGTCGTCACCAGCCAGGAGAACGCCTCGGTGACCGTGCCGCGCGGGGCGTGCCGGTCGACGACGATGAAGGCGCAGGCGATGGCCGGGGCGAGGAAGACGCCGGCCACGGTCATCAGTACGGACATCGCGGTCACCCCTGGCACCAGCATCAGCGGCAGATAGCAGAGCGCCAGCGCGCCGACGATGACGCGCAGCCGCTTCTCCGCGGCGCCCGGCCACTGCCGCGCGCCGTACAGCAGCCCGCCGACGAGGGCGCCGAGGCCGATCGCGGCCATCAGCACGCCGTACGTCCCGTCGCCGCCGTGACCGTCGGAGTACGCGATCGCGGCGACCGTGATCGAGCCGAGCGCCAGGCCCACGAAGAAGAACGCCCCGAGGAGCGCGAGCAGTCCGGGCGAGCGCAGCGCGCCCAGCCAGTGGGCCTCACGGGGTGCGGACCGCCAGCCGCGGGAGGGCTCCGAGACGACGACGGAGAGCGCGCCGAGCACCCCGAGTACGTTGACGGCCACCAGGGCGGTGGCCGCCGACCACAGCGAGACCGCCAGGGTGATCAGCAGCGGGCCGACCGTGAACATGACTTCCTGGGCCACCGCGTCCATCGCGTACGCGGCGTGCACCCGGTCCTCGCGCTTCAGGACGCTGGGCCACAGGGCGCGCAGCCCGCCCTCCAGGGGCGGTGTGAAGAGCCCCGCGATCAGCATGGCGGCGACCGCGAGCGGCAGCGGATCGGTGCCCGCGACCGCGAACAGCACCATGCCGAGGGCGGACACCAGCGCCGCCGGCAGCATCACGCGGAGCTGCCCGAAGAGGTCGACGGCGCGGCCGAGCAGCGGCTGACCGACCGCTGTGGCCACTCCGTAGACGGCGGAGAGCGCCCCGGCGAGCGAGTAGCTGCCGCCTTCGGCGCGGACGAAGAGCACGATGGCGATGGCGGCCGTCGCGTTCGGCAGCCGGCCGACGAGGGTGCCGGTGAGCAGCCGCGTCACATGCCTGGTGCCGAAGAGTTCCGCGTATCCCGCGGCCATGTCCGCCCCTTGTCCTGTGTCGTCTTGTCTTCCGGTGCAGCGGCGTCCGGTGCTGCGGCTTCCGGCCGAGCAGTCCTGCGGTCCTGCGGTCCTGCGGTCCTGCGGTCCTGAAAGGAGTGTTACGTATAACGTCCGGGGTCATACGTACCATGTGCGCAGACCGCGAGTCCAGATGGCCGCGGTCGGGAACAGGCCGGACGGAGGCCCGAGTGGACGCCCGAGCGACGAGCCCGGAACCAGTGGTTCCGGCCCGCCCCACCAGCCGTGACGTGGCTCGCGCCGCAGGCGTCTCCCAGGCCACCGTCTCGCTGGTGCTGGGCGGCAAATGGCGCGGACGGGTCTCGGAGCGCACCGCCGGCCTGGTCCGTGACGCCGCTCGGCGGCTCGGTTACCGGCCGAATCTCGCCGCCCGGGATCTGCGCCTGGGCAGGACCCGGACCGTGCTGCTCGTGGTGCCCGCGCTGACCACCGAGTTCTTCGCCCGCGTCTACACGGGCGCCGCCGCCGAGGCGGCCGAGCACGGCTTCGGGGTGGTGCTCTACCCCTCCCCCGACGGCGTGGGCCCGGCCCGCGATCCCTTCGGCTCGGCACGGACCGCGCTGGACGGGGTCATCGCCTCGTCGATGGCCGTCGGCGCGCTCGCCGCGATCCAGGAGTCCGGTCTGCCGCTGGTGATGCTGGACAGCGATCCGGACCAGCCGGGGGCCGCGGCCCATGTGAACCTCGACATCGCTGACGGAATGCGCCAGGTGACGGGCCATCTGCTCGCGCTGGGGCACCGCGCATTCCTCCATCTCGCCCCGGCGGTCGACTCCTGGACCTTCGACGTACGGGCCACCGCGCTGCGGTCGGCGCTGCGGGGCGCGGAAGTCCGCACCGTCACCGCCCCGTTGTCCGTGGACGCCGCGCGGCAGGCGGTGGAGGAGGCGCTCGGCGGCCCCGGCCCCAGGCCGACCGCGGTGATCTGTGACGACGACATCCTGGCCGCTGGGGCCTGCAAGGCGGCGCGCCGGCTGGAGCTGCGGGTGCCCGAGGACCTCTCCGTCACCGGTTTCGACGATCTGGCCCTCGCGACCGCGATCGAGCCCGAGCTGACGACGGTGGCCCTGCCGGCCGAGCAGATCGGGCAGCGCGGCATGGCGGCGCTGCTCGCCGTTCTCGACGGCCGCCCGGCCGAAGGCGGGGACCTCCCGGTGAATCTTCTCGTACGCGGCTCAACGGCCCCGGCTCCGGTGCCGGGCTGCGACTGACGGCTCCGGCCCTGCCCCGCACTCACAGCCCCCGCCGGAGGCTGCCGGGCGGCACCACATGCGCGTGCCCCGGACCGCAGGCGGACCGGGGCACGGACGGAGCCGGGTGCCGACCTGGCTACTCGTCCTCGTCCGACGGCGCGTCCGTCTCGGCGGTCGACGCGTCGTCCGCGTCGAGCAGCCTGGCCAGCTGGCGGCCGACGATCCGCTTGAACTTGCGCTGCTGCGGCCTGGTCCGGTCGAGCACCGCCACTTCGAGACGCTCGGCGGGGATCTCCCGTTCGCCTCCGTTGGTGTCGCGGGACAGCGCCTGCACGGCCAGCTTCAGCGCCTCGGCGAGCGTCATTCCCTCGCGGTGCTGCTGGTCCAGGAAGGTGCTGATCGTCTCGGCGTTGCCGCCGACCGCGACCGAACCGTGCTCGTCGACGATCGATCCGTCGTGCGGCAGCCGGTAGATCTGGTCGCCGTCGGGCTCGGACCCGACCTCGGCGACGACAAGCTCCACCTCGTACGGCTTCTCGGCCGCGCTGGAGAAGATCGTGCCCAGCGTCTGCGCGTAGACGTTCGCCAGACCACGGGCCGTCACATCGTCGCGGTCGTAGGTGTAGCCGCGCAGATCCGCGTAGCGCACACCGCCGATCCGCAGGTTCTCGTACTCGTTGTACTTGCCGGCGGCCGCGAAGCCGATCCGGTCGTAGATCTCGCTGAACTTGTGCAGCGCGCGGGACGGGTTCTCGCCGACGAAGACGATGCCGTCGGCGTACTGCAGCACGACCAGGCTGCGACCACGGGCGATGCCCTTCCGGGCGTATTCCGCCCGGTCGGCCATGGCCTGCTGAGGTGAGACATAGAACGGGGTCGACACCGGCTATCCGTCCCTTTCTGTCAGTGACGAGTGCATCGGAAGGGCCTCAGAGCAGCTCGGCGCGCGGGCCGTCGGGCTGTTCGAGACGGCGCGCCAGGATCGAACGGGCGAGCTCGGAGCCCTCCTCATCGGTCAGCCGGCGGCAGCCCTCGTCCGTGATGACGGTGACGATCGGGTAGATCCGCCGCGCCACATCGGGCCCGCCGGTCGCCGAGTCGTCGTCGGCCGCGTCGTACAGCGCCTGTACGACCAGGGTGGTGGCCTGCTGCTCCGTCAGGTCATCGCGGTAGAGCTTCTTCATCGAGCCGCGGGCGAAGATCGAGCCGGAGCCGGTGGAGGCGTACCCGTGCTCCTCGGAGCGGCCGCCCGTGACGTCGTAGGAGAAGATCCGGCCCTTCTCACGGTCGACGTCGTACCCCGCGAAGAGCGGGACCACGGCGAGGCCCTGCATGGCCATGGAGAGATTGCCGCGGATCATCGTGGAGAGCCGGTTGGCCTTGCCCTCCAGGGAGAGGGTGGCGCCCTCGACCTTCTCGAAATGCTCCAGTTCGAGCTGGAAGAGCTTGACCATCTCGACGGCGAGCCCGGCCGTGCCCGCGATCCCGACCGCCGAGTACTCATCGGCCGGGAAGACCTTTTCGATGTCGCGCTGCGCGATCATGTTTCCCATGGTCGCGCGCCGGTCTCCGGCGAGCACGACCCCGCCGGGGAAGGTCGCGGCCACGATGGTCGTCCCGTGCGGCGCCTCGACCGGGCCCTGGGTGGGCGGCAACGGCCGCCTGCCCGGCAGGATTTCCGGTGAGTGGTCGGACAGGAAGTCCATGAACGAGGAGGACCCCGGCGTCAGGAAAGCGGCCGGCAGACGCCCGGTGCTACGAGGGTTGGCTTCCACGCGTTTCCTTCCGGATGGGCGGCGGCCCCGCCTTCTGGAGGCCGGACCGATCTTGCGGACTGTGAACGGACCTTACCCGTGCCCGCGCCGGTCATCCGTCCCGGTGCGGTCGGCTTCCGCCGGCCGCACCGGCCACGGACAACAGGGGCTACTCGCCACCCTTTTGAACAAATGACCGAACGAAGTCCTCGGCGTTCTCCTCGAGCACGTCGTCGATCTCGTCCAGAACGGAGTCGACGTCGTCCGAGAGCTTCTCCTGGCGCTCCTTGAGGTCCTCGGAGCCCTGCGCCTCAGGCGCCTGCTCCTCGGTCTCCTCGGTGGAGCGCGTCGCCTTCTGCTGCCCGCCGCCGGTGTCCTTGGTCGCCATCTACCTCACCCCGCTCGGTTCGATGTAGTTGAAGTTGCAACAGGTTGCAACAGACTGAGCTGCTGGAACGGACCGACCCGGCCAGAACCAGATCGGACCCGCTTGATCAGACACTACAAGCGGGGTCCGACATTGGCCCCGCACTTTCCTCAACGTCCGGGACCTACCCTGATGATTCCCACCGGCGGGGCTTTTCAGCCGCCCTGCAACACTCGGACCAGGTCTTCCGCCGTCCGGCACCGGTCGAGGAGCTCCTTGACGTGGCTGCGGGTCCCGCGCAGCGGCTCCAGTGTGGGCACCCGCTGCAGTGAGTCGTAGCCCGGCAGATCGAAGATCACGGAGTCCCAGGAGGCCGCGGCGACATCGTCCGCGTACTGTTCCAGACAGCGGCCGCGGAAATAGGCCCTGGTGTCCTCGGGCGGGTTCGCCGCGGCCCGTACGACGTCCGGCTCGTCCAGCAGGCGCTTCATCTTCCCGCGGGCCACCAGACGGTTGTACAGGCCCTTCTCGGGCCGCACATCCGCGTACTGCAGATCCACCAGATGGAGCCTTGCCGCGTCCCAGTCGACACCGTCCCGGCGGCGGTAGCCCTCCAGGATCTCCTGCTTCGTGATCCAGTCGAGCTCCCCCGACAGACTCATCGGGTTGTTCTCCAGCCGGTTCAGCACGTCCTCCCAGCGGCCCAGGATGTCGCTGGTCTGCTCATCGGCGTCCGCCCCATACCGCTCCTCCACGTACTTCCTCGCCAGCTCGAAGTACTCCATCTGGAGCTGTACGGCGGTGAGGGTGCGGCCGCTGCGCAGGGTGACCAGCTGCTGGAGCGTGGGGTCGTGCGAGACCTCGTGCAGGGTGCGCACCGGCTGGTCGACGGCGAGGTCCACCTTGATGAACCCGTCCTCGATCATCGCGAGCACCAGGGATGTCGTGCCCAGCTTGAGGTAGGTGGAGATCTCCGAGAGGTTCGCGTCGCCGATGATCACATGCAGCCGGCGGTACTTCTCGGCGTCCGAGTGGGGTTCGTCGCGGGTGTTGATGATCGGCCGCTTGAGCGTGGTCTCGAGGCCGACCTCGACCTCGAAGTAGTCCGCGCGCTGGCTGATCTGGAAGCCGTGCTCGTGGCCGTCCTGGCCGATCCCGACGCGGCCGGCCCCGGTGACCACCTGGCGGGAGACGAAGAAGGGGGTCAGATGGCGCACGATGTCCGAGAAGGGGGTCTCCCGCTTCATCAGGTAGTTCTCGTGCGTGCCGTACGAGGCGCCCTTGTTGTCGGTGTTGTTCTTGTACAGATGGATCGGCTGCGCGCCCGGGATCTCGGCGGCCCGCTCGGCGGCCTCCGCCATGATCCGCTCGCCCGCCTTGTCCCAGAGGACGGCGTCACGCGGATTGGTGATCTCCGGGGAGCTGTACTCCGGGTGGGCGTGGTCGACGTAGAGGCGTGCCCCATTGGTGAGGATCACATTGGCCAGGCCGATGTCCTCGTCGGTCAGCTGGCTGGTGTCCGCGGTCTCCCGGGCGAGGTCGAAGCCTCGCGCGTCCCGCAGCGGGTTCTCCTCCTCGAAGTCCCAGCGGGCGCGGCGCGCCCGGTGCATCGCCGCCGCGTAGGCGTTGACGATCTGGGACGAGGTGAGCATGGCATTGGCGTTCGGGTGGCCCGGAACGGAGATGCCGTACTCCGTCTCGATGCCCATTACCCGCCGTACGGTCATGCGGCCCTCCTTGCCCGGCAGCGCCCCTCGCGGGAACGTCGCTCAAGTACCGCTGCTTCTCCGGTGCGTGCGCGGTCGCCCTTCCCCGCACTGCGCGACTCGGTGATACCGAAGAGCGTAGAACGCCGTGGCGCCGCTGGGGAGATCATTACAGGCATTGCTGTCCTTGCGGCCGAAGGCCGGAAAACACGGCGGCTGCGGGTACCCGCCGGGGGACCCGCAGCCGCCCTGCCTTTTACAGGTACTGACCGGTGTTCGCCACCGTGTCGATGGATCGCCCGGTGTCCGCGCCCTGCTTTCCGGTGACAAGGGTGCGGATGAATACGATCCGCTCGCCCTTCTTGCCGGAGATACGGGCCCAGTCGTCGGGGTTCGTGGTGTTCGGCAGGTCCTCGTTCTCCTTGAACTCATCCACGCATGCCTGGAGGAGGTGGGAGACCCGCAGACCCTTCTGTCCCTGGTCGAGGAACGCCTTGATGGCCATCTTCTTGGCCCGGTCGACGATGTTCTGGATCATCGCACCGGAGTTGAAGTCCTTGAAGTACAGGACTTCCTTGTCGCCGTTGGCGTACGTGACTTCGAGGAAGCGGTTCTCCTCGGACTCGGTGTACATCCGCTCCACGACCGACTGGATCATGGCGCTGACCGCGGCGTCGGGGTTCTCCCGGTGCTCGGCCAGGTCGTCCGTGTGCAGCGGCAGCGACGACCGCAGGTACTTGGCGAAGATGTCCTTGGCCGCCTCCGCGTCCGGACGCTCGATCTTGATCTTGACGTCGAGCCGGCCCGGCCGGAGGATCGCCGGGTCGATCATGTCCTCGCGGTTGGAGGCGCCGATGACGATGACGTTCTCCAGGCCCTCCACACCGTCGATCTCGGCGAGCAGCTGCGGG
The DNA here is from genome assembly GCF_045162975.1 of Streptomyces sp. NBC_01089. Lineage (NCBI taxonomy): Bacteria > Bacillati > Actinomycetota > Actinomycetes > Kitasatosporales > Streptomycetaceae > Streptomyces > Streptomyces sp. NBC_01089. The sequence goes on along the minus strand of NZ_CP108660.1, from coordinate 6,924,304 downwards.
ACGATGGTGTTCTCCACGTCCGAGCTGACGCCTGATCCACGGGTGCGGAAGAGGGATTCCATCTCGTCGAAGAAGACGATGACAGGGGTGCCCTCGCTCGCCTTCTCCCGGGCACGCTGGAAGACCAGGCGGATGTGCCGCTCGGTCTCACCGACGTACTTGTTGAGGAGCTCGGGGCCCTTGATGTTGAGGAAGTAGCTCTTCCCCGCGGGCTGCCCGGTGACCTCGGCGACTTTCTTGGCAAGGGAGTTGGCGACGGCCTTGGCAATGAGGGTCTTGCCGCAGCCGGGCGGACCGTAGAGCAGGATGCCCTTCGGCGGCCGCAGCTCGTGCTCCTTGAAGAGGTCGGGGTGGAGGTACGGAAGCTCGACCGCGTCGCGGATCAGCTCGATCTGGTCGCCCAGACCGCCGATCTTGTCGTAGTCGATGTCCGGGACCTCTTCGAGGACGAGCTCCTCGACCTCGCTCTTCGGCACCACTTCATAGACGTAACCGGACCTGGAGTCGAGCAGCAGGGCGTCGCCGGGGCGGATGGTGATGTCCAGCAGTGGCTCGGCGAGCCGCACCACCCGCTCCTCGTCGGTGTGCCCGATCACCAGGGCGCGCTCGCCGTCCTCAAGGATCTCCTTGAGGGTGACGATGTCCCCGGCGCGCTCGAACTCCATGGCCTCGACCACGTTGAGCGCTTCATTGAGCATGACTTCCTGGCCGCGCCTGAGCTCTTCGAGCTCGACGCTGGGACTCACGTTCACCCGGAGCTTGCGGCCCCCGGTGAAAATGTCGCAGGTCCCGTCCTCATTGGCCTGCAGGAAGACACCGAAGCCGGCCGGCGGCTGTGCGAGCCGGTCGACCTCCTCCTTGAGGGCCACGATCTGGTCGCGGGCCTCACGGAGTGTATTGGCGAGCCGCTCGTTCTGCGCGGACACGCCTGCCAGGTTGGTCTGCAGCTCGACGATCCGCTCTTCGAGAATCCTCGTATGACGCGGAGAGTCGGCGAGCTTGCGGCGCAGGACGGCGATTTCCTGCTCGAGATAGGCAACCTGGCCGGCGGGGTCCTCGGACCCTCGCGCGGGCCGGGTGCCGCGGTTGATGTCGTCGTCGTGGGCTGCCACGGTCCTCACCTCCTCCAAGGGGAGCTGGACGCTTCCTGACCCTACCTGGGCGGCTGGTGATTGAAACCCCTAGATCACAAAGACCGTCGGGGTGTGTCTGATCTTCACCCTTGCGTACTCCCTCACTCCTGGGGAATACCCACCCAACAACATCGGAAAGCGGCCGGTTGTATCGTCGAAGTGTTCAACACCCGTCAGGGCTGGCTTCAATTGGTTCAACCGCGCAGGAACGGCAGGAGAAATGACCGTGCAGGACGAGGCTCCCACCAGCGACGGCGCCCAGGCGCTCGAGGTCTGGATCGACCAGGACCTCTGTACCGGGGACGGCATCTGCGCCCAGTACGCGCCCGAGGTGTTCGAGCTGGACATCGACGGGCTGGCATACGTGAAGAGCGCCGACGACGAGCTGCTCCAGTCGGTCGGCGCCACAACGCCCGTGCCGCTTCCGCTCCTCCAGGACGTGGTGGACTCGGCGAAGGAGTGTCCGGGCGACTGCATTCACGTCCGGCGTGTTTCGGACAGTGTCGAGGTCTACGGCCCCGCCGCCGAGTAGCCCGTCATACGCTCGGCGCCGTCACACGCTCCGCGCCTGTGAGGGCACCGAGCGTATGAACTTGCCACCCTGCCAGCGCCACTTGGCCTGCTGGCGCACGTCCGGGTTCCAGCGCGGCACATCGGGCGACGAGTAGCCGAGGAGCGTCGCGGTCACCGCGCCGTCGTGCACGCCGATGGCGCCCACGCTCTGCTGCTCCGCCGGGCTGATCAGGGTCGCGACGATCCTGGGCGGGCCGTCACCCGTGCTGGGCCGGGTGAGTACGTAGATCCCGCTGGGCGGTGTGCCGGATCCGGCGTCGCAGCGCACCGCGGCCACCGTCTCGGGGCTGCCGTCACCGTCGAGGTCGCCCGACGCCTTCTTGGTGACGGTGGTGCCCGCCGTTCCGCATTTCAGCGGGAAGGTCACGGCCGCCGGGTCCGGGGCCGCCGCCGCGGGGCGGGCCGGTCTGCCGCCGCCCTGGGACGCCGTGGCCGGGTCGGGCGTGAGGACGCCCGCCAGCACGACGACGCCGGCCATCGCGGTGGCCGTGGCCAGCCAGTGGAGCGGGCTGGTCCTGTTGTGCGCGAGGTCCGGGAGTACGAGGTCCGGGAGCGCGGAGGGCTGCACGCGAGAGGTCTCCTGTGGGGCAGTGCCGGAGGGGGTGGCGAGAATAGTGCCACACGTCACAGGGGATCGGAACGCCGGGGTCCGTAAGACCAACGTAAAGAAGCCGTCGTGGAGTTCCCCGGTGTGCTGGGGGAACTCCACGACGGCGTCCGTGCGTTGTGGGGTCAGGTCATACGGTCAGAGGTTCTCGCCGGAGTCGCTCTCGGCCTCGGCACTGGGCTCCTTCGGCTGGGCCGCGCTCTTCCCCGGGCCGCTGTAGTCCTCGCCGTACGCGCCCTTGGACGGCCTGCGGCGGCGCAGCGGCGCCTCCACACCGTCGGCGAGGCGGCGGGCGGTGACGAGGAAGCCGGTGTGGCCGATCATCCGGTGGTCGGGGCGGACGGCCAGGCCCTCGACGTGCCAGTTGCGGACCATGGACTCCCAGGGCTGCGGCTCGGCGAAGCAGCCGATCTCCCTGATCGACTCGACGGTGCGCGAGAGCTGGGTGGTGGTGGCCACGTAGCAGCAGAGGATGCCGCCGGGCACGAGGGCCTTGGAGACGGCGTCCAGGCACTCCCAGGGGGCGAGCATGTCCAGGACCACACGGTCGACGTCCGTGTCGGAGAGGTTGTCCTGGAGGTCGCCGACGGTGAGCTGCCAGGCGGGGTGCGGGCCGCCGAAGTAGCGCTCCACGTTCTGGGTGGCGATCTCGGCGAAGTCCTCGCGGCGCTCGTAGGAGTGCAGCATGCCCTGCTCACCGATGGCGCGCAGCAGGAAGCTGCTGAGCGCGCCCGACCCCACACCTGCCTCGACGACCCGCGCGCCGGGGAAGATGTCCCCGAAGGCCAGGATCTGGCCCGCGTCCTTGGGGTAGACCACGGCGGCGCCGCGGGGCATGGACAGGACGAAATCGGGGAGCAGGGGGCGCAGCGCGAGGTAGGCGACGTTTCCCGTGGTACGGACAACACTGCCCTCGGGAGCACCGATCAGCTCGTCGTGCGGGAAAGAACCCTTGTGGGTGTGGAAGTTCTTCCCGGCTTCGAGCGTGAAGGTGTAGTGGCGTCCCTTGGGGTCGGTGAGCTGGACCTGGTCCCCGACTTTGAAGGGCCCACGTCGGCGGGCGGCACCGGTCGGTTCGGACATACGAGCAGACTACCGGCCTCAGGAACCGGGTCGCGCCATCGCCTGGACGAAGGCCCGCTCGACGTCGGCGGTGGAGAGGACTCCGTAGATCGCGCCGCTCTCCTCGACCACCAGGTACTCGGTGGCCGGGCTGGCCCGCAGTCTGTCGAGCAGCGCCTCACCCGCCAGCTCGGCAGGCACCCGCATCCCGTCGGTGAGGTCCTGGGCGAGCCCGCTGACCGCGACCCAGGGGCGCCGGTGCTCCGGCACCCCGACGATGGCCGCTTCCCTGACCAGGGCTGTCGGGTCGCCCTGGCTGTCCACGACGACCAGCGCCCGCGCGCCGGCGTCGTTGGCCCTGCGCAGCGCCTCGGAGAGCGGTGTGCCCGTCTCGACGGGGACGGCGCGCCTGGTGAGCGTACGGGCGCGGAGCTCGGGGAGGTGTTCGCGCAGCCTGGCCATCCGGAGGCTGTTGCCCGCGCCGGTCCAGATGATCGCGGCGAGGATCGCGGCGAGCAGCGCGTCCATGACCGTCTCCATGCCGCCGACGTCGGCGTCGGAGCCGGTGTGGGTGAGCAGCGGGAGTCCGATCAGGACCGAGACGGCGAGCGCCCTGCCGAACCAGGCGGCGGCGATGGTGCCGCTCATCGGCTTGCCGGTGATCTTCCAGACGACCGCGCGGAGCATCCGGCCGCCGTCCAGGGGCAGCCCGGGAAGCAGGTTGAAGACCGCCACGATCAGGTTGGAGATCATCAGGCCGGCCAGCAGCACCCCGGGGACGGTGCCGGGCTCCACCGCCTTCATACCGAGGTAGAAGACGCCGGAGAGGATCAGGGAGAGCAGCGGGCCGACGAAGGCCAGGATGAACTCACGCCCCGGGGTCTCGGACTCCTTCTCGATCTCCGACACGCCGCCGAAGAACTGCAGCTGGATCCGGCGCACCGGGAGCTTGAACCGCAGCGCGGCCACGGTGTGGGCCAGCTCGTGGACCAGCACCGAGGCGTAGAAGGCGACCGCGAAGAAGAGGGAGACCAGATACCGGGCGTTGCCCAGCTCGGGCAGGATGCGGTCGAGCTGGCCACCGAAGACCCAGGTGATGAGCGCCGCCACCAGGAACCAGCTGGGGGCGACGTACACCGGCACACCGAAGGGGCGGCCCATCAGGATGCCGCCGCCCGGTGAGTCCCGGCGCCGCGGCTTGCCGCCATCGGGCGCGGGGCCGGGGCCTGACCCGTCCGCGCCGGGCTGCGGGCGCCCGCTGTCGCCGCTCTCGTCCACGGTGTCCCTTCGTATCGTCATGGTGCGTCCCGTACCACCGCTGTTCTGTCACCGCGTTCCCGCGATGTCCTGATCATGCAGTGTGAGGAGGTCTGCCGTCGATGGTATGCGGCTCGGTGTCAGTGGCGGGTCGTAGGGTCTGGGACATGACTACCGCCCAGCAGCCCACTTCACTCTCGCCGTCGCGGGCGAGCGACTTCATGCAGTGTCCCCTGCTGTACAGGTTCCGGGTGATCGACAAGCTGCCGGAGAAGCCGAGTCCGGCGGCGACACGCGGCACCCTGGTGCATGCGGTGCTGGAGCGGATGTTTGACGACCCGGCGGCGGAGCGGACGGTTCCGCGGGCCAGGGCGATGGTCCCGGGCCAGTGGGACCGGCTGTTGTCGGCCAAGCCGGAGCTGGGCGAGCTGTTCGCCGAGGACCCCGGGGGCGAGCAGCTGGCGAAGTGGCTGTCGGAGGCCGAATCGCTGGTCGAGCGGTGGTTCACACTGGAGGATCCGACGCGTCTCGAGCCCGCCGAGCGGGAGCTGTTCATCGAGACGGAGCTGGAGTCGGGGCTGCGGCTGCGCGGGATCATCGACCGGGTCGATGTGGCGCCGACCGGCGAGGTCCGGATCGTCGACTACAAGACCGGCAAGGCGCCGAGGCCGCAGTTCGCGGAGGGCGCGCTCTTCCAGATGAAGTTCTACGCGCTGGTGGTGTGGCGGCTGAAGGGGATCGTGCCGCGCCGGCTCCAGCTGGTGTATCTGGGGAGCGGCGAGGTCGTGACGTACGACCCGGTCGAGGGCGATCTGGAGCGGGTCGAGCGCAAGCTGCTCGCGCTGTGGGACGCCATCAGGAAGGCCACGGAGAGCGGGGACTGGCAGCCGAGGCCGACGAAGCTCTGCGGCTGGTGCGACCACCAGGCGGTCTGTCCGGAATTCGGCGGCACGCCGCCGGTCTACCCCCTGGAAGTGGTGCGCTGTGACTGATCCGTCCGGGACTCCCCCGGTACGCCCCGCGCCGTCCCGGTGGGCCGGTCAGGGCAGAATGGGGCCGGTCTAGCGAAGGAGTTCCCGTGGCGATCCGCGTCCTACTGGTCGACGACCAGCCGCTGCTGCGCACCGGTTTCCGGATGATTCTGGAGGCCGAGCAGGACCTCGCGGTGGTCGGTGAGGCCGGGGACGGCCTCCAGGCCCTCGACCAGGTCCGCGCGCTGCAGCCCGATGTGGTGCTGATGGACATCAGGATGCCCCGGATGGACGGGGTCGAGGCCACCCGCCAGATCACCGGCCCCGGCCGGGACGGTCCGGCGAAGGTCCTGGTGCTGACCACCTTCGACCTGGACGAGTACGTCGTGGAGGCCCTGCGGGCCGGTGCGAGCGGCTTTCTGCTCAAGGACGCGCCCGCCAATGAGCTGGTCCAGGCGATCCGGGTGGTGGCGGGCGGCGAGGCGATGCTGGCCCCGAGCATCACCCGCCGTCTCCTCGACAAGTACGCGGACCATCTGCCGTCCGGCGAGGACCCCGTTCCTGACACGCTGCACACCCTGACCGAGCGCGAGGTGGAAGTGCTCAAGCTGGTCGCGCGGGGCCTGTCGAACGCGGAGATCGCCGCCGACCTGTTCGTCAGTGAGACGACGGTCAAGACCCATGTGGGCCATGTACTGACCAAGCTGGGGCTGCGCGACCGGGTCCAGGCCGCGGTCTACGCGTACGAGAGCGGACTCGTACGGCCGGGGGCCCAGCAGTAGGTCCGGGGCCGCCGGACCGTTCCTGGGCACCTCGGAACGGTCCGGCGGCCCCACGCCTCACCAGCAGCAGGGCAGCGCACCGGCCGGTCGCCCGGGGTGCGCTGCCTCCGGCCGGTCAGCTGACGCCGCGGCCGAGCTCCCAGATCTGCAGGGCGGACGAGTTGCTCAGCGCCCACTCCACACCGGTCAGGTCGTCCCCGGCCGCCACATACTGCTTGCCCTGCCAGAGCGGCAGCACGGGGACGTCGTCCGCGACGATGTCCTGGATCTTCTGGAGCGGTGCCACCGCGGTGGTGCGGTCGGCGGCCTTGCGCGAGTCCGGGATGTACTTGTCGCGGATGGCGGTGTTCGCATAGGGCAATTTGAGGAAGTTGCCCTTGCTGAGGAACGGCGAGATGAAGTTGTCCGCGTCGGGGAAGTCCGGGAACCAGCCCATGCCGTAGACCGCGTAGTCGCCCTTCAGCTCCTCGGGACGGAACTGCGCCCACTTGTGGCCCTGGATCGACACATCGAAGAGCCCCGAGGCGTTCAGCTGCTTCTTGAGCAGCGCGAACTCCTTCGCCGTGCCGGGCCCGTAGTGGTCGCTGGTGTAATGCAGCGTCAGCCGGACCTTGTCGGTGATCCCCGCGGAGTGCAGGATCTGGGCGGCCTCGGACTTGTTCGGATCGCCGTACTTGTTGAAGAACGAATTCGAGTGTCCGCCGATGCCGGAGGGGATCAGCGAGTAGAGCGGCTCGGAGGTCGCGCCGTACACCTGGCTGGCGATCTGGCCGCGGTCGACGAGCGCGGCCATCGCCTGGCGGACGGCCTTGTTCTTCACCGACGGGTCGTTGGTGTTGAAGCCCAGGTAGCGGATCTCGAGGCCGGGGCTCTCGACGAAGTTGATGTTCTGCGAGGACCCCTTCGAGAACTGGTCGATCTGCTCGGGCGACATGGTGCGGGCCATCATGTCGATCTTCTTCGACTTCAGCGCGGCGCCCATCGCGGCGGCGTCGGTGAAGGAATCGATCTCGACCTTGTCGTTCTGCAGCTTCAGGGCCCCCTTGTAGTGGGGGTTCTTGGTGAAGACCGCCTTCTGCAGCCGGTTGTTGCTGACCTCGGCCTTGAAGGTGTACGGCCCGGAGCCGTCGATCACGAAGCCCTTGCGCAGCTTGTTCGGCGCGTACGTGCTCTTCTCCACGATGCCCGCGGCCGGGGTCGCCAGCTTGTACGGGAAGGTGGCGTCGGGCGTCTTGAGATGGAAGACCAGCTCGTGACTGCTCACGGGCTCGATGGTGTCGATGTTCTCCAGCAGACCGGCAGGCCCGTTCGGGTCGTTGATACGGCTGACGCGTTCCAGGGAGTACTTCACATCGGTCGCCGTGAGGGGATCGCCGTTGGCGAACGTCAGCCCGCTGCGGAGCTTGCAGCGGTAGCTCTCGTTCTGGGTGTCCGTGAAATGGCAGTCGCTCGCGGCGTCCGGCACCGGCAGGCCGCCACCACGCGGCATCTGCATCAGCGACTGGAGGGTGGGGCGCAGGAAGTTCCAGACACCGGTGTCATAGGTGTACGCGGGGTCGAGAGGAGCCGGAGCCTTCTCGCCGGACTCGATGAAGTCCGTCGTGCCCACGACGATGGCTTTGCCGCCGTCGTCGCCGCTGCCTGTGCCGCCGCACGCGGCGAGTACCGGAGCGAGCAGGCACGCTATCGCCGGCAGCACCAGAGTCTTGCGGTTCATTCTGGACGTTCTCCTCATCCGGCACTGGGATACAGCGATGTACAGACACTCCGCCGCTGCCGCCCGATCGGGGCGGGGCGATCGGGCCGGGTACAGAGCGATCAGTCCAGTGATCCCGGCCGCTTGGTGGGCGCCGGGGGCACAGAAGTGTACGGCGAAGTTCTCGCCATGAGATTAGTGGGGAACGTCAGGAAACCTGGACCGGGGGCGACTTGGGTGGGATCCACATCATCTTCACGAATAGCGGAGCGTCAATATCCGACCACCGAAATGATTCGTACACCGCTTCACCAATCGGGACACATGGGCATGTGCGGAGCGGTGGTTCACCGCTCGCAGCACGCAAATGCCCCCGTGTCGACGCTTGGTCAGGTGATGAACGTCACTCCAACCTCGCCTTTCGTAAAGCGCGAAGCCCTCTTCATGCTCACGTAAATACTTGTGGCCGGCGGGCGCCGATTCCCGTCAGAACGAAAGCAACACGGTCAGTATCCGGCTCAGTGCATTCCGTTGACCAGTGCCCTGAGAAAGCCCAGATCGACTTCTTCGAGAGATCCGACGACTACGCGTCCGTCGGCGGCGGCGATGGGCGCCACGGACGGCACGGCCACCACCCGGCACCCCGCGGCCTCCGCCGCCGCCACCCCCGTCGCAGTGTCCTCGATGACCGCGCAGCGCGACGGATCGGCCTCCAGGCCCGCGGCGGCGGCGAGATAGGGCTCGGGGTGCGGCTTCGTCCGCGCCACCTCGTCACCCGCGACGGTCAGCGCGAAGTTGTCGGGGCCGAGCGACTTCAGGACCTGGTCGATGATCCGCCGGTGCGAGGCGGAGACCAGGGCGGTGGGGACGCCGTGCGCGGCCAGTTCGGTGAGCAGCCGCAGCGCCCCCGGCATCAGCGGCACCCCGCCCGAGATCCGCGCCTCGAACCGGTCGTTGAGCAGCGTGGTCAGCTCGGGCAGTGCGATGTCCGCGCCGGTCACCTCGATGAGGTACCCGGCGCTGCGGGTCATGGGCCCGCCCACCACGGTGTCCCGCCAGCGTTCGTCGAGCCGGTGGCCGAGGGCGGCGAACACGTCCACCTCGGCGTCCCACCAGATGCCCTCGGTGTCCACCAGCGTGCCGTCCATGTCGAGCAGGACGGCCTGCAGGGCTGCGCCTTCGGCCATACGGGTGTTGAGCGCGGCGACCGTACTGGTCATACGGGGACACCTCCTGGAGGGACACGAAGGCCGGTCACTCACCCTGCTGGGTGGCAACCGGCCCGCACCGGACCGACCAGTGTACGTCGGAGCGCTCCGGTCCGCGCTGTGATGCGGTGCACGCACCGGCGGACGGGTGACCGGCCGCCGGTGCGTGCTGATCCACCGGGTTACCTGGCGTTGAAGTACTTGGCCTCGGGGTGGTGGATGACGATCGCGTCGGTGGACTGCTCGGGGTGGAGCTGGAACTCCTCCGAGAGGTGGACCCCGATCCGCTCCGGCTGGAGCAGTTCGGCGATCTTCGCCCGGTCCTCCAGATCGGGGCAGGCACCGTAGCCGAGGGAGAAACGCGCGCCGCGGTACTTGAGGGCGAACATGTCCTGGACGTCGGAGGGGTCCTCCCCCGCGTAGCCGAGCTCGGAGCGGACGCGGGCGTGCCAGTACTCGGCGAGGGCTTCGGCCAACTGGACGGACAGGCCGTGCAGTTCGAGGTAGTCGCGGTAGGAGTTGGCCGCGAACAGCTCGGCGGTGGCCTCACCGATCCGGGAACCGACGGTGACGACCTGAAGGCCGATCACGTCCGTTTCGCCCGACTCCTCGGGGCGGAAGAAGTCGGCGAGGCAGAGCCGCCGGCCGCGCCGCTGCCGGGGGAAGGTGAAGCGGGTGCGCTCGGAGCCGTCGTCGTTGAGGAGGATGAGGTCTTCGCCCTTGGACACGCAGGGGAAGTAGCCGTAGACGACGGCCGCTTCCAGCATGTTCTTGGTGTGCAGCTGGTCCAGCCAGCCCCGCAGATGCGGCCGGCCCTCCGTCTCGACCAGCTCCTCATAAGTGGGCCCCTCGCCCTTGCGGGCCTCCTTGAGCCCCCACTGCCCCTTGAAGAGAGCGCCCTCGTCCAGCCAGGACGCGTACTCCTTGAGCTGGATGCCCTTGACCACCCGGGTGCCCCAGAACGGCGGCTCCGGCACCGGATTGTCCGTGGCGACATCCGAACGTACGGAACCCTCCGGCTCGTCCACCTCAAGCACGGCCGCCGTCTCCCGCTTCGGCACCCGGCGCTGCTTCAGCTCGGGCAGCACCGCTCCGGGCACCCCACGCTTGACGCCGATCAGGGCGTCCATGAGGCGCAGGCCCTCGAACGCGTCGCGGGCGTAGCGGACTTCGCCCTCGTAGATCTCGTGCAGGTCCTGCTCCACGTAGGCGCGGGTCAGGGCGGCGCCGCCGAGGATGACGGGGAAGTCGGCCGCCATCTCGCGCTGGTTGAGCTCCTGCAGGTTCTCCTTCATGATCACCGTGGACTTGACCAGGAGGCCGGACATGCCGATGACGTCGGCCTTGTGCTCCTCGGCGGCTTCCAGGATCGCGGAGACGGGCTGCTTGATGCCCAGGTTCACGACGTTGTAGCCGTTGTTCGTCAGGATGATGTCGACGAGGTTCTTGCCGATGTCATGGACGTCACCGCGCACCGTGGCAAGCACGATGGTGCCCTTGCCGTCGTCGTCCGTCTTCTCCATATGCGGTTCGAGATGGGCCACCGCGCTCTTCATGACCTCGGCGGACTGCAGCACGAACGGCAGCTGCATCTGGCCGGAGCCGAACAGCTCGCCGACGACCTTCATGCCTTCGAGCAGCGTGTCGTTGACGATCTCCAGCGCGGGGCGCGTCGTGAGTGCCTCGTCCAGATCGGCTTCCAGGCCGTTCTTCTCGCCGTCGATGATCCGCCGCTGCAACCGCTCGTCCAGCGGCAGGGCCATGAGCTCCTCGGCCCGGCCGGCCTTCATGGACTTCATGTTGACGCCCTCGAACAGCTCCATGAGCTTCTGCAAGGGGTCGTAGCCCTCGGCGCGCCGGTCGTAGATCAGGTCGAGGGCGACCTTGACCTGCTCCTCCTCCAGCCGCGCGATCGGCAGGATCTTCGACGCGTGCACAATCGCCGAATCCAGCCCCGCCTTCACACACTCGTCCAGGAACACCGAGTTCAACACCACGCGGGCGGCCGGATTCAGACCGAAGGAGATGTTGGACAGACCCAGCGTGGTCTGAACGTCGGGGTGGCGGCGCTTCAGCTCGCGGATCGCCTCGATCGTTGCGACACCGTCACCGCGCGACTCCTCCTGGCCGGTGCAGATGGTGAACGTCAGGCAGTCGATCAGGATGTCCGACTCATGGACCCCCCAATTACCCGTGAGATCCGCAATCAGCCGCTCGGCGACGGCAACCTTGTGCTCGACCGTCCGGGCCTGGCCCTCCTCGTCGATGGTCAGCGCGATCAGCGCCGCACCATGCTCGACAGCCAGCTCCGTGACCCTCGCGAAACGCGACTCCGGCCCGTCACCGTCCTCGTAGTTCACCGAGTTCAGGACCGCACGCCCACCCAGCTTCTCCAACCCAGCCCGCAGAACGGGGAGTTCAGTGGAGTCCAGAACGATCGGCAGGGTGGATGCGGTCGCGAAGCGGCCGGCCAGTTCCGCCATGTCGGCCACCCCGTCACGGCCCACATAGTCGACACACAAGTCCAGCATGTGCGCGCCCTCACGGATCTGGTCGCGGGCCATCTCCACACAGTCGTCCCACCGGGCGTCCAGCATCGCCTCACGGAACTTCTTCGACCCGTTGGCATTCGTCCGCTCACCGATCGCCATATACGCCGTGTCCTGCCGGAACGGCACACTCTGATACAGCGACGCGGCACCCGGCTCGGGACGCGGCTCACGGACAGCCGGAGTGAGCGCACGGGCCCGCTCGACCACCTGGCGCAGATGCTCGGGCGTCGTGCCGCAGCACCCGCCGATCAGCGACAGCCCGTAGTCGGTCACAAAGGTCTCCTGCGCGTCCGCCAGCCCCTCGGGGTCCAGCGGGAAGTGCGCACCGTCCTTGGTCAGAACCGGCAGGCCCGCGTTCGGCATGCACATCAGCGGCGTACGCGAGTGGCGTGCCAGATACCGCAGGTGCTCGCTCATCTCCGCCGGGCCCGTCGAGCAGTTCAGCCCGATCAGGTCGATCCCCAGCGGCTCCAGCGCGGTCAGCGCGGCACCGATCTCGGAGCCGAGCAGCATGACACCGGTCGTCTCGAAAGCCAGCGAGCAGATCAGCGGCACACTCACCCCCAGGGCGTCCAGCGCCCGGCGCGCACCGATGAGACTCGACTTGGTCTGCAGCAGGTCCTGCGTGGTCTCCACGATCAGGGCGTCGGCGCCACCGGCCAGCAGGCCCTCGGCGTTCTGCTGATAGCCGTCCCGCAGGACGTCGTACGTGGTGTGGCCGAGCGACGGCAGCTTGGTACCGGGGCCGATCGAGCCCAGGACCCAGCGCTGGCGGCCGTCCCTGGCACCGAACTCGTCGGCGACCTCCCGGGCGATCCGGGCACCCGCCTCGGACAGCTCGACGATCCGGTCGGAGATCTCGTACTCGTTCGCCGCCGAATGATTCGCACCGAAAGTGTTCGTCTCCACACAGTCCACACCGACAGCGAAGTACTCCTCATGGACGGAACGCACGATGTCCGGCCTGGTCACATTGAGGATCTCGTTGCAGCCCTCCAGCTGCTGGAAATCCTCAAGAGTGGGATCCTGCGCCTGCAGCATCGTGCCCATCGCACCATCGGCCACCACCACACGGGTGGCGAGTGCCTCACGGAGGGCGTCAGCTCGGGTCCGGCTGTCAGCGGAAGGGGTCGGCGACGAGGCCATGGAATGTACTCCCTGGGATGCGACGGCTGTCGGCTTTGCGCCTTCCGGCAGGATGGCGCACCTGGCCAGGGTAGCGGGGACGGTGCCGATCGGGGTCGGCGTCCCAGGAGGCGGACGCCCCGGTCGCCACGGGCCGGGGGGAGACGCCCGGTACCGCCCGGCCGCACTCCGCGTGACACTGGGTCGACATGGACCGATAGTGTTCAGCATTGCCGAACAGTGTGGAGGGTGGCCCAGCAATGGCGAAGAACATTCAGTCCCTGGAGCGGGCGGCTGCGATGCTGAGGCTGCTCGCGGGCGGCGAGCGGCGGCTCGGCCTGTCCGACATCGCCTCCTCCCTCGACCTGGCCAAGGGCACCGCCCACGGCATCCTGCGCACCCTCCAGCAGGAGGGTTTCGTGGAGCAGGATCCGGCCTCCGGGCGCTATCAGCTGGGGGCCGAGCTGCTGCGCCTGGGCAACAGCTATCTGGACGTCCACGAACTGCGGGCGCGTGCCCTCGTCTGGACCGACGACCTGGCCCGCTCCAGCGGTGAGAGCGTCTATCTGGGCGTCCTGCACCAGCGGGGCGTACTGATCGTCCACCATGTCTTCCGCCCGGACGACAGCCGCCAGGTGCTGGAGGTCGGGGCCATGCAGCCGCTGCACTCCAGCGCGCTGGGCAAGGTGCTCTCGGCGTACGACCCAGTGGCGCACAGCGAGGCACTGGAGACCGAGCGGGAGAGTTTCACGCCCCGCACGGTCAGCGACCTGGAGCAGTTCGAGACCGTACTGAATCTCACCAGGGCGCGCGGCTGGGGCTCCGACATCGAGGAGACCTGGGAGGGCGTGGCGTCGGTGGCCGCTCCCATCCACGACCGGCGCAGGATGCCGCTGGGCGCGATCGCCGTGACCGGCGCGGTCGAGCGGGTGTGTGTGGACGGGGAGCTGCGCCCCGAGCTGGTGGCCGCGGTGCGCGACTGCGCCCGTTCCGTCTCCCGCGATCTGGGCGCCGGCCGCTTCTGAGGCGCTTCGGCGGCCCCGCTTCCGGAGTTTCTCCCGGTACCGGCGGGAACCCCGACCGAGTTTCGCGTCACAGGCTCTTGACGTTTACCGACCGCAGGACAAAACTGCCGTTCATCGGTCGGCATTGTCGAACACTTAACGGAAATACGCGTTAAGGTGTGACAGTGCCAAAGGGCCGGCAACGCCCTCACCTGAGGGCGCGGACGACCGGAGGAAACCGGTGTCCGGCTTCCCCTGGACGAAGGACAAAGGAGTCGCGGGTGTCCAGCTCCGACATCTTCATCGGCGAGACCATCGGTACCGCCGTACTCGTACTGCTCGGCGCCGGTGTGTGCGCCGCCGTAACCCTCAAGCGCTCCAAGGCCAAGGACGCAGGCTGGCTGGCCGTCACGTTCGGCTGGGGCTTCGCCGTACTGACCGCCGCCTACATCTCCACCGGCGTGTCGGGCGCGCACCTGAACCCGGCGGTGACCATAGGACTGGCCGTCAAGGGCGACACCCCGTGGAGCGACGTGCCGCTGTATCTCGGCTCGCAGCTGCTCGGCGCCATGATCGGCGCTGCGCTCGTCTGGGTCGCGTACTACGGTCATTTCCAGGCCCACCTCAAGGACCCGGAGATCGTGGCACTGGACAAGAGCCCCGCGAAGAACGAGCCAGGCCCCGGCCCGGTGGGCGGTGTCTTCTTCACCGCGCCCGAAATCCGCAACGTCGCGCAGAACCTGGCCACCGAGATCATCGGCACCCTGGTCCTCGTCCTGGCGATCCTGACCCAGGGGCTGAGCGCCGACGGCAAGGGCCTGAGCATCCTCGGCGCGCTGATCACCTCGCTGGTCGTCGTCTCCATCGGGCTGTCGCTCGGCGGTCCGACCGGGTACGCCATCAACCCGGTCCGCGACCTCGGCCCCCGTATCGTCCACTCCCTGCTGCGCCTCCCCCACAAGGGCAGCTCGGACTGGAGCTACGCGTGGATACCGGTGGCGGGCCCGCTCATAGGCGGCGCTCTCGCAGGCGGTCTGTACAACCTCGCCTTCGCGTGAGCCACCCGGCATCCGGACACCCGGCAACGACGACACCCCTTCAGACTTTCGGAGCACACCGTGACCACTGACGCTCACACCACCGGGCCGTTCATCGCGGCCATCGACCAGGGCACCACCTCCAGCCGCTGCATCGTCTTCGACCGGGACGGCCGGATCGTCTCGGTCGACCAGAAGGAACACGAGCAGATCTTCCCGAAGCCGGGCTGGGTCGAGCACGACGCCGCCGAGATCTGGACCAACGTCCAGGAAGTCGTGGCGAGCGCGGTCCGCAAGGCCGGCATCACATCGGACGACGTCAAGGCCATCGGCATCACCAATCAGCGCGAGACCACGCTGATGTGGGACAAGAACACCGGTGAGCCCGTCCACAACGCCATCGTCTGGCAGGACACCCGCACCGACGCGCTCTGTCGCGAGCTGGGCCGCAACGTCGGCCAGGACCGGTTCCGCCGCGAGACCGGTCTGCCGCTGGCGTCGTACTTCGCCGGGCCGAAGATCCGCTGGCTGCTGGACAACGTCGAGGGCCTGCGCGAGCGCGCCGAGGCCGGCGACATCCTCTTCGGCACCATGGACTCCTGGGTCATCTGGAACCTCACGGGCGGGGTGAACGGCGGCGTCCACGTCACGGACGTCACCAACGCCTCCCGCACCCTGCTGATGAACCTGCACAAGATGGAGTGGGACCCGAAGATCCTCGCCTCCATCGGCATCCCGGCGGCCGTGCTGCCGGAGATCCGCTCGTCCGCCGAGGTGTACGGCACGTCCAGCGAGGGCGTGCTGGCCGGTGTCCCCGTCGCCTCCGCGCTCGGCGACCAGCAGGCGGCGCTGTTCGGCCAGACCTGCTTCTCCGAGGGCGAGGCCAAGTCGACGTACGGCACCGGCACGTTCATGCTGATGAACACCGGTGACACGCCCGTCAACTCGTACAACGGGCTGCTGACCACCGTCGGGTACCAGATCGGCGACCAGAAGCCGGTGTACGCCCTCGAGGGGTCGATCGCCGTCACCGGTTCGCTCGTCCAGTGGCTGCGTGACCAGATGGGCATGATCAACAGTGCCGCCGAGGTCGAGACCCTGGCCTCGTCGGTGGACGACAACGGCGGCGCGTACTTCGTCCCGGCCTTCTCCGGTCTGTTCGCCCCGTACTGGCGTCCCGACGCGCGCGGTGTGATCGCCGGTCTGACCCGCTACGTCACCAAGGCGCACATCGCCCGTGCCGTGCTCGAGGCCACCGCCTGGCAGACGCGCGAGATCAGCGACGCCATGACCAAGGACTCCGGCGTCGAGTTGACCGCGCTCAAGGTCGACGGCGGTATGACCTCCAACAACCTGCTGATGCAGACCCTCTCCGACTTCCTGGACGCGCCGGTGGTGCGCCCGATGGTGGCCGAGACGACCTGCCTCGGCGCTGCCTACGCCGCCGGTCTCGCCGTCGGCTTCTGGCCGGACACCGACGCGCTGCGCGCCAACTGGCGCAGGGCCGCCGAGTGGACACCCCGGATGGACGCGGCCGTCCGTGACCGCGAGTACAAGAACTGGCTCAAGGCCGTACAGCGGACCATGGGCTGGCTCGAAGACGAGGAGTAACCAATATGACCACCCTGCAGAGCGTCCCGGCCCTCGGGACGCACCCGGCCTCCGGCTCCCTTCCGAGCCGCGCCGAGACTCGGGAGCAGCTTTCCAAGGCGACGTACGACCTCCTGGTGATCGGCGGCGGAATCCTGGGCATCTCGACCGCCTGGCACGCCGCGCAGTCCGGGCTGCGGGTGGCCCTGGTGGACGCCGGCGACTTCGCCGGCGCCACCTCGTCCGCGTCATCCAAGCTCCTGCACGGCGGCCTCCGCTACCTCCAGACGGGGGCTGTGAAGCTGGTCGCCGAGAACCACTTCGAGCGGCGCGCCGTCTCCCGTGACGTGGCCCCGCACCTGGCGAACCCGCTGACGTTCTATCTGCCGGTGTACAAGGGCGGCCCGCACGGCGCGGCCAAGCTCGGTGCGGGCGTCTTCGCCTACTCCGCGCTCTCCGCCTTCGGCGACGGCGTCGGCCATGTCATCTCCCCGGCGAAGGCGCAGCGCGATGTGCCCGAGCTGCGGACCGACAACCTCAAGGCCGTCGCGGTCTACGGCGACGACCAGATGAACGACTCCCGGATGGCCCTGATGACGGTGCGCGCCGCCGTCGAGTCCGGGGCCACCGTGCTCAACCACGCCGAGGTCACCGGGCTGCGCTTCACCCGGGGCCGGGTGACCGGTGCGGAGCTCAAGGACCGGCTCGACGGCAGCGAGTTCGGCGTCAGCGCCCGGCTCGTGCTGAACGCCACCGGGCCCTGGGTCGACCACCTGCGCAAGCTGGAGGACCCGAACGCGGCGCCCTCCATCCGGCTCTCCAAGGGCGCGCACCTGGTGCTCAGGCGGACCGCCCCGTGGCGTGCCGCGCTGGCGACGCCGATCGACAAGTACCGCATCACGTTCGCCCTGCCGTGGGAGGACCAACTGCTGCTCGGCACGACCGACGAGGAGTACGAGGGCGACCCGGCCGATGTGTCGGTCACCGAGAAGGACATCGCCCAGATCCTGGACGAGGCCGCCTTCTCCGTGCGGGACCAGCAGCTCTCGCGCGATCTGATCACGTACTCCTTCGCCGGGCTCCGGGTGCTGCCCGGCGGCCCCGGTGACACATCGAAGGCCAAGCGCGAGACGGTCGTCACCGAGGGAAGCGGCGGGATGCTGTCGGTGGCGGGCGGCAAGTGGACGACCTTCCGGCACATCGGCCGTACGGTCATGAACAAGCTGGCCGCGCTGCCCGGCCACCCGCTCGGCGACGACATGGAGCCGATCTCGCACCTGCCGAAGAAGCAGCCGCTGCCCGGCATAGCCAACCCGCACGCGGTCGCGCACCGGCTGCTGGTGGACGGCGGGACGCAGGGGCCCGGCATGGGGGCGGACACCGCCCGCCACCTGGCCACCCACTACGGTTCGCTCTCCTTCGACATCGCGCGGCTCGCGAACGAGGACCCGGCGCTGGCCGAACGCGTCCACCCGGACGCCCCGGAGATCTGGGCGCAGGTCGTCTACGCGCGCGACCACGAGTGGGCCGAGACGGCCGACGACGTGCTGCGCCGCCGTACGACGCTGACCATCCGGGGCCTGGCCACGGACGACGTCCGGGCGAAGGTCGAGGACGTACTCGGCAAGAAGTAGCCGCACGGCGGTGAGGTGAGGGGCGGTCCTGCGGGGCCGCCCCTCATTCGTGCCACACGGCTGCCACAGTGCCGCAATGTCCGGCGCCCAGAGTTGGACCATGAAGTTTCAAGTGCTCTCCCTCATCAGCCACGCCCCGCACCCGCTGACCGGTGAACTTCCCTCCGCTGCCGACCGGTTGGCGGAGGTCGTCGACACCGGCGTGGCGGCCGAGCGGCTCGGGTTCGACGGGTACGCGGTCGGCGAGCGGCACGCGGGCCCCTTCCTGTCGTCGAGCCCGACGGTGGTGCTGGGCGCCATCGCGGCGCGTACCTCCACGATCAGGCTGCTGACCGGCGTCACGGTCGTGGCGATCCTCGACCCGGTCCGGGTCGCCGAGGACTACGCGACCCTCGACCAGCTGTCGCGCGGCCGTATCGAGCTGGTCGTCGGCAAGGGTGCGGAGGCCGGTCACTTCGACCTCTTCGGGCTCGACGAGGAGCGGCAGTGGGATCTGCAGCGGGAGAAGTACGAGCTGCTGCGCCGGCTGTGGAGCGAGGAGGAGGTCGACTGGGAGGGCGAGTTCAGGCCCGCCCTGCGCGGGGTGACGACCCTCCCGCGGCCCTACCGGGGGCTCCCGCGGATCTGGCACGGCTCGGCGACCAGCCTCAACTCCCCCGAGCTGGCGGCCCGCCACGGTGACCCGCTCTTCACGGCCAACGCCATCCAGCCGCGCGAGGCGTACGCGGAGCTGATCGCCCACTACCGGGAGCAGTTCGCGGAGTACGGTCACGACCCGGCGCGGGCCCATGTGGCCGCCGGGTCGGGCGGGCTGCTGATCGCGGACAGCTCGCAGCAGGCGGTGGAGCGCTTCAAGGAGCTGTACGAGGCGAAGGTGGCGCAGAACTTCAAGCCGCAGCTGGCGGGCCGGGCCGGATACAACACCCCTTTCCGCACCATCGAGGACGCCATGGGCGGCGGACCCCAGCTCATCGGGTCCCCGCAGCAGATCATCGACAAGATCCTCGGATACCACGAGGTCTACCGGCACGATCTCCAGTCCATCAGCGTCGACGGGTTCGGGCTCGCGCGCGGGGAACAGCTGGAGACCCTGCAGCGGTTCGCGGAGGAGATCGCCCCTGTGGTGCGCAAGGAGGCGCCGTCGGCCCTCTGGGAGTGAGGCGAGGCCACCTCACCCGGCCGGCCCGCCCCGGCCTTTCCCGGCCCGGGAGGGGCGCTCAGGGCGAGACCTCCTCCAGGCGCCGCCCCGCGGTCTCCTCGGCGCCGAGCACCGCGACGGCGGCGCCCGCCAGTGCCACCGCTCCCAGCACCACGAACACCGGCGGGACATGCCCTCCGGCGTACACCATGCCGACGACGATGGGGCCGAGGATCACCCCGAGCCGGTTCATCGCTCCGCCCATGCTGCTGCCGAGGGCGCGCATCCGGGTCGGGAAGAGTTCCGGTGTGTAGAGGTAGAGGCAGATGTTGGAGCCGAAGAAGAAGACCGCGGCGAGCGAGGTCCACACCAGCACCTGGGCCGGTGTCCTGGCGCCGAGGTACGCGAGGACGAAGAGCATCACGGCGGCTCCGGAGAGGCAGACGGTGATGACGCGCCTGCGTCCGGCGCTGTCCACGGTGAGCGCGGCGGCCAGACAGCCCGCGAGCCCGGCGCAGGCGGTCACGGTCGAGTAGAGGAGCGCGTCGGAGAGCGAGAGGCCGTAGCGGTTCTGGTAGATCGTCGGCAGCCAGGAGGTGATGCCGTAGTTGACGAAGTACCCGGTGAACCAGAGGGCGCCGATCACCAGGGTGCGGCGGCGGTAGCGGCCGGTGAACAGCCCGCGCAGACCGTCGGCCCCGGCTTCCGGGACCGCCTCAGGGGCCGCTCCGGCCGCCGTGCCCGCCGCGTCCGCCGCCGGGTCGGTGACGGGTGGCAGCGGCCGGCCGGTGGCGCGCTGGACCTCGGTCTCGATCCTGGTCATCACATCGGCCGCCTCCTGGACCCTGCCGTGTTCGGCGAGCCAGCGCGGTGACTCGGGTACGGCGCGCTGCACCAGGACGCACAGCACCCCCGGTACGGCCGCCAGCACATACATCCAGCGCCAGCCGAGCAGCGGCACCACCCAGGCGGCGACCAGCGCGCCCACGGTGAGTCCGGCCGGGAAGACCAGCTCGTAGAGCAGGACGAACCGCCCGCGCCGGTGGCTGCGGGTGATCTCCGCGATGAAGGTGGCGGCCACCGGGACCTCGCCGCCGATGGCCAGCCCCTGGACGAAGCGCACCGCCATGAAGGAGCCGGAGGACTGGGTCGCGGCCAGGGCCAGGTTGGCGACGCTGGAGACGGCCACGCACAGGGCGATGACCTTGACCCGGCCGATCCGGTCGGCGAGCCGGCCGGAGAGCACCGCGCCGATCAGCATCCCGACCGAGCCGACGGTGAGCAGCCAGGTGGACGCGGAGTCGGTGAGATGCCACTCCTGGCGCAGCTGGGGCATGGCGTACGCGATCAGGAGCTGGTCGAACGCCTCGAAGAAGGTGACGGCGCCCACGATGAGCCGGACGGTGACATGCCAGCGGCTCATCGGGAGCCGTTCGAAGCGGGCGGCGACAGCCGCCCGGACCGCTCGGTCCGCTGAAGCGTCGATCGTCATATGCAGGGTCCTCCGACTCCACGGCTGAGGGGCGAGGGCGAGGCGAGAAGAACGCGGTGTCCCACGGGGGTTGTCCGCAGCCCGGGTTACGAAGCGCGTTAGGCCAAAGTTTCTTAGCGCTTAAGTTGTATCGCTTGCCCACCGGACGACGTCAAGGGTCTGCACAGGTAAATCACCAAACAATTGGGGGTTGCGCCGAGATATCTAAGCCCTTAGATTTCTAGCCCTCAGCCACATCGGCTCCCACCCAACCCTGTTCAGCCAGGAGGCTCCCGTATGCCCCGGTCCCCTGCTGCCGAAGTACCCGACGAGGCGCTGGTCGCCGGAGTGTGGCGCCGCGGCGCCGGTGCCCCGGCCGAGACCGTCGACCCGGCCACCGGCCGGGTGCTCGCCACCGTGCACGCCGTGACCGTGGCGGAGGTCGACGAGGCCGCCGAAGGCGCGGCCCGCGCCGCCGCCGACCCGGTCTGGCGCGCACTGCTCCCCCATCAGCGCGCCCGGCTGCTGCACCGGATCGCCGAACTCACCGAGGACGCCGCCGGACACCTCGCCGCGCTCCAGACCGCCGACACGGGCAAGGCGCTCACCGAGACCCGCGCCCTGGTGGCCAGCGCGGCCGGGACCTTCCGGTACACGGCCGCCGCGCTGGAGACCGCCGAGGAGGCAGTCACCCCGGCGCGCGGCGACTACCTCACGATGAGCACCTACGAGCCGATCGGCGTCGTCGGCGCGATCAACCCCTGGAACTCCCCGGTGGCCAGCGACGCGCAGAAGCTCGCGCCCGCACTCGCCGGCGGCAACGCGGTCCTGCTGAAGCCCGCCGAGTGGACCCCGCTGGTCTCGCTCGCGCTGGGCCGGCTGATCACCCGCGCGCTGGATGAACTCTCGCTCCCCGCAGGGCTGCTGTCGGTGCTCCCCGGGCGCGGCAGTGTCGTGGGGGACGCCATCGTGCGCCATCCCCGCACCGGGAAGGTGAGTTTCACCGGCGGCACGGACACCGGCCGGACGATCGCGCACGCCGCCGCCGAGAAGATCATGCCCGTCTCACTGGAGCTCGGCGGCAAGTCGCCGACGATCGTGCTCGCCGACGCCGACATCGAACAGGCCCTGGCCGGTGTCATGTTCGGCGTCTTCTCGTCCAGCGGCCAGTCCTGCATCGCCGGTTCGCGGCTCTTCGTGGCGCGGGACATCTACGACTCCTTCGTCGGGGAACTCGTCGAGCGCACCCGGAAACTGCGGGTCGGCCCAGGCACCGCGCCGGACACCCAGGTCGGCCCGCTGGTGCACCACAGGCACCGGGACTCGGTGGCGGCCCGCGTCGACCTGGCGCGCGCCGAGGGGGCCCGGGTGCTCTGCGGCGGCTCCGCGCCGCAGGGCGAGGCGTACCGGGACGGGGCCTACTATCTGCCGACCGTCCTGGACGGCCTGGACAACTCATCACGCACCTGCCAGGAGGAGATCTTCGGGCCGGTGCTCGCCGCGCTGCCCTTCGACGACGAGGACGACCTCGTACGGCGGGCCAACGACTCGGTGTACGGGCTGGCCTGCGGCATCTGGACCCGGGACCACCGGGCCGCCTGGCGGATCGCCCGCCGGGTCGACGCGGGCACCGTCTGGATCAACACGTACAAGCAGTTCAGCATCGCCACCCCCTTCGGCGGCCTCAAGGACAGCGGTCTCGGGCGGGAGAAGAGCCGCGACGGCATCCGCGCCTACCAGCGCCAGAAGTCCTTGTACTGGGGCACTTCGGACGCCCCGCTCCCCTGGGCCGCCCTGTAGACCGCCGCCCGTAGACCGCCGCCCCTAGAACGCCGCTTCCCGCAGACCGCCGCCCGTAGGCCACCGCCCGGCGGGCCGCCCCGTAGGCCACCGCCCGGTGGGCCGCCCCGTAGGCCACCGCCCGGTGGGCCCCCACTAGGTGGACCACCGCCGCACCGGCCCTGTCCGCGAAGTCGCTCCTGGATCAGTCCGTCTGGAGACAGTCATGCCCCAACCCCCCATCGCCCGGCTGCGGTCGCTGCGCAGCGTCGAGCTGTTCACCCCCGCCTTCACCGAGACCGCCGACTTCTACCAGGAGGTCTGGGGCCTGGAGACCGTCGAGTCGGGCCCCGCCGCACGCTGGCTGCGCGGCACCGGCGCCGAGCACCACGTCCTGCAGCTCACCCGCGCCGACCGCACCGGCCTCGGCCGGCTCGCCTTCGCGGTGGCGACACCGGCCGATGTCGACGAGGCGGCCCGGCGGCTGCTCGCCCGCGGGATCACTCCGGCCACCGGACCCGGACCGCTCGACCAGGTGGGCGGTGGCTACGGACTGCGCTTCACCGACCCCGAGCAGCGGCTGATCGAGATCAGTGCCGAGGTCCACGCGGTCGCACCGCGCGGCCGGGACGGCTCGGTACCGGTGGGTGTCACCCACACCGTGCTCAACACCGCCGACATCGACGCGTCCGTCGCCTTCTACCGCGACGTGCTCGGCCTGCGGGTCTCCGACTGGTCCGAGCATCAGATGGCGTTCCTGCGGTGCAACGCCGACCACCACTGCATCGCCTTCAACCAGGCCGAGTGGGCGTCGCTCAACCACGTGGCGTACGAGATGAGTTCGGTCGACCACTTCATGCGCGGGCTCGGGCGCCTGCGCCACCACGGCATCGTCCCGCAGTGGGGCCCCGGCCGGCACGGTCCTGGCAACAACACCTTCTCGTACTTCACCGACCCGGCCGGGCTGGTCTGCGAGTACACGTCGGACGTCGCGCAGATCGTCGAGGACGCCTGGATCGCCCGGGTCTGGCGGCGCACCCCCGAGCTGTCCGACCTCTGGGGGACGGCGGGCCCGCCGTCGGCGGAGATCCGCAGCCGGATGGCCGGCACCCCCGACCCGGGCCCGCTCGCCGCCGCGGCAGGCCCGGCAGCAACTCACCACGACACCGCGGAGGTTCCGGCATGACCCGCAGCGTAGGACTGGTCGGCTGGGGCGCCATCGGCCGCACGGTGGGCACCGCGCTCGCCGCCGGCGCCGTCGAAGGGGCCGAACTGGTCTGTGTGGTCGACAACCGCGCGATCGGCGACGCGCCCGCCCCGCAGCTGTCCTTCGACGAGGCCCTGGAGCGCTGCGATCTGATCGTGGAGGCCGCGGGCCAGGGCGTCGTACGGGAGTGGGCCGAGCGCATCCTGCGGTCCGGGACCGATCTGCTGATCGCGTCGGCCGGGGCGCTCACCGACGAGGAGCTGACGAAGCGGCTGCTGGCCGCGGGCCCTGGCCGGGTGTACGTCACATCGGGCGCCGTCGGCGGACTCGACCTGCTCCAGGCGGCCCGTGGCCTCGGCCCCCTCCACGACGTGCGGCTGACCACCACCAAGCTTCCCTCGACGCTGGAACAGCCCTGGATGGACGAGGAACTGCTGACCCGGATGCGGACGGCGACCGGTCCTGTCGAGGTCATGTCGGGCACCGCACGCGACATCCCGGTGAAGTTCCCCAAGTCGACCAATGTGGCCGCTTCGGTGGCCCTCGCCGTGGGTGACATGGACGCGGTGCGGGTGAGGGTCATCGCCGACCCGGGCGCCGACCGCACCCGTCATCTGATCGAGGCCCAGGGCCCGTCGGGCGCGTACCGCTTCGAGGTCGCGCACCTGCCCGACCCGGACAACCCTGCCACCAGCCGGATCGTGCCGTACGCGGTGCTGCGCAGTATCGCGGCCGTCGCCGGGCGTTCGGGGCAGATCCTGTGACGGCCGCACCGGTGGCGGAAGCGCGGGTGACGGAGGCAGGGACGGAGGGTCCGCTGCTGCTCTGTCTGCACGGCATCGGCTCGTCGTCCGCCGCCTTCGCCCCGCAGCTCGCCGAACTCTCCGCCTATGTACGGGTGGTGGCCTGGGACGCCCCCGGCTACGCGGCGTCGCCCGACCCGCCCGGCCCGCTGACGCTCGACGGCTACGCGGACGCGGCGGCGGCGCTCATCGAGGAGCGCGGCGGCAGCGCCCATGTGCTGGGCGTCTCCTGGGGCGGGGTCATCGCGCTGCGGCTGGCCGCCCGCCACCCAGGGCTCGTCGCCTCACTCGTCGTCGCCGACTCCAGCGCGGGGTCGGGCACCGATCCCGCGAAGGCGGCCGCGATGCGCGGACGGGCGGCCGAGCTGGCCGACGCCGGGCCGCGCGCCTTCGCCGAGCAGCGCGGACCGCGGCTCGTCTCCCCCGCGGCGCCCCCCGACCTGGTGCGCCGGGTCGTCGACACCATGGCCGCCGCCGTACGGCTGCCCGGTTACGGCTACGCGGCCGAGGCGATGGCGGCGGCCGACCTCCGTACCGAACTCGCCGGGATCACCGCTCCCGCCCTGGTCATCTGCGGCGACCAGGACCGTGTCACCGGCGTCGACGCGAGCCAGCTCATCGCCGGCTCCCTCCACAAGTCCGCCTACGTGATCGTCAAGAACGCCGGTCACCTGGCCAACCAGGAGCAGCCCGGGGCCTTCAACGCCTGGGTCCTCTCCCACCTCCGTATCACCGCGCGGATCCCCGAATGACCCGCCCGAGCAGCACCCCCACCGAGAAGGAGCACGTCATGCCCGTCACCACCACCGCGTACGACAACGGCGGCGACCTCGCCGACTACACGGACTCGCTGATCGCCACGAAGGACTCCCGGGAGCCCGACTGGGACACCCTGGCGTTCCAGGCCAAGGCCGGTGAGCAGTACCGCCGCGCGCAGATCCGCTACGTCGGCTCCGGCGCCACCGGCAACCACGACGGCGACAACAGGATCCTGCCGTCCGGCGGCTTCACCTTCTCCAACATGCTGCTGCCGCCGGGCGCCGAGGGCCCCGAGCACACCCACCACGACGTCGAGGAGGCGTTCTTCGTCCTGGAGGGCAAGGTCCGCGTCGGGATCCACCGCGGCGGCGACGAGTCGGAGTACCGCACGCTCGGCTACCGCGACATGATCGTGGTCCCGGCGGGTGTGGCGCGTTCGCTGAAGAACGAGGGCGACACCGACGCGCTGTTCTGCGTCGTCATCGGCACGCAGAAGCCGCAGGTCCCGACCTACCCCGAGCACTCGCCGATGCACGGCGTGACGCGCGACTGATGCGCACCGTCGTCATCACCGGCGCGGGCCGTGGCCTCGGACTGGCCATGGCCCGCCGGGCGGGGCAGGACGGCTTCCGCACCGTGCTCGCCGAACTGGACCCGGAGCGCGGGGAACCGGCGGCCAGGACACTGCGCGACGAGGGCCTCGACGCCCACTTCGTCCCGTGCGACGTGGCGGACCCCGCGTCGGTCGACGCCCTCGCTTCGGCGGTCGCCGCGCTGGGCCCGCTGCACGGGCTCGTCAACAACGCGGCGCTCGCCAACGGGGTGGGCGGCAAGGAGTTCCAGGACATCACCGTCGCGGAGTGGGACCGGCTGATGGCCGTCAACGCCCGCTCCCCCTGGCTGGTCTCCCGCGCGCTGCTGCCTCAGCTGCTCGCGCACGGCGACGGCGGGCGCATCGTCCACCTCGCGTCCGACGCGGCGCTGTACGGCTCGGTGCGGCTCGCCCACTACGTCACCTCCAAGGGCGCGGTGATCGCGCTCACCCGGGCGATGGCCCGGGAGCTCGGCGACCGGGGCATCACCGTGAACGCGGTGGCGCCCGGCATCACCGAGGGTGAGGCCACCGAGTCCGTACCGGCCGAGCGCCATGAGCTGTACCGCGCCAACCGGGCCATCTCGCGCCCGCAGCGCCCCGACGACCTGCTGGGGCTCGTCTCGTTCCTGCTGGGCGCCGAGTCCCGCTATCTCACCGGACAGGTGATCGCCGTCAACGGCGGCTTCACCATGAACTGACCCTCGGAGCAACTGATATGGATCTGGGCCTCGCCGACCGCACCGTACTGGTCACCGGCGGCAGCTCGGGCGTCGGCCTGGCCACGGTCCGCGCCCTGCTCGACGAAGGCGCCAACGTCGCCACCTGCGGCCGCGACGCGGACCGGCTCGCCGCGGCGGCCGCGGGTCTCGGCGCGGACGGCGCCCGGCTGCTCACCGGAGTGTGCGACGTCCGGGACGCCGAGGCGGTCCGCCGCTTCACCGAGCGCACCGCGGAGCACTTCGGCGCACTGGACGGGCTCGTGAACAACGCCGGCCAGTCACGGATGAAGAACCTCGCCGAGAGCACCGCGGACGACTGGCGGGACGAACTGGAGCTGAAGTTCGCCGGCGTACTCAACCCGCTCCAGGCGGGGCTCGCCCTGCTGCGCGCCTCACCGGCCGCGTCCGTCGTCAACATCAACGCCGTACTCGCCAAGCAGCCCGAACCCCGGCTCATCACCACCAGCGCGGCCCGCGCCGGGATCCTCAACCTCTCCAAGTCCCTCTCGCAGGAGCTGGCCCCGGACGGCATCCGGGTCAACTCGGTGTGCCTGGGGCTGGTCGACACCGGGCAGTGGACCCGCCGCCACGCGGCGTCCGGCACCTCGCAGCCGTACGAGCAGTGGCAGGCGGAGCTGGCCGCCGACCGCGGCGTCTCGCTCGGCCGGCTGGGCCGCGCCGACGAGGTCGCCTACGCGGTCCTCGCCCTGCTCTCGCCGCGCGCCTCGTACATCACCGGCACCGCCGTCGACGTCTGCGGCGGCGTCGGCCGCTCCATCCTCTGAGGAGACCACCATGCGATACACCACCGGAGGCGATCTCCTCGTCGCCGTCCTGCGCGAACTCGGTATCGACACCGTCTTCGGCATCGTCAGCGTGCACAATCTGCCGCTGGTCGAGGCCGTCGACCGGGAGCTGCGCTTCGTACCCGTACGGCACGAGGCCACCGCCGTCAGCGCGGCCGACGCCTACGGCAGGGCCCGCGGCTCCATCGGCTGCGCGCTCACCTCGACCGGCACCGGCGCGGGCAACGCCGCCGGCTCGCTCATCGAGTCGCTCAGCGCGGGCACCGCGGTCCTGCATGTCACCGGGCAGATCGACAGCGCCTATCTGGGCGGCGGGCGCGGCTTCATCCACGAGACCAAGGACCAGCTCGCGATGTTGCGCGCGGTCTCCGCGTACGCCGCGACGGTCACATCGGCCGACGACGCGGGCCGGCTGCTGCGCGAGGCGGCCCAGGCCGCGCTCACCGCCCCCGGCGGGCCGGGCAGCGTCGAGTGGCCGGTGGATCTGCAGTACGCGGCGCAGACCGACACCGGCGAAGCGCCCGCCGGGAGCCCGCACCCGGTGCCCGACCCGGCCGAACTCGCCTCCGCGGCCGCGCTGCTGGGCTCCGCGAGGCGCCCGCTGATCTGGGCGGGCGGCGGTGCGACCGGGGCCGGGCCCGAGCTCACCGCACTGCTGGCCGCGACCGGCGCGGGCCTGCTGACGTCCAACTCGGGGCGGGGAGCGGTGCCGGAGGACCACCCGGCGGTCATCGGCAACTTCGCCACCACGCCGGCGGCGCGCGCCCTGCTCGCCGACGCCGACGTGCTGCTCACCGTCGGCACCCACTTCCGCTCCAACGAGACCGCCGACTACACCCTCACCCTGCCCGCGGCCCACATCCAGGTCGATGTCGACCCGGCCGCACCGGGCCGCGTCTACCCGGCACGCCACGCCCTGCACGGGCGCGCGGCCGATGTACTGGAGTCCCTGCTGCCGTACGCGCGCCGGGCGGAGCCGGACTGGACGGCGCGGGTCACCGGCGTACGCGAGGAGGTACGGGCGCTGCTGCACGACTCCATAGGCCCGCAGGCCGCGGTCTGCGACGCGCTGCGCGCCGTGCTGCCGCGCGATTCGGTCGTCGCCCGCGATGTCACCATCGCCTCCAGCAGCTGGGGCAACCGGCTCCTGGAGATGTACGACCCCCGGTCCAACGTCTTCCCGCGTGGCGGCGGTATCGGGCAGGGGCTCGGCATGGGCATCGGGGCGGCGCTCGCCCGCCCCGGCTCCCCCACCGTGGTGCTGGCCGGCGACGGCGGCCTCGCCGTCCACCTCGGCGAACTGCTCACGCTCGCCCAGGAGCGGCCGCCGCTGACGCTGGTCGTCTTCAACGACGGCGGCTACGGGGTCCTCCGCAATATGCAGGACCGCTACAGCGAGCGGCGCTCCGGGGTCGATCTGACCACCCCCGACTTCGAACAGCTGGCCCACGCCTGCGGGCTGCCGTACGCCAGGATCGCGGCCGCCGAGCACGCGCACCCGGTGCTCGACCACGCGGTGGCGTCCGGCGGCCCTGTCCTCGTCGAGGTCGATCTGGCCGCACTCGGCCCGATGAAGAACCCGTTCACTCCGCCCGTCACGATCCCCACGGCGTAGGGAGGCCACCATGGACGCGCCCAGCGAGCCCCGGCTCGAACTCCTTGTCCGCACCATGACCCTGGAGGCCGACGGAGTCCTCTCGGTCGGTCTCGTCCACCCGGACGGCAAGCCGCTGCCGGCCTGGGAGCCCGGCGCCCATCTCGATCTGGAGATCGGCGGGCTGACCCGGCAGTACTCGCTCTGCGGGGACCCGCACGACCTGTCCTGCTACCGCATCGGCGTACTCGACGAGCCGTCGTCGCGCGGCGGTTCACGGTATGTGCACACCCGGCTGCGCCCCGGCCAGCGGGTCACGGCCACCGGCCCGCGGAACCACTTCGCGCTGGACGGCGCGGAGCGTTACGTGTTCATCGCGGGCGGCATCGGCATCACCCCGATCCTGCCGATGGCCCGCGAGGCCGAGCGGCGGTCGGTCCCGTACACCCTGGTGCACGGCGGCCGGACCCGGGCCTCGATGGCCTTCGGCGCGGAGCTGGCGGTGCTCGGCGGCGATGTGCTCCGGCATCCGCAGGACGAGCTGGGGCACATCGACCTGGCGGCGGCGCTGGACGGCGTGGGGCCGGGCACGCTGGTCTACTGCTGCGGGCCCGAGCCGCTGCTCGCCGCCGTGGAGGCGGCCTGTCCCGCCGGGCTGCTGCGGGTGGAGCGGTTCGCCGCACCGGCCGTCGAACCGTCCGGGGACGACACCGCCTTCGACGTGGAGTGCCGGGCGTCCGGCGTCACCGTCACGGTCGGCGGCGACACCTCGGTCCTGGCGGCCGTCGAGGCCGCGGGCATCCCCGTCGGCAGCTCCTGCCGGGACGGCATCTGCGGGACCTGCGAGACCCGGGTGCTCCAAGGCACCCCCGACCACCGGGACTTCGTACTCAGCGACACCGAGCACGCGTCGAACGCGACCATGATGATCTGCGTGTCGCGCTGTGCGTCGGGCCCTCTCGTACTCGACTTGTGAACCCCCGACCCCCTTCTGGAGGCACCGCGATGACCACCGACTGGCCCTACCTGGACGTGCACCAGTCACGCACCCATGAGCCCACCCCCTACGAGTACCGGCTGGCCTCGGCACTGGAGGAGGTCTTCACCCGCGAGGGCCACGAACTGGCCGACGTCGTGAGGGGGCTCAACGCCCGCCAGGTGCACTCCCCCGACGGCACCCCGTGGACCGAGCAGTCCTTCCGCGCCGAGATCAACCGACTGGGAGCGTGACATGACCACCCTGACCGCCGACCACATCTACGCGACCGGGCTGCGCAACCAGTGGCACCCCGTCGTACCGTCCCGCTTCGTGGCACCGGGCGCCATGCGCAAGGTCACCGTGCTGGGTGAGCAGTGGCTGCTGTTCCGCCGCTCCGACTCGACGCTGAGCATGCTCGCCGACCGCTGTCCGCACCGCGGCGCACCGCTCTCCCTGGGCAAACACCTGGGCGACCGGGTGGCCTGCTGGTACCACGGCCTGGAGATCGAGACCGACGGCACCGTCTCGTCGGTGCCCGGGCTGCCCGGCTGCAATCTGGAGGGCAAGAAGCTCGTCAGGAGCCTGCCGGTCCGTGAGGTGGGCGGGGCGGTGCTCGCGTACTTCGGCGACGACGAACACCCGGAACCCGCGCCGCTGACCCTGCCGGAGCCGCTCACCGACCCGGAAACCGACTCGTTCCTCTGCTACGCGGAGTGGAACGGGCCCTGGCGGTACGCGGTGGAGAATCTGCTCGACCCGATGCACGGCGCGTTCCTCCACCACGAGTCGCACACGATGTTCGACGGGGACACCACGGCCAAGTTCCGCATCCGCGAGACGGACCGCGGCTACTTCTTCGAGAAGACCGACCAGCGCGGCGTCAACTTCGACTGGGTGGAGCTGTGCAGGACCGGCGTCGACTGGGTCGACCTGTCGATCCCCTATCCGCCGTCGGCGGGCCCCGGCGGGCCGTTCGGCATCGTCGGGATGGTCTGCCCGGTCGACGAGAACCGTACCGGTGTCTTCTTCTGGCGCTACCGCAAGGTCGAGGGCTGGCAGCGGGACAGCTGGCGCTTCCTCTACCGGACCCTGATCGAGAAACGCCACTGGGAAGTGCTGGAGCAGGACCGGGAGATGCTGGAGGCCATGCCGGCCGACGCCGACCAGCGGGAGAACCTGTACCAGCACGACCTGGGGGTGGTCAGGCTCCGCCGGATGTACCGGGCGGAGGCCGAGGCGCAGGCCGCGCCGAGGTGATCACCCGCCGCTGGCTGGGCGTTCTGAGCCTCCTGGTCATCGTGCTGATCTCGTACATCGACCGGGTCAATGTGTCGGTGCTGATCACCGACCGGGCCTTCACCGGTCATTTCGGGATCACCGGCGACCGGGTGGCGCAGGGCGCCCTGATGACCGCCTTCCTCGTGGGGTACGGGCTGGCCGCGTTCTTCCTCACCCCGCTGTACGAGTCCGTCCTGGGGGTGCGGCGCGGCCTCCTGCTGAGCGTCGCCCTCTGGTCGGTGCTCACCCTGGTCTCGCCCTACGCGCTGGGCGCGGTCGTGCTGGTCGTGCTGCGCGCCCTGCTCGGCACGGCGGAGGGACCGCTGTTCTCGCTCAAGACGATGTACGTGAGCGAGCACTTCGCGCCCGGCGCCGTGGGCAAGCCCAACGCGGTGACCTCGATGGGGGTCTCGCTGGGGACCGCGGTGGGGCTGCCGCTGATCACGTATCTGGTCGACCGTTTCGACTGGCACAGCTCGTTCCTGCTGCTCGCCGCCCTGAACGCGGTGGTGGGGCTGCCGCTGGTCGCGCTCTTCGTCCGGGGACGGGGCACCCGGCACACGGCGGGGACGACCGGGGCGAAGGGGGCGAAGGGGGCGACGGGGCCGACAGGTGCGCCGGGCACGACGAGCGCGAGCGCGACAGGGACAGGCGGGACGGCGGCGCGCCGGTCGTTCGGGGCGACGCTCCGGCAGGCCCTGCGCACACCGCGGCTCGTGGTCATCCTGCTGATAGAGATCGCCACGCTCGCGTATCTCTGGGGCAGCAGCGCCTGGCTGCCGTCGTACCTGCTCCAGGAGCGCCACTTCTCCCTTGCCGCGATGGGGGCGGTGGCGTCCCTGCCGTTCCTGCTGAGCCTCGCCTCCGGCTTTCTGGGCGGCTGGCTGCTTGACCGGCTGCCGCCGCGCCGTCTCCCGCTGCTGTTCGTCGTGGGCAGCATCGGGACCGGGGGCTGCGTCCTGCTGGTCATCGGAGCGGACTCCGCCTGGCTCGCCGCCACCGGGCTTGTACTCGCCAACGGCTTCTGGGGGCTGCAGGGTCCGGCGATCCCGACGCTGGTGCAGCAGGCCGCGCCCGCCGGCGCGGTCGGCAGTGCCTACGGGGTGGTGAACGGGATCGGCAACCTCGTCTCGGCCTTCATGCCGATGGCGATGGGCGCCGTGATGGGCCTGCTCGGCGGCCGGGGGTTCGCGGCCGGCTACGCGCTGCTGGCCGCCACCCAGTTGGTGACGCTGGTGTGCGGCGCCCGGCTGCTCCTCCGGCCGGTCGCTCAGCCCGGCGCGGAGCCCGGCTCCGCCCCGTCGACGTCCGATTCGGTGATGGACCGCTCCAGCCTGGACAGCAACCGGGCCAGCTGACGGCACTCCGCCGGGGTGAGGCCGCCGAGCATCCGTCGTTCGTTGTCGAGATGCTCGGCGAACACCTCGTCCACCCTGGCGAGCCCGGCGTCCGTCAGACGTGAGTAGACGACCCGGCGGTCCTCGGCGTCGCGTTCCCTGACGATCAGGCCGTCCTTCTCCAGCCGGTCGATCCGCAGCGTCACCCCCGCCGACGAGACCAGCCCCGAGTCGGCGAGCTGGCCCGCCGTCAGCCGGTAGGGCGCGCCGGCCCTGCGCAGCGCGGTCAGTACGTCGAAGCCCGCGACCGAGAGCCCGTGCCGGTCGATCGCGGTGGTGAGCCTGGTGCTGTACCGGAGGAAGGTGCGGTGCAGCCTCGCCAGGACCTCCAGGGGCGCGGTGTCCAGCTCCGGGCGCTCCCTCGCCCAGTCCGCCACAATGGACGCGACAGCATCGTGATGTGCCCCCGCCGCCTTCTTCCCGGCCATGCGCCGCAGCCTCCCTGTCACCGCTCACAACGTCATACAAGGATGAAATCTTAGCCCTGAAATATGTCGGCCCGCACAGGGGCCACGGCCCGATCCGGCCGCAATACCCGGACCCGCGTGCGCGAGGGGCCCCGGAGGAGCCATAATCAGCAGATACATCGGATGTCTGTTGAGGCGAGGTTCCCATGGCTGTGACCGACGAGGCCATCGAGAAGATCAAGGAAATGATCGTCTCGGGCGCACTGCGGCCAGGCGACCGGCTGCCCAAGGAGAGCGAACTCGCCGCCGAACTCGGCCTCTCGCGCAACTCGCTGCGCGAGGCGGTGCGCGCGCTGTCGCTGATCCGCATCCTCGACGTGCGCCAGGGCGACGGCACCTACGTCACGAGCCTCGATCCGCAGCTGCTGCTCGAAGCCATGAGCTTCGTCGTGGACTTCCACCGGGACGACACCGTGCTGGAGTTCCTGGCCGTACGCCGCATCCTGGAGCCGGCCGCCACGGCGATGGCCGCGCACCGGATCGGCGAGGAGGAGCTGGAGACGCTCAGCGCCCAGCTGGACGCGCTCGGCCCGCAGCCGTCCGTGGAGGAGCTGGTGGCCTGCGACCTGGAGTTCCACCGGGGCATCGTGCAGAGCTCGGGGAACTCGGTGCTCTGCTCCCTGCTCGACAGTCTCTCCGGACCCACCACCCGCGCGCGGGTGTGGCGCGGGCTGACCCAGGAGGACGCGGTGAGCCGTACCCTCCACGAGCACCGCGCCATCCTGACAGCGCTCAGGGACCGGGACGCCGAAGCGGCCAGGTCCTGGGCGACGGTGCACATCGCCAGCGTCGAGCAGTGGCTGCGCTCGACCCTGTGAGCCTGCGCCCGTGAGTACGGCGCTCCGCGGAGCGAGTACGGCGCAGGGCGGGGCGGGGACGCTCCGGCGTCCCCGCCCCGCCGAGCGCCCGGGTCAGTCCTGCTCCTCGCCGCTCGCGAAGCGGGAGGCGATCAGCGCGATGATGATGATCGCGCCGTTGAGGAACGTCTCCCACTGGCCGGGCACCCCGGCCAGCGTCATCACATTGACCACCAGCTGAAGCGCGAGGACACCGGTGAGCGCCCCGAAGATGGTGCCGCGGCCGCCCTTCAGACCGATGCCGCCGATGACCGCGGCCGCCATGACCTGGAAGATCATGTCCTTGCCCTGGGCCGCGCCGACCGAACCGTAGTGGCCGGTGTAGAGGATTCCCGCGAAGGCCGCGAGCAGCCCGCCGATCGCCAGCACGATCCAGGTGACCCGGTCCACCCGGATACCGGCCGCACGGGCCGCCTCCGGGTTGCCGCCGATCGCGTACAGCGACCGGCCGTGCCGGGTCCAGGCCAGCGCCGCCCCGCCGACGGCGAACAGCGCGAGGCAGATCCAGACCGCGGCGGGCGCACCGAG
Source organism: Streptomyces sp. NBC_01089 (assembly GCF_045162975.1). Classification (NCBI taxonomy): domain Bacteria; kingdom Bacillati; phylum Actinomycetota; class Actinomycetes; order Kitasatosporales; family Streptomycetaceae; genus Streptomyces; species Streptomyces sp. NBC_01089. Next base: position 6,889,696 of record NZ_CP108660.1, on the reverse strand, counting down.
CCAGGAGGCCCGGCCCAGGTAGCTGAACGAGGACGGGACCTCGATGATCGACTTGCCCTCGGTGATCCCGATGTGCAGCCCGCGGAGCATCATCAGCATGCCGAGCGTCGCGATGAAGCCGTTGACGCGCAGCTTCAGCATCAGGAAACCGTTGAACGCGCCGATCGCCAGACCCGCGAGCAGGCAGAGCGGGATAGCCATCCAGGTGGGCAGCAGCCCGAGGCCGGTGAACCGGTCGCCCGACGAGGGCAGCACCAGCCACAGCGCGATGACCGGCGCGATACCGATCGTCGACTCCAGCGACAGGTCCATCCGCCCGCAGATCAGGATGAACGCCTGGGCGAGCACCAGCAGGCTGAGTTCGGACGACTGCTGGATGACGTTGATCAGGTTCTGGGACGTCAGGAACACCGGAGAGACGATGAACCCGATCACCATCAGCACCAGGATCACCGGCACCAGCGAGAAGTCGCTCCAGCGGACCAGCGCCAGCCTGGCGCGCACCGGGCTCAGCTGACCCCCGGTCTCCTCGGCCGCTGCCGGCCGGATCGTGTCGGTCATGCCCGCTCCCCCACACCTTCCATGGCGGCGACCAGTTCCCCGTCCGTCCACCCACTGTCGTATTCGGCGACCACCCGCCCGTGGAAGAGCGCGACCACCCGGTCGCACACGCGCAGGTCGTCGAGTTCATCGGAGATGATCACGGCGGCGTTGCCCTCGTCGGCGACCCGCCGCACCACGCCGAGGAGCGAGTCCTTGGACTTGATGTCCACACCGGCTGTCGGCCGTACCGCCACCAGCGTGCTGGGGTTGCGCGCCAGCGCGCGGGCGACCACCACCTTCTGCTGGTTGCCCCCGGAGAGCCCCGAGACCTTCTGGTCGGGTCCGGTGGTCTTGATGTCCAGCGAGGCGATCATGCCGCTCGCGAACTCCCTGGTACGGGAGGGGAGTACGGTCCCCCACGGCCCCAGCTGGTCGGCGACCGTCAGCGTGGCGTTCTCGGCCACGCTCCGCTCCAGGACCAGGCCCTGGCGGTGCCGGTCCTCCGGGATGTAGCCGATCCCCGCGTTCAGGGCGTGCGGCACACTTCCGGGCCGGACGGCGCGGCCGCGGACCGAGACCCGCCCCGCGGTGGCCTTGCGCATCCCGACGAGCGTCTCGCCCAGCGCGGTGTTGCCGCTGGCCGCCGCGCCCGCGATACCGAGGACCTCACCGGGGTGCACCGCGATGTCGAGTGGCTCGAACTCACCCTCGACGGCGAGCCCTTCGGTCCGCAGCACAGGACCGGCCCCTCCGGCCTTCGCGTCCTGCTTCCCGCCGGACGCCGCGTGCCAGGCGACCTTCGCGGCAGCCGCCTCACCGGTCATCGCCGCGACCAGATCGGCCTTGCCCAGTTCGGCGACGGGCGCCGTCAGGACGTGCCGGGCGTCGCGGTAGACCGTCACCGCGGTGCACAGCTCGTACACCTCCTGGAGGTGGTGCGAGATGAAGAGGAACGCGACCCCCTGGCTCTGGAGGTCCCTGAGCTTGCTGAACAGGCTCTGGATCCCCCGCGCGTCGAGCTGCGCGGTCGGTTCGTCCAGGATGATCAGCCGGGCGCCGAAGGAGAGCGCGCGGGCGATCTCCACGAACTGCACCTGCTCGACGGAGAGGTCCTTCGCCCGGGTGTTGGGGTCGACGTTCACCCCGTATTCGCCGAGCAGCGCCGCGGCCCGCTTGCGCAGCCCCGGCCAGCTGATCCAGCGGCCTCCCTGCGCACCGCGGCCGGTGCCGAAGTTGTTCAGGAAGAGGTTCTCGGCGACGGTGAGATCGGGGACGGCCATGGACTTCTGGTAGACGCAGGCGACCTTCGACTGCCAGGCCATGGTGTCGCCGAAGGCGGGCGCGGGCTCACCGCTGAAGGTGACCGTGCCCGCGTCCGGCTTGTGGAGTCCGGTGATGACGCTGACGAGGGTGGACTTCCCGGCGCCGTTGCGCCCGACCAGGGCGTGCGACTCACCGGGCTTGACTGTCAGGCGGACATCGTCGAGCGCGACGGTGGGACCGAAGCGCTTGACGATGCCCTGCGCATGAACCGCGGGTGCATCGGACATGGTCAGTTCTTCTTCCCCAGCTGGTTGGCCCACAGCTTCGGGTCGTTCACATTGGCCTTGGTCACGAGCGGCGCGGGGAGCTGGTCCTCGAAGCCGTTCGGGATCTTGATGATGTGGGAGTCGTGGTCGGTCGCGCCCACCTTGAAGGTCTTGCCGTCGACGGCCGCCTTGGCGTAGTACAGCGCGTACTTCGCGTACAGGTCGGCGGGCTGGGAGATGGTCGCGTCGATCTTCCCGGCCTTGATCGCGTCGAACTCCTCCGGGATGCCGTCGTTGGAGATGATCGTGATGTGGCCCTTGGTGCCGGCCGGCTTCAGCAGCTTCTTCTGCTCCAGGAGCGCGAGCGTGGGCTGCAGGAAGACACCGCCCGCCTGCATGTAGATCCCGTTGATGTCGGGGTTGGCGGCCAGGGTGGACTGGAGCTTGGCCGACGCGACGTCGCCCTTCCAGTCGGTGGCCAGCTCGAAGACCTTGATCTTGGGGAAGTTCTTGGTCATGCACGACTTGAAGGCCACGGAGCGGTCCCGGCCGTTGATCGACGACAGGTCGCCCTGGAACTCGACGACCTTGCCCTTGCCCTTCAGCTGCTGGCCGAGGTACTTGCAGGCGTTCTCGCCGTACGCGCGGTTGTCGGCGCGCACCACCATGTAGACGTCGCCCTTGTCGGGGCGGGTGTCGACGCTGATGACGGGGATCTTCTTCTTGTTGAGGCTCTGCAGGGTCGACGCGATGGCCCCGGTGTCCTGCGGCGCCATCACCACCGCCTTGGCTCCCTGGTCGCTGAACGTCTGGACGTTGGCGACGAGCTTGCCGATGTCGTTCTGCGAGTTGGTCAGCGGGAGCGCCTTGACCTCACCGGCCGCGACGCCCTTCTTGATGTACTGCTGGTAGGAGTTCCAGAAGTCGCTGTCGCTGCGCGGCAGGTCGATGCCGACCTTCTTGTCGTCCGAGCCGCTGCCGGAGTCGCGATTGCAGCCCGCGAGCGCGGTCACGGCCAGCAGTACGGCGCAGGCCGCCGCACTCGTTGTACGCACCTTCATTGGTGTCCCGTCCCTGGATAGTGGCGCTTGATGTATCAGTGCGTGTGCTCAGCCGGCGGCGGGGCGCAGGCGCAGTCCCTGCATTCCGCCGTCGACCGCGAGTGCCGTCCCGGTCACGGCGGCGGCCACGGGGCTCGCGAGGTAGAGGACGGCCGCCGCCACCTCTTCGGCGGTGACCAGCCGGCCGGTGGGCTGGCGGGCGTTGAGCGCCGCGCGCTCGGCGGCCGGGTCGTCGGCCTGGCCGAGCAGCCGGCCGACCCACGGGGTGTCCGCGGTGCCGGGGTTGACGCAGTTGACCCGGATGCCTTCCCTGACGTGGTCGGCCGCCATCGCCAGGGTCAGCGAGAGGACCGCGCCCTTGCTGGCGCTGTACAGGGCGCGCTGCGGCAGTCCGGCGGTCGCGGCGATCGAGCAGGTGTGGGTGAGCGAGACACAGCCCGGCCGGGCGGCGGCCGAGCGGCGCAGGTGCGGCAGCGCGTGGCGGGCGGTGCGGACCATGCCCAGTACGTTGATGTCCAGGACCCGCTGCCACTCGTCGTCGGGGTTGTCGGCGACGGTGCCGACGGCTCCGATGCCCGCGTTGGACACCACCGTGTGCAGCGCGCCGAATTCGGCGGCGGCCGCGTCGACAGCCTCCCGTACCGCGCCGTCGTCGGTGACGTCCGCCTCGATCGCGAGGGTGCCGTCCGGTGCGCCCTCGGTCTCGCGGTCGAGTACGGCGACCCGGGCGCCGCGGGCCAGCAGTTCGGTGGCGATGGCGGCTCCGATACCGGAAGCTCCGCCGGTGACCAGGGCGCCGAGCCCTTCGAAGTCGCGTGCAGTGGTCACGAGTTGACCTCCTCGGTGGTGCGGCGGGCCTGCCAGACGGGCCCGTCGGGATAGCGGTGCGCGGCGAGTGATGCGGGGTGCATCCGGGCGGAGAAGCCCGGCGCGCGGGGCGCCAGGTAGCGTCCGCCCTCGATCACCGCGGGGTCGGTGAAGTGTTCGTGCAGATGGTCGACGTACTCGATGACGCGGTCGTCCTGACTGCCCGATACGGCGACGTAGTCGAACATCGCCAGGTGCTGGACCAGCTCGCACAGCCCGACGCCGCCCGCGTGCGGGCAGACCGGGACGCCGAACTTGGCCGCGAGCAGCAGGATCGCGAGGTTCTCGTTGACACCGGCGACCCGGGCCGCGTCGATCTGGACGAAGTCGACCGCGCCCGCCTGGAGCAGCTGTTTGAAGACGACCCGGTTGGCGACGTGCTCACCGGTGGCGACCTTCACGGGCTGCCCGGATCTGACCGCGGCGTGGCCGAGGATGTCGTCGGGGCTGGTCGGCTCCTCGATCCAGTGCGGGTCGTACGGGGCGAGGGCGCCCATCCACCGCAGCGCGTCGGCCACGTCCCAGCGCTGGTTGGCGTCCACGGCGACCCGGATGCCGGGGCCGACGGTCGCGCGGGCCAGCTTCATCCTGCGGACGTCGTCGTCCAGGTCGGCGCCGACCTTCAGCTTGATCTGCCCGAAGCCGGCGTCGACCGCCTCCCGGGCGAGCCGTACCAGCTTGTCGTCGGAGTAACCGAGCCAGCCGGGCGACGTGGTGTACGCGGGGTAGCCGTCGGCACGCAGCAGGGCGGCCCGTTCGGCGCGGCCGGGCTCGGCGGCGCGCAGGATGGCGAGGGCCTCGTCGGGGGTGAGCGCGTCGGTCAGATAGCGGAAGTCCACGAGGGAGACCAGCTCCTCCGGTGTCATCCCGGCCAGGAACTCCCAGACCGGCTTGCCCGCCGCGGTGGCCGCCAGGTCCCAGGCGGCGTTGATGACCGCGCCCGCCGCCATGTGCATCACCCCCTTCTCGGGGCCGAGCCAGCGCAGTTGCGAGTCATGGGTGAGGTCGTGGTGCAGCGCGGCGAGCCCGGCGGCGGTGAGCGGCGCAGGCCGCCCCTCGACGTACGGCCGAAGTGCTTCGATGGCAGCGGCGATGACGTCGTTGCCCCGCCCGATGGTGAAACAGAAGCCATGTCCCGCGACACCGCCCGGCGCATCGGTGCTGAGCACCACATAGGCCGCGGAGTAGTCGGGGTCCGGGTTCATGGCGTCCGAGCCGTCGAGCTGTTCCGAGGTGGGGAATCGGATGTCGTGGACCTCGAACCCCGTGACGGTCGGACTCATCCACACTCCCTTGGTAAGAACCGTTAAGAACATCGGACCTTTAATTTGTCATCCGATGTATAGCCCTGCACATGCCACACCGTCCAGGGGTGGGACGAAATTTGCCGGTACAGCTCGGATGAATCGGTTCGATTTGGGCAGGATCTCGGAATGGCTCGTCCAGGCTGCCGGGCGGACACCGGCGTGAACAGGGGTGTGCGGCGGGCTGTGCACAAGGGCTGCGTCCGGGTACCCGGGAAGCCGTAAGGTTGATGCGTAAGAGAAGAACTTCGGAGGGAGGCACTGGGTGATCGAGCTCGAGGGGGTTCCCGAGCTGATCGACCCGGTCATGGTGGCCGCGTTCGAGGGCTGGAACGACGCCGGCGACGCAGCCTCCACCGCGGTCGCCCACCTGGACCGGGAGTGGAAGGGCGAGGTGTTCGCGGCGCTCGACGCCGAGGACTACTACGACTTCCAGGTCAACCGGCCCACGGTGTGGCTGGACGGCGGGGTACGCAAGGTCACTTGGCCGACGACCCGGCTCTCGGTGATCCGGGTGACCGGCGACAAGCCACGCGATCTGGTACTGGTCCGCGGGATCGAGCCGTCCATGCGCTGGCGCTCGTTCTGCAACGAGATCCTGGGCTTCGCCCATGAGCTGGGCGTCGAGATGGTGGTGATCCTGGGCGCGCTGCTCGGCGACACCCCGCACACCAGGCCCGTACCGGTCAGCGGGGTCACGTCGGACGCGGATCTGGCCAGGACGATGGACCTGGAGGAGACGCGGTACGAGGGCCCGACCGGCATCGTCGGCATCCTCCAGGAGGCGTGCACCCACGCCGGTGTACCGGCGGTGAGCCTGTGGGCAGCCGTCCCGCACTATGTGTCACAGCCGCCCAATCCGAAGGCGACGCTCGCCCTGCTGAACCGGCTGGAGGACCTGATCGATCTGCGGATCCCGCTGGGCGAACTGCCCGAGGACGCACGGGCCTGGCAGGTCGGCGTGGACCAACTGGCCGCGGAGGACAGCGAGGTGGCGGAGTACGTCCAGACGCTGGAGGAGGCACGCGACACCGCGGAGCTCCCCGAGGCGTCCGGCGAGGCCATCGCCAGGGAGTTCGAACGGTATCTGCGGCGCCGTGATGGCGGGCCTGGTCCCGGTCAGGCCGGCGGCCGTGCCACGGACGGCGGCGAGGCCGGCAGCTATCTGCGGGACAGCTCGGGCCCCGGCAGCCGCTCCCGGCCCCCGAAGCCGCAGCGGCCGGACGCGGGGACGAGCAGGCCCGCGGACGGCAGGCCCGCCGACGGCAGCCCCTCGGACCACAGGCCCACGGACGGCAAGCCATCGGACGAATCGGACGGCACATCCCGGGGCGGCGCGTCCTCGGATGACCCCTCCCCGGACGGCACATCCACGGACGGCACATCCACGGGCGATGAGAACGGCCCGGAGGATTCCTCCGAGGAGTGACCCCTCCCGGAAAACGGTGACCCGTCCGGGACATCGAGAGCATCCCGGCGGAACGGATATCGCCCCCGGACTCCACTGCTGGAGTCCGGGGGCGATGTCGTAGCGGTACGCGTCCTCGCGCTACGGGCCCACGGGGCTACAGGGCGACCCCGAGCAGGGCGTCCACGGTGCGCGACACCAGACCGGGCGCCCCCTCGTCCGTACCGCCGCCGGACTGCTGAAGAGCGGCCCAGCGGTCGACGGCGCGCAGCGCGGCCGGTGCGTCGAGGTCGTCGGCGAGTGCCTGCCTGATCTCATCGACCAGGGCGTCGGCCGACGGCCCGTCGGGCCGGGAGACGGCGGCGCGCCAGCGGCCGAGCCGCTCCACGGCGTCCGCCAGGACCTGGTCCGTCCACTCCCAGTCCGAGCGGTAGTGGTGGGCCAGCAGGGCGAGGCGGATCGCGGCCGGGTCCACACCGTCGTGGCGCAGCTTCGACACGAAGACCAGATTGCCCTTGGACTTGGACATCTTCTCGCCGTCGAGCGCGACCATGCCCGCGTGCACATAGGCGCGGGCGAACGGGTGCTCGCCGGTCAGTACCTGGGCGTGCGAGGCGCCCATCTCGTGGTGCGGGAAGGCGAGGTCGGAGCCGCCGCCCTGGACGTCGAAGCCCATCCCGAGGTGGTCGAGGGCGATGGCCACACACTCGATGTGCCAGCCGGGCCTGCCGCGGCCCAGGGAGCCGCCGTCCCAGCTCGGCTCGCCCTCGCGGGCGCCCAGCCAGAGCATCGGGTCGAGCGGGTTCTTCTTGCCGGGCCGCTCGGGGTCGCCGCCGCGCTCGGCCGAGAGCAGCCGCATCGCCTCCGCGTCCAGGTTCGACACCTCGCCGAAGTGCGCGTCGCTCTCGACGGAGAAGTAGACGTCGCCGTCGAGTTCGTAGGCGGCGCCGATGTCCCGCAGCCGTTCGACGAGCGGCACGATGCCCGGTATGGCCTCGACCGCTCCGATGTAGTGCTTCGGCGGGAGCATGCGCAGCGCGGTCATGTCCTCGCGGAAGAGTGCCGTCTCGCGCTCCGCGAGCTCGGTCCAGTCCTCACCGTCGCGCACGGCCCGCTCCAGCAGCGGATCGTCCACGTCGGTCACGTTCTGCACGTAGTGGACCTGCCGCTTGGTGTCGAGCCACACGCGCTGAACGAGGTCGAACGCGTTGTAGGTCGCCGCATGACCGATGTGGGTCGCGTCGTACGGAGTGATGCCGCAGACGTAGATGCGGGCGACGGGGCCGGGGTCGAGGGTGACTCGTCCGCCGGTCGCGGTGGAGTGGATCTGGAGGTCGGCGCCCTTGCCGGGCAGGGCGGGAACCTCAGAAGCGGGCCAGGCATACATGACACGAGCGTAACCGGACGTCAGTTCCGAGAACGAACCGGAGTACTGACGTTGGCCGAATCGGCACTCTTGCGCGAGTGCGGTGGGTACGTGCTAAGGCGCGGCTGCGATCCGGCCTGATCCCAACGAAAGGGAATGGCTCTAGACGGGCGGCCAGGGGGTCGCCGGCCAGTCACCGCTCGGGACGGGGTGCCGTCCGGCCTCCCTGAGCGCCTCCACGCGCCCCCGCAGCGCTTCCAGCTCCGCCCCGGTGATAAGCCCCGCCAGGCGCTCCGCGAGCCCTGTGCCGGGCGCCAGCTCCCCCGCGAGCTTGTCCAGTACCCGGGCCGTCTCCGGAGTCAGCGGTTCGCCCGCCCACCCCCACAGCAGGGTCCGCAGTTTGTCGTCGGCGTTGAAGGTGACCCCGTGGTCGATGCCGTAGAGCCGGCCCTCGCCGGTCGGCAGCAGATGGCCGCCCTTACGGTCGCCGTTGTTGATCACCGCGTCCAGCACCGAGAGCCGCCGCAGCCGCTCGTCGTCGGCGTGCACCAGCAGCGCCGTCCGCCCCTCGCCCACGTCGGCGAAGCCGATGGCCTTCCAGCCCTCGGCGGGCTCGTCGTCCTCGACGAGTGCCAGCAGCGACGGCTCCGACTCGGACTCGATCCACAGCTGGCACATGCCGTCGCCGTACGGCCCGTCGCGCAGCACCGTCGGCGGGACGAACCCCCACCCGGTCGCCTCGGAGACCTCGTACGCCGCCACCTCGCGCTGGGCGAGCGTCCCGTCGGGGAAGTCCCACAGCGGCCGTTCACCGGCGACCGGCTTGTACACACAGGCCGCTTCCCGGCCCTCGTACGCGACCGTGCAGTACAGCACCGCGTTCGATGCCTCGCGCACCTGGCCGCGTACCGTCAGTTCCCCCTCCAGGAGGAGCCGGGTGGCCGTCACGCCTCCCTGCGGTATCCGTTCTGGCGCGGGCATACGTGTCCCTCCGGGTCGAGCGGCAGGCTGCACAGGGGGCACGGCGGCCGCCCCGCGTTCACTACGTCGAGCGCGCGCTTGGCGAAGGCCCTGGCCTGCGCGCCGGTCAGCCGGACGCGGAGCATCGGCGGGCCGTTCTCGTCGTCCTGGAGGAGCCGCTCCTCGGCCTCCGCGAGGTCTTCATCGGTGTCGGCGTCGAGCTCGACGAGTGCCTGCGCCTCGATGATCATGCGCTGTTCGTCGCCGTCCCAGGCCAGCGCCATGGTGCCGACGCGGAACTCCTCCTCGACCGGTGCGTCCAGCGGGGCGGTGTCACCGGCCTCGGAAGGGGCGACCGCCGGCACCGGGGAGTTCCCCCCGGTCCTGCGCACTACTTCGTCGAGCAGCTCGTCGATGCGCTCGGCGAGCGCGGCCACCTGGGTCTTCTCCAGCGCCACGCTGGTGGTGCGGGACCCGGACGACGCCTGCAGAAAGAACGTACGGCGCCCAGGCAGCCCGACCGTACCGGCAACGAAGCGGTCCGGTGGGTCGTAGAAGTACACCTGACGGGACACGTCCTGATCTCCATGGGGGTTCGGCTGCGGGGGTGATCCGGTTTACGGCCCGCCCACCCTACTGCGCGGATCGATCACGGCGCGCCCGCGCCACCACCGACAGCCGCGTCCGATCCCGAACCGCTCTCGCGCGGCGCCAGCGAGCCGAACTCACCGGTGTCGCCGAGGCGCAGGACGAAGGGCCGCACCGCGGTGTAGCGGATCGCCGTGAGGGAGCAGGGGTCGACGTGGATCCGCTGGAAGAGGTCGAGATGCATACCGAGGGCGTCGGCGATCACCGACTTGATGATGTCGCCGTGCGAACACATCGCGTACACCGCGTCCTCGCCGTGTTCGGCGTCGGTCCTGGCGTTCCAGTCCCGTACGGCGTCGACGGCGCGCGCCTGCATCGCGCGCATCGACTCACCGCCGGGGAACGCGGCGGACGAGGGGTGCTGCTGCACGGTCTTCATCAGCGGCTCGTCGCCGAGTTCGGCGAGTTTGCGCCCCGACCAGTCGCCGTAGTCGCACTCGCTGATGCGGTCATCGGTGTGCAAGGTCAGCTCCGGCCGTGCGGCCAGCAGCGGCGCGACGGTCTCGCGGCAACGCTGCAGCGGGCTGGTGACGACGGCGGTGAGCGGCAGCCCGGCCAGCCGGTCCGGCAGCGCGGCCGCCTGGGAGACACCCCGCTCGTCGAGGGAGACTCCGGGCATGCGGCCCGCGAGCACCCCGGAGGTGTTGGCGGTGGAGCGTCCGTGCCGTACAAGAATCAGCGTGGCCATGGCGGCCAGCCTAGAGCGTACGGACGGGCTTGTGGTGGCCGGTACGGCGGGGACCGGCCGGGATACGGCCCCCGCGCGTGCACGGGCGGCGCGGTCAGGGAAGAATGCGCGCCGTGATTGTCGATTGCGCCATCTACCGGGACGGACGCCGTATCGAGGGGCCTGCGGATCTCTCCGACGCCCTCGCCGAGGCACGCGCGGACGGGAACGCCTTTCTCTGGGTCGGGCTGCATGAGCCGACGCAGCAGGAATTCGACCTGGTCAGAAGCGAGTTCAAGCTGCACCAGCTGGCCGTGGAGGATGCCCTGCGGGCCCATCAGCGGCCCAAGCTGGAGGTCTACGACGAGACTCTCTTCCTGGTGCTGAAGCCGGTGATGTACGACGCGGAGAGCGACGCCGTGACCACCGACGAGCTGATGGTCTTCCTCGGCGACTCGTTCGTGGTGACGGTGCGGCACGGTGCGGGCGCCCCGCTCGCCGCCGTACGCAAGCGTCTCGAGCAGGAGCACGATGTGCTCAAGCACGGCCCCACGGCCATCATGTACGCGGTGAGCGACACGGTCGTCGACCACTACATCGATGTGGCGGCCGAGCTCCAGACCGACCTGGAGGAGCTGGAGGCGGAGGTCTTCGCGCCCAATGGCGGCGACTCGAAGAACGTCGCGTCGCGGATCTACACCTTCAAGCGGCAGGTGCTCGAATTCCGCCGTGCCTCCGGGCCGCTGGCGGCCCCCATGGCCCGGCTCGCGGGGGCGGGGGTGCCGTTCGTGCACGAGCACTCGCAGCCGTTCTTCCGGGATGTGGGCGACCATCTGACCCGCGCCAACGAGCAGGTGGAGGGGCTGGACCGGCTGCTGTCCGACATCCTCTCCGCGCATCTGGCACAGATGGGCGTACGGCAGAACGACGACATGCGGAAGATCTCCGCGTGGGCGGCGATGGCGGCGGTGCCGACCATGGTCGCCGGTATCTACGGCATGAACTTCGAGCACATGCCGGAGCTGAAGTGGACCTGGGCCTATCCGGCGGTGATCGCGCTGATGGTCGCGGTCGTCTTCGCCCTGCACCGGCAGTTCAAGCGGCGCGGCTGGCTCTGAGGCGGCTCAGGCGGCGCGGCCGGCTCAGCGGCGCGGCCGGCTCAAGGGCAACGGGCAGGACAACGCGGGCCGGGGCCCGGGGTCCGGGGTCCGGGGTCCGGCTCAGGCGAACTCCGCCGCGTGCGGTGCGGGCGGTCCGCCGAGCGCGTCGCGCCGCTCGGGCATGGCGAGACTGACCGACCGGCGCCAGCCGCCCGCACGCTCGAACCCGTACAGCCCCCGGACGCCCGCTGCCAGCACGGCCGACTTGGCGCCCGGCCAGCCGAGGAGTGCGCCCATCCGCTCCATCACGGCCAGCCCCACCTCCCGGTAGACCCGGATCTCCTCCAGCGCGCTCTCCCGCAGCACGGCGTGGATGGTGCGGGCGTGGCCCTGTGCGGCCAGGCGCAGCAGTTCCTCGTGGCAGTAGGCGAGGTGGTTGTCCTCGTCCCGGCAGATCATGCGGACGGCCCGGCCGATGTCCGGCTGGTCGCCCAGATACCGCACCAGCGTGTTCATCTGCTCCGAAGCGCGCTGTTCGGTGACCCTGCTGTGTGCGAGGTAGACGATGATGTCCCGCTCGGTGAGCCGCTCGCTGCCGTGCAGCGTCCGGTGGCTCAGGCCGACGCCGCGGCGTTCGAGCAGCATCGTGTAGTCGGCCTCGGCGGGCACCTCGACCGGGTCGAGGCCGCGCTTCTTGAGCAGGGCGTGGAAGATCCGGCCGTGTTTGTCCTCGTCGGCACCGTGCCGGGCGATCTTCGGCGCGAGCGCGCTCATGCTCTCCGGGGCGAGCTCGGCGATCCGGCCGTTCTCCCAGCCGCCCTGGGCCTCGCCGCCGGCCGCGATGGAGCAGAAGAGCCTGAAGGCGTCATCGCTGTCGACGATCTCCTGGAAAATGCTCCGCGCCGAAAGCACCACGCCACCTCCATGCCGATACCTGACGGTCCGAGTCAAATGCGATATCGGCGGCCCGGCAATGCGAGCCCCCGGCCGTTCGGCCGAAAGGTGGTGCGCGCGCCTGTCGCCCGGAGGCGTAACCCAGCGGCCCCTGAGGCGTTGTTCAGCGCGACGGCCGTGGCGGGGAAGACCCCCCGAGCCCCCACCACGGCCGCGGACTTCCTCCGGCGCCCCCAGCCGTTCCGCAGCGGCCCCGCCGCTGTTCCGCTTACGCGAGTGCGGCCCGCTTGTTCCGCTTACGCGAGTCCGGCCCGCTCCAGCGCCTCCGTACCGGCGCGCAGCCCCGCCACCCGCTCGTCGAGCGTGAACCCGGCGGGGGCCAGCGTCAGCGTGGTCACCCCGGCCGCGGCATAAGCCTGCATCCGGTCGGCGATCCGCTCGACGGACCCGAGCAGCGTCGTCCGGTCGATCAGCTCGTGCGGTACGGCGGCGGCTGCGCCGTTCTTGTCGCCGCCCAGATACTTCTCCTGGATATCGGCGGCCTCCTTCTCGTACCCCATGCGCTGCGCGAGCTTGTTGTAGAAGTTCTGCTTACGGCTGCCCATACCGCCCACGTACAGGGCGGTGTACGGGCGGAACGTGTCGGCCAGCGCCTCTACGTCGTCGCCCACCGCGAGCGGCAGGGTCGGGCAGACGTCGAAGCCCTCCATCGTCAGCCCGGCCTTCTCCCGGCCGGCCCGCAGCGGGCTGATCGCGGTGGACTCCAGGTGCTCGGCCGAGGGGAAGATCAGCAGGGCGCCGTCGGCGATCTCACCGGTCTGCTCCAGGTTCTTGGGGCCGATCGCCGCGATGTAGAGGGGGATGTGCTCGCGCTGCGGGTGGACGGTGAGCTTGATGGGCTTGCCGGGGCCTCCGGGCAGCGGCAGCGTCCAGTGCTCGCCCTCGTACGACAGGCGCTCGCGCGACATCGCCTTGCGGACGATCTCCACGTACTCCCGGGTGCGCGAGAGCGGCTTGTCGAACTTGACGCCGTACCAGCCCTCGGAGACCTGCGGCCCCGAGACGCCGAGTCCGAGCCGGAAGCGGCCGCCGGAGAGCGAGTCCAGGGTGGCCGCGGTCATCGCCGTCATCGCGGGCGCCCTGGCCGGGATCTGGAAGATCGCGGAGCCCACGTCGATCCGCTCCGTCTTGGCGGCGACCCAGGAGAGCACGGTCGGCCCGTCCGAGCCGTACGCCTCGGCCGCCCAGCAGACGTCGTAGCCGAGCCGGTCGGCCTCCTGAGCCACGGCGAGATTGTCGCCGTCCATCCCGGCGCCCCAGTAGCCGAGGTTGATTCCGAGCCGCATGACCGCTCCCTTACCAATGAGTAACGTCCCTGTCGCGGGGACTCTAGCGCGCGTCGGCGGCATCCGTCAGGGGGCGGTTGTCCACAGCCCTCCACCGGGCCGCCCCGCGGCCAGTACTCTCAGCGCCCATGGAGCAGAGGCATCTCGGCCGCACGGGCCTGCGCGTATCCCGGATCGGGCTCGGCACCCTCACCTGGGGGCGGAGTACCGACGAGCATGACGCCGCCGACCTGTTGAAGGCGTTCTGGGAGGCCGGCGGCACCCTCGTCGACACGGCCGATGTGTACGGCGACGGGGACGCCGAGTATCTGCTCGGCCGGCTCTGCGAACGGCTGATACCCCGCAGAGATCTCGTGATCGCCACCAAGGCGGGCAGCGTGCCCGACCCCTACCGCAGGTTCGACGGCTCGCGGGGGCATCTGCTGGCGGCGCTCGACGCCTCGCTGGAGCGGCTGGGGACCGATTACGTGGATCTGTGGCAGGTGCACGCCTTCGACCCGGAGACGCCGCTGGACGAGACGCTCCAGGCGCTGGACATCGCGGTCGCCAGCGGGCGGGCGCGCTATGCGGGGCTGTCCAACTTCTCCGGCTGGCAGCTGGCCAAGGCCGCCACCTGGCAGCTCGCGGCGCCGGGGGTCAGGTCCCGGCTCGCCAGTACGCAGATGGAGTACTCGCTGCTCCAGCGCGGGGTGGAGCGCGAGGTGCTGCCCGCCGCGGTGGACCTGGGTGTCGGACTGCTGCCCTCGTCGCCGCTCGGCCGCGGGGTCCTCACCGGCAAGTACCGCCATGCGACTCCGGCGGACTCGCGCGGGGCATCGGAGCAGCTGGCGCCCTTCGTCGCGCCGTATCTGGACGACGCCGCGAGCAGGATCGTCGACGCGGTCGCCACGGCGGCCGACGGCCTCGCCACCTCGCCGCTGGAGGTCGCGCTCGCCTGGGTCCGCGACCGGCCGGGAGTGGTCGCCCCGATCATCGGCGCACGCAACGCGCAGCAGCTCGCGGCGGCATTGTCAGTGGAGACGCTTAGTCTTCCTGACGAGATCTGCCGGGCACTCGACGACGTGTCGGAGCCCGTTCACCGTTATCCCGACCAGGACTGGACCGAGCTGTGAGTACGGATCGCCTCGACACCGAGGCCAGCACCGAGGCCGAGGCCACTCCCGGCGCCGAAGCCGCGCCGGACACGGAACCGGAGACGGAACCGGAGACGGGGGCGGACGCGGAACCGGACGCGGAGGCCGGGCCGGTAGCGGAGCCCGGGAACGCGGGGACGGCGGAGGAGGCAGCTCCGGCGCCCGGAGAGGCTGCGGCAGGGGAGACCGGGGAAACGGCGGCCGAAGAGTCAGCGGCCGGGGAAGCGGCGCCCGGGGAGGCAGTGGCCGAGGAGGCTGCGGCTGAAGGCTCGGCGGCAGGGGAAGGGACACCCGGGGAGGCGACGGCCGAGGAACCAGCAGCCGAAGACCCTGCGGCCGGAAAGTCGGCGCCCGGGGCATCAGCGGCCGGGGAAGCGACAGCGGCGGAAGCAGCAGCGCCCGGGGAAGCAGCCGCCGAGGTGCCCGCCCTGTCGGAGGCCGAGGCCGAGTTGGCGGCCCAGCGTGAGCTGCGGGCCAGAATCGAGCAGCGCAAGGCCGAGAAGGACGGGCCCATCCAGGCCGGCGCCAAGCTGAGCGGCCGGGCCGCCGATCTGCTCGCCGCAGTCAGGGCAGTGGAGGGCGGCGAGCAGCCGTCCACGCCCTTCCCACCGCCGGCACCCGAGCCGCGCCGCCCCGCCCCCACCGCGCCCCCGGAGCCGCGCCCGGCCGTGCGCCCGGCGGCGCCCACCGGCGCCGCGCCGGAGACCGTGTCGTCGGTCCGGGCGGTCCTGGCCGCGGGAGGCGCCCCCGAAGCACTGGCGGTACGGGCCTCCGAGACGCTCGGCGACCAGGCGGGCGAAGCCCTGCGCGCCGACCCCTGGCAGTTGCTGTCCGTTCCGGGGGTGCGGCCCGAACAGGCGGACGGTTTCGCCCGTGCGCTGCTCGGCGCGGAGTGCGGCCCCGGCGACGAGCGGCGGGCCGCCGCACTGGTCGGCTGGCTGCTCGAACGGGCCGCGCTGCAGGGGCACACCGCGCTGGAGTCGGACGCGGTCCGCGCGGCCCTCGCCGAGCGGTCGGTGCCTGACCCCGACGAGGCGCTGCAGAGCGCCGTGGCGGACGGCGCCGTGCTGGTCTTCCAGGACGCGCTGGACGCGCCCCCCGGCGCACCCGCCGCCGCGCAGGAAGCGGGCCAGGAGGACTCCGGGGACGAGGACTCCGGGGACGAGGACGGTGGGGACGAGGACGGTGCACCGCCGCAGCCGGTGCGGGTGCTGCTCGGCCTCGACCGGTACGCACTGGCCGAGGAAAGCCTGGCGGACGGCCTCGCCCGGCTGGTGAACGCGGGCGCGGTCCCGCCCGGCGGCGAACAGACCGACTGGGAGCGGGCCGCGGCCGAAGCGCCCTCCCCCTCAGCCGCCGAGCTGATCCGGACGGTCGCACGCCACGGCCTGGTCGCCCACACCGGCGGCGAAGCAGCCCGCGCCGAGCCCGCAGCGGTGGTCACGGCGGCGCGCGCGCTGGGGCTGCGGGCGTACGCGGCCGCCCACACCCCTGACGGGATGCGGCGGCTGGCCGCCTCCCTGGGCGACCCCGCGGCGGCCGTCACCGTCTCCGGGCTCCTCACCGGTACGGAGGGTCCGGGCCGGGACGGCGAGGGCGCTCTGGCGCTCGATCTGCTGGCCGTCGTGGACGCCCCGCAGCTGGACGTCGAGAGCGGGGCCGTGCTGGCCGAGTCGCTGGCCGACGGCAGCCGACTGGTCCTCAGCGGGGACCCGGGGGTGCTCGGTTCGGCCGGCGCGGGCCAGGTGTTCGCCGATGTCCTGGCGGCCCGTGCCTGCCCGCAGTTGGCTTCCCGCACCCCCGATCCCGGCCCCATCGGCGAGCTGGTCTCGGGGATCGGGATCGGCGAGCTGAACCAGGTCGCGGCGCCCGGCAAGGAAGTCGTGATCGTCCCCGTGCGGGACGCGGGTGAGGCGGTGCACCGCACCGTGCAGCTCGTCGCCGACTCCGTACCCCGCGCCATCGGCGTGCCGGTGCCCGACATCCAGGTCATCACCCCAGGGCACGGTGGCCTCGCCGGTACCCGCGCGCTCAACGCCGCGCTCAAGGAGCGTCTCAACCCCGGCCCGGGCCGCTTCGGCGGCTTCGATCCGGGGGACAGGGCCGCCTACGCTCCGGAGCCCGGCAGGACGGTGCCGGGCACCGTGGTCTCGGCGGACGCCGACGGGCTGCATCTGGACTGCGCCGGCACGCCCGTCGTCGTACCGAAGGACCGGGTCGAGGCATCGGTGCGGCACGGCTGGGCACTCACCGCGCACCAGGCGGCCGCGCTGCGGTGGCCCGCGGTGGTCGTGGTGCTGCCGGGCGACGCCGCCGGCGGGCTGAACAGGCCGTGGATCTACACCGCGTTCGGCCGGGGCGAGCGGCACCTCTCGGTGGTGCACGGAGTCGACCAGGCGCTGCCGCACGCGGTGGCCGCAGTCCCCGGCCCGCAGCGCACCACCCGGCTGCGTACGCTGCTGCGCCCGGCGGCGGTCCGGGACGACACGCCGTAGCTCCCTCCGTACGGGTGACGGCCGGGGCCGAAGCCCCGGCCGCCACCTGTGCCGGACACCGGACGTCACCGCCCGGACGGATCAGACCCTCTCGTCCTCAGAGTCCCCGTCCGCTGCGGCTCCGTCGGTGACGTCGTCCTCATCGTCCACGCCGTCACCCTCATCGTCGTCGTCACCGTCATCGAGCAGTTCGTCGTCGAAGACGGAACTGACGTCGAACCGGCACACGATCTGCTGCGGGTCCGCCTGGTCGAACGGCGTGCTCAGCCACTCCCCCGGCTCGGGCAGGTCGTCCGCGGCCGAGACCCAGAGCGTGGAGTCGCCCTCCTCCAGGCCGAACTCCTTGTGCCGCGAGGCGACCTCGTCCGGTTCGTACTCACCGAACAGCACCCCCAGCGCGGCGTGCACGCTGTTGCCCACGACCGCCCCCGCACCCGGCCCGCCCTCCGTCTCCGGGTCGAGATCCACGATGCGCTGTGCCTGTGCGAGCAGCCGCTGCGGCTGGGCCACCGCGTAGTCACGGCGGATGAGCACCGTGAGCGCGTGCGGGTCGTCGGGGCCCGCGTACGGCGGCAGGGAGTCGTCCGCAGCGGGAATCTCGAAGGGGGTGACCTCGTCGTACCGGTCGTAGAGCCTCTCGTCGTACGCCTCGGCGGCCGCCGCGAGCGCGTTGAAGGCGCTGTAGACGGCCGGGTCGTCCTCTCCCGTACGGGCTTCGACCGCGTCGAGGTGACGGTCCAGCGCGGCTTTGACCGCCTCGGCGGCGGCGCGTACCTCGGCAGCCGTGGGCTGCGCAGCATCAGACATAGGGCAGACGCTATCCGTACCGGGCCTCTGCCCGCACAATAGATGCGATGCCGGAATACGAATTTGTCGACGTGTACGTCCCGCGCGGGGTCTCCCGCACGGACACCACACGCCTGCTCACCGACCACGCCGAGTACGGACACTGGGAGTTGGACCGACTGGCTCTGCACCGGGACGGCAGCCGCCGAGTGCGGCTGCGCCGGCGCATCATCCGCCAGGTGCGCGCCACCTGGTGAGGGTGCGAACCCGTCCAGCGCAGAGGGAGCGGGCCCCGCGACCGCGGGACCCGCTCCCTCTCATGCGTACGCGCAGGGCTCAGCGGCCCCTTACGCGGCTGCCCTGGACCGCCTGTACAGGATGATCCCCCCGAGCACCATGCCGGCGCTCGCCGGAATGATCAGCCCGAGCGGCGCGGAGGAGCCGGTGTGCGCGAGCTGCTCGGTCCCCGCGGGTGCCGAGACGGTCTGCGTGACCGGGGCGTGCGGCGCCGCGGGCTTCGGCGGCGTGTGGGCGCGCGGCGTTCCGGGCTTCTCCGGGTGGCCGGGCTGGACCGGGTGGTGCGGGACGTGAGCCGGCGGCGGGGTGCTCTCGTCGTTGGCGCAGTTGTTGCCGAAGACCGGGTTGAGCAGGCCGACGACATCGACGCTGTTGCCGCAGGCGTTCACGGGCACGTCGAGCGGCAGCTTGACGCTGTTGCCCGAGAGCACGCCGGGCGAGCCGGTCGTGTCGCCCTCCGCCGTCGCTCCCCCGCCGCTGTGGCTGCCGGTGCCGGCGTGGCTTCCGCCGCCGTCGTTGCCGGGAGCGCGGTGGCGGCCACCGGTCTGGCCCTGCTGTCCGGTGCGGGACGTACCGG
Organism: Streptomyces sp. NBC_01089; assembly: GCF_045162975.1. NCBI lineage: Bacteria > Bacillati > Actinomycetota > Actinomycetes > Kitasatosporales > Streptomycetaceae > Streptomyces > Streptomyces sp. NBC_01089. The sequence continues at coordinate 6,870,715 of NZ_CP108660.1, read as the reverse complement.
ATCCGGGCTTGGCCGATGAGGCGTTGCCGCACTTGTTGCCGAACGCGGGGTTCAGCAGTCCCACCACATCCACGGTGTTGCCGCAGACATTCACCGGCACGTGGACCGGCGCCTGGACCGAATTGCCGGAGAGCACTCCGGGCGAATTGGCCGCGGTCCCGTCGGCTGATGAGTCCGCGTACGCGTAGCCACCGCTCAGAGCGAGCACGCCGCCCGCGGCCGCTACGGTGATCAGGCCTTTCTTCGTGACCTGTCGCATAGGTTCGTTTCCTGCCTTCTACCTTCCGGAAAAGCCCGCGGACATCATTGCCCATGGGCCGAATGCCTCTCCGGCCCCGGAGCGCATGGCGCGCGCTCCGGGGCCGGCAAGGCTCAGACCCTTGCGGGTCGGAGGTACAACGTCACTGGTTGACGCAGGTGTTGCCGAAGGCGGGGTTGAGCAGCCCGATCACGGAGACCGTGTTGCCGCACACGTTCACCGGGACGTGAACGGGCACCTGAACAACGTTGCCCGAGATCACGCCGGGAGAGTGCACGGCGGCACCCTGCGCGCCCGAGTCGGCGACGGCCATGCCCGCACCCGCGAGCACGAGACCACCGGTGACTGCCGCAGCAGCGACGACCTTCTTGATCATTAGTTCCTCCTAGTCGGCAAATACGGTCCAGACTGCGGACCGCACCACCTGTAACGAGGAGAACCCGGCGGGGCTACGAACCAATCGCGCTATTCACTCTTTCCGGTCGCATACGCACGTACAGCCGATTAGTTGGAAAGTCTTTTCAGCACTTGTCCTGTCGCTTGCCCTGTCAGCACTGGTCCAGGAAGCGGTCGAGCACGCGGACACCGAACTTCAGACCGTCGACCGGCACCCGCTCGTCGACCCCGTGGAACATCCCGGCGAAGTCCAGCTCGGGCGGCAGCTTCAGCGGCGCGAACCCGAAGCAGCGGATCCCGAGGTCGTCGAAGGACTTGGCGTCCGTACCGCCCGAGAGCATGTACGGCACCGCCCGCGCGATCGGGTCCTCGGCCTTCAGAGCCACCTGCATGGCGTCCACCAGGTCTCCGTCGAAGCCGGTCTCCAGCGCCTTGTCGCCGTGCACGTCCTCGCGCTTGACCCGGGGGCCGAGGAGCTTGTCGAGGTCGGTCAGAAACTCCTCCTCGTAGCCGGGCAGGAAGCGGCCGTCGACGTGGGCCGTCGCCTGTCCGGGGATGACGTTCACCTTGTAGCCGGCGCCGAGCATGGTGGGCGCGGCCGAGTTACGCAGGGTCGCGCCCACCATCTTCGCGATACCGCCGAGCTTGGCGAGGGTCGCCTCCATGTCCTCGGGGTCCAGCGGCGTGCCCAGCGCGTCGGACAGCTCGTCGAGGAAGGAGCGCACGGTCTTGGTGACCCGCACCGGCCACTGGTGCCGTCCGAGGCGTCCCACCGCCTCGCAGAGCTCGGTGATGGCGTTGTCGGTGTTGGTCATGGAGCCGTGGCCCGCGGTGCCGTCCACGGTGAGGCGCATCCAGTGCATGCCCTTCTGCGCCGTCTCCACGAGATACAGCCGCAGATTCTCGTTGACGGTGAACGAGAAGCCGCCGACCTCGCCGATCGCCTCCGTGACGCCCTCGAAGAGGTCCGGGTGGTTGTCCACGAGGTGGCGTGCGCCGTAGGTGCCGCCCGCCTCCTCGTCGGCGAGGAAGGCGAGGACGATGTCACGCGGGGGCTTGCGGCCGCTGCGCAGCCTGTCCCGTACGACCGCGAGGGTCATCGCGTCCATGTCCTTCATGTCGACCGCGCCGCGGCCCCACACGCAGTCGTCCACGATCTCCCCGGCGAAGGGGTGGTGCGTCCAGTCGTCGGCGTTGGCCGGGACGACGTCCGTGTGGCCGTGGATGAGGAGCGCGGGCCTCGACCGGTCCTCGCCCTCGATCCGGGCCACCGTGGAGGCGCGCCCCGGGTGGGACTCGAAGATCTGCGGTTCGAGACCGACCTCGGCCAGTTTCTCCGCCACGTACTCGGCGGCGGCGCGCTCACCCGGCCCCGAGTGGTCGCCGTAGTTGCTGGTGTCGATCCGGATCAGGTCACGACAGAGGTCCACGACCTCGTCCTGACCGGAGACGGCCCGTTCGGTGCCTGTCCTGCTGGACTCACTCACGCTGTTTCCTCCCGCTGTCGCTGCTGGTGGTCCCCTGCCCCATACTCGCCCGCACCACCCCTGGGACCCAAGCGCGGGGACCGGCCGTCATACACGGTTCACAGACACCGGCGCGTGATCGAGCACCTCCCAATGTTTGCTATGGTTTTCCACGTCGGAACGGCCCAGGGCCGCGAGACAGACACCTTGTCCGGGTGGCGGAATGGCAGACGCGCTAGCTTGAGGTGCTAGTGCCCTTTATCGGGCGTGGGGGTTCAAGTCCCCCCTCGGACACCAGCTGAGACCCCCACTTCGCGTGGGGTTTTCTGCGTTTCTGGGATGGTGGCGTGATCAGCCGCCGTCTCGCCCCTTGCCGGTGCTCCGTGTGTAGCGTCCCGGGGCGATGCCCACATGGCGGGTGAAGTGCCGGTTCAGGTGGGCTTGGTCGTGGAATCCGACGGTCGTGGCGACCTCGGCGGGCCGGAGGCCATCGAGGACCGGCTTGCCCACCGCACCGTCGGCCGATCGCCGCGGCAGCGCGTACAAGACCGGCGGTGAACCCGGGCGGCAGGCTCGTGACATCGGCCGGAGAGCGGGAGGCAGAAGCCTCCGGAAATCGCCGGTCCTGAGGGAGGAATGCCGCATGCCCGCAGTGCCTGTTCCCGTCAACCTCGCCGACAGGCTCGCGCAGTTCAGCGAGCTGTGGTCGCAGAAGAAGGTGGCAGAGCTCAACGATTACGAGGTCAAGCTGGCCAAGCTGAAAGGGGAATTCGTCCGGCACAGCCACGAGAACACCGATGAGCTGTTCCTGGTCATCAGCGGGCGGCTCACCATCCAGCTCAGGGAGCGCGATGTGGCGCTGGGGCCCGGCGAGTTGTTCGTCGTTCCCCGTGGGGTCGAGCACTGTCCGCTGGCCGAGGAGGAAACCGCCATCCTGCTGTTCGAACCCGCGGGAACGCTGAACACCGGTGACGCAGGAGGGCCGATGACCAAAGCGGCCGAGACCTTGGAGCAGGCCCTGCCCGGCAGCCCGGCCGGAAGCTGGGCCAGAAGCCGAGCCAGGGGTCCGAAGGTTCGAGATACATCGGATGTCGCCGCACCACCGGGCCTCAACCAAGCGTGAAAACCGCCCAGAACGTTGACAGTCTCCAGCAGACATCGTACGTTTCCGTCGCTTCCTGAGGTGTCGTTCTGGCACACCACGTCGAAGGGACCGGTAGATGACCCATGCCCCGGAACACCCCGCACCGTCGCGTCGAAGCGTTCTGGGGGCAGCGGGCGGCACCCTCGCCGCGGGCCTCGCGCTCGGGGGGCTGCGTCCCTTCACCGCCGCCGCTGCCGGGCCGCGCACCGGAGGAAACGGGGCGCGGCTCGTCCCCGCTTCGGCGGCCACCGAGCTGCACTACCCGAAGCCCGCGAGCGAGAGCCTCATCATCCAGCAGGGGCTGCCGGTCGGGAACGGGCGCATGGGCGCCCTGCTGGCCGGGGGCCCCGCGCACGACGTGCTCTACCTCACCGATGCCACCCTGTGGACCGGCGGCCTCAACGACACGCTCCAGAGCGACGGTCAGTTCCCTTACGGAGCGGACGACTTCGGCAGTTTCACGCTTCTGGCCAAGGTATCCATCGACCTGCCGGGCCATGAGCTGTCCGCCGTCACCGGCTACCGCCGCACCCTCGACCTCAGCAACGGGCTCAGTACGGTCACCTACCGGCTGGGCGGGGTCACCTACCGGCGTGAGGTGTACGCGAGCCACCCCGACGAGGTCGTCGTCGTCCGCCTCACCCAGAGCGGCGGCGGCACCTGCACCGGTTCGCTCTCCCTCGCCGGATGGCACGGTGAGAAGGCCACGGCCGACAGGGCCACCCGTACGGCCTCGTTCACCGGCTCCTTCCCCAACGGGCTGACGTACGCGGCTGCCGCCGGTGTCACCAGCGGTACCGGCACCGTGGCCGTCGACGGCGCCGGCATCACCTTCACCGGATGCTCCGATGTGCTGATCGTCATCGCCGGCGGCACGAACTACGCGCAGGACCCCGCGACCGGCTACCGGAACCCCGGCGCCGATCCGCACGCCATCGCGGCCGGCCGGCTGCGCGCCGCGGCGAGGGCGGGCGGGCCCGCGCTGCTCAGCACCCATCTCGCCGACTACCAGCCGCTGTACAACCGGATGACGGTCGACCTGGGCACGTCGACCGAAGCGCAGCGCTCGCTCGACACCTGGTCCAGGCTCACCGCGCTGGGCGCCGCCGGCGCACCGCCGGACCCGGAACTGGAGGCGGCTTACCTCCAGTTCGGCCGCTATCTGATGATCAGCGGCTCGCGCGACAGTGTGCCGCTCAACCTCCAGGGCCTGTGGATCGACCGTACGGATCCCGACTGGATGGGCGACTACCACACGGACATCAACGTCCAGATGAACTACTGGCTGGCCGACCGGGCCGGGCTCTCCGACTGCTTCGGGGCGTTCCTCGACTACTGCCTCGCCCAGGTGCCGTCCTGGACACGTACCACCGCCAGGACGTTCAACGACCCGCGCAACGGCTTCCGCAACTCCAGCGGGAAGGTCGCGGGCTGGACGACCGCCATCTCGGCCAACATCCACGGCGGGCTTGGCTGGTGGTGGCACCCGGCCGGCAACGCCTGGCTCTGCAACTCGCTCTGGCAGCACTACGAGTACACCCAGGACCGCACCGAGCTGAAGAAGATCTACCCGCTGCTCAAGGGCGCCTGCGAGTTCTGGGAGGCGCGGCTGGTCACCACGACCGTCACCGACCCCGCCACCGGCGCGTCCCGGCAGGTCCTGATCGACGACAGCGACTGGTCGCCCGAGCAGGGGCCGACGGACGCGAAGGGCATCACCTACGCCCAGGAACTCGTCCGGGACCTCTTCGTCTCGTACCGGACGGCGGCCGCCCTGCTGAACAGGGACGCCGGTTACGCGAAGACCGTCGCCGGGCTCCAGGCCCGTCTCTACCTCCCCCGGGTCAGCCCGGAGACCGGCTGGCTGGAGGAGTGGATGACTCCGGAGAATCTGGGCGAGACCACGCACCGGCATCTGTCACCGCTGATCGGCCTCTTCCCCGGCGACCGGATCACCCCCGAGGACAGCCCGGCCGAACTGGTCACCGGCGCCCGCAATCTGCTCACCGCGCGCGGTATGTCGAGCTTCGGCTGGGGCTGCGCCTGGCGCGCGGCGAGCTGGGCCCGGCTCAAGGACGCCGACAAGGCGTACCAGTTGGTCCGTACGGTCATGGCGCCGTCCACGGGCGCCAGCAACGGCACGTCGCAGAACCTCTTCGACATGTACGACCTGGGGTCGCGCGCCACACTGCAGATCGACGCGAACTTCGGCACGCCGACGGCGATGATCGAGATGCTGGTCTACTCCAGGCCGGGCGTCATCGAGCTGCTGCCCGCGCTGCCGGGCGCCTGGGCCGCGGCGGGCCGGATCACGGGCGTCGGCGCGCGCGGCGGGATCACCGTCGATCTGGAGTGGCGGGCCGGGAAGGTGACCGGCGCGGTGCTGCGTTCCACGGTGAGTACGACGACCGAGGTGCGGGCCGGGAAGTGGCGCCGTACGGTGCGGCTGCGGCCCGGCCGGCCGGTCACGCTCCGGCCGTAGCGCCTGGCCGCCGGCCCGACGGCCGGCATTCGGCCCGGCCGTCGGCATTCGTTGCGCTCAGGCCCCAACCGGCTCTGCTCAGGCCCACTCCGGCACTTCGCCCATGAGCTGGCACACCATCAGGTAGAGCGGGATCGGCGGGGTGTAGGGCAGCGAGTCCTGCGGCCAGTGGAGCAGCCGGGGGCGGGCCGCCGGCACATAGGCGCCGGGCGCGTACCGCACCCGGTCCGGCCAGGCGAGTTCGTGGTCGGAGCCCGAAGGGACGATCCACCACCACCAGTCGTCGTCCGCGAAGACACAGCCGGGCTTGGGCAGTCTGGCCAGCAGCCGGAATCCGTGGTGTTCCGGCACCCCCACCGCGTCGCAGCCGAGCGGTGTCGAGAGAGTAGGGACGCGCGCCAGCGCATTCCTCAGCACGGCCGCCCCGCGTGACACTCCAGCTCCGCCCAGACCAGCCGTCCTGGCCCGTGTGTCGCGTCCCGCACGCCCCAGGCGCGGCTGACGGCGTCGACGAGCAGCAGTCCGCGGCCGTGCTCCCCCTGCGGGGAGCGGCAGAGCTGCGGGCCCGCGGCGGCGTGCCCCTGGTCCTGTATCGCGATGCGCAGCTGGCCCCTGTCGTCGCGCAGTTCGCAGGCGATGTGGTCACCCGCCGTGTGGACGACCGCGTTGGTGACCAGTTCGGAGACGATGAGCAGCGCGGTGTCGCTGGCTTCCTCGGGGAAGTCCCAGCAGGCGAGCCGGTTCCGGGTCAGGCGGCGGGCGCGGGCCACGGAATCGGTGCGTGCCGGTAATTCGAACGCGTACCGCCGTACGTCGCTGCCGGGGCACTGGTCGATGAGCTGGGGGATGAGCGCGGTGCCTGGAGCCACAGCCGAAATCCTCACGGTTGGGTACAGCGACTGCCGCACCATCCCCCATGGGTATGCGCCAGTCGCGTGAACTGGTTCACCCGTCTACTGTCCTCCGTAACGGACACCTTGGCAAGAGGCACTTTGTAAAGTTCAGAGTGGCGTTTCACCGATGGGGCGGACATGGCACACTGCTGGACAACTGCCCAAGTGGAGGTCTCAGTTGAGTGAGCCGCGGTCCGCCCCGACCGTTGGCCAGGTTGTGCTCGGAAAGCGCTTGCAGGAATTGCGCGAGCGAGCCGGTCTGAGTCGCGAACAGGCTGCCAAGGTACTCAGGGTCGCCCAGGCCACCATCCGCCGGATGGAGACCGCCGAGGTGGCGCTGAAGATCCCCTATGTGCAGTTACTGCTGAAGGCATACGGGATCCCCGAGGCCGAGAACGACGCCTTCGTCGAACTCGCCGAGGAGGCCAACCAGCCCGGCTGGTGGCAGCGGTTCCACGGGATCCTGCCCGACTGGTTCAGTATGTACGTCAGTCTGGAGGGCGCCGCCTCCCTCATCAGGCAGTACGAGCCGCACTTCGTGCCCGGCGTGCTGCAGACCGAGGAGTATGCGCGCGCGATCATGCTGAGCGGTGCTGTCGGTGAGACGAGCCCCGAGGACATCGAGCGGCATGTCGCGCTGCGGATGGAGCGGCAGTCCCTGCTGACACGGCCCGACGCGCCGACGCTCTGGGTCGTGATGGACGAGACCGTCCTGCGGCGGCACGCGGGCGGCCGCGATGTCATGCGCGGCCAGATCGACCGGCTGCTGCGCGCGGCCGAACTCCCGCATGTCACGCTGCAGATCGCCGAGTTCTCCAGCGGCCACCACCCGGGGACCTACGGTCCTTTCGTCCTGTTCCGTTTCGCGATGCCCGAACTCCCCGACATGGTCTACAGCGAGTACCTGACAGGCGCCGTCTATCTGGACGCGCGTCCCGAGGTGGCTGCCCACCTCGAGGTCATGGACCGCATGGCGGCTCAGGCCGCAACTGCACAACGCACGAAGGAGATCCTCAAGGATTTCCGCAAGGAGCTGTAATGGATCGCATATACAACGGCATGCCTGCCGCGGACCTCGGCGCCGATGGCTGGCACAAGCCGTGGAGCGGCGGCAACGGCGGCAACTGCATCGAGGCCATGAAGCTGGCCGACGGCAGGGTCGCCGTACGCCAGTCCGCAGACCCTGACGGCCCCGCACTCATCTACTCCACCGGCGAGATCGCCGCCTTCATCCAGGGAGCCAAGTCCGGCCAGGCCGACTTCCTCCTCACCTGACCAGCGCCACGGCCGTTGTCGATATCGTTGTCCGAGCCGACCTTCCACCAACTGGAGCGTCCCATGACCGGATTAGACCCCGCACCCGTCCAGATCGACACCAGCAAGCCGCATCCGGCCCGGATGTACGACTGGTTCCTGGGCGGCAAGGACAACTATCCGGTCGACCAGGAGATGGCCGAGCAACTGCTCGCCCTGGACTCGCGGGGCAAGGAGATGGCGCGGGTCAACCGCGCCTTCATGCACCGCGCGACCCGCTGTCTCGCGGAGCACGGCATCCGGCAGTTCCTGGACGTCGGCACGGGCATACCGACCGAACCCAATCTGCACCAGATCGCCCAGCAAGCGGCGCCGGACTCCCGTGTCGTCTACTGCGACAACGACCCGATCGTGCTGGCGCACGCGGCGGCCCTGCTGCGCTCGACGCCGGAGGGCGCGACCGACTACATCCAGGCGGACGCGCGGGAGCCCGCCACCATCCTGGAGGCGGCCGGCAAGCTGCTGGACTTCGGCCGGCCGGTCGCGCTCTCGCTGGTGGCCCTGCTGCACTTCGTCGCCGACGAGGACGCGTACGAGCTGGTGAACCGGCTGATGGAGCCGCTGGCGCCGGGCAGTTGCCTCGTTCTCTCGCATGTCACGGGAGATTTCGACCCGGAGGGGTCGGCGAAGGCGGTCGAGATGTACCGGGCACGCGGGCTGACGCTGCGGCCCCGTTCGCGTACGGAGACGGCGCGGTTCTTCGACGGCTTCGAGTTCTTCGAGCCCGGGGTCTCGCTGGCCGCCGAGTGGCACCCGGAGCTGGGTGAGCGGGTGCCGGTCGCCGGCGACGAACCGATCCCCGGCTGGGTGGGCGTGGCCCGTAAGTCATGACCCCGCGGTGCTCCGGAAGGGCGCCCGACCGGCTTCCCTCCGGAGCACTCGCCGTGGTGTCAGCTGTCCTGGGCGAGCCACTCCGGCAGTCCCGGGGCCTCCGCGCCGATGGTGGTGGAGTCACCGTGTCCGGTACGCACCACGGTCTGCGGGTCCAGTGTCAGGAGCCGGTCCCGGATGGACGCGACGATCGTCGGGTGGTCCGAGAACGACCGCCCGGTCGCACCGGGCCCGCCCTGGAACAGGGTGTCCCCGGTGAAGACCGTGTCCAGGCCGGGGGCGTGCAGACAGACGGCGCCCGGCGCGTGGCCCGGGGTGTGCAGCACCGTCAGCGTGGTCCCACCGACCTGGAGCGTCTGACCGTCCTTGAGCTCGCCGTCGGGAAGGCGGTCCGGGTGGGTCATCCGCCACAGCGGCAGATCGTCCGGGTGCAGCAGGACGGGCGCCTCGGTGGCCGCGGCCAGGGCGGGCGCCGCGTCGATGTGGTCGTTGTGCGCGTGGGTGCAGACGATGGCGCGCAGCGTGCGGCCGCCCAGGGCGGCCTCGATCGCGGCGGCGTCATGGGCGGCGTCGATGACGATCGCCTCGCTGTCGTCGCCCACGATCCAGACGTTGTTGTCGACGTCCCAGGTGCCGCCGTCGAGCGAGAACGTGCCGGAGGTGACGAGGTGGTCGATACGGGCCGCCATCAGAACTCCACCACCGAGCGCAGCACATCGCCGTCGTGCATCCGCTCGAAGGCTTTCTCGATCTCGTCGAGGCCGATGGTCTCGGTGACGAAGGCGGCGAGGTCGATCCGGCCCTGCTGGTGCAGGTCGACGAGCATCGGGAAGTCGCGGGACGGCAGGCAGTCCCCGTACCAGGAGGACTTGAGCGCGCCACCGCGGCCGAAGACGTCAAGGAGCGGGAGTTCCAGCTTCATGTCGGGGGTCGGGACGCCGACCAGGACAACCGTTCCCGCGAGATCACGGGCGTAGAAAGCCTGCTGGTACGTCTCGGGGCGGCCGACCGCCTCGATCACCACGTCGGCGCCGAAGCCGCCGGTGAGCTCGCGGATGGCCTCGACGGGGTCCGAGGTACGCGAGTTGACCGTGTGGGTGGCGCCCATCCGGCGGGCGGTCGCGAGCTTCTTGTCGTCGATGTCGACGGCGATGATCTTCGCGGCCCCGGCGAGCCGGGCCCCGACGACGGCGGCGTCACCGACGCCGCCGCAGCCGATCACCGCGACGGAGTCGCCGCGGCCGACCTGTCCGGTGTTGATCGCGGCGCCGATGCCCGCCATCACTCCGCAGCCGAGCAGACCGGCGACGGCCGGGGAGACCGAAGGGTCGACCTTGGTGCACTGGCCGGAGGCGACCAGGGTCTTCTCGGCGAAGGCGCCGATACCCAGGGCCGGGGACAGCTCCGTGCCATCGGTCAGGGTCATCTTCTGCTTGGCGTTGTGCGTGTCGAAGCAGTACTGCGGCCTGCCGCGCAGACAGGCACGGCACTGGCCGCACACGGCCCGCCAGTTGAGGATCACGAAGTCGCCGGGGGCGACATCGGTGACGCCCGCGCCCACCGACTCCACGGTGCCCGCGGCCTCGTGGCCGAGCAGGAACGGGAAGTCGTCGTTGATCCCGCCCTGCTTGTAGTGGAGGTCGGTGTGGCAGACCCCGCACGCCTGGATCTTCACCACGGCCTCGCCGGGGCCCGGGTCCGGGACCAGGATCGTCTCCACACGGACGGGTTGGTTCTTGCCGGGGGCCACGACCCCTTGCACCTGCTGCGTCATGCCGTCGACAGCCTTCCGTATCACCGAGCGGTTGGTGGCCTCAGTCTTCCAGGCCCTGACGCTCGGCGGCGACGGATGCGACGCGGCCGCGTACCAGGAACCATCCGCCGACGAGCGCGGCGGCGATCAGCGGCAGGCACTCCACGGTGGTGCGGCCCACTCCCCCGCCCCACCACATCAGGAACGCGACGGCGACCAGGAAGCAGAGGGTGACGATCTGGGTGTACGGCGCCCACGGCAGCCGGTAGGCGGGCCGGGTGACCCGGCCCTCCTTCGACCGCTGCCAGAAGAGCAGCGAGCAGAGCATGACCATGCCCCAGGTGCCGAGGATGCCGATGGAGGCGAAGTTGAGGACGATCTCGAACGCCTTGCCGGGGACCAGGTAGTTGAGCACGACACCCAGCACGCCGAAGCCCGCGGTGAGCAGGATGCCGCCGTAGGGCACCTGGCCCTTGTTCATCCGGCCGGTGAAGCGCGGCGCGGACCCGGCGAGCGCCATCGAGCGCAGGATGCGGCCGGTCGAGTACAGGCCGGAGTTGAGGCTGGAGAGCGCGGCGGTCAGGACGACCAGGTTCATCACGCCGGCCGCGCCGGGGACGCCGATCTTCGACAGCACCGTGACGAAGGGGCTCTCGCCGTCCGAGTACGCGGTGTACGGGAGGAGCAGCGCGAGCAGCACCACGGAGCCGACGTAGAAGATGCCGACCCGCCACATGATCGAGTTGATGGCCTTCGGGATGATCTTCCCGGGGTTCTCGGTCTCGCCCGCCGCGACACCGCACAGCTCGACCGAGGCGTACGCGAAGACGACACCCTGGATGACCAGCAGCATGGGCATCACGCCCTTGGGGAAGAGGCCCCCGCTGTCACCGATGGTGCCGAATCCGGGGGTGTGCCCGTCGACCGAGTGCTGGGTGACCACCAGATAGATGCCGATGCACATGAAGACGACGAGTGCGGCGACCTTGATGATCGAGAACCAGAACTCCGTCTCGCCGAAGTACTTGACCGAGATCAGGTTGGCGGTGAGGACGACAGCCAGGGCGACGAGCGCGCAGACCCACTGCGGGACCGAGCTGAACATCGACCAGAAGTGGGCGTAGGTGGCGGCGGCCGTGATGTCGGCGACCGCGGTGGTCGACCAGTTGAGGAAGTACAGCCAGCCTGCCGTGTAGGCGCCCTTCTCCCCCATGAACTCACGGGCGTAGCTGACGAAGGCGCCGGACGACGGGCGGTAGAGGACGAGTTCGCCCAGCGCCCGTACGACGAAGAAGGCGAAGGCGCCGCAGACCGCGTAGGCGATGGCGAGTGAGGGGCCCGCTCCCGCCATCCGGCCGCCGGCACCGAGGAAGAGGCCGGTGCCGATGGCCCCGCCGATCGCGATCATGTTGATGTGGCGGGACTTCAGATCTTTGCTGTAGCCCTCGTCACCGGCATCGACGTGCTGCGGAGAGGGTTCTGCCGCGGTGAGGGTGCGGTCACTCATGGGGTGCGTCGCCTTACGTGGGGGAGGTGGCGGCTGATCAAGGCGTCAGCGTAAAGGGGGCGTGTCGGGCCGGAGAACCGAATGAAATCTTTGTCACAAAACGTTTGAAACGGCACCGGTCAGGGCGCCAGGACGTCCAGCTCCTTCAGTGCGCCGACCGCGATCTCTCTGGTCAGCTCCTCCGCCCGCTCGGCATTGCCTTCCCGTACGGCCTCTGCGACCTGCACATGCAAGGTCACGGCGGCGGGGTCGGGGTCGTCGAACATCACCTGGTGTTCGGTGCGGCCCGCGAGCACCTCGGCGACGACGTCGCCGAGCCGGGCGAACATCTCGTTGCCGGAGCCCCGCAGCACCAGGCGGTGGAAGGCGATGTCGTGCACCAGGTAGCCGGCGAGCTGGTGGCCGCGGGACGTGGCGACCATGCCGAGCGCCTGCTCGGTGAGGGCCGCGCACTGCTCGGCGGTGGCGTGCCGGGCCGCGAGCCCGGCCGCGACCGGCTCCACCGAGTACCGCAGGACGGTCAGCGAGCGGAGCTGGCGGGACCGGTCGGCCCCGGCCAGCCGCCACCGGATGACCTGGGGGTCGTAGACGTTCCACTCGTCGGCGGGCCGTACGGTCACGCCGACCCGGCGCCGCGACTCCACCAGCCGCATCGACTCCAGGACACGGACGGCCTCGCGGATCACGGTGCGGGACACGTCGAAGCGCTGGGCGAGTTCGTCGGTGCGCAGCACGCTGCCCGGCGGGTACTCCCCCGAGGTGATCGAGGGACCGAGGTTTTCCAGCACGTGGGCGTGCAGCCCCGGGCCCTGAGTGGTCATGGCCTCACCCTACGGGGCGTACACCGGACCCATTAAGTATGACTTTTAAGTCACAGCCTCTTGAATAAGTCGTACCTAATGGGTTTCAGTAGCGCGACGGATCCATGTCCGCCTCCGTCGAAGTCATGTCGAAGAAGACAGCGAGGCACCACCGATGACCACCCCCCGAGTCGTAGTCCTGATGGGCGTGGCAGGGACCAGCAAGACCACGATCGGTCCGCTGCTCTCCGCCGCACTGGGCGTTCCGTACGCCGAGGGGGACGACTTCCACCCCGCCGCGAACATCGCCAAGATGTCGGCCGGCACGCCTCTCGAGGACGCCGACCGGTGGCCGTGGCTCGACGCGATCGGCCGGTGGGCGCACGAGCGCGCCGACCGGGGCGGCGTGGTCAGCTGCTCCGCGCTCAAGCGCTCCTACCGCGACCGGCTGCGGGCCGAGGCGCCCGGCGTCGTCTTCCTGCACCTGACCGGGGACCGTGAGCTGATCGAGCGGCGGATGGCGGAGCGCAAGGGGCACTTCATGCCGACCGCGCTCCTCGACTCGCAGTTCGCCGCGCTCCAGCCGCTGGGCCGGGACGAGGCGGGCGCCGCCGTCGACATCTCCGGGACCCCCGAGGACATCACCGGGCGGGCCGTCGCCGCACTGCGCGGCCTCGGCGGCTGACCGCGAGGTCGTAGGACCGCCACCACTCACTTCCTCACGAACCGAAGGAAACCACCGTGTCCAGTCTCAGCGTCGAGATGTTGGCAGCGGACCCAGCGCCGATATCGTCGGCCGGCCACGCCCAGCTGGGGATCGCCGTCCTCGCGGGCATCGCCGTCATCGTCCTGCTCATCACGAAGACCAAGCTCCACGCGTTCCTTTCGCTGACCATCGGGTCGCTCGTCCTGGGAGCGGTCGCGGGCGCACCGCTCGACAAGGTCATCACCAGCTTCACTTCGGGGCTCGGTGACACCACGGCGAGCGTGGGTGTCCTGATCGCGCTGGGTGCCATCCTCGGCAAGCTCCTCGCGGACTCCGGCGGCGCCGACCAGATCGTCGACACCATCCTCGCGAAGGCGAGCCGGCGCAGTATGCCGTGGGCGATGGTGCTGATCGCGGCGATCGTCGGGCTGCCGCTCTTCTTCGAGATCGGCATCGTGCTGCTGATCCCGGTGGTGCTGCTGGTCGCCAAGCGCGGCAACTTCTCGCTGATGCGGATCGGTATCCCCGCGCTGGCCGGCCTGTCCGTGATGCACGGTCTGATCCCGCCGCACCCCGGGCCGCTGGTGGCCATCGCCGCCGTGCACGCCAATCTCGGCGTGACGCTCGCGCTGGGTGTGCTGGTGGCCATCCCGACCGTCGTCATCGCCGGTCCTGTCTTCTCCCGTTACGCGGCCCGCTGGGTCGACATCCAGGCGCCCGACCGCATGGTGCCCGAGCGGCCGTCGGAGGACCTGGAGAAGCGGCCCGGATTCGGTGCCACCGTGGCCACCGTGCTGCTGCCCGTCGTGCTGATGCTGGCCAAGGCCCTCGTCGACATCGTGATCGACAACCCCGCGGACACCGTCCAGCGCGCGTTCGACGTCATCGGCTCGCCGCTGATCGCCCTGCTGGCCGCGGTCATCGTCGCCATGTTCACGCTGGGCCGGGCCGCCGGCTTCAGCAAGGGCCGGATGTCGGCGACCGTCGAGAAGTCCCTCGCCCCGATCGCGAGTGTGCTGCTGATCGTCGGCGCCGGCGGCGGCTTCAAGCAGACCCTGATCGACTCCGGTGTGGGTCAGATGGTGCTGGACATCTCCAAGGACTGGTCGATCCCGGCGCTCCTGCTGGCCTGGCTGATCGCCGTGGTGATGCGGCTGGCCACCGGCTCCGCCACGGTGGCGACCGTCTCCGCCGCCGGCCTCGTCGCGCCGCTCGCCGCTGACATGTCGACGGCGCACGTGGCACTGCTGGTGCTCGCGATCGGCGCGGGCTCGCTCTTCTTCAGCCATGTGAACGACGCGGGGTTCTGGCTGGTGAAGGAGTACTTCGGGATGGACGTCGGTCAGACGATCAAGACCTGGTCGGTGATGGAGACCATCATCTCGGTGGTCTCGCTGATCTTCATCCTGCTGCTCTCGCTCGTTCTCTAGTGCCTGCCGCGGCACTAGCCACCGCCACGCTCCGGTCACGGAGAGGAACGGACCCCTCATGGCACATCCACTGTTCGAGATCGCCGGCCGTACGGCGCTGGTCACCGGCGCCGGCAGGGGCATCGGGCACGCCCTCGCCCGCGGTCTGCTGGAGGCGGGCTGCACGGTCGTCATCAACGGCCGCGACGAGGACCGGCTGAAGGCCGCGGCCGCCGCGCTCGAAGACACCGGGGGCACGGTGTTCACCGCCGCCTTCGACGTCACCGACGGGCCCTCGGTCGCCGCCGGGATCGCCGCGGCCGAGGAGCAGGCGGGCCCGCTGGACATCCTGGTCAACAACGCCGGGATGCAACTGCGCGCCCCGCTGCTCGACTTCACCGACGCCGACTGGCACCGCATCGTCGACACCAATCTCACCAGCGCCTTCCTGGTGGGCCGCGAGGCCGCCCGGCGGATGTCCCCCCGCGGCCACGGGAAGATCATCAACATCTGTTCGCTGCAGAGCGAGGTGGTGCGCCCCGGCATCGCCCCGTACGCGGCCACCAAGGGCGCCCTGAAGATGCTCACCAAGGGCATGTGCGCCGACTGGGGCCAGTACGGTATCCAGGTCAACGGCCTGGGCCCCGGCTATATCGAGACCGAGCTGACCCGGCCGCTGGTGGAGGACGAGGAGTTCAGCTCCTGGGTGCGCGGCCGTACGCCGGCCGGACGCTGGGGGCGCACCGACGACCTGGTGGGCGGGGTGCTCTATCTCGCCTCGCCGGCCGCGGACTTCGTGAGCGGCCAGATCCTGTACGTCGACGGCGGAATGACGAGTGTGCTGTGATGCGCGGATGTGTGATCCACGGGGCGGACGACCTGCGGGTCGAGGAGCTGCCCGAGCCGGTGGCCGGTCCCGGTCTTGCCGTCGTCGCGGTGCGGTACGGCGGCGTGTGCGGCTCGGATCTGCACTACTGGCGGCACGGCGGGGTCGGTGACTTCCTGCTCCAGGAGCCGATGCTGCTGGGCCACGAGGTCGTCGGGACCGTCGTCGCTTACGGCGAAGGGGCGGAAGGCCCCGCGCCCGGCACCCCGGTGGCCGTGCACCCGGCGACGCCGTGCGGCGTCTGCCCCGAGTGCCTGGACGGGCGGGCCAACGTCTGCCGGGACACCCGCTATCTGGGCAGCGCGGCCCGTACACCGCATGTGCAGGGCGGGTTCGCCACCCGGATCGCGGTGCCGGCCGGCCAGCTGAGGGCGCTCCCCGCGGGTCTCGGGCTGCGCAGGGCGGCACTGGCCGAGCCGCTGGCGGTGGCGCTGCACGCGGTGCGCAGGGCCGGTCCCGTCGAGGGCAGGCACGTCCTGGTCACGGGTGCGGGGCCGATCGGCGCGCTGGTGGTGGCGGCGCTGCGGGCCGCGGGCGCCGCGGCCGTCACGGTCACCGATCTGCTGCCGAAGGCGCTGGAGTTCGCGGCCGCCGCGGGCGCGACGACGCTCGTACGGGCCGGCGACCCGGCCGATCCTGGCCTGCCCGACGAGGTGGACACGGCGATCGAGGCGTCCGGTTCGGCGGCAGGGCTCGACACCTGTCTGCGGTCGGTGCGGCGGGGCGGGGCCGTCGTACAGCTGGGGATGCTGCCGCCGGGGATGAGCCCGTTCGCCGGGAATCTGGTGGTGAGCCGGGAGATCGAGCTGCGCGGGGCGCTCCGCTTCGACGTGGAGTTCGACGCCGCGATCGAGCTGCTGGCCCGCGAGGAGTCCTTCGACGCGCTGGTCAGCGCGGTGGTGCCGGTGGAGCGGGCCGCGGAGGCGTTCGCTCTCGCCGCGGACCGGTCGCGGTCCTGCAAGGTGCTGCTGGAATTCGGCGAGTAGGGCCGGGGCGAGCTGGGCAGGCGGCGGGTAAGGCTGCCGGGCGCCGCCCGGCCGGGGGGATGACCGCGACGCCCTCACTCCTCGTCCGGCCACCGCGGGTGTTCCCGCCGCGCCCACCCGCGCCCGACCCACCCCGTCCGCATCCCCCGCCGGGCCTCAGGGTCGCCCACCGCCATCCCGATGTGCCCGGCGACCACGATGCCGACGGCCAGCGCCAGCCAGTCGTGGATGAAGGTGGCGCTGGTGCGCCAGACCAGCGGTGCGAGGTGGGTGAACCACATCAGCAGCCCGGTGCCGAGCATCACCAGCGCCGCACCCGCGATCCACCCGGCGTAGATCTTCTGGCCGCCGTTGAACTTGCCCGCCGTACGCGGCGATCCGTCCCTGCGCAGCGCCGACCGCAGCCAGGCGCGGTCGTACGGGGCGAAGCGGTTGAGGCGGCCCAGATCCGCCCGCAGCGCGCGGGAGGCGAGGCCGAGCAGGACCGGTGCGGGCAGCAGCACCCCCGACCATTCGTGCACGGTGACCACGAGATAGCGGCGGCCGACGAGCTCCGCGAGCTGCGGGACGTACAGGCAGGCCGCCGACGCGATGCACACCAGCATCAGGGCCGACGTCGTACGGTGCGCCCAGCGCACCGGGCGGGTGAAGCGGAGCAGCTCAGACCGTGGGGTGGTCGTCGCGTCCGTTGGACTTGCCGACCCAGGCGTCGATGTCATAGCCGCGCTCCTCCCAGTAACCTCGCCGCACGTCACGGGTGACCGTGATCCCGGACAGCCATTTCGCGGACTTGTAGAAGTACATGGGCGCGACGTAGAGGCGCACGGGACCGCCGTGGTTGTGGCTCACCGGCTCGTCCTGCATCCGCAGCGCGACCAGGACGTCCGCACGGCGTGCCTGGTCCAGGGTGAGGCTCTCGCTGTACGCCCCGTCGAAGCAGGTGAAGCGGACCGCACCGGCGCCGGGCCGTACCCCGGCCGCGTCCAGCAGCCGGGAGAGCCGCACCCCTTCGAAGGGGGTCCCCGGCACCCGCCAGCCGGTGACGCACTGCACATCGCGCACCAGCCGGGTCTGCGGGAGCCGGCGCAGCGAGCCGAGGGTGTACGTGGTGGGCCGCTCGACCATGCCGTCCACGGTGAGCCGGTAGTTCCCGGCGTCCTTGGTGGGCACCGACGAGGTGACCGAGTAGTAGCGGAACCCGCCGCCGTTGGGCAGCAGACCGGTCAGCCCGGTGGGGTCCTTGCCCGAGACGGCGCCGAGCGCCGCGTCGACCCCGCGCTGGATGTAGGGCGCGGTGACAAGCCCCGCCGCGCCCAGGCCCAGCATGCCGAGGACGAGACGGCGGCCGACCGGTGCGCCGTCGTGGCCGGAAGTCTCAGGGCCGGATGCGTCCTGGCCCGAAGCGTCCTGGCCTGATGTCCCATGCCCGGATGCCTCATGGCCGGATGGTTCTGGTTTCACCCGACGATTCGAGCACTCACGGGCGCCGGAAGCCAGCGGCCCCCGGTGCCCGTCAGCATTCCGTCATATGTCCGCGGCGGCTCCGGCCTGCGCCGCGGCGGCCTTGTCGAGCTGGAACGCCTCGTTGCCGAGCCCGATCCTGGCATGCACATCCGGCCTGCCCGAGCGCAGCACGAGCCCGTAGACCAGGCCGCCGACCAGCGCGAGGCCGATGATGCCGGGCAGCAGCCAGCTCAGTACGGAGCCGGGGCCCGCGCCGACCAGCACGTCGAAGTCCTTGACCGTCATGAAGGCGATGGTGAGCAGGGCGAGGCAGGCGAGGCCCGACGCGGTCAGCCGCCAGATCTGCGCACGGGCCGCGCCGCGCTGTACGAAGAAGGCGATGACGGCGACCGAAGCGGCGGCCATCAGCAGGATGATGCCGAGGGCGCCGATGTTGCCCATCCAGGTGAAGAGGTGCAGCACGGGCGCCGTCGGGTCGCCGTGCGGCTTGCTGTCGGTCACCGCGAAGGCGATGACGACGACGAGCGAGATCACGGTCTGGAGCAGCGAGCCGATACCGGGCGCGCCGCTGGACTTGTTCGTACGTCCGAAGGCGGCGGGCAGCAGTCCCTCGCGGCCCATCGCGAAGGCGTAGCGGGCGACCACGTTGTGGAAGCTGAGCATCGCGGCGAACATGCCGGTGACGAAGAGGACGTGGAGCACATCGGTGAAGGACTTGCCCAGTACGCCCTCGCTGAGGCCGAAGAGCAGTCCAGGGCCGAGTTTGCCGGCCTGGGCGCTGATCGCCGACGGCCCGGCGGCCACGGTCAGCGCCCAGGAGCTGACGGCGAAGAACAGCGCGACGAAACCGACGGCGAGGAACATCACCCGGCGGACGACCACCTGCGGCCTGCTGGTCTCCTCGGCGTACACGGGGGCCTGCTCGAAGCCGACGAACGCGGCGATGCAGAAGCAGAGCGCGGTGCCGAAGCCCGCGCCGGTGAGGGTGTCGGGGTTGAAGGCGTGCAGCGAGAGCCCTTCCTTGGCGGGGCTCGCGACCGAGGCGATGTCGAAGATCACCACGAGGGCGCACTCGATGAGCAGCAGCACACCGAGGACCTTGGCATTGAGGTCGATCTTCAGCCAGGACAGCACCCCGACGACGGCGACGGCCGCCAGCGCCGGTATCCACCAGGCCAGTTCGGTACTGAGATAGGTGTCGAAGAGGCCGGAGACCTCGAACCCGAAGATGCCGTAGATGCCGACCTGCATGGCGCTGTAGGCGACCAGCGCGACGAAGGAGGCGCCCGCCCCCGCGGTGGCGCCGAGGCCGCGGGCGATGTAGGCGTAGAAGGCACCGGCGTTGTGGACGTGCCGGCTCATCTCGGCGTAACCGACGCTGAACAGCGCCAGGACGACCGCCAGGATGACGTAGAGGATCGGCTGTCCCACGATCCCCATCAGGCCGAAGATCGTGGGCATGACACCCGCGACGACCATCAGGGGAGCGCTGGCCGCGAGCACGGAGAGCAGCAGCCCCGCCGTCCCCAGACGGCCGGCGCGCAGCGCCTGGTCCTGGCCCTTGAACGTGCTGATCTCGTTGATCTCGCTCGTGCTCGAACTGCCCGGCGGCATGGCGGGTCGGTCCCTTCGGTGAGGAGTTAGACGGAGCCGAGCGCGGCACCGCGCGCGGCCATGAACGCCTGGTACGGGTCCCGGTCGGGGTACGCCCAGGGGGCTGGCGTGATGTGCTCTCCAATGCGGTGGAACAGTGCGGCGGCCTCCGCGGGCCGGCCCTCGCAGAACTTCGCGTGGGCCAGGAAGTTGAGGTCGATGCGGTTGCGCGGGTGGTCCTCGCGCTCCCACTCCAGCCACCAGTCGAAGGCGGCCTTCATCACCTGGCGGGCCCGCCGCCCCGTCCAGTGTCCGGAGCTCGCGGGATCGGCCGGTTCGCTGCCCGCCGTGGCGAGCACCCGGTAGCGCTCCGCGTGGGCCACCACGGGCAGCACCGCGAGCGGCGAGTCCGCGGGCGCCTGTTCGGCCGCCCAGGCCGCGAAGTCGTACACCTCGTGCAGCGGGTCCTGGCCGGCCTCCGGGTGGCGCTCGGCGAGCCGCGCCGCCATCAGATGGTGCGCGTGGTGGTGCTCGGGGTGGCGTGAGCGCACTTCGTCGAAGAGGCGGCTGACCTCGTCCTCGGTGCCGCGGCTGCGGGCCAGGATCAGCAGACCGAGCCAGGGCGTGGGGTCCGACGGCGCCATCCGGGCGGCGGCACGGCAAGCCTCCCGCGCGGCGTCCTGGTCGGCCTTGGCCGCCGTACCCGCCCTGCCCTTGCCGTCCTTGCCGCGCAGCGACCGCAGGACGGACGCGCACGCCAGCAGCGCGGCGGCGTCCGCGCTCTCCGGCTCGGCGAGCAGCCAGTCCTCGGCCCAGGCCACCGATCCCGCCCCCTCGGCGAGTACGACGAGACGGTGTCCGCGGCGGTCCCAGTCGTCGGCGGTCGCGGTGAGCAGGGAGCTGACTCTGCCCCAGCGGCCCTGGGCCAACTGGGTACGCACTTCGGCGAGTTCGACGTCGTCGAGCGCCGGGTCGGCGAGCTGGCCGGTCCGTCTTCGGGAGCGGCCGAGGAGTGGGGGCATCCGCGGGGTTCCTCAAGGGCGCCAGGGGCAATGATCACGCACAGCAAAGCGGTAGTAATGGCTCCACGTCAAGGCCGTACGGGCGCCACCCCCTCCTCAACTCCCCTTGCACCGCATTGCTTTACCCGGGTGCGTACGCTGGTGCCATGACCGGTCCCGAGGCTCTCAAGCCCCTGCTGCTCGCTTTCCCCGGCCCGCTCCGTGACCGGCTCGTCGATGCCGTGCTGAGCGGCGAGAAGGTCTCGACCAGCGGGCTGCTCGCCGAGTACGAGGCGGAGCAGGAGGAACTGCCGCCCGCCGGCGAGCGCTCGGCCCTGATCGACTCGGCCGGCCGCGAGGTCGCGGTGGTCGAGCTGACCGGGGTACGGGTGCTGCGCCTCGGCGACGTCGGCCTCCAGCACGCGCTGGACGAGGGCGAGGGATACACGTCGGTCGCCGAGTGGCGCGCGGCGCACGAGCGGTTCTGGCACGGGGACGAGATGCGGGAGGCGCTGCGCGACCCGGAGTTCACCGTGGACGACGACACGATGGTCGTGGCCGAGAGGTTCCGGGTGGTGGAACGGCTGTAGCCCGGCGCCCCCGCGGCCTGTTCCCGGAGCGGCCCGCGCGGCCTGTTCCCGGAGCGGTCCGCGTGGCCTGTCCCCCGGGGGAGCCCCCGGAGCGCCCGCCCGGCTTCCGGTCCGCCCGGCCGCCCAGCCGCCCGACCGCCCCGGCCCCGCTCCCCGCGCCGCCTACCCGACCGCCCGGGCCGCCGCCCGTCCCGCGACCCGGCCCGAGTAGATGCAGCCGCCCAGGAACGTGCCCTCCAGCGAGCGGTAGCCGTGCACCCCGCCGCCGCCGAACCCGGCCGCCTCCCCCGCCGCGTACAGGCCGGGCACGGGCTCGCCGCGGCCAGGGCCGCCGCCGGCCGGCTCGGCGAGCACCCGCGACGAGAGGTCGGTCTCGAGCCCGCCCAGCGACTTACGGGTCAGGATGTGCAGCTTCACCGCGATCAGCGGCCCCGCCGCCGGGTCCAGGATCCGGTGCGGCGCGGCCGTACGGATGAGTTTGTCGCCCAGATAGTTCCGGGCACCGCGGACGGCCATCACCTGGAGGTCCTTGGTGAACGGGTTGCTGATCTCGCGGTCGCGGGCGACGATCTCCCGGCGCAGCCCGGCCTCGTCGATCAGCGGCTCGTCGGTGAGCGCGTTCATCCCGCGCACCAGCGACGCCAGGTCCTTCTCCACGACGAAGTCCGCGCCGTTGTCCATGAACGCCCGCACCGGTCCCGGTACGTCCGCCCGCGCCCGGCCGATGACGTCACGGACGGACTTACCCGTCAGGTCCGGGTTCTGCTCCGAGCCGGAGAGCGCGAACTCCTTGCCGATGATGCGCTGGTCGAGAACGAACCAGGTGTAGTCGTGGCCCGACTTCATGATGTGGTCGAGCGTGCCCAGGGTGTCGAAGCCGGGGAAGAGCGGCACCGGCAGCCGTTTGCCGCGCGCGTCGAACCAGAGCGAGGACGGGCCCGGCAGGATCCGGATGCCGTGCTTGGCCCAGATCGGGTTCCAGTTCTGGATGCCCTCCGTGTAGTGCCACATCCGGTCCCGGTTGATCTGGCTGCCGCCCGCGCCCTCCGCGATGCCCAGCATCAGCCCGTCCACATGCGCGGGCACCCCCGACAGCATGTGCGCCGGCGGGGTGCCGAGCCGCTCGGGCCACTGCGCCCGTACCAGGTCGTGGTTGCCGCCGATCCCGCCGGAGGTGACGATGACCGCCTGCGCCCGGTAGCTGAATGCGCCGGTGACCGCCCGGCTGCTCGCGGTGCCCCGTTCCGCACCGCTCGCCTCCAGCACCTCACCGGTGACCGTGTCCAGCGCGCCCGCGCTGCGGGCGAGGCCGGTGACCCGGTGGCGGAACTTCAGCTGCACCAGGCCGCGCGCCACGCCCGCCCGCACCCGGCGCTCGAAGGGCGCCACGACGCCGGGCCCGGTCCCCCAGGTGATGTGGAAGCGCGGTACGGAGTTGCCGTGCCCGGTCGCGTCGTACCCGCCGCGCTCCGCCCAGCCGACGACCGGGAAAAAACGCATGCCCTGGGCGTGCAGCCAGGCCCGCTTCTCACCGGAGGCGAAGTCCACGTACGCCTCGGCCCACTGCCGCGGCCAGTGGTCCTCGGGCCGGTCGAAGCCGGCGGTGCCCAGCCAGTCCTGCATCGCCAGCTCACGACTGTCCTTGATCCGGAAGCGCCGCTGTTCGGGCGAGTCGACGAAGAAGAGACCGCCGAAGGACCAGTGCGCCTGTCCGCCGGCCGACTGCTCGGGCTCCTGGTCGAGCAGGATCACCTTCTTCCCCGCGTCGACCAGTTCGGCGGTGGCCACCAGACCGGCGAGACCGGCCCCGATCACGATCACATCAGCGTCGTCCGCCATGAGCCCCATCCCTGCCAGGTTACTTGTCGGTCACATCTTCAGTTCGTCCCAAGGCTGCGTCAACAGTCCCGTTCGGGGCACACAACGGGTGCAGGTGCCTTTCCAGGCGCTATCGTCGCCAGGACCCCGCCCCTTCTGGCCGGTCTTGAGGTTGATCACGTGTCGGTACTCGTCCTCGCGCTCTCCGTGGGTGCGGCCTGCTGTCTCGGCTTCGGTTTCGTGCTCCAGCAGAGAGCGGCCCGGCATGCCCCGATGAAGGACTTCCTCTCCTTCAGGCTGCTGCTCGACCTGGTGCGGGTGCCGGTCTGGCTGGGCGGCATCGGGCTGATGGTCTGCGGCATGGTGCTGGGCGCCCTGGCGCTCGGCCAGGGCGAGATCTCCCTGGTCGAGCCACTGCTCGCGACGAATCTGCTCTTCGCCATGGCGCTCTCCCGCCGTATGACGGGGCAGCCGCTGGGGCGGCAGGGCTGGGGCGGTCTCGCGCTGCTGGCCGGCGGGGTCGCGGTCTTCATCCTGGCGGGCCAGCCGAAGGCCGGTGCCGCGTCGGTGGACGAGCTGCGGCACTGGCTGATCATCGGCGTGGTGGCCGGTACGGCGCTGGTCCTGGCGGTCTGCGCCAAACGGACCCGGCTGACCGTGGGCCCCGCGCTCCTCGCGCTCGGCGCGGGTCTGCTGTACGGGCTCCAGGACGCCCTGACCCGGGTCAGCGGGCAGCATCTGGAGCACGGCGGCTGGGCGGGGCTGGTGACGGGCTGGGAGCCGTACGCGGTGATCGCGCTGGGGGTGACCGGCCTGGTCCTGGTGCAGAGCGCCTTCGAGGCCGCGCCGCTGCGCAGTTCGCTGCCCGCGCTCACCGCCGCGCAGCCGCTCGCGGGGATCGCCTGCGGCGTGGGATTCCTCGGCGACCGGCTGCGCACCGACACCGGGGCGCTGGCCTGGGAGTCGGCCGGGCTCGCGGCGATCGTCGTGGGGATCATCCTGCTGGGACGGCATCCGGCGATGCCCCCGGGGTCGGCCAGGGCGCCGCGCGAGAAGATGGCCGCATGACCCCTGAGAACCCCGTGCCCCCTGTGTCCCCGGCGTCCCCGGCGTCCCCGGCGTCCCCGGCCGACGAGATCCTCGATGTGGTCGACGCGTCCGACCAGGTGACCGGGCAGGCGCCACGCGGTGAGGTGTACGCGAAGGGGCTGCTGCACCGCTGTGTCTTCGTGCTCGCGCGCGACGCCGACGACCGGATCTTCGTCCACCGGCGGACCCCGGTGAAGCTGGTCTTCCCCTCGCTGTACGACATGTTCGTCGGCGGGGTGGTCGGGGCGGGCGAGTCCTACGACGCGGCGGCGCTGCGGGAGGCCGAGGAGGAGCTGGGCGTCTCGGGGCTGCCCGCGCCCGTACCGCTCTTCAAGTTCCTCTACGAGGGCCCGGGGCAGGGCTGGTGGTCCTGGGTGTACGAGGTGCGCTGCACGCTTCCGGTGCGTCCGCAGGTGGAGGAGGTCGCCTGGCACGGCTTCCTCACCGACGAGGAGCTGGCGCAGCGGATCGACACCTGGGAGTGGGTCCCGGACGGCCTCGCCGCGTACCGCCGTCTGGGCGCGCTGCGGCCACGGTGACGGCGGTACGGGAGCGGGCGGTACGGCCACGGTGACGGCGGTACGGAAACGGGCGGTACGGGCACAGTGACGGCGGTACGGAAACGGGCGGTACGGGGGCGGGCTGCGGTTCAGGCCGCGCCTCAGGCGGCCGCCGCGTCCCAGTCGACCGTGACGACGATCTTGCCGCGGGTGTGGCCCTCCGTGTTGAGCCGCTGCGCCTCCGCCGCCTGCTCCAGCGGGAGGACCCGGTCCACGTGGACGGAGATCTCCCCCTGGTCGGCCAGTTCACCCAGGACGTGCAGATCGAGGGCGTCGGGCCGTACGAAGACATAGCGGCCGCCGAACTCGGCCACGTCGCCGTCGACGATGGACGCGAGCCGGCCCTCCGGGGCGAGCAGGTTCGCCGAGAGTCTCAGGGTGTCGCCGCCGACCGTGTCGAGGACCGCGTCCACACCGTCCGGGGCCAGCGCACGCACCCGGTCGGCGAGCCCGTCGCCGTAGGCCACCGGTTCCGCGCCCAGCGTGCGCAGATGGTCGTGGTTGTGGGCGCTCGCGGTGCCGATGACACGGGCGCCCGAGTGCAGGGCGAGCTGGACGGCCATCGAGCCGACGCCGCCCGCCGCCGCGTGGACGAGGACGGTGTCGTCGGAGCGGATTTCCAGCGCGCGCAGCGCCTGGTAGGCGGTGAGCCCGGTCAGCGGCAGCCCGGCGGCCTCCTCGAAACTGAGCCCCAGCGGCTTGCGGGCGAGCGTGCGCACCGGGGCCGCCACATACTCGGCGAAGGTGCCGCGCGAGAGGAAGTCCTCCCGTACGTACCCCATCACCTCGTCGCCGACGGCGAACTCGGTCACGGCCGCTCCCGGCTGCACCACGACACCCGAGACGTCCCAGCCCGGTACGACCGGGAAGACGGCGTCGAGCCGCGCGTCGAGGTGCCCCTCGCGGGCGTGCACATCGACCGGGTTGACGGCTGCCGCGCGTACTTTCACCAGTACGGAGTCGGGCCCGACCTTGGGCTCGGGGCGCTCGCCGTACTCCAGGACCTCGGGGCCGCCGTAACGGCTGTAGCTGATCGCCTTCATGCCTACGAGCCTCTGGTCAGGCCCGGACTCGCGCAACCGGACCCCGTGCAAACGAGACAGCCTCTTCGCCCCCATGTCCCCGGTTCCGCTCCCGTTCCTCTCCCGTTGCTCTCCCGTTGCTCTCCGGTTGCTCTCCGGCGGGGGGAACCGGATGCGGCCGGGCGGTGTATCAGAGATGTGACGACCGCGCACCGGCTGCCGGAATCGGGCCGGGGGTGGACGGCATACCGACTGGTCGGCATGATGGGCGCAGACGGTTACCACGAGCATGCCCGCAGACACCGGCGCGACGGTCCACCCGGACGGTCCGCCCCTAGTACACGGAGGTGCGCCATGAGCGCAGTCCACCCACCGGGAATCGACCCCGAGGCACTGCGCGGTCACCTCGACCGGGTGCGGCCCGGCCTGGTGCGCGGACCGCTCAGCGCCCGGCTGATCGAGGGCGGCCGGTCCAATCTGACGTACACCGTCAGCGACGGGACCGGACGGTGGGTCGTGCGCCGGCCCCCGCTCGGCCATGTCCTGGCCACCGCACACGACATGAAGCGCGAGCACCGGGTGATCAGCGCACTGCACCCGACGGGGGTCCCGGTGCCCGCACCGGTGCTCCTCTGCGAGGACGAGTCGGTCATCGGATCGCCGTTCTACGTCATGGAGTTCGTCGAGGGCACCCCCTATCGCACGGCCGCCCAGCTGGCGCCCATCGGCGCCGAGCGGACCAGGGCCGCGGTGCTCGGGCTGGTCGACACACTCGTCGATCTGCATGCCGTCGACCCGGAGGCGGTCGGGCTGGCCGACTTCGGGCGCCCCGACGGCTTCCTCGAACGGCAGCTGCGCCGCTGGGGCAAGCAGCTGGACGCCTCACGCAACCGCGAACTGGCCGGTATCGACGAGCTGCACGCCACGCTCGGCCGTGACCTGCCCCGCTCCCCCGCCCCCACCGTGGTGCACGGCGACTACCGCCTGGACAACGTCCTGCTGGGTGACGACGACAGGATCAACGCGATCCTGGACTGGGAGATGTCGACCCTCGGCGACCCGCTCACCGACCTGGGGCTGCTCGTGATGTACAGCTCCGATCTGGGCCTTCCCGAGTCGCCCGTCTCGACCACGAGCGGTGCGGCGGGCCACCCCTCGCCCGCCGAACTGGTCGAGCGGTACGCGGCCCGCTCGGGCCGGGACACCTCCGCCATCGCCTGGTACACGGCGTTCGCCTGGTTCAAGCTCGCCGTGATCCTCGAAGGAATCCACTACCGCTACACCCTCGGCCAGACCGTCGGCGCCGGTTTCGACCGGATCGGCTCGCTGGTTCCCGTCTTCATCGAGCACGGTCTCACCACCCTCCAGGAAGGCTGAACACCCCATGGACTTCGCATTCGACGCGCGCACCGAAGAGCTGCGCGGCAAGCTCCTCGCCTTCATGGACGAGCATGTCCTGCCCGCCGAGGCCGTCGCCCACGAGCAGCGCGCGCTGCTCGCCTCCCCCTGGGAGACCCCGGCCGTCGTCGACGAGCTGAAGGCTGAGGCGCGCCGCCAGGGTCTGTGGAACCTCTTCCTGCCGGACGCGGAGTACGGTGCGGGGCTGACCAACCTGCAGTACGCGCCGCTGGCCGAAATCACCGGGCGCTCACCGCAGTTGGCACCCACCGCGCTGAACTGCGCGGCCCCCGACACGGGCAATATGGAGGTGCTGTTCCAGTTCGCCACCGAGCAGCAGAAGAAGCAGTGGCTGGAGCCGCTGCTCGCCGGTGAGATCAGGTCGGCCTTCGCCATGACGGAGCCCGAGGTCGCCTCGTCCGACGCGACGAACATCGAGACCCGTATCGCGCGCGACGGCGACGAGTACGTCATCAACGGCCGCAAGTGGTACATCTCCGGGGCGATGAACCCGGACTGCAAGATCTTCATCGTGATGGGGAAGACCGACCCGGACGGCGCGGACGTCCGCCGCCAGCAGTCGATGATCCTGGTCCCGCGCGACACCCCGGGGCTCGAAGTCCGCCGCGCCATGCAGGTGTACGGCTATGAGGACCACTACCACGGCGGTCACGCCGAGGTGGTCCTCGACAACGTCCGGGTGCCCGTGTCGAACCTCGTCGGTGAGGAGGGCGGCGGCTTCGCCATCGCCCAGGCCAGGCTCGGCCCCGGCCGGATCCACCACTGCATGAGGCTGATCGGGATGGCGGAGCGCGCCATCGAGCTGATGTGCAGGCGGGCGGTGTCGCGTACGGCGTTCGGGAAGCAGCTGGCCCAGCAGGGCGTCGTACAGAACTGGATCGCGGACGCCCGGGTCACCGTGGAGCAGCTGCGGCTGCTGGTGCTCAAGACGGCCTGGCTGATGGACACGGTGGGCAACCGCGGCGCGCACACGGAGATCCAGGCCATCAAGATCGCGACACCGCGCGCGGTGATCGACATCATCGACAAGGCGGTGCAGCTGTACGGCGCGGGCGGGGTGAGCCAGGACTTCCCGCTGGCCGAACTCTGGGCGGGGGCACGGACGCTGAGGCTGGCCGACGGGCCGGACGAGGTGCACCAGCGGTCCCTGGCCCGGCGCGAGCTGAAGAAGTACCTGTAGGGGACGGGCGGTTGCCTGGTCACACCGCCGGTGTGACCAGGGCCGCTACGGCCGCAGTGCCCGCAGCAGCAGATCCGCCAGCTGCTCGGCCAGTTCGCGCGGGGTCAGCGGGCCGTCCGGGCGGTACCAGGTGGACAGATGGTGCACCGAGCCGAAGTGGTAGTCGACCACCAGATCCGCCGATGTGGCCGTCGAGAACACCCCGGTGCGCTGTCCCTCCTCCACCAGGGCCCGGAAGCGCTCGTGGTAGCGGCGCCGCTCCAGCCGTACCTGCTTGTTCTTCTCGGGGCTCAGATGGTGCATGGAGCGGAAGAAGATCGACGCGTCGTCCAGGTTGTCGATGGTCGTGACGACGACGTCCGCCGCGGCCTCGCGCAGCCGCTCCTCGACGGGCGCGTCGGCGTCCGCGAACGCGTCGAGCCGCTCCTGCTGGAGCCTCAGCACCCGGGAGTAGACCTCCTGGAGCAGGTCCTCCTTGGAGCCGAAGTAGTGGTAGAGGGCGCCCTTGGTGACCCCCGCCGCTTCGACGATCTCCTGGACGGAGGTCCGGTCGTAGCCGCGCTCGGCGAAGAGCCGGGTGGCGGCGGCCAGCAGCCTCTGCGGGACGGGGACGCCGTTCCCGTCGGTCGTTCTGGCTGCCATCGCCGCCACCTTCCGTCCGTTCATGTGCTCGTCACTGCGGGGAACGCAGTTCCCGCCTCAGGATCTTCCCACTGGTGGTCTTCGGCAGCTCGGGCAGGATCTCGACCTCGCGCGGGTACTTGTACGCCGCGAGCCGCTCCTTGCAGTAGGCGGCCAGCTCCGCCGGTGTCACCGCGGCCCCGGACGGGCCCGCGCCTGACGCCGGGGTCCGCAGGCTCACGTACGCCTTGACCGACTCGCCGCGGTAGGGGTCGGGGACGCCGACCACGGCCGCCTCCCGTACGGCGGGATGGGTGTAGAGGACGTCCTCGACCTCACGCGGCCACACCTTGAAACCGGAGGCGTTGATCATGTCCTTCATCCGGTCCACGACATAGAGCCAGCCGTACCGGTCCATGAAGCCGATGTCCCCGGTGCGCAGTTCCCCGCCGGGGAACGCTTCGGCGGTGGCGTCCGGGCGGTCCCAGTAGCCCGAGACCACCTGCGGCCCGCTCACCACGATCTCGCCCTGCTCCCCGAAGGGCACCTCGGCGCCCGCGGCGTCCAGGATCCGCACCACGGTGTCGGGGCCCGGCACACCCACCGAGAGCGTGCCCGACACCGGGTCGACCGGGGCCTCACGCTCGGGCGGTACGGAGGCACACGGAGCGGTGCACTCGGTGAGCCCGTAGCCGTTGCGGATGTACGGGCCGAAGCGCTCGCGGAAGCCCTCCACCAGTGCGGGCGGCAGCGGCGCGCCGCCCGACGAGATCACCTTGAAGGAGGCGAAGTGGTCCGGGGTGACCGACGGGTCGGCCGCCAGCGCCATGAAGGCGGTGGAGGGGCCGACGGTGTACGCGGGACGGTGCTCGGTGAACGCGTCGAGGACCACTCCGGGGTGGAACCGGTAGGCGAGGACGAGGGTGCCGGCGTTGGCGACACACGCGGCGAGTTCGCAGACCATCCCGGTGATGTGGAAGAGGGGCGCCAGCGCGAAGTACGCCGAGCCCTCCTCGACCGGGTGGCCGGTGCGCTGGCGCTCGGCGTTCACCATGATGTTGGCGTGCGCGTTCATCGCGCCCTTGGGGGTCCCGCTGGTGCCCGACGTGTAGCTGATCAGCGCCACATCGGTGGCGCGCGGGTCGCGGTCCGCGGGGGCCGGGAGTCCCAGCCGGGCGACCGCGATCAGATCGTCGGTGTCGGCCGGGCACGGCAGCCGCTCGAAGCCGAGGACCCGTGCGTCGTCGCGGCTCTGCAGATCACGTTCGCAGGCGGTGAGCGCGAACCGCAGCCCGGAGCCGGCCGCGGTCTCCCGCAGATACGACTCCCAGGCCCGGTCGGAGCAGACCAGCGCCGTGACGCCCGCGTCCCGCAGCGCGTGGCCGACCTCCGCCGACTTGTACATCGGGTTGAGCGGTACGACCGTGGCGCCGGCCTTCCAGGCGCCGAGCAGCGCCAGCACGAAGTGCGGCGAGTTCTGCAGCATGACCGCGACCCGGTCGCCGCGGCCCACGCCCCTGGCGGCGAGATGACCGGCGACCGAGTCGGAGAGTGTGTCGGTCTCGCGGTAGGTCAGCCGCCCGTCGAAGTAGGCGAGGGCGGGGTGTTCCGGTGCGCGGGCCACGGCGTCGCGGAAGGCGTGCACCACGCTCGTCTGCGGGTGCACCGGGCGGCGCTGGGCCTCACTGAGCAGCCCGAGCCACGGTTTCGCCGCGTAGACCGAGGTGCTCACCGCCCGGCCTCCCACTTCTGCTGGAGGTGGTTCATCCCGCCGATCCACCGGTCGGGCTCGGTGGCCCTCGCCCGGTAGTAATCGGCGACCTCCGGGTGCGGCAGCACCAGGAACCGCTCTTCGGCGATGGCGGCGAAGAGCGCGTCGGCGACGTCGTCCGGCTCGATCGCCGTCGGCGCGAGCACCAGTTCGCCCGCGGACCCCGCCGATGTGAGCATGTCGGTCCTGACGCCCTGCGGGCAGATCGCGTGGACCTTCAGACCGCGGTGGCGGTAGGTGAGCGAGAGCCACTCGGCGAAGGCCAGCGCGCCGTGCTTGGTGACGCTGTACGGGGCCGCGCCGATCATGGTGAGCAGCCCGGCTGCCGACACGGTGGAGACGAACCGGCCGTCGCCGCGCTCCAGCCAGTCGGGCAGCAGCGCACGGGCCGCGCGGACATGGGCCATCACATTGACGTCCCAGGCTGAGGCCCAGACTGCCTCGTCGGCGAAGGGGTCGCCCGGTGAGCCGAGACCGGCGTTCGCACAGTAGACGTCGACCCGGCCGTCCAGCGCCTCACGGGCGGCGTCCACGATCGCCGAGGCGTCGCCCGGCAGCGCGGTCGCACCGATCTCGGCGGCCACCGCCTCCGCCTTCGCGCCGTCCAGATCGTTGACCACGACACGGGCGCCCTCCGCGGCGAACCTCCGCGCCAGCGCCGCGCCGATACCGCCGCCCGCCCCTGTGACCACTACACCCGCGCCGTCGACCGTACCCATCAGGACCTGCCTCTCCATTGAATGCACCAGCAGACTAACCAGTCGGTATGTGGCAGGGGAAGGGGTGAGGGTTAGCCTGCGTGGCCATGACAGTCGGCGAGATCATGGAGGTAGCCCGATGAACCTTTCCAGGCGGGGACTGCTGGCCGCGAGCGGCGCCATGGGTGCGCTGGGGGCGGTGGGCGCCGCGGCGGTGCCGGCCGCCGCGCACGGGCCGCGCGCCCGGGTGCGGACCGGATTCGACCGGCTGGCAGCCGACGGCTACGGCCTGCTCCACGGGGACCGCGTCGGCATCGTCACCAACCCGACCGGGGTCACCCAGGACGTCCGGCACATCGTCGATGTCATGCACGCCGACAAGAACGTGAACCTCACCGCCGTCTTCGGCCCCGAGCACGGCTTCCGCGGCACGGCGCAGGCCGGCGGTTCGGAGGGCCGGTACGACGATCCGGCGACCGGGCTCCCGGTCTACGACACGTACACCAAGAGCGGGCAGCCCCTCGCGGACATCTTCACCGCGTCCGGTGTGGACACGGTGGTCTTCGACATCCAGGACGCGGGCGCCCGCTTCTACACGTACATCTGGACGCTGTACGACTGCATGGAGGCGGCGGCCATGGCGGGGCTGCGCTTCGTGGTGCTCGACCGGCCGAACCCGGTGACCGGGCAGGCCGCGCTCGGCCCGGTGCTGCACAAGGAGTTCGCGACGTTCGTCGGACGGCAGCCGATCGCGCAGGCGCACGGGATGACGGTCACGGAGCTCGCCCGGCTCTTCAACGGCGAATTCCTGCCGCAGCGGGTCGAGTTGGAGACGGTCCTGATGTCCGGCTGGCGGCGCGGCGACTTCTTCGACGCGACGGGGCTGCCGTGGGTGCCGCCGAGCCCGAACATGCCGACGCCCGACACCGCCCTGGTCTACTCGGGTACCTGTCTGTTCGAGGGGACCAACCTCTCCGAGGGGCGGGGCACCACCAGGCCGTTCGAGCTGCTGGGGGCCGAGGGCATCGACCGGCGGTGGGCCGAGGCCGCCAACGCGCTGGAGCTGCCGGGTGTCGCCTTCCGCGAGGCGTACTTCGCGCCGACGTTCTCCAAGTTCGAGGGGAAGACCGCGGGCGGGGTGCAGCTCCATGTCCAGGACCGTGCGGCGTTCGACCCGGTACGGACCGCGATCGGTCTGCTGGTGACGGCGAAGAAGGTCTGGTCCGGCTTCGCCTGGCGTTCGGACGACTGGATCGACAAACTGACCGGTTCCGCACAGGTCCGTACGGCGATCGACAAGGGCGCGGACACCGATGACGTGGTGGCGGCCTGGCAGGGGGAACTCGCCGCCTTCCGGTCCGTCCGCGAGCGCTATCTGACGTACCGCTGAGCCAGGGGCGAACACCGCGGGCCGGAACGGAGTCACCCGTTCCGGCCCGCGGCCCTTATCCCCTGACCCGGCTAGCGGTGCGAGGGGAACTCCACGACCTGCTGGTACGTGGGCCGGTTCTGCCACTGGATGGGCCAGAACTGCAGCCCGCCCAGCGGACGGTGGATGATCGCGTCCGAGCACCACTGGTCACCGGCGGCGCAGCTGTCGTCGCCGGGGTAGACCTGCGCCGGGGTCTTGGCGGCGGCCTGGCCCAGGGTGGTGAGCAGCGCGTCACGGCAGGCGCTCAGGTCGCCCCCGCCGCAGTACGTCTTGCCCAGCTTGCCCTGCACCGGGCGCCCCAGGACCGTACGGATGTCCTTGTCGACATAGCTCCACCAGCCGTACTGGAAGGCGGATCCGGCGTGCGCCCCGGTGGGTCCGTGGCCCGCCGACGGTGACTCGTCGATGGTGAGGTTGGCGGTGAGCGCCGAGTAGAGGTCGTCACCGAGCCCCGGCTTGAACTCGGCCTCCACCAGGAGTGGCCACCAGGCGTCCATGATCCGCACGGCGTCCGGGTGACTGTAGACGTGCGAGCTCTGGGCGTTCTCCTTGCGCTGGGCGCCGTCGGACACCCATGCCTCCAGCTGCTCGACCGCCTTGGCCTCGGCCGGGTCGGTGACCGGCTTGCTCCGTACGACGTCGAGCAGTTCGGGCAGGACGTCCTCGCCGCGCAGATCGGTGACGGCCGCCTCGGCCATGGCGCGGGTCAGCGCGGCACGGGTGACGCCGCCCTTGGCGACGAGTTTCGCCACCCGGTCGCCGAGCAGGTCGACCCGGTGCACCGAGCCGTTGCCGAACCCGGCCGACGCGTAGTCCTTGGCCTGTTTGTTGTTCCAGGAGACGTAGTAGTCCTGGCCGACGGACTGCGGATGCTGGGTGGCCGGGGTCACGTCGGTGGTGTGGTGGTCGGGGTCGAAGCCCTTCCACTCGTAGGCCGGTTCGGCCTTGACGGGCAGCGAGGCGTCCACCCCGGCCGCGCGGACCGGGTTCATACCGCTGTTGAAGTAGGCGGCCTGGCGGGAGTCGGCGTAGAACCAGTTGAAGGTGTAGCCGATGTGCGAGGCGGCCTGCTGGAAGGTCTTGGCGTCCTTCACGTACCCCGGGTCGTTCATCATCTCGAAGCCCACTATCGAGTCGGCCTCATGCCCGTAGGTGCTGCGCAGCGAGGTGTAGGCGACGGGTTTCCCGTCGACGGTCGCCCGGTGGGTCACGATGCCGTACTTGGTCCGGTAGACCTGCATCCGGTAGGAGCCGGCCGCCGTGGAGTCGGCGACGGTGGGTTTCCAGGAGTTGGTCCGCTCCATCTTCTCCATCGGGGTGCACACGCCCCGGAAGAGATAGTGGGTGTCGTCCTGGCAGAGTTCCACCGCGTAGGTGTCGGTGATGTCCTGGCCCGCCGATGTGGCGCTCCAGGCGTAGTCCTGGCCGCGGCCCAGCTGGATGTACATGCCGACGCCGGCGAAGGAGACACCGCGGGCGCTGATGCCCGGCCCCTGGAGTTCCTGGAGCATCAGCAGCTGGGGCAGGAAGTACCCGGTCTGCGGGCCGAACACGGCGACGGGGTTTCCGCTCGCGGTGTGCTGCCCGGACACGACGAGGGCGTTGGACATGCCCTTCTTGCTGCTGAACAGGTCGGCCGGGAGCACGCCGTTGTCGTACATGCCCTGGACGGGCTTGAGTTTCTTCGACGCCTTGACCGGGGTCTTCGCCGCGGTCTTGGCCCCGCCGGTCCGGTCGTACACCAGCGGTTCGGCCTTCACCGAGCCCGGATCGGGCATCGCGGTGCCCTTCGGGTCGGCCGGTTTGTCCGCGTAGGGGAAGCTGGTGCCGTCGTGGACAGTGAGGGTGGCCTCCGGGTCGTTGCGCTCCCGGAAGGACTCCCAGACCTTGCTGCCCTCGGTGACGCCGTACTTCTGCTGGGCCGAGAGCAGCGAGAGCGCGGCCTGCACCTCGCCGCCACCGCCGCCGCCGAAGAGGCCGCCGACGACCGAGGCGAGCGCGATCATGTCGGTGATCTTGAACGGCTCGATCTCACCGGCGTTGGTGATCGCGTTGATCTTCCCGGTGAGCACGTACTCGCCGGGGAAGTAGCGCCCGTCCTTCGACTTCTGCCGGTAGGCGTTGATGCCGTCGACGTACGCCTGGGCGTCCGCCATGGCCTGCTTGCCGCGTGCGCCCTGGGCGGCGATCCGGTCGGCCTGGTCCTGGAGGTCCTGCTCGGTGTACGGGGCCTGCGGCCAGAACTCCTGCTCCAGGCCCTGGTTGGCGAGTGCGCCGCCGGCGAAGGAGGTGAGCTCACCGCGGCCGATGTGCCGGAAGAGGTCCATCAGCCAGAGCCGGTCCTGGCCCGCAGCGAATCCGGCGCCGAACTCGGTTCCGTAGCGTGTCGTGCCCTTGATGTGGGGGACGCCGGTCTTCTTGTCCCGCGTGATGCTGACGTCGTCGCGCGGCTTGGTCACCGAGGCGACCTGGTCGTCGGGGACACCGAACGACGAGTCGTTGAAGAAGTTGTTCAGCGTGGAGTCGGTGAGCGTGGGGGCCCCTGCGGGCAGCGCGTCGTACGGTCCGAGCTGGTCGGCGCTGTGCTCGGGACGGGTGCCCAGTGCACGGTGGGCGAGGATCTGGGCGAGGGTGGCGTTGCCGTTCTCACCCGGCGGCATGATGTCGTTGCACTGGCTCTCGCAGTAGTCGGTGACGGGATCCGAGGCCGCGGCGGTCGCCTGCGGCAGCGGTGTCATCAGGCCGGCGCCGAGTGCGAACACGGCTATGGCGATGGCAGTTCTGAGCTTTCCGGTGCGTCGTCGCATGAATGCTCCTGAGGGGGAAGCCGATGAGACGGACGTTACTGGCGAGGTGACCCGTCAGTAAGGTGAACATGCGTCACCTTTTCCGAATCACCACACAGGTGCGGGAGCGGTCGCATCGGTGATGGCAGCCATCGGGAATTCGATGGAGCCGAATCGGGTAGCCGTACGTCCATTCACTGACGCAGGAGTATTCAGCGACGGAGGTGGCAGCGCGATGGCCGGTTTCCGGAGTCTCGCGAGACAGGTGCGCGATCCCCACCACGACCTTGCCCTGCGGCGGTATTCGCTGCGCAAGTGTCTGGAGAGGTTTGCCCCGTACGGACACAGGGCGACCTGGGATCATCTGTGTGCCAGGCATCACATCGGGCCCGAGGACCGGGCCCCCGATCCGGCGCGGCTGGTGGCCGCGCTCGACGAACTGGAAGAGGCGCGGACCGTCTGGCTCGCCTACGAGGCGGAGTTCGCCGAGCGGCGCAAGCGCGAGAAGCACGACGGGATACGGCGTCCCGGCGCCTTCGACGACTGGCACCGGCGCACCTGGGGCGGCTGCGGTGTGGCCTGGTGCGGGGACCCCGCGGTCCACCCGAACCGGCCCCTGGCGGAGGTTCTGCGGCGGCTGATTTCCGCCCTCAGGGCCGATCCGGCCGGCGCCTGCCCGGTGTGCACGGAGAAGACGATCACCTGGACCTCGCGGGGCGGCCGTGAGCCGTGGTCGGGGCCGGTGTGCAGCCGCTGCGGGATCCTCGTACCGCAGCCCGTCCTCACCGCCGGCGCGCTGGCCCGCGCGCGCGGCGCCCATCACTCACCACTGGCTTCGGCTGCCTGAGAATCCCGCTACGACGGCTACGACGGCTACGACGGCTACGACGGCTACGACGGCTACAACGACGACGGCTACGACGGTCGGCGGCAACAGCGGCCCCGGCGACCGGAGTGCGGCGCCGCCGTCAGCCGGTCCCGTCCTCCGGAGCCGGGCCGGGGAGCAGCCTCGAACCGGTCATCCGGTCACCGAACACGTCGTCCGGGTTGGACAGGACGCAGTTCTCCAGCGACAGACAGCCGCAGCCGATGCAGTCGGTGAGGTGGTCGCGCAGGGCGCCGAGCTGGGCGATGCGCCGGTCGAGCTCGGAGCGCCAGGCGGCGGAGAGGCGCGCCCAGTCCTCGCGGTTGGGTGTGCGCTCGTCGGGCAGTTCGGCCAGCGCGTCCCGGATCGTGGCGAGCGGGATGCCGACCCGCTGCGCCGCGCGGACGAAGGCGACGCGGCGCAGCGCGTCCCTGGTGTAGCGGCGCTGGTTGCCGCTCGTCCTGCGGCTGGTGATCAGCCCCTTGCTCTCGTAGAAGTGCAGGGCGGAGACGGCCGCGCCACTCCGTGCGGAGAGCTGGCCGACCGTGAGCTCATGGATCTTCTCTGGAATGTGCGGCACTCCGCGAAGCCTACTGCCCCGCCCGCCCGCCGCCCCGGCTGCCGTCCCGGCCCCTGTCAACCGGCCCGTCCCTGTCAACGACCGGCTGTGCGGCCGGTCGTTGACAGGGACGGGCCGGTTGACGATGCTGAGCGAGAAAGCTGAGCAAGCGCTTGGACACTGCGCTTGGGCACCGCACTGGGCCGCCGGAGCGCCGCCGGCCGCCGGGACCGTTGGGAAAGGCAGGATCACGCATGGCAGAGCCGAGGATCTTCACATCCGCCGATGAGCTGCGCGCCGGGATCGGTGAGCAGCTGGGGCCGAGCGACTGGCTGGAGATCGACCAGAAGCGGATCGATCTCTTCGCGGACGCCACGGGTGACCACCAGTGGATCCATGTCGACCCGGCCAAGGCCGCCGACGGCCCGTTCGGCACGACCATCGCGCACGGCTATCTGACCCTGTCGCTGCTGCCCACGCTCGTCCCGCAGATCATGCGGGTCGAGGGGATGAAGATGGGCATCAACTACGGCACCAACAAGGTGCGCTTCCCCGCGACGGTGCCGGTCGGCTCACGGCTGCGGGCCACGGCCGTCCTGACGGACGTGTCCGAGGCGGGCGGGGGCGTGCAGGTGACGGCCGCCGTCACGGTGGAGCGCGAGGGCGGCGACAAGCCGGTGTGCGTGGCGGAGTCGGTCTCCCGCTACTACTTCTGAACTGCTGCTGAGCGGGTACGACTGATCGGCCCGTACTTCCGAGCCGGCTCCGGGCTCCGGCTCCGGGTCCCGCTACGTCCGGGCGGAGACCATCCGCAGGACGAGGTCGGCGTAGAACACGCCGACCTCGTCGGGCGTGCGGCGGCCCTCCACGTTGAACCAGCGCGCCACGTCGATGCAGAGCGACAGCACGGCCAGCGCGGTCCCGGCGACGTACGGGACGTCGAACTCCCCCGTCTGCACACCGTCGTCGATGATGCGCCGCACGGCGTCGTCGCTGCGCCTGCGGAGTTCCACGATCTCGGTACGGTGATCGTCGCCGAGCGCGTCGAGTTCGTACTGGACGACCCGCGCCGTCGTGTGGTGCCCGGCGTGCCAGCGGACGAAGGAGCGGACGGCCGCCGCGAGCCGTTCCGCCGCGGTGCCCGGGCCGTCCGCCGCCGTCTCCAGGATCTCCAGCGCCTTCTCGTGGCCGATCCGGCTGATCCGGTGGAGCAGCTCTTCCTTGGTCTTGTAGTGGATGTAGAGCGCGGCCGGGCTCATCCCGGCGCGGCCGGCGATGTCGCGGGTGGTCGTCGCGTGGTAGCCGCGTTCGGCGAAAGCCTCGACCGCGGCGACGAGCAGCCGCCTGGCGGCCTCGGGGCCGACCTCCGCCCACGGCTCCTCGCCGCCCGCCGTCTCCTCAGCCGTGCCCATCGCTCGCCCCTTCCGCCCATGACGCAGCGCCGCCGCTGCAGGACGCACACCATACCCCGAAGGTGAGCAAGCGCTTAGGACCCCTCGGGGCACTGGCGGAGGCGTGGCCGTCAGAGCTTCTGGAACGGGTCGTGCTCGGCGAGGAGCTTCTCCAGCCGGGCCTGGTCGACCCGGGTCACGATCTGGCCGGCCTCCTGGCGGTCCCTGATGACCTTGGCGAGGGTGAAGGCGG
The DNA here is from genome assembly GCF_045162975.1 of Streptomyces sp. NBC_01089. NCBI lineage: Bacteria > Bacillati > Actinomycetota > Actinomycetes > Kitasatosporales > Streptomycetaceae > Streptomyces > Streptomyces sp. NBC_01089. Next base: position 6,831,771 of record NZ_CP108660.1, on the reverse strand, counting down.
ATGTCGTGAGGTAGAGGAGCCCGAGACCGAGGAAGGCACGCACCCAGACGTCGACGTCCAGGTTGAGGATGCCCAGGGCCATGGCCGCCAGGGCGACCGCGAAGGACGCGACGGCCTGGCCGTAGTACGCGGCGGTGTTCTGCTGTCTGACCGGTGTGTCACTCATGGGGACAGCATCGTGCGGATGTGGCACCCGCCACATCCGCACGGCTACTCAGCGCGGGTACTCACCCGGCGCGGCCCGGAAGACGGCTCAGAGGCGGATCGGAGTCGGCTCAAAGGCGGCTCAGAAGGCGGAGACCCCGGTGAGCGCACGGCCGATGACCAGCTTCTGGATCTGGCTGGTGCCCTCGTACAGCGTCATGACCCGGGCGTCGCGCAGCAGCTTCCCCGCCGGGTACTCGTCGATGTACCCGTAGCCGCCGAAGACCTGGAGGGCGTTGTTCGCGGCCCGTACGGCGGCCTCCGAAGCGAACAGCTTCGCCTTGGAGGACTCGGTGGCGAAGGGCTCGCCGCGGTCGATCAGATCGGCGACCCGCCAGGTGAGCAGCCGGGCGGCGTCCACGTCCACCGAGATGTCGGTGATCAGTTCCTGGATGAGCTGGTGGTGGGCGATCGTCCGGCCGAACTGCTCGCGTTCGGTGGCGTACTTCACCGCGCAGTCGAGCGCGGCCTGCGCGATGCCCACACAGCCGGCGGCGACCGACATCCGGCCCTTGGCCAGCGCCGACATGGCGACCGAGAAGCCCTTGCCCTCGGGTGCCAGCATCGCCGACGCCGGGACCCGTACATCGTCGAGGACCAGCTCGGCCGTCGCCTGGCCGCGCAGCCCGAGCTTGCCGTGGACGGTGCGGCGGCTGAGGCCGGGGGTGTCGGTGGGGACCAGGAACGCCGAGATGCCCCGGTGGCCCGGGGCGTCGGTGGAGCGGGCGAAGAGCAGCACCACATCGGCCCAGGTGCCGTTGGTGATGAACATCTTGGAGCCGTTGATGACGTAGTCGCCGGAGCCGGTGTCCCGGACCGCCCTCGTCGTGAGGTTGCCCGCGTCGGAGCCGGTGCCCGGCTCGGTGAGGCCGAAGCAGCCGATCAGCTCGCCGGATGTGAGGCCGGGCAGCCAGCGCCGCTTCTGCTCCTCGTCGCCCCAGTGCGCGATGGTCTTGGCCACCAGACCCAGCGAGACCGAGACGATGCCGCGCACCGACGAGTCACCGCGGCCCAGCTCCTCGGTGACCAGGCAGTACGAGAGGTGGTCGCCGCCGGAGCCGCCGTACTCCTCGGGCACGGTCAGCCCGAGGAAGCCCAGCGCGCCGAGCTTGCCCACCACGGAGCGGTCGACGCTCTCGGCGCGGTCCCACTCCACGACGTGCGGCGTGATCTCCCGGGCGACGAAGTCCTCGGCGAGCCGCCGTACCGCGGACTGCTCCTCACTGAGCTCCAGGTTCATCGGGCACCTCATTTAAATTAGCGCTGCTAGTTTCTCGGTGGCAGCCCTACTATGTGCGCCATGGCCCGCCCACGCAAGCCCCTCCTCAGCAGGGAGCGCATCGTCACCGCCGCGAGCGCGCTCGTGGACTCCGAGGGGCTCGCCGCCGTCTCCACCCGGCGGCTCGCGGCCGAGCTGGGGGTCAGCGGGCCCTCGCTCTACAACCACTTCGCCACCAAGGACGAGATCCTGGAAGCGGTCGCCGACGCCGTCTCCGCGCAGGTCGATCTGTCGATGTTCGACGAGAGCGACGAACGCGACTGGCGCACCGCGCTGCACGACTGGGCCGTCTCCTACCGGGCGGCGCTCAGCGACCACCCCAACATCGTCCCGGTGCTGGCCGGCGGCCCCGGACGGCGCCCGGCGGGGCTGCGGGTGGCCGACGCGGTCTTCGGCGCGATGGTCCGCGCGGGGTGGCCGCCCGCCCAGGCGACGTACATCGGGGCGCTGATGCGGTACTTCGTGACCGGCTCGGCGCTCGGCTCGTTCGCACGCGGATTCGTCGACGACGAGACGGCCTACGACCCCGCCGACTATCCGCACCTCGGCCAGGCGCATCTGCTCGCCGAGCACCGGCAGAAGGTCGACAACGGCGCCTTCGAGACCGGGCTCAGGGCGCTGGTGGACGGTCTGGCCCTGCAGTTCACCGCCGTCAGGCCGGTACGGGACAAGGGCTGACGCGTACGGCGCGGGCGCCCCGCCGTCAGGAGTCCTGGCCGAAGACCACCAGCGCCCGGCCGCCCTTGCCCGCCAGCATGTTCTCGAACGCGCCGGGGATTCCCTCCAGGCCGATCCGCTCCGTCACCATCGCCCCGACGTCGAGCCGCCCCGCCCTGATGTGCCCGGCGAGCACCGGCAGATCCTGTGCAGGGTCGGAGTTGCCGTAGACGCAGCCCGACAGCGTACGGCCCCAGTGGAAGAGCTCCAGGGCGTTGAACGTGACCTGCTGGTCCTTGCCGCCGATGCCGACCACCGTCGTACGGCCGCCGCGCCGCGTCGACTCCCAGGCCGTACGGATCGTCTCCGCGCGGCCCACGCACTCGACCGCTGCGTCCACGCCGTGGCCGCCCGTCAGCCGGCGGATGTCCTTGGCCGTCGTGCCGGAGGCCACCACGAAATCGGTGGCCCCGGCGGCCCGCGCCAGCTCCTCCTTCGCCGGCGAGACATCCACCGCGACGATCGCCGACGCCCCCGCGATCCGCGCGGACTGCAGCGTCGCGAGGCCGACACCGCCCACGCCGAAGACCGCGACCGTCTCCCCCGCGCGGACCCGCGCCGAGTGGTGGACAGCGCCGTACCCGGTGAGGACCGCGCAGCCGAGCAGCGCCGCGTCGGTGAGCGGGATGCCGTCGGGCACCGGCAGGACGCAGTCCGCGGCGACGACGGTCTCCTCGGCGAACGCCGCGACGTTCAGGCCAGGATGGAGATCCGTTCCGTCGGCGGTACGGGCGTGGATACGGCCCGCCCCCGACAGCGCTTCGGCGCAGAGCCACACCTCCCCGAGCGAGCAGGCGTGGCATGTCCCGCAGGACGGCGCCCAGTTGAGGACGACACCGTCGCCGGGGGCGACATGGGTGACACCGTCCCCCACCGAGACGACGGTGCCCGCGCCCTCGTGGCCGAGGACCGCGGGGACCGGCACCCGCATGGTGCCGTTGGCCAGCGAGAGGTCGGAGTGGCAGACCCCGGCGGCGGCGAGGCGGACCCGGACCTGGCCGGGGCCGGGCTCGGGCAGTTCGATGCCGGTGATCTCCAGGGGGGACCCGACGGCGGACAGGACGGCTGCGCGGACCATGAGCGGTGCTCCCGGGCTCAGAACTGCAGGGACTTGGTCTGGAGGTACTCGGCGAGGCCGTGCGAGCCGAGCTCGCGGCCGACGCCCGACTGCTTGTAACCGCCGAACGGTGCCAGCGGGTTGAAGCGCCCGCCGTTGATGTCGACCTGGCCGGTGTCCATCCGCCGGGCGAAGGCCACCGCCTCGCTCTCCTCACCGGCCCAGACCGCGCCCGCGAGGCCGTAGACGGTGCCGTTGGCGATACGCAGGGCGTCCTCCTCGTCCTCGTAGGCGATGACCGAGACGACCGGGCCGAAGATCTCCTCCTGCGCGATGGTCATGTCGGGGGTGACATCGGCGAAGACGGTCGGGCTGACGTAGTACCCCCGCTCCAGCGGCGGTTCGGCGCCGCCCGCGACGAGCCTGGCACCCTCCGCCACGCCCTTCTCGATGTAGCCGCGGACACGGTCCAGCTGCTTGGCGTTGACCAGCGGGCCCAGCCGCTCGCCAGGGACGTACTTGGCGGCAGCGGTCGCCGCGAGGGCGACCGCCTCGTCGTACTGATCGCGGTGGACCAGCATCCGGGTCCAGGCGCTGCACGTCTGGCCGGAGTTGCCCATGACGTTGGCGACGCCGACGCCCACCGCCTTGGCCAGGTCGGCGCTGGGCAGGATGACATTGGCGGACTTGCCGCCCAGTTCCAGGGCGACGCGTTTGACGGCCGCGCCCGCGACCGCGCCGATCTGGCGGCCGACCGCGGTGGAGCCGGTGAAGGAGACCAGGTCCACGCCGTCGTGCCCGGCCAGGGCCTGGCCCGCGACCGTCCCGACCCCGGTGACCAGGTTGAACACTCCGGCGGGCAGCCCCGCTTCCGCGGTCGCCTCGGCGAACAGCTGCGCCGTCAGCGGGGTGTCCTCGGCCGGCTTCAGGACGACGGTGCAGCCCGCGGCGAGCGCCGGGGCCACCTTGGCGACGATCTGGTGCAGCGGGTAGTTCCAGGGGGTGATCGCGCCGACGACACCGACCGGCTCGGACAGGACGGTGGAGTTGCCGACCCTCTCGTCGAAGGGGTGCGTGGCGGCCAGTTCCGCGTACGAACCGGCGACCAGCGCGGGCACCCCGGCGTGCACGAGCTGGGAGAACTGCAGGGGTGCGCCCAGCTCGGCGGTGACGGTCTCCGCGATCTCGTCCCGGCGAGCGACCAGCACATCGCGCAGGGCGCCGATCCTGGCGGCGCGTTCGGCGGGCGCGGTCGCGGCCCAGCCGGGGAAGGCCGCACGGGCCGCCCGTACCGCCGCGTCGACGTCCTCCGGGGTACCGGCCGGGACGTGGCCGATGACCTGCTCGTCGGCGGGGTTCACCACCGCGATCGTGTCCCGGCCCGCGGCGGGCCGCCACTCGCCGCCGATGTACATGCCGTCGTGGGCCTTCATCGCACTCCTCCAGAGCCTGCCGGTGTCTGTGCCGTACCGACACGGCGCCGTGGGGGTGCCGAGCGGTGACCGTCACCGCACAAACTAGCGATGTTAGTTTCCCGGCGCCAGGCACCGGGTGCCGGCACCGGCCGTCAGAGCGGCCCCTGGTCCAGGCCGGGCTGGTCCCCCGGCGCGGGGCAGATCCGGCGCCCGTGGTGGTCGAAGACGTACAGATGGGCCAGATCGACGAGGAGCGGCACCTGCGCGCCCGTCCGGACCCGCAGGTCGGGGCTGGTGCGGACGACCAGATCGCCCGAGCCGAGCGTGGGGCGCCCGGAGTCGTACGCCGCCGGGCGGGACGGCGGCGCCGGCGCGTCGAGCACCCCCACCCGGCCGGGGCCGCGCTGTCCCGCGCGCCCCCTGATCCGGGTCAGCACCCCGGGCGCCGGTCCGCTTCTGCGGCGGCGCGGCGCCGGGGCGGTGCGGGGCGACTCCAGCTCCGGTACGACGGCGGGCCGCGAGCCGGTGTTGAGGTGGACGAGCGCCTCGTGGCCCTGGTACTCCATGTGCTCGACCAGGCCGCTGATCGCCACCTCGCCGGGGCGCGCCTGGCTGGGCGCCGCGATCCGTACGGCCTCCGAGCGCAGCCCCACGAAGAGCTGCCTGCCCTGCTGGATCCGCAGCAGCTGGTGGTCGGTGGAGAGCGGTTCGGACAGCCGCAGCCGCTGTCTGCCCAGGTCGATCGACATCGCGCCGTCCAGCGGCGCGTGCACCACGGCCTGCAGCAGGTTGATGTGCGGGGTGCCGATGAACGCGGCGACGAAGACGTTCTCCGGCAGCCCGTAGGCGTCCCGGGGGCTGCTGACCTGCTGGAGCACCCCGCCGCGCAGTACGGCGACCCGGTCGCCCAGCGACATCGCCTCGGACTGGTCGTGCGTGACGTAGATGGTCGTCACGCCCAACTCGCGGGTGAGGTGCGCGATTTCGGCCCGCAGATGGTTGCGCAGCTTGGCGTCGAGGTTCGACAGCGGCTCGTCCATCAGGAAGACCGAAGGACGGCGCGAGATGGCCCGTCCCATCGCCACGCGCTGCCGCTCACCGCCGGAGAGCTGGCCCGGGTAGCGGTCGAGGAGGTCCTCGATCCCGAGCATCCTGGCGGTCGCCTCGACCCGGGGGCCGCTGTCCTCGCCCGGCGCCTCGAAGCGCAGCGGGAACCCGATGTTGTCGCGGCTCGTCATGCTCGGGTAGAGCGCGAAGTTCTGGAAGACCATGGCCATCCCGCGCCGGCCGGGCGGCAGATGGTTGGCGTACTCGCCGTCCAGGAGCAGATCGCCGTCGGAGATGTCCTCGAGTCCCGCCACCATGCGCAGGACCGTCGACTTCCCGCACCCGGAGGGCCCGAGCAGTACGAGGAACTCGCCGGGCGCGACATCGAGGGAGACCCGGTCGACGGCGCGCACGCCACGGTCGTACGTCTTGGAGATGCTGTGCAGGGAGATGGCTCGCGACATGGCATTCCGTCCGGGGCGGTCAGCGCGACGGCTGCTGTGGCCAGAAGTGACCACTGGGGCGAAAAACTATCCGGTCGCCGACGGGTTGGGAATGGCTCGAACCGACCAATCCGCACGCTCAGCTCATCACCGGTGTACGGAGCGCCGCCGGGCGCGCGCCAGAGGCTCTACCCCTGGTACGAGAGGCTGTGTGCTCCTAGTCGAGTACCGGCCCGAGATACGCGTGCAGCAGCTCCCTCACCTCGGCGATCAGCCCGGCGTCCCCCGACGGCTCGGCGCGGAAGGCGAGTTGGAGCAGTGCGTCGGTCGCCTCGACACCGACGAGCACCTTGCGGCGCAGTCTGCTGTCGGCGGCCCTGCCGAGGTGGGACGCGAGCAGTTCGCTGAGGCGGTCGGCGACCTTCGGGTTGGGTTCGTCCAGCGGCGCCGGGCCGCCGAAGTCGACGAAGGCGAAGCCGGGCACCGTCCGCCGCATGGCCAGGTACTCGTCCAGTACGGCGTCGATCACCCCGCGCCAGTCGGCCGCGGGGAGCGTGGTGAGCCGCTCGGTGATCCGGGCCGCGTAGCCGTCCAGATTGCGCTGGGCCAGGGCGTCCGCCATCGCGCGCTTGTTTCCGAAGAAGCGGTAGACGGAGCCGATGGGCACGGCCGCCCGCGCGGCGACGGCACGGGTGGTGAGCTGCTCGTAGCCGTCCTCGTCGAGGATTTCCGCGCAGGCGTCGAGTATCCGGGCCAGCCGCTCGGCACTGCGTTGCTGTACGGGGACGCGCCGGAGCGCGTGCGGATCGGACATGCGCTCCATCATGCCCCGGCGCGCTGTCGCCGCCGGTTTCTCCCCGTTGACGGACGGTAAGCGCAATCCTACTGTTGAGCATAGGATTCTTTCGGCACCGGGAGCGAGCGATGACGACCACCGAGCAGGCCAGAGAGATCGAGCGGGCCGAAGAGATCGAGCGGGCCAGGGAGACGGCCGACGCCTTGGTGTACGCCCCGGGTTTCGGCAACGAGCACAGCACGGAGGCGGTGCCCGGCGCCCTGCCCCATGGCCGGAACTCGCCGCAGCGCGCGCCCCTCGGGCTCTACGCGGAGCAGCTCAGCGGCTCCGCGTTCACCGAGCCCCGCGCGCACAACCGGCGCTCCTGGCTCTACCGGATCAGGCCGTCCGCCGCCCACCCGCCCTTCGTACGGATCGACAACGGCACGGTGCGCGGCGCGCCGTTCACCGAGACGGTGCCCGACCCCAACCGGCTGCGCTGGGACCCGCTTCCCGAGCCGGCGCCCGGCACGGACTTCCTGGCCGGCCTGTGGACCCTGGGCGGCAACGGCGACGCGAGCAGGCGCTCCGGGATGGCCGTGCACCTCTACCACGCCAACTCCCCCATGACCGGGCGGGTGTTCAGCGACTCCGACGGTGAGCTGCTGATCGTCCCGGAGAGCGGCGGACTCCTCATCCGTACGGAGCTGGGGCTGCTGGGCGTGCGGCCCGGCCAGATCGCGCTGATCCCGCGCGGGGTGCGGTTCCGCGTCGAGCTGTTGGACGGGACGGTCCGCGGCTACGTCTGCGAGAACTACGGCCGCCCCTTCCAGCTCCCCGACCTCGGCCCGATCGGCGCCAACGGCCTGGCGAACGCACGGGACTTCCTGGCCCCGGTGGCCGCCTACGAGGACGACGGCGGCGCCGGGCGCCCGGTCCAGGTGGTCAACAAGTACTGCGGCAATCTCTGGGCAGCCGAGTACGACCACTCACCGCTGGACGTGGTGGCCTGGCACGGCAGCCATGTGCCGTACGTCTACGACCTGCACCGGTTCAATGTGCTGGGCTCCATCAGCTACGACCACCCGGACCCGTCGATCTTCACGGTGCTGACGTCCCCGTCCGACACCCAGGGGCTCGCCGGTGTCGACTTCGTGGTCTTCGCACCGCGCTGGCTGGTCGGCGAGGACACCTTCCGGCCGCCGTACTTCCACCGCAATGTGATGAGCGAGTACATGGGGCTGATCGAGGGCGCCTACGACGCGAAGACGGCGGGCAAGGGCGGTTTCGTACCGGGCGGCGGCTCCCTGCACAACATGATGTCCGCGCACGGGCCGGACCGGGAGACCTTCGAGCGGGCGTCCGCCGCCGAGCTCCGGCCGCAGAAGATCGACGACGGGCTGGCCTTCATGTTCGAGACGCGCTGGCCGGTGACGGCGACCGCGCAGGCGGCGGGGGCCGGTCATCTGCAGACCGGTTACGACCAGGTGTGGCAGGGACTGGCCAGGCACTGGGAAGGCTGAACGGCACTCGGACACCGCGGTGCTCGGACACCTCGGCACTCGAACACCGCGGTACTCGGACACTGCGGTACTCGGACACTGCGGTACTCGGACACTGCGGTACTCGGACACACGGTACGGTCGAAGATCACCGGCCGCCCGGTGCCGGCACGGCCGACCTTCCGTACGTACGGAGACCCACGTGACCGCCTTCGCGCCCGACTCGCTGGTCCTGAACCGCCGCCTGCCCCTCTGGTACCAGGTCTCGCAGTCGCTGCGGGCGTCGATACTGGGCCGCCGTCCGCAGGATCCGCTGCGGCTGCCCACCGAGGAGCAGCTGGCCGGGCACTACCGCGTCAGTGTGCTCACCATGCGCCAGGCCCTCAAGGAGCTGGAGACCGAGGGCCTGATCACCCGGCACAGGCGGCGCGGGACCTTCATCGACCCCGGCGCACGGCCGAGCGCTCCGCGCCGTCTGCTGGGGTCGATCGACGCGATCGTCGCCCAGCAGTCGGGCGAGCGGACGACCGTGCTCGGCCACGGCCCGGCCCCGGTGCCCGGCGAGTTCACCGAGCACTTCCCCGGTCTCGACGAGATAGTCGACTACACCCGGCTGCGCTGCGACGGCGAGAGCGGCGAGCCGACCAACTGGGCGCAGAACGCGCTCCGTCCGGAGATCGCCGCCGCCGTCCGGATCAGCGATCTGGAGCGCTGGCCGATGACCAAGGTCCTGCGCGACGAGGTGGGGGTACGGATCAGCCGGATCACCGACACGATCGAGGCCCGGCTGGCGGACCCGGTGACGGCCGAACTTCTCCAGGTTCCGCTGCTCTCGCCGATCCTGCACTACACGGGGGTGACGTACGACGAGGCGGGCCAGGTCGTGGATGTGGCCCGGATCCGGTACCGGGGCGACAAGTTCTCCTTCTCGGTGACGGTGGAAGCACCTTGAATTCGCCGTGACGGTGGGGGCACCCCGAACCCTCCGTTCCGGTGGAGGCACCCCCGGACCGCGGCTCAGCGGCGGCCCGGAAAGGGCTGGTGGCGGCGGCCTGTGGACGGCCTCGACCAGGTGTCCGAGCCGGTTGCTATCGTTCCCAGGCGTGTCAGGAGAGGCGTGCGAACGAGAGCGGGGGAGGTTCCATGGGGCTGTTCGACAGCATCCGCGGGGAATTCATTGACATCGTCGAGTGGACCGACGACAGCCGGGACACCATCGTGTGGCGCTTCCCGCGTCATGACAACGAGATCAAGATGGGCGCCAGGCTCGTCGTGCGCGAGTCGCAGACGGCGGTCTTCGTCAACGAGGGCCGGATCGCGGACGTCTTCCAGCCCGGCACCTACACACTGCAGACGCAGAACCTGCCGTTGCTCTCCACGCTGAAGGGCTGGAAGTACGGGTTCGACTCGCCGTTCAAGGCCGAGGTCTACTTCGTCACCACGCGTCAGTTCACCGACATGAAGTGGGGCACGCAGAACCCGGTCATCGTCCGCGACCCCGAGTTCGGCATGGTGCGGCTCCGGGCCTTCGGCGCCTTCGCCGCCCGGGTCGTGGATCCGGCGGCGCTGCTGCGCGAGCTGGCGGGCACCGACCCGCAGTTCCGCACCGAGGAGGTGCAGGAGTACCTGCGCCAGCTGATCGTCGGCAAGCTGGGCAGCGCGCTGGCCAACTCGGGCGTGCCGATGCTGGATCTGGCGACCCAGCAGGAGGCCATCGGCGTCAAGCTGGCGGGTGTGCTCACCCAGGAGCTGACACCGGTCGGTATCGCCGTTCCCAAGTTCATCATCGAGAACATCTCGCTGCCGCCCGAGGTGGAGCAGGCGATCGACACCCGCTCCCGGATGGGCATCGCGGGCAACCTCGACCAGTACACCCAGTTCCAGGCGGCCGACGCACTGGGCGCCGGTGCGCGGACCCCCGGCAGCGGTGTCGGTGAGGGCATGGGGCTCGGCCTGGGGATGGCCGCCGGTCAGCGGATGGCCGCGGGGCTCGCCCCGCAGCAACAGCAGCAGGCGGCGCCCGCACCGGCCGCCGCACCCGCGGCCCCCGCTCCGGCGGCGGGCCCGCCGCCGCTGCCGGCGCAGGACCAGTGGTTCATCGGGGTCAACGGCGCCCAGCAGGGGCCGTACGACGGCGCCGCGCTGAGCGGCCTGGTCGGCGCGGGCACGCTGACGCGCGAGACGCTCGTCTGGAAGGACGGGATGGCGGGCTGGCTCGCCGCCGACCAGGTGCCCGGGATCAGCGGACTCTTCGGGTCCGTTCCGCCGCCGCTCCCGCCGCAGGGCTGAGGCCGGGCGACGATGACGACCGACGATCAGTACACCGACGGCCCCACAGGACCCGGCGCCGACCAGGGCGCCGCAGCCGCGGCTCCCGCGTCCGCTTCCCTCTCCTACCCGTGCCAGGCGTGCGGCGCCACCGTGGAGTTCGCGCCGGGCTCCGGCGCACTGCGCTGCCCGTACTGCGGCCAGGAGCAGGCGGTCGCCGAGGTGCCCCGCCAGGTGCGCGAGCACAGCTGGGACGAGCTGGCCGCGCTGCCCGCCAAGCCGCGGGGCACCGCGCCCGCCGGTGTGCGGACCTATGTCTGCCCCGGCTGCGCCGCGCACACCGAGACCGACGACCTCTCCGCCCGCTGCCAGTTCTGTGCGACCGCGCTGATCGCGGAGCCGGACGCCACCGAGCGGGTGGCACCGGAGGCGGTGGTGCCCTTCGGTCTGGACCGCAACAACGCCCGTGAGGCGCTGCGCAAGTGGACGTCGTCCCGCTGGTTCGCCCCCTCGAGCCTCAAGAAGGTCAGCGAGGCGGAGACGTTCAAGGGCAGCTATCTGCCGCACTGGACGTATGACGCGGGGACGGTCTCGCACTACCGGGGCCAGCGCGGTCAGTACTACTACGTGACCGAGACGTACACCACGGAGGAGAACGGCCAGACCGTCACCAAGACCCGCCAGGTGCGCCGCACCCGCTGGTTCGCGGCCTCCGGGACGGTCAGCCGTGACTTCGACGATGTGCTGGTCGCGGGGACCAGTCATGTGGCAGAGAAGCAGCTGGACAAGCTGACGCCCTGGCCGCTGGAGGAGGCGAAGCCCTTCCAGCCGGAGTACCTGGCCGGTTTCCAGACCGTGCGGTACGACGTGGAGCCCGAGGACGGGCTGGTGACGGCCAAGGAGCGGATGGCCGACGTCATCACCCGCGACTGCAAGTCCGACATCGGCGGGGACGAGCAGCGGGTGCACTCGGTGGACACCCAGTACTCCGGGCTCACCTTCAAGCTGATGCTGCTGCCCGTGTGGTTCCTGACGTATCTCTACGCGGGCAAGAGCTGGCAGGTCATGGTCAACGCGCGGACCGCCGAGGTCATCGGCGAACGCCCGTACAGCAAGGGCAAGATCGCCGCCGCGGTGGTGGCGGCACTGATCGTCATCGCGGTGATCGTCCTGCTGGTGGTCAGAAAGTAGAGTCCTGCCCGATCAGAACGGAAAGCCCTGGGGCCTGTCGTCAAAGTGCCGTCGTTGCCCGGAGGCAGGCGGCACTTTGACGACAGGCCCTAGCATGCGGAGCGTGACCGATGACGCTCCGCTGCTCGACGATCTGATGCCCTGGTCGGTGGAGTCCCCCCGGCTGGGGCGCGACTGGGTGGTGGCGCCCGACGCGCGTTCGCTCAAGGCGCGCTGGGACGCCCTGCTCCGGGCCGACGGGCCCGGACGGGAGCGGCTCTTCCGTCCCACCAGGGCGCGGACGCCGGAGAGTTCCGTACCGGCGCTGCCGGGACAGCCCAGCGGGACGGGCCGCCTCAACCGTGAGTCGGGCCCGTGTCCCGCACCGGTACGGCTCGGGTGCGGCCCGTTCGACGAGCAGTGGCTGATCCCGGACCACCGGCTGCTGGACGCCGCACGCCCGGAGCTGTGGCGGGTCGCCGACCAGCACCAGCTGTTCGCCGTCGGACAGGCGGGTGCCCCGGAGGACCCGGGTCCCGCGCTGCTGGTCTCCGCCGTGCTCCCGGACGGCCGCTCCCCCGCGGGCCGTACGGGCCGGATCAGGCCGCTGTACCGCAGGCCGGGCGGCGCCGAGCCGAACATCGCGCCGGGGCTGACGGATCTGCTCACCGTCCGGTACGGGCAGGAGGCCACCGCCGAGCAGATACTCGCCTGGGCGGTGGCCGCGGCCGTTCCCGCGCCGGGCGGGTGCACCGTACCGCTGACCGCCGACCCCGAGCTGTGGTCGTCAGGGGCCGAACTGGGGCGGGAGCTGCTGCGGATCCAGCTGCGCGGGGCGCGCGGCGGTGACCGGCCCCGGCTGCCGGGCGGCCGCCGCCCCTATGTGCGGGCCGCCGTCCCGCCCCGGCCGGAGACCCTCACGTACGACCCCGACGAGGAGGCCCTGCTGCTCGGCACCGGGCGCATCTCACCGGTGCCCGCCGGGGCATGGGACTTCACGGTGGGCGGTGTCCGGGTGCTCGACCTCTGGTTCGGGCGCAGAACCGCTCCGGCGGAGCCCGGCACGCTGGAGGCGCTGCGGCCGGCCGGCTGGCCCCCGGAGTGGAACTCCGAGCTGCTCGAGCTGATCACCGTGCTGGCTCTGCTGGCCGGACTGCGTCCCGCGCTGCGGGAGTTGCACCGGAAACTGGCGGCGGGCCCGTGTATCGGGCGGGCCGAACTGGAGGCGGCGGGTGTCCTGCCGGTGTCCGCGGCGGCCCGCCGCCCCGCTTCGGTGCTCGACCACCACGAGGAGGGGCCCGAGGGCCAGTTCGCTCTGGTGTGAGCGGGGCGTGGGCGGTGTGCCGCGTACTGAGATGCCGTACGGAAATGGCCGGTACGGAAATGCCTCGTACGGAAGTGACTGGTCACGAGAGGTGGCGGGGCCGGGTCGCCCGGAGCCGGCGAACACACCGACGCGCCACCGTACGCCCCGGGAATGACGGGCGGGACGTGAGCAGCGCCGCACCGGGACGGTGTGGTCGCCCGATCGTGGATCGGTTGTCTCGGTTGTTCCGGTTCGGAAGCTTCAGCCGCGGCTGCCGAAAAGCGAGCGGCGCAGCCGTCGCAGCGGGGCGAAGAGCTTCACCCGCGCGCCCCTGCCCGTCCTGGAGTGTGCGACGTCGCGCGAGGTGAGCTCACGCATCAGGGACGTCGCCTCTGCCGACTCGCGCTGCGGGACGACAGGGCCGCCGAGCACCGAGAGATGGCGGTCGAGGCGCGAACTGGTCGCACCGCTTCCGCACGTAATCGCAGGCACTCGTGGCCTGCTGCGCACTGTTATCTGTTCCATGTCACTCCCCACCCGTACGAGGGCACCCGGCCCGGGGCACAGTAACCCTATCGCCCCCGGGAGGCACCCGTGTATCCCGGGCGCCGGATTCACCTCTGCCATACGGAGGTTGACGGTAACTCTCCGAATATATCTGGTTCCAGGGAGAGTTGGCCGGTTCGGTTCCGCCCGGACGGGGCCGGAACCGAACCGGACGGAGTCCCTGGTACAGGGCCTCCTCCCCTCCTGCGACGGGTGTCAGTCCTGTGCGGTGAGCACGGGCAGATAGCCGCCGGACTGGCCGACTGCCGTGGGGTGGTAGGACTCGGTCAGATCGAGGATGTTCACGCTGTGCAGCCAGCTGTCGGACGAGCAGATCTCGTGTCCGGAGAAGGCGGAGGTGACATCACCGAAGGCGAAGCCGTGGTCGGCGGCGCGCTTGGCGGTCACCGCGTTGAGATGGTCGGACGCCGAGTTGATCGCGGCACGCTCGGTCTCGCTCAGCCCGGCGACGCAGCTGCCGTTGAGCTGGTAGAAGCGCGGATAGCCGAGCACGACCACATGCGCGGACGGGGACTTGGCGGTGATCGCCGAGTAGACCTTGTCCAGCAGGCCGGGCAGCGTCGAGTCGATATAGGTGTTGGCTGTCGCGAGGGCCGCGAGACAGGTCGCCTCGGACTTCAGCACACAGGTGGTCATGGTGTCGGCGAAGCCCGCGTCGTTGCCCCCGATGGTGAGGGAGACCAGGCCGGTCGAGGAGCTCAGCGCGGAGAGCTGGCTGGAGAGAACGTCACCCGTACGAGCGCCCGAGCAGGCGACGAAGGCGAACGACGAGGGCGAGTGGGCGGCCGCCCACAGTTTCGGGTACGCGAGGGTGCTGCGTTTGCAGTCCCCGCTGGAGCTGTCGTAACTGCCGGATCCGACACCGGCCGAGTACGAGTCGCCGAGGGCCACATAGCCGGTGGATGCGGCCGGTTGGGCGGCCTGAGCCGCGCCCGCCCCGGTGAGGGCGAGTCCGACGGCGAGCAGAACAGAGGATGAGAAAGTCGCAAATCTGGACAATTTCATGGAACCTCCTTGAGCGGGATTTCCGCCACGTCTGTCGTACCAGCTCACAGCCACATTCTGGAAGTGTGCATGCCAAGCATTCGGCGCATCGACGGCCTTCGGTCATCTGACGGCCAGTGAAGCCCGGCGTCCGGCCCTACGGGGTGCGAACAGCCCTGATTCACCCCATCGGTGACGTGACGTCAGTCGGCCGGACGGGCGTACGCCGGTACCACCCGGGGAGAACAGGTGACAGATCCGGGGAGAACGCGTGACAGAAAGGGCGTGCGCGGGCCGCCCCCGTGCCGGATCATGGGCGCATGTCCGCAAACCCTGAGGCAGCCCTGCCGATCCGGCTCAACGTCGACGACAGCGATTCGCCGTCCGATGTCGTGGACGCCCTGTTCCTCGGCCGATTCGCCACGGGCGAGCAGCCGTACTCGCACAGTTCGTCGATCGACCGCGTCAAGAAGGGGCTCACGCTGCTGCCTCCCGGTGCGACCGTGCTGCGGGCGGCCCGGGACGACGACCGCAGCGCGACGCTCGCCGAGGGCGAGGGATGGACGCTGCTCGTCTCGCGCTGGAACCGCGGCGCCGATGTCACGGTCACCGCGGTCAGCGAGGAGCTGGCGGCGAAGGTGCTCAAGCAGTCGACGGACGACGCGCAGGACGAGCCCGAACCGCAGCCCGAGAACGTCGCCATGGGGTTCTGGTACGTCTCCCCGCGCCGCGGTCCGCACCGCACCACCCGGCAGATCGCGGCCGGCACCTGGGAAGAGGTGCGGGCCAACTACACGGCGCCGGTGGCCGATGCGCTGGACGGCCTGATGAAGGTGACCCCGGACGACATCTCGGGCCGGCTGCTCCTGCTGCACGGCCCACCGGGCACCGGGAAGACATCGGCGCTGCGCACCCTGGCGAGGTCCTGGCGCGACTGGTGCCAGGTGGACTGCGTACTCGACCCGGAGCGGCTGTTCAACGACGTCGGGTATCTGATGGACATCGCCATCGGCGAGGACGACGGTTCGGCGAAGGGCCGCTGGCGGCTGCTGTTGCTGGAGGACTGCGACGAGCTGATCCGCGGCGAGGCCAAGCACACCGCGGGTCAGGCGCTGTCGCGGCTGCTGAACCTCACGGACGGACTGCTGGGCCAGGGCCGCAATGTCCTGGTGGGCGTCACCACCAATGAGGACCTGGAACGGCTGCACCCCGCGGTGGTGCGCCCGGGCCGCTGCCTGGCCCGGATCGAGGTCGGCCCGCTGACCCGCACCGAATCGACGGCGTGGCTGGGCAGCGACGAGGGCATCGGCCGGGACGGCACGACGCTCGCGGAGCTGTACGCACTCCGGCGCGGCGCGGGACCGGCGTCCGTCCCGGCACAGGAACGGGGCGTGGACGCGGGCCTGTACCTGTAGGGGCGGCAGGGCGGTTTCAGGGGCACTGGTCGCAGGGCCGGCGGCTACAGGGCAGCAGTGCCTGCGAAACATTTGCAGGGGCGGCAGCGGTAAGGGCAGGGGCGGCACGGGCTGCGCCCCTCCGCACACCGCCCAGCCACACCACCCAGCCACACGGGCCTGCCACAGGCCACCGCTGCCGGACTCGCCGCGGCCCGGGGCCTACTTCCCGTAGACCGCCCTCAGCGCGTCATCGACCGCGGTGCGGGCGGCGTCCGGAGCGAGACCCAGCCGGAGGGCGCGCTCGGCGAAGGCCAGCGCCGCCTCCGCGGCCTCCCGTTCCGCCGCGTCACCGGCGGCCGCCACGAAGGTGCCGTTGCGCCCACGCGTCTCGATCACCCCGTCCGCCTCCAGCGCCCGGTACGACTTGGCGACCGTGTTGGCGGCGAGACCGAGCTCCTCGGCCAGCCCCCGCACGGTCGGCAGCCGGTACCCGGCAGGAAGCTTCCCCGACCGCGCCTGCCCGGCGATCTGGGCCCGCAACTGCTCGTAGGGGGCGGTGGCGGCATCGGCATCAATGGCGATCTTCAGAGTCACCCTCCGATTCTCCCCCACACCCGACCACCGCCCCGCCCCCGCTCCTCACCCGGCTGCCTCTCCGTCAGGTCAGCGCCACCAGGACGTACCGCTCGTCGTCGACCTCCTTGCCCCAGAGTGCGGGGTCCGCCGAGAGCAGTTCGTGGTGTACGGACTCGGTGAGCGGGTCGAGGGCCGCCATCAGCTGGCCCGCGGAGAGGCCCACGCCGCCCCAGACGCCCTCCACCAGCACCAGTCGGCCGCCGGGGTTGAGCAGTGAGCACCAGTGCTTGAGGGCCGCCTCGAAATCGGGGAGCAGCCACACCACATGGCGGGCCAGCACCACGTCGAAGGTGCGCTCGCCCACGGGTGGCTGCGCCGCGTCGCCCACCAGGACCTCGGCGTCCTGGCCGGCCAGCTTGGTCCGTGCCCGGTCGGCCATCCGGGGGGAGAGGTCGACCGCGGTGACCCGGTGCCCCTGCCCGGCGGCGAGCAGGGCGAGGCTGCCGGTGCCGCAGCCGACGTCCAGGACCTCGGCCCGCTCCCCCGGCAGCCATCTCCTCAGCCGTGCCGCCCATGCGTCGCGCACCCCGGGGTCACGCAGGCCGTGGTCGGCCTCATCGTCGAAGGTGTCGGCGGCGGCATCCCAGTTGATCGTCATGGATCCGATGCTCTCAGCTCCCACTGACAATCCGGCTGATCACATGCCCGGTGAAACACACGTGTATCTCCGAGCGGCCTACGGGCAGTTCACGGCCGTACCGCGGGCGCGGCGCCCGGCCGTACCGCCCCGGCGCGTCCGTATACAACCCGTTCCGGCCATTCCCCGGCCATTCCCCGGCCGTCGCCCGGTGGTCCCTCACTCCCTCACTCCCTCCGTCCGAGGCGGGAGTGAGGGAGGCCCGTCTAACCGACCGCGGAGGCGCAGGTGGTGGGGGTGGCGTGCGCGGGGTCGAGGGCGTTGGCGACCTCGTGGTACGCGATCTTGTCGGTCAGGCCGATGGTGACGTGTTCGGAGAGGTCGGCGGCGCACTTGTCCTGGATCAGTACGTTGTTGACGTCGGATCCGCTGAGGAACTGCGTCTTGTAGGGGGTGACCACCTCGTCGTACTTGGTGGCGATGACCGTGTAGCGCACTCCCGGCACGGTGTCGGGCAGCGAGTTGAGCTTGTTGATGAACGGTGAGCCGGCCACCTGGTCGGTGAGGCCCGGTGCGCCCTTCTGCAGGATGTCGGCCGCGCCGGGGAAGTACGGCAGGAGCTTGGTGAGCCCGGAGAGGGTGGTGCCGTGGTTGTCGGGGGCGATGCCGGTCATCGAGTTCACCTTGGCCGCCCCGCCGAGGAACTTGATGTAGTAGTTCGGCATCATGCCGCCCTGCGAGTGGCCGACGATGTCGGCCTTCGCGGTACCGGTCGCGGCGAGCACCTTGTCGACGAAGGCGGAGAGCTGGCCGGCCGACTGGTCGATCGGGGCGAGCCCGTCGAAGAGTGTCTCGCCCGGCAGCTGCCCGTAGTCGAGGGAGAAGACGCAGTATCCGCGGTTGACCAGGTACGGGGCGAGCACCAGCCAGTTGTCGGTCGAGTTCCCCAGGGTCCCGGGGACGAGGACGACCGGCCGGGGGTGGGCCGCCGACGGTTTGCAGGAGTAGTCGTTCCATCCGCTGCTGGGGGCGGCGGCCTGCGCCGTCGTTGCAGCGGGGACCGCGGCGGCGGTGACCGCCAGAGCCAGCGCGGGGAGTGCTCCGAGCGCGCGCTTCCAGGGCATCATCGAGTGATCTCCTTGCGACTCAAGGGAGTGACGACGGATGTGCGCCCTGCGGCCCGGACCACAAGAGTGTTCTGCTGACGCCAACTTACGCACGAGTAAGGTAGCGGGGGAAGTTACGCGTCAGTAAAGAACTGATGGAAGATCAGAGAACGATCTTCGCGGTCACGGTACAGCGGCCCGCCGCACCGGCCGGCCCGCGCGGCGCGTGTGTCGCCGGTCCTGCGCCGCGAGCGTCCCCGGCACGACCGCCCCGGGTCCGAACCGTGCCCGTGCCCGGTCGGCGACCTCCTCGATCCGGCGCGCCTTGTCGTCGGTGGGGTCGAACATCAGCTGATGGGCTGCGTGCTCGGCCGGTGTCAGCCCCTCGGCCCGCAGCGCGATCCCGCGCACCCTGGCGCGCTGCAGCCCGAGCGAGTCATGGATCGCGTACGCGGCGGCGGTGAGCGCCGCCGAGTGCGCGGTCCGCTCGTGCAGGGTGCGGCCGCGGACGGTGGTGGACCGGTCGGCGTACCGCACGGTGAGCGTCAGCGAGCCGCACACCTGCCCTTCGCGGCGCATCCGGGCCCCCAGTTCATCGGTGAGCGAGAGCAGCGCCCCGCGCTGCCGGTCGCGGTCCAGTTCGTCGCGCGGGAAGGACCGTTCGGACGAGGTCGAGCGGGCTGCGGCGTTCGGCACGACCCGCGTACGGTCGATGCCGCGCGCCCTCTCCTGGAGTTCGCGCCCGGCGCGCGCTCCGGCGATCCGCTGGAGCGTGGCGAGGGGCGCGGCGGCGATCCTGCCGATGGAGTCGAGTCCGTACGAGCAGAGGGTGCGGGCCAGCTTCGGCCCGACCCCCTGGAGCGCGGCCGCGGGTTTGTCCGCGAGGAACGTCCGGGCGTCACCTGCCACCAGGGTCGTTCCCGGCCGGGCCTCCCGTGCGGCCATCCGGGCCAGCAGCGGATTGGCGCCCACCCCGATCGCGCAGTCGAGGCCGTGGTGGGCGAGCGCCCGCACCCGCAGCAGCGCGGCGAGTTCGGTGGCGCCGCACCCGAAGTACCGCTGTGCGCCGCGCACATCGATGAGCGCGGCGTCGGGCGGGAACGCCTGGACGAGGGGGGTGAGGTCCTCGATCAGGCCGAGCGGCAGCGCCTCGGGCGTGAACCGTACGGAGAGGATCATCCCGCGCTCCCCTGGCTGGAGTGCCAGAGCTTGCGCCCGGTGGCGTTCGGGTCACCGGCGGGCCTGAGGTCCGCCCAGGGGTTCATCTCGTAGCCGGTGGGCAGCTGGATACGGCGCCCGCCGCCCGGCTGCTCCGTGTCCCCGGCACTGTCCGGTGCGGGCGCGGCCAGCGCGGCGGCGACGGCTTCGAGGCCGCCGGTGCGCCGCAGCTCCACCAGGTCGGCCAGGTTCCAGGCCGCCGAGCCGACCACGCTGAGGCTGCGCGGCCCGCGCCGCTGCACCACTCCGCGCACCAGCAGCAGCCAGGAGTGGAAGACGGTGTACGCGCACGCGGCGTGGCTGTCGTCGAAGAAGGCGAGGTCGACCAGGCCCGTGCCGTCGTCCAGGGTCGTGAAGACGACCCGGCGCCCGGAGCGTATCGGCGGGGTCTGGGTGGCGGCCTTGGCCCCGGCGACCAGGACGCTCTGCCCGTGCTCGGCGGAGCGCAGCCGCCGGGCGGAGAGTGCGCCCAGTTCCTTCAGGAAGGCGTAGTGGTCCTCCATCAGATGGCGCGACGAGTCCATGCCGAGGATGCCGAGTTCGGCGCTGAGCCGCTCGGTGTCGCTGAGGTCGGGCAGCCCGGCCGGAGCCGTCCGCCGCCCTTCGCCCAGGGCGAGTTGGCCGCTGTGCGCGGATCCGCCACGGCCCTGGCGCGGCCCGGTGTGCAGTTCGGAGATGTGCAGCAGCAGATCCCGGCGGTTCGCGCCGAACGCGTCCAGCGCGCCGACCTGCGCGAGCCGCTGCGCGACCGGCTTGCCCGGCCTGGCGCGCTGCCAGAAGTCCAGCAGCGAGGAGTACGGCTGCCCGGCCTCGATCCGTCCGGCCTCGGCCTCGCTGATGCCGTGGACGTCGGACAGCGCGAGCCGGACACCCAAAGTACCGGACACCAGTTCGATACGGTGGGCGACCGCCGACCGGTTCACATCCAGCGGCAGCACCGGGACCCCGCGCCGCCGCGCGTCCGCCAGCAGCAGCCGCTTCGGGTACATCCCGGGGTCATGGGTGAGCAGCCCCGCGTAGAAGGCCGCGGGGTGGTGTGCCTTGAGCCAGGCGGACTGGTACGTCGGCACGGCGAAGGCCACCGCGTGCGCCTTGCAGAAGCCGTACGCGCCGAACGCCTCGACGATCTCCCAGGTGCGGGCGATGACATCGGGCGCATAGCCCCGCTCCGCCGTCGCCCCCGCGAACCAGGCACGGATCCGCCCCTGCCACTCCGGGTCGGAGAGCCTGCGGCGCGCCTGGTCCGCCTCGTCCCGGCCGCAGCCCGTCATGATCCGCAGGATCTCGATGATCTGCTCGTGGAAGACGACGACCCCGTAGGTGGCGCTCAGCGCCTCCGCCAGGTCGGGGTGCGGACAGCTCACCGGCGCGCGGCCGTGCCGGGCTTCGATGAAGGGCCGCACCATGTCGGCGGCGACCGGCCCCGGCCTGAAGAGCGAGATGTCGACGACCAGGTCGTCGAAGGTCTCGGGCTGCAGCCGCCCCACCAGGTCGCGCTGGCCGGGCGACTCGATCTGGAAGCAGCCCAGCGTCTCGGTGGAGCGGATGAGCCCGTACGTCGCGGGGTCGTCGGCGGGCACCTGCGCGGGGTCGTCCAGGTCGAGATGTTCGCCCGTGGCCCGGCCGATCTCGGCGACGGCGTGGGCCATCGCGGACTGCATCCGCACCCCCAGCACATCGAGCTTGAGCAGCCCCAGGTCCTCCACGTCCTCCTTGTCGAACTGGGACATCGGAAAGCCCTCGCCGCTGGTCGGCATCACCGGCGTACGCCGCAGCAGGGACGCGTCCGAGAGCAGCACCCCGCACGGGTGCATGGCGATCCCGCGGGGCAGTGCGTCGAGCCCCTCGACCAGATCCCACAGCCGTCCGTACTTCCCGCCGTCCCGCTTCGACTCCTCGGCCACGCCGCGCAGTTCGGGAAGCTCCGCCATCGCGGCACGTGCGTCGCGGGCGCGGATGTGCGGGAACGCCTTGGCGAGTCTGTCGGTCTCCGCCGGGTCCATCGAGAGGGCCGCGCCCACGTCCCGTATCGCATGGCGCACCCGGTAGGTCTCCGGCATGGCCACGGTGGCGACCCGCTCGGCGCCGAAGCGGCCGATGATCGCCCGGTAGACGTCGAGCCTGCGGGCCGACTCGACGTCGATGTCGATGTCGGGCAGCGCGAGCCTGCGCCGGGACAGGAAGCGCTCCATCAGCAGCCCGTGCTCGACGGGGTCCGCGTTGGCGATGCCCAGCAGATGGTTGACCAGGGAGCCCGCGCCGGAGCCGCGGGCCGCGACCCGGATACCCATCTCCTTCACGTCGTCCACGACCCGGGCGACGGTCAGGAAGTACGAGGCGTGGCCGTGGAAGGCGATGATGTCCAGCTCGTGGTGCATCCGCTCCCAGTACTCGCGTCTGCGGTCGTAGCCGCGCAGCACCATGCCGGCGGCGCTGCGGGAGGCGAGCACCCGCTGGGCGGTGCGGTGCGCGGCGCCGACGAGCCGCGGTTCGGGGAAGTGGACGGTGCCCATGCCGAGGTCGTCCTCGGCGTCGACGGCGCACGAGGCGGCCAGGGCCTGGGTCTCGTCGATCAGCCGGTGCGCGGTGTCCCGCCGGAAGCCCGCCGCCTCGGCGATCCGCTCGGCGGTACGGAACATCTCACCGGCGTCCTTGAGCCAGCGCTCCCCGCTGTCGAGGCCCTTGCGCGGGTCGACGGGCACCAGTCTGCGGGCGGCGTCGAGGACGTCGGCGACCGGGCCCTGCCCCTGGTCGGCGTAGCGGACGGCGTTGGTCAGCACGGGCCGTACGCCCTGCTCGGCGGCGAAGCCGAGCGTGCGGGCGGCGAGCCTGAGCGAGCCGGGTCCTGTGCCGCTCAGCCCGTGGTGGACCGCTTCGAGCCGCAGCGCGTCGCCGTACACCTCCCGCCAGGGGCCGAGCAGCCCGGCGGCCCGGTCCGGGCGGCCCGCGGCGAGCGCCCGGCCGACGTCCGAGTCCGGGCCGAGCAGGACGGCGAGGCCGTCCCCGTGATTCTCGTCCCAGGGCAGCAGCGGCCGCTCCCCGGCCGCGTGGGCGGCGGTGACCAGCCGGCACAGGGCCGCCCAGCCCTCGGCCCCGTCCCTGGCGATGAAGGTCGCGCGGGGCACGGACTCGTCGATGAACGCCCCACCGCGCACGGGGGCGCGCGTCCGGTGCGTGGGCCCATCGGCGCGCGCCCGGCCGCCGATCGCGAGCCGCGTCCCGAACAGGGGCCGCACCCCGGCCTCCGCGCACGCCTTGGCGAAGCGGACGGTGCCCGCGAGGGTGTCCCGGTCGGTCAGCGCGATGGCGTCCATACCCCGCTCGACGGCCCGCTCGGCGAGCCGCTCCGGGTGGGAGGCCCCGTACCGCAGGGAGAACCCCGAGACGGCGTGGAGATGCGTGAAACCGGGCATCCGCCGCACCTCCTGCTCCGATGATCAAGTCCGTTCCTGGCTCCCTTCTCCACCATAGACCACTTTCGAATACCTGTGCGATTAACGGTGCGTCAGCCATTCGGCCCGCCCCACCTGCGCAAACGCCCGCTCTACCGGACCGTGGGGCCATGACTTTCCTGGACGAGATGAAGACCGCCGTCACTCCCCGCGCGGCACTGCTCGTCATCGGCACCCTGGTGCTGCAGCTGCTGTTCATCGCGTCCTATGTGGGGGCTCTGCACAATCCCAGACCCAAGGACGTCCCCTTCGGGGTCGTCGCGCCCGCACAGGCCGGCCCGCGGCTGGTCGGCGAGCTCAAGGGGCTCTCCGGCCACCCGCTGGACCCGCGTACGGTCTCCAGCGCCGCCGAAGCCCGCAAGAAGATCCTCGACCGTGATCTGGACGGCGCCCTGATCGTCAGCCCCCGCGGCTCGAAGGACACCCTGCTGGTCGCGTCCGGCGGCGGGACCGTGCTGTCCTCGTCGCTGGACCGGATCGCCAACGCCGTGGAGAAGACACAGCGGCGCACTGTGCGGACCGTCGATGTGGCGCCGGCGTCGGCCCGGGACTTCGACGGGCTCTCCGCGTTCTACCTGGTCGTCGGCTGGTGCGTGGGCGGCTATCTCTGCGCGTCGATCCTGGCGATCAGCGCGGGCTCACGGGCCGCCAACGGGCGGCGCGCCGTGCTCAGGCTCGCCACCATGGCGCTCTACTCGGTCCTCGGCGGCCTGGGCGGCGCGGTCATCGTCGGCCCGGTGCTCGGCGCGCTGCCCGGCAGCGTCCTGGGGCTGTGGGGTCTCGGCGCGCTGGTCGTCTTCGGGGTCGGCGCGATCACCCTCGCCCTGCAGGCGCTCACCGGCATCGTGGGGATCGGCCTGGCCGTCCTGCTGGTCGTGATCGCGGGCAACCCGAGCGCGGGCGGCGCCTTCCCGCTGCCGATGCTGCCGCCGTTCTGGCACGCGATCGGCCCCTGGCTGCCCCCGGGCGCGGGGACCTGGGTGGCGCGCTCCATCGCGTACTTCAGGGGCAACTCCGTCACCGGCCCGCTGCTGGTGCTCTCCGGCTGGGCGGTGGTGGGCACGGTGATCACGATCGCCATGTCCACGTTCCGCGGAAGGCCCGCCACCGCCCCGGCGGCGGCGCGGGAGACACCCGGGGCCTGAGGGCGGACGGCAGAGGCCCGGCCCGTCACGAGGACGGGCCGGGCCCTGATGCTGTTACGGGAGTGCCACTACGGGAGCGTCAGCCGATCGTCGCCCCGAAGGCAGCCAGCGCCGCGGGCACCGGCTGGAAGAACGTCTCGCCGCCGGCGGAGCAGTCACCGCTGCCGCCCGAGGTGAGACCGATCGCACTGTCGCCCGAGAAGAGCGCGCCGCCGCTGTCACCGGGCTCGGCGCAGACATCGGTCTGGATCAGACCGTTGACGACGTCGCCGTTGCCGTAGTTGACGGTGGCGTCGAGCCCCTTCACCGTGCCGCCGTGCACCTGCGAGGTGGAACCGCTGCGCTGGACGGCCATGCCGACCGTCGCGTCGGCCGCCTTGGTGATCGGCTGCGTCTTGCCGTTGTAGAGGTCGACCTCACTCGGGTGCGGAGTGTCCGCCGTGTACTTCACCAGGCCGTAGTCGTGGCCGGGGAAGTCGGAGGCCGCGTTGGTGCCGATCTCCGAGCCGCCCTGCGAGTCCGACCAGCTGGTGACGGCCTCGGTGCAGTGCCCGGCGGTGATGAAGTACGGCTGGCCGTCCTTGACCACGTTGAAGCCGAGCGAGCAGCGGGCGCTGGAGCCCCAGATGGCGTCGCCGCCCGCGATGAGGGGCTTGAACTCCCCCGCGCTGTGCTTGAGTTCGGCCTTGGAGCCGAGCCCCTTGACGACGCTGTTCAGCTTCGAGAGCTTCGCGCCGGAGACGGTGCGGTCGGCGGTGACCACGATCTTGTTGCTGACCGGGTCGACCGCCCATGAGGTGCCGGGCAGCGATGCCTTGTCGGCCAGGGTCTTGCGTGCGCCGGTCAGTTCGGCCATCGAGTGCTGGACGACTCTCGCCCGGCCGCCCGCCTTGCGCACACCTTGGGCCGCCGCCTCGTCGACGACGTTCACCACCAGGTTCTTGCTCTTGGCGTCGTAGTACGAGCCTGCCGCGTCGGCGCCCAGCTTGTGGGTCAGCGTCGATGCCAGGTTCCCGGCCGCGGTCACGGACAGCGTCTTCACCGGGGATGCCGGTGCTGCCTCACTGGCGTTGGCCGTCTGGAAGGTGACGCCGGCGGCGATCAGCGCGGCGGCGCCGGTCGCTGCCGCGATCACTCGGCGCTTGGGTATGCGTCGGTGCTTCAACTTCGACCTCCTGTGGGGGCCGCTTCCGGTCATGTGGGGTGACCGGAAGCGGAGGATGGAGCCGCCCACTATTCCGACAGTCACAGCTCGCACACAAGGTCGACTCAAGGACGGGCACACGACACCAACAAGGCACCCGCACTCCTTTCACGAATGGGGAGTTCTCCGGGGGGACATAAGCGGATTCAAGCTGCCCCGAGGGGCAAATCGCCACCGCGCCCGACGGCCCGCCGTCCGCTATCCACCGCCGGGAGCCCGGATTGCGGCGTACTCCCGGCCGTATCCGCACTTTCCCACCAACTCCTCACCCCACAGAGCGCCCTGATGGGTAATCATCGGAATGAAGGGGGATGCCAGTGCACACGATGCATGCATACGGCACAGAGGGACCGGGGCTGCGCGGGCGGGTCCGCGCGCCGGACGGACGTCATCTGACAGTGGAGCGCCTCGGTGATCCGCACGGCAGGCCGGTGTTCCTGCTGCACGGCACACCGGGCAGCAGACTGGGGCCCGCCCCGCGCGGCATGGTGCTCTACCAGCGCAGAATGCAGCTCATCGCCTTCGACCGCCCGGGATACGGAGGCAGCGACCGGCTGCCGGGGCGCAGCGTCGCCGATGTCGCCCAGGACGTCGGGGCGATCGCCGACGCACTGGGGATCGAGAGGTTCGCCGTCGCGGGCCGGTCGGGCGGCGCGCCCCACGCGCTCGCCTGCGCCGCCCTGCTGCCGGGCCGGGTCACCAGAGCCGCCGCCCTGGTCACGCTCGCCCCCAGGGACGCCGTAGGGCTCGACTGGTTCGACGGCATGGCGGCGTCCAACGTCCGGGAGTACACCAGCGCGTCCGACGACCCCGACGGTCTGGCGGCCCGGCTCATCCCGCGCTCGGCGGAGATCAGGAAGAACCCGGTCCGCCTGCTCGACCAGCTGTTCAGCGACCTCACCGACTCCGACCGCAGAGTCGTCAACGACGCGGGCGTACGGGCCATGCTGCTGCGCAACTACCAGGAGGCGCTGCGCACTTCACCGTACGGCTGGATCGACGACGCGCTCGCCTTCTCCCGCCCCTGGGGCTTCGACCCCGCCGACATCCGCAGCCCGATCATGCTGTGGCACGGGGTGAAGGACGTCTTCTCGCCCGTCGGCCACTCCCGCTGGCTCGCCCGGCGCATTCCCGGCGCGACGGCCGTACTGGAACCGGCCGCCGCGCACTTCGACGCGCTGCACGCGCTCCCCCGCGTCCTCAACTGGCTGCTGGACGAGTGAGGACCGGGGCGCGCGGGAACGTCCCGGCGGTCACACCACGAGCGGCTCCAGGTCCCGGCTGAACCGCCGGGCGTCGCCCGCGATCCCCACGTAGTCGTGGTCGTCACCGAGCTGGCGCTGCAGCTCGGTGACGGTCTCCGCCCTCAGCAGCTGCGCCTCCTCCTTGCGGCCGAGCGCGTCCAGCGTCACCGACATGTTGGACGCACAGGCCAGCGTCTCCGGATGGTGGGCGCCGACGACCTCGCGCAGCGCCGCGACCACCCGGCGCTCGATCTCCAGGGCCTTGGGCAGGTCGCCGAGATCGGCCGTGACATTGGCGAGGTTGACGGTCGCGAACAGCACATGCGGATGGCGGGGGTTCAGTACGTCGCTCATCGCCCTGATCGTGGAGGCGAGCACCGACTCGGCGGTGTCGAGCGCCCCGCAGGCCCCCTGGTAGATACCGAGGTTGTTCATGGCGGTCAGGGTGTACGGGTGCCGCTCCCCCGGCATCTTCATGTACTGGTCGACCACCGCCTGCGCGGTGTCGCGCGCCCCCACCGCGTCCCCGGCGGCGAACAGGTCGGCCGCGAAGTTCAGGTCGCAGGCCAGCCAGTCCGGGTTGGCCACCGTGTACTTGATGCGGTACCGGTCCCGGGTGGCCGAGGTCAGCCGCCTGGCGTCTTCGAGACTGCCCGCCCTGCGCAGCGAGACGGCCAGGCTCTTGGCGGCCGCGAGCGTACCGGGGAAGGCCCGCCCCAGCTGCTCCTTGAAGATCTGGTACGTCCGCGAGAGCAGCGCGACCGAGTCCTCGTACCGGCCGACCTCGCGCAGGTCGCGGGCGAGGTTCTGCGCCGACGAGAGGGTGTACGGATGCTCGGGGCCGAGCACCTCGGTGCGCCGGTCGTAGACGTCCTGGTCCATCTCGCGCGCGCGGGCGTACTGGCCGGAGATGCGCAGGTTCAGCGCCAGGTTGTTGGCCGCGGCCAGGGTCCTCGGATGCGACTCGTCGAAGATCTCCTTGAACCCCTCGTACGCCTCGGTGGCCAGCGTCATGGCCCTGCTGTACTCACCGACCGCGCCGAGGTCCATGGCGAGGGCGCTGGTGGTCATATAGGTGTGCGGATGCGAGGGGCCCAGTTCCGGGAGCTGCTCGCGCTGGCGCCGCAGGGTCTCCTCGTCCAGCTCCATGGCCTCCACGTAACGGCCGCGTGAGCGCAGGATGTTGGAGAGGTGGAAGCGGAGGTAGAGGTACTGCAGGTCGTTGTTGCCGAGGCGTTCGCGCCACACCTCGCGCAGCTCGCCCGCGAGGGCGGCGGCCGTGACGAAGTCGCCGCGCTTCCAGAGGTAGCGCACCCGGTCGATCATCAGCCTGCGGGTCTCCGGCTCCTTGCAGAGCCTGGCCTCCGACGGGCCGAGGTGCGGCCAGATGGGAGCGAAGTCGGGCCAGGTACCGGGGTTGTCTATGGGCTCGTCACCGTCGGGCCTGGCACCGGCGAGGATCATATGGACGGCGTGCCGTGCGTCGTCCCGCTCCGCGTGGCTGAGCTGCGCCTTGATCACGGCCTGCACCAGCCGGTGCACCTGGATCGAGCCGCCCACCGGGTCCACCTTGGCGAGCGCGAAGCGGCCGATCTCCCGGATGACCCGGCCCAGCACCAGCTTCTCCTGGAGCGTCGCGTCGTACGGCTTGAGCGCGTCGATCATCTCCCGGCTGTAGAGGAGCTTCGCCGAGATCGGCTCGGGTGCGAAGAAGGCGCAGAGCTGGAGCAGCCGGACCGCGGCGGGCGAGCGCTCCTTGAGGCGGGCGATCGACACGTTCCAGGTGGCGGCCACCGGTTCGGGGTAGCCGGCGGGCTGGTTGAGCCCGAGGACGCTCTCGGCCTCCTGGGCCAGCTGTTCCAGATAGGTGTCGACCGGGGTGGCGGTCTCGGCGATCCAGGCGGCCGCCTGCTCGACAGCGAGCGGCAGGTCGCCCACCGCCTCGGCGACCCGCGCCGCGTCCTCGCCGGAGAGTCCGGGCGCCCGGCGCTGGATGTGCTCGACGGACTCCTCCCGCATGAAGACGTCGACGGGCAGCGCGTCCCCGTACTGCGACCAGGTCTGGTTCCGTGAGGTCACCAGCACATGGCCGGGGCCGCCCGGCGGGAAGAAGCGCTTCACCTGCTCGGGGTCGTCCGCGTTGTCGAAGACCAGCAGCCACCGCGGGGTCGGCACCCCGCGGCGCAGCAGGTCGATGGCCTCCTGGGACGCGGACGCCATGTCGTCGGCGCCCTGGGTGCCGAGGCGGACGGCGAGTTCGGCGAGGCCGGCGATCACGTCGTCGGTCTGTTCCGCGGAGATCCACCAGACCAGGTCGTAGTCGGCCATGAAGCGGTGTACGTACTCCAGGGCCACCTGCGTCTTGCCGACGCCGCCGAGCCCGTACAGCGTCTGGGGCTGCGGCAGGACCACGGCCATGCCGCCGCCGAGCTGGTCCCGCATCCGCTCGAGGACCAGGGAGCGGCCGGTGAAGCCGGAGTTGCGGGCCGGCGCGTTCCAGATCTTCGGGACGGTCCCCGGGAACCGCGGCCCCGGCGCCACCCCGTCGACCGCCTGGCCCGGCCGGTCCACCGCCCGCAGCAGCGCCGCGGTGGCGTGCACTTCGTCCAGCCGGAACAGGTCGACCGGGTTCCGGTCGATGTACGGCGTGGTCAGCCGTACGTCACCGACGCGCAGCGGCAGCAGATGTCTGCGGGTCCCTGAGGGGTCCTCGGCCGCCGAGCGCTGCCAGACCTCCACCGCGCGGGCCGACTTGAGATAGGCGCTGGACAGGACGACGACGGTACGGACAGCGCCGTCGGCCGCCGTCACCTCCGCGCCGGACGGCGGCGCCTCGGCCGAGACGTCGCGCGGCACCACCCGGAAGCCCGCGCGGGTGAGCACCGACTCGATCCAGTCGGCCCACATCCGGTTCTCCGCCACATAGCTGAGCAGCAGATCGGCGGGGAGCGCGGGGCGGCGGCGGGTGAAGGCGTCCCTGATGCGCAGCCTGACCTCTTCGGGGATCTGCGGCATCGAGGTGATCCGCCGGTCCGTGACGACGGCGGCGAGCCGTTCGAAGGCGGACAGCAGCGAGTTGGTGAGCCCGGCCTCGTCGCCGAAGGTGGCCAGGGTCTCCTCGTACGCGTAGTAGGGGCGGTACGGGATCTCGACGGCTCCCCAGTAGGCGGTGAGCTCCTCGCCGGTGAGCCCGCGCGGCAGCCCGTCGAACCGGAGCCGGGCCAGGGCCCGTCCGGCGTCCGCCTTCTCCTTCTCGCCCTCGTCGATCCGCATCGGGACGGGCAGGATCTGGATGCCACGGCCGCCGTCGTGCTTGTCGATCTGGCGGGCCACAGCGGCGGCGCCGTCGATGGACTGGTCGCTGAGCGTGAAGCAGTCGACGAGCATGTCGGGCAGATGGACGGTGCAGATGTCGGCGATGTCGCTGAGGCCGGTCCTGCTGTCGATGAGGACGTAGTCGTAGTTGGCCTTCATGTCGTCGCGCAGCGCGTCGAAGAAGTGGCCGCCGCCGAGCCGGTCGTAGAAGTTGTCCCAGTCGAAGGTGGAGACGGTCGCGGAGTACTCGCGGTTCTGCCGGCCGGCGGACACGAAGTCGAGGGTGCCGCCGTCGGGGAACTCCCAGCCCAGCGTCTCCGGTGTCAGCGAGACCGCGTGCTGCTGGATACGGGCGTAGTCCCGGTGCCAGTCGTCGGGGCGCGGGACGGGGCTGGTGGCCGCCCAGGCGTACTCGGTGATCAGGTCGATGATCCCGGTGGTGGCGCCGAGCGTGGACGGGTCGAGGAAGGGGTGGAAGAAGCGGTAGAGGCCCGGTGCCTCCAGGTCCCAGTCGACCGCGAGGACGCTTTTGCCGTTGGCGGCCAGGATCCAGGCGGTGTTGGCCAGCGCCATGGTCCGGCCGGTACCTCCCTTGTACGAATAGAAGGTGACGATGCGTCCGTCACGCCCTGCCGTCATCCGTGTCCTCCGCATCGAGCGCGAGATCCTGTGTAGCCGGTATGTAGCGGGTGGTGGCCTGTTCGGTCGTCATCGGGCCGATGAGCCGGGGACGTTCGTGGTGGCCGCCGCCGCCCGGCGGGTAGACGACGGCGTGCTTCAGATACTGCTGGGCGGCGGCCTCCACCACCTGGGGCAGGATCCGGCCGAACGCCTCCATGCTCGGGACGCCCTTGGCCGCGGCTCTGGACGCGGCGCGCCCCTCCCGCATCTTCGACGGCATGGTGTCCTCCAGACGGCCGGTGAGCTCGGCCTCGGAGGCTCTGCTCTGGTGGTCGTCGCGGTTCCAGGGGACGACCACGCTCACCCAGGGGCGGTGCTCCGAGTCGAAGGCGGCGAGCCTTCGGCGCCGTTCCTCGTCGTGCAGGGCCCAGCGGTCGACGAGCAGCACCTCGGGGCGCGACGGCGGCTGCTTCCCGTCGAGATGGAGGACCTCCTCGTCGAACGAGGTGACGGTGGCCTGGTAGTTGAGCGAGCGCACCAGATCCTCGGCGAGCCGGGACAGCGGCTGCGCGGAGACGGGGTGGTAGGGGTTCCAGTCCAGCGGGGTGTCCCCGTAGTACTCGGCGTGCCGGCCGTCGGGCAGATCGTGGCGGGTGGGCGCGGCGACAGTCAGTTTCATCGGGCGCGGGCCCGCGCTCGGCGGCCCGAAGGCGCTGGGTATGGCGCGGTAGTCGACGGGGCGGCAGGGGCCGATGTCCGACGAGTCGGCGACGCTCACAATGCGTTTGGCGAGTTCGTAGACGGCCCGCTCGTACTCCTCGGCGAATATCCGCAGCTTGACGAGTCCGTAGAGTCCGTCGGACACATAGCGCTCGCCGAAGACCCGGTGGTTGAACTGCAACCGCGCTGCCGGGCCCGGCAGTTGGTGCGGCGGTACGGGGACCCAGAGGGCGGGGACTATCGCGTCGGCGGGGCGGTTGCTGCGGGCCTGCTGCTGAATGGCGCGCTGGGCGAAGGCGTACCACTCCTTGCCGCACATCTCGCTGCCGAAATAGCGGGGCGAGAAGAGCGGTACGAAGACCCGGCAGGTGGCCAGGACTTCACCGAGCCGCTCCGACCAGCCCTCCCCCGTCCGCAGCTCCCGGTCGATGAAGCCGGCGGGTGCCCCCGCGGGCAGGTTGGTCATGGCCATCACATGGGCGCAGAGATCGCGGAAGAGCCGCTCGACCCACATGTCAGGGTCGGGCCCGACGGCTCCGTGTTTCGGAGTGTGCGCATAGCTGAGAAAAAAATACGGCCTGTGGTTCGCCGCTCTCGGCTCTTCCGATGCTGCCAACTCGGCCCCCCGTCGTCCATGAAGACATCATTCCGGAGCGAAGAGTCTCCACCCCGTCGACGTTCGGTCAATCAACGCCGCTTTTCGGTCATCCATTTCCTCGCGTGCCGCACGGCTTCCTTGATCGGAAACAGCATGGCGGCCGCGTTACCCAGCTTCCCCTCCCGCAGGCTCGTATGGGGGAAATCGGCTCCGATCAGTTCGAAATCGCTGTCGTCGAGTTCGATGTCCCGGTATTCGAACCACGCACGCCGTCCGCCCCTGCTCACCACACACCGGTACAGCCGCGTCGGGGTATCCGGAATACGGTATTCAGCGAGATGGAAGGAGGTGCACACACCGAATCCCACATTGATCATCAATTCCTCCGCACCGGCGGCCGCGAGCCTGCCGAGCGGGGAATCCTCACCGAGATGGCAGTCGGCCCTGTGGTCCTTTACCAGCTCATCGGCGCGCGCGCCCAGCGCGGCGAACGAGGTCTGCGGATGGCCGCTGCGTACCGCGCCCGGGGAGCGCCGTACGCATTCAGCCAGCCGGCCCATGCCGGGGCAGGGCGTACGGGCCGGATCGAAGGCGGGCATCGTGGCGAGGAACCGGGCCCTGGCGTCCGCGGTGAGCCCGGCGGTCTGCCGCAGATGGGCGCTCGATGTCGTCGAGTTCTCCGGGGTGAAGGCCGGGACCACCAGCGTCCCGTCCCTGCCCAGTACCTCGACGAGCGCGTCGCGCAGCGCGGGCGCGCCCAGTCCGGTGCCGCCGAGCGCGGCGTGCACCAGCAGCGTCGCGCCCTCCCGCACACCGAGCGCGCGCAGCTCGGCGGCCGTCCCCGCGCCCTCAGCCACGGGCCGTCTCCTCCCACTCGTCCCACAGGGCCGCGGCCAGGCTCCTGCCGCTGACGGTCAGTTCGGCCGCACCCTCCAGAGCTTCCAGCGCCTGCCGGGTGTGCGCCAGGGTGCGTGGGCGGTCCGCTCCCCCGTACGCGGCGAGCGCCACGCCCTCGTAGGCGCCGGCCAGCACCTCGGAGACCGGCACCGGCTCCGGCCGCCAGGCCACCCGGTGCTGCCAGGAGCCGTCCTGGGCGTAGAGGTCGGTGACGTCCAGGAGCGCGCGCAGCTTCGCCCGGCGTGCCGCGCGCAGCAGACCGTCGGGGGTGAGGCCGGACAGGGACACACCGATGGCCCCGTGGCCGTGCCTGCCGACGGCGGGCACGCCCGCGGTCAGCGGGGTCACCGTGGTGAGGCGGCCCGCGGCGTCCTCGGCGTGCGCGGGGACCGCCGTACGCAGCACGGCCCAGGCGTGCGCGAAGCGACGGCTCCAGTCGGCGGCGCCGGCCAGGGTGAGGCGCCCGGCGACGGGCGTACCGAAGCAGTCGCGGTACGGATCGAGGTCGTCGAGCGCGAGATCGGGGGCCCCGTCGCAGTCGATCCGGCGCACCGGCTGCCAGCTGTCGGTGGCCTCGTCGGGGCGCGGCACGCGCAGTTCGGCGCCCCCGGCCCCGACCAGGAAGCCCTTCTCGGCACGGCGGACCTCGGCGTGGCCGCTCGGGGCGGCTCCGGTGAGGCGTAACGCGCCGTAGGTCGGCAGATGCAGCAGACCACCGGTGTACGGGACGGTGACGGGCAGGTCGAGCCCGCCGCGCAGGGCCCCGGCCGCCACCAGGGCGGCGAGTCCGCCGGGGGCACCGGTGGACTCGCGGCCCTGGTGCAGGGCGTCCAGGCAACTGAGCAGCCAGCTGCGGGCGTAGGGGTGGGCGAGCACGGTGTCGAGCCCGTCTGAGCGCTGCTCGACCGCGCCCGCCAGCTCCCAGGCCCGCGCCCACTCATCGCCGCCGCGGCCGGCCAGCTCCGTGTGCAGCGCGGCGAGCAGAGTGCGGGTCAGTTCCTGCTGTCCGGCGTCCAGCTCGCGCGGATCGGTGAGCGCGGGCGCCGTGGTGGCCGCGGCGGTGCGGGTCTCGATACCGCGGACCAGCGCCTCCAGGTCCGCGCAGTAGACGCTCTCCTGGCCGAAGGAGCCCGCACGGTAGCGGTGGGTGTAGAGGCCGCCCCCGCAGGACCGTACGACGGGGCACTGCCGGCACTTCTCGCCGACCCCGGCGAGGCCGAGCTGGCGGGCGCGGACCCCCGGGTGCGCGGCGACCTCGTCGAAGGCGTGGCCGAAGACGTCGAATCCGGTGAACGCGGCGCCCTCGTAGGCGCTCTTGAGGGAGTCGACCTGCTCCAGCGTGCCGTCGGTCTCCACGACCACCAGGTCGGTGGGGGCCAGCCCGAGCGACTCGGTGAGGCTCGGACCGCCGTTGAGGGTGGAGATGACCGACTCGAAGAGCCGCACGGGGATCCGCCGCCCCTGTGCGTCCCAGCGGTCGAAGACCGTCAGGATCCAGTCGGCGTAGGCGGTCGGCGCTCCGGCGGGCCGGTGCGGGGGGTCGTCCCAGGTGGCGTGCGGCAGCAGGAAGTCGATGCGCGGCGGGTCGAGGTCGGTGAGCGCGTCGTATACGGCGACGGGGTCGTTCAGGACGTCGATGGTGCAGAGCAGGCCCAGGTCGAGATGGGCGTACCGGTCCTGGTGGAGCAGTTCGACGGCTCTGAGGACCAGCGGATGACTGGTGCGGCCGTCGGCGAAACGGCGGTGGCGGTCGTTGGCCGCGCGGTCACCGTCGAGGGAGATACCCACCCGGACGTGGAACTCGTCGAAGAGGTCGAGGTACCGGGGGCTGAGCTGGAGGCCGTTGGTATGGATCCGGAGGTCGAGCTCGGTGGTCCCCCGCAGGGCCCCGGTGAGCTCCTCACAGACGCGGCGCAGCCGTTCGGGACCTGCGAGCAGTGGCTCCCCTCCGTGCAGGATCACTGACACGGAGGGCAGGTCATGGGTCCTGGCGTGCTCCGCGAGTCGCAGAGCCGTCCAGTGGATCGCCCGATCGGAGATGGCTCTGGGCCTGGAGCGCCAGCTCTGGTCGGCGTGTTCGTAGACATAGCAGTGGTCACAGGCAAGATCGCATCTGCTGTGGACCTTGAGGACGATCTCGCGGAATGGGACCAGGGGTCCAGTCATTCCGCCAGTCTAGAGCGCCGAATTGAAGGTCGATGCCCTCATGGAGCGGCCGGCCGGGACGGAGAGAACACGGCCGAGCTGCTTGATGGCCTCGGTACCGCGCACATCGATCTCGGCGAGCGGGACACGCGGCTTCTTGACAGCGGCGGAAGAGGCTGAAGTTACGGACATGGTGAGGCCGCCTTGAGGGATGTTTTCTGGACAGGGACAGGAATGCCGATACCTGCACCGTTGCAGTGTCCGGCGGGTCGACTTTACCCTCAACCAGACTGCTGGCAACTGAGCGCGACCGGAGCGCAACAAGAACGTCGCACGGAGTCTGCTCCAGAATTCCGGAACACGCCATTCCATCTAAAGAGTGAAGACTGACGTCGCAGACGGGGGTTCATGTGTCCGTGTTTCCCGGTCCTGAGCGGAACCCGGAACGCAGCATGGTCTTCCGGAACGCCGATCTGCCCGCGCTGTTCCACCGGGCCGACGCCCACGCCATCGCCAGACAGGGCGAGGCCGTGGGCTCCACCCGGGCCCAGCTGGTGCTTCTCGTGGTGGGCGCGGCGACGGCTTCGCTGCCCTGGCGGGCGGAGCTGGGGGGCGGCTTCCAGGCCATCGGCGTCCTGAGCACACTGGCCTACGCGGGCGTGCTGCTGCTGACCTTCAGCACCTCCCGCCGCAAGGCCAAGGCGCAGTGGCAACTCAACCGGTCTGCGGCCGACTTCATCAAGTCCATGTGCTGGCGCTACGCGGTCCACGGCGCTCCGTTCGACGCCGGACCGGCCGATGTGGACGCGCTGTTCACCTCTCGCGTCGGGGCGCAGCTGGAGGAGCTGCGCACGGTGGGCTGGGACCAGGAGCCGCCGGGGCCCGACCTGATCACCCCTCAGATGCGGGCGCTGCGGGCCAGGTCGTTCGAGGTCCGCAAGGAGACCTACGTACGGGACAGGCTGATCGAGCAGCGCAACTGGTACCGGCGCAAACAGGAGGTCTCCCGGGGGGCCACCCTCCTGTGGTCCAGCGCCTTCGCCCTGCTCACCCTGGTCGCCCTGGTCTTCGGGGTGCTGCGCGCGCTCTCGGTCACCGAGAACACCGAGGTCGCCGCCGTGGTGTCGGCCGCGGCCGCGTCCGGGGTGGCATGGAGCGAGTTCCGCCGGCACCAGCCGCTGATCTCGGCACACGCGCTGGTCGAGGAGAAGCTCAGGGCGCTGCATCTGGAGATGGAGAGCCCGCTCACCGAGAAGCAGTGGGCGGCGGCGGTCTACGAGACCGAGCGCGTCGTGTCGCCGCAGTACACCGAATGGCTTGCCAGACACGGCAGTTGACGTGGCATCAGACGCATTCCCGGGCAGCGGTTTTCAGTCACGTTCCACGCCCTCGCGCCAGATGACCGTCACCGGTTTGCCCGCCTTCCTGGCGTAGCTGACGATGTCGCCCGTACCGCCGAGACCGCGCGCGGGCAGGCCGTCCCAGACGGCCACCAGGCGGTCGCAGTTGTCGGCGATATAGGCGCCGGCCGCGTAGTACGCCTCGTCCGTGGAGTGCGGGAAGTCCATCCGCACCTCCTGGGCCGCCCGCCCTCTGAGCCTGCGGTAGCCGGCCAGCTCGCCGGCGTCGCAGAAGCCCAGTTCGTAGTCGCCGCTGGGGATGACCGCGGTCAGCTCGGCGCCGCATTCCAGTGCGATGACCGCGAAGAGCTGGTCGGCGCCCGCGGCCAGGCTGGAGAGGACCTCGATGGGCCCCGGCTGGCCGCCGAGCAGGGCGCGCAGGGCGTCCTGCACATGAGCGATGACGTCGGGCGGAATACGGCGGTGCCCGGTGACTCCGATGCGCTTCATACGCCCCCGCCTCCCGTGAACTCCCCGCTCCCCCCGACATCCTCTCAAAAGTACGCAAGAGCCCCCGCCCGGAATCCCGGGCGGGGGCTGGTGCGCTGTGCCGTGCGGGCGGGGACGGCGGCTGCTGCCGCCCGGGCCCGGCCTTCGTCCAGTGGACGCTCTCAGTAGACGCTGACCCCGTAGGCGCTCAGCGCCTCGGTGACGGGCTGGAAGAAGGTCGTACCGCCCGATGTGCAGTCGCCGCTGCCGCCCGATGTGAGGCCCAGGGCCTTGGAGCCGGCGTAGAGCGGGCCGCCGCTGTCGCCGGGCTCGGCGCAGACCGTCGTCTGGATGAGTCCGGAGACGACGTCACCGCCGCCGTAGTTGACCGTGGCGTTCAGCGCGGTCACCTTGCCGCTGTGGGTGCCGCTGGTGGAGCCGGTCCTGGTCACGGTCTGGCCCACCGTGGGGTCGCCCGCGCTGGTGATGTCCTGGCTGCCGACGGTGCCGTCGTGCGCCACCGCGGAGTTGGTGTACTTGACGATGCCGTAGTCATTGCCAGGGAAGCTGGTGCCGGCCGTCGGGCCGATGCTCGTGGTGTCTGACGAGTTGGTGTACCAGGCGGGAGAACCCTCGGTGCAGTGCCCCGCGGTGAGGAAGTAATAGGTCGAGCCGCTGCGTACGTTGAAGCCGACGGAGCAGCGCCACTGCGAGGTGTAGATGGCGTCACCGCCCTTGAGGAGCTTGCTGAAGGTGCCGGATGTGCGCTCGACGCGGATGGCGCCCGCGTTGGCTCCGCTCCGCTGTTCGATCCGGTTGATGTCCGCGGACGAGACCGAGCTGTCCGCGGTGACGACGAGGGTGCCGGTCGCCTTGTCGACGTACCAGGCCGTGCCCGCCACATTCGCGCTCTGCACCGCGTTGCTCGCGGCGGTCAGCTGCTGGGGGCTGTACGCCTTGGCCTGGTCGGCGTGGGCGGTGGGGACGGTGAGTGCGGCAGCGACCAGCAGGCCGGACGCCACGGCGATGAGCCGGCCGCGTCTCGCGGGGCCGCTGTGGGGGGTGGTGCGCTTGATCCTCATATCAGTTCCTCCGGAAGAGAATCCGCGGGTCCTTCGGTGGGGGGACCCATGAGGCGCAGGCCGGAGCACGGCGGAGAATTTCCGCCGTGTCCCTGACAACGCGCTGACCGGAGTACAACGCGACCCGGCCGTCCGGCGCAAGAGGGCCTTCCGGCCGGGCGCGTCCACCATGTGGTCCCGGATCAGTGGGTGCGCACGGTGCGTTCGCCCGCCGCGACCGCGAACGGGAGGGTGTTGCCCGGCGGCGGGAAAGGGCAGATGAAGTGCTCGGCGAAGGCGCAGGGCGGCAGCAGCGTGCGGTTGAAGTCCACGAGGACGCTGCCGTCGGCCGCGGGCGCGGAGGGCCGCAGGAAGCGGAACCGGTAGCTGCTCGTTCCGCTGGTGGCGTCCGCGAGGACCGCCCACAGCGAGCCGTCCTCCTCCTCGGCGACCTGGAGGGTGTGCTCCTCACCCGCCAGGCGGAAGGCGAGTTCACCGGAGAGGCCCAGTCCGCGGTCGCGGCCGTCGGCGTTCGGCACCTGGACGGTGCGGCTCTCGGCGTACGGCCGGTACTGCCCGGGGAGCGCCCACCCCGCGTCGTACGGCGTGGCCTCGATCGCCGCGAAGGCCCGCCGGTTCGCGGAGTCCGGGTCCCAGACCCGGACCGCCCACAGCCCCTCCCTGCGCACCACGGCCAGCCGCCGCTCGCCCTGGGCGAGGCGCGCCCGCGCGGGCGGCGCGTGGTCGGCGGTGAGCGCGGCCCGGCCGGTGAACGGCTTCCCGTCGAGTACCAGCCCGTCCTCATCGGTGGCCGTCAGCACCAGTTCGTCGCCGGCCGCCGCCCAGTGGCCCGCGACGCCCGGGATCCGGCCTTCCGGCGCGTCGTCGAGCCAGTGGGTGCCGGTGAGGGCCAGCGGGCCGTAGGGCGCGGAGACCGTCGCCGTCCGCTCCTCGTGCCACTCCCGCCAGCTGTCCGCTCCTGCCGCCCCCGCGTCCGAGGCGGCGGCGGCGTGGCCGCTGGTGCCTCCGGTGCTTCCCGTTCCTTCTGTCATGTGATCAACCCTTCCATACCGGCTCGGCGAGACCGAGGTGGGAGCGGAGCGTCGCGCCCGTGTACTCGGTACGGAACACCCCGCGCTCCTGGAGCAGCGGCACGACCCGGTCGACGAAGTCGTCGAGTCCGCCCGGGGTGAGGTGCGGCACGAGGATGAACCCGTCGGCGGCGTCGGCCCGGACGAATTCGTGGAGTTCGGCGGCGACCGCGTCCGGGGTGCCGATGAAGGACTGACGCCCGGTGGTCTCGATGACCGTCTGCCGGATGGACAGCCCCTTCTCCTGCGAGAGCGCCCGCCACTTCGCGGCGACGGCGAGCGGGTCGGCGACCTTGACCCGCCCCTGCACGAGGTCCGATCCGGGGTCGGGGTCGATGTCGGGCAGCGGCCCGTCCGGGTCGTACGCGGAGAGGTCCCGGCCCCAGATCTGTTCCAGCGCGAGGATCGCGTTCTGCGGGGACACCTGCTGCTCGCGGATGACCGCCGCCCGTTCCGCCGCGTCGGCGGCGGTGTCGCCCAGGACATAGCTGACCCCCGGCATGATCTTCAGCGCCGACGGCTCACGGCCGTACTTCGCCAGCCGCCGCTTGGTGTCGGCGTAGAAGGCGCGGCCCGCTTCCAGCGTGCCGTGCCGGGTGAAGATCACGTCGGCGGACGAGGCGGCGAACTCCCGGCCCTCGTCCGAGTCACCGGCCTGGATGACGACGGGATGGCCCTGCGGGGAGCGCGGCACGGTGAACTCACCGGCGATGTCGAAGTGCCGGCCCTGGTGCGCGAAGGGCCGCGACCTGCCGTCGGGGCTCCAGGAGTCCCACAGTTCACGCGCCGTCGCGACGAACTCGGCGGCCCTGGTGTACCGGTCGGCCCGGTCGAGATAGCCGCCGCGCCGGAAGTTCTCCCCGGTGAAGGCGTCGGACGAGGTGACCACGTTCCAGGCGGCCCGGCCGCCGCTGAGGTGGTCGAGGGTGGCGAGCCTGCGCGCGAGTTCGTACGGCTCGTTGAAGGTGGCGTTCACGGTCGCGGCGAGTCCGAGCCGGTCGGTGACGGCCGCCAGCGCGTTGAGCAGGGTGACCGACTCGGGCCTGCCGACGACGTCCAGGTCGTGGATCCGCCCCTGGTACTCGCGCAGCCGCAGCCCCTCGGCGAGGAAGAAGAAGTCGAACCTGCCGCGCTCGGCGGTCCGGGCGAGATGCTCGAAGGAGGAGAACTCGATCTGGCTCCGCGAGCGCGGGTCGGTCCAGACCGTGGTGCTGTTGACGCCGGGGAAGTGGGCGGCGAGATGGAGCTGCTTCTGCGGTGCGGTCACGTCCGTCCCCCGGGGATCGCGTCCTTGGTGTGCGGTGTCCGCACGGTCTCTTCCCGCGGATGCGGTGGCTGCGGGGTGCTGCCCGAGGGCCGCCGGCTCCGCGCGTACCGGCCCGCGGGACGGGTCAGCCCCAGATGCTCGCGGAGTGTCGCGCCCGGATAGAAACGGCGCAGCAGACAGTGGTGCTGGAGCACCGGGACCGTCCCGTCGACGATCAGCGGGAGGTCGCGCTCGACGTCGGTGGGGCGCAGATGGAAGCCGTCGGCCGCGCCCTGCCCGTACCAGTCGGCGATGAGCCGGGCGAGCCCCACCGCGTCGGCGCTGGTGTGCAGTTCGACCGGGAGCGAGACCAGGACGCGCAGCTGGTCGGGGCTGCGGCCGTGGGCGGCCACCCGGTTCCTGATCTCCTCGCGGAACGTGCGGGCGGTGAGCGGGTCGTCGGCGCGTACGAGTACGACATCGGCGTGGCGGACGGCCGCCTCGCGGGCCGCCGCACCGGTTCCGTCGATCACCGTGACGGGGTGGCCCTGCGGCGGTCTGGGCACGATGGCGGGTCCACGGACGGAGAACGTGCTGCCGGTGAAGTCGGTGTAGTGCAGCCGGTCGCGGTCGATGAAGCGGCCGGTGGCCACATCACGGATCTCGGCGTCGTCCTCCCAGCTGTCCCACAGCCGGGCAGCCACGTCGGCCACTTCGCCCGCCTCGTGCCAGAGCGCGTCGCCGGGCGCTGCGTCGCGCCGGCCGAACAGGGCGGCCTCGGCGGCGGTCGCCGATACGGCGGTGCTCCAGCCGGCCCGGCCGCGGCTGACCCAGTCCAGGGTCGCGATCGCCGACGAGACATGGAAGGGCTCGGTGTGGGTGGTGGTGACGGCCGGTACGAGACCGATCCGCCGGGTGCCGGGTGCGACGCGGGCGAGTACGGCCGGCGCGTCGGGTCCCGGCCGGGCGAAGGAGTCGTCGAGGGTGATGAAGTCCAGGGTGCCGCGCTCGGCGAGGAGCGCGAGGCCCGTGTAGTGGCGGGCGTCGAACCGCGGCCGGCCGCCGATCTCGGCGGCGAGGTGGAGGGGGCGGGGCACTGGCATGGTCAGGAGTCCTTTCACAGGACCTTGGAGAGGAAGGCGCGGGTGCGCTCGTGCTCCGGGTGGTCGAGTACGGCGGCGGGCGGGCCCTGCTCCACGATCCGGCCCTCGTCCATGAAGACCATCGTGTCGGCGGCCTCCCGGGCGAAGCCGATCTCATGGGTGACGACGATCATCGTGGTGCCCTGGGCGGCCAAGTCCTTGATGACGTCCAGGACTTCGCCGACGAGTTCCGGGTCGAGAGCCGATGTGGGCTCGTCGAAGAGGAGCAGGCTCGGCTCCAGGGCGAGCGCGCGGGCGATGGCCACCCGCTGCTGCTGACCGCCGGAGAGCCTGCCCGGGTAGGCGGCCGCCTTGTCGGCGAGTCCGACCCGGGCCAGCAGCTCGGCCGCGGCCGCCTCCGCCTGTTTCCTGGGTTTCCCGAGGGCGGCCACCGGGGCTTCGGTGATGTTCTCCAGCACGGTCAGGTGCGGGAAGAGATGGAAGTTCTGGAAGACGAAACCGATCCGGGTGCGCTGCTTGAGCACCTCGCGCTCGGGCAGTTCGAAGAGGCGGTCGCCCGAGCGGCGGTAGCCGATCAGCGAGCCGTCCACGCTGATCCAGCCGCGGTCCACCTTCTCCAGATGGTTGATGGTCCGCAGCAGGGTGGACTTCCCCGAACCCGACGGGCCGAGGACGACGGTGACCTCACCGGTGCGGACCGTCAGATCGATACCCCGCAGCACTTCGAGAGCGCCGAAGCTCTTGTGCACGGACTTGATCTCGACCATGGCGGGGGCCTGGTCCCGCGCGTCCGTGGCGGGGGTCCGGTCCCGCTCGTCCGTGGCTTCGGCGTCCTTGGGCACGGTCGCGGTCGGGCCGGGTTTCGTCGGGCTCGCTGTCATCGGTCGGACTCCTTGAGCACAGTGAGGGCGGCGCGCGCGGTGGCGTCGTTCTGCCGGAAGGCGGGGGCGTTCGTGTGCGGCCTGGCGAAGGCGCCGGCCGAGCGGGCCGTGGTGTGCGGGCCGAGCGCGAACCGGCGCGGGTGCGGCCCCGCGCCGCGCTCCACGACCCGCCCGTCCGCGGGGTCCACGACGAGCAGCCCGGCCGTACTGGACCGGGCCCCGTCCTCGTACAGCGCGTTCAGCAAGGTGCTGCGGGTGCGCGCCGGCGAGGGCGCGGGCAGCCTCGCCTCGACCAGGGCGCGGGCCTCGACGCGCTCCCCCGGCACGCTCGCGCTGCCCGCGCTGAACACCCCGCGGTTCTCGTCGGCTTCGACGGTGATGTCCGCGCCGACGAACCGCACCACACCCGCGCGGGACAGCGCGAGGAGCCGCCGCAGCCGCGGCCCCGGCGGGCCGGACGCCAGATAGCTGAAGAAGCCGTGCCAGCGGGCGCCGCCCTCCCCGGTGTCGCCGAGCCGGGTCAACTGCCCGTAGACCGACAGCAGTCCGAGGAAGACCGCCAGGTCCGGGCTGTACTCCGGGTCGTGGCGGCGGGCGAGGTCGGCCTCGATGTAGCCGCGCAGGCCCTCCTGGAGCGCGTCCATGGAGTCATGGCGTACGCCGTCCAGCGGCCGGTCGAGCGCCGCGGGGTCGAAGCGGTCGGCGGGGTCGGGCACGGCGTCCTCGGCCAGCGCGGCCAGCTCGGGTCCGGCGGCGGCCGCGGCGTACTTCTCCTCGAAGACCGGCCAGTCGACGGTGGTGCGCCCGGGGTGCACGGTGAAGAGCCGGTGGTAGTGGGCGTATCCGAGCTCCCGGTCGATGAGCGGCCGTACGTCGCGCTCGAAGTCGACCGGGCCAGGCCCGGCCAGCAACGCGTCCACCTGCTCGGGTCCGAAGAAGCGCGGCAGCGGCGGGCGTTCGCCGGTCCAGGTGTAGCCGATCTTGGAGTGGTACGGCACACCGCGCCGCGATCCCACGTACAGGACCGGCTCCCGCCCGGAGGGCAGATACTCGCCCCGCGCGTCGTACCGGCCGCCGCGGCCCTCGGTGAGGAGCACCATCAGGTCGACGAAGGCGAGGCCGAAGCCGCGGACGATGACCGGTTCGCCGGCGCCGAGCACCGACAGATCGCTGTCCGCGGTGAAGGCGGGCGGCAGATGGACGAGCCCGTGCCGCTGGGCGAACCGGGCCAGTTCCCGCTGCTCCTCGTCCGGGTCGGCGTCCAGGTGGCCGATGGTGAGCACCACCAGCTCGGCGACGACCGGCTCGGCCTCCCCTTCAAGCCACACCTGCTGGCGGCCGTCGCGCGGGCCGCTGATCCGTACCGCGCGGGTGCGGTGCTCGCGCACCGTGGAGCCCGGCGGCAGCGCGGCCACGGCCTCCTCGTACACCCAGCGCAGATAGCCGCCCTGCGCCTGTCTGCTGGGGAAGGACTGCGGGTCGGCCCCCGCCCACCGGGCGAAGTCGGGCCCCGGGCGTACGGGCCCGTCCAAAGGCTGCGCGGAGTCGTCGGTGAACATGGTGACGTCGGACGCCATGGAGTTCATCCAGAGCAGCGGGGACTGGTCCCGCCGCCATATCCGTCCGCCGCCCGGCGGGTACGGGTCGATCAGATGGATGTCCAGCGGCCGGTTCCCGTACAGCTCAGGGGCGTTGGCGGCGAGCCGCTCCAGGAATCCGGTGCCGCGCGGTCCTGCTCCGACCACCGCCACGGACGCCCTCACCGGGCACCGCGCGCGTAGTACCGCTCGATGTAGTGCTGGCCCGCGCTGAGCACCGAGGTGACGAGCGCGTACCAGATGGTGGCGACGAGCAGCAGCGGGATGACCTGGTAGGTGCGGTGGTAGACGAGCTGCACGGAGTAGAGCAGGTCCTGGACGGCGATGACGGAGACGATCGATGTGCCCTTGAGCGTGCCGATGAGCATGTTCCCGGCGGGCGGCACGATCGAGCGCATGGCCTGCGGCAGGACGATCCGCCACAGCCTGCGCCACCGGCCGAGCCCGAGCGATTCGGCGGCCTCGATCTGGCCGCGTCCGACGGAGAGGATGCCGCCGCGTACGACCTCGGCCGCGTACGCCGCCTCGTGCAGGGTCAGCCCGACGATGGCGACGGTGACCGGGCCGAGGAGGTTG
Organism: Streptomyces sp. NBC_01089; assembly: GCF_045162975.1. NCBI lineage: Bacteria > Bacillati > Actinomycetota > Actinomycetes > Kitasatosporales > Streptomycetaceae > Streptomyces > Streptomyces sp. NBC_01089. The sequence goes on along the minus strand of NZ_CP108660.1, from coordinate 6,787,377 downwards.
ACGGTCTTGACGCCGAGGATCTGCGGATAGAGCGCTCCGATGTTGAACCAGAACAGCAGCTGCACCAGGATCGGCGTCGACCTGAAGAGCCAGATGTATCCCCAGCCGACCGCGCGCAGCACGGGGTTGGCGGACATCCGCATGACGGCGAGCAGGGTGCCGAGGGCGAACCCGAGCACCATGACGGCGGCGGTGAGCCAGAGGGTCAGGCCGAGTCCGCGCAGGACGGCGGTGGTGGCGAAGTAGTCACCGACGACGCCCCACTGGAAGGCGTCGTTGCGGACGACGGAGGTGAGGGCGCCGGCGAGCAGCACCAGTACCACCGCGGCCGCCGCCCACTGGCCGGTGCGGCGGACCGGCACGATGCGCGGTACCGGGTCGTCGTCCGCGGGCGGTGCCAGGGAGAGCTGAGGAAGGGTGTCTGACGAAGCGGACATGAGAAGGCTCCGTGGATGCTGAGATCGAACACGGTGATGCCTTCACGCGGTGCAGCGCGGACCGAGCCCCTCAGCACGGTCCGTTGCTGAGATTACGGCGCTGGTTCTGTGCGCTGTCAAGGGTGTCCACACTGTGGGCGCTACGTCTTACGGCAGTTGACGGGGAAACGGATGCCTGTTCCACTTGGGCCATGCATCCGCAGCAGTGGCTGGTCACACGCTCCCACATCGACTTCGGTCGAGTGTGGTCCTCTTCCTGTTGAGCTGACCCCCGCGCCTTCTCGCTGCGCGTTCTTCCGCTGCGCGTCTCTTCGCGTATCGCCCCCGCTCTCGCTCCAGTGCCCCGTTCTCCGGGCCCCTTGTCACGCGATCCCGTCCGGCGCCCGCGCCGCGGTGTCGCGCTGATCACTCACGTCTTCACCCGCGCAGCGCCTTCCTCACCCCTCCCCTCGCCTTTCCCCGCTCCCCCTCTCCGTCACCTCTCTGTTCCTTCGCTGCCCCCGTTTCCCGTGGGCTCTTCTGGAGTGTCCGACGCCATGAGCAAGACCCGAAGAGGCGCTGCCTCAGCCCTGATCACCGCGGCCGCCCTGGCCCTGACGGCCTGCGGCTCGGGCGACCCGGCGACCACGGGCAGCGGTGCGAAGTCCGTGGCGAAGCCGGCCGCGCTCCCGACCCGCGACGTGGTGTCGGACATCCGCCCCGACCCGGCGGCCGTCGCGCTGCTCCCCGCAGCCGTACGGAAGGGGGGCACGCTGACCCTGGCCACCGCGGTCGGCGGGGCGCCGCCCGGCACCAGTTATCTGCCCGACGGCAAGACCATGGTGGGCCAGGACATCGACTTCGCGGACGCCGCCGCGAAGACGCTCGGCCTGAAGCTCAAGCGCGAGGCCGCCGGATTCGAGACGATTCTGCCCGCGCTCGACAGCGGCAAATTCGACCTGGGCGTGGGCAACTTCGGGGTGACGGACGAGCGCCGCAAGGTGATCGACTTCGTCACGTACATCAACGACGGCCAGGGCTTCGCCGTACGCCAGGACAGCAAGCTGGGCAAGGTCACCGATCTGAAGCAGCTGTGCGGCCTGAATGTGGCGACCGGCGCCGGCACCACGTTCGAGGCGACGCTCGCCGCCGCGAAGAAGGAGTGCGCTGCGGCGGGAAAGAAGGACTACAAGGTCCAGACGTACGCGGACAGCGCCGCACTCTGGGGCTCCCTCCAGCAGGGCCGCAGCGATGTGGTGATGTCGACGATCAACGGTCTGCGCTTCGCAGTCCGCCAGCAGCCGGGGCTGCGGTTCCTCAACGAGTTCCACCGCCTCGACGTGGGGTTCGCCTTCAAGAAGGGCACCCCGCTGGCCCGCGCCTTCCAGGCCGCGGTGAACCGGCTGATCAAGGACGGTACGTACGAGCGCATCCTGAAGAAGTGGGGCACCGTGCCGTCCGGGCTCAAGGAGTCGCGGATCTCACCGCCGGAGATCAAGTAGCGCGCGGCAGAGGTCAGCAGCCGTCACAGGGGCAGCAGCAGTCGCACCCGCCGCAGTCGCAGCCGGAATCGCAGCAGTCACCGCAGTCGCAGTCGTTGCAGCAGCCCTCGCGTTTACGGCCCGACCAGGGGCCCTCGAACTCGGAGGCGCAGCAGGCCCGGCAGGTGCAGCAGAGCCCGACGGCGACCGCACAGCCCGCCAGGAAGCCCCGCTTCGGGTGCCGCCCCGGCCCGCCGTGGTCGGCATGACCGTCCCGTCCGTCGCGGTCGTCCCGTCCGTCACCGTCGTCGCGGGCCGGGGCCTCGGGGTCGAATCCCGGGGGCGGCGGGCCGAAGGGTCCGGGCGCCCCGTGGCCGCAGCTCCCGCCGAACGCCCGGTCGACCGAGCGCCTGAGTTCATGGGCGAGCAGCGCATGGGCCAGCCGGCCGTCCGCGAATTCGGCGTCGCGCAGCGCGAGCCGGATCCCGTGCAGTGCGTCGTCGCAGAGCCGGCGGGCCTCGTCCAGGGAGGTACCGGTCGCGGCCAGCGGGTTCCAGGCACCCGACGCGGCGTCAGCTTCCCTGTCCTCCACGGCGTCCAGCAGATGGGCCAGCCGTCCGAAGAGCCGGCCGGCCTCGGCGAGCGGCGGCGCGTTCCCGGGCCGTCCCGCGAGCACCGCGGTGTGCGCGAAGGCCGCGGCGGTGGCGGTCTCGGTCGGCTCGGTGACGGTCAGCAGGGGCGTGCCGGGCCCGGCGAGCGCCTCGATCGCGGTCTGCCGGCCGACGGCGTCGAGCAGGAGCGCGGTGTCGAACCCGAGCTCGGCACCGCTCCGCGCACCGGCGCGGTCCCAGCGGGTGGCGACGCGGCGGGCGGCCGCGGCGACCGGCCTGCGCGCCAGGAGCCCGTCCCGGTCGGCGACATGGTCGCGCATCTTCGCGGAGGCCAGCACCAGGGAGACGGTGGCGGCGAGCCGGGCGCCCTCGCCGCGCGCGACGGGCGCGGTGCGCATCCCGCGCAGCGGACAGGGACCGGCGGTGCGCCACCGGCCGCTGGAGCGCTCCGTCTGAGCCTCCGTCAACACCGAGACGATCAGGCCGTCGTAGTTGGTGGCGATCCGCGCGAACTGGCCGTGATCGCCCCGCAGCGCCAGACAGAGCCCGCAGAGATGCGCCGTCCACTGGGCCCGCAGCCCGTCGGAGAGGCGGTGCGTGCAGGGCCTGACGATTCCGAACACAGTGCTCCCCCGAGCTTCGTCACCGGTGCCGGACGGTGTCTTCCGGCGCCGCCCGCATCGTATCGAGCGGCCCATTCACCCGTACGACCCCTCCGTCACCCATACGGCTGGAGACTTCCTATTTTCATTCTGTCAGCAGTCGTACGTAGGAAGAAACCTGACGAACCGCCACAACTTCTGCACCAGTACCGTCACGAATGCCCTGCGCGCCGTCTATCCACTTGGCGCACGATCCACATCATGGACGACGATAGGGGGGCGGAACGCAGAAGGACCGCGGCGAAAGGAGGCGTCCATGGGATCGGTACGCAAGGCGAGTGCCTGGCTGGGGCTCGTCGAGGACAACGACGACGACCGCTACTACGACGACGATTACACGGAGGGCGCCGAGCAGGCCCCGGCCTCGGCCGAGGCGTGGGTGACCGACCCCAGGGTCAGGGTCGCCTCCGAAGCGGCACAGGCGAAGAGCCGCCGGATCGCGACGATCACGCCCGACAGCTTCCGGGACGCCCGCAGCATCGGCGAGATGTTCCGGGACGGTGTCCCGGTGATCGTCAACCTCACGTCCATGGAGCCCGCCGACGCCAAGCGCGTGGTGGACTTCGCCGCCGGGCTGATCTTCGGCCTGCGCGGCTCGATCGACCGGGTGGCCAACCGGGTCTTCCTGCTGACCCCGTCCGACACGAAGATCGTGAGCGGGGAGGCCGCCGGCCGGCCCAGTGACGGCGGGTTCTTCAACCAGAGCTGAGCCGGGGCCGGACCCGGCGGCGCTCCGGGGGCATCCCCGGAGCCCGGCGCGCCCGGCCCGGCTCGGCACGGCCGGACCCACCGGTCAGGCCGGCCCCGCCCGCTCTACCGGAACGCGTCGAGACCGGTGAGCGCCTTGCCCAGCACCAGCTGGTGCATCTCGACGGTGCCCTCGTACGTCAGCACCGACTCCAGGTTGGTGGCGTGCCGCATCACCGGGTACTCCAGGGAGATCCCGTTGGCGCCGAGGATCGTCCGCGAGGTGCGGCAGATCTCGATCGCCTCCCGCACGTTGTTGAGCTTCCCGAAGCTGACCTGTTCCGGACGGAGCCTGCCGGCGTCCATCCGGCGCCCGATGTGGTGCGCGAGCAGGATGCCCTTGTGCAGTTCGACCGCCATGTCGGCGAGCTTGGCCTGGGTGAGCTGGAAGCCGCCGATCGGCCTGCCGAACTGCTCCCGCGTCCTGGAGTAGTCGAGCGCGGCCTCGAAGCTGGCGCGGGCCGCGCCCATCGCGCCCCAGACGATCCCGTACCTGGCGTGGCTCAGACAGCTGAGCGGGCCCTTGAGCCCGGTGACCCCGGGCAGCACCGCGTCGGCCGGCAGCCGGACCTCGTCGAGGACGAGCTCACTGGTGACCGAGGCGCGCAGCGACCACTTGTGCTTGATCTCCGGGGCCGAGAACCCGGCCGTGTCCGTGGGGACGACGAAACCGCGGACACCCTCGTCCGTCTGCGCCCACACGACGGCGACGCCCGCCACCGAGCCATTGGTGATCCACATCTTGCGGCCGGTCAGCACCCAGTCGGTGCCGCTGCGCTTGGCGTACGTCAGCATCCCCGCCGGGTCCGAGCCGTGGTCGGGCTCGGTGAGCCCGAAGCAGCCGATGATCTCACCGGCCGCCATACCGGGCAGCCACCGCTGCCTCTGCTCCTCCGAGCCGAAGCGGTGGATCGCGTACATCGCGAGTGAGCCCTGTACGGAGACCAGTGAGCGGATGCCGGAGTCGGCCGCCTCCAGCTCCAGGCAGGCCAGTCCGTACTGGACGGCGGTGGCGCCCGCGCAGCCGTACCCCTGCAGGGACATGCCGAGCGCGCCGATGGAGCCCAGCTCGCGGGCCAGCTCACGGATGCCGGGCAGCTCGCCCTGCTCGTACCACTGCGCGATGTGCGGCAGGACCCGGTCGGCGGCCCAGGCGCGGACGGTGCCGCGGATCGCGAGATCCTCGTCGCCGAGCAGGTCGTCCAGGCCGATGGGGTCGGCGGGATCGAAGGGCGGCAGCTTGGACGGTGCGGACATGGGGGTGCCTCCGGCGGCTCGCACGGACAACGACGACAACAGATGAAACTAGCAGTGATAGTTACAGGGTTCCGCCGACGTTACGGCTCAGTGTCGCGCGCGTCCAGACCCGGCCGCGTCCGCCGGCACCGGGCGCGCCAGAGCGGGCGCGGCCGCCCTCGGCAGGGCCTCGCGGGCCCGCCCGTCCGCCGGCTGCCCGACGGCCGCCCGGTCGCCGTCCGGCTGTTCCGCCAGGGGTCCGCCGGTGCGCTCCCGCTCCCCGGGCGGGGCCGCGCACTCCATCACCCGGGGCAGCCGCAGCGCGGCGACGGCGCCGAGCAGCAGCAGCCCGGCGCTGACCAGCAGGGTGACGTGCAGTCCGTGGACGAAGGCGTCCCTGGCCGCGCTGCGCAGCGCGGCCCCGGCGGGGCCGCCGAGCCGGGCGGACACCTCGTACGCCTCCCCCAGCGAGTTGGCCGCCTGGTGGCTCGCCGTCGCCGGGACCCCGTGCACCGAGCGGAGCGACGGGCCGTAGGCGGCGTTCATGACACTGCCGAGGAGCGCTATGCCCATCCCCGCGCCCAGCTGGTACGAGGTCTCGCCGATCGCCGCGGCGCCGCCCGCCCGGTCGGCGGGCGCCTCGCTGAGCATCGACTCGTACGCACCGAAGAGCGTGGCCTGGAGCCCGAAGCCGAGCAGCACGAAGGAGACGGTCAGCAGCGGCGGATCGTCGTGCGCCCCCATCCTGACCAGGCAGAGCACGGCGACCGCGGTCAGCACGAACCCGGAGCCGACCATCCGGCGCGGTCCGACACGGCGCAGGACGGAGGAGCCCATCGCCCCCGCGGTGATGGCGGCGAAGGTGAGCGGGAGCAGCCGCAGACCGGTCGCCAGCGGGCTGAGGCCGAGCACCAGCTGGAGGTACTGGACGGCGATCAGCTCCAGGCCGACCAGCGCCAGCATGGCCAGGACGATGCAGCCGACCGCCGTGGTGAAGGTGGGCCGGGAGAACATCCGGATGTCGATGAGCGGATGCTCCCGGCTCCGCTGCCGCCGCACGAAGAGCACCAGCAGCACGGCTCCGGCCACCAGCGGTACGAGCGTGGCGGGGCCGAGGGCCCCTTCGCCGCCGCCGATGCGCTTCACACCGAGGACCACGCCGAGCACCCCGGCGGCTGCCATCAGCGCGCCGAGCACGTCCCACGGACCGTCCGCGCTGCCGCGCGACTCGGGCAGCACCCAGCGGGAGAGCGGCAGCAGCACCGCCATCAGCGGGAGGTTGATCAGGAAGACCGAGCCCCACCAGAAGTGCTCCACGAGGAATCCGCCGAGGACCGGGCCGATGGCGGCGCCGACCGCGGCGACCGCGGTCCAGACGCCGATGGCGACGGCGCGTTCACGGCGGTCGGGGAAGACGGCCCGCAGGACCGACAGGGTCGCCGGCATGATCATGGCGCCGCCGACCCCGAGCAGGGCGCGGGCGGCGATCAGGAGCTCGGGGGTGGGGGCGAAGGCCGCGACGGCCGATGCCACCCCGAACAGGGCGTAACCGATCAGCAGGATGCGGCGGCGGCCCACCCGGTCGCCGAGTGTGCCGAAGAGGATCAGCAGCGAGGCACAGACCAGCGGATAGGCGTCGACGATCCAGAGCAGCTGGATCGCGCCGGGGCGCAGGTCCTCGGTGACCGCGGGGACCGCGACATGCAGGACGGTCGCGTCCAGCGCGACCAGCAGCAGGCTGACGCACAGGACGACGAGCACGACCCAGCGGTTGGCGCCGGCTGCGACGGCCGGGCGCCTGCCGGTCGCGGACGTCCCTGACATGCGCGTACCTCCCACTGCGGTGTGTCCCTCGCGCTCGGTGGACCCGCGGGGAACCGATGGCCCTCCGGGCCCGGCTTCGACGGGCGAGTGAGCCGTCAGAGTACGCGAGACCTCGCGACTGTCACGTGGCCCATCTCACCTCCCCGGGCTCGGGCCCGCGCCGTGGAGCCACCCACACAAACGATCTTGTGCGGCGTGCGGTGCGGCTGCGACGGCCGGGAGGAAATACCGAGTGCATACCTCGAATGTCTTTACCAGAGGGCCGATAACACGAGCGTAAGGGCCTTCTTGCATATAACGAGACCCACGAACCGCTATTCGACATTCCGTTGGAATAAACAAGCCGCTGAGACATAGTCCACATCACATCGTCATCACAAAGAGACCGGATCGGCCGGCCTTGTCACTCACCCGCTGTAACGTCGATTGAGTGCGTATCGACCGAATCTTTGCCCGCCTGGACCGGGAGCCGGAACCGCCGAAGCTAGAGATCCCGCGGATGAGCCGGACCCGGGTCGCCCTGCTCGGCTCGACGCTGGCCTTCTACCTGGCCATCGTCGTCGCCGTGCTGTCGACGTCCTGGCTCGTGGAGCTGGACTGGAAGGTCATGCTCTTCCGGCCGTACCAGCAGTGGCCGCAGCTGCATGCCTTCCTCGACTACTTCGTGGTGCTCGGCCAGCGCGGCCCCACCGCGGTGATGGTCGCGGCGTGGCTCGGCTGGCGCTCCTGGCGGCAGCACACCCTCAGACCCCTGCTGACCCTCGGCGCGGCCCTGCTGCTGCTGAACATCACGGTGGGCGCGGTCAAGCTCGGCCTCGGCCGGCTCGGCCCGCACTACGCCACCCAGATCGGATCGGCCGAGCTCTTCGCCGGCGGCGATATATTTCCTTCGGGACACACCGCCAACGCGGTCGTGACCTGGGGAATCCTCGCCTATCTGGCGACCACCCCGCTGGCCAGGCGCTGGCTGTCGGTGGGCTCGTCCGCGCTGGCCCTTGGGGTCGGAGCCACCACGGTCTACCTCGGTACGCACTGGCTGAGCGATGTGCTGCTCGGCTGGGCCGCCGGGCTGCTGGTCCTGCTCGCCCTGCCCTGGTTCGAGCCGCTGATCGGCCGTACCGAGACCGCGGTCTTCGCGGTGCGCGAGAGGCTGCGCGACGCCCGCCGCAGGTCCGCCGCACCGGCACCCGTACCGGTCGACGTCCAGCCGGTGCTGTTCCCGCACGGCCACCCGCGCGCCGAGGGTTCCGACGAGGAGAGCCAGCCGCTGGAGCCGGTGGGGATCGCCGGGCGCTCCGCCGCCGCCCCCAGGAGCAGCACCCACCCCACCTCGCTCCAGCGGGCGCACGGTCCGCGTTCGGAGCGCACCCCGGTCACACCGGCCGGCAGCCGTCGCCCCCCGCACGCCGACCGCACCCCGCGCACCGGGCAGACCCGCCCGGTCACGGGCGGCTCCACCTGACTCCACGCCCCACCCGACCACGGAGGCGGTACGCGCAGACTTCCCCCGCAGCACGAAGGCCCCGGCCAGGGATCACTCCCCGGCCGGGGCCTTCGTACGTACCGCGTACCGCGGGTCCGGGGCCTGCAGCAGGCCCGCGGACACCGGATCAGCCCGGCCAGCAGCGGACGACCTTCCCGCCGTCGACCTCGAAGTTGAGCCGGCCCGACCGGAACTCCATGGTGATGACCGTGCCCGTGGGCAGCGCCCGCACGGTGGACCAGCCACGTTCCCTGGCCAGCCGCCCTGCTTGCTCCTCGTCGAGGCCCACATAGCTGTCGGGGGCGTCGTCGGGCTGTACGGGAGGGGTCGGAATGGGTGCCATGACACCCACCGTAGGCCCCGGGCCGGGGCGACGGAAGGCCGGAGGTACCGGTGCCGGGACCGCGCCGGCAACTGTGCGTTGTCACACTTCTGTCACAGCACCACGACACCTGTTCGGCCGCGCTCCGTCACCCGAAGGGGTGTTCCGCCCATGTCGAATCGGCATTGTACGGAAGGTGAACTGCGGGGTAATTGCCGCCCCGGAATTACCCCGGTGCCCGGCCGCCCGCGGGCGCCCGAATTTCCCGGTGAATAGAGCGGGAGAAAAATAGCAGGAACGCGGCTGGTTCACGAATTCCCTACAGAATCCGCACCGCGCGGATGCCCCGCTCCTCAGCCCTTCGGCGGGTCCAGTCGCACGCTGAGGTCGTTGTCCACGGTGTAGTACGGCGTGGCTGTGACGGGCCGCTCCGCGCCGTCGCCGCACGGCGAACCGGGATAGACGAAGACGGACTTGCGGTCGGCGATGTCGTCGAGGATCCGGCTGATCCGGGCCGCGGGACCGCCCCCGGCCGCGCCCCCTGGCAGCAGCCAGAGGTCCCAGATCCGGGCCGCTCCCCCGGCTCCCTCCGCTCCGCCGGCCAGCGCCCGGCAGGGCAGCGTGCAGCTGAACGCCCCGTCGCCGCCGGTCCGCACGGGCTCCCTGTGCACCTCTCCCGGTGCGCCGCGCAGCCTCGCCTCGACCACCGCGTCCGGGCCGGGCTCAGCGCCGTACAGCCGCCCGTCGACGGTCAGCCCGCCGCCCCGCACCGTGAGCGCACCGGCTTCCGCGTGCGGTGCGCGGGACCAGCTGCGGACGGCGAGCAGGCCGTCGGCCGTGCGGTACGGGATCCGGGCGGCAACCGTCGTGGCCGCGGGATCCGGTGTGCGGTCGATCAGCTCCCGCAGGTCCCTGAGTCCCGGCTCGGCCCGCCGCTCGCCGTCCGGGCCCTCCGTGAAGACGTCCCAGCGCCCCTCGCGGAGCCCGGCGGCCGCGTCCAGCACCGCGCCCGGCAGCCCGTCAGGTGACGGGGTGAGCGCCAGCCGGACCCGGTCGCCTGACTTGCGCCGCTTCAGTACGAGCCCGGCCGGGCCGGCCGCCGTGACGGTGAAGGCGAGGGCGCCGTCGGCGCGGGCCGTGCAGTCAACCGCGTACGGCAGCCCGTCCTCGCTGGTCCCCGTCAAGCGGCCCTCCCCCTTCATGCGGCCCTCCTCCTTCACCTTCATCCGGCCCGCCTCCTTCGCACCGCACCGGAGATCCGGTGCCGCAGTCCGTACGCCTTGCTCCCGGCCGTGCCACGGGCGCGCAGCAGCCCTTCGCCCAGCGCGCTCCGGGGCGGTCCGCCGCCGTGCCGGGCGGCCAGTTCCGTGAAGAGCGCTTCGTGGCGTGCGGCGACCGGAGCGGGGTCGAAGCGCGCCGCGTTCTCGCGCGCGGCCTTTCCCATCCTGGCGCGCCGGGTGTCGTCCTCGATCAGTTCGAGCAGCGCCGACGCGATGGCCCCGGTGTCGCCGACGGGCACCAGCAGTCCGTCCGTGCCGTCCGTGATGATTTCGCGGGGCCCGTGCGGGCAGTCGGTGGAGACGGCCGGCAGACCCGAACGCATCGCCTCGACGAGGGACATACCGAAGGACTCCAGACGCGAGGTGACCGCGGCGACCGAGCCCTTCACCCACTCCGCCTCGATAGGGTTGGCCGGGCCCATCAGGAACACATGGTTGTAGAGCCCCAGTTCGTCGATCAGGGCCCGCAGCGCGCCCTTCTCGTTGCCGCTGGCGTCGCCCGCGCCGTAGATCCGCAGCCGCCAGTCCGGGCGGACCGCCACCACCTGCCCGAAGGCCCGGATCAGCAGGTCGAACCGCTTCGTCTCGGTCAGCCGGCCCGCGGCCACGACCCACTTCGCCGTGGTGTCCGAGGCCGGGAGACGCGGCTCGGGCACGCTGTTGGGGATGGCCTCGATCCGCAGTCCCGGCAGGGCGAGCCCGGTGCGGTAGGCGTGTGCGTCGGCCTCGGAGACGGTGGTGACCGCGTCCAGCAGGCCGTAGTGGTGACCGATCTCGCGGCGCAGCAGGGCCTTGTGGCTGTCGAGCGTGAGGTGTTCCTGGCCGACCCTGACCGGGCCGCGCCGCGCCTGCCGGGCGATCTGCACATTGAGCCCCGGACGGGTGCCGACGATCACGTCGGCCTCCAGGGACTTCAGATATCCGGCGATCCGGGTGTCCGTGAGCCGGCTGTACTGGCGGTGGCGGTGGTCACCCCGGGGGAAGACGGTGGCAGGCCGCGCATGGTCCGGATCGTTCCCGGCGAAGCCCTCGCTGTCCTTGCGCATGTCGACGAGGTGGCTCATCCGTACGTTGCCGGGTGCCCCGAGCGTCGGGCGGTCGAGGTGGCGGAAGACGGAGACGATCTCCACATCGTGCTGCTCGGCCAGCGTGCCGGCCAGCGTGAAGGTGGTCCGTATCGTGCCGCCGATGCCGTAGGCGTTGTGGAGCATGAAAGTGATGTGCATGTAGCCGTCGTGTCCCCCGCGTCGCCGCCTGTGCCCGGGGCCGTGGCCCTCCGGCACCCCCGGTGTCCCGGATCCCCCCGTGACTGCCGTGCGAAGGGACTCTACTCGGCGGCCGCGGGCAGCTCAGGCGGTGCCCCGGGCCGTGGCCGGAAGCGTGAGCCGGGTGCCGACGGCGAGCTTGTCGGGGTGCGCCCCGACGGCACCGGCGTTGGTCCGGTAGAGCGCGGACCACCCGCCCTTGACCCGGTAGCGCCTGGCGACTGAGCTGAGGGTCTCGCCCGGCGCCACGACATGGACCCGGTCCGCGGACTCGCCGAAGCCGTACCGCTTGGAGCAGACCGGCCACGCCTGCCAGCCCTGGGTGGCGAGAATCCGCTCCGCGACGGTGATCTGCTGCTCGCGGGTGGCCAGGTCGGCCCGCGGGGCGTAGGAGAGGCCGCCGTTCTCGACCCAGGTCGACTGGAGGATCTGGAGCCCGCCGTAGAAGGAGTTGCCGGTGTTGGCGTCCCAGTGGCCGCCGCTCTCGCACTCGGCGATGCACCCCCACGGCCGCTGGTCGCCGGTGCAGGGCAGCGGCTCGGAGCCGGAGGTCCCGGCGCGGGCCGCGGCGGCGGGAGACGGCGGCGCGGCCTGCGCTCCGGACGGCGCCAGGGCGATCAGCAGGGCCAGCAGAGCGGCGGGCCACATACGCGGGGTCGGCATCCGGCCACGCTAGACAGAGCGGATCAGCTGATGATCGTGCCGCGCGGCGGACGGCGGCCGCCCCACCCGGTCGGCGGACCGCGCCTTCTCCCCGGCCACGCCGTCCCCTTCGGTATCCCGGTGTCAGGACGGTTCGGCACCGCAGCGCGCCGGACCGCGTCCATTTCTGTCCGCCTTTACGCGTGACCCCGGAAGCCGGTCTCCCGTTGTTCTCTTGTTGGCCGGGAACTGCCCGGCGCACGCACCGAGTTCGAGGAGCCATCCGTGCCGCGCATGCTCGACGTCAGCCAGGACGTACGTGCCGAGATCGGCGACGAAGAAGCCGATCTCCTGCTCGCCGGGGACAACGCCCCGGGCAGCTACGACTGCACCTCCTGCCGCACCCCCGGGGACTCCGAGCAGGAGCGCACCAGCACGGTGCTGTTCGTCGGCGACGAGACCGCCGTGCTCGCCTTCGCCCACGCCACCTGTATCCCCTCACAGGTCGTCAAGGTCTCCGAGACGCAGCTCCAGGGCGCCGTACGGAGCATCACGGGCGAGGGCGCCGACGCACAGCAGGCCCCGCCGGTCCCCCCGGTCGCGGCGGCCCCCGAGCAGGCCGTGCTCGGCATCACCAGCGGACTCGTGCTGATCCAGGGCGACCTCCACCCGGCGCTGGTCGTCGAACCGACCGCCCCGGTGGTCCGCCCCGGCTCCACCGGCACCGGCGACGACTTCCTGCAGCTGCTGACCGAGCAGGGGTTCCTGCCCGTCACCGATCTGGAGCAGGTGCCCAGCGCGCTGCCGGGCTGGTCGGTACTGCTCGCCATGGGACAGCTGCACGCCATCCTGCAGCCGGGTACGGGGGGCGGCAGCCCGGTCTCCTGGTGGCAGGCGCACCAGCCGCTGCACGTCACGGACGGCTGGCGTACGGCGGCCAACAAGTCGCACACGGTGCTGGTCTGCGCGGCCCCCGCGGGGTCGATCGGCCAGCAGGGCCGCGAGGACCTGCTGCGGGACGCCCTGGAGCGGGCGGCGATGCGGGGCGCGCTGGTGGCCGCCGCTCTGCCGCTGGCCGGCACCTGAGCGAACCGGACGCCGGACGCCGATACCCCCCAGACCCTGTCCGGTCCGGGGGGTATCAGCATGTATGCACGGAAAAATCCACACTTAGCGCCCGCATCCGATGGGCCCGGGGGTCGTTGACCTTGTGTGCACCCCTATGAGCCGAGCCGCCAGCCGTACCAGACTCCGATCCCCGCGATGCGCCCGTCGCAGGACCCGTCGGGGAACCGTTCCGCCACCCCGATCTACGACGCGCTCTACTCCGAGTACCGCAGATCGTTCCGTACGCTCCCCGGCGACCGGAACAACGAGGAGCACACGGGCTTCACGGCGTTCGGCACCGGTCTGCACGGAACGGGACCGCACGGTCCGGGGGCGCATGGCACCGGACCGCACGGCGGCGGCATGCACGGGAACGGGATGCACACGGGCGGCGGCGCGCAGCGCCCGCCGGAGAACCCCGGGGGCTGGCAGCGCCAGCACAACGGCGGCCACGCACGGCCCGCGCTGCCGCCGGGCCCGCGCAGGGGTCTGTGACAGCCGCGGGCCGTCGTGCGGGCCGGGTCCCGGCCCGCACGACGGCTACTTCTTGCGGCCGCGCTTCTCGCGCACCCGGACCGAGATGTGGATCGGTGTGCCGTCGAAGCCGAACTCCTCACGGAGCCTGCGCTCGATGAAGCGCCGGTAACCGGCCTCCAGGAAGCCGGAAGCGAAGAGCACGAAGCGCGGCGGCATCGTGCCGGCCTGCGTACCGAAGAGAATGCGCGGCTGCTTGCCGCCGCGGACCGGGTGCGGGTGCGCGGCGACGATCTCACCGAGGAAGGCGTTGAGCCGGCCGGTCGGGATCCGGGTCTCCCAGCCCTTGATGGCCGTCTCGATCGCGGGGACCAGCTTCTCCATGTGGCGCCCGGTGCGGGCGGAGACGTTCACCCGGGGCGCCCACGCGACCTGGCCGAGCTCGGTCTCGATCTCCCGCTCCAGGTAGTAGCGGCGCTCCTCGTCGAGGTTGTCCCACTTGTTGAACGCGATGACCATCGCCCGGCCCGCCTCGACGGCCATGGTGATGATGCGCTGGTCCTGGACGCTGATGGACTCGGTGGCGTCGATCAGGACGACCGCGACCTCGGCCTTCTCCACGGCGGCCGCGGTACGCAGCGACGCGTAGTAGTCCGCGCCCTCCTGGAGGTGCACCCGGCGGCGGATGCCCGCCGTGTCGATGAACTTCCAGACGATGCCGCCGAGCTTGATCAGCTCGTCGACCGGGTCGCGGGTGGTGCCCGCCATCTCGTTGACGACGACACGGTCCTCGTTCGCGACCTTGTTGAGCAGCGAGGACTTGCCGACGTTCGGGCGGCCGATGAGCGCGATCCTGCGCGGGCCGCCGACCGTGTTCCCGAAGGTCTGCGACGGCGCCTCGGGAAGCGCTTCGAGCACGGCGTCCAGCATGTCGCCGGTGCCGCGGCCGTGCAGCGAGGAGACGGGGTGCGGCTCGCCGAGCCCGAGCGACCAGAGCGTGCTGGCGTCGGCCTCGCCGCTCTGCCCGTCGACCTTGTTGGCGCAGAGCACCACGGGCTTGCCCGACCGGCGCAGCAGCTTCACGACGGCCTCGTCGGTGTCGGTCGCGCCGACCGTCGAGTCCACCACGAAGACCACGGCGTCCGACGCCTCGATGGCGTACTCGGCCTGGGCGGCGACCGAGGCGTCGAGGCCCAGGACGTCCTGCTCCCAGCCGCCGGTGTCGACGACCTTGAAGCGGCGTCCCGCCCACTCCGCCTCGTAGGTCACACGGTCGCGGGTGACACCCGGCTTGTCCTGGACGACCGCCTCACGGCGGCCGATGATGCGGTTCACCAGGGTCGACTTGCCGACATTCGGCCGGCCGACGACGGCGAGGACGGGCAGGGGGCCGTGTGCGGCCTCCTCAAGAGCGCCTTCGACGTCTTCGGCGTCGAAGCCCTCTTCCGCGGCGAGCTCCATGAACTCCGCGTACTCGGCGTCGCCGAGTGCTCCGTGGTCGTGCTGGTCGTTCATGAAGTCCGTTCCTCTGTTGCGTCATCGATGGACCGCGGTTGCGCGGTCCACTACTCAAGTCTCACTCAGCGCCCGGTGAGGCGCCTGGCACTTTCCAGGTGGGCGGTGAGCCGCTGCTGGATCCTCGCGGTGGCCTCGTCCAGCGCCTTGCGCGTACGCCGTCCGCTGCCGTCTCCCGCGTCGAAGGGGCCGCCGAACACCACGTCGACCCTGCTGCGCAGCGGCGGCAGTGCCCTGACGAGGCGTCCGCCGCGTCCGGTACTGCCCAGGACCGCCACCGGGACGATCGGCGCCCCCGCCCGCAGCGCGAAGTACGCGAGTCCCGCGCGCAGCGAGGCGAAGTCGCCCTCGCCCCTGGTGCCCTCGGGGAATATCCCGAGGACTCCCCCGCCGGACAGCACCCCGAGCGCATCGGTGACCGCTGCCCTGTCGGCGATCGCACGGTCCACTTTCAACTGCCCGATTCCGCGCAGGAACGGGTCGAGCGGACCGGCGAACGCCTCTTTCTTGATCAGGAAGTGCACCGGCCGCGGCGCGGTTCCCATCAGCATGGGTCCGTCGATGTTGTGCGAGTGGTTCACGGCCAGGATGACCGGGCCGCTCGCCGGGACCCGCCACGCGCCGAGGACGCGGGGCCGCCACAGGCCGTACATCAGCCCGATGCCGATGCCACGCCCGACCGCGGCGCCGCGTGGCCCGGGTGGGGTCACCTGGCGGCCCGCTTCTCCTCGACGAGGGTGACGACGCACTCGATGACCTGCTGAAGGGTCAGTTCCGTGGTGTCCACCTCGACCGCGTCGGCCGCCTTGGCGAGGGGCGACGTCTTACGGCTGGAGTCGGCCGCGTCCCGCTTGACGAGGGCGTCCCTGGTGGCGGCGAGGCCGGCGGCCTGGCTGCCCTTGAGCTCGCCGCTGCGCCGGGCGGCCCGGGCCTCGGGGGAAGCGGTCAGGAAGACCTTGAGGTCCGCGTCAGGGAGGACGGTCGTCCCTATGTCGCGGCCCTCGACGACGATGCCGCCCTCGGCCGCGGCCGCGATGTCCCGCTGGAGCTCCGTGATCCGGGTCCGCACCTCGGGGACCGCGCTCACCGCGCTGACCTTGGCGGTGACCTCCTGGGTGCGGATGGGGCCCGACGCGTCGGCGCCGTCGACCGTGATGGTCGGGGCGGCCGGGTCGGTGCCCGAGACGATGGAGGGCTTGGCCGACGCGTTCGCGACGGCGGCCGGGTCCTGTACGTCGACGCCGTTGGCGATCATCCACCAGGTGATCGCCCGGTACTGGGCGCCGGTGTCGAGGTAGCTCAGCCCGAGCTTGGCGGCGACCGCCTTCGACGTGCTGGACTTGCCCGTGCCGGAGGGGCCGTCGATGGCGACAATCACTGCTGCCGGGGTGTTCCGGGCGGCGGTTTCCACGGTGACGGGCACCTTCCTGCTTCACGGGCGGTATGTGCGGGACGCCGGTGCGCCCCGCACAAGGTTACTGGCTGGGGCGACCGTCCCGTTACGCCGTCCGGCGGCGGCTCCCGGCCCCGCCCACGGGCGCGGGCGCCCGCGCCCGTGGGCGGGGCCGTCACTGGCGCAGCGACCAGCCGTGCTCCTGGAGCGACGCGGCCAGTACGGGGGCCGCGCTGGGCTCCACCATCAGCTGGACCAGGCCGGCCTGCTGTCCCGTCGCGTGTTCGATCCGTACGTCCTCGATGTTGACCCCGGCCCGGCCGGCGTCCGCGAAGATCCTGGCCAGCTCGCCCGGCTGGTCGCTGATGAGCACCGCCACGATCTCGTAGGCGGCCGGTGCGGCGCCGTGCTTGCCCGGCACCCGGATCCGGCCCGCGTTGCCCCGCTTCAGTACGTCCTCGATGCCCGCGACCCCGGTGTGCCGCTTCTCCTCGTCGGCCGACTGCAGGGCGCGCAGCGCCCGTACCGTCTCGTCCAGGTCCTCGGCGACCCCGGTCAGGACGTCCGCCACAGGACCGGGGTTGGCGGAGAGGATCTCCACCCACATCCGGGGGTCCGACGCGGCGATCCTGGTGACGTCCCTGATGCCCTGGCCGCAGAGCCGTACGACCGTCTCGTCCGCCTGCTCCAGGCGGGCCGCGACCATCGAGGAGATCAGCTGCGGGGTGTGCGAGACCATGGCCACGGCCCGGTCGTGCGCCTCGGCGTCCATCACCACGGGCACCGCCCGGCAGAGCGCCACCAGCTCAAGGGCCAGGTTGAGCACCTCGGTCTCGGTGTCCCGGGTCGGGGTGAGCACCCAGGGGCGACCCTCGAAGAGGTCGGCGGTCGCGGCCAGCGGGCCCGAGCGTTCCTTGCCCGCCATCGGGTGCGTACCGATGTACGGGGCCAGGTCGCAGCCCATCGCCTCCAGCTCGCCGCGCGGCCCGCTCTTCACGCTGGCCACGTCGAGGTAGGCGCGGGCGACGCCGCGGCGCATCGCGTCGGCCAGGGTGGCGGCCACATGGGCGGGCGGTACGGCGATGATCGCGAGGTCGGCCCGGCCTTCGAGCGGTTCGTCGGTCCCGGCGCCGAGCGCGGCGGCCGTACGGGCCTGGGCCTCGTCGCGGTCGACCAGGTGGACGTCGACGCCCCGGCCGGCGAGGGCGAGGGCCGCCGATGTGCCGACCAGGCCGGTTCCGATGACGACGGCGGTTCTCACTGGGCGATGTCCTTGCGCAGGGCGCCCGCGGCACCGAGGTAGACGTGGGTGATCTCGGGCTTGGGCAGTTCGCTCTCGATGTGCGCGAGGATCCGCACGACGCGCGGCATGGCCCCGGCGATGTCCAGTTCCTGGGCGCAGATCAGCGGGACGTCCACGATGCCGAGGCCGCGCGCGGCGGCCGCCGGGAAGGCGCTGTGCAGGTCCGGGGTGGCGGTGAACCAGATGCTGATCAGGTCGTCGGCGGTGAGGCCGTTGCGCTCCAGGATGGCCGTGAGGAGGGCGGCGACCTGCTCCTCCAGGTGTCCGGCCTCGTCCCGCTCCAGCTGGACGGCTCCCCTGACCGCTCGTACCGCCACGTCCTGCTCCTCGCCCTTGTGAAACGTCCGCCGCGCGTCTGCCGCGGCGGCTCCGACCAGAGTAGTCAGCCGTACCGGCATCCGTCCCTCCGCGCCCGTCCTGCGAGACGGGACGGGCGCGGAGGGACGGCGAGGCAGGCGGGGGTGTGGGCAGAGGGGGGCGGGACGGGCCGCGCCGGCGGTCCGCCGCGCGCCTGGCGTAGCCTCGCGGCATGCGGCTCACCCCCGGCGATCTGGTCCGCGACCACACCGTCTACTCCTGTGTGACGGGCTCACGCGCCTTCGGTCTGGCCACCGGCGCGAGCGACACCGACCGGCGCGGGATCTTCCTCGCGCCGACCCCGCTGTTCTGGGGCTTCGGGAAGCCGCCGACGCATGTGGAGGGCCCGGCGGACGAGCAGTTCTCCTGGGAGCTGGAGCGCTTCTGCGAGCTGGCCCTGCGCGCCAACCCCAACATCCTGGAGTGTCTGCACTCCCCGATCGTCGAGCACATCGACGCCACGGGCCGTGAACTCCTGTCCCTGCGTGCCGCGTTCCTCTCCCGAGCCGTCCACCGCACCTTCACCCGGTACGCGATGGGCCAGCACAGGAAGCTGGCGGCGGACGTACGGCAGTACGGCGCCCCGCGCTGGAAGCACGCCATGCATCTGCTGCGGCTGCTGGCCTCCTGCCGCGATCTGCTGCGTACCGGCGAGCTGGTGACCGATGTCGGCGATGCCAGGGAACCGCTGCTCGCCGTCCGGCGGGGCGAGGTGGGCTGGCCGGAGGTGGAGCGGTGGATGTCCCGCCTGGCCGATGAGGCGGCGGAGGCCGCCGCCCGCACCCCGCTGCCGCCGGAACCGGACACCGCCCGGGTGGAGGACTTCCTCTTCAGGACCCGCCGGGAGTCGGCGCTCCGGCCGGAGGGGCCCGCCGTACGGTGACCGCCCGGGCGGCACACGCCGTGAAGAACCGGAACGCTCCGGCGCCGTGATGACTCGGACCGCTCCCGCGCCGTGACCACCCGACCCGCTCCCGCGCGACCGCGCCCCGGTCGCTCAGGCGTCCCAGAGCGCGCCGAGCGCCAGCAGCTCGCCGTGGTGCTCGATCCGCTCCGCCCACTCCCGCGGCCAGGCGCCGGGGCCGATACGGGCACCGGCGAAGGCGCCCGCCAGGCAAGCGATCGAGTCCGAGTCGCCCTTGGTGCAGGCGGCCCTGCGCAGCGCCAGGACCGGTTCGTCCGGGAAGAGCAGGAAGCACAGCAGCCCGGTGGCGAGGGCCTCCTCGGCGATCCACCCCTCGCCCGTGGCCAGGCAGGGGTCCGTCTCGGGCGAGGGTGCGCGGAGCGCGTCGACGAGCCGGTCCAGGGCGGCGAGGCAGTCGTCCCAGCCGCGCGCCATGAAGCGGGCGGGGTCCGTGTCCCCCGCGTCCCTCCCGTACGTCCAGAGGTCGCCGAGCCACCGCTCGTGGTAGCGCGTGCGGTTCTCGATGGCGTACGAGCGCAGCTGTCCCGCGAGGCCCGTCGGCTCGGCCCCCTGCGCCAGCAGGAACACCGCGTGCGCGGTCAGGTCGCTCGCGGCCAGCGCCGTGGGGTGGCCGTGGGTGAGCGCCGACTGCAACTGGGCGGCGCCCGCCCGCTGTTCGGTGCTCAGCCCCGGTACGAGACCGAGCGGCGCGACCCGCATATTGGCCCCGCACCCCTTGGAGTGGAGCCGGCTGGCCTGCTGCCAGCGGCGGTCGCTGTCGAGGAGCCGGCAGGCGGTCAGACAGGTGTTGCCGGGCGCGCGGTTGTTCTCCGGTGAGTGGTACCAGTCGATGAACTCCCGCCGGACCGCGGGCTCCATCGCCGACGGTTCGAGCACCCCGCGGTCCATGACGGTCCGCAGGGCCCGTCCCAGCGCGAGCGTCATCTGGGTGTCGTCGGTGACGAGCGCGGGGCGGGGCAGCTCCATCTCCCGCCACGGCCCGTACCTGGCGAGGATGGACGGGACGTCGTGGAACTCGGTGGGGTAGCCGAGTGCGTCCCCGATGGCGAGTCCGACGAGGGCGCCGGTGGCGGCCTGACCGGTGGTGGTGTTCGTACGGCTGACGGGGCTGGCGGGGCTCATTCGGGTCGTCCTTCCGGGCGCAGCAGAGGTGGGTGCAGGGCGGTGGCGGGGCCCGCCCGGTAGAGGGCGGCCGGTTTGCCCCGGCCGCCCGTCAGACGCGCGGCCCCCGGCACCGGTTCGACGAAACCCGGGCTGGCGAGGACCTTGCGGCGGAAGTTGGGGCGGTCGAGCGCGGTGCCCCAGACCGTCTCGTACACCTGCTGGAGCTCGCCGAGGGTGAACTCGGGCGGGCAGAACGAGGTGGCGAGGCAGCTGTACTCGATCCTGGCGCCGATACGGCGGTGGGCGTCGGCCAGGATCCGGGTGTGATCGAAGGCGAGCGCGCGCCCGGGGCCGGCGGGCATCCACTGGGCGTGGGCCGCGTCACCGCCGCGCCGCGGCTCCGGCAGGTCGGGGACGAGCGCGGCGTACGCGACGGAGACGACCCGCATCCTGGGGTCGCGGTCCGGTTCGCTGTACGTCCGCAGCTGCTCCAGGTGGAGCGCGGCTGCGGTCTCCCCTGACAGCCCGGTCTCCTCGGCCAGTTCGCGTCTGGCGGCCTCCTCGGCCGACTCGTCCGGCAGGACGAACCCGCCGGGGAGCGCCCAGGCGCCGAGGTACGGCGGCCCGCCGCGGCGGATCAGCAGGACGTGCAGCCCGCCCTCCCTGACCGTGAAGACGGCCAGGTCGACGGCGACGGCGAACGGCGTGAAGGCGTAGGGGTCGTACGGCGCACCGGGCTTGCCCTGCTCCATGTGCGGCCCCCTCCGGCACTGACGGTGCGCGGCCTCCCGGGATGCGGTCCACCCCCGTGGGCCCGGTTCGCCGGGCGGCCACGCACCCGCCTTCTTTATGGTCACTATGACTATAAAGCAGGGAGCGGACCGGGGACAAGGCGGAGAGCGGACCGGGGACAGGACAGAACCCGGCCCCCGCACGGAGCGGGGACCGGGTTCGACGTGCTCTGCGGCCGTGGTTACAGGCCGACTTCCTTCATCAGCATGCCGACCTCGGTGTTGGTGAGGCGGCGCAGCCAGCCGGACTTCTGGTCGCCCAGCGGGATCGGGCCGAAGCTGACCCGGACCAGCTTCTCGACCGGGAAGCCGGCCTCGGCCAGCATCCGGCGGACGATGTGCTTGCGGCCCTCGTGGAGGGTCACCTCGACCAGGTAGTTCTTGCCGGTGTTCTCGACGACGCGGAAGTGGTCGGCGCGCGCGTAGCCGTCCTCCAGCTCGATGCCGTCCTTGAGCCGCTTGCCGAGGTCGCGCGGCAACGGGCCCTGGATGGCGGCGAGATAGGTCTTCTTCACGCCGTACCTGGGGTGGGTCAGCCGGTGGGCCAGCTCACCGTGGTTGGTGAGCAGGATGATGCCCTCGGTCTCCGTGTCCAGACGGCCCACGTGGAACAGCCGCGTCTCACGGTTGTTGACGTAGTCGCCGAGGTTCTGGCGGCCGTCCGGGTCCTCCATCGAGGAGACGACACCGGCCGGCTTGTTCAGCGCGAAGAAGAGGTACGACTGGGTGGCGACCGTCAGGCCGTCGACCTTGATCTCGTCCTTCGGCAGGACCCGGCGGCCCTGCTCCATGACGATCTCGCCGTTGATCTCGACCCTGGCCTGGTCGATCAGCTCCTCGCAGGCGCGACGCGAGCCCATCCCGGCCCTGGCCAGCACCTTCTGCAGGCGCTCGCCCTCCTCCTCGGCGCCCGGGAAGGTCTTGGGGGTCTTCACCTGCGGCTTGCTGTGCCGCTCCCTGTTGCGCTCCTCGATCCTCGCGTCCAGCTCACGCGGCCGCGACGTCTCACGCTGGCCGTGCGGGCCGCGGCGCGGGGGCTGGCCCTGCGGGCTCTTCTTCGGGCCGCCCTTGGCGCCACCGCGCGCTGCCGCGCCCCGGCTGCCCGAGGTCTTGCCGCCGGGCTTGCCGCCGGTGGCGGGACCACCACGGCCGCCGCCCGCCGGCTTGCGGCCCTGGTCGTCGGAGGAACCCGTGCCGACGTCGTAACGCCGCTCCTCGGGGCGGGGCCGGCGCGGGCGCTCCTCCTGCTTGTCGCCGCGCCCCTGGCCGGCACCGCCGGCACCCCCGGACGTCCGACGGGGCGGCTTCCCGCCCGCACCCCGGTTGTCCCGGTTGCCGGTTCCGCTGTTCCTGCCGTTGCTTCGCATCAAAGTTCCGTCTTGTCGTCTGCGTCGGTGTCCGGACCGTACGGTGCATCCGGATCGAACGACGGCACACCTTCTTGTGTCTCGGCCTCGATCGCATCCGCCTCCGGAAGGAAGGGCGCGAGCTCCGGGAGCTCGTCCAGGCCCCGCAGGCCCATCCGCTCCAGAAAGTAGTTCGTCGTCCTGTACAGGATCGCACCTGTTTCGGGTTCCGCGCCCGCCTCTTCCACCAGACCCCTCTGCAGGAGGGTCCGCATGACCCCGTCGCAGTTGACTCCGCGGACCGCGGAGACCCGGGACCTGCTGACCGGCTGACGGTAGGCGACCACCGCGAGGGTCTCCAGGGCGGCCTGGGTGAGCCTGGCCTGCTGGCCGTCCAGGACGAAGCTCTCGACCGCCCCGGCGTACTCGGGGCGGGTGTAGAACCGCCAGCCGCCCGCGACGAGCCGCAGGTCGAAACCGCGGCCCTGGACGGTGTACTCGTCGGAGAGCTCCCGCAGGGCGTCGGCGATCTCCCGCCGGGACCTGTCCAGGACCTTGGCCAGGTGTTCTTCGGTGGCCGGTTCGTCGACGACCATCAGAACCGCTTCGAGTCCGGGCTTGAGATCACTCATGCCGTCTCCTCCACCACTTGATCGAATTCGTCGGTCACGACGGGCTCAGCGCCGTCACCGCCGGTCCAGCGCACCAGCAGCTCGCCGAGCGCCTCCGGCTGGTCGAGGGCGACCGCCTTCTCGCGGTAGAGCTCCAGCAGGGCGAGGAAGCGGGCGACGACAGTGAGGGTGTCCGCGGCGTCCTCGGTGAGAGTGTGGAAACTCACCTCACCCCGGGAGCGCAGCCGGGCCACCACGATCTCGGCCTGCTCCTGTACGGAGACCAGCGGGGCGTGGATGTGGTCGACGTAGATCTGCGGTCTGGCCTTCGGCTGCATCGCCTTCACGGCGAGCTTCGCGAAGCCGTCGGCGCCGATGCTGATGACGACATCGGGCAGCAGCGCCGCGTGGTGCGGCTCCAGGCCCACGGTCCGCGGATACCGCTTGCCCTCGGCCTCGAACCGGTCGCTGAAGATGTCGGCGATCTGCTTGTACGCGCGGTACTGGAGCAGCCGGGCGAAGAGCAGGTCCCGCGCTTCGAGCAGGGCCAGATCGGCCTCGTCCTCGATCTCGGCGGCGGGCAGCAGACGCGCCGCCTTGAGGTCGAGGAGGGTCGCGGCGACCACGAGGAACTCCGTGGTCTGGTCCAGGTCCCACTCGGCGCCCATGGCCCTGATGTGCGCCATGAACTCGTCGGTGACCTTCGACAGGGCGATCTCGGTGATGTCGAGCTTGTGCTTGGAGATCAGCTGGAGGAGGAGGTCGAAGGGCCCCTCGAAGTTGGTGAGCCGCACGGTGAACCGGCCGTCGCCCGGCTCGGCCGGCTCGCCCGGATCAGCGGCTCCGGCCGGATCAACGGCTCCGGACGGGGCGGAATCCGGACCTGGCTCCCGTTCCGGTACGGACACCGGCTCCGGTTCCCGTTCCGGTGCGGACACCAGCTCCGGTTCCTGCACAGGCGCGGGTCCCGGCTCCGTTACGAGCGCCGACTCCGGCTCCGGTACGGGCACCGGCTCCCGCTCCGGTACGGGCATCTCGGCGGGTCCTGGAAGCCGAGGGCCCTCCCCCGTGTCCGGAAGCTCCGGGACGCTCCGCGCCTCGGCCTCCGCGGGCGTGACGCCGGGCTCCGGCGCCCCTCGCCCTCCGGCCGTCGCCCCGGGGCCGCGCCCCAGGGCGCGGCGGCGGGTCGGGGCGGATTCGTCGGCAGGCATTGCGGTCCAGGGTACGGAAGTACGAGCGCGGGAAGGCCACGGCGCGCAGCCGCTCAGCGCCCGCGCAGCCGCCGTACGAGAATGCTGGCGTCGCCGCGCGACTCCAGATCGGCGAGCACCACGGCGACCGCCTCCCGGACGATGCGCCCGCGGTCCACGGCGAGGCCGTGTTCCCCGCGCAGCACCAGACGCGCGTGTTCGAGGTCCATCAGCTCCTCGGCCGAGACATAGACCGTGATCTTCTCGTCGTGCCGCTCACGCCCGGTGGGGCGCCGGTTGGCACCCCTGCCGCCGCCCCTGCGGCGCTGCTGTCCGGCCGGTGCGGCCGGTGCACCCATGGGGCGTGCCTCCTGCGGTCTGCGGCCCGCGGCCGCCTCCGCGTCGGCGGTCCTGCTGCGGGGCTCCGTGGTCTCGGCCCCTGCCGTGGCATGCTCCGCCGCGCTTGACCCGTCCCGCTCGGCGGGCGGCGCGGCGGGTGCGGCCGGGTCGCTCTCGCCCGCGGGTCCGGGGATCCGTGCCTCGCCGTTGACCGGCCGCCGCGGGGACGACGACTGGAGCGCCGTTCCCCCGGTCGTACGGAACAGTTCGTCGGCCCCCGGCAGACTCACTCGGCGTGACACCGGGCGAGCACCTCCCTGGCGAGCTGGCGGTAGGCGGCCGCGCCCACCGAGTTGGAGGCGTACGTCGTGATGGGCTCACCGGCGACCGTGGTCTCCGGGAAGCGCACGGTCCGGCCGATGACTGTGTGGTACACGTGGTTGTCGAAGGCTTCGACCACTCGGGCCAGCACCTCACGGCTGTGCACCGTACGGGAGTCGTACATCGTGGCCAGGATCCCGTCGAGCTCCAGGTCGGGGTTGAGCCGCTCCTGGACCTTCTCGATGGTCTCGGTCAGCAGGGCCACGCCACGCAGCGCGAAGAACTCGCACTCCAGCGGCACGATGACCTTGTGCGCGGCCGTCAGCGCGTTCACGGTCAGCAGACCGAGCGACGGCTGGCAGTCGATCACGATGTAGTCGTAGTCCTGCATCAGCGGCTTGAGCGCGCGCTGGAGCGTGGACTCCCGGGCGACCTCACTGACGAGCTGCACTTCGGCGGCCGACAGGTCGATGTTGCTCGGCAGCAGGTCCATGTTGGGCACCGCTGTCTTGAGCAGGACCTCGTCCGCCGCCATGCCCCGCTCCATGAGCAGGTTGTAGACGGTGAGGTCGAGCTCCATCGGGTTCACACCGAGACCGACGGAGAGCGCGCCCTGCGGGTCGAAGTCGACCAGCAGCACCCGCCGTCCGTACTCCGCGAGGGCCGCGCCCAGGTTGATGGTCGACGTGGTCTTGCCCACGCCGCCCTTCTGGTTGCACATCGCGATGATCTTGGCGGGACCGTGGTCGGTCAGCGGTCCCGGGATCGGGAAGTACGGCAGCGGCCGCCCGGTCGGGCCGATCCGCTCGCGGCGCTGGCGGGCAGCGTCCGGGGCGAGCGTGGCCGCGTACTCCGGGTCCGGCTCGTACTCGGCGTCGGGGTCGTAGAAGTGACCCTCGGGTACCTCGTTGTAGACGGCGAGGTGGGTGGTCGAATCGCCACTCCGGTCGCCGGCCCTGGCGTTCACGTGTAGGCCGTCCATACTCTGGTGGGCTGTCGTCATGTGCGGGTGGGTCTGATGGCTCGCGGAGGCGCGGACAGCGACGGAGCCGACAGCCTCGCGCCCCGCAGGGCCGTGGCCCCGAGCAGGCGTTCCCGATCGACCACCCCCGGGAGTAAATGTCGACTCATTCACAAGTCGTCTTACCTCCTTGGACGTGACCAGGAAACTTTATCGATAGGTCAGCGTGGCACCATGCCGACGATGGGCGACTCTATGGCGTGTCACCGGTCCTCAGCAACACAATCCGCCGGACCCGGCCCGATGTGTCGGCAACGGAACACCCCGGTGTCAAGGGCGTACAGGGATCACTCGGCAGGTTTCCCGGGTGTACGAAACGGCTAAAGGGTTACGTTCACGGCGAGTTGAACGAGGGGCGCAAAGGGGGCAGACGCGCAACCGGCCGGACCTCGGCGAGCAAGGTCCGGCCGGTTGCGTGAGATTGACGACGCGTGTTGACGGGTCAGCCGAGCAAGGTGCTCAGTTCGGTGTGCGGAAGACCGAGGTCCTCGGCGACCGAGCGGTAAACGACCTGCCCGTCATGCGTGTTGAGGCCGAGCGCCAGTGCGGGGTCGCGGCGCAGCGCCTCCTCCCAGCCCCGGTTCGCGAGCTCCACGATGTACGGGAGCGTGGCGTTGGTGAGGGCATAAGTCGACGTACGCGGCACTGCGCCCGGCATATTCGCGACACAGTAGAAGACCGAGTTGTGGACCTGGAAGGTCGGCTCGGCGTGCGTGGTCGGACGCGAGTCCTCGAAGCAGCCGCCCTGATCAATCGCAATGTCGACAAGTACACTTCCGGGCTTCATCTTGGCGACGAGCGCGTTGGTGACGAGCTTCGGCGCCTTGGCGCCGGGGATGAGCACGGCACCGATGACGAGGTCCGCGGCGACGACGGCCTTCTCCAGCTCGAACGCGTTCGAGACGATCGTCTGCACCTTGGTGCCGAAGATCCGGTCCGCCTCGCGGAGCTTGTTGATGTCCTTGTCCAGCAGGGTGACGTGGAAGCCCATGCCGATGGCGATCTGGGTGGCGTTCCAGCCGGAGACACCGCCGCCGATGACGACGGCCTCACCCGCCGCCGTACCGGGCACACCGCCGGGCAGCACACCGCGGCCGCCCGCGGAGCGCATCAGGTGGTACGCGCCGACCTGCGGGGCGAGCCGGCCGGCCACCTCCGACATCGGGGCGAGCAGCGGCAGCTGGCGGTTCGCGGTCTCGACCGTCTCGTACGCGATGGCCGTGGTGCCGGACTCCAGCAGGGCGTCCGTGCACGCGCGGGATGCGGCGAGGTGCAGGTAGGTGAAGAGCGTCTGGTCCTTGCGGAGCCGGTGGTACTCCTCGGCGATCGGCTCCTTGACCTTGAGCAGCAGATCGGCGGTGGCCCACACCTCGTCGGCCGTGGGGAGGATGCGCGCGCCGGCGGCCACGTACTCCTCGTCGGTGATCGCGGAGCCGACACCCGCGCTCTGCTCGATGACGACCTGATGCCCATGGCGCACCAGCTCGTGCACGCCTGCCGGGGTGATGGCCACCCGGAACTCGTTGTTCTTGACCTCGCGGGGGATGCCGACCAGCACGTCGATCACGGTCCTTGAATCTGGGGGGTGATGTTCTGGATATGACGCACATATCCGGCTATGCACAGCAGCGCTGAAGACATCCCGGATGGACGCGACGAAAACCAGTGTTAATGAAGGACTACGTGCTGTCTAGCCTTTCAAAGCATCAATCTTCAGTCGACCGACCACGGATTTCGTAGGCAAATCGCTAATCAGCCAGCAATCTCTCAGCCGAACCGCGGTGCAGATGTGCGGCCGCCGAGTCGCCCAGCCGCTCCAGGGTGTCCGCGAGCCGCAGATGCAGCGCCGCCTGAAGCCGCACGTCATCGGCGCGCCGCGCCCACTCCACCGCCTCCGTGCAGGTACGCAGCGACTCCTCGGGGCGCCCCGCGTACTCCTGCACCCGGGCCACCTCACTGAGCGCCCGCGCCTGGGCCGGCAGGTCCCCGGCCCGCCGGTATCCGGCCACCGCGGCCCGCCAGTTGCGCAGCGCGTCGGTGTAGTGCCCGGCGTAGGTGTGCACGGTCCCGAGCCGTCCGTAGAGCCGGGACTCGTCCGCGAGCTCTCCCCGCGCCTGCCGCTGGGAGAGCGCCCGGCCGTACCAGTCGCAGGCCCGCTGCCAGTCCCCCAGCTCCTGGTAGGCGCCGCCGACGGATTCCGTCGCCCGGCCGGTCGCGTACGGGTCGTTCGCCGCGCGTCCCGCGTCCAGCGCCGCCCGGTAGCGGTCCAGGGCGTCGCGGGTGCGGCCGGTCCGTGCGTCGAGATCGGCGAGGTTCAGCAGCGCCGCCGCCTGCTCACGGTGGAGTCCGCGCCGCTCGGCGACGCCGAGGACCAGCTGGTGGAGGCCGTACAGCTCGGCAGCGGCGGCCTCGGCGCCGCGGTGCGTGGTCAGGGCCCGTACGAACGCGGCGACCAGCCGTCTGGCCAGCGTGTCGAGCTCGCCGTCCGCGACGGCCAGCCGGGCGCTCGCGAACAGCACCGGCTCGCGCAGCCGGAGCCACTCGGCGGCGGCCGGGGCGTTCGCGAAGCGCAGCGTACGGGGCAGTCCGGCCAGCTTTCTGCGGGCCGGCGAGCCGTCCGGGTCGGTCACCGCGCGGCAGGACTGGAGCAGCCGCACGGTCCGCTCCAGCAGCCGCGCCCTGGCCAGCTGCACCTCGCCCGGCCGGTCCTGGGCCTCCAGCAGCGCGCGGAGCAGCGGGGCGAGACAGCCCGGCACCTCGAACTGTCCGTCCGGGCAGGGGCGCAGCAGCCCGAGCCCGGCGAAGTCCTCCAGCGTGGAGCGGGCCGCGGAGACCGAGCAGCCGGCCAGTGCGGACGCGGTGTGCGCGTCGGCCAGGCCGGCCGGGGCGAGTGCGAGCAGCCGCAGTATCCGGGCGGCCGGCTGCGGCAGTGAGCCGTACACGAAGCGGAAGGCACGGGCCAGCGGCCGGGCGGCCGCGGGCTCGTCGGCCTCGTCGGGCAGGTTCCGGAACTGCTGGGCGACGTCCGCGACCGACAGCTTGGGCCGGGCGGCGAGCCAGCCGCCGAGCAGCACCAGGGCGGCCGGCTGCCCGCCGCACTCCTCGGACAGCGCCTCGGCGGTCCTGGGATCCACGGTGATACGGACCGCGCCGGCGAAGTGACCCAGCAGCTCGACCGCGGAGCCGGTGTCGAGACCGCCGAGCGTGCAGGGCCTGACGTCGGGGATGCCGGTCAGCGGTCCGGTGGAGACGGCCACGACCAGTGAGCGCGAGACATCGGGAAGGAACGGATCGACCTGGGCCGCGTCGGCCGCGTCGTCCAGGACGAGCAGCACCCGGCGCCCGGCCAGCGCCTCGCGCACCAGCTCGGTGAGATCGTCCTCGGCGGCGCCCGCCGGAGCCGGCACCCCGAGGGCGCCGAGCAGCTGACGGGCGGTCTCTCCTGCGGGCACCGGGTCGCCGCCTGGCGTGCTGAGCCGGGCGTTCAGGACCCCGTCGGGGTAGTCGGCGGTGAGCTCTCCGGCCAGTTCGGCGGCGAGCGCGCTGCGCCCCGATCCCGGCTTCCCCGCGATGAGCAGCACCCGGGGTCGGGAGCCCTTACGGCCGGCCATGGTGTCCAGACCGGCCCGTTCGATGTCGGCGCGCAGCGCCTTCAACTCCCGCTGCCTGCCGAAGAGATGACCGGCCGTCCGGCCGGCGTCCGATGTCGTGACCCGGTCGACCGCGTCCACCGCCTGATCCGTCACGGGCTCGCTCCGTCCGCCTGCGCACCGGCCCGCCGGGGGCCCGGACGGGACGGTGCCGAGCGTAGTTCACGTATCCAGACGAACCAGGCGGGGCGGGGCTGGCGCAGTAGGCATGTCCCTCAATCGGATCAACCGATCATCGGATCAGCATCCGGAAGGGGTGGGCTCGCAGCGCCCTGCCGGGTACCGGTGTGCCGCTGTTACGCCTCGAAGGGGCGGGCAGGCCACGGCGCGTCGGCCGGACGCAGCGCGTCGAGGCCGTCGCCGTTGAGCGCGGCGGTGAGCGCCAGGACTCCCACCACCAGGCAGGTGTTGTGCAGCTCTCCGGCGAGTGCGCCGCGGACGAGCTCCGCGGGCTCGACCCGGGCGTGCTCCATGTCCGCCTCCTCCTCGGAGACCTCGAAGCGCGCGCCCTCGGACTCGGAGACCTCACGGGCGAGGAAGATCCGTACGGCTTCGTCGCAGCCGCCCGGCGTCGGGTAGACATCGGCGAGCACCCGCCAGTCCTCGGCCTTGACGTGCGCCTCCTCGTAGAGTTCGCGCTGCGCCGCGTGCAGCGGGTTCTCGCCGGGGATGTCGAGCAGCCCCGCCGGGATCTCCCAGAGCTTCTGGCGTACGGGGTGGCGGTACTGGCGCAGGACGATGACCTTGCCCTCGTCGTCCAGGGCGAGGACGGCCACCGAGCCGGGGTGGACCTGGTAGTCGCGGTGCACGACGGTCCCGTCCGGCATCACCACGTCGTCGGTGCGGACGCTGGTCTTGTTCCCGGTGAAGGGGGT
Source organism: Streptomyces sp. NBC_01089 (assembly GCF_045162975.1). Classification (NCBI taxonomy): domain Bacteria; kingdom Bacillati; phylum Actinomycetota; class Actinomycetes; order Kitasatosporales; family Streptomycetaceae; genus Streptomyces; species Streptomyces sp. NBC_01089. The sequence continues at coordinate 6,757,086 of NZ_CP108660.1, read as the reverse complement.
GGTGGTCGCAGTGACCTGCCACTCCTCGGCGGTGTCCCTGATGGCCATGGAAGCGTCCTCTCAAAAGCGGAAACCGGGGCGGGGGCTCATGAGAACCCCGCCCCGGTCAACGGTAACGCCCGTGTCCGCGTGCTACTTGCCGGTCTTGCGGGCCACCGCCGCCTTGACCAGGCCGGCGAAGAGCGGGTGCGGCCGGGTGGGCCGGGAGCGCAGTTCCGGGTGGGCCTGGGTGGCCACCAGATAGGGGTGGACCTCGCGGGGATACTCGACGTACTCGACGAGCTTGTTGTCGGGGCTGGTTCCGGAGAACACCAGTGCGGCCTTGGTCTCCAGCTCGGCCCGGTAGGAGTTGTTCACCTCGTAACGGTGGCGGTGACGCTCCTCGACGTACGGCTGGTCCTCGTACGCCTCACGCACCAGCGAACCCTCCGCCAGCTTCGCCGGATACAAGCCCAGACGCATCGTGCCGCCCAGGTCACCAGCACCCTCGACGTACGCCAGCTGCTCCTCCATCGTGGAGATCACCGGATGCGCGGTACCCGCGTCGAACTCCGTGGAATTGGCATCCGGGATACCCGCGACATTCCGCGCCGCCTCGATCACGATGCACTGCAACCCCAGACAGAGACCGAGCAGCGGGATCCGGTTCTCGCGGGCGTACTGGATGGCACCGACCTTGCCGTCGACCCCGCGCTCACCGAACCCGCCCGGGATGCAGACCGCGTCGACGTCCCCGAGCTGCTTCTTCGCACCCGCCTGCGTGCGGCAGTCGTCGGACGTGACCCACTTGACCTTGACCCGCGCCCGGTTGGCGAACCCACCCGCCCGGATCGCCTCGGTCACCGACAGATACGCGTCCGGCAGATCGATGTACTTCCCCACCAGGGCCACGGTGACCTCGTGGTCGGGGTTGTGGACCCGGTCCAGCAGATCGTCCCAGGTCGACCACTCCACATCACGGAACGGCAGATCCAGCTTGCGCACCACATACGCGTCGAGGCCCTCGGTGTGCAGCACCTTCGGAATGTCATAGATCGACTTGGCGTCGACGCAGGCCACCACCGCGTCCTCGTCGACATCGCACATCAGCGAGATCTTGCGCTTGATGGCCGTCGGTACCTCACGGTCGGCGCGCAGCACGATCGCGTCCGGCTGGATCCCGATGTTCCGCAGCGCGGCCACCGAGTGCTGGGTGGGCTTGGTCTTCAGCTCGCCCGAAGGGCCGATGTAGGGCAGCAGCGAGATGTGCACCACGAACACATTGTCCCGGCCCACCTCATGACGCACCTGGCGCACCGTCTCCAGGAACGGCAGCGACTCGATGTCACCGACCGTCCCGCCGACCTCCGTGATCACCACATCGACATCATCCGTCGCCATCCGCCGGATCCGGTGCTTGATCTCATTGGTGATGTGCGGAATGACCTGCACCGTGTCACCGAGATACTCACCCCGCCGCTCCTTCGCGATGACCGTCGAGTACACCTGCCCCGTCGTGACATTGGCCGAACCATCGAGATCCACGTCCAGGAAACGCTCGTAGTGCCCGATGTCCAGGTCGGTCTCGGCACCGTCGTTCGTGACGAACACCTCACCGTGCTGGAACGGGTTCATCGTCCCCGGGTCGACATTCAGATACGGGTCGAGCTTCTGCATCGTGACCCGCAGGCCGCGGGCCTTGAGCAGCGCACCAAGACTGGACGCGGTCAGACCCTTGCCCAGGGAAGAAGCGACACCCCCGGTGACGAAGATGTGCTTGGTCGTCGCGGATGCTGAGTTGCGGGCCTGCATGGCCAAGAGGGGGCTCCCGTGGTCGCGATCTGGAGTGCGTACCGGCACGAGCCCCGGAGACTTCCGGAGGTGCCGTCGCTGCGGTTCGGGGCGTATTGACCACCGGTCCACGGGCCACCAGGGTATCAGCGACCGCGGGCGACTGCTTCCGGCCACGCACAGCACCGTCTCCGCCACGCACAGCTCAGCCTTCACCGGAAGGTCGCAACCCGGTCACCCAACACTCACCCGTTCGGACCAGCCACGTTGCCGGGCAGGTCATGCGGATCACCTGGGTGCGTCGTATCCTGCTCGGACACTCGCTGCCGAGACGGCCGGAAGCCGGCACCACCCCCGCCCGTTCTCCGGAACACGCGCCCGCCGGCACTCGTCAGCTAATTCAAAGAGCCCTTGACTGCAACACAAGCGCCCCGAGGGGCGACGTGGCCGTTCGACTGGAGATTGCACGTGGCCGGGCGCATCGAGGATTACGCACTCATCGGAGACATGCAGACCGCTGCCCTGGTCTGCCGGGACGGGACGGCCGACTGGCTGTGCTTGCCCCGCTTCGACTCGCACGCCGTCTTTGCCGGACTCCTGGGAACCGAGGAAAACGGTTTCTGGCGGCTGGGACCCGCACATGCCCCATCGGCATGCCCGCCGGTCGCCGACCGGCGCCGCTACCGCGGGGATTCACTGATCCTCGAATCGGAGTGGGACACGCCACGCGGCACCGTCCGTGTGACGGATTTCATGCCGCCCCGTGACGGCGCCCCCCAGCTGATCCGCATCGTGGAAGGGGTGAGCGGGCGTGTCCCGATGCGCTCCACCCTCCGGATGCGGTTCAGCTACGGGCGGGTGACGCCCTGGGTCCACAAGGTGGACGGGCGTACGGTCGCGGTCGCCGGACCGGACTCGGTCTGGCTGGACACCTCGGCCGACACCTACGGCGAGGACCTCACGACGTACTCCGACTTCACCGTCGGACCTGGCGACAGGATCGCCTTCACCATCAGCTGGGAGCCCTCGCACAAGGCCCCGCCCGCGCTCCCCGAGCCCGAGAACTCGCTGGCGGCGACGGAGGACTTCTGGCGCGACTGGGTCGACCAGTGCACGTACCACGGCCCCTACCGCGAGGCCGTGGTCCGCTCGCTGATCACGCTCAAGGCGCTCACCTACGCGCCGACCGGCGGCATCGTCGCCGCGCCGACGACCTCGCTGCCCGAGGACATCGGCGGCTCCCGCAACTGGGACTACCGCTACACCTGGCTCCGCGACGCGGCCATCACGCTGTCGTCGCTGCTGCGCACCGGCTACCGCGAGGAGGCCCGCGCCTGGCGCGAGTGGCTGCTGCGGGCGGTCGCGGGCGACCCGGAGAACCTGCAGATCATGTACGGGATCGCCGGCGAGCGCGAGCTCGGCGAGGCGGAACTCGACTGGCTGCCGGGCTACGAGAACTCGGGCCCGGTCCGGGTGGGCAACGGCGCGGCCGGACAGCTCCAGCTGGATGTGTACGGCGAAGTCACCGAGGCCCTGCACCTCGCCCATATGACGGGTCTCGCCCGCAGCGACTACGCGTCCCTGCTCCAGCTCAAGCTGATCCGGTATCTGGAGGACCACTGGGACCAGCCCGACGAGGGCATCTGGGAGGTGCGCGGGCCGCGCCGCCACTTCGTGCACTCCAAGGTGATGGCCTGGGTCGCCGTCGACCGGACCATCAAGCTGATCGAGTCCGGGGACGCCGACGGGCCCATCGAGCGCTGGCGCGAGCTGCGCGACGACATCCACCGCGATGTCTGCGAGCGGGGCTACGACAAGGAACGCAACACGTTCACGCAGTCGTACGGCTCGAAGGAGCTGGACGCCTCCCTGCTGCTCATTCCGCAGATGGGCTTCCTGCCGCCGGACGACAAGCGGGTCATCGGCACCGTCGAGGCCATCCAGCGCGAGCTGTCCACACCGGACGGCTTCGTCCTGCGCTATCCGACGACGGGCGGCTCCGCGGGCGTCGACGGCCTGGAGGGCGACGAGGGTGCCTTCCTCGCCTGCTCGTTCTGGCTCGCCGACGACCTGGCGATGATCGGACGGGTCGACGAGGCCCGCAAGCTCTTCGAGAAGCTGCTCGGGCTCCGCAACGACCTCGGTCTGCTGGCCGAGGAGTGGGACCCCAGGCTCCAGCGCCAGGTGGGCAACTTCCCGCAGGCGTTCAGCCATGTGCCACTGATCGACACCGCCCTGCGGCTCACGGCATCGGGGGCCTACGGGGGGTGACCCTTGTGGGATCCCGTTCCCCGTGTCATTTTCCGCGCGGGAATGTCGTAGCCATGTCGTCTACGACACGTCAACGGGATTCAAGCCTATCCGGCCGGGGCATGCCAGCAGCGTTCTGGCGAGTGATCCAGTCGCCTCAGAGAGCGCGAGGTTGGAGGTCTGATGACCAAGACTGAGCTGGATGCCCCGGTACGGGTGAGTGTTCGACAGGCCGATGAATTGGTGGCGGAGGACCTGGAGTGGGGATCTGTGCCGCTCGATCTCCTGCGCGATGCCCAGCCGTGGCGGACTTTCCGCTGGTTCAAGGGACAGCGGCACTACTCGGGGACGTACTGGTCCTCGACGGTACGCGACCATGTGATCTACGAGTCGCGGCTGGAGTTGGCACGGCTACTGTTCGCGGACTTCGCTCGGGACGTCCGGCATGTCGTGGCTCAGCCATTTCTGCTCAAGGCCGAGGTCGAGGGCCAACTGCGGCGCCACATCCCAGATTTCCTTCTGATGACCGATGGCGGTCCCGTAGTCGTGGACGTCAAGCCACGGCACCGGCTGGAGCGCGAAGGTCGCTTTCTCATTCGCGTGGACTCGTGCAGCGGTTACTTCGCGCGGGTGGCGTTACGAGGTCTGGAGCGAGCCGGATCCTCATGAATTGGAGAACGTCCGCTTCCTGGCCGGCTACCGCAGGGACTGGTTGTTCAATCCGGAACTCCTGGATGGCCTGCGGGCCTGTGAGCTGGAGGGGCGGTCGCTCGGAGAGGCTTTCCGGCTGCTGCCCGACTACCCCCGGCCGCTGGTTAAGTCGGCGGTGCTGCATCTGCTGTGGTCAGGGCATGTGGCAACTGAGATGGACCGGCCGCTCAGCCCGGCACACGTCTTGGGGAGGGTGGCATGAACGGGGCAGGGACACGCTTGGGTGTCGGCACGTGTTTCCGGCTCGACGGCGAGACGGTCGAGTTTGTGGAGTTCGCGAGCCTGGCCACCGGCATGGAGGTCATCCTCAAGGACGCCCGCGACCGGCTGATACGGATGTCCGTACGCGAACTGCTTACCTCGGGCCGGGCTGAGGTGATCGTCGAGGATCCTGAACCGGCCACCGACGACGGCGAGTTGGCCGCTGTAGTGCTGTCCCGGCTGACCAAAGAAGAGCGAAAGGACGTTCTGGAGCGCGCTGGGCATGTTCGAGAGGTGCTGACGGGTTACCGCTCAGGATCCGAGGAGTTGTCACAGCCGGGTGAGCCACGGGCCCAGTACGCTCCAGGCCATTCGTTGAAACAGCGGTACGCGGCGAAGGCGTCCGAACTGGGCGTGACCGCGCGGTCGGTTCAGCGCTGGGTCAGTGCCTTCCAGGAAAGCGGCGAGGTGGGGCTCGTCTCGAAGAGGGCCCAGGCAGAAGGCGGGCTGGCTCACGCCGATCCTCGCTGGGTGGAGGTGGCCGAGGAGGTTCTGGACGAGTACACGGAGGAGTCCCGGCCTTCCGTCAAGCTCGTGTTGGATCGGGTGCAGGCCCGGTTGGAGGAGCGTTTCGGACCGGGCACGGTGCCGCTGCCGAAACGGACTGCCGGGTATCGGTGGATGCACGAGTTCGAACGGCGTCATCCGCTGTTCCGGCGCGTTGGAAGCCGCCGCTCGGACGCGGACGAGCACCTCGTCCGGACCCGGGCGTGGTGGCTCGAACTCAGCGAGCCGCATCACCTCCGGGCCGCCGTAGCGGTCGTATTGAAGGCGCTTCACGAGGCGTATTCGTTCGAGATCTCGGTGGCGTAGTTCTTCCAGAGCGGTTGCATGGTCTCGGCGTTGACCGGCTGCCCGGAATCGATCATGGCCTTGAAGTCGCGGAAGTACTGCACATACAGGTCCGGCGTGAAGGTGTTCAGCATGACCGCGTTCTCGTCGCCGACGTTGGCGAACGTGTGCGGCGCCCCGGTCGGCACGATGACCCAGGTGCCGGGCCCGGCGTCGTATTGGTCCTCGCCGACGGTGAACCGGAAAGTTCCCGCCAACACGTAGAAGCCCTCGTCATGCTGGGCGTGGCGATGCTGCAACGGGCTCGGGGTGCCCGGCGGAATGGTGACCTCGGCGAACCCCAGCCGGTGGTCGGTGTGCTCGCCGTTCTCCAGGATGCGGATCTGCTGCGCCCCGCTGCCGAGGATCTCGCCCTCACCGGGGCGGACGATGTTTACCTTCGCCACGACTTCTCCTATTGCTATTGCCTGCCTTGGTCACCACCATCCTTGTCCGGGCCGGCTGTGCGCGTCTTGGTCGTCTGTGCACGGTTGCTGGTTACCAGTGCACGGGCGTTGTAGCCGTACGTCGCCTTGAAGAGCTTGCTGAAATGGGTGGGATCGGAGAATCCCCACCGGGCGGCCACGGCGGTGACCGTACGTCCGCTTCCGGTCAGCTCGGCCCGGCAGCGCTCCAGGCGGCGACGGCGGATCAGGGCCGCGACGGTGAGCGGCTGGTCCTCGAACAGCTTGTGCAGCCGGCGTACGGATATGTTGTGGGTGGCGGCGATGCCAGGCGGGGACAGATCGGGATCGGCCAGCCGGGTCTCGATGTAGCCGGCGATCCGGCTCCGCAGCCACTCGTCCGGGGCCGGTTGTTCGTCGCCGAGCCGGGCCTCCAGTGCGACCGCGATCAGCTCGACGACGGCCGCCGCCGACCGCAGCGCCTCCGCCTCGCGGAACTCGGTCGCCGACCACGCCGACTGCCGGGCCAGCACGGAGACGAGAGCGCCCGGGCCGTGGCTGCCGTCGATGCGTACGCCGATGAGCCGGTCGATCTGCGCGGGCCGGATACGGAGCTCCCGGCGCGGAACCAGGATGGTGACGTGCGCCGCGGCGGTGCTCTCGAACCGGAGCGTACGCGTGGGATCGAGCAGTACCAGGTCGGTCGGCCCGAGTTCGGCGTCGCCGCGCCCTTGCTCGATCCGCGTCCGGCCCCGGATCATCACCTTGACCGCCAGGTTCTCGCCGTCGGAGGCGTCGCGCTCCCGCCCGATGCAGGCGCTCTCGGGCGTGTCGAGGGAGACCAGCCGCAGCGGCCCGAGGTCACGGGTGGCGATCCCGCCCCGGAAGCCGGCCCCGGCCAGCTTGTTGATCAGCGGCGGAAACCCGCTGGCGGCCAGCTCGTCCTGGAACGACTCAAGGTTGCCGATCACCGGTCAATGATAACGGCGAAACTTCTGCTCAGGCACGGTGTTCAGCGGGGGGGTACAGCGGCGCCGGCCCGCATCTGCTCTACCAGGCTCTGGTGCACGCGGTGGACGGCTCAGTCGCGCCGGCGACCGACGACCGAACGGTGAGCGCAGCACCGATATCGGAATCGGTGGTAGCCGCCGCGATTGACTTGTAGATGTGTTCACGCTCGTTGGTGATCAACTGGAGTCCGCTGGTGGACGCGGCTGTGACGGCCGGCCTGCCGACACCCATAACCGCCGGCCGGGTACCGGGTTGCGAAGCCCCGTCGTCTTGAGCGCCGGCCGGTAACGTCTGGTGAGCACCACCACGGTCACCGCCGCAAAGAACGCGGCAGCGAGGATCGCGCGTGGTTTTCGTGATCGCATGAATGAGTGTCTCTTTTGCCGGTCAGCCTAGCGTTATGCGCGCACGACGCTGGGAAGCCGGGAATGGGAACGGCACCGACGCTCGGACCGGTCGGACCTGCCGATCTGCGGTCGGCGGCATCGTTTCGACGTTCGAGGCCGGTCACTCGGTGTAACCCCGCGCGGTCTGGCGAGGTGGGTGAAATCGGGACTCTGTTCAAACGGCGTGGATGTCGATCAGCGGAGCGCCTCAATGGGGCCTGGACCCAGCGCTACGAACACGGCGTTCCCGTCAGTGACCTTGAACCCGTCGAGGTCGATGGCACGACCGGGACGCCGGCCCATTTCAAGCCGGACGAGTCGCTGGGTTCGGTGCCCCTGCCGGAGGATGCCGATCTTTCGCGCCTGGCCACAGCCTGGCCTCATCTAGAGGTTCAGATCAATGACCAGCGGCTGCGGCGTCACGGGCCGAGGTCCGCCGACTGGAGCCGCCATCAGTGAGCGGCCGTTGGCTCTTCCGTTCGCTGAGGAAAATGACACGAAAGCGGGACTGTGTCACTGACACGACCGCGGAATCCGGCCTGAAAGTGCAGGTCACTGCAGCTCCAGAGGACACGGCTCGCCGGAACCTACAACCCGTGTGGGATCCCGGATCCGTGTTTCCCACGGGACCGCCCCGGCCGGCGTCTGTGTGCGCGGCCGGGGCGGCAGGACTCCGGAATCGGGATTGCGCTATCCGCCAGGTGCCGGAAGCTCGGTCGCCAGAGCTTTCTCGCCGGCCGCCCACGACGCCAGCAGGGCCAGATTGTCAGCGGCCGGCCCCTCCGCGGGTGCGGTGTAGACATTCACATGCAGGCCGGGTTCGGTGGGCAGTTCCATGGACTCGAAGTCCAAGTCGAGCCGGCCCACCACCGGATGGTTCACACGCTTGCTCCCGTATCCGTGCAGCCGCACGTCCTGAGATGCCCACTGCTGCCGGAACAGCTCACTGCCCGTGGACAATTCGCCGACAAGGGCGACGAGCTCCTCGTCGTGCGGATCCCGGCCGACTTCCATACGCAGCGTCGCGGCCACATTTCGAGTGACCTGGTCGTAGTCGACGAAGAACGCCTTGGCCGCGCCGGGATTCAGGTACACGAACCGCGCGGTGTTGGCGGGGCGTCGGGGGTCTGCCAGCACCGGTGCGTACAGGGCTCGGCCGAGTCGGTTCATGGCGAGCACATCGTGGCGGCCGTTGCGGATCCACGCCGGTGCGTCGGTGATGGCGTCGAGCACTTGCTGCAGCGCCGGACGCACCGTCGCCACGGGCTCACGGCGGCGACGGCTGCCGGGTGCCCCGGACCGGCGCGCGAGGCGGAACAGGTGATCGCGCTCCGCGTCGTCGAGTTGCAGGACCGAGGCCAACGCGTCGAGCACGCCCTCGGAGGTACCGGCCAGGGCGCCGCGCTCCATCCGCACGTAGTAATCGACCGACACTCCCGCGAGTAGCGCTACTTCCTCGCGACGCAGGCCCTTGACCCGGCGATGGCCGCCGTAGACGGGCAGACCTGCTTGATCGGGCGTGATGCGGGAGCGGCGTGACCTCAGAAACTCCCGGATCTCGGTGCGCAGATCGATCGTGCCGGCCATCCCCTGATCGTAGTGCCCGGGCGGCCTACGCGGTTGTGGCGATGCCGCCGTCGACGGGGATCACGGCGCCCGTCAGGTATGCGCCTGCCCGGCTGGCGAGGAACACGGCGACACCCGCCATGTCGTCGTCCCGGCCGATCCGGCGCAGCGGGGCCGACGCCGCGATCGCGTCGCCCAGCTCGTCGAGGGTGGCGGCCATCATCGCCGACGGGAACGGTCCCGGCGCCACGGCGTTCACGGTGACGTGCTGCGGTCCCAGTTCCCTGGCGAGGACTCTGGTGAGTTGATGCAGGGCGGCCTTGCTGCTGGAGTACGAGTAGTTGGGCCGATGGGGGATGTGGATGGCGGCGATGCTGCCAATGTTGATGATCCGCGCGGGATCGTCGGCGGTGCCCGTCCTGCGAAGTGCCGGCAGCAGCGCCTGGACCAGCCAGAACGGCGACTTCAGGTTGAGGTCGACGACCGTGTCCCAGGCCGCGTCCGGGAACGTCGCCAGCGGCTCGTCCCACATGGCGCCCGCGTTGTTGACAAGGATGTCGAGAGGCTCCGAGTCGGCGGTGACGAGGTCGGACAGGCGCCGGCACTCGTCGTGACGGGACAGGTCGGCGGGGATGGCCCGCACCTCACCGAATGTGGACAGCTGTTCCTGCGCCTGGGCGCACGCTTCGGCGTTACGTGAGCTGATGACCACGCGGACGCCCGCCTGGAGAAGGCCACGCGCGATCATCATCCCGATGCCTCTGGTGCCACCGGTGACGAGCGCACGCTTTCCACGCAGATCGAAAAGTTCTGCATGCGTTGTGAATTGGTCGTCCATCACTTGCAGGTTGTCCATCACTTGCCGCTACTCCTGTTTATGGCTGAGAACCTCCACAGCAAGTTAGGCGGGCTTCCAGGCGGCAGGGAGACCCTTGTGATACAGGTACTGCCGGAGCCCCCCTCCGAGCGCGGTGAAACAGCACAGCGCGCTTCACGGCACGGCTCGTGGGAACCCGTACGGAAGGGTTCGGGTAGCGTCCCGCCTCATGGAGAACCAGGGCGGAATCACAGTGCAGCGGGCGCTTGAGCTGCCGGGGCTGCGCGGGGGGCTGCCCGAGGTCGTCGCGGGCGCCGACCGGCTCAGCCGTACCGTCCGGTGGGTGCACGCGGGTGAGGTGCCGAACATGGCCTCGCTGCTCAAGGGCGGCGAGCTGCTGCTCACCACGGGGCTCGGGCTCGGCACCCGCCCCGCCGAGCAGCGGGCGTTCGTGCGCCGGCTCGCCGACCGCGGTATCGCCGCCTTGGTGGTGGAGCTCGGACCGCGTTTCTCGCAGTTGCCGACGATCCTCGTGGAGACCGCGCGGGCGGCGGGGCTGCCGCTGGTCCAGCTGCACCGCGAGGTGCCCTTCGTCTCGGTGACCGAGGAGGTCCACACCGAGATCGTCAACGGTCACTACGCGCTGGTGCAGCGCGCCGACGAGGTGCACCGGCGGTGCACACAGGCGCTGCTCGGCGGTGGCGGGGTGCCGCAGGTGCTGTCGATCCTCGCCGAGTTCACCGCCAACCCGGTCTTCCTGGAGACCCCCGACGGTCAGCTGCTGTACGCCGCGGGCGAGGGCGAGCCGCTCCAGGTGTGGGAGGGGCTGCGCGGACACCGGCCCGCCGGCGCGGTCCTGGTGGATGTGCCGGGCGGCGGCTCGGGCACCGGTTCGGTGCGGGCCAGGCTGGCGCTCCTCCCGGTGTCGGCGCCGCTGGCCCAGGTGCACCGGATGGCCGCCGAGCGGACCGCCGGGATCCTCGCCGTCGTGCTGATGCAGGCCAGGCAGGAGGAGGAGCTGGCCGCACGCGGACGCGGTGACTTCCTGACCGATCTCGCCGAGGGACGGGTATCCGCGCACGACGCGCCCGCGCAGGCCCGGGTCCTCGGTTTCCGGCCGGGTGACGGGCCGCTGCTGCCCGTGGTGATGCGGCTGGCGGCCGAACTGTCGCCGTCGGGCAACTGGGCGGTGCTGGCCCGCGCCGTCCTGGAGGAGCTGACCTCCGTCGGGGCGCCGGTGCTCCTGGGCGTACGCCCCGTGGAGGGCCGGGTCCCGCTGCTCCTCGCTCTGCGTACGGAGTCGGAGCGCACCGCCGTGGCCGACCGGGTGGCCGTCGCACTGCGGGCCGGTGTGGCGCGTGCGGGTCTGGAGCGGGCCGGCGCCCACGCGCCGATCGTCGTGGTGGGGGTGGCGGGCGGCTGGGCGGCGGCATCGGCCGGGCTGCGGCACGCCGCCGAGACGGCGACCGCCGCACAGGGGCTGCCCGACCGCCCCTGGTACGACGCGCGGCGCCTGGACATCGACCTGCTGCTGTGGCGGCTGCGCGACCAGCCGGACCTGGCGGCCTTCGTGGACCGGGCGATCGGCCCGCTGCGCGAGCACGACCGTACGTCGCGGCCCGCCCTGCTGCCTACCCTGGAGACCTATCTCGCGCACGCGGGCCGCAAGGCCGAGACGGCACGCGAGCTGCACCTCAACCGCCAGACGCTCTACAACCGGCTGGCGCGGATAGCCGAACTCCTCGGCACGGACCTCGACGACCCGCAGACGGTACTCGCCCTGAGCCTGGCCCTGCGGGCCCGCAGGCACACCCCGTGACGCCCTGAGGTCCGCACGCTCCCCCGGGCTCAGCGGCCGACGGCGGACTCCGTCAACTCGTCGTAGACACTGAGCACTTGCGCCACCGTCTCGTCCTCCGTCGGCCAGGTCGCGGCCTGGGCCAGGCCCGCGGCGGCGAGTCCGGCCCGGCGCGCCGGGTCGGCCAGGAGTCCGGTCACCCGTGCGGCCAGCGCCCGCGGATCGCCGTACGGGACGAGTTCGGCCGCGTCGCCCACCAGCTCGGGCACCCCGCCGACCGCCGTGGCGACCAGCGGCACCCCCAGCCGCAGCGCCTCCTGCGCCAGCAGGGACCTCGCCTCCCAGCGGCTGGACAGCACGGCGACATCGGCGGCGGCGAGCAGCTCGGTCACGTCATCGCGGCTGCCGATGAGGCGGACCGCGAGCGCGTCGGCCGTGATCCGGCTCTGCAGCGCGGCGCGCTCCGCGCCCTCACCCGCGATCACCAGCAGCGGCACCGGGTCCAGGTGCTGCCAGAGCCGGGCCGCGTCCAGCAGCGTCCCGTAGCCGCGGTGTGCGACCAGGCTGCCCACGGTCATCACCAACGGCCGGTCGACCGCGCCCAGTTCCGCCCGCGCCTTGCTCTCGGGGCCTTTCTCGGCGATCCGGGGTGCGGGGACAGCGACCGGCGCGAGCCGCGCGTCGCGTGCCCCCCGGCTGCGCGCCCTGTCGACCAGCTCGGACGACGTACCGAAGACAACTGCCGCCGCCCTGACGGCCCTTCGCTCCAGCAGCCGCAGCAGACGGCTCCGTGCGCCTTCGGCGTGCGGGCGGGTGTGCCAGGTGACCACGAGCGGCCGCCGCAGGCCGCTGAGCGCGAGCGACGTCCGTACGGCGGCGTTCAGACCGTGCGCGTGGACGATGTCGGCCCGCAGACAGGCGGCGCGCAGCGCGGCGACGGACGCCGGATCACTGCGCCGGGGTACGGGCACGAAGTGCGCGCCCGCCTCCGCGAAGCCGTACGCCCGCTCGAGTTCGGCGGGGGCGCACACCGTGACGTGCACGCCCCGCTCGACCAGGCCGCCGGTGATCGACCGGACATGTGCGCTGCTGCCGGCGCTGCCGCCGCCCAGCACCTGCACGGCGCAGAGAGGTGAACGGCCGTACGGCGGGACCTGGGTGCTGCTCACTGACCGGAGCTCCTGAGTCGGCGTCGGACGGATGTGTGCGCCCCAGGATGCCAGCCCGCGCACGGGTTGCGGCACTCTCCGGGGGACCGAGCCCCTGTGCGGTCGCGTCAACGCGCCGGAGCTGTCACCCGCATGGGTGAGCTACGGCTCAACAGGCTGCCGCGCGGCTCACCTTGTCACCGTACGCGGCGGCGGCGACCACCGCTGCCGCGTGCGCCGCGAGTCCGGGCCGCCCGTTCCCCGCGACGATCGCCACACCGAGGGCGGCGCCGAGCGCGTGCGCCCCCGCGTCGCCCAGCATGGTCTGTTCGGCCAGGTCGTCGATGACGACAGCGGCCGCGGCCCCGAGCGGTGCGGCGGCGAGCGCCCCGGCCGGACCGCGCCGCAGCAGACCGGGCGCCGCGAGGCCGAGCACCGCGACGGCTGCGCGTCCCGGGCGCACATCCACCAGGTTGACGAGGTGGGCGCTGCCCGCGACGACGACAGCGGCCAGCAGCCGGTCCGCCGGGCGGTCCTTGAGCAGCACGCCCGCGGCCAGACCCGCCGCGCCGATACCCAGGAGCTTCACCGTGCCGCTGGTGACCTCGCCGTGGCGCAGCGCACCGAGATGGGCCCGGAACCCGCGACGCTGGTCGCCCGCGCCCGCGGTGTCGTCGTACGCCCCGCAGGCCCCGGCGGTGAGCACGGCCAGGGCGGCCGCCCCGCGTGCCCGGGGCGGCAGGGCGCCGGCGACAGCGCCGAGCGCCGCTCCGACGGTGGTGGCGGGACCGGCGCACAGATCGACCGTGCGCCCGGCGTAGTTGGTGCGCTGCCAGCGCTCAGCGCCTCCGGGAAACCGGCGGCGCAGCCCCGTCGCGGCAGCGCGGGTCGCACCGAACGAGGCGAGAAGTGCGGTGGTGCGGGCGCCGTGTCTGGTCATGCGCCCCACCCTAGAGCGGCGCCGGAGCTGCACCTGGTCCGGGGGCGGCCGGACCGGGTGGCCGGAGCGGGACAGCCGAACCAGGGCAGCCGGACCAGGGCAGCAGGTCCGGGACAGCCGACCGGGCGCAGCACAGCGGACGCCCGCACGCACCACGCCCGCCCACCCGCCCGTACACAGGGCCACCTGCGGGCACCTCGCCCGCACAGACCCGGCGGCACGCACCCGCACGCACCACACCCGCACGCACCGCACCCGCCGCCCGTCCGCTCAGCCGTCCGCCCGTGCCGTGGCCAGCAGTTCCTCGGCGTGTGCCCGGGCCGTCTCCGAGTCCTCCTGGCCCGCGAGCATCCGGGACAGCTCCCGTACCCGGTCCTCGCCCTCCAGGACGGTGACGCCGCTGCTCGTCACCGAGCCGTCGTTGGTCTTCTCGACGAGCAGCTGCCGGTCGGCGAAGGCGGCCACCTGCGGCAGATGGGTCACGACCACCACCTGCGCCGACCTGGCGAGCCTGGCGAGCCTGCGGCCCACCTCAACGGCGGCCTTGCCGCCGACCCCGGCGTCGACCTCGTCGAAGAGATACGTCGGTACGGGATCGGACCCCGCGAAGACGACCTCGACCGCGAGCATCACCCGGGACAGCTCACCGCCCGACGCCCCCTTGGAGATGGGGCGTGCGGCGGCACCGGGGTGCGGGGCGAGCAGCAGCTCCACCTCGTCGGCGCCGAGCGGGCCGTAGGCGACGGTCCGCCCGCCGACCTCCACCCCATCGGGGTCATCGGTCTGCCGGATGTCGATCGTCACCCGTGCGTGCGGCATGGCCAGCGAGGCGAGTTCGGCGGTGACGGCGCCCGCGAAACGTTCGGCCGCCTCCGTACGCGCGTCGGTGAGCGTCTGCGCCAGGCCGGACAGCTCCGAGCGCAGCGCCTCGTGCTCCGCCGTCAGTTCGCCGATCCGGTCGTCGTCGCCCTCCAGCTCGGTGAGGCGCGCCGCGCTCTCCTCGGCCCAGGCGAGTACGGCCGCGATGTCCTCACCGTACTTGCGGGTCAGCTGGGTCAGGGCCGCCCGGCGCTCCTCCACGGCGGCGAGCCGCAGCGGATCGGCGTCGAGGTTGTCCGCGTAACCGGCCAGCTCCCCCGACACATCGGCGAGCAGGATGCCGATCTCACCGATCCGTTCGGCGAGCGCGGCCAGCGCCGGGTCATGGGTGCGTACGGCGTCCAGCGCCCGTCCCGCACCGCCGACCAGCGTTGTCGCGTCGACGCCCTCGGGGTCCTCCGGGTTGCCGACCAGCGCGGTGTGCGCGGCGGAAGCGGCGGACGCCAGCGCTTCGGCGTGCCCCAGACGCTCGGCCTCGGCGGCGAGTTCGGTGTCCTCGCCGGGCAGCGGCTCGACCGCGGCGATCTCGTCGAGCCCGAAGCGGAGCAGGTCGGCCTCCTGGGCCCGTTCCCTGGCCCGGGTGGTCAGTTCCTCCAGCTCGGCGGCGACGGCACGCAGCCGTCTGTACGCGGCGGCGTACTTGGTGTGCGGCCCCGCCACGGCCTCGCCCGCGTACCGGTCGAGGGCCTGGCGCTGTCTCGCCGGGCGCAGCAGCCCCTGCTGGTCGGTCTGACCGTGCACCGCGACCAGTTCGTCGGCGATCTCGGCGAGCAGCCCGACCGGTACGGACCGTCCGCCGATGTGCGCCCGTGAGCGCCCTTCGGCGGAGACCGTCCGGCTGATGAGCAGGGCACCTTCGTCGAGTTCGGCGCCCGCGTCCTCGGCCCGTACCGCGGCGGGCGCGCCCGCGGGCAGCACGATCCGTCCTTCCACCACTGCCGACTTGGCACCGAGCCGCACCAGGGCGGCGTCGGCGCGCCCGCCGAGCAGCAGCCCGAGGCTGGTCACGACCATGGTCTTGCCCGCGCCGGTCTCACCGGTCACCGCGGTGAAACCGGGTGAAAGCTCCACCACAGCGTCGTCGATGACTCCGAGCGACCGTATCCGCATCTCCTCCAACACGCACATGACCATACGAGGTTTCCCGGGTCCCGTGCGACGTGGCCCGTTCGGAGTGACCGCCGGCCGGCCCGTGCCGGACACCCGGCGCGGGTATCGGGCGATCAGTGCGGAGCGCCGCGCCAGCCCGCCACGGGCAGCGCGAACTTGGCCACCAGACGGTCGGTGAACGACGCGTGGTGCAGCCGTGCGAGCCGTACGGGCACCGCGCCCCTGCGCACCTCGACCCTGGCCCCGGAGGGCAGCTCCACCGACCGGCGCCCGTCGCACCACAGGACGCCCTGCGGGGTGTGCGGCTGCACCTCGACCGCGAGGACGGAGGCCGGTGAGGTCACCAGCGGCTTGGCGAACAGCGCGTGGGCGCCGATGGGCACCATCAGCAGTGCCTCCACCTCGGGCCAGATCACCGGCCCGCCGGCCGAGAAGGCGTACGCGGTCGAACCGGTCGGGGTGGCGCAGACGACGCCGTCGCAGCCGAAGCCGGTGACGGGACGGCCGTCGATCTCCAGGACGACCTCCAGCATCCGCTCGGGCGCGGTCTTCTGCACGGCCGCCTCGTTGAGCGCCCAGTCCCGGTGCACGATGTCACCGTTGTTGTGCACGAGGACGTCGACGGTCATCCGCTCCTCGACCTCGTACGAACGTGAGACCACCCGGTTGACGACCTTGTCGAGGTCGTCGCGCTCGGCCTCGGCGAGGAAGCCGACCCGGCCGAGGTTGACGCCGAGCATCGGCACCCCGGAGGCGCGGGCGAACTCCGCGCCGCGCAGCAGCGTCCCGTCCCCGCCGAGCACGATCAGCAGCTCGCAGCCGTCCAGGCAGGCGGGTGTCGCCTCGGCCACGAGTTCGACCGATGGCGGCACCGGCAGGTCGGCCGCTTCGGCCGCCAGGACCCGTACCCGCAGCCCGTTCTTCAGCAGCCCCTCCACCACGCGCTCGGCGCTGCGGATGGCGGCGGGCCGCCCGGTGTGGGCGAGCAGGAAGACCGTACGGTCCGGGAGCGGCGCCGCCGGTTCGGCCGGCCCTTCCACCGCGGGCCCCGCCGCCACGGGGGGTGCCACGGGCCGTACCCCGGATCCCCGTACTCCCGGGTCGGCTGCCGATGGTGATGCTGCTTCGGTCACTGCGGCCCCTCCGCCACTGCACGCTCCACATCCGCCGGATCGAGCGCGGGCGCGTCGGCCCGCAGCCACAGAAAGTACTCGACGTTCCCCGAAGGTCCCGGCAGCGGGCTGGCGGTGACGCCCCGCACGCCGAGTCCGAGGCCGGCCGCCTGTCCGGCCACCGTCCGCACCGTCTCCGCCCGCAGCCCGGGGCTGCGGACCACGCCTCCGCTGCCCAGCCGGTCCTTGCCGATCTCGAACTGCGGTTTGACCATCAGCACCAGATCGGCGTCCGGCCCCGCGCACCGCACGAGAGCGGGCAGCACCAGCCCCAGCGCGATGAACGAGAGGTCGCCCACGATGAGGTCCACGGGCGTTCCGCCGATGTCGTCGAGCGTCAACTCGCGAACGTTCGTACGGTCCTTGACGGTGACGCGGTCGTCGCTCTGCAGCGACCAGGCGAGCTGCCCGTACCCGACGTCCACCGCGACGACCTGCGCGGCGCCCGCCCGCAGCAGGACATCGGTGAAGCCGCCGGTCGACGCGCCCGCGTCCAGCGCCCGCCGCCCCCCGACCCGCAGGCCGAGCGGGGTGAAGGCCGCGAAGGCGCCCGCGAGCTTGTGCCCGCCGCGCGAGACGTAGTCCGGGTCGGTGACGTCCTCGCGGACGACGACGGCGGCGCTCGTCTCGACCTGGGTGGCCGGCTTGGTCGCTGTGGCGCCCGCGACGGTCACCCGCCCGGCCGCGATCAGCTGGCTCGCGTGCTCGCGTGAGCGGGCGAGACTCCGGCGGACCAGCTCGGCGTCGAGACGTCGGCGTGCCACTCCTGCCACGTTCGGTTCAGCTCCTGCTGTTGTGAGGGACGTTGTGCGGGAGGGGGCCGCGGGCCGGGACCGGTGGTCCGGGCGGCGTGTCCAGCGCGTCCAGCGCCTCACGCAGCCCCCGGTGTACATCTTCGTACACCTCGACATGTCCGTCGGCGGCGAGGTGGTCGGCGTCGGCCAGCCGGTCGAGCACCCGGTCCACGGCGCCGTTCCCGGTGGGTGTGCGGACCACACCCAGCGGCGCCGGGGCCTGCTCAGCGGTGTCCCGGCGGTCCTGGCCGCCCTGGCCGCCCTGGCCGTCCTGGCTCCCGGCCTGCGCCGCCGAGGGCTCCGGCATCACGTCACTCATGCCCAGACGCTACCCCGAAGCGCTGCGGTACGGTCGATCACGATGGCGACGACAGAAGAGTGCCGCAGCGCCCTCGACAGGCTCTCGGACAACATGACAGAGGCGAACAGCCAGGTACGCAGCGCCGCGGCGCTGGACCGCTCGCTGAGCTGCCACATCACCGACCTCGACGTCACGTTCACCGGGCGTCTGGTGGACGGCCGTATCCAGGTGCTCGACACCGTCGAAGGACGGCCGCCCGAGAAGGCGGAGATCCGGCTGGCGATGAAGGGCGACGACCTGGTCGCCCTGGTCGCCGGTGAGCTGAACTTCGCCAGGGCCTGGGGCTCGGGCCGGGTGCGGCTCGAAGCGGGCTTCCGCGACCTGCTGCGCCTCAGGACACTGCTCTAGCCACGCCGCACGGGCCCTCTTGTGGCCGGTGTTCCAGCCCCCGCCTCAGATCACCGCTTCAGCCGCGCCTCAGGACACCGCCGAGGCCGTCCCCGCGGTACGCGCCCGGCGCCCGGCGGGCACCACCAGCGGTGTCCCCGTCTCGGGGTCGTCGATGATCTGGCAGCGCAGCCCGAACACCTTCTCCACCAGCGCGGCCGTGACGACCTCCGCCGGCGGCCCCTCGGCGACGATCTCGCCGCCGCGCA
The DNA here is from genome assembly GCF_045162975.1 of Streptomyces sp. NBC_01089. NCBI lineage: Bacteria > Bacillati > Actinomycetota > Actinomycetes > Kitasatosporales > Streptomycetaceae > Streptomyces > Streptomyces sp. NBC_01089. The sequence continues at coordinate 6,738,281 of NZ_CP108660.1, read as the reverse complement.
TGGCGATCAAGTGGGTCGCGTAGCGTGCGGCGTGGTTGAGGTCGTGCAGTACGGCCACCAGGGTGCGCCCCTGTGTCTCGTGCAGTTCGGCGCAGAGGTCGAGCACGTCGATCTGGTGCTGGATGTCGAGGAAGGTCGTCGGCTCGTCGAGGAGCAGCAGCGGGGTCTGCTGGGCGAGCGCCATGGCGATCCACACCCGCTGGCGCTGACCGCCGGACAGCTCGTCCACATAGCGGTCGCCCAGCTCTCCGATCCGGGTGGCCGCCATGGCCTCGTCGACGATGCGCTCGTCGTCGGGCGACCACTGGCGCAGCAGTCCCTGGTGCGGGTAGCGGCCGCGGGCCACCAGGTCGGCGACCGTGATGCCGTCGGGGGCGATCGAGGACTGCGGGAGCAGCCCGAGCGTCCTGGCCACCTTCTTGGCGGGCATCGAGCCGATCGCCTGGCCGTCGAGGAGCACCCGCCCCTGCGAGGGCTTCAGCATGCGCGACAGGGCGCGCAGCAGGGTCGACTTGCCGCAGGCGTTGGGACCGACGATGACGGTGAAGGAGTTGTCGGGGATCTCGACGGAGAGGTTCTCGGCGATGACCCGCTGCTCGTAGCCGAGGGTGACCGATTCGGCGGTGAGTCGCTGCATGGTGGTACTCCTGGTTGTCATCAGATCCGTCCTGCCTTGCGTTCGGAGACCAGCAGCCACAGCAGATAGCAGCCGCCGAGCACCCCCGTCACCACTCCCACCGGCAGCTGCCGGTCCCCGAAGGCCCGCTGCGCGATCCAGTCGGCGACCACCAGCAGGGCCGCGCCCATGAAGGCCGACGGCAGGAGGTTGGCGCCCGGTGAGCGGGTCAGCCGGCGGGCGAGCTGGGGCGCGCTGAGCGCCACGAAGGCGATCGGCCCCGCGGCCGCGGTGGCGACCGCCGTGAGCAGCACGGCGGCCAGCATCAGCACCAGCCTGGTCCGCTCGACCCGTACGCCCAGGGCGTACGCCGCGTCGTCGCCCATCTCCAGCATCCTGAGGTTGCGTCCGTACGCCAGGACCAGCGGCATCAGGACCACGCAGGCGATCAGCAGCGGCCAGACCTGCGACCAGTCGCGGCCGTCGAGCGAGCCGGTCATCCAGACCACGGCGCGGGTCGCGTCGACCAGATTGGCCTTGGTGAGCAGATAGCTGTTGCAGGCGGTGAGCATCGCGGCGGCGCCGATCCCGACGAGGACCAGCCGGTAGCCGTGCACACCGCGCTTCCACGCCAGCGTGTACACGGCGACACCGGTGGCCAGACCACCGACGATCGCGCCGCCTGCCACCGCGGTGGCCCCGCCGTGGAAGAGCACGATCACGGCGAGCGCGCCGACGCTGGCGCCCTGCCCGAAGCCGATCACGTCAGGACTGCCCAGCGGATTACGGGAGATCGACTGGAAGACCGCTCCGCCGACGCCCAGCGCCGCCCCCACGAGAAGGCCGACGAGCGCTCTGGGCAGCCGCAGGTCGTTGACGATGAACTCCTGGGCGGTGGTGCCGCTGCCCAGCAGCGTCCGGATCACATCCGCGGGCGCCATCGGGTAGTCGCCGCTCCCGATGAGTACGACGGCGGCCGCCAGGGCGACCACGGCCAGCAGTACGACGACGATCGCCGCCCTGACCTCGACCCGCAGGGAGAGCCCGCCCGGGGTCCGTATCGCGTGGATCGCTTTCACAGCTGAGTCATCCTCCGGCGGCGTACGAGAAAGATGAAGATGGGACCGCCGATGAGCGCGGTCACGATACCGACCTGGAGTTCCGCGGGCCGGGCGACCATCCTGCCGACGACATCGGCGCCCAGCAGCAGGACGGGCGAGAGGACCGCCGCGTACGGCAGCGTCCACCGCATGTCGGGTCCGGTGATGGCCCGGACGATGTGCGGAACCATCAGCCCGATGAAGACGATCGGCCCGCAGGCGGCGGTCGCCGAACCGCAGAGCAGGGTCACGGCGAGCATCGCGAGGACCCGGGTGCGCGTCAGATGCGCGCCGAGCGACCTGGCGGTGTCGTCGCCCAGGGCCATGGCGTTGAGCGGGCGGCCGAGCAGCAGCGCCACCAGCAGTCCGGCGGCGACGAAGGGCCACACCTGCGAGACCGTCCCGGATGTCGCGGTGGCCAGCGAACCGACCGTCCAGAAGCGCATCTTGTCCAGCGCCGCCGAGTCCAGCAGCTCCACGGCGTTGACGTATCCGAACATCGCGTACGTGGCGGCCGTACCGGCGAGCGCGAGCCGTACCGGGGTCGCCCCGCGGCTCCCGCTCAGTACGTACACCAGCACCGAGACCACGGCGGCTCCGGCGAAGGCGAACCACACATAACCGGTGAAGGAACTGACGCCGAGAAAGCTCATCGCGGAGACGACGGCGGCGGACGCGCCCGCGTTGACGCCGAGGATGCCGGGCTCGGCGAGCGGGTTGCGGGTCAGTGCCTGCATGACCGCCCCCGCGACCCCGAGCGCGGCGCCGACGAGGACCCCCAGCAGGGTGCGCGGTATTCGCACGTCCCTGATCAGGATGTCGTTGCCGGTGCCCGAGCTGTGCGCCAGACCGTGCCACACATCGCCGAGCGGTACCGCCTTGGCGCCGATCGCGATGCTCGCGACGACGACCAGCAGGAGCACGGCGAGAGACAGCAGGAGCCCGGCGGCGCGCGCCGCGTTGTGCTTGGGGGGCGCGGGGGCTTGCTCCGCGCTCTGCCTGGAGGGACTGTCGACCAACACGTGGTTAGGTTAGCCTACCCTGGCAGTACTGCGGGCGGGAGGCGGCCGGGAGATCACACCGCTCAGAGGCCGACGCGGGAGATCACCTCGCCCGCGTCCAGACCGTACGTACCGTCGCCCGCGTGTGTCCAGGCCGCTGCACACAGCGCCCGCAGCCCGTCCAGCGCGCCCCCTTCACCGTCGACGGCCAGCTTCCCGTCCCGTACCGAAGCGGTCCAGCCGCCGCAGCGGAACGCGCCGTCCGCACCACTCACTTCGGGCTGACCGGTGAGCAGTCCGCGGAGATCCGCGTCCACATAGGTCGGCCGGTGCTCGGGCGGAGCCGCCAGCAGCTGCGCCGCGTCCGTCACCCCGGTCAGTACGAGCAGCGAGTCCACGCCGCCGTTGAAGGCACCCTCGATGTCGGTGTCCAGCCGGTCGCCGACGACCAGCGGCCGCTCGGCACCGGTCCGCAGCACGGTCTCCCGGTGCATCGGCGGCAGCGGCTTCCCCGCCACCTGCGGCTCGGCGCCGGTGGCGATCCGGACCACCTCGACCGCGGCGCCGTTCCCCGGAGCGATCCCGCGCGCGCTGGGAATGGTCAGATCCGTATTCGAAACGAACCATGGCAGACCGCTGTTGATCGCGTAACCGGCCTCGGCGAACCGCGCCCAGGTCATGTCGGGCCCCCCGTACCCCTGGGCCACCGCGACCGGTGAGTCGTCAGCGGAGTCCACCGGTTCCAGGCCGCGTTCACGCAGCGCGACCCGCAGCCCCTCACCGCCGATGACCAGCACCCTGGCCCCTCGCGGCACCTGATCGGCGATCAGCCGGGACACCGCCTGCGCCGATGTGATGACGTCGGCGGCCTCGGCGGGCACCCCCAGCTCGGTGAGGTGGTCCGCCACCGCCCCGGGCGTACGCAGCGCGTTGTTGGTGACGTACGCGAGGTGCATCCCGCCGTCCCGCGCGGTCCCGAGTGAGGCGACGGCGTGGACGATCGCCGAACCGCCCGCGTACACCACCCCGTCCAGATCGAGCAGGGCTGTGTCGTACGTCTCACTCAGCGCTGTCTTCATGCCGTCCGGGCTGGTCCTGATCTGGCGGGTCATCGCACTCCTCGTTGGCTGTTCTTCTCCCGATCATCCCGTATGACGGATCCCCACATACCATGCACCAATGACTTCAAGTGGTCGGCATGCGGACAACGGACTGCGACTTTTCCCTTTCCGCGGGGTGCGCTACGTGCCCGAACGCGTGGGCAGCCTCGCAGCCGTGACGTCCCCGCCCTACGACGTCGTGGTCAGGCCGGACGGGCTGCTGCACCTGGAGTCCGCCGATCCGCACAACATCGTGCGGCTGATCCTGCCGCAGGCCGACACCCCGGCCGCCCGCAACGAGCAGGCCGCCACGACCCTCGCGGAGTGGCTCAGGGACGGCATCCTGGCCGCCGACCCGAAGGCCGCCCTGTACGTGTACGAACAGCGCGACGGCGACGTGCTCCAGCGCGGTCTCATCGGCGCCCTGGCCCTCTCCACCCCGGAGGAGGGCGTGGTCCTCCCGCACGAGGACGTGATGGCGGACATCGTCGCGGACCGGGCGGCACTGATGCGGACCACAGCCGTCAACTTCGAACCACTGCTCCTGACCTACCGCAGCAGCGACGAGGGCGGCGGTGACGGGGGTGACGGCGGTGCTGGCGTTCCGGAGGCCGGGAACCAGTCGGGTGCCGCGGCTGTCATCGAGCGGACGACAACCGGCCGTCCGCTGCTCGCGACGACCACCGAGGACGGCTTCAGCCACCGGCTGTGGGCCGTCACCGACCCGGCGGGTATCGCGGAGGCACAGGCGGATCTGGCCGACCGCCAGGCCCTGATCGCCGACGGCCACCACCGCTGGGCGACCTACCTCCGGCTGCGCGACGAACACCCGGGGCCGGGCCCGTGGGAGTACGGCCTGGTGCTCCTCATCGACACGGTCCGCTATCCGCTCCAGGTACGGGCCATCCACCGGGTGCTGCACCGGCTGCCCGTCGCCGAGGCGCTGACAGGACTCGACGGCGCCTTCCGGGTCCGCACGATCGACACGCTCCCGGAGGCGCTGGCCGCCCTCGCCGATGCGGCGGCCGCGGGCAACGCCTTCCTGCTCGCCGGGGACGGCCGGTTCCATCTCGCCGACCGTCCCGCGCGGGACCTGCTGGAGCGCACGGTCCCCACGGATCACCCCGCGGCCTGGCGGACACTCGACGCCACCGTCCTGCACCACACACTCCTGGACAAGGTCTGGTCGGTCCCGGACGCGCCCGAGCACATCGCGTACATCCACGCCACGGACGCGGCGGTCGAACAGGCGGAACGGCACGGCGGTACGGCGGTCCTGATGCATCCGGTACGCGAGGAGGTCGTCCGGGAACTGGCCCGCCAGGGTGTGACGATGCCCCGCAAGTCGACGTCGTTCGGCCCGAAACCGGCGACCGGGCTGGTGCTGCGCAGCCTCACCATCGACTGAGACGGGGCGGGGGCGCGGCTGGGGCGGTGCCGGGACCGGTGTTCCGTACCCCGCACCACGCGAGAAGGGCCGCACCCGGCTTCCCGGGGTGCGGCCCTTCTCACTGCTTCACCGGCTCGGCCGGCCGGGCTCAGTCCCGGTCGCGGTCAGCGGTGTCGTGGTCCGTGCCGTCGTGGTCGGGGCCGTCGGCCAGGGGCGCGTCGGACTCGTCGTCCGACTCGTCCTCTCCCGACTCGTCCTCGACGTCGACGAACTCGACACCCTCCAGCTCGGCGAGCCGGTCCGACGCGTCCGTCGAGCCGTCCTTGTCGGACTCGATGGTCTTGGCGAACCACTCGCGCGCCTCGTCCTCACGGCCCGCCGCGAGCAGCGCGTCGGCGTACGCGTAGCGCAGCCGAGCGGTCCACGGCTGTACGGAGTTGGACGCCAGCTCGGGGCTCTGCAGCGTGACGATCGCCGCGTCGATCTGCCCCATGTCGCGGCGGGCACCGGCGGCGACCAGACGCATCTCGACCTGTCCGGCCTTGTCGAGCTTCTGGACCTCGGGCTCCCCGGCCATCGCCATCGCCCGCTCGGGCCGGCCAAGACCGCGCTCGCAGTCGGCCATGACGGGCCAGAGGTCCACCGTCCCGGTCATCCGCTTCGTGGCACGGAACTCGGCAAGCGCCTCCGTGTACTTCTGTGTCGCGTACGCGGCGAACCCTGCCGCCTCACGCACAGCGGCGACCCGGGAGGCCAGCCGGAGCGCGATACGGGAGTACTCGTACGCCTCGTCGGGGTCCTCGTCGATCAGCCGGGCGACCATCACGAGGTTCTTGGCGACGTCCTCGGCGAGGGTCTTGGGCAGGCTCATCAGCTCCTGCCGCACATCCTTGTCGATCTCCTGGCCGGTGACGTCCTCGGGGATCGGCAGCCGCTTGACCGGCTCGCGGTCCCGGTCACGCTCGTCCCGCTGGAAACCGCCGCCACGCTCGTCACGCTGGCCGCCGCGGTACCCACCACGGTCCCGGTCGTCGCGCTGACCGCCACGGAATCCACCACGGTCACCGCCGCCGGAGGGCCGGCCACCGCGGTCGCCGCCCCGGTCGTCGCGACGGCCGTAGCCACCACCGCTGGGACGGTCGTCGCGGCGGAAGCCCCCACCACGCTCATCGTCGCGGCGCGGAGCGCCAGCGGGACGGTCATCACGACGCGGGGCACCGGAGGAACGGTCGTCACGACCGCCACGGAACCCACCACGGTCACCGCCGAACGAACGGCCACCGCGGTCGCCACCGCGATCATCGCGCCGCTCATCACGGCGGTCGTCGCGACGGTCGTCACGGCGGTCGTCACGGCGCTCGAAGCCGCCGCCACCGCTCGGGCGCCCACCACGGCTGTCATCACGACGGAACGACGGACGGTCATCACGACGGGCGAACCCACCGCCACCGCCACTGCCACCGGGACGTCCGCCACGGTCGTCGTCACGGCGCGGACCACCGGACGGACGGTCATCACGACCACCCCGGAACCCACCACGGTCTCCGCCCCGGTCGTCGCGACGGCCGTAACCACCACCACTGGGACGGTCATCGCGGCGGAAACCCCCACCACGCTCATCATCACGACGCGGGGCACCGGAGGAACGGTCGTCACGACCACCCCTGAACCCACCACGGTCGCCACCCGACGGACGGCCACGCCGGTCATCGCGGCGGTCGTCACGACGCTCGAAGCCGCCACCACCGCCCGGACGCCCACCACGGCTGTCATCACGACGGAACGACGGACGGTCATCACGACGGGCGAACCCACCGCCGCCACCACTGCCGCTGCCGCCCGGCCGCCCACCGCGGTCGCCACCGGACGGGCGGCCGCCGCGGTCATCACGCTGACCACCGCGGTATCCGCCGCCACCACTGCCACCGGGACGTCCACCACGGTCGTCGTCACGGCGCGGGCCGCCGGACGGACGGTCATCACGACCACCGCGGAAGCCACCACCGGCACCCGCCGGACGCCCACCGCGGTCGTCACGGCCCGGGCCGCTGGACGAGCGGTCGTCACGACCGCCACGGAACCCACCGCCGGTGCCGCCGCCGGTACCGCGATTACCTCCGCGGTTGTCGTCACGGCGGAAGCCGCCACGGTCGTTGTCCCGACTCGGGCCGCTGGATCGATTGTCACGACCACCGCGGAATCCGCCCTGGTCACCGCCGTCCCGGCGACGCGGCTCGCGCTCCGGTCGGTCGTCGGGAGAGTTGGTGGACATGGGTGGGGCTCCTGTCTTCGGGTACCGCAGTCATTCTCACGCAGTCGGCGATCCGACGCGCTCCGGGAAATAAAAAAAGGACCTTTGGTCCCAGCGCTGAACGCTGGGACCAAAGGTCCTTCAAAGATTGTTCGGCGGCGTCCTACTCTCCCACAGGGTCCCCCCTGCAGTACCATCGGCGCTGAAAGGCTTAGCTTCCGGGTTCGGAATGTAACCGGGCGTTTCCCTAACGCTATGACCACCGAAACCCTAATTGGGCTCTAGCGAACAAGCACACTCTTCAGTTAAGTAGTGAAACAAGTTCCGCCGGCACGATAGTTCGTGGTCTGGGAACAACACAGTGGACGCGAGCAACTGAGGACAAGCCCTCGGCCTATTAGTACCAGTCAGCTCCACCCGTTACCGGGCTTCCACATCTGGCCTATCAACCCAGTCGTCTACTGGGAGCCTTAACCCCTCAAAGGGGGAGGGAACACTCATCTCGAAGCAGGCTTCCCGCTTAGATGCTTTCAGCGGTTATCCTTTCCGAACGTAGCCAACCAGCCATGCCCTTGGCAGGACAACTGGCACACCAGAGGTTCGTCCGTCCCGGTCCTCTCGTACTAGGGACAGCCCTTCTCAATATTCCTACGCGCGCAGAGGATAGGGACCGAACTGTCTCACGACGTTCTAAACCCAGCTCGCGTACCGCTTTAATGGGCGAACAGCCCAACCCTTGGGACCGACTCCAGCCCCAGGATGCGACGAGCCGACATCGAGGTGCCAAACCATCCCGTCGATATGGACTCTTGGGGAAGATCAGCCTGTTATCCCCGGGGTACCTTTTATCCGTTGAGCGACAGCGCTTCCACAAGCCACTGCCGGATCACTAGTCCCGACTTTCGTCCCTGCTCGACCCGTCGGTCTCACAGTCAAGCTCCCTTGTGCACTTACACTCAACACCTGATTGCCAACCAGGCTGAGGGAACCTTTGGGCGCCTCCGTTACTCTTTAGGAGGCAACCGCCCCAGTTAAACTACCCATCAGACACTGTCCCTGATCCGGATCACGGACCGAGGTTAGACATCCAGCACGACCAGAGTGGTATTTCAACGACGACTCCACAACCACTGGCGTGGCCGCTTCACAGTCTCCCACCTATCCTACACAAGCCGAACCGAACACCAATATCAAACTGTAGTAAAGGTCCCGGGGTCTTTCCGTCCTTCTGCGCGAAACGAGCATCTTTACTCGTAGTGCAATTTCACCGGGCCTATGGTTGAGACAGTCGAGAAGTCGTTACGCCATTCGTGCAGGTCGGAACTTACCCGACAAGGAATTTCGCTACCTTAGGATGGTTATAGTTACCACCGCCGTTTACTGGCGCTTAAGTTCTCAGCTTCGCCACACCGAAATGTGACTAACCGGTCCCCTTAACGTTCCAGCACCGGGCAGGCGTCAGTCCGTATACATCGCCTTACGGCTTCGCACGGACCTGTGTTTTTAGTAAACAGTCGCTTCTCGCTGGTCTCTGCGGCCACCCCCAGCTCACACCGTAAAGATGATCACCAGGAATGGCCCCCCTTCTCCCGAAGTTACGGGGGCATTTTGCCGAGTTCCTTAACCATAGTTCACCCGAACGCCTCGGTATTCTCTACCTGACCACCTGAGTCGGTTTAGGGTACGGGCCGCCATGAAACTCGCTAGAGGCTTTTCTCGACAGCATAGGATCATCCACTTCACCACAATCGGCTCGGCATCAGGTCTCACCCACATGTCATCCGGATTTACCTGGACAACGGGCTACACCCTTACCCCGGGACAACCACCGCCCGGGCTGGACTACCTTCCTGCGTCACCCCATCGCTTACCTACTACCACCTTGGTTCAGCGGCTCCACCACTCCCCTTTCCCCGAAGGGTCCAGGACGGCTTCACGGCCTTAGCATCAATGGGCTCAGTACTGGGCGTTTCAAAGCGGGTACCGGAATATCAACCGGTTGTCCATCGACTACGCCTGTCGGCCTCGCCTTAGGTCCCGACTTACCCTGGGCAGATCAGCTTGACCCAGGAACCCTTAGTCAATCGGCGCACACGTTTCTCACGTGTGTATCGCTACTCATGCCTGCATTCTCACTCGTGAACCGTCCACAACTCGCTTCCGCGGCTGCTTCACCCGGCACACGACGCTCCCCTACCCATCCATACAGGCGTTAGCCCTATGTGTATGAATGACACGACTTCGGCGGTACGCTTGAGCCCCGCTACATTGTCGGCGCGGAATCACTTGACCAGTGAGCTATTACGCACTCTTTCAAGGATGGCTGCTTCTAAGCCAACCTCCTGGTTGTCTCTGCGACTCCACATCCTTTTCCACTTAGCGTACGCTTAGGGGCCTTAGTCGATGCTCTGGGCTGTTTCCCTCTCGACCATGGAGCTTATCCCCCACAGTCTCACTGCCGCGCTCTCACTTACCGGCATTCGGAGTTTGGCTAAGGTCAGTAACCCGGTAGGGCCCATCGCCTATCCAGTGCTCTACCTCCGGCAAGAAACACACGACGCTGCACCTAAATGCATTTCGGGGAGAACCAGCTATCACGGAGTTTGATTGGCCTTTCACCCCTAACCACAGGTCATCCCCCAGGTTTTCAACCCTGGTGGGTTCGGTCCTCCACGACCTCTTACAGCCGCTTCAACCTGCCCATGGCTAGATCACTCCGCTTCGGGTCTAGAGCGTGCAACTCAAACGCCCTATTAGGACTCGCTTTCGCTACGGCTTCCCCACACGGGTTAACCTCGCTACACACCGCTAACTCGCAGGCTCATTCTTCAAAAGGCACGCAGTCACGACTGACCGTACAAGTACGACCAGCGACGCTCCCACGGCTTGTAGGCACACGGTTTCAGGTACTATTTCACTCCGCTCCCGCGGTACTTTTCACCATTCCCTCACGGTACTATCCGCTATCGGTCACCAGGGAATATTTAGGCTTAGCGGGTGGTCCCGCCAGATTCACACGGGATTTCTCGGGCCCCGTGCTACTTGGGAATCACACAAGCAAGCCGTTGATGTTTCAGCTACGGGGGTCTTACCCTCTACGCCGGACCTTTCGCATGTCCTTCGCCTACACCAACGGTTTCTAACTCGCCCAACAGCCGGCAGACTATTGAAGTGCAACCCCACAACCCCGCATGCGCAACCCCTGCCGGGTATCACACACATACGGTTTGGCCTCATCCGGTTTCGCTCGCCACTACTCCCGGAATCACGGTTGTTTTCTCTTCCTGAGGGTACTGAGATGTTTCACTTCCCCTCGTTCCCTC
>NZ_CP108660.1:5302500-6725000 GCF_045162975.1 Streptomyces sp. NBC_01089 | reverse complement strand
GTCCGATGGGCCGTTCCGATAGCAGTGCCCGTGTCAAGCGGCTCGGACTACATTAGGTGTCCCGACCGGCCGAGTCAAGCCCACTTCCTGCGCGGAACATGTGCCCGGTACGGGCTGACCGTGGGATCGCCGTCGATCCAGAAACGCCATGGCTGGTGCGCCCCCTCCCCGCCAACTCCCGTGCGGGGGCCGCTGCGTACCAGGCCGGCGACGGGCGGCGTACCCGTGAGGATCGCGAGGACGGTGTCGTCGGCCGCACAGACATCGGCGCCATTCAGCGAGCGGTCGACGTCAAGACCGGTCGCGAGGCGGGCCGGGCCCTTCGCCAGTTCCCTGTCGTGGCGGGCCGCGGGGCGGCGTACACGTACCAGCTCGGCGCCCGCCGTCACCTCTCCCGCGCGGAGCAGCACTCCGCTCGCACTGCCGTCGGGGCCGCAGACCAGGTTCATGCAGTGCCACATGCCGTAGGTGAAGTAGACGTACACATGGCCGGGCGGACCGAACATGACCTCGTTGCGGGGCGTCCGCCCCCGGTAGGCGTGCGAACCCGGGTCGGCTTCCCCCGCGTACGCCTCCACTTCGGTGAGGCGCAGCTCCATCGGGCCGTCCGGCGTGCGGCGGACCAGGGTGCGGCCCAGCAGGTCCGGGGCCACCTCCAGTACGGAGCGCTCGAAGAAGTGGCGTGGCAGGGGCGTACGGTCCGGACTGGCGCTCATGGCTGACGAGCGTAACGGGGAACGGCCGGCGGGGCCGCGCGAGGACGCGTATGTAATGGGGGGGCAAGATCAAAAAGGATCGATGAGGTGAGAGGAGCGCGGTGGGCATGGGGTTCAGGAGACTGCTCGCGAGCTTGGGGGCCGGCGGTGCTTCGGTGGAGACGGAGCTGTCCGAGCCGAACGTCGTACCGGGCGGTGTGGTCCAGGGGCGGGTGAGGATCCAGGGCGGCGCGGTCGACCAGCGGATCGAGGGGCTTTCCGTGGGGCTCCAGGGGCGGGTGGAGATCGAGAGCGGCGACCACGAGGTCAAGCAGGACATCGAGTTCACCCAGCTGCGGCTGGGCGGGGATCTGGCGATCGCCGCGGGCGCCCTGCGTGTGGTGCCCTTCGGGCTCGAAATACCCTGGGAGACCCCGATCACGAACATCGCGGGTCGGCCGCTGCCCGGTATGCACATCGGGGTGACGACGGAGCTGGAGATCGCGCGGGCGCTGGACTCCGGGGACCTGGATCCCATCCAGGTGCATCCGCTCCCGGCCCAGCAGGCGGTTCTGGATGCCTTCGGTGAGCTCGGCTTCCGCTTCGTGAGCGCGGATCTGGAGCGCGGCCACATCCGCGGCACGCGCCAGCTGCTCCCCTTCTACCAGGAGATCGAGTTCTGCCCGCCGGAGCGGTACCGGGGTCTCAACCAGGTCGAGCTGACCTTCGTCACGGACGACCGTGAGATGGACGTGATACTCGAAATGGACAAGAAGCCGGGCCTCTTCAGCGAGGGCAGCGACTCGTACCGGGCGTTCCAGGTGGGTCTGCACGATTTCCGGGAGACCGACTGGACGGGATACCTCCATCAGTGGCTGGCCGATGTGGGTGGCCGGCGGAACTGGCTCTAGTGTCGGATGCGGAACTGACAGCTGATGCAGGAGGTGCCGTCGTGACCGGGCTCAGTAAGCCGCCGCTCCCCCATGACTTTCATCCGCCGGTGCCCTCGTTCACGGTGGTGAGCGAGGACATCGCGCCGGGGTCGGTATTGAAGGACGCTCAGGTGTACGCGGCGGGGAACACCTCGCCGCAGCTGCGGTGGGAGGGGTTCCCGCCGGAGACCAGGAGCTTCGCCGTGACCTGCTTCGATCCCGACGCGCCCACGGGCAGCGGGTTCTGGCACTGGTCGCTGTTCGACATCCCGGCCTCGGTGACCGGGCTTCCGGCGGGCGCGGGCAGTGGTGCGTTCAACGGGCTGCCGCCGGGCGCGGTCCAGGCCCGTAACGACTACGGTGCGAAGGAGTTCGGCGGCGCCGCGCCGCCGGCCGGTGAGAACCACCGCTATGTCTTCACCGTGTACGCGGTGGACACCCCGCAGCTCGGGATCGACTCGGACACCCCGCCTGCCGCGGTCGGCTTCAATCTGCGTTTCCATACGCTGGCACGCGCCCAGCTCATCGCCGAGTACGCGGCTCCCGCCGAAAGCTGAAGCCCGCGCGTCTGTTTGCCCTGCCCCGGTCTTGGAGAGATCAGGGCAGGGCCTTTTTTATTGCGTTGTCCATCGTGGCGTGCCCGGCCAGAGTTGATCCCAGCCCCACCGGGGGTGGGCCGGCACACGGAGGTGGGCACCATGCGGGACACACTGGTACTGAACGCCAGCTTCGAGCCGCTGTCGACGGTGACGCTCAACCGCGCGGTGGTCCTGGTGCTCCAGGACAAGGCCGTGGTCGAGCAGGCCCACCCCGGACTGCGGGTGCGGGCGGCCGCTGTCGAGCTGCCGGTGCCCCGCGTGATCAGGCTCTGCAGATATGTCCGGGTGCCGTTCCGAAGACAGGCACCGTGGTCGAGACGGGGGGTGCTGGTCCGCGACCAGCACCGATGCGCGTACTGCGGGCGGCGGGCGACCACCGTCGACCATGTGGTGCCGCGTGCCCAGGGCGGCCAGGACACCTGGCTCAATACGGTCGCCTCCTGCGCCGAGGACAATCACCGTAAGGCGGCCCGTACGCCGGAGCAGGCCGGGATGCCGCTGCTGCGCAGGCCCTTCGTGCCGACGCCTGCCGACGCGATGATGCTGGCGCTCGGGGCCGGTGACCGTCGGGCGCTGCCGGACTGGCTCCCGCAGACCGCGTAACCCCCGGCCGCCGCAGACCGCGTCAGCCCGCCCCGGAGGTCCGGAGGCGGGCTGATTCTCGTGGTGCGCGGAGGGTCCGCGGCGGTTGTTACTCGGAGGGGCGCCTGGCGGCCGGCGGGGCCGGCGACTCCTTGCCGGTGTTGAAGCCGGGGACGTTCTCGCCGAGGTTCCCGAAGGCTCCGCTGAGTCCCTTGAGTGCGTCGCCGATCTCGCTCGGCACGATCCAGAGCTTGTTGGCGTCACCCTCGGCGATCTTCGGGAGCATCTGGAGGTACTGGTAGGCGAGCAGCTTCTGGTCCGCGTCGCCCGCGTGGATCGACTCGAAGACCGTACGGATGGCCTGGGCCTCGCCCTCCGCGCGCAGCGCCGACGCCTTGGCCTCACCTTCGGCCCGGAGGATGGCCGACTGCTTCTCGCCCTCGGCGCGCAGGATTTCGGACTGCCGGACACCTTCGGCCTGGAGGATCGCGGCGCGCTTGTCCCGGTCGGCGCGCATCTGCTTCTCCATCGAGTCCTGGATGGAGGTGGGCGGCTCGATGGCCTTCAGCTCGACACGGTTGACGCGGATGCCCCACTTGCCGGTGGCTTCGTCGAGGACGCCGCGCAGTGCCGCGTTGATCTCCTCACGGGAGGTCAGGGTCCGCTCCAGGTCCATGCCGCCGATGATGTTGCGGAGGGTGGTGACGGTGAGCTGCTCGATCGCCTGGATGTAGCTGGCCACTTCATAGGTCGCGGCGCGGGCGTCGGTCACCTGGTAGTAGATGACGGTGTCGATGTTGACGACCAGGTTGTCCTGGGTGATCACCGGCTGCGGCGGGAAGGGAACGACCTGTTCCCTGAGGTCGATCCGGTTGCGGATCGAGTCGATGAACGGAACGACGATGTTCAGCCCGGCGTTGAGCGTGCGTGTGTAGCGGCCGAACCGTTCGACGATGGCGGCGCTGGCCTGTGGGATCACCTGGATCGTTTTGATCAGGGCGATGAAGACCAGCACCACCAGAATGATCAGAACGATGATGACGGATGGCATCGTGCTCCCCGTGCCCTTCGATTGCCGGCAGTTCCCGATGATCGATCTTCGCAGACCTCGGTCTGCCGTGTGTGGGGTTCTGTCACAGGACGACCGCTGTCGCTCCGTCGATCTCCACGACGTCCACCTGCTGACCTGGCTGATAACTGCTGTCGCCGTCGAGGGCCCGCGCCGACCAGACCTCTCCGGCGAGCTTGATACGGCCTCCGCTGCCGTCGACCCGTTCCAGGACGACGGCCTGACGGCCCTTCAACGCATCGATTCCGGTGGCCAGTTCGGGCCGCTGGGACCGGTGCCGGTTCGCGATGGGGCGTACGACGGCGATGAGCGCGACGGACACGATCACGAAGACGAGGACCTGGAGCACCGGTCCGGCGCCGAGCCCGGCGGCGGCCGATGCGGCGACCGCTCCCACGGCCAGCATCCCGAATTCGGGCATGGCGGTGACGACGAGCGGGATTCCCAGCCCCGCGGCCCCGATCAGCCACCACACCCATGCCTCGATGTCCACGGGGTCATGGTAGGGCTGCAGTCCCCTCCGGGGACAGGGCGCAGGGGTCTTTCGTCCGGGGGTGCGGAACCTCTCAGCCGAGCGGAAGGCCCTGCGCGGTCCAGCGGTTGCCGCGCTGTTCGACGACGAGCGGCAGCCCGAAGCAGAGCGAGAGGTTGCGGGAGCTCAGCTCGGTCTCCATCGGACCGGCGGCCAGCACCTTGCCCTGACGGATCATCAGGACGTGGGTGAAGCCCGGGGCGATCTCCTCGACGTGGTGGGTCACCATCACCATCGAGGGGGCGTACGGGTCCTTGGCCAGCCGGCCGAGACGGCGTACGAGGTCCTCGCGGCCGCCGAGGTCGAGACCGGCGGCGGGCTCGTCGAGCAGCAGCAGTTCGGGGTCGGTCATCATCGCGCGGGCGATGAGGGTGCGCTTGCGCTCACCCTCGGAGAGGGTGCCGAACTTGCGGTCGAGGAACTCGGTCATGCCCAGGCGGTCGAGGAAGGCGCGGGCGCGCTGCTCGTCGACCTCCTCGTAGTCCTCGTGCCAGGTGGCCGTCATGCCGTAGGCCGCGGTGAGGACGACCTGGAGGACGGTCTGCCGCTTGGGCATCTTCTCGGCCATGGCGGCGCCCGCCATACCGATGCGTGGGCGCAGCTCGAAGACGTCGGTGCCGGGCTTGCCGAGCTGCTCGCCGAGGATCGACGCGGTGCCCGTGGTCGGGAAGAGGTAGCTGGACGCGATGTTGAGGAGGGTGGTCTTGCCCGCGCCGTTGGGGCCGAGGATCACCCAGCGCTCCCCCTCTTTCACCGCCCAGGAGACGTCGTCCACCAGAGCACGTCCGTCGCGGACCACCGATACGTCCAGCAGCTCCAGTACATCGCTCATGAGCGCGTTGTCTCCCCATGCAGTCTCGGTTCGCGCGTGCGCCTGTGGGCGCAGCTCCCTAAGGGAAAACCTACGCCACCTGAGAAGTTCACCGGCGTCTAGGTCCGTTCCCTACGCTGGGGTCATGTTCACGGAACCACGCTCAGGACGGCTGGCCGCATGGGGAAATGCCCTGTTGGCCGGAATTGTATCGCCGGATGACGCCGCACTCGCCATCGTCGGCGGGGACGCGGTGCACCGGGTGGAGGGGCTGCCGGGCGAGGAGGGGCCGGTCGGGCTCACGCTGGCGCTGGGGCGGCTGCGGGCACTCGGTGTGACCGGCTTTCGGGTGGCGATGCCCACAGCGGGGCATCCGCTGGGCCTCAGCGGACCGCCGGAGTTCAACACGCGGGCGCTGGAGGCGGAGGAGGCGGTCACCGCCTTCGGGGTGTCGCTGGGGCTGGTGCCCGAGCTGTACGAGGCGGGCCCGGAGGGCGATCTGCACCGTGAGGTGGTCTGGCACTGTCTGCCGGTCCGTGAGGCGCCGCCGGCCGACGTACCGTCGCTCGGCGAGGCGGAACGGGAGCTGGCCGAGGCGCTGCGGGAGGCGACGGCGGTGCTGTCGGGGCTCGATGTGGCGGGTGGCGGGCCGGCCGCCGAGGCGGCGATCGACGCGTACCGGGCCCGGGCGGAAGCGGGGCCGGGTGAGCTGCTGGCGCCGGGCTATCCGGCGCGGGCCGTCCGGGTGCTGGAACTGGCCCGGCGGGTCGGGCTGCTCGTGTCGGTGGCGTACGAGCACGGGCCGGGCGGCGCGGTGAGCGCGTCGGAGATGGCGGCGCGGGGGAACGCGCTGCGGCCGGTGGAGCGGGTGGCCCGGCGGGCGCAGGTGGCCGCGTACAACGCGTATGTGGAGGAGCGGGAGCGCGGCTGACGGGATCGCTCTGCGGGGTGGAGGCGGTGCGGCGGGGCTGCGCGCTCTCCGGCAGAGCCGAGTGGGGGGGGGCAGCCTCCCGGCCCCGTGTGCCGCCGCGCCGAAGCACCGGACGGCCCCCCGGCACAGTGTCCGGGGGGCCGTCGGCCGCTGGCCGTGGTGGGTCAGCCGTTGATGCCGTGGTTGGCGAAGGCCGGGTTCAGGACGCCGATGACGGAGACGGTGTTGCCGACGGCGTTCACCGGGACGTGCACCGGGGCCTGCACCACGTTGCCGGAGACGACGCCGGGCGAGCTGGTCGCCGCGCCCGAGGCGTGCGAGGCGGCGGACGCCGCGCCGGCTCCGGCGGCGAGGACGCCACCGGCGACGAGGGTGACGGCAGCGGCCTTCTTCAGGTTCTTCATTTCAGGCTCCTCCTAGCTGGCTGCGGCCGGCGCCGCAGCACGCATGGAGAACGGCCCACACTCCATCCGGATACGCCATGTGGGTGACTTACACCCGACGGTATGAATCTCACACCGGAATATGACGGTCCGCTCGGCCCGTCGGCCCCGCTCCGCCCGCTCAGCCCGCTCAGCCCGCCGCTCCGTTCCGTACCGCCCAGAGCGCCGCCTGGGTCCGGTCCGCCAGGTCCAGCTTCATCAGGATGTTCGACACATGCGTCTTGACGGTCTTCTCGGAGAGGACCAGCGCCCGGGCGATCTCCCGGTTGGAACGTCCGTCGGCGATCAGCCCGAGGACCTCCCGTTCGCGCTCGGTGAGCACGGTGCCCCTCCCCTGCCCGCCGCCGGGCTCCTGGGAGAGCAGCGCGCCGGCCACTTCGGGCTGGAGGAGTACGTGCCCGGCGTGGACCGAGCGGATGGCGTCGGCCAGCGCGTCCGGGTCGACGTCCTTGTATACGTACCCCGAAGCCCCGGCGCGCAGGGCGGGGACGACCGTGCGCTGCTCGGTGAAGCTGGTGACCACCAGCACCCGCGCCGGATTGGCCAGCTCGCGGAGCCTGCGCAGCGCCTCGATGCCGTCCATGCCCGGCATCTTGATGTCCATCAGGACGATGTCGGGGCGCAGCTCCTCGGCGGCGGCCACCCCTTGCTCCCCGTCCGGTGCCTCGCCCACGACCTCGATGTCGTCCTGGATCTCCAGAAAGGTGCGCAGGCCCCTTCTGACCACCTGGTGGTCGTCGACGAGCAGGACGCGGATGGCCGCCTTCGGCCTGGGTGCGGTGTCAGCCACCGGGCACCTCCATCTCGATCGTGGCGCCCTCTCCGGGCGCCGATTCCACCCGGAGCCGGCCTCCGACGCCGCTCGCCCGGTCCCGCATGGAGACCAGCCCGAGGTGCCGGCCGGCCCGCCGGACGGCCGAGGGCTCGAATCCGGTGCCGTCGTCGGCGATCCGCAGGACCGCGCCCGGGCCGAGCCGCCGGCTCTCCAGTACGACATCGATCCGCCCGGCGCCCGAGTGGCGCAGGGCGTTGTGCAGTGCCTCCTGGGCCACCCGCAGCAGCGCCTCCTCCTGGGCGGCGGGCAGCGCCCGCACCTGCCCGCTGCGGAAGGTGACATGGGGGCTGTGCGCGCGGTCGAGGACCTGGATGTGCGTGCGGAGTGTGTGGACCAGGCCGTCCTCGTCGAGGGCGGCGGGGCGCAGTTCCACGACGGCGGCGCGGAGTTCGTCGGCGGCCTCAGCCGCGAGGTCGGCGACCTGCTGGAGCTCGCCCTTGGCGCGGGCCGGGTCGCGGTCCACGAGGGTGGCGGCGGCCTGGGCCGTCAGCCGCAGGGAGAAGAGTTTCTGGCTGACCGCGTCGTGGAGTTCGTGCGCGAGCCTGGAGCGTTCCTCGGCGATGGTGAGCTCGCGGCTGCGCTCGTAGAGGCGGGCGTTGGTGAGGGCGATCGCGGCGTGCTGGGCCAGTATCGTCAGCAGCTCCTCGTCCTCCTCGGTGAATCCGCAGCGGCCGGTGCGCCTGGGGCAGCGCTTGTTGGCGAGGAAGAGCGCGGCGATCGTCTCGTCGCCGTCGCGGACGGGCAGGCCCAGGAAGTCCGACATGTCGGGGTGCGTGGACGGCCAGCCGCCGAAGCGGGGGTCCTGGCGTACGTCGTCGAGGCGCTGGGGTTTCTCGTCGTGCAGCATCGCGGCGAGGATGCCGTGCTGGCGCGGGAGCGGGCCGATGGCCTTCCACTGGGCGTCGCTGACGCCGTCGACCACGAACTGGGCGAAGCCGCCGTGGTCGTCGGGGACCCCGAGCGCCGCGTACTCGGCGTCCAGCAGTTCACGTGCAGAGACCACGATCGTCTTGAGGACGTCGCGGACCTCCAGATGTCTGCTCATGGCGAGCAGCGCGGTGCTCACCGCTGACAGGCCGGACGCGGGTCGATGGGACATGGCCACACGGTACCGGCGGGTCGGCCGGGCCGTATCGGGCTGTGGACAACTCCGGCCCGGTCCTTCGGGACCAGGTCAGGAGGGGCGTGAGGACTAGGCCGAAGTGCCTTCGGGGCCGGGGCCCGCGGACGAGGTGCGGGGCGGGGGCGCGTTCCTACGTTGATGGCTCGAAGCGGGAGAACCGAAGGACCACCGACGGAAGAGGGTGTGTCATGGCCGTGGCAGTCATCACGGGCGGATCGAAGGGGCTGGGGCGGGCACTCGCGGAGGGGCTCGCCGGGCGGGGCTGGGATCTGGTGATCGGCGCGCGGACCGGTGAGGTGCTGGACGGCGCCGCGCGGGAGCTGGCGGTGCACGGCACCCGGGTCGTGGCCGTGGCGGGGGATGTCACCGACGCCGCGCACCGGGTCCGGCTGGTCGCGGCGGCGCGCGCTGGGCGGGCTCGATCTGCTGGTCAGCAATGCGAGCGCGCTGGGCGCCGAGCCGCTCGTACACCTCGACGAGCTGCCGCTCGACGGGTTGCGGGCGGCGCTGGAGACCAATGTGGTGGCAGCGCTGGGGCTGGTGCGGGAGTCGCTGCCGCTGCTGCGGGCGGCCGGTGCGGGGGCGGTGATCACGGTGAGTTCGGACGCCGCTGTCGAGGCGTACGGCACCTGGGGCGGGTACGGGGCGTCCAAGGCCGCGCTCGACCAGCTGTCGGCGGTGCTCGCGGCCGAGGAGCCGGGGCTGCGGGTGTGGACGGTGGACCCGGGTGACATGCGGACCGGTCTGTACGCGGCCGCGGTGCCGGGCGACGGGGCGGAGCGGCCGGCGCCTTCGACGGTGGTTCCGGCGTTTCTGCGGCTGCTCGACGAACGGCCGGCGAGCGGCCGGTTCACCGCGGCGGCACTGGCCGGTGAGGCGCGATGAGCGCCCGGCAGGCCCTGCGGATCCCGGACCATCCGGCCGCTTCGGTGCCCGCCGAGGAACGGGGGCGTGGGCGGGACGACGTACGGATGATGGTGTCGCGCGGCACCGCGGTCTCCCATCACACCTTCCGGGAGCTGCCCTGTCTGCTGCGGGCGGGGGACGTGCTGGTGGTGAACACCTCACGGACGCTGGCCGCCGCGGTCGACGGGACGGACGCCGCGGGGGCCCGTGTGGTGGTGCACTTCTCCGCCCCGCGGGGACGACGGCCGGTGGGCGGTGGAGCTGCGGGAGCCGGTGCGGGGCGGGACCACCCGGCGGCGCGCGGGCGGGCCTTCCGGGTCCGTGGTGCGGCTGCCCGGCGGTGTACGGCTCGTCTGGGAGGAGCCGCTGGTCGCCGGTGAGGAGCGGCTGTGGTGGGCGCGGCCGTCGGTGGCCGGTGTCGCTGAGCTGCTGCGGCGGTACGGCCGCCCGATCCGGTACGCGTACACCCGGCGTGACCAGCCGCTCTCCGCGTATCAGACGGTGTTCGCGCTGGACGCGCCGGACGGGGCGGGTTCGGCGGAGATGCCGAGTGCCGCGCGGCCCTTCACCACCGGTCTGGTCGTGGAGCTGGTGAGCCGCGGGATCCAGTTCGCGCCGGTGGTGCTGCACACCGGGGTGGCGTCGGCGGAGGCGCACGAGACGCCAGGTCCCGAGCGGTTCGAGGTGCCGGCGGCCACCGCGCGGCTGGTCAACGCGGCGCGGGCGGGCGGCGGGCGGGTCGTCGCGGTGGGGACGACGGTGGTGCGCGCCCTGGAGACCGCGGCCGGGCCGGACGGGGTGGTGCGGGCGCTGGCGGGGTGGACCGAACTGGTGATCACACCGGAGCGGGGGGTGCGGGCGGTGGACGGGCTGCTGACCGGGCTGCACGAGCCCGAAGCGTCCCATCTGCTGATGCTGGAGGCGGTCGCGGGGCGGGAGGCCCTGGAGCGCGGCTATGCGGAAGCCGTACGGGCCCTCTACCTCTGGCACGAGTTCGGGGACGTCCACCTCATACTTCCGGATGAGGAACCTGACGCTCCGCATTGCTGAAGCAACGCATGGTGAATTCGCCGCCCGAACCGTGTGACGCCGCGCATAGGACCCACGTCACTTACGAGGTTCGCTAGTTGATGCTTAAGGGGGGCCTGGGCCGGGTACGCGCGGGTGCCTCGCCCTCCAGAGCTGCCCCTACGCCACTAAGCGGGATCGTACGTCACACCTTTGCCACAATATTTTGCGGCCGCTAAGAATTGCTCCCGTCGCCGCCCCAGGGCGTTACCGCCGCCCCCGGCGCTCGCGACTTCCGCTATTCGAAGAGGTACGCACCGCATGTCAGAGAACCGCCATGGCCGTCGTCGCCTGACCAAGACTCACAAGTACTCGATCGGTGGTGTGGCCGCCGTCGGCGCCGCAGCCGTCGCTTTCACGCTTGTTCCCGGAAACGCGTCCGCCGAGACGACTCACGTCGACGCCGCTCCGGTTGCCTTCGCCTCGCAGACCAAGACGGTGGAGGCGGGCCTCAACGCCCAGCAGGTCCACGCCGACAAGGCCGCCAAGACCGCGGCCGCGAAGGCCAAGGCCGCCGCGGTCAAGGCGAAGGCCGAGGCGAAGGCGAAGGCCGAAGCCAAGGCCAAGGCCGCCGCGAAGGCCAAGGCCGCAGCCTCCGCCAAGGCCAAGGCGGCTGCTGCCGCCAAGGCGAAGGCCGCGGCCGCCGCGAAGGCGAAGGCCGCAGCCAAGGAGCGCACCGCCAAGGCGGCCGCCAGCCGCGCCGCCACCCGCACGACCGTCTACGCGAACAACCTCGACGGCTGGATCCGCCACGCGCTGGCCATCATGCAGGCCAAGAACATCCCCGGCTCGTACAACGGTCTGTACCGCAACATCATCCGTGAGTCCGGCGGCAACCCGATGGCCATCAACAACTGGGACATCAACGCCCAGAACGGCGTCCCGTCGAAGGGTCTGCTCCAGACCATCCAGCCGACCTTCGACACGTACCACGTCGCCGGCACGTCGACCAACATCTACGACCCGGTCGCCAACATCACCGCCGCCGCGAACTACGCCGCCGCGAACTACGGCTCGATCGACAACGTCAACAGCGCCTACTGATCGGCGTCCACCGATCCGGCACTGATCCACGTACTGGTCCGGCGGACCACCGGACCACGCCGAAGGGCGGCACCCACACTGCGGGTGCCGCCCTTCGGCGTCGCGCGTTCGCGGTCTACTTGCGCATGACCTCGGGCTCGTGGCGGCGCAGCAGCCGCGCCACCAGGACACCGCAGACCACGCCGATGGCGAGCAGGATCCCCATGTCCATGACCCAGGTACCGAGGGTGTGGTCCCAGAGCGGGTCCGTGCTGCCAGGGTCCTTCTTGTTGGGCAGCAGGACGTTCAGTGACGCGGTGGCGCCCGCGGCCGCGACCGCCCAGCGGGCCGGCATCAGGAACGAGAACTGGTTGATCCCCGCGGCGCCGTTCAGCGTGAAGAGGCAGCCGGTGAAGACCACCTGTGTGATGGCGAACATGACGAGGAGCGGCATGGTCTTCTCGGAGGTCTTCACCAGCGAGGAGATGATCAGGCCGATCATCATCGAGGTGAGGCCGAGCGCCATGATCGGCAGGGTCATCTCGAACCGGGTGGAGGCCGAGAAGATCAGCCCCTCGGTCGGCGCGTCCTTCATACCGAAGCCGATACCGCCGATGATGGCGCCCTGCACCAGGGTGATCAGACCGAGCACGATCACCTTGGACATCAGATAGGCGGAACGTGACAGGCCGGTGGCCCGTTCGCGTTCGTAGATCACCCGTTCCTTGATCAGTTCTCGTACGGAGTTGGCCGCTCCCGCGAAGCAGGCCCCGACCGCGAGGATCAGCAGGATCACCGCGCCGTCACCGTTGCTGAGGTGCCCCGCCGCCGGGCCGAAGCCCAGTCCGTAGTCCGCCGGGATCAGCGCGCCGACCGTGCCGAGCACCGCGGGCAGCAGCAGCGAGAGCGCCATGAAGCCCCGGTCGGAGACGATCACCGAGACATAGCGCCGCATCAGGGTGAGCAGCTGGGAGCCCCACGCCTGTGGCTTCGGCGGCTTCATCGACTGGGCGGACGGCATCTGGACCGACTGCACGGCGACCGCGTCGATGTCCGCCGCGTACATCTGGTAGTGCTGCGAACCGCGCCAGCGGCCCGCCCAGTCGTAGTCGCGGTAGTTCTCGAAGGCCGAGAAGACATCGGCCCAGCTGCTGTAGCCGAAGAAGTTGAGCGCCTCCTCGGGCGGTCCGAAGTACGCGACCGAGCCGCCGGGCGCCATCACCAGGAGCTTGTCGCAGATGGCGAGCTCGGCGACGGAGTGGGTGACGACCAGCACCGTACGGCCGTCGTCGGCGAGGCCGCGCAGCAGCTGCATGACGTCGCGGTCCATGCCCGGGTCGAGCCCGGACGTCGGCTCGTCCAGGAAGATCAGCGAGGGCTTGGTGAGCAGTTCGAGCGCGACCGAGACACGCTTGCGCTGACCGCCGGAGAGTGAGGCGACCCGCTTCTCCTTGTGGATGTCCAGCTTCAGCTCGCGCAGCACCTCGTCGATGCGCGACGAGCGCTCCGCCTCGGTGGTGTCGGCGGGGAAGCGCAGCTTGGCCGCGTACTTCATCGCCTTACGGACCGTGAGCTCCTTGTGCAGGATGTCGTCCTGCGGGACCAGTCCGATGCGCTGGCGCAGCTCGGCGAACTGCTTGTACAGATCGCGGTTGTCGTAGAGGACCTCACCGCGGTTGGCGGGCCGGTAGCCGGTGAGCGCCTTGAGCAGGGTCGACTTCCCGGAGCCCGACGGGCCGATGACCGCGATGAGCGACTTCTCGGGGACGCCGAACGAGACGTCCTTGAGGATGTCCTTGCCCCCGTCGACCGTCACCGTGAGGTGGCGGGCGGAGAAGGAGACCTCACCGGTGTCGACGAACTCCTCGAGGCGGTCGCCGACCAGGCGGAAGGTCGAGTGGCCGACGCCGACGATGTCGTTGGGGCCGATCAGGGCCGTGCCGGACTTGGCCATCGGCTGGCCGTTGATGTAGGTGCCGTTGTGGGATCCGAGATCGCGGATCTCGAAGCGGCCGTCCGGCGTCGCCACGAACTCGGCGTGGATGCGGGAGACCTGGAGGTCGGAGACGACCAGTTCGTTCTCCAGGGCACGGCCGATGCGCATGACCCGGCCGAGTGCCAGCTGGTGGAAGGTGGTCGGGCTGCGGTCGCCGTACGCCGGCGGGGCCCCCGCGGACCCGTCGGCCGGACCGCCCTGCTGGGGCACCTGGCCCTGCGGCTGCTGCCAGCCCTGCGGGGCCGCGTTCTGCGGGGGCTGCTGGGCCGGGGCCCAGCCCGCCGGAGCGCCCTGCTGCTGGGGCGGGGCGTACGCAGGTGCCTGGGCCTGCGCGGCCTGCGGTGCGGGTGCCTGCATCTGCGCCTGCATCGGGGCGGGCGCCTGGGCCTGGGCCGACGCCTGCTGCGCCGCCGCCTGCTGGGCCTGGGCGGCAGCCGCCCCTGCGGACAGGCTCAGCAGCGGACCGTCGGTCGCGTTGCCGAGGTGAACCGACGAGCCCGGTCCGATCTCCAGCTGCTGGATCCGCTGTCCCTGCACAAACGTGCCGTTGGTGGATCCGTGGTCCTCGATGACCCAACCACGGCCTCCCCAGCTGATAGTGGCGTGTCGCCACGAGACCCTGGCGTCGTCGATCGGCAGGTCCCCCTGCGGATCACGGCCCAGGGTGTACGACCTGGACGGATCGAGCGTCCAGATCCGGCCATTCAGTTCAACTACGAGTTCCGGCACTCCAGCCCCACTTATTGTCCCCCGAGGTACCCCCATTGCAGGGAGTCTAGGGATGGCGAACATCGTGGGGAACTATTTCAGGGACAACGACGCATCCGAAAGCCGGGCCGTGTGACGACCGCGTACCAATGGGGTGGAGGTGCACGGCCCGGGGTGACGTTCAGGACAAAAGGGAGCCACCGCCTCTGGCACCACGACCAGTCACGCCGCGGGCGTCCGGTCCTCGGGACAGGCTGCCTGCGGCCCGGCCGCGCCCTATACGGTGGGATCACCATGAGCGCATCGCAGCCGCCAGTCCACGCGGACTCACCGACTCTTCTCGTCAAGATCTTCGGGAAGGACCGCCCCGGTATCACCGCCGGGCTCTTCGACACCCTCGCCGCCTACGCCGTCGACGTGGTCGACATCGAACAGGTGGTCACCCGTGGCCGGATCGTGCTGTGCGTCCTCGTCACAGCTCCTGGCCCGGGCGGCAACGCCCAGGGCGAGCTGCGGGCGACCGTGCACAGTTGGGCCGAGTCCATCGGGCTGGAGGCCGAGATCATCTCCGGTACCGGTGACAACCGGCCCCGGGGCAGCGGGCGTTCCCATGTGACCGTGCTCGGCAACCCGCTCACCGCCGAGTCGACCGCCGCCATAGCGG
Source organism: Streptomyces sp. NBC_01089 (assembly GCF_045162975.1). NCBI lineage: Bacteria > Bacillati > Actinomycetota > Actinomycetes > Kitasatosporales > Streptomycetaceae > Streptomyces > Streptomyces sp. NBC_01089. The sequence continues at coordinate 6,710,083 of NZ_CP108660.1, read as the reverse complement.
CCAGCATCACCGCGACCGGCGGCAACATCGACCGTATCTTCCGGCTGGCCAAGTACCCGGTGACGGCCGTGGAGTTCGCGGTCTCCGGGGTCGAGACCGAGCCGCTGCGCACAGCGCTGGCCATCGAGGCGTCGGTGCTCGGGGTCGATGTGGCCGTGATCTCGGCGGGTCTGCACCGCCGCGCCCAGCGGCTCGTCGTGATGGATGTCGACTCGACCGTCATCCAGGACGAGGTGATCGAGCTCTTCGCCGCACACGCGGGGTGCGAGCAGGAGGTCGCGGAGGTGACGGCGCGCGCGATGCGCGGCGAGCTGGACTTCGAGCAGTCGCTGCACGCCCGGGTGGCGCTGCTCGCGGGCCTCGATGCCTCGGTCGTCGACAAGGTGCGCTCCGAGGTACGGCTCACGCCCGGCGCCCGCACCCTGATCCGTACGCTGAAGCGGCTCGGCTACCAAGTGGGCGTCGTCTCGGGCGGCTTCACTCAGGTCACCGACGACCTCAAGGAGCGGCTCGGCCTCGATTTCGCCTCGGCCAACACGCTGGAGATCGTCGACGGCAGGCTCACCGGGCGGGTCGTCGGGGAGATCGTGGACCGTGCGGGCAAGGCGCGGCTGCTGCGGCGGTTCGCCGGTGAGGCGGGGGTCCCGCTGTCGCAGACCGTGGCGATCGGGGACGGTGCGAACGACCTGGACATGCTGAACGCGGCCGGGCTCGGCGTCGCGTTCAACGCCAAGCCCGTGGTCCGCAAGGCCGCCGACACGGCGGTGAATGTGCCCTTCCTGGACACCGTGCTCTATCTGCTGGGCATCACGCGGGAAGAGGTCGAGGCCGCGGACGGCCTCGTCGACGACGGGATCTGACCAGCGCATCGGGGACCGGCGCCTGCTTCGAGGCCGGCCCGTCCGGGGCCGGCGTCTCCTCCGGGAGCCGGCCCCGCACGGGCTACTCGTGCGGCGCCCAGAAGGCTTTCAGTGTGCCCACGCCGTGCTCGACCGACTTCCAGGAGCCGGTGAACTCGACGACGGCCACCCCCGAGGTCGGGAAACCGCTGCGGTTCATCCTGTTCAGCGCGTCACCCTCGGCGCTGCCCGACAGTGCGTCGGCGAGGGCGTGCGTACCAGGATTGTGGCCGATGACCAGCACATCTCCGACGTCGTCCGGGACCTCGTTGAGCAGCGCGAACAGGTCGCCGAGGGACGCCTCGTACAGCCGCTCCTCGTAGACGGTCCGCGGGCGCTCCGGCAGCTCCTGGACCGCGAGCTTCCAGGTCTCGCGTGTCCTGACCGCTGTGGAGCACAGGGCGAGGTCCGGACTCGGTTCGTGGGAGGCGAGCCAGCTGCCGGCGGCCGCGGCGTCCATACGGCCGCGGTCGGCGAGCGGCCGGTCGTGGTCGGACACATCGGGCCAGTCGGCCTTCGCATGCCGGAGGAGGACGATCCGGTGGGACTCAGGGGTTCCGGGGGCTGTTCCCCCGGATGACACAACGGCGCTCATACAATCCAGCTTCGCATGGATCTGACCTTCGGGCGCAGGGTGTTGGGATGGTCCCCCGGCACGAGTGAACAGGCTTCGGCCACGGTGGCCGGGCGCGCGCATGGTGCACGGCTCCTTCAAGCCCCCATGTACCGGCCGGCCGGACCGTCCCTAGTGCGGCAGGCTCTGCTGGATCCGCTCCAGCACATGCGTGACGGTGGCCTCGCCGGTGTCCGCGTGCGCCTGGCCCGGCGCGCTGATGAGCAGCAGCAGAACGGCGAAGGCCAGCGCGGGCAGGACGACGGCCCACCAGGGCAGCCGCACGTCGATACCGCTCTGCGCGTGTCCGTGGTGCGGGCGGGTGGTGTGCGGACGGGCCGGCATGGCCGCCTCCAGGAGGTTCGCGGTGGCTGATGCACTGAACCTACGGAGTACGGGGGCGCTCTCCCATCCGGTGACCCACCCACTTCACCCTGACCCTGGCCCCCTAGGGGACGGTGGTGCTGGCACCACCGTCGGGCCGGGGGCGTCCGGCCGGGAGTGCCGGCCGGGCATCGGGATCGGGCGTCGGACGGGGCAGGTCAGGGCGAGGCGAGCGTGGCGATGATCGCGACGATCACCGTGACCCCGAGCATGGCTCCGAGCACAAGCAGGAGCTTCTTCTGACCGTTCTGGGGATTCGGTTCGAGCACTGGCATGACGTCAGTCTCGCATCTCAGGATTCGTCCTCGATCGTCCGGTCCCGCCCGGCGAGTATTCCGACGGCGATCTGCGGCACCATCAGTCCGGCCATCAGCGCGATGGGCAGCCCCCAGCCGCCGCTGTGCTGGTAGAGGACTCCGACGAGCAGCGGTCCCGGGATCGAGATCAGATAGCCGGTCGACTGGGCGAAGGCGGAGAGCCTGACCACTCCGGCGCCGCTCCTGGAGCGCATGCCGATCATCGTGAGGGCCAGCGGGAACGAGCAGTTGGAGATGCCGAGGAGCAGCGCCCAGGCCCAGGCGCCGCCCGACGGGGCCAGATAGAGACCCGCGTAGCCGATGAGCCCGCAGGCGCCGAGGGCGACGACGATGGGGCCCTGGTTCTTCATCCGGCTCGCCAGGCGCGGGATGACGAAGGCGAGCGGCACGCCCATCACCATCGTGACGGCCAGCAGCAGCCCGGCGGTACCGGCCGAGACCCCGGCGTCCCGGAAGATCTGCGGCATCCAGCCCATGGTGATGTACGCGGCGGTGGCCTGGAGGCCGAAGAAGCAGGCGAGGGCCCAGGCGGTGGGGCTGCTGGTGATCCGCCGGGCGGCCGGCGTACTGGCGGCACCGGTGGTGGCCGGTGCGTTGGCCGCTGTGGTGCTGCGGTCCTTGATGAGCGCGATCCAGGGCAGTACGGCCACGGCGGCCAGCACCGCCCAGACGCCGAGACCCAGCCGCCAGCTGCCGCCGAGCCCGTCGGTCAGCGGCACGGTGACGGCCGCCGCGAGTGCGGTGCCCAGGGCGAGGGCCATGGAGTAGAGCCCGGTCATCGTTCCGACGCGGTCCGGGAAGTACCGCTTGACGATCACCGGCATCAGCACGTTGCTCACGGCTATGCCCATCAGGGCGAGCGCGCTGGCGGCCAGGAAGCCGGCCGTGCCGCCGGCGAAGGGGCGGATCACCAGGCCGGCGGTGATCGCCACCATGCCGGCGCAGACGACGGCCCCGGGCCCGAAACGGCGGGCCAGCCGGGGGGACATGACGCCGAAGACGGCGAAGCAGATCGGCGGTACGGAGGTGAGGACACCGGCGATGCTGCCGCTCATCCCGAGGCCGTCCCGTACCTCTTCGAGGAGCGCGCCGAGGCTCGTGATGGCGGGCCGGAGGTTGACGGCGGCGAGAACGATGCCGGCCATCACGAGTTTCACGGTCCACGCGGCGGGCTGCGGGCGTGCGGATTCCACCGCGGCGGGCGGCTCGGCGGTGGCGTTCGGCCCGGCGGCGGGGTGCGACTCGGCGGTGGAAGCGAGGATCTTCGTCTCGTCGTCTGGCATAAGGGCATCATAGAATCATGGGATGATTGGTTGTCCAATTAATGTCCCCTCATGTATCCGCTGACGATTCCCGCCGCGCGACCCCAACGAGGAGCACCATGGCGCTGAACTCTCCCCGGCGTTCCGCACTCTCCGACCAGGTGATCACCGAACTGCGGAACCAGATCACCTCGGGCGAGTGGCCGGTCGGTTCACGCATCCCGACCGAGCCCGAGCTGGTCGAGCAGCTGGGCGTGGCCCGCAACACGGTCCGGGAGGCGGTGCGCGCTCTCGCGCACAACGGGCTGCTGGACATCCGCCAGGGTTCGGGCACCTATGTGATCGCCACCAGTGAGCTGGCGGGGGTGATGCACCGCAGGTTCGCGGCCGCCGACCCCCGGCATGTCGCCGAGCTGCGGTCGACCCTGGAGTCGTCGGCCGCCCGGCTGGCCGCCGAGCGATGTACCGAGCGGGATGTGAAGCAGCTGGCCGCGCTGCTGGACGAGCGGGAGCGGAGCTGGGAGTCGGGGGACGCGGAGGCGTTCGTGGCCGCCGACGCGACCCTGCATCTGGCGATCGTGAACGCCTCGCACAACGACGTACTGACCGAGCTCTACGCCGATCTGGGCGACTTGCTCCGCGACTGGCTCCGGGACGATGTGGGGCGCGAGCTGCGGCCCGAGGGGTACATGGACCACAGCCGGCTGATCGAGGCGATCCGTAACGGCGACGCGGATGTGGCGGCCGCCGAGGCGGCCGGGCACGCGTTCACCAGCTGTCTGGGCAGGACGACGACCTGACCGGAGGAGCGGGCAAGCTCCGGAGCGGGCAGCACCCGCAGAGGACAGCACCCGCGGCGGACGAACACCGGTCAGCCCGTACGCCGGTGGGTCACCCAGACCGAGCTGATCTCCTTCCAGCAGCGGCCGGTGAGCCGCACGCTCTGCGCGGGTCCGACCTCGACCGGCGCGCTGTCCGTGTCGATGTCCCACCAGCGCGCGCACTCGATGTGCAGGGCGACCCGGTCGGTCCCGACGTACCGGTTGTGACAGGTGGCCGTCGTGTGCGAGCCGCTGACGGATATGAGGCAGCCGGCGCCGAACGGGGCGGGCTCCGCCTGCACGCTCGCGGGGGCCACGAGCCCCGCCACCCCGGCCGAGGCCACGAGCAGGACCGCTGTCCGGTAGCGGATCGAACGCATACCCGTGCCTCCTCCCCAGGTGAGCCGGCGAGTGCTCCGGCCTGATCAGTCTGCGGTCGCCCGGCCTGTTGCACGAGTCGGGCGGGACAGCCGGGGAGACAGGACGGCCGGGGAGCCCGGGAGCCGGGGAAGTGACGCGAGAAGGGTTGACATGCACAGGAGTGCGAATATGTTACATGCAATATGGAGCATGCCATAGCAGCGTCAAGCCTCTGGGAGGCCCCCATGGAGTGCGATCTTCTGCTGTCGGGCGGGCGGGTGGTGACCGTGGACGGCCGGCGGTCCGTGTACGAGCCGGGCTCGGTCGCCGTCACCGGGAACCGCATCGCCGCGGTGGGCCCGGCCGCGGAGACCGACGCGGCGTGGCAGGCGGCCCGTACGGTCGACTGCCGGGACCGGGCCGTCCTGCCGGGGTTCGTCGACGGACACAGCCATCTCTTCCAGTCCCTCGCCCGCGGCCTGGGCGAAGGGCTCTCCATCTGGCCCTGGCTGTGCGAGTTCATGTGGCCGTACTCCATAGCCGTGACCCCCGACGACGCCAGGGTCGCCGCCACGCTCGGCGCGGTGGAGGCGCTGCGCTCGGGCATCACCACCGTCGTCGACAACCACTACGCGCCGACCGACCCGGAGACGGTGCTCGCGGTGGCGGGGGCTGTCGAGTCGGCGGGGCTGCGGGGCGCGGTGGCCCGCGGCATGATCGGGCACCGGACCCCGGTGGCGCTCGCGCGGGGGCTGCCTCCCGCGCTCTTCCGTTACTCGGTCGCCGAGGAGCTGGAGCTCACCCGGGAGTGCATGCGGCGCCGGCCGCCCGGGTCCACCGTGGAGATCTGGCCGGCCCCCCTCAACCTCAGTTACGTGGACCAGGACCTGGTCAGGGGCGCCGCGGCGCTGGCCGCCGACTTCGGGACGCGCTGGCACACACACTGCAGCGAGGGGGCGAAGGACCCGGAGAGCTATCTGGAGGCGTACGGCGTCAGGCCGGTCGACTGGCTGGACGCCGAGGGGCTGCTCGACGAGCGGACCACCCTGGCGCACGCCGTGTGGCTCGACGGATCCGAGATCCGCCGGATCGGCGAGCGGCGGGCCGGTGTCGCGCACAACCCGGTGTCCAACGCCTATCTGGCGTCGGGTGTGATGCGGCTGCGGGAACTGCGGGAGGCGGGCGCCGTGGTCGCGCTCGGCACCGACGGGCCCAGCGCCGGGCACCGCCAGGACATGTTCGAGGTGATGAAGCAGACGCTCTTCGGCCAGCGCCAGCACACCCTCGACCCGGCCGTGGCGCGCTGCGAGGAGGCGCTGGAGCTGGCCACCCGGGAGGGCGCCCGGTACGCGGGCACGGGGACCGGGGTCCTGACCGCGGGGGCAGCCGCGGACCTGGCCGTGGTCGCGCTGGACCGCCCGCACCAGATGCCGCTGCACCGCACGGTCTCCGCCCTCGTGTACGCGTCGCGCGGCTCCGACGTGGAGCTGACCGTCGTCGACGGGCGCGTCGTCTTCGAGGACGGCCGCTGTCCGCTGGTGGACGAGGAGGCGCTGCTGGCCGAGGCGCAGGAGCGGTCCGAACAGCTCGTGGAGCGTGCCGGGTTCGGCGGGCTGACCCGCCCCTGGAACCACTGACCCCACCACAGGCCACACGGCCACACGGCCACCCCAACGACCGACCGATTTCCCTGTCGGCTGCCCGTCCGCGGCCCCCGTACGTGCGCAGTGAACAACCCCCGCCGTCGGGCGGGTGGAGGGAGAACGCACATGTCGCGCAAGGCAGTTCAGGGCGCCGGAAACCGGCCCGACGACCCGGTCGAGGCGGTGCCGCCGCTCTGGCGGCTGGCCGTCTACGGGCTCCAGCACGTGCTGGCGTTCTACGCCGGTGCGGTCGTCATGCCGCTCCTGGTCGCCCAGGGGATCGGCATGCCGGCCGAGGACATCGGGATGCTGGTCAACGCCTCCCTGCTGGCCTGCGGTCTGGCCACGCTGCTGCAATCGGCGGGGCTGCCCGGGATCGGGATCAGGCTGCCGGTGGTACAGGGCACGTCGACGACGGCGGTGCCCTCGCTCGTGTCGGTGGGCCTCGCCGCGGGCGGGGCGAAGGCCGGGCTGCCGACCGTCTTCGGGGCGGTGATCGCCGCCGGGCTCGCGCTGTTCGTGATCGCCCCGGTCTTCAGCAGACTGGTCGCCTTCTTCCCGCCGCTGGTCACCGGCACCATCGTCACCATCGTCGGGATCACCCTGCTCGCGGTGGCGGCCCGGCAGGTGGGGGGCGGGGACCCCGCCCAGCGCACCTTCGGCTCCCCGGTGCATCTGGGGCTCGCCGGGGTCACCCTGCTGGTGATCCTGCTGCTGCACAAGTTCTCCCGGGGCTTCCTGGCCACGGTCGCGGTGCTGCTCGGTCTGGTCGTCGGCACGGTGGTGGCCGCGCTGGCCGGGGAGACCGACTTCTCGGGGGTCGGCGGTTCCGCCTGGCTGGGCATCACCGCTCCGCTGCACTACGGGGCACCGCGTTTCGAGCCGACCGCCGTGCTCTCCCTCGTACTGGTGATGATCATCATCGCGGTGGAGTCCATCGGGCAGTTCTTCGCGGTGGGCAGGATCGTCGGCCGTGAGGTGGACGGCAGGCAGGTGACCCGGGCGCTGCGCGCCGACGGTCTCGCGACGGCTGCGGCCGGTCTCCTCAACTCCTTTCCCAGCACGGTCTATTCGCAGAACATCGGGCTGATCAGGCTGACCCGGGTGAAGAGCCGGTGGATCGTCGCGGCGTCCGGCGTGATCATGATGGTGCTGGGTGTGGTGCCGAAGGTGGGCGCCGTGGTGTCCGCGATGCCGGCCTCCGTGCTGGGCGGCGCGACGATCGTGCTGTTCTCCACCATCGCCGTGGTCGGGGTGCAGATCCTCGTCCGGGCCGATCTCGCCGACCAGCGCAATACGGTCCTGGTCGCCGCGAGTGTGGGTGTGGGGTTTCTGCCGACCGCGTTCCCCCAGTTCGCCGATCAGATGCCGGGACGGCAACTGCATGCACTCTTCGAGAGCGGCATCATCCTCGGCACGCTGATGGCTGTGCTGCTCAACCTGTTCTTCCACCATCTCAAGCTGCCTGGGCACCGGAAGAGGGCTGCCCGTTCCATTGACCCGCCCGAGGATTACATGCAACATGAAGAACAGCTGGAGAACAGGATTCCCAGCACATCGGACGAGGCGTCGTCAGCGTCATGAGCACCCGTGCGTCATACGTGTCGTGAGCGCCACAGAGGGAGTTGGGGCATGTCGACGGAGAGAGCAGTGAACCCGGTCGCGGCCGGAAGCCTGCTTGCCGACCGGGCCTACGAGGAGCTCAAGGGGGCCGTGCTCGCCAACCGGCTGCGCCCCGGCGACGCACTCTCCGTGCCGGCGCTCGCCACTCAGCTGGGCATCAGCCGCAGCCCGGTCCGCGAGGCCGTGCAGCGCCTGATCCACGACGGTCTCGCCACCCATGTCGCGCACCGCGGCGCCGTGGTCGCCACAGTGGACGTCGAGGACGTACGCCAGCTGTATGTGCTCCGCGAGGTGATGGAGGGGCTGGCGGCCCGGCTCGCCACCGAGCGGCTCGACGCCACCAGGGTCTCCGAACTGCGCGAGCTGCTGGAGCGGCACGAGCAGGTCGTGGCGGCGGGCGACGACGAACAGGCGCACACCGAGATGGACATGGCGTACCACCGGCTCATCCGCGAAGTCGCGGGCAACGCCCATCTCACCGCGGCCCTGGACACCGTGCAGGGCAAGGCCCACCTCGCGCTGCACGCGCTGTGGCGCAGCCCGCAGGCGCCCCGGCTCGCCGTCGAGGAGCACCGCCGGATCTTCGAGGCGATGACGTCGGGCGACCCGGACGCGGCCGAGCTCGCGGCCCGCGACCACATCAGACGGCTGCGGATCCGGCTCTCGCAGGCGGTGGCCCCGGGCCCCGACCGTACGGAGGGCGCGCCCGTCCCCGTACGCCCGGTCGGGCCGTAGGGCCCTCCGTCCGGGCCGCACCCTGACCGATCCCCGTACGGCAGCTCCTGCAGCAGAAGGGAAGTGAGGGTCCATGAGCACCGTCACCGGCATCCGGCAGGGGGTCGGCGAGAGCGTCCTGCGGCCCGACGGCCGGCTGAAGGTCCAGGGCGCCTTCGCGTACGCGTCCGATCTGCACGACGACGCGATGGTGTGGGGCGCGACGCTGCGCAGCCCGCACCCCAGCGCGCTGATCGTCCGGCTGGACACCTCGGCCGCCCTCCGGCTGCCCGGGGTGGTCGCGGTGCTCACGCACGAGGACGTCCCGGGCTGCCCGCTCTACGGGATGAAGGTCGCGGACCAGCCGGTGCTCGCCGCCGACCGAGTGCGCTACCAGGGCGAGCCGGTGGCGCTGGTGGCGGCCGACCACCCGGAGACGGCCCGCCGCGCGCTGCGGCTGATCGATGTCGGGTACGAGGTGCTGGAACCGCTGACCGACCCCGAGCGTGCGGTCGGCGGCGGGGGCCCGCTGGTCCATGAGCGGCGGGCCGACGGGAAGGCGGGCAATGTCGTCCGTCATGTCCGTATCCGGCACGGTGACCTGGCCGCGGCCAGGCAGCGCGCCGATGTGGTCGTCTCGGGGACGTACGAGGTCGGTATGCAGGACCAGGCGTTCCTCGGCCCGGAGTCGGGCCTCGCGATACCCGCGGAGGACGGCGGCGTCGATGTCTATGTGTCGACCCAGTGGCTGCACGACGACCAGCACCAGATGTGCGCGGCGCTCGGGCTGCCGCCGGAGAAGGTGCGGCTGACGCTCTCCGGGGTCGGCGGCGCCTTCGGCGGGCGGGAGGACGTCTCGGTGCAGATCCACGCGGCGATGCTCGCGCTGCACACCGGCCGTCCGGTGAAGATGAGCTACAACCGCGAGGAGTCGTTCTACGGTCATGTGCACCGCCACCCGGCCCGGATGCGCTTCGAGCACGGGGCGACACGCGACGGGAGGCTCGTGTACGTCAAGGCGCGGCTGCTCTTCGACGGCGGCGCCTACACCTCCACGTCGCAGGTGGTCATAGCGAACGGCTCGTACTTCGCGGCGGGCGCCTACGACGTACCGCACGCCGAGATCGACGGCTACTGCGTCTACACCAACAACCCGCCGTGCGGGGCGATGCGCGGCTTCGGGGCGGTGCAGTCCTGTTACGGCGTGGAGTCCAACCTCGACCGGCTGGCCCGTGAACTGGCCATGGATCCGGTGGAGTTACGTATCCGCAACGCCATGACGACCGGCACGGTGCTGCCCACCGGGCAGGCGGTGGACGGTCCGGCGCCCGCGGCCGAACTCCTTGAGCGGCTGCGCGCCCGGCCCCTGCCGCCGCCCGGTGCGGGCGCGTTCGCCCGGCCCGGCGGGCTGAACAACACCACACACGGCGAGGGCGTCGTCCGCGGCGTCGGTTATGCCATCGGGGTCAAGGCCATCGGCTTCTCGGGCGGCGTCGACGACCGCTCGGTGGCCCGGGTCAGGCTCGCCCTGGTGAACGGGGAGCCGGTCGCCGAGATCCACACCGCGGCCGCCGAGTGCGGCCAGGGCATCGTGACCGTACAGGCCCAGATCGCCAGGACCGAACTGGGCGTCGAGCGGGTGGTGGTGCTGCCCGCCGACACCCTGGCCGGTGACGCGGGTTCGTCGTCGGCGTCCCGGATCAGCTGGATGAGCGGCGGCGCGGTGCAGGGCGCCTGCAAGGCCGTACGGGAGGAGCTGACCGCCCGCGGGGACGGGCCGCTGGAGGCGCTGCTCGCGGACGGGCCGGTGGAGGCCGAGTACGAGTACCGCCACCGCCGCACCTTTCCCATCGACCCCGAACGCGGTCAGGGCGACGCGCATATCGCCTTCGCGTTCGCCGCCCACCGGGCGGTGGTGGAGGTCGACACCGACCTCGGCCTGGTCAAAGTGGTCGAGCTGGCCACCACTCAGGATGTCGGCAAAGCGATGAATCCCCTCGCGGTCGAGGGACAGATCGAGGGCGGCAGCGCGCAGGGCCTCGGGCTCGCGCTCATGGAGGAACTGCACGTCCAGGACGGCGCGGTGCGCAATCCGTCCTTCACCGACTATCTGATCCCGACGATCGCGGACATGCCGTCGGTCCCCATCGACCTGCTCGAACTGCCGCACCCCGATTCGCCGTACGGGCTGAACGGGGTGGGCGAGCCACCGACCCTGTCGTCGACACCGGCCATCGCCAACGCGCTGCGCGACGCGACCGGCCTCGCCCTGCCCAGGGTGCCGGTGCGCCCGGACGACATCGTCGGGGCCGGTTTCCAGGACGGCACCGACCACAGCGAAGGGAGGTGATGCGGGCCCGCCCCCGGGTCCCCCGACGGTTCTGCACGCACCGCGTACGTACCACCAGAACCAGCAGGGAAGGAACAGCACCTTGATCATCGACACCCATATGCATCCCACGAACGTCGTGGACCAGGCGTGGCGGCACGACGGCGAGCCGTTCACCGGTGAGCGGACCCTGGCCATGATGGACGGTCCGTACCTGATCAACGGCAAGCCCCGCCGGATCGACTACGGCTGCATCATGCCCCCGCCCGGCAACAGCGTCTGGCAGGACGGGATGCGCAGTGGCCGTGAGGGCATCCGCGACTACATGGCGTACATCACCGAACTGGTGACGACGTACCCCGACCGCTTCATCGGGAACTTCATGTACAACCCGCGCTTCGGGCCGGAGAACGGCGCGAAGGAGCTGGAGTTCCACGTCAAGGAGTACGGCTACAAGATGCTCAAGCTGCATGCCAACATGCATGCCTACCGCCCGGACCGGGCCCTCGACTGGCTCCGGCCGGTGCTGCGGGTCTGTGACGAGCTGGGCGTCCTCGTCCTGATCCACACCGGTGACGGGCCGTACTCGATCCCGACGCAGTTCTACCCGATCATCCGCGAGTTCCCGAACGTCAACTTCATCCTCGGGCACTTCGGTGTGCAGACCGGCGGCGTGTACTGCTTCGAGGCGCTCTACATGATCCTCGACTCGCCCAATGTGTACGGCGAGTCGGGGTGGCTGCTCCAGTCGCGGATCGTGGAGTTCGCGCAGCAGATGGAGAAGCACCAGCTGGTGTTCGGCACGGACTCGCCGCCCAACGAACCGGGCATGTGGGCACGGGAGCTGGAGGTCCTCTGCGGCCCGCCGCCCCAGGGCATGAACCTCTCCGAGGAGCATCTGGAGGGGTATCTGGGCAACAACGTGGCGAAGCTGCTGGGCCTGAAGCCCACTCCCCCGCCGCGCGACCAGGAGGAGGCGCGGCTGCGCCTCACGGACACCTACGCCTCGCTGGACACGGCCGGTACGGCGCGCGCCTGAGGGTCCTTGCTCTCAGGGGCCGGCCGCTCCCGGGAGTGGCCGGCCCCTCTCCCCCGCACATCCACCATGGGCGCGGTGTCCCGGCGTCCCCGGTACGGAAGCAGGTGCCGCCGTGCGGCGCATCGGTCATCTCGTTCCCTCCCCCTCCATCGGCGTCGAGCGCTGGTCGGGCCAGATCTGCCGGTCCGTCGCCATCGAGGCCGCCCATCCGGTCGCCCGTACCGCCCTGCCCGATGTGCTGTGCGGGCCGGCGATCGCGCCCTCGCAGTCCGGTGAGCTGACCCGCTCGGCGGCGCTGCTGGCCGACGCGGGCGTGGACGCCGTGGTCTGGAGCGGCAGTTCGAGCGATCTGCACGGCGTGGCACACGGCCGGGCGGTGGCGCGCCGGATCGAGGAGGTGGCGGGGGTGCCCGCTTCGACCGTCACGCTGGGCCAGCTCGGTCTGCTCGCCCGGCGGGGGCTGACCTCGCTCGCGCTGGTCTCGCCCGGCTCCGGACAGGTCGCGGGGCGGCTCGCCGACACCTATCTGGCGGCGGGTTTCACGGTGGTCTCGGTGACCGCGCTGGGTCTCGCGACGGCGCGGGAGGCCGCCGAGCTGCCGGTGTCGCGGCTGCGGCGGATGCTGGCCGCCGCAGCGGCGCCGGACGCGCAGTGCCTGGTGGTGACGGGTACGGAACTGCCGGTGGCACCGGTGGCGGCGCTGCTGGAGCGGGAGCTGGGCAAGCCGGTGTACGACGGGGCCCGGGTGGCGATCAGGACCGGACTCGATCTGCTGGGTCTGACGGTGGACGCCCCCGAGTGGGGCGAGCTGTTCTCGGTCCAGCGGCACGCGGGGGTCTGCTGTGACCACTGAGGCGGCGCCGCCCCCGGCCTCCCAGGATCTGCGGGACTTCCTCGCCCGGTACACGGCCGAGCACCCCGACGACGTCCTGACCGTCGACGAGCGGATCGAGGGCGAGGACGTGGCCGCGCTCGTCCTGGAGCTGGCCGCCCGCGGCCGGGACGAGCTGGTGATCTGCCGGAACGTGGCGGGGCTCGGCACTCCCCTGGTCACCAACGTGTTCGCCTCGCGGCGCCGGATAGCCCGGCTGCTCGGCACCGGGACGGCCGGGCTGCACCGGGCGTACCAGGAGGCGTCGGCCCGGCTGTGCGAGCCGCGGGTGGTGGCGGCGGGCCCGGTGCTCGACACGGTGGCCGGGCCCGACCTGAGCACGCTCCCGGTGATCCGGCACTTCGCGTCCGACCGGGGCCCGTACATCACGAACGGCATCATCGCGGCGGAGGCACCCGCGTACGCCGAAGGGCGCTCGGGCAATCTCAGCTACCACCGCGCGATGGTGCACAGCCGGAACGAACTGGCCACCAGCCTGCATTCGCGCGGCCATCTGTGGCAGCTGCTGCGGCTGGCGCAGGAGCGCGGCGAGCGGCTGCCGGTGGCCATGGTCATCGGCGCGCACCCGCTGTTCATGCTGGCGGCCTCGGCCCGGGTGGGCGCGGACACCGACGAACGGAGGGTGGCGGGCGGCCTGTTCGGGGCGCCGCTGGACGTGGTGCGCACCCCGACGTACGGGATACGGGTGCCGGCGAGCGCCGAGACGGTCCTTGAGGGGTTCATCGATCCGGCCCGCCGTGCGGACGAGGGCCCCTTCGGCGAGTTCTCCGGGTACTCGTCGGACCGCTCGACCCACAACGTACTGACCGTCGAGACGGTTCTGCGCCGCCGGGACGCGCTGCTCCTGGACGTGGTGGGCGGCAGCTCGGCCGAGCATCTCAATCTGGCGCGTGTGCCACGCGAGTCGGAGATGGCGCAGAAGCTGATGGAGCGCTTCCCCGAGGTGACCGCGCTGCACTATCCGACGTCGGGTACGCACTTCCACGCGTATGTGGCAATACGCGCGGGCCGGCCCGGGCAGGCCAGGCAGATCATGCTGGGGCTGCTCGGCTGGGACCCGTATCTCAAGACGGTGGTCGCGGTCGACGAGGACGTGGACATCACCCGGGACTCGCAGGTGCTGTGGGCGATGGCCGCCCATCTCCAGCCGCACCGGGACGTCTTCCAGGTGGACGGCCTGCCGGGCAGCCCCCTCGACCCGTCGTCCACCGCGGACGGTACGACGTCCCGGATGGCCCTGGACGCGACCCGCGGCCCGGACTTCGACGGGGTACGGATCCGGGTCGGCCCCGGACGCGCGGAGGCCGCGCGCCGTCTGCTCGACGGTCGCGCGGCCTCCTGAGCTGCGTGCTCAGCTCTGCGTGCTCAGCTCTGTTCTGAGCTGTGTCCTGCGCTGTGTGCTGAGCGATACGGGCGGTCAGGCCCCCATCATGTGCACGCCGCCGTCGACGTGGATGATCTCGCCGGTCGTCTTCGGGAAGAAGTCCGAGAGCAGCGCCACGATGCCGCGGCCGGCCGGCTCGGGGTCGGCCATGTCCCAGGCGAGCGGGGAGCGGGTGTTCCAGACCTCCGCCAGTTCCCCGAAGCCCGGGATGGACTTCGCGGCCATCGAGCCGATGGGGCCGGCGGAGATCAGGTTGCAGCGGATGGACTGCTTGCCCAGGTCACGGGCGAGGTAGCGGGAGGTCGCCTCCAGCGCGGCCTTGGCGGGGCCCATCCAGTCGTACTGCGGCCAGGCGAACTGGGCGTCGAAGGTGAGCCCGACGACCGAGCCGCCCTCGCTCATCAGCGGCAGGCAGGCCATGGTCAGCGACTTCAGCGAGAACGCCGAGACGTGCATGGCCGTGGAGACCGACTCGAACGGGGTGTTGAGGAAGTTGCCGCCGAGCGCGTCCTGCGGCGCGAAGCCGATGGAGTGCACGACCCCGTCGAGCGAGCCCAGCTCGTCCCTGACCAGGTCCGCGAGCCGGTCGAGGTGCTCGGTGCTGGTGACATCCAGCTCGATGACCTTGGCAGGCTTGGGCAGCTTCTTGGCGATGCGCTCGGTGAGGGTGGGCCGCGGGAAGGCGGTCAGAATGACCTCGGCACCCTGCTCCTGGGCCACCTTGGCGGCGTGGAAGGCGATGGAGGACTCCATCAGCACACCCGTGATGAGGATGCGCTTGCCGTCGAGAATTCCGCTCATGTGATCAGTGACCCATGCCCAATCCGCCGTCAACGGGGATGACGGCTCCAGTGATGTACGACGCGTCGTCGGAGGCGAGGAACCGCACCGTCGCGGCGATCTCCTCCGGCTGCGCGTACCGGCCGAGCGGCACCTGCGAGACGATCCCCGCGCGCTGCTCGTCGGTGAGCACCTTGGTCATGTCGGTGTCGACGAAACCGGGTGCGACTACGTTGAAAGTGATGTTGCGGGAGCCGAGCTCACGGGCGAGTGAGCGCGCGAAGCCGACCAGGCCGGCCTTGGACGCGGCGTAGTTGGCCTGACCCGCGGAGCCGAGCAGGCCGACGACCGAGGAGATGAGGACGACGCGGCCCTTCTTGGCACGCAGCATCGCCCGGTTGGCCCGCTTCACGACACGGAAGGTGCCGGTGAGGTTGGTGTCGAGTACGGCCGTGAAGTCGTCCTCGGACATCCGCATCAGCAACTGGTCCCTGGTGACGCCGGCGTTGGCCACCAGCACCTCGACGGGACCGTGCTTCTCCTCGATCTCCTTGTAAGCCTGCTCCACCTGCTCGGTGTCGGTGATGTCGCACTTGACGGCCAGGAACCCCTGGTCGGCAAGGGCTGCCGGCTCACCGGAGCGGTACGTGATGGCGACCTTGTCGCCTGCGTCTGCGAAAGCGCGGGCGATGGCAAGGCCGATGCCCCGGTTTCCTCCGGTGACGAGAACCGAGCGGCTCAACGGATCACCCTTTCGATAGCTGTGTGGTACCCACGCAAACTATCGGTCCCGAGCCACTTCGGAGGAATCGGCCTCCGACAGCGCGGCGTGACGGTCCCTGTCGGGTCCCTACAGAACGCATCTGGCAGCGGGGCACGTCCGCGCGACATGATGCGAGCGACCGGTCGTGACGACAGGAGAACTCCGTGCCACATTCGATCGACGCAGCCTTCACGGCTCTGCCGCTGCGCGCCCTCGCCGACGCGGCGCTGGCCAGGGCCCGCGCACTCGGCGCCGACCACGCCGACTTCCGCTTCGAACGCGTCCGCAGCGCCACCTGGCGGCTGCGGGACGCCAGACCGGCCGGCTCGACGGACACCACGGATCTCGGGTACGCCGTGCGGGTCGTGCACGGCGGCAGCTGGGGGTTCGCCTCCGGTGTCGATCTGTCGATGGACGCGGCGGCCCGGGTGGCGGGACAGGCGGTCGCGATGGCGAAGCTCTCCGCCAAGGTCATCGGGGCCGCCGGGTCGGATGAGAAGGTGGAGCTGGCGGACGAGCCGGTGCACGCGGACCGTACCTGGGTCTCCTCGTACGTGACCGACCCCTTCTCCGTACCCGCCGACGAGAAGACCGCGCTGCTGGCCGACTGGTCGGCGCGGCTGCTGCGGGCGGACGGCGTCGCACACGCGGACGCCTCGCTGATGACGGTCCTGGAGAACAAGTTCTACGCGGACACCGCCGGCACCGTCACCACCCAGCAGCGGGTCAGGCTGCATCCGCAGCTGACCGCGGTGGCGGTGGACCCGGACACCGGCGAGTTCGACTCGATGCGCACCCTCGCGCCGCCGGCCGGGCGCGGCTGGGAGTATCTGACCGGCACGGGCTGGGACTGGGACGGCGAGCTGGAGCGGATCCCGGAGCTGCTCGCCGAGAAGATGCGGGCGCCGGGCGTCGAGGCGGGGGCCTACGACCTGGTCGTGGACCCGTCGAACCTCTGGCTGACCATCCATGAGTCGATCGGGCACGCCACCGAGCTGGACCGGGCGCTGGGGTACGAGGCGGCGTACGCGGGGACCTCCTTCGCGACGTTCGACCAGCTGGGGACGTTGGCGTACGGCTCGCCCGTGATGAATGTGACGGGCGACAGGACCGCCGAACACGGCCTGGCCACCATCGGGTTCGACGACGAGGGCGTCGAGGCGCAGTCCTGGGACCTGATCAAGGACGGCACGCTGGTCGGGTACCAGCTGGACCGCAGGATCGCGAAGCTGACGGGGCTCGGCCGGTCCAACGGGTGCGCGTACGCGGATTCGCCGGGGCATGTGCCGGTGCAGCGGATGGCCAATGTGTCGCTGCAGCCGGATCCGGGCGGGCTGTCGACGGAGGATCTGATCGGGGGCGTCGAGCGCGGGATCTATGTGATGGGCGACCGGTCATGGTCGATCGACATGCAGCGCTACAACTTCCAGTTCACCGGGCAGCGGTTCTACCGGATCGAGAACGGCCGTCTGGCCGGTCAGCTGCGGGATGTCGCCTACCAGGCGACCACCACGGACTTCTGGGGCTCGATGGAGAAGGTGGGCGGCCCGCAGACGTATGTGCTGGGCGGCGCCTTCAACTGCGGCAAGGCCCAGCCGGGCCAGGTCGCGTCGGTCTCGCACGGCTGCCCGTCCGCCCTCTTCCGGGGCGTGAACATTCTCAACACCACGCAGGAGGCCGGGCGATGAGCCCCTCGAACCGCACCAGCAGGCCGCACGAGATCGTCGAGCGGGCCCTCGCCCTGTCGACCGCGGACGGCTGCGCCGTCATCGCCGACGAGCATTCGAGCGCCAATCTGCGCTGGGCCGGGAACGCGCTGACGACCAACGGTGTGACCCGCGGCCGGACCCTGACCGTCATCGCGACGGTCGACGGCAAGGACGGCACCGCGTCCGGTGTCGTCTCACGCTCGGCGGTGACGGCGGCCGATCTCGAACCGCTGGTCCGGGCCGCCGAGGCGGCGGCCAGGGACGGCGCGTCGGCCGAGGACGCCCGGCCGCTGGTCGGCGGAGTGCCCGAGTCCGCCGGATTCACCGAGGCGCCGGCCGAGACGACGCCCGCGGTGTTCGACGCCTTCGCCCCGGCGCTGGGCGAGTCCTTCGCCCGTGCGCGGTCCGGCGGGCGGGAGCTGTACGGCTTCGCCAGCCACGAGATGACCTCCAGCTACCTCGGTACGTCCACCGGTCTGCGGCTGCGCCACGACCAGCCGAACGGCACGCTCGAACTGAACGCCAAGTCCCCCGACCGGTCACGCTCCGCCTGGGCGGGCCGGGCCACGCGTGACTTCACCGATGTCGACCCGGCCGCGCTGGACGCCGAGCTGGCACAGCGGCTGCGCTGGGCCGAGCGCAGGGTCGCGCTGCCCGCCGGGCGGTACGAGACGCTGCTGCCGCCGACCGCGGTGGCCGATCTGCTGATCTACCAGTTCTGGTCGTCGGCCGCGCGGGACGCCGCCGAGGGCCGTACGGTCTTCTCCCGGCCGGGCGGCGGGACCCGGCTCGGCGATCTGCTCTCCCCGCTGCCGCTGACCCTGCGCAGCGACCCGGCCGAGCCCGGTCTCGAATCGGCGCCCTTCGTCCTCGCGCACGCCTCGGGCGACGACTCGTCGGTCTTCGACAACGGGCTGCCGCTCTCCCGTACCGACTGGGTCCGCGAGGGCCGGCTGGAGCGGCTGGTCACCACCCGGCACAGCGCGGAGCTGACGGGCCTCCCGGTGGCGCCCGCCATCAGCAATCTGATCCTGGAGGGCGGCGGGGACCGCTCCCTGGAGGAGATGGTGGCGGCGTCGGGCCACGACGGGCCCGCCCTGCTGCTGACCTGCCTCTGGTACATCAGGGAGGTCGACCCGGCCACCCTGCTGCTGACCGGGCTGACCAGGGACGGTGTCTATCTCGTGGAGAACGGCGAGGTCACCGGCGAGGTGAACAACTTCCGCTTCAACGAGTCGCCGGTCGATCTGCTCTCCCGGGCCACCGAGGCCGGGCGTACGGAGCGGACGCTGCCGCGTGAGTGGGGCGACTGGTTCACCCGGGCCGCGATGCCCGCCCTGCGCATCCCGGATTTCAATATGAGTTCCGTCAGCCAGGGCGTATAACCTCTGGGACGTACTTCCAGCCACACCGAAGGAGACGCGAGACCCGTGACGGACATCGTCGACGAGCTGAAGTGGCGGGGGCTCTTCGCCCTCTCCACTGACGAGGACGCATTGCGCAAGGCGCTCGCGGACGGTCCCGTCACGTTCTATTGCGGCTTCGACCCGACGGCGGCGAGCCTGCACGTGGGCCACCTCGTGCAGGTCCTCACCGTGCGCAGGCTCCAGCAGGCCGGGCACCGGCCGCTGGCGCTGGTGGGCGGGGCCACCGGCCAGATCGGCGACCCGCGGCCGACCGCGGAGCGGACCCTGAACGACCCGGAGACGGTCGCGAACTGGGTGGGCAGGCTGCGCGGCCAGATCGAGCCGTTCCTCTCCTTCGAGGGCGAGAACGCGGCGGTCATGGTCAACAACCTGGACTGGACCGCGGGCCTGTCCGCGATCGAGTTCCTGCGGGACATCGGCAAGCACTTCCGGGTGAACAAGATGCTCACCAAGGAGTCGGTCGCCCGCCGTCTGGAGTCCGAACAGGGCATCAGCTACACGGAGTTCAGCTACCAGCTGCTCCAGGGCATGGACTTCCTCGAGCTGTACCGGCGGTACGGCTGCACGCTCCAGCAGGGCGGCAGCGACCAGTGGGGCAATCTCACGGCGGGGATCGACCTGATCCACCGCCTGGAGCCGGACGCGTCCGTGCACGCGCTGGGCACCCCGCTGATGGTGAAGGCGGACGGCAGCAAGTTCGGCAAGTCGGAGGGCGGCGCCGTCTGGCTCGACGCGGAGATGACCACGCCGTACGCGTTCTACCAGTTCTGGCTGAACGTGGACGACCGTGACGTCTCCACGTACAACCGCATCCTGAGCTTCAAGAGCCGCGCGGAGCTGGAGGAGCTGGAGCAGCTGACCGAGGAGCGGCCGCAGGCGCGGGCCGCCCAGCGCTCGCTGGCCGAGGAGCTGACGACGCTGGTGCACGGCGCCGGCCAGTGCGCGGCGGTCGTCGCCGCTTCCCGGGCGCTGTTCGGCCAGGGCGAACTGACGGAACTGGACGAGGCGACGCTGAGCGCCGCGCTCTCCGAGCTGCCGCACACCAAGGTCGACGGGTTCGTACCGGTCGTGGAGCTGCTCGCCGACACGGGTCTGGTACCGAGCAGGTCGGCGGCGCGCCGCGCGGTCAAGGAGGGCGGGGCCTACGTGAACAACACGAAGGTCGCGGGTGAGGACGCGGTGCCCGCGGCCGGGGATCTGCTGCACGGGCGCTGGCTCGTGCTGCGCCGCGGCAAGAAGAACCTGGCGGCGGTCGAGGTCACGGGCGTCTGACACCGGAGGTGCCGGTACATGCGTGAGGGGCGGCCGTGCCGAACCGGCCGCCCCTCGGGCGCACGTGGTGTTCAGGCGGTGGTCAGGTGGTGCGGCTTCTGCCCCGGATCGCGTTCCAGAGCTTGTCGCCGACACCGACGACGATCACGGCGCCGATCAGCTGGAGCAGATGCCTGATCCAGTCGATGCCCCGGGTGTCGTTGACCCCGAGGCCGGTGGCCGCCCAGTTGCCCAGCACACTGCCCAGGATGCCGAAGATCACGGTCAGCCACAGCGGGATCTGCTGCTTGCCCGGGATGATCGCCTTGGCGATCAGGCCGAGCACCAGCCCCACGATGATGGCCCACAACCAATTCATGTCGCCTCCTGATGCGGCTGCTGTCTGCGCGTGGGCCTCAGTCTCGGCCCATCCTCCATACGGCGCATGTCGGACGGCTCCATCTGCGCCGGGGTGGGCGCCGGTACGGGCGGTACGGGCGCGCCCCGCTCTTATCGGCCGCGGGGCGTCGGCGTAACGTGGTGCCGTCCGGTCCGGGGAGAGTCCGGCGCGGGAATCGGGTGGTGGAGCGTGATGCGGAAGCAGAGCAGCGGTGAGGTCTTCCGGATCACGGGCGCCCGGACGGGTCTTGACGAAGACGTACGCGGCCGGCAGCGCCGGTACATCATCTCGATGACGGTGCGCACCGTCGCGGTCATCCTGACCGCGGCTCTCTGGAATGTGGCACGGCCGGTGGCGATCGGCACCCTGATACTGGGCGCCTTCCTTCCGTACGTCGCCGTGGTGATCGCGAACGCGGGCCGGGAGAACGCTCCGGGGCTGCCCACCACCTTCGTTCCCGCTCCGTACCGGCCGGCGCTGGAGCCGTCGTCGGTGGTGACGGGGACGGAGTCCGCGGACGATGCGGCCGCCACGGAGCGTGAGCACCGGGGACCCGAACAGGACTGAGCCGAGGCCGAATCCCTACGGGGACCAAAGCTCAAGAAAAGCTCAGATCAATCATGAAGTTCCGGTGCCGCACCCGCATGGGCCCGTGACATACTTTGCAGGCGCTCCGCATCCCCCGTCGGAGCGACGGACCGACGCCGGGCAGCTCCCCCCGTGGCTGCTCGGCGTCGCCTTTTTCCGCGCCCTTTCCGGGCTCTCCCCCGGTCCTTGACGGCGGTGCGTTGGCCTAGGGTTGAGGTGTGAACTCCCCTGATACGACCGGTTCAGGACCGGTGCCGCCCGCCCCGGTCTGCTCGGCCAAGGGCTGCCGGGCCGACGCCGTCTGGGTGCTGGCCTGGAACAACCCGAAACTGCACACCCCGGAGCGCCGCAAGACCTGGCTGGCCTGTGCGGACCACCGGGAGCATCTGTCGCAGTTCCTGGGGGTGCGCGGTTTCCTCAAGGACGTGGTGGCCCTGGCCGACTGGGAGCAGGGCGACCACACCGACGGGGCGCGGTAGGCGCGTCAGCCGCCGATCGCCGACATGGGGCGGTCGGGCTGGAGGAACGACGGGTCGTCCAGACCGGATCCGGCCTTCTTTCCCCACATCGCCAGCTTCCAGCGCCGGGCGATCTCCTCGTCGGGCTCGCCCGACCGGAGCGCGGCCCGCAGGTCCGACTCCTCGCGGGCGAAGAGGCAGGTACGCACCTGCCCGTCCGCGGTCAGCCGGGTGCGGTCGCAGGCGGCGCAGAACGGGCGGGTGACCGAGGCGATGACGCCGACCCGGTGCGGTCCGCCGTCCACCACCCAGCGCTCGGCGGGCGCCGAACCGCGCTCCTCACTGCCCTCATCGGTCAGCGTGAAGCGGGTCCGCAGCGAGGCGAGGATGTCACTCGCCGTGATCATGCCATCGCGCTGCCAGCCGTGCTGGGCGTCGAGCGGCATCTGCTCGATGAAGCGCAGCTCGTACCCGTGTTCCACGGCCCAGGCGAGCAGGTCGGGTGCCTCGTCGTCGTTGAGCCCGGGCATCAGCACGGTGTTGACCTTGACCGGGGTGAGCCCGGCGGCGGCGGCCGCCGCCATGCCGTCGAGCACATCGTGGTGCCGGTCCCGGCGGGTGAGCGTCTTGAAGACGTCGGGGCGCAGGGTGTCGAGCGAGACATTGACCCGGTCGAGGCCGGCGGCGGCCAGGGCCTGAGCGGTGCGCTTGAGGCCGATGCCGTTGGTCGTGAGGGACATCCGGGGGCGCGGCTCCAGGGCGGCGACCCGCTCGACGATGCCGACCAGGCCGGGCCTCAGCAGCGGTTCGCCGCCGGTGAAGCGGACCTCGGTGATGCCGAGGTCGGTGACGGCGATGCGGATCAGCCGGACGATCTCGTCGTCCGTGAGCAGATCCGGCTTGCCGAGCCACTGCAGGCCCTCTTCCGGCATGCAGTACGTGCAGCGCAGATTGCAGCGGTCGGTGAGTGACACCCGCAGGTCAGTGGCCACTCGGCCAAAAGTGTCGATAAGCACGGTGGGCCCCCTCCCCGATAACGGAAACGCGTACGCAACCGAGCGTACGCGACACCTGTGACAGTGGCAGGGGCCGATTACCACGAGGTGGGAAGGGACCCGGTCGTAGGGATCTACGACCGGGCCCCGGCGCCGCCACCTCGTCCGACCTGCGCGAACGGGCGGTCAGCGGGCGGTCACAGCGCGGTCGGTGCGCGGTCGGTGCGCGGTCAGTGCGCGCCGAATCCGGTGAGGGACCTGACCTCCAGTTCGGCGTACTTGCCCTCGTCGGGTTCGTCGGACGAGAGCAGGGAGCCCAGCCAGCCGAGCAGGAATCCGAGCGGGATGGAGATCAGGCCGGGGTTCTCCAGCGGGAACCAGGCGAAGTCGACGCCCTTGAACATCGAGGTGGGCTTCCCGGAGACGACCGGTGAGAAGAGGACCAGCACCACCGAGGAGACGAGCCCTCCGTAGATGGACCAGAGGGCGCCCCGGGTGGTGAACCTCTTCCAGAAGAGGCTGTAGAGCAGGGTCGGCAGATTGGCGGACGCGGCGACCGCGAAGGCCAGTGCCACCAGCCCGGCCACGTTCAGGTCCCGGGCGAAGGCGCCCAGCACGATGGCGACCGCGCCGATCGCGACCGTCGCCCAGCGGGCCGCGCGCATCTCCTCCTTCTCGGTGGCTTTCCCCTTGCGGATGACGTTGGCGTAGATGTCGTGCGCGAACGACGACGAGGAGGCCAGGGTCAGCCCGGCGACCACGGCGAGGATGGTGGCGAAGGCGACCGCCGAGATCACCGCGAGCAGCACCGATCCCCCGGTGGAGTCGGCGCCGCCGCCGATCTCCAGGGCGGCCAGCGGGGCCGCCGTGTTGCCCGCCGGGTTGGAGGCGATGATGTCGGCGGGCTTGAGCAGGGCCGCGGCGCCGAAACCGAGGACGATCGTCATCAGATAGAAGGCGCCGATGATGCCGATCGCCCAGTTCACCGACTTGCGGGCGGCCTTGGCCGTCGGCACGGTGTAGAAGCGGATCAGGATGTGCGGCAGGCCCGCGGTGCCGAGCACCAGGGCGATGCCGAGCGAGATGAAGTCCAGCTTGGAGGTGCCCGACGTGCCGTACTTGAGGCCGGGCTCCAGGAATGCCTTCCCCTTGCCGCTGTTCGTCGCGGCCGAGCCCAGCAGGTCGGAGACGTTGAAGTGGAACTTCAGCAGGATCAGGAACGTGATGAGGATGGTCCCGGCGATCAGCAGGACGGCCTTGACCATCTGGACCCACGTGGTGCCCTTCATCCCGCCGATCGTGACGTACACGATCATCAGGAGGCCGACGAGCGCGACGATGGCGATCTTCCCTGCGTCGCTGGTGATGCCGAGCAGCAGGGAGACCAGCACCCCCGCGCCCGCCATCTGCGCCAGCAGGTAGAAGATCGAGACGACGATGGTGGACGCGCCGGCCGCGGTGCGGACGGGGCGCTGGCGCATCCGGTAGGCGAGGACGTCGCCCATCGTGTAGCGGCCGGAGTTGCGCAGCGGCTCGGCGACGAGCAGCAGGGCGACCAGCCAGGCGACGAGGAAGCCGATCGAGTAGAGGAAGCCGTCGTAGCCGAAGAGCGCGATGGCGCCCGCGATACCGAGGAACGACGCGGCCGACATGTAGTCGCCGGAGACCGCGAGCCCGTTCTGGAGTGCGGAGAACTGCCGCCCGCCCGCGTAGAAGTCGGCGGCGCTCCTGGTCCGGCGGCCGGCCCAGACGGTGATGACGAGGGTGGCGACGACGAACACCGCGAAGAGCGTGATGATCAGGGGCCGGTGCTGGGTGGTGGCCGATGCGGCGAGCTGGACGGCGGGGCTCATGCGCTGCCCTCCATCCGGGACTTGATCGCGGCGCCCTTCGGGTCGAGCCGGGTGGCGGCGTGCCGCGAGTAGAACCAGGCGATGAGGAACGTGGTGAGGAACTGGCCGAGGCCGAGGACCAGGGCCACATTGATGTTGCCGAAGAGCCTGGTGCCCATGAAGCCGCCCGCATAGCTGGACAGCAGGACGTACAGCAGATACCAGGCGACGAAGCCGACGGTGAGCGGGAAGGCGAAGGAGCGGTGGGAGCGGCGCAGTTCGGCGAACTCCGCGCTCTGCTGCACCTCGGCGAACGACTCGGTCGTGGGCCGGCCGGGCCTGGCGCCCGTACCGCCCGGGGGCTGGAGTTCTTCGGTGGCCACGGATTCTCCTCGCGACGTGCGTACGTGGGTGGACTGCCGGAGGGCCTGCTGTTCCGGACCTCCCACAAGGGCACGGGGCGCCGGGCGTCATGGTTCAACGCCCTTCCATTCCGGCCGGATTGATTGCCGCGCAGGAACGGGCGGCGTTGGTTTCACTGAGCAGGTAACCCCCAACTGCGGCCCGCAGCAGGGTGGTTGGTACGGATGATGCGGAGATTCCATGACTCATCAGAGATCCGGGCGGTGGCGCGCACTCGCGCTGCCCGCCGGGCTGGCGCTCGTCGCCTCGCTCGGCCTCCTGCCGGGCACGGCGACGGCGGAGCAGGGCGGCGGCCCCGCGCCCTCGCCGGCTCCCGCGGCGGGGCCCGGCATGTCGTACGTCGTCAACACCGGGACCGACCGTCGCACCATGGCCTCGGTCGAGCAGGCCGTCTCCCGGGCGGGCGGCTCGGTGGTCATGGCGTACGACGAGGTGGGCGTGATCGTCGCGCACTCGTCGAACCCGGACTTCGCGAAGGTACTCCGCGGGACCAGGGGGGTCGCTTCGGCCGGCGCCACCCGCACCGCACCGCTGCCCGCCAAGAACGCCGAGCCCGGCAAGTCCCCCGGGTCCGGCCGGTCCGCCAAGTCCGCCAAGTCCGCCAAGTCCGCCAAGGAAACCGCCTCGCCGCTCAGGCTCACGGCCCGGCAGCAGAAGGCGCTGGCGGCGAAGGCGGCGCCGGGCCAGGACCCCATGGAACCGCTCCAGTGGGACATGCGGGCCATCAAGGCGGACCAGGCCCACCGGAAGACGCTCGGCAGCCGCGATGTCACGGTCGCGGTGATCGACACGGGGGTCGACGACACCCACCCGGACATCGCCCCCAACTTCGACCGAAGGGGCTCGGCGAACTGCTCGACGGGCAAGCCCGACACCACGGACGGCGCCTGGCGGCCGGGCGCCGGGGGGAATCCGCACGGCACCCATGTGGCCGGCGAGATCGCGGGCGCGAAGAACGGCGTCGGCATGACGGGTGTCGCGCCCGGCGTGAAGGTCTCGGGCATCAAGGTCGGCACGGCCGACAGCTTCTTCTACACGGAGGCCGTCGTCTGCGCCTTCGTGTGGGCCGCCGACCACGGCGCCGATGTGACCAACAACAGCTATTTCACGGACCCGTGGTACTTCGACTGCTCCGACGACCCGGACCAGAAGGCCCTGGCCGACGCCGTCACCCGGGCCACGCGGTACGCGGAGCGCAAGGGCACGGTCAATGTCGCGGCCGCGGCCAACGAGGGGTTCGACCTCGCCTCGCACAAGGTCACCGACGCGACGAGCCCGGACGACGGCACAGCGGTCCCGCGCACGGTCGACCCGGCCACGTGCCCGGAGCTGCCCGCCCAGCTGCCGGGTGTCGTCACGGTGTCGGCGACCGGCGCCAAGAACCTCAAGTCGTCCTACTCCAACTACGGTCTCGGAGTCGTCGACATCGCGGCCCCTGGCGGCGACTCGGCCACGTACCAGCCCCCCGAGGCGCCGGCGACCAGCAGCGCGGTCCTCGGCCCCGTGCCGGGTGGCGGCTATGCCTACATGGCCGGTACGTCGATGGCGTCACCGCATGTCGCCGGAGTGGTGGCCCTGATCAAGTCCCGCCATCCGCACGCATCGCCGGCCCAGGTCAAGGCGCTGCTGTACGCCGGGGCCGACCGGCTCGGCTGCCCTGAGCCGTACCCGATCGACGCCGACGGCGACGGGAAGCCCGACGCGGTCTGCCGGGGCGGCGCGGGCCACAACAGCTTCTACGGGGCGGGCCTCGCGGACGCGCTGCACGCGGTCACCCGGTAGCGCGCTCCTACTTCACCAGCACCTTGAGGGCGGTGCGCTCGTCCATCGCCCGGTAGCCGTCCGGCACCTCGTCCAGGGCGACGGTCCGGTCGAAGACCGGTGACGGGTCGATGGTGCCGTCCAGTACGTCGGCGAGCAGTTCGGGTATGTAGGTGCGGACCGGGGCGACACCGCCGCGCAGGGAGATGTTGCGGTCGAACATGTCGCTGAGGTCGAGCCCCGTGCCGCTGCCGTGCGGGACGCCGACGTAGCCGATGGCCCCGCCGTCGCGGGTGACGGCGACGGCGGTGGCCATGGACTGCTCCGTGCCAACGGCCTCGATCACGGCGTGCGCGCCCTGGCCGCCGGTCAGCTCCCGTACCGCTGCGACGGCTTCGTCGCCGCGGACCGCGACGATGTCCGTGGCGCCGAAGGTCAGGGCGATGTCGGTGCGGGCCCGGTGCCGGCCGAGGGCGATGATGCGCTCGGCGCCGAGCCGCCGTGCGGCGAGGACGCCGCAGAGCCCGACCGCTCCGTCACCGACGACGGCGACGGTGCTGCCCGGCCGCACGCCCGCGCCGAGGGCGGCGTGGTGGCCGGTGCCCATGACGTCGGAGAGCGCGAGCAGCGCGGTGAGCAGATGGTCGTCGGACGCCGCGTCGGCCGGGAGCTTGACCAGTGTGCCGTCCGCGAACGGCACCCGGACCGCTTCGCCCTGGCCGCCGTCGGACCCGACCGAGCCCCAGAAGCCGCCCTGCGGGCAGGAGGTGGTCAGACCGTCGGCGCAGTACTCGCAGGTGCCGTCGGACCAGACGAAGGGCGCGACGACGAGGTCACCGGCGGCGAAGCCCCGTACGCCGGGGCCCGCCTCCTCGACGAGGCCGAGGAACTCATGGCCGATGCGCTGCCCGGGGACGCGTGCGGCCACTCCCCGGTAGGCCCAGAGGTCGCTGCCGCAGATGCAGGCGCGCAGGACGCGGACGACGGCATCGGTGGGGTGCTGGACGGCGGGGTCCGGCACCTCCTCCACCCGGACGTCGTGCGGGGCGTGAATGACGGTGGCGCGCATGGGGCAGATCCTTGCTGGTCAGACAGGTGTGGACGTATCACGGTACGCGGGAGCCGGAGCGCCCTGGCACCGGAGCACCCCGGCGGCCAGCAGGGACTGGGCCACGAGATAGGTCACCATCACCCAGAAGTCGGGGACGGGCGGCTGTGGCAGGTCCGCGATCCCGGTGGCGATCAGTGTGTCGGAGACCAGGAAGAGCGCCCCGCCGAGCCCGGCCCGCACGCCGAGTCCGCTCGCCCGGTACGCCATGGCGGTGAGCAGCAGCGAGTAGCCCGCCACCGGGATCCGCAGCCCGCCGGGGAGTGCGGGCAGCAGCAGGGCCGCCGTGGCGGCCAGGGCGGCCGCGTACCCCGCGCCGAGGTACGGATCGGTCCGGCCGCGGCCGAAGAGCACCAGGTAGCAGACGTGTCCTGCGGCGAAGAGCGCCATCCCGGCGAGGAAGGCCGGCTCCGCGTCGATCAGGAGCAGCGTGTCGCCGCCCCAGCCGCACAGCAGCGCGGCGGTCAGCAGCCGGGGCGCGCCGCCCCTGGCGTACACCTGGGCCGCGAGCAGCGGCATCAGCAGCGGCTTGGCGACGGTGTGGAGGGTCTGGGCGGTGTGTCCGTGCGCGAGGAGCGCGGTGAGGTCGGTCAGGGCGGCGATGACGTAGGCGAGGAGCAGCAGCCGTGCGGCCCGGTGCCGCTCCGGCCTCACGCGATGTGCTCGGACGGGGTCTCCCGGACGGCGGGAGCGGCGACCGCCTGTGGTGCCGGCTGGGCGGAGGCGGCCGCGGCGGCGGCCTGTGGTGCCGGCTGCCAGCCGGGGCCGCCGAAGACCCGCCCGGCGCGCTCGCGCCAGTTCGCCGCCGCCCGTACGTCCCGGGCGATGGCCGCGTACTCGTGGGTCGCGACCCGCAGCGGGTTGAAGGTGTCGATGTTCTTGGTCAGCCCGAAGACGGGCTGCACGGTCTCCGGTGTGAAGGACCCGAACAGCCGGTCCCAGACGATGAGGATCCCGCCGAAGTTGCGGTCCAGGTAGCCGCCTTGTGAGGCGTGGTGCACCCGGTGGTGGGAGGGCGTGTTGAGCACGTACTCGAAGGGGCGCGGCAGCTTGCCGACCCGCTCGGTGTGCACCCAGAACTGGTAGACGAGGTTGGCGGACGAGCAGAAGGCGAGCGCGGCCGGGTGGACGCCGAGGGCGATCAGCGGGACGTAGAAGGGCCAGACGGTGAGCGACGTCCAGGGCTGGCGCAGCGCGGTCGTGAGGTTGAACTTGCGGCTGGAGTGGTGCACGACGTGGCAGGCCCACAGGATGCGGACGATGTGGTGGCCGCGGTGCGACCAGTAGTAGAAGAAGTCCTGGCCGAGCAGCATCAGCGGGACCGTCCACCACAGGACGGGGATGCGCAGCGGCGTGAGTTCGTACACCGCGGTGTAGATCGCGACGATCGGGATCTTCCACAGGAAGTCGAAGACCAGGCTGCCCAGGCCCATGCCGATGCTGGTGACCGCGTCCTTGGTCTCGTACCCCTCGGAGTCCTCGTCGGGATGGAACCGGTAGCTCGCCATCTCCACGACGGTGAGCAGGACGAAGGCCGGTATGGACCACAGCACGACATCGGGCAGGTTCGGCATGCCAGGCACGCTACGGCCACCGGGACGGCCCCGGCTAGATGTTGTTACTGACAAGTATGCGAGACATTTTGTCAGCACCTTTTGGTGAGTTCCGCCAACAGGCGCCGCCGTAGCGGCTCTTGAGCGCCCCCGGCCAGGGCTCCGCGGCTCCGGCCAGGGCCCTCGCGGCTCCGGGGGGTTCGGGCCGCCGCGGCTCCCGGGCTCAGGCCCCCGCGGCGCCCAGCAGCGCCCCGGCCGCGTAGGTCACCGCCATGGCCAGCGCGCCCCCTGCCATGTTCCGCACCACGGCCGGCCGCACCGGTGCGGCGCCCGACCTGGCGCTCCACCACCCCGCCAGGGCCAGCGCGGCCAGCACCGAGAGCACCGTGACGTA
The DNA here is from genome assembly GCF_045162975.1 of Streptomyces sp. NBC_01089. Lineage (NCBI taxonomy): Bacteria > Bacillati > Actinomycetota > Actinomycetes > Kitasatosporales > Streptomycetaceae > Streptomyces > Streptomyces sp. NBC_01089. Next base: position 6,680,361 of record NZ_CP108660.1, on the reverse strand, counting down.
CAGCCGGACCGACGCGGGCGGCAGCACGATGGCCAGCAGCGGCAGCAGCGCGCCCGCCGTGAAGGCGGCGAAGCTGGCGACCGCCGCGTGCCAGGGACTGGTGAGGTCGTCGGGGTCGATGCCCAGCTCGACCTCGGCGTGGGCGCGCAGGGCGTCGCGCTCGGTGAGCTGTTCGGCGGCCTCGCGGGCCAGTTCGGCGGAGAGCCCCTTGCCCTCCAGGAGCCCGGTCAGCTCGTCGAGTTCGGCCTCGGGCGTCTCGCGCAGCTCGCGCTTCTCCACGGCGAGCGCGGCCTTCTCGGAGTCGCGCTGGGTGGAAACGGAGACGTACTCCCCCGCCGCCATCGACATCGAGCCCGCGAGCAGCCCGGAGAGGCCGGCGGTGAGCAGCGCGGTACGCGAGTCGGTGGCGCCGGCGACACCGACGACGATGCCCGCGGTCGAGACGACGCCGTCATTGGCACCGAGCACCGCGGCCCTGAGCCAGTTGAGGCGCGCTCCGAGGGCGCTGTGATGGGGTTCGTCGTGGGAGGAGTCCGTCATCGGCCCAGAGTCTCATCCGGCGGCACGGCGCGGGGCCGACGCACCGTCACATCGGTTGCCGTGCAACGGAGGCCGCGCGGTACGGCCCCGGACGCTGCTGCCGGGCCCTCGGGGCGGCCGGACGGGACCGCCCCCGCGATTGCCTTGTTGTCGGTGGGGGCCCGTATTCTCTGTGACCATGCTCGACGACCGCCAGACAGCAGCGACAGCGTGGCCGGCCGCGTATCCCCAGGGGTACGCGGTCGTCGACGTGGAGACCACCGGCCTCGCACGCGACGACCGGATAATCTCCGCTGCCGTCTACCGGCTGGACGCCAGAGGTGACGTCGAGGACCACTGGTACACGCTGGTCAATCCGGAGCGGGATCCGGGGCCCGTCTGGATCCACGGGCTGACCAGTGACGTCCTGGCGGGCGCCCCGCTCTTCCCGGAGATCGCGGCGGAGTTCGCCGAACGGCTCGACGGGCGCGTCCTGGTGGCGCACAACGCGATCTTCGACTGGCAGATGATCGCCAGGGAGTACGCCCGCGCGCAGCGCACCGCCCCGGTCCGTCAGCGGCTGTGCACCATCGCGCTCTCCAAGGAGCTCGCCCTGCCGCTGCCCAACCACAAGCTGGAGTCGCTCGCCGCGCACTTCGGCGTCGTACAGGAACACGCCCACCACGCGCTGGACGACGCCCGGGTGCTGGCCGAGGCGTTCCGCCCGAGCCTGCACGCCGCCGCCCGGGACGGCGTGCGGCTGCCGCTCCTCGAATGCCGGCCGCTCACCGAGTGGTCGGACGCCCCGGCCGCGCCACGCGTCGGCTATCAGGCTTCGTACCGGCAGAGCGGCTGGCGCCCGGCCAGGAAGCGGCCCGCCTGCCCCTATCCGAATCCGGGGCGGTACGAGCCGGGGAAGCCGCTGGTGCAGGGGATGCGGGTGGCGTTCTCCGGTGACACATCGGTCGACCGCGAGCTGCTGGAGGACCGGGCCGCCGAAGCCGGGCTCCATGTGGCGACGAGCCTGTCCCGGCTCACCAGCCTGCTCGTCACGAACGACCCGGAATCGGCCACGTCCAAGACGGTCAAGGCCAAGTCCTTCGGCACCCCCGTCATCGACGAGGCCGCCTTCACCCAACTGCTCCGCGACGTCGCCCCGGCCCCGGCAGACGGGTGATTGGCGGGCGACTCGCCCGCCGTCCGCTCGCCCGCCGGCGCCCCCGCGTCCCACCCTGTGGCGCATGGCACGTTGCGAGGTATGCGGAAACGACTACGGCATGTCCTTCGAGGTGCACGCGCAGGGCGCGGTGCACGTCTTCGACTGCTTCTCCTGCGCCATTCACCGCATGGCGCCCATCTGCAGGCACTGCCGTGTCCAGGTCATCGGTCAGGGCGTGGAGGCGGACGGCGAGTGGTACTGCGGCGGGCACTGCGCCCGCGCGGAGGGGAAGGAGGGCATCGTCGACAAGGTCTGATTCTGCCCGGTTCTGTCCCTCCGGCGGGACCCCCCGTCCGGGGGGACCTCTTCGTGCGAGTACCTTCTGAGACGTGTACCGCTTCCTGTTGACACGGCAGTGGGTGATTCTCGCCCTCGTCTCACTCGTCCTGATGCCGACGATGATCAAGCTGGGCTTCTGGCAGCTGCACCGTCATGAGCACAAGGTCGCGCAGAACACGCTCATCGGCAAGAACCTCAAGTCGAAACCCGTACCGGTCGGGGACCTCACCTCCCCCGGGCACACCGTGCCGTACGACCAGTACTGGCGCCAGGTGACCGCGACCGGCCATTACGACACCGCGGACCAGGTCGTCGTACGGCGCAGAACCTCGGCCGACGGCACCGTCGGCTACCACGTCCTGACGCCCTTCGTCCTGGACGGCGGCAAGACCGTCCTCATCAACCGCGGCTGGGTCGCGGACAACGGCAGCCAGCTCACGCTCCCCAAGATCCCCGCCACCCCCAAGGGCAGGGTCACGGTGGCCGGCCGGCTGATGGCCGATGAGACGACCGGGGCCAGCGGGATCAAGAACGAGAAGGGGCTGCCGCCCCATCAGGTGATGCTGATCAACAGCGTCGAAGAGGCGAAGGCCCTGGGCAGGACGGTGCTCGGCGGCTACATCGAGCAGACCGCGCCCCAGCCCAAGGGCGACTCGCCCCAGCTGATCCCGGCGCCGGAGCACTCCGACATCGGCCCGCACATGGCGTACGCCGTCCAGTGGTGGCTGTTCACCGCCGGTGTCCCCATCGGATTCGTCGTCCTCGCGCGCCGTGAGAAGCGCGAACGGGCGGCCGCCGGGTCGGAGAGCTCACCCGAACCCGTACCCGCCGCTGCTTAACGCGGCACACTCCCGGGAAGACGGCACACCGTGACGCAACGTATCGAGGACTACGCCCTCATCGGCGATCTGCAGACCGCGGCCCTGGTCGGCAGGGACGGCTCCATCGACTGGCTGTGCCTGCCGCGCTTCGACTCGGGGGCGTGTTTCGCCGCCCTGCTCGGCGACGACGAGAACGGCCACTGGCGCATCGCCCCGGCCGGGGCCGGCGACTGCACCAGGCGGAGCTACCGGGGCGAGTCGCTCGTCCTCGAATCGGTCTGGGAGACACCGTCCGGCACGGTCAAGGTCACCGACTTCATGCCGCAGCGCGACACCGCGCCGGACATCGTGCGGATCGTCGAGGGCGTCACCGGCCAGGTCGAGATGGCGGGCACACTGCGGCTGCGCTTCGACTACGGCTCGGTCGTCCCGTGGATGCGCCGCTCGGACGGGCACCGGGTCGCGGTGGCAGGACCGGACTCGGTGTGGCTGCGCAGCGAGCCCGAGGTGAAGACCTGGGGCCAGCACTTCTCCACCTGCTCGTCGTTCACGGTGGCCGCGGGCGAGAAGGTGGCGTTCGTCCTCACCTGGCACCCGTCGGAGGACCCGCGCCCGGCGCTGGTGGACCCGCACGAGGCGCTGGTGAACGCGCTGGAGGACTGGCACGCCTGGTCGGCGCGCTGCCGCTACCAGGGCCCGTACCGCGAGGCCGTGATCCGCTCGCTGATCACCCTGAAGGCGCTCACCTTCGGCCCGACCGGCGGCATCGTCGCGGCCCCGACCACCTCGCTCCCCGAGGAGATCGGCGGCGTACGCAACTGGGACTACCGGTTCTGCTGGCTGCGCGACTCCACGCTCACCCTCGGCGCTCTGCTGGCCTGCGGCTATCTGGACGAGGCCGCGGCATGGCGGGACTGGCTGCTGCGCGCCGTCGCGGGCAGCCCGGGCGACCTGCAGATCATGTACGGGCTGGCGGGCGAGCGGCGGCTGCCGGAGACGGAGCTGGGGTGGCTGCGCGGCCACGAGGGCTCCGTACCGGTGCGCACCGGCAACGGAGCGGTGACCCAGCTGCAGCTCGACGTGTACGGCGAGGTCATCGACTCGCTCCATCTGGCCCGCACATCGGGGCTGTCCAACGAGCCGCACGCCTGGAGTCTCCAGCTGGCCCTGCTCGGCTTCCTGGAGTCACGCTGGCGCGAGCCGGACGAGGGCCTGTGGGAAGTACGCGGGCCGCGCCGCCACTTCGTGCACTCCAAGGTGATGGCGTGGGTGGCCGCCGACCGGGCCGTACGCACCCTGGAGGCGGAGCCGAAGCTGCGCGGGGACGTCGAGCAGTGGCGGCGGATGCGCGACGAGGTGCACCAGGAGGTGTGCGAGAAGGGCTTCGACCCGGAGCGCAACACCTTCACCCAGTCGTACGGCTCGACGGAGCTGGACGCGGCGACCCTGCTCATCCCCCAGGTCGGCTTCCTGCCGCCGGACGACCCGCGGGTGGTCGGGACGGTGGACGCGGTACGCGACGAGCTGTGCCACGGCGGGCTGGTGCGCCGCTACAGCATGGAGGGGCCGTCGGTCGACGGTCTGCCGGGCGGTGAGGGGACGTTCCTGGTCTGCTCGTTCTGGCTGGCCGACGCGCTGCGGCTGACCGGGCGCGTCAAGGAGGCCGAGGCGCTCTTCGAGAAGCTGCTCTCGCTCCGCAACGACGTCGGGCTGCTGGCCGAGGAGTACGACCCGGTGGCCGGGCGCCAGCTCGGCAACTTCCCGCAGGCGTTCAGCCACATCGGTCTGGTGAACACCGCTCTGGCGCTGGCCCGCGCGCTGGAGGCGCCAGGGCAGGATGCAGGATAGGGCCATGGATCTTGGACTGAAGGACCGCGTCTACATCGTCACCGGGGCCACCAAGGGGCTGGGGTTCGCCTCCGCCCGCGAGCTGGCGGCCGACGGCGCGAAGGTGATCGTCACCGGGCGCGAGGAGGAGTCGGCGCGCGCGGCGGCGGCCGAGCTGGGCCACGGCGCGGTCGGGGTCGCGGCGGACAACAGCGACCCGGCGGCCGCCGAGCGGCTCATCGCCGCCGCGCGGGAGCACTTCGGGCGCTTCGACGGCATCCTCATCAGCGTCGGCGGCCCGGCCCCCGGCTCCGCCGCCGACAACTCCGACGAGCAGTGGCGGACGGCCTTCGAGTCCGTCTTCCTGGGCGCGGTGCGGCTCGCGCGCACCGCGGCGGCCGAGCTGTCCGACGGCGGGGTGATCGGCCTGGTGCTCTCGGCTTCGGTGCATGAGCCCATCGGCGGCCTGACGATCTCCAACGGGCTCCGCCCCGGCCTGGCCGGCTTCGCCAAGTCGCTGGCCGACGAGGTGGGTCCGCGCGGGATCCGGGTGGTCGGACTGCTGCCCGGCCGTATCGACACGGACCGGGTGCGGCAGCTGGACAGGCTCGGCGGCGACCCGGAGGCGGCGCGCGCGAAGTCCGAGGCGCGGGTCCCGCTGCGGCGTTACGGGCGGCCCGAGGAGTTCGGCAGGACCGCGGCGTTCGTGCTGTCCCCCGCGGCCTCGTATCTCACCGGGGTCATGCTGCCGGTCGACGGCGGCTCACGGCGCGGGTTCTGACCACAGCGGCCGCCGCGCGGACGCCGGGCCCCGGACCAGTCACGGGCCGGGGCCCGTTCAGCTCAGTTCCACCGCCGTGACCAGCACGGCCACCGACCGGTCCGCACCGGTCGCGGCGGCCACCGCCGCACGTACCGCCCCCGCCACATCCAGCGCCCGCCACCCGGCGGCCACCGCGAACTCCACCCGCACATGGTCATCGGTGCGGTGCACGGCCGCCCCCAGCACACCGGTCAGCCGGGCGACGCCGGGGACGGCAGCCGCCGCCTCCGCCTCGGGGCCCCGCACCGCCGCGGCTCCCCTGTCCGGACCAACGACCGGCGACGGATTCGGCGGTGCCTCCAACAGCCCTGTCACCCGTACGTCCACCTCGGTCACGTCGAGCCCCAGCGCCTGGGCGCAGGCGCCGAACAGCGCGTCCCGCAGCCGCTCGACGGCCGCCGGGATCGGCTCCGCGCCGGCCACCCCCTCGGCCTCGGCCCCGACCCGCAGGGGCCCGGGCGGCAGGGCGCTCGGTGGCGCCGGAACCCCCGCACGGGCGGGCGCGTCAGCCGTCGCCCGGTCCACGCGCACCTTGCCGAGCACCGCTCCCGGCACCCCGGCCGCCGCGCTCCGCAGCACCGCGACAGCGGCCTCCTCCGTGATCCAGGCCCCGTCCCGCGCCCCGCCGAGCGGCAGCAGCCTGCCGAGGCCGAGCCTGCTGCGGACGGCCTGCGCCAACCCGTCATGCCCCCACGATCCGTCACCCGTCATGCCCCCACCCTGCCGCATTCCCGGCGCGTAACCGGGAAAGCGCACCTACCGTGGGCACAGAATCCACTACCGCTCGGAGAGGGACATACGGCGATGAGTGAGACCCCGCAGCAGCACCAGTCCGACATCTCTGGCAAGGGCCCGGCGGGCCAGGAGCCCCGGAAGACCGATGTGACCAAGCGCGGCGGCGGCGCTCCCGGCTCCCGCGGCCGCACCACCATCGCGGACGGCGTGGTCGAGAAGATCGCCGGTCTCGCGGCGCGCGACGTGCCGGGCGTGCACGCGATGGGCAGTGGCATCTCCCGGACGTTCGGTGCGGTGCGCGACCGGGTGCCCGGTGGCGGCAAGTCCGTGTCGCGCGGGGTGAAGGCCGAGGTCGGCGAGGTCCAGACCGCTCTCGATCTGGAGATCGTCGTCGAGTACGGCGTGTCGATCGCGGAGGTCGCCCGCGATGTGCGGGAGAACGTCATCTCGGCGGTGGAACGTATGACGGGGCTCGAGGTCGTCGAGGTCAATATCGCGGTCAGTGATGTGAAGCTGCCCGACGAGGAAGACGATGAAGAGCCGGAGTCCCGACTTCAGTAACCCCGTACCTTCGGCTTAGGAGCGCACGATGAGTATGGCTGTGGTCGGCCTGTTGGCCGGTATGGCACTTGGCTTCGCCGGCTACTTCGGCGGCTTCGGAGCCTTTCTGCTGGTGGCCGCACTGGGTGCGGTCGGCTTCGTCGCGGGCAAGTTCGTCGACGGCGACCTGGAAGCCGGCGACTTCTTCCGCGGCCGCGACCACGGCGACGGGCGGCGATGAGCCCTCAGGTGGCGCCGGCCGAACGCGGTTCGACCCGTATCGCCGACCGGGTCGTGTCGAAGATCGCGGCGCAGGCGGCGCGTGAGGCGATCGGCACGGTGCCCGACGGCGGCACCGCCCCGAACGCGACGGTCACGGTGCAGGACTCCCGTGCGCGGGTGCGGGTGAGTCTGGATCTCGGCTATCCGTCCGACATCGGCGCCCAGTGCGGGGCGGTCCGCCGCCGGGTGGCCCAGCGGGTCGAGTCGCTGGCGGGCATGGAGGTGCCCGAGGTGGCGGTACAGGTCGAGCGGCTGCACTCCGAACAGACCCGCGGCTCCGACCGGGGAAGGGCGCGATGAGCGAAGCGGACGACAGCACACGACGGCTGCCCGTCATGGAGAAGGCCCCGGCCGAGCCCAGCAGTCCCGGTTCCGCCACCGCGTACGTACCGGCGCCCGGTTCGGGTGGCCGGGCGAGGCGTTTCTGGTCGGGGCGCAGAACACCGGCCGGCCTGCTCGCGCTGGTGGTGCTCGCCGCGGCCGGGGTGCTGCTGTACGACGTGTCGGCGGTACGGGCGGGGCGGCCGGCGATGCACTGGCGCCGGGTGGTCGCCGACGACCTGGCGACGCGCCCCCTCGACAACATCTGGATCAAGGTCTGTGCCGGCGTGGTGATGGCCATCGGCCTCTGGCTGCTCATCCTGGCGCTCACCCCCGGGCTGCGCTCACTGCTGCCGATGCGGCGCGACAGCCCGCAGGTCAAGGCGGCTCTCGAACGGGACGCGGCGGCGCTGGTGCTGCGGGACCGGGCCATGGAGGTGGCCGGTGTGCAGTCCGTGCGTATCCGGATGAAGCGCTCCAAGGTCAAGGTGCGCGCCCGCTCGCACTTCGGCGAACTCGACGACGTACGGTCCGACTTGACCGACGCGATGGCGACGGGGATCACCGCACTGGGGCTCGGGTCGCGGCCCCGGCTCTCCGTGCGGGTCGGCCGTCCCGCCGGAAAGGGGTGATGTGGCGATGCTGAAGACGGTCAACCGGGTCCTGCTCACCCTCGCCGGACTGGTGCTGCTCTGCCTGGGTGGAGCGGTGCTGGCGGCGGGGCTCAATCTCTCCGTCCCGTCGTGGTGGCCCTGGAGCGGGCCGCACGACGTCCTGCTCAGCACCGCCCGCCGTACCAAGTGGCGCGGCGACAGCTGGTGGTGGCCGGTGGTCATCGCCGCGCTCGCCGTCATCGTGCTGCTCGCGCTCTGGTGGCTCCTCGCGCAACTGCGCCGCGCGCGTCTGTCCGAGGTGCTCGTGGACAGCCGCGACGGTGACGGAGCGCGGCTCAGGGGCCGGGCGGTGGAGAACGTACTGGCGGCCGAGGCCGAGTCGCTGCCCGGCGTCGACCGTGCGGCGGTCAGGCTGACCGGCCGGCGCACCTCCCCTTCGGCCCGGATCGGGATGGCGCTCTCGGCGCACTCCGAACCGGTTTCGACGCTCTCGGGTCTCACCACCGGGGCCCTGGCACACGCCCGTGAATCGGCGGGGCTTGCCGAACTTCCCGCCGAGGTCCGGCTGCGCGCGGTGAAACACCGCGCACGCCGGGTGTCCTGAGCGCAGGCCCCACGCGGCCGGGCCGCCGTCAGGGCGTCGGGCACTGAGGCAGTCAGGCAGGCAGACAGACAGTCAGTCGGACAGGCCCGCCAGGTCACGCAGCCTGCGGGCCTGTCCGGCGCGCTCGGCGGTGCGCTGTTCCTCGTACGTACGGTCCGCCGCCCCGAGCAGCAGCGCCTTGGTCTCGATGACCGCGTCGCGGGGGGCGGCGAGCAGGGCGGACGCCAGGTCGGCGACCGTGCCGTCGAGCTCGTCGGCGGGGACGGCCAGATTGGCCAGGCCCGTACGGACGGCTTCCTCGGCGTGCACGAACCGGCCGGTGGCGCAGATCTCCAGCGCCCGGGCATAGCCGACGAGCCCCACCAGCGGATGCGTGCCGGTGAGGTCGGGGACGAGCCCGAGACTGGTCTCGCGCATGGCGAACTGCACGTCATCGGCGACGACCCGCAGGTCACAGGCGAGGGCGAGCTGGAACCCGGCACCGATCGCATGGCCCTGGACAGCGGCGATGGTGATCAGGTCGGTACGGCGCCACCAGGTGAACGCCTCCTGGTATTCGGCGATGGCCGCGTCGAGCGAGGCATCGTCACCGCGTGCCAGATCGAGGAAGGACGGCTCTCCGTCGAAACCCTCAGGCGTGAACGCCTGCCGGTCCAGGCCGGCGGAGAAGGACTTGCCCTCACCGCGCAGCACCACGACGCGGACACTGCCCGGCAGTGACCGTCCCGCTTCTGTCAACGCCCGCCACAGAGCGGGAGACTGGGCGTTGCGCTTCGCGGGGTTGGCCAGTGTCACCGTGGCAACCGCGTCCTCGACGGCAAGCCGTACGCCGTCCTTGTCGAACACGTAGTCGAGCGAGGTCATGGGGTCTCCGGTTCGGTGCAGACGGTTAAGTGACTGCACAGTAACCACCCTGCCGGCTGGTCGACCGACCGGGTGGCCACCATGGTGAACCGGTGAATCCAGAACCGGGCCTCTTGGCCCTGTCAGGCCGAAGCGGCCTTCTTGCCTCGCGTTGCTCCGCCGCGTCCTCGCAGCGTCACACCGGATTCACTGAGCATCCGATGGACGAAGCCGTAGGAACGGCCCGTCTCCTCGGCCAGTGCCCGGATGCTCGCACCGGAGTCGTATTTCTTCTTCAGGTCTGCCGCGAGCTTGTCACGCGCGGCGCCGGTAACCCGGCTGCCCTTCTTCAGAGTCTCGGCCACCCGTGCCTCCTCAAGGAAGTGCGCTCTGGACTCTCATGATCACCCCTCCCGGCCTTCCTGGCCACCCATTCGGCAAGGTCTGTACCGGAGGGATTTCCGCGTCCCGGCTCACTACGCGGACCGGATCGCCGCATTCCGGCAGCGGCGGAACGCGCACAGGACCGCCGCTGAGCGCGAAAGCGCTGGTCAGCGACGGTCCTGTGCAAGGAGCCCGGTGCGGTCCCGCGCCGAGCCCGCCGGACGGGCGGCGGGCGGGGGACACGCCGGGGTACGAGAGCGGCTCACTCAGATGAAGGATCACCCGTAAGCCGAATGATCCATTCGCAGTGGATCAGGCGAGGGATCAGGCGCTGGATCAGGCCAGTGCGACCAGGTCCGCGTAGTCCGGACCCCACAGGTCCTCGACGCCGTCAGGCAGCAGGATGATCCGCTCCGGCTCCAGCGCGTGCACCGCGCCCTCGTCGTGGGTGACGAGGATGACGGCGCCCTTGTAGGTGCGCAGAGCGCCGAGGATCTCCTCGCGGCTGGCCGGGTCGAGGTTGTTGGTGGGCTCGTCGAGGAGCAGCACGTTGGCCGACGACACGACGAGGGTGGCCAGCGCCAGCCGGGTCTTCTCACCGCCGGAGAGCACCCCGGCGGGCTTGTCGACGTCGTCGCCCGAGAAGAGGAACGAGCCGAGTGTCTTGCGGACCTGCACCAGATCGAGATCGGGTGCGGCGGAGCGCATGTTCTCCAGGACCGAGCGGTCGGGGTCCAGCGTCTCGTGCTCCTGGGCGTAGTAGCCCATCTTCAGGCCGTGGCCCTCGATGACCTCACCGGTGTCGGGCTTCTCGGCGCCGGCGAGCAGCTTGAGCAGCGTGGTCTTGCCCGCGCCGTTGAGGCCGAGGATAACGACGCGGGAACCCTTGTCGACGGCGAGGTCGACATCGGTGAAGATCTCCAGCGAGCCGTACGACTTGGACAGGCCCTCCGCCATGAGCGGGGTCCTGCCGCACGGCGCCGGGTCGGGGAAGCGCAGCTTGGCGACCTTGTCGGAGACACGGACGGCCTCCAGGCCGGCGAGCAGCCGGTCCGCGCGCTTGGCCATGTTCTGCGCGGCGACGGTCTTGGTCGCCTTGGCGCGCATCTTGTCGGCCTGCGAGTTGAGGGACGCGGCCTTCTTCTCGGCGTTCTGGCGCTCGCGCTTGCGGCGCCTCTCGTCGGCCTCGCGCTGCTGCTGATAGAGCTTCCAGCCCATGTTGTAGACGTCGATCCGGGTGCGGTTGGCGTCCAGGTAGAAGACCTTGTTGACCACCGTCTCGACCAGCTCTTCGTCGTGGGAGATCACGACGAAGCCGCCGCGGTAGTTCTTCAGGTACTCGCGCAGCCAGACGATGGAGTCCGCGTCGAGGTGGTTGGTGGGCTCGTCGAGGAGCAGGGTGTCGGCGTCCGAGAAGAGGATCCTGGCCAGCTCGACCCGGCGGCGCTGACCACCGGAGAGCGTGTGGAGCGGCTGGCCGAGCACCCGGTCGGGCAGCCCGAGCGCGGCGGCGATGGTGGCCGCCTCCGCCTCGGCGGCGTACCCGCCCTTGGTGAGGAACTCGGTCTCCAGGCGCTCGTACTTCTTCATCGCCTTCTCGCGGGTCGCGCCCTGGCCGTGCGCCATGCGCTCCTCGTTCTCGCGCATCTTGCGCAGGACGGAGTCGAGGTCACGGGCGGAGAGGATGCGGTCGCTGGCGAGGACGTCGAGGTCGCCGGTGCGGGGGTCCTGCGGGAGGTAGCCGACCTCGCCCGAGCGGGTGATGGTGCCCCCCGCGGGGACGCCTTCACCGGCAAGGCACTTGGTGAGCGTGGTCTTGCCCGCTCCGTTGCGGCCGACGAGGCCGATGCGGTCGCCCTTGGCGATACGGAAGGAGGCGGACTCGATGAGGATGCGGGCGCCGGCGCGCAGCTCGATGCCGGAAGCGGTGATCACGGAAAAACTCCAGGGCGGTATGGACGGCGGAAGGGCAGGCGGAGGGTTGCTTCGACGCCGGCTAATGCACAAGGAGAAATGCCATGCGGCCCAGTCTAACGGTGCCGCGCGGGCACTCTGTCGGTGCCCGGTGCCAGACTGGGAGAGCACCGCACACAAGAAGGACAAATCGGAAGCGTGAATCCGGCGGAAGGGTGCCCCGGCATGGTTGCCACGATCAGTCCGACGCTGCTGTACGACGACGCCAAGGCGGCCATCCGGCTGCTCAAGGACGCATTCGGCTTCAGGGAGGTCGCTGTCTACGAGGACGAGAGCGGCGCGGTCCTGCACGCCGAGCTGGCCTACGGCGACGGCATGGTGATGCTGGGCACCCGGGGCCGGGAGGGCGTCTTCGCCGAGGCGATGGCGAAGGGCGGCCCGGTGGGCGTCTATGTCGCCGTCGAGGACACGGACGCCCACCACCGGCAGGCCGTGGAGCACGGGGTGGAGATCCTGATGCCGCCGACCGACCAGGACTACGGCTCCCGCGACTACATGGCGCGCGACGCCGAGGGGAACATCTGGAGCTTCGGCACGTATGTGCCGGGCGGACCGGCCTGAGGGGGCGCCGTTCGCGGGGCCCCTGCACGCTTCTGGCGCAGGGGCCCCCGGGAGCAGCACCGTCCCGGCCGGTGCCGGGCCGCGCTCAGACGCCGCCGGTGTGCACCTGGAAGGCGGCCCGGCGCACCGCTTTGGCCAGGGCCGGGTCGGGGTGTGCGGCCGCCAGTGCCACCAGCACCTGCACCGTGCGCGGGTGCCCCACGGCCCGTACCTCTTCGAGCAGGGCGGGCACGGTGCCCTGGACCGCCGATTCCAGGTGGCGGACCAGCAGGGTGCTCTCCCCGTGGTCGGCGACGGCGGCCGCCGTGTCCACCCAGAGCCAGGTCGCCTCCTCACGGGTGAGCGCGTCGTGGGCGTCCTCGGGGTCGGCTCCCTCGTACTCCGCGAGCCAGAGCACGGCGTACGGCCGGAGCGAGGTCTCATCGGCCGCGCCCCGCACCGCGGCCTCCGCGGGCGCGCCGACCACCCGCAGCGCCTCGAAGGCGAGACCCCGCAGCAGCGCGTCCTCGCCGCGGGCCACGGCGAGCAGCTCGGTGACGGCGCTGCCCACGGTGCGGGCGGCCAGCCAGGCGCGGTACTCGGCGCGTGCCGGGCCGGGGGTCAGCTGCGCACAGCCGCGCAGCATGTCGTCGGCGCGCTGCTCGATGTTGCCCGCCGGGCTCTGCGCGGCGACACAGATCTGCTCCAGCTTGACCCAGACCGCCCAGTTGCCGAGCGGCGTCAGCGTCGCCTGGCCGGGCGCCAGCGTCAGCGCCCCGACGGCCGCCAGACCGCGCAGCGCCCAGTCGAGGAGCGCGGGCAGCGCGGGCAGTGGAATCGCCGCGGTGGGGGGCTCGGGCTGCGGCTGCGGGCCGTAGGGGACCTCGCAGCGCTCCTCGTGGAGTTCGGCGACGCGCTGCTGGAGCAGGTCGAGCAGGGCCGGCACGGTCACGGGCCCGGCGGAGAGCTGGAGGAGCGAGAGGACCTGCGGTACGGCCTCGACGACCTCGGCCACCGCGGTGGCCGGCACATCGGCCGCGGCCGGGTGGACGATCGACCAGGCGTCGAAGAGGGCGACCCAGCCGCGCAGCACCGCGCTGTCGTCACCGTCCCAGGCGCGCAGCCGCCAGCCGGGGCGGGCGATGTCCCCGTGCACTTCGACGAGTCCGGCGAGGCGGGCGCGGTCCCAGCCCGCGCGGACCGCCTCCGGGGTCAACGCGAGGGCGCGTACGGCGTGTTCGGTGGCGGGTGCGGCGAGCGCCCCGCCCCGCACCGGCCGGGCGTCCCCCGCCCAGCGGGCGATCCGGACGGCGTCGGCGAGGACCGCCCTGGCCTGGCGGGCCAGCTCGGCCGGGGCCGGGGTACCGGCGGGCGGGCGCGGGGCGGGGCGGATGGGCCGGTTGCTCACGACACGGCGGGCCGTGACCAGAGGTCGGGGGCGGACGAGGCGGAGTCTGGAGTCGCGCGGGTTACGGGACGTCACGGGGAGCAGTCTTGCCTCTGACGGGCCGAAAGCCCAAACGGAACCCCTCGCTACAGGTTGACGCAGGGCGTACGGGGGCGGACCTCCATGCCCTGGGACCTGTCCGGGTGCCGTACGGGGTGCTACATGAGCGGGGTCAGGAAGCGCCGCATGGCCTCTTCGTAGGCGGCGGGATCCGCGTTCCACATGGCCCCGTGCGGGGCGCCCGTCACGGTCCGCAGCTCCACCAACGTCGGCTTGTCCGCGGCGAGTTCGACGGAGCGCTGCCAGGAGGCCACCCGGTCGTCGGGGCCGTGGAAGATCAGGGTGGGCACGGTCAGCGCCCGGGGGTCGGCGGCGGCGCGCAGCCGGTCGCCGTTGACACCGGTACGCCCCTGGGCGGCCCGCACCACGAGGGGCCGCAGGACGGCCGGGGTGCGCCGGGCCGAGGCCAGCGCGCCGACGGTGGCCTCCCAGTCGAGCACCGGGGAGTCGAGCACCAGGCCGCTGATGCGGTCGCGCATCCCCGAGCCGGCCGCGGCGTGCAGGGCCATGGCGGCGCCGGTGGACCAGCCGTGCAGGATGACGTGCTCGGCGCCGTAGCGGACGGCGTAGCGGATGGCCGCGTCCAGGTCGCGCCACTCGGACGCGCCGAGGTGACCCAGGCCGTCGGGGGACGCGGGGGCGCCGGTGTCCCCGCGGTAGGAGATGTCGAGGACCGGGAACTGCTGCTCGTGCAGGAAGCCCAGGACGTTCATGGGGTGCTCCCTGCCGGTCCCCCGGCCGTGCACCGTGATCACCCAGGTGGGGCGGGGGCCGGGCACGAACCAGGCGGGAGAGGAGCCGAGTTCACCGGGGATGTCCACGTCGGCGTGGTCGATCCCGAGCGCGGAGCGCGGGTCTCCCACGTACACCTGCGGGGTGAGTCTGGCCTTGGTGCCGGGGCCGAGCGTGCCGTAGGTGACGCGGTCGAGGCGGCGCACGACGGTGTCGGCGGTCTCGGAGCCGCCGTCGATCACCGGTCCGACGACGGCGTGGACCCCGGGGCCCTCCAGCCCGTACACACCGGGGCGCAGCGAGGCCAGGCACCGGGTGAGGGTGACCCGGCCGGGGGCCGTGGCGTGGACGGAGAGCCGGGGTTCGGCGGGCAGGGCCCGGCCGTGCGGCGCCCTGAGCGCGGCGTCGGCGGCGAGCCGGGCGGCCGCCGCTGCGGCCGCGCCGACGCCGATCAGAGTGGTGACGGCCGTTGCCGTCGCGGTTGCCGGGCGCACTCCTCCAGTGTCGGTGGGGGCGGGCCCGGCTGCCAGCCGACCGGAGCAAACGTGGGCGGACGCGCCCTAGCCGTTCTGGCCGTATCCCCTGAGCTTCTCGGTGGCGGCGGCCAGCTGTTCCGGCGAGAGCAGGGACGGTGTGCGGCCCGGCACGGCGGACGCGGTGAGCCAGAGCCGGCACATCCACTCCAGCTGGGCGGTGCGGTCGTACGCCTGGTCGAGTGAGCTGCCGTAGGTGACGGTGCCGTGGTTCTGGAGGAGGCAGCCCGAGCGGTCCGTGAGGGCGGTGAGCATGTTCGCCGCCAGCTCGTCGCTCCCGTAGAGCGCGTACGGGGCGACCCGCACCTGGCCGCCCAGCGCGGCGGCCATGTAGTGGACGGCGGGCAGCTCGGGGACGAGCAGCGAGACCGCCGTCGCGTGCACCGCGTGGGTGTGGACCACGGCGGTGGCGCTGGTGGCGCGGTGGACGGCGAGGTGCAGCGGCAGTTCGCTGGTCGGCTTCAGCTCGCCGAGCACCTGGCGGCCGTCCAGGTCGACGGCGACCGTGTCGTCCGGGCCGAGCTTCTCGTACGGCACTCCGCTCGGCGTGACCAGGATCAGCTCGCCGCAGCGGACCGAGACATTGCCCGATGTGCCGACGACCAGCCCTTCGGACGCGGTCCTGCGGGCGGTGGCGACGACATCGTGCCAGGCCCTCGCGAGCGGACCGGTCCCCTCGACGCTCAGCTCATGGGTCTCGTCGGACGCCACTGCCTCTCCCCCATCACATCTGTCCCGCCCGGCCGGCCCGGGGCCGCCCCGGGCATCCGGTGCCCGGTCCACGCGATGATGCCAGGCCCCCTGGCGCCCCGGTACGCCGCCGCGGCCCCGCGGGAAGCACGCCCCGCGGGAAGCACGCCCGGCGGGAAGCACGCCCGGCGGGAAGCGCCCCGCGGAAGGCGGAACGGGCGCGTCCGGGCAGGGTCACCACAGCGCCCGGCCCAGTTCATCTTCCGTTCACCCGGGTTGCCTACGTTCATCTCGTCAATGACCTCGAACGATTGCCCAGGTAAATGGAACACTTGACCCTGCTCCTTGGGATCGTGATCATTACCGCTCTCGTGTTCGACTTCACGAACGGTTTCCACGACACGGCCAACGCGATGGCGACGACCATCTCGACCGGCGCTCTCAAACCGAAGACCGCGGTGGCCATGTCCGCCGCGCTCAACCTTGTCGGGGCTTTCCTGTCCGTCGAGGTCGCCAAAACGATCTCCGGCGGGATCATCAATGAACAGGGCATCACCACCGAGGTGATCTTCGCGGCACTCGTCGGTGCCATCCTCTGGAACCTGCTGACCTGGCTGCTCGGTCTGCCGTCCAGTTCCTCCCACGCACTCTTCGGCGGGCTCATCGGAGCCACGCTGATGTCGGTCGGCTCGTCCGGTGTCAACGGCGACGTGGTCGTCACCAAGGTCCTGCTCCCCGCGGTCGCCGCACCGGTCGTCGCCGGTGTCGCCGCGCTGCTGGCCACCAGGCTGACGTACCGGATCGGCCGCCGTACGGACGAGAAGTCCACCGCCAAGGGCTACCGGGCCGGCCAGATCGCGTCCGCCGGTCTGGTCTCGCTGGCCCACGGCACCAACGACGCGCAGAAGACCATGGGCGTCATCACCCTCGCCCTGGTCACGGGCAAGGTCATCGCGCCCGGCTCGAACCCGCCCCTGTGGGTCATCGTCTCCGCCGGCACCGCCATCGCACTCGGCACCTACCTGGGCGGCTGGCGCATCATCAAGACCATGGGCAAGGGGCTCACCGAGCTGAGGCCGCAGCAGGGCTTCGCCGCCCAGACCGGTGCCGCGACCGTGATCCTGGCCTCATCGCACCTCGGCTTCTCGCTCTCCACCACCCAGGTCTGCTCGGGCTCCGTGATGGGCGCCGGACTCGGCCGCAAGGGCGGGGTGGTCCGCTGGTCGACCGCGACCCGGATGGCCGTCGCCTGGTGTCTGACCCTGCCCGCCGCCGCGGTCGTAGGCGCGGGCGCCGAGTTCCTGACCGGCCGCGGTCCCTGGGGTATCGGGGCCGTGGCCGTTCTGCTGGTCGCGGGCTCCGGTGTCATCTGGTCGCTGTCCCGCCGCACACCGGTCGACCGGCACAGCGTCACCCCCGACGAACCCGCCGCTGCGGACGAGCCCGCCGGGGTCGTCACCACCGCCATCGCGGCCGTCACCCCGCCGCCGGCCGGAGCGGCGGTCCCCGACGGTCTGCGGACCACCATCCCCGCACCGGGCGGCCCCGCACCGGAGCCGACCCGGCCCGCCACGGTCTGAAGGAGAAGGACACCGCACCATGGACATCGACTGGGCAGCTCTCGGCACCGTCTTCGGCGTCAGCCTGGTGGCGACCGTCGGTCTTGTGGGCCTGTTCACGCTCGGCGTGGTGGGCCTGGCACGCAAGCCCGCGCCGGAAGCAGGCACCGCCACCGCACCCGCCGCCGCGACACCCGCCGGTACGGGCCGTGGCCCGGTACCGGCCGCACGGGCCGGGGCCTACCTCTGCTTCGCTCTGTGCGCGGCGGCCGTGGCGTACGGGATCTATCTGATCGTCGCCTGACGGCCAGGGCCCGTGTGGGGCTCGGCACACTGTCCCGCCGCAGGTCAAGGGTGAGTTGACGGGTGTTCGCCGACCGTGGTGGACTGCCGGGGCCAATACGGCGGCAGGAGAGGAAGTCCGGTGCGAATCCGGCGCGGTCCCGCCACTGTCACCGGGGGTCGCACCCCGGGAGCCAGGAACTCTCACCGCCGGTCACGTCGAACCAGGGCGCGGACACCCTGAGTGAGGACTACGCCATGCGCGGCCGCCTGCTGCCCGAACCGCCCGGAGCCCCGGATGCGGCCGCTGTGAGAGCCCTTCGAGGCGTACCGGCCTGCTGACCCCATGCGTGCCGAGCGTGTCTTCGTGTACGGCGCCACCACGGGCCTCCTGGCAGACCTCCTTCTCGCCGACCCACGGCGCGGACATCCGGTCGCCGTTTTCGGGCGGGCCGCCGCCGCCGTGGAGCGCCGACTGTGGCGCGACCACCGAGGGTGGGGCGTCCTGCACACCGCGGTCTGCGCCGGGGGCGCGGTGGGCGCCGCCGTCCTGGCCGGACGTGCCGTACGCGGCCGTGCCGCCGCAGGCGTCGCGCTGACCGCCGCCGCCACCTGGGCCGTCGTCGGCGGCACCTCGCTG
Source organism: Streptomyces sp. NBC_01089 (assembly GCF_045162975.1). NCBI lineage: Bacteria > Bacillati > Actinomycetota > Actinomycetes > Kitasatosporales > Streptomycetaceae > Streptomyces > Streptomyces sp. NBC_01089. Next base: position 6,662,093 of record NZ_CP108660.1, on the reverse strand, counting down.
GGGCGGGAAGCCCGCGCGGTGGGCGACGCGCTGGCCGCCGGTGACATCGAGGCGGCCAGGGAACGGCTGCCGCATCTGTGCGGGCGCGACCCGCAGGCGCTCGACGCCCAGCAGATCGCCCGGGCCGTCGTGGAGTCCGTGGCCGAGAACACCTCCGACGCCGTGGTGGGCGCCCTGGTGTGGGGCGCGCTGGCGGGGGTGCCGGGGCTCGTCGGGTTCCGTGCGGTGAACACCCTGGACGCGATGGTCGGCCACCGGTCGCCCCGGTATCTGCGGTACGGCTGGGCCTCGGCCAGGCTCGACGATCTGGCGGGCTGGCCGGGCGCCCGGCTCACCGCCGCACTCGCCGTGATCGCCGGCGGGGATCCGCTGGGCGCCGTCCGGGCCTGGCGGTCGGACGCGGGCGGCCACCCGAGCCCCAACGCGGGCCCGGTGGAGGCGTCGTTCGCAGGCTCCATCGGCGTACGGCTCGGCGGCACCCTCTCGTACGGCGGCCGGGCCGAGCACCGGGCGGTGCTCAACGGCGGCGGCCGGCCCGTGGACCACACGGACATCGAGCGCGCGGTGCGGCTGTCGCGCCGGGTGTCGCTGCTGGCGCTCGCGACAGCTCTCGTGGTGAGGAAGGTACGCGGATGAGTGGCGGACTGCTGGTGGCCGGAACGACGTCGGACGCCGGGAAGAGCGTGGTCACGGCGGGCATCTGCCGGTGGCTGGTGCGCCGGGGGGTGAAGGTCGCCCCCTTCAAGGCGCAGAACATGTCGCTCAATTCGTTCGTCACCCGCGAGGGCGCGGAGATCGGGCGGGCGCAGGCGATGCAGGCGCAGGCGGCGCGGGTCGAGCCCACCGCGCTGATGAACCCGGTGCTGCTCAAGCCGGGCAGCGACCGGTCGAGCCAGGTCGTGCTGATGGGGAAGCCGGTGGGCGAGATGAGCGCCCGCGGCTACCACGGCGGCCGGCAGGAGGCGCTGCTCGGCACGGTGACGGACTGTCTGGACCAGCTGCGCAGCACGTACGACGCGGTGATCTGCGAGGGAGCGGGCAGCCCCGCCGAGATCAATCTGCGGCGGACCGACATCGTCAACATGGGCATCGCGCGCGCCGCGCGGTTCCCGGTGGTCGTCGTCGGCGACATCGACCGGGGCGGGGTCTTCGCGTCGTTCTTCGGTACGACGGCGCTGCTGGCCGCCGACGACCAGGCGCTCGTCGCCGGGTATCTGGTCAACAAGTTCCGCGGCGACGTGTCCCTGCTCGAACCGGGCCTCGACATGCTCCAGGACCTGACCGGGCGGCGGACCTACGGGGTCCTGCCGTACGCGCACGGTCTCGGCATCGACGAGGAGGACGGGCTGCGGGTGTCGATGCGCGGCACGGTGCGCGAGCCCCCCGTGTCGGCGCCGTACGGGCAGGACGTGCTGCGGATCGCGGTGTGCGCCGTGCCGCTGATGTCGAACTTCACGGATGTGGACGCGCTGGCGGCCGAACCGGGCGTCGTGGTGCGGTTCGTGGACCGTGCGGAGGAGCTGGCGGACGCGGATCTGGTGATCGTGCCGGGGACCCGCGGCACGGTGCGCGCCCTGGAGTGGCTGCGGGAGCGCGGGCTCGCCGCCGCGCTGGCCCGGCGGGCCGCCGAGGGCCGGCCCGTGCTGGGCATCTGCGGCGGTTTCCAGCTGCTCGGCGAGCACATCGACGACACGGTCGAATCGCGCGCCGGGTCCGTGGACGGGCTCGGACTGCTGCCCGTGCGGGTGCGGTTCGCCGTGGAGAAGACCCTGGCGCGGCCGGCCGGCGAGGCGCTCGGGGAGCGTGTCGACGGGTACGAGATCCACCACGGGGTCGCCGATGTGCTGGGCGGCTCCCCCTTCCTGGACGGCTGCCGCGCCGGTTCCGTGTGGGGCACCCACTGGCACGGATCGCTGGAGAGCGACGGTTTCCGGCGGGCCTTCCTGCGCGAGGTCGCCGCTGTCGCCGGACGGCGTTTCGTACCGGCTCCCGACACCAGCTTCGGTGTGCTCCGCGAGGAGCAGCTGGACCGGCTGGGCGACCTCATCGAGGAACACGCGGACACCGACGGGCTGCTCGCGCTGATCGAGTCGGGCGCTCCGGCGGGGCTCCCCTTCGTACCACCGGGGGCACCGCCGGGCGCACCGCCGCGATCCGGACGCCGGCCCGTCACCGAACCCGAACCTGTCACCCGAGCATCCGAAGGAGTGATCCCGAAGTGACCACGCCCTACCCGTTCACCGCTGTCGTGGGCATGGACGACCTGCGTCTGGGGCTGCTGCTCAACGCGGTCAGCCCGGCAGTCGGCGGCGTCCTCGTGCGCGGTGAGAAGGGGACCGCGAAGAGTACGGCGGTGCGGGCCCTGTCCGCGCTGCTGCCCGCTGTCCCGGTGGTCCCGGGGTGCCGCTTCTCGTGCGACCCCGGCGCGCCCGACCCGGCGTGTCCCGACGGCCCGCACGAGTCCGCCGACGGCGTGTCACGCGACGCGCGCATGGTCGAACTGCCCGTCGGCGCCTCCGAGGACCGGCTGGTCGGCGCGCTGGACATCGAGCGCGCGCTGGCCGACGGCGTGAAGGCGTTCGAGCCGGGGCTGCTGGCCGACGCGCACCGCGGGATCCTCTACGTCGACGAGGTCAACCTGCTGCACGACCACTTGGTGGACCTGCTGCTCGACGCCGCCGCCATGGGTGCCTCGTACGTGGAGCGCGAGGGCGTCTCCGTACGGCACGCCGCGCGGTTCCTGCTCGTCGGCACGATGAACCCCGAAGAGGGCGAGCTGCGGCCGCAGTTGCTGGACCGCTTCGGGCTGACCGTGGAGGTCGCCGCTTCGCGCGACCCGGACCAGCGGGTCGAGGTGGTGCGCAGGAGGCTCGCGTACGACGACGACCCCGCCGGGTTCGCCGCCCGCTGGGCGGACGAGGAGAGCGAGCTGCGGGCGCGCATCGTGGCCGCGCGGGCGCTGCTGCCCTCCGTGCGTCTCGGTGATCCCGCGCTGCGGCAGATCGCCGCGACCTGTGCCGCCTTCGAGGTGGACGGGATGCGCGCGGACATCGTGATGGCGCGCACCGCGACCGCGCTGGCCGCCTGGGCGGGGCGTTCGGACGTCACGGCCGACGACGTACGGCAGGCGGCGCTGCTCGCGCTGCCGCACCGGCGCAGGCGCAATCCGTTCGACGCGCCGGGGCTCGACGAGGACAAGCTCGACGACACGCTGAACGAGTCCGCCGGGGAGTCCTCAGGGGACGGCGACGGCGGGGACGACGACGGTCCGGGGCCTGACGGCGGTGGCGGTGGCGGGCTGCCGCCGCAGCGTGACGGCGACGGCGGACCCGGCGACACGCCGCGGCAGCGGGAACCCGCGGGTGACGGGGCCGACACGCCCGCGCAGCAGCAGCCGGGCGAGAGCGCCCCCGCCGCGCCGGGCGGGGGCGGGGAGCAGGCGGCGGCGAAGGCGGCCGAGCCGTTCCGTACCCGGATGCTGAGCGTGCCCGGGCTCGGCGATGGGGCGGCCGGGCGCCGCTCCAGGGCCAGGACCGAGCACGGCCGCACCACCGGTTCGCGCCGGCCGCAGGGCGCCCTCACCAAGCTGCATCTGGCGGCGACGGTCCAGGCCGCCGCGCCGCATCAGCGGGCGCGCGGACGATCGGGCCGCGGTCTTGTGGTGCGCAGGGACGATCTGCGGCAGGCCACCCGTGAGGGCCGCGAGGGCAATCTGGTGCTCTTCGTGGTGGACGCCTCCGGGTCGATGGCGGCCAGGCAGCGGATGAGCGCGGTGAAGGGCGCCGTGCTCTCGCTGCTGCTCGACGCGTATCAGCGGCGCGACAAGGTGGGCCTGGTGACCTTCCGCGGGAAGGACGCGGAGATCGCGCTGCCGCCGACCTCTTCGGTGGACGCGGCGGCAGCCCGGCTCGACACCCTGCCGACCGGCGGGCGCACCCCGGTGGCCGCCGGGCTGCTGAAGGCCCATGAGGTGCTCAGGGTCGAGCGGATGCGGGACCCGTCGCGCCGGCCGCTGCTCGTGGTCGTCACCGACGGCCGGGCCACCGGCGGCCCGGATCCGGTGGCGCTGGCCGCGCGCGCCGCGCGGCTGCACGAGGCGGAGGGTGTCGCCTCGGTCGTCGTGGACTGCGAGACGGGTCCGGTCAGGCTGGGCCTCGCCGGAGAACTGGCGCAGCGGCTCGGCGGTACCGCGGTGACGCTGGACGAGCTGCGGGCCGAGAGCATCGCCGGGCTGGTCAAGGACGTACAGAGCACGTCATCGAGGAGGGCAGCGTAATGCCGCAGGGACAGCCGGCCACCGTGCCCGAGGACGGGCTCACCACCCGGCAGCGCCGCAACCGGCCGCTGACCATGGTGCATACGGGCATCGGGAAGGGGAAGTCGACCGCGGCCTTCGGGCTCGCGCTGCGCGGCTGGAATCAGGGCTGGCCCATCGGGGTGTTCCAGTTCGTGAAGTCCGCCAAGTGGAAGGTCGGCGAGGAGCGGGCGCTGCGGGTGCTCGGGGACAGCGGTGAGGGCGGCACGGTCGCCTGGCACAAGATGGGCGAGGGGTGGTCCTGGGTCCAGCGGGACATCGAGTCCAGCGAGGAGGCCGCCCGCGAGGGCTGGGAGCAGGTCAAGCGTGATCTCGCGGCGGAGAGCTACCGGCTGGTCGTGCTCGACGAGTTCGCGTACCCGATGCACTGGGGGTGGGTGGACACCGACGAGGTGGTCTCCGTGCTGCGGGACCGGCCCGGCACCCAGCATGTGGTGATCACCGGGCGGAACGCGCCGCAGCCGCTGCTCGACTTCGCCGACCTGGTGACCGACATGTCGAAGGTCAAGCATCCGATGGACGCGGGGCAGAAGGGCCAGAGGGGCATCGAGTGGTAGCCAGACTCGTGATAGCCGCGCCCTCGTCGGGGAGCGGCAAGACCACGGTCGCCACCGGCCTGATGGCCGCGTTCGCCGGGCGGGGACTCGCCGTGTCGCCGCACAAGGTGGGGCCCGACTACATCGACCCGGGCTACCACGCGCTGGCGACCGGCCGCCCCGGGCGCAATCTCGACGCGTACCTCTGCGGTACGGAGCTGATCGCGCCGCTCTTCGCACACGGCGCGGCCGGCGCGGATCTGGCGGTCGTCGAGGGCGTGATGGGGCTGTACGACGGGGCGGCGGGGCAGGGCGAGCTGGCGTCCACCGCGCAGGTCGCGAAGGTGCTTCGGGCGCCGGTGGTGCTGGTGGTCGACGCGTCGTCGCAGTCCAGGTCGGCGGCCGCGCTGGTGCACGGCTTCGCCTCCTGGGACCCCGGGGTGCGGATCGGCGGGGTGATCCTCAACAAGGTGGGCTCCGACCGGCACGAGGCGCTGCTCCGGGAGGCGCTGGACGAGTCGGGGGTGCCGGTGCTCGGGGTGCTCAGACGCACCGGGCAGGCGCAGACCCCGTCCCGGCATCTGGGTCTTGTACCGGTGGCGGAGCGGCGGCCCGACGCGGTGGGCGCGGTCGCGGCGATGGCGGAGCAGGTGCGGGCCGGGTGCGACCTGGAGGCGGTACTGGCGCTGGCGCGGAGCGCGCCGCCGCTGGAGACCGAGGCGTGGGACCCGCGGAGCGCCCTGGCCCCGGGCGGCGGCATGGACGGCGGCGGCGCGGGCTGTGGCGGCATGGGCAACGGCGGTGCGGACGGGGGCGACACGGGCGGCGGTGCGGGCTGGGGCGGTGCGGGCGCTGCCCGTGCCGGGCGCCCCGTCGTCGCCGTCGCGGGCGGGGCCGCGTTCTCCTTCTCGTACACCGAGCACACCGAGCTGCTCACCGCGGCGGGCGCCGATGTCGTCGGCTTCGACCCGCTGCACGACGAACGGCTCCCCGACGGCACCGCAGCACTCGTCATCGGCGGCGGTTTCCCCGAGGTGTACGGGCCCGAGCTGTCCGCCAACGAGCCGCTGCGCCGGGCCGTCGCGGAGCTGGCGGCGTCCGGCGCGCCGGTCGCCGCCGAGTGCGCCGGGCTGCTCTATCTGTCGCGTTCGCTCGACGGGCACCCGATGTGCGGTGTGCTGGACGCCGAGGCCCGGATGTCGGAGCGGCTGACGCTGGGCTACCGGGACGCCGTGGCCGTGTCGGACAGCTCGCTGGCACGGGCCGGGACCCGGCTGCGCGCCCATGAGTTCCACCGCACGGTCCTCGAACCCGGGGCGGGGGCCACGCCCGCGTGGGGTGTGCACCAGCCGGAGCGCCGGGTCGAGGGGTTCGTCCAGCGGGGTGTGCACGCGAGCTATCTGCACACGCACTGGGCCGCGCGGCCCGAGGTCGCCCGGAGGTTCACCGACGGGTGCGCGGGATGAGCAGCGGACCGGGGCGGGGAGCCGGGCCGGCACGGAAGCCGGTTCCCGGGCGGTCAGCCCGCGATACCCACCACCAGCCAGATGAACGCGACCCCCGCCACGGTGCAGAGCAGCGTGGAGCGGGCCGGGTGCTCGTGGTGCGCCTCGGGGAGGATCTCGGCGGCGGCGAGATAGAGCAGAACACCGCCGAAGAAGCCGAGATAGCAGCCGAGCGGCTGCTCCGGAAGAGTGAACAGCAGGGTCGAGGCGGCGCCCACCACGGGAGCCAGCGCGTCGGCGACCAGCATGGCGATCGCCTTGCGGCGCGCGTTCCCGTACAGGCTGGTCAGCGTGTACGTGTTGAAGCCGTCCGCGAAGTCATGGGTGACCACCGCGATGGCCACGGCCGCGCCCATCCCGTCGCCCACCTGGAAGGCGGCGCCGATCGCGACACCGTCCATCAGGCTGTGGCCGACCATCGCGGCCGCCGCCGTCAGCCCGACCTGCGGGACCCGCTCCTCCGCGGCCCCGTGTGCCGCCTGGCGCACCGCGAGCAGCCGCTCCACCAGGTGGGCGACGAGGAACCCGCCGACGAACAGCAGCAGCGCCGCAGGCACACCGAAGATCTCGCCGCCCGCCGCGCGCAGCGCCTCGGGCAGCAGGTCGAGACCGACCACGCCGAGCATCAGTCCGCCCGCCAGGCCCAGCACCAGATGACGCTTGTCGGTGACCCGCTGAGCGGTCCAGCCACCGACCAGCGTCATCAGGAACGCGCCGAGCGCGACGAAGACCGCCATGGGCTCTGCCTAGCTCATGACACCGGGGTCCCGCATGTCAACGTCTGAATCAGCCGATCCCGCTGCCGCGGCCCCAGCCCCAGCCCCAGCCCCAGCCCCAGCCCCAGCGCGCAACGGCCCGCCGGGCCCGCTCGTCGTGGGTGTCGGGGCCTCCCCCGGGGTCGGCGCCGACGAGGTGCTCGGGCTGATCGGGGACGTCCTGCGCGCCGCCGGTCTCTCGCCGCTCGATGTCGCCGAGCTGACGACCGTGGACGTCAGAGCCGGCGAACCGGGGCTGGTCGCCGCTGCCGTACGGCTCGGGGTGCCGCTGCGTCCGTACAGCGCGGCCGCGCTCGCCCTGATCGGGGTGCCGCATCCGTCGGACACCGCGCGGGCCGCGGTCGGCACCGCGTCGGTCGCGGAGGCGGCCGCGCTCGCGGGCGGCGGCGAACTGCTCGTCCCGAAGCGGAAGTCGGCGCCGCACGGCAGGCCGGCGATGGCGACCTGCGCGGTGGTGCGCCGGCGCGCACCGGGGCCACCGGGACCGGACCGCGGACGCCTGACGGCGGACACCGGCGGCCCGGCGGATCCGGGACCTCCACAACAGTCCCACTTTCACCCTGATGACGACGGGGACCACCTTCACCACCATGGCAGTCATGCGCACACACACTGACGTCCACGATCTACGGCACCACGGCGACGCGGAGGTACGGGACTGCGGTCCCGGCGGCCTCACCGACCTCGCGGTCAATGTCAGGGCGGGTACTCCCCCGCCCTGGCTCAGGGACCACATAGCGGGTTCGCTCGGCGGCCTGGCCGCGTATCCCGACGGGCGGGCCGCGAGAGCTGCGGTGGCCGCCAGACACGGGCTGCCGGTCGAACGGGTCCTGCTGACGGCGGGCGCCGCCGAGGCGTTCGTACTGATCGCCCGTGCCCTTCCGGTTCGCAGACCCGTGGTCGTGCATCCGCAGTTCACCGAACCGGAGGCGGCGCTGCGCGACGCCGGGCACACGGTGCGGCGGGTGCTGCTGCGCGCGGAGGACGGTTTCCGGCTGGATCCGGCTGCCGTCCCCGAGGCCGCGGACCTGGTGGTGGCCGGCAATCCGACCAACCCGACATCCGTACTGCATCCAGCCGGGACGCTCGCCTCGCTGGCGGCGCCGGGGCGGCTGCTGGTGGTCGACGAGGCGTTCATGGACGCGGTGCCCGACGAGCGCGAGTCGCTGGCCGACCGTACGGATGTGCCCGGCCTGATCGTCCTGCGCAGCCTCACCAAGACCTGGGGGCTCGCGGGGCTGCGGATCGGCTATGTGCTGGCCGAGCCGGAGACCGTGGAACTGCTGGAGCGTGCGCAGCCGCTGTGGCCGGTGTCCACTCCGGCGCTGGCAGCGGCCGAGGCGTGCTCGGCGGCGCCCGCGCTCGCCGAGGCCGCGCTCGCCGCGCACGCCATCGCCGCGGACCGGGCCCATCTGCTGGCCGGTCTCGCGGAGTTCGACGAGGTACGGGCGGTGGAGCCGGCCGCGGGTCCTTTCGTACTGATCCGGATGGAGCGTGCCGACGAGGTACGGGAGCGGCTGCGCCGGCTGGGCTTCGCGGCCCGCCGCGGTGACACCTTTCCGGGGCTCGGACCCGAGTGGCTGCGGCTCGCGGTACGGGACCGTGCGACCACCAACCGGTTCCTGCAGGCGCTCGACCAGGCACTGAGCGGAGTCACCGGCTGACACGGGGGGCCACCGGGCCGGGGACAGCGGCTGGGCGGCAAGCCGTCGGAACGGGACCGGGCAAGGGCACGAGCACAGTCACGAGCACGAGCCACGAGCACAGTCACGGGCACGGGCACTGGCACTGGCACGGACACAGGCACAGGCACAGGCCGGGGGCCGCACCCCTCGTCCGGTGCGGCCCCCTCCCCTCCCCCCTCTGCCCTGCGTCAGCCCTTGTTGCGGCTCCGTCCGCGCGCCAGCGCGAGCGCGCCGCCGCCCGCCAGCACCAGCGCCGCCGCGCCGCCCGCGATGTACGGAGTCGCCGAACTGCCCCCGGTCTCCGCGAGGTTCTCCTTCTCCGGGGCTGCCGCGGGCTTGGGGTGCGCCACGGTCTGCTCCTCGACCCCGGTCGCGGGCGTGGGCTTCGCCGGGCTCCCGCCCTGGTGGCTCGGCGGCGCGGCCTTCGGCGACTCACAGGTCGCCTGCGCGAGGGTGACCTCGCCCTGGACATCCGCGACGTTCAGCTTCAGCGGGTTCACGGACACCTTGAGCTGGAGCGCGGTGGCCGCGGCCGTACGGGATGTGGTGCTGGTCTTCGACAGGTTGAGCGTGACATCGCCGACGGCCGGCACATGGACCTGGGTGGTACCACCGGCGCTGAGCGTGATCCGCTTACCGAGCACGGTCACATGGCCGAGTACGTTCGACTCGGCGTGCGGCCGCTCACCGGCCTCGCAGACCGCCTTCGACGTCACCTTCTCGACCTCGATCAGCGACAGCAGCGGCAGCCCCGGGACATGGACCGACGCGCGGGCGACGTTCGCGTACCCCTCCGCCTTGTGCCGGTCGGCCGTCGCCCTGGCCGTGGCGACGTCGGCGCGCAGCAGACTGAACGGACGGCCCTTGTCGACCCCGTCCAGCTTCGCGGTCAGCGCGGTCTTGTCCGCGCTGGCCGGGGCCTGTACCTCGTTGAGCGCGACCGTGAGCGGCACATCGACGGTCTTGTTGAGCAGCGAGACATCGAGCCCGGTACGGAGCACGACAGCCGTCGCCTTTCCGGCACTGCCGGTGGTCGCCTGCGCGGGTGCGGCGGCGAGGAGCGCCGCGGGGCCCGCGGTCAGCCCGGCGGCCACGAGGACGGCGGCCGTACGGCGTGCGGGCATGCGGAAGGTGTTGCTGTTCAAGACGGTGGAACCCCCACAAGAGACATGACGTCGCCTGGGGCGCGTCCCACGGGGACTTCGTGGGTGCGCCGGCGACCGAGACACCGGAATCTTTACGCACTGTGGGTGAACGGTCAGCAACCTGACGTGAGTTCACTCCAAAGTGGCGTTTCCGCGTCTGCATTCGAATCCCGAGGCACGCGCGTTCCTCTGAACCCCCTGTTTCACCGCTCAGGGGTGGTACGCCGGTGCCCCCGCGGGGCGCGCACCAGGTGCTTCAACGAGTGCAGGACCCCGCACGTCACGCCCGGTCAAGCCCGCGCCCCGCGGACCGTCAACCGAGCGCCCGCGGCCTCCCCACATCACCGCCGCCCCGGACCACCGTCCCGCCTCAGGCCACCGCACGGCCGTCGATGACCACCCGGTGCGGCGCCCCCAGCACCCGTACGTCCTCCCGCGGGTCCTGCGTGTACACGACGAGGTCTCCCGGCGCCCCTTCGGTGAGCCCCGGCCTGCCCAGCCACTCCCTGGCACCCCAGGACGCCGCCGACAGCACGTCGGACACCGGGATGCCCGCCTTCACCAGCTCCGCCGCCTCCTCGGCGACCAGGCCGTGCGGCAGCGAGCCGCCCGCGTCCGTGCCGACATAGACCGGGATCCCCGCGTCATGGGCGGACCGCACGGTGTCGTACCGGCGCTCGTGCAGCCGCCTCATATGGGCCGACCAGCGCGGATACTTGGCGTCGCCACCCGCGGCGAGCTTGGGGAAGGTCGCGATGTTCACCAGCGTCGGCACGATCGCGACGCCCCGCTCGGCGAAGAGCGGCACGGTCTCCTCCGTCAGCCCGGTGGCGTGCTCGATGCAGTCGATCCCGGCCTCCACGAGGTCGCGCAGCGAGTCCTCGGCGAAGCAGTGCGCGGTGACCCTGGCGCCGAGCCTGTGCGCCTCGGCGATCGCCGCCTCCACCTCTCCGCGCGGCCAGCAGGCGGACAGGTCCCCGGTCTCCCGGTCGATCCAGTCGCCGACGAGTTTGACCCAGCCGTCGCCGTTGCGGGCCTCCCTGGCCACGTACTCGACGAGGTCCCCCGGCTCGATCTCATGCGCGTAGTTCCTGATGTACCGGCGGGTGCGCGCGATGTGCCGGCCCGCCCGGATGATCTTCGGGAGGTCGGGGCGGGCGTCGATCCACCGGGTGTCGGACGGGGATCCCGCGTCACGCAGCAGCAGCGCCCCCGCCTCCCGCTCGCCGAGGGCCTGCTGCTCGCTGGTCGCCCGGTCGACCGCCCCGTGCGCGTCGAGCCCGATGTGGCAGTGCGCGTCGACCAGCCCGGGCAGCACCCAGCCCCGCACGGTGACGGCCTCAGCGGCCGGGCGTACATAGGTGATCCGCCCGCCGACCACCCACAGCTCGTCCCTGACGTCGTCGGGCCCGACCAGCACCCGCCCCTTCACATGCAGCACCGTGTGATCGCTGTGATCGCTCATACGGCGAGCCTAACGACGGGACGGCGCCGGGCGGGAGGGGCCGGGATCCCCGCTCAGTACCATCGGACCGGCAGCCCGAACGAACTCGCGAAGAGAGCACCACCGTGACGCACCCCTTCCTCGACCTCGCCCCGCTCACCCCCGCGCACTTCGCCGCGATCGAGCGGCAGACGGCCTCGCTGCTCTCCACCCGGCAGGACGTCGTGATCACCCAGGGGGAGGCGCTGCTGCCGCTGGAGGGATGTATCCGCTCCGGCGCCCGGCCGGGCTCGACCGCGCTCAATGTGATCACCGGCCCCTACGGCCAGACCTTCGGCAACTGGCTGCGCGACTGCGGGGTCACCGTGGTCGACCTGGCCGTGCCGTTCCACACCGCGGTCACCGCGGCCCAGGTGCGCGAGGCGCTCGCCGCCCGTCCGGAGATCGACTTCGTCTCGCTGGTCCACGCGGAGGCGGCGACCGGCAACACCAACCCGGTCGCGGAGATCGGCGAGGTGGTACGGGCACACGGCGCGCTCTTCATGCTGGACGCGGTCGCATCGGTGGGAGCCGAGCCGCTGCTGCCGGACGCCTGGGGCGTGGACCTCTGTGTGATCGGCGCGCAGAAGGCGATGGGCGGCCCCGCCGGGGTGTCCGCGGTGTCCGTGAGTGAGCGGGCCTGGCAGCGGTTCGCGGAGAACCCGCAGGCCCCGCGCCGTTCGTACCTCTCGCTCCTCGACTGGAAGGAGCGCTGGATCGACACCGGCCGCACCGCGCTGCCGCACGCGCCCGCCCAGCTGGAGATGCTGGCGCTCGGCGCCTGTCTGGAGCGGATCGAGTCGGAGGGCCTCCCCGCGGTGATGGACCGGCACGCACGGGCCGCGGCGGCGACCCGGGCCGGTGCGCTCGCCCTGGGTGGCGGGCTGACGCCCTTCGTGCACGAGGCACAGGACGCGGCCCCGGTGGCCACCACACTCCGTACCCCGGCCGGGGTCGACGCGTCGGAGCTGGTCGCGAAGGCGCTGGCGGCCGACCCGACGCTGCCGCTGATCGCGGGCGGCGGGGCGCTGGCCGGCGAGATGGTGCGGATCAACCACTACGGCCCGGACGCCACTCAGGGCGTGGTCCACTCCTCGCTGGCGGCACTGGGTGCCGCGCTGGGCGATACGGCGGAGGGCGCTTCGGCAGCCGTGGACCTGGAGGCCGCACGGGCCGCGGTGTCGGAGGTCTGGCAGCGGGGCTGAGCCCTGAGCGCTCCGGGCCCGGACTCCGACCTCGGACCCGGGCCCGGGGCTCCCGGCTCCGGGCAGAGCACGGCAAGGCACCACGGCGCTGCACAGCACAATTGTGTGCGTCCGGTAACGGCTCGCACACAAGCGGTCGCGCACAGCTGTGCATTCAAGAATTGCAGAATGCAGAATTCCGGCTTTTACCAGTACAGCGCTCTGTATTCTTCTGCCCGCTTTCCCGGACCCTAAACGCAGGATTTTCAACAGGTCTCACCAGCGGTTTTCGGACACTCATCAGGAAGGTTACGCACATGTGACCGACCCCACAAGGCGGTCACTTTGCCCGATAATTCCGGGACAAATCATCCATATTCGCGACCACGAGAGCTTCGGTCCGCGCCCGCGCGATAGCATGGACGGCACTTTTGGCCAACCCTGCGCCAGAATGCATTTTTTGAATTTGCTGGGTAAATTTCCCTTACATGACCGCCGCGCAAGAAGACCTTGTACGTGCCCGTAGTGAATTCCAGGAGATAGACACCCCACGAGTGGAGGACGGGGCCGCGATCTGGCGTATCGCCCGCGACTCCGAGGTGCTGGACCTCAACTCCTCGTACAGCTACCTGCTGTGGTGTCGTGACTTCGCAGCGACCTCCGTGGTGGCGCGCGACACAGCCGGTGCCCCCATCGGCTTCGTCACCGGATACGTCCGTCCCGACCGTCCCGAAGCCCTCGTCGTCTGGCAGGTGGCCGTCGACCAGGCGTACCGCGGCCAGGGCCTCGCCGGTGTCCTGCTGGACGCGCTGATCGCCAAGGTCACCGCCAGGGGAGTGGTCCGGGAGCTCGAAACCACCATTTCTCCGGACAACACCGCGTCCGACCGCCTGTTCCGCTCGTTCGCAGAGCGTCACGGGGCGGCAGTGGAACGTGAAGTGCTCTTCGACGGCGGGCTGTTCCCCGAAGGGACGCACCAGCCGGAAGTGCTGTACCGCATCAGCCCCGTCTCGGCCTGACTGACATCCCTCACCCCAGGAGACTTGCTGTGACCATCACCCCGCCCGCCCTGAGCGTCTTCGAGACCCTTGAGTCGGAGGTACGCAGTTACTGCCGCAGCTGGCCCGCCGTGTTCGACCGGGCCCAGGGCAGCTACCTCCACGACGAGGACGGCCACACCTACCTCGACTTCTTCGCCGGAGCCGGATCACTGAACTACGGCCACAACAACCCGGTGATCAAACGCGCGCTGATCGACTACATCGAGCGTGACGGCATCACCCACGGCCTGGACATGGCCACCACGGCCAAACGCGCCTTCCTGGAGTCCTTCCAGAACGTGATCCTGCGCCCGCGTGACCTGCCGTACAAGGTGATGTTCCCGGGCCCGACAGGCACCAACGCCGTCGAGTCGGCGCTGAAGCTGGCCCGTAAGGTCAAGGGCCGCGAGTCCGTCGTCTCGTTCACCAACGCCTTCCACGGCATGTCGCTCGGCGCGCTGGCCGTGACCGGCAACGCCTTCAAGCGGGCCGGCGCCGGTATCCCGCTGGTGCACGGCACCCCGATGCCGTTCGACAACTACTTCGACGGCCAGATCCCGGACTTCCTGTGGTTCGAGCGTCTGCTGGAGGACCAGGGCTCGGGCCTCAACAAGCCCGCCGCCGTGATCGTCGAGACGGTCCAGGGCGAGGGCGGCATCAACGTCGCACGCGCCGAGTGGCTCCGCGCGCTGCAGGAGCTCTGCCACCGCCAGGACATGCTCCTGATCGTCGACGACATCCAGATGGGCTGCGGCCGTACCGGCGGCTTCTTCTCCTTCGAGGAAGCGGGCATCACGCCCGACATCGTCACCCTGTCGAAGTCCATCAGCGGCTACGGGCTGCCGATGTCGCTCTGCCTCTTCAAGGGCGAGCTCGACGTGTGGGAGCCGGGCGAGCACAACGGCACCTTCCGCGGCAACAACCCGGCGTTCGTCACCGCCACCGCCACGCTGGAGACCTACTGGGCCGACGGCCAGATGGAGAAGCAGACGCTGGCACGCGGCGAGCAGGTCGAGCGCGCGCTCCTGGCCCTCGTCGAGGAGAATGACGGCGCGGGCGTGAGCTTCCGCGGCCGCGGCCTCGTCTGGGGCATCGAGTTCGAGGACAAGCCGCGTGCCACGGCCGTCTGCCGCCGCGCCTTCGAGCTGGGGCTCCTCCTGGAGACCTCGGGTCCGGAGAGCGAGGTCGTCAAACTCCTGCCGCCGCTGACCGTCTCCACCGAAGAACTGGACGAGGGCCTGAGCATCCTGGCCCGCGCCGTCCGCGAGACCGCCTGACACGCAGCGCATTCTCCGCGCAGCGACCGCTACACAGAAAGGCTCACGCACAGTGATTGTCCGTTCATTCAAGGAT
Organism: Streptomyces sp. NBC_01089; assembly: GCF_045162975.1. Taxonomy (NCBI): domain Bacteria; kingdom Bacillati; phylum Actinomycetota; class Actinomycetes; order Kitasatosporales; family Streptomycetaceae; genus Streptomyces; species Streptomyces sp. NBC_01089. The sequence continues at coordinate 6,647,071 of NZ_CP108660.1, read as the reverse complement.
GTCGAGGGAACCGACCGGCACATCAAGTCCGCGTCGGGGACCTGGGAGAGCAAGCGCATCGTGCTGGCCAAGGAGAAGGTCGGCTTCTCCCTGCACGAGACGATTCTCTACGCGGGAACCGAGACGTCGATGTGGTACGCCAACCACATCGAGGCCGTGCTCTGCACCAAGGGCGAGGCGGAGCTCACCAACGACGACACGGGCGAGGTCCACTGGATCGAGCCCGGCACCATGTACCTGCTCAACGGGCACGAGAAGCACACTCTGCGCCCGAAGACCGATTTCCACTGTGTCTGTGTCTTCAACCCTCCGGTCACCGGACGGGAGGACCACGATGAGAACGGCGTTTACCCGCTGCTGACCGAGGAGGTCTGAAGAGCCATGACCGAAGTACTGTCCAACATCCGGGCGGATCTCTACCCCACCCGTGGTGCGAGTGAAGTGACCACCCCCCGCCAGGACCCGGTGGTCTGGTCGCAGCCCGGCGCGACGGGCCCCATCTCCCAGCCGGAGCTCCAGGGCTTCGAACGGGACGGGTTCCTCACCGTGGGCGAGCTGCTCACGGACGACGAAGTTGCTCTCTACCGCGCGGAACTGGACCGGCTGATCGCCGACCCGGGCGTCCGCGCCGACGAGCGCTCCATCATCGAGCCGAAGTCTCAGGACGTACGGTCGGTATTCGAGGTGCACAAGCTCAGCGAGGTCTTCGCACAGCTGGTGCGGGACGAGCGGCTGCTCGACCGGGCCCGGCAGATCCTGGGATCGGACGTCTACGTCCACCAGTCCCGGATCAACGTCAAGCCGGGGTTCGGCGCCAGCGGCTTCTACTGGCACTCGGACTTCGAGACGTGGCACGCGGAGGACGGTCTCGCGAACATGCGGACCGTATCGGTCTCGATCGCGCTGACCGAGAACTTCGACACCAACGGCGGCTTGATGATCATGCCGGGTTCGCACCAGCATTTCCTGGGGTGCGCGGGTGAGACGCCGAAGGACAACTACAAGCGGTCGCTCCAGATGCAGGACGCGGGCATCCCGTCGGACGAGGCGCTGACGCGGATGGCGGACGCGCACGGCATCAAGCTCTTCACGGGCCGTGCCGGTTCGGCCACCTGGTTCGACTGCAACTGCATGCACGGTTCGGGTGACAACATCACTCCGTACGCCCGCAGCAATGTCTTCATCGTGTTCAACAGCGTGGACAACGCAGCGGTGGAGCCCTTCTCGGCTCCGATCCGGCGCCCCGAGTTCATCGGTGCGCGGGACTTCACTCCGGTGAAGTGATCTGAGATACGCGGGAGGGGGACGGCATACGGTGCCGTCCCCCTCCCGCGTATCAGCCGGAGAGCGCGTCGAGGAGCCGGTCGACGTCGGCCGGTGAGTTGTAGAGGTGGAAGGCGGCGCGCAGATTGCCCGCACGGTCGGAGAGTTCGACGCCCGCCCGGCTCAGCTCGTCACGGCGGTGGCCGAGCCCCGGGGCCGAGACGATCGCCGACCCGGGAGCCGCGATCGGCTGCTGCCCGATCCGGTCGAGCCCCGCCCGGAAACGGTCGGCGAGCGCGATGTCGTGGCGCCCGATCGCCGCGGGCCCCAGCTCCTCGATCAGAGCGAGAGAGTGCCGCGCCCCTGCGTACGAGAACAGGCTGGGGCTCTCGTCGAACCGCCGTGCGGAGTGGGCGAGTTCGGCCACCGGCCCGTAGCAGCTGGCCCAGGGCTCCTCCCCCGCGACCCAGCCGGCGAGTACAGGTGTCACCCCGCCCAGGTCCTCGGGCACCACCAGGAAGCCGACACCGCGTGGGCAGCACAGCCATTTGAAGGCGACGGCCACGGTGAAGTCGTCCCGCGTCGCGTCGAGCGGGAGCCAGCCCACCGACTGCGAGGCGTCCACCAGGGTGCGGGCGCCGTGCGCACGGGCCGCGGTCCTGATCGCTGCGAGGTCGGCCATCCGGCCGTCGGCCGACTGCACCGCGCTCACCGCGACGAGCGCGGTGCCCGGGCGCACCGATTCCGCCAGCGACTCCAGCGGTACGAAGCGCACCTTGAGGTCGCCGCGTACCACGAAGGGGGTCACCAGTGAGCTGAACTCCCCTTCGGCGGCGAGGACTTCGGCCCCCGCGGGCAGCGAGCCCGCGATCAGTCCGCAGTAGACGGCGACGGAGGCCCCGGCCGCGACACGGGCGGCCGGGACTCCGGCGAGCCGGGCGAAGGAGGCCCGGGACGCCTCCACGTCGGCGAACATGTCGGTCGGCCTGCCCGCGGCCGCCCGTGTCACCGCGGTGTGCATCGCGGCGACCGTGCGGGCCGGCAGCAGACCGCTGCTCGCAGTGTTCAGATACGTCATCTCGGGCGCGAACTCGGCGCCTGCCAGAGTCTCCATGGACCCCACTCTGCGGCCCCGGCCGCGCACCGTCCATGGCGCGACCGCGCCGAGTACCGCCAAGTGGTCCTTATGGAACGGCCCTGACCTGCACGTTCGAACCGAAGCCCCCGTCCCGGGGGGCAGCCTCAGTTTCGGGCGCGGGCCACCACGTCGATCTCGACCAGGATGTCCATCAGCTCGGAGCCCACCGTGGTGCGCACCGGGTAGGGCGCCGTGAAGAACTCCCCGTACGCGGCGTCGAAGGCGGCGAAGTCCCGGTGCAGGTGCGCCAGATGCACGGTCACCTTGACCACGTCGTCCAGGGCCAGGGCGCGTTCGGCGAGCACCGAACGGACGTTGCGCAGCACCTGCGCCGTCTGTTCCCCGACGGTGCCCGGCACTTCTCCGGTCACCGGGTCCTGCGGGCCGAAGCCCGCCGTGTACAGGAACCCGCCGGCCAGTACGCCCTGGCTGTAGGCGCCGGCGGGCCGTGGCGCGTGCGCGCTGTGCACCGCCTGCTTGCCGGTCCGCCCCTCCTGCTGCTCGTGTGCGGGGCTCATCCGGTCAGGTCTCCTTCGCGCTCGTTGACCCCGGCGAAGTGGCGCAGCTTCTCCTCGTCCACGCTCACCCCGAGGCCGGGTCCTGTGGGCACCCGCAGCCGGCCGCCTTCGAGGTGCAGCGGCTCGATGATGTCGTCGGCGTGCAGGTAGTACATGCTGTCGATGGCCCGGGAGAGGACCGGGGTGCTGGACACGACGGCCAGATGGGCGGCGGTCGCGATGCCCAGTTCGCCGCCGCTGTGCAGGTTCATCCCGAGCCCGAAGGTCTCGCAGTGGGCGGCGAGCGCCTTGGTCGCGGCGATGCCGCCCCATTTGTAGACGTCGCCGTGGATCACGTCGACGGCGTTCAGCCGGATCGCCGGGGCGAACTCCTCGAACCGGACGACGCACATATTGGTGCAGAGCGGGATGCGGACCTTGGCGTGCACCTGGCTCATGCCCTCGATGCCGACGCAGGGGTCCTCCAGATACTCCAGGTCGAGCTCCTCCAGGGCGATCCCGGCGCGTACCGAGTCGGGGACCGACCAGGCCGCGTTCGGGTCGACCCGCAGGTTCACCCGGGGCAGGGCCGTGCGGATCGCCCGCAGGATGGCCACGTCACCCGCGACGTCCCTGGTGCCCTTGAGCTTGACCGCGTCGAAGCCGCCTTCGGCGACGACCCGTGCGGTGTGCTCGGCCAGCGCATCCGGCAGCCCGTCGGCGCCCACGCCCGGCGCGTCGGCGCGGGTCACCAGGGCGGTGATGGGGACCTCGTCGCGTACCGGGCCGCCCAGCAGATCGGTGACGGACTGCCCGGTGGCCTTGCCCATCGCGTCCCAGCAGGCCACGTCGAGGGCGGCGATGGCCGCGTAACCCAGGTATCCGTGGAAGAACGGCACCATGTGCTGCTTGCGGTGGAAGCTCTCCAGCGCGAACGGGCTGGTGCCGATCAGGTCGGCTGCGAGCGCTTCGACGATCGCCGCGACGGGGCGGCCCCACATCGTCTCGCCCCAGCCGTCGACACCGGAGTCGGTACGGATCCGCACGACCGTGCGGGTCTCCCCCGTCTTGGTCTCGAAGGAGCTGGTGAACGGATTGACCAGCGGAAGGTTGACAACCCACACGTCGACATCAGTGATCTTCATAGCTCTCTCTGTCTCTCCTCGGGTCTGCGTGGTTCAGCGGGATGCCGCGTCGAAGGCGCGGACCGCGCGGGCCAGCCCGGTGGCCCGGTCGTCGAGCAGCCGGGTGCCGTGCTCCGCGTCGGCGCCGGACGCGTCGTCGGTCGCGCCGCCCACCCGCTCCCACTCGCCGTGGCGTTCCACGGTCAGCCCCGGGTACGGCGGGCTGTCGAAGAGCGGCGGGGGCTCGACCGGGGCGCGGGCCGGTACCGGCGTACGGACCAGGTCCGGGTGGGCGGCCAGCATCAGCGAGGTCTCGAACCACCCGGCGTGGCCGGGGGTGACCTCGGGCCTGCCGCCGTCGTCGGCGCCCGATGTGACGGTCCAGTACGAGCAGGCGGCGACGGTCACGGCGGAGCGCAGCGCGAACCGCTTCACGGCGAGGCGCATGATCTCGTCGTTGCCGCCGTGCCCGTTCACCACCATGATCCGGCGGTAACCGCTGGTCACGAGCGAGTCCAGGATGTCGTCCAGTACGGCGCCGAGGGTGGCGGCGGAGAGCGAGACGGCGGCGGCGAACAGATGGTGCGGGCTGTGCCCGAAGGGCAGGGTCGGCAGCCGTACCAGTTCCGGCGCGTCCGGCTCCCGGGAGAGCAGGGCGGTGGCCCGGTCGACCACCGCGTCGGCGAGCAGGGTGTCGGTGCCCATCGGCAGATGCCCGGCGTGCTGCTCCTGGGACCCGATGGGCAGCAGGGCGACGCCGTGCGCACCGGCCGCGCGCACCTCGCCCCAGGTCAGTTCGGTCAGCCGGGCCGGGCCGGCCGGTTGCCGGTGGCCGGGTTGCAGTTGGCTCACAGTGCTACCTCCTCGAAACTCCGCCGTGGCAGAGTCGGCGCATGGTGCAGAGACGTTCTCCGTTGCGGTTGGTGCCCGAGCCGGCTCCGGCCCCCTTCGCGCCCGGCGCCCGGCGGACGCTCGGCGCGGTCGAGCTGGTGCCGGGCCGGATCACCGCGGCCGTTCTGACGCTGTCGGGCGCCGTGCTGGAGCGGGCGGAGACCGCGTACGACGCGGGTACCGCGACGCCGGATGACATCGACGCCGCGCTCGCCGTGGCGGCGCGAGTCTTCGCCGGTCACGATCCGGACGGGGTCGGCGTGGCCGCCGCCGGTCTGGTCGATCCGGAAGCGGGCCTGATCACCGAGGTCAACGACGTCCCCGCGCTGCACGGCTACCCGGTGGCCGCGCGGCTCGGCGCGCTGACCGGGCTGCGGGTGCGGGTGGAGCACCGGGCCAGGCTCCAGGTGCTCGGTGACCGCTGGTTCGGCGCGGGGCGCGGGCGGCGTACCTTCGCGTCGGTCTCGACCGGCGAGGTGCTGGGCGTGGGCATCCTCTACGACGGTGAGGTGCTGGCCCCGCCCGGCGGCCGCAGCGGCGCCCATATGACGGTGTCGGCCAGTGGCGCCCCGTGCACCTGCGGACGCCGCGGCTGCTGGAAGACCGTGGCCACCACCCGCTGGCTGCGGGAGCGCTCGCGGGCGGCCGGTCTCGGCGACGGGGTCTCGCTGGCCGCGCTGGTGGAGCGGACGGACGAGCCGGCCCGCCGGGTGACCGAGGAGTACGCGCGGAACGTGGCCCTCGGTCTGGTCAATGTGCAGCAGCTCTTCGCTCCGGGGCTCTTCGTGCTGCACGGCGAGGCCCGGGAGGGCGGCGAGCGGTTCCGTACGCTGATCGAGGAGCGGCTGCGCGCCGACAGCGCCGACGGGGCCTCGGGCGCCGCCGAGCAGCCGAGGGTGCTGGTCAGTGCGGCGGCCGTGGACGATGTGGCCCTGCTCGGCGGGGCCGGTCTCGTGCTGTCGCAGCTGTAGGACGCGGGGCCGCTGGACGGCGTACCGCGGCGGGGCGGCGGGTGCCGGGTCCGCGGCGCGCGGGCGGTCCGGCTGTGGGGCGTATCCGGTCATCGCGGCCCGTCCCCCGCCCCGGCCGCGCCGGCCGCGCCGGCCCGCAGCCCCGCCGTCCGGCGTGCGGTGCGCGGGTCCGGGTCGGGCACCGCGTCGAGGAGCCGGCGGGTGTACGCGTGCCGGGGTCGCCGGAAGACGTCGGCTGCTTCGCCGACCTCCACCAGGGCGCCTCCGCGCATCACGGCGACCCGGTCGGCCACCTGCCGCACCACGGCCAGGTTGTGCGAGACGAAGACATACGTCAGACCGAGGCGCTGCTGGAGCTCCGCGAGCAGGTCGAGGATCCGGGCCTGCACCGAGACGTCGAGGGCGCTGGTGGGTTCGTCGAGGACCACGAGCCGGGGCTCGATGGCGAGCGCGCGGGCGATCGAGACGCGCTGGCGCTGACCGCCGGAGAACTCGTGCGGATAGCGGTCCTGGATCCCCGCGTCCAGGCCGACCGCTTCCAGGAGTTCACCGACGCGCTCCCTGGTGCGGGCCCTGCCGCGCCGTCCGCGGGCCGCCGGATCGTGGGTGACCAGGGGTTCCGCCACGATGTCGGCGATCCGCATCCGCGGGTTCATGCTGGAGTACGGATCCTGCAGGACGACCTGCATCTGCTTGCGTACGGAGCGCAGCTGGGCCGGGGTGAGGCCGCCGAGGTCCTGCCCCGCGAACCGCACCAGGCCCGCGGTGGGTTCGATGAGGCGCAGCAGCAGCCTGGTCAGCGTGGTCTTGCCGCACCCCGATTCGCCGACGAGGGCCAGGGTCTCGCCCTCGTACACCGTCAGCGACACGTCGTCCACGGCGACGCTCACCGGCCTGCTGCCGAACTCCTTGCGCAGGCCGTCCAGTTCGAGCAGCGGGCGGCCCTGTTCCGATGTCGTGCGTGATGTCGTGCGTGATGTCGTGCGTACGGGTGTCATGCCGGCTCCAATCGGGGGGTGGCGTCCAGGAGCCGGCGGGTGTAGTCGTCCGCCGGGTGCGCGAAGACGTCCAGGACGTCACCGGTCTCCACGACCCTGCCGTGGTTCATGACGGCGACCCGGTCGGCGGTCTCGGCCACCACGCCGAGGTCATGGGTGATCAGGACGACGGCCATGCCGTGCCGTTGCCGCAGCTCGACCAGGAGGTCGAGGATCTGCCGCTGCACGGTGACGTCGAGCGCGGTGGTCGGCTCGTCGGCGATGAGCACCCGTGGCCTGCCCACCAGCGCGGTCGCGATCATCACCCGCTGGCGCAGCCCGCCGGAGAGTTCGTGCGGGTACTGCCGGTAGCGGCGTTCCGGGTCGGGGATGCCGACCTCGTCCAGTGCCGCGACGGCGGCCTCCCGCGCTTCGGCCCTGGACACGCCCCGGTGGTGCCGGAGCACTTCGGCGACCTGGCTGCCGACCCGCTGGAGCGGGTCGAGGCTGGTCATCGGGTCCTGGAAGACCATGGCGATGTCATGGCCCCTGATCCGGCCGAGCTCCTTCTCGGAGAGCGCGAGCAGATCGCGGCCGTCGAAGTGGATCTCGCCGCCGCTGTAGACGCAGGGCGGTTCCGGGTTGAGGCGCAGCACCGACAGGGCGGTGGCCGTCTTCCCACTGCCGGACTCGCCGACGACGGCGAGCGTCTCACCGGCCGCGACCTCCAGGGAGACCCCCCGGACGGCGTGCACCGTGGAGCTCTCCAGCCGGAAGTCGACACTGAGGTCGCTGATGCGGAGGAGCGGCTCCGCTGAGGTGGGTTTCATCGGCGGTACGCCTTCGGGTCCGCGACGTCGCGCAGGGCGTCGCCGGTGATGTTGACAGCGAGCGAGGTGATCATCAGGGCGGCTCCGGGGAAGACGGCGAGCCACCAGGAGGTGCCCAGGTAGAGCTGTCCGTCGGAGAGCATCGAGCCCCAGGTGACGGTCTCCTTGGGGACCCCGAGGCCGAGGTAGCTCAGGGACGCCTCGGCGACGATCGCCGCGGCGATGTGCAGGGTGCCGATGGTGGCGAGCGGTGCCAGCACATTGGGCAGCAGATGGCGGCGCATGATGGTGCCGTCCGTGACACCGATGGCCCGTGCCTCGGTGATGAAGTCGCGGGAGCGCAGCGACATGACCTCGGAGCGGACGACGCGGGCGTAGGAGACCCAGCCGGTGAAGCCGAGCACGAGGATCACGTACCAGAGGCCGGAGCCGAGGAAGCCGACGATGGCCAGTGCCAGCAGGATCGCGGGGAAGGCCAGCTGGACGTCGGCGAGGCGCATCAGTACGCGGTCGGTCCAGCCGCCGAAGTAGCCGGAGGCCAGGCCGACGGCGGTGCCGATGACTCCGGCGAGGAGCGCGGCGCCCGCGCCCACCAGGAGCGAGACCCGGGTGCCGTAGATGACGCGGGACAGCATGTCCCGGCCGAGCTGGTCGGTGCCCAGGAGATGGGCGCTGCTGCCGCCGTGCTGCCAGGCGGGCGGCCTGAGCCGCAGCAGCAGGTTCTGCGTGTTCGGGTCGTGCGGGGCGATGAGCGGGGCGAACACGGCGGCGATCAGCATCACCGCGAGTACGGCCAGGGCGATGACCGCGAGCCGGTTGCGCAGCAGGGCCCGCAGGGCGGCGGCTCCTGGGCCACGGGCGGGCGGCGGGGCCGGAGTTGACGGGGCCGCGGCTGCGGAGCCGTCCGGCACGTCGGACGGTGGTGCGACGAGGGTCCTGTTCACTGGGCGCAGCGGGCTCACTTGGTTGACCTCACCCTCGGGTCGAGGAAGCTGTAGGAGAGGTCCACCAGCAGGTTCACCACGACGAAGGTGGCGGCGAAGAACAGCACCGTTGCCTGGACCAGCGGGAAGTCTCGTTTGGAGATGGCCTCGATGGTCAGCTGTCCGACCCCGGGCCAGGAGAAGACCTGTTCGGTGAGGATCGCGCCGCCGAGCAGGCTGCCGACTTCGAGGCCGACCACGGTGATGACGGGCAGTGACGCGTTGCGCAGCCCGTGCCTGAGCACCACCTTGACCGGTCCGAATCCCTTGGCCCGTGCGGTGCGGATGTGGTCGGACGAGAGCACGTCGATCAGCGATGACCGCAGCAGCCGGGCGACGACGGCGACGGAGTAGACGGCGAGGGTGACCGCGGGGAGCACCAGGTTGGCGAAGGTGCCGTAGCCGGACGCCGGGAGGACGTGCAGTCCCACGGCGAAGACGAGGATCAGCAGGATGCCGACCCAGAAGGGCGGTGTGGACTGCCCGAGGAGCACCCCGGTCATCACCCCGCGGTCGGAGGCCCGGCCGCGGCGCATGGCCGCGAAGATCCCGGCGGGCACCGCGATGACCAGGGTCACCACCAGTGCGGCGCCCGCGAGTTGGAGGGTGGCGGGCAGCCGGTCGGCGAGGACCGTCCTGACGGGTTCGTTGTAGAAGAGGGAGTTGCCGAAGTCGAGGCGCGGCAGCCCCCAGAGGAAGTCCAGGTACTGGGTGAACAGCGGCCGGTTCAGGCCGAGACTCGCCCGCAGCACGGTCTCCTGGTGTGCGGTGGCGTCCGGCGGGAGCAGCTGTTTGACGGGGTCGCCGGAGAGCCGGACCAGGAAGAACGAGACGGTCGCCGTGCACAGCAGGACGAGCAGCGCGGTGCCGAGCCGCACCAGGACACCGCGCAGCAGCCGGGTCCGGTCGCGGACGGTACGGGCGGGGGCGGGCGGCGTACCGTCCGGTTCCGTCGCGTCGGGTTCCAGGAGGGACAGGTCGCTCATACCGTGACCTCCGCGTTCTGCAGGGCCAGCGAGCCGGCGGCGCCCGGTTTCCACCGGGGCCGGGCGTTGCGGGCGAGGATGTTGTCGAGCTGGTAGAGGAAGACGAAGGGCGCCTGCTCGCGCATCAGCCGCTGGAGGTCGGAGAAGGCGCGGGCGCGTTCGGCGGGGTCGACGGAGAGTTCCTCGGTGTCGATGAGCCGGTCCGCCTCCTTGGAGTGCCAGCGGCTCTGCCGGCGGTCGCTGCGCACGACGGACTGGAGCATGCTCTCGCCGTCGAGGGTCCATACGGTGCTCGCGGCCAGGTACATCGGGCCGAGCGCGCCGTGGTTGTCGGAGGTGAGCCGGGCCGCGTACGTACCGGGGTCGAGGAGGGCGACGCGGGCGCGTATTCCGGCCCTGGCGAGGAGCCCGGAGAGCGCCTCGGCGACGTTGGAGTCGGCGTTGGACGCGGTGAGCGTGGTGGTGAAGCCGTGCGGGTATCCGGCCTCGGCGAGCAGCGCGCGGGCCTTCGCCGCCGAGCGGGTGAAGGGCTTGACGGAGGGGTCGAAGCCGAAGGCGCCACGCGGGATCATCGCGGGGACCTCACGGGCCTTGCCGCCGAGCACCGCCTTGATCAGCAGCGGGACATCGATCGCGTGGTTGAGCGCCTGCCGCACCCGGTGGTCGCCGAGCGGGCCGCCGTCCAGGGTGTTCAGCGAGAGGTACGAGGTGCGGATGCCCGGATAGTTCTCCAGCGTCACCCCGGTGTACCCGGCCAGCTGCTGGGCGGCGTCGGGGGTCAGCCCGGTGACGAGGTCGACGCCGCCGCTCTGGAGGGCGGCGAGCGAGGACGACGGGTTGGGCGCCGGGCTGAAGACGAGTTCGTCCACGTGCGGCCTGCCCTGCCAGTGCTTGCTGTTGGCCCGCATCCGCAGCTGGTGGTCGCGCTGCCAGCTGACGAAGGTGAAGGGGCCGGTGCCGACGGGGCGGGCGGCGAAGCCCTCGTCACCCGCTTCGGCGAGATAGCGGGGCGGGACGACCACACCGCCGAACAGGGAGAGCTTGTCGGGCAGGATCGGGTCGTGCAGCGTGGTGTGCACATCCACCGTGAGCCGGTCGACGACGCTCACGCTCTTCACGTAACGCAGCTCGACGATGGGCGACTTGGTCGCCGGGTCGAGCAGCCGCTCGATGCTGAACTTCACGGCGGCCGCGTCGCAGGGCTCGCCGTTGTGGAACCGCACTCCGGGGCGCAGCCGGAACCGCCAGGTGTGTGCGGAGCGGGCCGTCCAGGAGAGGGCCAGGCGCGGGTGCAGCTTGTTGTCGCGGCCCCGGGTGGTGAGGGTGTCGAACATGTTGATCAGGGCGTTCATCGACACCATGTCGCCCTGTTTCTGCGGGTCCATGGTGAGGGCGTCGCCGGGCTGCGAGACCCGCAGGACATTGCCGGCGCTGCTCGCGGGGTCGGCACCACACCCCGTCAGGAGAGCCGGGGCTGCGACGGCAGGGACGATCAGACCGCCGAGCCGCAGCACGTCGCGGCGGGACGGGCGGATGCGGTCCACGGCCCACCCCTGACGTATTCGTTCCATTGAACAACACTTCCGTTCCGGAAGATGGAATGCGATGGGGTTAAGCTAGGCGTCATGCCGAACACGGTCAACACCCGATCGAGCGAGCAGGAGCCCGGGAAGGGCCCAGTCGACAAAGCCATGGAGGTACTGGAGGCACTGGTACGGACGGGCGGCCCGCACCGTCTTGGCGAGATCGCACGGCGCACCGGGCTCACCAAACCGACGGTCCACCGCCATCTGCGGACCATGGCCGAGTACGGCTTCGCCCAGCCGGCGGAGGGCGGCAGTTACCGCGCGGGGCCCCGGCTGCTCGGCCTGGCCGCGGCCGCGCTGGACGCCGGGGACGACCTCCGGCTGGTCCGCCCGGCACTGGCGGATCTGCGTACCCGCACCGGTCTGCTCGCGTACTACGCGGTGCGGCACCGGTCCACCGCCGTGCTCCTGGAGCAGTCGGAACCGGTGCGCGGATACCGGATGAGCACCCGCCCCGGCGGCGAGACCCCGCTGTACTGCACGGCGGCGGGCCTGGCGATGCTCTCCGCGCTGCCGGACCCGGAGGTGGATGCCGTGCTCGAAGAGACCGCGCTCACCGCGCTCACCTTCCGCACCCTCACCGAACCGGCCGAGATCCGGGCCGAGTTGGTCCGTACGGCGGAGCGGGGTTACGCGGTCGACGACGAGTACCACGAGCAGGACGTCCGGGCGGTGGCCGCGCCGGTGACGGACGGGGACGGACGGGTGGTGGGCGCGCTGGGGGTCTGCGGGCTGACGTTCACCCTGGACCCGGAGAGCGCAGGACTGTTCGGGCCGATGGTGCGCGCGGCCGCCCGTACCGTCTCGGCGGGCCTCGGCAGCGGCGGCCCCGCACTGGGCGTCGTCGGAGGCACGGCGGCGCGGGGCGGTGAGCGGGCATGAACGGCACGGACGAGGTGAACTCGGCGCTGCCGGAGGCGAGTCGGCCGGCCCAGCTGCTCGCCGCGGGGCGGGAGCGCCGGGTCTACTCGGCGGCCGCCTGGTCGGTCGGCACCGCGGACGGCCCGCTGGACCGGGGCTGGACCGGCACCAGGAGCTGGACGGGGCCCGCGCTGGACGGCAGCGAACTGTGGGATCTCGCATCGGTGACGAAGCCCGTCGCGGGTCTCGCCGTGATGGCCCTGGTCGACGCGGGCGTCCTGGCGCTCACCGACACGGTGGGCGGGCATCTGCCGGAGTACCGCGGCGGCGACAAGGCCAACCTGACCCTCCATCACCTGCTGACGCACACATCGGGGTTGCCGGGAGGCGTGCCGCTCTACCGGGGGCACGGGACGCGTACGGCACTGCTGAACGCGGTACGCATGCTGGCGCCGGCCGCCCCGCCGGGCACCCGGGTCCAGTACTCCTCGCAGGGGTTCATCCTGCTCGGGCTGATCGCGGAGGCCGCCGCCGGGCGCCCACTGGACCGGCTGGTCGCGGAACTGGTCTGCGCGCCGCTGGGGTTGGCGGCGACCGGCTTCAATCCGGACGCGGCGGGCCGGGCCCGCGCGGTGGCCACCGAGGACTGCCCGTGGCGCGGCCGGGTGGTGACCGGCGAGGTGCACGACGAGAACGCCGCGGTGCTCGGCGGGGTGGCCGCACACGCCGGCCTGTTCGCCCCGCTGGACGACATGGAACGGCTGGGCAGGTCGCTGGCGGGCGGCGGCCGGGAGCTGCTGCGGCCCGGCACGTTCGCCCTGATGACGGCGGGCCACACGGACGGCCTCGCGCTGCGCAGGGGCCTCGCCTGGCAGGGCCAGGACCCGGTGGGCTCCCCCGTCGGCGACTCGTTCGGGCCCGCTTCGTACGGGCACACCGGGTTCACCGGTACGAGCCTCTGGGTGGACCCGGTGGCCGGACGGTACGCGGTGCTGCTCACCAACCGGGTGCATCCCAGCAGGGCCGGGGACGGTATCGCCGCGGTGCGCCGCGCCTTCCACGACATGGCGTACGTGCTCGGTTAGGGGTGGGCCGGGGCAGCGCAAAAGGCCCTGCCCCGGCCCCGCCCGGCCACCGATGCCGCCCATCACGGGCACGGTCACGCCCGGCCACCGCCCCTGATCACCGCACGGTCATGCACGCTCAGGGCCCTCGATCACCGCACGGTCAACCGACCGCCCTGCCACCGCCCCGATCACCGCACAGTCACCGCGCGGTCAGGGCCGGTCGCCCGGTGCCGGGACCTCGCAGCCGTCGGGGCCGCAGACCTCGCCGTCGCCGCCGACCATCGCGGGCCGGGGCCTGGCGTCCCACGCCTGGCCGAGCGCCTGCGTGAAGACCTCGGCGGGCTGGGCGCCCGACACCCCGAACGCACGGTCCAGCACGAAGAACGGCACACCGTTCGCGCCGAGTTCGGCCGCCTCGCGCTCATCGGTCCGCACGGCGTCGGCGTACGCGGCGGGGTCGGCGAGCACCGCGCGGGCCCCGTCGGCGTCCAGCCCGGCCTCCACGGCCAGCTCCACCAGATACGCGTCGCCGCCGTCGAACACGGAGCGCTCGTCGGCGAAGTTCGCCCGGTAGAGCAGCCCGATCAGCTCGTCCTGCCGACCCTGCTCCTTGGCGAAGTGCAGCAGCCGGTGCATGTCGAAGGTGTTCCCGTGGTCACGGCCCTCCGTGCGGTAGCCGAGGCCCTCGGCGCCGGCGTTGGCCGCGATGTTGTTCTCGGCCTCCTGCGCCTGCTCCGGGCTCATCCCGTACTTCTTGCTGAGCATCTCCAGGACGGGGGCGGCGTCGCCCTTCGCCCGCGCCGGGTCCAGCTCGAAGGAACGGTGCACCACCTCGACCTGGTCGCGGTGCGGGAAGCCGGCGAGGGCCTTCTCGAACCGGGCCTTGCCCACGTAGCACCAGGGGCAGGCGATGTCGCTCCAGATCTCGACGCGCATGTTCTTCATCTCTCCAGGGTCGTACGGCACAGGAAGCCCCCGCGCACCTGGTCAACAGGTGCGCGGACCGGCACATTCCCCGCGAGGGCACGGGGTGGTCATCCCGCCACCCCGCCGCCACGGGTCCCGTGCCCCGCACCCTCCTGCACCGCACCGCACCGCCCACGCGCCCAGCGCCCCCACCCCGTCAGCCGCATTCCTCCAGCCGGCGCGCGGTCAGCTCTCCCACCAGTGCGAGCATGTCCGGCTGTGTCATGTCCTCATGGCGGCACGGCACACTCTCCGCCCGTACGTCCCCGGTCACATACGGCGCCCACGCCTCCGCCGGCTTCGCACCGTCGACCTTGCCCGCAGCGGCCACGACGAGCAGCACGTCACCCTCGTACACGCGCGGCACGTGGGTCCGCAGGATGGCCGAGCTGTTCTCCAGGACCCGCCGGTTGAAGGCGTCCCCCTCGTCCCCGCCGTCCCCCTCGTCCCCGCCGTCCCCCTCGCCCCGGAGGACGAACTGCTCCCACTCCTCCGGCAGGCCGTCCTGCGCGTGGAGGCCGGGCACATCGAGGCCGAACAGGGCCGGGATGTGATGCGCCGGGTACGAGTCCATGATCACCAGGGCGTCGACAGCGAGCCCCGCCTCCCGCAGCTGGACCGCCACCTCCTGGGCGACCACACCGCCGAGCGAATAGCCCAGCAGCTGATAGGGACCGGCGGGCTGGACGGCCCGGATCTGCCGTACGTAGTCAGCGGCCATCTCCGCAATCGACTGCGGCAGTTCCTCCGCACCCGTGAGGCCCTGGGCCTGCACCCCGTACAGCGGATACTCCGCCGGGATCGACGCGGCCAGCTGTGCGAAACCCCAGCTCACCCCGGTCGCGGGGTGGACGCAGAAGAGCGGCGTACGACTGCCCCGCGTCCGGATCGGCAGGACCCTCGCCAGCGCTTCCCCGGACCGGGCGAGGCGTTCCCCTCCGGTGAGTGAGCCGATGAGGCCGGCGACGGTGGGCGTGGCGAACAGGGCCCGCAGCGGCACATCGAAGCCCAGCCTCGTCCGTACCTACCCCACCAGGCGCGTCGCAAGGAGGGAGTGCCCGCCCAGTTCGAAGAAATTGTCGTCCACGCCGACTGCGGGCAGACCGAGGACGTCCGCGAACATCGCGCACAGGATCGCCTCCTGCCTGTTCGAAGCGGCCCGGCCGGTCCCCTCGGCGGTGTGCTCCGGGGCCGGGAGCGCCTTGCGGTCGAGCTGGGGCGCCGCAGATGGCGCAGAGCGCTCCGCTTTCGGTGGACACCGCGGCCCGGCGTCCCCCGTGCACCGCCCCGGTGTGCCCGACGATCGCAGGCGGCCGGCCCCACCCCGGCCATGGAGCGTCCGATCACCGGGAGACCGCCGTGCACATCCTGCTCGTCGCGAGTGCCTTCAACAGTCTGACGCAGCGGGTGCACGCCGAGCTGCGGGAGCACGGCCACACCGTCGCGGTGGCCGTCGCGCTGCCCGACCCCGCCCTGCACGACGCGGCGCTGCGGGAGGCCGTCCGCAGGCACCGGCCCGAGCTGATCGTCGCCCCGCTGCTGAAGACGGCCGTACCGCAGGACATCTGGACGGCGCACACCTGTCTCATCGTGCACCCGGGGCCGGTCGGCGACCGTGGGCCCTCCTCCCTGGACTGGGCGATCCACGAGGGCGTGACCCGCTGGGGGGTCACCGTCCTGCAGGCGGACGCGGTCATGGACGCCGGTGATGTCTGGGCCACCGCCGAGTGCCCGGTGCCCGCGGTGGGCAAGAGCGATCTGTACCGCAACGAGATCTCCGACGCGGCGCTGCGGGCGGTGCTCCAGGCGGTCGAGCGATTCGCGTCAGGTACGTATGTGCCGGAGCCGCAGCAGCAGCGGCCGGTACGGCAGGGCGCCGCCCGCACCAGGCCGTATCTGCGCCAGGAGCAGCGGCGGATCGACTGGCGGGCGGACTCCACAGCGGCGGTCGTACGCAAGCTGCGCGCCGCCGACTCGAACCCGGGAGTACGCGACGAGCTGCTCGGCGGTGAGTGGTTCCTGCACGGCGGCCACCCGGAGGACGAGCTGCGGGGCCGGCCGGGCGAGCTGCTGGCCACCCGCGCCGGCGCGGTCTGCCGGGCGACGGCCGACGGGGCGGTGTGGATCCCGGAGCTGCGGCCCCGGCGCGTCCCCGGCGAGCCGCCCACGTACAAGCTCCCGGCTGTCGCCGCGCTCGGCGACCGGCTCCCCGCACTGCCCGAACTCCCGGCGCCGCTGCGGACGGACGGGCCGTCGCGCACCTGGAGCGACATCCGGTACCGGGAGGAGGGGCGGGCGGGGTTCCTCACGTTCTCGTTCCCCGGTGGCGCCATGAGCACGGACCAGTGCGGGCGGCTGCTCGCCGCGTACCGGACCGCGCTCGCCCGGCCCACGTCGGTGCTGGTGCTGGGCGGCGGCCGGGACTTCTTCAGCAACGGCATCCATCTCAACGTGATCGAGGCGGCCGCCGACCCGGCGGCGGAGTCCTGGGCCAACATCGGTGCCATGGACGACCTGGTGGAGGCCGTTCTGACGACCACCGACCGGCTGGTGATCTCCGCTGTGGGCGGCAACGCCGCCGCGGGCGGGGCGATGCTGGCGCTGGCGGCGGACGAGGTCTGGTGCCGGGCGGGCGCGGTGCTCAATCCGCACTACCGGCTGATGGGGCTCTACGGATCCGAGTACTGGACCCGCACCCTGCCGCGCCGGGTGGGTGCGGAGGTCGCCGGGGAGCTGATGCGGCGGGCGCTGCCGGTCGGCTCGGCCGCCGGGCAGCGCATCGGTCTGGTGGACCGGGTCGTCGAATGCGGCCCGCAGGACTTCCCGGCCGCGGTGACCCGGCTCGCCACGCTCCTCGCGTCGTCCTCCGCCGCGCAGTCGCGGGCGGCGGCCAAGAAGGCCGCGCTGGACCGCGAGGAGGCGGTCAGGCCGCTGGCCGCGTACCGGGAGGACGAGCTGACGCGGATGGCGCGCACCTTCCGCGACCCGCAGGCCCCGTACCACGCGCTGCGGCGCGCGTTCGTCCACAAACTCCCGCTGACGGCCACCCCGCCCCACCTGGACACCCCCCGCCCGCAACGCGCGGGCACGGCACCGGGCGACGGTGTGTGAGCGGCCCGGTGCGTGCCGCGGCGAGCAGTACCCCGGCCGCCGGGGCGGGGACCTCGCGCAGCCTCAACTGCGTCTGTAACCGGCCCAGATGGGTCCGCCTGCCAGCTTCAGTACGTCCTGCACCGCACCGCTGAAGTGGTCCGTTCCTTCAGCCCTGCCGGACATCGCCGCGGCCGCGCCGGCTGTCAGCCGCCCGTGCAGCGCGGGGTCGGCCGCTGCGAGCCGCCGTGAGAGCCACTTGCCGCCGCCGAGCCAGTGTCCGCCCGCCAGCAGGGCCAGCTCCGAGGCGCGCCGCAGCAGATCCGCCACCAGGTAGGCGCGCTCCGCCGGGTCGGTGCAGCCCCGAAGATCGTCCAGGGTGTCGGTGAGCGCGTACCGCCGGTCCTCCAGCTCCGCCGCAGGTACGGGAGACGGCCCCGCCGCCAGCCGTTCCCGGGACTCGGCCTGCAGCGCTGCCCCGAGCCCGTCCGCATCGGCCAGCACCATGCCTTCCGCGCACATGGCGAGCAGCGGGGAGTTGCGGGCGACGGTCTCCCGCTCGGCGAACGACCGCCAGACGGCCTCGGTCTGAACGAACAGCTCCACCGGCCAGCCCTCCCACACCAGGCTCTCCCGGAACGGGGCGGGCGGACCGGCCAGCAGGACCACGATGTCCAGGTCGGAGGTGGCGGTGCGGCGGTGAGTCAGCACACTGCCGCACAGAAAGGCGGCCCGCGCCCCGGGGAAACGGTCGCGCACCAGGTCCCTGGCGGTCTGCACATGATCCATCGCCCCAGTGTGCCGCCAAGGGCGGCTCCGGGCACCGGGATTTCTCCCCGGTGCCGCCGTAACGGCGGTCACGCCTCTGTGAGGGCCGGTCCCTGCGTCACAGGTGCGTCGCCCGGCGCAGCAGGCGGTCGATGTTCTCGTGGCTGCGCCGGTCGGTGGGGGTCTGGACGACGAGGCGGACGCCGGGGTGGTCCGTCAGTTCCATGCCGGTGGCACGCAGACTCACTTCGCCGATTCCCGTGATGTCGTAGCGCTTGTCGCACAGGTGCGGTGGAGCGACGTCGTGCGTGGCCCAGAGCCGGGAGAACAGTGGGCTGGCGGCGCACAGACGGGTGACGAAGTCCTGCCATCGCGGGTCGCCCGCGTTCTGGCTGTAGCGATAGCGGAACCCCGCCACGGCCTCGGGCGCCTGCTCGTCGCGGTTGACGATGGGGTGCTGTCCATCCGGCGCCGCGAAGAGGTGCCAGAGGGTGTTGCGCTCACCGGGCGGAGCACTGACCAGAGCGGGGTGCAGGGCCGCATAGGCACGGTTCCAGCGCAGCACGTCGGTGCGGGCGTCGACCAGCATGGCGGGCAACGGGTCCAGGGCTCCCAGGACGGTGTCGAGGTGGCCGGGGAGCTCGGACGGCGGATCGCTGATGACCGGGGGCTGGGGGACCTCGGCCAGACGGTAGAGGTGGTCACGCTCGGCGGCACCCAGAGACAGGGTGCGGGCCACCGCGTCGAGCACCTGGGAGCTGACGTTGATCGGCCGCCCCTGCTCCAGCCACGTGTACCAGGTGATGCCGACACCGGCGAGCTGGGCGACCTCCTCGCGGCGCAGTCCGGGGGTACGCCGCCGGACTCCCGGGAGGATGCCGACGTCCCCGGGTGAGACCCGCGCGCGTCGTGAGCGCAGGAACTCCCGCAGTTCGGTCCGGTTCGTGGTCGTCGGCACCTGTCCACTCTGCCAGAGCCGGGAGGCGTCGGCCTGGTGCTGTCAGTACCGGTATCGGCAGGCTTCTGGCACCGGTGTCCGCACAGCCGCAGGCTCGTACCGCCTGTATTCCCCAGGACGTTCCCTTCGGAACGGCTACCCGGACGAACGGACGACGAGTTCCATGAGCAACACGTTTCACCACAAGGTCGCGGTCGTGACGGGCGGGAGTGCCGGTATCGGCCACGTCACCGCGCGGAAGATCGCCGAAGGCGGCGGCACCGTCTACATCACGGGCCGGGACCAGGACGCCCTGACGGCGGCGGCAGCGGATCTGCCGGGTGACGTCGTCGGGGTGCGCGCCGACTCACGCTCGGCCGACGACCTCGACCGGCTCTTCGCACAGGTGGAGCGGCGCAGCGGCCGGCTGGACGTGCTGGTCGTCAACGCGGCGGCGATCGCGACCGCACCGCTGGGAACCATCACCGAGGACGTCATCAGGTCGGTCTTCGACGTCAACATCACCGGCACGATCATGACCGCCCAGAAGGCGCTGCCACTGCTGGCGGACGGCGGCGTCATCGTCCTCACCGGCTCGATGGCCGCGCACAAGGCGTCGCGCGGGCGGAGTCTCTACGCGGCTTCGAAGGCCGGGGTCCGTGCCCTCGCCCGTACCTGGGCCCTTGAGCTGACCCCACGCGGGATCCGGGTGAACGTGGTGAGCCCGGGCCCGACGGACACGCCCGGTATCGCACAGCTGGCCGCCACCTCCGAGGAACGCGAGACGCTCATCGCCACGATGGGCACCGGGACCCCGATGACCCGGGCCGGTACCGCGGAAGAGGTCGCCGCCGTCATCGCCTTCGTCGCCTCGGACGCGGCCTCCCACGTCAACGGCGCCGACTACCAGGTCGACGGCGGTTACGGCCAGGTCTGACACCCTCACGGGGCCGTCCCGGACCACCTGGACACGGCCGGATGTCTTCGATCACGGCCTCGTACTGGTGCGCTCGCATAGTCAACTGTCGCGTGTTGGCCCGTCCGGCTCTCCTGATCGTCAGCACACCGCTCAGCCTTCGGTGACATCACTCAAGGTTCGATGACACGGGGCACCGGTGCCGCAGCCCCGGGCCGAGGTCTGCGCGCCACCGTCAGGCCGTGGTCGCGATGCGGCTGAACGCCGCCCGGTAGGCGCTGGGGGTGAGGCCGACCCGGCGTGTGAGGTGCTGGCGCAGGGAGTCGGCTGTGCCGAGGCCGCTGGCGCTCGCCACCCGGTCCATGGGCAGCGTGGTCGTCTCCAGGAGTTCACGGGCCCGTTCGATCCGCTGGTGCAGCAGCCACTGGAGCGGGCTGACGCCCGTCTCCGCCTGAAAGCGGCGGGACAGCGTACGGATGGAGACCCCCGCGTGCCGGGCGAGATCGGTGAGGGTGAGCGGCTCGTCGAGGTGCCGCATCGTCCAGGCGCGGGTCTCGGCGAAGGAGATGCCGCGCTCGGGCGGCAGCGGGGTGTCGGTGAACTGGCCCTGGCCGCCCGGCCGTACGGGTGCCACCAGTGCCAGTCTGGCCACCGCATTGGCGACGGCCGCCCCGTAGTCGGTCCGGACGATGTGCAGACACAGGTCGATGCCGGCCGCGTACCCGGAGGCCGTGAGAATCTGGCCGTCGTGGACGAAGAGGACGTCGTCCTGAAGGGTGACCGAGGGGTAGCGGCTCGTCAGCTCCTCGCTGTTCTTCCAGTACGTCGTCGCGGGGCGCCCGTCGAGCAGTCCGGCCTCGGCCAGCAGGAAGGCGCCCGAGCAGATGGCGGCGACGCGCTTGCCCGCGGCGGCCGCTGCGCGCACCGCCGTCACCGTGCCGGGGTCGAACTCCTGCCGGAGGCCCGCGCCCGCGACGATCACGGTGTCAGCCTCATCGACCACGTCGAGGCCCCGGCGCACAGCGATCTCCAGACCTCCCGTGGTGACGACCTGGCCGGGAACGGGGGCGCAGATGACGGTCTCGTAGCCGGGAGCAGCGTTCACCTCGACCTTGTCGAAGATCATCTCCGGGACGGCCAGATTGAACATCGATACGGGCGGGGTGGCGATCACGGCGACGTGGTAGGGGCGGCAGGGGCGCGGCATGGCCAGAACCTCCGGATGTATGGCATTCAGGCCACTACTGTAGCCTCCGCCCCTTCGGCAGTCTCAGGTACATGACTTCCGAGACGCTCCTCCAAACACCCTCCCGCAGACACGAGTTGGCAGGCAGCGGCCGCGTGCCCGCACCTGGCGCGACCCTGCTGGCCGCACTGTTCGGCTTCTTCCTGATCACGCTGGACGCCACCGTGGTCACCGTCGCGCTCCCCGCGATCGGCGGCGATCTGGGCGGTGGACTCCCGGGGCTGCAGTGGGTGGTGGACGGCTACACGCTGGCGTTCGCCGCGCTGATGCTCTCCACGGGCGCGCTGTCCGACCGGATCGGTGCGGGGCGCGCCTACGCCGTCGGAATCACCCTCTTCACGCTGGCCTCCGCCGCCTGCGGTCTGGCCCCGGCCCTTTCCGTACTGATCGGCGCGCGGGTGCTCCAGGGCGTCGCGGCCGCGGTGTTGCTGCCCGCGTCGCTGGCGCTGGTGCGCCAGGCGTACCCGGATGCGGCGCGGCGGGCCCGTGCGGTGTCGCTGTGGGCGGCGGGCGGCTCGGTGGCCGTCGCACTGGGGCCGGTGGCCGGCGGGGCTCTGACCTCCGCGTGGGGGTGGCGCGGGATCTTCTTCATCAATCTGCCCGTAGGGGTCACCGCGCTGATCCTGCTGACCCGTACCCCGCGCTCCGAACACCGACCGTCCCCACTGGACGTGCCGGGTCAGCTGTCCGCCGTCGTGGTGCTGGCCGGGGTGACCTTCGCAGTGATCGAGGGCGGTGCGGTGGGGCTCGCCGCGGCGGGTGTGGCCGCGCTGGCGCTGGTCGCGTTCCTGTTCGCCGAGTCCCGGCATCCGCATCCGGTGGTGCCACTGAGCCTGTTCCGCAACCGGACGGTGTCGGCCTCGATGGCCGCCGGAGCGGCGAACAGCATCGCCTTCTACGGTCTGATCTTCGTGCTCAGTCTCTTCTTCCAGCAGGTGCGCGGGCAGTCGGCGCTGAGCGCGGGCCTGATGTTCCTGCCGATGAGCGCGCTGATCCCGGTGGTCAATGTGTTCGCCGGCAAGCTGGCGGACCGCTTCGGCCCGCGGGTACCGATGCTGGCGGGTCAGCTCATCGCGGTCGCGGGGGTGCTGCTTCTGCTGCTGCTCTCACCGCGGACTCCCGCCCTGCTGGTCGCGCCGGCCCTTGTACCCCTCGCGGTGGGCACGGCTCTGACCGTCCCGCCGCTGACGGCCTCGATGCTGGAAGCGGTGCCCGCGGACCGGGCCGGGCTGGCGGCCGGGGTGCTGAACGCGGGGCGCCAGGTGTCGGGCGGTCTCGCGGTGGCGGTGTTCGGAGCGCTGGTCGGGGGCGACAGCGGCTTCGCTCCGGGTATGCGGACGTCCCTGCTGATCAGCGCGGGCCTGCTGGCCCTTTCGGCGCTGGCCACCGCCCGACTGCGGCCGGGCCGTGGCTGAGGGGTCGGCCGGGCAGCGGCGACAGCAGGGCCGGAGCCTGCCGGAGGCCCCGGGGAGCTTCCGCCCCTCAGCTGCCGTCGCGCAGCCCCTTGGGTGCGTACCCACGGAATGCGACGGAGTCGAACGTCACCGCGCAGCCGTCCGCGGTGGGGCACTGGGCGAGGAAGCCGATCCGGGCGCCCGTCGCCTTCTCCGCGTCGCCGAGTGCGAAGACCCGTACGAAGGTCCAGCGCTCGCCGTCCGCCGACGCGTGGAAGGCGAACGCCTTGCCCGTACGGCTGATCCGCAGCCAGACGCTGCCGCCTTCCACCACCGCGGAGTTGACGTCGTCGGAGTACCCCCTGGTCACGACCGAGCAGACGGTGGGGGTGTCGGGGGAGAGTTCGAAGCAGAGCTTCGCCCACTCCCGCCGCGGCCACTCCTGTTCGCCGGTCTCCAGATACAGCGCGCCCGCGTCCCCCGCGCCGACGAAACCGACCGTCACGCGCGCGATCAGCTGGAAGTCGCCCGGCGGGGGCGTGCCGAGCAGCCTGGGCGCGTCGGACGCCGGGGTGAGCGAGTCGCCCGCCGGGGGTACGAACAGGTCCTCGCGCGCTCCGGCGCGTACCGAGAGCGCCCCTTCCCCGTACGACCAGGGGGCCTGCGGGCCCGCCGGAAGCAGCGGGAAGGGCAGCTCGGGCAGCCGGGTCACTCGGGCAGGCCGTTGATACGGCGGGGCAGGCCCAGCGGGTTGGCCTCGCGCAGCTCGGGCGGGAGCAGTGCGTCGGGCGTGCTCTGGTACGCGACCGGGCGCAGCCAGCGCTCGATGGCGGTGCCGCCGACCGATGTGGAGGTGGAGGTGGTGGCCGGGTAGGGCCCGCCGTGGTGCTGGGCGGGGGCCACGGCGACGCCGGTGGGCCAGCCGTTGACCAGGACCCGGCCGGCGAGCGGGGTCAGCTCGTCGAGCAGGGCGGCGGCGCCGCCCTCCCCCGCGGCCTCGGCGGCGGAGACCTGGAGGGTCGCGGTCAGATTGCCCGGCAGCCGGGAGAGCACCGCGGTGATCTCGTCGGTGGATCCGTAGCGTGCGACGACCGTGACCGGGCCGAAGCACTCCTCCAGGAGCAGATCGTGTTCACCGTCCGCGGCGAGCAGCGCCGCCGGCAGCGTCAGGAAGCCCGCGCTGACGGTGTGCTCGCCGCCCGCCCCCGGCGTGACCGGGACGTCGACGCCGGTCAGCGCGGCCCGTTCGCGTACGCCCGCGAGGAAGGCGTCCCGCATCCGGTGGTCGAGCAGGACACCGGCCTCGCAGTCGCTGACCGCTGCGGTCAGCGACTTGACCAGGGCGTCGCCGCCAGGCCCGGTGGGCGCCAGCACGAAGCCGGGCTTCACACAGAACTGGCCGGTGCCGAGGGTGACCGAGCCCGCGAGGCCCGCGCCGATCTCCTCGGCGCGCTCGGCGGCCGCGGCCTCGGTCACCACGACCGGGTTGAGCGAGCCCAGCTCGCCGTGGAAGGGGATCGGGACCGGCCTGGCCGCCGCCGCGTCGAAGAGTGCCCGGCCGCCGCGCACCGAACCGGTGAAACCGGCTGCGGCGACCAGCGGGTGCTTGACGAGCGCCACTCCGGCGTCGAAGCCGTGCACCACGGAGACCACCGCGGGGTCAGCTCCGGCCTGCTCGGCGGCCCGGTGCAGCACTGCGGCGCACAGCTCGGACGTGGCGGGGTGGTCGGGGTGCGCCTTGACGACGACCGGGCAGCCGGCCGCGAGTGCGCTGGCGGTGTCGCCGCCAGGCACCGAGAAGGCCAGCGGGAAGTTGCTCGCCGCGTACACCGCGACGACGCCCAGCGGGAGCTTGTACCGGCGCAGGTCGGGCCGGGGCGGAACCGCGCCGGCGTCCGGGTGGTCGATACGGATGTCGAGGAAGGAACCCTCGTCGATCACATCGGCGAACGCCCTGAACTGCGCTGTGGTGCGGGCCAGTTCACCCGTGAGCCGGCCGGGACCGAGCGCGGTCTCGGCGTCGGCCGCCTCGATGACATGGGGGCCGGCCTCGTCGAGCAGATCGGCGGCCGTACGCAGCAGGGCCGCCCGCACTCTGCGGTCGGCGAGCGAGGCACGTGCGGCGTGGGCGGCGCGGACCACCTGGTCCACCTCACCCGTCGTGGCCTCCAGCGCAACCTGCTCGCGCTGCTTCCCGGTTCGGGGGTCGACACTCCAGACTGGTGTTGCTGCCACCGCGAACGTCCTTCCAGATCCACTGCCGCAAACCGCTGCCGCACAACGAGTTGTTCGGTAAAGTTGTTCGGTATTCTGAACACAGTTCCTGATGATGAATTTCTCCTGGGAACTCTAATAACGCGCGTTCAGCATTGACAAGAGGGGCAAGGTCGAATGTCGACTGCCGAGACAGCAGGTGGGGCGCAGGTCAAGTCCGCGGTGCGGACGGTGGAGTTGCTCGAGTACTTCGCCGGGCGCCCCGGCATGCACTCGCTCGCAGCCGTCCAGGAGGCGGTCGGATACCCCAAGTCCAGCCTCTACATGCTGCTGCGTACGCTGGTGGAGCTGGGCTGGGTGGAGACCGACGCGACCGGCACCCGGTACGGCATCGGGGTCCGCGCCCTGCTGGTCGGCACGTCGTACATCGACGGCGACGAGGTCGTCGCCGCGGCCCGCACCACCCTGGACCGGCTCTCCGACGACACGACGGAGACCATCCACCTCGCCCGGCTCGACGGGACCAATGTCGTCTATCTGGCCACCCGGCAGTCGCAGCACTATCTGCGCCCGTTCACCCGGGTCGGCCGCAGGCTCCCCGCGCACTCGACCTCGCTGGGCAAGGCGCTGCTCGCCACCCACAGTGACGAGCAGGTCCGCAAGATGCTGCCGGAGACCCTGCCGCAGCTCACCGAGCACACCATCACCGACCGCGAGAAGCTCATCGACGAGCTGCGCCTGGTCCGCGAGCAGGGGTACGCCGTGGACCGCGAGGAGAACACGCTGGGGCTGCGCTGCTTCGGCGTCGCGATCCCGTACCGCACACCGGCCCGTGACGCGATCAGCTGCTCGGTGCCGGTGGCCCGGCTCACCCCCGGCCATGAGCAGATGGTCAAGGACGCGCTCTTCGACGCCCGCGACCGGCTGACCCTGGCCACCCGCCGGCTCTGACCCCACGGCCCGGCGGCTCCGGCGGCTCCGGCCGCTCCGGCCGCTCCGGGAACCACCCGGATCGGACCCGGCGCAGATGAGAGATGGCTGAGAAAACCAGCCGGCGGGGAACGGCGCGGCCCGTTCCGCTCGTCCTCCTACGGGATGAACAAGACACTCAGGCGCGCCTCGGTCTTCTGCCTGCTCCTGGTCCTCGCCCTGCTCGCGCGGGCGACCTGGGTGCAGGCGTACGAGAGCCAGGCCCTCGCGGACAACAAGAACAACCGTCGGACCACGATCGCGCAGTACGCGCATCCGATGGGCGACATCATCGTGGGAGGCAAGTCGGTCACCGGATCGAAGAGGACGGACAGCGGCGACCTCGCCTACCGGCGCACCTACACCGACGGGGACCTGTACTCGGCCGTGACCGGCTACAGCTCGCAGGCGTACGGCTCGACGCAGCTCGAAGGGATCTACAGCGACGTCCTGGACGGGACGGACAACCGGCTGAAGAACCCGGTCGACTCGCTGACCGGCAAGCAGACCGCGCCGGGCGACGTCCTGACGACCATCGACCCCTCCGTGCAGAAGGCGGGGTACGAGGCGCTCGGCACCAAGAAGGGCGCCGCCGTCGCCATCGACCCGAAGAGCGGGCAGATCCTGGGGATGGTCTCGACCCCCTCCTACGACCCGTCGAAGATCAGCGGGACGACGGACGGCGACGCCTGGAAGCAGCTGACCGGGGACAAGGACCAGCCGATGCTCAACCGTGCGCTGCGCGAGCCGCTGCCCCCGGGGTCGACCTTCAAGCTGGTGGTCGCGTCGGCCGCGCTGGAGGACGGGCTCTTCTCCTCGATCGACGAGAAGACCGACAGCCCCGACCCGTACCGGCTCCCCGGCACGGTCAGGGACCTCGGGAACGAGAGCGCGTCCGACCCCTGCAAGAACGCGACGCTCCGTGCCGCCCTCGAATACTCCTGCAACACCGTCTTCGCCAAGCTGGCCGACGATCTGGGCCAGGACAAGGTGCGGGCGATGGCGGAGAAGTTCGGCTTCAACGACACCAAGCAGGACGTGCCGGTGCGCGCGTGGGCGAGCAACTACCCCTCGCACATGAACAAGGCGGAGACGGCGCTGAGCGGCATCGGCCAGTTCGATGTGACGGCCACCCCGCTCCAGATGGCGATGGTGACGTCCGCCCTGGCCAACGGCGGAGTGATGGCCGACCCGCACATGGTCTCCAAGGTGACGGACGGCGACGGCAACACCCTCCAGTCTTACGACAAGGAGCCGTCCAAGCGGATCGTCTCGGCGTCCACGGCCTCCCAGCTGCAGAGCGCGATGCAGACCGTCGTCGAGCAGGGCACGGGGTCGAGCGCGAAGGTGCCCGGCGCGGTGGTCGGCGGCAAGACCGGCACGGCGCAGCACGGGGTGGACAACGACAAGGCGCCGTACGCCTGGTTCACCTCGTACGCGAAGGACAAGTCGACCGGCAAGGAGGTGGCTGTCGCTGTGCTCGTCGAGGACTCGGACGCGGCCCGTGCCGAGGTCAGCGGCAACGGCCTCGCGGGGCCCGTCGCCCAGAAGATGATGGCCGCGGCGCTGAAGAAGTAACCGGAGTCGGGGGAAGAAGCGGCCGGAGGCGGGGAAGGAACGGCCGGAACCGGAGAAGGAGCCGTCCGGTGATCCATTACGGCCCGCGGCGGGCACCCCTGGCCGTAGGGTGCCGCCATGGTCATACGACTGCCCCGCTCCCCGTCCGGCTGGACCATGGCCGTCTTCGGCGTCCTCGCCACCCTGCTGGGGGCCGTGGGCCTGGTCTCCCCCGAAGCGCTCCTGAAGGCCCTGGGCTTCGCGGCCCCGGCGTCCGGCCGTCCGCCGTCCGACTACACCCGGACCTTCATCACGGCCTCGTCGATGGCCGCGGTGAACATGGGCGTGTACTACCTGCTGGCTGCCGCCGCCGACTGGCGGGCCTTCTTCCGCTGGACGGTGCCGTTCCGGCTGCTGACCTTCGCGGTCTTCACCACGGCCGTCGTGTCCGGCCGGGCGCCGTCCGGGTTCATCGGCGTGGGCCTGTGGGAGGGGATCGGCGCGGTCGCGACCGCGGTGGCGCTGCGGTACGACAAGCCGCCGGAGGAGCGGGCCGAAGCGGCCTCTCCTCCGGCGGGCGGTCAGCGCGGGGCCGGGCCGGTCACGGCAGGAAGTACATCGGGTTCGGGATCTTGTACGTCTTGTCGGCATAGCCACCGCTGAGGTCGGAGTACTGGTCCCCGAAGTTGGCGACGATGGTGTAGCCGAGCGACTCGATGTGCTTCCTGGTGCCGGCCTTGAACTGCACCGTGCTGCAGGTCCACTTGGGCTTCGCGCAGCTCAGGTAGGACGGCGCGGCGGCCGGGTCCTTGAGGTAGAAGTGGGACCTGTCCACCGGCACCTGGTATCCGGCCCTGGTGAGGTTGGTGGCCGAAGCGGTGCGCTGCGACTCGTCGCGTCCGGTCAGGAAGAAGACCGTGACGCCCTTGTCCGCGGCGTAGTTGACGACGTCGGGCATGCCGAAGACCGCGATGGAACGCGCGCTCTGGACGTAGTCGTTGAAGGCGGTCGCGTTGTAGGCGAAGCCGTACTTCTTCTCCCAGTCGTAGGTGAGCAGCGTCGTGTCGTCCACGTCGAGGACGATCGCGGGCTTGCGGCCGTGCCCGGTGCGGTGGGCGGCCTCGGCGATCTGCCGCTTCGCCCGCGCCTCGATGCCCCGGACCTGCTTGGCGTAGTTGCTCTTCGGGGACGCCTGATAGGCACCCGACGCGTCGGCCGTACCGCCGTAGTAGGCGTTGATGCTGTCTTCGACCTTGGTGACGTTCGGGATCTCCCGGTCCGTGCGCGGCACGGAGTTGTCGGCCGTGGCGACGCCGATGCCGTAGAGGGCACTGCCGGCCGCGGCGAGCGCGACCGTACAGGCGGAGATCCTGGCGAGTCTGGAGGGCATACGCGTGTACTCCGGTTCTGGTGGTGACGGACTGCAGGTCACTGGTTGTCTACGCGCATCACATGGTGTGCACAAGGCTCTTTGCGGATCTGTTGCGGAGAAACGCGGTTGCGGTGTGCGGGGCACGGCTGTTGGGTGGCCGGATGGATCTGGAAGCGGTACGGGCGGCCTTCGACCTCCGGATGCGGCGGGAGGCGCCGCCGGACGGTCCCGGTGGCGTGGTCGAGCGCGTCGGGGACGTCGTACGGCAGACCGGTCCCGACGCAGGCAGCTGGAACGGCGTGGTCTGGTCGGACCTTGACGAGGCCACAGCCGACGCGGCGATCGCCGGGGCGGTACGGCACTTCACCGCGCTGCACCGCGAGTTCGAGTGGAAGCTGTACGCCCACGACCGCCCGGCCGATCTGGCGGACCGGCTCGTGGCGGCCGGGTTCACCCCAGAACCGCCGGAGACACTGATGGTCGCCGAGGTCCAGGGGCTGCCGACGGAGGTACGGCTGCCGCAGGGGGTGGAGCTGCGCCGGGTGACCGATGCGGCCGGGGTGGCCCTGATGACACGCGCGCACGAGGCGGCGTTCGGCGAGGACGGCTCGCGGATCCACCACCAGGTGCTGGCACGGCTGGCCGATGACCCGGATTCGCTGGTCGCGGTGGTGGCGATGGCCGGTGACGAACCGGTCTGCGCGGCGCGGATGGAGTTCCGTCCGGGCACCGGGTTCGCGAGCCTCTGGGGCGGCGGCACGGCCCCGGCGTGGCGCGGGCGCGGCATCTACCGCGCCCTGGTCGCGTACCGCGCGGGCATCGCGGCCGCGCGCGGCATCCGCCTCCTCCAGGTCGACGCGTCCGACGACAGCCGCCCGATCCTCCAGCGGCTCGGCTTCGCCGCGCTCACCACCACGACGCCCTTCGTGTACGGGTAGGGGCGGGGCCTGGGCCCGTACAGGCAGGGGCAGTCGGTGTGCGGGGCACGGGGCTGCCGTCAGCCGGCCCTGCCATCAGCCGCGCCCCGACGCCTGCTGCGCCCCGCCGTCAGCCGTGCCCCGCGTGGCGGGCCGCGTCGCGGCCGGGCGGGGCCCCGAACTCCTTGCGGTACTCACGGCTGAACTGGGACGGACTTCCGTAGCCGACCCGGTGGCCGACCGCCGCGACGTCCACCGGCGGCCCGGTCATGAGCAGGGCGCGCGCCTCCCGAAGCCGGATCTGCCGCTGGAACTGGATCGGTGTCATCGAGGTCGCGGCGCGGAAGTGCCGGTGGAAGGCCGACGGGCTCATATGGGCCAGCTCGGCGAGGTCCGCGACGCGCAGCGGCTCGTCGTGGTGCCGGCGGATCCAGCGGATCGCGCGGGAGATGCGCGCGATGCTGCTGTTGGCGAGGCCGATCTGGCGGACCAGCGCGCCCTGTTCACCGGTGACGAGGCGCCACAGGATCTCCCGTTCGATGCCGGGTGCGAGGACCCGGAGGTCGTCCGGGCGGCCGAGCAGACGCAGCAGCCGGACGATCGGATCGAGCAGTTCTGCCGTCGCGTCGCTGACCGCGAGGCCCGCGAAGGCGGGCGGCTTCACGGTGTCCGCCGCCTCCAGGAGCAGCGGTGCGATCGCCACCGGGTCCAGCGTCATGCTGAAGACGACGAAGGGTTCGTCCCGGCCGGCCTCCAGCGCCTGCCCGGTCACCGGCAGATCGACCGGGACGACGCAGTACTGCCCGGCGCGGTAGTCATGGGGCACACCGTTCAGCACCGTGCGCTTGACGCCCTGGCCGACCACCGCGAGGGACGGTTCCGTCATCGCGCCGACCGGGAGCGTGGGCCGGTCCGCGTACGTGATGAACACCCCGTCCAGGATCGTCATCTTGCGCTGCGGGCCGCCGCCCGCATGCCGGACGATCAGTGTCCGCAGCTCGGCGAGAAGCTCAGCGGCGCGCGCTGCGGACTCGGGTGGGGGTGCCGGGTCTGTCATGGCGCGATAAGAGCACTCTCAGCAGGATCGTGCAAGCGGGTGGCAGGAATCGTCTACCGTCGGGGCGTTCCGGCGTGGTGGGCTTGCAGGAATCTGCAGGACCGAGCGCCGGAGGCGGCACGTCATGAATCGCAGGACCCTCGGGGCAACCGGCATATCCGTCAGCGAGTTCGCACTCGGCGCGATGATGTTCGGAAGTCTGGGCAACCCGGATCACCGGGACGCGGCCCGGATCATCCACACCGCGCTCGACGCCGGGATCAATGTCATCGACACGGCCGACGTCTACTCCAGGGGCGAGTCCGAGGAGATCGTCGGCAAGGCCGTCAAGGGCCGCCGGGACGATCTCGTCGTGGCGACCAAGTTCGGACGGCCGATGGGCGACGACCCGAACCAGCGGGGTGGTTCGCGCAGATGGATCGTCCGCGCGGTCGAGGACAGCCTCCGCCGGCTCGGTACGGACTACATCGACCTGTACCAGATGCACCGGCCCGACCACGGGACCGGCATCGAGGAGACGCTCTCGGCGCTGTCCGGCCTCGTGGAGGCGGGCAAGATCCGGGCGTTCGGGTCGTCCATGTTCCCGGCGGAGATGATGGTCGAGGCCCAGTGGGCGGCGGAGCGGCGCGGCTCCCACCGGTTCCTGACCGAGCAGCCCATGTACTCCCTCTTCACCCGCAGGCCCGAGGCCGCCGTGCTCCCGACAGCTCAGCGCCACGGACTGGGGGTGCTGACCTTCGGCCCGCTGAACAGCGGCTGGCTCTCCGGGCGTGCGGACCTCCCGTCCACCCACCGGGCCAGGCTGATGTCGTCCGCCCTCCCCTCGCACTACGACCCGTCCACTCCGGCCGGCAGGCTGAAGACCGAAGCGCTCGCGAAGCTCACCGTTCTCGCCGACGAGGCGGGCATGACGCTGCCGCAGCTCGCGATCGCCTTCGTCCGCGCGCATCCGGCGATCACCTCGGTGCTGATCGGTCCGCGCACCCAGGAGCAGTTGGACGGGCTGCTCACCGCCGCCGGTATCGATCTGCCGGACGAGATCCTGGACCGCATCGACGAGATCGTCCCGCCGGGAACCGACCTCGACCCGGCGGACAACTACGCGGCCGCGCCCCGCGCGATCGAGGACGCGAGGCTGCGCCGCAGGCCGGAGCGCGGCCACCAGGGGTAGGTCCGGTGAGACACACCAGGGGTCAGGTGAACTCGCCGCTGAAGCTCTGCCCCTCGAACCTCCCCTGCCGCACATATCCGCTGACCGTTGCGGTGTTGAGGACGGTACGGACGCCCGAGCCCCCTGCGGTGCCGCCCGCTCCCCCGATGCCCGGCCCCGGCTCCGGCTCCGGCTCCGGCCCCAGGCACCGGCCCCCGCTCAGGCCAGCGCGGTCCGTACGAGCGCGAGGTCGGCGTCGGACGCCAGCCCGGCGTGGTACAGCCGCAGTTCGGTCGCCCCCAGGCCCGCCGCGCGGGCGGCGTCCTCGGCCAGGGTGGCGGGGCTGCCGCCCATGCCGGAGACGACGGTGAGATTCGCCGCGAGCACCGTGCGCTCCGTGCGGTGCACGGCGAAGGGGGCCAGCAGGGTGGGTCCGCCGGTGCACGGCACGACCACACCGTCGGCGACACCGAGGATGTGCTCCGGGTCCACGCCCGCGTTCGCACCGCAGTGGTGGGCGGCCGGGTCGGCGTGCAGCAGCACCTGGAAGCCGGGGGGCGCCGCGGCCCGTACCGCGGCGACCGCACGCTCCTGGAGCGTCGCGGCGGTGCGGGTGCGCCACTGGAGCACGGCGGCCGCGGTGTCAGCCCCGAGCAGCTTCTCCACCGCCGAGCCGCCCGCGTCGGGCGTCCCGCCGGTCCACGCCGGCTCCAGCGCCCGGCGCACGGCCGCGCTCAACTCGTCCGCGTCCAGGCCGAGTCCGCCGTATCCCCGCGCACAGTCCGGGCAGAAGCAGAGCGACATCAGATACTGGCCCGCGTCACCGAGCCCCACTCCGGCGATCTTGTCGTGGGCGTGCAGATGGGCGAGGCCGTACCAGCCGAGGGACTCCAGTTCGGTGCCGTCGGCTCCGGGGCGCACCGCGGCCTCCACGGCCAGATCGGTGAGGTAGGCGCGGGTGGCGGGCTGGGCGATGCAGGGCGCCCACGGGTAGCGGTCGCCGTAGGCGTTGACCACCGAGGTCTCCGGATGCTCGGCGCCCAGGCGGGAGTTGTGCGCCAGGACCACCCAGGTGTGGACCTCAAGACCGGTGGCGGCCAGCGCGGCGGCGGCCTCTCCGTACGGATCGGGGGTGGCGGCCCAGGACCCGGCCGCGTAAGGACGCAGCTCCCGTCCGGCCCACCGCTCCCGTGACGGCGGGTAGAGCACGGACGCGTGTCCCGCGGTGACGATCCGGTGGCGGGGGTGGCGTGGCGTCAGCGCGCGGGTCGAGTGGTAGGCGGAGGCGAGGGTGACCTGCTGGACGCCGAGGTCCGCGACGCGGTCCGCGGCGTCCGGGTCGCCGACGACGTCCCACGGGTAGAGGAAGGCCGAGGTCTTCACGCCCGCTCCCCCGCGCCCGCCGCGCCCGCCGGGACGGCCAGCGCCGCCCGGCCCCGCTCGATGATGGCGGCCAGCCGCGCGATGTGCCCGGACGACGGCTCGCCGAGCGGCGGGCGGACCTCGCCGACGTCCAGTCCGCCGAGCCGCACCCCCGCCTTGATCAGCGACACCGCGTATCCGCGCCGCTGGTTGCGCAGCTCGACGAGCGGCCGGTAGAAGGTGTCGAGCAGCCGGTTGGCCGTCGTGTCGTCGCCCGAGCGCAGGGCGCGGTAGAAGGCGAGCGCGATGTCCGGGGCGAAGCAGAAGGCCGCGGACGAGTAGAGCGTGACGCCGATGGCGCGGTAGGAGAGCGCGGTGAGTTCGGCGGTGGGCAGCCCGTTGAAGTAGAGGAAGTCCCGGCCGGGCAGCTCGGTGCGGACCGCGCTGATGATGCGCTGCAGCAGATCGAGGTCGCCGTGCCCGTCCTTGAGCCCGATGATCCCGTCGACCTGGGCCAGGGCCACCACCGTCTCCGGGGTGAACACCGCGTTGTCGCGCTGGTAGACGATGACGTCGAGCGAGGTGGCGGCGGCGAGCGCCGTGTAGTGACGGACCAGTCCGTCCTGTTCCGCGGTGACGAGATACGGCGGCATGGCGAGCAGCCCGTCGGCGCCCGCCTCCTGTGCGGTCCTGGCGAACTGCACGGCGAGGGCCGTGCCGTATCCGGCGCCGGCGACGACGGGCACCCGGCCCGCGCTCACCTCGACCGCGGCGGCGACGACCGCGCCGAACTCCTCGGGGGTGAGCGCGTGGAACTCGCCCGTGCCGCAGCAGGCGAAGACCGCGGCCGCACCGGAGTCGATGCCGCTGCGCACATGCGCGCGGAAGACATCGAGATCGACGGCGCCGTCCGGCCCGTACGGAGTCACGGGGAAGAACAGCAGACCGTCGAGTCGGCCGGCGAGCGGGGCTGAGGACACGGGCGCTCCCTGAGTCATCCAGTCGTGCATGGTTCCGAGCTGTGCATAGCTCTGATCAGTGTCTATATTTCTGAACATCGCCACGCTAAGCCAGCCGGGCGGGGGCGGTCAAGACGAGAAACGCCATGACAGAAGGTGAAATCGGCAGGTGAAATCCGCAGCTCCGCGCGCCACTTGACGAGGCCCGGAGCGGCTCCCTACTTTGTCCATGCATGTGAATGCCATCCACTCATGGACACGCTGGTCACACTGAACCCACTCACCTCCGCCACCGCGGCCGGCCGGTTCCGATTCACCGAGGAGAGACCCGCTCATGCCCGCTCCCCGCACGATCCTGCTCACCGGAGCCGCCGGAGGGCTCGGCACCCTGATGCGGGGCCTGCTGCCCGCCTACGGCTATGAGCTGCGCCTGTTCGACGCCGTACCGGTCGAGGGCGCACCGGAGGCGATCACCGCCGACCTGGCCGACCGGGAGGCTCTGCGCGACGCGGTGCGGGGCGTGGACGCCGTCATCCATCTCGCCGGCATCTCCCTGGAGTCGTCCTTCGACAAGATCCTGCGGGCCAACATCGAGGGCACGTACAACCTGTACGAGGCGGCGCGCGAGGCGGGCACCGGCCGGATCGTCTTCGCGTCGTCGAACCACGCGGTGGGCTACACCCCCAGCCCGGGAAGCGAAGTCCCTGCCCCCGAGGGCGCGTTGATCCCGATCGACACCCCGCGCAGGCCGGACACGTACTACGGGCTCTCCAAGTGCTTCGGGGAGGATCTGGCCCAGCTGTACTGGGACAAGTTCGGCCAGGAGACCGTGTCCGTGCGGATCGGCTCCTGCTTCCCCGAGCCGACCTCCGTACGGATGCTCTCGGTCTGGATGAGCCCGCAGGACGGCGCACGGCTCTTCCACGCCGCGCTGACCGCCGACGGCGTCGGCCACTCGGTGGTCTACGGATCATCGGCCAACACCCGGATCTGGTGGGACCTCTCGTCGGCGCGGGCGCTGGGGTACGAGCCGCGGGACGACTCGGAGCCGTACGCCGCGAAGCTCATCGCCGAGCAGGGCGAGCTCGACCCGGGCAATCCGGCCCACTCCCACCTCGGCGGACCGTTCCTCACCGACCCGCCGATCTGGCCGCACTGACCGGCCGCCCGCCGGTCCACCACACTTCGGGCGCCCGCATCCGGGCGGTGAACGGGCCCGTCCGGTACGCCGGGCGGGCCTTCGTCATGCCCGGACGGGCACACCGCACCAGGTGGGGCGGGTGACAGCCATTTCGGAAACGGACAGAAACGGGCATGATCAGGCCCGTTCCTGCCCTGTTCACACCATGCGGGCGGCTGTACAACTCTCCACACAGCAAGCGGAAGCCGAGGAGAACCAGTGTCAGTGAGCGCGGAGCAGCGCCGGCGGGAGATCGTCCGGGCCGCCCGGAAAGCGGGCTCGGTCGATGTCACCGACCTGTCCGCGCGGCTCGGCGTGGCCAAGGAGACCGTACGCCGGGATCTGCGCGCGCTGGAGGACCACGGACTGGTCAAGCGTACGCACGGCGGGGCCTATCCGGTGGAGAGCGCGGGCTTCGAGACCACGCTCGACTTCCGGACGACGATGCACGTACCGGAGAAGCGGCGGATCGCCGAAGCCGCGGCCCAGCTGCTCGGCGACGCCGAAACGGTCTTCATCGACGAGGGGTTCACCCCGCAGCTGATCGCCGAGTGCCTGCCGCACGACCGTCCGCTGACCGTGGTCACCGCCTCACTGGTGACGGCGGGGGCGCTGGCGCTCGCCGAGCGGACGACGGTCCTGCTGCTCGGCGGCCGGCTGCGCGCGGGCACCCTGGCCACCGTCGACCACTGGACGACCCGGATGCTGTCCGGGTTCGTCATCGACCTGGCCTTCATCGGTGCCAACGGGATCTCCCGCGAACACGGTCTGACCACACCCGACCCCGCGGTCGGCGAGGTCAAGGCGCAGGCGGTCAGGGCCGCCAGGCGCCGGGTGTTCGCCGGGAACCACACGAAGTTCGGCGCGTCGAGTTTCTGCCGGTTCGCCGATGTCACCGACTTCGAGACCATCGTCACCAGCACCCTGCTGCCCGCACCCGAGGCACACCGCTACTCCCTGCTGGGACCGCAGGTCATCCGGGTCTGAGCCCCTCCCCTCCCCTCGTACACGCCCGCTTGCCTGCCGGTCAGAGCCACCACCCCACCCCGAGGAGCGATCCATGCGAAGCCCGAGCCGACGGAGGCCGCGCGCACTGCTCGCGCAGGCCGCATCGGGGGCGCTGCTCATCAGCCTGTCCGGCTGCTGGACCGGCGCCGGAGGAAACGGGTCCGGCGGGGACTCGATCAATGTGCTGATGGTCAACAACCCGCAGATGACGGAGTTGCAGAAGCTCACCGCAGCCCACTTCACCCGGGAGACGGGCATCAAGGTGAACTTCACCGTGCTGCCCGAGAACGACGTACGCGACAAGATCAGCCAGGACTTCGCCAACCAGGCGGGCCAGTACGACGTCGCGACGCTGAGCAACTACGAGATCCCGATCTACGCGAGGAACGGCTGGCTGCACGACCTCGGCCCGTACGCGGCCAAGGACACCGCGTTCGACCAGAAGGACATCCTGCCCGCGCTCACGCAGTCGCTCACCGGCGACGACAAGAAGCTCTACGGCGAGCCCTTCTACGGCGAGTCGTCCATGCTGATGTACCGCAAGGACGTCTTCGCGAAGAAGCATCTGACCATGCCGGCCCACCCCACCTGGCAGCAGGTCGCCGCGCTCGCCGCCAAGGCCGACGGTGCGAAGCCGGGGATGAAGGGCATCTGTCTGCGCGGCCTGCCCGGCTGGGGCGAGCTGATCGCCCCGCTGACCACCGTGGTCAACACCTTCGGCGGCACCTGGTTCGACAAGGACTGGAAGGCCAGGCTGGACTCCCCCGCCTTCAAGCAGGCCGTCAACTTCTATGTCCAACTGGTCCGTGAGCACGGCGAGTCGGGGGCCGCGCAGTCCGGATTCGCCGAGTGCCTCAACGACCTCACCCAGTCCAAGACGGCCATGTGGTACGACGCGACGTCGGCGGCCGGATCGCTGGAGTCGGCCAAGTCCCCGGTCAAGGGCAAGATCGGCTATGTGCCGGCGCCGGTCGACAGGACGGACAACTCCGGGTGGCTCTACACCTGGGCCTGGGGCATCCAGAAGACCTCCCGCAACCCCGACAAGGCGTGGAAGTTCATCTCCTGGGCGTCAAGCAAGCAGTACGAGGAGCTCGTCGGCAAGGTGAGCGGCTGGTCCGACGCCCCGGCGGGCAAGCGTGCCTCCACCTACACCGACCCCTCCTACCGCAAGGCGTCGGCCGCCTTCGGGGATGTCACGCTCAACGCCATCAGAAGCGCCAAGCCCGGCGATCCGGGGGTGCAGCCGCGCCCCGCGCCCGGTATCCAGTTCGTCGGCATCCCCGAGTTCACGGACCTCGGCACCAAGGTCTCCCAGGAGATCAGCGCGGCCATCGCCGGGCGCCAGTCCGTCGACTCGGCCATCGCCGCATCGCAGCGGCTCGCCGCGAAGATCGCGAAGGAGTACGAGGGACGATGACAGCGACCACTGCTCCGACCGCGCCCCGCGCGGTGTCCCCTCCCAGCCCCAAGGCCCCACCGGGCAACCGGCTGCGCGCCTGGGCCACCCGGGCCCCGCTGCTGCCGGCCCTGATCTTCATGATCGTGGTCACCCAACTGCCCTTCGTGGCCACCGTGGTGATCTCCTTCTTCAACTGGAACGCGCTGTACCCGAAGGCCCGGCACTTCACCGGCTTCGCCAACTACTCCGATGTGCTCACCGACCCGGATCTGCGCAAGTCGGTCCTCACCACGGTGCTGCTGACGGTCGCCGTGGTGCTCGTCAGCCTGGTGCTGGGACTCGTCCTGGCGCTGCTGCTCGACCGCCGGTTCAAGGGCCGCGGGCTCGTCCGTACGCTGCTCATCGCACCGTTCCTGCTGGTCCCGGTGGCGGCCGCGCTGCTCTGGAAGCATGTGCTCTACAACCCGGAGTACGGGCTCTTCAACGGGCTGCTGCACTGGGTGGGCGGCGGGGGCGCACCGCAGCCCGACTGGGTGTCGAACACCCCGCTGCTCGCCGTCGAGGCGGCGCTGATCTGGCAGTGGACGCCGTTCATGATGCTGATCCTGCTGGCCGGGCTGCAGAGCCGCTCACCCGAACTGATCGAGGCGGCGCGGATCGACGGAGCAGGCAGCTGGCAGATCTTCCGCCATCTGACCCTGCCCCATCTGCGGCGCTATCTGGAGCTGGGCGCACTGCTCGGCTCGATCTACATCGTGCAGAACTTCGACGCCGTCTTCACCATCACCTCGGGCGGCCTGGGCACGGCGAACCTTCCGTACACCGTCTACCAGGCGTTCTACCAGGCGCACGAGAACGGTCTCGCGTCCGCCGCCGGTGTCCTCGTCGTCATCGGCACGATCATCATCGCGACCTTCGCGCTCCGCGTGGTCTCGTCCCTCTTCAGCGAGGAGGCATCACGCGCATGAAGTCCGCAGACACGACGGCGCCACGGGGCGCCGGCCGTACCGGGGGCGCGCTCCTCGGCCTGGTGGCCTGGCTGGCCGGGATCCTGTTCTTCCTGCCGATCGCCTGGATGGCACTCACGTCCTTCCACGCGGAGGCCGACGCGG
Organism: Streptomyces sp. NBC_01089; assembly: GCF_045162975.1. NCBI lineage: Bacteria > Bacillati > Actinomycetota > Actinomycetes > Kitasatosporales > Streptomycetaceae > Streptomyces > Streptomyces sp. NBC_01089. The sequence goes on along the minus strand of NZ_CP108660.1, from coordinate 6,608,321 downwards.
CGACCAACCCGCCGTCGCTCGCCGCCTCACTCACCCTGGACGGCTACCGCGAGTTCTTCGGGGCGGGCGGCGGCGCGAGCCCCTGGCCCGCGCTGGCCAACTCGGCCGTGGCGTCCATCGTCTCGACGCTGTGTGTGCTGGTGCTGGCGCTGCCCGCCGCGTACGCGCTGTCCATCAGGCCGGTCAAGAAGTGGACGGACGTCCTGTTCTTCTTCCTCTCCACGAAGATGCTCCCGGTGGTGGCGGGGCTGCTGCCCATCTATCTGTTCGCCAAGAACACCGGGATGCTCGACAACATCTGGATGCTGGTCATCCTCTACACCTCGATGAACCTGCCGATCGCGGTGTGGATGATGCAGTCCTTCCTGGCGGAGGTGCCGGTCGCGGTCATCGAGGCGGCGCGGGTCGACGGCGCGAGGCTGCCGGTGATCCTCACCCGCATCGTTGCCCCGATCTCCGCGCCGGGGATCGCGGCCACCGCGCTGATCTGCTTCATCTTCAGCTGGAACGAGCTGCTGTTCGCCCGGGTGCTCACGGGTGTGGTCGCCGAGACCGCGCCCGTCTTCCTGACCGGCTTCATCACCAGCCAGGGCCTGTTCCTGGCGAAGGTGTGCGCCGCGTCGCTCGTCGTCTCCCTGCCGGTGCTCGCCGCGGGGTTCGCCGCCCAGGACAAGCTGGTCCAGGGCCTTTCGCTGGGAGCCGTGAAATGAAGGCAGCCATCGTCGAAGCCGTCGGCAAGGTCGTGTACGGGGAGGTGCCCGACCCCACGCCCGGTCCGCGCGACGTGATCGTCGAGGTGGCCGCGTGCGGGCTGTGCGGTACCGATCTGCACATCCTCCAGGGCGAGTTCGCGCCCACCCTGCCGGTGGTGCCCGGTCATGAGTTCGCGGGTACGGTCGTGGCGCTGGGCTCCGATGTCACATCGCTGGCCGCGGGCGACCGGGTGGCCGTCGACCCGTCCCTGTACTGCTACGAGTGCCGCTACTGCCGTGTCGGCCACAACAACATGTGCGAGAAGTGGGCGGCGATCGGGGTGACCACGGCGGGCGGCGCCGCCGAGTACGCGGTGGCGCCCGCCGCCAACTGTGTGAAGCTGCCCGACCACGTGAGGACCGAGGACGCGGCCCTGATCGAGCCGCTGTCCTGCGCGGTACGCGGTTACGACGTGCTGAACAGCAGGCTCGGCTCCCATGTGCTGATCTACGGGTCGGGGACCATGGGGCTGATGATGCTGGAGCTGGCCAAGCGGACCGGCGCGGCCAGCGTGGACATGGTCGACATCAACGAGGAACGGCTGACCACCGCCCGCTCGCTGGGCTGTTCGGCCGCGGCCGGCGGTGCGGACGAGCTGGACCGGGCCGGGCACGGCTGGGACGTCGTCATCGACGCGACCGGCAACGCGGCGGCGATCCAGGACGGTCTGGGGCGGGTCGCGAAGGCCGGGACGTATCTGCAGTTCGGTGTCGCCGACTATGCGACGCGGGCGACGATCGACCCGTACAAGATCTACAACCAGGAGATCACGATCACCGGTTCGATGGCGGTGCTGCACAGCTACGAGCGGGCCGCCGAACTCTTCGCCGCCGGGGTGCTGGACCCGGCGGTCTTCATCAGCGACCGGCTGCCGCTGGAGAGTTACCCGGACGCACTCGACCGCTTCAAGGCTGGCATCGGCCGGAAGATCGTGGTGCTGCCGGGGAAGTGACCGGCCTGCCGGGTCGGGCGTCCGGGAGGCGGGCGAGATTCAAGGAACCGTAAAGCCCTGCCGCTCGTTCCTCCGGACATGACCGCAATGACCCCAGGCTCGAACATCCCGCTTCCGATCTCCCGCGTCGCGGTGGACGTGGCAGCTCCGGTGCGGCTCGACGTGTCGGGCCTGCTGCTCACCGCCGACGGCAAGGTGCGCTCGGACGACGACTTCATCTTCTACAACCAGCCGTCGGGCCCCGGCGTCGGCCACCGCTCCGGCGGCGGTTCGGCGCCGGACGCCATCGTGGTGGACACGGCCGCCGTCCCCGCGGGCATCGACAAGATCGTGATCACCGCGAGCCCGGACGCGGCGGGCCAGACGTTCCAGGGCATCGAGCCGACCGCCACCGTCCGCTCCACGGACGACGGCAGTGTCCTGGCCTCCTTCACACCGCCCCGGCTGGGCACCGAGACCGCGCTGGTCATCGTGGAGATCTATCTGCGCAACGGCGCGTGGAAGGTGCGCGCCGTGGGCCAGGGCTATGCGAACGGCCTGGCCGGAATCGCGACGGACTTCGGGGTCTCGGTCGAGGAACCGGCCGCACCTGCGGCCGCACCCGCGGCCACGCCCGCAGCAGCCCCGCCCGCGGCACCTGCGCCCCCGCCGATGCCGTCCGCACCGCCGGTGGATCCCCGGGTCGCCGTCGCGGCCCCGGTCGCACCGCCCGCCGCGCCGCCGGCGCCGCCCGCACCGCCCGTCGGCGGACGGATCAATCTGGACAAGGGCCGGGTCAGCCTCCGGAAGAACCAGACGGTGTCCCTGGTCAAGGGCGGCAAACCGCTGCTGTCCAAGGTGAAGATGGGCCTCGGCTGGGAGCCGGCCTTCCGCGGCAAGGACATCGACCTCGACGCATCGGTCATCGCCTTCGGCCCGCAGCGCAACCACATCGACAGCTGCTACTTCGGCAAGCTCTCGATCCTCGACGGCGCGGTCAAGCACTCGGGCGACAACCTCACGGGCGAGGGCGCGGGGGACGACGAGGTGATCGTGGTCGACCTCGGCAGGATCCCCGCGGAGGCCACCGCCCTGTTCTTCACGGTCAACTCCTTCACCGGCCAGAAGTTCACCGAGGTGGCCAAGGCGTACTGCCGGCTGATCGACGCGGAGAGCGGCGAGGAGCTGGTCAGGTTCGATCTGACCGGGGCCGAACCGCAGACCGGGGTGCTGATGGCGAAGCTGATCAAGCAGTTCTCGGGTGAGTGGGAGATGACGGGGGTGGGCGACTTCGTGAAGTCCCGTACGGCCCGTGGCATGGTCAAGCCCGCCGCGCAGGCGCTCTAGGCGCTCTCCGCACTCTCCGCACTCTCGGCGCTCTCGGCGCTCTCGGCGCGCTCTCGGCGCTCTCGGCGCTCAGGAGACCGTCCGGTGGAGACCGCCCCGGGGTGGTCTCCACCGGGCCCCGGGCGGCTCCGCCGGATGGCGCGTCACTGGCGGTAGCCCGCCAGGAAGCGTCCGATGCGGCTGATCGCCGCGTCCAGGTCGTCGGCGTGCGGCAGCGTCAGGATCCGGAAGTGGTCGGGGCGCGGCCAGTTGAAGCCGGTGCCCTGCACCACCTGGATCTTCTCGCGGAGCAGCAGGTCGAGGACGAACTTCTCGTCGTCGTGGATCCGGTGGACCTTCGGGTCGAGCCGGGGGAACGCGTAGAGCGCGCCCTTCGGCTTCACACAGGAGACACCCGGGATCTCGTTGAGCTTCTCCCACGCCCGGTCGCGCTGCTCGTGCAGACGGCCGCCGGGCGCCGTCAGATCCCTGATGGACTGGCGGCCGCCCAGCGCGGCCTGAATCGCGTACTGGGCGGGGGCGTTGGCACACAGCCGCATGGAGGCGAGCATCATCAGCCCCTCCAGATAGCTCTTCGCGTGCTGCTTGGGCCCGGTGACGACCAGCCAGCCGGACCGGAAGCCCGCGACACGGTACGACTTGGACAGACCGCTGAAGGTGAGGACGACCAGGTCGGGTGCGAGGGCCGCCGCCGTGTGGTGGACGGCGTCGTCGTAGACGATCTGGTCGTAGATCTCGTCGGCGAAGACCATCAGCCCGTGGCGGCGGGCGAGATCGAGGATGCCCTCGACGATCTCACGCGGATAGACAGCGCCGGTGGGGTTGTTGGGGTTGATGATCACCACGGCCTTGGTGCGGTCGGTGATCTTCGATGCCATGTCGTCGAGGTCCGGGTACCACTCCGCCGACTCGTCGCACAGATAGTGCACCGCCCGCCCGCCGGCCAGTGTGGTGACGGCCGTCCAGAGCGGGAAGTCGGGCGCGGGGACGAGGATTTCGTCCCCGTCCTCCAGAAGGGCCTGGACCGCCATCGAGATGAGCTCGGAGACACCGTTGCCGAGGAAGACGTCGTCGACGGTGACATCGGGCAGCCCGAGCGCCTGATAGCGCTGGGCCACGGCGCGCCGGGCCGAGAGGATGCCGCGCGAGTCCGTGTAGCCGTGCGCCTGGGGCAGCATCCTGATCATGTCCTGGACGATCTCCTCCGGCGCCTCGAACCCGAAGAGCGCCGGGTTGCCGGTGTTCAGGCGCAGCACGCTGTGCCCGGCCTCCTCCAGTGCGTTGGCATGGTCGATCACCGGGCCCCGGATCTCGTAGCAGACCTCACTCAATTTGTTCGACTGGCGGAACTCCATGCCGTGGCCCTCCCAGGTCTCACTTGCTTCACTTGGTTTTACCAAGCTCCAGCTTGGAAAGTCCAACTTTCTGTCTAGACTGCGGTGCATGCCACGCCGAAGTTACGACCAGTACTGCGCCGCCGCCCGCGCGCTCGACGCCGTCGGGGACCGCTGGACCCTGCTGATCGTCCGCGAACTCCTGGCGGGCCCCCGCCGCTACACCGACCTCCACGCCGATCTGCCGGGCGTCAGCACCGACGTCCTCGCGTCCCGGCTCAAGGACATGGAGCGCGAGGGGATCGCGACCCGGCGCAGGCTGCCGCCGCCCGCGCCGGCCTCCGTGTACGAGCTGACCCCGCGGGGCACCGCGCTGCTGCCCGTCCTCACCGCGCTGGCCGACTGGGGCACCCCCGCAATGGGCGAGCGGCGGCCGACGGACGCCCTGCGGGCCCACTGGTTCGCCGTTCCGCTCGCCCGGCACCTGGCGGGGCTCGGTCCCCGGGTGGTCGAGGTCCGGATGGACGAGGGCGTCTTCCACGTCCGTACGGACGGCGGGGAGCCGCTCTACGGCGACGGACCGGCCGAGCGCCCCGATGCCCGGCTGACGCTGGACGCCGACACCTGTGTCGCGATCGGGGGCGGCGGCCTCTCGCTCGACCACGCGGTACGGGAGGGCCGCGCCAGGCTCGAAACGGTGTCGCACGGCGCGCCGCGGGAGGCACCGGCCGGGGCGGGAGCGCAGGGTCCGGAGTGAGCTGGATCGCACCCTCGCGGGGCAACCCCGCGGGCCCGAACTCCGTCTCCATAAAGGCCCGTTAAGGCCGCCGGACCCTCCGGCACCGGGCACAAGTGACGGACAACACGCCCTTATCCGGAACACGTGACCGATACCACGCGCAGATGAGGGTTAACTGTCAGTGGCAGGCCGTAGCCTTGTTCGTATGTCCACCACCCCTTCCGCCTCTCAGGCCAACGACGCCATCCGAAGGCTCGTCGACGCCCAGACGACGGACGGCGAATGGCCATCGGAGGACTACGAGGTGCTGCTGCTCGAATGGGCGGCCGCGATACAGGGCGGGATCGAGCCCGCGGCTTAGGGCCCGCCCGGCCACGGGGAAACACCAGCGGGAAACACCGCTGGGACACCCCACTGCGACATCCGACTGGGACATCCGACTGGGACATCCCGCTTCGACATAACGGCCCGAACCGGCCGTCCGGTGCCTCAGTCCAGGCCGGGGAGCGGATCCTGGTCCACCCCGTGCCGACGGGTCCGGATATCGGGTCCCGCCGGGTGCAGTTTCGCGTCGCAGGCCGGGCCCAGCCCGGTGCGCCGTGAGGCCAGTCCCGTCAGCGGCCTGCCGCACATCGCGCACAGCACCGTCCGGTCACGCACCCCGTCGCGCGCCGCCCCGTCGCGCTCCTCCGATCCGGCCCCGTCCGCCGTCCCGGACTCCCGCCCGGACCCGGTCACGACCCCGGGCATGACCCCCGGCAGCTCCTCGGCCTTCCCGCCCGCCCGACCGCCCCGGCTCACAGCGACATCGCCCGCCGGTCGTCACCGCAGATCCCCTCGATCATCAGCACGAGACAGCGGCGCACATCGGGCGGCCCGTCGGCGCCCAGCTCGGCCGCCATGGCCACCGCGTGCGTCAGCCGCAGCATCTCCGCGGTCTCCAGATCGGCGCGCGCCGCACCCGCCTGCCGCGCCGCCGTGAGCAGCTCGCCCGCCGCGTCCGTGAGCCGGCCGCTGCAGCCCGAGATCACCGGGGTGCTGCCGTCGGCCATCGCGGCGCCGAGCAGCGCCCTGAGTCCGCGCAGGCGGATCAGCTGCTCCGCGAGCTTCTGCAGCCAGTCGGCCAGCGCCTGGCCCGGCGGCCGCCCCGACGCGCCGAACTCGACCGCCTGGTCGGCCAGTTCGTCGATACGGTCCGCATAGACCTCGCCGAGGAGGTCCTGCCGGGTGGGGAAGTGGCGGTAGAGCGTGCCGGAGCCGACGCCCGCGCGCTTCGCGATGTCGTCCAGGGAAGCGTCCACCCCGTGCTCGGTGAAAGCCAGGGCGGCCTCCTTCAGGAGGCGTTCGTAATTGCGGCGCGCATCGGCCCGCATCGGCTTCGGCATCAGCTGCTCCTCGCGGACCGGGGACGTCTCCGTATCGTAGAGGCAGCAACCGGGGACAGCCCCCGCTCAGCCGTGCCCGGGACCGTACGGAACGGTGACCCGGCATCCCACCGGGTCACCTCACGCGGCCCTCATGGCCAGGGGCCGACGGCCGGTCCTCGGCCGGCCTCCCCGTCCTCGGCCGGCCTCCCCGGCCTGTTCTCCCTGTCCTCGCCGGACTCAGAGCTTGGTCAGCTTGGCGTAAGGGCTGAGGATCCTCCCCTGACGCCCGGAGAAATCGATGAGCACAGCGTCATTGTCGCCCTCGATTCCGATGACTCTTCCGAGCCCGAACTGATCATGCGAAACACGGTCGCCCACATCGAAGATCTCGATGGGTGCGGCCGCTTGGGCCGGGCGGTTGAAGGGACTGGAGGGCAGGTGGCGCCGGGATCCGGCTGACTTAGTCATTGCGTTCAGTATGCGCCCGCGAGACCTCCTCACGCCATGTCTGTCCCGCCGCACGGCTCCGGAGCGGGGATTCCCCGTGCGGATTTTCCCTGCGATGATCAGGGGATGGAATTCCCGGCAACCGACCGTCGTGTGCTCATCACCGGTGCCTCCCGCGGCCTGGGCCGCGCCGCCGCGCACGCATTCGCCGCCAACGGAGACCGGGTGGCGGTGCACTACGGCACCCGGGAGGACGACGCCAGGCACACACTTGCGGCGCTGCCCGGTTCCGGCCACGTCCTGGTCGGGGGCGATCTCTCGGACCCGGCGGTGGCGGCCGAAGTCGCCGGGCGCGCGGCCGACGGGCTCGGCGGCATCGACGTCCTGGTGAACAACGCCGCCGTGAACGTCCGCCACCCGCTGCCAGGGACCCCGTACGAGGAGTGGGTGGCCGTCTGGCAGCAGCACGTCAGCGTCAATCTGCTCGCCACCGCACATCTCAGCCATCTCGCGGGGCGCCGCATGATCGACGCGGGGAACGGCGGCCGGATCGTGAACATCGGCTCGCGCGGCGCGTTCCGCGGGGAGCCCGACCATCCGGCCTACGGCGCGACCAAGGCAGCCGTGCACGCGCTCGGCCAGTCGCTGGCCGTCTCCCTCGCGCCGTACGGGATCGGGGTGGCGTCGGTCGCCCCCGGCTTCTTCGGTACGGAGCGGGTGGCGGACCGGCTGAGCGGCGCCGAGGGCGAGGCCATCCGGGCGCAGTCGCCGTTCGGCCGGGTGGCGACGCCCGAGGAGATCGCGGCCGCGGTGCTCTGGCTGGCCTCACCGGCCGCCGAGTGGTCGTCGGGCACGGTGCTCGATCTCAACGGGGCGTCCTACCTGCGGACTTGAGGACCGGCTGCCCGGCCCGAACGGCCGGCCGCCCCTCAGGCCCGTGACCTGGCCTTGAAAGCCGCCTTGCGCGCGTCCTTCGCCGCCTTGCGGTCCGGGTGCAGCCGCCCCATCGCCTCCAGTACATCGGCCGTCGCCGGGTGCTCCACCCGCCAGGCCGCGTCGAAGAAGCCGCTGTGCTGTCCGGTCAGCCCCTCCACGAGCCCCTGCAGCTCCTCGACCTCACCGTCCGCGTCCAGCTGTGCGGCCAGCGTGTCGATCGCCAGCCAGAAGATCATCGACTCCGGCGGCGCGGGCACATCGGCCGCACCCCGCTCGGCGAGCCAGACCCGGGCGAGCCCGCCGAGCTGTGCGTCGTCGAGCACCTCACGGACCTCGTGCTCCGCCGCGCCGTCGGCCACCAGCGAGAGTGCCTGCTGGCAGTGCAGCCGGCGCAGCGGCGCGCCGCTGTCCTCGCCCCGCGCGGCGGACAGCAACTCCGCTGCGGCGGCGGCCGGTTCACGGCCGTCCAGCCAGAGCACGGTCTCGGCGCGCGCCGCACCCTCGGGGAAGCGCGCGAGGGCGTCGAGCAGGGCGCCCGCGTCCTTGTCGGCGAGCTCGCCGACCGCCGGCGCGTCGACACCCGCGTCGAGCATCCGGGCCCTGATCCCGTACAGACCGAGCGGGGTGAGCCGCACCATGCCGTACCGGGAGACGTCCTCGTCGTCCACGGGCCGCCCCTGACCCCCGTGCTCCTCCGCGTTCTCCGCCTCTTCGGCCATCAGAGCCTCGTCGACGGGGTGGTACTCGACCAGGCCGATCGGTTCGAGCAGGCTGAACTGGTCGTCCAGCCGCATCATCGCCTCCGACACCTGCTCCAGTACGTCGTCCGTGGGCTCGCCCATGTCATCGGGGACGATCATCGAGGCCGCCAGCGCGGGGAGCGGCACCGGGGCGTCCTGGGCGCCGGTCTCCGTCACGGTGAGCAGATAGAGGTTTCCCAGCACGCCGTCGAGGAACTCCGCCTCGGCCTCCGGGTCCCACTCCAGCTTCCCGAAGTCGATCTCGCCGTCGTCGCCGACCAGGTCGGCGAAGTCGTCGAACTGCGGGGCGATGGCGTCGGCGTGCACGGTCTCCAGACCGTCCAGCCAGAGCGCGAGGATCTCCTGGGGGCTGCCCGACGTGATCAGCGCCAGGTTCTCGCCGGGGGCCGCCGTCCCCTCGCTCTCCTCGCCGTCCTCCGCGCCGTCGCCGCTCCCGTCGCTGCCGTCGTCTTCGTCGTCGGCCGGCTCGATGTCGACGAGGCCGGTGTCGACGGCGAGCCGCCACGCCTCGCTGGCCAGCGCCGCGCCGTCCTCGTCGGCGCCGAGACCGAGCTCCGCCGCGGCCGCGGGCAGCTGCTCGTCGGCCAGCTCGCCCCCCACGCCGACGCGCGTGCCGGGACCGGCCCAGCGGGCCAGCCGTACGGCCCGTGTGAAGAGGGGCGCGGCCAGCGCGTCACGTGCGAGCTCCGCTTCGGAGTTCAGCCGCACCGGCGGCAGGGTGGGGCGGTCTCCGGACATCGGTGGTTCTCCTCGGGGCTGAGACCGACCGGCGAGAGGGCGCGGTCTTCGGGCATACGGTTCGGGCGCCCCAGCGTAGACGCATTTCGACCTATGCAACCTGGTTCATGTACCCGTCAGCCTCCGTCCACCTCACGGCCCTTGACAACTCCCCTCCGTACACAAGAGATTGACGCGCGTAGAACGTAGTCCACGCTCCACTCCACCCTCACCTCCGGAGTTCTGCAGATGCGCGCTCTCCCCGCTTTCCCCCTCGCCGGACCGACGGCCGTCACCGCTGTGGTCATGACCGCGCTCGCCGCCGGTCTGCTCGCCGTCACCCCCGCTTCGGCCGGTGCGGCCGAGGTCAGGATCCACGACATCCAGGGCAGCACCCGCCTCTCCCCGCTGGCCGGGAAGGCGGTGACCGGTGTGCCCGGCATCGTGACCGGTGTGCGGACGTCCGGTTCCAAGGGCTTCTGGTTCCAGGACCCGCACCCGGACGCGGACCCCGCGACCAGCGAAGGGGTCTTCGTCTTCACCAGCTCGGCGCCGACCGTCGCCGTGGGCGACGCGGTCACCGTCTCCGGCACGGTCGACGAGTACATACCCGGCGGTGCGGCGTCCGGGAACCAGTCGGTCACCGAGATCGGCAAGCCGGCCGTGACCGTCGTCTCGTCGGGCAACCGGCTGCCCGCGGCGGCCGTCATCAACTCCCGTGACGTACCGGGCACTTTCGCCCCCGCCGGCGACAAGGCCGCGGGCGGCAGCATCAACGGCCTCACTCTGAAGCCGGAGAAGTACGCCCTCGACCGCTACGAGTCCCTGGAGGGCATGAACGTCAGGATCGGCACCTCACGGGTCACCGGCGCGACCGACTCGTACGGAGAGCTGTGGGTCACCGTGAAGCCGGACGAGCGCCCGACCCCGCGCGGCGGCACCCTCTACAACGGGTACGCGTCGCAGAACACCGGGAGGCTGATGGTCCAGTCCCTGGCCCCCGCGTCCGCCGGGGCGTTCCCGGTCGCGAACGTCGGTGACTCGCTGACCGGGACGACCGAGGGCCCGCTCGACTACAACCAGTTCGCCGGTACGTACACGGTCGCCGCCCGGCAGCTGGGGACCGTCAAGGCGGGCCGGACCAAGCCCGAGGCCACCCGCAGACAGAAGAAGGACGAGCTGGCCGTCGCCACGTACAACGTGGAGAACCTGGACCCGACGGATCCGCAGAGCAAGTTCGACAAGCTGGCGGCCGGGATCGTCGGCCATCTCTCGTCGCCCGACATCGTGGCCATCGAGGAGGTCCAGGACAACGACGGCGCCAAGAACGACGGCGTGGTGGCCGCGGACGTGACGGTCGGCAAGTTCATCGACGCGATCGTCGCCGCGGGCGGCCCGCGCTACCAGTGGCGCTCCATCGACCCGGTCGACCTGGCGGACGGCGGTGAGCCGGGCGGCAACATCCGCCAGGGCTTCCTCTACAACCCGGACCGTGTCGGCTTCACCAGCCGTCCCGGCGGTACGGCCACCAACGCCACCGGTGTCGTCCGGCAGGGCGGCAGGGCGGCGCTGACCTACTCCCCAGGCCGCGTCGACCCCGCGAACCCGGCCTGGAAGGACAGCCGCAAGCCGCTCGCCGGGGAGTTCACCTTCCGCGGCAGGAAGGTCTTCCTGGTCGCCAACCACTTCGCGTCCAAGGGCGGCGACCAGGCGATCGACTCGCAGTACCAGCCCCCGGCGCGCAGCTCGGAGACGGAGCGGCACGAGCAGGCCCAGGCCGTGAACACCTTCGTGAAGAAGATCCGTTCGGTGCAGTCCGACGCCGAGGTCGTGGTGCTCGGTGACCTCAACGACTTCGAGTTCTCCGACACCGCGAAGATCCTCACCGGCGGGAAGGCGCTGTCGGCCACGGCGTACTCGCTGCCGGCGAACGAGCGGTACTCCTACGTCTACGAGGGCAATTCGCAGATCCTGGACCAGATCCTGGTGAGCCCGGCGGTGCGGAAGTACCAGCTGGACATCGTCCACATCAACGCCGAGTTCGCCGACCAGAACAGCGACCACGACCCGAGCGTGCTCCGCTTCCGCCCGTAGCGCGGCAAGCCGGCCGGTCCAGGGGCATCCCGGACCGGCCGGAGGGGCGCCGGGCCGGTCCGGGATGTGCACGGGATAAAGGGGCGAACCGGGCCGGGCGGGATGCGTGCGAAGATCTGGGTGTAGTGAGCAGGCTCCCGGATGAAGTGAGGGTGGGGGATGTGACGGTCGGCACGGAGTCAGGCCAGGAGAGCGACGCGTCGGACGCGCGGGACTCGGGCCACGGCAGGGCCACCAGAAGCACCCGGAGTTCCTTCTGGAAGGAACTCCCGCTGCTCGTCGTCATCGCGCTGGTCCTCGCGCTGCTGATCAAGACATTCCTGCTGCAGGCGTTCTCCATCCCGTCGGACTCCATGCAGAACACCCTGCAGACCGGCGACCGGGTGCTGGTCGACAAGCTCACCCCGTGGTTCGGCGCCGAGCCGCACCGCGGCGAGGTCGTCGTCTTCCACGACCCGGACGGCTGGCTCGCGGACGAGCCCGCCGCGAAGCCCAACCCGGTCCAGAAGGGCCTGAGCTTCATCGGGCTGATGCCGTCCGCCAATGAGAAGGACCTGATCAAGCGGGTCATCGGGGTCGGCGGCGACACCGTGGAGTGCAAGGGCACCGGCCCGGTGAAGGTGAACGGCAAAGCGCTCAAGGAGCCGTACGTCTTCCCCGGCAACACCGCGTGCAGCACGGACCCGCAGGGCCAGTTCAAGGTCAAGGTGCCCAAGGGCCACCTCTGGGTCATGGGCGACCACCGGCAGTACTCGGCCGACTCCCGCTACCACCAGGACCAGAAGGGCGGCGGCTTCGTCCCGGTGAAGGACGTCGTGGGGCGCGCCGAGGTCATCGCCTGGCCCCTCAACCGGCTGGACAACCTGCCGGTCCCCGCCACCTTCGGCCAGACCGGCCTCAGCGCGGCCGCGAGTTCGGCGCCCGCGGCGGCCGGCCTGCTGGGCGCCGTGCCGCTGGTGCTGTGGCGCAGGCGCAGGCGCGCCCCGGAGCAGACCCGCCGGGCGGACACGCCTTAGGGCCGAGGCGCACCGGGGACCGCGTACTCCGGACGGCTCTGCCGGGTGGCCCGCCGCCGCGAGTCGCGGTCAGGTGGATCCGGCGGCCCGCTCCGGGCCGGCCACCAGCGAGCCGCCCTTCCGGCGGCCGACCGGAGGAGCCTCCATGAGGAGCAGCATCAGTACAGCGGCCGCCGTAGCCGCGGCCGGCCTTGTCGCCGTGGCGGTGAGCGGTTGTTCCAGCTCGGCCGGGTCGAAGTCCCAGTCCACCGGGGCCGGGCCTTCGCAGTCCGCCAGTATGTCGGCATCGAGCAGCATGTCGGCGTCGAGCAGCCCGTCGTCCGCGGCCGCGCTCAGGACGGTCATGGTCAAGGACACCCCGCTGGGGAAGATCCTCGTCACCGGGAAGGGCCGGACGCTCTATCTCTTCGAGGCGGACAAGACCAGCAAGTCGACCTGCTCGGGCCCGTGTGCCAAGGCGTGGCCGCCGCTGCTGGCCAAGACGAAGCCGACCGCGGGCACCGGGGTGCAGACCAAACTGCTCAACACCTCGACCCGCAGCACGGGCGGCAAGCAGGTCACTTACAAGGGGCACCCGCTCTACACGTACCAGGGCGACCACAAGCGCGGCGAGATGAACGGCCAGGGCCTCACCCAGTTCGGCGCCAAGTGGTACGTCCTGGGCCCCGACGGCAAGGCGGTCACCGCGATGCCGAAGGCCAGCAGCTCCCCGTCGAGCAGCGCAAGCGCCAGCGCAAGCGCCAGCGCCAGCGCCAGCGCGAGCTCCAGCGCCTCGCCGTCGAGCAGTTCCAGCAGCGGCACGGGCTACTGATCCGCCGCCCCACCCTGACTGTTCAGCCATGCTTCGCACTCACCCGAAGCAGAACTAAGTGGACCTTCACTCTCCGCTGAGGCAAGACTGCCGTCATGAGCCCTTCACAGCCCTTCGGGCGTGCACTCTGCGCAATGATCACGCCGTTCACCGCCGACGGTGAGCTCGACCTGGAGGGTGCGCAGCGGCTCGCGGCCCATCTGGTCGACGCGGGCTGCGACGGGCTCGTCCTCAGCGGCACCACCGGAGAGTCCCCCACCACCACCGACACCGAGAAGACCGCGCTGGTCCGGGCGGTCGCGGAAGCCGTCGGCGACCGCGCGCACCTCGTGGCGGGCGTGGGCAGCGCGTCGACCCGGCACACCGTGGAGCTGGCCCGGTCGGCCGAGAGCGCGGGCGCGGACGGCCTGCTGGTGGTGACGCCGTACTACAGCCGCCCGCCGCAGGAGGCCGTCGAGGCCCACTTCCGTACGGTCGCCGACGCCACTGGGCTGCCCGTGATGCTGTACGACATCCCCGGCCGCACCGGAACCCGGATCGGGACGGGGGCGCTGCTGCGGCTGGCCGGGCATCCGCGTATCGCGGCCGTGAAGGACTGCGCGTACGACCTGCTGGGCTCCACCAAGGTCATCTCCCGTACCGGGCTCGCCTATTACTCCGGCTGTGAGGAGCTGAACCTCCCGCTGTACGCGGTGGGCGGATCGGGCTTCGTCAGCACGGTCGCGAATGTGGCCCCCCGGCAGCTGCGGGCGGTGCTCGACGCGTACGACACCCCGGACCCCGCCGAGGCCGCGCGGCTCAACCGGCTCAACACTCCCCTGGTGGAGCTGATGATGGCGTCCGGCCTGCCGGGCACGGTGGCCGCCAAGACCCTGCTCGGCGCGGCCGGGCTGCCGTCGGGGCCGGTACGTGAGCCCCTGCTGCCCGCCGGCCGCGCCGCGGTCGACGGGCTGCTGGGGGCGTACGCGGAGCTGCTGCCTGCCGCCGGGTGAGACCGGCACCGGGCGGCGGCAGGAGCGGCGTCCGCCGGAGCGGCGTCAGTTGTGGCTGTGCAGGATCTCGTTCAGACCGCCCCAGACCGCGTTGTTCGGACGGGCCTCCACCGTGCCGGTGACCGAGTTGCGGCGGAAGAGGATGTTCGAGGCGCCGGACAGCTCACGGGCCTTGACGACCTGCCCGTCGGGCATCGTGACCCGGGTGCCCGCGGTGACGTAGAGCCCGGCCTCGACGACGCACTCGTCGCCGAGCGCGATCCCGACGCCCGCCTCCGCGCCGACCAGGCAGCGCTCACCGACGGTGATACGTACATTGCCGCCGCCGGAGAGGGTGCCCATGGTGGAGGCGCCGCCGCCGATGTCGGAGCCGTTGCCGACGACGACGCCCGCGGAGATCCGGCCCTCGACCATGGAGGTGCCGAGCGTGCCCGCGTTGAAGTTGACGAAGCCCTCGTGCATGACGGTCGTGCCGTCGGCGAGGTGCGCGCCGAGGCGGACCCGGTCGGCGTCGGCGATCCGGACGCCCTTGGGCGCGACGTAGTCCGTCATACGCGGGAACTTGTCGATCGAGGTGACCTGGAGGTGCAGGCCCTCGGCGCGGGCGTTCAGCCGCACCTTCTCGATGTCGTCCACGGCGACCGGGCCGAGCGAGGTCCAGGCGACGTTGGCGAGCAGGCCGAACATGCCGTCCAGGCTCTGGCCGTGCGGCTGGACCAGCCGGTGCGAGAGCAGGTGCAGCCTGAGGTAGGCGTCATGCGCGTCCAGCGGCTTGTCGTCGAGCGAGGCGATGACCGTACGGACGGCGACGACCTCGACACCGCGGCGCGGGTCGGGGCCGACGGCCTTCGGAGCGGCGTCGCCCAGCAGCTCGGCCGCGCGCTCGGCGGAGAGCCGCTCGGTGCCGGCGGGGCCGGGCTCGGCGGAGAGTTCGGGCGCGGGGAACCAGGTGTCGAGGACGGTGCCGTCGGCGGTGACGGTGGCAAGTCCGGCGGCCACAGCGCCGGTGGAGCGGGCAGGGGTCTGCGAGAGCGTGTCGGTCATGACCAAAACCTAACCGGCCGGGCGCCGCACCGGCGAACCGGTCTCAGCGGTCGGCCGCTCCTTTCGAGTTCCCAACGGGAACTCACTGTGGCAGCATGAGCCCGCACACGGGGGACGGACGACGGGGCCGGGACGGAGCGGACATGACACAGCGCACCCGGCTGGACGACGCGGCCTGCGCGATCGCCCAGGCCTTGGACGTCGTGGGTGACTGGTGGACCCTGCTGATCGTGCGGGACACCGCGCGCGGGGTACACCGGTTCGACGCGCTCCAGCGGGAGCTGGGGATGTCCCGCAAGGTGCTGACGGAGCGGCTGCGCCTGCTGGTGGACGAGGGGGTGCTGCGGCGCGAGCCGTACCAGGACCGCCCCGTCCGGTACGAGTACCGGCTCACCCCGCGCGGCAGCGCCCTGCTTCCGGTACTGATCGCCCTCCAGGACTGGGGGGACACCTGGGTCCTGGGAGAGGGAGCGACGATGGCGACGGCCGGCGAGGCATCGAAGGAGGCGGAGCGGGTGCGCGGCCTGATCGGCACTCGCGTCCCCGAGCTGCGGCTCACCGGCCCCGGCGGGCGGCCGCTGGACCCGGTCGATCCGGCCGCGGCGCACACCGTCCTCTACTGC
Organism: Streptomyces sp. NBC_01089; assembly: GCF_045162975.1. Lineage (NCBI taxonomy): Bacteria > Bacillati > Actinomycetota > Actinomycetes > Kitasatosporales > Streptomycetaceae > Streptomyces > Streptomyces sp. NBC_01089. The sequence continues at coordinate 6,592,409 of NZ_CP108660.1, read as the reverse complement.
TTCCCCTCCGCGTACGCCGAGCGTGCTTCCTATCCGCCCGGCTGGGCCGGGATCCCGGGAGCCTCCGGCTGCACCCTGGAGTCGTGCACGTACCGCGACCGGCTGGCGGAGTTCACCGCCGCCGGGGCGGCCGTGCACGGGGTGTCCACCCAGCGCCCCGACGAGCAGCGGGCATTCGCCGGGAAGGAGCGGCTGCGCTTCCCGCTGCTGTCCGACGCCGGCCTCGAACTGGCCGCCGCACTGCGGCTGCCGACCTTCCGCACGGCGGGTGTCAGCAGGCTGAAGCGGCTGACGCTGGTGGTGGACCGCGACCGGACGGTACGCGAGGTGCTGTACCCCATCACGGACATCGAGGAGAGCGTGCGGGCGGCGCTCGCCGCGGTCAGCCGCTGACGCCCGAATCACCGGAGGCCGTTACCGCGCACCGCCACGGGAGGCCGTTATCCGGATGCCGGGACATCCCTGCCGCCGATGATCCGGCCAAACGCCTCCCGTACCTCGTCCGGGTCGAACGCCCGCCCGGTCAGGAGGAGTTGGATCAGCAGCCCGTCGATCAGGGCCACCAGGGCGCGCGCCGTGGCTGCGTCACCGCCGACATGTGCCCGGACGACCTCCACACAGGCGTCCAGCCACTGGGCCGCGACGGGCGCGAGCGCGTCACGGCGCAGGGCGGCGAGATACAGCTCGTACTCCAGCCGCACCCGGCTCCGGTCCCCCGCGACGAGCCGCCCGAGCAGCGCGGTGAGCCGGCCGGCGAGCCCGGGGCCCGGCGCGGCGAGCGCCCGCGCCCAGCCCTCGACCCCGGTACGCGGCTCGTCGGTGACCTTGCGCAGGGCGGCGACCAGCAGTTCGTCGAGCGTCGCGAAGTGGTACGTCGTCGAGCCGAGCGGCACATCGGCCTCGGCGGCGACCGAGCGGTGGCTCAGCCCGGCGATGCCCTGGTCGCCGACGACCCGGATCGCGGCATCGATGATCCGGTCCCGGCGGCCGGGGTCGTAACGCCGGGCCATCAGTGCGAGCCGCCCAGATTGAGCAGCACGACCCCGCCGATGACCAGGGCGATGCCACCGAGCTTCGCCACGCTCATCGACTCCCCCAGGAAGACCATGCCGATGGCCGCGATGGCGGCGGTCCCGGTGCCGGCCCAGATCGCGTACGCGGTCCCCACCGACAGGGACTTCAGCACCTGGGCGAGCAGGACGAAGGCGAGCACATACCCGGCCGCCGTCGCCAGCGAGGGCCACAGCCTGCTGAATCCCTCGCTGTATTTCATGGCGGTGGTCCCGCCGACCTCTGCGGCGATGGCCGCGGCGAGCAGTACATAGGGCATGCGTACGACCGTACACATCAGCTACCGGTACGGTGTGCCGTCCGGCGGAATCCGGTACAGAAATCCGGGCGGACGGCGTGAAGGACGGAGTGACGGTGGCACAGGACTCGGGGTGGGCAGGGGCGTACGGAGGTACGCCGCACGGGGGGCCTCCGGGATGGGGGCCGCCCCCAGGGGGTCCGGTGTGGGGTGTCCCGCCGGCGCCCCGGGCGCCCAAGCCGGGCGTGATACCCCTGGAGCCGTTGCAGCTCAGCGACATACTCAACGGCGCGGTCTCCACGGTCGGCCGCTACTGGAAGCAGCTGCTCGGCATGGCGGCCGCGGCATACGGGGGCGCCGCCGTGATCGTCGCGGCGGCGCTCGGCGTCGTCTACGCCTCGTTCTCCGGCCGGATCCACGGGATCACCCACGCGCCGAAGGGGTCCGACGTCGGCTGGGACCAGGCGGGTCCCGTGGTGCTGGGGTTCTCCGGGGTGCTGCTGGGCGCCGCGCTGCTGACCACGCTCAGCACGGCCCTGGTCAGCGCGGGCTGCGCCACCGTGCTCCAGGAGGCGGTGCTCGGCCGGCCGACGACGTTCCGGGCCGTCTGGCGGCGGGCCTGGTCGCGGGTGTTCCCGGTGATCGGCGCCGTACTGCTGAGCGGGCTGATCGTCCTCGTACCGCTGCTGCTGATCGCGGGCGCTTCGGTCGGCGTCGTCGTGGCGGCGGTCGGCGCGCACAGCCCGGCCGTGGCGATCGTGGTGGGTGTGCTCGGCGGTCTCGCCCTGGTGCCGCCCGCCGTCTGGCTGTGGGTGCTCTTCAGCCTGGCCCCGGCCGCCGTGGTGTTCGAGCGCCAGGGGCCCATCGGCGCCCTGCGCCGGTCGGCCCGGCTGGTCCGGGGCTCCTGGTGGCGGATCTGCGGCGTCTCACTGCTGGGCCTGGCCATCGGCTCCACGGCGGGCTCCTTCGTCCAGCTCCCGTTCACCATGGTGGGGATGTTCAACGGCTCGATGCTCGGCCTGACCAGCGGGACGGACCCGGACCCGTCCCGGCTGGTGGCCGGCCTCACCGGCTATCTGGCACTCACCCTGCTGGGCCAGACCCTCAGCCAGATCGTGTCGGTGACCTTTCCGCAGCTCGTGACCGGACTGCTGTACATCGACCGCCGGATGCGCCGGGAGGATCTCGGCCCGGCGCTCGTCGAGGCGGCCGCGGAGGCGGCGGGCCAGCAGCCGCCGGACGTCACTTCCCCACGGTGAACCAGGTGGCGCGGGACTTCTTCCACTCGTCGTGGGTGAGGTCCTTCGCCTCCGTGCCGTCCCCGTAGAGGTCGGCCGATCCGTCGTCGGTGATCAGCTGGGCGCGCGCCCCGGCCGCGTTCAGGTCGGGGACGTCCACCGCGGCCTCCCAGCCGCCCGGGTCGCTGGTCGGCAGATCGGCCCGCTTCACCGGGGCGTGCCCGGCGACACCGTCCCAGGAGTAGAGGGCGTACGGATCGGAGTTGTCGTCGGCGGCCCAGGAACCGGCGACGATCAGATACTGGTCGGCGGCGTTCTTCCGGATGTCCCGGATGGCGAGCCCTCCGAGGTCCAGCTCGATCGGTGTGCCGAAGGCGGCCTTCTTGCCGGTGACGACCTTGTCGATGTTGGTGACCGGGACGACCAGCGCCTTGCCGCCGTTCTCCGGCGGCACCAGCGGGGCGCGGAAGCCGAGGTAGGCCGTGGTGGAGGAACCGGGCGCGAATTCGAGGCCCTCGATGTTGAAGCCGTCGATCTGCTTGGGGACCTGGCCGTCCTTGGTACCGGCGGCGAACCCGTAGCGGTCGCCGTTGGCCTTGTCCCAGGCGACCAGGTCGTCACGGAGCTTCGCGTACGAGCCGCCGAAGGCGAGCTGGGTGGCGGCGCCCGACCCGGTGACCTTGGTGGTGAAGATCCGGTTGCGGTCGGACTTGTACTCGCCGTCCTTGTTGTTGCCCAGCGAGCCCGTCCAGTAGACCGTGTCGCCGACCCGGGCCGCGGCCTCGATGTCGACCTCCTTCTTGACCCCGAGCTCATCGCTGAAGTCCCAGGTCCGCACGGGCGCCCCGGACGTCGAACCGTCGTACAGGCGCAGCGTGTTGGACTCGTCGTCGGCCACCACCACATAGCCCCCGCCGACCGGGACGGCGGCCGAGGCGTCGGACGAGCCGGTGAAGTAGAGGGTGTCCGCGCTGTGCTGGACCGCGGCGGACGCGGCGTAGTGCAGGGTCTTGGTGGTGCTCCTGCCGCCGAGGCCGGTGACCTCGATGGTCAGGTCGGTATAGCCCTGCGCGCGGGCGCCGACGGTGAGCCGCCGGGTGGCGCCGGTGCCCGTGACGGAGACATCGCCGGTGCCCGCGACGGAGGACTTGGAGCTGGCCGACGCGGCCACCGTGAGCGCCGACGCGTCAGCGCCGCTCTGGCCGACGGTGACGGTGACGGCGGGGTCCCCGGTGGCGCCGACCGCGCCGGAGAGATAGGCGGCCGAGAGGGAGACCGTGGGCGTGCCGTAACCCGCCGCGTGCGCCGGGGCGTTGGCGCCGGTGAGGGCCAGGGAGAACAGCCCGCTCGCGGCGACGGCCGCCGCGACGGTCCTGGGGCGGAACGAGCGGCGGAACGGGGTGGCGGAGATCTGCACGGGGGCCCTCTCGTCGTGGGGGGGGGGATCGCGGTGAGGTGTCGTCGACGAGAAGGCTCCGGTCTCCGCGCCAACGGGGCGCGCACACCGTACGTACGGAACGCGAACAGCACAATACGGCCCCGGTGCGCGGAGCACCGGGGCCGTACTGGCAGGACCGCGAAGGCTGTTGGGGCGGCGGGACGGATCAGACGTTGAAGCCGAGCGCGCGCAGCTGCTCGCGGCCGTCGTCGGTGATCTTGTCCGGGCCCCACGGCGGCATCCAGACCCAGTTGATCTTCAGTTCGTTGACGATGCCCTCGGTGGCCGACTTCGCCTGGTCCTCGATGACATCGGTCAGCGGGCAGGCCGCGGACGTCAGTGTCATGTCCAGCGTGGCGATGTTGGCGTCGTCCACGTGAATGCCGTAGATCAGGCCGAGGTTGACCACGTCGATCCCCAGCTCGGGGTCGACGACGTCGTACAGCGCCTCGCGGACCTCCTCCTCGGAGGCCGGCTTCATCGTGGCGGTCTCGTTGTCGCTCATGCGGTCTTCCCTTCGGACAGCGCCTGCGCCGTCGCGTCCTTCCACGCCATCCAGCTCAGCAGCGCGCACTTGACGCGCGCCGGGTACTTCGAGACACCGGCGAACGCGACGGCGTCCTCCAGGATCTCCTCCATCGCGTCGTCCGGCTCGATCTGCCCCCTGGACTGCATCAGCTCCAGGAAGGTCGACTGGATCTTCTGGGCGTCGCCCAGCTCCTTGCCGACCAGCAGTTCGTTCAGCACGGACGCACTGGCCTGGCTGATGGAGCAGCCCTGACCCTCGTACGACACATCCGCGATGCGGTCACCCTCGTACCGCACACGCAGCGTGATCTCGTCGCCGCATGTGGGGTTGACGTGGTGCACCTCGGCGTCGCCGTCCCGGAGGCCGCGCCCGTGCGGGTGCTTGTAATGGTCCAGGATCACTTCCTGGTACATCGAATCCAGCTTCACGATCCAGTCCCTACCCGATGTCCTCGTCCGTATGACCGGCCCTGTCCGGCCCGGCATGATCCGGCCTGATCCACCTGATCCAAACGAAATGCCCTAGCCGAAGAAATTCCGTACGTGCTCCAGCCCGTCGGCCAGTGCGTCGACCTCTTCGGGCGTGGAGTACAGATAGAACGACGCTCGCGTGGTCGCAGGAATTCCGTACCGCAGGCAGACCGGCCGTGCGCAGTGGTGGCCGACCCGGACCGCGATGCCTTCCTCGTCGAGGACCTGGCCCACATCGTGCGGGTGGATGTCACCGAGCGTGAAGGAGATCGTCGCGCCGCGGTCCAGGGCCGTGGACGGTCCGATGAACCGCAGGTCCGGGATGTCGGCGAGACGCTTCATCGCGTACTCGGTGAGCGCGTGCTCATGCTCGGCGATCTTGTCCATGCCGATCGCCGAGAGGTAGTCCACGGCCGCGCCGAGGCCGACGGCCTGGGCGATCGGGGGCGTACCCGCCTCGAACTTGTGCGGCGCGGGGGCGTACGTCGACGAGTGCATCGACACGGTCTCGATCATCTCGCCGCCGCCGAGGAACGGCGGGAGGTCCTCCAAGAGCTCCTGACGGCCCCAGAGGACGCCGATCCCGGTCGGGCCGACCATCTTGTGGCCGGTGAAGGCCACGAAGTCGGCCTGCAGCGCCTGTACGTCGAGCACCATGTGCGGTGCTGCCTGGGAGGCGTCGATGCAGACCAGCGCACCGACCTCCTGGGCGCGCCGGATGATCGTCTCGACCGGGTTGACCGTGCCCATCAGGTTGGAGACCAGCGTGAAGGAGACGATCTTCGTCTTCTCGGTGATGATCTCGTCGACGTTGGACAGGTCGAGCCGGCCGTCGTCGGTGAGGCCGAACCACTTCAGCTTCGCGCCGGTGCGCTGCGAGAGCAGCTGCCACGGCACGATGTTGGAGTGGTGCTCCATCTCCGTGATGACGATCTCGGTCTCGTGGTCGACCCGGTAGGGCTCGTCGGCCCAGCCGAGCATGTTGGCCACGAGGTTGAGCGACTCGGAGGCGTTCTTGGTGAAGATGACCTCGTCGCGGCTCGGCGCGTTGATGAAGGCGGCGACCTTGTCGCGAGCGCCCTCGTACAGCGCCGTGGCCTCCTCGGCGAGCACATGCACGCCGCGGTGGACGTTGGCGTTGTGCTGCTCGTAGTACTCGTTCAGCGCGTCGAGTACCTGGCGCGGCTTCTGCGAGGTCGCCGCGTTGTCCAGGTAAACGATCTTCTTCCCGTCGTGGACCACACGATCCAGCAGGGGGAAGTCCTTGCGGATCGCGTCGGTGTCCAGGAGGCCCGGCAGCTGTGTCACGCGACGTCCTCCTCCGGGTTCGCTCCGCTCACGGGGCCAACCTTCGTGTATGCCTCGTAGCCCTCGTTCTCCAGCTTGTCGGCGAGCTCGGGGCCGCCGGACTCGGCGATCCTGCCGTTCGCGAAGACGTGCACGAAGTCGGGCTTGATGTAGCGCAGGATGCGCGTGTAGTGGGTGATCAGCAGGGTGCCGACCTCGCCGCCCTCACGGACGCGGTTGACGCCGTCGGAGACCTGGCGCAGCGCGTCGACGTCCAGACCAGAGTCCGTCTCGTCGAGGATCGCGATCTTCGGCTTGAGCAGCTCCAGCTGGAGGATCTCGTGGCGCTTCTTCTCACCGCCGGAGAAGCCCTCGTTGACGTTGCGCTCGGCGAAGGCCGGGTCCATCTGGAGGGTCTCCATGGCCGTCTTGACCTCCTTCACCCAGGTACGGAGCTTCGGCGCCTCGCCGCGGATGGCGGTGGCCGACGTACGCAGGAAGTTGGAGACGGAGACGCCGGGGACCTCGACCGGGTACTGCATGGCGAGGAAGACACCGGCGCGGGCCCGCTCGTCGACGGTCATCTCCAGCACGTCCTCACCGTCGAGGGTGACGGTGCCGCTGGTGATCGTGTACTTGGGGTGCCCCGCGAGGGAGTACGCCAGCGTCGACTTGCCGGAGCCGTTCGGGCCCATGATGGCGTGGGTCTCGCCCTGCTTCACGGTCAGGTCGACGCCCTTGAGGATCTCCTTCGTACCGTTCTCGGTTTCGACGGAGACGTGCAGGTCGCGGATTTCAAGCGTTGCCATGGGTGACTCAGGACTCCTGGGATACGGAGACGAGCACATCGTCCCCTTCGATCTTTACGGGGTAAACGGGGACGGGGCGCGTCGCGGGAAGGCCGGACGGCTTGCCGGTGCGGAGGTCGAAACTGGAACCGTGCAGCCAGCACTCGATGGTGCAGTCCTCGACCTCGCCCTCGGAGAGGGAGACGTTCGCGTGCGAGCAGATGTCGTTGATCGCGAACACCTCCCCTTCCGTACGGACCACGGACACCGGCGTGCCGTCGATCTCCACCCGCTTCGGGGTGTCGTCCTCCAGCTCGCTCAGCGCACAGGCCCTGACGAAGGCGGCCATCAGACGGCTGCCTGCAGCTCGGCGTCGATCTTGTCGAGCAGGCGCTCCTCGACGTCCGGCAGACCGATCTGCTGGACCAGTTCGGCGAAGAAGCCACGGACCACCAGACGGCGGGCCTCGGCCTCCGGGATGCCGCGCGACTGCAGATAGAAGAGCTGCGAGTCGTCGAAGCGGCCGGTGGCCGACGCGTGGCCGGCGCCGGCGATCTCGCCGGTCTCGATCTCCAGGTTCGGGACCGAGTCGACCCGCGCGCCGTCGGTGAGGACGAGGTTGCGGTTCAGCTCGTACGAGTCGGTGCCCTCGGCGGCGGCCCTGATCAGGACGTCGCCGATCCAGACCGCGTGCGCGTCCTGGCCCTGGAGCGCGCCCTTGTAGGCCACGTTCGACCGGCAGTGCGGCGCGTTGTGGTCGACGAAGAGGCGGTGCTCCTGGTGCTGACCGTGGTCGGTGAAGTAGAGCCCGAGGAGCTCGGCCTCGCCGCCGGGGCCCGCGTACTGCACGCGCGGGTGGAGGCGTACGACGTCGCCGCCGAAGGTGACCACGACCGACTTGAGCGAGGCGTCCCTGCCCACCAGCGCGTTGTGCTGCGCCACGTGGACGGCGGCGGGCTCCCAGTCCTGGACGGAGACGACGGTCAGCTTCGCGCCGTCGCCCAGGATGTAGTCGACGTTGGCGGCGAGCACCGCGTCGCCGGTGTGGTCGATGACCACGAGGGCCTCGGCGAAGGCGCCCAGCTCGATGACCTGGTGGCCGTAGGCGACACCGCCGGCGCCGCGCACGGCGATCCGGATCGGCTCGCTGAGCACGGTCTCCTTGGGCACCGAGACGACCGACGCCTTCTCGAAGGAGGAGTACGCCTGGGCGGCGACGCGGTCCACCGGGGTGCCGGCCCGGCCGATGCGGGCGTCGTCACGGCCGACGGTCTCGATGTGGACGCCCTCGGGGGCGGACACCTCGATCTCGACGCCGGAGCCGGTCGCGACGGCGGTGCCGTCGTGCAGGCCCCTGAGCCGCTCCAGCGGAGTGAACCGCCACTCCTCCTCACGGCCGTGGGGGACCGGGAAGTCCGCCACGTCGAAGGACGGCGGCGCACTCATACGAGTGGCGACGGTGGACTCGGCAGCCACCGCGATGGACCCGGCGGTAGTGGAACCCGCAGGAAGATTCTGAGCCTCAGCCATGGCTGTCGTCTTGCTCGCTTTCTGATGAATACGTCGGGGTCGGGCGAGGGCGGGCGGCTGCTAGCCGACCGATCCCTCCATCTGCAGCTCGATCAGCCGGTTGAGCTCCAGGGCGTACTCCATGGGGAGCTCCTTGGCGATCGGCTCGACGAAACCGCGCACGATCATCGCCATCGCCTCGAACTCCGTCATCCCGCGGCTCATCAGGTAGAAGAGCTGGTCGTCGGAGACCTTGGAGACGGTCGCCTCGTGGCCCATGGACACGTCGTCCTCACGGACGTCCACATAGGGATAGGTGTCCGAGCGGGAGACCGTGTCGACAAGCAGCGCGTCACAGAGGACGTTGGACTTGGAGCCCTCCGCGCCCTCGCCGATCTCGATCAGACCGCGGTAGGAGGTGCGGCCGCCGCCTCGCGCCACCGACTTGGAGACGATGTTGGACGAGGTGTTCGGGGCCATGTGGACCATCTTGGCGCCGGCGTCCTGGTGCTGGCCCTCGCCCGCGAAGGCGATCGACAGCGTCTCGCCCTTGGCGTGCTCGCCCATCAGGTAGACGGCCGGGTACTTCATGGTCACCTTGGAGCCGATGTTGCCGTCGACCCACTCCATGGTCGCGCCCTCGTACGCCACGGCACGCTTGGTGACGAGGTTGTAGACGTTGTTCGACCAGTTCTGGATCGTCGTGTAGCGGCAGCGGCCGCCCTTCTTCACGATGATCTCCACGACGGCGCTGTGCAGCGAGTCGGAGGAGTAGATCGGGGCGGTGCAGCCCTCGACGTAGTGGACGTAGGCGTCCTCGTCGACGATGATCAGCGTCCGCTCGAACTGGCCCATGTTCTCCGTGTTGATGCGGAAGTAGGCCTGGAGCGGGATATCGACGTGCACACCCTTCGGCACGTAGATGAAGGAACCACCGGACCACACGGCCGAGTTCAGCGAGGCGAACTTGTTGTCGCCGACCGGGATGACGGTGCCGAAGTACTCCTGGAAGAGCTCCGGGTGCTCCTTCAGAGCGGTGTCGGTGTCCATGAAGATGACACCCTGCGACTCCAGCTCCTCGTTGATCTGGTGGTACACGACCTCGGACTCGTACTGGGCGGCGACACCCGCGACGAGGCGCTGCTTCTCCGCCTCCGGGATGCCGAGCTTGTCGTACGTCTTCTTGATGTCCTCCGGCAGGTCCTCCCAGGACTCGGCCTGCTTCTCGGTGGACCGCACGAAGTACTTGATGTTGTCGAAGTCGATGCCCGACAGGTCGGAGCCCCAGCTGGGCATGGGCTTCTTGCCGAAGAGCTTGAGGCCCTTGAGACGCAGCTTCAGCATCCACTCGGGCTCGTTCTTCTTCGCCGAGATGTCGCGGACGACAGCTTCGGACAGGCCGCGCTTGGCCGCGGCACCTGCCACGTCGGAGTCGGCCCAGCCGAATTCGTACGTACCCAGGCCCTCGAGTTCGGGGTGGGCAGTCTCCGTGGGGAGAGTCATGCGGGGTTCCTCCCGGCCGTGCTGGCGGATGCTGAATCAGTTGCCTGATGGGCTTGATGGGCGTTCTTGGGAATGAACGTCGTGCACACACCGTCGCCGTGGGCGATGGTGGCCAGACGCTGCACATGGGTCCCGAGCAGACGGGAGAAGACCTCGGTCTCCGCCTCGCAGAGCTGCGGGAACTGCTCGGCGACATGGGCCACCGGGCAGTGGTGCTGGCAGAGCTGCTCGCCGACCGGGGCGCTTCGCGCCGTAGCAGCGTACCCGTCGGCGGTCAACGCCTTGGCCAGGGCCTCGGCGCGGCTCTCGGGTGCCGCGGCCTCGATGGCCTCGCGGTACACCTCGGCGCGCGGGGCGAGCCGGTCACGGGCGAACTCCATGACGGCCTCGTCGCCGGAGCGCTGGGCGATCCACCGCAGGGCGTCGGCCGCCAGCTGGTCGTAGGACTGGTCGAAGGCGTCGCGTCCGCAGTCGGTGAGCGCGAAGACCTTGGCGGGACGGCCCCGGGTCCTGGCGCCGTACACCCGCTGTTCGCGGGCGGCGACCACATCGTCGGTGACCAGGGCGTCGAGATGGCGGCGGACCGCCGCCGCGGTGAGCCCGAGGCGCCCCGCGAGTTCGGTGACGGTGGACGGGCCGTGGTCCAGGATGGAGCGCGCGACCCGGTTGCGGGTGGACCGCTCACCGGTCGCGAGTTCCTCCTGCGGAGCCTCGCCGACGTTTTTCACAACGTCATTGTTGCGTAATTCACCGGCCCGCGACAAGTAAAGATCGCGGACTCCGGCGGTGTCCTCGATCACTTAGGGTTACCTAAACAGTGCTCGATGCCTGTTCCCCCAAGGGCTCCGGCCCCTGTACGATCCGCCCGCCGCGGGCTTCGTAGACTCCCCCGTATGAGTACAGATCCCGCCGTTGAGGTCCGCGGCCTCGTCAAGCGGTACGGCGCCAAGACCGCTGTGGACGGCCTGGACCTCACGGTCGGCGCGGGCACCGTCACCGCCGTACTCGGGCCCAACGGCGCAGGCAAGACCACCACCGTCGAGACCTGCGAGGGCTACCGGCGCGCCGACGCCGGCACGGTCCGGGTCCTGGGCCTCGACCCGGTGGCCGACGCGGCGCGGCTGCGCCCCCGGATCGGGGTGATGCTCCAGTCCGGCGGTGTCTACTCCGGCGCCCGCGCCGACGAGATGCTCCGCCACATGGCGAAACTGCACGCGCACCCGCTCGACGTGGACGCGCTGATCGAGCGGCTCGGCCTGGAGAGCTGCGGCCGTACGACGTACCGCAGGCTCTCCGGTGGCCAGCAGCAGCGGCTCTCCCTGGCGATGGCCGTCGTGGGCCGCCCCGAACTGGTCTTCCTGGACGAGCCGACCGCCGGCCTCGACCCGCAGGCCCGCAGGTCCACCTGGGACCTCGTACGGGAGCTGCGCGCTGACGGGGTGACGACGGTGCTCACCACGCACTTCATGGACGAGGCCGAGCAGCTCGCCGACGAGGTGGCGATCTTCGACTCCGGCCGTGCCGTCGTGCACGGCACCCCCGAGGAGCTCTGCCGCGGCGGCGCCGAGAACACCCTGCGCTTCGGCGGCCGCCCGGGTCTCGACACCGGCTCACTGCTGAAGGCGCTGCCGGACGGCTCGTCCGCCGCCGAGCTGACCCCGGGCAGCTACCGGATCACCGGTACCGTCGACCCCCAGCTGCTCGCCACCGTCACCTCCTGGTGCGCCCAGCACGGGGTGATGCCGGACCGCATCTCGGTCGAGCGCCACACCCTCGAAGACGTTTTCCTGGAACTGACCGGCAAGGAGCTGCGCGCATGAGCGCCGGTACGTACACCCCCCGGCCGGGCGCGGCCCCGCTGTGGCGCATGATCGCCGCGCAGACCGCCTTCGAGACGAAGATGCTGCTGCGCAACGGCGAGCAGCTGCTGCTGACCGTGATCATCCCGTCGCTGCTGCTGGTCCTCTTCTCCGCCGTCGACATCGTCGACACCGGGGCCGGCAAGTCGGTGGACTTCCTGGCGCCGGGCATCCTGGCACTCGCCGTGATGTCCACGGCCTTCACGGGACAGGCCATCGCGACCGGCTTCGAGCGCCGGTACGGGGTGCTCAAGCGGCTCGGCGCGTCCCCGCTCCCCCGCTGGGCCCTGATGACGTCCAAGACACTGTCGGTGATCGTCACCGAGGTCCTCCAGGTCGTCCTGCTGACCGTGATCGCGCTGCTGCTCGGCTGGTCGCCGCACGGCAACCCGTTCGCCGTGGTGCTGCTGCTCGTCCTCGGTACGGCCGCGTTCTCGGGCCTCGGGCTGCTGATGGCGGGGACGCTCAAGGCCGAGGCCACGCTGGCCGCCGCCAATCTGGTCTTCCTGCTGCTGCTGGTCGGCGGCGGGGTGATCGTCCCGATGGACAAGTTCCCCGGCGGCGTCAGGTCCGTACTGGAACTGCTGCCGGTCTCGGCGCTCTCCGACGGCCTGCGGGACGTCCTGCAGCACGGCGCATCGATGCCGTGGGGCGATCTGGGGATCGTCGCGGTGTGGGCGGTGCTCGGACTGGGCGCGGCCGCCCGGTACTTCCGATGGGAGTAGAAAGCGCCCCCTCGTGAAAGTACGCACAAGCGCCCGGCCTACGATGTCTCCGTGCCGAAACTGACCCGCGCCGAAGCCGTTCGCGCCGTGCGCAACCCGCTCGCCTTCATCGCCGACCACTGGACTCCGCAGGACAGGACCGTCCGGCGCGCGGCGCTCTCCGCCGTGGTCATGTCGGTCGTCATCGTCGTCACCGGCGGCGCGGTGCGGCTGACCAGTTCCGGGCTCGGCTGCCCGACCTGGCCCAAGTGCTCCGACCAGAGCCTGACGGCGACCAGTGAGATGGGCTTCCACAGCGCCATCGAGTTCTCCAACCGGATGCTCACGTACGTGCTGTGCGCGGCGGTCGGCTGGGCGATCATCGCGGCCCGCTCGGCGAAGCCCTGGCGGCGCTCGGTGACCCGGCTCGGCTGGGCCCAGTTCTGGATCGTGATGGGCAACGCGGTGCTGGGCGGCATCGTGGTGCTGGTCGGCCTCAACCCGTACACCGTGGCCGCGCACTTCCTCCTGTCCACCACGCTGATCACGGTCGCCGTACTGACCTGGCAGCGCATCCGCGAGGGCGACGAGGCACCGCGCCCCCTGGTGGGCAAGGCGGTCGTCCAGCTGACCTGGCTGCTCGTCGTGGCGGCGGGCGCCCTGATCGCGGTCGGCACGGTCGTCTCGGGAGCGGGCCGGCACGCGGGCGACTCCAGCGAGGTGGAGCGCATCCCGGTCGACTGGTCGATGATCGCGCAGCTGCACGCCGACTTCGCCTGGGTCGTGGTGGCGCTGACCGCGGCGCTGTGGTTCGTACTGAAGGCGGTGGACGCGCCCGTCGGACCGCTGCACCGGGCCCGTGACCTCTTCCTGATCCTGCTGGGCCAGGGCGTGATCGGCTACGTCCAGTACTTCACGCACACCCCCGAGATCCTGGTCGGGCTGCATATGTTCGGTGCGACGCTGGTGTGGATCGGGGTGCTGCGGGTGCTGCTCTCGCTCCGCGAGCGGCCGGTCACCGGCGCGGGGATCCCGGCGCAGTCCGAGGACGCCGCACTCACCGCCGTCTAGGGCCTTTCGGGCAGGCCGTAGACCCGGTGGGCGTTGCCCGCGGCGATCATACCGGCGACCCGGGTGGCGTCCGTACGGGACCAGGCGCCGTCGTCGACCCAGCCGCCCAGCGTCCGGCTCAGCGCCTCCCGGAACACCCGCGCCCGCACCACATGCAGTTCGGGAAGCCCCTGGGCGCCGCTGGAGAACAGCACCTTCCCGAAAGGCGCGAGCTCCAGGATCTCCGCGAGCACCGTGGCGGCCCGCGCCCCCGTGTGGGCCAGCGCCGGGCCGAGGTCGGCGTACACATGCGGGTGGACGCTCGCCAGCTGGGCGGCCCGCCGGTGGTACGGAGAGCCGTTCAGCAGCACCAGATCGGTGCCGAGCCCGGTCGCCGCGACGATGAAGTCCGTCAGCAGCAGCGGATCGCCCGCCCCGATGTGCAGCTGGAGCGGGCGGCCGGAGGCGACGGCGTTCCACAGCAGATGGCGCAGCAGCACCGGATCGGTGAGGCTGCCGCCGACCCGGCGGTCCGCGAGCCAGCGCCCCGCGGCGCCGCGCACCTCACCGGCGCCCGGCGGGTCGGGCGGGAGCGCGAGCCCGTGCCGTAACGAGGCCACCGAGCTGAACGCCACGGCGGATCCGGCCGCTCCGTGCACCGCCTCGGCCACGTTCGCCAGGAAGGAGTCGACGGTGCCCGAGGTGTCGGCGACCTGCTCGGCGAGGGGTTCGAGCCGGACGATCTCATGGGCGTCGGCGCCTGCGGCCGCCGCGATCTCGGCCGGTCCTGTGAGGTCGCCCGGCAGCCCGGTGTCCACCAGATAGGTACTGATACCGCTGGAGCGCAGCAGCCGTCTGTCCACTTCGAGGACGCCGAGCTCCCGGCGCCTGGCGAGGTAGCGCGCCGGCGCGCAGTGCGGTTCGAGCCCCAGCAGCGGCGGGCACCAGCGGCGCACCGCGAAGCCGGTCTGGGTGTCGAAGAAGGTGGTGCCGGGGGCGGGCGGCCCGGGGGCCTTGCCGAGGTGTGCCTCGAAGGTCCCGAGACCGAGCTCGGTGCGGAGCACGCCGTGGCAGGACTGGTCCACCAGGCTGGGTGTCTCGATCATCCGGGCCTCCGCTTCGGGCTGTCGTCCTCAAGCCTTAACGGGGAAACCCGCCCCCAGGTGTTGCCCTCGGACGTTGCGGACGTGCGTCGAGGGCGGCGCGGTCAGCCGCCGGCGCCGGCCCGGGAGCCGCCGAGCTGGATGCCGGCCATCCGCTTCCACTCGTACGGGCCGGTGCGGACCTTGGCCGCGAGATCGCCGTCGAAGGACTCGTGGACGGTGACGCCCGCCTGCTCGACCGCGCTCTGCGCCATGGCGTACGACGGTGCCACCAGGTCTCCCCAGCCGCCGTCCTCGCCCACCAGCACGATGCGGGCCCCGCGCTCGCCGATGTACGCGAGCTGTGCCTCGGCGCCGCCGTGCTCCCGGCCGAATGCCTGGATCCGCCCGGCGAGCCTGGCCGTCTGCCGGGCGAGCCCGGCCGCCTTGCGGTCGGCCGCGGCGTCCCGCTTCTCGTCAACCTGCGTGTCTGCCATGGCCGCATGCTACTAGCGGGTAGCCGCATAAGCGACGGGCGGGCGCAGTGGCGTGAACCACTGCACCCGCCCGTCGCGGGAAGAAACAGGAGGAGCAGGAAAAGCAGGAGGAACGGAAGAACTACCGCAGGAAGGGGTCCACCGCGACCGCCACGAAGAGCAGCGAGACATAGGTGATGGACCAGTGGAAGAGCCGCATCTCCTTGAGCTTCGCGCCCGTCACGCCGTTCTTGGCGCGGCCGCGCAGCGCGTGCGCCTCCCGCAGCCAGAAGGCACCGGCGAGCACGGCCACCACCGTGTAGAACCAGCCCGTGTAGCCGAGCGGGGTCAGCAGCAGCGAGACCACGACCATCGCCCAGCTGTAGATGACGATCTGCTTGGCCACGACCTGGTTGGTGGCGATGACCGGCAGCATCGGGACCCCGACGCGGGCGTAGTCGTCCTTGACCCGCATCGACAGCGGCCAGTAGTGCGGCGGCGTCCAGAAGAACATCACCAGGAAGAGGATGACCGGGGCCCACGACATGGAGTCGGTGACCGACGACCAGCCGATGAGCACCGGCATACAGCCCGCGATGCCGCCCCAGACGATGTTCTGCGAGGTCCGGCGCTTGAGGATCATCGTGTAGACGACGACATAGAAGAGGAGCGCGCCCAGCGAGAGCGCCGCCGAGAGCCAGTTGACGAGCAGTCCGAACCAGAGCGTGGAGACCGCGGCCAGGGCGAAGGCGAAGACCAGGCACTCACGGGGCGAGACCATGCCGGTGACCAGCGGACGCTGCGAGGTGCGGTCCATGACCGCGTCGATGTCGCGGTCGATGTACATGTTGAACGCGTTGGCACCGCCGGCGGAGAGGTAACCGCCGAGGCAGGTCGCCAGGACCAGCCAGAGATTGGGCACGCCCTGCTTGGCCAGGAACATCACCGGGACAGTGGTGATCAGCAGCAGTTCGATGATCCGCGGCTTGGTCAGCGCCACAAAACCCTTGACCCTGGCCCCGAACGGCCGATGGGCCCCCGGGCTGGGAGTCAGGACGACCCCTGCGGGTCGGGACTCGACGGCCGTCACGTACACCCCTGACAGAGAAATTCCCAGCAAGTTCCGGCCGTGAAGAGCCGGTAAAGACTTGCGCGTACCACGCCACTCTAGACGTTGCCCCTACGTCGCCATCCCCGGGGGTGCGGTCGTGTTGGGCCCGTGGTTCCGGGATGGTTCCGGGCCGGTTCCGGGACGAAAGGGTGGCTCTTACGAGCGGACGCGCGCTCTTCGACGGGCGGATCGGCGGCCGCGACCGCACCCTGGGAAGTGTCTGTCTGCCACCGGCGGGAACTCGAAAAGACGGGCGTTGCGGCGGGGGTAGGCTCGACAACGCCCGGTACACCGAACGTCACCGGGATCACATATGTGGAGAGGAGCCCTGACCCAGGGTGAGTACCAAGCCGACCACCACTGAACTCGCGTGGACCGAATTGGACCAGCGGGCCGTCGACACCGCCCGCGTGCTGGCCGCGGACGCCGTACAGAAGGTCGGCAACGGCCATCCCGGTACGGCCATGAGCCTGGCCCCGGCCGCGTACACCCTCTTCCAGAAGGTGATGCGGCACGACCCGGCGGACCCCGACTGGACCGGTCGTGACCGGTTCGTCCTCTCGGCCGGCCACTCCTCGCTGACCCTCTACACCCAGCTCTACCTGGCCGGATTCGGTCTGGAGCTGGCGGACCTGGAGTCGTTCCGCACCTGGGGCTCGAAGACCCCGGGCCACCCGGAGTACGGGCACACCGCCGGTGTGGAGACCACCACGGGCCCGCTGGGCCAGGGTGTCGCCAACGCCGTGGGCATGGCCATGGCCGCCCGGTACGAGCGCGGCCTCTTCGACCCGGAGGCTGCCCCCGGCACCTCCCCGTTCGACCACTTCATCTACGCCATCGCCGGCGACGGCTGCCTCCAGGAGGGCATCTCCTCCGAGGCGTCCTCGCTCGCGGGCCACCAGAAGCTCGGCAACCTCGTACTGCTGTGGGACGACAACCACATCTCGATCGAGGGCGACACCGAGACCGCGGTGTCCGAGGACACCTGCGCGCGCTACGAGGCGTACGGCTGGCACGTCCAGCGTGTGGCGCCGAAGGCGAACGGCGACCTCGACCCGGCCGCTCTCTACGCGGCGCTGCAGGCCGCCAAGGCCGAGACCGGGCGCCCGTCGTTCATCGCGATGCGCTCGATCATCGCCTGGCCCGCCCCGCACGCCCAGAACACCGGTGCGGCGCACGGCTCGGCGCTCGGCGACGAAGAGGTCGCCGCGACCAAGAAGATCCTGGGCTTCGACCCGGAGAAGTCCTTCGACGTGTCGGACGAGGTCCTGACGCACACCCGCGCCCTGCTGGACCGCGGCCGTGAGGCCAAGGCGGTCTGGGAGAAGGGCTTCGCGGCCTGGCGCACCGCCAACCCGGAGCACGCGGCCCGGTTCGACCGGGTCAGGGCGGGCGAGCTGCCCGAGGGCTGGACGAAGGAGCTCCCGGCGTTCGAGGCCGGCACCTCCATCGCCACCCGCGCCGCCTCCGGCAAGGTGCTCGAAGCGCTCGGCGGTGCCATTCCCGAGCTGTGGGGCGGCTCGGCCGACCTCGCCGGGTCCAACAACACGACGATCGACAAGACGTCGTCGTTCCTGCCCGAAGGCAACCCGCTGCCGGGCGCCGAACCGTACGGCCGCACGGTCCACTTCGGGATCCGCGAGCACGCCATGGCCGCGGAGATGAACGGCATCGCGCTGCATGGCAACACCCGCATCTACGGCGGCACCTTCCTGGTGTTCTCCGACTACATGCGCAACGCCGTCCGGCTCTCCGCGCTGATGCACCTGCCGGTCACCTACGTGTGGACGCACGACTCGGTCGGCGTCGGCGAGGACGGCCCGACCCACCAGCCGGTGGAGCACCTGGCCGCCCTGCGCGCCATCCCGGGGCTGAACCTGATCCGCCCGGCGGACGCCAACGAGACGGTCATCGCCTGGCGCGAGGTCCTCCAGCGCTACACCAAGGTGTTCGGCAAGGGAGCCCCGCACGGCTTCGCGCTGACCCGCCAGGGTGTGCCGGTGTACGAGGCGAACGAGGGCGTCGCCAAGGGCGGCTACGTCCTGTTCGACGCCGAGGGCGGCGCGCCCGAGGTCATCCTGATCGGCACCGGGTCCGAGGTGCAGCTGGCCGTGGACGCGCGTGAGCAGCTCCAGGCCGCGGGTGTGCCGACCCGGGTCGTCTCGATGCCGTGCGTCGAGTGGTTCGAGGAGCAGGACCAGGCGTACCGCGACTCGGTGCTCCCGCCGTCCGTCAGGGCGCGGGTGGCTGTGGAGGCCGGTATCGGCCTGACCTGGCACCGCTTCGTGGGTGACGCGGGACGGATCGTGTCGCTGGAGCACTTCGGCGCCTCCGCCGACGGCAAGCTCCTCTTCCGCGAGTTCGGCTTCACCCCCGAGGCCGTCGCCGACGCCGCCAGGGAATCGCTCGAAGCCGCAGCGCGCTGACGCTTATATACGACTAGTAGGAGATGCAATTCCCATGACAGACGCACTCAAGCGCCTCTCCGACGAAGGCGTCGCGATCTGGCTCGACGACCTTTCGCGCAAGCGCATCACGTCAGGCAACCTCGCCGAGCTGATCGACCAGCAGCACGTGGTGGGTGTCACCACCAACCCGTCGATCTTCCAGAAGGCGATCTCGCAGGGCGACGGCTACGACACGCAGCTCACCGACCTCGCGGCCCGCAGGGTCACCGTCGAGGAGGCCGTCCGCATGATCACGACGGCGGACGTCCGTGACGCCGCCGACATCCTGCGCCCGGTCTTCGACGCGACGGACGGCCAGGACGGCCGGGTCTCCATCGAGGTCGACCCGCGGCTCGCCCACAACACCAGGGCCACCACGGCCGAGGCCAAGCAGCTCGCCTGGCTGGTGGACCGCCCGAACACGCTCATCAAGATCCCGGCGACCAAGGCCGGTCTGCCCGCCATCACCGAGACCATCGGCCGGGGCATCAGCGTCAACGTCACGCTGATCTTCTCGCTCGAGCGCTACCTCGCGGTCATGGACGCCTACCTGGCGGGTCTGGAGAAGGCCAAGGCAGCAGGGCTGGACCTCTCCAAGATCCACTCGGTCGCCTCCTTCTTCGTGTCCCGGGTGGACACCGAGATCGACAAGCGGCTGGACGCGCTGGGCACCGACGAGGCGAAGGCCCTCAAGGGCAAGGCCGCCGTCGCCAACGCGCGCCTCGCCTACCAGGCGTACGAGGAGGTCTTCTCCTCCGACCGCTGGGCCGCCCTCGACAAGGCGCACGCCAACAAGCAGCGCCCGCTGTGGGCGTCGACCGGCGTCAAGGACCCGGCGTACCGCGACACGATGTACGTCGTGGACCTGGTCGCGCCCAACACGGTGAACACCATGCCGGAGGCGACGCTCGACGCCACCGCCGACCATGGCGAGATCACCGGCAACGCCGTTTCCGGCACCTACGAGCAGGCCCGCGCCGCGCTCGATGCCGTGGAGAAGCTCGGGATCTCGTACGACGACGTCGTACAGGTCCTGGAGGACGAGGGAGTCGAGAAGTTCGCGACCTCCTGGAACGACCTGCTCAAGTCCACTGAGGCAGAGCTCGAGCGCCTCGCCCCTTCGGAGGGCTGAAACCTTGTCAAGCAGCAACCCGCTGCGTGACGCTGCGGACCGACGGCTCCCGCGTATCGCGGGGCCGTCGGGCCTGGTCATTTTTGGCGTCACGGGTGATTTGTCCCGTAAAAAGCTGATGCCCGCTGTCTACGACCTGGCCAATCGCGGTCTGCTGCCACCGGGCTTCTCGCTCATCGGCTTCGCGCGCCGCGACTGGGAGGACGAGGACTTCGCCCAGGTCGTCCACGACTCCGTCAAGGAGCACGCGCGGACACCGTTCCGCGAGGAGGTCTGGCAGCAGCTCATCCAGGGCATGCGCTTCGTCCAGGGCGACTTCGACGACGACGCCGCGTTCGCCACCCTCAAGTCGACCATCGAGGAGCTGGACAAGCAGCAGGGCACCGGAGGCAACTTCGCCTTCTACCTGTCGGTCCCGCCCAAGTTCTTCCCCAAGGTCGTCCAGCAGCTCAAGAAGCACGGACTCGCCGACCAGAAGGACGGCTCCTGGCGCCGTGCGGTCATCGAGAAGCCGTTCGGCCACGACCTGAAGAGCGCACAGGAGCTCAACCAGGTCGTGCACGAGGTCTTCCCGCCGAACGAGGTCTTCCGGATCGACCACTACCTCGGCAAGGAGACCGTCCAGAACATCCTGGCGCTCCGCTTCGCCAACACCCTCTTCGAGCCGATCTGGAACCGGTCGTACGTCGACCATGTCCAGATCACCATGGCCGAGGACATCGGGATCGGCGGCCGCGCCGGGTACTACGACGGCATCGGCGCCGCCCGTGACGTCATCCAGAACCACCTGCTCCAGCTGCTCGCGCTGACCGCGATGGAGGAGCCCGCCTCCTTCGACGCCCACGCGCTGGTGGCCGAGAAGACCAAGGTGCTGGGCGCCGTCCGGCTGCCCAAGGACCTCGGCAAGGAGACCGTGCGCGGCCAGTACGCCGCGGGCTGGCAGGGCGGCGAGCAGGCCGTCGGGTATCTCCAGGAGGACGGCATCGACCCCAAGTCGACGACCGACACCTACGCGGCCGTACGGCTGGAGATCGACAACCGCCGCTGGGCGGGCGTCCCCTTCTACCTGCGCACCGGCAAGCGCCTCGGCCGCCGTGTCACCGAGATCGCGGTGGTCTTCCAGCGCGCCCCGCACTCCCCGTTCGACCACACGGCGACGGAGGAGCTGGGCCAGAACGCGATCGTCATCCGCGTCCAGCCCGACGAGGGCATCACCATGCGGTTCGGCTCCAAGGTGCCCGGCACCTCGATGGAGATCCGGGACGTGTCGATGGACTTCGCGTACGGCGAGTCCTTCACCGAGTCCAGCCCCGAGGCGTACGAGCGGCTCATCCTCGATGTACTGCTCGGCGACTCGAACCTCTTCCCGCGCCTGGAGGAGGTCGAGCAGTCCTGGCGGATCCTCGACCCGATCGAGGAGTACTGGGACACCCACGGAAAGCCCGCGCAGTACGAGTCGGGCACCTGGGGACCGGCCGAGGCGGACGAAATGCTCGCACGAGAAGGACGGAGCTGGCGTCGGCCATGAAAATCGATCTGACGGAAACCACAGCCAGCAAGGTCAACAAGGCACTGGTGGAGGGGCGCCGCGCCGTCGGCACCCCCGCCGTCGGCATGGTGCTGACGCTCGTCATCGTGACCGACGAGGAGAACGCCTACGACGCGCTCAAGGCGGCCAACGAAGCGTCCCGCGAGCACCCCTCGCGCACCCTCGTCGTCGTCAAGCGGGTCTCCCGCTCCCCGCGCGACCGGGCCACGGCCCGGCTCGACGCGGAGATCCGGGTCGGTACGGACGCGGGCAGCGGCGAGACCGTCGTCCTGCGGATGTACGGCGAGGTGCTGCACCACGCCCAGTCGGTGGTGCTGCCGCTGCTGCTGCCGGACGCCCCCGTGGTGGTCTGGTGGCCGGTCAACGCGCCGCTCGACCCCGCGAAGGACCCGCTGGGCGCACTGGGCCAGCGCCGGGTCACCGACTCCTACGCGGCCGAGCAGCCCATCGCCGAGCTCACCGGCAGGGCCGCCGCCTACACACCGGGCGACACGGACCTGTCCTGGTCGCGCATCACCCCCTGGCGTTCGATGCTCGCCGCGGCCCTGGACCAGGTGCCGAGCCGGGTCAAGGGCGCCGAGGTGGAGGGCGAGGAGTTCAATCCGAGCTGTGAGCTGCTCGCGATGTGGCTCGCCGACCGGCTCGACGTACCGGTGACCCGTTCCGTCTCGTCCGGCCCCGGTCTCACGGCCGTACGGATGCAGACGGACCACGGCGAGATCGTGCTGGACCGTCCCGACGGTTCGCTGGCCACGCTCTGCATGGAGGGCCAGCCGGACCGCGCGGTGGCGCTCAAGCGCCGGGAGACCTCGGAGCTGCTCGCCGAGGAGCTGCGCAGGCTGGACCCGGACGACACCTACGCGGCCTCGCTGAAGTACGGCGTTGACCGGCTGGTCACCCCCGCGCCGAAGCAGGCCGGCAACGGGTCGGCCGCCGGGTCCGACGAGACGGCCGATGAGCCGGGCAAGGCCGCGCCGGCCGGAAAGAAGGCGCCCGCGAAGAAGGCGGCGTCGAAGTGAGTACGCCACAGCTCGCCGTCCACCGGGACAAGGAGCTGATGGCCCACACCACGGCGGCCCGGCTGATCACGAAGATCGTGGACGCCCAGGCCGCCCGCGGCTCCGCGTCGGTGGTGCTGACCGGCGGGCGCAACGGCAACGGGCTGCTCGCGGCCCTCGCCGAGGCGCCCGCCCGGGACGCCGTCGACTGGTCGCGGATCGATCTGTGGTGGGGCGACGAGCGCTTCCTGCCGGAGGGCGACCCCGAGCGGAACGTCACCCAGGCACGGGCCGCGCTGCTCGACTCGGTCGGGGTGAACCCCGAGCGGGTGCACGCCATGGCCGCTTCGGACGGCCCGTACGGCAGCGATGTGGAGGCGGCGGCCGCGGCGTACGCGGCGGAGCTGGCCGCCGCGGCGGGCCCCGGGGACCACGGCGATGTGCCGTCGTTCGACGTGCTGATGCTGGGGGTGGGCCCGGACGCGCATGTGGCCTCGCTCTTCCCCGAGCTGCCGGCCGTACGGGAGTCCGTACGCACCGTCGTCGGTGTGCACGGTGCGCCCAAGCCGCCGCCCGTCCGGCTGTCACTGACGCTGCCCGCGATCCGGGCCGCGCGCGAGGTGTGGCTGCTCGCGGCGGGCGAGGACAAGGCCGGGGCCGCGGCTCTCGCCCTGTCGGGGGCCGGAGAGGTCCAGGCCCCGGCAGCGGGTGCCAGGGGCCGCAACAGGACGCTGTGGCTGCTTGACGCGGCGGCCGCCTCGCATCTGCCGCCGCAGCTCTACGCGCCGGCCACCGCCTGACGGCGGGCACCGCGACAGAGGACCGGCCCGCACCCCCCCTGCTGGGGGTGCGGGCCGGTCCTCTGCGTGTCTCCGTACCGCTGCCGCTACTGCTTGGCCCGCAGCGCGCGGTAGGTGTCCACCAGCGTGGCGGTGGAGCTGTCCAGGTCCGCGCCGCCCTTGCCGCCGGTCAAAACCGACTCGATCTTCTTGGCGAGCACCTTGCCCAGCTCGACGCCCCACTGGTCGAAGGAGTCGATGTTCCAGATGGCGCCCTGGACGAAGACCTTGTGCTCGTAGAGCGCGATCAGCTGCCCCAGGACGGACGGGGTGAGCGTGTCGGCGAGGATCGTGGACGTCGGGTGGTTGCCGCGGAACGTCTTGTGCGGGACCAGCTCCTCCGCGACACCCTCGGCCCGTACCTCGTCGGGGGTCTTGCCGAAGGCCAGGGCCTGGGTCTGGGCGAAGAAGTTCGCCATCAGGAGGTCGTGCTGGGCCGCCAGACCGGGCGTCAGGTCATCGACGGGCCTGGCAAAGCCGATGAAGTCCGCAGGGACGACCTTGGTGCCCTGGTGCAGCAGCTGGTAGTACGCGTGCTGGCCGTTGGTGCCGGGCGTCCCCCAGACCACCGGGCCGGTCTGCCAGTCGACCGGGACGCCCTCGCGGTCCACGGACTTGCCGTTGGACTCCATGTCGAGCTGCTGGAGGTACGCCGTGAACTTGGACAGGTAGTGCGAGTACGGCAGGACCGCGTGCGACTGGGCGTCGAAGAACGCGCCGTACCAGACGCCGAGCAGGCCGAGCAGCAGCGGGATGTTCTCCTCGGGCGGCGCGGTGCGGAAGTGCTCGTCGATCAGGTGGAAACCGTCGAGCATCTCGCGGAAGCGGTCCGGGCCGATCGCGATCATCAGCGAGAGGCCGATCGCCGAGTCGTAGGAGTACCGGCCGCCGACCCAGTCCCAGAACTCGAACATGTTGGCCGTGTCGATACCGAAGTCCTCGACCTTCTCGGCGTTCGTCGACAGCGCCACGAAGTGCTTGGCCACGGCTTCCTGACCGGCCCGCAGATGCGTCAGCAGCCAATTGCGCGCGGACGTCGCGTTGGTGATGGTCTCGATGGTGGTGAAGGTCTTGGAGGCGATGATGAAGAGCGTCTCGGCCGGGTCCAAGTCCCTTACGGCCTCGTGCAGATCGGCACCGTCGACGTTCGAGACGAAGCGGACCGTCAGCCCGCGGTCGGTGAAGGAGCGCAGCGCCTCGTACGCCATCGCCGGGCCCAGGTCCGAGCCGCCGATGCCGATGTTGACGACGTTCTTGATGGGCTTGCCGGTGTGCCCGGTCCACTCCCCCGACCTGACCTTCTCCGAGAAGGCGGCCATCTTGTCGAGCACGGCGTGCACGGCGGGCACGACGTTCTCGCCGTCCACCTCGATGACGGCGCCGCGCGGGGCACGGAGCGCGGTGTGCAGCACCGCGCGGTCCTCGGTGGTGTTGATCTTCTCGCCGCGGAACATCGCGTCGCGCAGCCCGGCCACCCCGGCAGCGGCGGCCAGCTCACGGAGCAGGCCCAGCGTCTCGCCGGTCACCAGGTGCTTGGAGTAGTCGAGATACAGATCGCCGGCCCGGAGGGTGTAGGTGCTCCCCCGCTCCGGATCCCTGTCGAACAGCTCCCGGAGACGCGTGTCGCCCAGCTGCTCCCGGTGCTTGGCCAGAGCGGTCCACTCGGGCATCTGGTTGAGCCTGGTACGGCCTGCTGCGTTCATCTCGGACATCAGTCCATTCTTCTCGTACCTGCGTACATGCCCCGCTCCACCCAACCTAATTGATCCGGCGGGCGAGTGCCGCGACCGGAGCTCCCGGCGCACGGGCAGCGGCCACTACGCAGTCCGGCCGGGCACCCGAGTGGGTTCCGGCCGGAAATTCAGAGTATTCAGATCTCGCCCCGGAGCTTCGCCAGGGCCTCGGCGAGGATCGCTTCGCCGTCCTCGTCGCTGCGCCGCTCGCGCACATAGGCGAGGTGCGTCTTGTAGGGCTCGGTACGCGGTGGGTCCGGGGGGTTGTCGCTGTCCTGACCTGCCGGGAACCCACAGCGCGGGCAGTCCCAGGTCTCCGGGACCTGCGCGTCGTGGGCGAAGCTCGGCTGCGTCTCGTGCCCGTTCGAGCACCAGAAGGAGATGCGGAGGCGCGGTGCGGACTCGCCCCGCTCGGCCTCCCCCATCGGCCCCGCTCCGACCCGGCTTCCCCGGATCGCGTTGCCACTTGCCACGGTCGTAACTCCCTGCGTGATGGTGCTCGAAGATGCCCCAGTCTACGTAAGGCCCAACGCGCGTCCAGTGATTGGAGTTACACCCCCGCGCGGAAACGCGGGCGACACGCGGCGAGAACGTGGATACGGACGGTCAGTTCTTCAGCTTCATCAGCAGGCCGAGCACGACGATGCAGGCGAACCAGCAGAGGCCGAGCACCACGGTGATGCGGTCGAGGTTGCGCTCGGCGACCGAGGAGCCGCCGACGGACGACTGCATGCCGCCACCGAACATGTCGGAGAGGCCGCCGCCCTTCCCCTTGTGCATCAGCACCAGCAGCATCAGCAGCAGGCTGAAGACGATCAGGGCGATCGAGAACCCCAGAATCACGGCTGGACCAACTTCCTCGGAACTCATAACGGACGACGGGGCCGGACGGCTGGTGCCAGCCGTCTCGGCCCCGCAAGGGTACGACGGATCCGCGCTAGCGCATACTCACTGGTCGCGGAAGCGGACGATCTTGACGAACTCGTCGGCGTCGAGGGCGGCGCCGCCGATCAGCGCACCGTCCACATCGGGCTGGGCCATGATCGCGGCGACGTTCCCGGACTTGACCGAGCCGCCGTACTGGATACGGACCTTGTCGGCCAGCTCCTGCGAGTACAGCTCGGCCAGCCGGCCGCGGATCGCCCCGCAGACCTCCTGGGCGTCCTCGGGGGTGGCGACCTCGCCGGTGCCGATCGCCCAGACCGGCTCGTACGCGATCACGACGGACTCGGCCTCGTCGGCCGGGATGTCCTCGAGGCCGCCGTCGAGCTGCTTGAGCGTGTACTCGACCTGCTGGCCGGCCTTGCGGATGTCCAGGCCCTCGCCGACGCAGAGGATCGGGGTGATGCCGTGCCGGTAGGCGGCCTTGACCTTGGCGTTGCAGACCTCGTCGGTCTCGGCGTGGTACTGGCGGCGCTCGCTGTGCCCGACGGCCACATAGGCGCACTTCAGCTTGGCCAGCATCGGCCCGGAGACCTCACCGGTGTACGCGCCGGAGTCGTGCGCCGAGATGTCCTGGGCGCCGTACTTGATCTTCAGCTTGTCGCCGTCGACGAGGGTCTGGACGGAACGCAGGTCCACGAAGGGCGGCAGGACCGCCACCTCGACGGCGTCGTAGTCCTTGTCGGCGAGGGCGAAGGAGAGCTTCTGGACGTGGGCGATGGCCTCGAGGTGGTTGAGGTTCATCTTCCAGTTGCCCGCCATCAGCGGGGTGCGGGTGCTCTGATTTGTCATGAGGTTTGTCAGTTCTCCAGTGCGGCGAGGCCGGGAAGCGTCTTGCCCTCGAGGTATTCGAGGCTGGCGCCGCCACCGGTCGAGATGTGTCCGAACTTGTTCTCGTCGAAGCCCAGGATGCGGACCGCGGCTGCGGAGTCACCGCCGCCGACGACCGTGAAGGCCGGGCTGTCGAGGAGTGCCTGCGCGACGGCGCGGGTGCCGTCGGCGTAGTCGGGGTGCTCGAAGACGCCCATCGGGCCGTTCCAGAAGACGGTGGCCGCGTCGGCGAGCTTCGATGCGTAGAGCTTGTTGGTCTCGGGGCCGTTGTCCAGGCCCATCTGCCCGGCCGGGATCGCGTCGGCGGGCACGGTCTCGGGGTGCGTCGGCGCCTTGGCCTTGAGGTCGGGGAACTCCGCGGAGACCACGACGTCGACGGGCAGCACGAACTCCACACCCTTGGCCTTGGCGCGCTCCAGATACTCACGGACCACCGGGATCTGGTCCTCCTGGAGGAGGGAGCTGCCGACCTCGTGGCCCTGGGCCTTGAGGAAGGTGTACGCCATGCCGCCGCCGATGAGGATGCGGTCGGCGCGCTCCAGGAGGTGGTCGATGACGCCGAGCTTGTCGGAGACCTTGGCGCCGCCGAGCACCACCGCGTACGGGCGCTTGACATCGGAGGTCAGCTTCTTGAGGACGCCGACCTCGGTGGCGATGAGGTATCCGGCGGCGTGCGGCAGGCGCGCCGGGAGGTCGTAGACCGAGGCGTGCTTGCGGTGCACGGCGCCGAAGCCGTCACCGACGTAGAGGTCGGCCAGCTCGGCGAGCTGATCGGCGAAGGCGCCGCGCTCGGCGTCGTCCTTCGAGGTCTCACCGGCGTTGAAGCGGAGGTTCTCGATGACGGCGACCTGGCCGTCGGCGAGAGCGGCGACGGTGGCCCTGGCGGATTCGCCGACCGTGTCGGTGGCGAACGCGACGTCGGCGCCGAGGAGTTCACCGAGGCGCGCCGCCGCGGGGGCGAGCGAGAACGCCGGGTCCGGGGCGCCCTTCGGGCGGCCCAGGTGCGAGGCGACGACGACACGGGCGCCGGCCTCCGCGAGCTTGGCCACCGTCGGCTGGACCGCGCGGATCCGGCCGTCGTCGGTGATGGTGGTGCCGGAGAGCGGCACATTGAGGTCGGCGCGGACGAATACCCGCTTGCCCGCGACCCCTTCGGCGAGAAGTTCGTCGATGGTCTTCATGAGTTCCTGGACTCCTTGGACGTTCTGGACAGGCCACGGGGCCCGGACCGCGCTTCCTCGCGCGTGTCCGAGCCCCGTGCTCACATCGAGGCGCCTACCGGCCCGTGATCAGAGCTGGTTGCCGACAAAGACTGTCAGGTCGACGAGGCGGTTGGAGTAGCCCCACTCGTTGTCGTACCAGCCGATGACCTTGACGCTCTTGCCCTGGACCATGGTCAGGGAGGAGTCGAAGGTGCAGGACGCCGGCCAGTTGACGATGTCCGAGGAGACGATCGGGTCCTCGGTGTAGTCGAGGAGCCCCTTGAGCTGGCCCTCGGACGCCTTCTGGAACGCGGCGTTGACCTCGTCCTTGGTGACCTCGCGCTCCAGCTCGATGACCAGGTCGGTCACGGAGCCGGTCGGGACCGGGACGCGCATCGCGATGCCGTCGAGCTTGCCCTCGAGCTCCGGGATGACCAGCGCGGTGGCCTTGGCGGCACCCGTGGTGGTCGGAATGATGTTCTCGGCGGCGGCGCGGGCGCGACGCAGGTCCGAGTGCGGGTAGTCCAGGATGCGCTGGTCGTTGGTGTACGCGTGGACGGTCGTCATCATGCCCTTGACGATGCCGAAGTTCTCCAGGAGAACCTTGGCCATCGGCGCCACACAGTTGGTGGTGCAGGAGGCGTTGGAGATGACGTGGTGCTTCGCCGCGTCGTACTTGTCCTGGTTGACGCCCATCACGATGGTGATGTCCTCGCCCTTGGCCGGAGCCGAGATGAGGACCTTCTTGGCGCCGCCGGCGATGTGCTTCTCGGCGTCGGCCTTCTTCGTGAAGAAGCCGGTCGACTCGATGACGATGTCGACGCCCAGCTGACCCCAGGGGATCTCGGCCGGGTTGCGCTCGGACAGCACCTTGATGGTGTGTCCGTCGACGGTGATGGTGTCTGCGGTGTGAGAGACCTCGGCCTTGAGACGGCCCAGAATCGTGTCGTACTTCAGCAGATGCGCAGTGGTCGCGGTGTCACCCAGGTCGTTGACAGCCACGATCTCGATGTCAGCACCCTGCTCCAGCAGCGCGCGGAAGTAGTTACGACCGATGCGGCCAAAGCCGTTGATGCCTACGCGGATCGTCACGAACTCGATCTCCTCGTTGGTACGCCGGGTTTCGACGCCACGGCGAGATGTATGGGATGTCCCCGACCGCCTCCGACCCTACCTCTCGAAAGCCCTCAGGGTCATATCGAACAGGACCGTAAGGAAATTCATCCGCGGCACACGGACACCCGTACTCATCAGTACATTCCCCGGGGCTCATACGACGCTGCCGGTGCCCATATGGGCACCGGCAGCGTCGCGTTGTTCTCCGCGGGATCACAATGCCGAAATACGGGAATCGGGAATAGCGGAAACAGCTGTATTCGGCGGCTCAGCCGACCAGGCTGTCGTCCATCTCCTCGGAAAGCGTGGACTCCGTACCGGGAATCCCCAGATCCTGGGCCCGCTTGTCGGCCATGGCCAGCAGCCGTCGGATCCGGCCGGCGACGGCGTCCTTGGTCAGCGGCGGGTCGGCGAGCGCGCCGAGCTCCTCCAGCGATGCCTGCTTGTGCTCCATCCGCAGCCGGCCGGCCGCGGCGAGGTGCTCGGGCACCTCGTCGGCGAGGATCTCCAGCGCACGGCCGACCCGGGCCCCCGCGGCGACCGCGGCCCTCGCCGAGCGGCGGAGGTTGGCGTCGTCGAAGTTGGCGAGGCGGTTGGCGGTGGCCCTGACCTCGCGGCGCATCCGCCGCTCCTCCCAGGCCAGGACGGAGTCGTGTGCGCCGAGCCGGGTGAGGAGGGCGCCGATGGCGTCCCCGTCCCGGACGACGACCCGGTCCACACCGCGGACCTCACGGGCCTTGGAGGCGATCTGCAGCCTGCGCGCCGCGCCCACCAGAGCGAGCGCCGCCTCGGGTCCGGGGCAGGTGACCTCGAGCGATGAGGAGCGGCCTGGCTCGGTGAGTGAGCCGTGTGCCAGGAAGGCGCCGCGCCAGGCCGCCTCGGCATCGCAGGTGGCCCCCGAGACGACCTGCGGGGGCAGACCGCGGATGGGGCGGCCGCGGCCGTCCACCAGGCCGGTCTGGCGGGCCAGCTGGTCGCCGCCCGCCACGACCCGTACGACAAAACGGCTGCCTCTGCGCAGTCCGCCGGGGGCCATCACGATCAGTTCGGAATTGTGTCCGAAGATCTCCAGGATGTCCCGCTTGAGCCTGCGCGCCGCCATGGCGGTGTCCAGCTCCGCCTCGATCACAATCCGCCCGCTCACCAGGTGCAGCCCGCCGGCGAACCGAAGAATCGCCGAAACCTCCGCCTTCCTGCAGCAGGTCCGGGTGACGGGGAGCCGGGAGACTTCGTCCTTCACCGCTGCCGTCATCGCCATGGGCCGATCCTTCCATGCATCCGAAAAATACGGTCGTACGCGGCGGCCAGCAGCTCCCTGTCGTGTGTCGGGGAGCCGTCGGGCGAGGCCACGGGCGCCAGCTCGACCGCCGCACCGAGCCCTTTGGCGGCTTCGGCGAGACTCGCACGGTCGGGCACGGCGGCCTCGTCGGCAAGCACCACGTCCAGGGCGAGTTTAGGGGCGTGTCGGGCCAAAACCTCCAAATGACGCTGCGGTGAGAAGCCACTGGTTTCACCGGGTTGCGGCGCGAGATTGAGCGAGAGCACCTTGCGCGCCTTCGTTTCGACCAGCGCGTCGTGCAGTTCGGGCACCAGCAGATGCGGGATCACCGACGAGAACCAGGAGCCGGGGCCGAGCACCACCCAGTCCGCGTCGAGGACCGCGGCGACGGCCTCAGGGACGGCCGGCGGGTCGTTCGGCACCAGGTGCACGGACTGCACCTCGCCCGGGGTGAGGGCGACCGTGGCCTGGCCGCGGACCGTGTCGACGTCGTCGGGGCGGGCCGGGTCGTGGCCGCGGACCAGGGCCTGGAGCTCCAGTGGCACCGCGGACATCGGCAGCACCCTGCCGTGCGCCCCGAGCAGCTTGCCGACCAGGTCCAGGGCCTGTACGTGGTCGCCGAGCTGCTCCCACAGGGCGACGATCAGCAGATTGCCGACCGCGTGCTCGTGCAGCTCGCCCTGGGACTGGAAGCGGTGCTGGATGACGCGGGCCCAGGTCTGCCCCCAGTCGTCGTCCCCGCAGAGCGCGGCGAGCGCCTTGCGGAGATCGCCGGGCGGCAGCACGCCCAGTTCCTCGCGGAGCCGGCCACTGGAACCGCCGTCGTCGGCGACGGTCACCACGGCGGTCAGGTCCCCGGTGATGCGCCGCAGCGCGGCGAGCGAGGCGGAGAGCCCCATTCCGCCGCCCAGTGCGACGACCTTCGGCTGGGTGCCGCGCCTGATCCGGCCCGGTACCAGCCGTACGCGCCGCAGCTTGGCGGTACTTCGGCCTGTCACTCGCGCCCCATGTCGCGGTGGACGAGCACCGTCTCGATCCCTTCCGACGCCAACCGGGCGGCGAGCTTCTCGGACATCGCCACGGAACGGTGCTTGCCGCCGGTACACCCGACGGCGATGGTCACGTACCGCTTGCCCTCGCGCCGGTAGCCGGTGGCGATGATCTGGAGCAGCTCGCTGTACTGGTCGAGGAACTCCTTGGCGCCCGGCTGGTTGAAGACGTACGCCGACACCTCCTCGTTGAGGCCGGTGAAGGGGCGCAGCTCGGGCACCCAGTGCGGGTTGGGCAGGAAGCGGCAGTCGACGACCAGGTCCGCGTCGACCGGGAGGCCGTACTTGTAGCCGAACGACATCACGGTCGCCCGCAGCTCGGGCTCCTCGTCGCCGGCGAACTGGGCGTCCATCTTGGCCCGCAGTTCGTGCACGTTGAGGCTGGAGGTGTCGATCACCAGGTCGGCGTCGCCGCGCAGCTCGCGCAGCAGGTCGCGCTCGGCGGCGATGCCGTCGGTGATCCGGCCGTCCCCCTGGAGCGGGTGCGGTCTGCGCACGGATTCGAAGCGGCGCACCAGCGCGTCGTCGGAGGACTCCAGGAAGACGATCCGCCGGGTGACCTGCTTGGCGGCGAGGTCGGCGAGGGACTGGCGCAGATTGTCGAAGAAGCGCCGGCCGCGTACGTCGACGACGACGGCGATACGGGCCACGTTGCCCTGGGAGCGGGCGCCGAGCTCGACCATGGTGGGGATCAGGGCGGGCGGGAGGTTGTCGACGACGAACCAGCCGAGGTCCTCCAGGCACTTCGCCGCAGTGGAACGCCCGGCGCCGGACATCCCGGAGATGATCACCAGCTCCGGAATGGCCGCTTCCGCGGTCTCGGCCGGTGTGCCGGTGGTCGCACCGCCGGTGGTCGCACCGCCCGTGCCCGCACTGCCCGTACTCACGTGTGCTCCGTCCCGTTCCTGCTCGTCACTCATGTGTGTCGCCCCCGTCGTCTTCAATGATCTCTCCTGTTGCCGTGTTCACGGCAGGTGCGGCCGGCGCTGTCCCTGCGAGCGCGGCGACCACCGACTCGGCCGTCCTGCGGCCTATGCCGGGCACTTCGCAGATCTGGTCGATTGTGGCCTGCCTCAGCTTCTTGACCGAGCCGAAGTGCTTGATCAGGGCCTGTTTCCTGGTCTCCCCCAGGCCGGCGACGGAGTCGAGCGGGCCCGCCTTGAAGCGCTTGGCCCGCTTGGCCCGCTGATAGGTGATGGCGAAGCGGTGGGCCTCGTCCCGCACCCGCTGGAGGAGGTAGAGCCCCTCGCTCGACCGGGGCAGGACCACCGGGTCGTCGTCGCCCGGCAGCCAGACCTCCTCCAGGCGCTTGGCCAGACCGCAGACGGCGACGTCATCGATGCCCAGCTCGTCCAGCGCGCGCTTCGCGGCCGCCACCTGGGGCTGGCCGCCGTCGACCACCACCAGCTGCGGCGGGTACGCGAACCGCTTGGGGCGGCCGTCCTCCTCGACCGCCTCGGCGGCCTGCTCCTCGGTCCACTCCCCCGTCCGCTCCTTCTCCTGGAGATACCGCCGGAAGCGCCGGGTGAGCACCTCGTGCATGGACCGGACGTCGTCCTGGCCCTCGAAACCCTTGATCTGGAAGCGGCGGTACTCCCCCTTGCGGACCAGACCGTCCTCGAAGACCACCATCGAACCGACCACGTCGTCGCCCTGGAGGTGGGAGATGTCGTAGCACTCGATCCGCAGCGGCGCGCTGTCGAGGCCGAGCGCGGCGGCGATCTCCTCCAGGGCCCGGGAGCGGGTCGTGAGGTCGGACGCGCGCTTGGTCTTGTGCAGCACCAGCGCCTGCTGGGCGTTGCGCTGCACGGTCGCCATCAGGTCCTTCTTGTCGCCGCGCTGCGGGATACGCAGCGAGACATGCGAGCCCCGGCGGTCGGCCAGCCACTGGGTGACGGCGTCGGTCTGCTCCGGGAGGGCCGGGACCAGCACCTCCTTGGGCACGCCCTCGCCCTTCTCCTCGCCGTACAGCTGCTGGAGCGCGTGCTCGACGAGGCCGGAGGTCTCCACGGCCTCGACCTTGTCGGTGACCCAGCCGCGCTGGCCGCGGACCCGGCCGCCCCGTACGTGGAAGATCTGGACGGCGGCCTCCAGCTCGTCCTCGGCGACGGCGATCAGGTCGGCGTCGGTGGCGTCGTTGAAGACGACCGCGTTCTTCTCCAGAGCGCGCTTGAGCGCCTCTATGTCGTCGCGGAGCCTGGCCGCCTTCTCGTACTCCATCTCCTCGGCCGCGTCCCGCATCTCCTGCTCGATGCGCCGTATGTACGCGCCGGTGCGGCCGGCCATGAAGTCGCAGAACTCCTCGGCCAGTTCGCGGTGCTCCTCGGGGGTGACACGGCCGACGCAGGGCGCCGAGCACTTGCCGATGTAGCCGAGGAGGCAGGGGCGGCCGATCTGCGCGGAGCGCTTGAACACCCCGGCGGAGCAGGTGCGTACGGGGAAGACGCGGAGCATCAGGTCGACGGTCTCGCGGATGGCCCAGGCATGGCCGTAGGGGCCGAAGTAGCGCACGCCCTTCTTCTTGGGGCCGCGCATCACCTGCACCCGGGGGAATTCCTCGTTCATCGTCACCGCGAGGGACGGATAGCTCTTGTCGTCGCGGTACTTGACGTTGAAACGGGGGTCGAATTCCTTGATCCAGGAGTATTCGAGCTGGAGCGCCTCGACCTCGGTGGAGACCACCGTCCACTCCACGGACGCGGCGGTGGTGACCATCGTGCGGGTGCGCGGGTGGAGATGGGCCACGTCCTGGAAGTACGAGGACAGGCGTGGGCGCAGGCTCTTCGCCTTCCCGACGTAGATCACCCGGTGGTGCTCGTCGCGGAATTTGTAGACCCCCGGGGAGTCGGGGATCTGTCCCGGCTTGGGGCGGTAACTGGAGGGGTCTGCCATGTCTCCCACCCTACTGGCGGTGACTGACAGCGCGGAGTCACCGCGGGCGGAGTCACCGCGGAGGGCGTACTGCGGGCGGGGTCGCAGCGGGCGGCGTACCGCCTGCGGGGTGGCGGGGTCAGACCTTCTTGTCGGGGCCGGCGATCAGCTTGCCGCCCACCACCTTGACCGGCACGTCAGCGAGCGGCCGGCCGGCCGGGCCCTGCAGCACCTTGCCGGTCGTGACATCGAAGCGGCTGCCGTGGCAGGGGCAGATGCCGACCTTGCCCTCGATCTTCTGCAGGGGGCAGTTCTGGTGGGTGCACCGCGACCAGAGCGCCTTGTACGCGTCGGCGCTCGGCCGGCTCACGATCAGGAACTGGTCCCGGTAGTACTTGACCCCGCCGACCGGTACGGCGTCGGCGGCCCCCAGGTCGACGGGCTTGTCGGGGCCCGACGATGTGCTGCTGCCACCGCCCGAGCAGGCGGTGAGCCCGAGCCCCGCGGCGCCCGCCAGGGCGGCTCCCATGAGGACGGAACGACGGGCGGGCGGCAGACCGGACATGTGAGGCTCCACTGTTCAACAGGCATCGGCGACGGAACCGACCATACCGGTGGAGATCTCCGCCGCCGCAGGCGGTGTTCACGGCGTTTACGGGCCTGGGAACTTCGGCTACGTTCGGGATCTGTGATCACCGTCGCCGGAGAATCCCTGATCGACCTGGTGCCGCAGCACGCCGCCGCGCCCGGTGAACCCCTGCCCGCACTGCTGCCACGGCTGGGCGGCGGGCCCTACAACACGGCTGTCGCCCTGGGCCGGCTCGGTGCCCGGGTGGGCTTCTGCTCCCGGGTGTCGACCGACGGCTTCGGCGACGCGCTGCTCGGCGGGCTGCGGGCGGCCGGGGTGGACCTCTCCCTGGTCCAGCGGGGCCCTGAGCCGACGACGCTCGCGGTGGCGTCGCTGAGCACCGACGGCTCCGCGGGCTTCGGCTTCTACGCCGAGGGGAGCGCGGACCGCCTGTTCGAGCTGCCGGAGCAACTGCCCCACGAGGTGACGGCGTTGTCCCTGGGCACCTGTTCGCTGGTCCTCGAACCGGGTGCGAGTGCGTACGAGGCGCTGCTGCGGCGGGAATCGGCGCGCGGGGTGTTCACATTGCTCGACCCGAACATCAGGGCGGGGCTGATCCAGGACGGTGACGCCTACCGGAAGCGGTTCAGGGGCTGGCTGCCGGATGTCACCCTCCTGAAGCTGTCGGAGGAGGACGCCCAGTGGCTCGGCGGCACCCCGGAGGAGTGGCTGGCCGCGGGGCCGCAGGCGGTGGTGGTCACCCACGGCGGCGACGGGCTGACCGTACGCACCAGGGCGGGCGGCGAGTACGCGGTCCCCGGTGCGGCGGTCGATGTGGTGGACACGATCGGCGCGGGCGACACGGTCAACGCGGCGCTGCTGCACGGTCTCGCGGAGCGGGACGCGCTGTCGGCGACGGCGGTCGCCGCACTGTCCTGCGACGACTGGGCCGAGGTCCTGGCCTTCGCGGCCCGGGCGGCCGCGGTGACCTGCTCACGTACCGGGGCCGAACCGCCGTACGCCCACGAGCTGGCCTGAGCTCCAGCGGCGGGGAAGGGCGCGGGGCCCCGCCCCGCCGGGAGGCCCCGTCCCTCCCCGCCGCTGGAGTCACACCGGCGTCACGCCGGCGTCACGCCTGCCGTCGGCCTCACGAAGAGCGCCGGGCGCGCACCGCCTTCTTCGCCGCCGGCTTCTTCGCGGCCGGCTTCTTCGCCGCCGTCCCAGCCGTGGCCGCCTTGGCCGTGGCGCCGCCCTTCGCCGCTGCCGCCTTCTGTGCCGCTGTCTTCTTCACCGCGGCCTTCTTTACAGCGGCCTTCTTCGCCGGCGCCTTCGTGACCTGGGTGGCGTCGCTGATCCGCTCGGCGTCCAGGATGTCCCGCAGGAACTTCCCGGTGTGGCTGGCCGGGACCCCGGCGACCTGCTCGGGAGTGCCCTCGGCGATGACCAGGCCACCGCCGTTGCCGCCCTCGGGGCCCATGTCGACGACCCAGTCGGCGGTCTTGACGACATCCAGGTTGTGCTCGATGACGATCACCGTGTTGCCCTTGTCGACCAGACCCGACAGCACGTTGATCAGCTTGCTGATGTCCTCGAAGTGAAGGCCCGTCGTCGGCTCGTCCAGGACGTAGACCGTGCGGCCGGTGGAGCGCTTCTGGAGCTCGCTCGCCAGCTTCACCCGCTGCGCCTCACCGCCCGACAGCGTCGGCGCGGACTGGCCGAGCCTGACGTAGCCCAGGCCCACCTCGTGGAGCGTGCGCAGATGACGCGCGATCGTCGGGACGGCCTCGAAGAAGTCCAGGCCCTCCTCGATCGGCATGTCCAGGACCTCGGCGATGGACTTGCCCTTGTAGTGGACCTCCAGGGTCTCCCGGTTGTAGCGCGCACCGTGGCAGACCTCGCACGGGACGTACACATCCGGCAGGAAGTTCATCTCGATCTTGATCGTGCCGTCGCCCGAGCAGTTCTCGCAGCGGCCGCCCTTGACGTTGAAGGAGAAGCGCCCGGGCAGATAGCCCCGGACCTTCGCCTCCATGGTCTCGGCGAACAGCCTGCGCACATGGTCGAAGACCCCGGTGTACGTCGCCGGGTTGGACCGGGGGGTGCGGCCGATCGGCGACTGGTCGACGTGGACGACCTTGTCGACCAGGTCGTCGCCGTCGACCCGGGTGTGCCGGCCGGGGACCGTACGCGCGCCGTTGAGCTCACGTGCGAGGTGGGTGTAGAGGATGTCGTTGACCAGGGTCGACTTGCCGGAGCCGGAGACACCGGTGACCGCGGTCAGCACCCCCAGCGGGAAGGACACGTCGATGTCCCTGAGGTTGTTCTCCCGGGCGCCGTGCACCGTCAGCCGCCGGCCCGGGTCCACGGGCCTGCGCAGGTCCGGGATCGGGATGGCCTTCTTGCCCGCCAGATACTGGCCGGTCAGGGACTCCTTGTTGGTGAGGAGGTCCTTCAGCGACCCGGAGTGCACGACCTTGCCGCCGTGCTCACCCGCGCCGGGACCGATGTCCACGACCCAGTCGGCGACCTTGATGGTGTCCTCGTCGTGCTCGACGACGATCAGGGTGTTGCCCATGTCGCGCAGCCGGACGAGTGTCTCGATGAGGCGGTGGTTGTCGCGCTGGTGCAGACCGATGGACGGCTCGTCCAGTACGTACAGCACCCCGACCAGACCGGAACCGATCTGGGTGGCCAGCCTGATGCGCTGTGCCTCGCCGCCGGAGAGCGTGCCCGCCGCGCGGTTGAGCGAGAGGTAGTCGAGGCCGACGTCGACCAGGAACTTCAGCCGTTCGTTGACCTCCTTGAGCACCCGCTCGGCGATCTTCTTGTCGCGGGCGTTGAGCTTCAGCCGGCCCAGGAAGTCCGCGCACTCGCTGATCGACATCGCCGCGACCTCGGCGATGGACTTCTCCATCACGGTGACCGCGAGGACGATCGGCTTCAGCCGGGTGCCCTCACAGGTCGGGCAGGGCACCTCGCGCATATAGCCCTCGAAGCGCTCCCTGCTGGAGTCGCTCTCCGCCTCGGAGTGCCGCCGCTTGACGAAGGGCACCACGCCCTCGAAGGAGGTCGTGTAGGCGCGCTCGCGCCCGTACCTGTTGCGGTAGCGGACCTCGATCTGGGTCTTGTGGCCGTTCAGCAGGGCCTTCTTGGCGCGCTGCGGCAGCCCGGCCCAGGGGATGTCGGTCCGGAAGCCGAGCTCGCCGGAGAGGGCGCCGACCAGCCGTGCGAAGTACTCCTTGGTGTGGCCGTGTGACCACGGGGAGATCGCGCCCTCGTCGAGGGACTTGTCCTCGTCCGGGACGATCAGCTCGGGGTCGACCTCCATCCGCGTCCCGATCCCGGTGCAGTCCGGGCAGGCGCCGAAGGGCGAGTTGAACGAGAAGGAGCGCGGCTCAAGCTCCTCGAAGGACAGGTCGTCATGGGCGCAGTAGAGGTGCTCGGAGTACATCCGCTCACGCTCGGGGTCGTCCGCCGGCAGATCCACGAAGTCCAGGATGACCATGCCGCCGGCCAGCCCGAGCGCGGTCTCTACCGAGTCGGTGAGGCGGCGCTTGGCGCTGTCCTTCACCGTGAGACGGTCGATGACCACCTCGATGGTGTGCTTCTCCTGCTTCTTCAGCTTGGGCGGATCGGAGAGCTGGATCGTCTCGCCGTCCACCCGGGCACGGCTGTACCCCTTGGTCTGAAGGTCGGAGAAGAGGTCGACGAATTCGCCCTTGCGCTCCCGCACGAGCGGCGAGAGCACCTGGAAGCGGCTGCCCTCGGGCAGTTCGAGGACCTTGTCGACGATGGCCTGCGGGGACTGGCGCGAGATGGGCCGGCCGCACTGGGGGCAGTGCGGCTTGCCGATACGGGCGAAGAGCAGCCGGAGGTAGTCGTAGACCTCGGTGATCGTGCCGACCGTCGAGCGCGGGTTGCGCGAGGTCGACTTCTGGTCGATCGAGACAGCGGGGGACAGACCCTCGATGAAGTCCACATCGGGCTTGTCCATCTGCCCGAGGAACTGCCGGGCGTACGAGGAGAGCGACTCGACATAGCGGCGCTGCCCCTCGGCGAAGATCGTGTCGAACGCGAGGGAGGACTTGCCCGATCCGGAGAGCCCGGTGAAGACGATCAGGGAGTCACGCGGGAGGTCGATCGAGACGTTTTTGAGGTTGTGCTCGCGAGCGCCACGAACGATGAGACGGTCGGCCACGCCGGTCCGCACCTTTCTGAGAGAAGAAGCAGGGGCGGAGCCCCCTCCCCAGGGTATGGGGGGCGCCTCAGCGATGTCGGATGATGCCTTGTTGGATGTCTCTCACGAGCCTATAGCACGCGCATTCGATTAACGGCCATCGGTAAACAGCTTCACCCGAAGGAGTGGAGGGGCCTATCGTCAGCTGCATGATCGACCACGCGCGCGACCTGAGATCTGTGGATGAGGCGACCGAACGGCTCCTGGCCGCGGCCGCCGGACTGGACAACGTCACGGTCGCGGAACCGTCACGGCTTCCCGGCTGGTCCCGCGGTCATGTACTCGCCCACCTCTCACGTAACGCCGACGCGATCGGAAATGTTCTCGCCGGTCTGCCGATGTACGCGTCGGCCGAGGCCCGCGACGCCGACATCGAGCGTGACGCGCACCGCACGCTCGCCGTGCAGCTCGCGGACGTACGTGAGAGCGCAGCCCGGTTCCGTGAGCGCTCGGAGCTTCCCGCGGACTGGTCAAGGACCGTGACCCTCCGCAACGGCGTCACCGACACCGCCGCCCGCATCCCCTTCCGCCGCTGGGTCGAGCTCGAGCTGCACCATGTCGACCTCGGGATCGGCTACGAGCTGGATGACCTTTCCGCGGAATTCACCGAGCGGGAGATCGCCTTCCTGCGTGAGCGCTTCTCCGCCGACCCCGCGGTGGCCGGGGTCACGGGCCCGCCCGCTGCGCTGGTGGGCTGGCTGTCGGGGCGCGGCGACGGCGAGGGGCTGACGGTCCCCGGCGGTGGGGCGCTGCCGGCCCTGCCGCCGCTCTAGAACAACGGCCGGGGCAGCGGCTCCTGAGTCCGCACTCCGGGCACCCGGCCCCACACAGCCGCTCTAGACTCGGCACCATGACGTACAGCGGAGTGGTGAAGGTCGACGGCCCGGCGGACGTACACGAGCTGACAGCTCTGATGATCTCCAAGGTCGCGGTGGGCCCGATGAACAACAACGCGTATCTGCTGCGCTGCCGGGAGTCCGGGGAGCAGATGCTGATCGACGCGGCCAACGACACCGCGACGCTGCTGCAGCTGATCGGTGACGACTCCATCGCCTCCGTGGTCACCACCCACCGCCACGGCGACCACTGGCAGTCCTTGCAGGCCGTCGTGGACGCCACCGGCGCCCGCACCTACGCGGGGCGGTACGACGTCGGCGGCATTCCGGTCGCCACCGATGTCCCGGTGGAGGACGGTGACACGATCAGGGTGGGCCGGGTCGAGCTGAACGTCCGCCGGCTGATCGGCCACACCCCGGGCTCCATCGTGCTCATCTACGACGACCCGCACGGCCACCCGCATGTCTTCACCGGCGACTGCCTCTTCCCCGGCGGGGTCGGGAACACCCATGACGACCCCGAGGCGTTCGCCAGCCTGCTCGGCGGTATCGAGGAGAAGCTCTTCGACCGGCTCTCCGACGAGACCTGGGTCTATCCGGGGCACGGGCACGACACCACGCTGGGCGCCGAGCGCCCGCACCTCGCGGAGTGGCGCGCACGCGGCTGGTGAGCCGGCACCTGCACCCGCCCCTCACACGTCGACGCTGTCCTGGTTGCCCTTGTCCGGCGTCCCGGCCTGTCCAGCGGCTGCTTGCTTCCGGTTGGCGAGGAGGCTGGTGACCGTGGTGACGATCAGGACACCGCAGATGACCGCCAGCGAGACCGGGATGGAGATCTCCGGCACGGGCGCCCCGGACTCGTGCAGCGCGTGCAGCAGCAGTTTGACGCCGATGAAGCCGAGGATGACCGACAGCCCGTAGCTGAGGTGCACCAGCTTCTTCAGCAGGCCGCCTATGAGGAAGTACAGCTGGCGCAGGCCCATCAGGGCGAAGGCGTTGGCGGTGAAGACGATGTACGGGTCCTTGGTGAGGCCGAAGATCGCCGGGATCGAGTCCATCGCGAACAGCACGTCGGTGGTGCCGATGGCCAGCATCACGACCATCAGCGGCGTCATGATCCGCTTGCCGTTCTGCCGGATGAAGAGCTTGGTGCCGTGGTAGCGGTCGGCCACGCCGAGCCGCCGCTCGACCGACTTGAGGAGGCGGTTCTCCTCGAACTCCTCTTCCTCGTCGCCGGATCGCGCTTCCTTGATGAGCTTCCAGGCGGTGTAGATCAGGAACGCGCCGAAGAGGAAGAAGACCCACGAGAAACCGGCGATGATCGCCGCGCCCGCCGCGATGAAGACCGCGCGCAGCACCAGAGCTATCAGGACACCGAACAGCAGCACCCGCTGCTGCAGGTGGGACGGCACCGAGAACTTCGCCATGATCAGGATGAAGACGAAGAGGTTGTCGACGCTCAGCGACTTCTCGGTGATGAAACCGGCGAAGAACTCTCCGGACGCCTGGCCACCGCTGAAGAGCAGCAGACCGAGGCCGAAGAGCGCGGCCAGGACGATCCAGACCACGGTCCAGACACTGGCTTCCCTGACCGATACGTCGTGCGGTTTGCGCCCGATCACGAAGTCGACCGCGATCAGCGCGCCCAGACCAAGAATGGTCAGCGCCCACAGGGTCAGTGAAACGTCCATCACGCCTCCGGCGATT
This sequence comes from Streptomyces sp. NBC_01089, assembly GCF_045162975.1. Classification (NCBI taxonomy): domain Bacteria; kingdom Bacillati; phylum Actinomycetota; class Actinomycetes; order Kitasatosporales; family Streptomycetaceae; genus Streptomyces; species Streptomyces sp. NBC_01089. The sequence continues at coordinate 6,550,720 of NZ_CP108660.1, read as the reverse complement.
GCTACGGCTACTTGATCAGCGTCGTCGCTGCCGGAGGTCTCTTCCACCCGCGCCGGACGGACCGGCACATCGGGCCGGCGCCCCGGAACCCGAACAGGTCCGTACTGACGGGTGCGCCGCACTTGGGGAGTACTCCCCTCCGCACCAAGAACAGTACAGGGAACACCAAGGGAAGGTAAAGGGATTGGTAAAGGTTAATCCAAAGACCCAGGTCATCAGGCCAGTAGGTCAGTAGGTCAGTAGGTCAGTAGGTCAGTAAGTGAGTAGGTCAGCGAGTGTCAGGCGCGGCGAGCTGTCGCGACCTGGGCGAGCACCGTCCGGAGCACCGCACTGCCCGGCGGCGGCAGCGACGGCTCGTACGTCCAGGCGTGCCCGACCCAGGGGTCGGCGAGGTGGTCATCAGGAACCGGAGTGATACGCAGAAGCGAACGCCACAGCGGATCGAGCACAGGACCGAACTCCCGGGCGTCCTCACGGTCCGCGACCAGCAGCAGATGGACGCCGACGGAAGGCCCTTCGTCGGCCAGGTAGCGCAGCTGTGTGAGGGCGCGGTCGTCGAAGCCGTGCGGGAAGTCATTGACGATCAGCAGCTGCTCCGCCGTGTCCAGCTCGGGCGGGAGAGCGTCGGCCGCGTCCCCGCGCACCGCCATCTGCACCAGATCCACCCACTGCACCAGCCGCGCCAGTACGGCGCCCACGCCCTTGGCACCGGTCGCCGGTGGTGCGTCGAGCACCCCGGAGGCGGTCAGCGGAGCGAGCGGCCCTGTACCCGAACCCGCCGGATCGATCACCTGCACGGTGAACTCCCCCACCGGGTGGACGGCGAGCAGACGGACGGCCAGGGCGACCGCGGTGTCCAGGGCGCGCGCCCGCAGCGCGCCGGAATCGAGCCCGGCACCGGATGCGGAGTCCGGCCCGGCGCCGGTACGGCCGCTGTCGACCCAGAGTCCGCGCTCCAGCGGCAGCCGCACCAGCATGGGGATACGCAGCTCGGGGCGGACCGGCAGGTGCAGATCTCCGAGGCGCAGGGCCAGCGGGGCCCGGGTCGGCGCGCGGTATCCGTGCCAGACCGGGTGGTCCCAGCGGGCGAAGGCCGGCGCCAGGGCCGGCTCGACCACCCGGGACTCGGCGAGCAACTGGCCGAGGTCCCGGTCGAGCACCTCGCGTGCCTGAGCGGTCAGCCCGTCCCGCTTCTCCTGGGCCTGCCGCCTGGCCTCGGCGCCCGCGGGACCGGTACGGCCGCGGGGGTCGGAGAGCGCCTCGTCGATCTCGCGCTCCAGACGTGAATCGGCGAAGTCGACGGCGCTGCGGTACGCGGCTGCTGTGCGGGCCAGATCCTCGAACATGCCCCAGATCTGGTTGTACAGGCGCTCCTCCATGGACCAGCCGGTGGCGTCACCCGCGAGGGGCTGTGGCGGTCCGTCGGGCCGGGCGCCGGGCGGTGTGGAAGGCGACGCCGGGGGCGTTGTCGGGGGCGGTGTCGGGGGCGCGGTGCGCCGCCGTCGCGGATGCGTGTAGTCGACCGGGCCGCCGGGACGGTGGCTGCTCGTTCCGGGGCTGCCGGGGCCCTCGTCGCGTACGGGTCGCGGTTCCTCGTCCCGTACGGCTACGGCCTGCGGGGCCGGCGCCACCGAGCGGGCCGCGCCGTCGGCAACCGAGGTCTGGATCACGTCCGCGAGCTGACGGGCGTCCGGCAGTCCCTGGTCACCGAGCAGATCGGCGAGGCCGCCCGCGTACCCCTGGCCGACGGCACGGACCTTCCAGGCGCCCTGTCTGCGGTAGAGCTCCAGGGCGATGACCGCGGACTCGGCGCCGAGTCCGGTGATGGAGTAGCTGACGATTTCCGCACCGGCCGGCCCGGTGACAGCGGTGAAGGGTGCGGTGACCGAGGCGAACGCGGTGGGTCCGCCGGTGCCTGTGGGCAGCGCCAGCAGGACCTGCACCCGGTGCACGGCCTCCGGCAGCGCCGCCAGGTCCACCGCGAGCCGGTGGTCCGCCGCCGCCTGCCGGGGCACTTCGACACCGGGCAGCCGCGGCGATCCGGGGTGGGCGACCCACTCCGCGCCGCGGACCCTGCCCTGCTCGTCGCTGAGCGTCGCACCGGCCAGGACCGGTTTCCCGGCCGACACCCGGATTTCCAGTCGGGCCACGGGCAAGGGGTGGTTCTGCCCCCGGACCAGCTCGGCCGTCATCGCACGTGCCCCCTCGTCGCGTTGCGCTTCCCGCGTTGCGCTTCGTCACGTTTCAGTTGGTCGTCAGCATGCGGTTCCACGCGCCGGAGCCACGTCGGAACCCGCTCGGGAACCGCTCGGCCCCCCCGCTGGAACGGCCGGTTCCCGGCAGCCTCGGGCCGCCGGGAACCGCTTTCGCGCTCTTCGAGAGCGCCGGGTCGTGCCTACAGGTGCGGCAGGATCGCCGGCATCAGGTCCTGGAACGTACGGCCGTTGGCCGGGTTGCCGATGGCCGTCATCTGCCAGCCGCCGCCCGAGCGGTGCACCTTCGCCATGATCTGGGCGGTGAACTGGCCGCCGCCGTCGAGCGTGTAGCGGGCGAGCTCCTCGCCGTTGGTCTCGTCGACGATGCGGCAGAAGGCGTTCTGCACCTCCTGGAACGTCTGGCCGGTGAAGGAGTTCACCGTGAAGACGATCTGGTCGATGTGGACGGGAACCCGCGCGAGGTCGACCAGGATCGCCTCGTCGTCGCCGCCCTGGCCGGCGCCGCCCACCAGGTTGTCACCGGTGTGCTTCACAGAGCCGTCGTCGCTGACGAGGTGGCGGAAGAACACCACGTCCACCGGCTGCTTGTCGGCGAAGAGCACCGCCGACGCGTCGAGGTCGATCTCCCGCGTGCGGGAACCGAACAGCCCACGGCGCGGCGCCGCCTGCCATCCCAGTCCCATCCGCACCGCGGTCAGGGAACCCCCGTCGTTCTTCTGCAGGCTGATGGCCTGCCCCTTGGTCAGGTTGACGCCAGGGCCCTTGGCAAAATTGGCCGTCACGCGCTGTCCCTTCTTCCTGTTTTCCCCACGTTTTCCCCGCACCCTACGCAGTCGCGCGGACGCCGCAGGAGGGCCGGGACGTTTTTGTGTCGTTCTTGCAACAACGGGGTCAGGCCAGCCCGCCCTCCTTCATCTGGCGCAACTCCTTCTTCAGCTCGCCGACTTCGTCACGGAGCCGGGCGGCCACCTCGAACTGCAGATCCGCGGCCGCGGCGCGCATCCGCTCGGTCATCTCCTCGATGATTCCGGCCAGTTCCTCGGCGGGGCGGTCGGTCGGGACCGCCCGCCCTCCCTTCGCACCCTTGCTGCCCTTGCCGCCCTTGGCGGCCGCACCGCTGAGCGTCGGCACCGGAGTCACCGGCTGCTTGCCGTCCTTGGCCTTGCGGTAGCCCGTGCCGAGCAGCTGCTCGGTGTCGACCTCCTCGCGAGCGATCGTCGCGACGATGTCGTTGATCTTCTTGCGCAGCGGCTGCGGGTCGAGCCCGCGCTCCTTGTTGTACGCGACCTGCTTCTCGCGGCGCCGGTTGGTCTCCTCGATGGCCTTCTCCATCGCCGGGGTGACCCGGTCCGCGTACATGTGGACCTGCCCGGAGACGTTCCGCGCCGCACGGCCGATGGTCTGGATCAGTGATGTGCCCGACCGGAGGAAGCCCTCCTTGTCCGCGTCGAGGATGGCGACCAGCGACACCTCGGGGAGGTCGAGCCCCTCACGCAGCAGGTTGATGCCGACCAGTACGTCGTACTCCCCGGCGCGCAGTTCGCGCAGCAGCTCGATACGGCGCAGCGTGTCGACATCACTGTGCAGATAGCGCACCTGGATGCCCAGATTGAGGAAGTAGTCGGTCAGGTCCTCGGCCATCTTCTTGGTGAGGGTGGTGACCAGGACCCGCTCGTCCTTCTCCGTACGCAGACGGATCTCGTGGACCAGGTCGTCGATCTGGCCCTCGGTGGGTTTGACGACGACCTCGGGGTCGACGAGCCCGGTGGGGCGGATGATCTGCTCCACGAAGCCGTCGCCCCGCGACAGTTCGTACTTTCCGGGCGTGGCCGAGAGGTAGACCGTCTGCCCGATCCGCTTCTGGAACTCCTCCCACTTCAGCGGCCTGTTGTCCAGGGCTGACGGCAGCCGGAAGCCGTGGTCCACCAGGGTGCGCTTGCGGGAGGCGTCGCCCTCGTACATCGCGCCGATCTGCGGGACGGTGACATGCGACTCGTCCAGGACGAGGAGGAAGTCCTCCGGGAAGTAGTCCAGGAGCGTGTTGGGCGCCGTGCCGGGGTCTCGGCCGTCGAAGTGCATCGAGTAGTTCTCGACGCCGGAGCAGCTGCCGATCTGGCGCAGCATCTCCAGGTCGTACGTGGTGCGCATGCGCAGCCGCTGGGACTCCAGCATCTTGCCCTGCTTGTCCAGCTCGGCGAGCCGCTCCTCCAGCTCCTTCTCGATGCCGTTGACCGCTTTCTCCATGCGCTCAGGGCCCGCCACGTAGTGGGTGGCCGGGAAGACATAGAGGGACTCGTCCTCGCTGATGATCTCGCCGGTGAGCGGGTGCAGCGTCGAGAGCGCCTCGATCTCGTCGCCGAACATCTCGATCCGGACGGCGAGCTCCTCGTACACGGGGAAGATCTCGATGGTGTCGCCGCGCACCCGGAAGGTGCCGCGGGTGAACGCCACGTCATTGCGTGTGTACTGGATGTCGACGAACCGGCGCAGCAGCTCGTCCCTGTCCAGCTCCTGGCCGACCTTGAGCGACACCATCCGGTCCACGTACTCCTGCGGCGTGCCGAGGCCGTAGATGCAGGAGACCGAGGCGACCACGACCACGTCGCGGCGGGTCAGCAGCGAGTTCGTCGCGGAGTGGCGCAGGCGCTCGACCTCTTCGTTGATCGAGGAGTCCTTCTCGATGTACGTATCGGACTGCGGGACGTACGCCTCGGGCTGGTAGTAGTCGTAGTACGAGACGAAGTACTCGACGGCGTTGTTGGGGAGCAGCTCGCGGAACTCGTTCGCCAGCTGGGCGGCGAGCGTCTTGTTCGGCGCCATCACGAGGGTGGGGCGCTGCAGCTTCTCGATCATCCAGGCAGTGGTCGCCGACTTGCCGGTGCCGGTCGCGCCGAGCAGGACGACATCCTTCTCACCTGCACGGATACGCTTGTCGAGCTCGGCGATGGCCGTCGGCTGGTCACCGCTGGGCTGGTAGGGACTGACGACCTCGAAAGGCGCCACCGTGCGTTCGATCTTGGAAACGGGCCGCATGCAACCACCGTACGACCACCCACTGACAACCGGGTCCGTTCGCCGTCCGGCCGCGCTGTCGGTGGGCCGCCGTACGGTGGTGTCGTGGAGAAAGAAACGCAGGGTGTCGAGTGGACCACGGTCGGCAGCAGCATCGGCCCGCTGCTGCTGGCCGCGACCAGCAGGGGGCTGGCCGGGGTCGTCTTCCACGCCGCTCCGGCGGTGCGCCGCACCGCGCTGGAGCGGCTGGCCGTCCGGTTCGCGGCCCCGCCCGTCGAGGCGCCGGAGTCGGCGCGGCTGGCCGAGCCCATACGTCAGCTGGCCGCCTACTTCGACGGTGAGCTGCGCGCCTTCACACTGCCGCTGGACTGGACGCTGACCGGGGGGTTCAACCGCCGGGTGCTGCGCGAGCTGGCGGCCGGCGTGCCCTACGGCTCCGTCGTGGGGTACGGCGACCTGGCCCGGCGGGTGGGGCAGCCGGGCGCCGCGCAGGCGGTGGGCGTCGCGATGGCGTCGAACCCGCTGCCCGTCGTCGTGCCCTGCCACCGGGTGGTGGAGAGCGACGGCGGCCTGGGCGGATTCGGCGGCGGCCAGGAGACGAAGCGGCAGCTCCTGGCCCTGGAGGGCGTGCTGCCGCAGCCTCTGTTCTGAGCGGTCGTTCCGTACGGCTGCTCCGGACGGCTGCTCCGGGCGGTTGCTCCGGCGCGGTTGTTCCGGGCTTCGGAGGACCGGGGCTCAGAGGCTGATGTGGTACGCCTTGCGCAACGTCTCGTGGACGGTCCAGGTCGTACGGTCTCCCTCGCGCAGCACACACGCGTCGCCGGGGCCGATCCGCAGCGTCTCGCCGCCCTCGACCGCGACGGTCGCCCGCCCGCTGACGACCACGAACAGCTCGTTCGCCTCGGTGTCGGTCACCACTCCGGGCGTGATCTGCCAGATACCGCGCAGCTGCGTACCGTCAGCCGACTCCCACAGGACCTTGCCGGTGACCACGGGGTCTCCGGAGACGATCTGTGCGGGGTCGAGCGGTTCGGGCTCGAGGTCGGCATCCGGTATGTGCACGGCGAAGGAGGCGGGGGTCTGATCATGTGTCGTCATGGCGGGAACCTTAGCGACCGGGACGGGCTGGATGAATCCGGTGTCCACGGGGACGTGCCGGCCGGTCTCCGTGAAGCCCCCGGTCCCCGGAACCGGCCGTCACGTTCGGGTCCAGGGCGCGCGGGCCAACCGGGCCTGACCAGCCCGATCAGCGCGGCGGGCCGATTGTCAGTGGTGGGATCTAGCTTGGATTCAGTGAGGAACGGCCGAACGGGCCGGTCCCTGGGGAGGGGTGTGCTGTGGTCACTGTCGGGTCGGGAGAGACGACGTATCTGGAGCTGTCCCAGGAGGGCGCCGGGGCGCACAAGTTCTACGAAGTGACCGTCAGCGAGACGACGGTGGCCGTGCGGTACGGAAGGATCGGCGCGGATGGACAGCGCCAGGTCTCGACCTTCCCGACCGCCGCCAAGGCGCAGGCCGCCGCGGCGAAGAAGGTGGGCGAGAAGGTCCGCAAGGGATATGCGCCCGCCGTGCGGGGACAGCGTGCGGCACGCGCGGTGACCCGCCGTCAGGTGACCTCCGCCCCCTCGACGGCACGGGCCACGGCGCCCGTCATCTGGCGCTTCCGCACCGGCACTTCGGCGTTCGGGATCCATATCGACGAGGACCACTGCTGGGTGGGGAACCAGCGCGGCGATGTCTACACGCTGGGTCACGACGGCGAGGTGCTGGCCCGGTTCTCGCTGCCCGACGGCGTCAAGTGCCTGGTCGCGGACGACTTCTGGATCTATGCGGGCTGCGACGACGGCAAGGTGTACGACCTGTCGTCCAAAGTGCCCTTCGCCGCCTACGAGATCGCGGAGGACGTGGACATCTTCTGGCTGGACATCCACGAGGGCGTGCTGAATGTGTCCGACCACAACGGCGGGCTCACGGTCATCGACCACGAGGACGAGTTCCAGTGGTCGCGCCGCTCCAAGGGCAGGAACGCGTGGATGGTCCGGGCCGACGACCACGCGGTCTACCACGGACACACCCACGGCGTGACGGCGTACGCGGCGGACGGCAGCGGCGAGTTGTGGCACACGGACACCTTCGGCGGCGTGCTCTTCGGCTGGCAGGAGGAGACGTCGGTGTACGCGGGCACCGGCCGCCAGGTGGTCGAGCGGCTCGCCAAGGCGACCGGCAGGAGCGAAGCGCGGTACCAGTGCGACGCCGCGGTGTACTCCTGTGCGACATCTGCCGACGGGGAGTACGTCTTCGCGGGCGACCTGGCCTCGTCCGTCTACTGCTTCACCTCGGACGGCACCCGGCTGTGGAAGCTGGGGACGGGCGGCGGTTCTGCGCTCTCCATGCAGTACCACGACGAGAAGCTCTATATCGTCACCACCGACGGCTCGCTGGCCTGCATCGACGCAAGTGAGGCGGCGATCACCGCGGCGCAGGGCGGGAGCCTGCCGGTCGCCGTGGATGTCAAGCAGGCGGCCGCCCTGCCCACCTACACGCCGACGGCGGACGTGGCCACGGTGAGCGCCGTTCCCGCCCCGGGCGCCGGGATCGTCGTGGAGTGCGTACAGGTCGGGGGCCGGCTGCGGGTCCAGGTGGTGTCGGACGGCTATGAGCCGACCTGGCACGTCCAGTTCCCCCGGGGGATACGGCAGGCCGGCGCCCGTTATGTGGTCGACGCCCTGCACTCGTCGTCGGGTGGCTTCTACCGGGTGCGGGGCGAGATAAAGCGCCTCGTGTAGCGGGGCGGTTGCCGGTTCCCGGGCGGGTGGTCCTCGGGCCGCCGGTTCGTTCTCAGGACGGTGGCCCGCTCCAGGCGAGGTGGTCGGGGTGGTCGGCCCGTACGACGACGTCCGCGGTGTCCGCGGGAGCGACCTCCTCCTCGTACCGCTCGAAGGCGGACAGCGTCCACTGCTCGTCCGTACCGGTGCGGCGGCTGAGAGCGCCCGGCGACAGCCGAAGATGGACGCTCAGATCGAAAGGAAACCAGTGTCCGAAGAGCAGTGGCCCGTGCACGATGAGCACGGCTCCATCCGGCAGCTTCTGATACGGGCTGCGGGTGGCACGGTCGGTCACCGGGTCCCAGAGGTCGGGCAGCACGCGTCCGCTGCCGCCCGCCTCCAGCGGCCCGAAGACCTCGCGCCAGAGCGCACCGGTGTCGAACCAGCCGCTGTAGTACGTGTCCGGGTCCCGCTTGCCGTACTCGTACCGCAGTGAGGCCGGGCGCAGGAAGCCCTGCGTACTGACCACATGGGCGGACCGGCCCCTGACCCGCAGCCCCTCGGCGACGGCGGCGGCCAGTTCTCCGGTGGGTGCGGCGGGCGCACCGTCCACCGCGATCTTGGGCCAGGGCCCGCCGTCCGCGGCCTTCAGTTCATCGGCGCTCCGGACCAGAGCACCGGTCAGCCGTTCCCAGGAGATCGCTTCGAGTCGCACACGTTCATCATCGCCGAACCGGTCTCTACGATCGGGCGCATGGATCTGGAATTCGCGCAGAAGTTCGCCGCGGAGTGGCGGGAGGACTGGAACTCGCACGACGTGGAGCGCATCCTCGCGCACTACCACGAGGAGGTGACCTTCAGTTCGCCGATGATCGCGCGCTTCACCGGCGATGCGTCGGGGACGGTTCGCGGCAAGGACGAGCTGCGCGCGTACTGGCGGACGGGGCTCGCCCGCATCCCCGATCTGCACTTCGACGTCATGGACGTACGGGCGGGGGTGGACTCGCTCGTGATCGACTACCGGAACCAGATCGGGGGGCGGGTCTATGAGGTGCTGACGTTCCGGGACGGGCTGGTGATCTCGGGGTTCGGTGCGTACGGGGCGGTCCTCGCCGTCGAGGAGCGGGAAGGAGAGGGGCGCGGCGCCGCAGAACAGGGCGTCGGAGAACAGGGCGTCGGGGCACAGGGCATCGGGGCACAGGGCATCGGGGCACAGGGCATCGGGGCACAGGGCATCGGGGCACAGGGCGTCGGGGCACAGGGAGCCGGAGAGTAACGCGCGGGTGGCATGGAGCGGGCCCGGAGGTATGTCCAACCCCCGGGCCCTGATGATGCCGCCCCACTGCACACGCCGGCGCGCTTGAGGGCACGGGTCAGCTGTTACGTCGTCGCGCTCTGCCATTGAGCTACCGCCCCACGGAGAGGGGCGGGCCGGGGTCGAACCGGCAACCGACGACCAAGCCCGCGCCCGGTCGGACCGGCGATGAGCGGCGAATGCTGAGTCTGGAGCGAGAGTCTGAGACAAAACGCGGCTCATGCCGCTTCATCACGACGAACTTCAGTTTCAGCTTGCGCTCCTCGCGCACCCCGGGCCGCACTGAGGCGGCCGGGGAGTCTTTGACGCTACCCCTGCCCGGTCCCGAAGAGGTAGCCGAATACCGCGTCACCCACATGCTCGTCGGAGACATCGGCGCCGTTCGCGTCCTCGCGTGCGAACTTCACCGCCTGCTGCAGCTTCTCGATCCGGCCCACCAGCTCATTGACCCGGCGGGCGGGCAGCGCGCCGGAGAACTTCACGGTGGTCCAGTAGCCGACCGGTACATCCTCGTAATACACCTCGACCTGCGCCGGGTGATTCTCGGTCGCCTCGACCTTGACGTGGTTACGGGGCACTTTCCTCGTACGGACCGTGCGCACCGGCTCGGTCTTCCAGGCGTCGGTGGAGGGGTCCTGCACCCAGAATTCGGATGCGTCGAGAATCGGCAGCTTCCGCGCGAAGGTATGGAGATCGGTGAGTTGTTTCTCCAGGAACAGCAGATAGGAGACCGGCACGGCGGTGAGCAGTACGCGGCCATCGACCTTCACATCGGCGCGGGCGGAGCAGTTCGCCCAGTCCTTGGTGGCAGTGACGTCGAAGAGCCTGGTCAGGGTGGCGGCCGTATCACGCAGCACGTCCTCGGCCTGCACCTGGACCCGGGTGGACTCGGGCGGCAACTGCTCGCCCTCTTCGTCCTTCGGCTGGTAGGTGCGGGAAATTCCCGACAGCAGGACCGGCTTCTGCAGTCCCTGCTGGGCCGCGGTGAGGTCCTGGTGGGACTTGGACTTGATTCCCTTTTCGACTGCGATGATCTGATTGAGTTTCACCACGGATGGAACGTAGCAGCGACAACTCCCGTGGATCCAGGGATTATTAATGCCGCCGTTCAGGGGGAGAAGGAGCGGGACGGCGCTCCCGGTAGGATCTCGGCATGCCACTGTCCAGGCCGTCGAATCCGCCCACCGCATCCGTCATCAGATGGCAAAAACACCATTCACGACAGCACGCCACGGCCTAGAATGAACAATCCAAACAGCGGGCAGCGGGCAGCGGGCAGCGGGCAGCGGGCAGCGGGCAGCGGGCAGCGGGCAGCGGGCAGCGGGCAGCGGGCAGCGGGCAGCGGGCAGCGGGCAGCGGGCAGCGGGCAGCGGGCAGCGGGCAGCGGGCAGCCTCAAGAAGTCGGTAAGAAGTCGGTTCTCTTCGCGGCGCGTTCCGCGACCGCCCTGCACCGGCTCCTCGACGTCGCACCGGTCTTCGCCGGTGACAACAGGATCGGCCCCCGCCGGTTCACCCTGATCCCCGGCTCGGAGTTCGGGGTCGACGCGCTCACCGCGATAGAGCAGGCAGGCGCGCGCACCATCCCCTGGGAGCAGGCCCTGCGGCAGCCGTACGACTTGATCGTCGCCGCCAGCCCCAAGGGCGATCTGGATCTGCTGACCGGCCCGCTCGCCCTCCTCCCGCACGGTGCGGGCTTCAACAAGTCACTCGCCGGTGAGGGCTCACCCGATTCCGCGTCCGGGCTCGACCCGGCATGGCTGCTGCGTGACGGCCGGCCCCTCGCCGATCTGCACGGACTCGCCCACCCCGGCCAGGTCGCACGGCTCGCGGCCCGGAGCCCGGCCGCCGCCGCCCGTGCGGCCGTGGTCGGCGACCCTGTACTGGACCGGTTGCTCGCCTCGCTGCCGCGCCGTGACACCTACCGCAGCGCCCTGGGGACCGGTGGCCGCCGGCTCATCGCCCTCACCTCGACCTGGGGGCCGGAGTCGCTGCTGGCGCGGCGGCCCGGCCTGCCCGCCGAACTGACTACCCAACTCGACTACGACGCTTATCAGTTCGCGCTCATCCTGCATCCGAACGAGCACAGCAGGACCGGCGAGTACGACCTGCGGCAGGCTCTCGCCCCCGCGCTCGCGTCGGGAATGCTCCTGGCCCGGCCGTACGAGGAGTGGGCCTCGGTCCTCGTGGCTGCCGACGGTGTCATCACCGATCACGGTTCGACGGCGCTGTACGCGGCGGCGCTGGGCATCCCGTTGGCAGCGGCGTGCGACGGCGGCAGCGAACTCATCCCCGGCACCCCGATGGCCGGGATCCTCTCCCGGGTGGCGGCCCTGGATACCCCGGCCGCTCTGGAACCGGCGCTGGCAGCCCACTCCCCCCAGGCCGTACGGGCCCTGGCCGCCCCGGCCTTCGCCGAACGGGGCAGGTCCCTGGAGCAGCTACGGACCGGGCTCTACGCACTGCTGGGCATCGCTCCGCCCACTGACGCGATCGGCGCTCGCCCCCTTCCCTCGCCCGCTCCCGCCTCCCGCACCCCGGCGGCCTTCGCCGTGCGGACGGAAGTGAACGGCGAGCACATCCGCGTCGAACGGCGCCCCGCCCACACCGACCTCCCCGCCCACCACCTCGCGGCCGAGCCGGAACACGCCGCGGTCCCCCAGTCCCAGAGCGCGGCGCTGCTCTTCCGCCGCCGCGCCCGGCAGCGCCGGACCGGGCCGCACTCCGTCACCTGGACAGCGGCAGGCTGGACCGCCCGCGCCCTCGCCGACCACCCGGGGCCCCGTACCGCAGCGGCCGAACTGTCGGGCTCCCGCTGGCTGCTCCGCAGCGCGGAGGCACCGCTGCTCACCGTCCGTATCGAGGGCTCCACCGGCGAAGGGACCGTCGTACGGACCGATCCGGCCGCCGCCCTCTCCGGCGTGCACGCCTGGCTCGCCGACAACCCGCACCCGTGTGCCCCGGTCACCCTGTACTGCCGGGTGGCGGGCCGTACGTACCGCACGCACCTGGCCCCGGCCACCGACGATGAAGCGGCCCACGAGCTGTAAGCGGGACCCGTCAGGAGGGGCTGCCCGTGTCGTCGGATTCCGCGTCCGGAAGGCCCCCTCCCCGTTCGCGGATCGCCCGGGCCGACGCGCGGTGTGCCGATGCCGTCTCCTCGTCGCCGCCGTCCGCCGCGAGTGAGGCGAGCGCCTCCAGGATCCGCACCTCGTCCCGCCCTGAGCCGCGCTCGCGAGCCCCGTCCAGAGCGAGCGCGTACAGCTCGGCGGCCTCCTCCCGGCGGGTGAGCGCCTGCAGCACCCGGCCCAGTTCGAAACCGGTCCTGGCGGTCATCCTTGCGCGCTGCTGCTCGCCGGCCATCGCATGGGCCCGCCCCAACAGCTGTGCCGCCCGCTCCAGTTCACCCAGGGCTGCGGCGGCCTGTCCCAGCAGATGGGTCTGGAGCAGCACCCCGTACGGGTTCTCGATCCGGGTGTGGATCTGCCGGGACTCCTCGAAGTCCCGCGCGGCGGCCGCCCAGTCCCCCTGTTCGGAGCGGACCCGGCCGCGGAACTCCAGTGCGGACGGCCACAGTTTCCGCTCGTTCCCGGCCGGCGCTTCACCGAGCAGCCGGGCGCCGTTCACCGCGAGCCGTACCTCGGTCTCCGCTTCCTCGTACCGCTGCTGTTCCCAGAGTGGGCGGGCCAGTTGGCAGCGCATCCGTGCGAGGGCCGCGATGTGCCCGGCCCGTTGTGCGGCGTCCCGGCCCGTACGGAATGCCTCGGTCACCTCGCCGTAGTGCGCGTGGTCGAGAAAGTGCGTCCACAAGGGCTCGCAGAGCGCCCATGCCTCGGTGTCCATGCCGTGCGCGTACGCGGCACGGACACATCCGTACAGCGCGAGCCGCTCGCCCTCCAGCCACCGCAGGGCACGCTGCTTGCTCGACCCGAACTCCACATCCGGCGCCCCCTCGATCGCGGGCGCGGGCTCGGCGAACGTCATACGCTCTCCCGCGGCCAGCTTGTCCGCCCGCTGCGCCTGTCGCAGATACCAGCGGATCACCCGCCCGCGCGCCTCGGCAGCCTCGGCCTCCCCGCCGTGCCGCCGCGCGCAGCGGACCGCGTGGGCCAGCACCAGATCGTGCATCGCCGGGCGTCCGCCCCGCCCCGGCAGCAGCAGACCGGCCCGCTCCAGCTCCTCCAGGGCGTCCTCGGCCGCTTCCGTGCCCTCGCCGAGCAGTGCGGTCACTGTCTCCTGCGCGAGATACCGGCCGGGGTGCACCGCGAGCAGCCGGTACAGCCGGGCGGCGTCAGGACCGAGGTCCCCGTACGCCGCGTCCCAGACGGCTTCGACCACGGGCAGGCCCCTCTCCGTCAGCTCGTCGGTCAGCTGGGCGGCCAGCCGCAGCAGCCCCCTCCTGCGATGCTTGCGGAGCCACTCGCCCGCGACCTCCAGTGCGGCCGGCAGGCCCCCGCACACCCGGGCCAGGGCTTCGGCTGCCTCGGGTTCGGCGGAGAAGCGCGGGTCGTCGGCGAGTCCGCGCAGCAACCGCGCGGCGTGCTCGTCGCCGAGCGGCCCCAGCGGAATCTCCAGGTCGGCGCCGCCCTTCAGATCGTCGAGCCGGCCCTGGCTGAGGGCGATCACGACGGAGTCCGCCGATGCGGGCAGCAGCTGCTCCAGCTCAAGCCCGACCCGGACGTTGTCGACCACGACGACCAGACGTCTGCCCTGGGTACGGGCCCAGTACTGCCGCCTGCGTCCGGCGTATGCCGGCTCGACCCAGTCCGGCTGCACCCCGAGCGAGCGGAGCAGCTCGCCCAGGACCTCGGCGGTCTCGACGCCGCCGTCCCTGCGGTGGTCGTCCAGGTCGACGAACCGCAGGGCATCGGGGAACTCCCCGGCCAGCGCCCGCGCGAGCCGCACCCCGAGCGCCGTCTTGCCGACGCCGCGCAGCCCATGGACCGTTACGACGAGTGGCCGCCCCGCGGCATTCGCGGTGGCGCCCCTGTCCGTTCCGCCACCGGCCCCTCTGCGGCCGTGAACGGCTCTGATCACAGCGCTCTGTTCGTCGTCCCGGTTGACGAAGTACGCCACGTCGGGCGGTAACTGGACCGCGGTGATCTCGGGGCCCGTATCCGTACTCCCATGAATGTGGACCTCCCCCACGCTTCCGGCCTGGACGACCGTCCCCACTTCGGCATGCCCGCTCACGCTGTTCCGCGTCTCTTCGACCACGTATCAACTCTATGCAGCACCACTGACATTGGGGCACGCCGCAACGGGAAGTAACGTGTCATGACGGATCGCCCGCTGCTCCTCATCGACGTGGATGGCCCCCTCAACCCGTACACCGCCCGGTTCGCCCGGCTGCGCGGCTACACGCCCCACCGGTTCCACCCGGCGAACTGGCTCGCCCGCCAGACCCCGGGGTCGCGGGCCCACCGCCGCGGCCTGCGCGTCCGGCTCCACCCGGAGCACGGCGCCCGACTGACCGCTCTCCCCTTCGAACTGGCGTGGGCCACCACCTGGATGCACCAGGCGAACGAGATGATCGCCCCGGTCATCGGCCTGCCGGGCCCGCTCCCGGTCATCGAATGGCCCGAGCTGTTCGCCAAGGACCCGGACGGCCTCTACTGGAAGACCCGTCCGCTCCTGGAGTGGGCCGCCGGGCGCCCGTTCGCCTGGGTGGACGACCTGATCACGGACCTGGACACGGCGCACGTCGCGACGCACCACGACGCACCCGCGCTGCTCCTGCGGATCAAGCCCCGGCACGGCTTGCGGGCCAGGGACTTCACTACCCTGGCCAACTGGTCGAATTCGCTCTGACCCCGTGCGAATTCGTGCTGACGTGTGCGGCTTCGCGGCGGCCGGAAGCGCGGAGGGCAAAACAAAAGGCAAGGAGGTTTCCCACTCCTTGCCACTTTTAACTTATAGCGCACTGGGGGGCTTGCGGCAAGGGCCCGGTCGTACCGCAGAATCGTCGGCCGAAGCCGGAGCCTACGAAAAATGCGGGGTCGCGAAGTGCGTGTGCTGTTGTCGACGTATGGGTCGCGCGGGGACGTCGAACCGCTGGTGGGGCTCGCGGCGCGGCTGCGGGACCTCGGCGCGGAGGTACGGGTGTGCGCACCGCCGGACGAGGAGTTCGCCGGGCGGCTGGCCGGGGTGGGCGTGCCGCTGGTGCCGGTCGGCCGTCCGGCGCGGGCGCTGACGACCGCCGCGCCACAGCCGTCGGCGCTGCCCCGGCGCGCGGCCGAACTGATCGCCTCCCAGTTCGCCGCGGTGCCCCCGGCGGCCGATGGCTGCGATCTGGTGGTGGCGACCGGTGTGATGCCGGCCGTGGCCGGTGCGCGGTCGGTGGCCGAGAAGCTGGGCATCCGCTCGGTGTCCGTGACCTTCCAGCAGCTCACCCTGCCGTCGCCGCACCACCCGCCACTGGCGTATCCGGGGCGGCCGTTCCCGCCGGAGGTGACCGACAACGAGACGCTGTGGGACCTGGATGCCCGGAGTATCGACGCGCTGTTCGGTACGGCGCTCAACACGAACCGGGCGTCGGCCGGCCTGCCGCCGGTGGACAGCGTCCGCGACTATGCCATCGGCGGCCGACCCTGGCTGGCCACGGACCCGGTCCTGGACCCGTGGTACGAGATCCCGGGCCTCGATGTGGTCCAGACCGGCGCGTGGATCCTGCCCGATGTCCACCCGCTCCCGGCGGACCTCGAGGCGTTCTTGGCCGCGGGGGCACCGCCCGTGTACGTCGGTTTCGGCAGCATGCCCCTGCACGCGTCGAAGGACCGGGCGCCGAAAGGCCGGTCGTCGCAGGATCGTACGGCGCACGACATCGCCCGGGTCGCCGTGGAGGCGGTCCGCGCTCGGGGCCGCCGCGTGATCGTGTCCCGCGGCTGGGCCGAACTGGCTCCGGCCGACGACCGGGACGACTGCTTCGTCGTCGGCGAGGTCAACCAGCAGCGGTTGTTCGGCCGGGTGGCCGCCGTCGTCCACCACGGCGGCGCCGGTACGACGACCACGGCGGCCAGGGCCGGTGCGCCGCAGGTGGTGGTACCGCAGGCGGTTGACCAGCCGTACTGGGCCGGCCGGGTGGCCGACCTGGGCATCGGCGCCGCACACGAGGGTCCGGCCCCGACCGTCGATTCCCTGTCGGCCGCACTCCGGACGGCGCTGTCCCCCGGGACACGCGCCCGGGCGGCCGCCGTCGCCGACTTGGTCCGCACCGACGGGACGGCCGTGGCCGCCCGGCTGCTGCTCGACACGGCCGACCGAACCGAGCCGCCGCCCCCGCCACCGTCCACTCCCACTCCCACCCCCACTCCCACTCCCACTGCCGCAGCCGCAGCCGCAGCCGCAGCCGCAGCCGCAGCCGCGAAGGATCACACCACCGGAGCGTTCGCCCTTCCCCAAGCCCTCGCCGCCAAAGCCGACCCGGCGCTGATCGCCCGTGACGAGCAGCACTTCGCCGCCGTCGCGGAGTGCCTCGACCAGTCCATCGCCGAGCTGTCCGGCCGTCTGGACGCCGAGCGCAAGGCACCGGGTGGCATCGGCCGGCAGGCCATGGACCGGGACCTGGAGATCCACCGGCTGACCGCCCGTCTGCGCACTCTGCGCCGCTTCGGTCTCGACCTGTGCCTCGGACGCATGGTGGGCGCGGACGGTCAAGAGCCCGTGTACGTCGGCCGTATCGGCCTCAAGGACAGCGCCGGCCGCCGTCTGCTCATCGACTGGCGCTCCCCCGCCGCCGAGCCGTTCTTCGGCGCCACCCACGCCCGTCCGATGGGCCTGGCGAGCCGCCGCAGATACCGCTGGACCCGCGGCCGGATCAGCGACTACTGGGACGAGGTGTTCACATCGGACGGGTTCGCCGGGCACGCCGCGCTCGACGACCAGTCCGCCTTCATCGCCAGTCTGGGCGGCAACCGGTCGCCACGGATGCGCGATGTGCTCGGCACCATCCAGGCCGACCAGGACGCCATCATCCGTGCGGGGTCCCGTGGCGCCCTCGTCGTCGACGGCGGTCCGGGTACGGGCAAGACGGTCGTCGCGCTGCACCGCTCCGCCTATCTGCTCCACTCCGACCCCCGCCTGGGCCACCACCGCGGCGGGGTGCTGTTCGTCGGTCCGCACCAGCCGTATCTGGGGTACGTCGCCGATGTTCTGCCCAGCCTCGGCGAGGACGGCGTCCAGACCTGCACCCTGCGGGACCTCGTCCCCGAGGGTGCCGCGGCGGTGACCGAGGCCGACCCGGGTGTCGCTCTCCTGAAGTCCTCGGCCGGCCTGGTCAAGGCGGTGGAGACGGCGGTGAGGTTCTACGAGGAGCCGCCCGCCGAGGCGATGACGGTGACGACCCGCTGGTCCGACATCCGGCTGAGCGCCGACGACTGGGCCCTGGCGTTCGAAGCGGCGGAACCAGGCACTCCGCACAACGAGGCACGCGACCAGGTCTGGGAGGAGCTGCTCACGATCCTGGTGGACAAGCACGACGACGCAGACGCGCCGGCCGGTCAGCTCCGCGGGTCGCTGCTGCGGAACAGGGAGCTGCTCACCGCCTTCCACCGCGCCTGGCCGCTGCTCGAAGCGGCCGACCTGGTCGCAGACCTGTGGTCGGTACCCGCCTATCTGCGGATGTGCGCGCCCTGGCTCGGCCCCGACGACGTACGGCGGTTGCAGCGCCGGGACGCCCGCGCCTGGACCGTGTCCGACCTGCCGATCCTGGACGCGGCACGGCAGCGGCTCGGCGACCCGGAGGCGGCACGGCGCGAGCGCCGGCACCGCGCGTCCGTCGCCGCCGAACGCGAGCAGATGGCCAAGGTCGTCGACAATCTGCTCGCCGCCGACGACGACGGCGAAGGCGTGCTGACGATGCTGCACGGTGAGGACGTACGGAGCAGCCTCATCGACGAGAGCGCACCGTCCGGCGCCGAACCGGACCTGCTGGCCGGGCCGTTCGCGCATATCGTGGTGGACGAGGCCCAGGAACTGACCGACGCCGAGTGGCAGATGCTGCTGCTCCGGTGTCCGTCCCGCAGCTTCACCATCGTCGGGGACCGCGCCCAGGCCAGACACGGGTTCACCGAGTCGTGGCAGGAGCGGCTGGAACGCATCGGGCTCGACGGGATCAGGCTCGCGTCGCTGAGCATCAACTACCGGACCCCGGAAGAGATCATGGCGGAGGCCGCCCCCGTCATCAGGGCCGCGCTTCCGGACGCAAATGTGCCGGTCTCGGTCCGCGGCACCGGCGTCCCCGTCGTCCACGGGCCCGCCTCGGAGCTGACCGCGATCCTCGACGCCTGGCCGGCCGCGCACACCGAGGGGATCGCGTGTGTCATCGGCGATCCCGGATTCCGCTCGACGCGCCGCGTCCGGTCGCTGACCCCGGAGCTGTCGAAGGGCCTCGAATTCGACCTGGTGGTTCTCGTCGACCCGGAGGCGTTCGGTACGGGCATCGAAGGGGCGGTCGACCGCTATGTCGCGATGACCCGGGCGACTCAGCGACTCGTCATCCTCACCAGCTCCTGACCCCGGCGTGGCCAACGGCCCCCGTACCAGGCCAAAATCGCCGGATTCCCCCATCTCCCAGCCCCCCGTTCACCATGTGCAACGGGGGGTTGACCGCGCCCCCGCCGCCTCGTACGGTGCTCGCACCTCGCGGGTGTATCGATTAACCACCTCCCGGGGTTCCCACTCCCCTGCTCCCCCGTAGGAGGCCGCACGCCGTGCGTTCCAAGCTGAATCGCCGTGGGTTCATCTCCGCGGGGGCGGCCGTCGCCGCCGGTGTCGCCGTGCCCGGGCTCTCCGGGTGCGGGCTGGTCGGAGGGGACGAGTCCGACCCCGACACCCTGGTCGTCCACAGTTCGCTGGGCGGCACCGCGCCCGGCTCCGCGACCTTCCGTGCCGTTCTCGACATGTTCCGCAAGGAGAACCCGGGGCTCAAGGTCAAGAGCCTGATCAACGGGGACGAGCTGGGGCAGGTCTACGAGACCTCGCGGCTGGCGCACAAAGAGGCCGACGTCGTCATGGTCAACCTCTACGACAAGACCGTCTCCTGGACGGAACTCGGCGCCACCGTGACCGTCAACGGCTATCTGGACGACTGGGACCTGCGTAAACGTATCCTGCCCGCCGCGCTCGACGAGTGGACCGACGACAAGGGCCGGCTCCGCGCCCTCCCGTACATCGCGAGCAACTGGCCCGTCGCCTTCAACCGCCGGCTGCTGCGCAGGGCCGGTGTCGAGGACATCCCGCTCACCGGCGACGCCCTGATCGCCGCCGCGAAGAAGCTCCGCGCCAAGGGCACCGCCCCCGTCACCATCGGCGGCAACGACTGGACCGGGCAGAAGCTCCTCGCCCAGATCATCCAGTCCTTCCTCACCGCGGACCAGGCCAAGAAGCTCTACGCCACCGGGGACTTCAGCGGGATCAAGGGAGCCAGGGAAGGCATCGAGTACTTCGTCGAGCTGCGGGACGCCGGGGTCTTCACCGACAAGGCCCAGGGGCTCACCACCGACACGATGACCACCCAGTTCAACACCGAGGCCGCCGCGATGCAGTCGGCGATGTCCTCGGCGCTCGCCCGCGTCCCTGACAACGTTGCCGACCATACGGACGTGGGAGGCTGGCCGCTGCCGCCGGGCGCTGTGCACGACAGGCCGACCATTCTGCGGACCTTCACCGTCTCCGGGTTCTGGGTCAGCCCCAACGGCACCAAGAAGATCGGGACCGTCGAGAAGTTCGTCCGCTTCATGTACCGGCCTGAGGTCGTCAGCCGGTTCATCGAGGAGGGCGGCCGGGACATGGCCGTACGCACGGACACCCTGAGCGACCGGTTCCCGCTGGTCGCCAAGGCCCAGCAACTGGGCAGCGACGTCAGCCAGGTCGTGCTGCCCGACCTGTACGTACCCCCGTCGGCCGTCCAGCCGATGATCCAGGCCACCAGCACCGCCTTCACCCCGGGCGTCAGCTCCCGCCGTATTCTCTCCGCGCTCCAGGGCGCGTACCGCAACGCCTGAGGAGGCAACCCCATGACGATGACCTCGTCCGTCAGGCCCGCCTCCCGGCCGGCCGCACCACCCGCGGCCGCCGGGCGCGGGCAGCGCGGGCCGCGCACCACGGTCCTCGCGCTGCCCGCCCTCGTCTGGTATCTGGTCTTCATGGTCGGCCCGATGGTGGCGATCTTCGTGATCGCCGCCCTGCACTGGCCCGGCATGCTCCAGCCGACGTCCTTCGCCGGGGCCGACAACTTCCGCGCACTCTTCGACGACCCGGTCTTCTGGCAGGCCGTGCGCAACACCGGTCTGCAGATGGTCATCGCACTTCCGGTGATGATCGTCTGTGCCTACATGGTCGGCTACTACGTCGCGCAGAAGCCGCCCGGCCACCGGGTGATCCGCTATCTGCTGTTCGTCCCCGGGCTCATCTCCACCCCGGCCAAGGCCATGGTCTTCTACGCCGCCCTCTCCCCGGACGGCCTGGTCAACGGCGCCCTCAAGTCCGTCGGCCTGGGGTCGGTCACCGACGCGTGGCTCGCCAACCCCGACACCGCGCTCTACTGTCTGATCGCCCTGGACGTCTGGGCCGGTATCGGCTTCACCGCCGTCCTCTTCGCCGCGCGCCTCGACAGCGTGCCCGAGGAGATCGGCGAGGCGGCGCAGCTGGACGGCGCCGGGCACTGGCGCGCCATGTGGCGCATCCACTTCCCGGTCATCAAGGAGTACGTCGGCGTCGTCACGATGCTCCAGTTCCTGTGGACGCTCTTCGGCTCCGCGCAGCAGGTGCTGCTGCTGACCCAGGGCGGGCCCGCCAACTCCTCGACCACGCTGTCGTTCCTCGTCTACGAGAAGGCGTTCATGGAGAGCGACCTGGGCTACAGCCAGGCCGTCGGTGTGGTCCTCTTCCTCGCGGGGCTGGCCGGGCTGCTCGCCATCCGCCGCGCCTTCCGCCAGAGCTACTGATCGGAGCCCGACCCCATGGCCACCATGAAGTTCAGAAAGTCCTGGCTCCCCGCGCACATTCTGGTGTGGGCGTACGCCGTCCTGCTCGCGATCCCGCTGTACTACTTCCTGGCGTCGGCGTTCAAGTCCAACGAGGCGATCTTCGCGCACCCGCTCGCCCCGCCGACCTCGCTCGGGTTCGGGAACTTCCGCACCGCCTTCGAGAGCGCCGATCTGGGGATGGCGATCCTCAACTCCGGGATCGTCACGGTGTTCTCGCTGGCGCTGACGCTGGGGCTCGCCATCCCCGCGGCGTTCTCGCTGGCCCGTGCGCGCGGCAGGACCGGCGCAGCCATCGAACGGATCTTCTCGCTCGGCTTCCTCATCCCCACCTTCGCGGCCCTCTTCCCCACCTTCCTGCTCTCGGCGGCCACCGGGCTCTTCCACACCCGCCTTTTCATGGTGCTGTTCCTGCCCGCCACCGCGATGCCGCTGTCGGTGGTCATCCTCATCCAGTTCATGCGGACCATCCCGGCCGAGATGGAGGAGGCCGCCCGGATCGACGGAGCTTCGACGTTCGGGGTGCTGCGGCACATCTACACCCCGATGTGCATGCCGGGCATCGCGACGGTGCTGCTGCTGAACTTCCTGACCTTCTGGAACGAGTATCTGTACTCGCTGATCATCATCGGCCCCGATCCTGACCTGCGGACCATCCAGGTCGCGCTGCCCACCCTCAAATCGCAGATCGGCACCGACTACGGCATCCTCACGGCCGGCACGATCCTCACCCTCGTCCCGGTGTGGATCATGTACACGCTGCTGCAGAAGCGGATGCAGCAGGCCCTGGTCAGCGGCGCGGTGAAGATGTGAGTCCGGCTCCCGCGGCCGGTCCCCGGCCCACGATCAAGGACGTCGCCGCGCAGGCCGGGGTCTCCACGGCGGCGGTGTCCAAGGTCTTCAACAACACCGGCCGGATCTCCGAGCCGACCCGGCGCCGCGTCCTGGAGGCGGCCGGGCGGCTCGGCTGGTCGCCGAGCGCGTCCGCCAGTGCGCTGCGCAGGTCCCGTACCCGTACGGTCGCGATGGTCGTACGCCGTCCCACCGATGTCCTCGGCACCGATCTGCACTTCTCCGAGCTGATCACGGGCCTGGAGAGCGAGCTGTCGCCGCGCGGGTACGGGCTGCTGCTGCACCTGGCCGGCGATGTGCGCGAGGAGACCGCGCTGTACGAGCGGCTCGCCGCCGAGGGCCGGGTCGACGGGGCCGTACTGACCGAGCACCGGGCCGACGACCCGCGGCCGCCCCTGCTGGAACGGCTCGGGCTGCCCGCGGTCCTGCTGGGCGCCGCGCACCGCAGCGGGGTGAGCGAAACGGTCCGCCATCTGCTGGACCTGGGCCACCGGCGCATCGCCTATGTGACCGGGCCGACCGCCCTGCTGCACACCCGTTTCCGGCAGCAGGTCCTCGAGGAGACCCTGGCCGCGGCCGGCCTGGCCCCGGTCGCCGTGCACCACACGGACTTCACCGAGGCCGCGGCCACCGCCGCAACCGAGCGGCTGCTCGCCCTGGAACCGCGGCCGACCGCCATCGTCTTCGCCAATGACTCGATGGCGGTGTGCGGGATCGGCACCGCGCAGCGCGCGGGGCTCTCGGTACCCGCCGACCTGTCCGTCGTCGGCTACGACAACCTGCCCGTGGGCAGCTGGATCCATCCCCGGCTGACCACGGTCGACCAGTACGTCCAGCGGGCCGGCGCGGCCGCCGCACGGACGCTGCTGGCGCGGTGCGGCGAGGACATCCCCCCTGAACCCCTCACCGGACAACCCCGGCTCGTCGTACGCGAGTCGACCGGTCCCGTCTGATTTCCCTTCCCTGGAGCACTACACATGCAGCGCCACAGCGCCCAGCTCGCCCACGACCCGGCCGTTCTGCCCTGGCTCGGCGCCAACTTCTGGTCCCGCACCGGCGGCCCCCTGATGTGGCGGAACTACGACCCGGGGGTGGTGCGCGAGGAGCTCGCCGTGCTGCGCGAGCACGGACTGACCATGACCCGTTCGTTCTTCTACTGGCCGGACTTCCACCCGGAGCCGCACCGGATCGACGAGGACCTGTGCGACCGCTTCCGGGACTTCCTGGACGCGCATGGCGAGTACGGGATGGGTACGGTCCCCACCTTCATCGTCGGCCATATGTCAGGTGAGAACTGGGACCCGGTCTGGCGTGCGGGGCGCGATCTGTACGAGGACGTGTGGATGGTCGGCCGGCAGGCGTGGTTCGCGAGCGAGATGACCCGGCGCTTCAAGGACCACGCCGCGGTCACCGGGTGGCTGATCACCAATGAGATGCCGGGGTACGGGCGGATCTACCAGGTCGACCCGCCGACGTCGGACGTGGTGACGGCATGGGCGCAGTCGATGTGCAACGCGGTGCGGGCGGCGGGCGGGACCCAGCCCGTCTCGCTCGGCGACGGCGCCTGGGGGCAGGAGGTCACCGGGCGCGACAACGGTTTCTCGCTGCGCGAGACCGCAGAGTACGTCGATTTCGTCGGGCCGCACGTCTACCGCTCCGACACCGACACGGTCCGCCAGCACTACCGGGCGGCCTTCGAGTGCGAGCTGGCTTCGGTGACCGGACAGCCGGTGATCCTGGAGGAGTTCGGTCTCTCCACGGACACCGTGTCGGCGCGGAACGCGGGGGTGTACTACCGGCAGACGCTGCACAATTCGCTGCTGGGCGGGGCGACGGGCTGGATGGCCTGGAACAACACCGACTACGACGACCTGTGGGACCAGTCGCCCTACGACCACCACCCGTTCGAGATGCACTTCGGCATCACGGACAGCGAGGGGCGCCCGAAGGAGCCGCTGCGGGAACTCGCCGCTTTCGCCACCGTGCTCGGGCAGGTCGACTTCGCGCACTGCCGGCGCACGGACGCCGGTGCGGCGCTGGTCGTCCCGGCGTTCCTGGAGCGCGGCTACCCATACAGCAGGCCGGCGGACCGCCCGCTGATCTTCTCCTCGCTCCATCAGGGGTATGTCGCGGCGCACGGCGCCGATCTGCCGGTCGGTTTCGTACGGGAGGCGGACGGGCTCGCCGACGACGTACAGCTGTATCTGCTGCCTTCGACCCGCCAGTTGACGACCCGGACCCGGCGGGACCTGGAACGGCGGGCGCGCGCGGGGGCGACCGTCTATCTGTCGTTCTGCTCGGGCGAGCACCCGGCGACCCGGGGGCCGTGGTTCCACGATCTGGACGGGCTCTTCGGGGTGGAGCACCAGCTGTCGTACGGGGTCGCCGAGCCGGTCGAGGACAGCGTCGTCGACCTGACGTTCACGGAGGACTTCGGCCCGTTGAAGGCCGGTGAGACGCTGCGCTTCCCGGTCGCGGGGAACGAGGACAGCGTCGCCTATCTGCCCGTGGTGCCGGTGGACGCACGCGTGGTGGCGACCGACGCGCACGGCCGGCCGGCGCTCCTGGTGAACCAGACGGGGGCGGGGCGGACCGTGCTCGCCACCTACCCGCTGGAGCACATGGCCGCCCGTACGGCGCGCGTCAACCCGGAGCAGACGCACCGGTTGTACGAGGCTCTGGCGGAGGTCGCGGGGGTGGACCGCCCGGTGACGGTGGACACTCCGTACGTCAGCGCCGATGTGCTGGTCCACGAGGACGGACGGCGGTTCGTGTGGCTGGTCAGCCAGTCGCCGGAGACGCTGACCGTGCGGCCGGGCGGCGGCAGGTTCTTCGGCCTCGGCACGGGGGCGGAGTCGCCCGAGGTGACGCTGGAGCCGTACGGGGTCCAGGTCCTCGAACTGCGCTGAGGACCCGGACCGGACCGGGCGGGGCTGTCGGGGTCGGCTGGGCTGTCGGCCGGGTGGCGGCCTCCGGGGGGGGGACGGGCTGTCGGGGGCCGGGGGTGTGGTGTCCGTCAGCGCTGTCTGTCAGATCCCATGCCCCCGGTGTTTCCGACGTTCCCGATGTTCCCGGCCTGGATCACCGTGCTGTGGTGGGCGACCCCGCTGAAGCTGTTGCTGACACTGCCGATCTGCGGGGCGGTCTCCGGTGGCGCCAACTCGTCCAGCAGTGTGCGCAGTTCCGCCGCCGCCCCGGGGTCGGCCAGCAGGGCGCGGCGCATCCGCAACCGCCACTCGCCCTGCACATCGGCGGCGGTCTCCTCGTCGCCGTCCTGCCGGGCCGTCGCCAGTTCGGCGCGGGCCGCGTCCAGTTCGGCCGCGACCGCCGTGGGATCCGCACTGCCGCGACGGGCCAGGAAGGCGGCCACCCGGTCCCGTGTGCGCGACCACGCGTCGGTCGCCATCTGCTGTACGAGCGTGGTCGCCCCCGCCGTCACCAGCGCCGTCAACTCCGCGTCCATCGTGCCCCCTTGTCGGTCCGTGACCCTGTTCGTCCACCGCTTCTGAAGGTTAGGGTCTGTCGTCAAAGTGCCGCCCTCCGGGCAACGACGGCACTTTGACGACAGACCCTAGCGCCGGAGCGCCTCCACCGGGTCGGGGTGCGGGGCGTCGCGCGGCCACCAGTCGTCCCGGCCCGGGTCCGATTCGTACGGGTACCAGCGGTTGTCCCGGCCGAAGCGGAGCTGGAGGGCGCCGCCCGGCACGGTCAGTCTGTTGCGCGAGGGCTGGAAGCGCGGCAGTCCGGCGACGGCCAGGGCGGGCCTGGCCCGGTCGAAGGGGCCGGCCGGCGGGTCCCACGGCGTTTCGAGTACGGCCAGCCCTTCGGCGCCGCCCTGCCGCCAGGCGGCGACCGCGCGCGCCAGATCGGTGGGCGTGCGCCCGGTGGCCGAAGCGAGACCGCGGTAGAGGGCACGGGTGGTGGCGGTCAGCCCGGCGGTGGGGCGGGCCGCCGCCAGCCGGACCGCGTCCTGCCAGGGGGTGAGGCCGCTGACCGGATCGGTGCCGGTGGTGAGCAGCGTGTGGGCGCGCGCGGCGGCGTCGGTGGCCAGGTCGTCGAGGGCCGACGGGTCGGGCGCTCCGGGGGCCTCGGGGTAGGCGGGCGGACGGCCGGGGTACGGCCCGGCGCCCAGCGGCGGTGGCAGTGGCGGCAGGAAGTGCGGGGCGAGTGCCTCCCGTGCGGGGACTCCGGCGGCGGGTGGTGCGGCGGGCTGCTCCCGTGCGGAGTGGGCCGCGTTGCGCCGGGCCAGCTCGTCGAGGAGTTCCCGCTCGCCCCTGCCGCGCATCAGGAGCAGGACGAACGGGTCGGCGTCGAGGAGCCGGGCCGTCTCGTAGCAGAGGGCGGCGGCGTGCTTGCAGGGGCGGCCGGTGTCCGGGCAGGTGCAGGACGGAACGAGGTCGCCCGGCGCCGGGAGCAGGGCGACACCGGCCTCGGCGGCGGCGTCGACCAGCGAGTGGGGCATGTCCTTGTCGAGCAGCGCGGCGATATGGCCCGGCTGGGCGGCGGCCGCTGCCAGGAAGTGGTCCCAGTCGGCGGCGGAGAGCGTACGCAGCCGCAGTTCGGCCCGGTAGGGGCGCGGACGGCTCCCGTGCACATAGGCGAGGATGCGTCCCGGTGCCACGTTCACAGCGGCCACATGGCCGCCGTCCGCGTAGCTCCTGCCCCGTTCGAGGCGTCCGGCGTCGAGCGACAGCGCTTCCAGGGCTGCCACCCAGGCGTTCCCCCACCAGCTACTCATGCGGACCTCCGCAGGGACACCAGGTCGGCCAGTTCCGCGTCGCCCAGCTCGGTGAGGGCGCTCTCACCGGAGCCGAGCACCGCGTCGGCCAGTGCCCGCTTGGCTGTCAGCATCTCGGCGATCCGGTCCTCCACGGTGCCTTCGGTGATCAGCCGGTGGACCTGTACGGGCTGGGTCTGGCCGATGCGGTACGCGCGGTCCGTCGCCTGTTCCTCGACGGCCGGGTTCCACCAGCGGTCGTAGTGGATGACATGGCCGGCTCTGGTGAGGTTCAGCCCGGTGCCGGCCGCCTTGAGGGAGAGCAGGAAGACGGGGCACTCACCGGCCTGGAAGCGGTCCACCATCTCCTCGCGCCTGGCCACCGGCGTCCCGCCGTGCAGGAGCTGGGAGGGGATGCCGCGCGCGGTGAGGTGTTCGGAGAGCAGCCGGGCCATCGCCACGTACTGGGTGAAGACCAGGACGGCGCCGCCCGAGCCGCCCTCGGCGAGGATGGTGTCGAGGAGTTCGTCGAGGAGGGCGAGCTTCCCCGAGCGTCCGGCGAGGCGGGAGGGGCCTTCTTTCAGATACTGCGCCGGGTGGTTGCAGATCTGCTTGAGGGCGGTGAGCAGCTTCATGATCTGGGCGCGCCTGCCGAGGCCCTCACCGGCTTCGATGACCGCCATCGACTCGCGGACGACCGCCTGGTAGAGCGACGCCTGTTCCCTGGTGAGCGGGACGGGGTGATCGGTCTCCGTCTTGGGCGGCAGCTCGGGGGCGATACCGGGATCGGACTTCCTGCGGCGCAGGAGGAACGGTCTGACGAGCCGGGCCAGCCGCTCGACCGCGCCGTCCTCCTCGCCGTTCTCGACGATCCTCGCGTGGCGGGCGCGGAACGTCTTCAGCGGCCCGAGGAGTCCGGGGGTCGTCCAGTCGAGGAGGGCCCACAGCTCGGAGAGGTTGTTCTCCACGGGTGTGCCGGTGAGTGCGACGCGCGCCGGGGCGGGGATGGTGCGCAGGGCCTTCGCCGTCGCCGCGTGGGGATTCTTGATGTGCTGTGCTTCATCGGCGACGACCATCCCCCAGGGGTGCCCGGCCAGTTGGGCGGCGTTGGTGCGCATCGTCCCGTACGTGGTGAGGACGAAGCCGCCGTCGGTACCGGTCAGGGAGCGGTCGGTGCCGTGGAAGCGGCGGACGGGCACGCCGGGGGCGAAGCGGGTGATCTCGCGCTGCCAGTTGCCGAGCAGTGAGGCGGGGCAGACCACCAGCGTGGGCTCGCGGCGGGCGCGGTGCAGATGGAGGGCGATGAGCGTGATGGTCTTGCCGAGTCCCATGTCGTCGGCGAGGCAGCCGCCGAGTCCCAGCGAGGTCATCAGATCGAGCCAGCCGAGACCGCGCAGCTGGTAGTCCCTGAGGGTGGCGTCCAGCCCCGGGGGCTGCGGCAGCGGCGCGGTGTCGGACGTGAGCCTGGAGCGCAGGGCGGCGAGCGCGCCGACCGGGACCGCTTCGACCGTCTCGCCGTCCACGTCGGCGCTGCCGGTCAGGGCCACCGACAGGGCGTCGACCGGTGCGAGGAGCCCCAGCTCCCGCTTGCGTGCCTTCCGTACGAGGGCCGGGTCGACGACGACCCACTGGTCCCGCAGGCGCACGATCGGGCGGTGGGCCTCGGCCAGGACGTCCATCTCCGCCTCGGTCAGCCGGTCGTCGCCGATGGCAAGCTGCCAGCTGAACGAGAAGAGCTGTTCCGCGTCGAAGAACGGGGTGCCGTCGGTGGCCGATCCCGGCGCGGGTCTGACGACCGCGGCCGCGGACAGCGACCGGACCAGCTCCCGCGGCCAGTGCACGGCCACGCCCGCCGCGGCGAGCCGGGGAGCTGCCGGGCCGAGCAGCTCGTACAACTCGTCCTCGGACAGCGGCAGTACGTCGGGCACGGGCCGCTCCAGGAGTCCGGCCAGCGGAGGCCAGACGCGCGCGGCGCGGCGCAGAGCCAGCACGGCGTCGATCCGGACCCGCGGCCCGAAGTGCTCGTCGCCGTCGCCCGCCCAGAGGCGTCCGGCGTCGGCCACCAGTGTCGGATCGGCGAGGCTGTGCACCTGGACGACGGCCGCGGCGGCCCGCCGCTCCCGCGCCGCCACATGCCCGTGACCGGCTGCTCCGGTGTCAGCGACGGGTGTGCTGCCCGCGGGCCTGGAACCGGTGGCCGGGTCACCGGGGCCGGGGCCGGGGCCGGGGCCGGGGCCGGGGCCGGGGCCGTCGAGGACCATCCCGTCAGCGCCCGTGCCATCGGCGGCCATGTCGTCGCCGCCCATCCCGTCGGCGCCTGTCCCGTCGGCGCCCGTATCATCCGGGATGTCGTCCGGCGGGGTGGCCACGTCGTCGGCGCGGTCGAACAGCTCGTAGTTGGAGAGGTCGAGCCGGAGCGAGACCTCTACGCCCGCGTCCGCCCCGGCCGCCACCTCGGCCGCCCACTCACGGAGCCCCGGCAGCCGCTGCGGTGCACGGGCGGCATAGGCGGCCCCGGCCGCGTCCGGAGCGGCCGGGGTGCGCGGCAGGGTGTCGGCGACGGCGTCGTAGAACGCGCGGAGCAGCCCCTCGGGCTCGGGAAGCTCCAGGGGTGTGCGGCCGGGCAGCGGGACGGCGTGTGCCTCGGGCGGCATGGCCGCTGCCACCGACCGCAGATGTGCGACGTCCTCCGCGTCGAGCGGTCCGGCCCGCCAGGCGTCGTGGTCGTCCGCGGTCAGTCCGGGCAGGAACCGCCCGCGCGCCGCCAGGTGCAGCGCGTGCAGTGTCGCCGCGCTCCAGCAGCGGGCGGCGGGGTGGGCCACCGGGGAGTGCCGGGCGGCGACCAGCAGCGGCAGCGCCTCGGTGAGGGGCAGCAGAACGGCGGGCACGGTACTGCGGCGGGCCGCCGCGCCGTGTCGCCTGACGACCACGAGCTCGTCGGGACCGGCGGCCTCGCCCTCCGGATCCCAGAAGGCGAACCGGCCGTCGCGAGGCAGGGCAGCGGGCAGGAAGACCACGGCCTGCCGGGTGAGCGCCGCGGGTCCGGCCCCGCTCGCCCCTTGCGTCTCCGCTGTCTGCCGCACCGCGCTCACCTGCCCTTCCGCCCTGGTTTCCAGCTCTCTGCGAGTGTAGGCGGGGGGTCTGACAGCGGGGCCCGGCAGCTGGGACGGGGCTCGGCCCGCCCCTCAGCAGCCCGCCCCTCAACCGCCCAGCCCTCCAGCGGCCCGCCGCCCCTCAGCGCACCCCTTCCCACAGGGTCCGCTCCGCGGGGCGCGGGTCGTCGACCGGGCCGGACTCGTCGGCGAAGATCATCGTGGTGCGGTGGTCGGGCCCGTACGCCGGCCACCCCGGGTCCCCGGTCTCCGCGAAGGACACCCACGCGCCGTGCATGGTGTCCGCCAGGGCCTGTGGCGGTCGGCTCCCCAGCATCGGGAGATACGTGGGGTCACGCAGATTGTCGAAGACGAAGCCCAGCTCGGAGGCGTGGCAGGCGCCGAGCCTGCCGCCGAACTGCGGGGAGCGCCAGGCGAATTCGTACACATGCGATCCGGGCACGGCCTCGGCCAGCCGGAGCGCGGGAATCCGGTAGAACCAGTCGGTCACCAGCGCGTCGAACAGCTCACCCGGACCGGCCTGCGGGCGGCCGGTCCGGTAGACGTCGAGTGCCAGGTCGGGATCGAGGCCGTACGCCGTCGCGGCCAGTCGCAGCCGCTCGTCCGTGATCGCGTCCAGCCGTCCGGTCGGGACCATGAAGAGGCGGTTCTCCTCCCGGTTGCTGCCGACGAGCAGCTCGACTCCGCAGTCCGGGCCGGGCAGGGCGAGGCCGGAAGCGACCGGTTCGAAGGGCATCGCGTTGAGCGCGGCGTCCCCCCACAGCCGCGGATCGGGACGGCGCCCGATCTCGGCGCGCAGTTCCGTCTGCGCGGCGAGCAGCGTCGCGAGCGGCAGCGCGGCGAATTCATCGGCGGTCGGAGCGACGCCGAGCCGCTCCGCGAGCTGCGCGGCGACCAGCCGGGCGGAGTGGGGGCGCAGAAAGTGATGTGCGCCCCCACTCTGCAGAATGGCCCGCCGGAAGAGCCCGCGGGTCTGTTCCATCCCGAGCAGCACCCCGATGCTCATCGCGCCTGCGGACTCCCCGAAGACCGTGATCCGGTCGGGGGCGCCGCCGAAGGAGGCGATGTTCTCGCGCACCCACTCCAGGGCCGCGATCTGGTCGAGCAGTCCGCGGTTGTCGGGTGCGCCCTCCAGGCTCAGGAAGCCGTCCGTGCCCAGCCGGTAGTTGACCGTCACACAGACCACGCCGTCACGGGCGAACGCGCTGCCGTCGTACGCGGACGCCGACCCCGAGCCGTTCGAGAACGCCCCTCCGTGCAGCCACACCATGACCGGCAGTCCGCCGTTGGGGCCCGGTTCGGGCGTCCGGACACTGAGGTTGAGGCAGTTCTCGCCGTCCTGGCCGAGGTCCTCGGGGATGAGGGCGTCGAATGGGGGCGCGTACGGCGCTCTGGGCGCGGTCGGACCGTGCACATGCGCTTCCCTGACCCCCTGCCACGGTGCGGGCGGCGCCGGCGCACGGAACCGGCGCGCACCGAACGGCGGCGCCGCGTAAGGGATTCCGAGGAAGGACGCCACCCCCGCGTCGTCCATCCGGCCGCGAACGGCGCCCTGACGCGTCATGCACACCGGTTCCATCTGGTTCACGTCTCCACTCTGTGCTTCGGGGGTCCGAGTGTCCGGGGCGACCGGGCCGACCCGCGGTATCCGGGGTCCGGGGCCCGGCCGGTGGAGATCGCTGCGGCCGCCGTCGCGGACCGGGCGCCGTACCCCGCGCGGCCCAGCACCGGATGCCGCGCGGCCCGGAAGCGGGCAGGGTTGCTCCCACCAGTGACTCTCCGTACAGACGGGACCGCGCATGTCCGATCACCGGCGTCACCGGCGCCTCGGCTTCATCGCCGGCGCAGTGCTCCTGCCGTTCGCCGTAGCCGGGTGCTCCGGTCTCAGCCGCACGGCGGTCGGCACGATCTCGTACACCACGCCGGATTCGAAGGTCGTCACCGTCTCGAATCCGTCCGTGAAGGGCTGCCACCCGCTGCCACGCGGGGGTGCGGCAGCCATCGCCAACAACACACTGGTCGACATGTGGCTGTACCCGGGAGCCAAGTGCACGGGGAAGCCGTCGATGTACAACGCGACCACTCTGTCGAACAAGGTGACCCCACCGCTCGTGGCCTGGCGCAGCTACAGCCTGGTCCACTGAGAGCGTTTCGACGGACAACGTTTCCACCGTCAGCGGCGCCCCGCCGGGAAGCTCGTTCACCCATGGCCGCCAGGACATCCGGCGGGGCTCACCGGGCGGGCAGTGCCCGCACCCATGTGCCGTCGTCCGTCAGCGTGCTGTCCACGACGAGCCCCGCCTCACCGAGGTGCCGTGCGAACTCCTCGTGGCTCAGCGGGCGCGACAGGAAAGTCTGCGTCCAGGTCGCTTCGGGGTAGACGTACTCGCAGAGCATCGCGTCCACGCCGTCCCCGACCGGGGTCGCGGACTTGATCCGGACGAGGCCGCCCGCGCTGTTGCGCCGCTCCCTCGGTACGTCGGCGTGCCAGTCGAGTCCCTCGCGCTGCACCAGCACGCATCCGTCGTCCTTCACATGCCGGCGGCAGGTGCGCAGCAGCCCCTGACGTATCCGTGGGTCGCCCGCGTGCACCAGGAAGGACGCCAGCATCACCACGTCATAGGTCTCGCCGGTGTCCAGCTCCTCGATGGGACTGCAGACCGTACGGACGCCGTCGACGCCCGTGATCTGCTCCAGCATGCCGGGCGACTCGTCCACCGCGGTGACCGTGAAGCCCCGCTCGGCCAGCGGGCGGGTGACCCGGCCCGCGCCGCTGCCCAGTTCGAGAATGCTCGCTCCCGCCGGGACCGCCGCAGCGACGATGTCCGGTTCGTCGCCGACCGGCAGCCTTTTGTACAGCTCGACGGAGCACCCGTCGGGCGTCCTCGCTCCTGGCCCCGTGCCGGCGTACCCCTCACGCATCCGGATGTTCATGCCGTACAGAACGAACGTGCCCCGGCGGTCGTTCCCGGACCGTCCGGAACTCCCGGTTCAGCCCTCGGAGTCGAACCGCGCGGCCCGCAGATACTCGGGCTGCGGGTCGAGCGCCGCCGCCAACCTGAAGTGCCGCCTGGCCTGTTCGGGGCGGCCTGCCCGCTCGAAGGTACGGGCCAGGGCGAAGTGCGCGAAGGCATTGTCCGGTTCCCGCTCCAGGACCAGCTGGAACTCCAGCTCGGCCGGGCGGAGTTGCGCGGCGGCGAAGAACGCCCGTGCCCGCAGCAGCCGCGCGGCGGTGTTCTCCGGGTGTGCCGCGATCACCTCGTCCAGCAGCTTCACGGCGCCCCGGGGGTCACGGGCGTCGAGCAGCTGCTCGGCCGCGCGGTAGTCGATGACGTGGGTCTCGGGGTTGCTGTGGGACATCGTTGCCGGCCTTTCTCCGTAATCCCGGAAGTCGAAGTCGAAGTGAAGTCGGAAGTCGCTGAGGCCGCCGTGCACACCCGCCGCGCGGGTGGTCAGCTACCCGCCCGCTCCGTCAGCTGCTCCCAGACCGAGCGCACCTGCGGCTCCAGTGCGTCCAGCGGGCCGTCGTTGTCGATCACGAGGTCCGCGATCTCGCGGCGCTGTTCCCTGGTGGCCTGGGCGGCCATCCGGGCGCGGGCCTCGGACTCCTGCATTCCGCGCAGCCGTACCAGCCGGTCCAGCTGTGTCTCCGGCGACGCGTCCACCACGACCACCAGGTCGTAGAGCGGGGCGAGGCCGTTCTCGGTCAGCAGTGGTACGTCGTGGATGACGACCGATTCCGGCTGCGCCTGCCCCTCCAGCTCGGCGGAGCGGGCTCCGACGAGGGGGTGGACGATCGAGTTGAGTGTCGCCAGCCGGTCCGGGTCGGCGAAGACGATGGAGCCGAGCGCGGGCCGGTCCAGGCTGCCGTCCGGCGCCAGGACCGACTCGCCGAACGCCTCGACCACCGCTGCGAGCCCCGGAGTTCCCGGCTCGACCACCTCACGGGCGATCCGGTCGGCATCGATCAGGACCGCTCCGTAACTGACAAGCAGCCGGGACACTTCGCTCTTGCCGGCGCCGATTCCACCGGTCAATCCCACTTTCAGCATGGCCAGGAGCCTAAGCCCTGTCCGCCGGGGCGGGACTGCCGGGCGTCAGACGTCGCCCTCCCGCTCCGCGAGGAAGCGTTCGAACTCGCGGCCGATCTCGTCCGCCGACGGCAGGTCGACCGCCTCGGCGACCAGATTGCCGCGGGTCTCCGATCCGGCCAGCGCGTCGTACTGGTGCTCAAGTCCCTGGACCAGAGCGGTCAGTTCCTCGTCGCCCTCACCGATCTGACGCTCGATCTCGTCCTGGGTGCGCTGCGCCTCGGTACGCAGGGCGTGCGCGACGCTCGGCAGTACCAGCCCGGTCGCCGCGGTGACGGCTTCGAGCGCCGTCAGCGCCGCGTCCGGGTACGAGGAGCGTGCGACATAGTGCGGCACATGGGCGGCGACCCCGAGCACATCGTGCCCGGACTGCGCGAGCCGCAGCTCCACCAGCGACTCGGCACTGCCGGGCACCTGCGCCTCGTCGAACGGCGACTTGTGTCCGGGCATCAGGTCCGTGCGGTTGCCGTGCGGGGTGATCCCCACCGGGCGGGTGTGCGGGACGCCCATCGGGATCCCGTGGAAGTTCACCGAGATACGCACGCCGAGCCGGTCGACGATCTGCTCGACCGCGGCCGCGAACCGCTCCCACTCGACATCCGGCTCGGGGCCCGAGAGCAGCAGGAAGGGTGCGCCCGTGGCGTCCTGCACCAGCCGCACGTCGAGTGTCGGCGTCTCGTAGTCCGTCCACCGGTCGCGCTTGAAGGTCAGCAGGGGGCGGCGTGCGCGGTAGTCCACGAGCCGGTCGTGGTCGAACCGGGCGACCGGCTGGTGGGGCAGTGTGTCCAGCAGACCCTCGACGATCTGGTCGCCGGTCTCGCCCGCGTCGATGTACCCGTCGAAGTGATAGAGCATGACAAGTCCGGCCGACTCCTGCGCGAGCGCCACATCGACGACTGCCAGGCCCTTCGGCTCCCATGCGTACAAATCTTGCGGATCAAGCACGATTACCGCTCCTCCTCGTGTTCACCGGGGAGAACGTCCCACACGGCTCGCGCATTCCCCGCAGCCACGTCTTCACAGGTGACCACCGGACCGGGGACAGGTGACCACCGGACCGGGGACAGGTGACCACCGGACCGCGGCAGATCCCGACGGCCACACGTGAGGACCTGGGTCCGGACATGAGTGAGGCCCGCCCCCCGGAGGGAGCGGGCCTCACGTCAGCTATTCACCAGCTGGGACCTGAGCGTCAGCTCTGGCCACCGGCCAGCTTCTCGCGCAGGGCGGCCAGGGCCTCGTCCGACGCCAGGGCGCCGGAGTTGTCGTCCGACTCCGAGGAGTACGAACCGCCCGAAGCACCGGCACCGGCGTTGCCACCGCTGGCAGCGGCCGGAGCGGCAGCACCCTCGGCAGCAGCGGCCTCGTCGGCCTCGCGGGACTTGATGACCTGGGCCTGGTGCTGCTCGAAGCGCGCCTGCGCCTCGGCGTACTGGCCTTCCCAAGCCTCGCGCTGGGTGTCGAAGCCCTCGAGCCAGTCGTTCGTCTCGGGGTCGAAGCCCTCGGGGTAGATGTAGTTCCCCTGGTCGTCGTACGACGCGGCCATGCCGTACAGCGTCGGGTCGAACTCGACCGAGGCCGGGTCGGCACCGAAGGCCTCGTTGGCCTGCTTCAGCGAGAGGCTGATGCGGCGGCGCTCAAGGTCGATGTCGATGACCTTGACGAAGATCTCGTCGTTGACCTGGACGACCTGCTCCGGGATCTCCACGTGGCGCTCGGCCAGCTCGGAGATGTGGACCAGGCCCTCGATGCCCTCGTCGACGCGCACGAACGCACCGAACGGAACGAGCTTCGTGACCTTGCCCGGGACGACCTGACCGATCTGGTGCGTACGGGCGAACTGCTGCCACGGGTCTTCCTGCGTCGCCTTGAGCGACAGCGAAACACGCTCGCGGTCCATGTCCACGTCGAGAACCTCGACGGTGACCTCCTGGCCGACCTCGACAACCTCGGAGGGGTGGTCGATGTGCTTCCAGGACAGCTCGGAGACGTGCACGAGACCGTCGACGCCGCCCAGGTCCACGAAGGCACCGAAGTTGACGATCGAGGACACGACGCCGGAGCGGACCTGACCCTTCTGCAGGGTCGTGAGGAACGTCTGGCGCACCTCGGACTGGGTCTGCTCGAGCCAGGCACGGCGGGACAGGACCACGTTGTTGCGGTTCTTGTCCAGCTCGATGATCTTGGCCTCGAGCTCCTTGCCCACGTAGGGCTGGAGGTCGCGGACACGACGCATCTCGACGAGGGAGGCCGGCAGGAAGCCACGGAGGCCGATGTCGAGGATGAGACCACCCTTGACGACCTCGATGACGGTGCCGGTGACGATCCCGTCTTCTTCCTTGATCTTCTCGATGGTGCCCCAGGCACGCTCGTACTGAGCGCGCTTCTTCGAGAGGATCAGGCGGCCTTCCTTGTCCTCCTTCTGGAGAACCAGGGCCTCGATCTCGTCGCCGACCTTGACGACCTCATTGGGGTCGACGTCGTGCTTGATCGAGAGCTCGCGGCTCGGGATGACGCCTTCGGTCTTGTAACCGATGTCGAGGAGAACCTCGTCCCGGTCAACCTTGACGATGACGCCGTCAACGATGTCGCCATCGTTGAAGTACTTGATCGTCTCGTCGATCGCCGCGAGGAACGCGTCCGCGTCGCCGATGTCGTTGACCGCAACCTGCGGCGTGGTGGCGGTGGTCTCGGTGCTGCTCGTCATGTGGGAAAGGGCTCCGGTACGGACATTGAAGTCGTAGGTACTGCTACGCCGGGAGCCCGTATCGCCTCTGCAGACGCCGGACAGCCCAGGAAGCGCCGATCCGGTATTCCGTGCTCGTTGCCGAACACATCGGTGGCGCCTCGATAACCGAGGGGACATGCAACAGATGCAAGCGCAGCCTGCTAGGTCTGAGGAGCGCAGGCTCGCAGCGCAACTTGTAGCATACGGGGACGGCCGGACACGGTCAATGCGCGAAGGCGCACACCCGGGGCGGATCGCACCAATCCCGGCACAACTTCTGTTGTACGAGGCCACATCGCCCCCGGCACCGTCCCGGCGCCGTTTTCCGCTGCCGGGTACCGGCGGTGTCACCGGTACCGACGATACAGACTGGCACGATGAGCGAAGAGTACGAGTACGAGCCCGAGGCGACGCGCCGTGACGCCGGGGACACCGAGAGCAGCCGGGCCAACCGTGGCTGGTGGGACCGCAACGCCGACGAGTACCAGACCGAGCACGGCTCCTTCCTGGGCGACGACCGCTTCGTCTGGGGGCCCGAGGGCCTGGACGAGGTGGAGGCCGAGCTGCTGGGCCCGGCCGATGAGCTGAAGGGGCTCGACGTCCTGGAGATCGGCGCCGGGGCCGCCCAGTGCTCGCGCTGGCTGGCCGCACAGGGCGCACGCCCGGTGGCGCTTGACGTCTCCCACCGCCAGCTCCAGCACGCGCTGCGGATCGGCGAGAACCGGCCCGGCGTGGCCTCGGTTCCGCTGGTGGCGGCCGACGCCTCGGTCCTGCCGTTCCGCGACGGCTCCTTCGACCTGGCCTGTTCCGCGTACGGCGCCGTGCCCTTCGTCGCCGACCCGGTGAAGGTGTTCCGCGAGGTGCACCGGGTGCTGCGGCCCGGCGGGCGCTGGGTCTTCTCCGTCACGCACCCGATCCGCTGGGCCTTCCCCGACGAGCCGGGGCCCGAGGGCCTCACCGTCACCTCCTCCTACTTCGACCGCACCCCCTACGTCGAGCAGGACGAACAGGGCAACGCGGTGTACGTGGAGCACCACCGCACCCTGGGTGACCGGGTGCGGGACGTCCTGGCGGGCGGGTTCCGGCTGGCCGATCTGGTGGAACCGCAGTGGCCCGCGTGGAACACGTCGGAGTGGGGCGGCTGGTCCCCGCTGCGCGGCGGGCTGATTCCCGGCTCGGGGATTTTCGTCTGCGTACGGGACGACGTACGAGACTGACCCGGTGATCCGTACCGGCGCGCTCGACGTGCTTCCCGTCCGTACCGCCGTGCCCGCCCTGGAGCGGGCGCTCGACACGCACGGCGCCGCCGTCCTCTGCGCGCCGCCCGGCACCGGCAAGACCACGCTGGTGCCGCTGGTGCTTGCGGGACTGGTCGCGGGCGCGGACGGGAGCGGACCGGTGCGGGAGGCCGGGAGCGGACCGGTGCGGAAGGTGATCGTCGCCGAGCCGCGCCGGATCGCCGCGCGGGCCGCCGCCCGGCGGATGGCGTGGCTGCTCGGTGAGCAGGCCGGCGGCCGGGTCGGGTTCACGGTGCGCGGCGAGCGGGTCGTGGGGCCGGACACGGTCGTGGAGGTCGTCACCACCGGGGTGCTGCTCCAGCGGCTCCAGCGCGACCAGGAGCTGGCCGGGGTGGATGTGGTCATGCTCGACGAGTGCCATGAACGTCACCTCGACGCGGACACCGTCGCCGCCTTCCTCCTGGATGTGCGGGCCGCGCTCCGCCCCGATCTGCGCCTGGTGGCCGCGTCGGCGACCACCGACGCCGAGGGGTGGGCGCGGCTGCTCGGGGACGCCCCTGTGGTGGCGGCGCACGGTGTCTCGCACCCGGTGGAGACGGTGTGGGCGCCGCCCGTCCAGCCGGTGCGCCCGCCACATGGGATGCGGGTGGATCCCGCCCTGCTCACGCATGTCGCGTCGGTCGTGCGGCGTGCGCTGGCCGAGCGGACCGGCGATGTGCTCTGTTTCCTGCCGGGGGTCGGTGAAATCACCAGGGTGGCGGGGCAGTTGGCCGGTCTGGACGTGGAGGTCCTCCAGGTGCACGGGCGTGCGCCGGCCGCCGTGCAGGACGCGGTGCTCGCGGGCTCGGCCGGGCGCCGGGTGGTGCTCGCGACGTCGGTGGCCGAGTCGTCCCTGACCGTGCCGGGGGTACGGGTGGTGGTGGACGCCGGGCTTGCGCGCGAGCCGCGCACCGACCACGCGCGCGGGCTGAGCGCGCTCACGACCGTACGGGTCTCGCAGGCCGCGTCCCGGCAGCGTGCGGGGCGTGCGGGCCGTGAGGCGCCGGGCACCGTCTACCGCTGCTGGACGGAGGCCGATGACACCCGCCTCACCCGCTTCCCCTCCCCCGAGATCAAGGTCGCCGATCTGGCGGCGTTCGCCCTGCAGGCGGCCTGCTGGGGTGATCCGTCGGCCGGTGGCCTCGCCCTGCTCGACCCGCCGCCCGCCGGGGCGATGGGCGCGGCGCGCGAGGTGCTGGCCGCGATCGGAGCGGTGGACCCGGAGGGCCGGGCCACCGGTCGTGGCGTACGGATGGCACGGCTCGGGCTGCACCCGCGGCTCGCGCGGGCGCTCCTCGACGGTGCGCGGGAGGTCGGCGCACGCCGGGCGGCGGAGGTGGTGGCGCTGCTCAGCGAGGAGCCGCCCAGGGAGTACGGGGACGATCTCACCGCCGCGTGGCGCGCCGCCCGCGCGGGCGGCGACGGCTATGCGGGCCGCTGGCGCAAGGAAGTCCGCAGGCTGGCCTCGGGCGTGGACGGCGCGCGGGGCGGCTCCGGCAGTGAACGGGGCGCCCGGGGCGGCTTCGACGGCGAGAGGCATGCGCGGGGCGGCTCCGGCGGAGGGCCGGGTACGCAGGGCGGCGCGGGTGGCCGGGAACGTGCGCGGGGCGGCTCCGGTGGCGGTGGGCAGGACAGCGGTGGGCGGGACAGCTACGGGCAGGACAGCGACGACGTGGTGGCGGGGCTGGTGGCCGCCCTCGCCTTCCCCGAGCGGGTGGCGCGGGCCAGGGGCGAGGGCGCGTTCCTGATGGTGTCGGGCACCGGGGCGGAGACGGCGGCCGGGTCACGGTTGCGCTCCGCGCCGTGGATCGCGGTCGCGGTGGCCGACCGTCCGGCGACCGCCGCTTCGGCGCGGGTACGGCTGGCGGCCGTCATCGACGAGGACACCGCCCGGCTGGCGGCCGGACATCTGCTCGGCACCGCCGACGAGGTCCGCTGGGCGGACGGTGAGGTGCTGGCCAGGCGGGTGGAGCGGCTGGGCGCCGTCGAGCTGACGGTACGGCCGCTGAAGAACCCGCCGGCCGCTCTCGTACGGGAGGCACTCATCGACGGGCTGCGGCGCGAGGGGCTGGGGCTGCTGCGCTGGACCCCGCACGCACGGGAGCTGCGGCAGCGGCTCGCCTTTCTGCACCGGGAGGTGGGCGGCGGCTGGCCCGATGTGTCGGACGCGGCGCTGCTGGCGCGGCCCGACGAATGGCTGGAGCCCGAGCTGTCCCGGGCCAGGCGGCGGGGCGATCTGGCGCGGATCGAGGCCGGGCAGATGCTCGGCAGGCTGCTGCCCTGGGCGACCGGAGAGGCGGCACGGCTGGACGAGCTGGCGCCCGAGCGGTACGAGGTGCCGAGCGGGTCCCGGATCCGGCTGGACTACGGCGGCGCGCAGCCGGTGCTCGCGGTGAAGCTCCAGGAGATGTTCGGCCTGGCGCGGACGCCGACCGTGGCGGGGGTGCCGGTCCTGGTGCATCTGCTCTCGCCGGCGGGCCGGCCCGCCGCGGTGACGGCCGATCTGGCGTCGTTCTGGCGGGAGGGGTACCGGTCGGTGCGCGCGGAACTGCGTGGCCGCTACCCCCGGCATCCGTGGCCCGAGGACCCGTCGGACGCGGCGCCGACGCGGTACACGAAGGCGCGCCAGAACCGGGGGTAGGCAGATCCGACGGATTCAGACGATGACCGGTTCGGGGTCGGGCAGCCGGGCGTCCGGCCGGTCGGGGTCCCCGGGGCGTCGGCTGCGCGCCTCGAGCCAGAGCGCGAGGGCGAGCAGGCAGATGCCCAGGCCCAGGAAGCCCCAGGGCAGATACGAGGTGAGGAGCAGCACGAGCAGCCGGTTCGACTTCACCAGGTTGACGGTGTAGTTGACGTAGTCGGGGCGCATCTTCACGTCCCCCGCGAACGCCGTGACCTTGGCCCGGCCGCCCAGCAGGGTGCCGCCGCGCAGTTCCTCCTTGTGGATCTCCTCGCCGTTGACCGGGGCGCCGGTGACCGGGTCGACCCAGAACATCCGCTTGGTCGAGTACCAGCGGGTGGTGCCGGTCTTGGCGACGGACTCCGGGGTGATGCCCTTGACCGGCATCTTCTTGGGCATCGACACCTTCGTCCAGGGGATGGTCTCCTCGAAGTAGTAGACGTCGAGGCCGTGGAACTTCACCGTGCCCCGGTAGTGGATCGGGGCCGAGGTGTGGGTCTGGGCGTCGAAGTACTCGTAGTCGCGCTTCTGGGTGAGGAAGGGCCACTTGAACTCGATGCCCGTCCGGCTGACCGGGTCGCCGTCGACCATCTCGCCGGTCGCGTGGACCGGCGCCTGGGTGTGGGCGTCGAAGATGTAGCGCTCGGGGATCTCGGACACCATCTTGCCGTCGGGCCCCGCGACATAGGACAGCGAGTCCCAGACGACGACGTCGCGTCCCGCGCTCTGCTCGATGCGGTTGGATTCGGCCACATTGCCCCGGAGCGTCTGCACGATGGTGACCTGGGGAACCTTCTTGGCCTGCATGGTGCTGTAGTCGAGGAGGGTCGCGGGCTTCGCCTGCAGGACTTCCTCCTGGTACTGGTTGGCCGGGATCTTCGCCAGCCGGGGGAAGGCGTACCAGCGCAGCAGCGGGGACATGGCGGCGCAGAAGACCGCGAAGGCGAGCAGCACCAGACTGGCTTTACGGCGCATGGCCGTCCTCCTACTGGGTCTTGGGGCCTACTGGCTCTTGGGGCCGGGGACGGTGGTGAGCAGCGGTTTGGGCGAGGTCTTGCCGGTGGGTGAGCCGACCGCCGAGATGGTGAGGACGAGGGCGAAGGCCACGGCCAGCCCGATGGCGGCGGCGATGAGGGCGCGCATGCACGGCCTCCTACGGGATCTGATGCATCGTCAGGGATGGGGCACCGTAGCAACGCGGCGGCGAGATGAGAACACGTTGCGCGGACCTGTTGCCGGGAGGGCGGCCCGGCGGGCACGACTGAGCCCGGCCGCACACCGGTTTCGGTGCACGG
Source organism: Streptomyces sp. NBC_01089 (assembly GCF_045162975.1). Classification (NCBI taxonomy): domain Bacteria; kingdom Bacillati; phylum Actinomycetota; class Actinomycetes; order Kitasatosporales; family Streptomycetaceae; genus Streptomyces; species Streptomyces sp. NBC_01089. The sequence goes on along the minus strand of NZ_CP108660.1, from coordinate 6,508,678 downwards.
CCGGGCTCAGTGACTCACGCGGTGGCTCGGCGCGGTGACTCGGCCGACGGCTCGCGCAGGGGCTCGGCCCGGCTCGGTGGCTCGGCCTGTCAGCCGGGTCCAGGTCAGCCGGTGGCGCAGGGAGTCGGGCTGCCGCTCTTGCTCGGGGACGGCGACGGGGAGGGCGAACCGCTCCCGCTGCCGGACGGGGACGGCGTGGGTGACGCGGAGGGACCGGCCGAGCCCGAGGGCGAAGGCGAGGGGCTCGGGCTCGCGCTGTCCGACGGCGAGGGCGAGGGGGTCGGGCAGCCGGAGCCGCTCGGTGAGGGTGACGGCGAACCGCTCGGGCTGCCCGAAGGACTCGGCGACGGCGAGGGCTTGCCGCTCTTGCTGGGGCTCGGGCTCGGCACGGAGATGGTCCCGGTGCCGGTCTTCGTCGGCTTGGGGCTGGGCTTGGACGACGGGAACGGTGACGGGGCGGAGGCGTGCCGGGACGGAGTGCCGCCGGTACGGGTCGGTGCGCCGCTGTCGCCTCCCCCGTGCCCCTGGCCGTCGGGGCCGGTACCGGTGGGCAGCACGCCCGTACCGTCCGGGACGTCGTGGACGCCCTTCCGGTAGAAACCGAGCCAGGACAGGACCGTGCTCAGATACTCCTGCGAGTGGTTGTAGCCCAGGATCGCCTGGTCGAGATCGTGCTGCACGGCGACGTCGCGGCCGTCGGCGCAGAGGTAACGGCCGGTGGCGAGCGCGGCGTCGAAGACGTTGTTGGGGTCCTTCGTGCCGTCGCCGTTCCCGTCCTGTCCCCAGGTGGCCCAGGTGGACGGGATGAACTGCATCGGGCCGACCGCCCGGTCGTGCGTCGCGTCGCCGTCGTACTGGCCGTTGTCGGTGTCGGCGATGTCGGCGAAGCCCGCGCCGTTGAGTACGGGGCCGAGGATCGGGCTGAGCGTGGTGCCCTCGGCGTCCACCCGCCCGCCGCGCGCCTGCCCCGACTCGACCTTGCCGATGGCCGCGAGCAGCTCCCACGGCAGATGGCATCCGGGATCGGTGCCCGCGACGGTCTGCTCCGCCTTGCGGTAGGCGGCGAGCACCGACGCCGGTATGCCGGCGGCGGCCGACCCGGCCGGAGTGGTGACGGGGGTGGCCGGTTCTGCGGGGGTGTTGAGCGGCGGAAGGTCGGTGAAGTACGGGGAGTCACCGCTGACCGGGGTGCCGGAGGGGGGCTTCGCCTCAGCGGCCTGTCTGCTGCTCTCGGGGGCCTGGCTGCCCATGGCGTCGGGCGCCTGCGAAGCGGTCATCGCCGCCACCGCCAGCGCGGCCACCGTGGTCGCCGTCGCTCCCTTGCGCAGCCGGCTGCTGAAATGCGGTGCCATGGATGTGGTCCCTCCCCCTCGACTGATCGCGCTCCCCAGCGCGGGACTCCGGTGACATTACGACAACTACCGCCCCCACGGCACGGGTCACTGACCGTTTTCACCGATTCTTCAGCTGAGATCCGTCCGGCGTCTTTCCGCCGCAGCGCGACATGCCGGAGCCCGTCCGGAGTCCTTCCTGGGCCCGGACGGGCTCCGTCTCGTACACGCCGCGCCCCGCCGGTCTGCCGGGCCGGGAGGGGTCAGTGCGCGGCGGACTCCCAGTCCGCGCCGACGCCCACCGACACATCGAGCGGTGCGCGCAGCTGGGCCGCGGCGGCCATCTCCCTGCGGAGGATCTCCTCCACCTGCTTGCGCTCGCCGGGTGCGATCTCCAGCACGATTTCGTCGTGTACCTGGAGCAGCATCCGCGAGGACAGTCCGGCCTCGGCCAGCGCACGGTCGACCTTCAGCATCGCGACCTTGACGATGTCCGCGGCCGTGCCCTGGATCGGGGCGTTGAGCGCCATCCGCTCGGCCATCTCGCGGCGCTGGCGGTTGTCGCTGTTGAGGTCGGGCAGATAGCGGCGGCGGCCCAGCATGGTCTCGGTGTAGCCGGTGGCGCGCGCCTCCTCGACGACGCGCTGCAGATAGTCCCGCACCCCGCCGAACCGCTCGAAGAAGGTGTCCATCAGCGCGCGCGCCTCGCCGGCCTCGATGTTCAGCTGCTGGGAGAGGCCGAACGCCGAGAGCCCGTAGGCGAGTCCGTACGACATCGCCTTGATCTTGCGCCGCATCTCCGGGTCGACGGCGGACTTCTCCACCCCGAACACCTGGGAGGCGACCGTGGTGTGCAGGTCCTCGCCGGAGGTGAACGCCTCGATCAGCCCGGCGTCCTCCGACAGATGCGCCATCACCCGCAGTTCGATCTGGCTGTAGTCGGCGGTCATCAGCGTTTCGTACCCCTCGCCGACGACGAAGCCGCGGCGGATGGCCCGGCCCTCGTCCGTACGCACCGGGATGTTCTGCAGGTTCGGGTCGGTCGACGACAGCCGGCCCGTCGCCGCCACCGTCTGGTTGAAGGTGGTGTGGATACGGCCGTCCGCGGCCACCATCTTGATCAGGCCCTCGACGGTCACCCGGAGCTTGGCCTGCTCGCGGTGGCGCAGCATGATCACCGGGAGGTCGTGCTCGGTCTGCGCGGCCAGCCAGGCCAGCGCGTCCGCGTCCGTCGTGTACCCGGTCTTGGTCTTCTTCGTCTTGGGCAGACCGAGCTCGGCGAAGAAGACCTCCTGCAGCTGCTTGGGCGAGCCGAGGTTGAACTCGTGCCCGACCGCCGCGTGCGCCTCCTTCACGGCCTGCTGCACCGCACCGGCGAACTGCTGCTCCATGCCCTCCAGATGGGCGCGGTCGGCGGCGATGCCGTGCCGCTCCATCCGGGCCAGCAGGATCGACGTCGGCAGCTCCACGTCGTGCAGCAGACCGGCGGCGCCGACCTCTTCGAGCCGCTCGCCGAACGCGTCACCGAGGTCGAGCACCGCGCGGGCCTGCGTCATCAGGGACTCGGCCTCGGCCTGCTCGTCCGTACCGAAGGCGAGCTGGCCGTCCGCCGAGGCGGCCGGGGCGAGCTCCCGGCCCAGATACTCCACGGCCAGCGGCTCCAGCGCGAAGGAGCGCCGGCCCGGCTTCACCAGATACGCGGCGAGCGCGGTGTCCATCGCCACGCCTTCGACGCGCCACCCGTGCTCGGGGAAGACCCGCATGGCGTTCTTCGCGTTGTGCATGACCTTGGGGCGCTGCGGGTCCGCGATCCAGGCGGCGAACGCCTGCTCGTCGGCCTCGTCCAGCTGTGTGGTGTCGAACCAGGCCGCGGGCCCGCCGGCCGCGGCCAGCGCGATCTCACGGACGCTGCCGGTGCCCAGCGCCCAGCTCTCCACGGTGGCCATGCCCAGCGGCTGTCCGCCGTGCTCGGCCAGCCAGGGGGCCAGCTGTCCTGAGGCCAGCACCGAGCCGTCCAGCTCCACTCCGGCGGCCGGGGCCTGCTGGGCTTCGTCCGCCGCACCCGGGTCGACCGCGAGCAGCCGCTCGCGCAGGCTCGGGTTCCGGATCTCCAGCACATCCAGCACGTGCGCGAACGCCTCCCGGTCGTACGCCGCGCGCTCCAGGTCCGCCGGGCCCTTCGGCAGCTCCACGTCACGGACCATCTCGGTGAGGCGGCGGTTGAGCCGCACCGCCTCCAGGTGGTCGCGGAAATTCTGCCCGGCCTTGCCCTTGACCTCGTCGGCGCGCTCCACCAGCTCGGCGAACGAACCGAACTGGTTGATCCACTTCGCGGCCGTCTTCTCCCCGACGCCGGGGATGCCCGGAAGGTTGTCCGACGGGTCGCCGCGCAGCGCCGCGAAGTCCGGGTACTGCTGCGGGGTCAGTCCGTACTTCTCCTCGACCTTCTCCGGTGTGAAGCGGGTCAGCTCGGAGACGCCCTTGGTCGGGTACAGCACGGTGATGTGGTCGGTGATCAGCTGGAACGAGTCCCGGTCGCCGGTGACGATCAGCACCTCGAAGCCGGCCGCCTCGGCCTGGGTGGCGAGCGTGGCGATCACGTCGTCGGCCTCGAAGCCCTCGATCGCGAAGCGGTCCACCCGCATCGTGTCCAGGACCTCGCCGATCAGCTCGACCTGGCCCTTGAACTCGTCGGGGGTCTTCGAACGGTTCGCCTTGTACTCGGGGAACTCGTCCGCACGCCAGGTCTTGCGCGAGACGTCGAAGGCCACCGCGAAGTGGGTGGGCTCCTCGTCACGCAAAGTGTTCGCCAGCATCGACGCGAAGCCGTAGACGGCGTTCGTCGTCTGACCGCTCGCGGTCGTGAAGTTCTCCGCGGGCAGCGCGAAGAACGCACGGTACGCCAGGGAGTGCCCGTCCATGAGGAGCAGGCGGGGGCGGGTGTCTGCGGTCTGCTTCGATGCTGTCTTTGCCACGGGTCCGATCCTGCCACGGAGCACCGACAATCCAGACCTCCGTACACCTCAGGGGAACCGTTGTCGGTGGCCCATGAAAGGATCGGACACGTACGAAGGATCCGCCCGCTCGAAGGGGAGCGCCATGGCTGCCAAGCCGCCCGCAGGTGACCCGGTCCAGGACGCGCCGCAGGTCGCGGCCCCGAAGCACGCCGCCGCCGGCCTGCCCGCCATCGGCCACACCCTGCAGATCGCGCAGCAGCAGATGGGCGTCGTACGGACCGCGCGGACCCTGCTCAAGGTCAATCAGAAGGACGGATTCGACTGCCCGGGCTGCGCCTGGCCCGAGGGCGAGAAGCGGCACACCGCGGAATTCTGCGAGAACGGCGCCAAGGCCGTCGCCGAGGAGGCGACGCTGCGCCGGGTGACGCCCGCGTTCTTCGCCGCGCACCCGGTCGCCGACCTCGCCACGCGCAGCGGTTACTGGCTGGGCCAGCAGGGCCGGATCACCGAGCCGATGCTGCTGCCCGAGGGCGGCGACCGGTACGAGCCGGTCAGCTGGGAGCGCGCCTTCGAGATCATCGCCGATGAGCTGCGCGCGCTGGACTCCCCCGACGAGGCGCTCTTCTACACCTCGGGGCGCACCAGCAACGAAGCCGCGTTCCTGCTCCAGCTCTTCGCCCGCGCCTACGGCACCAACAATCTGCCCGACTGCTCCAACATGTGCCACGAGTCGTCCGGCTCGGCGCTCTCGGAGACCATCGGCATCGGCAAGGGCAGCGTCTCCCTCGACGACATGCACCAGGCTGACCTGATCATCGTCGCCGGGCAGAACCCGGGCACGAACCATCCGCGGATGCTCTCCGCGCTGGAGAAGGCCAAGGCCGCGGGCGCGAAGATCATCTCGGTGAATCCGCTGCCCGAGGCGGGCCTGGAGCGCTTCAAGAACCCGCAGACCCCCCAGGGCATGATCAAGGGCGCGGCCCTCACCGACCTCTTCCTGCAGATCCGGATCGGCGGCGACCAGGCGCTCTTCCGCCTGCTGAACAAACTGATCATCGAGACCGAGGGCGCGACCGACGAGCTGTTCGTCCGCGAACACACCCACGGGTACGAGGAGTTCGCGGCCGCAGCGCGCGCCGCCGACTGGGACGCGACGCTCACCGCCACCGGCCTCTCCCGTACGGACATCGAGCAGGCCCTCGCGATGGTCCTCGCCTCCAAGCGGACCATCGTCTGCTGGGCCATGGGCCTCACCCAGCACAAGCACGCGGTGCCGACGATCCGCGAAGTCGTCAACATGCTGCTGCTCCGCGGCAACATCGGCCGCCCCGGCGCCGGTGTCTGCCCCGTCCGCGGTCACTCCAACGTCCAGGGCGACCGCACGATGGGCATCTTCGAGCGGCCCGCACCCGAGTTCCTCGACGCCCTGGACAAGGAATTCGGGATCACCTCCCCCCGTCACCACGGCTTCGACGTCGTCCGCGCCATCGAGGCGCTGCGCGACGGCCGGGCCAAGGTGTTCTTCGCCATGGGCGGGAACTTCGTCGGTGCGACACCCGACACCGAGGTCACCGAGGCGGCGATGCGCCGTGCCTCCCTCACCGTGCAGGTGTCGACCAAGCTGAACCGCTCGCACACCGTCACCGGCACCCGTGCCCTGATCCTCCCCACCCTGGGCCGCACCGACAAGGACGTCCAGGCGGGCGGGAAGCAGTTCGTGACCGTCGAGGACTCCATGGGGCTGGTCCACGCCTCCCGGGGCAACCTCACGCCCGCGGGCCCTCGGCTGCTCTCCGAGCCGGCGATCGTCACCCGGATGGCACGGGCGGTCCTCGGCGCCGAATCCACCATCGGCTGGGAGGAGTTCGAGAAGGACTACGCGACGATCCGGGACCGGATCTCGCGTGTCGTACCGGGCTTCGAGGACTTCAACACCCGCGTCGCCGCCCCCGCCGGCTTCTCCCTCCCGCACGCCCCGCGCGACGAGCGCCGCTTCCCCACGGCCACCGGCAAGGCCAACTTCACGGCGGCCCCCGTCGAGTATCCGAAGCTCCCCGAGGGCCGGCTGCTGCTGCAGACCATGCGCTCGCACGACCAGTACAACACCACGATCTACGGCCTGGACGACCGCTACCGCGGCATCAAGGGCGGCCGCCGTGTCGTCCTGGTCAACCCGGACGACGCCCGCGAGCTCGGCCTCGCCGAAGGCTCGTACACCGACCTGGTCAGCGAGTGGAAGGACGGCGTCGAGCGGCGCGCCCCGGGCTTCCGGGTCGTGCACTACCCGACCGCCCGCGGCTGCGCCGCCGCGTACTACCCGGAGACGAACGTCCTGGTCCCGCTGGACGCGACCGCCGACGTCAGCAACACCCCCGTGAGCAAGTCCCTGGTGGTCCGTCTGGAACAATCCGGCACGGCCTGAGCGTTTGCTTAGGTCACCGGGCGGCGGATCCCACCGGAGTCACGCCGCCGGTACCAGCGCAGCAGCCACGACGATCGGAGCCGGACCACCATGGGCGAGCAGACCACCGTGAAGTTCCCTCAAGAGGTCATCGACGAGTACGCCGCGCTCGGCGTCGACCTCCCGGGACTGTTCTCCGCCGGACATCTCGGCGAGCGGATGGACGTACGGATCGTCGAGGCGGCCGCCGACCGCGTCGTCGGCACCATGCCGGTCGAGGGCAACACCCAGCCGTACGGACTGCTGCACGGCGGCGCGTCCGCCGTGCTCGCCGAGACCCTCGGCTCGATCGGTTCGATGCTGCACGGCGGCCCGTCGAAGCTCGCCGTCGGTGTCGACCTCAACTGCACCCATCACCGCGGCGCCCGCAGCGGGCTGGTCACCGGGGTGGCCACCCCGGTCCACCGCGGCCGCTCCACCGCGACCTACGAGATCGCCATCACGGACGAAGAGGGCAAGCGGGTCTGCACGGCCCGGCTCACCTGCCTGCTGCGCGACGTCACCCCCGACGGCTCGGCGGGCTGACACCGGCCGCGGGCGGGCGACCGGGCCCGCCCGCCCGGCGCACACCGATCCGTTGCGCCCCGCACCTGCGCCCCGCACCCGCGTCCCGCACCCTGTGCCCGCGTCCGCGTCCGCGTCCCGCACCCTGCGCCCTGCGCCCGCATCCGCGTCCGCGCCCCCGCGGCCTGATCCGCGGCACCCTGATCCGGAACACCGACCGTCGCGTTTTCACGTAACGCTGCGTAACACAATCGCAAAGAATGAGCGAGTCCGCGCCCCCTCGGCGCCCCGCCGCCGGCCAGTCCGGCGGCGGCTTCGCGACATCCCCGCCGCACACCCGCCGACAGCACCATGATTGCCTCAAGCCCCTTAGCGGAACTGCACGTTCTCACATCCCGGGCAGATACATGGTGACCGCATTTCTCCCAACTGTCCGCAGTGCGCCCGCCGTTCACGGCCCGGGTCATAACAAGACAGTCACATCCTGACCTTCAACGGTCCGCACTTCCGCCACCTGCGCTTAGAGTCACGCCCAGTCACCGCGCCGCCGGGCGCGTCTGCAGCACGGCCCTGCACCAACCCAGTACGGCCCGGCGAGACCTACGGCGCCTCAGCAGAGGCGGCGGCGCCAGGGAGAGGATTCATCGTGCGACAGCGTTCGTTGCTCATACTCACCACCGTGCTGACCACAGGCGCACTGACACTCACCGCTTGTGGATCGCGCGACAACAAGGACAGCAAGGGCAGCAGCGACAGCAAGACCGAGGTCGTCATCGGCGTCGACGCGCCGCTCACCGGAGCGAACTCCGCCACCGGCCTCGGCATCCAGGGCGGCGTCAGGGTCGCCATCGATGACGCGAACAAGAACAACACCGTGCCCGGCGTGAAGTTCAGCATCAAGGCGCTCGACGACAAGGCCCTGCCGCCGACCGGCCAGCAGAACGCCTCGGCGCTCGTCGCCGACAACAAGGTCCTCGGCGTCGTCGGACCGCTCAACTCCGGTGTCGCACAGACCATGCAGCAGGTCTTCGCCACCGCCAACCTGGTCGAGATCTCCCCGGCGAACACCGCCCCCGAGCTCACCCAGGGCAAGAACTGGCAGACCTCGAAGACCCGCCCGTACAAGACGTACTTCCGCACCGCGACCACGGACGCCCTCCAGGGCGGCTTCGCCGCGCAGTACGCCGGGCAGACGCTCAAGAAGAAGAAGGTCTTCGTCGTCGACGACAAGCAGACCTACGGCGCCGGTCTCGCCAAGCTCTTCAAGTCCAACTTCCTGAAGGCGGGCGGCAAGCTGGCCGGCCAGGACCACGTCAACACCGGTGACAAGGACTTCTCCACCCTCGTCACCAAGATCAAGAACTCCGGCGCCGACATCCTCTACTACGGCGGCCAGTACGACGAGTCGCAGATCATCACCAAGCAGCTCAAGGACGCCGGCGCCCACATCCCGCTGATGGGCGGCGACGGCATGTTCTCGCCCACCTACATCAAGACCGCGGGCAAGGCGGCCGAGGGCGACCTCGCCACCTCGGTCGGTGTCCCCGTCGAGTCGCTGCCCGCAGCCAAGGACTTCATCGCGAAGTACAAGGCCGCCAAGTACACCGGTGACTACGGGACTTACGGCGGTTACTCCTACGACGCCGCCACCGCCATCATCAAGGCCGTCGGCGCCGTGGTGAAGGACGGCAAGGTCCCGTCCGACGCCCGCCAGCAGATCGTCGACGCCGTCCAGAAGACGGACTTCGACGGCATCGCGGGCCACGTGTCCTTCGACAAGTACGGCGACACGACCAACAAGCAGCTCACCGTGTACCAGGTCAAGAACGGCGCCTGGAAGGCCGTCAAGAGCGGCGTCTACACGCCCGCCGGCTGACCAGGAACACCGCAGTGCACAGGCCGCGCGGCCACGACCTACCGGTCACCGCGCGGCCCGCAGTCTCCCATCGCTCACTTCCCACCCACATGGAGGCCATGCGGTGAACTCCCTGCCGCAACAGCTGGCCAACGGGCTGTTCCTCGGCTCGATGTACGGGCTGATAGCCATCGGATACACGATGGTGTACGGCATCGTCCAGCTCATCAACTTCGCCCACGGCGAGATATTCATGACCGGCGGCTTCGGCGCTCTGACGGTCTACATGTACGTGCTGCCCGACGGCACCTCGATGTGGATCGCCCTGCCGGCCATGCTCGTGGGCGGCGCCATCGTCGCCGTACTCGTCGCCGTCGGAGCCGAACGCTTCGCCTACCGGCCTCTGCGCGGCGCACCACGGCTCGCACCGCTCATCACCGCCATCGGCCTCTCCCTCGCACTGCAGCAGGCGGTCTTCAACTGGTACCCGGGCGCCGAGAACGCCCGCGTCTTCCCGCCCCTGCCCGGCGGCCCGTACCACCTCGGCTCCATCGACATCCAGAGCGGCGACCTCTTCCTGATCATCGCGGCCCCCCTCTGCATGGCCGCACTCGCCGTCTTCACCCGGACCTCCCGCACCGGCCGCGCCATGCAGGCCACCGCCCAGGACCCCGACACAGCCCAGCTCATGGGCATCGACACCAACCGCATCATCGTCATCGCGTTCGCCATCGGCGGCCTCTTCGCCGCCGTCGCGGGTATCGCGTACGGCTTCAAGATCGGCAACGTCGATTACAGCATGGGCTTCCAGGCCGGCCTCAAGGCGTTCACCGCGGCCGTGCTCGGCGGTATCGGCAACATCTACGGCGCCATGCTCGGCGGTCTCGTCCTCGGTGTCGCCGAAGTCATGGCCACCGCTTACATCGACCAGGTGCCGGGCATGCAGCAGCTCGGCGGCCAGGCATGGTCGGCCGTCTGGGCCTTCGTCCTGCTGATTCTCGTACTGCTCCTACGACCACAAGGTCTACTGGGCGAACGCGTCGCGGACAGGGCGTGACGGACATGGACACCACGGACATGGACACCAACGACGCCGGCCGGGCCACCGAGCCCACCGGCGCGGCGCCGCTGATCCCGCTGCCGCTGACCGCCGCACGCGCGGTCACCGCGGCGGGCGCCGTCATCACCATCGTCAGCGCCTTCCTCTCCTGGACCTGGAAGTCCGACTTCGCCGACGACCTGACCTACTCGGGGAACCCCTCCGGGCTCCAGTTCCTCGCGGTCATCGGTGGCGTCGTCACCCTCCTCTTCGTCCTCGGCCACGCCCGCGTACGCGGACTGCGCTGGCTCAACCCCAGCGGCGCCACCGCCCCGGTCTTCCTCGCGGCACTCGCCGCGTTCGCCGTCGTCTGGTACGTCGTCCTCGCCATCGCCTTCGAACTCGGCGGGCTCGTCAACCTCGACCCGGGCGGCTGGATCGCGGCCGTGGGCAGCGCACTCGCCCTCGCCGGCACCCTGGCACTGCCCAGGCCGGGCACCACGGCCAAGTCCTACTTCGCCAAGGCCGACCCGATCCCCGCCGCCCGTACGCTGCCGGCCTGGGGGCAGCGGGTGGTCATCACCGCCGCCACCGTGCTCGGCCTGATCGTCTTCACGTACGGCATCGGTGTCCCCGACGAACAGCCGGAAGTCTTCGTCTCGTTCGTCCTGCTCGTCGTCTTCACCGCCTGGGCCGCCTTCGGCGCCGGGCTCACCGACCGCTTCTCCGAACTCAACGCCCGGCACAAAGGATTCGCCACCTCCATGGCCTTCCTCGCCGCGGCGATCTTCCCCTTCACCCAGAGCGAGGACCACAACGCCAACCTCGGCGTGAACATCCTCATCTTCGGCACCGTCGCCCTCGGCCTCAACATCGTCGTCGGCCTCACCGGACTGCTCGACCTCGGGTACGTCGCGTTCCTCGGCGTCGGCGCCTACGCGGCCGCACTGGTCTCCGGCTCCGAGTTCTCCACGTTCTCCGGCGTCCAGTTCCCCTTCTGGGCGGCCGCCCTGACCGGAATGGCAGCCTCGCTGATCTTCGGCGTCCTCATCGGCGCCCCCACCCTGCGACTGCGCGGCGACTACCTCGCGATCGTCACCCTGGGCTTCGGAGAGATCTTCCGCATCGCCGTGAACAGCCTGGACGGCTCATCGGGCCCCGACATCACCAACGGGCCCAACGGCATCCCCTCCATCCCCGACCTCGAACTCTTCGGGTTCAACCTCGGCGCTTCCCACGACATCGCCGGCTTCACCATCGGCCGCTTCGCCAACTACTTCTTCCTCATGCTGGTGATCACCGGACTCGTCGTCCTGGTCTTCAACCGCGCCGCCGACTCCCGTATCGGCCGCTCCTGGATCGCCATCCGCGAGGACGAGACAGCGGCCACCGCCATGGGCATCAACGGCTTCCGGGTCAAGCTCATCGCCTTCGCACTCGGCGCCACCCTCGCGGGTCTCGCCGGTACGGTCAGCGCCCACGTGACCTACAGCGTCACACCCGCCCCGTACCAGTTCGCCGGAGCGGCGCCGCCCAACTCGGCCTTCCTGCTGGCGGCCGTGGTGCTCGGCGGCATGGGCACGGTCGGCGGCCCGATCCTCGGTGCCACCTTCCTCTACCTCATCCCGGAGAAGCTCGGCTTCCTCAAGCAGTACGAACTGCTCGCCTTCGGCATCGCGCTCGTCCTGCTGATGCGCTTCCGCCCCGAAGGCGTCATCGCCAACCGGCGGCGCCAGCTCGAATTCCACGAGGACAGCGCACCCGGCCTGCCGGACCAGCGGAAACCCGGCGACGACACCGTCCCCGCAGGCAAGGCAGGGGCGTGAGGAACGACATGACCACGCAAACGACCACGCAGGCCCCGGAAGCCACCGGCGCCCCCGTGCTCCGGGCCGAAGGCGTCATCATGCGCTTCGGCGGCCTCACCGCCGTACGCGACGTCGACCTCACCGTCAACGCCGGAGAGATCGTCGGCCTCATCGGCCCCAACGGCGCGGGCAAGACCACCTTCTTCAACTGCCTCACCGGCCTCTACGTCCCCACCGAGGGCAAGGTCAGCTACAAGGGCACCGTCCTGCCGCCCAAACCGCACCTCGTCACCAAGGCGGGCATCGCCCGTACCTTCCAGAACATCCGGCTCTTCGCCAACATGACGGTCCTGGAGAACGTCCTCGTCGGACGCCACACCAGGACCAAGGAGGGCCTCTGGTCGGCCATCGTGCGCGGCCCCGGCTTCCACCGTGCCGAGGCCAGATCACGTGAACGGGCCACAGAACTCCTGGAGTTCATCGGTCTCGCCCACAAGGCCGGGCACCTCGCGCGGAACCTCCCGTACGGCGAGCAGCGCAAGCTCGAAATCGCCCGCGCCCTCGCCAGCGAACCGGGGCTGCTGCTGCTCGACGAACCCACCGCGGGGATGAACCCGCAGGAGACCCGCGCCACCGAGGAGCTCGTCTTCGCCATCCGGGACCGGGGCATCGCCGTCCTCGTCATCGAGCACGACATGCGGTTCATCTTCAACCTCTGCGACCGCGTCGCCGTCCTCGTCCAGGGCGAGAAGCTCGTCGAGGGGACGTCGGAGGTGGTCCAGGGCGACGAACGCGTCATCGCGGCCTACCTCGGAACGCCCTTCGAGGGCGCGCCGGGGGACGAGGAGGTGGCCGAGGTCGAGGCGGCCGAGGCCCAGAGCGCGACAGGCCCCAGCAGCACCACGAGCGACACAAGCACCACAAGCGCCACGAGCACCACGAGCACCACCAGTACCGACAACAGCACCACCAGCGACACCAGCACCACCGGCGACACCGGTACCGAAGGAGACACCCAGTGACCGCTCTCCTGGAGGTCCAGGACCTCAGGGTCGCCTACGGCAAGATCGAGGCCGTCAAGGGAATCTCCTTCAGCGTCGGCGCCGGCCAGGTCGTCACCCTGATCGGCACCAACGGCGCGGGCAAGACCACCACGCTGCGCACCCTCTCCGGGCTCATCAAGCCGGCCGGCGGCACGGTCACCTTCGACGGGAAGCCGCTCGCGGGCATCCCGGCCCACAAGGTCGTCGCCCTCGGTCTGGCCCACTCCCCCGAGGGCCGGCACATCTTCCCGCGCCTGTCGATCTTCGAGAACCTCCAGCTCGGGGCGTTCCTCAGGGACGACAAGGACGGCATCGAGAAGGACATCCAGCGCGCCTACGACCTCTTCCCGATCCTCGGCGAACGCCGGAAGCAGGCGGCGGGCACTCTCTCGGGCGGTGAGCAGCAGATGCTCGCCATGGGCCGGGCGCTGATGTCGCAGCCCAAGCTGCTGATGCTCGACGAGCCCTCCATGGGGCTCTCGCCGATCATGATGCAGAAGATCATGGAGACCATCGTCGAGCTCAAGTCCCAGGGCATGACGATCCTGCTCGTCGAGCAGAACGCGCAGGCGGCGCTCTCGCTGGCCGACCACGGGTACGTGATGGAGATCGGCCGGATCTCGCTCTCCGGCACCGGCCATGACCTGCTGCACGACGAGTCGGTCCGCAAGGCGTACCTCGGCGAGGACTGAACACGGCCCCGCCGGCCCCGCACCACGGAAGCCGGACGGCCCGCCCCGAATCTCCCGGGGCGGGCCGTCCGGCTTCTCACCGTCGTGGCGCTGTGTGCGCCTACTGCTCCTTGGCCGCCTTCTTCTCCTCGGCGTCCTCGATGACCGCCTCGGCGACCTGCTGCATCGACATCCGGCGGTCCATCGACGTCTTCTGGATCCACCGGAAGGCGGCGGGCTCGGTGAGCCCGTACTGCGTCTGCAGCACCGACTTCGCCCGGTCCACCAGCTTCCGCGTCTCCAGCCGCTGCGAGAGGTCCGCGACCTCCTGCTCCAGGGCCTTCAGCTCGGTGAAGCGGGACACGGCCATCTCGATGGCGGGCACGACGTCGCTCTTGGAGAACGGCTTGACGAGGTACGCCATCGCTCCGGCGTCCCTGGCCCGCTCCACCAGGTCGCGCTGGGAGAAGGCGGTCAGCATCAGGACCGGCGCGATGGACTCCTCGGTGATCTTCTCGGCGGCGGAGATCCCGTCCAGGACGGGCATCTTCACATCGAGGATCACCAGATCGGGCCGGTGCTCCCGGGCCAGCTCGATGGCCCGCTGACCGTCACCGGCTTCACCGACGACCGCGTAGCCCTCTTCCTGGAGCATCTCTTTGAGGTCGAGGCGGATGAGGGCCTCGTCCTCGGCGATGACGACACGGGTCGTCAGCGGCGGGACGTGCGACTTGTCGTCGTCGGCGACAGGCTGGGGCGACTCGGGGGCGGTCACGGGGCTCCTCATTCCAAGGCTGGTACAGCTCCCCATGAGCGTACCTAGCTACGGTATGGTGGACGCGCAGCGGGTCAAGGTTAACCTTCGATCCTGCGAGCCCCGGTAGCCCAATTGGCAGCAGGCAATGGATTCAAAACCCATACAGTGTCGGTTCGAGTCCGACTCGGGGCACTTTTTCCTTCAATTCCAAGGTTCAGCCCTGGTTGGCGTTCTCTGTTCGCCCCGGCCCCTTTCCCGTACCCCGCATTCCTGAATTCGGGCAATACGGGAAAGCCGTCGCAGCAATCCCTCTACTTCGGGGAATCGTCCTCCCCCACATGGTGCACGCGGACCAGATTGGTGGAGCCCGCGACGCCGGGCGGGGAGCCTGCGGTGATGACCACGATGTCGCCCTTCCGGCAGCGGCCCGCCTTCAGGAGTTGTTCGTCCACCTGCGCGACCATTTCGTCCGTGGACTCCACATGCGGGCCGAGATAGGTCTCGACGCCCCAGGTGAGGGTGAGCTGGGCGCGGGTCGCCGGGTCGGGGGTGAAGGCCAGCAGCGGGATCGGGGAGCGGTAGCGGGAGAGCCGCTTCGCGGTGTCGCCCGACTGTGTGAAGGCCACCAGCAGCTTCGCGCCCAGGAAGTCGCCCATCTCGGCCGCCGCGCGGGCGACGGCGCCGCCCTGGGTGCGGGGCTTGTTCCGGTCGCTCAGGGGCGGCAGTCCGCGGGCGAGGATGTCCTCCTCGGCGGCCTCGACGATGCGGCCCATCGTCCGGACCGTCTCCACCGGGTACTTGCCGACGCTGGTCTCGCCGGAGAGCATCACGGCGTCCGTGCCGTCGATGACCGCGTTCGCGACGTCGGACGCCTCGGCGCGGGTGGGCCGGGAGTTGTCGATCATCGAGTCGAGCATCTGGGTCGCGACGATGACGGGCTTGGCGTTGCGCTTGGCCAGCTTGACGGCGCGCTTCTGGACGATCGGCACCTGTTCGAGCGGCATCTCGACACCGAGGTCACCTCGGGCGACCATGATGCCGTCGAAGGCCGCGACGATTCCGTCGATGTTCTCGACGGCCTGCGGCTTCTCGATCTTGGCGATGACGGGGAGCCTGCATCCCTCCTCCCTCATGATCTGGTGGACCTCGTTGACGTCCTGGCCGCTGCGCACGAAGGAGAGCGCGATGATGTCGGCCCCGGCCCGCAGGGCCCAGCGGAGGTCGTCGGCGTCCTTCTCGGACATCGCGGGGACCGACACCGCGACACCGGGCAGGTTGAGCCCCTTGTGGTCGGAGACCATGCCTCCCTCGACCACCAGGGTGTGGACCCGTGGGCCGTCGACCGAGGTGACTTCGAGGGCGACCTTGCCGTCGTCGACGAGGATGCGCTCGCCGGTGGCGACGTCACCGGCGAGGCCGTCGTAGGTGGTGCCGCAGCTGCTCCGGTCGCCCCGGGCACCGGGGGCGACGGTGATGGTGAACTCGTCGCCGCGTTCAAGGAGTACGGGACCTTCGGCGAACCGGCCCAGGCGGATCTTCGGGCCTTGAAGATCCGCGAGGATGCCGACGCTGCGGCCGGTCTCCTCAGCCGCCTTGCGGACGCGGTGGAAACGCTCCTCGTGCTCGGCGTAGCTGCCGTGGCTGAGATTGAATCGGGCCATGTCCATTCCGGCTTCGACCAGTGCCTTGATCTGGTCGTACGAGTCGGTCGCGGGGCCCAGGGTACAAACGATTTTTGCTCGGCGCATGATTCGAGCGTATGCCTTACCGATGGGTAAGTGATGGGTCACACATGACTACTCAACCACCTTTACATGAAAGGCTATTGACAACTGTTGAATTGTGCGCGGGGGCGCTCTGATGAGCAATTCCCGAAGCCCGCGTGAAGGGCCCGCGTGAAGGGCCTGCGCGAAGGACCTGCGGGGGCCGGTCAGAGTGCGGGTGGCGACATGGTGAACCGGGCGTTCACCTGTGCGTGAACGGTCTGGCGCTGGGGTTCGAGGTCGATGGCGCGTGGCTCGTCCGAAGCTCCCGGCGCACCCGGGGCACCGAACATGCGGCTGCCTGCGAAGCCGGGGGCCGGCGGGCGGGGGCCGTCCGCGCCGGGGTCGGAGAGTTCGACGAGGGCGGTCAGCTGGGCGCCGAGCGCCTCGGCGTACTCACGGGCGCGGGTGACGGCGTCCTGCACGGCCTGCCGACGGGCGTCGCGGTGGGCGGGCGATCCGGGGCGCAGCGCCCACCAGGGTCCGTCGACGCGGGTCAGCTCCAGGTCGGCCAGGCGGGAGGTGAGTTCGCCGAGTGCGGTGAAGTCGTTCAGCACGACCGTGATCCGGGCCTGGCCGAAGTAGGCGCGGACCTTTTCGCCCCGGCCGTGCTGGGCCAGTTCGGGGCTGACGGAGAGGGCGCCGCTCTCCAGTTTCTCGACGGCCGCGCCGTATCCACGGGCGAGTTCGATGATGGCCGTGTTGCGCCGGGTGAGGTCGTGCAGCGCCGCCCTGCGGTCCTTGCCGCGTGCGCTCGCGGTGACGGTGAGGGTGGCGGTCTCGGGTTCGACTTCGAGGCTCGCCTCGCCGCGGACGGCGACGCGGGGGGTGTCGGGTGTGCCGTAAGGGGCGGCGGGCTGCGGGGCGTTGCCGGCCGGGGGCCCGGTCACGGGCCCGGTCGCGGGATCGGTCGCGGGATCGGGCGCGGGATCCGTCAGGGGGTCGGTCATGGGGTCGGTCATGGGGCCCACTGTCGCACCCCGGTACGACAGTGTGCGGTCATCAGATCGAAACCTGCGGGGGGTGTTGCTCCGCGTGGCTCCTGGGTCAGAATCTACGCGCGTTGTGCATGGTTGCAGTCCGCATCTACGCGCGTTGTGTTCGTGACGAGGGAGACGAAATGCCGCTCAACCGTAGGACGTTCCTGGGTACTTCGGCCGCCGCCGGCGCCGGTGTGGCCATCGCCGGAGGCACCGCGGTGCCCGCCGATGCGCGG
Source organism: Streptomyces sp. NBC_01089 (assembly GCF_045162975.1). Classification (NCBI taxonomy): domain Bacteria; kingdom Bacillati; phylum Actinomycetota; class Actinomycetes; order Kitasatosporales; family Streptomycetaceae; genus Streptomyces; species Streptomyces sp. NBC_01089. The sequence continues at coordinate 6,491,273 of NZ_CP108660.1, read as the reverse complement.
GGGCTCGGCCATGACCACGGCCGTCCGCAGCGGCGGTACTCGTTCACCGTGATGGGGACGACCGATCTGCACGGTCACGTCTTCAACTGGGACTACTTCACGGACAAGGAGTTCGACGACGACGCGCACAACGATGTCGGCCTGGCGAAGATCTCGACGCTGGTCAGCGGGATCCGTAAGGAGAAGGGCCGCCACAACACCCTGATGATCGACGCGGGCGACACCATCCAGGGCACCCAGCTGTCGTACTACTACGCGAAGATCGACCCGATCACGGCGAAGCACGGTCCTGTGCACCCGATGGCGCAGGCCATGAACCACATCGGCTACGACGCCGCGGCGCTGGGCAACCACGAGTTCAACTACGGCATCCCGGTGCTGCGGAAGTTCGAGGAGCAGTGCCGTTTCCCGCTGCTCGGGGCCAACGCGCTGGACGCGAAGACGCTGAAGCCCGCGTTCGCCCCGTACGTCTTCAGGACGCTCCGCACCCCGCACGGCCGGGATGTGAAGGTCGCGATCCTGGGCCTGACGAACCCGGGCATCGCCCTGTGGGACAAGACGAACGTCCAGGGCAAGATGGTGTTCCCCGGGCTCGAGGAGCAGGCGGCGAAGTATGTGCCGCGGCTGCGTTCCATGGGCGCCGATGTGGTGATCGTGGCGGCGCACTCGGGGGCCGACGGCACGTCCTCGTACGGGGACCAGATCCCGTACGTGGAGAACGCGGCCGCCCTGGTGGCCGAGCAGGTGCCGGGGATCGACGCGATCCTGGTGGGGCACGCGCATGTCGAGATCCCCGAGAGGTTCGTGGCGAACAAGAAGACCGGGAAGCAGGTCGTGCTCTCCGAGCCGCTGATGTGGGGCGAGCGGCTGACGGTCTTCGACTTCGACGTGGTGTGGGAGAAGGGTCGCTGGACGGTCGAGAAGGCCGGGGCGCGGGTGCTGAACTCCAATACCGCAGCCGAGGATCCGGCGCTGGTCAAGCTGCTGACGGACGAGCACAAGAAGGTCGTGGCGTACGTCAACCAGGTGATCGGGACGTCGTCGGCGGCGATGACCACGGCGGACGCCCCGTGGAAGGACGAGCCGATCATCGATCTGATCAACGCGGTCCAGACCGACACGGTGAAGGCGGCGCTGGCCGGTGGCGAGTACGCGGCGCTGCCGGTGCTCTCGCAGGCGTCGTGTTTCTCGCGTACGGCGCAGATTCCGGCCGGTGATGTGACGATCAAGGATGCGGCGGGGCTCTACCCGTTCGAGAACACGCTGGAGGCGCGCCTGGTGACGGGTGCGCAGATCAAGGACTATCTGGAGTTCTCGGCGCGCTACTACGTGCAGACGGCGGCGGACGCGCCGGTCGACACGTCGAAGCTGACGAACGCGGACGGCACCCCGGACTACAACTACGACGCGGTGTCGGGTCTGACGTACGAGATCGACATCGCGAAGGCGGCGGGGGCGCGGATCGCGAAGCTGTCCTTCGGCGGCAAGGCGATCGATCCGGCGGCGCAGTTCGTGCTGGCGGTGAACAACTACCGGGCGAGTGGCGGCGGGAACTTCCCGCATGTGCCGACCGCGAAGCAGCTGTGGGCCAATTCGGACGAGATCCGGAACACGATCATCGCGTGGGTGCAGGCGAAGGGGACGGTGGACGCGTCGGAGTTCGCCTCGGTGGACTGGAAGCTGACGCGGGACGGTACGCCGGTCTTCTAGGTCGTCCGTCCGGCGCGGGCCGGGCCGGGATTCCCGGTCCGGCCGGTGCCGTGCGCTCAGCCGCGTAAGCCTGTCAGCCCCGTCAGCCCCGTCAGCCCCGCCAGTCCCCTCAGCCCCGCCGGCCCCTCAGCCGCGTTCCGCCAGTGGGACGAGGCCGGTGCGGCGCTGTGGGGGCAGGGCGTGCTCGCGGTCGAGGCCGAAGCTGGTGAACGCGGTGCGCCGGGGCAGCGGGTAGGGGTCCTTCCCGGTGAGGGAGTTGAGGATGGTCGCGCTGCGCCAGGCGGCGAGGCCGAGGTCGGGGGCGCCGACGCCGTGGGTGTGGCGTTCGGCGTTCTGTACGTACACGGAGCCGGTGACGGTGGGGTCGAGGAGCAGCCGGTACTGGTCGTCGATGCGGGGGCGCTCGGAGGCATCCCGCCGCATGTACGGGTCGAGGCCGGCCAGCATGCCGTCGAGCGGGCGTTCCCGGTAGCCGGTGGCGAGGACCACGGCGTCGGTGGTGAGGCGGGAGCGGGAGCCCTGCCGGGCGTGTTCCAGGTGGAGTTCGACCTTGGTGCTGGCGACGCGTCCCGCGGTGCGTACGGTGACGCCCGGGGTGAGGACGGCGTCCGGCCAGCCGCCGTGCTGGGTGCGGCGGTAGAGCTCGCCGTGGATGGCCGCGATGGTCTCGGCGTCGATGCCCTTGTGGAGCTGCCACTGCTGCGGGGCCAGGGAGTCGCGTGCGGACTCGGGCAGCTGGTGGAAGTAGCGGGTGTAGTCGGGGGTGAAGTGCTCAAGGCCGAGCTTGGAGTACTCCATGGGGGCGAATGCCTCGGTCCTGGCGAGCCAGGTGATCCTCTCGTGGCCGGCAGGGCGGGCCCGGAGCAGGTCGAGGAAGATCTCGGCTCCTGACTGGCCCGCGCCGATGACGGTGATGTGGCCCGCGGTGAGGAGCCGTTCGCGGCTGGCGAGGTAGTCGGACGAGTGCACGACGGGCACCGTCGGTGCTTCGGCGAGCGGTTTGAGGGTCTCCGGGATGTACGGCTCGGTGCCGACGCCCAGGGCCAGGTTGCGGGTGTGGGCGCGGCCGAGTGCCTCGGCCTCTCCTTCGGCGTCGAGCTGGGTGAAGTCGACTTCGAAGAGGGCGTGTTCGGCGTTCCAGCGGATGGCGTCGACCTGGTGGCCGAAGTGCAGTCCCGGCAGGTTCTCGCTGACCCAGCGGCAGTAGGCGTCGTACTCGGTGCGCCTGATGTGGAAGTGCTCGGCGAAGTAGAAGGGGTAGAGCCGCTCGCGTTCCTTGAGGTAGCTGAGGAAGGACCAGGGGCTGGCGGGTTCGGCGAGGGTCACCAGGTCGGCGAGGAAGGGGACTTGGAGGGTGGCGTCCTCGATGAGCAGGCCGGGATGCCAGTGGAAGGCGGGGCGCTGTTCGTAGAAGGCGGTGGAGAGTTCGGTGAGGGGGTGGGCGAGTGCCGCGAGGGAGAGGTTGAACGGGCCGATGCCGACCCCCACCAGGTCGTGGGGCTGGTCCACGGGAGACTGCTGGTCCGTCATCGGGGCGTACTGCCTTCCAGGAGTTTGAGGAGAGCTTCCAGGTCACCGGTGGTGGCGTGGGGGTTGAGCAGGGTGGCTTTCAGCCAGAGGCGGTTGTCGGCGCGGGCCCGGCCGAGGACGGCGTGGCCTTCGGTGAGGAGGGTGCGGCGGATGGCGGCCACGGTCTCGTCGTCCGCTCCGGTGGGGCGGAAGAGCACGGTGGAGATGGTGGGACGGTCGTAGAGGTCCAGGCCGGGGCGGCCGTCGATGAGGTCGGCGAGTTCCGCGGCGATGGCGCAGGTGCGGTCGACGAGGGCGGCGAGGCCGGTCCTGCCGAGGGCGCGGAGTGTGACGGCGATCTTGAATACGTCGGGGCGCCGGGTAGTCCGCAGGGAGCGGCCGAGGAGGTCGGGGAGGCCCGCTTCGGTGTCGTCGTCGGCGTTGAGGTAGTCGGCCTGGTGGGTGAGGGCGTCCAGGGCGGCCGGGCCGGGGACGGCGAGGATGCCTGCGGCGACCGGCTGCCAGCCGAGTTTGTGCAGGTCGAGGGTTACCGAGTCGGCGCGTTCGAGGCCGTCGAGCAGGGGGCGATGGAGGTCGCTGAAGAGGAGCGGCCCGCCGTATGCGGCGTCGATGTGGAGTTCGGCGCCGTGCAGGTCGCAGAGGTCGGCGATCTCGGGGAGCGGGTCGATGAGTCCGGCGTCGGTGGTGCCGGCGGTGGCGGCGACCAGGACGGGGCCGTGGGTCGCGGTGAGTGCCGCGTCGAGTGCGGCGAGGTCGATGACGCCCGAGGGCGCGGGGACGGTGAGGGGCTCGGGGAGGCCGAGGAGCCAGGCGGCGCGGTGCAGGGAGTGGTGGGCGTTGGCGCCGCACACGATCCGGACGGCGCCGTGGCGTTCACGGGCGAGCAGCAGGGCGAGCTGGTTGGACTCGCTGCCGCCGGTGGTGATGAGCGCGTCGCCCGCCGGGTAGATCTCGGCGGCGATGGCGCGGGTGACGAGGGCTTCGAGTTCGGAGGCCGCGGGGGCCTGGTCCCAGGAGTCCATCGAGGGGTTGAGGGCGGATGCGGCGAGGTCGGCGGCTGCGGCGACGGCCAGCGGCGGGCAGTGCAGATGGGCGGCGCAGCGGGGGTCGGCGGGGTCGGCCGCGCCTTCGGTGAGGGTGTGGACGAGGGTGCGCAGGGCTTCCTCGGCGCCGGTCCCGGTGTCGGGCAGGACGGGCCGGGCGGTGGCCCGTACCCGTGCGGCGACGGTGTGCGGGCCGCCGGGCGGCAGCGGGCCGATCCGTTCGGCGGCTCCGTCGCGCAGCGCGTCGAGGACGGTACCGACGAGGGGCCGCAGGGCGTCCGGCCCTGCGGCCCCTCCGGCGAGTGGCGGCGTACTCATACGGATGTCCTTCGGTGCGCTCGGGGCTGTCGCCCCAGCCTGTACGGGGGACAGGCGGCGCGCCCGAAGAGCACAACGACTCAACCCGAAAGTGGTACTGCCGGGGTGCGGGGGGAAGTTGGCGTTCCCCTGGTGGTACAAGGGGGCCGCCGCCCCGCACCCCTGGTCAGGCGCCGCGGACCGCCAGGGCGCGCCGCAGGTCGTCGAGCTGGTCGGTGAGCTTGCGGCGCAGCGCGGGGATCATGTCGCTGTCGCGCAGGCAGGCTTCACCGCGGGCGAGGGCCTCGGCGGTGATCTCGTACGCGGGGAAGGCGTACCGTCCGGCGGCTTCGGCGATGGCGGGGCCGCGACGGCCGGCGAGGGCGACGGCGTCCTCGTAGTAGCGCTCGGTGTAGGCGGCGACGAGGGAGCCCTGTTCGGGCTGCCAGAAGCCGCGGGCGGTGGCGGTGAACAGGTAGTTGGACAGGTCGTCCGAGGTGAACATCTGCTGCCAGGCGTCGGCCTTGGCCTCCGGTGCGGGGAGCGCGGCCCGGCAGCGGGCGGCGCCTTCCTGTCCGGTGGCGCTGATGTCCCGGTCGAGTTCGGCGGCGATGGCGCTCTCCTCGACGGCGCCGAGGGCGGCGAGGCGCTGGAGGATGCGCCAGCGCAACTCCGGGTCCAGTTCGGGGCCGCCGGGGACGCCGCCGTCGGCGAGCCATGCCTGGATGCCGTCGGGCTGGGTGGCGGCGTCGATGAAGTGGCGGACGGCGATGAGGCGGAGCCCGCTGTTGTGGCCGTCCTCGGTGCGGCGGATCAGCGCGCGGCAGACCGTGCTGAGCGTGGCGAGTGCGGCGGTCCGGTCGGCGGGCGGCAGATAGCGGTCGGCGATCTGGGTGGCGGCGAAGGTGAGGACGCCCTGGACGATGGCGAGGTCCGACTCGTGCGGGAGGTGGGCGAGCGCCGCGTCGAGGTAGGCGGCGGGCGGCAGTTCGCCGTCGCGGACCATGTCGCGTGCGGCGTTCCAGACGACGGCGCGGGTCAGCGGGTCGGGGAGGCCGGAGAGCGCGCGTACGGCGGTTTCCCAGGAGGTGGCGTCGAGGCGGACCTTGGCGTAGGTGAGGTCGTCGTCGTTGAGGAGGAGCAGGTCGGGGCGGCGGCCCTGGAAGGTCCGGGTGGCGTCGTCGGCGGGTACGTCGATCTCGAAGCGTTCGCGCAGGACGAGGTGGGCGGGGTCGACCGGGTCGTGGTCGTACGCGCCGACGGCGATGCGGTGCGGGCGGCTGCCGGTGCGGGTGACACCGAACGACCAGGTGTTGTCGGTCTCGGTGACGGCGGGGGTGAGGGTGTCGACGCCGGTGGTGCCCAGCCACTGCGCGGCCCAGCCGTGGACGTCGCGGTCGGTGGCGGACGCCAGGTTGTCGATGAAGTCGGCGAGGGTGGCGTTGCCGAAGCGGTGCCGGGCGAAGTGGGTGTTGATCCCGGCGAGGAAGTCCTTCTCGCCGAGCCAGGTGACGAGCTGGCGCAGCGCGGACGCGCCCTTGGCGTAGGAGATCCCGTCGAAGTTGAGCATCGCGGACGCGGTGTCGGGGACGAGCGCCGGGTCGGGGGCGACGGGGTGGGTGGAGGGGCGCTGGTCCGCGTCGTACCCCCAGCTCTTGCGGGCGATGGCGAAGTCGACCCAGGTGCCGGTGAAGCGGGTGGCTTCGGCGAGGGTCTGGTAGCCCATGTACTCGGCGAAGGACTCGTTCAGCCAGATGTCGTCCCACCACTGGAGGGTGACGAGGTCGCCGAACCACATATGGGCCATTTCGTGGGCGATGACCATGCCGCGGGTCTGGCGCTCGGTGTCGGTGACGGCCGAGCGGTAGATGAACTCGTCGCGGAAGGTGACCAGGCCCGGGTTCTCCATGGCGCCCGCGTTGAACTCCGGGACGAATGCCTGGTCGTAGGAGTCGAAGGGGTACGGCTCGTCGAACTTCTCGTGGTACCGGTCGTAACAGGCGCGGGTGATCTCGAAGATCTCGTCGGCGTCCGCGTCGAGGTGGGGCGCGAGTGAGCGGCGGCAGTGCAGGCCGAAGGGGAGCCCGGCGTGCTCGGTGGTCACGGAGTGCCAGGGGCCGGCGGCGACGGCGACGAGATAGGTGGAGATGGGCTGGGTGGGCGCGGCCTGCCAGCGGCCGTCATCGGTACGCCCGACGACGGCGTTGGCGAGGACGGTCCAGCCTTCGGGCGCGGTGACGCCGAGCTCGAAGACGGCTTTGAGGTCCGGCTGGTCGAACGCGGCGAACACCCGCTGGACGTCTTCCATGAACAGCTGGGTGTAGACGTAGGTCTCGCCGTCGGTGGGGTCGGTGAACCGGTGCATGCCCTCGCCGGTGTGCGAGTACCGCATCGCGGCGTCGACGCGCAGCTCGTGCTCGCCGGCCGCGAGCGCGGTGAGCGGGAGCCGGTTCCCGGTGAGCGTCCCGGGGTCGAGGGGCTGTCCGTCCAGGGTCACCGAGCGCAGCTCGGCGGGCTTGAGCTCGACGAAGGTGTCCCCGGCCGCGAGGGCGGTGAAGCGGATGACGGTACGGGAGTCGAAGGTCTCGTCGCCCCGCGTCAGATCGAGGTCGATCGTGTACCGCTGGACATCGAGGAGCTGGGCTCGGAGCTGCGCTTCGTCGCGCGTCAGTACGGACATGGGCCCATCGTGCCGTACACCGCGGGCACCGCGCACGGGGGTTCAGCCCAGCAGCCCGAGCAGTCTTCCCGCCTGCCGGGCGACCGTTCCCCGCGGGTTGCGGGGGCGGGCGCCGTGGCTGTCGGCTTCGAGCATCAGGAGCCACATCAGGGCGGTGAGCCTGCGCAGGTCGCGGAGCCTGGTGCGCTCGGGGCGGGTGAGGGGGAAGTGTTCGATGAGGGCCTCGGCGTCGAGGCTGCTGTCGGACCAGACCGATACGTGTTCGGCGATCTCGGCGAGCTCCTGGAGGCGGTCGGCGCGGCCCGCGCTCTCGAAGTCGACGAGGTGGACGCGGCTGCCGTCCCAGAGGTAGTTGGCGAGGTTGCCGTCGGCGAAGCCGAGCACCGGTGCGGCAGGTTCGGCGGCCACCAGGGTGTCCAGGGCGGGAGTCACGACCCAGCGGGCGCCGGCGTCGAGCGCGGTGGCGCTCCCCTGCCTGTCATCCGTGGTGCGTCCGGCCCTGCCTCGCGGGGCCTCGGCGCACTGGTCGCGTACCGCTGTGAGGATGTCGCCCGGTGCCCAGAGCCTGGGCGGCAGGGCGTCGATCTCCGTACGCGGGAGCGCCTGCTGGAAGCGGGTGAGGGCCGCGGCCAGTGGCTCCAGCTGCTCGGGGCCGACCTGTGTGCCGCGCAGCGGGGTGCCGGGGACGCGCGTCATCGTGACGGTGGGCGGGGTTGCTGTCCGCTCCACCGGTACGGGAGCGAGGCCGGGTGCGTGGCGGGCGAGGAGGGTGAGCGTCCGCCATTCGCGCTCGGGCTCGCCGCGGTCCCAGCTGCGGAAGCGCTTGACGACCGTGGTGCGGCCGATGTCGACCGTGTGGTTGGTGGTGAGGTCGGTCATCGGCGGGCACCGGTCAGCTGTCGGCGGCGGAGCCGTCGGTGGAGCTGCTGCCCGCGCCGTCCGCAGCGCCCTCCGCCGCGCCCTCAGCGATGCGCTCGTGGTGTCTGATCACTTCCGCGACGATGAAGTTGAGCAGCTTCTCGGCGAAGGCCGGGTCGAGTTTCGCGCTCTCGGCGAGGCTGCGCAGCCGGGCGATCTGGCGGGCCTCGCGGGCCGGGTCGGCGGGCGGGAGCTGGTTCTGTGCCTTGAGGAGGCCGACCTGCTGGGTGGCCTTGAAACGCTCGGCGAGCATGTGGACGACGGCGGCGTCGATGTTGTCGATGGACCCGCGCAAACGGTCCAGTTCGGCCTGTACGGACAGGGCTGTCTCGGTCATGGTCGTCGAGCTTACGTCGTGATCGTCGGCGGGTTGTCGGGGTCCGGTATCTGGTCACTCCAGCCGCCGGGGACGGTGTGTCCCTGCTGCTGGCGGAAGACGACCGGGGCCTTGCCGACCCGGCGGGTGAACAGCCGGGAGAAGTACGCCGGGTCGTCGTAGCCCACCCGGCGGGCGACGGCCGCGACCGGCAGATCGGTGGCGGCGAGCAGTTCCTTGGCGCGGCCGAGCCTGATGCCCAGGAGGTAGTCCTTGGGGCTGCAGCCCGCCCCCTGCCGTACCGCGGTGCGCAGTTCGGCGGGGGTCATGCCGTGCCGGGCCGCGTGTTCGGCGACGGTCAGCGGCTGGAAGGCGTCGCGGGCGAGCGCCTGGAGGACCGGAGCGCCTTCCGCGTCGGTGTCGGCGCGGGCTCGGCGCAGCGCGACGAGCAGTTCGTGCACGGCGGCCCCGGTCTCCACTTCGAGCAGCGGGTTTCCGCGGCGTGCGGCGCGGACGATGCGCCCCACGGCCGCGCGCGGTCCCGCGACGTCGGTGAGCGGCACGACGGGCCGGTCGGGTTCGATGTAGCCGAGCTCGGTGTACGTGGCGGTGGCGGGCCCGGTGAAGTCGACGAAGGACTCGTCCCAGCCGGTGGCCGGATCTGCGCCGTAGTGGTGGGTGGCGCCGGGTGTGATCCAGAGGAGCGCGGGCGCGGTGACGGCCGTACGCCGTCCGTCGGCGCCGCGGTACCAGCCGCTGCCCGCGCCGACGACGACCGCGACATGGTGGTCGAGCGTCCGCGGGCCGACGGCGGGCAGGGTGCCGTGCTGGAGGCCCACGCCGAGGCAGACCAGGCCGAGCTGGTGGTGGACGGGGCTCGGCGTGAAATAGCGCATCCAGGTGTGGTACATCCCGTTTCCGTCCTCTCCGTTCGGCTCCGTCCAATGAGCGTTGATCTTTGTCCATGGACCGGGCCGCCGCCAGAGGTGAGAGTGTCGACGTGGCTGATTTCACTGTGGGTGACGAGGATTTCCTGATCGACGGGCGGCCGGTCCGGCTGCTGTCGGGGGCACTGCACTACTTCCGGGTGCACGAGGACCAGTGGGGACACCGGCTGGCCATGCTCAGGGCCATGGGGCTCAACTCCGTGGAGACGTACGTCCCGTGGAATCTGCACGAGCCCCAGCAGGGCCGCTTCCACGATGTGGGGGCGCTCGGCCGGTTCCTGGACGCGGCGCACGAGGCCGGCCTGTGGGCGGTGGTCCGCCCGGGACCGTACATCTGTGCCGAGTGGGAGAACGGCGGGCTGCCGCACTGGCTGACCGGCGCGCTGGGCCCGCGGGTGCGTACACGTGACGCTGAGTATCTGCGCCATGTGGACCGCTGGTTCCACCGGCTGCTGCGTGAGGTCGTCCCCCGCCAGATCGACCGCGGCGGGCCGGTGATCATGGTGCAGGTCGAGAACGAGTACGGCAGTTACGGCTCCGACCAGACCTATCTGCGCCATCTCGCAGGGCTGCTGCGCCGCCTCGGGGTGAGTGTCCCGCTCTTCACGTCGGACGGGCCCGAGGACCATATGCTCACCGGCGGTTCGGTCCCCGGGGTGCTCGCCACGGCCAACTTCGGCGCGGGCGCGCGCGAGGGCTTCGACGTGCTGCGCAGGCACCGGCCGAAGGGGCCGCTGATGTGCATGGAGTTCTGGTGCGGCTGGTTCGACCACTGGGGCGCCGAGCCGGTCGTACGGGACCCTGCGGACGCCGCACAGGCGCTGCGGGAGATCCTGGAGTGCGGCGCTTCGGTGAATCTGTACATGGCGCACGGAGGGACGAACTTCGCCGGCTGGGCGGGCGCCAACCGCTCGGGCGAGCTGCACGACGGCCCGCTGCAGCCGACCGTGACCTCGTACGACTACGGCGCGCCCGTCGACGAGTACGGGCGGCCGACCGAGAAGTTCTGGCTCTTCCGCGAGGTGCTGGCCCCGTACGCGGACGGCCCGCTGCCCGAGCTGCCCGAGCCGCCCGCCGCGCTGGCCGCGCCCGTCGCGACCGCCCTGCCCGAGTGGGTGCCGCTCGGTGAGGTGACGGACGGGCTCGGCGGCCCCGAGCGGGTCACGGGTGCTCCGCCGTCCTTCGACGAGCTGGATGTCGACCGGGGTCTGGTCCGCTACCGGGTCCAGGTGCCGGGCCCGCGCCGGCTGTATCCGCTGACCGCGCCGGGGCTGCGCGATGTGGCGCAGCTGTACGTCGACGGGGCGCGCACCGAGCTGGGCGCGCCGGTGCCGGGGCCCGCTTCGGTGGAGCTGTGGGTGGAGTCGCTCGGCCGGGTCAACTACGGTCCCCGGCTGGGCGAGCCGAAGGGTCTGACGGGCGGGGTGCTGCACGAGCGGCAGTATCTGCACGGGGTACGGGCGCGGGGGCTGCGGCTCGACGCGTTCGACGACGCGGTGGCGGTGGCGAAGCTGCCGTTCCGTCCGGTGCTGCCGGGTGAGCCGGATTCCGGGGCCCGTGGGCTGCACCGGGGGACCTTCGATGTGACCGGGGCCGGGGACGCGACGCTCGAACTGACCGGCTGGGTGCGGGGCTTCGTCTGGGTGAACGGCTTCTGCCTGGGCCGCTACTGGTCGGCGGGGCCGCAGGATTCGCTGTTCGTACCGGGCCCGGTACTGCGCGAGGGCGAGAACGAGGTGTGGGTGCTGGAGCTGGCCGGGGCCGCGGCCGATTCCGGCGAACCGGGGCTGGTCCTGCGCTGAACCGGGCCCTGCGCTGAACCGGACCCTCCCCCAATCCCGTTCGGCAGCGGGCCGGTCCTCCGCCGAGGACCGGCCCGCTTTCGTCGGATGTCTTCCCGCGCCTACACCTCGCGGACCTCGAACGCGTCGATGGCGAACTCGGCGACGCCGTCGTCACCGACCTTGCGCAGCCCCACCCAGGCGTCGCCGTCGGCGGGCGCGGTGAACTCGTAGCTCAGCTGCGTGGGCGCGGTCGCCACGGGCAGTGCCCTGCGGTCCAGCTCACGGGCCGCGGGCTCGTCGACGCCGGTGATCCAGGCGTACTGGCCCGCCGTGTCGTTCTCGTACCGGAAGGAGACCCGGTACCGCTTGGACGGTTCGAAGCGGACGGTGTGCTGCACGGTGCGGTAGACCAGGCCGTCGTTCTCACCGCGTGACTTGAGCGACTGGCCGCCGTCGATGACGTCATCGATGGCCTTGCCGTTCCAGCCTCGCTGGGTGAACGGGGCGTGCCGCTGGCCGACATGGGTCCGCGGGTCGGTCGAGCCGCCGGCGTCGCCCTTGACGAAGACACCCCAGCCCTGCGGGACGTTCTCGAAGTCCTCGAAGGCCACCGTGCCCGCCTTCCGGGTGGGCTTCGCCGCGGCGATCCGCAGGTTGTCGAACCTGATCCGCGCGTCGCCCGCCGCCGCCCGCAGCGTCAGGTCGACGCGCCCACCGCTCTCCGGCACGGTGAAGTACGTGAACATCCGCTGGAAGCGGGAGTCGTGCTTACGGTCGGCCGCGACATAGTTGCCGGCGCAGGAGGTGTCGGTCCAGTTGGTGGCGGTGACACCGTCGGCGGTACGGATCTCCAGGGCGGCCCGGCGCCGCTCCCCCGCCTTCTTGCCGACCTCGACCTGTACGGACGCCACATAGGTCCCGGCGGGCAGCCGGCCCAGGCGCTGGCCGACGGTGGTGGCCGCTCCGGCGCCGATCACCAGCTCGTAGTCGCCGATGGTGTTGCGTACGACGGACGCCGGCGCCCCGGCCGGTGTGGTCTGCCAGCCCTTGAGGGAGCCGGAGTTGAAGCCGGGGTCGTACACCGGGGTGCCCTGGCCCCAGTGCGGTTCGGCGACCGCCTTCGCGCGGGAGCGGTACAGCACATAGGGCTGTCCGGCGGTGGCGTCCACGGTGACCTTGCCGGAGCGGACCGCCAGGTCACCGGCGTGCACCCGGCCCTGGTCGGTGAGCCGGTAGAGCGCGACGCGCGAGGAGTGCGACCAGCCGCGCGGCAGCTGCCAGGTGGTGGAGCCGCCCTTGGGGTTGTAGTGGTAGAGCTTCTCCGGGTCGGTCGCCCTGCGGGGCTCCCAGGGCAGCAGATAGCTGCCGCCGGTGTAGACGACCCGTCCGTCGGTGGTGATACGGCGGTCGCCGTCCGCGTCGCCGACGACGGTCCCGGTGGGGCCGAAGAAGGTGATCTCGTGCTCGGTCCACCGCTTGACCGGGTACGCCTGGAGGTACTTCGCGGGCAGCGCGTCGGTCCAGATGATGTCGTAGAAGGCGTGCCAGTCGGTCTTGTTGACCCAGCCCTCGAAGTTGCCCATCCGCCCGGCGCCCAGCAGGGTGGGCCACTTGTCGGAGAAGACGTCCTTCTGGTGGTTGCGGATGAAGCGGATCAGCTGGGAGTTGATACCGCGCGAGGTGTCGGCGCCGTAGTCGGTCTCGTTCGCCCAGTGCGACCAGACCGAGGAGCGCTCCAGGCCGTGGCCCCACTCGCTGCTGACGGTCCAGCCCTGCTCGCGCAGTGCCCGCTGGAGCCGGTCGCCGTTCCAGCCGGACTCGCGGAAGACATCGAAGTAGATGGCGTTGAGCGCGGGATGCGCGTCGTCGCGCAGGTCCTGGAGCCGCTTGATGATGTCGCCGGAGACCAGGTCACGCCGGGAGTCGATGCGGTAGGACTGGTCGAGCCAGTCCCACTGCTTGTCGGTCTTGTCGACGAGCTTCTCGGAGAAGGCGTGGGCGACGGGGTAGGACTCGGTGGCGTTGACGTGCACGCTGAAGTCGCTGTTCCACTTGCTGCCCTCCGCGACGAGGGTGTTCATGTCGGCGAGGCCGCCGGCCCGCTCGTTGTAGTTGCCCGCGTAGTCGGGGTGCGCCGAGTCGTGGCCCTCCGACTGGTACCCCTTGAGCAGCGTGTACTGGCGCAGCCCGTCCGTGGCGAGGGAGATCCGCTTGACGTTGTCGAGCGTGGCGAGGAACGGGTTGGTGGCCTGCGAGGCGAAGTTGAAGGGGATGTGCGGGACGACCCGCAGATGGGTGTCGTCCACTCCGAGCGGCGTCACCATGATGTCGCGGAAGGCGATGGCCGCGTCCTGCCAGTCGACCACGCCGTCGCCGTTGCGGTCCCGGGTGAGGACGACGGTCGCGTACGGCAGTGGCTCGGTGGCGTCGACCGGTGAGGTGTCGGCGCGGTGGGTCCACTGGCCGCAGGCCAGCTGCGCCTTGACGTAGCCGTCCTTCTTGACGGTCTGCCGCCACATCCGGCCGTTCTCCCAGGTGGCGCCCGGGGTGGCGTCCGGCTTGTCGTAGACCGTGTTGGTCTCGACGGCGCCGCCGAGCCTGTCGTGCGCCACCACGGCGTACGCGCAGCCGGCGGGAGCCGCGTCCGCCGTACTGTCCGCCGTGACCTCGACCAGGGTGTCGCCGCTCTTCGCCTTGTCCAGGTCGAGCTTGGCGGCCAGCAGGGTGGCGCCCGGCTGGTCGCTGCGTACGGAGAGGAAGGCGAGCGCGGGGATCTCCAGCGTCCCGACGCGCAGCGCCGCGGTGTCGGCGATGCGGGTGACCCGCCAGTCGGTCTGCCATCCGTCGACGCGGATCTCGACGCGGATCTCGGTCCCGCCGTCGAAGGCGAGGGTGTACGCGATCCGGTCACGGCCGGGCCTGGACGTCACCTTCGGGGTGTGCGCGGTCCCGTCGATGAGCACCGAGGTGACGGGGTCCTCCTGCCCGTGCAGCAGCGCGCCCGTCCGGCGGTCGGTGTACGACACGATGCGCGGGAAGCCCCGGTCGACGCGGACGTCGAGGGCTTCGGAACGCAGGACGGTCTCGGCTCCGCCCGCGGTCCCGGAGCCGGTGGTCGCCGCGTCCGCCGCGAAGGCGGACGGGGCTGCGAACGCCGCACCGACACCGGCAAGCGCGGTGGCGGCTACAACGGTCCTGCGGCTGGGCCCTCGGTCTACTTCGTGCACGCTCGCTCCTCCATCGCGACGATCATCCGTGCACGTCACGATGGAGGGGCGGGGCGTGTGAGCCTATGGACAAAGGAGGGACAGCTGTTGGACTAAAGCGATGTGCTGCCCGCGGCCCGTCTCAGTGCAGCGTGTCCGCGGCCGCCTTGATGTCCGCCGAGAGCGCCGACACCTGGGCGTACACCCCGGGGTAGCCCGGCTCGGCGCAGCCCTGGCCGAAGCTGACGATCCCGACCTGGACCCACTCCCCCTGGTCGTCCTTGCGGAACATCGGGCCGCCTGAGTCGCCCTGGCAGGTGTCGACCCCGCCCTTCTCGACATCGCCGGCGCAGATCTCGTCACCGGCGTTGAACTGCGATCCGTACGCCTCACCGCACTGCGCGTCGGTGACATAGGGGACCGTCGCCTGCCGCAGATAGCGCTGCTGGCCGCCGTTCTCGCTCGTGGAGCCCCAGCCCGCGATCGTGAAGGTTCCCTTGTCGTACGCCGTACTGGTGACGGTGGGCAGGGTCGGCAGGTCGAAGGGCTTGGCCAGTTTGATCAGCGCCCAGTCCTTGCCCTTGCCGTCGTAGCCGGGGGCCTGGATGACCTGGGTGGACTTGATGTGCACGGCCTGCGGGCCCTGCAGGTCGACGGAGCCCGCGGTCGCGGTGATGGAGGTGTTGGCGCCGGAGCCCGACACGCAGTGGGCCGCGGTGAGGACGATGTCCTTGGCGTAGAGGGCGCCGCCGCATCCCTGGGAGAGATGCACCATAAAGGGGTACTGGCCCTCCGCCACCCGGGTGCCTCCGACGACGGGTTCGGGGGCGGCGGCCGAGGCCGGGGCGGGCTGGAGGCTGAGGACTGCGAGTACGGCGGCGCCGGCGGCCGCGCATCGTCCGATGGTGCGCTCTGACTGGTTCAACGGGCTTCCTCTCGTGGGGGCTGAGGGATCCTCAAGCCCTGCCCGGGGCAGGACCTGGTCCCACCGTCCGGAACGGGCTGCTCCCACGACAATGGCCGCTGTCCGGGGTTTCCGCCCGGTCGTAGAGTGGACGTGTGACGGACGGCAGCGAGGTCGTACACGGTTTTCCGCACCTGGAGACGGTGCAGGCGGCGATCACGGCGCTCCACAGGCGCCTCTCGTACGACGGTGTCCTCAGCTACGCGCCGAGCCTCGCCCCCGTCGACGCCGCCTTCTCCGACCTGGACGATCTGCATCTGGGCACCCAGCGGGTGGCCCGTGCGCTGGTCCACCATCTGCGGCTGCCCGACGCCCGGATGATCGTCGGCTTCCGCGAGATGGAGCACGCGGCGGCGGTCGAACTGGCGGCGGGGCCGGAGTACTTCATCGAGCTCAACGACCGTTTCCGTACCCACAGGGCCGACATCGGGGCGGCGCTCGCCCATGAGGTCACCCATGTGCTGCTGCACCGGCTCGGCCTCGGCTTCGCGGGGACCCGGGACAACGAGATCCTCACCGACACGGCGGCGGCCTACCTCGGGGCGGGCTGGCTGCTGCTCGACGCGTTCCGCGAGGACGCGGTGTCCAGCCAGAAGCTCGGCTATCTCACCCCGGAGGAGTTCGGGTATGTGCTGGCGAAGCGGGCGGTGCTCTTCGACGAGGACCCGTCGATCTGGTTCACCAGCCCGCAGGCGTACACGGCGTACACGAAGGGGCGGGCCAGGGCCGGCCAGGACGGCAGCCGTCCGCCGCTGACCGCGGCCGGGTGGGCCGGGCGCCGCGCCTACGCGAAGCACCGCAGAAACGCGCTGGAGAACGGCGGCCGCTCCGCTCCCGGCCTGCCGTACGCCTTCGAGCAGGCACCGGACGGACTGCGCGTCAGTTTCGCCTGCCCCACCTGCCATCAGCGGATCAGGGTGCCGGTCCGCGGCCGGGTGCGGGCGCGCTGCGGGCTGTGCCACACCGTCCTGGAATGCGACACCTGAGAAACGCGACACCTAGGGTGTGTCCCATGCGCGTAGAGACGAAGCACGCACTGGTGCGGCCGCTCCAGCGGTATCTGATCAACCCGCCGGTCCGGCTGCTGCTGCGGCTCGGGGCCGCGCCCGGTTACGCGCTGCTCGAAACGCGCGGGCGGGTCACCGGGCAGATCCGCACCACGCCGGTCGGCGAGGGCAGGGACGGGCGGGTGTTCTGGATCGTCGCGGAACACGGCATGCACGCCGGGTACGTCCGCAACATCCGGGACTGCCCTGACGTGCGGGTACGCCTCCGCGCTGGACGGCGCTCCGTCTGGGTGCCGGGGACGGCGGAACTGCTCCCCGACGACGACCCGTACGCACGGCAGCGCACCCTCGCCCGGGGGCGTCCGCTGCGCGCGCTGAACGCGGCGACCGTACGGGCCATGGGGACGGAGCTGCTGACGGTCCGTATCGACCTGCACCCCCCGCACTGACGCCGGGCCCGCCGTCTGACGGCAGGGCCCGGCCGCGCTCGGTCCGTCAGGCGGCGGCCCTGCGGCCGCCCTGGCCACCACGGCCCTGACCGCCGCGCCCCTGGCCACCGCCACCGGCACCACGGCCTGCGCCGCCACGGCCCTGACCGCCCTGGCCGCCTCCGCCGCCCTGGCCCTGACCGCCACGGCGGCCCCGGCTCCCGCGGCCCTGACCTGCCGGGGCGCCGGCCCCGTTCGCGGGCCTGCTGGGCCTGGAACGCCGCTGCGGCGCGGTGGCCTGCTGCGGTACGTCGATGACGATCGCGACGCCCGAAGGCTCCTGCGCCCCGGTGATCCGGGTGAGCTCCTCGTCGCTCGACCTGACCCTGGCGGTCCTGGGGGTGATGCCCGCGTCGGACATCAGCCGGGTCATCTCGCGCTTCTGCTCCGGGAGCACCAGGGTGACGACGCTGCCCGACTCACCGGCCCGCGCGGTGCGCCCGCCGCGGTGGACGTAGTCCTTGTGGTCGGTGGGCGGGTCCACGTTGACGACCAGGTCGAGGTCGTCGATGTGGATGCCGCGCGCCGCGACGTTGGTCGCGACCAAGGCGGTGACCTGGCCGTTCTTGAACTGGTCGAGGGTGCGGTTGCGCTGCGGCTGGGAGCGGCCGCCGTGCAGCCCGCCCGCCCGTACGCCGCTGGCCAGCAGCCGCTTCACCAGGCGGTCCACGGAGCGCTTGGTGTCCAGGAAGAGGATCACCCGGCCGTCGCGGGCCGCGATACGGGTCGTGACGGCCTTCTTGTCGGTCTCGTCGGCGACGTAGAGGACGTGGTGGTCCATCGTGGTCACCGCGCCCGCGGACGGGTCGACGGAGTGCACGACCGGGTCGGTCAGGAACATCTTGACCAGCCGGTCGATGTTCTTGTCCAGGGTGGCCGAGAACAGCATCCGCTGACCGCCGGGCTCGACCTGCTTGAGCAGGGCGGTGACCTGCGGCATGAACCCCATGTCGGCCATCTGGTCGGCCTCGTCGAGCACGGTGATGCCGACCTGGTCGAGGCGGCAGTCGCCGCGCTCGATGAGGTCCTTGAGCCGGCCCGGGGTGGCGACCAGGACCTCGGCGCCGCGCCGCAGCGCGCCGGACTGCCGGGAGATCGACATCCCGCCGACGACCGTGGTCAGCCGCAGCTGGACCGAGGTGGCGTACGGCGTGAGCGCGTCGGTGACCTGCTGGGCCAGCTCACGGGTGGGCACCAGCACGAGCGCCAGCGGCGCCTTCGGCTCGGCGCGGCGGCCCGCGACCCGGGCCAGCATGGCGAGCCCGAAGGCGAGCGTCTTGCCGGAGCCGGTGCGGCCGCGGCCCAGCAGGTCACGGCCCGCGAGGGAGTTCGGCAGCGTCGCGGCCTGGATCGGGAAGGGGTCGGTCACGCCCTGGGCCGCGAGGGTCTTCAGGAGCGCGGCGGGCATGTCCAGCTCGGCGAACGCCTCGACGGCGGGCAGCGCGGGGGTGATGGTGTCCGGCAGCGTGAATTCGGCCGGCCTGGGAGCTGCCTTGCGGGCCGGAGACTTTGCGGGGGCCTTGCCTCGGCCCCTCGGCGGACTGGTGCGTGCGGGACGTGCCGGGCGTTCAGCGGAGCGGGTCATGCGGTTCAAGCCTTCCTGCCGGATGTAGGACAGCACAAACCGGGACCCGCACCTTGGAGGTGCGGGCCCCGGTCAGCGAGGTACGCGTCCGACAATTAGGCCGGGACGATGTTCTCCGCCTGCGGGCCCTTCTGGCCCTGCGTGACGTCGAAGGAGACCTTCTGGCCCTCCTGGAGCTCACGGAAGCCCTGGGTGGCGATGTTCGAGTAGTGGGCGAAGACGTCGGCGCCGCCGCCGTCCTGCTCGATGAAGCCGAAGCCCTTTTCCGAGTTGAACCACTTCACGGTACCGGTGGCCATAACATTCTCCTCAACAGGTGCAGTGCCGGAAATTCGCACTTTACGAATTCCGCGTCGCCGCATTGAACCCCATCCGGAGAAAGCCGGAAAACAATAATGCGCCTGTCGGAGCATTCCCGTCAGGCGCACATAAAGTTCATGGGTACCAAAACTGCAACAACGTCAGCCTAGCACGCTTGTCGCCCGGATGTCTGGACGCAACGGCACCCGGATGATCTCCCCGCACGCCTCCGACCGGTGGTTCCGGGCCCGTACGGAGCAGGGCGTCCGGCCAACTCGCCTCAGCGCAAGAACAGTTGCCGCGAAAACCAGGACCGCCGGGTAAGCCGGCGGAGGACGGCGAGATACCCGGGCGGCGAACCGGAAGGAGTGAGGGAGTCCCGCCACTGTTCGATTGGCGTTCACCCCGCGCCCATGACGTACGGGACGCCCCCTCCCCGTACAGGGCCCGGCGGCCCGCAGCCTAGGATTCCGGGCATGATCGCCGAATTGCAGTGCATAGTGCTGGACTGCCCCGAACCCGCAGACCTGGCCGCGTTCTACCGGGCAGTCCTCGGCGGCAGCATCGACCGACCCGACCCCCGCTGGGAACTCAGCTCCGACTGGACCACGCTGCACACCGCGTCCGGTCTTGTCCTGGGTTTCCAGCGCGCCGAGAACCACCGCGCGCCGGCCTGGCCCGACCCGACCAGGCCCCAGCAGTTCCATCTGGACTTCGGCGTGCCCGACCTCGACCGGGCGGAGGTCGAGGTGCTGGACGCGGGCGCCAGTCTGCTCGACGACAGCGCGCCCGGCTGGCGCATCTACGCGGACCCCGCGGGGCACCCCTTCTGCCTCGTCCGGCACTGACGTTTCAGCCCCCGGGTCAGTCCCCGGACCGTTCGGCCGTGCTCCGCTCGACACAGAACTCATTGCCCTCGATGTCGGCCAGCGTCGCCCACCCCCGCCCGTCGGGCCTGCGGTGGTCCTCGACGAGCGTGGCGCCCAGCGCGAGCAGCCGCTCGACCTCCGCCTCCCGGGTGCGGTCCGTCGGCTGGAGGTCCAGATGCAGACGGTTCTTGATCTGCTTGGGCTCGGGCACCTGGATGAAGAGCAGCCCGAAGCCGGTGGCCTGGATCAGCGCCTCGGGGTCGCCGGGCTTGTCCTCGTCGGTGAGCGGGATATCGAGGACCTTGGCCCAGAAGCTGCCCAGCTCATAGGCGTTGGCGCAGTCGACCGTCACATGGCGCACAAATGAAGTCATGATCGCATCATGCCTCAACACGCGTGCGGGGCAAGGGAATTCAGGCGCTGCGCTGCCTGCTCCGCAGGGTGACCAGGGCTGTGTGACCGTCGGCCCGCAGCACACCGGGGGACTCCCCGGTCACCACCGCCGCGTCATAGGGCCCCAGCGCCACGCCCGTGCCCGTCCCCGTGCCCGTGCCTGTCCCCGTGCCCGTGTCCTCCAGGACCGCGGTCCCGTCCAGCGCGACGACCAGCACGGTGGCCTCCGGCGGGACGGCGACGGTGAGCCTGCCGCGTACGACCGAGACGAGCGCGTCGGTGAGCGCCTCGCGGTACATCACGTTGAAGTTGACGACGGGGCCTTCGAGCAGCCGCCCGTGCGTCGCCACGTCACCGGCGAACCGGTGCGGCACGAAGCGCTCGTCCGCGCGCAGCGGGACCCCGCCGGCCGTCAGCTCCATCCCCGCGCCCTCCACCACGGTGAGGACCCTGGTGACCTCGGGGAAGACGGAGAACGGCCCGTCGGCGCCGACATCGGCCAGGCTCACCCGCCAGGCGAAGGCGTCCATCCCGGCGTCCTCGGGCCCGGCGGCGATCTCACGGGTGACGCCGCCGCCGTTCTTCCAGGGCGCGGCCGCCCGGCCCGCGGCCCGCAGTATCCGTACCGTCATGATGCGAACCGCTCCACTCTCTCGTCGCCCCGGGACGCGCCACGGCGCCCACCCAGTGTCCGGTCGGGGACAAGGCAGGCGCCGCGTTCAGTTCCGCACCCCATTGTGCGGGACGTTCTTTTGGGGGCCGTCAGACCGTCAGTGCCCGGTCCGTCGGCTTGATCGGGGCGTGCAGCTCGCTGGCGCCCGTGAGGAAACGGTCCACGCCGCGCGCCGCCGAGCGGCCCTCGGCGATCGCCCAGACGATCAGCGACTGACCGCGGCCCGCGTCACCAGCAACGTACACGCCGGGCACATTGGTCGCGAAGTCGGCGTCGCGGGCGATGTTGCCGCGGGCGTCGAGTTCGAGGCCGAACTGCTGGACGAGGCCGTTGGCCTGGTCGGTGCCGGTGAAGCCCATGGCCAGGGTGACCAGCTCGGCGGGGATGCGGCGTTCGGTGCCCGGCTGCTGCTCCAGCTTGCCGTCCTTGAACTCCACCTCGACCAGGTGCAGGTACTTGACGTTCCCGACCGTCTCCCCCTCCTCGGGCTCCGAGCCCTCGAAGTGGGTGGTCGAGACGGCGTAGATGCGCTCGCCGCCCTCCTCGTGCGCGGAGGTGACCTTGTAGAGCATCGGGAAGGTCGGCCAGGGCTGGCCCGGGTTCCGCTCCTCGCCGGGGCGGGGCATGATCTCCAGCTGGGTGACGGACGCGGCGCCCTGGCGGTGGGCGGTGCCCACGCAGTCCGCGCCGGTGTCGCCGCCGCCGATGACCACGACGTGCTTGCCCTCGGCGGTGATGGGGGCCACCGTGAGGTCGCCCTCCTGCACCTTGTTGGCGAGCGGCAGGTACTCCATGGCGAAGTGGATGCCGTTCAGCTCGCGGCCCGGTACGGGCAGGTCGCGGGAGACCGTCGCACCGGCCGCGATGACCACCGCGTCGTACCTGCGGCGGAGCTTCGCCGCGTCGATGTCGCGGCCGATCTCCGTCTCGGTGCGGAACTTGGTGCCCTCCGCGCGCATCTGCTCGATGCGCCGGTTGATGTGGGACTTCTCCATCTTGAACGCGGGGATGCCGTACCTGAGCAGTCCGCCGATGCGGTCGGCGCGCTCGTAGACGGCGACCGTGTGCCCGGCGCGGGTCAGCTGCTGGGCGGCGGCGAGACCGGCCGGTCCGGAGCCGATGACCGCGACCGTCTTGCCGGAGAGCCGCTCGGGCGGCTGCGGGGTGACGTCGCCGCTGTCCCACGCCTTGTCGATGATCGAGACTTCGACGTTCTTGATGGTGACGGCGGGCTGGTTGATGCCGAGGACACACGCCGACTCGCAGGGAGCCGGGCAGAGGCGCCCGGTGAACTCCGGGAAGTTGTTGGTGGCGTGCAGCCGCTCGGACGCCGCCGACCAGTCCTCGCGGTAGGCGTAGTCGTTCCACTCGGGGATGAGGTTCCCCAGCGGACAGCCGTTGTGGCAGAAGGGGATGCCGCAGTCCATGCAGCGGCCGGCCTGCTTGCTGATGATCGGCAGCAGGGACCCGGGAACGTAGACCTCGTTCCAGTCCTTCACCCGCTCCTCGACGGGGCGGGTCTTCGCGACCTCGCGGTCCGTGGTCAGAAAGCCCTTGGGGTCAGCCATTGGTCGCCGCCTCCATCATCTTCTCGGTGGTCTCGTTCTCGGTGAGACCTGCCTGCTCAGCGGCGTCCTTGGCGGCGAGCACTGCCTTGTAGGTGGTGGGGATGATCTTGCTGAAGCGGGCGGCCGCGGTGTCCCAGTCGGCCAGCAGCTTCTCGGCCACGGTGGAGCCGGTCTCCTCCTGGTGGCGGCGCACGACGTCGTGCAGCCACTGCTTGTCGGTCTCGTCGATCTGCTCGATCGCACCGGCGTTGCCGGCGTTGACGTTGTCGCGGTCCAGGTCGATGACGTACGCGACACCGCCCGACATACCGGCGGCGAAGTTCCGTCCGGTCTCGCCGATGACCACGGCGTGCCCGCCGGTCATGTACTCGCAGCCGTGGTCGCCCACGCCTTCCGAGACGACCGTCGCGCCGGAGTTGCGGACACAGAACCGCTCGCCGGTGCGGCCGCGCAGGAACAGCTCGCCGCCGGTCGCGCCGTACGCGATGGTGTTGCCCGCGATGGTGGAGTACTCGGCGAGGTGCTCGGCACCGCGGTCCGGGCGGACGACGACCCGGCCGCCGGAGAGCCCCTTGCCGACGTAGTCGTTGGCGTCGCCCTCAAGCCGGAGTGTCACCCCGCGTGGGGCGAAGGCGCCGAAGGACTGGCCCGCGGAGCCGGTGAAGGTGATGTCGATGGTGTCGTCCGGCAGGCCGGCGCCGCCGAACTTCTTCGTCACCTCGTGGCCGAGCATCGTGCCGACGGTCCGGTTGATGTTCCGGATGGCGGCCTGGGCGCGGACCGGCTGGGCGGCCTCGGCCGAGTCGGCGGCCAGTGCGTCGGCCGCCAGCTTGATCAGCTGGTTGTCGAGCGCCTTCTCCAGGCCGTGGTCCTGCGCCGCGGTCCGGTGGCGTACCGAGCCGTCGGGCAGGTCGGGGACGTGGAAGAGCGGGGCGAGTTCGAGCCCCTGCGCCTTCCAGTGGTTCACGGCCCGCTCGGTGTCGAGCAGCTCGGCGTGGCCGACGGCCTCTTCGAGCGTACGGAAGCCCAGCTCGGCGAGGAGCTCGCGGACCTCTTCGGCGATGAACCGGAAGAAGTTCACGATGTACTCGGCCTTGCCGGAGAAGCGCTCGCGCAGCACCGGGTTCTGGGTGGCGATGCCGACCGGGCAGGTGTCGAGGTGGCAGACGCGCATCATGACGCAGCCGGAGACGACGAGCGGCGCGGTCGCGAAGCCGAACTCCTCGGCGCCGAGGAGCGCGGCGATGATGACGTCACGGCCGGTCTTCAGCTGGCCGTCGGTCTGTACGACGATGCGGTCGCGCAGGCCGTTGAGCAGCAGCGTCTGCTGGGTCTCGGCGAGGCCGAGCTCCCAGGGGCCGCCCGCGTGCTTCAGCGAGGTCAGCGGGGACGCGCCGGTGCCGCCGTCGTGTCCTGAGATGAGGACGACGTCCGCGTGTGCCTTGGAGACGCCGGCGGCGACCGTGCCGACACCGACCTCGGAGACCAGCTTCACATGGATGCGGGCCGCCGGGTTGGCGTTCTTGAGGTCGTGGATCAGCTGGGCGAGATCCTCGATGGAGTAGATGTCGTGGTGCGGCGGCGGCGAGATCAGGCCGACGCCGGGGGTGCTGTGACGCGTCTTGGCGACCCACGGGTAGACCTTGTGGCCGGGCAGCTGGCCGCCCTCGCCGGGCTTCGCGCCCTGCGCCATCTTGATCTGGATGTCGTCCGCGTTGACCAGGTACTCGCTGGTCACACCGAAGCGGCCGGACGCGACCTGCTTGATGGACGAGCGGCGCGCCGGGTCGTACAGCCGGTCGGCGTCCTCGCCGCCCTCACCGGTGTTGGACTTGCCGCCCAGCTGGTTCATGGCGATGGCGAGGGTCTCGTGCGCCTCCTTGGAGATGGAGCCGTACGACATGGCGCCGGTCGAGAAGCGCTTGACGATCTCGGATGCGGGCTCCACCTCGTCGAGCGGGATGGACTCGCGGCCGGCGGCGAAGCCGAACAGGCCGCGGAGCGTCATCAGCCGCTCGGACTGCTCGTTCACCCGGTCCGTGTACTTCTTGAAGATGTCGTACCGGCCGGAGCGCGCCGCGTGCTGGAGGCGGAAGACGGTGTCCGGGTCGAAGAGGTGCGGCTCGCCCTCGCGGCGCCACTGGTACTCGCCGCCGATCTCCAGCTTGCGGTGCGATGCGGAGATGCCGGACGCCGGGTACGCCTTGGCGTGCCGGGCGGCGACCTCGGTGGCGACGACGTCGAGTCCGGCGCCGCCGATCTTGGTCGCGGTGCCGTTGAAGTACGTGTCGACGAAGGACTGGTCGAGGCCGACGGCCTCGAAGACCTGGGCGCCCCGGTAGGAGGCGACGGTCGAGATGCCCATCTTGGACATGACCTTCAGGACGCCCTTGCCGAGGGCGTAGATCAGGTTGCGGATGGCCTGCTCGGGCTCCAGGCCCTCGATGAAGGTGCCGGCGCGGACCAGGTCCTCGACGGACTCCATGGCGAGGTACGGGTTGACGGCGGCGGCGCCGTATCCGATGAGCAGCGCGACATGGTGCACCTCGCGGACGTCACCGGCCTCGACGAGCAGCCCCACCTGGGTGCGCTGCTTGGTGCGGATGAGGTGGTGGTGGACGGCCGATGTGAGCAGCAGCGAGGGGATCGGGGCGTGCTCGGCGTCGGAGTGCCGGTCGGAGAGCACGATGAGCCGGGCGCCCGCCTCGATGGCGGCGTCGGTCTCGTCGCAGATGTCCTTGAGCCGGGCGGCGAGGGCCTCGCCGCCGCCGCTCACCCGGTAGAGACCGGCGAGCGTCGCGGCCTTCATCCCCGGCATGTCGCCGTCGGCGTTGATGTGTATGAGCTTGGCCAGCTCGTCGTTGTCGATCACCGGGAAGGGCAGCGTGACACTGCGGCAGGCGGCCGCGGTGGGCTCCAGGATGTTGCCGGCGGGGCCGAGCGTGGAGCGCAGCGAGGTGACGAGCTCCTCGCGGATGGCGTCCAGCGGCGGGTTGGTGACCTGCGCGAAGAGCTGGGTGAAGTAGTCGAAGAGCAGCCGGGGGCGCGCGGAGAGCGCGGCGATCGGCGAGTCCGTGCCCATGGAGCCGAGCGGCTCGCCCGAGGTGCGGGCCATCGGCGCGAGGATGACGCGCAGCTCCTCCTCGGTGTAGCCGAAGGTCTGCTGGCGGCGGGTGACCGAGGCGTGGGTGTGCACGATGTGCTCACGCTCGGGGAGGTCCTCCAGCTCGATCTCGCCGCTCTCCAGCCACTCCTCGTACGGCTGCTCGGCGGCGAGGCCGGCCTTGATCTCGTCGTCCTCGATGATGCGGTGCTCGGCGGTGTCGACGAGGAACATCCGGCCGGGCTGCAGCCGGCCCTTGCGGACGACCTTCGCGGGGTCGATGTCCAGGACGCCGACCTCGGAGGAGAGGACGACGAGGCCGTCGTCGGTCACCCAGTAGCGGCCGGGGCGCAGACCGTTGCGGTCGAGGACCGCGCCGACCTGGGTGCCGTCGGTGAAGGTGACGCAGGCGGGGCCGTCCCAGGGCTCCATCATCGTCGCGTGGTACTGGTAGAAGGCCCGTCGTGCCGGGTCCATCGACTCGTGGTTCTCCCACGCCTCGGGGACCATCATCAGCACGGAGTGCGGGAGCGAGCGGCCGCCGAGGTGCAGGAGCTCCAGGACCTCGTCGAAGGAGGCGGAGTCCGAGGCGTCCGGGGTGCACAGGGGGAAGATCCGGTCCAGCTTCTGCGGTCCGAAGAGGTCGGACGCGAGCTGGGACTCGCGGGCCTTCATCCAGTTGCGGTTGCCCTTGACCGTGTTGATCTCGCCGTTGTGCGCGACGAAGCGGTACGGGTGGGCGAGCGGCCAGCTCGGGAAGGTGTTGGTGGAGAAGCGCGAGTGGACCAGGGCGACCGCGGTGGCGAAGCGGCGGTCGGAGAGGTCAGGGAAGAACGGCTCCAGCTGCCCCGTGGTGAGCATGCCCTTGTAGACGATCGTGCGGGCGGAGAGCGACGGGAAGTAGACACCGGCCTCGCGCTCGGCGCGCTTGCGCAGGACGAATGCCTTGCGGTCGAGCGCGATGCCCGTCGCGGGGGCGTCCTGGCCCTGGGGCGCGTCGGCGACGAAGAGCTGGCGGAATTCGGGCATCGTGGCGCGGGCGCCGCTGCCCAGCAGGTCCGGGGTCACCGGGACCTCGCGCCAGCCGAGGACGGTGAGCCCTTCCTCCGCGGCCAGCGTCTCGATCCGTGAGACGGCGGCGGGGCTGTCGTCGAGCGGCAGGAAGCCGATACCGACGGCGTACGCGCCCGCTTCGGGGAGCTCGAATCCGGTGGCCTCACGCAGGAAGGCGTCCGGCACCTGGAGCAGGATTCCCGCGCCGTCGCCGGAGTCCGGCTCGGATCCGGTGGCGCCGCGGTGTTCGAGATTGCGCAGTACGGTCAGCGCCTGCTCGACCAGCTCGTGGCTGGCCACGCCGGTAAGAGTGGCCACGAACCCGACACCGCAGGCGTCGTGTTCGTTGCTGGGGTCGTACATCCCCTGCGGGGCGGGGCGACCCTCCATGGGCGACCAGGCGTGGATGCGCATCGGCTCTCCCGTCGTCGTCGTGGCATATGCAAGTGCATAGGGACGACGTTGGCCCTCTGCGAAATTTCGAGCAGGTTACATGATGGAATGCTTCTCGAAAACCGGATGTTTCATTCCAGCATGCGGACACCGCAGAGCGGTGGAGGTGGGGGCGACACGGCCGGATCGGCGTCCGTGGGGCCCGGAACGGAGCAGGCGACGTTGCCTGCGGCGCTTCCGCCTTATGCCCGGTGGTTCAGCACTCAAAACCGCCGGGTAACCGATACCTCGATACCTATGATGCACCCTGCATAAAGCCTCACCCCGCCGTGCGCCCGAAGCCGCCCCCGGCCGGTCAGCCCACCGCGGTGCCGAAGAGCGCTCCCAGCGCGTACGTGATCCCGGCCGCCGCTCCGCCCAGCGCCAGCTGCCGCAGCCCGCTGTACCACCAGGAGCGCGCGGTGACCCGCGCCACCACGGCGCCGCAGCCGAAGAGCCCGATCAGCGCCAGCAGCAGCGCCGGCCAGAGCGCGGTGGCGCCGAGCAGATACGGCAGCAGCGGGAGCAGCGCGCCCAGCGCGAAGGCACCGAAGGACGACAGGGCGGCGATCAGCGGGGACGGCAGGTCGTCCGGGTCGATGCCCAGCTCTTCCCTGGCGTGGATCTCCAGCGCCTGCTCGGGGTCGCGGGAGAGCTGCTCGGCGACTTCGGCCGCCAGTCGGGGCTCCACCCCGCGTGAGACGTAGAGCGCGGCCAGCTCCTGCATCTCGTCCAGCGGGTGCTTGCGCAACTCCCGGCGCTCGACCTCGAGTTCGGCCTGGACGAGCTCACGCTGCGAGGCGACCGATGTGTACTCGCCCGCGGCCATCGAGAAGGCTCCGGCCGCCAGGCCCACGAGCCCGGTGATCACGATGGTGCGGTGCGAGACGTCGCCACCGGCGACACCGGTCATCAGCGCGAGGTTGGAGACCAGTCCGTCCATCGCACCGAAGACGGCGGGGCGCAGCCAGCCGCCGTTCACGTCCCGGTGGGTGTGGTTGTCGCGGTGCGCCTCGTGCAGCGCCGCCTCGTTCTCCATGATGGACATCGGTCCCCGCCCTTCTCTCTTCGTCAGCGCCCCCGCTCCGCGCGGCGAACCCGGGAACAGAGTCGAAAGTACGCACGAAAAATGGCCCCCGCCAGCAAGGAAGGCCGTACTTACCAGGGGCGCGGAGGGCCGGGACCAGCCCGGATGTGATCCCCCCGGAGCGCCATGGAGACATGGATCACACGGCAGCCGCATTGACGTCCCGGAGACGGGTCTTCAGTATCTGTAAACGTTTCCAGTTGCTGGAAACGTTTACAGCTCACTCGCTCACCCACTCCACGTCACGGATGCTCAGGGGGCAGGCATGCCGCAGAACGGGACGCCGACCATCGTGTCGATCGCCGAGCGCGCGGGGGTGTCCATCGCGTCCGTCTCCCGGGTGCTCAACGGTGTGGGCGCCCGCCCCGACACCGTCTCCCGGGTCGAGCGCGCGGTCGCCGAGCTCGGTTACGTACCGAACGCCGTGGCCCGCTCGCTCAAGGGCGGCAGGACCCGGCAGCTGACCTTCGCGATGGAGGACATCGGCAACCCGGTGTACGTGGCGATGGTCCGCGGCATCCAGGCCGTCACCCGGGCCGCCGGATACCGGCTGCTGCTGCACTCCACCGACGCGGTCGTGGAGGACGAGCTGGCCGCGATCCGCAGTCTCGGCGACCGCACCAGCGACGGGCTGATCCTCTGCCCCATCCGCATCACCGGCGCCTATGCGAAAGCGCTCGCTTCGGCGGCCGCCCCGGTCGTGATCATCGGATCGCTGCCGGAGAACGTCCCCGTCGACAGCGTGCGCGCCGACTCGGTGCGCGGTGTCGGGCTCGCCGTGCGCCATCTGCACGAGACGGGCCGGCGCAGGATCGCCTTCGTCAACGGCCCGCTCGACACCGTGCCCGGCCGCAACCGTGCGAGCGGCTACCGCAAGGCGCTGGAGAGCCTGGGCCTGCCCTACGACGAGTCGCTCGTGGTGAGCACCGGCTTCGCCACCGAGTCCGGCGCGGCGGCGGCCGAGCGGCTGCTGGCCGCCTCCCCCGACGCGCTGTTCTGCGCCAACGACCAGCTGGCCGTCGGCGCGGTCCGCACCCTGCACTCCCGCGGGCTGCGCATCCCCGACGACATCGCCGTGGCCGGGATGGACGACAGCACCCTGGCCCAGGCCGCCTGGCCGCCGCTGACCAGCGTCGACCTGGGCTCCGTCGAGCGCGGCAGGCGGGCGGCCGAGCTGCTGCTCGCCCGGCTCGGCCAGGGAGCGGCCCCCGAAGCCCCGCAGCACAGCACCGCCGTACCCCGCCTCGTCGTACGCGCCTCCACCGCGCCGGCGACCGACCTGGAGAACCCGAGGTCCGTATGAGTCTCACCGCAGCCCGTGGCAAAGACGCCGCGGGCCACCGCGGCACCCCACCGCCCCGCACCCCTGACCAGCGCAAACGGGCGCTCGGTCTGGACCGGGGCGCCTGGTTCCTGCTGGCACCCGCCCTGCTCCCGGTCCTGGTGCTCAGCGTGGGGCCGCTGCTGTACGGCATCTCGCTCGCCTTCACCGACTCGCAGGCGGGCCGCACCACGTCGACGCAGTTCACCGGGCTGGCCAACTTCACCGATCTGCTGCACGACTCGCTGTTCTGGGAGTCGTTCCGGATCGGCATCGTCTGGGCCGTCAGCGTCACCGTGCTGCAGTTCGTGATGGCGCTGGGCCTGGCGCTGCTGCTCAACGAGAATCTGCGCTTCCGCTGGCTGGCCCGGACACTCGCGCTGGTCCCGTGGGCGATGCCCGAGGTGGTCGTCGGGATCATGTGGCGCCTCGTCTACCACCCGGACGCGGGCATCCTCAACAAGACCCTGACGCAGCTGCACCTGATCAGCGACAACGTGGACTGGCTGACCAGTCTCTCGGTGGCGCTCCCGGCGGTGATCGTGGTCGGTGTCTGGGCCGGGATGCCGCAGACCACCGTGGTGCTGCTGGCCGGTCTGCAGAACGTGCCGGTGGAGCTGAAGGAGGCCGCGCAGCTCGACGGCGCCGGGCTGTGGCGGCGTTTCACCACCGTCACCTGGCCGGCGGTCAGGCCGGTGGTGATCGCGGTGACCTCGCTGAACTTCATCTGGAACTTCAACTCCTTCGGCCTGGTCTATGTGCTGACGCAGGGCGGACCCGGCGGCAAGACCCGGCTGCCGATGCTCTTCTCGTACGAAGAGGCTTTCAAGTACGGCCAGTTCGGCTACGCGGCCGCGATGGGCCTGGTGATGGTCGCCCTCATCGCGGTCCTCCTCACCGTGTTCCTGCGCAAGAAGCTCAACGAGGAGGCGGCATGAGTGTCCCCGCACGGCTCAGGGCCCGGCGGACGGCCGGCCGCACCGGGCAGTATCTGGCGCTCCTGTGCTATCTGGTCTTCCTGGCGTTCCCGCTGGTGTGGCTGGTGTCCACCGCGTTCAAGTCGCCCAGGGAGCTGGGCTCCATCAGCCCGACCTGGCTTCCCCAGCACCCGACCCTGGACAACTTCAGGGCCGCGTTCGACGCGCAGCCGCTGCTGCACTCGGCGCTCAACAGCCTGATCGTGGCGGGCAGCGCGACGGTGATCTCGGTGGCGCTCGCGGTGCCCGCCGCCTACGCCCTGGTCCGCTTCCGCAGCCGGATGTCCACGGTGGCCAACGGCTGGGTGCTGGTCAGCCAGATGTTCCCGTTCGTCCTGATCATCATCCCGCTGTTCCTGGTGCTGAAGAACCTGCACCTGATCAACTCGCTGGCCGGTCTGATCGCGGTGTACGTGGTCTGGAACCTGCCGTTCTCGCTCTGGATGCTCCAGGGGTACGTCAAGGCCGTGCCGGTCACGCTGGAGGAGGCCGCGGCCGTCGACGGCGCCGGGCGGCTGCGGACCCTGGTCAGTGTGGTCTTCCCGCTGCTCACCCCGGGGCTCGTCGCGACGGCGATGTTCACCTTCGTCACCGCCTGGAACGAGTTCTTCTTCGCCCTCGTGCTCCTCAAGTCCCCGGAGAACCAGACGATGTCCGTGATCCTGACCCGTTTCCTCGGCGCCGAGGGCGTCGCCGACCTGGGGCCGCTCGCCGCGGCCTCGGTCATCGCGACCATCCCCAGCCTGCTCTTCTTCGCCCTGCTCCAGCGCAGGCTGGTCGGCGGCATGCTCGCAGGGGCGGTGAAGGGCTGATGCGCACCTCTGTCCGGGCCCGCGCCCATACCCGTACCCGCGCCCGTACCGGGATCCGTACCCGCCGCTCCGCCCGGATCCGTACCGCGGTGACGGCGCTGGCCGCCGCTGCCGGGCTCGTCCTCGTCGCCGGCTGCGGCGGAGCGAAGAGCGACGGCTCATCGGGCCGTATCACGCTCCAATTCCTCAGCCTGGCCTGGCAGAAGGACTCGGTGGCCGCCAACAAGGCCCTGGTCGCGCAGTGGAACAAGCAGCACCCCGACGTCCGGGTGAAGTATGTGCAGGGAAGCTGGGACGGCATCCACGACCAGCTGCTCACCTCCTTCGAGGGCGGCCAGGCGCCGGACATCATCCATGACGACGCGTCGGACCTCACGGACTTCGCGTACGGCGGCTACCTCGCCGACGTCCGCGGGATGCTGCCGCCGTCACTGAAGAAGGACATTCCGCGGCAGTCCTGGGACATGACCACCTTCGGCAAGGGTATCTACGGCGTGCCGTTCCTCCAGGAGCCACGCGTCATGGTCGCCAACACCAAGCTGCTCAAGGCTTCCGGCGTACGGATCCCCACCGCCGCCCACCCCTGGAGCTGGGCCGAGTTCGAGCAGGCCGCCAAGAAGCTCACGGCCCGCGGTCCGGGCGGCGAGACCCGGCGGTACGGGGTCGCCTGGTCGATGAAGGAGCCGGTGAGCCAGTCCGTCAACAGCGCGGCGTCGACCGGCGGGCAGATCTTCAGGACGTCCGGCGGGAAGAACAAGGTGAGCTTCGACGCCGCGGACTCGGCGGTGTCCCAGGTCATCAACCGGCAGATCAACGACGACCACACCGCGCCCAAGAGCAGTCTGGGCATGGGCGGTTCGGACACCCTGCCCGGCTTCTTCGCGGGCAAGTACGCCATGGTCCCGCTGAACTTCTCCTTCCGGCAGCAGGTCCAGCAGCAGGCTCCCAAGGGCTTCGGCTGGACCGTCCTGCCGATGCCCGCGGGGCCCGGTCCGCACGGCAGCGCGCAGGGCGTCGTCCCGCAGACCCTCTCGGTCTCGCAGGACTCGCACCACAAGCAGGCGGCGGTCGACTTCATCTCCTTCCTCACCCAGGGCAAGAACGCCGCCCGGCTCGCCCTCGGCGACTGGCTGCTGCCCAATAGCCGCTCGGCGCTGAAGGACCCGGCGCTGCGCACTCCGGCGAACGGCTGGCTCACGGGCAGCCGGATGGCCGGCGACCTGGTCCCCTCCCCCGTACTCGGGGTGCGCGGCTACGCCGAGTGGAAGGACAAGATCGCCACCCCCGCCTTCCAGGAGTACTACAACGGCTCGATCGGTCTCGGCTCGCTGCGCTCCAAGCTGACCGGCGATGGCCAGCGGGTCCTCGACCGGTACCAGCGCTGACGCCTCCCGCGTCCGCGCCCGCACAACCCCAGAAATGAGCACGATCAGCCCATGAGCGGCAGCCCAGGCCCGGCCCCCGAAGCAGTCACGGCGCACGGACCACCCCAGGCCCGGCTCCGGCGCGAGCGGCCGGCGCTCCCCCGTACGCTGCGCGACCGCGCCCGCGGCGCCCTCCTCGGCCTCGCCGTGGGTGACGCCCTGGGCGCCCCCGCAGAGAACATGAAGCCGTCCAGGATCAGGGAGCGCTGGGGCCGTATCGAGGGCTTCGTACTGGACGAGCCCGCCGGTACCGACGACACCGAGTACGCGATCTTCTCGGGGATGCTGCTCGCCGAGCACGGTTCGGCGCTGACCGTCGCCCATGTCGAGGCGGCGTGGCACCTGTGGATCGCCGACCGCGACGAAGGCCCGTTCCGCGGCGCCGGGTTCAGCGAGCGCGGCACCCTGGAGAACCTGCGGCGCGGTCTCGCCGCCCCGATCTCCGCCCAGCACCGGCACGCCTGGAGCGACGGACTCGCCATGCGGGCCGCGCCGTTCGGGGTGTACGCGACGGGCCGGCCGGCCGAGGCGGCCCGGCTGGTCGCGGTGGACGGCACGGTCAGCCATGACGGCGAGGGGATCTACGGCGGGCAGGCCGTCGCCGCTGGGGTGGCCGCCGCGATGGTGAGCGACAGCCCCGACGCGGTGGTGCAGGCCGCTCTCTCGGTGATCCCCGAGGACTCCTGGACCGCGCGCTCACTGCACCGCGCGGTCAGTGCGGCCCGGCGGGCGGTGCCCGCTCCTGACGGCTCGCCGCTGCCGGTCGAGCGCGCGGTGCGCTCGGCCGTCGTGATCGGCGGTTACCCCTGGACGGATCTGGCACCCGAGGCGGTGGGCCTGGCCTTCGGGGCGTTCATCGCCGCCCGCGGCGACTTCCGCGGCTCGGTGCTGACCGCGGTGAACATGGGCCGCGACGCCGACACCACGGCGGCCGTCGCGGGCTCTCTCGCGGGGGCGCTCGGCGGCGAGAGCGGCATCCCGGCCCACTGGGCGGCGGCCATCGGGCCGGTGCGCGGCAGCTGTCTGCCCGCCATGGCCGGCCGCCACATCCTCGACGTCGCCGACGGTCTCCTGCCGCCGGACACGGCGGCCGGCCGAGCGACCGCACCGGAGAACGAACCGGAGAACCACGACAGACAGGCCGCCTCGTGACGACAGAGCTGACTCATCCCGCCCCAGGGCTCACCGGCCGCGACCCGCACCGCCGGGTCGAGGGGCTGCTCCTGGGGATCGCGGCGGGCGACGCCGCGGGCTGGCCGGCCGGCCGGCACCGCGCGGCGCTGCTGCCCAACTGGACCCGCAGACTCACCCGCGAACTGGACACCTTCGCCGAGCAGAACGCCACCACCACCCTGCCGGTGCCCATCGCGCTGAACCAGCCGCCGGCCCCGCTCCAGCTGGGCCCTTCGGACGACGCCGAGTGGGCCACGTTCACCGCGCGGGCGATCCTGTCGGCGGCCTCGTCGGGGCACAGTGACCTCTCTCCCGGGCAGCGGGTGCGTTCCGCGCTCGCGCTGGCCTGGAACGCGCTCGCCGACGAGGTGGCCGCCGCCTCCGCGCAGGCCGACGAGATCGAGTCGG
This sequence comes from Streptomyces sp. NBC_01089, assembly GCF_045162975.1. Lineage (NCBI taxonomy): Bacteria > Bacillati > Actinomycetota > Actinomycetes > Kitasatosporales > Streptomycetaceae > Streptomyces > Streptomyces sp. NBC_01089. The sequence goes on along the minus strand of NZ_CP108660.1, from coordinate 6,457,205 downwards.
CGCTGATCCCGCTGCGCGCGCGGATCTCCGTACGGGCCGGGCTGGGCAATCTGGCGGCGGGGCTGCGGCCCCCGGCCACCGGCCACGACAATCCGCACCACTTCGACGACGCGGCCTGTGTGCGCGCGGCGGTACTCGCCGTGGTGCACCCGGGCGACCCGGCGGCCGCCGCCGGCCTCGCGGAGTTCGACGCCCGCTACACGCAGGACGGCGACGGGGTGCACGGCGCCCGCGCGATGGCCGCCGCGGTCGCCGCCGCGCTGGGCGGGGCGACGGCCGCCGCCTGTGTGGACGAGGCGCTCGCGCAGCTCCCCGAGGGCAGCGAGATCCGCCGCAACGCCCTGCACGCGGTGGCGCTCGCCCGCACCGCGACAGCCGCCGGGACGGGCCGCCCCGGCAGTGCCTTCGCCCTGGTCCCCGTCCTGGAGCACGAGATCGTCGACCACGTCTACAGCTACGGGATCGCCGCGGCCGAGACGGTCCCGGTCGCCCTGGCCATGACCCTCGCGGCGGGCGGCGCGCTCGCCGAAGCGGTGCCGTCCGCCGCCTGTCTGTCCCGGGTCGCCGACTCGGCGCCCGCGCTGGCCGGCGCCCTCACCGGCGCCATCGGCGGCGCCGATGCCCTGCCCGACACCTGGCGGGACAGCTGCCGCACCCTCGTCGGCTGCGCCCTGCCCCAGCTGGCCGGCACCGATCTCGTCGAGGTCGCCGCACGGCTCGCCTCCCATCTGCCTGTCTTCCCGGAAGGAACCCGCTCATGACCGTGCCCACCCCATCCCTGGAGGACCGCACCACCGGAGCCCTGATCGGCGCCGCCGTCGGGGACGCGCTCGGCGGCCCGGTGGAGGGCTGGACCCCGGAGGCCATCAGCGAGCGGCACGGCGGCCGTGTGCAGGGAATCGTCGAGCCCTTCTACAAGGACGAGTGGCGTACGGCCCGGCCGATCGCCCCGTACCACAAGGGCGACGGGCACGTCACCGACGACACCCTGATGACCCATGCGCTGATCCGCGTCTACGAGACGGTGCGCGACCACCTCGACGCGTACGCGGTGGCCGACCATCTGGTGCCCGACCTGATGGGCACACCGCGCTGGATCCCCGAACTCGAGGCGGAGGCACTGCCGTTGCAACGGATCTTCCTCGCCGAGAAGTGGATCGTGGCGCGGCTGCACTACGGGCATGTCGACCCGCGCGAGGCCGGGGTCGGCAACATCGTCAACTGCGGCGCCGCGATGTACATGGCGCCCGTCGGCCTGGTCAACGCGGGCAGCCCGGCCAACGCGTACGCCGAGGCCCTCGACATCGCGGGCGCCCACCAGTCCAGTTACGGCCGCGAGGCCGCCGCGGTCTTCGCGGCTGCCGTCGCGGCGGCCTGCAAGCCGGGCGCGACCCCCGAATCGGTGGTCGGGGACGTCATCGGGCTGGCGAAGGACGGCACCCGCGCGGCGATCGAGGCGGTCTGCGAAGTGGCCGCCGCGCACGACGGGTTCGAGTCGGCGCTGAAGCCGCTGCGGGAGGCGGTGACCCCCTTCGACACCGTGGGCCCCGAGTACCGCAAGCCGTCGCTCGGCGCCCGCCGGCCGTCGCGGCTGCACTCCATCGAGGAGCTGCCGGTGGCGCTCGGGATGCTGCTCGCGGGCCGCGGGGAGTTCCGCGAGACCGTCCTCGGCTCCGTCAACTACGGCCGGGACTGCGACTCCATCGCCACCATGAGCGGCGCGATCGTCGGCGCGCTCCACGGTGAGGGCGCGGTGCCCGCCGACTGGGCGGGTCAGGTCGCCACGGCCAGCCGGCTCGATCTGCACGCCCCGGCCACCGCGCTCGCGGCCGTCACCCGTGAGGTGTTCGCCCATGACCTGGAGCGGCGCCGTGAGCACGAGGCGCTGTTCGGCGCCATAGCGGGTGCCAGGTGACCGCCCCGGGCGCCCCGGCCGTGACCGGCCGGGCGCTGCGGCTGACCTGGGTGCAGCCCGAGGACCTGGTGGGCCACGAGCTGGCGCAGGCCGCGCAGGACGGGCGCGATCCGGTGGCGGCCCGGCAGCGGTGGACCACCGCGGGCGGCCATCTGGCACCGGCCCGCGCGGGCGCGTCCGCGGAACCCGCGACCCCGGAGCTGCGCGCGCTCGCCGGGGAACTCCTGGACGAACTGGGCGCCACCGTATCGCCGTTGGCGGCCGACGAGCCGACCGGCCTGGACGCGATCAGGGCGCTGTGCCCCGCGTGGCCCGCGCCGACGGCCGCTCCGGCGGACCGGGACGCGCTGCGCGCACGCCTCGAAGCGTCCTGGCTGGGCCGGGCGGCGGGCTGCGTACTCGGCAAGCCGGTCGAGAAGCTGACGCTCGAAGGCATCAGGGCCATCGCCCGCTCCACCGGCAACTGGCCGCTGGACGACTGGTTCACCGAGGTGGGCCTCGACCCCGATGTGGCCGCCGCCCATCCGTGGAACCGCCGCTCGCGCCCCACCTCGCTCGCCGAGAACATCGACGGCGCCCCCGAGGACGACGACCTCAACTACCCGCTGCTCGGCCTGCTGTTGCTCGACCGGTACGGCCCGGACTTCAGCACCGCGGACGTGGCGCAGCTGTGGCTTGACGAGCTGCCGGCCGGCCGTACCTTCACCGCCGAGCGGGTCGCGTACCGCAATCTGCTCGCCGGGGTGGAGCCGCCGGACACCGCCGCGTACCGCAATCCGTTCCGTGAGTGGATCGGCGCGCAGATCAGGGCCGATGTCTTCGGCTGGACCCACCCGGGCGACCCGGGCGCGGCGGCCGGCGCGGCCTGGCGGGACGCGGTGCTCACCCATACGGCGAACGGGGTGTACGGCGAGATGTTCGCCGCCGCCGTGATCGCGGCCGCGGCGGGCGGCGGCGCGGACGTCCACGCCTGTCTGCGCGCCGGTCTGTCGGTCGTGCCGCCCGGCTCCAGGTACGCGGCCGCGGTGCGCTTCGGTATCGACCGGGCCGCCGCCGAACCGCTGGGCAGCGCCGCCGCGTTCGAGTCGGTCGTGGACGAGCTGCACACGGCGTACGGCGACCACCACTGGGTGCACGTACTGCCGAACGCGGCGCTGCTCGCGGCCGCGCTGACCCACGCGGACGGCGACTTCACCGGCTCCGTCTGCCGCGCGGTGTCCGGCGGCTGGGACACCGACTCGAACGGTGCGACGGCGGGCAGCGTCGCGGGGCTGCTCGCGGGCGGCCCGCGCGCGCTGCCGTCCCGCTGGACAGCGCCGCTGCACAACCGGCTGGCCACCACGGTGGGCGGCCTGGACGGCATCGGCTTCGACACACTCGCCGAGCGCACGCTGCGCCATGTGCGGCGAGGGGACCTACCGGCATGACGAGGGCAGTGGAGGCACCACAGATGCACGACGAGACCGCGGAGACACCGGACGCGGACGCGCCCCGGCCCTCCCCCCTCCAAGGACTGCGCGTCCTCGATCTGGCGACGCTCTTCGCCGGGCCGCTGGCCGCGACGATGCTCGGCGACTTCGGGGCCGAGGTCATCAAGGTGGAGCACCCCCGCAAGCCCGACCCCTCGCGCGGGCACGGCCCGAGCAAGGACGGTGTGGGGCTGTGGTGGAAGCTGCTGGGCAGGAACAAGCGGAACATCACGCTGGACCTTTCCTCGCCCGACGGCCGCGATGTGCTGCTGAAGCTGGCGGCGGGAGCGGATGTGGTCATAGAGAACTTCCGGCCCGGCACCCTGGAGAAGTGGGGCCTGGGCTGGGCGGAGCTGTCCGCGGCCAACCCGCGGCTCGTGCTGGCGCGGGTGACCGGGTTCGGCCAGTTCGGTCCGTACGCCCGGCGCCCGGGGTTCGGCACTCTCGCCGAGGCCATGAGCGGGTTCGCCGCCATGACCGGCGAGCCGGACGGACCGCCGACGCTGCCGCCCTTCGGCCTCGCCGACTCGGTGGCCGCGCTCTCCACCGCGTACGCCGTGATGACGGCCATCGCCGGGCGGGACGTGACCGGGTGCGGCCAGGTCGTGGACATGGCGATCATCGAGCCGATGCTGGCGGTGCTCGGCCCGCAGGCCATCTGGTACGACCAGCTCGGCTACGTACAGCCGCGCACCGGCAACCGGTCGAACAACAACGCGCCGCGCAACACCTACCGCACCCGCGACGGCAGTTGGGTGGCCGTGTCGACGTCGGCCCAGTCGATCGCTGAGCGGGTGATGCGGCTGGTGGGGCGGCCCGAGGTCATCGACGAGCCGTGGTTCGCCTCCGGTGCGCAGCGCGCCCGGCACGCCGACGAGCTGGACGCGGCGGTCGGCGACTGGATCGCCCGGCACGACCGGGCCGAGGTGGTGACGGCGTTCGAGGAGGCCCAGGCGGCCATCGCGCCGGTCTACGAGATCGGCGATGTGATGGCGGACCCGCAGTACCGGGCGCTGGGCACGATCACGGAGGTCCCGGACGAGGAGCTGGGCACCATCCGGATGCAGAACGTCCTCTTCCGGCTCTCCGGGACTCCCGGCGCCGTCAAGTGGGCCGGACGCCCGCACGGCGCCGACACCGACGAGGTACTGACCGGGATCGGCCTGGCACCGGCCGCTATCGCGGCCCTGCGGGATTCGGGTGCGGTCCGGTGAATGTGTCGTCGGAGGCGCTGCCCGCACCCAGCCCGGTGCGGACCGTGCTGACCTGGTTGTACGTGCCGGGCGACCGGCCCGCCGTGGTGGCGAGGGCGCTGGCGTCGGGCGCCGATGTGGTGCTGGTCGACCTGGAGGACGCGGTCGCGCCGGACCGCAAGGCGTACGCGCGTGACGCCACGGCCGAACTCCTCACCGACCCGTCCCCCGGCCCCTCGCCGGTGCATGTGCGGATCAACGCGCTGGACGGTCCGCTCGCGGAGCGGGACGTACGGGCCGTCGCCGGGCTGCCGGGGCTCGCGGGCCTGCGGCTACCGAAGGCGGGCGGTCCCGCGGAGGTGCGCGATGTGGCCGGCTGGGCGGCCGAAGCGGGCCGCGCGGGCATCGCGCTCTATCCGATCCTGGAGTCGGCGCTCGGGGTGGAGCGGGCGTACGAGATCGCCACCGCCACCCCTTCGGTGCGGGGGCTTGCGCTCGGCGAGGCGGATCTGCGGGCCGATCTGGGGGTGTACGACGAGGCGGGTCTCGCCTGGCCGCGGAGCCGTGCGGTGGTCGCGGCGCGGGCGGCGGGGCTGGCCCCGCCCGCCCAGTCGGTGTACGCGGACGTCCGCGACCTGGAGGGACTCGCGGCGTCCTGCGCACGCGGCAGGACACTGGGCTTCCTGGGGCGCGCGGCGATCCATCCGAGGCAGCTGCCGGTGATCGAGGAGGCGTATCTGCCCACCGCGGCCGAGGTGCGGGCGGCGCGGGACATCGTGCTGGCCGCGCCCACCGACGAGGGGGCGCTGGCGCTTCCCGACGGCCGGTTCGTGGACGCGGCCGTGGTGGCGGGCGCCCGGCGCACGCTGGATCTCGCGGAACGCCGGCGGGTCTGAGACGCGGCCGGGGCCGGCGGGCCGGTCAGCCCTTCTCGGCCCGGGCTTCCGCCTTGACCCCGGCTCCGCCGCCGTCACCGTCGCTGTTGCCGTCGCCGTCAGCCGCAGAGTCCTCAGCCACGGAATCCTCGGGCGCGTCCTTGGGCGCCGAGTCCTTGGCGTCCTTTGTGTCGGCGGCCGCGGCTGCCGCCTCCACGGCGGCGGGCTCGACGATCTCCTCACGGCCGGGGCGCAGCCTCGACGAGATGACCAGGTACGCCACCGCGAGCAGGAACATGATCAGCGCGGTCCAGTCGTTGAGCCGCAGCCCGAGGATCCGGTGCGCGTAGTCGACCCGCATGTGCTCGATCCAGGCGCGGCCCACACAGTACGAGGCGACGTACAGCGCGAACGCCCGCCCGTGGCCGAGGGTGAAGCGGCGGTCGGCCCAGATGACGAGGAGGCCGACGCCGACGCACCAGAGCGACTCGTAGAGGAAGGTCGGGTGGTACGTCCCGGCGATCCGGTCGGTGCCTTCGCTGATCTTCAGCGCCCAGGGCAGATCGGTCGGCTTGCCGTACAGCTCCTGGTTGAACCAGTTGCCCCAGCGGCCGATGGCCTGCGCGAAGGCGAGGCCGGGCGCCAGGGTGTCGGCCCAGGCGGGCAGCGGGATCCCGCGACGGCGGCAGCCGATCCAGGCGCCGACCGCGCCGAGCGCGACCGCACCCCAGATGCCCAGGCCGCCTTCCCAGATCTTGAAGGCGTCGACCCAGTCCCGGCCGCTGCTGAAGTACAGCTCGTAGTCGGTGATGACGTGGTACAGCCGGCCGCCGACCAGACCGAAGGGCACGGCCCACACCGCGATGTCGGCCACGGTGCCGGCGTTGCCGCCCCTGGCGACCCAGCGTTTGTTGCCGTACCAGACGGCGACGAAGACACCGATGATGATGCAGAACGCATAGCCGCGCAGCGGGATCGGTCCGAGATGGATCACGCCGGTCGACGGACTGGGGATGAAGGCAAGGTTCATGGCACCGCCGACGCTACATGGCCGGGCGGGCCGTCGGACCACCCACCCGGCAACGTATGCGTAACAAGGCCCCTCCCCGGCGTGCTCAGGAAGCGGGCGCCGGTGAGACCGTGCCCGCCTTCTTGCCCTGGTTGGCCTCGGTCACCCACTTCTTCAGATTGGCGGGCGAGATCTGCTCGTCGCCCTTCTTGGGGAAGACCGACGAGCCGTTGAGCTCGACGGTCGGGGTGCCGCTGAAGCCGCCCTTCTGGAACGCCTCGTTCGACCGCTTCACCCAGCTGTCGTGCTTCCCGCTGTTCACACAGGAGGTGAAGGCGGCCGTCCTCAGCCCCTTGACCTTCCCCGCGAGGTCGAGCAGCTTGCTGTTCTGCGCGTAGGGGTCGGTGGTCTCCTCGGGCTGGTTCTCGTAGAGCACGTCGTGGTAGGCGGGGAACTTCCTCTCGTCCTGCGCGCAGGCGGCCGCGTTGGCCGCGCGCAGCGAGCCCGTGCCGCCCATGTTGCTGTCGATGAGCGTGGCGATGTGGTACTCGACCTTCAGCTGACCGGACTTCTCCAGCTCGTGGACCGTGCTGCGGAAGCCGTTCTCGAACTGGCCGCAGGCCGGGCAGCGGAAGTCCTCCCAGACGGTGAGCGTGGACGGTGCGTCGCTCGCCCCCACCGGGACGGCCAGGCTGTCCTTCCCGGTCGCGCCGCTCGGCACGGTGAGGGGGCTGTTCGCTCTGGAATCGCCGCTGTCCTTGCCGGAGTTGGCCGCGACCACTCCGATCACGGCGGCCAGCGCCAGCACCCCCACCACGGAGCCGCCGACGATCATTCCCCGCTTGCGCCGGTCACGGGCCTTCTGCTTCTCGCGCTCTTCGACGAGCCGCTCGCGGGCGGCCCTCTTCGCGTCTCGGTTCTTCTCGCTCACACCCGCAGCAACGAACCGGGGAGGCACGAGCGTGCCTCCCCGGTCCCAGTTCCACCCGTACGAGCGACGGCGTCAGCTTCCGCGTACGCCCTTGGCCAGGTCGCCCGCCAGTTCGCGGACGCCCTCCAGACCCGCGGCGTCGTTCTCCGCGTCGAGCATCCGCTTGACGAACGCGGATCCGACGATCACTCCGTCGGCGAACCCGGCGACCTCGGCGGCCTGCTCGGCGTTGGACACCCCGAGCCCCACGCACACCGGCAGCTCGGTGGTGGCGCGGGTGCGCCGCACGAGCTCCTGGGCCTGCTCGCCCACGGAGTTCCTGGTGCCGGTGACCCCCATCAGCGAGGCCGCGTAGACAAAGCCGGAGCCGGCGGCGGTGATCGTCGCCAGCCGTTCGTCCCTGCTGCTCGGCGCGACGACGAAGACGGTCGCCAGACCGTGCTTCTCCGCGTGCTCGCGCCACAGTGCGGACTCCTGGACCGGCAGGTCGGGCAGGATGCAGCCGGCGCCGCCCGCGTCGGCCAGCTCGGCGGTGAACCGCTCGACGCCGTACCGGTCGATGGGGTTCCAGTACGTCATGACGAGGATGGGCGCGCCGGTGGCCTCGTACGCCTCACGGACCGTGCGCAGTACGTCGGCGATCTTCACGCCGCCCTTGAGCGCGATGTCGTCGGCGGTCTGGATGACCGGTCCGTCGAGGACGGGGTCGCTGTGCGGGAGCCCCACCTCGACGATGTCGGCGCCGCCCTCGATGACGGCCTTCACCGCTGCGATGCCGCCGTCGACCGTGGGGAAGCCGGCCGGGAGGTACGCGATGAGCGCCGCCCGGTCCTCCGCCTTCGCCCCGGCCAGGACCGTGCTGAGGAGCGCCGTGTTTCCGCCGTGCCCACCGGTTCCGCTGTTTCCGCCGTTGCCGCTCACTTGGCCGCCACCTCCGCGTCCGCGCTGTAGAGCCCGAAGTAACGGGCAGCCGTGTCCATGTCCTTGTCGCCGCGGCCTGACAGGTTGACCACGATCAGGCCGTCCTCGCCCAGTTCCTTGCCGAGGTCCAGCGCACCGGCCAGCGCGTGCGCGGACTCGATGGCCGGGATGATCCCCTCGGTGCGCGACAGCAGGCGCAGCGCCTGCATGGCCTCGTCGTCGGTCACCGCGCGGTACTCGCCCCGCCCGGTGTCCTTGAGGTAGGCGTGCTCGGGGCCGATGCCGGGGTAGTCGAGCCCGGCGGAGATCGAGTAGGGCTCGGTGATCTGGCCCTCATCGTCCTGGAGTACGTACGAGCGGGAGCCGTGCAGGATCCCCGGCTCACCCGCGGAGAGCGTGGCCGCGTGCTCGCCGGTCGCGATGCCGTGCCCGGCGGGCTCGAAGCCGACCAGCCGCACGGACGTGTCCGGGATGAACGCGTGGAAGAGGCCGATGGCGTTGGACCCGCCGCCGACACAGGCGGCCACCGCGTCGGGGAGCCGGCCGGCGCGCTCCAGGATCTGCCGCCGCGCCTCGACGCCGATCACCCGGTGGAAGTCGCGCACCATCGCCGGGAAGGGGTGCGGCCCGGCGACCGTGCCGAAGAGGTAGTGCGTACGGTCCACGTTGGCGACCCAGTCGCGGAACGCCTCGTTGATGGCGTCCTTGAGGGTGCGGCTGCCGGACTTCACGGCGACGACCTCGGCGCCGAGCATCCGCATCCTGGCGACGTTGAGCGCCTGGCGCTCGGTGTCGATCTCGCCCATGTAGACGGTGCATTCGAGGCCGAACAGGGCGCAGGCGGTCGCCGTGGCGACGCCGTGCTGGCCGGCGCCGGTCTCCGCGATGACCCGGGTCTTGCCCATGCGCTTGGTGAGCAGCGCCTGGCCGAGCACGTTGTTGATCTTGTGGGAGCCGGTGTGGTTGAGGTCCTCGCGCTTGAGGAACATCCGTGCGCCACCGGCGTGTTCGGCGAACCGCGGTACCTCGGTGAGGGCGCTGGGCCGGCCGGTGTAGTTGACCATGAGGTCGTTCAGCTCGGCGGCGAACGCCGGGTCGGCCTTCGCCTTGTCGTACTCGACGGCGACCTCGTCCACCGCGGCGACGAGCGCCTCGGGGATGAACTTGCCGCCGAAGGCGCCGAAGTAGCCCTCGGCGCTGGGGATCCGGCCGTCCGGATCCGGGATGAAGAACTCTGAAGACATGCGTGATCTCCGCAGGTACGTAAGGGGTGGTACGCAGGAGGTGAGAGGTGTGGCTGAGCTGTCCGCTCAGCGACGCCATCGCATGCCGTTGATCTGGCCGGGCTCGGACCCGATGTGGTAGCGCACCCGTCGCCCGTGCACCCGCCGGGCGGGCGCACGGCAGCCGCGGGGCTTGCACCCACGCGAGAGACGGGCGATGGCCATGGGGGTCAGTCCCGCCCGTGCCGCAGGGCGGGGTGGGCGCCGGCGGCGACCAGGTCGGCGACGGCTCCCTTCGGGTCGCGGCCGGTGACCAGGGACTCGCCGACCAGCACGGCGTCGGCGCCGTCGTTGGCGTAGGCGATCAGGTCGTGCGGGCCGCGGACACCGGACTCGGCGACCTTGACCACGTGCGAGGGGATCTCGGGTGCGACGCGCTCGAACGTGCCGCGGTCGACCTTGAGGTCCTTGAGGTTGCGCGCGTTGACCCCGATGATCCGGGCACCGGCGGCGACCGCCCGCTCGGCCTCGTCCTCGTCGTGCACCTCGACCAGCGGGGTGAGCCCGATGGACTCGGCGCGCTCGATCAGCGAGACCAGCGCCTCCTGCTCCAGGGCGGCGACGATCAGGAGCACCAGGTCGGCTCCGTACGCCCGCGCCTCCCAGAGCTGGTACGCGGTGACGATGAAGTCCTTGCGCAGGATCGGGATGTCGACCTTGGCCCGGACGGCCTCCAGGTCGGCCAGCGAGCCGCCGAAGCGGCGCCCCTCGGTCAGTACGGAGATGACGGACGCGCCGCCCGCCTCGTAGTCGGCGGCGAGCGCCGCGGGGTCGGCGATGGCGGCCAGCGCGCCCTTCGACGGGCTGGAGCGCTTGACCTCGCAGATGACCTTGACGCTGTCGCCGTGCAGGGCCGCGACGCCGTCCCTGGCCTGGGGGGCCTTCGCCGCGCGGTCCTTGAGCTCGTCGAGGCTGACGCTCGCCTGCCGCTCCGCGAGGTCGGCGCGTACGCCTTCGATGATCTCGTCGAGCACACTCACGCGAGCGGCCCCCTTCCGGGACGTGTGGATGGATCAGGATCAGCCAAGGTGATGCTATCCGTAGAAGACCCGGGGCCCCGCATCCGGTCGGTGCGAGTTCCGGTCCGTGGACACTCAGGGGGCCAGGAAGGACCCCACCGGGAAGTTGCGCAGCACGCTGAAGACCAGGGCCACGGCGCCGATCCCCCACCAGAGCGCGGGCCGCATCGTGAACCGCGTGGCCCGTCCCTGTACGGCGCGAACCAGCCACACCACCATCACCACGGCGAACACCCCGTACCCGACGACGGCGAGCGCGTTGTCACCGAGGGCCGCCAGGAAGTGACCGTGGGCGAACTCGTGGGCGCTGCGCAGCCCGCCGCAGCCCGGGCAGTAGACACCGGTGAGCGCGTAGAGCGGGCAGACCGGGTAGTGGCCGGGGTGGTTGGGGTCGACCGCGCCGACATAGGTGAAGGCGGCGGCGACGGCGGCCAGGGTGCCGAGCGGTACGAGAACCCTCCGTACGAGCGGCTCGGGGGCGGCCGGGGGCACCGGGTGGCCGGGGGCCTGGAGCCAGGCCGGATGCGGTGCCGCGCCCGGATGCGGGGCCGGGACGGGGCCCGGGGCCTGGGCCGGGGCGCGGAGGGCGGCGGGGGCTGCGTTGGGGTCCACGCGGCGATTCTCCCTGTTCGTACGCGAAGGCGCAGCTCAAACGGGAAGGCGCAGCCCGGGTGACCGGACTGCGCCCCGTGGTACGACGGTGCTCGCGGGAGAGGGCGTCAGTGCACCTGCGCCTGGGCGGCGCGCGCCCTGGCCTGGATGCTGGCCTCGGACTCCTTCGGCATGCCAAGACCCGCGGCCTTCATGCCGAGTCCGACGACGCCGCCGAGGACCACGACGACGAGTCCGGCGATGACCCCGACCGGGCTGGCCATCACCATGAAGGCGCCCGAGACGCAGAAGCCGATGAAGGCGATGATGACGCCGGTCCAGGCGGCCGGGGTGTGTCCGTGGCTGGTGCCCGCCATGAGTTGCTCCTCGTTGCTGTGTGTCCAGGCCCTCTAAGGGCGTGTTCCGCGGTCGCCCGTCCCAGCCGTGGCCCGGCCGGGCGCCGGAAGCTCATGCCCATTGTCGCGCACCGCGGTGCGCGGGGATGAGCTGGGGGGTGAGCTGTCCGTCACGCTTCGCGCGTGGGGTCCTCACCGCGGTCGAGCGCCTTCCATATCTCCTCGGGGCGCTCCGGGTCCGGCGCCGTGCGCGGCCGGCGCGGCCGCGGGGTGCCGTCGCGCTCGTACCTGCTGGACATGGCGGGCCACTGCCTGCCGTAGCGCAGGGCGAGCAGGCCCGCGACGAGGATCAGCAGGCTGCCGAACGCGGCCACGTACGGCCAGGCCGTGTGGGAGAGCGCCTCGATGGTGGTGGCGGTGTTCCCGGCGGATGTGGCCGCCTTCTCGTCCAGCGCCGAGCTGTCGCGCGCTCCGGCGACGGCCGCGGCGGCCGCACCGGCCCCGCAGACCGCGAGCAGCGCCGAGACGAAGAGACGGCCCGCCCTGCGTACCGCGAAAACGGCGACGAGAGCGGCGAGGCCGACGATCGCGAGCGCCGTGGGCACTCCCGTGACATCGCCGCCGTCGGCCGTCAGCGGCAGCGCGCCGCCGCCGACCGGGGCATTGCCCGTGGCCCAGGTCTGGCCGGAGGCGAGGAGGACGACGGCAGCGCCGACTGCGCCGAGTATCAGAGCGGTGGCAAGACTGCGGCGGCCGCCCGGGGAGGCGGCGGCCGGTCCTGCTTCGGATCGGGGCGGGGGTACGGCACTCACGCCCTCCACTATCCCTTACGTCCCTTCGGCCCGGTGAGGCGGTTGGCCGAACCGACGGCGCGGAGCACGGCAGCCGCCTTGTTGCGGCACTCGTTGTCCTCGGACACCGGATCGGAATCGGCGACCACGCCCGCCCCGGCCTGCACATAGGCGGTGCCGTCGCGCAGCAGGGCCGTCCGGATGGCGATGGCGGTGTCCGAGTCGCCCGCGAAGTCGAGATAGCCGACGCAGCCGCCGTAGAGGCCGCGCCTGGTCGGCTCCAGCTCGTCGATGATCTGCAGCGCGCGGGGCTTGGGGGCGCCGGAGAGCGTGCCGGCGGGGAAGCAGGAGGTGAGGACGTCGAAGGCGGTGCGCCCCTCGGCGACCCGGCCCGTCACGGTGGACACGATGTGCATGACGTGGGAGTACTTCTCGACCGACATGAAGTCGACGACCTCGACGGAGCCCGGCTCGCAGACCCGCCCGAGGTCGTTGCGGCCGAGGTCGACCAGCATCAGGTGCTCGGCGCGCTCCTTCGGGTCGGCGAGCAGCTCGTCGGCGAGCTCCTGGTCCTCGCGCGGGGTGGCGCCGCGGTGCCGGGTCCCGGCGATGGGGTGCACCAGGGCACGCCCGTCCTCGACCTTGACCAGCGCCTCGGGGCTGGAGCCGACGACGTCGAAGCCGTCGAAGCGGAAGAGGTACATGTACGGCGAGGGGTTGGTGGCGCGCAGCACCCGGTAGACGTCCAGGGCGCTCGCCGTGCAGGCCGTCTCGAAGCGCTGGGAGGGGACGACCTGGAAAGCCTCACCGGCCCTGATGCGTTCCTTGATGTCCTCGACCACGGCCTGGTACTCCGGGCCGCCCCAGAGCGCGGTGTACGCGGGCAGCTCGGACGCGGGCAGTACGGCGGGCGCGGTGCCCGAAGGGCGCGCGAGGTCGGCCTCCATGGCGTCGAGCCTGGCCACGGCGTCGGCGTACGCCTCGTCGACGCCGGTGTCGAGGTCGTTGTGGTTGATCGCGTTGGCGATCAGCATGACCGTGCCCGCCCAGTGGTCGAGCACGGCGAGGTCCGAGGTGAGCAGCATGGTCAGCTCGGGCAGCTTCAGGTCGTCGCGCTCGCCGGGGCCGACCTTCTCCAGGCGGCGCACGATGTCGTAGCCGAGGTAGCCGACCATGCCACCGGTGAAGGGCGGCAGACCGCCCGCCAGGTCGCGCGGGGTGTGCAGCGCCTCGACCGTGGCGCGCAGGGCCTGCAGCGGGTCGCCGTCGACCGGGACGCCGACCGGCGGTGCGCCCTCCCAGTGGGTGGCGCCGTCGCGTTCGGTGAGGGTGGCGGCGGACCGTACGCCGATGAAGGAGTAGCGGGACCAGGTGCGGCCGTTCTCGGCGGACTCCAGGAGAAAGGTGCCGGGGCGCTCGGCGGCGAGCTTGCGGTAGAGACCCACCGGGGTGTCTCCGTCGGCGAGCAGGGTGCGGCTCACGGGGATGACGCGTCGGTCGGCGGCGAGCTTGCGGAAGGTCTCCAGGTCCATGGCGGAAGTCTAGGGTCTTCCGTTTGGATCAGGCCGGGCTGTCTCGGCCCAGCAGGACGTCGGCGTCGAAGCAGGTCCGCTCGCCCGTGTGGCAGGCCGCGCCGACCTGGTCCACCTTCACCAGGACCGTGTCGGCGTCGCAGTCGAGGGCGACCGACTTGACGTGCTGCGCGTGCCCGGACGTGTCGCCCTTGACCCAGTACTCGCGGCGGCTGCGCGACCAGTAGGTGCAGCGGCCTGTGGTGAGGGTGCGGTGCAGGGCCTCGTCGTCCATCCAGCCGAGCATCAGTACCTCGCCCGTGTCGTACTGCTGGGCGATGGCCGGCACCAGGCCGTCCGCGGAGCGCTTGAGGCGGGCGGCGATCGCCGGGTCGAGACGGCTGGGCTGCGGCGTGCTGGACGTACTGGTCATGGGGTCCATTGTGCCGCTCCCCCGTGCGCCTGCGGGCCGCCGTCCACTGGGCGGAACGGCGCGGGCGGCCGTACGCTGGCGGACATGTCGACCCATGCCAAACGCGAACGACTTCTCCTCGCCGACCTGTTGGAGGCCGCGGGACCCGGCGCCCCGACCCTCTGCGAGGGCTGGAAGACCCGCGATCTCGCCGCCCATGTGGTGGTACGCGAGCGGCGGCTCGACGCGGCGGGCGGGATCATGATCGGCGCGCTCAAGGGGCGCCTCGACCGGGTGCAGGGCGAGTTCACCGCGAAGCCGTACGAGGAGCTGATCCAGCTGATCCGTACGGGGCCGCCGAAGTTCTCCCCCTACTCGCTCAAGCAGGTGGACGAGGGCGCCAACGCGGTCGAGTTCTTCGTGCACGCCGAGGACGTCCGGCGGGCGCAGCCCGACTGGTCGCCCCGTGAGGTGGACCCGGTCTTCGCCGAGTCGCTGTGGCGGCGGCTGGAGAAGGCGGCCAGGCTGATGGGGCGCAAGGCGCCGGTGGGGCTCGTGCTGCGGCGGCCGGACGGCCAGACGGTGGTGGCGCACCGCGGCACGCCGGTGGTGACGGTCACCGGGGAGCCGGGCGAGCTGACGATGTTCGCGTCGGGCCGGCAGGACGCGGCGAAGGTGGAGGTCGACGGGGACGCGGAGGCGTCGGCCAAGGCGATCGAGGCCAAGCTCGGCATGTGAGAGACACCTTCGGCCGCCCCCTGGGAGGAGGCGGCCGATCGGGTCGGGCGATGCTATCTGACCGGGTGGCCGGCCTGCCGGAGTTCGTCCTTGACCTGGGAGATCCGCAGGTCACCGAAGTGGAAGACCGACGCGGCGAGCACCGCGTCCGCGCCCGCGCCCACGGCCGGGGGGAAGTGCTCCAGGGCGCCCGCGCCCCCGCTCGCGATGACCGGCACGGTGACGTGTGCGCGTACCGCGGCGATCATCTCGGTGTCGTAGCCGTCCTTGGTGCCGTCGGCGTCCATGGAGTTGAGCAGGATCTCGCCCGCCCCCAGCTCGGCCGCCCGGTGCGCCCACTCGACGGCGTCGATGCCGGTGCCCCGGCGGCCGCCGTGCGTGGTGACCTCGAAGGTGCCCTGCTCGGTGCGGCGCGCGTCGACCGAGAGGACGAGCACCTGGCGCCCGAAGCGTTCGGCGATCTCGCTGATGAGTTCCGGGCGCGCGATGGCCGCGGTGTTGACGCCGACCTTGTCCGCGCCCGCGCGCAGCAGCTTGTCGACGTCCTCGGTGGTGCGGACGCCGCCGCCGACCGTGAGCGGGATGAAGACCTGCTCGGCGGTGCGGCGCACCACGTCGTAGGTCGTCTCGCGGTCGCCGGACGAGGCGGTGATGTCGAGGAAGGTCAGCTCGTCGGCGCCCTCGGCGTCGTACAGCCTGGCCATCTCGACGGGGTCGCCCGCGTCCCGGAGGTTCTGGAAGTTGACGCCCTTGACGACGCGGCCGTTGTCCACGTCGAGGCAGGGGATGACCCGTACGGCGAGTGTCATGCACGCTCCCTGCGGTACGCCTCCACCTCGACCTCGACGACCAGGCTGGGGTCGACGAAACCGGAGACGATGATCATCGATGCGGCGGGGCGTACCGCGCCGAACCGTTCCTTGTGGGCCCGGCCGACCTCGTCCACGTCGCGGGCGTGGGTGACGTACATCCGGGTGCGGACCACGTCCTCGGCTCCCAGGCCGAGCTCCTTGAGCGCGTCGACGGCGACGCCGAAGGCGGTGACGGCCTGTTCGTACGGGCCGCCCTCCGCGATCCGGCCGCCGGCCACCGAGGTGCAGCCGGAGACCAGGACGAGGCCGTTGGGCAGTTCCACCGCGCGGGAGTAGCCGAACGACTCCTCCCACGGGCCGCCGGACGCGATACGGCGTACGCCGTCGTCCGTGGCGTCTTCGCTCATGCCGCCACCGCTACCGCTTCGAGGGCCTCTTCCAGGGTGAACGCCTCGGCGTACAGCGCCTTGCCGACGATCGCGCCCTCCACGCCCGAGGGGACGAGCGAGGAGATGGCCCGCAGGTCGTCCAGCGACGAGACACCGCCGGATGCGACGACGGGCTTGTCGGTGGCCGCGCAGACGTTCTTCAGGAGTTCCAGGTTGGGGCCCTGGAGGGTGCCGTCCTTGGCGATGTCGGTGACCACGTACCGCCCGCAGCCCTCGGAGTCGAGACGGGCGAGCGTCTCGTAGAGGTCACCGCCGTCCCGGGTCCAGCCACGGCCGCGCAGGGTCGTTCCGCGTACGTCGAGGCCGACCGCGATCTTGTCGCCGTGCTCGGCGATGATCTTCGCGACCCACTCGGGGGTCTCCAGCGCGGCGGTGCCGAGGTTGACCCGGGTGCAGCCGGTGGCGAGGGCCGCGGCCAGCGAGGCGTCGTCGCGGATACCGCCGGAGAGTTCGACCTTGATGTCCATCGCCGACGCGACCTCGGAGATCAGCTTCCGGTTGTCGCCGGTGCCGAAGGCGGCGTCGAGGTCGACCAGATGCAGCCACTCGGCGCCCGACCGCTGCCAGGCCAGCGCGGCTTCCAGGGGGGAGCCGTAGGAGGTCTCGGAGCCGGACTCGCCGTGGACCAGGCGGACCGCCCGGCCGTCCCTGACGTCGACGGCGGGGAGGAGTTCGAGCTTCTTCTGCAAGGCGGACATCAGAGGGTTCCGATCCAGTTGGTCAGCAGCTGGGCGCCGGCGTCGCCGGACTTCTCGGGGTGGAACTGGGTGGCCGACAGGGCGCCGTTCTCGACGGCGGCGACGAAGCGTTCGCCGTGGGTGGCCCAGGTGACGCGCGGGGCGCGGATGTTGGCGTTGGTGACTTCGAGCGACCAGTCGTGCGCCGCGTAGGAGTGCACGAAGTAGAAGCGCGCCTCCGCGTCGAGCCCGGCGAACAGCTCGGTGTCCGCCGGGGCTTCGACGGTGTTCCACCCCATGTGCGGTACGACGTCGGCCTTGAGCGGGCCCACCGTGCCGGGCCATTCGTCGAGGCCCTCGGTCTCCACGCCGTGCTCGATGCCGCGCTCGAAGAGGATCTGCATCCCGACGCAGATCCCCATGACGGGGCGGCCGCCGGCCAGCCTGCGGCCGACGATCCAGTCGCCGCGTGCCTCCTTGAGCCCCCGCATACAGGCGGAGAAGGCGCCGACGCCGGGGACGAGCAGCCCGTCGGCGTTCATGGCGCGGTCGAAGTCACGGGTGATCTCGACGTCGGCGCCGGCGTGCGCGAGGGCGCGCTCGGCCGAACGGACGTTGCCGAAGCCGTAGTCGAAGACGACGACCTTCTTGCCTTCGGTCATGTCCAGATTCCCTGGATGCGCATGACACCCGCGGCCAGGCACATCACGGCTCCGATGGAGAGCAGCACGATGAGGCTCGCGGGCATCTTCTGCTTGGCGAAGGAGTAGACGCCGCCGGCCAGGAAGAGGCCGACGACGATGAGGATGGTGTTGAGGCCAGTCATGCTTACAGGGCGCCCTTGGTCGAAGGAAGAATGCCCGCTGCCCGCGGGTCGTGCTCGGACGCGTAACGCAGCGCGCGCGCCAGGGCCTTGAACTGGCACTCCACGATGTGGTGGGCGTTGCGCCCGTACGGCACGTGGACGTGCAGCGCGATCTGGGCCTGCGCGACGAAGGACTCCAGAATGTGCCGGGTCATCGTCGTGTCGTACTCGCCGATCATCGGCGCCATGTTCTCCGGCTCGGTGTGCACCAGGTAGGGGCGGCCCGAGAGGTCGACGGTGACCTGGGCGAGCGACTCGTCCAGCGGCACCGTGCAGTTGCCGAACCGGTAGATGCCGACCTTGTCACCGAGCGCCTGCTTGAAGGCGGCGCCGATCGCCAGGGCGGTGTCCTCGATGGTGTGGTGCGAGTCGATGTGCAGGTCGCCGTCCGTCTTGACCGTGAGGTCGAAGAGGCCGTGGCGGCCCAGCTGGTCGAGCATGTGGTCGTAGAAGCCGACGCCTGTCGACACGTCGACCTTGCCGGTGCCGTCGAGATCGATCTCGACCACGACCGAGGTCTCCTTGGTGGTGCGTTCCACCCGTCCGATGCGGCCCACGCGAGTCATGCGGTGATCTCCTTGTACAGTGCGCGCGCCGCTTCGAGGAACGCGTCGTTCTCGGCCGGAGTGCCCACGGAGACCCGCAGCCATCCGGGGACCCCGTTGTCCCTGATCAGGACACCGTGGTCGAGGATCGCCCGCCAGGCAGCCGGTGCGTCCTGGAAGCGGCCGAACTGGATGAAGTTGGCATCGGATTCCGTCACGTCGTATCCGATGGAGCGCAGCTCGCCGACGAGCCTGTCGCGCTCGGCCTTCAGCTGCTCGACGTACCGCAACAGCGTATCCGTGTGCTCCAGGGCGGCGAGCGCGGTGGCCTGGGTGACGGACGACAGGTGGTACGGCAGCCGTACGAGCTGGACGGCGTCGACCACCGCCGGGTCGGCCGCGAGGTAGCCGAGCCGGAGCCCGGCGGCGCCGAACGCCTTGGACATGGTCCGGGAGAGGACCAGGTGGGGGCGGCCCTCGATCAGTGGGAGCAGCGAGGGCGCGTGGCTGAACTCGCCGTACGCCTCGTCCACCACGACCATCGAGGGGCCCGCCGCCTGCGCCGCCTCGTACAGCGCGAGGACCGTCGCGGTGTCGACCGCGGTGCCCGTGGGGTTGTTGGGCGAGGTGATGAAGACGACGTCCGGCCGGTTCTCGGCGATGGAGCGCTCGGCCGCCGCGACGTCGATGGTGAAGTCCTCGTTGCGCGGTCCGGAGATCCAGCCGGTGCCGGTGCCGCGTGAGATGAGGGCGTGCATCGAGTACGAGGGCTCGAAGCCGATGGCGGTGCGGCCGGGGCCGCCGAAGGTCTGGAGCAGCTGCTGGATGACCTCGTTGGAGCCGTTCGCCGCCCAGACGTTGGCCGTGGTGACCGGGTGGCCCGCGGTCCTGGTGAGGTAGCGGGCCAGCTCGGTGCGGAGCTCGACGGCCTCCCGGTCGGGGTAGCGGTTGAGCGTGCGGGCCGCCTCGCGGACCCGCTCGGCGATCCGGTCGACCAGCGCCTCGGGCAGCGGGTAGGGGTTCTCGTTGGTGTTCAGCCGTACGGGGACGTCGAGTTGGGGCGCGCCGTAGGGGGACTGGCCGCGCAGTTCGTCCCGTACGGGCAGGTCGTCGATGCCGGTCATGCGGTGGGCACCTGCCATCCGAACCTCGCCCTGAGGGCGGCGCCGTGCGCGGGCAGGTCCTCGGCGTCGGCGAGCGCCACCACGTGGTGGGTGACCTCGGCGAGCGCGTCCCTGGTGTAGTCGACGATGTGGATGCCGCGCAGGAACGACTGGACCGAGAGGCCCGACGAGTGGCAGGCGCAGCCGCCGGTGGGCAGGACGTGGTTGGACCCGGCGCAGTAGTCGCCGAGGGAGACGGGGGCCCAGGGGCCGACGAAGACGGCTCCGGCGTTGCGGACCCGGGCGGCGACGGCCGCGGCGTCGGCGGTCTGGATCTCCAGGTGCTCGGCGCCGTACGCGTCGACGACCTTCAGGCCGTCGTCGACCGAGTCGACCAGGACGATCGCGGACTGCTCGCCCTCCAGGGCGGGGACGATCCGTTCGGTGATGTGCTTGGTGGCCGCGACCTGCGGCGCCAGCTCCTTCTCCACCGCGTCGGCAAGATCGGCCGAGTCGGTGACGAGGACGGCGGCGGCCATCGGGTCGTGCTCGGCCTGGCTGATCAGGTCGGCCGCGACGTGCACGGGGTCGGCCGTGGCGTCGGCGAGGACGGCGATCTCGGTCGGGCCGGCCTCCGCGTCGATGCCGATCCGGCCGGTGAAGTACCGCTTGGCGGCCGCGACCCAGATGTTGCCGGGGCCCGTGACCATGTTCGCCGGGGGGCAGGACTCGGTGCCGTGGGCGAACATCGCGACGGCGGTGGCGCCGCCCGCCGCGTACACCTCGTCGATGCCGAGCAGCGCGCAGGCCGCCAGGATCGTCGGGTGCGGCAGTCCGCCGAACTCCTTCTGCGCCGGGGACGCGAGGGCGATCGACTCGACGCCGGCCTCCTGCGCGGGCACCACGTTCATGATCACGGAGGAGGGGTAGACGGAGCGTCCGCCCGGCGCGTACAGCCCGACACGCTCGACCGGTACCCACTTCTCGGTCACCTTGCCGCCGGGGACGACCTGGGTGGTGTGCTCGCCGCGCCGCTGGGCGCGGTGGACCAGCCTGGCCCGCCTGACCGACTCCTCAAGGGCCGCACGGACCGCCGGGTCGAGCCCGGTCAGGGCGTCGGCCAGCGCCTGCGCGGGGACCCGCACCTGATCGAGCCGTACACCGTCGAACTTCTCCGCGTACTCGATCAGCGCCGCGTCGCCCCGATGGTGCACGTCCTCGCAGATCGGCCGCACCTTTTCCAGGGCGGCCTGTACGTCGAACTCGGCACGGGGCAGCAGGTCGCGCAGGGCGCCGCCCTCGGGGAGGGCTTCGCCGCGCAGATCGATTCGGGAGATCATGTCCCCAATTCTCGCAGACCGGCCGCGGCCACCGGACGCCCGTATCAGTGGCTGATACACAACCGGCCCCCCGGAGGTGACCGCTAGCGTTCACTTCATCACTCGTGGGCAGGGAGGGGCGGCAGTGACAGAGGCGCAGCACGACGAGCATGCGCCCGACTGGCTGACCGGCGCCGAGCTGGGCATGTGGGAGGCGTTCCGCAACGGCAGTACGTACGATCTGCGCACCCGCAATCCCGTCATGGACAATCCGCTCTCGGCCAGGACCTGGGGCCCGGAGCGCACGGTCCGCGCGCGTGTCGTGGCCCTGCTGCTGCTCAGCGGGCCGCCCGCGCTGGCCGGGCGGGTCTCCTCGCTGAAGCTGACCGGGGTGCAGATCACCGGCGCGCTGGATCTGGCGGGCGGTACGGTCACGCCGTACGTGGAGCTGACCGGCTGCCGGTTCGAGGACGAGGTGCTGCTGCCCGAGTGCCGGGTCACCACGGTCCGGATGGTGGGCTGCGCGATGCCGCGCCTGGAGGCGGCCCGGCTGCACACCGAGGGCGATCTGCATCTGCCGCGCTGCCAGGTGGCGGGCGGTATCCGGCTGACCGACGCGCAGATCGGCACGGACCTGCTGATCAACATGATGGTGGTGCATCCGGACCGCAAGGGGCGCTCGATCGCGGCCGACGGACTGTATGTGGCGCAGGATCTGCAGGCCGAGATGATCGAGTCGCACGGCGAGGTGAGTCTGCGCTCGGCGCGGATCGGGGTCTCGCTGAGCTTCAACGGCAGCCGGCTGCTGAATCCGGACGGGCGGCGGGCGCTGAACGCCCCGCAGCTCTCGGTGGAGCGCACGCTCTATCTGTCGGCGGCCGGGGTGGCGCCGGACGGCGGCGGCACCACTCCCCCGTACGGCACCGGGCCGACCCCGCCGTACGGGACGCGGCTCCAGCCTTTCGAGTGCGTCGGCGGGATACGGCTGGACGACGGGCGGTTCGGGGACGCGCTCGATCTGCGGAGCGCCAAGTTCCGTATGCATAGCGACCAGGAGCTCTCGCTGCGCCGCATCCAGACCCCCGAACTGCGCTTCCTCGGGGACCGCCCGGAGCAGGGGCGGGTGGTGCTCTCGGGGGCCAAGGTCGTCAACCTGGTCGATATGTCGACCAGTTGGCCGGGGCCCGGCGGTCTGGCGATGGGCGGCTTCAGCTACGAGAACCTCATCCCGGTCGGCCACTTCCCGCTGGAGCAGCGGCTGGAGTGGGTGACGGCGGCGACTCCGGAGTACGCGCCGGAGCCGTACGAACGGCTGGCGTCGGTGCTGCGCAACAGCGGCGAGGACGCGGACGCCCGCGAGGTGCTGCTGGCGAAGCAGCGCCGACGCCGCGAGACGCTGCCGCTGGCCGCCAAGGTGTGGGGCTATCTGCAGGACTGGACGGTGGCGTACGGCTACCGGCCGGGGCGGGCGGCGCTCTGGATGGCGGTGCTCTGGGCCGCCGGCACGGTCGCGTTCTCGCGCTACCACCCGGAGCCGATCAGCGCGGACGGACATCCGCAGTGGAACGCGGCGCTCTATGCGCTGGATCTGCTGATCCCGGTGATCAATCTCGGCCAGGACGGCTACTGGAAGCTGTACGGCGGCTGGCAGTGGGCGGCGGCGGCGCTGATCGTGCTGGGCTGGATCCTGGCCACGACGGTCGCGACGGGCGCCACCCGGCTGCTGCGCAGGAGCTGAGCCCGTGGGTCTCGGCCGGTGCCCGGGGGCCCGTAGTCCCAAGCCCTCCAGCCCGGCCCGGCGGCCCTCAGCCCGGCTCCGCGTCCGGGAAGTCCGGTCCGCGTCCGGGAAGTCCGGTCCGCCCCCGTTACCTCTTTGCCTCTCCTTGACCACCCTCCGTACAACCATCAGCCCGATACGAAAGCTTCACTTCCTGCCTCTGGCGCCGCCCTCACCTGCGGTTTTCAATGGTCCGCACCATGTCCCTCATCACTGCCCTGCCTTCCCTCCGCGCCGTCCCCCGCTCCCTGCGGTCCCTGACCGGAACGGCGCGCCGCCTGCCGCGCCGTTCCGCCGCCGCGTCGGCCGCCGACCGTGACGACGAGGTGCTGCTCGACGTCCCCGACGCCCGGCTGGCGCCCGTCCTGGTCGCGGCCGCCGACGGGGACCACGGACCGGCGGCGCGGCTGCTGGCCGCCACCCGGGCCACGGCCGCCTGGGAGGACCGCGACCGCCACCTCACCCGGCTCGCCGCCTTCGCCCTCAGCAGGGACGAGTGGCTCTCCGGCTGGCTCACGGCCGCGCCGGGCGACCCGGACGCGCTGCTCGTCGCCGCAGGCCGCGCGGTCCTCAGGGCCTGGGACTCCCCCGCCCGTGCCGAACTGCTGCACGAGGTCGGCCCGCTGGTCGACGCGGCGGCCGCCGGTGACCCCCGGGACCCGGTGCCGTGGCGCATCGCCCTGGACCACGCCCGCGGTGTGCACGCCACGCACACCGGCTTCGAGGCCCTCTGGGAGCAGGCGCTGCGCCGCTCCCGGTGGCACTACGGCTGCCATGTGGCCGCGCTGCGCTATCTGTCGGCGCAGTGGCACGGCTCGCACCGTGAGTGCTTCGACTTCGCGGAGCAGGCCGCCGACGACGCACCACCCGGATCGCTGGTGCGGGCGCTGCCGGTCCGCGCGGCCTTCGCCTGTCTCGCCGGAGGCGGGCAGCCCGCCGCCGTCCGTGCGCGGATCGATGGCGCGGCGGACCGCGCCATCGCCCTGTCGGCCGGTTACGGACCCGGTGAAGCGCTGCTCGCCGAGGTCCGGAACCTGCTGGTGTACGTGCTGATCAGCCGGGAGCGATGGGCCGAGGCGCTGGAGCAGTTCCGGCTGATCGGGCCGGATGTGACCTCGTTCCCGTGGGCCCGGCTGAGTGACGATCCACTGGGCCTGTTCCTCGAACTGCGCGGCACGGCACGCCTGCTGACCGCCCCCGGAGGTGCGCGACGCGACAGGGCGGGGCGCACCGGTGCCCGCGGCCATTACGCTTGACCGCTGTGACCACCGCGCGCCTCCCTCTCTTCCCGCTGAACTCGGTGCTGTTCCCGGGCCTCGTGCTGCCGCTGAACATCTTCGAGGAGCGTTATCGCGCCATGATGCGCGACCTGCTCAAGGTGGACGAAGAGGCCGAACCACGGCGCTTCGCCGTCGTCGCCATCCGGGACGGCTCCGAAGTGGCGCCGACGCTGCCCGGACTGCCCGGCGGCGCCGCGCTGCCCGAGCCGGGCCCGGCCGCCGGGTTCGGCGACGACCCGGCCACCGCCCTGCACGGCATCGGCTGTATCGCGGACGCCGCGACGATCCGGGAGCGCGACGACGGCAGCTTCGAGGTGCTCGCCACCGGCACGGCGCGGGTGCGGATCAGCGCGCTGGACACCACGGGCCCGTATCTGACCGCCGAGGTCGAGGAGCTGCCCGAGGACGCCGGGGACGACGCGGGCGCCCTGGCCGAGGGCGTGCTGCGCGCCTTCCGCGCCTATCAGAAGCGGCTGGCCGGTGCGCGGGAGCGCTCGCTCACCACCGGGGCCGAGCTTCCGGACGAGCCGTCGGTGGTCTCGTACCTGGTCGCCGCAGCGGCCGTGCTGGACGTACCGGCCAAGCAGAAGCTGCTCGAAGCGCCGGACATCGCGACCCGGCTGCGCGATGAGCTGAAGCTGCTGCGGTCGGAGACCGCGGTGATCCGGCATCTGCCGTCGCTGCCCGCCACGGAGCTGACCCGGGCCCCGACCCACCTCAACTGACCCCGGGCCGGCAGCCGGCCAGGACCGACCGGATCCAGGAGCGCCACGTGGCGAAGAAGGCGAAGAAGCAGCAGTCGGGCGGCACGCCCGCCACGGCGGCCCTGGCCGCGGCGGGGACGGCGTACACGCTGCACACGTACGAGCACGACCCGGCGGCCGCCTCCTACGGCGGGGAGGCCGCCGAGGCGCTCGGGGTCACCCCCGACCGGGTCTTCAAGACGCTGGTGGCGGATGTGGACGGCGAACTGACCGTGGCCGTCGTCCCGGTGGCGGGGAGCCTGGACCTCAAGGCCCTGGCCTCGGCGGTGGGCGGCAAGCGCGCCACGATGGCGGACCCGGCCGCGGCGGAGCGCACCACGGGGTACGTCCTGGGCGGCATCTCCCCGCTGGGCCAGCGCAAGCGCCTGCGCACGGTGCTCGACGCGTCGGCGTCGGCGCACGGCACGATCTGCGTGTCGGCGGGGCGCAGGGGGCTTGAGGTCGAACTGTCACCGGCGGACCTGGCCGGTCTCACCGGGGCCCTGCTCGCGCCGGTGGGGCGGGCCGCCTAGCCCGCCGCCGGCGGCGGGCTAGCGCCCCTCGCCGCCCGGCTGCTGCTGCTGCTGCTGCTGCTGCTGCTGCGAAGCGTCCCCGCCGTACGAGGGCTGGGACTGCGGCTCGGACGGGGACTGCGGAGCCCACGCCGGCTCCGGGTCCCGCGGCCCGAACACCGCGGTCGCCCCCAGGTGCACGATCATCGCCGCCACCGGCCACGCGAGCAGCGCGCCCTTCGCGGCCAGCTTGAGCGGTGCGTCGAAGGCGACGCCCTTGCCCGCGTGCTTCGCGGCCGCGACCACGTCCTGCGAAGGGCCGAGCCAGATCCCGACACGCCAGGCGAGCAGCGAGCCGAGCAGGCCGCCGACCGCGAGGGCGAGGACCAGCGGCACCCCGCCGCGCTTGCGGAAGAGGAAGACAGCGGCCGCGCTCACCACGCCGAAGGCCAGCCCGAGCAGTGCGAATGTGCCGTCCCCGCCGATCGCCTGCTCGCCCTCGGAGTCCTTGAGGTAGACGATCCTGCCGTCGGAGATCAGCGGAACGCGCGGTGCCAGCCACATCCACAGCAGCCCGAGCAGTACGCCCATGACCGCCAGCACGACCGCGACGACGGCCGCCTGCACCAGCTCGGTCCTGAGCCCGGGACCCTCGTCACCGGCCCGGTCGGGGCCCGGCCAGGGGGTGGCTCCCGAAGGACCCTTCTGCCACGGGTCGTCGTTCGGCGGCGGCTGGTGCGGGGGTGTCAGTGGCGCGGTCACTCTGCCATCGTGCCAGGCGGCCCTGTGTGCCGCCTCACCGGACCGCCGCCCGCCGGTACGCCCAGGTCGCCACGGCCAGCGAGACGACCCCGACAGCCGCGCAGACGGCGAGGTCGGCGCCGACCGCCGACCAGTCGGGGTGGTCCCCGAAGGTACGGGCGAGCGCCTCCACCCCGTAGGTGGAAGGCAGCAGGTCACGGGCGTACGCGATAGGCCCGGGCAGCCGGTCGGCCGGCAGCACGCCGAGCAGCAGCGCCGCCGACATGCCCAGCTGGCCGAGCAGGGTGGCCAGTTCCTGGCGCGGCGCGAGCAGCCCCAGCGCGGCGCCGAGCCCGGCGAGCGCCGCTCCGGCGAGCGGGACGACGGCGGCGAGCACCCACAGATGGGCCAGCGGCAGCTGGAAGAGCACGGAACCGGCGACGGCCGTGACGACCGTGCCGGGCACGGTGAAGGAGGCGTACGCCCCGGCGGTCCCCAGCACGACGGACGCGGGCGGCACCGGCAGCGTGGCGTAGTGGTCGAGTCCGCCGCTGGCGCGCAGCTGCCCGAAGTACTGGGCGAGCAGATTGAGCGCCACGAACGCCACGACCAGGACCGCCGATCCCGCGACCACGGCGCGGGCCTCGGCGCCGCCGTCGACGACCCCGCGCATCAGGATCATGATCCCGACGGACTGGAACGTCGCGACGAAGAGCAGCGGGATGCGCGCCACGCGGGCCCGCGACAGCTGCGCCCGGTAGACAGCGGCGAGCGCGGGCAGCATCCGGGCGCGCGGTGCCAGCGGTTCGGCCTCGGTGACCGCGCCTGCGTCGGCGTCCGCGTCGGCGGGGCCGGGGCCCGGACCGCCCGTGGTGCCGGATCCGGCGGGGGCACGGGACTCACCGCGCGGGACCCCCGGGTACGGCTGTGACTCTGCGGAGACCACTGCGGTCACGCCTTCACCAGCCCTTTCGTACGGCCGCCCAGCGCCATGTACACGTCCTCCAGGCTCGGTGTGGACAGCGTGAAGTCGTCGAGTGCGGTGAAGGCGGGCCCGCCGGTCACCGCCGCGACGGCGGCCCGCGCCTCGTCGGGCGCCAGCCGCAGCACCCAGCGGCGCCCGGACTCCTGTGCCGAACCGCGCAGCACGGCGACCTCGGGGATGTCGAGCGGTGCCCGCTCCCGCCAGACCAGCTCGACCCGGACCTCGCCCGCGACCTGGGCCTTCAGCCCGGCCGGGGTGTCGCAGGCGATCACCCGGCCGCGTTCGATGACGGCGACCCGGTCCAGCACGGTCTCGGCCTCGATGACGTTGTGGGTGACCAGCAGGACGGTCGCGCCGCGCTCCGCCCGCCGCCGGTCCACCGCAGCCCACACGGCGCGCCGTGCGACGGGGTCCATGCCGGTGGTGGGTTCGTCCAGGACGAGCAGCGAGCGGTCGCCGACGAGCGTCGCGGCGAAACACGCGAGCCGGCGCTGCCCGCCGGAGAGCTTGCGCAGCGGCCGCCCGGCGAGCTCGGTGATCCCCAGCTCCTCCAGTACGGCGTCCCGCTCCCGGCGCGCGTCCGGCACGGAGAGACCGCGCAGCCGGCCGGTGGTCTCGGCGGCGAGCGCGACGGTCAGTTCGTCGAGTGCGGTGGACTCCTGGCCCAGATAGCCGAGCAGCCGTGCGGCGCGTTCGGGATGGCGTACGAGGTCGTGGCCGAGCACCTCGACCCGGCCGGAGTCGGGCCGCATCAGCCCGGTGAGCTGGCGTACGAGGGTGGACTTGCCCGCGCCGTTCGGTCCGAGCAGCCCGAAGATCTCACCGCGGCGCACGGTCAGCGAGATCCCGTCGGTGGCCCGTACCTCGGGCGTGCCGGGAGCCCCCCGTCGGCCGCGCGCGGCCGGGTACGTCTTCACCAGCTCGCGCACCACGCACACATTGCCCGTACTCACGAGGGACGAGCCTACGGGGTTGAACGGCCCGCGAGGGCGCCGGGGCCGCTTCGGGCGGCGGCCGGCGGCCCGGCTGTCAGCGTCCGGGCTGCTCGGCGGCGGGCGCGTGCTCGGCGGCCCGTACATCGATCTCCCGCCAGAATCCGGCCCTGATCGCATACCGGTCGTGCTCGTCGATCTGGTCGTCCTTGTGGGCGAGCAGCCCGAACCTGGCCGCGTACCGCAGCAGCTCGCCGTCGATCCGGTGCGGGATCCGGGGGTACATCCCCGACAGCTTCTGTACGTGGCCCGGGTCAGGGAGCCGCTCCATCCACCGCCTGGCGAAGACCTGCCCGACCTCGAACGGGTCACCGCCGACGGTGGTGATGTCCTCCTCGCGGTCAGCCCACCGCTGCTCCGCTGTGGTGACCTGGGCGAGCGTCGGCAGCGACGCGGTCTCGGCCGGTTCGCCGGACTGGCCGCCGGGGCGCTCGATCCAGCCGCGCTCCGATGACCAGCGCAGCGTCGCGTTCGCCGGGTGCGGGGCGGGCTGGGCCCCGGGGCCGCGCAGTCCGGCGAGGTCCTTGGGGGTGGGGACACCGCCCTTGGCCGCGGCCGCGTGCGCCCGCTCCTCGTCGGTGGGCTGCCGGGTGGCCGGGCCCTCCGTCGGGACGTCGTGCACGGCCGCTGCCTGCGCCGCCCGCTCCGCCGAAGCGGCGAGCGCCGACTCGGGCAGCGGGGCGGAGAGGATGGCGGCGATCTCCGGGCGGGGGGCGGGCGCGGGCGCGCAGACCCCGCCGGTCTCCTTGGCCCGTACGGCCTTGGTGATCCAGGCCCGGTCGAGGACCCGGCGCTCGTCCGCCTCGGCGACCAGGTCCTCGGACTGGTTGTAGTCCCCGTCCGCCGCCTGTACCGCCCACAGGTGCACGGCCACGCCGTGTTCCTTCGCGGACATCAGACCGGGCAGCAGATCTCCGTCGCCGGTGACGAGCACGATGTCCGAACAGGCGCGATTTCTGGCCAGTTCGGTGAGCTCCGCGTGCATCGCGGCGTCCACGCCCTTCTGCGCCCAGCGACCGTCGCTCCTGGTCAGCGCGCCCAGCCGGACGGTCACCCGCGGCATCACCCGCAGCCTGCGGTGTTCGGGCTGCGGCACCCGGTCGGGGGCGCCGTCGAACCAGTAGATCCGCAGCAGTGGCTGTGCGGTGTCGTCCTCGGCGCGCTCGCGCAGGCCCTGGATGAGTGCCGCATGGTCGACAGTGATGCGTGAGCGGGCAGGTTCTCCCGCGAGGAGACTCGCGGCGGCGCCCAGCAGGTATCCGGCGTCCACCAGGACGACGCAGCGGTCCACGCGATCCACCCTCTTTCGGGTACCTCGGGAGAAGGGGAAGTGCTTCGGGTTTCCTTCGAGTCTGCCCGACCACGCGAGGGTTAACGGCCGGAACTCGATCATCGGCGTGGCGCAACGCGAAGTTGGTCCGAAGTGGCGTGGGACAAGCGCTTATTACGCACGGTAATGATCCAAAATGCGGCAGTCTGTGCGATATGTGAATCTGGTCGCGGCCCTGGCCCCTAGTCCCCCTCAAGGAGGCATCACCATGGCCAAGCACAAGAACCGTCATAAGCACGACAGTCAGCAGGACCGCTCGTCGGCCGCCGAGCGCGGCGGTCAGGACGACCGGTCCAGCTCATTCGAGTCGCAGAACCAGCCGCAGTCGATGCCGCAGGGCAGCCCGGCGGATGTTGCGCGTAAGCACCAGAAGCGTTTCGGTCACAACTGATCTTCGCGGTAATGATGTTCGAGGGGCGCGCCGTGCACGGCGCGCCCCTCAGGCCGTCCTGCTGGAAGCCGTCCTACTGGAGGCCGCCCTCCTCAGGCCGCTGTCCTCAGCCAGGCGTCCTCAGCCCGCCGCCCTCAGCCCGCCAGACAGGACGGGCCGAGCAGCACCTTCAGGTCCCCGAAGAGCGCCGGGTCGGGCTGCACCCGGTGCCGGTCGAGCCGGAGCACCGTGGTCTTGCGCGAGCCCTGGAGCTTGATCCGTACCTCGGAGTTGCCCCGGTGGTGGGAGAGGATCTCACCGAGCCTGCTGACCATCGGCGGGGTGACCCGCACGGTGGGGATGGTGATCGTCACCGGGGCGTTGGTCCCGGCGTTGGACAGGTCGGGGACCTGCATCTCCATCGCGACGAGGCGCGGGATGTCCTCGCGCTTGTCGAGGCGGCCCTTGACGAACACCACGGTGTCCTCGACCAGCTGGGTCGACACCAGCTGGTAGGTGGCCGGGAAGAACATGCACTCGATGGTGCCCGCGAGGTCCTCGACGGTCGCGATGGCCCAGGCGTTGCCCTGCTTGGTCATCTTGCGCTGCAGACCCGAGATGATGCCGCCGATGGTCACCACCGCGCCGTCCGAGTGCTCCCCGCCGGTCAGCTGGGCGATGGCGGCGTCGCTCTTGTCCGAGAGCACGTGCTCCAGACCGAAGAGCGGGTGGTCGGAGACGTAGAGACCGAGCATCTCCCGCTCCTGCGCGAGCAGATACGACTTCTCCCACTCGATGTCGGAGAACTCGACGTCGAGTCCGAAGCCCGGCTCCGAGCTGTCCTCCTCGCCCCCGCCGAAGAGGTCGAACTGCCCCTCGGCCTCCTTGCGCTTGACCGCGACCACATTGTCGATCATGGGCTCGAAGTGTGCGGTGAGGCCCTTGCGGGTGTGGCCCATCTCGTCGAAGGCGCCCGCCTTGATGAGCGATTCGGTGGTGCGCTTGTTGCAGGCCACGGCCTCGACCTTGTCGAGGTAGTCGGGGAAGGAGCTGTACTTCCCCTTGGCCTTGCGGGAGCGGATGATCGACTCCACCACGTTCGTCCCGACGTTGCGGACGGCGGAGAGGCCGAAGAGGATCACGTCGTCGCCCTGGGCGGCGAAGTTGGACTCGGACTCGTTCACATTGGGCGGCAGCACCTTGATGCCCATGCGCCGGCACTCGTTGAGATAGATCGCCGACTTGTCCTTGTCGTCGCGCACCGAGGTGAGCAGCGCCGCCATGTACTCGGCCGGGTAGTTGGCCTTGAGGTACGCGGTCCAGTAGGTGACCAGGCCGTACGCGGAGGAGTGCGCCTTGTTGAACGCGTATCCGGCGAACGGCACCAGGACGTCCCAGAGCGCCTTGATCGCCGCGTCCGAGAAGCCCTCCTTCTTGGCACCGGCCTCGAAGAGCACGAAGTTCTTCGCGAGCTCGTCGGCCTTCTTCTTGCCCATCACGCGGCGCAGGATGTCGGCCTCGCCCAGCGAGTAACCGGCGACGATCTGGGCGGCCTTCTGCACCTGCTCCTGGTACACGATCAGGCCGTAGGTGAGCCCCAGGACCTCCTTGAGCGGCTCTTCGAGCTCCGGGTGGATCGGAGTGATCTCCTGGCGGTTGTTCTTCCGCTCCGCGTAGTTGATGTGCGAGTTCATGCCCATCGGGCCCGGCCGGTACAGGGCCGAAACGGCGGAAATGTCCTCGAAGTTGTCGGGCTGCATCTGGCGCAGCAGGGAGCGCATCGGCCCGCCGTCGAACTGGAAGACCCCGAGCGTGTCACCGCGGCAGAGCAGTTCGAAGGTCTTGGGGTCGTCGAGCGGGAGGGACAGCATCTCCAGGTCGATGCCCTTGTTGGCCTTCACCATCTTGACGGCGTCGTCCATGATCGTCAGGTTGCGCAGGCCCAGGAAGTCCATCTTCAGCAGGCCGAGCGACTCGCACTGCGGGTAGTCCCACTGCGTGATGGTCACGTTGTCCGTGTGCCGCACCCAGACCGGGGCGTGGTCGACGATCGGCTCGCTGGACATGATCACGCCGGCCGCGTGCACACCCATCTGCCGGACCAGGCCCTCCACACCGGTGGCGGTGTCGATGACCTTCTTCACGTCCGGTTCGTTCTCGTACATCCCCCGGATCTCGCCCGCCTCGCTGTAGCGCGGGTGCTTCGGGTCGGTGATACCGCTGAGGTCGATCCCCTTGCCGAGGACGTCGGCGGGCATCGCCTTGGTGAGACGGTCACCCATCGCGTACGGATAGCCGAGCACGCGGGCCGAGTCCTTGATCGCGTTCTTGGCCTTGATCTTTCCGTACGTACCGATCATGGCGACCTTGTCGGCGCCGTACTTCTCGGTCACGTAGCGGATCACCTCGACGCGCCTGCGTTCGTCGAAGTCGATGTCGACATCGGGCATCGAGACACGCTCGGGGTTGAGGAACCGCTCGAAGATCAGCCCGTGCGTGATCGGGTCGAGGTCGGTGATGCCCATCGCGTACGAGACGATCGAACCGGCCGCCGAGCCACGGCCGGGGCCCACCGCGATGCCGTTGTTCTTGGCCCACATGATGAAGTCGGCGACGACGAGGAAGTACCCCGGGAACCCCATCTGGATGATGATGTCCATCTCGTACTCCGCCTGCTTCTGGCGGTCTTCGGGGACACCTCCCGGATAGCGGCGCTCCATGCCGACCCGGACCTCTTCCTGGAACCAGGTGATCTCGGTGTAGCCGTCCGGGATGTCGAACTTCGGCATCAGGTCGCGCTTCTCGAACATGCCGGTGGTGTCGATCTGCTCCGCGACCAGCAGGGTGTTGGCGCACCCCTGCTGCCAGGCGTCCGACGAGTCGATGGCGTACATCTCGTCGGTCGTCTTGAGGTAGTAACCGGTGCCGTCGAAGCGGAAGCGGTCCGGATCCGAGAGGTTCTTGCCGGTCTGGATGCAGAGCAGGGCGTCGTGGGCGCTCGCCTCGTGCGCGTACGTGTAGTGCGAGTCGTTCGTCACCAGCGGCGGGATGCCGAGCTTCTGGCCGATCTCCACCAGGCCGTCGCGCACACGGCGTTCGATCTCGATGCCGTGGTCCATCAGCTCCAGGAAGTACCGGCCCTCGCCGAAGATGTCCTTGTAGTCGGACGCCGCCTGCATGGCCTCGTCGAACTGCCCGAGCCGCAGCCGGGTCTGCACCTCGCCCGACGGGCAGCCGGTGGAGGCGATCAGCCCCTCCGACCACTGGGAGATCGTCTCCTTGTCCATGCGGGGCCACTTCTGCAGCCAGCCCTCCGCGTACGCGTCCGACGACAACTTGAAGAGATTGTGCAGCCCTGTACTGTTCGCCGCCCAGATCGTCTTATGCGTATAACCACCCGAACCCGACACATCGTCGCGCTTCTGATGCGGCTGTCCCCACTTGACCTTCCGCTTGTTCCGCCGCGACTCCGGGGCGACATACGCCTCGATGCCGATGATCGGCGTCACGCCCGCCTTCTGCGCCGAGTGGAAGAAGTCGTACGCACCGTGCAGGTTGCCGTGGTCGGACATCGCGATATGCGACATGCCCATCTCATTACAGGCGTTGAACATGTCCTTGAGCCGCGCGGCACCGTCCAGCATGGAGTACTGCGTGTGGACGTGAAGGTGCGTGAAAGGCGGCTTGGTCACGGGGATGCCTCCTGCGGGACGAGTGGGGGAACAGCGTGGAAGTCTACGTCGGCCCACCGACAGCCGCGGGGCACTCCGGGGTGGCTCCGTGCGTTGACCCCGTTGGAACAGCTGTCCCATATGTCATGCACCTGGAGGCACACGCGATGTCGGTCCCGCAGTCCAGCGCCGAGGAGCGCGGCGAGCAGATCCTCGCCGTTTTCGGCACCGCGTTCGGCGACCTCCTGGCCGCCGATCCGGCCGCCTTCCGCGTCAAGTTCCGGAAGATGGCGGCCTCGGCCTTCGCCTTCTACCGGGGCGCCGCCTGCCTCTTCTACGAGGACCTGGGCGAGAGCGCGCAGGGCGGGCCGTATCTGGACGAGCGGACCGGCCGGGTCTGGGTGCACGGCGATCTGCACGCGGAGAACTTCGGCACCTACATGGATGCCAACGGCCGGCTGATCTTCAATGTGAACGACTTCGACGAGGCGTATGTGGGCCCGTTCACCTGGGACGTCCAGCGCTTCGCGGCCTCGCTGGCGCTCCTCGGCCACGCGAAGGCGCTCAGTGACGACCAGATCACCGGTCTGGTGGAGACCTACGCGGCGGCCTACCGCGAGCGCATCCGGGTGCTGGCCGCAGGCGCCCAGGACGACGACGTACCGCCGTTCATGCTGGACACCGCGGCCGGCCCGCTGCTCGGCGCGCTCCGCGCCGCCCGGTCGCGCACCAGATTCGCCCTCCTCGACTCCATGACCGAGATCCGGGACCACGAGCGCCGCTTCACCGCCGACAGCAGTGCGGTCGAGCTGGACGCCGCGACGCGGTACAAGATCCTCGCCGCCTTCGACGGCTATCTGGAGACGCTGCCGGAGGAGAGCCTGGGCCGCCCTAACTCGTACCGGGTGAAGGACGTGGTGGGCCGCAGGGGCGTCGGGATCGGCTCGGCCGGTCTGCCCTCGTACAACATCCTCCTGGAGGGCCACAGCGACGCCCTGGAGAACGACGTGATCATCTATATGAAGCAGGGGCAGACCCCGGCGGTCGCGCGGCACATCACGGATCCGGCGGTCCGCGGTTACTTCCGGCACGAGGGCCATCGCACGGTGATCTCGCAGCGCGCCCTCCAGGCGCACGCCGACCCGTGGCTCGGCTGGACCGAGCTGGACGGGGCCGGGCAGCTGGTGGCGGAGGTCTCGCCGTACGCGGTGGATCTCGACTGGTCGGATCTGGACGACCCCGACGAGATCGCCGCGGTGGTCGCCGACCTCGGCCGGGCCACGGCCACCATGCACGCCGCGGCGGACGACGAGAGCGGTCACTCACTGGTGCCGTTCTCCACGGAGCGCGCCATCGACGCGGCGATCGCGGCCGACGAGGACGGCTTCGCCAAGATGCTGGTGGACTTCGCGCACGCGTACGGGGCGCAGACCCGGCGTGACCATGCGGTATTCGTGGAATTGTTCCGTAATGGCCGGATTCCCGGCCTCTAGACTCAGGAACCTTTAAGGGTCTCTTACCTGCGCCCATGGCACACTCGGGGCCGATGGACATATCAGGGACGCAGCTCAGGGCGGTTCGCGCGGCGCTTTTCACAGCGCTGGTCGTGACCCTCTCCGCCGCGTCCCATGTGCTCCTCTCACGGGTCCCGCTGCCGCCGGTCACCGTGGCGGCGCTCGCCGCCGCCGTCTTCACCGTCGCCTTCGCGCTGGCGGGCCGTGAGCGGGGCTTCGGGGCGATAGCGGGCGTGCTCATCCCGCTCGAACTGGCCGCCGACACGGTCTTCACGACCGGCCAGCATGTCTGTTACGGACCGTCGGGCGGCCCCGTCGCGGGCGCGCTGCGCTCGGTCGGGGTGGATGTGCTCTGCGGCGGCCAGGTCGGCACCCCGCTGGCCTCCGTGGCCGGTCCCGGCAAGGACGCGGTGGCGCTGCTCGACTCGCCGGCCCCGGCGCTGCCGTGGCTGCTGCTCGGCGCGCATGTGGCCGTCGGGCTGCTGGCTGCGCTCTGGCTGCGGCGCGGCGAGAGCGCGCTGGCCTCGCTGGCCAGGTCGGTCGGCGCCTTCGCCTTCCGGCCGCTGCTCGTCGCGGTGGCCGTCGTCCGGGCCGTGAGCGCCTCCGTACGGTGCGGGGCGCTGCCCACGCACCGGCCGCGCACCTCGCGCACCCTGCTCCTCGTGCACTCCGTGGGACTGCGCGGACCCCCGTACCCGGCTGCTGTCACCGGCTGAGTACGCACGTCCGCCCTGCCCGATCACGTCCCACACGGAGAAACCCACCATGAGTGCACGCAACAACCAGGCCAACAAGGCAGCGGCCCGCGAGCGGCTGCGCGCCGAGCGCGAGCGCCAGGCGAAGAAGGACAAGACCCGCCGGCAGATCTTCGTCGCCGGGTCCATCGTCGTCGTCCTGGCGATCGCCGCCGGCGTCGGTTACGGCGTCATGCAGCTGAACAAGCCGTCCGGCTGGGAGGCCGCGAAGAGCGAAAAGGTCGTCGCGCCGAAGAACACCACGGGCCCGGACGGCACCACCGTGGTCGTCGGCAAGGCGTCCGCCAAGAAGACGCTGCAGATGTACGAGGACCCGCGCTGCCCGATCTGCGCGACGTTCGACCAGACGGTCGGGGCGACGGTCCAGAAGGACCTCGACGCGGGCAAGTTCAAGATCCAGTACATCGGTGCGACGTTCATCGACAACAACGGCGGCGAGGGCTCCAAGAACGGCCTGAGCGCCCTGGGCGCCGCGCTCAATGTGAGCCCCACCGCCTTCGAGCACTACAAGACCGCGATGTACTCCACGAAGTGGCACCCCGAGGAGACCACGGACACCTTCAAGGACGACTCGTATCTGATCAAGATCGCGCAGACGGTGCCGGAGCTGAAGGACAACAAGGCGTTCCAGAAGGCCGTCAACGACGGCACCTACGACGCCTGGGCGATGAAGATGTCCGCGAAGTTCGACAAGAGCGGGGTCCAGGGCACACCCACCCTCAAGATGGACGGCAAGAAGCTGACCACTCCGGGCAGTGACAACGCGCCCATGACCGTCGCCGACTTCAACACCGCGCTGGACAAGGCCCTCAAGGGCTGATCCGGGCGGAGCCCGGGGCGTACAGGACCTACAGCGTTCCGAGGAAGCCGAGTGCGACCCGCCAGGTCCGCTCGGCCGCCTCGGCGTCGTAGTCGGCCAGCTCGGGGTCGGTGTAGAGGTGGCCCGCGCCCGCGTAGTGGTGCACCTCCACATCGGCCCCGATCCGCTGCATGCGCAGATACCAGGCGGTCAGCCAGTCGTGCGGCTCGAACGGGTCGGGGTCGGCGACATGCAGCTGTACGGGCAGCTCGTCCACCGACGCGTCGTCGGCGATGTCCGACGTACCGTGCAGGAGGAGCAGTCCGCGCGCCTTGTCGTCGGCGATGGCCAGATTCTGGGCCAGCGAGCCGCCGAGCGAGAATCCGGCGTAGACCAGGCCCTCGTCCGAGTGCGGAGCCGCGGCCGTCACGGCGCGCTTGAGCAGCTCGTCCGAGCCGAGTTCCTCCTTGAGGGCCATGCCTTCCTCGACGGTCTCGAAAGTCTTACCGTCGAAAAGATCGGGCACCAGCACCTGATGACCGGCTGCACGCAGCCGGTCGGCCGCCGCATGGACGGCAGGCCGCAAACCGTACGCAGAATGGAAAAGGATGATGTTCACGTGGCCATGGTGCCAGCTTCGGCCGGAAGCATGGAGACCGTCCTGCGTCCCCTGATCGTCATCGGCGGTTCGGTGCTGCTGACGCTCGCGGTGGGCTGGCTGGTCGACCGCGCGCTGAAGAGGACGGACGCGCGCCACCACGAGACCCCGCTCTGGGGGCTGCTGCGGCGCTGCCGGGTGCCGCTGCAGTCGGTGCTGATCACCGCGTTGCTGCGGGGCAGCTTCCAGGAGATCCGGCTGCGGGCGGTCGAGCACCACGCCACCGGGATCGGGCAGATCCTCACGCTGGTCCTGATCGGCTCCACGGCCTGGCTCGCCCTGCGGATCGCCACGGCGGTCGTCGACTCCTCGTACGCCCGCTACGCGGCGACCACCCGCGATCCGGCCAGGCTCCGCCGGGTCCGTACGCAGGTCACGCTGATCCAGCGGGTGGTGACGGCGATCGTCGGGACGGTGGCTGTCGCGGCGATGCTGCTGACCTTCCCCGCGATGCGGACCGCCGGTACCTCGCTGCTGGCCTCAGCTGGGCTCCTGGGCATCGTCGCCGGTGTCGCGGCCCAGTCCACGCTGGGCAACCTGTTCGCCGGGCTGCAGATCGCCTTCGGCGACATGGTCCGCATCGGGGACACGGTCGTCGTGGACGGCGAGTGGGGCACCGTCGAGGAGATCACGCTGACCTTCCTCGCGGTACGCACCTGGGACGAGCGCCGGATCACCATGCCGGTCTCGTACTTCACCGGCAAGCCGTTCGAGAACTGGTCACGCGGCGGTGCGCAGATGTCCGGCACGGTCTTCTTCGAGCTGGACCACTCGACGCCGGTCCCGCTGATGCGCGAGAAGCTGCGGGAGATCCTGCGCGAGATCCCGTCGTGGGACGGCAGGAACTGGTCGCTGGCGGTCACGGACACCTCGCCGAGCACGATCCAGGTACGGGCCGTGGTCACCGCGAAGGACGCGGACGACATCTGGACCGTGCGGTGTGCGGTACGGGAGCAGCTGATCGCCTGGCTGCGCGACGAGCACCCGTACGCGCTGCCGCGGATCTCGACCGCGCAGGCCGAGGTGTCGAAGAACGACTGGGGGCCGGATCTGTACAAGCACGACCCCACGCCCAGGACCGGCAGGGGCTGACGGACGACCGGGCCGACGGGCAACCGGGCTGACGGGCAACCGGGCCGACGGGCAGGGCTGACGGGCCGGGGCCGACGGCAAAGGCCGACCGGCAGGGGCCGAGAGGCCGGGCCCGACAGGCCGCACAGCCGGTCCGCCGCACAGCCCGGTCCGCCCCGCAGCCGCCCCGCAGCCGCCCCGCAGCCGGTCCTACCGCAGGCTGCGCACATCCAGGTGGCGCAGCACCCGGTCGACGATCTCCGGGTCCGAGCCCGCCTCGTTGCGCGCGGAGAGCACTTCGTGGCGGGCCGCCGACATCATCTCCCGCTGGATCCGCATGACGGTCTTCACCCGCTCGGCCCGCTTGAGGTACGCCGCGTGCCGCTCCTCGTCCACCATGTCGGGGCTGATCCGCACCCCGATCTCGAACGCGCCGCGGGCCAGCCGCTCCAGGACGTCCTCGGGCAGCTCCTCGACGTTCTGGATCTCCTTGAGCCGGCCCCTGGCGGCCCTGGCGGCCCGTACCGCCAGGCTCCGTTCCAGTTCGCGCTCGGCGCCTGCGTCCGCGCGGACGCCCAGCTTCTTCACCAGCCAGGGCAGCGTCAGCCCCTGGAAGACCAGGGTGACCATGACCACCGCGAAGGCGATGAAGATCATCTCGCTGCGGGCCGGGAAGGGGCTGCCGTCGTCCTTGGTCATCGGGATGGCGAGGGCCAGCGCGACCGAGGCCACGCCGCGCATCCCTGACCACCACATGACGATGGTCTCGCGCCAGCTGGTGGGGATGTCCTCGTCGACGTCCCGCAGGGTGTGCAGCTTCTTCGCCAGCCAGGTGGCGGGCAGCAGCCACACCAGGCGCAGCCCCACCACCACCCCGACGGCCGCCGCGCCCCAGCCGATCATCTCGCTCAGATGCCCGCCGGCGGTGCCGAAGACCACATGGAGTTCGAGCCCGATGAGGCCGAAGGTCACCCCGGTGACGAGGGTGTCGACGATCTCCCAGAAGGCGTTGCCCTCCAGCCGACCGCGTACGTCGTCGGCGTCGGCGGTGTGTTCCGCGAGGAACAGCGCCGAGGTGAGCACGGCCAGCACACCCGAGCCCATCAGCTCCTCGGCCAGCACATAGCTGAGGAAGGGCACCAGCAGGGTCAGGCCGATCTGCAGGGTGGTGTCGCCCAGCAGCCCCATCAGCTTGTTGGTGAGCCAGCCGAGGGCGAGGCCCACCACCACGGCCACCACGGCGGAGAGCACCAACTGCCCTGCCGCGACCGGCCAGGAGAACGTTCCGGTGACGGCGGCGGCGATCGCCACGTGGTAGAGCACGATCGCCGTCACATCGTTGAACAGCCCCTCGCCCTCCAGGATCGAGACCAGCCGCCGGGGCAGCCCGAGCGCGCCCGCGACGGCGGTCGCCGCCACCGGGTCGGGCGGCGCCACCAGCGCGCCCAGTGCGACGGCCGCGGCGATCGGCAGACCCGGCACGATCGCGCTCAGGACGGCGGCCACCCCTGCCGTGGTCACGAAGACCAGCGCCACGGCGAGCAGCAGGATCGGCCGGAAGTTGGCCGTGAACTGCCGCCAGGAGGTGCGCTGTACGGCCGCGTAGAGGAGCGGCGGCAGCACCAGCGGCAGGATGAAGCCCGAGGGGATGTTGACGTTCGGCACGAAGGGCAGCAGCGCGAGGCAGATCCCGCCGAGCGTCATCAGGACCGGGGCGGGCAGCCCGAGCCGCTCACCGATCGGTACGGAGACCACCGCCCCGATCAACAGCAGGAGCAGCAGTGCCAATTGGTCCACGGGGTGCCCTCCGGGGCTTCGGATGTTCCGTCGGCATCACTGCCGAAACCTTGACGATCAGTGGCTCAAGCGTGCCATGCAATACAGGCGTATCGACCCAATAGCCCCACCCGTCGCAGCTCCGCCATCGCCACGCCCCATCTTTCATCCGATGTCTATGGTGCGCGAGGTCTTCCGGTCCGGTGACGGCACGGGCACTATGCGGGGTGCATGGATTCAGGGACGAGAACTGTCAACACATACCTGACTGGAGCTCATATGCCCTCCGCGCCCCGACCGCCGCGCCGGCCCCCGCGTCAAGCA
The DNA here is from genome assembly GCF_045162975.1 of Streptomyces sp. NBC_01089. Taxonomy (NCBI): domain Bacteria; kingdom Bacillati; phylum Actinomycetota; class Actinomycetes; order Kitasatosporales; family Streptomycetaceae; genus Streptomyces; species Streptomyces sp. NBC_01089. Next base: position 6,417,123 of record NZ_CP108660.1, on the reverse strand, counting down.
CCCCGTCAACCACCGTCCAGGAGAGCGGTCCTGGGCACCGCGGCCGCCGGTGCGGGCGCGCTGCTCACCCTCGGCGCGGCCCCGTACGCGTACGCCTCCACCGCACCGCCCGGGACGCCCGGCCACACCGGGGGCAGGCGGCTGCCCTTCCTCATCGACATGGTCCAGGCGGACCCGGGCGAGCCGATGACCGAGTCCCGCTACAACGACCCGCGCACCCTGGCCTCGTACGGATATGACGGCCAGGTCGTCAACGAGTTCCGCCCGCCGCACACCGGAGTCACCTTCGACACCGTCGACGATCGGATCTTTCCGCCCGGGTCCGAGGCCCGCGCCTGGGTCGAGGAGAACCACCTCGGCGCACCCCGCCCACAAGCTCACCGCCCGGGAACACCCCGCCCGAAAACACCCCGCCCGGAAGCACCCCGCACCGCACCCCGCGTACGGAACAGGAGTCACCCCCGTGCATGACCTCTCCCGCAGACACTTCGCCGGTACGGCGGCGGGCGCGACCGCCGCCCTCTGGCTGGCCGGCTCCCGCACCGCCTGGGCGGCGCCGGGCGGCGGCGCGCCCGCGTCCCACGGCCCCGATGTGTACGAACGGACCGTCCGCGCGGCCGCCATGCGGTGGCGGCGGCTGCCCACCGGCTGGCAGGACGCCCCGTTCCTCGCCAACGGCTTCCTGGGCGCACAGCTCTACCGGGGCGCCACGGCGAACACCCTGAAGCTGATGATCAGCCACACCCAGGTGCAGGACCAGCGCGGCCAGTGGCGCGGCGGCACGGGCTACTCCCGGCTGCCCGTAGGACACTTCACGCTCACTCTGGCCGGGGAGATCACCGCGGTCGACTGGACGCTCGACCCCTACGACGCCGAACTGCGCGGCACCCTCACCACCACCCGCGGCTCGCTCACCTTCTCCGCACTCGTGCAGAACGGCTCGGGCGCCCTGCTGGTGTCGACCCGGCCGAGTCCGGGCGAGGAGGCCGCCGCCTGGTCCTTCCAGTGGCTGCAGGCCGCCAGTACCCGGCTCATCGACAAGCCGGCCGACTACACCCCCAACCCGGACCCGCGGGTCGGCGCGGGCTTCGTCGAGCAGCCGCTGCTCGCGGGCGGCGGCTGGACGACGGCCTGGCGGGAGCAGCGCGAGGGAACCGGCCGGCTGCTGGCCGCGCAGCTGGTGTACCGCTTCCCCGGCGACGTACGGCAGACGACCGCGGACGCCGTACGGGCGGTGGACCGCGCCCTGGCCACCGGCCCCGACCGGCTGGTCGCCCGGCACCGTGAGTGGTGGCACGCCTACTACCGGCGCAGCTTCTTCTCCGTACCGGACAAGCGGCTCCAGGCGTTCTACATCCTCCAGCTCTACAAACTGGCCTCGACCACCCGCGCCGGAGGACCGACGCTGTCCGAGTGGGGGCCCTGGTACCCGGAGGTCGGGAACAGCTGGACCGCGGTGTGGTGGAACCTCAACGTCCAGATCGGGATGCCCGCCGTCAACGGCACCAACCACCCCGAACTGGACTCGGTGACCCAGGCGTTCCGCCGCTTCGAGAAGAACCTGTCGACGTCCGTACCTGCCGCCTACCGCGACGGCCGCAGCTACGCGCTCGGCCATCCGTCCGACTGGCAGCTGCGGGCGGGCGACACCTACGACGTCGGGGTCCCCGGCTCCGACCGCGTCTCCGACAACTTCGGCAACCTCACCTGGGCGCTGCACAACGTCTGGCTGTCCTACCGGCACTCGATGGACCTCGCCACCCTGCGCGACGTGGTGTATCCGATCCTCGCGAAGGCCATCAACTTCTACGCCCGCTTCCTGCACGAGGGCGGCGACGGCAAGCTCCATCTGCTGACCACCCGCTCCCCCGAGTACGCCGACGCGGCGGACTGCACCTATGACCTCTCACTGATCCGCTGGGGCGTCCGCACGCTCATCGAATCGGCGCGGCTGCTGCGCGTCGACGACCCGAGGGCCAGGCACTGGCGGGACATCGCGGCGCGGCTCACCCCGTACGCCGAGGACCCGGCGGACGGCGTCATGATCGGCAAGGACGTGCCGCTGGCCGAATCGCACCGCCACCACTCCCATCTGCTCTGGCTCTACCCGCTGCGCGAACGGACGTGGGACCGGCCGGGCGACCGGGATGTGATGCGGCGCTCGCTGGCCCACTGGACGAGCATGCGGAGCGCCTGGCACGGCTACAGCTACGCCACCTCGTCGTCCATGTACGCGGTGATGGGCGAGCCGGAGAAGGCCCTGGACCAGCTGACCTTCTTCACCGACGGGAACACGGTGGCCGACTGCGAGCTGACGCCCAACACGATGTACCGCGAGGGCAAGAACCTCGCGCTCGAATCCCCGCTGGCGGCGGTCCAGTCGATGCTGGACATGGCCGTGCAGGGGGACGGCGGGGTGCTGAAGGTCTTCCCCTCGGTGTCGGAGCGGTGGGCGGACGCCTCGATCGCTTCGCTGCGCACCGAGGGCGCCTTCCTGGTGGACGCGGACCGCTCGGGCGGCGCCACACGCTGGATACGGATCAGGAGCGAGGCGGGCGAACCGCTCACGCTCGACCACGGGATCGCCGGAGCGGTGGACGTACGGGACGAGCACGGGCGTCCGCTGTCCTGGCACGCGGCGGGTCCCGGGCGGATCGCGGTGCGGCTGCCGCGCGGCGCGACGGCCGTGGTCACCCCGCGCGGTGCCCGCGCGTCCCTGGGCCCCAGGGACGTACCGCCGAACGGGCCGGCCGAGCCGTGGGGGCTGCCGTCCTGACCGGTACCGGCCGCTACCTGCTGTCCGCTCCGGTGCGACGGGCCACGCCGTCCCCGACAGTGCGGCGCATCGCCCGGTGCGGCATGCCCGCGTCGGGGAACTCGGGGCCGTACGCCACATAGCCGAGGCGCTCGTAGAACCCCAGCGCATGGGTCTGCGCATGCAGATCGACCGCGGTCAGCCCGCGCCGCAGGGCCTCGTCCTCGATCGCCCGGACCAGCGCGACGCCCACGCCCCTGCCCCGCGCGGCCGCGGCGACGGCGAGCCGGCCGAGCGAGCCGACGCCCGGCTCGTCCACCCCGCGCCCGGGGCCGGCGGCGGGCAGCAGCAGCCGCCCGGTGCCCAGCGGCCCGTCGGCGCCGGTGGCCAGCACATGCACCGTGGTGGCCTCGTCGGTGTCGTACGTGTCGTACTCCAGCTCGGGCGGCACGCCCTGCTCGGTCACGAAGACGTCCTTGCGGACGGCGAAGCAGGCGTCGAGGCCGGCCTTGTCGGCGACCACCCGTACGTCGTACCCGGCGGTCACCGCTGCTCGCTCTCCGCCCGGATCGCCTCCAGCGCGTTCCGCAGGTCTTCCGGGTACTCGCTGCGGAACTGCACCCACTGTCCGTCCGACGGGTGCTCGAAGCCCAGGCTCATCGCGTGCAGCCACTGCCGGGTCAGCCCGAGCCGCTTCGCCATGGTCGGGTCGGCGCCGTAGGTGATGTCGCCCACGCAGGGGTGGCGGTGGGCCGACATGTGCACCCGGATCTGGTGCGTACGCCCGGTCTCCAGCTTGATGTCGAGCAGCGAGGCCGCCCGGAACGCCTCGATCAGGTCGTAGTGCGTGACGGACGGCTTGCCCTCGGCCGTCACGGCCCACTTGTAGTCGTGGTTGGGGTGGCGGCCGATGGGGGCGTCGATCGTGCCGCTCATCGGGTCGGGGTGGCCCTGCACCAGCGCGTGGTAGCGCTTGTCGACGGTGCGCTCCCGGAACTGCTGCTTGAGCAGGGTGTACGCACGCTCCGACTTGGCCACCACCATCAGCCCTGACGTCCCCACGTCCAGCCGGTGCACGATGCCCTGCCGCTCGGCCGCCCCCGAGGTCGAGATGCGGTATCCGGCGGCGGCGAGACCGCCGATGACGGTGGTGCCGGTCCAGCCGGGGCTGGGGTGGGCGGCGACACCGACGGGCTTGAGGATCACCACGATGTCGTCGTCGTCATGGACGATCTCCATGCCGTCGACGGGCTCGGCGACGATCTGGACGGGGGCCGCGGCCGCGGGCATCTCGACCTCCAGCCAGGCGCCGCCGTGGACCCGCTCGGACTTCCCGACCACTGACCCGTCGACCTGCACCTTTCCCGAGGCGGCGAGGTCGGCCGCCTTGGTACGGGAAAACCCGAACATACGGGAGATGGCGGCGTCGACGCGCTCGCCCTCCAGGCCATCGGGAACGGGCAGGGTGCGGATCTCGGGAACGGTACTCACCCGTCGAGTATGCCTTGCCCGGAGGGCCGCCCGGGCCGTCAGTCCTTGTGAACGGTCCCGTCGGGGTCCAGGCCCCGGAACGAGAGGAGCACGATCAGGATGCCGCCGCAGACGATCGCGGAGTCGGCGAGGTTGAACACCGCGAAGTGCGCGGGCCTGATGAAGTCGACGACCTCACCCTGGAATGCGCTGGGCGAACGGAAGATCCGGTCGGTGAGATTGCCCAGCGCACCGCCGAGCAGCAGACCCAGCGCGACGGCCCACGGCGCGCTGTAGAGCTTCCTGGCCAGCCGGACGATGACCACGATCACGGACGCCGCGACAATGGTGAAGATCACGGTGTACGCCGAGCCGAGCCCGAAGGCGGCGCCCGCGTTCCTGATCGCGTCGAACTGCAGCAGATCGCCGATCACCTTGACCGGGGGGTGGTGCTCCAGCTTGGCCACCACGATGGTCTTGCTCACCAGGTCGAGCAGATAGGCGAGAACGGCCACGACGAAGAGCACGGTGAGCCTGCGCTTGCCCCGGGGCCGCTCTTCGGCGCTCTCACCGGGGCCCGCCCCGTCCGGTGCGTCCTGCGCCGGCCCGGGAGTATCCGGCCGGGCTGCGTCCGGCCCGGCAGCCTCCTGCCCGGCGCCGCCCGGCCCAGGGACGTCAGGCTCAGGGGCGTCCGGCTCGGGAACGTCCGGCGTACCGATGATGCGCTCCGCCTCTGCCACGTGATTCCCTCGTCCTAGGCCCTGTCCGGTCCGACTCAGGACGAGGGTACGACACACACCGCCCAGGAAGCTCTCAGTACCTGCGCTCCTGCTTCTGCTTGCACTCGACGCAGAGCGTGGCACGCGGGAACGCCTGCATCCGCGCCTTGCCGATCGGCTTGCCGCAGTTCTCGCAGAGCCCGTACGTCCCCGCGTCGAGCCGCTCCAGCGCCCGCTCGGTCTGCTCCAGCATCTCCCGGGCGTTGGCCGCGAGCGCCAGCTCGCTCTCCCGGGTGATGTTCTTGGTCCCGGTGTCGGCCTGGTCGTCGCCGGCGCCGTCGCCCGAGTCCCGCATCAGACCGGCGAGAGCCGTCTCGGCCGCCGCGATCTCGGCCCCCAGCCGCAGATCCTCGCTCTGCAGCTCGGCCCGGGCCTCCGCGACCTCCTCCGGGGTCCAGGGGTCCTCCCCCGGCCGTACGGGCAGCTCGTCCGGGGCCGCGGGTGCGGCGACCCCGGCCTTGGGCACGGCGGAGGCGGCGTGCCCTCCGGCCGCCGCTCCCCCTCCTGCGCTCTTCTTCGCAACCACCGTCTCGGCTCCCGTCTGTTCCGCGGCCTCCGCCGCCCCCTGGGCCGCGGTCGCGGCCGTGCTGCCCGGCGCCGGGTGGCCCGGTGACGTACTGGACGCGGCCTGCTCGCCGGCCGCCTTCCCGCCGGCCGCCTTCTTGGCCGCGGTCTTCTTCGCCGCACTCTTCTTCGCCGCGGTCCCTTTCGCTGCGGTCTTCTTGGCTGCGGTCTTCTTCGCGGGCGCCTTCTTGGCGGGCGCCCTCTTGGCTGCTGCCTTCTTCGCCGCCGCGGCCTTCTTCGCGGTGGGTCTCCCGGCGACGGTTCCGTCCGCGGCGGCCCCGTGCTCGCCTGCCGCGTCCCCGGCCGTCGCCCCAGTGGATTCTGCGGACGCCGATCCTGATCCGGCGGTCTCTCTTGCCACCATGGCCGCGGCCCCTTCACATTTTGTGATCTTGCTCGCGAGTCTGCTGGGACGATAAATCGACACCAGTCGCGCGGCAACGGGGCACGCCGCCGTTTCAGCCCTCCTCACGTCCGGGGCCGTCCTGGCCTGCATGCGTTGTGCCCAGCTCCCCGCCCGGTAATCCGCCGGCCGGGACTCCCGTACACGTCCCGGTATTCCGCGGGGCCCCGTATGGCCATTCGGGTCAGCGCAGCGCCCGGGAGCGCCCGCGGAAAAACCGGTCTGAGCCCGCACCGGCGGCCCCGTACACTGGCCCCAGCGGAAGGCATGGACGGGACGAGTAGCGGCGCAGGCGGCCACGAGCGATCCGGGGACGGTGTGAGCCCGGAGGCAGGCACGGCGTGAAGATCACCCCTGAGCCGTCGGAAGAAAACCCGTGGACGAGTGGACGCGGGCGAGTAGAGCCGGCACCGCAACCCCAATGAGGGGGCCACGGCACGACAGCCGGGGCCAAGGAGGGTGGTACCGCGGGGGCGTCAGGCTCTCGTCCCTCCGACGGAGAGAGAAACGTCCGTTGGAGGAGTTCGATGACACCGCCCCTGTACCGCCAGGTGCCCGCCCAGGTCGACCTGCCCGCCCTCGAGCACGCCGTGCTCGACTTCTGGCACGAGGCACAGGTCTTCTCGAAGAGTCTTGAGCAGTCCGAAGGACGCCCCGAGTGGGTGTTCTACGAAGGACCGCCGACCGCCAACGGCATGCCGGGCGCACACCACATCGAGGCCCGCGTCTTCAAGGACGTCTTCCCCCGCTTCCGCACGATGCAGGGCTACCACGTGCCCCGCAAGGCCGGCTGGGACTGCCACGGCCTGCCCGTCGAGCTGGCGGTCGAGAAGGAACTCGGCTTCAGCGGCAAGCAGGACATCGAGGCGTACGGGATCGCCGCCTTCAACGACAAGTGCCGGGCCTCCGTCACCCGGCACACCGACGCCTTCTCCGCGCTGACCACCCGGATGGGCTACTGGGTCGACCTGGACCACGCGTACCGGACCATGGACCCGTCCTACGTCGAGAGCGTCTGGTGGTCCCTGAAGGAGATCTTCAACAAGGACCTGCTGGTCCAGGACCACCGCGTCGCCCCCTGGTGCCCGCGGTGCGGCACCGGCCTCTCGGACCACGAGCTGGCCCAGGGGTACGAGACGGTCGTCGACCCCTCCGTCTTCGTACGCTTCCCGCTCACCTCCGGGCCCCTCGCGGGCGAAGCGGCCCTGCTGGTCTGGACGACCACCCCCTGGACGCTGGTCTCCAACACGGCCGTCGCCGCGCACCCCGGCGTCAGCTATGTCGTCGCGACCGACGGCCGGGAGAAGCTGGTCGTCGCCGAGCCGCTGCTCGAAAAGGCGCTCGGCGAGGGCTGGGAGACCACCGGCGAGCGGTTCACCGGCGCCGAGATGGAGCGCTGGACCTACCAGCGTCCGTTCACACTGGTCGACTTCCCGGCCGAGGCGCACTACGTCGTCAACGCCGAGTACGTCACCACCGAGGACGGCACCGGGCTCGTCCACCAGTCCCCCGCCTTCGGTGCGGACGACCTCCAGGTGTGCCGCGAGTACGGCCTCCCTGTCGTCAACCCGGTGCGCCCCGACGGCACCTTCGAGGAGGACGTCCCGCTGGTCGGCGGTGTCTTCTTCAAGAAGGCCGACGAGACGCTGGTCGCCGACCTCCAGGCACGCGGCGCGCTCTTCCGGCACGTCCCGTACGAGCACAGCTACCCGCACTGCTGGCGCTGCCACACCGCGCTCCTCTACTACGCGCAGCCGTCCTGGTACATCAGGACCACCGCGGTCAAGGACGCGATGCTCCGGGAGAACGAGAGGACGAACTGGTTCCCGGACTCGGTCAAGCAGGGCCGCTTCGGCGACTGGCTGAACAACAACGTCGACTGGGCGCTCTCCCGCAACCGTTACTGGGGCACCCCGCTGCCGATCTGGCGCTGCGAGGACGACCACCTCACGGTCATCGGTTCACGCGCCGAGCTGACCGACCTGACCGGCACCGACCAGTCGGAGCTCGACCCGCACCGCCCGTACATCGACGAGGTCACCTTCCCCTGCCCGCAGTGCGAGAAGACCGCGACCCGGGTCCCTGAGGTCATCGACGCCTGGTACGACTCGGGTTCGATGCCGTTCGCCCAGTACGGCTACCCGTACCGGAACAAGGAACTGTTCGAGCGGCGCTACCCGGCCCAGTTCATCTCCGAGGCCATCGACCAGACCCGCGGGTGGTTCTACACGCTCATGGCGGTCGGCACGCTGGTCTTCGACAGGTCGAGCTACGAGAACGTCGTCTGCCTGGGCCACATCCTCGCCGAGGACGGCCGGAAGATGTCCAAGCACCTGGGCAACACCCTCGACCCGATCCCGCTGATGGACCGGCACGGGGCGGACGCGGTGCGCTGGTTCATGGCGGCCGGCGGCTCCCCGTGGGCGGCCCGCCGCGTCGGCCACGGCACGATCCAGGAGGTGGTCCGCAAGACCCTCCTCACGTACTGGAACACGGTGGCCTTCCAGGCGCTGTACGCCCGTACGTCCGGCTGGGCCCCCTCGGCGTCCGACCCGGCGCCCGGCGACCGCACGGTCCTGGACCGCTGGCTGCTCAGCGAACTCAACGCGCTGGTGGACCAGGTCACCCAGTCGCTGGACGCGTACGACACCCAGCGGGCCGGCAAGCTCCTGTCCGCCTTCGTCGACGACCTGTCGAACTGGTACGTACGCCGCTCGCGCCGGCGCTTCTGGCAGGGCGACGCGGCCGCGCTGCGCACCCTGCACGAGGTGATCGAGACGGTCACCGGGCTGATGGCGCCGCTCACCCCGTTCATCACCGAGCGGGTCTGGCAGGACATGATCACCCCGGTCACTCCGGACGCCCCCGAGTCGGTGCACCTGTCCAGCTGGCCGAAGGCGGACCTGGCGGCGATCGACCCGCGGCTCTCGCAGCAGATGGCGCTGGTGCGCCGGCTGGTGGAGCTGGGCCGTGCGACGCGCGCCGAGTCGGGCGTCAAGACCCGCCAGCCGCTGTCGCGCGCGCTGGTCGCGGCGGCCGGCTTCGAGTCGCTGACGCCCGAGCTGCGTGCCCAGATCACCGAGGAGCTGAACGTCTCGTCCCTGGCCTCGCTCTCCGAGGTCGGCGGCTCGCTCGTGGACACCACGGCCAAGGCGAACTTCCGCGCGCTGGGCAAGCGTTTCGGCAAGGGAGTCCAGGCGGTGGCCAAGGCGGTGGCCGAGGCCGACGCGGCGGCGCTCTCGCTCGCACTGCGCGAGGGCACGGCGTCCGTGACGGTCGACGGCGAGACCGTCACGCTCGCCCCCGACGAGGTGATCATCACCGAAACCCCGCGCGAGGGCTGGTCGGTGGCGTCCGACTCGGGCGCGACGGTGGCCCTGGACCTGGAGATCACACCGGAGCTGCGCAGGGCGGGGCTGGCGCGTGACGCCATCCGCCTGATCCAGGAGGCCCGCAAGAACAGCGGCCTGGACGTCGCCGACCGCATCGCGGTCCGCTGGTCAAGCACCACCCCGGAGACCAGGGACGCCCTGACCGAACACGCGGCCCTGATCGCGGACGAGGTCCTGGCCCTGGACTACGCGGAGGGCGAGGGCGAAGCGACGGCGTACGGCGAGCCATTCACGGACGAGGGCCTGGCCCTGACGTTCCGCCTCCACAAAACAGAGGCATAAAGCTCCCCTCCGATGGGCCCGGCCGGACCCCCCGGCCGGGCCCATCGGCCTTCCCCCACGACGACTCCCCCGCCGGCACCCCTATCCCCCAGCCCTGCCGGCAATTCCAACCGCCCCCGGGGCCCCACCCACGCCGGCACATTTCAGCCCCTCCGGCGTTTGAGGAGCGGGGTCCGGGGCGGAGCCCCGGTTACGGGAAGGGGCGGGTAGGGGAACAGGCCCGCCGCAGGCGCCACCCACCCGCACGCACGCACGCACCCAACGACCCCACCCACGCACCCCACCCCCACCACCCCACACAAAAGGGCCGGGCCCCAGGGAAATCCCCGGGGCCCGGCCCTCAGTCAACCGACCGTCAAGCGCTCAACGCACCGACCCTCAGCTGTCATCCTCATCGATCAGAAACCCACGCATAGGCGAAGGCGCCTGCTGCATAGGCTGCGGAGCCTGCGGCCGCACCGGCGCCATCGGCTGAGTCATAGCCGGTGACATCTGCTGCTGACCACCGTACGACGGGCCACCGCCCATGGACGGCTGGCCGCCCATCGACTGGTTGCCGCCACCCATACCGTGCTGCGTGTGCCCCATCGCACCCGCGCCGGCCGGAGCCATCGAGGGCGACGGCGGCAGCGAAGCGGTGGCCGGGGTACGCGGCGGCGCCAGCGAGTCGTCCGCCTGGGTCTCCAGCTGACGCAGCTGGCTCTCCAGGTAGGACTTCAGACGGGTCCGGTACTCACGCTCGAAGCCACGCAGATCCTCGACCTTGCGCTCCAGCGTGGCGCGGGCGGACTCCAGCGAGCCCATCGCCACGCGGTGCTTCTCCTGAGCGTCCCGCTCCAGCGCGTCGGCCTTGGCACGGGCGTCCCGCTCCAGACCCTCGGCACGGCTCCGCGCCTCGCCGACGATCTTGTTGGCCTCGGAACGGGCCTCCGCGATCGCCTGGTCGGCCGTCTGCTGCGCGAGCGAGAGCACACGGGCGGCACTGTCGCCGCCGGGGCCCTGCTGCTGCATCTGCGGGGGACCGCCGTGGCCGCCCATCGGACCGCCCATGGGGCCCTGGGCAAGCTGCCCCTGACCACCCATCGGGCCCTGCTGGCCCATCGGACCCTGACCCATCGGACCCTGCTGGCCCATGGGACCCGGGCCGAGCTGACCCTGGCCGCCCATCGGGCCCTGCTGGCCCATGGGACCGGGACCGTGCTGGCCCTGCGGACCAGGACCGTGCTGGCCCTGGGGACCGGGGCCGTGCTGACCCTGCGGACCCGGGCCGTGCTGGCCCTGGGGACCGGGGCCGTGACCGCCAGGACCTGCAGGCAGCTGGGGCTGACCGCCCGGCAGTTGGGGCGGACCCATCTGCGGCTGCTGCTGGCCCTGCGGTGGACCGGATATGGCGGCGGGCACCGGAGCGTTCGGACCGCCCCGGCCGTCCTGCTGCTCCGGGGGCTTCCGCATGCCCTGCTGCTGATTCTGCGCGGCGGCACGCGTGGCGGCCGCCAGCTTGGCGCGCAGGTCCTCGTTCTCGCGGAGCAGTCGTGTCAGTTCGGCTTCGACCTCGTCGAGGAAGGCATCGACCTCGTCCTCGTCATAGCCTTCTCGGAGGCGGACGGTCGTGAACTGTTTGTTCCGCACGTCCTCGGGGGTCAGCGGCATCTCTTCTTCACCTCTACGTAGTCGTCGGCAGTCGGCAGGACCGAATCGTTCACACCCGGCTCACAATGCTGATCAGGATGTAGACGATGATCATCAGAACGAAGAAGGACAGGTCGAGTGCCACGCCCCCGAGACGCAGCGGCGGAATGAACCGCCGCAGAAGCTTGAGCGGTGGATCGGTGACAGTGTAAGTGGCCTCCAGAACGACCACCATCGCCTTGCCAGGTTGCCATGAACGGGCGAACTGGAAGACGTAGTCCATGACAAGCCGGAAGATCAACACGATGAGGAAACACATCAGCGCGATGTAGACCACATCCAATGCGATGCCCATCTAGCGCTTCCCTCTCCCCTGATGCTCTCGTTCTTCCGGCCTTCCGGCCGGGGTTGTCCCGGTGTCTCGTCTCAGCTCTGGTTGAAGAAACCGCCCTCTGCGATACGGGCCTTGTCCTCCGCCGTGACATCGACGTTAGCAGGCGACAACAGGAACACCTTCTGCGTCACCCGCTCAATGCTGCCATGCAGACCGAAGACAAGTCCTGCGGCAAAGTCGACAAGTCGCTTCGCATCGGTGTCATCCATCTCGGTCAGATTCATGATCACCGGAGTGCCTTCACGGAAGTGTTCCCCGATGGTACGGGCCTCGTTGTAGGTCCGGGGGTGCAGCGTGGTGATGCGGTAGGGCTCCCGCTCGGACACAACCTTGGGCATGATCACCGGGGCGTTCTTCTCCATACTCGGGCGTTCAGGTGTGATGGACGCCACGGGGGCGATTCGGGCGGGTCGTCCGCTTTCCGCCGGTAGCGCAACAGGCTCGCGCTGGGCGGGCGGTTGCACCATTCGCACCGGTTCGTCCTGCTGGGACTGGTGCGACTGATGCGGAGGTTGGTGTCGCCTTCGGTCCCTCTCGGGCTCGGGCTCGGGTTCGAACTCGTCATCGGGGTCGAACCCCGGGCCGTCGTACCCATCGTCCTCCACGAGGCCGAGGTAGACCGCCATCTTGCGCATCGCGCCGGCCATGCTCTGAGTCCTCCGCTCTGTGGTGGATCGCCCTTGTGCCAATTTCGCAGCGTCACCAAGTGCCCGCGATCCACTGGGTCTGCCCGCCGATCGGCGGGAATGACCATATTTTCTGCTGTGGTCCGACTTGCTTCGCGACGTTACCCGAGCGGGGGACGGACGCCGAGTACCGCAGTGCCGACGCGGACATGTGTCGCACCCGCCTTCACCGCCTCTTCGAGGTCCGCACTCATCCCTGCTGACACCATGTTGGCAGCAGGATGGGTCGCGCGCAGGCGGGATGAGATTTCCATCAGCCGCTCGAATGCCGCCTGTTGCCGTCCCGCATACGGTCCGGCCAGCGGTGCGACGGTCATCAGTCCGTCGAGCCGCAGTCCTGGTGCGGCGGCCACCGAGTCGGCCAACTCGCCGACGCCGTCGGGCGCGACGCCACCGCGCTCCCCCCGCCCGCCGGCTTCCGCGTCGAGCGCGACCTGGACCAGGCAGCCCAGTTCACGCCCGGCCCTGACAGCCGCGGTTGAGAGAGAAGTAACAAGTCTGGCCCGGTCCACGGACTGCACGACATCGGCATAACTCGCCACAGAACGGACCTTGTTCGTCTGAAGCTGACCGACAAAGTGCCAGGAAAGCGGCAGATCCGAACACTCCGCGGCCTTGGGTGCCGCGTCCTGATCGCGGTTCTCCGCCACCTGTCGCACGCCGAGTTCCGAGAGAAGTCGCACATCGCTCGCGGGATACGTCTTGGTGACCACGATCAGGGTCACGTCATCGCGCTCGCGGCCCGCGGACGCGCAGGCGGAAGCGATCCGCTCCTCCACGCGGGCCAGGTTCTCGGTGAGTTCGCGCTTACGGTCCGTCATGACGTATCAGTCCAGCCAGACATATCCGGCGAGCCGCCCAGTGGTGCGGTCGCGACGGTAGGAGAAGTGGTCGGCCGATTCCAGGGTGCAGACCGGCGAGTGCTGCCGGTCCACGACGCCGAGCGCCGACAGCTGGGCGAGCACTCCCGCGGTGACATCCACCGCGGGAGTGGACCAGCTCGTCTCCGACCAGGCTTCCGGAACGGTCCGCGCGACCTCGGCCCGCATGTCGGCGGGCACTTCGTAGCAGCGGCCGCAGACGGCGGGTCCTGTACGGGCCGTGATCCGGGCGAGGTCGGCGCCGAGCGAGACCATCGCACCGACCGCGGCCGGGACGACCCCGGCGACCAGTCCGGGACGGCCCGCGTGGGCGGCGGCCACCACGCCCGCGACCGGGTCGGCGAGCAGTACGGGGACGCAGTCGGCGGTGAGCACCGCGAGCGGCACCCCCCGGCCGGCGGTCACGACGGCGTCGGCGGCGGGGATTTCCGTCCCCTCGCCGAGAGTCTCCGCCCAGGGGCCTTCGACCACGGCGACCTCGCGCCCGTGCACCTGGTTCATCCAGACGACCCGCGCCGGGTCGATGCCCAGTGAGCGCGCGGCGAGTTCACGGTTCGTCACGACGGCGGCCGGGTCGTCACCGACCGCTCCGCCGAGATTGAGCTGATCGTACGGAACGGCGCTCACCCCGCCCCACCTGTCGGTGAAAGCGAAGTGCGCGCCGTTCGTAGACATGCCGGTGTCGCACGCGGTTATGGGACGCCGCATCACTTCAAGAAGTCCGGTACGTCCAGCTCTTCGGCCTGGCTGTCCTGGTACGGGCGGGCCGGCGGGACCTGCGGCGGGGCGACCGGCGCCGCCGGGGCCTCGTTCGCACGCTCCGTCTCGGCCGGAACCGGAGTCTCCTCGCGCTGGGTGACCGCGCCGAGACCGCCGAACGAACGGGACGTCTCGGTGGCCGTCACCGGAACGGGCTCCTCGCGCTTGGCGGAACCGGTGCCGATGGCGCTCTCCCGGCGGGTCGGCGGCTGTCCGCCGTCGAAGCCCGCCGCGATGACCGTCACCCGTACCTCGTCACCGAGGGCGTCGTCGATGACGGCGCCGAAGATGATGTTGGCCTCGGGGTGCGCGGCCTCGCTGACCAGCTGTGCGGCCTCGTTGATCTCGAAGAGACCGAGGTCCGAACCGCCGGAGATCGATAGCAGCACTCCCCGTGCGCCGTCGATGGACGCTTCGAGCAGTGGCGAGGAGATCGCCATCTCGGCCGCGGCCACCGCACGGTCGTCGCCGCGGGCCGAGCCGATCCCCATGAGCGCCGATCCGGCCTCGGACATCACGGACTTGACGTCCGCGAAGTCGAGGTTGATCAGACCCGGTGTGGTGATCAGGTCGGTGATGCCCTGGACACCCGACAACAGCACCTGGTCCGCGGACTTGAACGCGTCCAGGACGCTGACCTGGCGGTCCGAGATGGACAGCAGGCGGTCGTTGGGGATGACGATGAGGGTGTCGACCTCTTCGCGGAGTTCGGCGATGCCGTCCTCCGCCTGATTGGCGCGACGCCGGCCCTCGAAGGTGAAGGGACGGGTGACCACGCCGATGGTGAGTGCGCCCAGCGAACGGGCGATGTTGGCGACGACGGGTGCGCCGCCGGTGCCGGTGCCACCGCCTTCTCCTGCGGTGACGAAGACCATGTCGGCCCCCTTGAGGACCTCCTCGATCTCCTCACGGTGGTCCTCTGCCGCCTTGCGGCCGACTGCCGGGTTGGCCCCGGCGCCGAGGCCGCGGGTCAGTTCACGGCCGACGTCGAGCTTGACGTCGGCGTCGCTCATCAACAGGGCCTGTGCGTCGGTGTTGATCGCGATGAACTCGACGCCCTTGAGGCCGACCTCGATCATTCGGTTGATGGCATTGACACCACCGCCGCCGACACCGATGACCTTGATGACTGCGAGGTAGTTCTGCGGTGCTGCCACGTCGAAGGCCTCTCGCCTCGAGTTACGTGTCGCCGCTGCGTGCTTGACGCTTCGCGACGACGGATGCCGATGGGACGGTCCGAACGCCGACCCGAACCCTAACTGTGAAGTTGAGGGTTACCAGTGTGTCTGCTCCTTGGACTCTCCGAACAGGACACTAAGTCGACAAGCGGCGCACGTTCAATGAACACGCCGAACCTCCCGTTTTTCTTTTCACCCTATGTGATCAGCCGTTGCGCTGACCAACCAGGGTGCTGGCCAGCGACGATGCCCGTCAACTCCCTGACACCGCAGGGGCGGTGGGGGCGCTCACATCGAAGTGCGCCGCCTTCGGGGCGGCTTTCATCAGCGCGATGAGCGCGCGGGCCTTCGCCGTGCCGAACTCGCCGCTCCCCCAGGCGACTGTGCGGTGCCCGGTCAGCTCGAGCGAGATGGAGTCGTATGAACTGACCCGGACGAAAAGGGTGTCACGGGCGACCGCGGACGGAAGTTCCCGCGCCACCCGTACCGCTTCGACCCGCAGCCGGTCCGCGCCGAATCGGCGCAGGCTCGGTGACTGACCGGCAGTCAATTCGAGTACCGGCACTCTCCGGGGAGCGCTTTCCACTGTGGCGAAACGCACGCCCTTGGCGTCCACTTCTGTGAACTTACCGCCCGACTTCATGAGCAGTACCGGCTTTCGCTCGGTCACTTTCAGACTGATGCCGTGCGGCCATGAACGGGTGACAACCACCGAGTCGATTCGGGGCAATTTCTTCCGCAGCCGGTTCTCCATCGCATCCGTATCGACGGAAATCAGTGGATCGCCGATCGGAACAGCCGCGGCCGACTCCACCTGGTCCCGGGTCAGAACCTGGATACCCGTGGTCCGGATTTGCGTCACTCGCAGCCAGGAAGAACCATAGAGTGCCCAGATACCGCCGCCCGCCAGAAGCAGCAGGACGGCGAGCACCAGGATCACCAGCCTTCTGGTGCGAGGCCGCAGACGGCCGGGGGGCTTCCGCTGCCCCTGGGAGCGGCCGCGGCCGGACTCCGCCGCTGGATTGCGTTCACCGCGCTGTGCGGTCGTCGGTCCGGCCACGCTCGCTCCTTCGGGCGTCACGCCTGGTGGCGCGCCGCGATCGCCTCGTACACCATGCCGACGAGCAGGTCGTCGGCGTCCCGGCGGCCGAACTCGGCGGCGGCGCGGGACATCTCGAACAGCCGGTGCGGATCGGCGAGGACCGGCAGGACGTTGCCCTGCACCCACTCGGGGGTCAGCTGTGCGTCGTCCACCAGCAGGCCACCGCCCGCGTTGACCACCGGCTGGGCGTTGAGCCGCTGTTCGCCGTTCCCGATCGGCAACGGCACATAGGCGGCGGGCAGCCCGACGGCGGAGAGTTCGGCCACGGTCATCGCGCCCGCGCGGCAGAGCATCATGTCGGCCGCGGCGTACGCGAGGTCCATCCGGTCCACGTACGGTACCGGGAGGTAGGGCGGCATTCCGGGCATGTTGTCGACACGCGGCAGTTCGTTCTTCGGGCCGACCACGTGCAGGATCTGGATCCCGGAGCGCTGGAGCACCGGGGCGACCTGCTGGACCACCTCGTTGAGGCGGCGGGCCCCCTGCGAGCCGCCGGAGACCAGCAGCGTCGGCAGGTTGGGGTCGAGGCCGAAGGCGGCGCGCGCCTCGGGGCGGACCCTGGCGCGGTCGAGTACGGCGATGGTGCGGCGCAGCGGGATGCCGATGTAGCGGGCGCCGCGGAGCTTGCTGTCCGGGGTGGAGACGGCCACGGCGGCCGCGTACCGGGAGCCGATCTTGTTGGCGAGCCCCGGTCTGGCGTTCGCCTCGTGGACGATGATCGGCACCCCGAGCCGCTTGGCCGCGAGATAGCCGGGCAGCGCCACATAGCCGCCGAAGCCGACGACACAGTCCGCCTGGGTCCGCTCCAGGATCTGCTCGGCGGCCTTGATCGTGCCGCGCAGCCGTCCCGGGACGGTGATCAGCTCAGGGGTGGGCCTGCGGGGCAGCGGTACGGCGGGGATCAGCCCCAACTCGTAGCCCCGTTCGGGCACGAGACGGGTTTCGAGCCCACGCTCCGTGCCGAGGGCCGTGATGCCCACGGCCGGGTCCTGCCTGCGCAGGGCATCCGCAAGGGCGAGCGCCGGCTCGATGTGGCCGGCGGTCCCCCCGCCGGCGAGTACGACATGCACCGAAATTCACCGCTCTCCGGACGGACGCTTCTTGACGCGCCGTCTCATCGACTTCCATCTCACCCCGGGCCTCCGCAAGGCCAGAGCCGTTCTCGCTGCGGGGTCCGACCGCGCAAAGGCGATCAGCAGCCCGACGGCGAACATGGTCGGCAGCAGGGCGGAGCCCCCGTAGGAGAACAGCGGGAGCGGGACACCGGCGATCGGCAGCAGACCGAGCACCGCACCGATGTTGATCACGGACTGGACCGTGATCCAGGTGGTCACACCTCCCGCTGCGTACCTCACGAAGGGGTCCTCCGTGCGTCCGGCCACGCGGATACCCGCATAGCCTAGAGCCGCGAAGAGGCCGAGTACCGACAGAGTCCCCGCAAGGCCCAGTTCCTCCCCGGTGACCGCGAAGATGAAGTCCGTGTGGGGCTCGGGGAGTTGGCCCCATTTCTCCACACTCGCACCCAGTCCGGATCCGAACCAGCCGCCGGACGCCAGTGCGTAGATTCCGTGCACCGCCTGCCAGCACTGGTCCTTCGGACCCGGGTCGGTCGCGCCGATGCAGGCGAGCCTGCCCATCCGGTTCGGGCTGGTCTTGATCAGCAGGAACGTCATGAACGCCGCGATGCCGAGCACCATCGCGAACATCCGGGTGGGCGCCCCCGCCAGCCACAGCAGCCCGAAGAGGATCGCTGTGAGAATGATCGCGGTGCCCATGTCGCCGCCGAGCATGATCAGTCCGAGCAGCATGAAAGCGACCGGGACGAGCGGCACGAGCATGTGCTTCCACTGCGTGAGCAGCTTCTTCTCCTGCTTGCGGGCGAGCAGGTCGGCGCCCCAGAGGATCAGCGCGAGCTTGCCGAACTCGCTGGGCTGCAGCATGAAGGGGCCGCCCAGCGAGATCCAGTTCTGGTTGCCGTTGACCGAACGCCCTATCCCCGGCACCTGGACGAGCACCATCAGGAAGACGGTGCCCGCGAGCAGCGGGTAGGCGAAGGCCCGGTGCAGCTTCACCGGCATCCGGGTCGCGATGAACGCGAGACCGCCGCCGAGTACCGCCGCGAAGAGCTGTTTACGGAAGAAGAACGAGCCGGGCTCGGAGATCTCCAGCGCCTTGATCATCGAGGCGGAGTAGACCATCACCAGTCCGAGCACCGTGATCAGGAGGGCGGACCCCACCAGCAGGTAGTAGGCCGTCAGAGGGCGGTCCAGGGCGCTCCGTGCCTGTTCGTAGCTGCGGCGCAGCTGGCCGGTGCCCGCGCCGCGCGGTACGGAGCCGCGCCGGGCCGCGGACGGGCGGCGCGCCGTCCCCGTACCGCCACGCCCGCCTCTGTCCTTGACCGGCATGCCTGTCCCCTCCACTCGTGCCCGGCCTCCGCCGGGTCCCGGCGCGGGGCCGTACGGCGGGCGGCCGGGAGACATGTTCCCGGTGCCGCGGCCCTAGCCGATCTCGGCGGCCAACTCGCGTACGGCGTCGGCGAATGCCTCACCGCGCTTGTTGTAGTTGACGAACATGTCCATGGAGGCACAGGCCGGAGCCAGCAGAACCGTGTCCCCCGGCCGGGCGAGCCGTGCCGCCTCCCTGACCGCCGCCGACATGGCCCCAGTGTCGGTCCGGTCGAGGTCGACCACCGGTACCTCCGGGGCGTGTCGCGCCAGGGCTTCGGCGATGAGCGCCCGCTCGGCGCCGATCAGTACGACGCCCCGCAGCCGCTTCGCCGCCCCGCCGACCAGGTCGTCGAAGCTCGCTCCCTTGGCGAGACCGCCCGCGATCCAGACGATCGGGTCGTAGGCGGCCAGGGAGGCTTCGGTGGCATGGGTGTTGGTGGCCTTGGAGTCGTCGATGTACGCGACACCGGCGACGTCGGCCACCTTCTCGATACGGTGCGGATCGGGCCGGAAGGCGCGGAGTCCGTCGCGTACGGCGGCCGGGGCCACGCCGTACGCGCGTGCCAGCGCGGCCGCGGCGAGGGCGTTGGCGATGTTGTGCGGCGCCGGCGGGGTGACGTCGGCGGTCTCGGCCAGCTCCTGTGCCTGCTTCTGCCGGTCGGCGACGAAGGCCCGGTCGACCAGGATCCCGTCGACCACACCGAGCTGCGAGGGCCCGGGGGCGCCGAGGGTGAAGCCGATGGCACGGCAGCCCTCCTCCACGTCGGCCGCGCGGACCAGTTCCTCGGTGGCCGGGTCGGCGGCGTTGTAGACGCAGGCGACGGTGTTGCCCTCGTAGACCCGGCCCTTGTCGGCCGCGTACGCCGCCATCGAGCCGTGCCAGTCGAGGTGGTCGGGGGCCAGGTTGAGCACGGCGGCCGAGTGGACGCGCAGGCTGGGCGCCCAGTGCAGCTGGTAGCTGGAGAGCTCCACGGCAAGGACGTCGTACTCCTCGTCACCGAGTACGGCGTCCAGGAGGGAGACGCCGATGTTGCCGACGGCCTCGGTGCGCAGCCCGGCGGCGCGCAGGATCGAGGCGAGCATCCGTACGGTCGTGGTCTTGCCGTTGGTGCCGGTGACCGCGAGCCAGGGCGCGGCGCCCGGACGCCGCAGCCGCCAGGCGAGTTCGACGTCGCCCCAGACCGGCACCCTCGCTTCGGCCGCCGCCAGGAAGAGCGGCTTGTCGGGCCGCCAGCCCGGCGCGGTGACGATGAGTTCGGTGCCGTCCGGCAGGGTGGCCCCGTCGCCGAGGCGCACCGTGATACCCAGCGCGGTGAGTTCACCGGCCTGGGCCCGGGCGCGTTCGTCGGCGCCCTCGTTGACGACGGTGACCTCGGCTCCGAGGCCGTGCAGGGCGCGCGCCGCCGGTAGCCCGGATACGCCCATGCCCGCGACGGTGACGCGCTTGCCCTGCCAGTTCACTTCGCGGCCGCCCAGCCCGCGTAGAAGAGCCCGAGGCCGACGATCACGCACATGCCCTGGATGATCCAGAAGCGGACCACGACAAGGACTTCGGACCACCCCTTGAGTTCGAAGTGGTGCTGGAGCGGCGCCATCTTGAAGACGCGCTTGCCGGTCATCTTGAACGAGCCGACCTGGATCACGACGGACATGGTGATCAGGACGAAGAGGCCGCCGAGGATGGCCATCAGGAACTCGGTGCGGGAGCAGATGGCGAGCCCGGCGAGTGCGCCGCCCAGCGCCAGCGACCCGGTGTCACCCATGAAGATCTTGGCGGGCGACGTGTTCCACCACAGGAAGCCGAAGCAGGCGCCCATCAGGGCCGATGCGACGACTGCCAGGTCGAGTGGGTCTCTGACCTCGAAACAGGCGCTGGGGTTGGTCAGGGTCGCCGCGTTGGCGCAGGACTCCTGGAACTGCCAGACGCCGATGAAGGTGTACGCGCCGAAGACCATCACGGACGCGCCGGTGGCGAGGCCGTCGAGGCCGTCGGTGAGGTTCACCCCGTTCGACATGGCGAGGATCATGAACAGCGCCCAGACGACGAAGAGCACCGGGCCGATCGACCAGCCGAAGTCCGAGACGAAGGAGAGCTTGGTGGAGGCCGGTGTGTAGCCGCGCGAGTCCTTGAACATCAGGGCGAGGACGGCGAAGGCGATGCCGACGATCAGCTGCCCGGCCATCTTGGCCTTGGCCCGCAGCCCCAGCGAGCGCTGCTTGACGATCTTGATGTAGTCGTCGAGGAACCCGACCAGGCCCATCCCCGCCATCAGGAAGAGCACCAGCACACCCGAGAACGTCATCGGGTCGCCGGTGATCAGCTTGGTGGCGAGGTAGGCGATGATCGTGGCCAGGATGAAGGCGATACCACCCATGGTCGGGGTACCGCGCTTGCCGTGGTGGCCGCGCGGTCCGTCGTCCCGGATGAACTGCCCGTACCCCTTGCGGGCGAGCAGCTTGATCAGCAGCGGTGTGCCGACCAGGGTCAGGAAGAGTCCGATGACCCCCGAGAAGAGAATCTGCTTCATCGGGCGGCGACCTCGCCCTCGGTACCACCGTCGAGCAGGGCGCTCGCCACCTGCTCCAACCCCACCGACCTGGACGCCTTCACCAGCACGACGTCTCCCTCACGCAGTTGACTGCGCAACAGGTCGACGGCCGCCTGCGCGTCGGACACGTGCACCGACTCCTCACCCCACGAACCCTCGTTATAGGCGCCCAGTTGCAGCCAGGACGCTTCCCTGCCCCCGACTGCCACGAGCTTGCTCACGTTGAGCCGGACGGCCAGCCGTCCGACCGCGTCGTGCTCGGCGAGTGACTCGTCACCGAGCTCGGCCATCTGGCCGAGCACTGCCCACGTACGTCCCCCCCTGGCCTGTGCGGCTTTGCCCATGGCCGCCAGCGCACGCAGCGCGGCTCGCATGGATTCGGGGTTCGCGTTGTAGGCGTCGTTGACAACGGTCACACCGTCCGGACGCTCGGTGACCTCCATGCGCCAGCGGGAGAGCGAGCCAGCCTCGGAGAGCGCCGTTGCGATCTCGTCTGCGGACATGCCCAACTCATGTGCGACGGCGGCCGCGGCGAGCGCGTTCGACACGTGGTGCTCACCGTACAGGCGCAAGGTCACATCGCCGCACCCGGTGGGTGTGTGCAGCGTAAAGGCGGCCTGTCCGGTGTCGGTCAGGCGGACGTTCTCGCCACGTACGTCCGCTTCATCCGCCTCTCCGAAGAGCAGGAGGCGTGCCTTGGTGCGGGAGGACATGGCGCGTACGAGCGGGTCGTCGGCGTTGAGCACGGCGACGCCGTGCTCCGGAAGCGACTCGACCATCTCGCCCTTGGCCTGCGCGATCTGCGCACGCCCGCCGAACTCCCCGATGTGCGCGGTCCCGACGTTGAGGACGAGACCGGTCTTCGGCGGCACCAGGCCGGTGAGGTAGCGGATGTCGCCGATGTAGCGCGCACCCATTTCGAGGACCAGGTAACGGGTGTTCTCGTCGGCCCGCAGCGCGGTGAGCGGCAGGCCGATCTCGTTGTTGAGGTTGCCTTCCGGGTAGACCGTCGGGCCCTTGCGCTCCAGGAGCTGGGCGATCAGGTCCTTGGTCGATGTCTTCCCGGCGGAACCGGTGAGAGCGACGACTTCGGTGCCGAGGCGCTCCACGACGGTACGCGCGAGCGTCCCCAGCGCGGCGGTCACGTCGGGCACCACGAGGGCGGGCACGCCGACGGGACGGGTGGCCAGCACGGCCACCGCCCCCGCTTCGACGGAGCTCCGCGCGTAGTCGTGGCCGTCGACGCGCTCACCGGCGAACGCGACGAAGAGACTGCCGGGCCGCACCGCGCGGGAGTCGCTGACGACGGAACCGGTGACCAGGACGGACGGATCCGGTATGTCGTGCGGCTGCCCGCCGATGATGTCGGCGATCTCGGCGAGGGAAAGGGCGATCACTTGGTCATCCCTGACTGTTGTTCTCGATTGCTGCGCGCTCGATTGCTGCGCGGAGGACCTGGCGGTCGTCGAAGGGGCGTACCACTCCGGCGATGTCCTGGCCCTGCTCGTGGCCCTTGCCCGCGATCAGCACGGTGTCCCCGGGCCGGGCGCGGGCCACGGCCGCCGCGATGGCCGCCGCACGGTCCGAGTCGATCAGGACGTCGCCGCGCTCGTGCACCGGCACCTCGGCGGCGCCCGCGATCATCGCGGCGAGGATCGCGAGGGGGTCCTCGCCGCGCGGGTTGTCGGAGGTCAGTACGGCGGTGTCGGCGAGGCGGGCGGCCGCAGCGCCCATCGGGCCGCGTTTGGTCTGGTCGCGGTCGCCGCCGCAGCCGAGCACGATGTGCAGCCGGCCTTCGGTGACCTTGCGCAGGGCGCGCAGCACCGACTCGACGGCGTCCGTCTTGTGCGCGTAGTCGACGACGGCGAGATACGGCTGCCCGGCGTCCACCCGCTCCAGCCTGCCCGGCACCCCGGGGACGGCCGCGATGCCGTCGGCCGCGGTCTGCGGGTCGGTGCCCGCGACGGCGAGGGTGACGATCGCGGCGAGGGTGTTGGCCACGTTGAAGGGGCCGGCCAGCGGGGATGTGGCGGCGATGCGCTGCCCCTGCGGGCCTACGGCGGTGAAGGTGCTGGTGAACAGGGCCACTTCGACGTCCTCGGCACGCCAGTCGGCGTCCGGGTGCCCCTCGGCGGAGAAGGTGGTGATGGGGACGGTCGCCTCGTCGACGAGCCGGCGGCCGTACTCGTCGTCGTAGTTGACCACGCCGACCTTGCTGAGCCGCGGGGTGAACAGCTGCGCCTTGGCCTGGAAGTAGTCCTCCATCCCGGAGTGGAACTCCATGTGCTCCGGGCTGAGGTTGTTGAAGACCGCGACGTCGAAGACGCAGCCGTCGACCCGGCCCAGCACCAGTGCGTGGCTGGAGACCTCCATGGCGACCGTGTCGACGCCGCGCTCGCGCATGACCGCGAACAGCGCCTGGAGGTCGGTGGCTTCGGGCGTGGTGCGCTCGGACTTGATGCGCTCGTCGCCGATGCGCATCTCGACCGTGCCGATGAGGCCGCTGAGGTGCCCGGCCGCCCGGATGCCGCCCTCGACGAGATAGGCGGTGGTGGTCTTGCCCGATGTGCCGGTGATGCCGATCTGGAGGAGGTCGCGGCCGGGGTGGCCGTAGATCTCCGTGGCCAGCTCGCCCATCACGGCGCGCGGGTCGGGGACGGTCAGCACGGGGAGACCGGTGGCCTCGGCCCGTTCGGTGCCCTTGGGGTCCGTGAGCACCGCGGTGGCTCCCAGGCCGGCCGCCTGCTCGACGAAGTCGGCGCCGTGCAGCCGGGCGCCGGGGAGCGCGGCGTACAGGTCTCCGGGGCGGACCGCCCGTGAGTCGTGGGTGATGCCGGTGACCTCAGCGGCGCCAGGTGACGCGATGCCCAGTCGTCCTGCCAGATCCCCCAGAGGGGTCGGTCGGACCTCGGCCGGACGGGGTGCTCCCGGATAGGTCACAGAAGGGTCTTTCTGGGCGATTTGGTACTGATCAGCGTGTGGCACGGCGGTGAGCGTACCGGGCGCACCGGGCTCCCCGCGAAGTGAGGGTGCGGGGGTGTTCCGGTTCCCCGGTCCCGGGGTGATGGTCGTCACTGATGGTTCCTGAGTCACTGGTGAGGGCCGAAGGTGACCGGGATGGGGTCGGCCTTCTTGCCGGTCGGCGGGGTCTGGAGGGTCTTCAGGGCGAACTCCATGACCTTTTTGTAGACAGGGCCACAGGTGGAGCCGCCGAAGTGGCTGCCGCTGGTCGGGTTCTGGATGGCGCAGTACACGGTGATACGGGGTTTGTCGGCGGGGGCGAAGCCGGCGAAGGAGGCGGTGTAGCCGCTGTAGCGGCCGGTCTTCGGGTCCACCCGGTTGGCTGTCCCGGTCTTGCCCGCGACCCGGTAGCCGGGGATACGGGCGGAGACGCCTGTGCCTTCCACATCGCTCACGACCGACTCCAGCATCCGGGAGACCGTCTTCGCGGTCTGCTCGCTGACGACCCTGGTCCTCTTCGGGGCGGGCGACGGGGTGAACCGCCCGTCCGGTCCCTTGGTACCGCTGATCAGCGAGGGCTGCACCCGTACACCGCCGTTGGCGATCGTCGAGTACACGGATGCCGCCTGCAGGGCGTTGAGCGAGAGCCCCTGGCCGAACGGGATCGTGTACTGCTGGGACGTCGACCAGTCCTGCGGCTTGGCCAGGATCCCCGAGGTCTCGCCGGGGAAGCCGACGCCGGTGGGGCTGCCGATGCCGAACTTGTGCAGGTAGGAGTAGAGGACCTTGTTGGCCTCGGGCTGTGTCCTGCCGAGCTGGCCCGCGGCCTCGATGGTGCCGATGTTGCTGGACTTGGCCAGGACGCCGTTGAGCGTCAGCGACCAGGTGTCGTGGTCGACGTCGTCCTTGAAGAGCCGGTCCCCGCGGTGCAGCCGGTTGGGGACGGTGACGTGGGTGGTCGGTGTGGCCACCCCCTGCTGGATGATGGCGGCCATGGACATGATCTTGCTGACGGAGCCGGGCTCGTAGGCGTCCTGGACCGCGGCGTTGCCGAGCGCGTCGGGGTTGGCGTGGGTCAGGTCGTTGGGGTCGAAGCCGGGCGCGTTGGCCATGGCGAGCACCTGACCGCTCCTGGTGTCCTGCACCACCACATAGCCGCGGTCGGCCTTGGACTCCTTCACCTGCGCGGCGATCGCGCTCTGCGCGGCCCACTGGATGTCGCGGTCCAGGGTCAGTTCGACGTCCGAGCCCGGTACGGCCGGCTTCTCGCTGGCACCCGCGGTGGGCACCGTGCGGCCGCCCGACTGGGCGTACGTGATCTTGCCGTTCTTGCCGGCGAGCTCCTTGTTCAGCGACGATTCCAGGCCGCCCGCACCCTGTCCTGCCGAGTTGACCCAGCCGAGCACCCCGGCGGCGAGATCACCGTTCGGGTACACACGCCTGGTGCTCGGCTCCTGGAAGATCCCGGCGATCACATCGGCGCCCTTGCCGCCCTTGGCCTTGTCGGCGGCCGCCTTCTGCGCGAAGACGCTCTGCAGGTCCTTGATCTGGTTCCAGACCTGCGGGGTCTGCCGGCTCGCCAGCAGCACATAGCGGGTGTCGGGCGTCCTGAGCTTGCGCGCGATCGCCTCCGCGTCCTCGTCGAGGATCGGCGCGAGCAGCGCGCCCGCCTGCTCCGGGGCGTCGGTGGCGTGGCTCTGGGCGCGGCTGAACATCGTCGGGTCGGCCGTGATGTCGTACGCGTCGACGCTGGAGGCCAGGGCCACACCGCTGCGGTCGGTGATCTCCCCGCGCTCGGCGGTCAGGGTGTGGCTCAGATAGCGGTTCTTGTCCGCCTTGGCCGTGTACGCGGAGGCGTCGATGGCCTGCACCTGGAGCAGCCGTACGACGAAGACCGCCATCACGAGGGTCAGTGCGAGGGTGACGAGCCGCAGCCGGGGGCGCGGGCTGCCGAGCCGCAGCTTGCGGGCGTTCTGCCGCGCGGGGCGCGGACGGCGCTGCGCCGGGCGCGCGCCACGGGCGGCGGCGCCACGGGCGGCAGGCCGTGCCGGGCGTGCGGGGCCCGGTACACGACGGCGCGGGGGTTCCTTGGACGGCACTGCGTCACCTGCCGGATGTCGGGGTCGGCGCTGCTGTCGTGCCCGCCGACGCGGATGGCACGGCGGGGGCGCTGCCCGAAGGGGTCGCGTCCGGTGCCGAAGGGGTGGCGGACGGCTTGGGCGCGGCCGGGGACGGCGGGGGCGCGGGGAGCGCGGTGGACTCGGCGGCCTTGCCCAGGACCTTGCCGTCCGGGGAGAGGAAGGCCGGGCCGCCGCCCGGCACCATGCCGAGCTCGCGGGCCCGCTTCTCCAGCGCCCCGGGCGCCGAGCGGCCGTCCACGTCCCGCTGGAGCGCCTGTTCCTCGTCGGTCAGCTCGGTGATCTGCTTCTGGTCCTTGCTGAGCTTGAAGGAACCTTCGTTCAGCGCCGAGTTGAGCAGCAGGAGCGTGATCAGCCCGCCGCCGAGCAGGACGACGACCAGCAGCACGAAGGGCATCCGGGCCGCCCGGCCCGGCCCGGCGGGCAGCAGCGCGGCGAGGCGCGCGGCCCGGCCCTTCAGCTGTCGGGGCGGCTTGCTCACAGAGCCTCCTCGCGGATGCGCTGCGCACCCCGCAGCCGGGCGGGTGCCGCGCGCCGGTTGTCCGCGACCTCCTCCTCCGCAGGGAGTTCCGCACCGCGGGTGAGGAGCTTGAGCCGCGGCTGGTAGCGCTCGGGCACCACGGGCAGACCGGCCGGCGCCGTGTTGGCTGCGCCCGCCGCGAAGACCTGCTTGACCAGCCGGTCCTCCAGCGAGTGGTACGAGAGGACGGCGATGCGCCCGCCCACCGCGAGGGACTTCACCGCGGCCGGAACGGCCCGCTCCAGCACGGCGAGTTCGCCGTTGACCTCGATGCGCAGCGCCTGGAAGGTGCGCTTGGCGGGGTTGCCGCCGGTGCGCTTGGCGGCCTGCGGCAGTGAGTCGCGGATCAGCTCGACCAGCCGGGCGCTGTTGGTGAAGGGTTCCTTCTCCCGCTCCCGTACGACGGCGGAGACGATGCGCTTGGCCTGCTTCTCCTCGCCGTACGCCCGCAGGATCCGGACCAGTTCGCCCGGCGGGTAGGTGTTGAGCACCTCGGCCGCGCTCATCCCGGTCGTCTGGTCCATCCGCATGTCGAGCGGGGCGTCCTGGGCGTACGCGAAACCGCGGTCCGCCTCGTCCAGCTGCATCGACGAGACGCCGAGGTCGAAGAGGACGCCCTGCACGCGCGGGACCTCCAGTCGGTCCAGGACATCGGGCAGTTCGTCGTAGACCGCGTGGACCAGGGTGGCCCGGTCACCGAAGGACGCGAGCCGCTCGCCCGAGAGCCGCAGGGCCTCCTTGTCCCGGTCGAGCGCGATCAGCCGGGCCGCCGGGAAGGTCGAGAGCAGCGCCTCGCTGTGGCCGCCGAGGCCGAGGGTGCAGTCGACGACGACCGCACCGGGCTGCGCAAGGGCCGGGGCCAACAGATCCAGGCATCGCTGGAGCATCACCGGGACATGTCGGGACTGGCTCATGCGCCCTCTCAGGTAAGGCGCGGTCGGACGTACTGCCGGGTCCCCGCCCGCTCGGAAGGGGACGGTCCGCCGGCGCCGGGAAGGGCGTCGGCCGGCCGGCGAGCGGGAGAGGGCCGAGCCGTACGTACGCCGCGCATGCGCGGGTGTGCGGGATGTGTCCGTCAAGCAGGTGTGTCTGCGGTGAGTGACGGTGAGGAGTGCGCCCGTGCAGCACGTGACGACGCTCACGCCTCCCACTTCGCGCCACTTTAGTCCACTCGTCCCCCCGGTCAATCAACCGCCCAGCGCGCCGCGGGCTCCGCTTTTCATCCGGACGGAGTACGGCCACCACCGCTGTGGATTAGGTCACAGGCGCCCGTGTTGACGCGCCATTTCCGACCCCTTGGCAGGACCGCGCGATCAACGGCCGCTACCGTCATACGCATGTCGACTGCTGCGCACTCTCCCGCGGAGCCCACCGCGCCCCGCCCCGACCTCACCGTGCCCCCCGGCGGAACGGTGACCGACCGGCTCGTCGAGGCCAACCGGCAGTACGCCGGGGCGTTCCAGGACCCCGGCATGGACGCCCGCCCGGTACTCCACGTGGCTGTGGTCGCGTGCATGGACGCCCGGCTCGACCTGCACGACGCCCTCGGGCTCGAACTCGGCGACTGCCACACGATCCGCAACGCGGGCGGTGTGGTCACCGACGACGTCATCCGGTCCCTGACCATCAGCCAGCGCGCCCTGGGCACCAGGAGCGTGGTCCTGATCCACCACACCACCTGCGGTCTGGAGAGCCTCACCGAGGACTTCCGGGTCGAGCTGGAGGAAGAGGTCGGGCAGCGTCCGCCGTGGGCGGTGGAGTCCTTCCGCGACGTCGACCAGGACGTACGCCAGTCGATGCAGCGCGTACGGACCTCGCCGTTCCTGCTGCACACCGACGATGTGCGGGGTTTCGTCTTCGACGTACGGGCGGGTCTCCTGCGGGAGATCGACCCGGCCGGGGAGAGCGCTCAGGAGTGAATCCCCGGGTTGCCGTCCGTGCCTCCGGACCTCCGGAGCAGGACGAAAATACGGCAACCCGCGACATGTCACGCCCACTTGTCCACAGGCGAGTGACACGAAGCGGTAACGGCAACGACAATGCTGGGGCGGCACCTCGTCCGGATCCCTCCGGAGGGGGCGTCAGCTGTTCGGGGTCGGGCCGGGCCGTATACGAGCGCGCCGGCCCGTGAATGGGGTATCCCCTGCTTCTCAGGAGCGCGGGAGTAGGGCCGAGGAGGGCCGGGTGACGACCTATGACGATCGAGCGAGCCTCACAGATCTGACGACCACTGCGGAGCGCGTCCGCGGGTCGGTCGAGGGTGTGATCGAGGGCAAGCCCGAGGTCGTACGGCTCGCGCTGACCGTACTGCTCGCCGAGGGGCACCTCCTCATCGAGGATGTGCCGGGCGTGGGCAAGACCATGCTGGCCAAGGCGCTGGCCCGCTCCATCGACTGCTCGGTGCGGCGCATCCAGTTCACGCCCGACCTGCTGCCGTCGGACATCACCGGTGTCTCGATCTTCGACCAGCAGCGGCGCGACTTCGAGTTCAAGCCCGGGGCGATCTTCGCGCAGATCGTGATCGGCGACGAGATCAACCGTGCCTCCCCGAAGACCCAGTCGGCGCTGCTCGAATCGATGGAGGAGCGCCAGGTCACCGTCGACGGGAAGACGTACGAGCTGCCCGGCCCCTTCATGGTGGTGGCCACCCAGAACCCGGTGGAGATGGAGGGCACCTACCCGCTCCCCGAGGCGCAGCGCGACCGGTTCATGGCGCGGGTCTCCATCGGCTATCCCAGCCCCGAGGCCGAGCTCCAGATGCTCGATGTGCACGGCGGCGTCTCACCGCTCGACGACCTCCAGCCGGTGGCACACGCCCACGAGATCCTCAAGCTCATCGACGCGGTGCGCACGGTGCATGTCGCCGACGCCGTGCGGCGTTACGCGGTGCAGCTGGTGACGGCGACCCGCAGCCATCCGGACCTCAGACTCGGCGCTTCGCCGCGCGCCACCTTGCATCTGCTACGGGCGGCCAAGGCGTCGGCCGCGCTGAGCGGCCGGGAGTACGCGCTGCCCGACGACGTCCAGGCGCTGGCCGTGGCGGTGCTCGCGCACCGGCTGCTGCCCACGGCCCAGGCCCAGCTGAACCGCCACACCGCGGAGCAGGTGGTCCTGGAGATCCTCCAGCAGACGCCCGTTCCCGCGTACAACAACCGGCAGCCCGGCGCCCGGCGGCTGTGATGGCCGCCGGGGGTGCTCAGGCCGCCGACGAGGACGGGGGCGGGCTGCGGACCGCCCTGTCGGGGCTGACCACACGCGGCCGCTCGTTCATCGCGGCCGGCGTCGCGGCCGCGGTCTGCGCGTATGTCCTGGGCCAGAGCGACCTGCTGCGGGTGGGGCTGCTCCTCGCGGTGCTGCCGCTGATCTGCGCGGGCCTGCTCTTCCGTACGCGGTACCGCGTCGTGGCGAGCAGACGGCTCTCGCCCGCCCGGGTGACGGCCGGGTCCGAGGCCCGCGTCCATCTGCGGATGGACAATGTCTCGCGGCTGCCCACGGGCCTGCTGATGCTCCAGGACCGGGTGCCGTACGTGCTGGGGCCGCGGCCCCGTTTCGTCCTGGACCGGGTGGAGTCCGGCGGGCGGCGCGAGGTGTCGTACCGGGTCCGCTCCGATCTGCGGGGCCGCTATCCGCTGGGGCCGCTCCAGCTGCGGCTGACCGACCCGTTCGGGATGTGCGAGCTGACCAGGTCGTTCAGCCCCGAGGACACTCTGACGGTGATTCCCAGGACCGAGCCGCTGCCACCGGTCCGGCTGTCCGGTGAGGCGGCCGGGTACGGGGACGGCAGACAGCGGTCGCTCGCGCTGGCCGGTGAGGACGACGTGATCCCGCGGGGCTACCGGTACGGGGACGATCTGCGCCGGGTGCACTGGCGCTCCACCGCCCGCTACGGCGAACTGATGGTGCGCCGCGAGGAGCAGCCGCAGCGGGCCCGCTGCACGGTACTGCTCGACACCCGCAGGACCGCCTACCAGGGCGCGGGGCCCGACTCGGCCTTCGAGTGGGCCGTGTCGGGGGCGGCGTCGGCACTGGTGCACGTACTGGAACGGGGCTTCTCGGTACGGCTGCTGACGGACACCGGCAGTTCGGTGCCGGCCGAGGGGGCGGGCGGATTCGCCGGGGCCACCCAGCAGTCCGCCGACTCGGCGGGGCTGATGATGGACACGCTCGCCGTCGTCGGGCACTCCGACGGGGCGGGCCTCTCCCGCTCGTACGACGTGCTGCGCGGCGGGAACGAAGGGCTGCTGGTGGCTTTCTTCGGCGATCTGGACGAGGAACAGGCGGCGGTGGCGGCCCCGATGCGGCAGCGCAGCGGGGCGGCCGTCGCCTTCGTACTGGACAGCGAAGCCTGGGTGTACGGCGGGGCCCCGGCCGGACACGGGGGCGGGGCGCTGCGGCGGCTGCGGGACGCGGGCTGGACCGTGCTCGAGGTCGGGCCGGGCGCTTCGCTCGCCGAGCTGTGGCGGCAGGCGGGGCAGCAGCACAGCAGTACGGGCTCGGCGTCGTCGTGGCACGGCGGCACGGCGGCGACGGACAACGGCGCCGGGGCGGGATCCGGCACAGCGGGGGGCGGTAGCCGTACCGGCACGGCTGGTACCGGCACGGCGGGATCCGGCACGGCGCGGCCCGGCACAGCGGGGTCCGGCACGGCACGGCCCGGCACAGCGGGGTCCGGCACAGCTGGGCCCGGCGCAGCGCAGCCCGGCGCAGCGCGGCCCGGCAGTGGGACAGGGACCGGCGCGGGGGGACGGGTATGAGCGGCCGGACGAGACTGGCGCTGTGCGCCTACGCGGCCACGATGCTGGCCGCCTGCGCGCTGCTGCCGCTGGTCCAGCCGGTCACCTGGATCATTCAGGCCGCACTGCTGCTGGCGGTCCAGAGCGTGGTGGGCGCCCTGGCCCGGCGGGTTCCGCTGGCGCGGCCGCTGACGGTGGCGGCGCAGGCGGTGACGGCGCTGCTGTTGCTCACGCTGGTCTTCGCCCGCGGCCAGGCGCTCGGCGGTATCGTGCCCGGCCCGGAGGCCGTGGAGCATTTCGGGGCCATGCTGCGGGCGGGCGCCGATGACATAGGGCAGTACTCGATACCGGCGCCGACGACCGCGAACATCCGGCTGATGCTGTTCGGTGGAGTGCTGCTGATCGGGCTGCTGGTGGACACGCTGGCGGTGACGTTCCGCAGTGCGGCGCCGGCCGGACTGCCGCTGCTCGCGCTGTACTCGGTGGCGGCCGGTATCGCGCAGAGCAGCGCGGCCTGGCTCTGGTTCGTGCTCGCCGCATCCGGCTATCTGCTGCTTCTGCTGGCCGAGAGCAGGGAGCGGCTCTCCCAGTGGGGAAGGGTCTTCGGCTCGCCGCACGGCCGCGGAACTGATGGTTCCGCGCGCGGTGCGGGCAGCCCTTCGGCGCCGGTCCGCGCGGGGCGGCGTATCGGGGCGGTCGCGCTGGGATTCGCCCTGGTGGTCCCGGCCGCGCTGCCCGCGATGGACACCGGGCTGCTCGGCGGCGCGGGCCGGGGCGCCGGGCCCGGGGGCGGCGGGGGGACCATCTCCGCGGTCAATCCGCTGGTCTCACTGCAGAACAGCCTCACCCAGTCCGACGACCGCGAGGTGATGCGCTACCGCACCAACGCGGTCGACACCGACGGGATGTATCTGCGGATCGTCTCGCTCGACCGGTTCGACGGCACCGCGTGGAAGTCGTCGGAGCGCCGCATCCAGGACGTTCCGAAGAAACTGCCGACGCCGGACGGGCTCGGCCCGGACGTGGCCACCACCGAGGTGAGGACCAACATCTCCGCGGCCGGCTGGTACGCGCAGAACTGGCTGCCGCTCCCCTATCCGGCGACGAAGGTCGACATCAAGGGCCGCTGGCGCTTCGAACCGGCCGGGCGGACACTCGTCGGCGACCGGGGGCAGACCACCCGCGGTGTGCAGTACGGCGTGGACAGCCTGGCCGTCCGGCCGACGGCGGCGCAGCTGGCCTCGGCCCCGCCGCCGCCCGACGCGCTGCTGCGGGAGTACACGGAGGTGCCGGGTTCGCTGCCCGGCGTCGTGAAGTCCACGGCGGAGCAGGTGACGAAGGGCGCTGCGAACGACTACCAGCGGGCGGTCGAACTGCAGGACTGGTTCGCGTCCGAGGGCGGCTTCACCTACGACACCCAGGTGCAGTCGGGCACCGGCATCGACGCGATCGCGCGGTTCCTGAAGGAGAAACAGGGCTTCTGCGTCCATTTCGCCTTCACCATGGCGGCGATGGCCAGGACCCTGCACATTCCGGCCCGGGTGGCGGTGGGCTTCACTCCGGGCACCGCGCAGCCGGACGGCACCATGTCGGTCGGGCTGCGTGACGCCCATGCCTGGCCCGAGCTGTACTTCGAGGGCGTCGGCTGGACCCGCTTCGAGCCGACGCCCACCCGTGGCTCCGTGCCCTCGTACACCCAGGCGGACCACTCGTCCGACGGTCCCGCCACTCCGGCGCAGCCGGACTCCACGTCATCGGCCGGCCCCGCGGCGACCCCGTCCGCGACGGCCAGCTGCCCGCCCCAGCTGCACAAGGTCAGCGGGTGCGGGGCTCCGGCGCAGGGCGGCGGCGTACCGCCGGTCGACCGGGGAACCGGTCACGGCACGGCGCTGGGCGTGGGGGTGGCGGTGCTGATCGTGGTCCTGCTGCTGCTTCTGCTGCCGATGTTCTGGCGTACCAGGGCGCGGGCCCGGCGGCTGGGGTCCGGCGGGCGGACGCCCGCGGACGCCGCGGACCGGACGCTGTCGGCCTGGCGGGAGATCACCGACTCGGCCTGGGACTTCGGGATCCAGCCCGACGATTCGCTGACCCCGCGCAAGTGCGCCGAGCGGATCGTGCGGACCGGTGAGCTGACCGGCCCGGCGGCCGACGCGGTGCACCGGGCCGCCCATGCGGTGGAGCGGGTGCTGTACGCGCCCAGCGCCGGTGAGCCGGGCGGTCTCACCGATGACGTCCTGCTGATCAGGGCCGCGCTGCGGGCCGGCGCGGGCCGGGTGGCACGGGCCCGTGCGGTCCTGGCGCCCCGCTCGTCCGTACGGGTGGTGTGGGAGGTGTCCCGCCGCCGGGAGCGGGCGGCGAACCGCTGGCGCCGTCGCCGCGCGGGGCTCGACCGGTGGGTGACAAACCTCCGGCCCTCCCGGCAGCGCGGCTGAGGGGCGGCCGCGTTCGGGCGGCCGCCCCTCAGGCTGATCTGTCGCTGACCGGCGGTCCGGTCAGTGGCCCTTCAGTGGCCCTGCTCGTCGCGGCGGCGCTGCCACCGCTCCTCGATGCGGTTCATCACCGAACGGTGTTTCCTGGCCTGTCGGCCCGGGGCCGGGCCTCCGGCCTGTTGCTGTTCACCGGGCTTGGGCGCTTTGCGCCATCCGGTGACAGCGAGCACTGCGCAGCCGAGCATGACGAGGAACCCCACCACACTGATCCAGATCTGCTGAGCGACCATTCCCGCCATGAGGAGGGCGATACCCACCAGAAAGCCGGCGATCGCCTGGTACACCCGGCGACGGGTATACCTGCGCAGCCCGCTTCCCTCAAGCGCTGTCGCGAACTTGGGATCTTCGGCGTACAGCGCTCGCTCCATCTGCTCGAGCATGCGCTGCTCGTGCTCCGAGAGCGGCACGGAGTCCTCCTACTCGTCGGTCGCGGGGTACGACCGTGATGCGGCCCTTTCAGAATAGGCAGGGATTCGCCCCCGTGAAACCCGCCCTCTACGCCAATTCACCATCCGGGCCGCCATGCGGACACAGCTGCCGGGGCGTGCATTCCCCGACGGCCGCACCGTCATGCCGGATGGTTACCCCGATCATACGGGGACTAGCCCCCGTACGGGGGGCCTGTGTGTCACTCCGTGGCCGACTGCGCTGCTGATCAGCCCTGCTTCTTGCCCAGAACGTGCAACTGGGTGGCGACCGAGTGGAAGGCCGGCAGCTCCGCCGCGGCCGCTTCCAGCTTCAGCAGGGCCTCAAGGGCGCCCGGCTCGGTGTCGACCAGGACCCCGGGAACGAGGTCGGCGAAGACCCGTACGCCGTGCACCGCGCCGACCTCCACACCGGCCGTGGTGACCAGCTCGGTGAGCTGTTCCGCGCTGAAACGCCGGGGCACCGGGTCGCCCTCGCCCCAGCGTCCCGCCGGGTCGGTCAGCGCCTGCCTGGCTTCGGTGAAGTGCCCGGCGAGCGCCCGGGCCAGGACGGCGCCGCCGAGCCCGGCCGCGAGCAGGCTGAGGGCGCCGGAGGGGCGGAGCGCGTCCACCGCGTTCCTGATGCCCTCGGCCGGGTCCTCCACGTATTCGAGGACGCCGTGGCAGAGCACCGCGTCGTATCCGCCGCGCTCCACCACGTCGAACAGGCCGAGCACATCGCCCTGCACCCCGCGCACCTGGTCGGCGACGCCGGCCTCGGCGGCCCTGCGCTCCAGGCCGAAGAGCGCGTTGGGGCTGGGGTCGACCACGGTGACCCGGTGGCCGAGGCGGGCGACCGGCACCGCGAAGTTCCCGGTGCCGCCGCCGGTGTCGAGCACATCCAGGGCGGCCCGGCCGGTCGCTTCGGCCCGGCGGTCGAGGGCGTCTTTCAGTACGTCCCACACCACGGCGGTACGAAGGGAGGCGCGGGGGCGCAGCTGGTCCGACACGGCGGTTGACTCCTCGGCGCGGTGCCGCCGCGGACGGCGGGCCGTAGACAGCAAAGACTGGCTCCCACCCTATTGCCTTCGAAGGTCCCCCTGGTCACCCCGTGTGGCGGCGCTCCGTCCCGGGGCGGGGCAGCAGCGGCAGCGCGGGCTGCAGGGCCAGCAGCCGCTCGACCAGGCGCAGGAACATGGCCGCGTCCCGCAGCAGATCGTCGGCGTCACGGCTGCCCGCCGCCCCCGGTATGCCCGCTTCCGCCCTGGCCCTGCGGCCGGCGCCCGAGGCGAAGAGGGCGCTCCACTCGGTCAGCTCGGGGGCCAGCTCAGGCAGCAGCTCCCAGGCGGTACGGATGGCGTTCCGCCGGCGGGCGCCGCCCGCCTTCCGGCGCGGGACGTCCTCGGGCCTGGCCCGTGAGGCGAGGACCGCTGCCGCGGTGCGCAGCGCGGCGAGATGGGCCGTGGCATACCGCTCGTTGGGCGCTTCGAGAGCGGCGGCCTCGTCCAGTCCGGCGCGGGCCTGGGCCAGCAGATCGAGAGCGGCCGCGGGGGCCGTGGTCCGGCGGGCGACCGGATGGATGTCCTGCGCGGGGGCCGCGGAGGGGACGGGCGCCGGGGCGGGCGCGGGGACGGACGCGGGGACGGGCGCCGGGGCGGACGCGGGGACAACCGAGGGGGCAGGGGCGGTGACACGGGGCCGGTGCGCTGGTGCGGCGTTCGAGCTGGCCATGACGGAACCTCCTGTCGTCGTGTGACGGCACTGTGGCCGTCTGTGTCCATCCTGCGGGCCACCACTGACAATCGGCGCTGACCTGGGGCTTTGCGAGGACCGCCGAGTACAGCGTACTTTTTTGTACTGACCGGTCAGTACGGGAGCAGGGGAGGGTGTCGTGGACAGCCCGCACGGGGCAGCTGTCAGAGCGGAGCAGCTGGGGCTCAGGGGCCCGCACGGCTGGGCGTTCCGCGGTGTGAGCGTCGACGCGGAGCCGGGCGCGCTCATCGCCGTCGACGGCCCGTCAGGATCCGGCCGCACCTGTCTGCTCCTCGCCCTGACGGGCCGGATGCGCACGAGCGAGGGCCGTGCCGAGGTCGCCGGGTTCCCGCTGCCCAGGAAGTCGGCCGAGGTCCGCCGGATCAGCGCGCTCGGCCCGGTCCCCGGAGTCAGCGAGCTCGACCCGGCGCTCACCGTCGACGAGCATCTGCGTGAGCGGGCCCTGCTGCAGCGGCGTTACAGCGGTTCGCTCCGCGCCCTGCTGCAGCCCCGCTCCGAGCGTGCGGCGGCGGCCCGTGCCCGTATCGAGGCGGCGTCGGCTGCCGCCGGGCTCGACCTCGCCGCGCTGCCCAAGAAGGGCCGGACCTCCGTGCGGGATCTGGAGCGTCTCGAAGCGCTGCGGCTCTCGGTGGCGCTCGGCCTGATGGGCGGTCCGCGGCTGCTCGCCGTGGACGACGCGGACCTCAAGCTCTCCGGCCCCGAACGCGACGAGGTCTGGGAGCTGCTCCGGTCCATCGCCGCGAGCGGTGTCACCACGCTCGCCGTCTGTGCCGGCGCTCCCGACGGCGTGCTCACCGTCTCCACCCGGCGGACCGCGCCGAAGGAAATGACGGAGACAAAGGAAATAACGGAGACAGAGGAAGGGGCAGCCGATGCGCTCGCCGAGACTGGCCGCCCTTGAGCTGAAGCGGTTCGGCAGGGGCCGCCTCCCCCGCGCCGCGCTCGTCGCGCTTCTGCTGCTCCCGCTGCTCTACGGCGCCCTGTACCTCTGGTCGTTCTGGGATCCGTACGGAAGGCTCGACCGGATACCCGTCGCCCTGGTCAATGACGACCGGGGCGCCGAAGCCGCCGGTACGAAGGTCAGGGCGGGCGACGACATCACCGAGGGGCTGCGCGACAGCAAGGTCTTCGACTGGCACGAGACCAGCGCCGCCGAGGCCCGCAAGGGCGTCGAGGACGGGACGTACTACCTGTCGCTGACCATGCCGGCCGACTTCAGCAGCCGGGTCGCCTCCAGCTCGGGCGACTCCCCCGAGACCGGCGCTCTCCAGGTGCGGACGAACGACGCCAACAACTACATCGTCGGACAGCTCTCCCGGACGGTGTTCTCCGAGGTCAGGTCCTCGGCATCGACACACGCGTCCCGCACCTTCCTGGACCGCATCTACGTCTCCTTCGCGAGCCTGCACGACCAGACGGCGAAGGCGGCCGACGGCGCGTCCGACCTCACCACCGGGCTCGGCAAGGCGCGGAAGGGCTCCAAGGACCTGGCGGACGGGCTGAAGGACGCCAAGGCAGGCAGCGGCAAGCTGGCCGGTGGCATCAAGAAGCTCGACAAGGGATCGACCGCTCTGCAGTCCGGATCGAAGCAGGTCGCCGCGGGCACCCGGACCCTCGCGAACAAGGTGAACGGCGCCGCGAGCGCCGTCCGCCCCTTCCTCAAGGACAACGGCAAGTCCATCGGTGACGGGGCGCGGCTGGTCTCCGACACCACCCAGGTCGTACGGGACCACCTCGCCACCCTGGTGAAGGCCGCCCCGCCGGCGGCGGAGGGCGCGGCCACCGCGTCCACCGACCTCAACAGCGTCTACCGGGCGCGCTGCCAGGACCTGCCCGTCCCCGACCCGGCCTGCCCCCAGCTGAAGAAGGCCAAGGAGGCGGCAGCCGACACGGCGAGGATCGCGGGCGACGTCAACGGCCTCGTACAGCAGCAGAACGGCGATCTGCGGAAGCTCGACGGACAGCTCGCGACGCTCCAGAAGCAGGCGGACAGCCTGGCGAGGAACGCCCCGCACCTCTCCGGCGACCTGGACACGGCCGTGCGCAAGGTCAACGAGCTGGACAGCGGCGCACACCGGGTCGCGAGCGGCGCCGCACGGCTGCACTCCGGGCTCTCGACGGCCAGGACAGGCGCCACCTCGCTGCACTCCGGCGTCGGGAAGCTGAACACCGGCGCGCACACCCTGCACAGCGGGATCGTCAAGCTCTCCGACGGCGCGGGCACCCTGGCCACCGGTCTGCACGACGGGGTGTCCAAGATCCCGGACTACGACAAGCAGGACCGGGACCGGCGCACCTCGGTGATGGCCGATCCGGTGCGGCTGGCCGCCAAGTCGCTACACCGGGCGCCCAATTACGGGACCGGCTTCGCCCCGTACTTCATCCCGCTCTCGCTCTGGGTCGGCGCGATGGTCGCGTACATGCTCATCCAGCCGCTCAGCAGGCGCGCGCTGGCCGCGGGCGCGTCGGCGTGGCGGATCACCTTCGCGGGCTGGCTCCCGGTGGCCGCGATCGGGGTGCTCCAGACGGCCGCGCTGATGGCCGTACTGCACTGGGCGATCGGCCTGCAGCTGGCCCGCGCCGCCGGGACCCTGGGCTTTCTGGCCCTGGTGACCTGCTGCTTCGCCGCGATCGTGCAGTGGCTGAACGCCCGCTTCGGCGCGGCCGGGCGGATCCTGGTGCTGGCGCTGCTGATGCTCCAGCTGACCTCGGCGGGCGGCACCTATCCGGTGCAGACGAGCCCGGCGTTCTTCAACGCCATCCACCCGTATCTGCCGATGAGTTACGTGGTCGAGGGGCTGCGCAGACTCATCACGGGCGGCGGCCTCGCCCCGGTGTGGACCGGCTCCGCCGTGCTGCTCGGCTTCACCGCGGGTGCGCTGGCGCTGACCGCGCTCTCGGCGCGGAGCAAGCAGGTGTGGACCATGGAACGGCTGCATCCGGAGCTGAGCCTGTGAGTGAAATGGCCTGTGCGGGAGGTGGCCTGTGAGAATCGGGGGCATGGACACCAGCACCAGACGGCAGGCCACCCGGCAGAAGCTGTACGAGGCGGCTGTCACTCTCATCGCGGAGAAGGGCTTCTCCGCCACCACGGTGGAGGAGATCGCCGAGCGCGCGGGGGTCGCCAAGGGCACGGTCTACTACAACTTCGCCAGCAAGACCGTGCTCTTCGAGGAGCTGCTGCGGCACGGGGTCGGGCTTCTCACCGCCGCGCTCCAGGCAGCGGCCGACACGACGGCGGAGCGCGGCGGCAGCAAGGTCGAGGCACTGGACGCCATGATCCGGGCGGGCCTCGGCTTCATCGACGCCTACCCGGCCTTCACACAGCTGTACGTGGCCGAGCTGTGGCGCACCAACAGGGCCTGGCAGTCGACCCTGCTCGTGGTACGCCAGGAGGCCGTCGCCGTCGTCGAGACCGTGCTGCGCGAGGCCGTCGAAGGGGGCGAGCTGAGCGAGGAGATCGACATTCCGCTGACGGCTGCCGCCCTGGTCGGCATGGTCCTGGTGGCGGCGCTCGACTGGCAGGCGTTCCAGCCCGGACGGTCGATCGACGAGGTGCACGCGGCGCTCTCCCGTCTGCTGCACGGCCGCGTCAGCGGGCGCTGACGGCCGGGAGAGCGAGAGCGGAGAACGAGAGCGGACAACGAGCGGCTGAGAAGGCGCGGCGGAGAAAGTTCGGCAGACAGGCCGGCGGAGAAGGAGCGAGCGGGAAAGAAAGAGCGCCGCCAGGCCCGGCCCGGTCTCCCGAGCCGTTGCCGGACGGCGCTTCCCCCGTACTCCCCCGCTGTACTCCCCCGTACATCCCGTACTCGTCGGGGGAGCCGCGCCGTTTCCGCCGCCCCGTGTCGGCGGTGCCGGCGCCGCGCCCCTTCCGTGCTCCACACTCTGCCGTCCTCGCAGGTGGGAGCCCATCCGCGTAACTACTCATCTCCGCTTCTAGGTACGGATACTCAGACGTGTGTGCGCCACCCCAGCGGGGGCGCACGGCGCCCCGATAAAGTTCCTGCCATGGCACGGATTGCGGTGATCGGCGCCGGGATGGGCGCCATGGCGGCTGCCGCCCGGCTGGCTGTGGCAGGCCACCGGGTGACGGTGTACGAACGTACGGAGACCCACGGCGGGGCGGTGGGCCGCTTCGCGCGCGACGGCTTCGCCTTCGACACCGGGCCGGGGCTGCTCCAGCTG
The DNA here is from genome assembly GCF_045162975.1 of Streptomyces sp. NBC_01089. Taxonomy (NCBI): domain Bacteria; kingdom Bacillati; phylum Actinomycetota; class Actinomycetes; order Kitasatosporales; family Streptomycetaceae; genus Streptomyces; species Streptomyces sp. NBC_01089. Next base: position 6,376,650 of record NZ_CP108660.1, on the reverse strand, counting down.
CCCGCCGTCTACCGCGACTTGTTCGTGAAGACGGGCCGTGAACCGCTGGAGCAGTGCGTCGAGCTGGTCCAGGTGGATCCGGCGGCCCGCCACCTCTTCGACGACGGGACCCGCGTCCTGCTGCCGAACGCCTCGCGTGCCGGGGCCATGGCGGCCCTGGAGGCCGCACTGGGCGGCGGCGCGGGCGCCCGCTGGGGTGCGTTCCTCGACCGGGCGCGGGAGACCTGGGACAGCACCAGGCGCCCGCTCCTGGAGGAGCCGCTGCCCGCCGATCCGGACCCGCTGGGCCTCGATCCGTATCCGGCGCTCAGAACGGGGCTGCTGCGGCGCAGCGCGACCACGCTCGCCGAGATCGGCAGCAGGGAGCTGCGGGACCCGCGGCTGGCGGCCCTGCTGGCGAGCTATGCCGTGTCGTACGGTTTCGATCCGCTGACGGTCCCGGCGTCGGCCGCCGTCCTGCCGTACATGGAGCAGACCTTCGGCAACTGGTACGTACGCGGGGGCATGCGGGCGCTGGCGGACGCGGTGTACGAGCGGTGCCTGGCGCGGAAGGTCGAGTTCGTGTTCTCGGCCGAGGTCACGGACGTACGGGAGAAGGACGGCAGGGCCTGCGGTCTGGAGCTGGCCGACGGGAGCGGCGTCGACGCCGACCATGTGGTCGCGGGTGCCCCGCTGCCGTCCGCCCACGGGCCGCACCGCGAATCGGGCACCCGGAGCGGCCGGTTCGTGGTCTGTCTGGCGCTGCGCGGGGACCGGGACACGGACGCCGTCCACCGCACCGTGGTGCACCGCGCGGAGCGCGACCTGCCGATGGTGACGGTGGGGCGCCCGGACGATCCGGCGCTGGTCCCGGGCCCCGGCCACGAGGCCGTCACACTGACGGTCACGGTCCCGGTCACCGGCCAGGACGTCGGCGGGTCGGAGAACTGGGCCACCGGCGACCGGGCGGAAGCGTTCGCCGACCGGGTGGTCGCGGCGGCGGAGTCCGCCGTGCGCGGGCTGCGCGAGCGGGTGCTGTGGCGGGAGGTACGGACCCCAGCCGACACGCTGCGGGAGACCGGTTCGCCCCAGGTGCCCGGACCGGCCCTGGCCGGTGCGCGGGGGCAGTTGCTGCCCGCGCCCAACCGGTCGCCGCTGCCCGGCCTCTCCTTCGCGGGCGGCTGGTCGCACCCCGGCGGCGGGCTCGCACACGCCGGGATGTCGGGGGCGCTGGCCGCCGGGCTCATCGTCGAGGGCGAAGGCTTCCGCGGCTCGCGGTGACGGCCTCGGGCGGCCCGGCGCCGCCCCCTTCTCAGTACCGCTGCTGCTCGTTGTAGCCGTTGTGCCCGCTCTGGTACGGCTGTTGGGCCGAGTACTCGGAGTGGTCCGGGTGCTCGGGGTCGCGCGGAGCGCCGTAGGCCGCTTCGCCGTACGCCGGTTCGGTGTCGCGCTGCTGCGGGACCCAGACCCCGCCGGGCGGGGTGTCGTTGGCGTACTGGTCGGCGTAGGGATCGGCGTACTGCTGCTGGCCGCCGTACGAGGCCCCGTACTGGCCGGCGCCGATGTACGGGTCCGAGTAGGCGGCGTACTGCTGCTGCTCGCCGCCGTAGCCGTACTGGCTGTCGTACGTCCCGCCGTTCTGGTCGTAGCCGGTGCCGTACTGCGCCCCGGTTCCGTACGCCGTGTCGCTGTATATGCCGTACTGGCCTGTTTCGTCGGGCATCGGCTCCGGCGCGTAGACGCTCGCGGCCATCGGTTCCTGGGCCCGTGAGGGGTCCTGGCCGGGGGATGTGCCGGAGTCCGCCGCGCCGGGCGGGTAGGCGGCATAGGCGGCGCCGTCGTGGCCGGTTCCGTCGTGGCCGAATCCGCCGTCGGGGCCGTAGCCGCTGCCGCCGTACGCGGACTGCCCGTAGCCGTCGGCGTCCTGGCCGTGCTGTGCGAAGACGCCGTCCTGGGTGTCGTACTGCGCGCCGCCCGGCTGGTCCTGGCCGTCCTGCGGCTCCTGCCCCGGCTGCTGCTCGTACTGCAGGTCCGAGACTTCGAGTACGGGGTCCTTCGCCCCGCTCCCACCACGCGCCCTGCGGCGCTTGTTCTCGCGGGGTGCGCCCTTTATGGCCCAGCCGGTCGAGAAGCCGCGCCGGAAGGAGAGCGTGACGTACAACTGGCCGACGGCGAACGCGATGGCGCCCACCACGATCACCGGCACGGAGTGCAGCAGCACCCCGAAGACCACGCCGAGGAACCCGGTGAAGGCGAGCAGCCGCCAGCGGAGCCTGGCCTTGTACTGCAGCAGCACCTCGCCCAGCAGCCACAGCGCGACGAATCCGAACCCGACATAGAGGACCGTCCAGCCCATGTACGCCCCTCTCTGCGGCCACCGCCCCGTGCGGGGGGGGCGGATGTGCCGGTCAGGACTGCTTGTGCAGTCCGAGATTCTCGTAGATTTCGAGGGTCGCGGTGGAGTTGTTCAGCGTGATGAAGTGCAGCCCAGGGACATCCTCGGAGAGCAGCTTCGCGCAGAACTCCGTAGCGAACTCGATGCCAATGGAGCGTACAGCGGCCGGGTCGTCCTTGACGGCATGGATGCGTTCTTTCAGACCGGACGGGAAGCGCGCGTTGCTGAGCTGCGCGAACCGGTCCAACTGCCGCACATTGGTGATCGGCATGACCTCCGGAATGACCGGGGTGTCGCAACCAGCGGCCACCACCCGCTCACGCATCCGCAGATAGTCCTCCGGATCGAAGAACATCTGGGTGATCGCGTAGTCGGCACCGGCCCGGCATTTGTCGGTGAAGTGCCGGATGTCACTCTCCCAGTTGTCCGAGCGCGGGTGCATCTCGGGGAAGGCCGCGACGCCGACGCAGAAGTCACCCGACTCCTTGATCAGCCGCACCAGGTCGGCGGCGTACATCACGCCTTCCGGGTGCTTGACCCACTCGCCCATCGGGTCGCCGGGCGGGTCGCCGCGGACGGCCAGGATGTTCCGGATCCCGGCGTCGGCGTACTGGCCGATGATGTTGCGCAGCTGGGCGACGGAGTGGTTGACGGCCGTGAGGTGGGCAACCGGGGTGAGCGTGGTGTCCGACGCGATCTGCTCGGTGGCCCTGACCGTGCCAGCGCGGGACGAACCGCCCGCACCGTAGGTCACCGAGACGAAGCTGGGCGCCACCGCCTCGACACGGCGCAGCGCGTTCCAGAGGTTCCGCTCGCCCTTCTCGGTCTTGGGCGCCCAGAACTCGAAGGAGTACAGCGTCCTGCCGGTCGCGAGCAGGTCGCGCACGGTTCGGGCGTGGTCGGTTCTGGTGGAGGAGGTGCCGGAGGCCATACGGGCAGATTAGTCAGGGCGTGGCACTCCCCCAACCACGCCCGGACTTTATGCCCGATTTGCGAGATACTTGTCCACCCATCGGACACTTCTCTGTCCCGGCACTTTCCGTCCCGCCGCTCCCGCGCCACCCGCTGCGCGTCACTCGCTGCGGGCCCTGACCCGGGCGGCGAGCGCGGCGGCGGCCGCGGCCGGGTCGGCCGCCTCGGTGATCGCGCGGACGACCACCACCCGGCGCGCCCCCGCGTCCAGCACCTCGTCCAGATTGCCCGCGTCGATCCCGCCGATCGCGAACCAGGGCCGCGAGGTGGCGAGCCCCGCCGCGTACCGCACGAGGCCGAGGCCCGGTGCGTGCCGTCCCGGCTTGGTCGGGGTGGGCCAGCAGGGGCCGGTGCAGAAGTAGTCCACGCCGGGCTCGGCCGCGGCCGCGTCCACCTCGGACTCCGCGTGCGTCGAGCGGCCGATGAGGACATCGGGGCCGAGGATCGCGCGGGCGGCGGGGACCGGCAGGTCGCCCTGGCCCAGATGCAGCACGTCGGACGAGATGGCGTGCGCGACATCCGCCCGGTCGTTCACCGCGAGCAGCTTGCCGTGCCTGCGGCAGGCGTCGGCGAAGACCTGGAGGTGGTCCAGCTCCTCGGCCGCCTCCATGCCCTTGTCCCGCAGCTGGACGATGTCCACGCCGTGGGCCAGCACGGCGTCCAGGAACTCGGGCAGGTCGCCCTGGCGCCTGCGCGCGTCCGTGCAGAGATACAGCCGGGCATCGGACAGCGGAGCGGGTGCGGTGGACATCGGGCGTTCCCCCCAAGGGACGGCGGCTGGACGGCGACGGACGGCTGGACGGACGGCAACGGGCCGCGGTGTACGGCCCGGGACGGGCCCGGTCCGTACACCGCGAGGTGATCACGCTTCGATCAGACGGCGAGCGCCTGGGCCCGGCGCTTCACCTCCGTCCCGCGATTCTCGCTCAGCGCCTGCGCGGGCGTGCCGGGCAGGGTCTCGTCGGGGGTGAAGAGCCACTCCAGCATCTCCTCGTCGCTGAAGCCGTCGTCCCGCAGGAGCGTCAGGGTGCCGGCGAGGCCCTTGACCACTTTGGTGCCGTCGATGAAGGCGGCGGGCACCTGGAGCGCCCTGTTCTCACCACGGCGTACGGCGATCAGCGTGCCGTCCCTGACCAGCTGGCGGACACGGGTCACCTCGACGTCGAACATCTCGGCGATGTCGGGCAGGTGCAGCCAGGCGGGGATGAGAGCGTCGGTTTTTGCGTCAATCTCGGTCACGGGACAAGCCTGCCATCCCGCACTGACAGCCGATACCCGGACTCAGCCCTTCAGGGCCGTCGTACGCCGGTCACGGCGGCGGTCACGGCGGCGGCCGCGGTCAGTCCTGCCGGGGGCGGACCGCCGCCTTGAGCGGCACGGCCGGATCGGCGGCCAGGGCCGGATCCACCGGGGCGCCCGACTCGATCAGCTTCCGTCCCTGGGCCAGATCCCGTGGCCTGCCGACGGCGAGCACCGCGACCAGCCGCTCCTCCCGCAGCCAGCACACCGACCAGGCGGGCCCCGCCGGGTCGCCGCGCCCGACCAGGGTGTCGGCGGCCGCGTGGTGGCCCGCGTACTGGACGAAGCGGCCGAACTGCTCGGACCAGAAGTAGGGCACCGGGTCGTAGATCTGCGGGGTCTCACCGATCACGTCGGCGGCGACCGTGCGCGGCCCCTGGAGTGCGTTGTCCCAGTGGTGGATCAGCAGCCGCTCGCCGTAACGGCGCGACGGGAAGGACGCGCAGTCGCCGACCGCGTAGACGTCCGGGAGCGAGGTGCGCAGCCGTTCGTCGGCCAGGACCGACCCTTCGGCGCCGAGCGCGATACCGGAACCGGCCAGCCAGCCGGTCGCGGGCCTGGCCCCGATGCCGACGAGGACCGCCCCGGCCGCCAGCCGCCGCCCGGACTCCAGGACCACGGCGCCCGGTTCGACCCGGGACACCCGGGCGTCCGTGAGGAGTTCGGCGCCGCTGTCGGCGTACCAGTCGGCCATCGGCGCCGCGATCTCGGGCGGCAGCACCCCGACGAGCGGCCGGCCCGCCGCCTCCACGACCGTCACCGCGCACCCCGCCTCGCGTGCGGCCGTCGCGAACTCGGCGCCGATCCACCCCGCGCCGACCACCACCACGTCCCGGCGGTCGGCGAGGACGGCCCGCAGCCGTCCCGCGTCGTCGAGTGTGCGCAGCAGATGAACTCCGGGGGCGCCCTCGCTGCCGGGCAGCGTGACCGGGTGGGCGCCGGTGGCGACGACCAGAGCCCCGTACGGGACGGGGCCGCGCGCGGTGTCCAGCTCCCGGTCCCGCGGGCGCAGGCCGGTCACCTCGCACCCCAGCAGCAGCTCGACCCCGAGCGCGGCGAAGTCGACGTCGAAGGCGGAGCCGTCCGCCTTGCCGAGCAGCACCGCCTTGGAGAGCGGCGGTCTGTCGTACGGCTGGTGGGACTCCTCGCCGATCAGCGTGACGGGTCCGGTGAAGCCCTGGTCCCGCAGGGCGACAGCGGTCTGCACTCCGGCCATGCCCGCGCCGGCGATGACGACGTTCCTCGGCTCACTCACCCGATCACCTTAAGCACCTGACGACCCGTCAGAACAGGGGGTGTCCTGTGACGGCTTACGAGGCGGCACCGACCGGGGTTAGGCTGGCCGTGCTGAACCACTCGCGGGAGTCCGGGCGCACCGGGCTGAGAGGGAGGCTGGACGGCCTCCGACCGTACGAACCTGATCCGGGTCATGCCGGCGAAGGGAGGGGCTGGACGCCCATGCACACCCATCACGCCAGTCATCAGGCGCACCACGCCGACACGGTGGGCGCGCTGCCGGACGTACTGATCGTCGGTGGCGGGATCATCGGTCTCGTCACGGCCTGGCGGTCGGCGCAGCGCGGACTGCGTACGGCCGTCGTCGACCCCGAGCCGGGCGGCGGCGCCGCGCAGGTCGCGGCGGGCATGCTGGCCGCCGTCACAGAACTGCACTACGGCGAGCAGGTCCTGCTCGGGCTGAATCTGGAGTCCGCCCGCCGCTATCCGGCGTTCGCCGCGGAGCTGGCGGAGGCGTCGGGCCAGGAGCTGGGCTACCGCGCCTGCGGCACCCTCGCGGTGGCGCTCGACCTCGACGACCGGGCGAATCTGCGGGAGCTGCACGCGCTCCAGGTCCGCTCCGGCCTGGAGTCGGAGTGGCTCACCGGGCGCGAGTGCAGGCGCCTCGAACCGATGCTCGCGCCGGGTGTACGCGGCGGGCTCCGGGTGGACGGCGACCACCAGGTCGATCCGCGGCGGCTCGCGAAGGCGCTGGTCATCGCGTGCGAGCGGGCCGGGGTCACCTTCCACCGCGACTGGGCCGAGCGACTGACGGTGGAGCGCGGCCGGGCCACCGGTGTGGTGCTGGCCGACGGAACGGCCCTGCCCGCGGGCCAGGTGGTGCTGGCGGCGGGCAGCCTCAGCGGCCGGCTCGCGGGCGTACCGGACGCGGTGCTTCCGCCCGTACGCCCGGTGAAGGGCCAGGTGCTGCGGCTGACGGTGCCACGTGTGTACGCGCCGTTCCTCAGCCGGACGGTCCGCGCGGTCGTCCGGGGCAGCCACCTCTATCTGGTCCCCCGGGAGAACGGCGAGCTGGTGATCGGCGCGACCAGCGAGGAGCTGGGCTGGGACACCACGGTCACCGCGGGCGGGGTGTACGAACTGCTCCGCGACGCCCATGAGCTGGTACCCGGCATCACCGAACTCCCGCTCACGGAGACGCGCGCGGGGCTGCGGCCCGCGTCCCCCGACAACGCGCCGCTGCTCGGCCCGAGCGCGCTGCCCGGCCTCCTGCTGGCCACCGGCCACTACCGCAACGGCGTGCTGCTCACGCCCGTCACCGGCGATGTGATGGCCGAACTGCTCACCACCGGGGAGCTGCCCGCCGAGGCCCGCGCCTTCACTCCCCGGCGCTTCTCGCCCGTACGACAGGAGCAGCCCGCATGAACGTGCCACTGAACGTGCCCCCCGTGAACACCCCGGCGGCGGACGCACCGCCCGTGGCCGCGCCTCAGGCGCGGGTCTCGGTCAACGGCGAGCCCCGTGGGATCGCCCCGGGCACCACCCTCGATGTACTGGTCACCGGCTTCACCAGTGCGCCGTCGGGCGTCGCCGCCGCGGTCAACGAGACCGTCGTGCCCCGGGGCAGGTGGCCCCGTACCGCGCTCGCCGACGGCGACCGCGTCGAGATTCTCACCGCGGTCCAGGGAGGCTGATCCGGACATGGCAGACGATTCCTTCACTCTCGCCGACACCGAGTTCTCCTCCCGGCTGATCATGGGGACCGGCGGTGCGCCCAGCCTCGATGTGCTGGAGAGGTCACTGATCGCGTCGGGCACCGAACTCACGACGGTGGCGATGCGCCGCCTCGACCCCACGGTGCAGGGCTCGGTCCTCTCGGTCCTCGACAGGCTCGCCGTCAAGGTGCTGCCGAACACCGCCGGCTGCTTCACTGCGGGCGAGGCGGTCCTCACCGCCCGGCTGGCCCGCGAGGCCCTGGGCACGAACTGGATCAAGCTGGAGGTCGTGGCGGACGAGCACACCCTGCTGCCCGACCCGGTGGAGCTGCTCGACGCCGCCGAGACGCTGGTGGACGACGGTTTCACGGTGCTGCCGTACACCAACGACGATCCGGTGCTGGCCCGCCGCCTCGAAGAGGTGGGCTGCGCGGCGATCATGCCGCTCGGCTCCCCCATCGGCTCGGGCCTCGGCATCCGCAATCCGCACAACTTCCAGCTGATCGTGGAGCGGGCCGGAGTGCCGGTGATCCTCGACGCGGGCGCCGGTACGGCGTCGGACGCGGCGCTGGCGATGGAGCTCGGCTGCGCGGCCGTGATGCTGGCGTCGGCGGTGACCCGCGCGCAGGAGCCGGAACTGATGGCGTCCGCGATGCGCCGGGGTGTGGAGGCGGGCCGGCTCGCTCACCGGGCGGGCCGGATCCCCCGCAGGCACTTCGCCCGGGCGTCGTCTCCGGAGGAGGGGCGCGCGGCACTCGATCCGGAGCGGCCGGCGTTCTAGAGGCCGGCCGACCGTGCCGGAGCGCCTCCGGGACCCGCGGGCCGGGTCCTCACACCGGTCCGCGGGCCGGTCCTCACGCCGGTCCTCACCGGCCTGTCACAGCTCGGCTTCAGTCCCGGCCGATTCACCAGGACGGCTTAGGCCCTGTCAGCGCCGACTCGTACACTCGCCAGCGTGGATACGACGCTTGGTGACCCGCAGGCCCCGCTCGTCGGGCAGCTGCTCGACGGCCGCTACCGGGTGGACGCCTGCATCGCGGTCGGTGGCATGGCCACGGTCTACCGGGCGGTCGACACCCGTCTGGACCGGGTGCTCGCCCTCAAGGTGATGCACCCCGCGCTGGCGGTCGACGCCACGTTCGTCGAGCGGTTCATCCGGGAGGCCAAGTCCGTCGCCCGCCTCGACCACCCCAATGTGGTCGGCATGTTCGACCAGGGCGCGGACGGCGCGCATGTCTATCTGGCGATGGAGTACGTCGCCGGGTGCACCCTGCGCGACGTCCTGCGTGAGCGGGGCGCGCTCTGTCCCCGGGCCGCGCTGGACATCCTGGAGCCGGTGCTGGCCGCGCTCGGCGCCGCGCACCGGGCCGGATTCGTGCACCGCGACATGAAGCCGGAGAACATCCTGATCGGGGACGACGGCCGGGTGAAGGTCGCCGACTTCGGCCTCGTCCGGGCCGTGGACACCGAGACGAACAGCACGGGCGCCATCCTGGGCACCGTCTCGTATCTGGCCCCCGAGCAGATCGAGCAGGGCGCGGCCGACACCCGGGCGGACGTCTACGCCTGCGGTGTGGTGCTGTACGAGATGCTCACCGGCGCCAAGCCGCACAGCGGCGACACCGCCGCCCAGGTCCTCTACCAGCACCTCAACGAAGGGGTGCCCGCGCCGTCCGCCGCCGTGCCGGGACTCGCCGCCCGGCTGGACGGCCTGGTGGCGACCGCCACCGCCAGGCGCCCGGACGACCGGCCGTACGACGCGGTGGCGCTGCTCGGCCAGGTCCGCGAGGCCCGCGCCGCACTGAGCGACGCCGAGCTGGACGCCGTACCGCCGCAGGCGCTCCCGTCCGGGACGGACTCCGGCGCGGACGCCTCCGAGGAACGTACGGATGTGATCCGGCGCCCGCTGCCCGCCGCGGGGGTCAACCGCACCAGCCGTCTGGTGATGCCGGTGGGCGAGGAGCCCGAGCCGGAGCGGCGGCCGGTGCGCCGCGGCCGGCGGGCCCGCCGCGGTCTGATCGCGTCGGTCGTCGCCGTCCTGCTGGTGCTGGGCGTCGGAGCGGGTGTCTGGTACATCAACTCGGGCCAGTTCACCCGGGTCCCCTCGCTCCTCGGCCAGCCCGAGAAGACCGCGAAGTCACGGCTGTCGGCCGCCGGGCTCGACGTGAAGAGGACCGAGCGCGCGTTCAGCGACACCTACGACCGCGGCGAGGTCATGAGCAGCAAGCCGGCGTCGGGCGCCCGCATCCGGGACAACGACGCGGTGTCGCTGGTCGTCTCGCGCGGACCGGAGATCGTGAAGGTGCCCCGCGTCGAGGGTGAGCCGCTCGCACGGGCCAGGCAGGACCTGGACAAGGCCGGGCTGGCGTCCGGCATGGTCACCAAGGAGTTCAGCGACGGGGTCGCCCGGGGCAAGGTGATCCGTACGGACCCGGTGTCCGGCACCGAGCGGCACGCCGGCTCCGCGATCGCCCTGGTCGTCTCCAAGGGCTCCCCGGTCGACGTACCGGATGTCACGGGCGAGTCCCTGGAGGACGCCCGCGCCGATCTCCAGGACCAGAAGCTGAAGGTCGTGGTCGCACCGGAGCAGATCAACTCCACCGAGGACGCCGGGCAGATCGCGAAGCAGTCGCCGGCCGGGGCCGCCCGGGCCGAGGAGGGCGACACCGTCACGCTGACGGTCTCCAAGGGCCCGCGCATGATCACGGTCCCCGATGTCACGGGCGACAGCGTGGCCGACGCGAAGAGCACGCTGACCGACAAGGGCTTCAAGGTCCATGTCGACCGGCCGTTCCTGTCCTTCAGCAACACCGTCGACACCCAGTCGGTCGACGGCGGCGGCCGTGCCCCCGAGGGCAGCACCATCACCATCAAGACCAAGGGACTCTGAGAGCACCGTGCGCAATCCCATCGGCGGCCATGTACCCGTGGCCGGCGGCCTCGCCAGGACCGGCCTGCCCTACGCCCGCGACATGGGCGCCGAGACCGTGCAGGTCTTCGTCGCCAACCCGCGCGGCTGGGCCACCCCCACCGGGAACCCGGACCAGGACGAGCAGTTCCGCAAGGAGTGCGCCAACGAGTCGGTCACGGCGTATGTGCACGCGCCCTATCTGATCAATTTCGGTTCGCACACGGCCGCGACGGTGGAGCGGTCGGTGGAGTCGCTGCGCCACTCCCTGCGCAGGGGCCGGGAGATCGGCGCGCTGGGCGTCGTCGTCCACACCGGTTCGGCGACCGGGGGCCGCCCGAGGTCCGAGGCGCTCGCACAGGTCCGTACGCATCTGCTGCCGCTGCTCGACGAGCTGACCGAGGACGACGACCCGTATCTGCTGCTGGAGTCGACGGCGGGCCAGGGCTCCTCGCTCTGCTCACGCACCTGGGACTTCGGGCCGTACTTCGAAGCGCTCGACTCGCACCCGCGGCTCGGGGTCTGTCTGGACACCTGCCACATCTTCGCGGCGGGGCACGACCTCGCGGGTCCCGGCGGGATGAACCAGACCCTGGACCTGCTGGTGGACACCGTGGGCGAGGGCAGGCTCAGGCTGATCCACGCCAATGACTCCAAGGAGGCCACGGGCGCCCACAAGGACCGGCACGAGAACATCGGCGCGGGTCACATCGGCGCGGAGCCGTTCAGGGAGCTGCTCGCCCACCCGGCGACCGAGGGGGTGCCGCTGATCATCGAGACCCCCGGCGGCAAGGAGGGGCACACGGCGGACGTGGCCCGGCTGAAGTCGCTGCGCCCCTGAGATCTCGCGGTCTCCTGGGGGACAGCCCCCGTCCCGGGAAGACAGCCGCCCCGAGAGGCAGCCCGCTCAGAGCTCGGGGCCGTCGCCGGGGCCTTCCTGGTACGAGTAGCGCTGCTCCTGCCAGGGGTCGCCGAGATTGTGGTACCCGCGCTCCTCCCAGAAGCCACGGCGGTCCGCGGTCATGTACTCGATCCCGCGGACCCATTTCGGGCCCTTCCAGGCGTACAGCTGCGGCACGACGAGCCGCAGCGGGAACCCGTGCTCGGCGGTCAGCAGCTCACCGGCCTTGTGGGTCGCGAAAAGGGTCTTCGCGTCCGTGAAGTCGGCCAGGCGCAGATTGGCGCTGTAGCCGTACTCGGCCCAGACCATCACATGGGTGACCTGCGGCGCGGGCGGTGCCAGCTCGACCAGGGTCCGCGCCCTCACACCGCCCCATTCGGCCGACAGCATGGAGAACTTCGTCACGCAGTGCAGATCGGCGACCACGGTGGAGAACGGCAGCGCCGAGAACTCCTCGTGGTTCCAGCAGTGCTTCTCGCCGTCAGCGGTGGCCCCGAAGATCCGGAATTCCCACCGGTCGGGCTTGAATTTCGGGACCGGGCCGTAGTGCGTCACGGGCCAGCCGCGCTGCAGCCGCTGCCCGGGTGGAAGCTCGGACTGCGCCGCTCCCTGCTGCTCCCGGCTCTCCGGCTGACCCATGTATCCATGGTGACAGACCTCGCGGGGTGGTCATGACCAGGTCTGCACCAGGCCCGGACCGGGTCAGCGCCGACCAGGGCAACTCGTACTAAGCCTGCACTTACTGGAATCCCCCGATGGGCGGTGACAGGATGCGCGGAATCTGCCCGGATCCACGCCTGGAAGGAGCCTCTGCGATGCAGGGCGACCCCGAGGTCATCGAGTTTCTCAACGAGCAGCTGACCGGAGAACTCACGGCGATCAATCAGTACTTCCTGCACGCGAAGATGCAGGAGAATTTCGGCTGGACCAAGCTGGCGAAATACACCAGGTCCGAGTCGTTCGACGAGATGAAGCACGCCGAGATCCTCACCGACCGGATCCTCTTCCTGGAGGGCCTGCCCAACTACCAGCGGCTCTTCCACGTCCGGGTGGGCCAGACGGTCACCGAGATGTTCCAGGCGGACCGGCAGGTCGAGGCCGAGGCCATCGACCGGCTCCGGCGCGGGATCGAGGTCATGCGCAACAAGGGCGACATCACGTCCGCGAACATCTTCGAGTCGATCCTCGCCGACGAGGAGCACCACATCGACTATCTCGACACCCAGCTGGAGCTGGTCGAGAAACTCGGTGAGCCGCTCTACATCGCCCAGGTGATCGAACAGCCGGACAGCTGAGAACAAGGGAAACGGAACGGGCGGGCCGTACGGAGCCGGAGTAGCCGGAGTCAGGCCGCTTCGGGCAGCGGCGACCGGGCGGGCACGGGCCTGTCCGCCACGGGCTCCGGCACGGGCCTGCCTGCCACGGGCTCCGGCCGGACCACGGGCCCGGGGCCGCTCACGGGCTCCTGTGCGGGCTGTCCGCGCCCTTCGACGAGTTCGCGGCGGGGGCAGCCGCCCCGGCCGAGGAGCGCCTGGATGCTGCGGACGCAGCCACCGCAGTCGGTGCCCGCCTTGCAGGCCGACGCGATCTCCCGGGGGGTGCAGGCGCCGGCGTCCGCGTGGTCCTTCACCTGCTTCTCGGTCACGCCGAAGCACGAGCAGACATACACGCGGGTTCACCTCCCGGACGGGATCGCTGACGGGCACCACCCCGACCAATCGGTGAGGTAATCCTAACCTTACCCCCGGGCGTGCAAAAGGGGCCGTGGGGGCGGATCCCTGTGATCCGCGCCCCACGGCCCCTTTTCGCTGTCCTGCTGCGGGTACTGCCTACTGCGCCCGGTACATCTCCGCGACCAGGAACGCCAGGTCGAGCGACTGGCTGCGGTTGAGCCGCGGGTCGCAGGCCGTCTCGTAGCGCTGGTGCAGATCGTCGACGAAGATCTCGTCGCCGCCGCCCACGCACTCGGTGACATCGTCACCGGTCAGCTCGACATGGATGCCGCCCGGGTGGGTGCCCAGGCTCTTGTGGACCTCGAAGAAGCCCTTGACCTCGTCGAGCACGTCGTCGAAGCGGCGGGTCTTGTGGCCGGACGCCGCCTCGAAGGTGTTGCCGTGCATCGGGTCCGTCACCCAGACGACCTGGGCGCCGGACGCGGTGACCTTCTCGACCAGGTTCGGCAGCCGGTCGCGGACCTTGTCCGCGCCCATCCTGACGATGAAGGTCAGCCGGCCGGGCTCGCGGTCCGGGTCCAGACGCTCGATGTAGCTGAGCGCCTCCTCCGGGGTGGTCGTCGGGCCGAGCTTCACACCGATCGGGTTGCGGATCTGCGAGGCGAACTCGATGTGCGCGTGGTCCAGCTGCCGGGTGCGCTCGCCGACCCAGACCATGTGGCCCGAGGTGTCGTAGAGCTTGCCGGTCCTGGAGTCCGTACGGGTCAGCGCCGACTCGTAGTCGAGGAGCAGCGCCTCGTGCGAGGCGTAGAACTCGACCGCGCGGAACTCCGCCGGGTCGGTCCCGCACGCCTTCATGAAGTTCAGCGCGCTGTCGATCTCGCGGGCGAGCTGCTCGTAACGCTGCCCGGACGGCGATGACTTGACGAAGTCCTGGTTCCAGGCGTGCACCTGGCGCAGGTCCGCGTAACCGCCGGTGGTGAAGGCGCGGACCAGGTTCAGCGTCGACGCCGAGGCGTGGTACATCCGCTTGAGCCGCTCCGGGTCAGGGACCCGGGACTTCTCGTTGAAGTCGAAGCCGTTGACCGAGTCGCCGCGGTACGTCGGCAGCGTCACACCGTCGCGGGTCTCGGTCCCCTTGGAACGCGGCTTCGAGTACTGGCCCGCGATCCGGCCGACCTTCACCACGGGCACCGAAGCCGCGTAGGTGAGCACGGCGCTCATCTGCAGCAGCGTCTTGAGCTTCGCCCTGATGTGCTCGGCGGACACGGCGTCGAACGCCTCGGCGCAGTCGCCGCCCTGAAGCAGGAACGCCTCGCCCCTGGCCACGGCTCCCAGCCGCTCGCGCAGCTGGTCGCACTCGCCGGCGAAGACGAGCGGCGGATACGACGTGAGGTCCGCGATCACATCGCGCAGAGCGCCGGCATCCGGGTACTCGGGCTGCTGCACCGCGGGAAGGTCTCGCCAGGACGCCTCTGCGGCGGGGGCTTGGGTTTCAGCGTTCACGGTCACACCGCCAACAGTACGGGGTCGCTCTGACCGGTTCTGGTGGTGCCCGGTGGATGAGACGGCCGGGGTGTCCGGCCGGCCGCCGCCGATGCGCTACAGTCCGCACCATGTTCGCGACGACGACTCGAAACTGGTGGTGGACCGCTCATCCGGCGGCCCACTGACATCGCGCGTACAGACGAAGCGAAGGCCGCCCGAGGGGCGGCCTTCCGTGTTTTCACCCGGCCGTTCCTCTCCGTACACCCCCTCCCCGCACCGCGGGGCGCCCGGAAGGAACACCCCCGATGCTCATCAGCGCTCTGCTGGACGACCACCGCCCCTTCGCCCTGCTGCGCAGGCGCACTCCCGGCCGTGACCACGACACCGTCGAGCTGCTGACCGGCGAGGTCCACGAGGTGGAGCGGCTCGCGGACATCCCGGCGGGCGACAGCGGTCCGGTGCTGGCCCTGGTGCCGTTCCGGCAGATCGGCGAGCGCGGTTTCGATGTGCGCGACGACGGGACGCCGCTGGCGGTCCTGGTCGCCGACGAGACGTACGAGCTGCCGCTGGACGAGGTGCTCGACCAGCTGCCCGCACACGGCGTCCAGGTCGAGAACGGCGGCTTCGACGTCAGCGACGACGCCTACCGGGAGATCGTCGGGCGGGTCGTCGAGGACGAGATCGGCCGGGGCGAGGGCGCGAACTTCGTCGTCCGGCGTACGTACACCGGCTCGGTCCCGGGCTTCGGCCGGGCCGACGCGCTCGCCCTGTTCCGGCGGCTGCTCGACGGTGAGCGGGGCGCGTACTGGACGTTCGTGGTGCACACCGGGGAGCGCACCCTGGTCGGCGCGAGCCCGGAGGTGCACGTCCGGATGTCCGGCGGGACGGTGGTGATGAACCCGATCAGCGGGACCTTCCGCTATCCGCCCGAGGGGCCGACCGCCGGGGCGCTGCTCGACTTCCTCGGCGACCGCAAGGAGACCGACGAGCTCTCCATGGTGGTGGACGAGGAGCTGAAGATGATGTGCACCGTCGGCGACATGGGCGGGGTCGTCGTCGGGCCGCGGCTGAAGGAGATGGCCCATCTCGCGCACACCGAGTACGAGTTGCGCGGCCGCAGCTCGCTGGATGTGCGCGAGGTGCTCAAGGAGACGATGTTCGCCGCGACCGTCACCGGTTCGCCGGTGCAGAACGCCTGCCGGGTCATCGAGCGGTACGAGACGGACGGGCGCGGCTACTACGCGGGCGCGCTGGCGCTCATCGGGCGGGACGCGGGCGGGGCGCAGACGCTGGACTCGCCGATCCTGATCCGTACGGCCGACATCTCGGCCGGGGGCGCGCTGCGGGTCTCGGTCGGCGCCACGCTCGTACGTCACTCGGATCCGGCGAGCGAGGTCGCCGAGACACACGCCAAGGCGGCGGGGGTCCTGACGGCGCTCGGGGTGCGGGAGGGCAGGCCGCGCCGGGAGACGGCGGGGCCGCGGCTCGCCGACGACCCGCGGGTGCGGGCGGCGCTTGAGGCGCGGCGGGCCGACCTCGCGCCGTTCTGGCTGCGGATGCAGGAGCCGGCCGCGACCGTGGCGGGCCATGCGCTGGTGGTGGACGCGGAGGACACGTTCACCTCGATGCTGGCGCATCTGCTGCGGTCGTCGGGGCTCGATGTGACGGTGCGGCGGTACGACGAGCCGGGTCTGCGGGAGAGCGCCCTGGTCCACCGGGGGCCGGTGGTGCTCGGCCCGGGACCCGGCAACCCGGCGGACCGGGCCGACCCGAAGATGCGGTTCCTGCGGGGGCTCACCGCGGAGCTGCTCCGAGACCACCGGCACGGGCTGCTCGGGGTGTGTCTGGGCCATGAGCTGCTGGCGGCCGAGCTGGGCCTGGAGATCGTCCGCAAGGCGGTCCCCCACCAGGGCGTCCAGGAGCGCATCGACTTCTTCGGGCGCGAGGAGACCGTCGGGTTCTACAACTCGTACACGGCCCGGTGCGACGACAGGGCGGCGGCCGAGCTGGCGGCGCGCCGGATCGAGCTGAGCCGTGAGCCGGCCGGCGGTGAGGTGCACGCGCTGCGCGGGGACGGGTACGCCGGTGTGCAGTTCCACCCGGAGTCGGTGCTCTCGAAGGACGGGGCGCGGATGGTGGCCGGGCTACTGGCGGGGGTGCTGGTGTAGGGCCGGTCAGCCGAAGAAGACCCCGGCCTCGCGGTAGAGGGCGGGGTCGACCGTCTTGAGCCGCGCGGTCGCCTCCGCGATCGGTACCCGCACGATGTCCGTCCCGCTGAGGGCGACCATCGTGCCGAAGTCCCCCTCGCGCACGGCGTCGATCGCGTGCAGCCCGAACCGGGTGGCCAGCCAGCGGTCGAAGGCGCTGGGGGTGCCGCCGCGCTGGACATGGCCGAGGACGGTGGTGCGGGCCTCCTCACCGGTCCGCTTCTCGATCTCGGTGGCGAGCCACTCGCCGATGCCGGAGAGCCGGGTGTGGCCGAAGGAGTCGAGCGTGCCGTCCTTGAGCACCGCGTCGCCGTCCTTCGGCATCGCCCCCTCGGCGACGACCACGATCGGGGCGTACGAGGCGCGGAAGCGCGAGGTCACCCAGGAGCAGACCTGGTCGATGTCGAAGCGCTGCTCGGGGATGAGGATGGCGTTGGCGCCGCCGGCCAGACCGGAGTGCAGGGCGATCCACCCCGTATGCCGGCCCATCACCTCGACCACCAGGACCCGCATATGCGATTCGGCGGTGGTGTGCAGGCGGTCGATGGCCTCGGTGGCGATCCCGACCGCCGTGTCGAAGCCGAAGGTGTAGTCGGTGGCCGAGAGGTCGTTGTCGATGGTCTTCGGTACGCCGACACACGGGACCCCGTACTCGTCCCAGAGGCGGCCCGCCACGCCCAGGGTGTCCTCACCGCCGATCACGATCAGCGCGTCGACCTGGTGCCCGGCGAGGGACTCCCGCACCCGGTGGGCGCCGTCCTCGGTGCGGAAGGGGTTGGTGCGCGACGACCCGAGGATGGTGCCGCCGCGTGGCAGGATCCCGCGGACCTCCGGGATGCCGAGTGTGACGGTGTCGCCCTCCAGGGGGCCGCGCCAGCCGTCCTTGAATCCGGTGAACCCGAAGCCGTACTCCTGCACGCCCTTGCGGACGGCAGCCCGGATGACCGCGTTGAGCCCTGGGCAGTCGCCGCCCCCGGTCAGCACTCCGACCCGCACTGGAACCACGTCCCTTCGCAGTGGAAGACACCGTACGGTCCACGCTACGGTGACCCAGGTCACAAAGGGATAGGGCGGACGGTCAATTCCCGCCCGGATGCGCGGGGTTGGCCCCCTCGACGCGACTTTGCGGACACGCCCTACGCGTCGTCGAGGCCGCGCTCTATCGCGTACCGCACCAGCTCCACCCGGTTGTGCAGCTGGAGCTTGCCGAGGGTGTTCTGTACGTGGTTCTGCACGGTGCGGTGCGAGATGACCAGGCGCTCGGCGATCTGCTTGTAGCTCAGCCCCTTCGCGACGAGCCGCAGCACCTCGGTCTCCCGCTCGGTGAGCTGCGGGGCCTTCGGCTCGTCGGAGGCCGCGGGCGCCGGGTCGGACGCGAGCCTGCGGTACTCGCCGAGCACAAGGCCCGCCAGGCCCGGCGTGAAGACCGGGTCGCCCGCCGCGGTGCTGCGGACGGCGTCCGAAAGCTCCTGTGTACTGGCGGACTTGAGCAGATATCCGGTGGCGCCCGACTTCACCGCCTCCAGTACGTCGGCGTGCTCACCGCTCGCCGAGAGCACCAGGACACGGAGCCCCGGGTCGGCTCCGACCAGCTCCTTGCAGACCTGGACGCCCGGCATACCCGGCAGATTGAGGTCCAGCACCAGCACGTCGGGGCTGACGGCCCTGGCCCTGCGCACCGCCTGGGGGCCGTCGCCCGCCGTGGCGACGACGTCGAACCCGGCGGCCGTCAGGTCCCTGGCGACCGCGTCCCGCCACATCGGGTGGTCGTCGACCACCATCACCTTGACCGTCCCTGCCGTCCGCTGCTCGTCCATGTGCCCCTGCTCACTCATGTCCCGTGCCCCGCATGTCCCGTCCCCGTGTCCCGTCCCGTGTCCCGTCCGCCGCGTTCCGTCCCCCGCATGGTCCTTCGTGTCTTCTTCGGCACCTTCAGCTCCACTTCGGTGCCCTGGCCCGGCACCGAGATCAGCTCGGCGCTGCCGCCCAGATCCCGCAGCCGGCCGCGGATCGAGAGGGCGACACCGAGGCGCCCCTCCCCCTCGGCGGCCGCGAGCCTCCCCTCCGGGATGCCCGGTCCGTCGTCCCGTACCGTCACGATCACCTCGGCCGGCTCGTCCTCCACGAGAATCCACGCACGGGCGCCGCTGCCCGCGTGTCTGCGGACATTGTTCAGGGCGGCACTGACAGCGGCGGCCAGCTCCTTCGCGGCCAGCGGATCGATGAGCACCGGAGCGCCTGGTTCCGCGAAGCTCACCCGCGATCCGGCGTGCGGGGCGAGCAGCGACCGCAGATCGCAGGGCCCGCTCCCGTCCGCGTCCGCGCCGCCCCCCGTGTCACCGTTCGCGCCGGCCCCGGAAGCGGCTCCAGTACCGGCATCGGTACCGGTGTCGGCGGGGTCCCGTGTCGGCGGGACGAGACCGCTGGAGACCAGGGTGCGCAGGGCCACCTCCTGCTCCCCCGCCATCCGGCCGAGCTCGGCCGACTCACCGCCCAGCTCGGCGCCGCGCCGCTGCACCATGGCCAGGACCTGGAGCACGCTGTCATGGATGTCACGGGCCAGCCGCTCCCGCTCGCGGGTGGCCGCCTCGATCTCCAGGGCGCGGGCGAGGGTGCGCTCCGACGCCCGGGCGACCTCGACGATGTAGCCGATGGCGATGGAGGCGATCCACACCAGGACCACGTTGTGGACGGTGCCCGCGCTGGGCTCGCCGCGCTCGGTGACATTGGCGACCGCCACCAGCGACGAGGCGAAGGCCGCCCAGCGCCAGCCCCCCTTGATCGCGAAGGCCAGGACCGCGCCCGCGGTCCATATGGACGGCATCGTCGTGGCGCCCCCGACGACCCGGGCGTGCGAGTCCGCGACGGGCGTCAGCAGGATGCCCGCGAGGGCCACGGTGAGATCGGCGCAGAGGAAGCCCTTGGTGCAGCGGGCCGCGTTGGCCACCCTGGGGAGGGTGGCCAGGGTCCAGACGGTCAGTACCGCGAAGTAGCCGACGGCCACCCACGGGCGGTGGAACTTCCCGTAGGCAAAGGCGAACAGCAGGATCGCGTAGACCATCGTCAGTACGCGGTACGCGGTCAGAGCACGCCACAGCGGCAGCTCCACCGACATCCGCACGACGCGCTCGCGCCGGTCCTTCCCCACCACACCCACCACTCACCCCCGACGGACAGTACGCCTCCAGGGTCTTCCGTTCGGGACAGCCCGGCCTCGCGGGGTCTGGCCCGAACGAAAAACCCTAGCTGCCCGACCCGTCCGCCCCGTCGCTCTTCTCCCCGGCCCCGGTGGCCTCGGCGGCCTTCCTGGCCTTGTCGTCGTCCGCGATCCTGCGCTTGGCCGCGGTCGCGTAGATGTCGACGTACTCCTGGCCGGAGAGCTTCATGATCTCGTACATGACCTCGTCGGTCACCGAGCGCAGGATGAACCGGTCGTTCTCCATACCGTAATAGCGGCTGAAGTCGAGCGGCTTCCCGATCCTGATGCCCGGCCGCATCAGCTTGGGCACGACCTGCCCCGGCGGCTGGATCTTCTCGGTGTCGATCATCGCGACCGGGATGACGGGCGCACCGGACGCCAGCGCCACCCGGGCGAGACCTCCCGGCTTGCCCCGGTAGAGGCGGCCGTCCGGTGAGCGGGTGCCCTCCGGGTAGATCCCGAAGAGTTCGCCCCTGGCCAGCACTTCCACGCCGCTCTTGACCGCGGCCTCGCCCGCGCCTCGGCTGCCCGAGCGGTCGACCGGCAGCTGTCCGACGCCCTTGAAGAAGGCCGCGGTGAGCTTCCCCTTCACCCCGGGCGACGTGAAGTACTCGGCCTTGGCGATGAAGGTGAGCTTGCGGTCCATGACCGCGGGCAGGAAGAAGGAGTCCGAGAACGACAGATGGTTGCTCGCCAGGATGGCGGGCCCCTCGGCGGGGATGTTCTCCAGCCCCTCCACCCAGGGCCTGAAGGCGACCTTCAGCGATCCCCCGATGGCGAACTTCATTGCGCCGTAGATCAACTCGGATGCCTTCCTGTGACGGTCGGACCGACCATAACCCGCGCGGGGCGTGCGCCCCCGGCCATCCGCCCGCTGTCCGGGGGTGACGGCCCTGGTCGGTGTCGGTCCGGTCGCGTACGGTGAAGTACAGCTTTCGAGACCTGACGAACAGGAGACCCCGGTGCCGGTGCTTCCTGGAGCCGACCCCTACCGCCACGAAGGCGGAGAGACCGGCGTCCTCCTCTGCCATGGCTTCACCGGATCGCCGCAGTCGCTGCGCCCCTGGGCCGAGTATCTGGCCGAGCGGGGGCTGACCGTCTCGCTGCCGCTGCTCCCCGGGCACGGCACCCGCTGGCAGGACATGCAGGTCACCGGCTGGCAGGACTGGTACGCGGAGGTGGACCGGGAGCTGCGCGCCCTGCTCGACCGGTGCGAGCGGGTCTTCGTCTTCGGTCTCTCGATGGGCGGGGCGCTGGCCCTGCGGCTGGCCGCCAAGCACGGCCACGCGGTGAGCGGCCTCGTCCTGGTCAATCCGCTGAACAAGGTGCACGGCCTCATGCCGTACGCACTGCCGGTCGCCCGGCATCTGGTGCGTACGACGAAGGGCATCGCCAGCGACATCGCGCTGGGCGGCTCCGCCGAGGTGGGGTACGACCGGGTGCCGCTGCACTGCGCCCACTCGCTGCGGCGGCTGTGCCGGCTCGTGGACCGTGAACTGCCGCAGGTCACCCAGCCGTTGCTGCTGCTGCACAGCGTCCAGGACCATGTGGTGCGGCCCGCCGACTCCACCCGTGTCCTCAGCCGGGTCTCGTCGACGGATGTCGAGGAGGTCCTGCTGGAACAGAGCTACCACGTGGCGACGTTGGACCACGATGCGGAGCGGATTTTCGAGAAGAGCCACGCGTTCATCGGCCGCCTCGCTCCGAGCGTCGGGACGAAGGGGAGCAGCGCCGGTGGCTGAGAACGAGGCGGAGCGCGAACCGCAGCCGATCGACGAGGAAGCGGTCTGGGCGGCGATCGTCGCGGCGTACGGAGAGGAGCCCGCGGACCCGGCGGGCACCAAGCCCTTCAAATCGGTGGAGGACCTCGCTCTCCTCGAGGAGGGGGTCAACGCCGACGGGGCCCGCGAGCAGGAGCCCGGGGAGCCGGAGCCCGGGAAGCCGGACGCGGATGCCGGGTCCGGCCCGGCGGGCGGGTCCGACCGGCCGCTGGGCAGTTCGGTCGTGTTCGCCCCCGGTGTCGGCGGGCCCCGCGACCACAGCCTGCCCGAGCCGTCCGATGACGACCTCGGCCCTTCCGACGAGGGCCACTTCGTCCAGCCGGACCCGGAGCTGCCAGAGGCGGATGTCACGGCCAAGTTCGCCTGGCTGGCCGTCGTCGGCGGACCGGTGCTGATGATCCTGGCCGTGGTGCTGGGCTGGGACATGACGTGGTGGCTCGCCACGCTCGGTATCGGCGGCTTCCTCGGCGGATTCGCGGTCCTGGTGGTGCGGATGGGACCCGAGGACGACGACGAGGACGACCCCGGCCGGGGCGCGGTCGTCTGAGGCCGCGGCCAAGGGCTGTCGCAGGCTGCGGCCCAAGGGCTGCCTCAAGCTGCCGCCAAGGGCTGCCTCAAGCTGCGTCCAAGGGCCGTCTCAGGCTGCGGCCAGGGGCGGTCTCAGGCGCCGGACGGAGTGGTCCGTACCCGGAGCGCCGCCAGCACCGGAAGGTGGTCGGACGCCGCCCGCAGGTCCGCCTGCGGGATGTCCTGCGGCACCCCGCACCCCAGCACCTCGACCTCGGGCGTCGCGAACACCGCGTCGATCCGCCGGTCCGGGTCCGCCGCCGGATAGGTGTGCTCCCCGCCCCACGGCTTCACCGCCCGGCAGTCCTGGAGCTCCGCCGCCAGCCGCCGGAAACTCCGGCCGTCCGGGCGGTCGTTGAGGTCCCCGGCGACCACCGCGTGCGGGACGTCCAGCGCGCCGAGCCGGTCGAGCAGCAGCCCCGCCTGAGCGTGGCGCTCACCGGGCTGGAGGCTCAGATGGCAGCTGAGGACGCCCAGCCTGGCGCCCCCGATACGGACCACGGCGGTCGCGAAGCCGCGCTGGTGCAGCCCCGGGGTGCGCGGCAGGAGTATGTCCTCGGTCCGCTCCACGGTGGCGCGCAGCGAGCAGAGCAGCAGGGGGCCGGCGGCCGTGGCTCCGCCCCCGAGTGTCACCAGGCCGGTGTCGACCGCGAGCCGGGCCGCGGCCTTGCGCCACCGGAAGAAGCGCGGGGCCTCCTGGATGAGCAGCAGATCGGGGTCGCAGGCGCGGATGACCCGGGCCAGCGCCGCGCGGTCGTCGCGCATCGAGCGGATGTTGTAACTGAGCACCCGGATTACGGCCGAGCCGCTCTCCGTACGGGATTCGGGCAGCGTAGTGATCGCCATGGGCGACACCCTACGACGGCCCGCGGTGCGCGGTGCCCGCCGCGTCCCCGGGGGGTGCGGCGGGCACCGGTCCGTACAAGGGGCCGTGCGCGGCTCAGCCCTGGCGGGCCAGGTCCGCGGCGCCCACCAGCCCTGCTTCGCCGCCCAGTTGGGCCGCGAGCACCTGGGCGTGCGGCCGCCACGCGCCGCCGATCAGCCAGCGCCGGAAGGACTTGCGGATCGGGTCGAGGACCAGTTCGCCCTCGTCCGACACACCGCCGCCGACGATGAACGCCGACGGGTCGAAGAGGGACGCCAGGTCGGCGAGGCCCGCTCCGGCCCAGCGGGCCAGCTCACGGAACGAGTCGACGGCCACCGGGCAGCCCTGCCGGGCGGCCTCGCTGATGTGCTTGCCCTGGATACCGGCGGGGGTGCCGTCGCCGAGGCCCAGCAGCACCTGCGCGTTCTCCGGGGTGGCGTTGGCGCGCTGCGTCGCGTACCTGACGAGGGCACGCCCCGACGCGTACTGCTCCCAGCAGCCCTGGCTGCCGCAGCCGCACAGCAGGCCGTCCGGGACGACCCGGATGTGGCCGAACTCGGCGGCCACGCCGAACCGTCCGCGCCGCAGCTTGTTGCCGATGATGATGCCGCCGCCGAGACCGGTGCCGAGCGTGATGCAGATGACGTCCTCGTGCCCCTGCCCCGCACCGAACTTGTACTCGCCCCAGGCGGCCGCGTTGGCGTCGTTCTCCACGACGACGGGCAGGCCGACGCGCTGCTCGACCTTGTCCTTGAGCGGCTCGTGCCGCCAGTTGATGTTCGGCGCGAAGAGGACGGTGGCCCGCTTGTCGTCCACGTATCCGGCCGCGCCGATACCGACCGCCTCGATCTCGTGCCCCTTGCCGGCCTCGGAGACTGCGGCGCAGATCGCGTCGACGATGCCTTCGGCGGTCGGCGGGGTGGGCACCTTGTGCACATCGAGAATGGTGCCCTCTTCGTCGACCACTCCGGCCGCGATCTTCGTGCCGCCGATGTCGACGCCGATGGTGAGTCCCATGAGTCCCTCAGTTTTCGGTCGAGCCCCGCTGAGGGGCAACCGTACCCGAGGGGCGCGGGGCCGGGGTGATCAGTCCAGGTCGATGCGTTCCGCGGGGCCGGTGCCCTCGTCGCCGCCGTCGTCCTTGCCGGTGTCCCCGCCGTCGGTGCTTTCACGGCCCGCGGTCCACCGCTGCTCCTGCTTCTCGACCGCCGAGCGGTAGGCGGCGAGCAGTTCGCCGCCGGCGGCGGCGAGGTGGTCGAAGACATCCGGGTTGCGCTCGACGACCGGCTCGACCACGGACTTCGCCTGGCTGATGAACTGCTGGACGGCGCCCTGGGCGGCCATGCCGGGGAGCGACGACTGGAGACCGGAGACCTTGTCGGCGACCGCGTCGAAGAGCTTGCGGAACTCCTCGGCCGCCGACCCCTCGGCGCTCCCGTACTGGGCACGGCGGCGGGCCTTCTCCGCGGCGAGATCCTCGGCGCAGGCCCTCTCCCAGGCGTCCGAGTCGGTGGCGGGCTGCTCGGGGGCTTCGCTCATGGCGGACTCCTGCGACGGGATACGGGGGTGCTTAGGACCGTACTGACGACGTTACCCGAACGGCCCTGCGGCGTTCACCGGCCGGGCCACCGGCCCGGTCACTGGGCGGGGCACCGTGCCGGTCACCGGTTCTGCGGCCACAGCCTCGGGTCCGGGGCGAATCTGATGCCCAGGACGCCGTCCGTGAGCGCCGCGCCCTCGACCGTGCAGCGGCGGAGCGCCGACGGCAGAGTGACGGTCCTGCGGAAGGGCCCGGCGGTGAGCAGCAGTTCGTCGCCGCGCCTGACCAGGCCGAGCTCCTCCTTGACCGCACCGGGCAGCGGCAGCCGCCAGACCAGGACGCCGTCCTCGGCGAGCCGGTCGTCGACGGCCCACTCCGGGGCCGCCGTGCGGGGGCCGGCCGGCCGCTCCAGCGGGGCCAGCTCTTCGGCGGTGCGGGGCGCGCGGCCCAGATGGGGAAGTTCCACCGGCTCCGCTCCGCCGAAGCAGTCGGCCAGCTCCTTGAGGTGTTCCTGCTGCTGGGCGGCGAGCGCGGCGAGCCAGGGGTCGCGGGAGCCGGTGGGCAGCAGCCGGTTCGCGACGACCAGGTCCAGGGTGCGGCGGTGCAGCGCGATCCCGGTACGGGCGGTGCGCAGCGCCCGGGTCGCCGCCGGTCCCGGTTCGGCGACCAGGCGCACGGTGGTGTCCGGGTCGTCGATCCTGGCCTGGACTGCGGCCAGTTCGGCCTCCCAGCGGGCGGTGGTCTCGTACAGCCACTGCGCGGGCATCGGGACACCCGCGAGCTGGGCGAGCATCGGGCGCAGCGCGCGGGCCGCCTGCCGCTCGGGCGGCAGCAGCCGGCGCAGATAGCGGCGGAGCTGCTCAGGCAGGGCGAGGACGGCCAGCGCCTCCTGGAGGGGCGGCATGTCGACGACGGTCAGGTCCCACTCGGCGCCGTCCACGGTGCGCAGCGCGTGCAGCAGCGCGAACTGCGCGGCGCCCGGCAGTTCGGTGAGTTCTTCCTCCTCCAGCCGGGCCGCGCCGAGCAGTTCCAGGGCCGCGGTGCCTCGCTCCTGGAGGGCCAGCAGTTCGGTACGGAAGTGTGCGCCGGAGTCGATGCGTTCGGCCCGCACCCCCGCGTCGCGGGCCGCGGTCAGGCTGTCGCCGGGGTCCGGGTCCGTGGAGAGCAGCAGGACCCGTTCGCCTTCGCGGGCGGCCGCCAGGGCGGTGGCCGCGGCGACGGTGGTGCGGCCCGCGCCGCCGAGGCCGGTGACGAGGACCGTACGCATCCGGGCGTCAGCCCTCGGACTGTGCTGCGGCGCCGGACTCGACCCGCTTCTTCAGACCGGCCAGGGCGCGGTCGATGATGACCTTCTCCGCCTTGCGCTTGATCATCCCGAGCATCGGGATCTTGACGTCGACGGTCAGCCGGTAGGTGACCTCGGTGGCGTCGCCTGCGGCGGCGAGCAGGTAGGTGCCGTCGAGTGCGCGCAGCATCTGCGACTTGACCAGCGTCCAGCTGACCTCGTCGGCGCCGGTCCAGGTGTACGCGAGGGTGTGGTCGTCCTTGATCGCGCCGGCGTCGAGCACCAGCCTGACCTGCTCGGCCCGGCCTTCGGCGTCGGTGGAGAGCACCTCGGCCTCCTTCACCTCGCCGGTCCACTCCGGGTAGCGGGCGAAGTCGGCGATCACGCCCATGACGTCGGCCGGTGCGGCCTCGATCGTGATGCTTGAGCTGGTGTGTTCAGCCATCGCCGTGGCTCCTCCAGTGCGGAATCCGGTCATGCATACGCGGTGAAGGCTATCGCGTGCGCACCGGGCCGCTGACCGCTGCCACTCCCCGGCCCTGAGCAGCTACCACTCCATGACCCAGGGCCGCGAGGTCGAGGCGAAGTGTCCGACGTTCACACACTCCGTCCGCCCGACGCGGACCCGGCGGGACAGGGGCTGGTGCACATGGCCGAAGAGCGCGTACTTCGGCCGGATGCGCAGGATCGCGGCGAGCAGGGCGCGGCTGCCCCGCTCGAAGCGGCGGGCCACCGTGTCGTACACCAGCTCGGGGACCTCGGGCGGGATGTGGGTGCAGAGCACGTCGACGTCGCCCAGCGCCTCGATCTTGGCCGCGTACTCCTCGTCGCTGACCTCGTAGGGCGTCCGCATCGGGGTCCTGAGGCCGCCGCCGACGAAGCCGAAGACCCGGCCGCCGATCTCGACGCGCTCGCCGTCGAGGACGGTGGTGCCGGGGCGCGCGTACTCGTGCCAGAGCGGCGGGACGTCGACATTGCCGTAGGTGGCGTACGTCGGAGTGGGGAAGGCGGCGAACAGTTCGGCGTACTGGCTGCGTACCGCCGACTCGATCGCGGCGTCGCGGTCCACCCCGCTCCAGAGCCTGCTGCCGAGGTCGCGTGCCTCGTCGAAGCGGCGTGCGGTGCGCAGCTCCACGATGCGGTCGGCGTTCTCGACGCCGAACAGGTCGGGGAAGATGCCCCGGGAGTGGTCGGCGTAGTCCAGGAAGAGGACCAGGTCGCCGAGGCAGATCAGGGCGTCGGCCCCGTCGCCCGCTCTCGCGAGACCGCTGGTGTTGCCATGGACGTCGCTGACCACATGCACGCGCATGGAGATCACCCTAGGACTCCCGGGCCCGGCCTGGATAGAGGGGGCCGGACCTGCGAATACCGCCGCCGTCCGCGGTGCGTGGACTAGTCTGCGCGGAGCACGGTGGTGTCGTGTGACGCATGGAACATCTGGCCGGAACCCCCTATCGGGAACCGCTTACCCATGGGTAACGTCCGGGCGGTCAGGTCCAGTCGTGGCGACAGCGATGTCGACCAGAGGAGCAGCAGTCTTGCGTGAGTTCAGCCTTCCGGCCCTGTACGAGGTCCCATCGGACGGCAATCTGACGGATCTCATCCGCCGCAACGCCGCTCAGTACCCCGATGTCGCGGTGATGGGCCGCAAGGTGGCCGGCGCCTGGACCGATGTCACCGCCGCCCGGTTCCTCACCGAGGTCCACGGCGCCGCGAAGGGGCTGATCGCCGCGGGTGTGCAGCCCGGCGACCGGGTCGCGCTGATGTCCCGCACCCGGTACGAGTGGGTGCAGCTGGACTTCGCGATCTGGAGCGCGGGCGCGATCACCGTGCCGGTGTACGAGACCAGCTCGGCCGAGCAGGTGCAGTGGATACTCGGCGACTCCGGGGCGGTCGCGGTGCTCGTGGAGAGCGACGCGCACGCCGCGACCGTCGAGGCCGTACGGCACGCGCTGCCGTCGCTCAAGCATGTCTGGCAGATCGACGACGGCGCCGTCGACGAACTGCGGGCGGGCGGCGCCGAGGTCACGGACGCGACCGTGGACGAGCGCAGCTCCCGGGCGCGGGCCGACGACCCGGCCACCATCGTCTACACCTCGGGCACCACCGGCCGTCCGAAGGGCTGTGTGCTGACCCACCGCAGCTTCTTCGCCGAGTGCGGCAACATCGTGGAGCGGCTGAAGCCGCTCTTCCGTACCGGCGAGTGCTCGGTGCTGCTCTTCCTGCCGGCCGCGCACGTCTTCGGCCGGCTGGTCGAGGTCTCCTCCGTGATGGCACCGATCAAGATCGGCTGCGTACCGGACATCAAGCACCTCACGGACGAACTGGCCGCCTTCCGGCCGACGTTGATCCTGGGCGTGCCCCGCGTCTTCGAGAAGGTCTACAACTCGGCGCGCGCCAAGGCGCAGGCCGACGGCAAGGGAAAGATCTTCGACAAGGCGGCGAACACCGCCATCGCCTACAGCCGCGCGCTCGGCACCCCGCAGGGCCCGTCCGCCGGGCTGCGGATCAAGCACAAGGTCTTCGACCGGCTGGTCTTCAGCAAGCTGCGGGCGGTACTCGGCGGCCGCGGCGAGTACGCGATCTCCGGCGGCGCGCCGCTGGGCGAACGGCTCGGCCACTTCTACCGGGGCATCGGCTTCACGGTCCTCGAGGGGTACGGCCTCACCGAGTCCTGTGCGGCGACCGCCTTCAACCCGTGGGACCGGCAGAAGATCGGCACGGTCGGCCAGCCGCTGCCCGGTTCGGTCGTACGGATCGCGGACGACGGCGAGGTGCTGCTGCACGGCGAGCATCTGTTCAGCGGCTACTGGAACAACGAGACGGCCACGGCCGACGCGCTGGCCGACGGCTGGTTCCACACCGGTGACATCGGCACGCTCGACGAGGACGGCTATCTCGCGATCACCGGCCGCAAGAAGGAGATCATCGTCACCGCGGGCGGCAAGAACGTCGCCCCCGCGGTGATCGAGGACCGTATCCGGGCGCACGCCCTGGTCGCCGAGTGCATGGTGGTCGGCGACGGACGGCCGTTCATCGGCGCGCTGGTCACGCTGGACGAGGAGTTCCTGGCGCGGTGGGCCGAGGAGAGCGGCAAGCCGGTGGGGTCCACCGCGCTGTCGCTGCGCGACGACCCGGAGCTGCTGGCGGAGATCCAGCGGGCGGTGGACGACGGCAACGCGGCGGTCTCCAAGGCCGAGTCCGTACGGAAGTTCCGTGTCCTGCCCGCGCAGCTCACCGAGGAGGCGGGGCACATCACCCCGTCGCTGAAGCTCAAGCGTGCCGTGGTGGCGAAGGACTTCGCCGACGAGATCGAAGCGATCTACCGGGGCTGACCGGGGGTTGCGTGGCCGTGCGGGACCGGGGCGAGCCCCGGTCCCTGTCCCGTCAGACGGTCCCTGTCCCGTCAGAGCAGCGCTCTGAGCCTCTCGGCCAGCAGGTCCCAGCGCCATTTCTCCTCGACCCAGGCCCGGCCGCGCTCACCCATCCGCCGGCGCAGCCCCGGGTCCTGGAGCAGCGTGACGATCCGGTCCGCCGCGTCATCGGCGGAACCGCCGCGCACCACCCAGCCGGTCTCGCCGTCGAGCACCGCGTCGGGCGCGCCGCCCGAGTCGCCCGCCACCACCGGCAGCCCCGTCGCCGACGCCTCCAGATAGACGATGCCGAGCCCTTCGACGTCGAGGCCGCCCCTGCGGGTACGGCACGGCATGGCGAAGACGTCGCCCGCGCCGTAGTGGGCGGGCAGCTCGGCCCAGGGCACAGGGCCGGTGAAGCGCACCGAGTCCGCGACCCCGGTACGCTCCGCCAGCTTCCGCAGGTCGTCCGCGTACGGCCCGCCGCCCACGATCAGCAGCACCGCGTCCGGCACCTGCCGCAGGATCCTCGGCATCGCCAGGATCAGAGTGTCCTGGCCCTTGCGCGGTACGAGCCGCGAGACGCACACGATCACCGGCCGGTCCGTGAGCCCGAGCCGGGCGCGGACCTGAGCACCGCCCGAGCCGGGGTGGAAGGTGTTCTCGTCGACGCCGGGCGGCAGTTGCACCATCCGGCCCGCGGCCGCCGGGGTGAGCGCGGCGGCGATCCGTGACCGTGTGTACTCGCCGAGATAGGTGAGGGTGTCCGTGCCCTCGCCGATCCGCCGCAGCAGCTGCCGCGCCCCCGGCAGCTGCGCCCAGCCCGCCTCGTGCCCGTGGGTGGTGGCGACGATCCGTTCGGCGCCGGCGGCGCGCAGTGCGGGGGCCATCAGACCGAGCGGGGCCGCGGCCCCGAACCACACCGCCGTACAGCCGTGTTCCCGCAGCAGCCCGCTCGCCCTGGCCGTGACCCGGCGGGTGGGCAGCAGCATCGTGGTCCTGTCGCGTACGACGGTGAACGGCTGCTCCGCGTCGAACGCCGCGGTGGCTGCCGCGCCCTCGGCGCCGCGCTTCCACGTGGACGCGTAGACCACGAGCTGCTCGGGGTCCAGACGCAGCGCCATGTTGTGCAGGAACGCCTGGATACCGCCGGGGCGCGGCGGGAAGTCATTGGTCACGATCAAGGTCTTGTGCATCGCCGCCGACAGTACCCAACGGCCCTGCCTCACCGCTCCCGCGCGGCCCCGCACGGCATCATGACCCCGATGTCCGATCACACCGCCCCTGACCCCACCGACTCCGGGCACACCGCATCCGAGCAGCCCACGGCCGAGCACACCACGGCGGAGGCCCGCACACCGCGGGCCGTCACGGTGCAGGCCGTCACGGCGGGCAGGGCGGTCCCCGGGGCCGTACGCGGCACGGTGCTCCCCGTCATGGTCTGGGCCGCGACCCGGGCACTGCTGATGCTCTGCGTGTTCAAGGTGCTGACCGTGCCGGGGGCCGATGTCACCGTCGACGTGTCGGGGACGTACCACGGCTGGTACGAGGTGCTGCGGACCGGCACCTTCCCGCTCTCCGACGTGACCTGGCAGTATCCGCCCGGCGCCGCGCTCGCGGTCCTCTCCCCCGCCCTGCTGCCGTTCCTCGGGTACGCGGCGGCCTTCTTCGTACTGACTCTCCTCGCCGACGCGGTGGTGCTCGGGCTGCTGCTGCGCACGGCACGCGGGCCCGGCAGGCGGGCGGCCGGGGTCTGGGTCTGGGTGGCGGGCCTGCCGCTGCTCGGCCCGACGGCGTACGCCAGGTACGACCTGATGGTGACCGCCGTCGCGGTGGCCGCGCTGCTGTCCGGGGCCCGCCGTCCGCGCACCCTGGGGGCGCTGTCCGCGTTCGGCGCGCTGCTCAAGGTGTGGCCCGCGCTGCTGCTCGTGGGCGTGGGGCGCGGCCGTGCGACGCGGGTGTCGTGGACGGCCTTCGCCGCGACGGCGGCGGGGCTGCTGCTGATCGCGGGTACGGCGGTGCCCGGCGCCTTCGCCTTTCTCACCTTCCAGCGCGAACGGGGCACCGAGGTCGAGTCGCTGGGCGGTCTGGTCTTCCAGGTGGCCCGGCAGTGCGGCTGGCAGGGGCAGGTGCTGCTCACCTACGGCTCGGTGGAGTTCGTCGGACCGTACGTCCACGCGGTGAGCGCCGTCGCGCTGGGGCTCACCGTCGTGGCCTTCGGCTGGCTGCTGCTGTGGCGGCTGCGGGCCAGGGAGTACGCGCCGGCCACGCCGTGCGACGCGGCGTTCACCGCGGTGCTGCTCTTCACCACGACGAGCCGGGTGATCAGCCCCCAGTATCTGGTGTGGCTGGTCGGAATCGGCGCCGTCTGCCTGGTCTTCCGTAGCAGCGCGATGGCCGTACCCGCCCTGCTGGTGGTGGCCGCCACCGGCGTGACGTTCCTGGAGTTCCCGCTCGGGTTCGACCATGTGGTGGCCGGGGACGCGGTCGGCGTGGTGCTGATGTTCGTACGGAACGGACTGCTGGTCGCGGCCTCACTGACCGCGGCCCGCGCCCTGTGGCGGCGTACGGTCCCACGGCGCGGACCACGGCCGGCGGCCACCGGGGACACCCCGGCCGCCGGGGACACCGGGAGCCCCGGGGACACCCCGACCGCCGAAGGCACAGAGGCCGCCGGAAAGGCCAAGGGCACCGGCGACGCCGACCCCGGCCGGGAACCGCTCAGTCCAGCTGCGCCCTGAGGTAGTCGCGCCAGCGCGCGGTGAAGGCGTCCGGATCCGTGCCGAGCACGTCGTTCATGGCCTTCTCGACACCGCCGTCGCGCTGCCCGCTCGCCCCGACCGCACGGTAGAAGTCCGTCAGTTTCTGTTCGCCCCAGTGCTCGGCGATCAGCCGGCAGGCCAGCCAGCCGCCCTCGTACGCGCGCGCGAGCCGGTCGGCGCTGTCCCGGAAACCGAAGTCCGCGTCGGTGGGCAGGGTCGCGGGCAGCGAACCGGAACGCACCGCCCGCTGGAGTTCGGGCGCCGTCTCCTGGGGGCTGCTGCCGGTGTCCCGGTAGGCGACGTAGTCGGCGAACCCCTCCGAGAGCCAGAGCGGGGTGGCCGGGGACGTCGCGGTGCGGGTGGCGACATGGGTGGTCTCGTGGGTGAGGATCACCTGACGGCCCAGCTCGCTCAGCCCGCCGTACGCCTCGGGGTTGACGATGATCCGGTCGGCGGGCGCCGCCCCGGCGCCGCCCGCCTCGCCGGTGGTGACCGCAGCGATGCCCCGGTAGGTGTCGGCGGGCGAGCCGAGCAGGGCGCCCATCGCGTCCAGCGACGACGGCACGAGCACCACCACGCGCCCCGCCCACTTCCGGTGCCACGCCTTGCCGACGGCGGGGACCGCGCGGTCCGCGACGGCGGCCACCCGGCGCAGCAGTCCGGCCGAGCCGCCGACGCCGAGCACCAGGCTGTGCGCGCCACGTGCGACGTGCACCGGGCCCTGCTGCCAGAGCTGCTGCCCGGCGCCGGTGGCCGGGCTGTCGCCGTCCACGTACCAGCGGCCGCCCCGCTCCACCAGCTCGATGGTCCGCCGGTCCGCCACCGGCGCGCTGTCGTAACCGGTGATGCGGTACCGCAGCTCGACCTGCGCGGTGGCGGTGGCGCCCGTCCGCCGCACCTTGCCCAGCCGGTACTGCCACGAACTCAGCGGCACGGCGGCGAGGTTGCGGAACTCCGTGCGCTGCGCCGTCCTGAGCCCCTTGGCCCGGGGGTCGACGACGGACAGATAGCCGTTCTCGTCGTGCCCGGTGACGGCGGCGGCCCTGCGGTCGAGGGTCCGGCCGATGGCGCGGTCCGCGCTGTCGGAAGCGGCGGTGCCGGAGTGCGCTGAGCACCCGGGAAGCAGCAGACACAGGACGAGCGCGCAGCCCGCGGCCCGCTTCCGTGCCCGCTTCCGTCGTCCCGTCCCGCTCCCCCGCCCTGTCACGCCGCCGATCGTACGTGGCCCGGGACGCGGACCGGGGCGGCGGTCCTGCCGGGACCGGCTCCGGCCCGGACCCGGCTCAGATCCCGGCCCTGACCCGGTGCGGGCCCTGCTCGGACCCCGCTCAGACCCTGGTCACCGACGAGACGGGCATCATGCCGACCGGGTCGTAACGGACCCTGGCCCCCGGGTACGGGGCGTGCAGGACCTGGCCGTTGCCCATGTACATCGCGACATGGCTGGCGTCGCTGCGGTACACCACGAGGTCGCCCGGCCGGGCCTGGGAGAGCGGGATCCGGCGGCCCGCGTACCGCTGCTCCTGCGAAGTGCGCGGCAGGGAGACGCCCGCGTGCGCGTACGCCCACTGCATCAGCCCCGAACAGTCGAAGCTCGAAGGCCCGCTGGCCCCCCACGCGTACGGCCTGCCGAGCGCGCTGCGCGCCGCGGCCACCGCGGCGGCGGCCCGGCCCGACACCGGCAGCGCGCCGAGCACGGGCAGGGTGCCACGGTCCGAGCGCGAGACCTGGTCGTACTGGGCGCGCTGCTGGGCGGGCAGCGAGTCGAGCAGCCTGCGCGCGGTCGCGAGCTTGCCCTCGACGGTGCGCTTGTGGCGGGCGACCTCGGTGCGGCTGCGCCGGAGTTCGGCGAGCCGGTGGGTCGCGTCGGTGCGCCGCTGCGCCAGTTCGCGCTGGGCCTGCTGGACGCGGTGCAGTTCGCCCGCCTGGACATCGCCGATCTGCGCCAGGGCCGCGGCCTTGTCGAGGTACGAGTCGGGGTCCGACGAGAGCAGCAGGGCGAGCGAGGGGTCGATGGCGCCCGCGCGGTACTGGGCGCCCGCGAGCGCCCCCAGCGCCCCGCGCATCCGGTTGACCAGCTGCTGGCTGCGGGCGACGCCGTCCTGTGCGTCGGCGACCTGGCGGCGCAGCTGCTTGGTCTGCTCGCCGGCCTTGTCGTACTGCTGGGTGGCCCGCTCGGCCTGCGCGTACAGGCCGTCGACCTCGCTCTTGGTGGCCGCCGCCGATTCATGCGGCTCGGCGCCGGCCGGTGCGGCCCCGATTCCTGCCGCTGCCGTCGCCAGCGTGGCGGACAGCACAGTGATCCGGGCGCTCCGTGCGAGGCCGGACTGGGTGGCACGGCGATGGGACACCACAGGAGCCGCACTCCTTCCGCTGCTGCGGTCCCTGCCGCCCCGATGGGCGGACCGGTTGCCGGGAACCGCACGCCGGACAGTAGCCGCGCGAACATGCCGCGGCCAAAGACCCCGCCGTGCACACAGAGTGACGCCCCGCCGCAGACCTCAAGGTCACGACGGGGCGGGGAGTCAGCTCACTGCACCGTAATTCGCCCGATCGGGCGGTGTCGGGGGCGCCGTTCTGAACGGGTCCCGACGGGGGCGGATACGAGGGTCAGATACGGACGCCGAACTGGAACGGCATGTCGCCCATCGCCTCGTACCTGACGACCGCACCGGTGTGCGGTGCGTGCAGCACCTGGCCGTTGCCGGCGTAGATGCCGATGTGGTGCATGTCGCCGTAGAAGAGCACCAGGTCGCCCGGCTTGAGGGCGCTCTGCGAGTAGATCCGCTGGCCGGCGTTGGCCTGGGCCTGCGAGGTGCGCGGGATCGTGACGCCTGCCTGCGCGTACGCCCAGGACGTCAGCCCGGAGCAGTCGAAGGAGGCGGGGCCCGTGGCGCCGTACACATACGGCTTGCCGAGCTGGGTCTTGGCCGCGTTGAGCGCCTCGGCGCCGCGGGCGGAGGCCGGCACCGCGTTGCCGAGGTCCGCGCGGTCGCTGGCCCGGTTGGCGCGTGAGTTCTCAGCGGCTATCGAGGCGCGCTCGGCGGCGGTCAGGGTGGAGAGCAGCTGACGCGCGGAGGCGAGCTTGTCCTGGACTTCCTGCTTCTTCTTGCCGAGTTCCTTGCGCGTCGACGCCAGGTCCTTGAGCTTGTCCTGCGCCTCGGCACGCTCCTGGGCGAGGGTGCGCTGCTTGGCCTGGATCTTCTTGACCGCGTCGGCCTGCTGGTCACTCAGCTGGTCCTGCGCGGTGGCCTTGTCGAGGAAGGTGTTCGGGTCGGACGAGAGGAAGAGCTGGACCGACGGGTCGATGCCGCCCGAGCGGTACTGGGCGCTCGCCATCGAACCGAGCTGGCCCCGCAGCTTGTTGAGGTCCTCCTGGCCGCGGGCCACGCTGTCCTGGAGGTCGTCGACCTGCTTCTTCAGCTTGCTCTGCTGGTCCTTGGCACCGTCGTACTTCTGGCTGACCGCGTCCACGTCTTCGTAGAGCTTGTCGACCTTCGCCTTGACCTCGCTCTTGGTCGGCTTGGGGTCTGCGTGCGCGGCCTGAGCGGTCAGGGCCACAGCTGCGGCAGCGGTCGCGGTGAGCACGGTCACACGAGTGCGGCTCGGCTGCTTGGGACGACGGTGGGACGCCACGGGAGGCGAGCTCCTTCTTCCTCAGAGCCGCCGAACACGTTGGGGAACCGTGAAGGCATCGGCGGTTCCTTCGCTGCCACCCCGGATGAGTGATCAACCGCGCGAAGGTTCGAGACCCGACCTTAGTGACCTTCTTGTGATCAGTTCAAATCCTGTTGCCCAAAATCTCAGTCACCAGGTGCATATTTTACAGACATCGCACAGGCAGTAACGGTCACTTGACGCTGTGATGGAGAATCCGCACCGCGAAGTCGGGCATTGGGCACAGCAGTTACTAGACGCGCGAAAGCCTCTTCAGCAACAAGACGGACGCGACGGGCCTGGCGCCCGATCTCGCCACGCCGTCGGCGACCTCACGGTCGGCCGACACGACCACCACAGGACGCCCGGAAGGCTCCGCCCTGACCAGCTGCCGGATCACCTCGTCCGCCGTCACCCCGGGCTTGCTGAACAGCACCCGCACCCCGCGCGGCGGCGCGAGCAGCACCGGCGCCGCCAGTTCGGCCCCGTCGAAGACACAGGTCATCTCGGCGCCGGTCTGCGCGGCGAGCATCGAGAGACCGCCCAGCAGGCGCAGCCGCTGCTTCTCCAGCGGCAGTTGCGGATAGCCGGTCTTGGTGACGTTGTAGCCGTCCACCACCAGATGGGCCTGCGGCAGCGAGAGCAACTGGTCGAGCAGCGCCGGATCGGTGTCGGAAAGCGCCCTGGCCGCGACGTCCTTGGGCGAGAGCGTGCCGGGCTCGACCGCGTCGACGGAGTCGGCGGGGCGCGAGGTCACCGGCGGCAGGGCCAGTTCGCGCCGCAGCCCCTGGGCCGCGTCGAGCACCGTGTCGAGCAGCAGCCGCAGCCGCATGTCCTCGACGGAACGCCCCTCGCGTACGGCGCGCCGGCCGGCCTCGACCGCCGCCTCCGCCTCACCGAGCCTGGCCTTCAGCCGCCGCGACTCGCTCTCCGCAGCGGCCACCCGGGCCGCCGCGTCGGCCCGCGCCGCTTCGATCTCGGAGCCGGAGCGGCGCAGCGCCGCCTCGCCGCGCTTCACATCGCTCTGTGCGCTGCGCAGCTTGCGCTGAAGCGATTCAGCATCCTTGCGGGCCGCGTCCAGCTCCGTACGCAGCCGCTCGTTCTCGGTCCTGGTCTGGGCCCGCGCTTCGGCCAGCTCGGCACGCAGCCGCTCCAGCTCGTGCCGGCCCGCCTCGTCGGCGCGCTCGGCGACCACCCGCAGGGCCTCCTCGCCCGCGGCGGCGACGAGCTTCACCCAGCCGGCCGGACGCAGCACATAGGCAGCGGCCGCCACGTCCACCGGGTCGGCGGCCGCGGGCGGCGAGCCCGCTTCGAGCGCACCGGTCAGCTCGGGCTGGGACTCCTTGAGCCGCTCGCCGATGCGCCGGCGGAAGAGCGCGTCGCCCTCCAGGGCAGCGGCCATCGCGTTGCCCGCGAACTTGGCCCGTCTGGTGGGAGTGAAGCGGGCGTACTGCCTGAGCTGCGCCGGGAGTTCGGGGACGGTCAGCCCGCCGAAGGCGTCGGACACGAGCGCGACGACGCGCCGCCGTACTGCCTCGGGCAGCGGACGGTCGAGCGCCTCCGCGGCGTCACCGGCCGCGTCGGCCGGCTCAGCACCGCTCTCAGCCTCCACCATCCGTCACCCCACTGTCACTCTTCAGGGGGCTCCCTCAGGAGCCGCCACCCGGCCTGTCCACCAGCTCGATCTGGTCCACCGCGTTGCACCAGCGGCAGCGCACCGACTCGATGGTCTCACTGACCACCTCGCGCTCCTCCACCTTGGGCTCACCGGCCAGGTCGAGATGTATGTACTCGACAACCTTCGACGAGCGCGTCACATCGAACCGGGTGAGATTGCCGCAGAGCGTGCAGCGCCACCGGGTGTCGGCGGTCGGCATGGGAACCGTCGTCATACGTGCGTCCTCTTCGTTCGTACTGCCTCGGTCGCGGTGCGCCATCGAACTGCGGATGTACTCCCCGCAACCCTACGGCCTACGGCATACCCCGGGGGCGGACCTGCCGACCGCGGGGAGCCCGGCGAGGCGATCTGCCCGATTGCGTCCGGTTGGGCCATGCTCGGTGAATGTTCACGTGGCGGGACGCGGCCCGACGGAAGACACCGCGACGGCGCGGGGACCCGACCGGCGGGCCTGTGGTGACCTACGGCCTGATCGGCCTCTGCTGCCTCGTCTTCCTGCTGAGCCCGGTCTCGGGGCTCGATCCGGCCTACGGAAAGGGGGACAACCTCCTCGCCGCCCAGAGCGCGTACTTCAACCACTGGGGCGTCGTCCCCACCGAACTGATGAGCGGTACGGCCGGCGCCCTGCTCACCCCGCTCACCGCGCTCTTCATCCACGCCAACTGGCTTCATCTGCTCGGCAACATGCTGTTCCTGTACGTCTTCGGCGCGATGGCCGAGGAGCGCATGGGCCGCGTGCACTTCGCGGTCTTCTATGTGGTGAGCGGCTACATCGCGCTGACCGCGTACGCGCTCACGCACTCCGGCTCCGACCAGACCCTGGTGGGCGCGTCCGGGGCGATCTCGGCGGTGCTCGGCGCGTTCCTGAGCCTCTTCCCCCGGGCCCGGGTGACGAGCATCTTCCCGTTCCTGCTGTTCCTGCCGCTGCGCTTTCCCGCCTGGATCGTGCTGGTCTTCTGGTTCGTCCTGC
Source organism: Streptomyces sp. NBC_01089 (assembly GCF_045162975.1). NCBI lineage: Bacteria > Bacillati > Actinomycetota > Actinomycetes > Kitasatosporales > Streptomycetaceae > Streptomyces > Streptomyces sp. NBC_01089. The sequence continues at coordinate 6,338,220 of NZ_CP108660.1, read as the reverse complement.
AGTGGCTGGCGGCCGGCCAGCAGTCGGGAACCGGTCCCGGAGTCGCCTACACCGCGCACCTGGTGGGCTTCTCGCTGGGCTTCGGCTACGCGGCGGTGAGGTACTGGCGTACGACTAGAGTGAAACTCCCAGCGACGGCCACCGAGGGAGAAAGCAAGCCGTGATCACCGCGATCGTGCTCATCAAGACCAGCGTGGACCGGATCCCCGAGATCGCCGAATCCCTCGCCGCCCTGGAGAACATCAGCGAGGTCTACTCCGTCACCGGGACGTACGACCTGATCGCACTGGTCAGGGTCGCCCGCCACGACGATCTGGCGGACATCATCCCCGGCCGGATCAGCAAGATCCCCGGGGTGGAGGCGACGGACACGCATGTGGCGTTCCGTACCTACTCGCAGCACGACCTCGAAGCGGCCTTCGCCATCGGCCTGGACGCGTAACGGCCGCCCTGCCGCGCCGGGGGCCATGTGGCCCCGCCGCGCCGGGCGGCCGTAGTACGTCTCCGTGTCGCCGAGGTACGTCTGCGCGCGACCGAGGTCAGACAGCCGGCACGCAGCGGCCGTCCTCGGTGCGGTAGTTCCAGCGGGCGCCGTCCCGCACCAACTCCTTCACCGCGCCCACGAAGCGCTCCACGTGCTCGTCGGGCGTACCGGCGCCGAAGCTCACCCGTACCGCGTTGAGCGAACGCTCGCCCGGCTCGCCCTCCGGGGCGCCGCACTCCCCCTGGTCCTGCGGGTCGCTGCCGAGCAGGGTCCGTACGAGCGGGTGGGCGCAGAACAGACCGTCGCGGACCCCGATGCCGTACTCGGCGGAGAGCGCGGCGGCGAAGTGCGAGCTGTTCCAGCCGTCCACCACGAACGAGATGACACCGACCCGCGGGGCGTCGTCGCCGAAGAGCGAGAGGACCTGGACGGCCTCCACATCGGCGAGCCCGTCGAGAACCTTGCGGACCAGCGTCTGCTCGCGCGCCACCAGTGAGTCGAAGCCCGCGTCGGTGAGTGCCCGGCAGGCGGACGCGATGGAGTGGACGCCGATGACATTGGGCGATCCGGCCTCGTGGCGGGCGGCCGTGGTGTGCCACTCGACATCCACGCCGCCGTCGGCGCGCCGGGCCACGGTGCGGGAGGCGCCGCCGCCCGCGAGGTACGGCTCGGCGGCGAGCAGCCAGTCGGAGCGGCCCGCGAGGACCCCGGAGCCGAACGGCGCGTACAGCTTGTGGCCGGAGAAGGCCACCCAGTCGACGTCGAGCTCCGCGATGTCCACCGGGTGGTGCGGCGCGAGCTGCGCGGCGTCCAGCACGATGCGGGCCCCGTGGGCGTGGGCGGCGGCCGCCAGCTCCCTGACCGGCCACAGCTCACCGGTCACGTTCGACGCGCCGGTGACACAGACCAGGGCGGGCGCGTCCGGTGTCGTACGGGCGGCCAGCGCGCGGTCCAGTGTCTCGACGGCCTGCTGCGGGGTGCGCGGGGCGTTGAGGTAGGTCACGGCGGCGTCGCGCCAGGGCAGCAGGGATGCGTGGTGCTCGGTCTCGAAGACGAAGACCTCGCAGCCGTCGGGGACCACCGCGGCCAGCAGATTGAGCGAGTCCGTGGTCGAACGGGTGAAGACGACCTGGTCGTCCTGGCGGCAGCCGAGGAACTCCGCGACGGTCGTGCGGCTGTTCTCGAAGAGGTCGGTGGAGAGCTGCGAGAGGTACCCGGCGCCGCGGTGCACGCTGCCGTAGTACGGGGCGTACGCCGCCACGTCGTCCCAGACACGCTGCAGGGCCGGGGCGCTCGCCGCGTAGTCCAGTGCCGCGTAGGTGACCTCGCCACCGGTGACCAGCGGGACCAGGACATCCCTGCCGAGGACGGGAAGGTTCTCGGACGAATCCTGACAAACCGACGGGTTGATGGCAGCGCTGGGGACAGACATGACGAACTCCCGGAAAAAGGCAGGCGAATGCACTGCGCGTGCCACACGCAACAGTGCGGAGAAAGAGGTGCGGAGAAGGGGGCTACTGCCCTATCGCATTCGCTGAACCACGGAAGAACTCCCTCGACGACCAGGATCCCTGTCGAGGGATCCGCGCTTGCCGAGGACTTCGCTGCCCACGGCCTGGTCTTCACCCAGGGCACCCCGCCACGGACGGAGGGTTGCCGGACAGCGGGCTGGGGCCGTAGTCGCTGTCACTCATGACCTGAAGAGAATCCTGCCATACGCATCCTGACGCGCCAAGGCGCAGTCCACAGCATGAGACCGGTTGCCGGCCGCTCACCGGCCGGCCGCTGTGCGACTGCGCCCTGGGGCGTGTCCGCAAAGTCGCGTCGTTGCCCGCAGGGCGGGCGCGCGGCGTCCGGTGCGTTCCCCCAAGCTCTGCGAGCAGGGGGTTCCCCCACTCGGCGTGCCGGGCGGAAGTCCTCGTACTGGACGTACTCGGGCTTTCGCCCGGTGCGGCGAGAGTGCGTGCCGGGCGTCGCACGCCAGACGCGACTTTGCGGACACGCCCCAGGGCCGCCCTCCACAGGAAGGGCTCAGGCGTTGCTGGCGGCGACCCAGCGCTCCAGCGCCCGGGCCGCCGCCCCCGAGTCGATGGCGTCGGCGGCCCGGGCGATCCCGGCGGCGATCCGCTCGTCGAGGGAGCCGGGACCCGGGTCGAGCGCGACCAGCGCGGCCGCCGAGTTGAGCAGGACCGCGTCCCGTACAGGACCGGCCTCACCGGCCAGCAGCCGGCGGGCCACATCCGCGTTGTACGAGGAGTCGCCGCCGCGCAGCGCCTCCACCGGGACCAGACCGATGCCCACGTCACGCGGGTCGAAGGGCTCCTCGCGGACCGCGCCGTCCGCCACCGTCCAGACCCGGGAGGTGGCGGTGGTGGTCAGCTCGTCCAGCCCGTCGTCACCGCGGAACACCAGGGCCGACGAGCCGCGTTCGGCCAGCACACCCGCGACGATGGGCGCCATCCGCGCGTCGGACACACCGGTCGCCTGCGCCCTGACCTTCGCCGGGTTGGTGAGCGGGCCCAGGAAGTTGAAGGTGGTGCGGATGCCCAGCTCCTTGCGGGCCGCGGCCACATAGCGCAGCGCGGGGTGGAACTTGACCGCGAAGCAGTAGGTGATGCCCGCCTCGGCCGCGACCTCGACGACCCGCTCCGGGGTCAGCTGGAGATTGACGCCCAGCTTCTCCAGCACGTCGGACGCGCCGCTCTGCGACGACGCCGCGCGGTTGCCGTGCTTGACGACCTTGGCGCCGGTACCCGCCACGACGATGGAGGACATCGTCGAGATGTTCACGGTGTTGGCGCCGTCGCCCCCGGTGCCGACGATGTCCACGCTCGGGCCCGGCACGTCGATCAGCCTGGCGTGCGCGTACATCGCCCGGACCAGACCGCTGATCTCCGCGACCGTCTCGCCCTTGGCGCGCAGTGCGACCGCAAAGCCGGCGATCTGCGCGTCCGTCGCCTCACCGCTCATGATGCGGTCCATCGCCCAGGCGGTGGCGTCCGCGCTCTGGTCGACGCCGCGGAGCAGGGAGTCGAGGACGCCCGGCCAGGAGTGTGCCGCCACGCTGTCGCCGCCGACCGGGGTCACAACGCTCATGGTCCACTCCTGGGTCCACCGTCGAATAGGGATACGGCCAGCTTATCCAGCTCCCCAGACAGCGAAGAGCCCCGTCCATCGAATGGACGGGGCTCCCGCTGTGGCGACTTTTCAGTCGGTCAGGTGATCAGTGGTGACCGTGGCCGCTGGTGATCTCCTTGTACTCGTCGGCAGTGGGCTTCTCGATCTGGTTGTGCTCGCCGTAGTAGCCCTTGCTCAGCTTGGCGCGGACCCGGGTCAGGCGGGACACCTTGCGCGCGACACCGTTCTCGTCGACCTCGGGGCCGATCTCGAGCGGCCGGTACTGCTCGTGCGCGGTCAGCGTGTGCAGCTGCTCGGGCTTGAGCGGCTCGTGGACCTCGATGAACTCACCGTGCGGCAGCCGCTTGATGACGCCGGACTCGCGCCCGTGCAGCACCTTCTCGCGGTCACGGCGCTGCAGGCCGAGGCACCAGCGCTTGGTGACGATGAACGCGATGACCGGTCCGACGAACATCCCGACCCGGACGAACCAGGTGATCGCGTTGATCGACAGATCGAAGTGCGTGGCCCAGAGGTCGTTGCCGCCACCGACGAGCAGGATCAGATAGAGCGTGATCCAGGCGACGCCGAGACCCGTACGCGTCGGGGCGTTGCGCGGGCGGTCCAGGATGTGGTGCTCGCGCTTGTCCCCGGTGATCCAGGACTCGATGAACGGGTAGACGCCGATACCGACCAGGACCAGCGGGAAGACCACGATCGGGATGAACACACCCAGGACGAGTGTGTGGCCCCAGGCGTTGATCTCCCAGCCCGGCATGATGCGGACGAGCCCCTCGGAGAAGCCCATGTACCAGTCGGGCTGGGCGCCGGTCGACACCTGGTCCGGGCGGTACGGGCCGATCTCCCAGATCGGGTTGATCGAGGCGAGCGCCGCCATGGCCGCGATGACACCGAAGACCAGGAAGAAGAAGCCTCCGGCCTTGGCCATGTAGACCGGCAGCAGCGGCATGCCGACGACGTTCTTGTTGGTCTTGCCGGGCCCCGCGAACTGCGTGTGCTTGTGGTAGAAGACCAGGATCAGGTGGCCGACCAGCAGGCCGAGCATGATGCCCGGCAGCAGCAGTACGTGGACCGAGTAGAACCGCGAGACGAAGTCGCCGCCGGGGAACTCACCGCCGTACAGGAACATCGACAGGTACGAGCCGACGATCGGGATGGAGAGCATGACGCCCTCCATGAACCGCACACCCGTACCGGAGAGCAGGTCGTCCGGGAGGGAGTAGCCGGTGAAGCCGGTGAACATCCCGAGCACCAGCAGCAGGAAGCCGAAGAGCCAGTTGATCTCGCGCGGCTTGCGGAAGGCGCCCGTGAAGAACACGCGCATCATGTGCACCAGCATGCCGGCCAGGAAGACCAGCGCCGCCCAGTGGTGGATCTGCCGGATGAGCAGACCGCCGCGGACCTCCAGGCTGATGTTCACCGTCGAGGCGTACGCCTCGGACATGTGGATGCCCTGGAGCGGCACGTACGGGCCGTCGTAGACGACCTCGTTCATGCTCGGGTGGAAGAACAGCGTCAGATAGACACCCGTGAGGATGATGATGATGAAGGTGTAGAGGCAGATCTCCCCGAGCATGAAGGACCAGTGGTCCGGGAAGATCTTGCGCATGTTGGTCTTGGCCAGGCCGTAGATGCCCAGACGGCCGTCGGCCCAGTCGGCCACCCGCTCGCCGGCGGGCGCCTTGCGCTGTGTATCCGTCACGGTGCTCATCCGCGCTCCCAGAAGGCAGGACCGACGGGCTCTGCGAAGTCGCCGAGCGCTTCGAGATTACCCTCGCCGTTCACACCGATCCGCAGCTGCGGAAGCGGGTGGCCGGCCGGGCCGAAGATGACGCGGGCGCCGTCGGACAGGTCGAAGGTGGACTGGTGGCACGGGCAGAGCACGTGGTGCGTCTGCTGCTCGTACAGGCTGATCGGGCAGCCGACGTGGGTGCAGATCTTCGAGAACGCGACGATGCCGTCGTGGGCCCACTCGCGTTCCTTCTTGTCCTTGATGTTGTCCGGCTGGATGCGGACGATCATCAGGGCGGCCTTGGCGATCTGCGTCTGGAAGTCCTCGTCGGACTCCGAGAGACCCTGCGGCATGGCGAACGTCAGCGAACCGACGGCCACGTCCTCGGGACGCAGCGGCTGGTTGGTGTTCATGTTGATGAGCACCTTGCCGCGCGCCCACAGCGTCTTGCGCAGCTTCTTCTCCGGCAGCGGACCGAGGTCGCGCAGCAGCATCACACCGGCGAGCGGCACCATGGCCATGGCGCCGAACATCGTGGTGCGGATCAGCTTGCGGCGGCCGAAGCCGGACTCGGCGGCACCTGCCGCGAAGTCCGCCAGGACCTGCGCCTTGACCTCGGCCGGGGCCTCGATCGGGTGGCGGTCGGCCGGCATCTCGACGTCCGACATCAGCGTGCGGGCCCAGTGGACCGCGCCGGCGCCGATCGTGAAGAGCGCCACGCCCAGGGTCAGCCCCAGGGAGAAGTTGAGCGCGCTCACGTGCCCGAACGGGAAGACAAAGATGATCTTGTCGACGGGGAAGATCACATAGGACGCGATGAACCCGATCGTCGCCAGCATCGAGAGCGTGAACAGGAAGGCGACCACGCGCTCGGAGCGCTTGGCTGCCCGCTCGTCGATGTCCTGGATACGCGGCTTGTGGGCCGGCAGTCCCGGGTCCGCGAACGGGTCGTCCGCGGTCTCCACCGCGCCGTGCGCGGTCTCCTGCTCACTCGGCAGGTTCTCTTCGGAATTCTCTTGGCTACTCATGACTTCTTGGCCTTAGCGGTGTGGGCCGCGACCCAGATGGCAACTGCGATCAGCGCACCGAGTCCGAAGATCCAGCCGAACAGACCCTCACTGACCGGACCGAGGCCGCCCAGCTTGAGGCCGCCCTCGCTGGCGGAGTTGTCGCCGTTGACGGTCTTGATGTACGCGATGATGTTCTGCTTCTGCTTCTCCGGCATCGTGGTGTCGGGGAAGTTCGGCATGGACTGCGGGCCGGTCTGCATGGCCTCGTAGATGTGTTTGGGGCTCACGCCCTCGAGGCTCGGGGCGAACTTGCCGTGCGTCAGGGCACCGCCCTCGCCGGTGAAGTTGTGGCACTGGGCGCAGTTGGTACGGAAGAGGTCGCCACCGGCCGCGGTGTCGGCACCCTTGTCGCTGTACTGCTTCGAGGTCGGCTTGATGGGTCCGGCACCGAGGGAGGCCACGTACGCGGCGAGCTGGTCGATCTGCCCCTGCGAGTAGATGACCTTCTTCTTCGGCACCTGCGCGCCGGGCTGCTGGGCGGGCATACGGCCGGTGCCGACCTGGAAGTCCACGGCGGCTGAGCCGACGCCGACCAGGCTGGGGCCGTCGGACGAGCCCTGGCCGCCCATTCCGTGGCAGCTTGCGCAGCCCACGGAGAAGAGCTTCTTGCCCTCACTGATGGCGAGGGACTGGGAGGTGTCGTCGGCCTGCGCCTTGCCCGCGGGAGCGAACGCGGCGTACAGCCCCCCGGTGGCCGCCAGCGCGAGGAGTAGGACGACGACCGCCGCCAACGGGTGGCGTCGTCGTGCGGAGAGCTTTTTCACGGATTACCCCGGTGTCAGGATCTTCTGCGTCGGTGCTTGCTGGATGAGTGGGGCGTCGGGCCCGATTACTTGATCAGGTAGATCGTCGCGAAGAGGCCGATCCACACGACATCGACGAAGTGCCAGTAATAGGACACGACGATGGCTGCGGTCGCCTGCTGGTGCGTGAATCTCTTGGCCGCGTATGTCCTGCCGAGAACGAACAGGAAGGCGATCAGGCCGCCTGTCACATGCAAGCCGTGGAAGCCAGTGGTCAGGTAGAACACCGAGCCGTACGGGTCGGAGGAGAGCGATAGGCCGTCCTCCTTCACCAGGCTGGTGTACTCGAAGATCTGGCCTCCGATGAAGATCGCACCCATCACGAACGTGATCGAGAACCACGAGCGCAACTTCTTCACATCGCCACGCTCGGCGGCAAAGACGCCGAGCTGGCATGTGAGGGAGGAGAGCACAAGGATCGTGGTGTTCGTCGCCGAGAAAGGAACGTTCAGCGAGGACGCCATATCCTTCCAGTGCTCGGGACCCGTCACCGATCGCAGGGTGAAGTACATCGCGAAGAGGGCCGCGAAGAACATCAGCTCGGAACTCAACCAGATGATGGTTCCGACGCTGGTGAGGTTCGGCCGATTGACCGACGGGTGCGCGTGCCCGGTTTCTACTGTCGTTGCTGTCGCCACGACCGACATTATGTCGGTCGCTTATCCCGCCCTCACCCTGGGGGGTGCTGTTCGGTGTGTCAGCGGCTCGTGTCCAGCTCGAACAGCCCATCGCGAGGCAGTCCGTAACGGTGTTGACGGGGTGTCGGACGGAGTAGCATCCGCGCCAAGGTCCAAGCCCAACGGGCCCCGCGGGCCCCGCAGATCCCGAAGATCCCGAAGACACAGCCGTCACGGAGGAACAATGCAGCCGAGCGCCACGGTCCTGGTCTACAGCGACGACGCGAATACCCGGGAACAGGTACGGCTCGCGGCGGGTCGCAGGCCGGCCGCGGACGTGCCGCCGGTGCAGTACCTGGAGTGCGCGACGCTCGACGCGGTCCTCAGCGCCCTGGACAGGGGCGGGATCGACGCCTGTGTGCTGGACGGCGAGTCGGTCCCCGCGGGCGGTATGGGCGTCTGCCGGCAGATCAAGGACGAGGTGTTCCGCTGCCCGCCCGTGCTGCTGCTGATCGGCCGTCCGCAGGACGCCTGGCTGGCCACCTGGAGCCGCGCGGACGCGGCGGTGACCCTTCCGGTGGAACCGGTGGAGTTCGCGGGCGCACTGGCCGCCCTGGTGCGCGACCGGCTCGCGGCGGGCACCGTCTCCACGGGGGCCTGACGGGTCCTGGGCAGGGGTCCAGGACCCTCCCCCGTGGAGAGACGGCGCCGGCTGCGGCTCAGAGCGCAGCGGGCCGCAGCCGGGCCGTCTGCGCGGGTGCCTCCGTGTTCTGCTTTCCGCCCGTCAGCGCGCTGCCCTTGGCCCACTTGGCCCAGGACAGGTTCCAGTCGCCGTAGCCGTTGTCGAACGGGGTCATGGTGTCGCCGTCGCTGCCGACCACCGAGACGATGTCGCCCTGGCGCACGTGGTTGAAGAACCACTCGGCGTTGCCGGTGCTCATGCCGGTGCAGCCGTGGCTGGTGTTGGCGGATCCCTGTGACCCCTCGGACCAGGGCGCGGCGTGCACGTACTCACCGCTGAGTGTGACCTGTGTCGCGTAGTAGACCGGCAGGTCGTACGAGTCGGAGCTGCCGGCGGCTATCCCGATGCTGGAACTGGTCATCCGTACGAAGTACGTCTTGCCCAGCACGACCTTGACGCCGTTACGGGTGGAGAAGCCGGGCTTGCCGGTCGTCACCGGGATGGTGTTGATCACGTGCCCGTCGCGCTTGACCGTCATCTCGTGCGCCGAGGCGTCGGTTATCGCCTCCAGGCGGTCCCCGGTCTTCAGCTTGAGCGGCTTGGCTGTGCCGCCGTAGAGCTTGCCGCTGACCTTTATGCCGTTGAGGTTGGAGTGCACGTTGATGGTGGCGTGCGCGGGCCAGTACTCCTTCGGCCGGTAGTGCAGCGTCTTGCTGTCCACCCAGTACCAGGCGCCTTCGACGGAGGGCACCGAGTCCACCTTGAGGGCCCGCTCGACCTGGGCCCTGGCCGCCTTGTCCTTGACCGGGGCGCTGAGTTGGGCGGTGACGGGCTGGCCGACTCCGTACTCGCCCGCCTTGGGGCCGAAGGTGACGTTCAGCCGGTGGGAGGCCGGCGCGGTGTCGAACTGCATGGTCCGGCTGCCGGGGGCGCCGTCGTCGTCCTCGGTGGCGACGCGGACCGTGTAGTGCACTCCTGCGGCCAGCGGAGCTGTGCTGTGCCACCTGCTGCCGTCGGCGGCGAGTTCACCCGCCAGCTGGCGTCCTGTGCTGTCGGTGGCCGTCACATCGGTGATGCGGCCGTCGTCGTCCTTGGAGGTGACTTCGAGGGGCTTGTCGGGGTCGGCCTTGCCGTCGCTCTTGAGGCCGTTGAAGGATATCGAATCGGCCGCGTTGAACGGCGGGGCCGAGAGCGGATTCTTGCCGGAACTGCCGCACGCGGTCGCCGCTGCCCCAAGGGACACGACCAGCAGCGTGCAGCTCAGGACCGTACGGATTCGAGGTGCATGGCTCATATGCACACGTTAAGAAGATCCCCCGGTAACGGCACGCCGGATGACTGCAAATGAGGAGGCCCGGACACCTGATCGGCGTCCGGGCCTCCCCGTTCGGTCCAGCGGTGGGGCGCGGCCCCTACTGGTTCTGGTTCTCTCCGCGGTAGAACTCGAAGACCCAGCCCCAGAGGCCGACCACGACGAGCGGTGCCGAGAAGTACAGCAGCCACCAGCCCATGGCGATGGCGAGGAAGGCGAGGGCGCCGCCGACGGCGAGCGAGATCGGCTGCCAGCTGTGCGGGGCGAAGAAGCCCACTTCACCGGCGTCGTCCGCGACGTCGGCCTCCTTGTTGTCCATCGCGCCGGCGTCGATCCGCCTGGCCGTGAAGGCCAGGTAGAAGCCGATCATGATGCTCAGCCCGAAGGCCATGAAGAGGGCCGTCGTTCCGGCTGCCTCCTTCGACCACACGCCGTAGACGACCGCCACGGCGAGGATGAAGACGGCCAGCCAGATGAACATCTTGCCTTGGACCTTCACTTGCCTGCCTCCTTGCCACCGGACAGGACCTTGTCACCGGCGCCGTGGTTCTCGAGCTGGTCGAGAGCCGCGATCTCCGGGTGGTGCAGGTCGAACGCCGGGGATTCGGAGCGGATCCTCGGGAGGGTCGTGAAGTTGTGCCGGGGCGGCGGGCAGGAGGTCGCCCATTCGAGCGAGCGGCCGTAGCCCCACGGGTCGTCGACCTCGACCTTCTTGCCGTACTTGGCGGTCTTCCAGACGTTGTAGAAGAACGGCAGGATCGACAGGCCCAGCAGGAAGGAGCTGATGGTCGAGATGGTGTTCAGCGTGGTGAAGCCGTCAGCGGCGAGGTAGTCCGCGTACCGCCGCGGCATGCCCTCGACACCCAGCCAGTGCTGCACCAGGAACGTGCCGTGGAAGCCCACGAACAGCGTCCAGAAGGTGATCTTGCCGAGCCGCTCGTCCAGCATCTTGCCGGTGAACTTCGGCCACCAGAAGTGGAATCCGGAGAACATCGCGAAGACCACCGTGCCGAAGATGACGTAGTGGAAGTGCGCGACCACGAAGTACGAGTCGGAGACGTGGAAGTCCATCGGGGGCGAGGCCAGGATGACGCCGGTCAGACCACCGAAGGTGAAGGTGATCAAGAAGCCGACGGCCCAGAGCATCGGTGTCTCGAAGGACAGCGACCCCTTCCACATGGTGCCGATCCAGTTGAAGAACTTCACACCGGTCGGTACCGCGATCAGGAAGGTCATGAAGGAGAAGAACGGCAGGAGCACACCGCCGGTGACGTACATGTGGTGGGCCCACACCGTCACGGAGAGACCGGCGATGGAAATCGTCGCCGCGACCAGGCCGATGTATCCGAACATCGGCTTTCTGGAGAACACTGGAATCACTTCGGAAATAATTCCGAAGAATGGCAACGCGATGATGTACACCTCTGGATGGCCGAAGAACCAGAAGAGGTGTTGCCATAGGAGCGCGCCGCCATTTGACGCATCGAATACATGAGCGCCGAACTTGCGGTCCGCCTCCAGCGCGAAGAGTGCGGCGGCGAGGACCGGGAAGGCCAGCAGGACCAGCACACCGGTCAGCAGGACGTTCCACACGAAGATCGGCATACGGAACATCGTCATGCCAGGGGCGCGCATGCAGATGATCGTGGTGATGAAGTTGACCGAGCCGAGGATCGTGCCGAAGCCGGAGAAGGCCAGACCCATGATCCACATGTCGGCGCCGACACCCGGCGACCGGACGGCGTCCGACAGCGGGGAGTAGGCGAACCAGCCGAAGTCGGCCGCGCCCTGCGGGGTGATGAAGCCACCGACCGCGATGAGCGAGCCGAAGAGGTACAGCCAGTACGCGAACATGTTCAGCCGCGGGAACGCCACATCGGGCGCCCCGATCTGCAGCGGCATGATCCAGTTCGCGAATCCGGCGAAGAGCGGCGTCGCGAACATCAGCAGCATGATCGTGCCGTGCATCGTGAACGCCTGGTTGAACTGCTCGTTCGACACGATCTGCGTACCCGGACGGGCCAGCTCGGCGCGCATGACGAGCGCCAGCACACCGCCGATGCAGAAGAAGGCGAACGATGTGACCAGATACATCGTGCCGATCGTCTTGTGATCAGTGGTGGTCATCCACTTGATGACGATGTTTCCCGGCTCTTTGCGCCGTACCGGCAGCTCGCTCTCGTAGGAGTCGTCTGCTGCGGCGGCACCCTGAGGTTCGTTGAGGATGCTCACAGGTTGTTCGTCTCCGCGTTCTTGGCGTGGCCAGTCTGCGCGATCCCGGCGGGGATGTAGCCGTTCTGGTGCTTGGCCGCCAGGTCCTTGAGGTGCTGCTTGTAGCGCTCCGGGGAGACGACCTTCACATTGAAGAGCATCCGGGAGTGGTCTACGCCGCACAGCTCAGCGCACTTGCCCAGGAAGGTGCCTTCCTGGTTGGGGGTCACCTCGAAGGAGTTGGTGTGGCCCGGAACGACGTCCATCTTCATGAGGAACGGCACCACCCAGAAGTCATGGATGACGTCGCGCGACGTGAGAACGAAGCGGACCTTCTCGCCCTTGGGGAGCCAGAGGGTCGGCCCCGGGTTGCCGGTCTGCGGGTTCCGGGAGGCCGGCGTACCGACGTCATAGACGCCTTCGGCTCCCTTGGGGAATTCCTTGGTGAAGCGGTCCGGGATATCGGACAGCTCTGTGGTCTTCGCCGCGTTGCCCGTGGACGGGTTGCCGTCCACGTCCTCCACGTAGTTGAAGCCCCAGCTCCACTGGAAGCCGACCACGTTGATGGTGTGGGCGGGCTTCGAGGAGAGGGTGAGGAGCTTCGACTCATCGCGCGCGGTGAAGTAGAAGAGCACCGAGACGATGATCAGAGGAACCACGGTGTACAACGCCTCGATCGGCATGTTGTACCGGGTCTGCGGAGGTACCTCCACCTTGGTCCGGCTACGCCGGTGGAAGATGACACTCCAGATGATCAGCCCCCACACCAGCACGCCCGTGGCGAGCGCTGCCGCCCACGAGCCCTGCCAGAGGGAGAGGATCCGAGGTGCCTCTTCCGTTACCGGGGTGGGCATACCAAGGCGGGGGAAATCCTTGTACGAGCAACCGGTAGCGGTCACAAGGATCAGGCCCGCAGTCAGCACCTGCGGCAGCTTCCGCCGCATCGGGCGCCGCGACGAGCGGTCGGAGCCGTTGGGACTCACGTAGCGCCTTCCCGAGAGTCTCGCCCGTGCGGCCGGCTGCGGCCGCATCGAGGTCGGTCGCCGGTCCTGCTCCGGGCAGGGGTTTGGATGTTTATGCGGACCAAACCCTACTGGAGGCCATTTGGGGCCGCGCGGGGAGGGTGCCCAACGCGCCGTCCGACACCCCGAAGGGGTGGAATCCCGGCTTCCGGCCGGGATCTGACGAACCCTCCCCGACGGGGCCGCCCCGGCCACCGGTGACCGGCGGCTAGCGTGGCCGCCGTGTCCTACTTCGATGCCGCGTCCTCCGCACCCCTGCACCCCGTCGCACGTCAGGCCCTGCAAGCCTCCCTTGACGAGGGCTGGGCCGACCCGGCCCGGCTGTACCGGGAGGGGAGGCGGGCGCGGCTGCTGCTCGACGCGGCTCGCGAGGCCGCGGCCGACGCGGTCGGGTGCCGCCCGGACGAGCTCGTGTTCACCTCCTCCGGCACCCGTGCGGTGCACTCCGGAATTGCCGGAGCACTTTCTGGCCGTCGGCGTGTCGGAAGCCATCTGGTGGTGTCGTCGGTCGAACACTCTTCGGTCCTCCATTCGGCCGCCGCCCATGAGGCGGGGGGCGGTTCGGTGACCGAGGTGCCGGTCGGGCGGACCGGAGCGGTGGACTCCGGCGCGTACGCGGCCGCGCTGACCCCGGGGACGGCGCTGGCCTGTCTGCAGTCCGCCAACCACGAGACCGGCACCGAGCAGCCGGTCGCCGAAGCCGCCGCCGCGTGCCGGGCCGCCGGGGTGCCGCTGCTGGTGGATGCCGCCCAGTCGCTGGGGTGGGGGCCGGTCGACGGGGACTGGTCGCTGCTCGCCGCCAGCGCCCACAAGTGGGGCGGGCCCGCCGGGGTGGGACTGCTCGCCGTACGGAAGGGTGTGAGGTTCGTCCCCCAAGGCCCGGCGGACGAACGGGAGTCAGGGCGCGCGGCCGGTTTCGAGAACGTACCGGCGATCGTGGCCGCAGCGACCTCGCTGCGGGCCGTACGGGCCGAGGCCGCGGCCGAGGCGGTGCGGCTGCGCGGTCTGGTGGACCGGATCAGGGCCTCGGTGGGCGAGCTGGTGCCCGATGTCGAGGTGGTCGGCGACCCGGTGCGGCGGCTGCCGCATCTGGTGACGTTCTCCTGTCTCTATGTCGACGGGGAGACTCTGCTGCACGAGTTGGATGTGGCCGGTTTCTCCGTGTCGTCCGGTTCGTCCTGCACCAGCAGCACGCTGACGCCCAGTCATGTGCTGCGGGCGATGGGGGTGCTCTCGGAGGGCAACGTCCGCGTGTCGCTGCCGCTCGGTGTGGCGGATGCGGAGGTCGACCGGTTCCTCGAGGTGCTGCCCGGGGTGGTCGGCTCCGTACGGGAGCGGCTGGGCGCGGGGACCGGGCCGGTGGCGGCGTCCCGGGGCCGGGGGGCGAAGGCAGAGGCGGAGGCAGGCGCGGGCGCGGAGCCGGAGGGGGCGACGACGGCGGAGCCCGCGGCGCCCGGTTCCGCGGCGCCCGGCTCAGCGGCGGAGCTCGTCGTGGACGCGCTCGGGAAGCGGTGCCCCATCCCGGTGATCGAGCTCGCCAAGGTGATCGGTGATGTGCCGGTGGGCGGGGCGGTGACGGTGCTCTCGGACGACGAGGCCGCACGCCTCGACGTACCGGCGTGGTGCGAGATGCGGGGGCAGGGGTACGAGGGGGCGCACCCGGTCGACGGGGGTACCGCCTTCCGGGTGCGCCGCGTGTCGTGATCCGGTCCACCGGGGCGCCCCGGTACGGCCGGCGCCGGGCTGCCCGATCTGACCGGCCGGCTACTTGAGGTGGCTCTGGACTTCTTCCGCCGCGTCATGGCCGTACGCCTTGGTGAAGCGGTCCATGAAGTTGGCGCGGCGCAGGGTGTACTCCTGCGTACCCAGCGTCTCGATCACCAGCGTGGCCAGCATGCAGCCGACCTGCGCCGCGCGCTCCAGGCTCACGCCCCACGCGAGCCCGGACAGGAAGCCCGCGCGGAACGCGTCGCCCACACCCGTCGGGTCGACCTTCGCCTCTTCCTCGGCGCAGCCGACGACGATCGGGGCACCGCCCTTGCTGTCGATCCGGACGCCCCGGGCGCCGAGGGTGGTGACGCGGTGGCCGACCCGGTCGAGGATCTCGTCCTCGGTCCAGCCGGTCTTGGACTCGATGAGCCCCTTCTCGTACTCGTTGGAGAAGAGGTACGTCGCGCCGGTGAGCAGCGTACGGATGTCCGCGCCGGTCATCCGGGCGATCTGCTGCGAGAAGTCGGCCGCGAACGGGATCGAGCGGGTGCGGCACTCCTCCGTGTGGCGGAGCATCGCCTCGGGGTCGTCGGCGCCGATCAGCACCAGGTCGAGCCCGCCGACGCGCTCGGCGACCGACTGGAGCTCGATCTGGCGGGCCTCGCTCATCGCACCCGTGTAGAACGAGCCGATCTGGTTGTGGTCGGCGTCCGTGGTGCACACGAAGCGTGCGGTGTGCAGGACCTCGGAGATCCGGACCGATCCGGTGTCCACGCCGTGCCGGTCGAGCCAGGCGCGGTACTCGTCGAAGTCCGAACCCGCCGCGCCGACCAGGATCGGGGCGGTGCCGAGCTGGCCCATTCCGAAGCAGATGTTGGCGCCGACGCCTCCGCGCCGTACGTCGAGGGTGTCGACCAGGAAGGAGAGGGAGACCGTGTGGAGCTGATCGGCGACCAGCTGGTCGGCGAAGCGGCCGGGGAAGGTCATGAGGTGGTCGGTGGCGATGGAGCCGGTGACTGCGATGCGCACGGCGAGGACTCCTGCGGAGGAGGGAGGTTGACACCTCACGCTACCGGTTCGTATCCCGCGGCTCGAAGGGAGGAAACTACCCGATAGTAGGGCTTTCTTCGCAGGGTGGCCGTGCCTACGGTGGCGATATGCCGAACTCCACCGCGCCGTACCCCGCAGCCCCGTCCGACTCCGGAGCCGACCTGACCGACCTGCGCGGGGACTGCGCGCGCATGGCCCCGCACTGGGTGGTGCCGGTGGGGCCCGCGCCCGCGCCCGTACCCCCTTCCCTGATCCACGGGGTCACGGTGCCGACCGCTTCCGCCCGGCTGATCGACGGCATGTCCGAGTACGGGGACTGAGCGGCTTCACCCGAATGGCTCAAGGGCGGCCAGGAAGCCTCGGCCCGGCCGCCCGAGGGAACCGCGCGCTCCCCCGCCCCGTCCCATCCGCGTTCCCCCGCACGGGGGATCGGCCACACGCCAGTGGACGGCAGCGGAGTCGAAGGAGCATGCGGTGAGCAGCGAGCGACCCGAGCACGACACGGCACGTCCCCGTCGGCGGCGGTCCCCCGCCGTCGTCACCTCGGTAGCGGCAGCGGTGCTGCTCGCGGGAGGCGGCGGGGCCTACTGGGCGGCGACCGCGGCCGGCCATGACAACGGAGGCGCGGAGACCAGCGGCGCCCCGGGCGGCGGCGCCACCGACCCTCCGCCCCTCGCGCTCGACCAGGCGGCGCAGAGCAGCGGCCCGCCGGGCATCGCGCCGGGCGAGCCCGACCCGCGGGGCCCCGTCTACCGCGCCGACGGGACTTTCCCGGCCCCGCCGAAGACCGCCCCGGTGTACCGCGCCGACGGCACCGTCAGCGCCGCCGATGTGGCGCGGCTGGCCGGCGCGCTCGGGGTACCGGGCACTCCGCGGCTCGTGGGCACGGACTGGAAGGTGGGCGCGGCCAAGGACGGTTCGGGCCCGCTGCTGCAGGTCCCCAGGCAGGCCCCCGGCAGCTGGACGTTCACCCGGTACGGCAGCGGCGGCACCGACGACTGCCCGCGCGGGAAGAGCTGCGCCACCGCCGGCCCGGCCGAGGCCGGCGGCGGGAAGGCGGTGAGCGAGCAGGCGGCGGAGGCCGCGGCCGCCCCCGTACTGAAGGCGCTGGGCGAGAGTGGCGCGAAGCTCGACGCGGGCCGGGTGCTGGGTTCGGTGCGGGTGGTGAACGCCGATCCGAAGGTGGGCGGGCTGCCCACGTACGGCTGGACGACCGGGCTGCGGATCGGCGCGGACGGCCGGCTGAGCGGCGGCAGCGGCCCGTCGAAGGCGCCCGTCAAGGGTCCGGCGTATCCGCTGATCAGCGCGGCCGACGCGCTGAAGCGGCTGAACACGCCCGGATCCGGGTCCCCGGGCACCGGGACCGGGGGCACCGGGACCGGGGGCTGCGCGACGATGGAGCCGCTCACCGGGCACGCGGCCACCGCCGGCACGGGCCCCGTCGGCAGCACGAGCGCTCCGTCCTCAGCGCCCTGCACACCGCCGTCGTCATCACCGCCACCGTCATCGCCGTCGAAGGCTCCAGGGGCCGTGCAGGCGGTGACCGTGAGCCATGCGGAGCTGGGGCTTGCGGTGCGGCTGGCCGGGGGGCGGCAGATCCTCGTGCCGTCCTGGCTGTTCGAGACGCGGCCCACGGGTACGGCCGCCCCCCGCACGGTCACCGAGCCTGCGGTGCCGGACCGCTATCTGGCCAGGCCGACGCCGCCCGGGAACGGCAACCGCCCCGGCGGCTCGGACCAGACCCTGACGGCGTACCGCGTCGACGGACGGACCCTGACCCTGCGCTTCACGGGCCGGATGTGCGGCAAGTACGGCGTCCACACCACCGAGAACCGGAGCACGGTACGGGTGGCGCTGAGCGCGCCGGTCCGTAAGCCCGGGACCGTCTGCCCCGACATCATCGGGCCGGTGACGCAGAAGGTGCAGCTGCACCAGCCGCTGGGGAGCCGGCGGGTCGTGAACGCGGCGAACGGTGAACCCGTACCGCAGATGTGAGCCGGGACCGGACCGGTCCCGAACAGGTGAGTGATACGACAGCGGCGGCGGCCCCGGATGTCCGGGACCGCCGCCGCTGGGCGCCTCTGTCTCTGTCGGAAGAGACTCAGCTGAACGAGTCGCCGCAGGCGCAGGAGCCGGTGGCGTTCGGGTTGTCGATGGTGAAGCCCTGCTTCTCGATGGTGTCGACGAAGTCGACGGAGGCGCCGCCCAGGTACGGGGCGCTCATCCGGTCGGTGACGACCTTGACTCCGCCGAAGTCCTTGACCACATCGCCGTCGAGCGAACGCTCGTCGAAGAAGAGCTGGTAGCGGAGGCCCGAGCAGCCGCCGGGCTGGACGGCCACGCGGAGCGCGAGGTCGTCACGGCCTTCCTGGTCGAGCAGGGCCTTGACCTTGGACGCGGCGGCGTCGGACAGGAGGATGCCGTCGCTCACCGTGGTCTTCTCGTCCGATACGGACATCTGCTTCACTCCCGGGATGGGGTCTCCCCGCCGAGGCAGGGGAAGTACGGACTGCTTGCCGACCGTTGCAACCGGCAGGGCCACGGATTCATTCCGGGCCTGGCACTTCTCTTTGCCCCTTCATGCTCGCACACCCCTCGCTCCCCGTCACAGAACCGGACCTCCAGGGATACGTCACATTGACGAGATTGGCATCGTCAATGTGACGTGAAGCGGCTATGATAGATAGCGTCATTTAGACGAGAAGGCCCCGGTGTCAGCACCGGCTCCACCGGAGCGGCACAAGCCGCACGTATTTCTTGAGAAGAAAGGGTGCGTGTCGTGACCACCGCCCAGCCCCGTCAGGATCTCGATGTCCAGCCATCGCCGCTCGCGCTGCTGCTGCTCGGCCGTGAGGCCGACCCGAAGAGCGAGCGCGGCGTGGAGTGCCCCGGCGACCTGCCTGCCCCGTCCGACCCGGACCTGGTGGAGCGCGCCCGCGCGGCCAAGGAGAAGCTCGGGGACAAGGTCTTCGTGCTCGGCCACCACTACCAGCGCGACGAGGTCATCCAGTTCGCCGACGTGACCGGCGACTCCTTCAAGCTCGCCCGCGACGCCGCCGCCAGGCCGGAGGCCGAGTACATCGTCTTCTGCGGTGTGCACTTCATGGCCGAGTCGGCCGACATCCTGACCACCGACGACCAGAAGGTCGTACTCCCTGACCTGGCCGCGGGCTGCTCGATGGCCGACATGGCGACCGCCGAACAGGTCGCCGAGTGCTGGGACGTACTGACCGAGGCCGGCGTCGCCGACCGCGTCGTACCCGTCTCGTACATGAACTCGTCCGCCGACATCAAGGCGTTCACCGGCCGGCACGGCGGCACGATCTGTACGTCGTCGAACGCGAAGCGCGCCCTGGAGTGGGCCTTCGACCAGGGCGAGCAGGTCCTCTTCCTCCCCGACCAGCACCTGGGCCGCAACACCGCGGTACGGGACCTGGGGATGTCGCTGGACGACTGCGTCCTCTACAACCCGCACAAGCCGAACGGCGGCCTCACCACCGAGCAGCTGCGCGGCGCGAAGATGATCCTGTGGCGCGGGCACTGCTCGGTGCACGGGCGGTTCTCGCTGGACTCGGTGAACGACGTCCGCGAGCGGATCCCCGGCGTACGGGTGCTGGTCCACCCCGAGTGCAAGCACGAGGTCGTCTCGGCCGCGGACGAGGTGGGCTCGACCGAGTACATCATCAAGGCACTCGACGCGGCGCCCGCCGGTTCGAAGTGGGCGATCGGGACCGAGCTCAACCTGGTGCGCCGGGTAGCCAACGCGCACCCGGACAAGGAGATCGTCTTCCTCGACAAGACGGTGTGCTTCTGCTCGACCATGAACCGGATCGATCTGCCGCATCTGGTCTGGACGCTGGAGTCGCTCGCCGCAGGCAACACGGTGAACCGGATCGAGGTCGACCCGGAGACCGAGAAGTACGCGAAGCTGGCGCTTGAGCGGATGCTGGCGCTGCCGTAGGGGGTGCAGCGGAGGGTTGCTGCTCACGGCCTGGCGGCAGTGAGCAGCAACCGCCGTCTGGTTCCCGCCCTATGGCAACCGTCCAGGCTCTCAGCGGGGCCACCTGACACTCACACCCCGCCGTCAGCCCACGTTTCCGCCGCTCTCCAGCCGCCCGCCCCGGCTCTCCGCGATCCGCAGGGTGTCCCCCAGCGACTCGGCGAGCCGGGTGCCCGCGAACCGTAGCTCCCGCTCCCCCACCGCGGTCTCCGCGAACAGCTCCCGGGCCTGCTCCAGTACGCACTCGGCCGAGGCGATCATGTCGGCCTCCAGTTCGTCGGCCATCCGGGAGAGGTGGCTGTCCGGGTCCGTCGTACTCAGCCAGCACGGGCCGCCGCGCTCGTTGGTCCACGGGAGCAGGCGCAGGGCCCGGCCCTGTCCGTCGAACATCATGTCGGTCGCTACCTCCGGATCAGGCCCTCTGGCGCACCGCACGAGAGGGTGGTTACGGTGTGTGCCGCAATCGTCGCCCTGGGGAACCCTGTCCCAACAGGGCGCCGCTGTCCCGGCCTTGGGAACGGGACACAGGAAAGGCACGCACCGTGACGTTCAAGCCCCAGCCACTCACCCCGTATCTCTCGGCCCGCCACTACTTCGGCTCCGAACAGCGCCGCCACCGCGAGCGGGCGGGCCTGTCGCTCGTGCAGCTCGCGGGCATCGTGAACTCCAGCAAGAGCACCCTGGCCCGGGTCGAGACGGCCGACCTGATGCCGCCGCCCGACATTCCCAGCCGACTGGACATGGCCTTCGGGACGGACGACCACTTCCACGGGTTGTACGAGCTGGCCCGGCGCGAGATCCACCCCGACCAGTACCAGCGGTACATGGACTTCGAGTTCCGGTCCGAGGTGATAGAGCAATACGGCGCGCAGGCGCTGCCAGGGCTGTTCCAGATCGAGGAGTATGCCCGGGAGTTGCTCCGTTGCCAGGAGGACCTGAGCAGCGAACAGGTCGAGGAACGCGTCACCGCGCGCATGTCGCGACAGGAACGGCAGTGTTCGGAGAACCCGCCGTTCCGGTGGGCGATCGTCGACGAAGGCGTGCTGCGACGACAGGTGGGCAGTCCGGTCTGCATGCGAAAGCAACTGGCTTCGCTGCTGGAGCAGGTGGATACTCCGAACAGTAAAGTTCAGGTGATGCCGTTCAGTGCGGGGCCACACTCGCTCCTGGGTGGCGCGCTGACTCTGCTGGCCCTGCCCGACGGCACTTCGGTGGCATACGAGGAGGGCATTCAGGCCGGTCACCTCTACGAGGATCCGGCCGCGGTGAAGAAGTGGCGGCGGCAGTACGAGGTACTGCGCGCCAACTCCCTTCCCCTGGCCGAGTCGGCGGAACTGATCCGGACCGCGATGGAGGGCTACCGACCATGACCCACTCCCCCGAGCTGAGCACCGCCCGCTGGCGCCGCAGCAGCTACAGCAACACCAACGGGGGCGAATGCGTCGAGATCAGCGAGGACTTCCCCGGCGTCGTCCCCGTACGCGACAGCAAGAACCCCACCGGCCCCGCGCTCGTCGTCCAGGCCGCAGCCTGGGGCGCGTTCGTCACCTCGCTCAAGTAGCAGCAGCGCCCAAGCACCAGGGCTCCAGCAGTAGGCGGAAACCCGAAGGGGCCTGTCCCACACGCTCGTGTGGGACAGGCCCCTTCGTCATACCGGGCGGGTCAGACGTTCGCCGGCTCCGGCTCGTCCGACGACGAGTCGGCGCCCGACGGGCCCGACGGGGCCGCGCCGCCCGACTTCTTCTCGCGCTTCGCCGCCTTCTTGGCCGCGCGGCGCTCCTTGCGGAGCTCCACCAGCGCGTAGAGCGTCGGCACGAGCAGCAGTGTCAGCAGCGTCGAGGTGATCAGACCGCCGATCACCACCACCGCGAGCGGCTGCGAGATGAAGCCGCCCTCGCCGGTGACGCCGAGCGCCATCGGGAGCAGCGCGAAGATCGTCGCCAGTGCGGTCATCAGGATCGGCCGCAGACGGTGCCTGCCGCCCTCCACGACCGCCTCGACCACGCCGAGACCCCGCGAGCGGTACTGGTTGATCAGGTCGATCAGCACGATCGCGTTGGTGACCACGATGCCGATGAGCATCAGCATGCCGATCATCGCCGGGACACCCATCGGGGTGCCGGTGACGAGCAGCAGACCGATGGCGCCGGTGGCCGCGAACGGGATCGAGACCAGCAGGATCAGCGGCTGGACCAGCGAGCGGAACGTCGCCACCAGGAGCATGAAGACGATCGCGATGGCGGCCAGCATGGCCAGGGCCAGGTTCTTGAACGCGTCGCTCTGGTCGGACGAGACCCCGCCGATCTCGACGGTGGCACCGCTGGGCAGCGCCTTCTTGACCTCGTTGATCTTGGACTGGAGCGCGGTGGTGACCGCGCCCGTGTTGTCACCGGTCGGCTTCGCCGTGATCGTCGCGGCGCGCGCGCCGTCGATGCGGGTCATCGAGACCGGTCCCGGGACCAGCTTGACCGTGGCGATGTCGCCGAGCTTGACCGCGCCCAGGCTGAGGTTCTTCAGCTGGGCGAGGGTGGTGGCCGGCTGCGCCGACTTCACGACGACGTCCCGCTCGGTGTCGTCCAGGATCATCTTGCCCGACGTGGTGCCCTGGACCGCCTGGCCGACGGCCGCGCCCAGCGTCGTCTCGTTGAACCCGGCGGCGGCCGCCTTGTCGTTGGACTTCACGGAGATCCGCGGCACGCTCTGCGACAGGTCGCTCTGTACGTCCTTGACGTGGTCGAGCTTGGCCACGGCGGCCCGCACCTGGTCGGACGCCTTCTTGAGGGTGTCGCCGTCGCCGGCCTTGACCACGACGCTGAGGTCCTGGTCGCCGAAGCCGCCGCCGCTGCCGACGCTGGCGTCGCCGATGCCGTGCAGCTTGGCCAGGCCCGACTCGATACGGTCCTGGGTCCTGTCGTAGTCCGAGGCGTTCTTCAGGGTCACCTGGTACGAAGCCTGGTTGGCTCCGGTACTGCCGCCGAAGGCGGCGGCGAAGCCGGATGAGCCGACCGTGACCTGGTAGTCCTTGATCGTGTCGATGCCGTCGAGCACCTTCTCGACCTTCTTGGCCGCGGTGTCGGCGGCCTGCAGGCTGGTGCCCGGGTCGAGCTTCTGGGTGAGCGAGAGGGTGTCCTGGTCGCCCTGGTCGAAGAAGTTGGTCTTGAGCAGCGGGGCCATGCCGAAGGTGGCGACGAGCACCACGGCCGCGATGACCAGGCTGGTGATGCGGCGCCCGGTCGCGAAGCGGAGCACCGGGACGTAGAAGCGCTGCAGACGGCTGCGCTCCTCCTTCTCCTCGGCCCTGCGGCGCAGCTCCTCCGGGTCGACGCCCGCGGAGCCCTTGGGGGCGCGCAGGAACCAGTACGAGAAGACCGGGACCACCGTCAGCGAGACCAGCAGCGAGGCGAGCAGCGCCGCGGTGACCGTGATGGAGAACGAGCCGAAGAGCTGGCCGACCATGCCGCCGACGAGGCCGATCGGCAGGAAGACGGCCACGGTCGTCAGGGTGGAGGAGGTGACCGCGCCCGCGACCTCACGGACGGCGCTGATGATCGCCGTCTGCCGTTCCTCGCCGTAGCTCAGATGCCGCTTGATGTTCTCCAGGACGACGATCGAGTCGTCGACCACCCGGCCGATCGCGATGGTCAGCGCGCCGAGGGTGAGCATGTTGAGCGAGAGGTCACGGGTCCACAGCACGATCAGCGCCAGCAGCACCGAGAGCGGGATGGAGAGCGCGGTGACCAGGGTGGAGCGGAGCGAGGCCAGGAAGACCAGGATGACGATCACGGCGAAGAGCAGGCCGAGTGCGCCTTCGGTGGTGAGGCCGGAGATCGACTTCGAGACGGACGGGCCCTGGTCGAAGACGACCTTCAGATCGCTGTGGGAGCCGAGGGTCTTGCGCAGCTCGGGGAGCTTGTCCTTGACCGCGTCGGAGATGGCGACGGCGCTGCCGTCCTGGTCCATCGTGATCGAGAGGGAGAGGCTGGGCTTTCCGTCGGTGCGGGTGATCGAGTCCGCGGCCGCGGGCTGCTGGGCGACCTTGGCGATGTCACCGAGGCGGACCGGCTTCGGGGCCCGGCCACCCGCGGACGCGCCGCCCGGTGCGGCCTGGCCGGTGACGCGCAGGTCCTCGAGCTGCTTCAGCGAGGTGTAGCCGCCGCCGACCTGGACCGTGCGGCTCTTGCCGTCCTCGGAGAACGAGCCGGCCGGGAGCGTGACGCCGCCCGCCTGGAGCGCCTGGCTGAGCGTCGCCGCGTTCAGTCCTGCGGCGGCCAGCTTCTTGGTGTCGGGGGTGACGGTGACCTGGAGGTCCCGTACGCCGTCGACGCTGACCTGGCCGACGCCGTCGATGTTCTGCAGGACCGGGACGACCGAGCGGTCGAGCTGGTCGGAGAGCGCCTGCTGGTCCTTGTCGGAGGTGACGGCGAGGACGACGGTCGGGATGTCGTCGGTCGAACCGGCGACGACCTGCGGGTCGACCGAGTCGGGGATCTTCACCCGGGCCCGGTTCACGGCCTGCTGGACATCGGCGACGAGCTGCTTGGTGCCGTTGCCGTAGTCGAACTGGGCCATGATCACGGCGTTGCCCTCGCTCGCCGTGGAGTTCACGCCCTTGATGCCGTCGACAGACTTGATGCTGTCCTCGAGCGGCTCGACGACCTGCTTCTCGACCACGTCGGGGGACGCGCCCTGGTACGGGGCGAGAACCGACACCATCGGAAGTTCGATGGTGGGCAGCAGCTGCTGCTTGAGCTGCGGTATCGCGATCGCACCGAAGACGACGGCGACAATCGATATCAGCCCGATCAGGGCCCGTTGCGCGAGGCTGAATCTGGACAGCCAGGACATGGGGTCTCTCTTCTGTGGCGTGCGAGGCAGGTGGAGCCGAAGGAATGAAGGGGCACGTGGCCCACCCCTACCTTCAGCCATCCCGCAGGCCGGATTCGTCGCTCCCAGGTCCCCTACTTATCCGGCACATACAGCAGGTGGAGTAGGCCGCCGCTACGCCCTCGGGTGGACCAGGCCCGATTCGTAGGCGATTACCACCAATTGGGCCCGGTCCCGGGCCCCGAGCTTCGCCATCGCCCGGTTCACATGCGTCTTGACGGTGAGCGGGCTGACGGCCAGCCGCTCGGCGATCTCGTCGTTGGAGTGGCCGCCGCCGACCTGGACGAGGACCTCCCGCTCGCGGACGGTGAGGGCGGCCAGCCGTCCCGCGTACTCCTGCGGGGCCGATCCGTCCGAGCTGCCGCCCTGGGCGAGGAAGCGCGCGATGAGCCCCTTGGTGGCCACCGGGGAGAGCAGCGCGTCCCCGGCCGCCGCGATCCGGATCGCGTTGAGCAGCTCGTCGGGCTCCGCGCCCTTGCCGAGGAACCCGGACGCGCCGGCCCGCAGGGACTGGACCACGTACTCGTCCACCTCGAAGGTCGTGAGCATCACCACGTGTACCGCGGCCAGTCCGGGGTCGGTGCTGATCATGCGGGTGGCGGCGAGTCCGTCCGTACCGGGCATCCGGATGTCCATCAGGACGACGTCCGGCGCCTCCGAGCGGGCGAGGGCCACCGCCTGCGCGCCGTCGGCCGCCTCTCCGACGACCTCCATGTCGGGCTCCGAGTCCACCAGCACCCGGAACGCGCTGCGCAGCAGCGCCTGGTCGTCGGCGAGCAACACCCTGATCGTCATACGTCCTCCCCCGCTCCGGCCGTGACCGGCAGTATCGCCTGTACGCGGAAGCCGCCGCCGTAGCGGGGGCCCGCCGAGCAGGACCCGCGCAGCGCGGCCGCCCGTTCGCGCATCCCGATCAGGCCGTGGCCGCCGCCGTCCGCCGCCGTGCCGCGGCCGGTGCTCTCCGCACCGGCGGGCCGGGTTGGTCCGTCCGGTCCGTCCGCTCCGTCCGGTGCCGGCCGGCCGCCGGCGCCGTCGTCCAGGACGGTGACCTCCACGGCCGGGCCCACCCGGACCACGCTGACCTCGGCCCGCGCACCGGGCCCCGCGTGCTTGCGCACATTGGTCAGCGCCTCCTGGATGATCCGGTACGCGGCCAGGTCGACGGCCGCCGGCATGGCGGTCAGCTCGTGGGCGCAGGCGACGTCGACGGGCAGTCCCGCGTTACGGAAGGTGTCGACCAGCTCGTCGAGCACCGCGAGCCCCGGCGCCGGTTCGGTGGGTGCCTCGGGGTCGCCCGACTGGCGCAGCAGGCCGACGGTGGCGCGCAGTTCGTTCAGCGCGGAGCGGCTGGCCTCGCGTACATGGGCGAGCGCTTCCTTGGCCTGGTCGGGGCGCTTGTCCATGACATGGGCCGCCACCCCGGCCTGCACGTTGACCAGGGCGATGTGGTGGGCGACGACATCGTGGAGGTCGCGGGCGATCCGCAGCCGCTCCTCGGCGACCCGGCGCCCGGCCTCCTCCTCACGGGTGCGCTCCGCCCGCTCGGCGCGCTCCCGGATGGCGTCGACGAACGCACGGCGGCTGCGTACGGCGTCGCCCGCGGCCGAGGCCATTCCGGTCCAGGCGAAGATGCCGAGG
This sequence comes from Streptomyces sp. NBC_01089, assembly GCF_045162975.1. Classification (NCBI taxonomy): domain Bacteria; kingdom Bacillati; phylum Actinomycetota; class Actinomycetes; order Kitasatosporales; family Streptomycetaceae; genus Streptomyces; species Streptomyces sp. NBC_01089. The sequence goes on along the minus strand of NZ_CP108660.1, from coordinate 6,311,867 downwards.
TTCTCCTGCGAGTACCAGGAGGTCCGGCTGAAACACATCGCCGAGGCCGTCAGTACGGCCATGGTCAGCAGCCCGACCCGCCAGGTGGTGGGGCGGTCGGTGCGGGAGGCGACGGTGTAGAGCGCGATGACCGCGCTCATCGCCACCGGCGCGGGCGGCTCCCCTGCGACCAGCTCCACCAGGGTGACCGCACCGGTCACCGCGAGCACCGGCATCGGGCTGCGCCGCCGCAGCACCAGGGCGGCCGCGCCGATCACCATCAGGACGATGCTGCGCAGCTCGGGGCTTCTGGTGCCGAAGGTCGGGCCGCCGGGGCCGCCGGTGTCGGCGAAGGAACCGGTGATCATGCAGACGAGCACGGCCAGCGCCAGCACGGCGTCGAGCGCCATCGGGTGGGCGCGCAGCCACCCGCTCGCCCGGGCGTAGCGGGTGGCGGCTTTCGACGAGGGGGTCACGTCCAGCAACGGTACGGCGTGCCGCGGCACGGTCAGGACGGGTCGCGGTGCGGGTGCGGGTCAGGACGGGGCCCGGTGCGACCTGGACTCGGTACGGGGCCGTGGCGGCGTCGGTACGGGCCATGGCGGGGGCGGTACGGGCCATGGCAGCGCGGTACGGGCCATGGCAGCGCGGTACAGGCCATGGCGGTGCGGTCTGGGCCATGGCGGGGGCGGTGCGGCCCGCAGCGGGATCGGCGGTGCGGGCCGCAGCGGCGTTCGGACCGGTCATGCGGGCGGCTGAGAGGCTGTCGCGCGGCCTCTCAGCCGGGGACCGCTCTCAGCCGGGGATCAGACCGTCGTCGTTGAGCATGTCCCTGACGTCCGCCAACGTGGCGTCGGCGGGCGGCAGGATCAGCTCGGACGGGGCCAGGGAGTCGTCCGGGAGGGGCGTGCCCAGCTCCCGGACCTTGTCCAGCAGGGCGTGGAGTGTGCGACGGAAGCCGGCTTCGTCGCCGCCCTGCACCTCGACGAGCAGCTCGTCGTCCAGCTTGTTGAGCTCCGTGAGGTGGCTGTCGGCCAGCTCCATCTGGCCTTCACCCATGACCCGTACGATCATGACGCGTCCCTACTGCTTGTCCAGATTCGGATGGGGCCTGTCCTGCGGCTCGCTGCCCTCGATGGCCTGCTGGGACCCGGAGGACCCGCCGGCCAGCTCGGCCTTCATACGCTGCAGCTCCAGCTCCACATCCGTACCACCGGAGATCCGGTCCAGCTCGGCGGAGATGTCGTCCTTGCCCATCCCGGACTGGTCGTCGAGGGCGCCCGACGCGAGCAGCTCGTCGATCGCGCCCGCCCTGGCCTGCAGCTGGGCCGTCTTGTCCTCGGCCCGTGCGATGGCCTGGCCGACGTCGCCCATCTCCTCGGAAATGCCCGAGAAGGACTCGGCGATCCGGGTCTGCGCCTGGGCCGCCGTGTAGGTGGCCTTGATGGTCTCCTTCTTCGTACGGAAGGCGTCGACCTTGGCCTGCAGACGCTGGGCGGCGAGCGTGAGCTTCTCCTCCTCGCCCTGCAGCGTCTGGTGCTGCGTCTCCAGGTCCGTGACCTGCTGCTGCAGCGCGGCACGGCGCGACAGCGCCTCCCTGGCCAGGTCCTCACGGCCCAGCGCGAGGGCCTTGCGCCCCTGGTCCTCCAGCTTGGTGGACTGTCCCTGCAGCTGGTTCAGCTGCAGTTCGAGACGCTTGCGCGAGGTGGCCACGTCGGCGACCCCGCGGCGTACCTTCTGAAGCAGCTCGAGCTGCTTCTGGTACGAGTAATCGAGGGTCTCGCGCGGATCCTCGGCCCGGTCCAGGGCCTTGTTGGCCTTCGCGCGGAAGATCATTCCCATACGCTTCATGACACCGCTCATGGGCTTCGCGCGCCCCCTTCTGACGGACTTCAGCTCCAGCACTTGAACCCACACTACGGGGCCTGCATCCATTACCGCACTGTTCGGGAGCGGATGCGCTCCTCCTCCAGGACGAGCCGGGGCGATCGTGCTCCCGCGCAGGGAGTAGAAGCGCATCGGGGAAAGCCCCCGGACGACCGGCGGAAACGGCGCCGGCGGGCGGCGGGCCCCGCAGACCGTTGCGGGATCGTTCCCCCTCGGTCCTGGTGCCCCGCACCACACCCCGTACCCTTGGGCTTTGTGTTCCGAAGCCGCGCCAATGAAGAGAAGGCCCGCACCTCCAAGGTGACGCCGGACCTCTCCAAGCACCCCCGCGACCCGCAGGCCCCCAAAGGTCGCCCCACCCCCAAGCGGAATGAGGCGCAGCAGCGACGCCGCGCGGTCACTCCCACGACCGACCGCAAGGAGGCGTCCAAGCGTCAGCGCGAGGCCCGCCGTGCGGACATGGCGAAGCAGCGCCAGGCTCTCGCCAGCGGCGACGAGCGTTATCTGCCGGCCCGGGACAAGGGCCCGGTCCGCCGCTTCGCGCGGGACTACGTGGACTCGCGCTGGTGCCTCGCCGAGTTCTTCCTGCCGCTCGCCGTGGTCATCCTGGTACTGAGCGTCATCCAGGTGCCCGGTATCCAGAGCATCGCGCTGCTGCTGTGGCTCATCGTGATCGTGCTGATCATCATCGACTCGGCCGGCATCTGGTTCCGGATGCGGAAGCAGATGAACGAGCGCTTCCCGAACGAGCCCAAGGGCGGCGCCCTGGCCTACGGCCTGATGCGCACGCTCCAGATGCGCCGGATGCGCCTGCCGAAGCCGCAGGTCAAGCGGGGAGAGCGGCCCTGAGCACGGGCGCCTCCGGGTTCGACGGCGCTTCGGCCGCATGGCTGAAGGGCCTCGGCGGGCTGCGTAACACCGTCCGCCAGGAGCTCGTCGCCCGTCAGCTCGACGAGCAGCTCGCGGCGCGCTTCCCGGTGGGGCAGCGGCTGCGGATCCTCGACGTCGGGATCGGGCAGGGCACCCAGGCCCTGCGGCTGGCTCGCGCCGGGCACACGGTGACCGGCCTGGAGTCCGACCCCGGGATGCTCAAGGTGGCGCGCGACGCGCTGGCCACCGAGCCCGAGGGCATCCGTGAGCGGATGCGGCTGATGGACGGGGACGGCCGGGAGACCGGTGCGCACTTCCTGCCCGGCAGCTTCGACGTGGTGCTCTGCCACGGCGTCCTGATGTACGCCGACGAGCCGGACGCGATGCTGGCCGGGCTCGCCAGGATGCTGGCGCCCGGCGGGCTGCTCTCGCTGCTCGTACGGAACGGCGACGCGCTGGCGATGCGGCCGGGGCTGGCCGGGGACTGGGATGCGGCGCTGGGCGCCTTCGACAGTGCCACGTACGAGAACAGGCTCGGCGTGGCGGCGCGCGGCGACCGGCTCGAAGCGGTCACCGCCACCCTGGCCGGGATCGCCGCCCCCCTGCACGCCTGGTACGGGGTGCGGGTCTTCACCGACAACGTGGGCAATGACGAGGAACTGCCGTCCGCCCATGAGCTGGACCGGCTGCTGGCGGCCGAGGACCGCGCCGGGCGCACCGAACCGTACAAGCGGGTGGCGGCGCTGCTGCATCTGTGCGGCGTGCGGGGCTGAGGTGCGGCCTGCGGGCCGGGGCCGCCGGGTCTTCCCCTGATCGGCGGCGCACCGCAGGCAGACCCCACTTGACAAAAGCGACACTACGGACATGGATTCCTCCCGTACCCGCGCCCGTAGCCGTTTCCGCAGCCGTGCGCACCGGCTGCTGCTGCCGCTGACCGCAGGAATCTGTGGCGTCGCCCTGGTCGGCGGCTGCGCAGGTTCCGGCACCTCGTCCGCCCCTGTCGCCGGTTCCGGCCCTTCCTCGTCGCCCGCGACCGGGACCGGCGCGGCCCCGGCCACCGGCGGGGACGCCCTGCAGAGCAACTACGAGCAGGTCATCAAGAACGTCCTGCCCTCCGTCGTCCAGATCGAGTCGGGCAACGACCTCGGCTCGGGCATCGTCTACGACGGCAAGGGCGACATCGTCACCAACGCCCATGTGGTCGGCAAGGCCAAGCAGTTCAAGGTCACATCGGCCACCGGCGGCGGCCAGCTGCACGCCCGGCTGGTCTCCAGCTACCCCGCGCAGGACCTGGCGGTCATCAAGCTCGACAAGGTGCCGTCCGGGCTGAAGGCCGCGTCCTTCAGCCACTCGTCCAAGGTCGACATGGGGACCATCGTGCTCGCCCTCGGCTCACCGCTGGGGCTGTCGAGCAGCGTCACCCAGGGGATCGTCTCCGCCACCGGACGCACCGTCAGCGAGGGCAGCTCGGGGGGCGGCACCGGGGCGACCATCGGGAACATGGTGCAGACATCGGCCGCGATCAACCCCGGCAACAGCGGTGGCGCGCTGGTCGGCCTGGACGGGAAGGTCATCGGCATCCCCACCCTGGCGGCGACCGACCCGCAGCTGGGCAGTGGCGCCGCACCGGGCATCGGCTTCGCCATCCCGGCGTCGATGGTGACCAACATCGCGGGCCAGATCGTCAAGAACGGCAAGGTCACCAACTCGGGCCGGGCCGCCCTGGGCATCACCGGACGTACGGTCGTGGGCGCCGACTTCCAGCCCGCGGGGGTCGCGGTGGTCTCCCTCACGAAGGGCGGCGCTGCGGGCGCCGCCGGGCTGCGGACCGGTGACGTGGTCACCCGGGTGGCCTCCACGCCGGTCAAGTCGCTGACGGCGCTCTCCGAGGTGCTGGCTTCGTACAAGCCGGGGCAGAAGGTGAAGGTCGGTTACGAGCGCGGCGGCAGCGCGAAGACGGCCGAGGTCACGCTCGGCACGATGTAGGCGCGGGGCCGCACACCGGGCCCCGCCGCGCACCGGCCGTACACCGGGCCCGCCGCGCACCGGACGCAGCGAGCACCGAGTGCAGCGCGCCGAACCGAGAGCGCTGGACCGAGAACAGAGCGCGCAGAACACAGAGCGCAGGGCGCGGAACAGCGGTGCGGGGCGGTGCCCTCGTGGGCGCCGCCCCGCACCGCCGCAGGCCCGGAGTCTCAGGCCGCGCCGTCCCCGTCCGCTCCGGCCCCGGCCGTGTCGTCCGGCGTCTCCTGCGGGTGCAGGCTCATCGGGCCGTAGATCTTGTTCGCGTCCTCGAAGAGCGTCACCTGGTCGGCGCCACCGTCGGCGAGTTCCTTCCACACCTCGCCGACCCAGGACTCCGCGTCGCCCTGCGTGGTGAACTCATCGGGCGCCACCGCCGGCTGGGTCTCCGTACCGTCGGACTTCTCGAACCGCCACGTCCATGCCATGTCCGCCTCCTGGATGCCACGCTGCTGCCACGCTGACTTCGGCCGGGCTGTCTTCGGCCGGGCCTGGACCCCGTACGGGTCTCCCCGGGCGGGCCACCGGCCTGCTGGCAGCGTAGCCGGGCGAGCACCGCGAGCGGCGGCGCGGGAGGATCTTCCCGTGGAACTCACTCTCCTCGGCACCGGTGCCCCCGACGGACTGCCCCGTCCCGACTGTCCCTGCGCCGTCTGTGCGGCGGCCAGGGGCGACCGGGCGCGGGCGGCGACCGCCCTGCTCGTCGACGGCGTACTGCTGCTCGACCTCACTCCGGGGGCCGCCCTGGCCGCCGCTCGCGCCGGGCACTCGCTGGCCGGCGTACGCCAGGTGCTGCTCACCCATCCGCACGACGGGCCGCCGGTGGAGCTGCCCGCCGGGCTGCCGCCGGCCGGCCGGGTGGCCGACGGGCGGGTGCTGACGCTGATCAGCGGGCACCGGGTGCGGGCGGTCGCGATGGACTCCCCCGGTACCGGCTACGAGGTGACGTCGCCCGAGGGCGACCGGCTGCTCTATCTGCCGCCCGGCGGCTCACCGGCCGGGCTCCCGGACGGCGGACATGACCCGTACGAGATGGTGCTGGCCGATGTCGTCGGCCGCCCCGATGCCCTGGCCAGGCTGCGGTCCGCCGGGGCCGTCGGCGCCACCACCGATGTGCTCGCCGTGCACCTGGGCCACGAGGTGCCGCCAGGACCGGAACTGGCGAGGCGGCTGGCCGCCGCCGGGGCGCGTGCGGTGCCGGACGGGACGACGCTGATCGTCGGCGAGTACCACGCGGTGCCCGATCTGCCGCGCCGCACGCTGGTGCTCGGCGGGGCCCGCTCGGGGAAGTCGGTGGAGGCCGAGCGGCGTCTGGAGGGCTTCCCCGGGGTGGTGTACGTGGCGACGGGCGGCAGCCGGGACGGCGATGCCGAGTGGGCGTCGCGGGTGGGGCTGCACCGCGAGCGCAGACCGGGGTCGTGGCGTACCGAGGAGACCTGCGAACTGCTGCCGCTGCTGGCGGCGGACGGCGGGCCACCGCTGCTGATCGACTGTCTGTCGCTGTGGCTGACCGACGCGATGGACCGGGTGGGCGCCTGGGACGACGCGCGGTGGGCGGACGGCGGGCAGCGGGCCCTGCAGGACCGGGTGGGCGAGCTGGTCGCCGCGGTCAGGGCGACCCGGCGCATGGTCGTCGCCGTCAGCAACGAGGTGGGCTCGGGTGTGGTGCCCGCGACCGCGTCCGGCCGGCGCTTCCGTGACGAACTAGGGCGGCTGAACGCGGCCTTCGCCGCCGAGTGCGAGCACGTTCTGCTGGTCGTCGCCGGGCAGGCGGTCGTGCTGCGCGGCTGACGCGGAGGCCAGGAGGCCCGGCCCGCGGGGGAATGCGGGGCCGCGCGGCGTCCCGCCGGGAAGGCTGCCGGTACTGTTCGGCGAATGAGCTCGCTGAATCTCGACGACTTCTCCGATCTGATCGAACGCCCCGACAGCGGCGTACGGCGCGAAGCCGAGGAACGCCGGGAGCGGCTGGCCGTCCCGCCCGGCGCACTCGGCCGGCTCGACGAACTGGGTGAGTGGCTCTCGGCGGCGCAGTCCGCGGTGCCGGTCAGGCCCGTCGACAACGTCCATGTGGTGCTGTTCGCCGGTGATCACGGGGTGGCCGGACTCGATGTGTCCGCGCGCCCCGCCGGGAGCGCGCATCTGCTGGTGCGGGCGGTGCTGGACGGGGAGAGCCCGGTCGCGGTGCTGGCCCGCAGGCAAGGGCTGCCGGTACGGATCATCGACGCCGGACTCGACTGCGATCCGGCGCTGCTGCCCGACGAGGTCGTACGGCACCGGGTGCGGCGCGGCAGCGGGCGGATCGACATCGAGGACGCCCTCACCGCCGAGGAGGCCGAACAGGCCGTGCGTCTCGGTATGGCCATCGCCGACGAGGAGGCCGATTCGGGGACCGATCTGGTGGTGCTGGGCGATCTGAGCGTCGGCGGCACCACGGCCGCCGCCACGCTGGTCGCCGCGCTCTGCGGCACGGACGCCTCGGTCGTCACCGGGCGCGGCGGAGCCGCCATCGACGACCTCGTCTGGATGCGCAAGTGCGCGGCGGTCAGGGACGCGCTGCGCCGGGCCCGCCCGGTCCTCGGCGACCAGATGGAGCTGCTCGCCACGGTCGGCGGCGCGGATCTGGCCGCGATGACCGGGTTCCTGCTCCAGTGCGCGGTACGGCGGCTGCCGGTGATCCTCGACGGGGTGGTCTCCGCGGCGTGTGCGCTGGTGGGCCAGCGGGCCGCCTTCCGCGCCCCGGAGTCCTGGCTGGCCGGGCAGGTCAGCGGTGAGCCGGCCCAGGCGAAGGCGCTGGACCGGATGGCGCTGACCCCGCTGCTCGACCACGGCGTCACGGTGGGCGAGGGCACCGGGGCGCTGCTGGCGCTGCCGTTCGTACAGGCGGCGGCAGCGCTCGCGGCGGAGCTTCCGGAGCGGGCGGAGGACGGCGCTGACAAGAGCGCCGACGGGAGCGCTGACGGGAGCGCCGAAAACGGAGACAGTGGGGAGTAGCACCGAGGCCGGCGGCCTGCCGCCGGCCTCAGCACATCCCGGCAGGACCCCCGGCGCCCCATATCATCGCGTTTCATGGGAGAAGTCCGTACATCCGCCGGTGGCACCCCCCTGACCACTGTCCGGTCGCGCCGCTGTGCGGCGTTCGCCGTCTGGTATCTGCGCGCCGTCACCTTCATCAATCTGCTGGGCGCGGCGTGGGTCTCCCTCGGCCAGGACGTCCGGCGGCACAACACCGAGTACTTCTTCACGCCTTACCTGCTCACCGCCGGGTTCGCCTCGGGCGCCTTCAGCCTCTTCCTGGCGATCACCATGCGCCGCCGCAAGCGGGCCGCCTGGCTGCTCAACCTGGTCATGAGCGGGCTCTTCCTGCTGGTGTTCGTACTCGCCATGTGTTTCCCGGAGTTCCGCAGATATCCGCAGAACTGGGTCTCGCTGGCGCTGACCGCCGCGTTCGTCGTGTCGCTGCTGATCGGCAGGCGGGAGTACTACGCGAAGGGCGACCGCTCCAACCCGAAGCTGGCCGCCGCCGTGGCGGTGGGCGGGCTGCTGCTCTGTTCACTGCTGGCCTCGCTGCTGGTCACGCTCACCAACACGGCCCACGACACCTACCGTTCGACCTTCCTCGACCGCTGGCGGTACGGGGTGATGCGGCTGATCTCGCTGGTCCCCAACGACACCCGCATCCGGGGCATCGAGACCCCCGCCTGGGTCGACGTCTTCATCAACGTCCTGTCCACGCTGCTGCTGCTCGCGGTGCTCTTCGCCGCCTTCCGCTCCCGGCGCGCCGTCGACCCGATCACCCCGGACGACGAGGAGCGGCTGCGCGCCCTCCTCGACAAGCACGGCGAGCGCGACTCCCTCGGCTACTTCGCGCTGCGCCGCGACAAGAGCGTCGTCTGGTCCCCCACCGGCAAGGCCGCCGTCGCCTACCGGGTGCTGGGCGGGGTCTCGCTCGCATCCGGTGATCCGATCGGCGATCCGGAGGCGTGGCCGGGCGCGATCGAGCCCTGGCTGGCCGAGGCGCGCGAGCACGGCTGGCTGCCCGCCGTGATGGGCGCGAGCGAGGAAGCGGGCACGGTCTACGCCAGGCACGGTCTCGACGCGCTGGAGTTCGGTGACGAAGCGATCGTGGAGACCGCGGAGTTCACCCTGGAGGGCCGCGCCATGCGGACGGTGCGCCAGGCGTACAAGCGGGTGCAGCGCGCCGGGTACACCGTGCGGATCCGGCGGCACGAGGACATCCCGGGCGCCGAGATGGCGTACCTGGTGCGACGGGCCGACGACTGGCGCGACGGGGCGACCGAGCGCGGCTTCTCGATGGCGCTGGGGCGGCTCGGCGACCCGGCGGACGGCCGCTGCATGATGCTCGAATGCCGGGACGGCGAGGGCGAGTTACGCGCTGTGCTGAGTTTCGCCCCCTGGGGCCCCGAAGGGCTCTCGCTGGATCTGATGCGCCGTGACCGGGAGGCCGAGAACGGTCTGATGGAGTTCATGGTCATCGAACTCCTGCAGCAGTCGAAGGAGATCGGGATCACGCAGATCTCACTCAACTTCGCGATGTTCAGATCGGTCTTCGAACGTGGCTCGAAGCTGGGGGCCGGCCCCGTACTGAGGCTCTGGCGCTCGTTCCTCACCTTCTTCTCACGGTGGTGGCAGATCGAGTCGCTGTACCGCGCCAACGCCAAGTACCGGCCGATCTGGGAGCCCCGTTTCATGCTGTTCGAGAAGAGCGCGGATCTGCTGCGCATCGCCGTCGCGTCAGCGCGCGCCGAGGGCTTCCTGGAGGCCCCGGGACTGCCCGGGTGGCTGCACCCGCGCCGCAGGCCGCTCGGGACCAGACGGTGAACCGGCGCGCCCTGCGCGTCGCGGCCCGCCGCGAGTGGGGGCCGCTGTTCACCGCCGTACGGACGGCGCTCGTCGAGCGGAAGTGGCGTGCCGTCCCGCTGACGCTCGGCGCGGTCGCCCTGACCGCGTGCTTCCAGATCGTGCAGAACCAGTCGTGGGGGCTGCGGCCGGTGCACGACATCGGGTTCGTACGCGCCATGGACCCGCTCTGGCTGGCGCTGCTGCGCACCCCGCTGTCGCTGTTCGTGCCGGCGCTCGACCTGCCGGTCTGGGGCGCCCTGATCCAGATCCTGCTGGTGTTCGGCGTCGCGGAGATCTGCATCGGGTGGTGGCGGACGCTGCTCATCTCGTACGTCACCACGCTCGCCGGGACGCTGTACGCCCGCGCCGCGATCTCGCTCGGGTCAGGCAGCGCGCTCGGGGTGAAGGCGTCGGACGCGCTGATCGTCGACACCGGTCCGTCGGCCGCCGTGGTCGGTCTCGCCGTCTATGTCTGCTGGCGGCTCGGTGCCCGGTGGACGGCGGGCGCGGTCATCGTGGGCATGGTCCTGGAGCTGGTGCTCAAGGACAACCTGGCGGGCAAGGAGCATCTGGCGGCGATCCTGGCGGCGCTGGCGCTCTGCGCCCTGACGGCCTGGCGGGACCGCAGGCTTCAGCGGGGCGGCCCGCCGTCCCGTCCGCCGGGCAGCGCGGTGCGCGCCGGGTCGGGGGCGCCGCCGATGAACTCCTCCAGCCGGCGCCGCGGTCCGGCCCAGCGCCTGTCGTGACGGTAGGCGCGCCGGATCGCCCTGGCGCGCGTCCGGTTCCTGCGGCGGTAGAACCGCTTGGCCCACGGGGAGACCGGCCGGGCCAGCCGCACGGCGCCGACCAGGGCGACGAACGGGACCACGGCGCCGATCAGGGCGGTCCGCGGTTTGCCCTTGCTCAGCGCGATCAGCGCGAAGGCGAAGTTCAGCGCGGCGTCCCCGGCGAACAGGCCACGGCCACGGGCCTCCTGGGGCGACAGCTCATTGACCCCGAACGGCAGGAAGCCGCCCAGGACAAGCCCCACCAGGGCCGCGGTGAGCACCACGATCTCGACGCTCTTGCGGCCCTCGTCGCTCCAGTACACGTCGGCGAGGTGGAGGAGCAGGGCGAACTCGTCGAGCACCAGGCCCGCCCCGGCCCCGAAGATGACCGCGCAGACCGCGGCGCCGACCCCGTATCTGCCGCTGGTCACCGCGCCGAAGCCGCCGATGACCACCAGGACGACGCCGGGCACCACATGGTGGATGTGCATACCGCCGGGCGTCACGTTCCGGAACGGGCCCCGGCCCGCCCGGATCAGCCGGGCGATGGACCGCACGATCACGAAGGACAGGACGAAGGAGAACAGCGCCAGCGTGAGCGGGAGCTTGCCGGGTTCCACGATGTTCCGCGCCCACCAGTGACCCATGCCACCTGCTTCCTTTCGGCTGCTAAACGTAACTTATCCGCACTTTTCCGCCCCGGGCAGCGGATAGCCTGCGCGCCATGGACGGCATACGTTTCGCCTTCGGCACGCTCACGGTCCTGCCGGTCCGTGTGACGCGCTGGGACCGGGCCGCGGCGCGCTCGGGCATGCTCTGCGCGCCGCTGGCCGGTCTCGTGGTGGGGGTGTGCGCGGCGGCGGTCGGCGCTCCGGTGCTGCTGCTCGGGCCCGGGCCGCTGCTCGCGGCGGTGGTGAGTACGGCCGTACCCGCGGTCCTCACCCGGGGGCTGCATCTGGACGGTCTCGCGGATGTCGCCGACGGGCTGGGCAGCGCCAAGCCGGCCGATGACGCGCTGCGCGTCATGAAGCAGTCGGACATCGGCCCGTTCGGCGTGGTGACCCTGGTGTTCGTGCTGCTCGCCCAGGTCGCCGCGCTGACCCGGCTGTACGGGGACGGCTGGGCGCACGGGGCGGCCGGCGCGGTCGTGGGCGCGCTCGCGGCCAGGCTGGCGCTGACGCTCGCCTGCCGCCGGGGCGTTCCCGCCGCACGGCCTGATGGGCTGGGCGCGGCGGTGGCCGGGGTGGTGCCCGCAGGGGCCGCGCTGGGCACGGCCGTTGGTGTCACCGCGGTGTGCGCGGCGGCGGGCGCGCTCTTCGGGCCGTACGGCGTGCTGCGGCACACGCTCGCCGTGCTGCTGGCGCTCGGCGCGGCCCAACTCCTGCTGCGGCACTGCGTACGGCGCTTCGGCGGGGTCACCGGCGATGTGTTCGGCGCGCTGGCCGAGACGGCGGCGACGGCGGCCCTGGTGGTGCTGACGTTCGGCTAGCGGCCGCTGCCCGCCTGCTTCCGCCGACCGCTCCGCACGGCGGCCGGTGTGACGGCCCGTGCGGCGGTCCGGCTGCCGCTCCGTGCGGCGGTCCGTGCGGCGCTCTCTGTGGCAGTCCGTGTTTGGCGCTCTGTCTAATAAGCGGCCCGCGTGGGCGATTTCCGTCACCGAGCGTAGGCTCTGCGGCGGGGCGGCCCCATCCATCGGCCACCGACAAACTCAACGGAAGCGAGATTTCACCACCGTGACTGCTCTCACTCTCAGCACGGCCGGCGCCGCGACGCCGCGCGCCGACGCCGTCGTCGTAGGCGTGGCGAAGGGCGCCAAGGGCCCCGTGGTCGCACCCGGCGCCGAAGCCGTGGACAAGGCGTTCGGCGGAAAGCTCGCCGCCGTACTGGAGACCCTGGGCGCCACCGGCGCCGAGGGCGAGGCGACCAAGGTCCCCGCGCCCGCGGGCCTCAAGGCCCCGGTCGTGCTGGCCGTCGGGCTCGGCGCCGTACCGGACAAGGCGGACACCAAGGACGCGGCGGACGGCGAGTACGCCGAGGAGACCCTGCGGCGCGCCGCAGGTGTCGCCGCCCGGGTGCTGGCCGGCGCCAAGAAGGCCGCCTTCGCGCTGCCCGTCACGGCCGCCGAGGACGTCCAGGCGATCGGCGAGGGCGCGCTGCTCGGCGCGTACGCCTTCACCACGTTCCAGGCCGTCCCCCAGGACGCCAAGGGCCCGCTCGGCGAGGTCGCCCTGCTGGGCGCCAAGCCGCGCGACAAGGCCCACAAGGCCGCCGCCGAGCGCGCCCTGGCCGTCGCCGAAGAGATCAACCGCGCCCGTGACCTGGTCAACACCCCGCCGAACGAGCTGAACCCGGCGTCCTTCGCCGCCGTCGCCACCGCGGCCGGCAAGGAGCACGGCATCAAGGTGCAGGTGCTCGACGAGAAGGCGCTCACCAAGGGCGGCTTCGGCGGCATCCTCGGTGTCGGTGTCGGCTCGGAGGCACCGCCGCGGCTGGTGAAGCTCTCCTACACGCACGCCAAGGCGGACAAGTCGCTCGCCTTCGTCGGCAAGGGCATCACCTACGACTCGGGCGGCATCTCGCTCAAGCCGGCCGGCCACAACGAGACGATGAAGTGCGACATGGCCGGTGCCGCCGCCGTGTTCGCCGCCGTCGTCACGGCGGCGCGGCTCGGCCTCCGGGTCAACGTCACCGGCTGGCTGGCGCTCGCCGAGAACATGCCGTCCGGCTCGGCCACCCGCCCGGGTGACGTGCTGCGGATGTACAGCGGCAAGACCGTCGAGGTGCTCAACACCGACGCCGAGGGCCGGCTGGTGCTGGCCGACGCGCTGGCGAAGGCGTCCGAGGACGCCCCGGACGCGATCGTCGACGTGGCGACGCTGACCGGCGCGATGATGATGGCGCTCGGCAGCCGCACCTTCGGCATCATGTCCAACGACGACGCCTTCCGTACCGAACTGCACGAGATCGCGGAGGAGGTCGGCGAGCCGTCCTGGCCGATGCCGCTCCCGGCCGACCTGCGCAAGGGCCTCGACTCCTCCACCGCCGACATCGCCAACATGGGCGAGCGGATGGGCGGCGGCCTGGTCGCCGGGATCTTCCTGCGGGAGTTCGTCGGCGAGGGCATCGCCTGGGCCCACCTGGACATCGCGGGTCCGGCCTTCAACGAGGCGGGTCCCTTCGGCTACACCCCCAAGGGCGGCACCGGCTCGGCGATCCGCACCCTGGTGCGCCTCGCGGAGCGCACCGCCGACGGCGACCTCGGCTGAGCCTCGCCACCGCACGTCCCGTACGGCCCCGGGCCCCCGCTCGGGGCCGTACGGCTTTGCCCTGCCTTTGCCGCTGTTCGCCCTGAACGAAATCCGTACGCGCGTACGCCCCGGGGAGGGGCCCGGACGGCGGATGGGACGTACCACACTGCGGCCCGGCGTCCCGTCGGCGGCCGACAAGTGCGAAGATGGGTCTTCGGCAGGACAGGGCCCCCACCACAGGGCCGAAATAAAGCGGCCGTACACCCGCCGCCGCCCGGTCAGGGAAGACCGGCACCGGCGCACCATGCATGGAGGACGTGACGTGGCGAACGACGCCAGCACCGTTTTCGACCTAGTGATTCTCGGCGGCGGTAGCGGCGGTTACGCCGCGGCGCTGCGCGGGGCGCAGCTCGGTCTCGACGTCGCCCTGATCGAGAAGAACAAGCTGGGCGGCACCTGCCTGCACAACGGCTGCATCCCCACCAAGGCCCTGCTGCACGCCGGCGAGATCGCCGACCAGGCGCGCGAGAGCGAGCAGTTCGGGGTCAAGGCCACTTTCGACGGTATCGACATCGCCGGGGTGCACAAGTACAAGGACGACGTGGTCGCGGGCCTCTACAAGGGTCTGCAGGGACTGGTCGCCTCCCGCAAGGTGACCTACATCGAGGGTGAGGGGCGTCTCTCCTCCCCCACCTCCGTCGACGTGGACGGCAAGCGCATCCAGGGCCGCCACATCCTCCTGGCCACCGGCTCCGTACCGAAGTCGCTGCCCGGCCTGGAGATCGACGGCAACCGCATCATCTCCTCCGACCACGCCCTGACGCTGGACCGGGTCCCGGAGTCCGCGATCATCCTGGGCGGCGGCGTCATCGGCGTCGAGTTCGCCTCGGCGTGGAAGTCCTTCGGCACCGAGGTGACCGTCGTCGAGGGCCTGAAGCACCTGGTGCCGGTCGAGGACGAGAACAGCTCGAAGCTCCTGGAGCGGGCGTTCCGCAAGCGCGGTATCAAGTTCAACCTGGGCATCTTCTTCGACAAGGCCGAGTACACCGAGAAGGGTGTCAAGGTCACGCTGGCCGACGGCAAGGAGTTCGAGGCCGAGGTGCTGCTCGTGGCCATCGGCCGCGGACCGGTCTCGCAGGGCCTCGGTTACGAGGAGCAGGGCGTCGCGATGGACCGGGGCTATGTCCTGGTCGACGAGTACATGCGGACCAACGTCGAGACGATCTCGGCCGTCGGTGACCTGGTCCCGACCCTTCAGCTCGCGCACGTCGGCTTCGCCGAGGGCATCCTCGTCGCGGAGCGTCTCGCCGGTCTGAAGACCGTGCCGATCGACTACGACGGTGTGCCGAAGGTGACGTACTGCCACCCCGAGGTCGCATCGGTGGGGCTCTCCGAGGCCAAGGCCAAGGAGGTGTACGGCGCGGACAAGGTCGTCGCCCTCAAGTACAGCCTCGCGGGCAACGGCAGGAGCAAGATCCTCAAGACCGCGGGCGAGATCAAGCTCGTCCAGGTCAAGGACGGTGCCGTCGTCGGTGTCCACATGGTCGGTGACCGGATGGGCGAGCAGGTCGGCGAAGCCCAGCTGATCTACAACTGGGAAGCCCTGCCGGCCGAGGTCGCGCAGCTCATCCACGCGCACCCGACGCAGAACGAGGCGCTCGGTGAGGCCCATCTGGCCCTCGCCGGCAAGCCCCTGCACGCCCACGACTAGTAGCCCCTCCCGGGCACTGCGTCCCAGGGCCGCGACGACCACTTCACTTTCCGTTAGGAGCAACTGAAACCATGTCGGTTTCCGTAACCCTGCCGGCGCTCGGCGAGAGCGTCACCGAGGGCACCGTCACCCGCTGGCTCAAGGCCGAGGGCGAGCGCGTCGAGGCCGACGAGCCGCTGCTTGAGGTCTCGACCGACAAGGTCGACACCGAGATCCCGGCTCCGGCCTCCGGTGTGCTGGCCTCCATCAAGGTCGCCGAGGACGAGACCGTCGAGGTCGGCGCCGAGCTGGCCGTCATCGACGACGGCACGGGCGCGCCCGCTGCCGCCCCGGCCGCAGCCGAGGCCCCGGCCCCCGCCGCCGAGGCTCCTGCTGCCGAGGCACCCGCCGCGCCCGCTCCGGCCGCCGAGGCCCCGGCTGCCGAGGCGCCCGCCGCCGGCGGTTCCGCCGAGGGCACCGACGTCACTCTTCCCGCGCTCGGCGAGAGCGTCACCGAGGGCACCGTCACCCGCTGGCTCAAGGAAGTCGGCGAGGACGTCGCCGAGGACGAGCCGCTGCTCGAGGTCTCGACCGACAAGGTCGACACCGAGATCCCGTCGCCCGTCTCGGGCACCCTGCTGGAGATCCTGGTCGGCGAGGACGAGACCGCCGAGGTCGGCGCCCGGCTCGCCGTCGTCGGTGCGAAGGGTGCGGCCCCGGCCGCGGCGCCCGCAGCTCCGGCCCCCGCCGCAGCTCCGGCCCCCGCCGCCGCTCCGGCCCCGGCTCCGGCCGCTCCGGCCCCCGCTGCTCCGGCCCCGGCCGCCGCACCGGCTCCGGCGCCCGCCCAGCAGGCCCCGGCCGCGCCCGCCGCCCCTGCGGCACCGGCACCGGCCCCCGCGGCTCCGGCCCCCGCCCCCGTCACCCCGGCCCCGGCTCCCGCCGCGACCGCCGGTGACGACGGCGCCTATGTGACCCCGCTGGTCCGCAAGCTCGCCGCCGAGAACGGTGTCGAGCTGGGCTCGGTCAAGGGCACCGGCGTCGGCGGCCGTATCCGCAAGCAGGACGTCATCGCCGCGGCGGAGGCAGCCAAGGCCGCCGCCCCCGCGCCGTCGGCTGCTCCGGCCGCCGCCAGGGCGCCGAAGCTGGAGGTCTCGCCGCTGCGCGGCCAGACCGTCAAGATGACCCGGATGCGCAAGGTCATCGGCGACAACATGATGAAGGCCCTGCACAGCCAGGCCCAGCTGACCACCGTGGTCGAGGTGGACATCACGAAGCTGATGAAGCTGCGCAACCAGGCCAAGGAAGGCTTCGCCGCCCGTGAGGGCGTCAAGCTGTCCCCGATGCCGTTCTTCGTCAAGGCCGCCGCCCAGGCGCTGAAGGCCCACCCGGTCGTCAACGCCCGGATCAACGAGGACGAGGGCACGATCACCTACTTCGACACCGAGCACATCGGTATCGCGGTGGACTCCGAGAAGGGTCTGATGACCCCGGTCATCAAGGACGCGGGCAACCTCAACCTCGCCGGCATCTCGAAGAAGACCGCGGAGCTGGCCGGCAAGGTCCGGTCCAGCAAGATCAGCCCGGACGAGCTGTCGGGTGCGACCTTCACGATCAGCAACACCGGCTCGCGCGGTGCGCTGTTCGACACGGTCATCGTCCCGCCGAACCAGGTGGCCATCCTGGGCATCGGCGCGACCGTCAAGCGTCCGGCCGTCATCGAGACCGCCGAGGGCACCGTCATCGGCGTCCGCGACATGACGTACCTGGCTCTCTCCTACGACCACCGCCTGGTGGACGGCGCCGACGCGGCCCGTTACCTGACGACGGTCAAGGAGATCCTGGAGGCCGGCGAGTTCGAGGTCGAGCTCGGCCTGTAACCAGCCTCACCTGCGGCGCCCCCGTCCGGAACCCTTCCGGACGGGGGCGCCGCCGTATTGTCATGGGGGGCCTGGTCCGTGCGACCGTCCCCGCCCAGACCAATACGGTCCGAAGGAGCTCAAAATGACGCCGCCCGTCATCCACTCCCTGCGCGAGCAGATTCGCGAGCACATCGTGGAGGGCATCGTCCGCGGGCGCTGGCAGCCCGGCGAACGGATCGTGGAGCGGCGGATCGCCGTCGAGCTGGAGGTCAGCCAGACACCGGTCCGGGAGGCCCTGCGCGAGCTGGAGTCGCTGCGGCTCATCGAATCGGCCCCCAACAAGGGCGTACGCGTACGGAATCTGACCGCGGCCGACCTGGAGGAGAGCTACCCCGTCCGGGCCGGTCTCGAACAGATCGCGGCCGAACTGGCCGTCGACCGGCTGGCCGCCGATGTGTCCGTCCTGGAGCCGTCGGTGGCCGCGCTCTACCGCGCCGACCGGGTGGAGGACAGCGCGGCGCAGGTCAGGCACACCGTGGCCTTCCACAGGGAGCTGGTGCGGGCCGCCGGGAACAGCGTGCTGATGCACACCTGGGAGTCGCTGGGCATCGAGGTGTTCACCACGCTGTCGATCCGCTGGCTGGGGACCGTGCAGAAGTCGTACGCGGAGGAGCACGAGGCGCTGGTCGAGGCGTTCAGGCGACGGGACCCGCAGATCGGCCCTCTGGTGAAGGACCACGTGCTCGGATGTGCACCGCGAGCCTGATCAGAGGCCGTTTTCGCGGCACCGCGTGCCCCTATTGCTGACACCGCATGCCGACTTTTACGTAGCGGAAAGATTTTTCCTTCTATCCTTTGATCGATCATCGATCAGCGATTTACAGTCTCCGGAGGGCTTCACCCAGCCCGTCGCCCTGTCCTGCCAGACCGGGCCTTTCTTCACCCCCTGTTCTGTCCGGAAGGCGGCGACCATGACCGACCCCGTAGGCAAGCTTCACAGCGAGCTCGACCAGCTCCCGGACCGCGACCCCGAGGAGACCGCCGAGTGGGCGGCCTCCCTGGACGCCGTCACCAAGGCCGCAGGCCCCCACCGTGCCGCATATCTGATGCGCCGCACCCTGGAGCGGGCCGAAGGCGACGGTCTCGCGCTGCCGAAGCTGCTGGAGACCGACTACGTCAACACCATTCCTACTTCCGCCGAGCCCGCCTTCGACGGCGACCTGGCGATGGAGAGCCGCATCACCGCGTGGAACCGCTGGAACGCGGCCGCGATGGTCACCCGCGGCTCCCGCTTCGGCGTCGGCGGCCACATCGCCACCTTCGCCTCGGCAGCCTGGCTGTACGAGACCGGCTTCAACCACTTCTTCCGCGGCAAGGAGGGTGACGGGTCCGGCGACCAGCTCTACATCCAGGGCCACGCGTCGCCCGGTATCTACGCCCGCGCCTTCCTCGACGGACGCCTCAGCGAGCAGCAGCTCGACAACTTCCGCCAGGAGGCGGGCGGCGACGGCCTGCCGTCCTACCCGCACCCGCGCCGGCTGCCCTGGCTCTGGGAGTTCCCCACGGTCTCCATGGGCCTGGGCCCGATCTCCTCGATCTACCAGGCGCGGTTCAACCGCTACCTGGCCGGCCGCGGCATCAAGGACACCTCGAAGTCGCACGTCTGGGCCTTCCTCGGGGACGGCGAGATGGACGAGCCCGAGTCGACGACCGCGCTCACCCTGGCCGCCCGTGAGGGCCTGGACAACCTCACCTTTGTCATCAACTGCAACCTGCAGCGCCTCGACGGCCCGGTGCGGGCCAACTTCCGGGTCGTGCAGGAGCTGGAGGCCCAGTTCCGCGGCGCCGGCTGGAACGTCGTCAAGACGCTCTGGGGCTCCGCCTGGGACGAGCTGTTCCAGCTCGACACCACGGGCGCGCTGATCCGCCGCCTGCGCGAGGTGCCTGACGCGCAGTTCCAGACGTACGCGACACGCGACGTGGCCTACATCCGCCAGCACTTCTTCGGCGCCGAGCCCGCGCTCACCGAGCTGGCGAAGCTGCTCACCGACGCGAAGATCGCCGAGTGTTTCCACTCCTCGCGCGGCGGCCACGAGGCCCGCAAGGTGTACGCGGCGTACAAGGCGGCCCTGGAGTTCAAGGGCGCCCCGACGGTGATCCTCGCGCAGACCGTGAAGGGCTACACCCTCGGCGAGGGCTTCGAGTCCCGTAACGCCAACCACCAGATGAAGAAGCTGGACGGCAAACAGTTCCGCGCCATGCGCGACCTGCTCGACCTGCCGATCCCGGACGCCAGGCTGGACGAGGGCCTGGTGCCCTACGGCCACCCCGGCGCCGACTCCCCCGAGGTCCGCTACCTCCAGGAGCGCCGGGCCGAGCTCGGTGGCCCCGCCCCGGCCCGCCGGGTGCACCAGGTGGTGCTCCCGGAGCCCGAGGAGCGCGCGTTCAAGGCGCTCATCAAGGGTTCGGGACAGCAGGAGATGGCCACCACGATGGCCTTCGTCCGGCTGATGAAGGACCTGATGCGGGACAAGGAGACCGGCAAGCGCTGGGTCCCGATCGTCCCCGACGAGGCCCGTACGTTCGGTATGGAGTCGCTGTTCCCCTCGGCCGGCATCTACTCGCCGAAGGGCCAGACGTACGACGCGGTCGACCGCGACCAGCTGATGTACTACAAGGAAGCCACCAACGGCCAGATCCTCAACGAGGGGATCACCGAGGCCGGGGCCATGGCCGACTTCATCGCCGCCGCCACGTCGTACGCGACGCACGGCGAGCCGATGATCCCCTTCTACATCTTCTACTCGATGTTCGGCTGGCAGCGCACCGGCGACCAGATGTGGCAGCTCGGCGACCAGCTCGGCCGCGGCTTCATCGTGGGCGCCACCGCGGGCCGCACCACGCTGACCGGTGAGGGGCTCCAGCACGCGGACGGCCACTCGCATCTGATCGCCGCCACCAACCCGGCGTCGCTCAACTACGACCCGGCGTTCGCCTTCGAGATCGCGGTGATCGTCAAGGACGGTCTGCGCCGGATGTACGGCCCGGACGCGGAGAACGTCTTCTACTACCTGACGGTCTACAACGAGCCGAAGCAGCAGCCCGCGATGCCCGAGGGCGTCGAGGAGGGCATCCGCCGCGGTCTGTACCGCTTCAAGGAGGGCACGGGCGATGCGGGCACCCCGCAGATCCAGCTGCTCGCCTCCGGCACGGCGATCCACTGGGCGCTGGAGGCGCAGGAGCTGCTCGCGGCCGACTGGGGCGTCACGGCCGATGTCTGGTCGGCGACGTCGTGGGGCGAGCTGCGCCGTGACGGTCTTGAGTCCGACGAGGCCATACTCCGTGGCGAGCAGCGCACCCCGTACGTCACCCGGGCGCTGTCCGGTGCGCCCGGTCCGGTGCTCGCGGTGAGCGACTGGATGCGGCAGGTCCCGGACCAGATCAGCCAGTGGGTCGAGCAGGACTGGTACTCGCTGGGCACGGACGGCTTCGGCCTCTCGGACACCCGTGAGGCGGCCCGCCGCCACTTCGGTGTCGACGCCCAGTCGGTCGTCGTCGCGGCGCTGGCCTCGCTCGCCAAGCGCGGTGAGGTCCCCGTGTCGGCCGTCAAGGACGCACGCGAGCGCTACGGCCTGTGACAACCGTGGCACGTCGGATCCCCTTGTCAGTGGTGGCGTGCATGCTGATTCCATGCGTGCTGCCCGCCTGATCAAGATGGTGCTCCTGCTCCAGTCCCGGCCGCTGATGACGGCGACCGAGCTGGCGCAGGAGCTCGACGTGTCCGAGCGCACCGTCACCCGGGACGCCCTGGCTCTCTCGGAGGCGGGCGTTCCGGTGTACGCGGAGCGGGGCAGGTCCGGCGGTTACCGGCTGATCGGCGGTTACCGCACCCGGCTGACCGGTCTGGCCCGCACCGAGGCCGAGGCGCTCTTCCTCTCCGGACTGCCGGGCGCGCTGCGGGAGATGGGGCTCGACGACGCCGCTTCGGCCGCCCGGCTGAAGGTGTCGGCGGCCCTTCTGCCGTCGGTGCGGGACGCCCCGGCGTCGGCGGCCCGGCGCTTCCACCTGGACGCGCCCGGCTGGTATCAGGAGCCGAGCACCCCGGAGCTGCTGGGCCCGCTGGCCGACGCGGTCTGGGCGGACAGACGGGTGTCGGCGCGCTACCGCAGACGGGACGGCTCCGATGTGGAGCGCGCCCTGGAGCCGTACGGGCTCGTCCTGAAGGCCGGCGTCTGGTATGTCTGCGCCCGCGTGGATGCCGGGCCCGGCGGTCAGGACAGCTCCGGCCGCTCCGACGCGTCCCGGGACTTCCGGGTGTACCGCATCGACCGTTTCACGGCGCTCGCGCTCCACGACGACGGCTGTTTCGTACGGGACGAGACGTTCGACCTGCCCGCTTTCTGGGAGCAGCGGGCCGCGGAGTTCGCCCGGTCGCTCCTCGCCGCTGAGGTGGTGGTCCGGGTCTCATCGGCCGGCGCCGAGTCCCTGCCGTCCGCGGTGGACCGCGCGGCGGCGAACGAGGCGCTGACCGCGGCCTCGGCCCCCGACGAGCTGGGCCGGGTGACGGTCGTGCTGCCGGTCGAGTCGCTGGATGTGGCGTATGCGCAACTGCTGTCGCTGGGGCCCGAGGTGGAGGTCCTGGAGCCACCGGAGCTGCGGGCCCGGTTCGCCGGGGCGCTGAGGACGGCGGCGCGGATGTACGAGTGAGCGCCGCCGCCTCTTCTTCGGTTTCCGGTGGCTAGCGGTACTCCTCCGCTGTCCGGTCCGCGCCGCCGAGCGCGACCTCCTTGATGTACCGCCAGGCGTCGGGCCGGCTGCCGTCCGTGTCCGTGAAGCCGTACTCGGCGGCCAGTTGTCCGCTGGAGAGCGACTGTCCGTTCCACCGCGCCCGGTCCGGGTCGGCCGCGACGGCCGCCACCGCGCGGCCCACGAACACCGGCGACTCGGCGATGGCGAAGTGCGGCTCTGTGGCGATGGCGTCCCGCCATGTCGCCTCCGTCACTCCGAAGTGGTCGAGCATCGCCTCCGAGCGCAGGAAGCCGGGGGTGACACAGATGGCCGTGGAGCCGACGGGCCCCAGCTCGTGGGCGAGGCCGGCGGCCATCCGGATCGGTGCGCTCTTGGCGAGGTCGTAGAAGAAGTTCACCCGGTAGTCGCGGTTGGACTCGGCTGTTCCGTCGGTCACTTCGACGACCAGGCCGCCGGGGGTGCGGGCCAGCAGCGGGAGCAGGGCGCTGCTGGTGATGATGTGGCTCCTCACGCCGAGGTCCAGCATGCGGAGCCCCTCCGCCAGCGGGATCTCCCACATCTTGTGCTCCTCGCCGACCCGGGCCAGATGGTCACCGCCCCAGACGTCGTTGACCAGGATGTCCAGCCGCCCCTGCTCACCGTCGATCCGCTCGGCCAGGGCGCGGACCTGCGCCTCCTCCAGATGGTCGGTGGGCACGGCGTACCCGGCCCCGCCCGCGGCACCGATCAGCTCGGCGGTCTCCTCGATGGTCTCGGCGCGCCCCACCTCGCTGCGGTGCCGGCGGGTGGTCCGCCCGGTCGCGTACACGGTGGCGCCCGCCGCCCCCAGCTGTACGGCGATGGCCCGGCCCGCGCCGCGGGTGGCTCCGGCGACCAGGGCGATCCGTCCCGACAAGGGCCTGTCCGTGTGCGTTTCTGTCGTCATACGGGCACCGTGCCACCTATACCCGTCAGCCTCGGTCCGGATTTCCGGGGGGATTCCCCCCGGGATTCCGCGGGATTCCGGCTCGGGTGCTCAGCCCAGGGCCTTGAGCGTGTCCCCGTTCGCCAGCCGTGCGGTCATGACGGCCCGGTCGCTCTGCCCGGCCCGTACGGCCAGCGTCGTACCGTGCGCGGTGGCCCGTACGCCCCCGGTCGCGTCGATCTCGCGGACCTCCCTGCTGCCCGCGGCGAGCAGATACCACCGGCCCGAGCCCGCCTTCCACTTGGCGCCGGCCAGGACGTTCTGGCCGAAGCGGCTGCACAGCGCGGTGTTCTCCCGGTGCGCCACGACGGCGCCGGGCCGGGACTCCTGCCCGGTGGGGAGCTGGAGCTGTACGGAGACCCTGCCAGGCCCTTGCCAGGTGTCGGCCCTGGTGCACACCCAGGAGGCGCGGCCGCCGTGCTCGGGGAGCTGCTGGCGGGCGTACTCCCAGTTGTTCACGGCGCGTACGCCGCTGCCGCGGACTCCGGCCAGCGAGCAGGCGGTGTGCGCCCAGCTGAGCAGCGCCTGGCTGCCGGTGGCCTCCCGCGGCGAGCGGGCCGGGACCCCGCCGCCCGGGGGCGGCGTGTAGGTGAGGTGGACGGGCGTGAGGTCACCGAGGTCGGTGAGGAGGAACGCGTGCTTCTCGGCGACCTTGCTCGACGAGCGGAGCTGGAGCGCGGGCCAGGAGTCGCATCCGGTGGCGCCCGCGGGGACCGCGGGGCTCGACACCGGTGCGGTCACTCCGTCCTTGCCCTCGTCGAGCGGGTGTGCCGGGGCGTCCGGGGCGAGAAGGTCGCGGGTGGTGGACTCGGCGACCCAGGGCGCCAGCAGATAGCGGGCGTTGCCGTCGGTGCGGCTGACGACGACCGCGGCCCCGGTGGTGATGTCGGCGTCGTCGGTGCGGGCGAAGTCGAGCGCGGGCGCGCCCTTGCCGCCAGTGGGTTCGGCGTATCTGACGACCCGGTCCCCTTCGGCGAACAGCACCACGGCCGCACCGTCCACGTCGCCCGCGTAGAGCAGCCGGGGCGGCTGGGCGGGCGGCACGGTCGCGGCCCCGTGGGCGGCGGAGATCCGTACCGTACGGGCCGGGCTCGCCCAGACCTTCAGCGCGCGGCCCAGCAGTGCGCGGTCGTCCTTGCGGGCGCCGCGCGCGGGCCAGACCGTGAAGTCCATGCGCGAGGTGTCGGCCCACTGCCGCGCCGGGGCGCGCAGCAGCAGCGCGGGGTCGACCGCGCGGGCGCTGACGGCAGGGTTGTGGGGACCGGTCGCGGGGGACGGCGCGGAGCTGCCGTCGCGGTCGACCACGACCAGCGCCACGGCGAGCACGGTCACGACGGCGCCCACACACCGTGC
Organism: Streptomyces sp. NBC_01089; assembly: GCF_045162975.1. Lineage (NCBI taxonomy): Bacteria > Bacillati > Actinomycetota > Actinomycetes > Kitasatosporales > Streptomycetaceae > Streptomyces > Streptomyces sp. NBC_01089. Next base: position 6,287,619 of record NZ_CP108660.1, on the reverse strand, counting down.
GAACCTGATCCGCTGTCTGCGCCGGATCAGATCGGTGGGCCGGGTGTGCACCAGACAGGGGTCGAACTCGTCGGACGACAGCAGCGCGTCGGCCCCGGTCCTCGCGTCCCCCGTCCGCGCCTCGGCTCCCGTCCGCGCGGGGGTACGCGCCAGCCGGAGCGCCGTGCGCAGCGCTGACCCGGAGTCGGTGGCGCCCGCGGCCGTCAGCAGCGCACGGGTGGCCTGTTCGCTCAGTCCCTCGACGCGGTGCAGCACGAGCGCGGCCCTGGCGGCCGCCGTCGTCCCCGACAGTGCCTGTTCCAGGGCGAGTTCATCGGCGCCGCCGGACCGGGGGAAGACGCGCAGCCCGAGGACGGCGGGCAGCACGGGCCGCAGCGCACGCGGCGCGGGCAGCTGCCGCGGCCACCAGCCGGGGCGCTGTCCGTACGCCAGGACGGCCGCCAGGACACGCTGTCTGACCAGCGCGTACCCGGGCTCATCGGGGGCACCGCGCTGGGCGGGCACCCGGGGTTCGTCGCGGCCGCTGCCCCGCGAGGCGGGCAGCGCGCGCTGGACGACCGCGTGGGCGGTGAGCACCCGGCGGTGGCGGCCCAGTGACGGGGGCAGCGTGATGTAGGCGAGGCGGACAAGCCGCGGGTAGTGCTCGACGAGTGCGGCTTCGGCCTGTTCCACGCCCACGCGGCCGGCGCCGGACCGCGTCCCTTCCGATTGCTCTTGCGTTCGCATGACGGGGGTGGCCCCTCTGGGGTGAGTGATCGGAATCGCTACACCCGTCAAACGAGTGAATCATCGGACGGTCACATCGCCTGGTAACAAGAGGGCCGCTGATCGGCGCTCCGCGTGCGCCGCGCCCCGCCAACCACGATGCTGGACGCGTGAGGGACGAGACGGAGTTCTGGGAGACCATCGACAGCACTCGGGCGGCCGCCGACGGCGACCCCGAGGACCATGCCGATCTGCTCACCGAGCGATTGGCGCAGCTCGACCCGGAGTCCGTGCTGGAGTTCGCCCGGTACTTCGAGACGCGCTACAACCGCGCGTACCGCTGGGATCTGTGGGGGGCGGCGGTCGTGCTGCTGCGGGAGAGCGACGCCGACTCCTTCGACTACTTCCGCTGCTGGCTCATCGGCCAGGGCCGGGAGATCTTCGAGGGCGCGCTGCAGGACCCGGATGCCCTGGCCGATCTCCTGGACGACTTCGACGAGGAGATCGACGGCGACGGCGAGGAGCTGGGGTACGCGGCCGACGAGGCGTACGAGCAGCTCACCGGGGCGCCCACCCCGGATCTCGGCATTCCGCCGCAGGCCGCCGAACCTGAGGGACCGCCGGTCGACTTCGACGACGAGTCGCTGGCCGAGCGGTATCCCCACCTGTGGGAGCGGTTCGGCTCCTGAGCGCCGGCCGGGCGTGGCCGGGGGCTCAGTAGGGGGTGAGGCCGCGCCCCATCAGTACGTCGTCCACATACCGGCCCGCCAGACGGAACTCGCCCGGCAGCACCCCCTCCACCGCGAACCCCTCGGCGGCGTAGAGCGCGCGGGCCGGGGTGTTGTGCCCGAGCACCCGCAGGGTGATCCGGGTGGCGCCCTGGCGCCCGGCCTCCGTGCACGCGGCCCGTACCAGCGCCCGGCCCACACCGTGGCGGCGCGCCGTTCCTGCGACGGCCAGGCCCTGGATCTGGCGCACATGGGCGTTGCTGGCCAGCGGGGTGGGCCGCACCAGCCGGATGTACCCCACGATCGCACCCGCGAGCTCGGCGACCAGCAGGTCATCGGGGCGGTGGCTCTCGTCGAAGAAAGGGCGGTACGGGGGCTGGGGCGGCGGCACGACGTCGTGCAGCGTGGACCAGGCGGCCCGGTCCAGCGCGCCGAGCGCATCGCCGTCGCCGGCTACGGCCACACGTATGTACGGGTCGGGCATGCGGGCCACTCTGCCACGGCCGCGGGCCGCGGCGCTGGGCGATTGCCGCCGGGGTGCGTGAGGATGGGGCCATGCGTATCGCGATTGCCGGAGCATCAGGACTGATCGGTACGGCCCTCGGGCACTCCCTGCGCGCCGACGGGCACGAGGTGGTGCGGCTGGTCCGCAGAGCCGCCAAGGCCGCGGACGAGGTGGAGTGGGACCCGGCCCGTGAGCAGGTGGACACCGCGGGTCTGACCGGCTGCGACGCGGTGGTCAACCTGGCGGGGGCGGGGGTCGGCGACCACCGCTGGACGGACGCGTACAAGAAGGAGCTGCGGGACAGCCGGGTACTGGGCACCGCCACACTCGCCGACGCCGTGGCCTCGCTCGACGTACCTCCGGCGGTGTTCCTGTGCGGCAGCGCGGTCGGCTACTACGGCGACACGGGCGACCGCCCGGTCGACGAGAGCGCGCCGCCCGGTGAGGGCTTCCTCGCCTCGCTCTGCGTCGAGTGGGAGGAGGCGGCGCGCGCGGCCGAAGAGGCGGGCATCCGGACGGCGTTCGCCCGTACCGGACTCGTGGTGGCCAAGGAGGGCGGGGCCTGGGGCAGGCTCTTCCCGCTGTTCAAGGCGGGGCTCGGCGGGCGGATGGGCGACGGCAGCCAGTACTGGAGTTTCATCGCGCTGCACGACCATGTCGCGGCGCTGCGCCACGTCCTGGACACGGAGGCGCTGTCGGGCCCGGTGAATCTGACCGGCCCTCAGCCGGTCACCAACCGCGAGGTGACGGCGGCGATGGGCCGGGTCCTGCACCGCCCCACCCTGTTCACGGCTCCGGCACCCGCGCTGCGGATCGCGCTGGGCGAGTTCGCGGGGGACGTCCTGGGCAGCCAGCGGGTACTGCCGAAGAAGCTCCTGGACTCGGGATTCACCTTCGCGTTCCCGGAGGCCGACGAGGCGATCAGGGCAGCGCTGTAAGGCACGCTCACGCCGCGCCCGGCCCACTTAGGGCAGCATTCCCGGCCTGCGGGGGCCCGCCGGGCAGAGGGCCGATTCCAGCCCCTCCGGCGATTGAGGAGCGGGGTCCGGGGCGGGGCCCCGTGGAACGCGCCCGCGCGGCCCCGCACACCCGCACGGCCCCACGCCGCCCACCGGCCCCCACCGTGCGACCCCGCGCCCCCATGCCCCCGCCCCGCGCGCCTGCCCCGCACCCCACCGCTCCCTACTCTCGACCCGAACCAGGGCATTTCCGCGGCCCGTTGGGGGAATCAGCCCTGCACGGAACACCGCGGCCGCGCCGACCCCGGGGAGGGGCACGTGCTCAGTACCGCACACCACGCCGACGTGATCATCGTCGGAGCCGGGCCGGCCGGGCTGTCAGCCGCTCACCGGCTGACCAGCGCCGGCGTGTCCGTCAGCGTCCTGGAGGCCGCCCCTTCGCCGGGCGGCCGTATGTCCACCGAGCTGACCGGCGGTTTCCGCCTGGACCGCACGGGAGGGCTGCTCAACACCTCGTACCCGGAACTGCTCCGCGCCCCGTGCCTGGGCGAGACGGACCTCAGGCTGTTCTCGCCGGGCGTCCTCGTGCACAGCGGGGGCCGACTGCACCGGACGGGCGAGGCCGGGGGCACACGGGGCGCACTCAACGCCGCGCGCGCCCTGCGAAGCGCCTCACGCGCCCCCTTGAGCGGGGGCCTCGGAGGCGCCTTGAGCGGCGGCTTGGGGGGCGCCTTGAGCGGCGGCCTCGGAGGCACCGGCCTCACCGGCGGCTCATTCGCCAACGGACCGCTCACCGGCGGCGCATTCGTGACCGGCGCACTCGACCGGGCCAGGCTGCGCGCCGCGCTGGCCCGTCTCGCGGCCACCCCCGTGGACCGGCTGCTGGCCCGCCCCGAACAGACCGCGTCGGCCGCGCTCCGCTCGTACGGCCTCCCGCAGCGGACCGTCACCGGCTTCGTCAGGCCGCTGCTGGCCGCGCTGCTGAGCGACCCGGGGCTGACCACGTCGAGCCGCTGCGCGGATCTCGCCCTGCGGGGGTTCGCGCGAGGACGGCTGTGCGTACCGGCGGGCGGCGCGTCCGTCCTGCCCGAGCGGCTGGCCGCGACGCTGCCGCCGGGCACCGTGTCCACCGGAGTGACCGTCACCGCAGCCTCCATCACCTCGGTCACCACGGCCGAGCTGGGCGTGCTGCGCTGCCGTGCGCTCATCGTGGCGACCGACGCCAGGTCCGCGGCCCGGCTGCTGCCCGGACTCCGGGTCCCGGACTTCCACCAGGTGACGGTCCTTCACCACGCCGCCCCGGCAGCGCCGCCGACCGGCGCGGCCCTGGTCCTGGACGCCGACCGTTCCGGCCCCGTCGCGTACAGCGCGGTGATGAGCGAGGTCGACCCCTCACGGGCCCCCGCGGGCCGCGCGCTGATCTCGTCCACGGTGCTCGGCATTCCGGGGCCCCGGCTGGAACGGGCCGCCCGCGCCCAGCTGTCCGCACTCCACGGCACACCGGCCGACGACTGGGAGCTCCTCGCCGTCCACCACTCCCCCGACGCGGTCCCCGCGATGCCGCCGCCGCACGACGTACGCCGCCCGGTACGGCTGCTCGCCGGCCTGTACGTGTGCGGCGACCACCGCGACACCAGCACCGCCCAGGGCGCACTCGTCTCCGGCCGCCGCGCCGCGCAGGCGGTCATGCGGGACTTCGGCATCAAGCCGGACATCGCGGTGGACGGATCCCCACTCGCCGCGTGACACCGGTCTGGGCTGGGCTGATCTGGGCTGGGCTGGCCTGACCTGGGCTGGGCTGGGCTGGGCTGGGCTGACCTGGCCCGGCGCGACACGACACGGCACGGCACGGCACGGCACGGCACGGCACGACGGCAGGGTGAGCGGCGGCCCGCCCCCGGCCGGTGTGACGCGGCAGGACAGCCACCACGCCGTGCCGCAGGGCGACCGCCCGGCCTCAGCCCATCGCCGCGACGCGGTCCCGGTACCCGCGGACCGCCGCCGCGTCCCGGTAGGGCTCCAGCCTCCGCTCGAACTCGCGGACGTACTCCACGGCCCGCACCGACCGCATCTCCCCCGCCTGCTGCGCCGCCTCGGCCCCCAGCGCGCACGCCTGGTCCAGCTCGCCGAGGCCCAGCCGGGCGGTGGCCAGCACCACCCGGCAGAAGAGCCGCGAGCGCGCGAAGGCGGGGGCGCGCAGCTGGAGCGAGCGCTCCGCGTACTGCGCGGCGGCCCGGTACTGCTGGAGGTCACGGTGGCAGTGGCCGAATTCGTCCGCCAGCTGCGCCTCGTCGAAGAACCGTGCCCAGTACGGCACTTCGTCGCCCGGGCGCACCGCCTCCATGGCCCGCTCGGCCCGCGCCAGCGAGGCCGTGCAGGCCCGCACCTCACCGAGCACCCCGTGTCCGCGCGCCTCGACGGCGTGCAGCAGCGCCTGGACGACCGGCGGCGCCGAGGTCCCGATGCCCTGCTGGGCGACGCGCGCCAGCTGGACCGCCTCCCGGCCGTGTCCGAGGTAGACGGCCTGGCGGCTCATGGTGACGAGTACGTACGAGCCGTACGCCCGGTCCCCGGCGGCCTGCGAGAGCCGCAGGGCCTGGACGAAGTAGCGCTGGGCGAGCCCGTGGGCCGCGATGTCGTAGGAGGTCCAGCCGGCGAGCCGGGTCAGGTCGGCGGCGGCCGCGAAGAGCCGCCGGCCGGTGGACTCCCCGTACGCCCCGCGGAGCATGGGCTCCGCCTCGTGCTCCAGATAGCGCACCAGGGCCTGCCGGGCGTGGCCCCCGCCGTACGCGTGGTCGAGGGTGCGGAACAGCTCGCCCACCGACCGCAGGGCCGCGATGTCCCCGGCGCCGACCCGCTGGCCGCTGCGGTCGGTCTGCCGCTGGCGCGGCACCGCGGGGCGGGCCTGGGCGGGCACCCGGGCGCCGGAGCGCTGCGGTTCGGTACGGGCGCCCTGCCCTGGCCGCACTCCGCCCGCGCGCACGCCACCGGCCGTCACTCCACCGGCCGAACCGGGCGCGCCCCAGTCGTCCGGGCGGCCGATCAGCCAGTCCCTGCTGGGTACGACGAGTCCCGCGGGGGTGAAGGCGATCTTGCGCAGTTCCGCGTGGCTGCCCGAGTCCTTGCGCCAGAGGCCGCTGACGATGTCGACGGCTTCCTCGGGCGTACCGGCGAATTCCAGCCCCGCATAGACCGGTGCGCAGGCGTCGAGCCCCAGATCCTGCGCGGAGAGTCTGCGCCCCAGCCGTCGGGTGAAGACCTCGGCGATCAGCGCGGGTGTGGTGCCGCGCGGCTGCTGGCCACGGAGCCAGCGGGTCACCGACGTCTTGTCGTACCGCAGGTCGAGTCCGTGCTCGAGGCCGAGCTGGTCGACTCTTCTGGCCAGCCCCGCGTTGGAGAATCCTGCCTCTCCGATGAGCGCGGCGAGCTGGCGGTTGGACGTGCGCTGCGGGGTTCGTTCCGTCATCAGCTGTGCGGTCTCCTGCCTTCCGGGCCGGGAGCAGCCCTCATGGAACGGCGCGAATTTAGCGGGCTCCACCGCTCGTTCCGCGACCTTCGCCCCGGATTCATCCGATCGTGTGAGGAGGTGTCGTTTCTGCCCGCGCAGAGGTGCCGTTCGAGGCGGTCGTACAGTTGCTGGGTGGCGCCCTCCGGGGCGCGCTGTCCGTATGCGATGAGGAGCTGCCGTGAGTGAGCTGCGGTTTGTCCGCCTGGGGTTCGGCGAGGAAGCCGTCGAGTACCGGGAAGCCTGGCAGAAGCAGCGTGAGGTGCATGCGGCCCGGTTCGCCGACGAGGCGCCGGACACCGTGCTGCTCCTGGAGCATCCGCCCGTCTACACGGCGGGTCGGCGCACGGACCCCAGCGAGCGCCCTCTCGACGGGACGCCGGTGGTGGACGTGGACCGCGGCGGCAAGATCACCTGGCACGGTTACGGCCAGCTGATCGGCTACCCGATCCAGAAGCTGCCGCGCCCGGTGGACGTGATCGCGCATTTGCGCCGTCTGGAGGAGGCGCTCATCCGGGTCTGTGCGGAGTTCGGCGTCGAGACCAGCCGGGTCGAGGGCCGCGCGGGCGTCTGGGTCCTGGGCGACCCGGTGGAGCAGCGGCCGTCGATCGGCGGCCTCTCGCTCGATCTGGACCCGCGGTTGCAGGACGACGAGTTCGATCCGCGGATGAACGGCCCCGAGTACGCCCCGTCCAACGCCGGACAGCGCCGCGAGGACCGGAAGATCGCCGCCATGGGCATCCGGGTCGCGAAGGGCGTGACCATGCACGGCTTCGCGCTGAACTGCAATCCGGACACCACCTGGTTCGACCGGATCGTGCCGTGCGGTATCCGGGACGCGGGGGTGACGTCGCTCTCGTACGAACTGGGCCGCGAGGTCACCATCGCCGAGGTGCTGCCCGTCGTGGAGAAGCATCTGCGGGACGTGCTGGAGAACGCGGCCCTGGCGCCGCGTACGGTCGAGGGTGCCACCGCGTAGCGCGGCCGGCGGCGGCCCAGGCCGCCCCGGCGGGCTCCGTCCGGACGGTCCGTCCCCGTCCGGAAGAGAGCGCAGGTCCGGCCGTTCGGGGGAATGTGCCTCAGCGGCCATGGGTTGGCCAGAGACAAGCCATACATATGACGGGCGTACCCTGGTGTTCGCCGAAGAATCGAAGTTGTAGGGAGCCGGACGTGTCAGCTGTCGCACCCGACGGGCGCAAGATGTTGCGTCTGGAGGTCAGGAACAGCCAGACCCCCATCGAGCGCAAGCCCGAGTGGATCAAGACTCGCGCGAAGATGGGCCCCGAGTACACGAAGATGCAGGCTCTGGTGAAGTCCGAGGGGCTGCACACGGTCTGCCAGGAGGCGGGCTGTCCCAACATCTACGAATGCTGGGAGGACCGCGAGGCCACCTTCCTCATCGGCGGCGACCAGTGCACACGGCGCTGCGACTTCTGCCAGATCGACACCGGCAAGCCGGCCGCCCTCGACCTCGACGAGCCGCGCCGGGTGGGTGAGTCCGTCGTCACGATGGACCTGAACTACGCGACGATCACCGGTGTGGCCCGCGACGACCTGGAGGACGGCGGCGCCTGGCTGTACGCGGAGACCGTGCGGCAGATCCACGCGATGACGGCCGAGCGGGCCGACGGCCGTACCAAGGTCGAGCTGCTTATCCCCGACTTCAACGCGGTCCCCGAGCAGCTGGCCGAGGTCTTCTCGTCCCGCCCCGAGGTCCTCGCGCACAACGTGGAGACGGTGCCGCGCATCTTCAAGCGGATCCGCCCCGGCTTCCGTTACGAGCGCTCGCTCGAGGTCATCACCAAGGCCCGCGAGGCCGGTCTGGTCACCAAGTCGAACCTCATCCTGGGCATGGGCGAGGAGCGCGAGGAGATCACCCAGGCGCTCCAGGACCTGTACGACGCGGGCTGCGAGCTGATCACCATCACGCAGTATCTGCGCCCCTCCCCGCGCCACCACCCGGTCGAGCGGTGGGTGAAGCCGGCCGAGTTCGTGGAGCTCCAGAAGGAGGCCGAGGAGATCGGCTACTCCGGTGTGATGTCGGGTCCGCTGGTCAGGTCCTCGTACCGGGCGGGCCGTCTGTTCCGCCAGGCGATGGACCGGCGCGGCGCCGCCGCCGTGTGAATCCGCGCACAAGCAACTACTGTGCGGTAGTCGCCTTAGGACGCGGCTCGTACCATCCCCGCAGGTCGGGGGCGTGTACGGGCCGCGTCGGCCGTTCCGCGGGGTGCACCCGGCCTTCATGGGCGTTTGACCGCCTCGACATGCCTTGGTAACAACAATCAGTGACTCTGGAATTACGCACCGCGCCATCGGGCCGCCCAGCGGGCCGGGGAGCGATGCGGGGAGCGGCACGGTGCCAGGTCCTGAGCAGCGGTTGCGAGGTCTGCGCACCGACCCGGGAAGAACCGTTTCTCACTCCACGCCGGTCCCCCGCACGCCGCACCACCACGTACCCGTGACTCACCACCGGCGTATCACCCGCGCACCACTCGCCGTACCGCTGTAACCGCTGCATCCGCTGTAACCGCCGTGTATCCGCTGTCGTCCCGAGGGGCCCCACCATGCAGGCCGCGACCCAGTCCGTACGCGCCACCGCCATCCCGACCGTCACCGGAGCACTCCGCGCGGTCGAGTCCCTGCTGCTGAGCAACGGCCAGCGCATCGCCCGCCGCAACGCCTGGACGTCGGTCCTGGAGGACCGCCGCCGGGCCAAGGACCGGGTCGACGCGGAGCATGTACTGGAGGCCGTGGCGGCCCGCACTTCTTAGTCCGCGTAAACTTCTGGCCATGGCGAGGAAGGCAAACGCAGACTCTGAGAATCAGGGGCGACTCAAGCAGATCGCTCTGACCTACAAGATGACCCGCAAGGCCGATCCCAAGGTCGGTCTTGTCGTCGGTGGTCTGGGAATCGTCGTCTTCGGCGTCATTCTCGGCGTCGGCTTCTTGATCGGTCACCCCATCTACCTGGGCATCCTGGGTTTCCTGCTGGCCTTCCTCGCGATGGCGATCGTCTTCGGACGCCGCGCCGAGCGAGCGGCCTTCGGGCAGATGGAAGGAAAGCCCGGCGCCGCGGCGGCGGTGCTGGAGAACGTGGGCCGCGGCTGGACCACGACTCCGGCCATCGCGATGAACCGCAGCCAGGACGTCGTACACCGCGCGGTCGGCAAGGCCGGCGTGGTCCTGGTGGCGGAGGGCAACCCGAACCGGGTGAAGTCCCTGCTGGCCGCCGAGAAGAAGAAGATGGCGCGCGTCGTGGTGGACGTGCCGGTGCACGACATCATCGTGGGCGACGGCGAGGGCCAGGTGCCGCTGAAGAAGGTGCGCACCACGCTCCTGAAGCTGCCGCGCGTCCTGACCGGCGCCCAGGTGACCGCTGCCAACGACCGGCTGCGCGCGATGGGCGACCTGATGTCGAACATGCCGCTGCCGAAGGGCCCCATGCCGAAGAGCGCCCGCGCCCCGCGCGGCGGAAAGATGCGCTGACCCCCGCCACATGCTGAAGGCGGCCCGGACCACCAGGTCCGGGCCGCCTCGTCGTTCTGGCGGGTGTCCGCGTCCGTTCGGACAGCTGACCGTCCGGTGGGTCAGATCCGTACCTGGACGGCGCGGGCCAGCCGGTCGTGGAGGCCGCGGCCGTCCCGGTCCCAGATGAGCGCGGGGACGGCGACGCAGAGCAGCAGACTGCGTACGAAGACACGGCCCGTACCGAGGCGCCCGCCGCCCTCGGCGACGACCCTCAGCCGGAGCAGACGCTTGCCCGGGGTGAATCCGACCGTGGAGACGGTGAGCAGGCTCAGCACGAAGAAGACGAGCAGGGCCCAGTTGCCGGCCGACTGCTGGCCGCCGCGCGAAATGAGCCCGTATGCGATAAGCATGCAGAGTGCCCAGTCGATGAAAACGGCCGCGAACCGGCGGCCCAGCGGCGCGATCGCGCCCGGCCCTTCCTCCGGCAGCCCGAGCCGCTTGCCCCGGTAGCCGAAGTCGGCGCCCATCTCTTTCGCGGCCTCGCCAGGCCCGGAGAGCCACGATCCGACTGCTTGCCTGTTGTCCACCCGTCCACGGTACTGCGGCCCCCTCCCGGTCCGTACGGTCGGGGTCTGTGCGGCAATGTCGCCCCAGGTCCGGTTAACTTCAGCGAAACAAATGGGTCATGCTTGAGAAATCCGCTGTCCCTAAGGTCGGGACCAGCGTGTGGCACCGCACCGGCCCCACAACGAGCCGCAACCCCGCCCCTCCCGGGTCGGGAGTAGGAGGAGTTGGATGTTCCAGAACGCCGACGATGTGAAGAAGTTCATCACCGACGAAGACGTCAAGTTCATCGATGTCCGGTTCTGTGACCTGCCCGGTGTGATGCAGCACTTCACCATCCCGGCGGCGGTCTTCGACCCGGACGAGGAGCTCGCGTTCGACGGCTCGTCGATCCGCGGCTTCCAGGCCATCCACGAGTCCGACATGGCGCTCCGCGCGGACCTCTCGACCGCACGGGTCGACCCCTTCCGCCGCGACAAGACCGTCAACATCAACTTCTTCATCCACGACCCGATCACCGGCGAGCAGTACAGCCGTGACCCGCGGAACGTGGCGAAGAAGGCCGAGGCGTACCTCACGTCGACCGGGATCGCCGACACCGCGTACTTCGGCCCCGAGGCCGAGTTCTACGTCTTCGACAGCGTCCGCTTCCAGACCTCGGCGAACGAGAGCTTCTACCACATCGACTCCGAGGCCGGCGCCTGGAACACCGGCGCGGTCGAGAACAACCGCGGCTACAAGGTGCGCTACAAGGGCGGCTACTTCCCGACCCCGCCGGTCGACCACTTCGCCGACCTGCGTGCCGAGATCTCCCTGGAACTGGACAAGAACGGCCTCCAGGTCGAGCGCCAGCACCACGAGGTCGGCACCGCGGGCCAGGCGGAGATCAACTACAAGTTCAACACGCTGCTCGCCGCGGCCGACGACCTGATGCTCTTCAAGTACATCGTGAAGAACGTCGCCTGGCGCAACGACAAGACCGCGACCTTCATGCCGAAGCCGATCTTCGGCGACAACGGCTCGGGCATGCACGTCCACCAGTCCCTGTGGACCGGCGGCTCCCCGCTCTTCTACGACGAGCAGGGCTACGCGGGCCTGTCCGACATGGCCCGCTACTACATCGGCGGCATCCTCAAGCACGCCCCGTCGCTGCTGGCCTTCACCAACCCGACGGTGAACTCCTACCACCGCCTGGTCCCCGGCTTCGAAGCTCCGGTCAACCTGGTCTACTCGCAGCGCAACCGCTCGGCCGCGATGCGTATCCCGATCACCGGCTCGAACCCCAAGGCCAAGCGCGTCGAGTTCCGCGCCCCCGACCCGTCGTCCAACCCGTACCTGGCCTTCTCCGCGCTGCTGATGGCCGGCCTCGACGGCGTCAAGAACAAGATCGAGCCGGCCGAGCCGATCGACAAGGACCTCTACGAGCTGGCTCCCGAGGAGCACGCGGGCGTCGCCCAGGTCCCGACCTCGCTCCCGGCCGTACTCGACGCCCTGGAGGCCGACAACGAGTACCTCCAGGCCGGCGGCGTCTTCACGTCCGACCTGATCGAGACGTGGATCGACTACAAGCGCACCCAGGAAATCGCCCCGATCCAGCTGCGCCCGCACCCGCACGAGTTCGAGCTGTACTTCGACCTCTAAAGCGTGTGGCCCTGTGGCCCGGGAGGAACACTGCTCAGTGTTCCTCCCGGGCCGCAGGTGTTTTCAGGGGTACCGGCAGCGCCCACCACGTCCGGGTAGCTGACCGTTGCGGGAGTGAGAGCGGGACCGTGGCGTGCCCACGCCACGGTCCCGCTCATGCCTCACATCCCGTTCGTGCGCACGTCCCGTTCAGGCCGCGATCGACAGCAGCAGTGCCATCAGCAGACCGCACACGCTCACGATCGTCTGGATCGCCGTATGGGATTTCGTCGCCTGGCCGAGCGACATCCCGAAGGACTCCTTCACCAGCCAGAATCCCGCGTGGTTCACGTAGTTGAGGCCGATCGAGCCCGCTCCGATCGCGACCACCAGCAGTGCGGTGTGCAGGCTGCTGCCGGACTGGGCCAGGGGAGCCAGGATGCCCGTCGCGGCGACGATTCCCACGGTGGCCGAGCCCGTCGAGAACGACAGGAGCAGGGCCAGCAGCCAGCCCAGGATCAGCACATTGATATGCATTCCGGAGGCGGCCGACTCGACGGCTTTGCCGATGCCCGAGTCCTCGAGGACCTGGTTGAACGCACCGCCGCCCGCGATGATCAGCAGGATGCCGGCCACCGCCTTGAGGCTGTCGGTCAGCGATGTCCGGATCGCGTCGGGGGTCATGTCGCTGCGGTAGCCGAGTGCGAACAGCGCGAAGAGGAAGCCAGCGAGCATGGCGATCACCGGCTCACCGGTGAAGGTCAGCACATGGCGTACCGGGCTCGACTCGTCGTACACCAGCTCCGCGAGGGTGCGCAGCAGCATCAGCACCACCGGGACGAGCACCGCGGTCAGCGCCCATCCGGTACGGACCTTGTTTCCGGTGGGGGTGGAGTTGTCGGCAGGGGTGCCGTCGGGCGTCGCGGGACCGGTGAACTTCGCGACCAGCTCCGGGTCGGGGTGTACGTCGAGACGCGGCGCGATCCACCGGCCGTACACCGGCCCGGCGATGATGATCGTCGGGACCGCGCAGATCAGGCCCACCACGATCGTGATGCCCAGATTGGCGTGCAGGCCCTCCACCGCGACCAGCGGTCCGGGGTGCGGGGCCACCATTCCGTGCAGCGTCGACAGCGCGGCAATCGCGGGGGTGGCGAGGAAGACGTACGGCGAGCCCTTGACGTGGTGGGTGTCCTGGAGGCGCCGGGCCACGCTGAAGATCAGCGGGAGCAGCACGATCAACCCGATCTCGAAGAACATCGGGATGCCGATGATGAACGCGGCGCCCGCCATGTACCAGGGCAGGGAGCGTTCCCCGGACCGTTCGACGATCAGGCGCGCGATCTTGTCCGTGGCGCCCGACCCCGAGAGCAGCCTGCCGAGCATCGCGCCGAAGGCCAGAGTCACGCCGACGTTGCCGAGGATGCCGCCCGCACCCGACTCCAGTGACTCCGCGATCTTCTCGACGGGCTGGCCCGCGGCCAGCGCGACACCGATCGACACCGTCATCAGCGCGACGAAGGGGTGGAACCGCAGCCGGGAGTTGATCAGCAGGATCAGCACAGCGATGGCCGCTGCCAGGATGATCAGCAGCGTCCACGTGTGCCCCGTCACAGCCGGCCCCCATGGGTGCGAGGCGTACGGGCCTGTGGTCCGGGGCGCGGTATCTTCAGCAAGAGAACTCCTGGTGCGGCTCGTTGTGTCCCGGGCGGAAGCTATCGGGCACCTGCCACTGCTCTCCAGGTTCTGCGCGCAACCCGCATAACCCCTGATCCGCGCGTTCTGTGCATTCTGTGCACGGGGACGGTGCCGGTTACCGTCGACGGGGTGAGATTCCTCGAAAGGCCGCGGCGCGGGCTCCGGATGCGGCCATGGTCCCGACTGCGACCGCGGTCCCGGACCGGGCTGCGGCTGCGGCTGCGGCTGCGGCTGCGGCTGCGGCTGCGGCTGCGGCTGCGGACCCAGGTGCTGCTGTTGCAGTGCGCGGTCGTCGCGGTGACCCTGGCCACGGCCTTCGGCGCCTTCGCGTACTCCAACGAGCACCGGCTCGTGCACGAGTACCAGCTGCGCGCGCTCGCCGTGGCCCGTACGGTCGCCGCCCAGCCCGCCGTACGGCGCGGCGCGGCCCAGTACTCGGCGGCCAACACCGGGACCGGCGGCGGGGCCGCGGACACCCCGCGCGGCACGCTCGCCGCCGGGCCGGTCCAGACGGCGGCGGAGGCGGCCCGCACCAGGACGGGTTCGCTGTTCGTGGTGGTCACCGACGACCGGGGCATCAGACTGGCGCACCCGGAACACTCCCAGCTGGGCCGCATGGTGAGCACCGACCCCAGCCGCGCGCTCGCCGGGCACGAGGTGCTGGCGCGGGACCACGCGCATCTCGGCGACGAGGTGGTCGCGAAGGTCCCGGTGTACGCGCCGGGCTCGCACCGGGTCGTCGGCGAGGCCAACGCGGGTGTGGCCGTCTCCGACGTACGGGCGCAGCTGATCCGCGTCCTGCTGGGCGGGCTCGGCTGGCTGGTCGCCGCCCTGCTGCTCGGCGTGGGCGCGTCGGCGCTGCTGGCCCGCCGCTGGAAGCGGCTGACGCTGGGCCTCGAACCGGAGGAACTGGCCGGTCTGGTGCAGGAGCAGGAAGCCGTCCTGCACGGCATCGGCGAAGGGGTGCTGGCCGTCGACAACGGCGGCACGGTCACCGTCATCAACGACGAGGCGCGCCGCCTGCTCGCGACCGATGCCGGGCCCGGCCGGTCCGTCGGCTCGCTGGGGCTGACGCCGCGGGTGCTGGAGGCGATCCGTACGCCCGTCGGCGGCCCGGTGATGGCGGCGGTCGGCGAGCGCGTCCTGGTGCTTTCGGCCCGGCCGGTCGCCCGCGACGGGCAGGATCTCGGCACGCTGCTCACCGTGCAGGACCGCACCGATGTCGAGTCGCTGACCCGCCAGCTCGACGCGGTCCAGGCGATGAGTTCGGCGCTGCGCGCCCAGCGCCACGAGTTCGCCAACCGGCTGCATGTGGTCTCCGCGCTGGTCCACGGCGGTCACCTCGCGGAGACGACCGAGTACATCGGCACGCTGCTCGGTACGGGCCCGCTGGGCGAGGCGCTGCCCGGTATCGACGCGGTCCGCGACTCCTACGTACGGGCCTTCCTTTCCGCGAAGGCCGCCCAGGCGCGGGAGAGCGGGGTGACGCTGGTGATCGGCGGGGCGACCTGGGCCGACGGGACGGTGACGGCGCCGGTCGATGTGACCACCGTGTTCGGCAATCTCGTCGACAACGCGATCGACGCCGCCCGGCACGGGGCGCGCTCCCCCGCCTTGGTCGAGGTCGAGCTGATGGCCGAGGGCGCCACGCTTCTGATCACTGTCGCCGACACCGGCGACGGCGTTCCGCGCGGACCGGCGGACGAGGTGTTCCGCGAGGGCATGTCGACCAAGGACCACACGTCGGCCGTCGGCGGCCGGGGTATCGGCCTGGCACTGGCGCGGCAGATCGCGCGGGCCAGGGGCGGCGACGTCCATCTCGCCGAGCGCGGAGGGCCGCCGGCGCAGCAGCAGCCGCCGGGGCCCGCGTCCCCGCCCGTATCCGTGCCGGTCCCCGTCCACGTCCCCGTGTCAGTCTCCGTCCCCGGGCAGGAAGCGGCCGAGCGCGAACGGGTCTCAGGCGGAGCCGTGTTCGTGGCCCGGCTGCCCGGAGTCATGGAGAGCGGGGCCGTCGAGAACGGGACCGCGGAGCACGGGGCCGTCGAGAGCGGGCCCGCGGAGAGAAGGGCCGGCGGGAGCGGCCCCGCAGCAAACCGAGTAACCGATCCCCGTACCACCGATGAGGCAGGCCGATGACCGAGCGTGAGCCGTTTTCCGTCCTGGTCGTCGACGACGACTTCCGGGTCGCCGGGATCCACGCGTCGCTGGTGGACGGGGTGCCCGGCTTCCGGACCGTCGCCACGGCGAACTCCGCGGGGGACGCGCTGCGGGCCGCCGCCGGGGCCCCCGTGGACCTGGCCCTGATCGACCTCTACCTGCCCGACGGCTCCGGGATCGATCTGCTGCGCTGTCTGGAGTGCGATGCCTTCGTCCTGAGCGCGGCGGCCGAAGGCACGATGGTGCGGCGCGCGGTGTCGGCGGGGGCACTCGCGTATCTGGTCAAGCCGTTCACACCGGAGCTGCTGGCCGGGAAGCTGCGCGGCTACGCCCGCTTCCGCCAGCTGACCGACGCGGAGATCGTCGACCAGAGCGTGGTCGAGAGCGCGTACGCGGCGCTGCGGACCCCGCCGGGGAACCGCGCGGGCCGCCCGCCCGCGGCGCGTACGGTGACGGGCGAAGCGGTGCTGTCGGCCGTACGGAGTTCGGCGTCCCCGCTGTCGGCCGGAGAGGTCGGTTCCCTCATCGGCGTCTCGCGCGCCACCGCCCAGCGTTACCTCGCGGGGCTGGTCACCAGTGGCCTGCTGAAGATGAAGCTGCGCTACGGAGCGACCGGCCGCCCGGAGCAGGAGTACCGGATCCCGTGAGCGTGAGCATGACCGTACGTAGGAGTGTCAGACGCCGGAGCTTCCGTCCAGGGTCTCGCGGATGATGTCCGCGTGGCCCGCGTGCCGGGCCGTCTCCTCGATCATGTGCAGGAGCACCCACCGCAGATTCCGGTCCGCGGCCTGCGGCCAGCCGCAGGGGGCGTCCAGGTTCATGGCTTCGACCACCTTCCTCGACGCGGCCGTCCGCTCCTCATAGGTGGCCAGCCACTGCTCCACCGTGTCGCGTTCGTCGACCCGGAAGTCCTCCAGGTCGGTGTCCTGCTCCCCGTTGGCGGGCCACTCGCCGGGGAAGACCTCACCGGCCGCGATGATCTGGAACCACCGGCGTTCCCACAGCGCGCAGTGCTTGAGGATGCCCAGCAGGGAGAGCGTGCTGACGGTGGGGGTCCTGCGGGCGTCCGCGTCGGAGATGCCGGCGACCTTACGGGTGAGGGCCGCGCGCTGCCCGTCGAGAAACGCGCACAGGGCGTCGCGTTCCGTGGTGGGCGAGAAACGGCTGAGTGTCATACCGGGACGCTAACCCGCCGGGGCGGGCGGCGTCCCGTGGATTCTCACCGGCCGGGCAGCCGAACGGGCGTGGCTCCCGGGGCCGTTGAGCCCCCGGAGCCACGCCCGCTTCACCTGTCGCGGTGGCCTGCGTGCGTCAGTGACGCACCATCCGCGTCTCCGTGACGTCTCCCGAATTGACCAGGATGTAGCGGTGGTTGAACTGGACCGTGTAGTACTTCTTGGCCCCGGTCACCACCTTTCCACCCGTGGGGAAGAAGTCCGCGCTGCCGGCCGGCGGCTGGGCCGCCACATATGCCTGGCCGACCGGGATCGAGTAGTTCTTCGCGGTCAGCGGGGCCTGCGTGGACGGGGAGAGTCCGGACGGGTACTCGGACGCGTCCGGGTACGCCGTGCCGTACACCGGGGCGGCGCTGGTGCCGGCCGGCTTGATGATCCGTGCGCCCGGGGTGGGCGAGGTGTTGCTGCCGCCGGGGTTGTGGATCCAGCCCTTCTGGCCGTCGTACCAGATCGCCGTCCAGTCACCCTGCTGTCCTGCGACGACGAACTGCTGCCCGGCCTGGACGGTGGTGCTCCAGTCGCTGACGCTGTCCGTGCCGCCCTTGGCCCCGGCGTCCGGGTGGACGACCGGGTCGAGGATGAGCGGGGCGTCGTCGCTCGGTGCGCTGCGTACGAACAGGGCGCTCGACGGCTGCGTCACCGGTGTGCAGGTGGTGACCGAACCCGACGGGTCGTCCGCGGGGCAGACCGTGTACGTCTGCTTGTTCTCGCTGAACCCTGGGGTGATGGTCACCGCGGACCCGACCGGGCCGACACCGTGGGTGCCGAGGTCGAACGGGGCGCCGAGCAGCTGCATGAAGCGCGTCCAGTCCCAGCCGTCGGCCGGGTCCCAGTGCATGCCCGACAGGGTGGAGTCCGACGGCCCCGGCACGTTGTCGTGGCCGAGGATGTGCTGCCGGTCCAGCGGGATGTCGTACCGGGCGGCCAGGTACTTCACCAGGTCGGCCGTCTGCTGGTAGGCCGCCGTCGTGTACCAGTCCGCGCCGTGGGCGGAGAAGCCCTCGTGCTCGATCTGGACGGAGTGCAGATTGCTGTCGTAGTTGCCGTCACCGAACGCGACGTCCTTGTCGGCGACCATCTGGGTCACCGCGCCGTCCGACGACCGCATCACGTACTGCGCCGAGGCGCCGCCCGGGGTCTGGAAGGTCTTGATCGCCTCGTCGTACGAGCCCTCGGTGGTGTGGATGATGATCTGGTTGATCTTTATGCCGTTGGCGGGGCGGTCGGACACCTGGCCGTTGGACGGGTCAGCGGCGACGAACTGGCAGTTCATCGACTGCGGGCATTCGGCCTGCGGGGACGCGGTGTCCTTCAGCCGGAGCTTGCTCAGCTGGCCGGTGACCGGCTTCGCCGACGGCACGGCCCGCATGCTGACCGCGGCGGCGGGCGCCTTGACCGCCTTGGCGGCCTTCGTCCCTGCGGCTGCCGATGCGCTCTGCTTGCCGCCGGACGCGATGGTGGCGAACACGTCATGGACGTACGACGTGGCCGCCTTCCGGTCCGACATCCGGCTGTACTTGGCGATCGCCGCGGTCCACTGCGACGGGTCGGCGGACGTACTGCCGGTGAGCTGCTTCTGGTACGAGGCGAGCAGGGCGGCCCCGCCCCGGATGTTGTCCTTCTGATTGTGCTGGAGCTGGTCCGCCGGGACACCGGTCAGCTTCGCCGCGGCCTGCAGGGTGTGCAGTTCGGGGTGGTCGGCGAGGGACGTGAGGCCGGAGTGGCCGGTGGCACCGGCCGCGCCGTCCGCCACCATCTTCGGTGTCACATCGGTGAGGTTCATCAGGCCCCAGCCACCGGTGTTGCTGTAACCGGTGTGCTGCTGCCAGCCGGACTCCTCGTGTGCCACGCCCTGGAGGACGGATACCGGCACCTTGAACTCCGCGGCGGCCGCGGTGAAGTCGGCCTGCGCTGTCGGCTCTTTGGCGTCGTCCTCGTTTCCCGCCTGTGCGATGGCAGGCAGGAAAGCGAAGGCTCCTGCGGCCACAACGCCGCCGAGGGCGGCCGCAGGCAGCCATCGCTTCCCTTTTCGCTTGTGCAAGGGTGTTTCCTTCCGTGCAACTTTCCCCGTGCTGCCGTGGGCGGGACGGCTGTCGAATCGCCCCGCGGGCACCGGGGATGGTGGGGGGTGGCGCGCGGATCGGATCTGCTCGCGCACACCGAGTCGAGTGGAGTCCCCTGAACGGAGACAGCCCTCGGTGGCCCGGCGCCATCAGATCTGTCAGTTTGTCAGTTTCGCGTGACGGGGTGAAGAACCCGAGCCGTTCCCCCGGCAAAGATTCACCAGGACTCCGGATCCGGAATCAGGGATTCGCCCCTGCGAAGGACCCGGCCGGCGGGGGCGAAGGGCCTCGGCCGGCCGGGGCACGGTACGCCGGTAGGTTGGCGGGATGACGGAAGAGGTTCCCGCCGGTGGTGTCGTGGTGGCCCCCGAGGAGATCGACGCACGGTGGGCGGGCTGCTGGCACCCCCAGGAGGTGGCCGCGCTGCTCTCCGGGGTCACCGTGCCCTGGTACGTCGCGGCGGGCTGGGCGCTCGACCTGTTCCGGGGCGAGCAGAGCCGGGAGCACGACGACATCGAAATCGCGGTCCCTGCGGCCCGGTTCCCCGAGATCCGCAACCGCCTCACCGGCGGGGCCGGACCGGACTCCCGCACGGCGGCCGGAGGTTTCGGGACGGCCGGGTTCGTGTTCGACGCGGTGGGGTCCGGGCGCATCTGGGAAGCGGCTCCGGCCGAGGTGCTGGACGTGACGCGGCAGACCTGGCTGCGTGACCGGGCCACCGGGGCATACCTGCTCGACGTCTTCCGCGAGCCGCACGAGGGGGACATCTGGCTCTGCCGCCGCGATCCGGCGATCCGGCTGCCGTACAGCGCGGTCATCCGGCGGACGGCGAGCGGAATCCCTTATCCCGCACCCGAGCTGGTGCTGCTCTTCAAGGCCGCGCACACCCGCCCCAAGGACCAGCGGGACTTCGACGCCACGCTGCCCCTGATGTCGGCCGCCCAGCGGACCGCGCTGGCCGGTTTTCTGACCCGGGCGCACCCGGGACACATCTGGCTCACCGAGCTGCGGCGAGACGATCCGGGTGCGCCGTCCCGCGGCCAGGACACCTCCGGGGCTCCGTAGACTGCCCGGATGTCTTCCGTTCTCGTTCTCGGTATTGACCCGCACCTGGTGCCCGGCATCGACGCGGACGTCATGCGTGCGGTCCTCGACGGCGAACTGGCCCGGTTCGGGGCGCTCGGCGTCGACGCGTCCATGGCGCTGATCGCGTTCGACGAGTCGGCGGGTCCCGCCATGGTCGCGGCGCTGTCCGGGCGGCCCTGGGACGTCGTGGTCGTCGGAGGTGGCCTCCGTAAGCCCGAGGCGCTCCTGCCCCTGTTCGAGCAGTCCGTGAATCTGATCCGGCAGCACGCGCCACAGGCCGCCATCGCGTTCAACACCAGTGGGGGCGACAGCGTTGAGGCGGCCCAACGGTGGCTGTGAGGGGCTGAGCCCAGTGCCGTGCGGTTGATCCGGTGGCCCGGCACTACTACCCCGTACCGGCCCCGTACCCACCAGCACCATTACCCCGTACGTAATCGACCCCTCCGCGCCCGCGCGGCAGGCTGACGTCATCCGGAGCCCGGGAGGCGCACTCCCCCCGGGCTTCGGGGCTCACCCGTCCGTACGACCTGCCGGAGGCTGATTCACCATGTCCGTGTACGAGACCGCTGTCGCCCGTTACTTCGAGGCGTGGAACTCCGCCGGGCGCCCCGGGGAGATCGCCAAGGCCGTCGCCGCCGCCTGGACCGAGGACGGCAGCTATACCGACCCGCTCGCCGATGTCAGCGGGCACGACGGGATCGCGGCCGTGATCGCCGCGGCCGGGGAGCAGTTCCCCGGGTTCGAGTTCCGGCCGACCGGGGGCGTCGACGGCCACCACGGCATCGCCCGGTTCGGCTGGGAGCTGGTGTCCTCCGCCGACGGGTCGGCTCCCGTCGCCGGGTTCGATGTGATCGCGCTCGCGGAGGACGGCCGTATCCGTACGGTGCACGGCTTCCTGGACCGCGTTCCCGCTGCGTGAGGGTACGTACGGTCCGGTCCGGCGCCCGGTGACAGGGCGGCGGACCGGGTGGTCCGGCGGCGGTCGTGGGACCTGGGGCGGCGATGCGAGGCAGAATGGCGTTATGCCTGAATTGCCGGAGGTCGAGTCCCTCAGCCGGTTCCTGGGCGAGCACGTCGTCGGCCGTACCGTCGCCCGTGTCCACCCGGTGGCCATCCACGCGCTCAAGACCTATGACCCGCCCCTCACCGCGCTTGAGGGGCGGGCGTTCGACCGTGTGACCAGGCACGGGAAGTTCCTCGACCTCGACGCCGGCGGCGTGCATCTGGTCATGCATCTCGCCCGGGCGGGCTGGGTCCGCTGGAGTGAGCGTCTGCCGGACACCCCGCCCCGCCCCGGCAAGGGCCCGCTGGCGCTCCGGGTCAGGCTGACGGAGCCGGAGGGCACCGGGTTCGACGTCACCGAGGCCGGCACACAGAAGCGGCTGGCGGTCCACGTCGTACGCGATCCGCTGGAGGTGCCCGGTATCGCGCGCCTCGGGCCCGATCCGCTGGCCGAGTCCTTCACCCCTGCGGTCTTCACCGGCCTGCTGGCGG
Organism: Streptomyces sp. NBC_01089; assembly: GCF_045162975.1. Taxonomy (NCBI): domain Bacteria; kingdom Bacillati; phylum Actinomycetota; class Actinomycetes; order Kitasatosporales; family Streptomycetaceae; genus Streptomyces; species Streptomyces sp. NBC_01089. The sequence continues at coordinate 6,265,832 of NZ_CP108660.1, read as the reverse complement.
GCGAGCGCCGGCAGATCAAGGGCGTCCTGCGCGACCAGAGCATGATCGCCGGGATCGGCAACGCGTACTCGGACGAGATCCTGCACGTGGCCCGGATGTCGCCGTTCCGGCTGGCCGCCAAGCTCTCCGACGAGGAGGTCGCCGTGCTGTACGCGGCGATCGGGTCGACGCTCACCGATGCCGTCGAGAGGGCGCGCGGGCTGGCCCTGCGCGATCTGAAGGCGGAGAAGAAGAGCGGGCTGCGGGTGCACGGACGCGCGGGAGAGCCGTGCCCTGTCTGCGGGGACACCATCCGCGAGGTCTCCTACAGTGACTCCTCGATGCAGTACTGCCCCACCTGCCAGACCGGCGGCAAGATCCTGGCGGACCGGCGGATGTCCCGGCTGCTGAAGTAGCCGCCCACCGCTTGCAGGTCCGCCCCGGACCGGCCCGGTCCGCAGCCGTCCGACCCCTTGGTGAACCCGTGACCGAAGCCTCCGCCGCACTCGCCCGAGCCGTACTCGCCGAACTTGGCTCCGTCGGGCCGTACTTCACCGTCCGGCACGGCGAACGGGACGACCCGGACGGGTTCGTCGCGCTGTCCGATCTGTACGGATCGGTGGACGGCGCGGAGGAGGGGTCGGAGGAGGGGGCGGACCACGGCCGCCCGGGCAGCGGTCCGCTCGATGTGTATGTGCGGCTGTACGCCCGGCGGATGGGCACCGACCAGCTCCGGGTGGCCGCTTCCACCCTCCACCTCGGGCTCGCCTCCCGCCTCTGGTCGCTCGCCGTCGGCGCGGCCGTACTCGGCGGCGGGCGCCTGCCCGACCTCGGCCCGGACCGGCTCCGCGTGCGCCTCACCGGCGACGAGCCGCTCGAACTGTGGCTGCCCGCACCGGTGCTCGCACCGCGAGCCGCACCGCAGGGCGCACATCAGACCGCACCGCAGGGCGTCCCCGCCGATGCCGTACGCGCTGCCGTGGGCCTCGCCCATCTGCGTCCGTTCGACGCGGCCCTGCGGACCCGGTACGGCCTCTCGCCGCACACGCTGCGGGGCAACGCGGCGTCCGCCCTGGTCGGAGCGGTGCGCGTACTGACCGGCCGGCGGCCGGACACCGAGGCGCGGGCCACCGCGCTGGCGGCCGCCGTGCTGGCGGGCGACCCCCTCGCGAGCAGCGGCGACTTCATCGTCGAGGAGGGCCTGGGCTTCGCGTTCCTGCGCAACAGCTGCTGCCTCTACTACCGGGCCCCGGGCGGCAGCCTCTGCGGCGACTGCGTACTGCGGCATCCGCTCAGCGGCCGGCCGCCGGCTAGGACCTGACCGGGACCGACCGCAGCCCACATGGCCGACGCCCGCCCCGTCGACGCCCAACTCAGTAAGAGTTTTCTGTAACTTGCAGGAAACTTTTGCGCAACCTCTTGAAGTGCTCATGCCTTAGCGGCAGGCTCCTCTGCGTCTCCCCCACGGCGGTCACCCGCACCCGGCCGCCCGGGACACCGCTCTGCCCCACGACGAAGGAGCAACACCGATGCGCAACCGTCTGATCGGCGTATCCATGGCCGGGGTGATGGCCGCCGGCGGCCTGCTCGCCCTCACCCCGCTGTCCGCGCAAGCCGCGCCGCCCGGCGACCGGAACGTCACCGCGACGCTCTTCGAGCGCCCGTACGCGGACGTCGGCAAGATCTGCACGGACTCGCTCGGCCCGTCCGGTTACGGATATGTCGAGGTGTCACCCGCCACCGAGCACATCGCGGGGCCCCAGTGGTGGACCTCGTACCAGCCGGTGAGTTACCGGATCGCCGGGCGGCTCGGGGACGCCGACGCGTTCCAGTCCATGGTGAGCGCGTGCCACGCGGCCGGCGTCAAGGTGATCGCCGACGCCGTCATCAACCACATGTCGTCCGGCTCGGGCACCGGGACCGGCGGCACGCAGTACAGCAAGTACGACTACCCGGGCACCTACAGCGACGCGGACTTCCACACGTGCCGCCAGGACATCACCGACTACACCAACCGCGAGAACGTCCAGACCTGCGAACTGGTCGGCCTGGCCGACCTCGACACGGGCAGCGACTACGTACGGACCACCATCGCCAACTACCTCACCGGCCTGCGGAAGATGGGCGTCGACGGATTCCGTATCGACGCGGCGAAGCACATGGCCGCCGCCGATCTGCAGGGCATCAGGAGCAAGATGGCCGACCCGGGCTTCTGGGTCTCCGAGGTCATCTACGGCAGCGGCGAGGCGGTGCAGCCCGATGAGTACACGGGCCTCGGCGACGTCGACGAGTTCCGCTACGGCACCCACATCAAGAGCGCCTTCCAGGGCGGCGACCTCGGCGGTCTGCAGAACGTCGCCGACGGGAAGCTGCCCGGTGACCAGGCCACCACGTTCGTCGACGACTGGGACACCGAGCGCAACGGCTCAACCCTCAGCTACAAGGACGGCGACACCTACAAGCTCGCCAACGCCTTCATGCTGGCGCACCCCTACGGCTCGCCGAACGTCTTCTCCGGCTACGAGTGGAGCGACCCGGACGCGGGCCCGCCCAGCGGCAGCGACGGCTGGACCAATATGCACGCGGACCCCGAGATCACCGGGATGGTCGGGTTCCACAACGCCGTCGGCGACGCGGCGGTGACCGACTGGTGGTCGCAGGGCAGCGCCATCGCGTTCGGACGCGGCGCCAAGGGCTTCGTCGCCCTCAACGACGGGGACGGCGACCTCCAGCAGACGTTCGCCACGTCACTGCCCGGCGGCACGTACTGCAACGTCGCCAAGGCGTCCGCCGACAACTGCGCGGGCAACACCGTGACGGTCGGCGACGACGGCAAGGTCACCGCGACGGTCCCGGCCAAGGGTGTGCTCGCCCTGGACACTGCCGCCACGTCGTAGGCCACGGAAGGCGAGGAGCCGGGGGAGGCGGCAGTGCGCTCATGTACTGTTGCCTCCCCACGCCCGTGGACCGTACCGAGGAGGTGAGCCCCATTACCGCTGTAGCAGGCCGGGCGCTCCCCCTCACGGCCGTGCGGTTCATCTGACCCAGGTGACCGAGGGAGCCCCACAGGTATCCCGAAAGGCTCATATGCCGGTCCCACCCGTACCACTGTCACCTCAGTCACATGAGTCACATGAGTCACCCCAGTCGCCGCTGCCGCTCCCCGCTGTCGTCGCCAGGCTCCGGGCCGCGGGCTGTGTCTTCGCCGAGGACGAGGCGGAGTTGCTCGTCTCCACCGCCCGGGACGCCGCCGAACTGGACGCCATGATCGACCGGCGCGCCCTGGGGCTCCCCCTCGAACACGTGCTGGGCTGGGCCGAGTTCTGCGGGCTCCGCGTCATGGTGGACGCCGGTGTCTTCGTACCCCGCCGGCGCACCGAGTTCCTGGTCGAGCAGGCCGTCGCCCTCGCCCCTCCGGGGGCCGTCGTGGTCGACCTGTGCTGCGGCTCGGGGGCCCTGGGCGCCGCGCTCGCCGCCGCGCTGGACGGGGCGGAACTGCACGCCGCCGATGTCGACCCGGCCGCGGTGCGCTGCGCCCGGCGCAATGTCGCCGCCGCCGGGGGCCGGGTGTACGAGGGCGACCTCTACGCGCCGCTGCCGCGGTCGCTGCGCGGGCGCGTCGACATCCTGCTGGCCAATGTGCCGTATGTGCCCACGGAGGAGATCGAGTTGCTGCCCGCCGAGGCCCGGGTGCACGAGGCACGTGTCGCGCTCGACGGCGGGGCGGACGGCCTCGACGTACTGCGGCGGGTGACCGCGGCGGCGCTGCCCTGGCTGGCGCCGGGCGGACACCTGCTGTTCGAGACCAGCGAACGGCAGGCGCCCGCGGCCGTACGGACCGTCACCGCGGACGGGCTGTCCGCGCGGGTGGCCGACTGCGCGGAGCGGTACGCCACGGTCGTCATCGGGGCACGCGGTACGGGCAGCCCGGCGACCGGGGCTGCCGCTGTGGTGCCCGGAATAGCCGACTGGTCGTAGCGGCGCCCCCTGAGCCTGTTTCCGGACGTGTCGGCGTACTCGACGACGAAGGAGAACGTATGGAGCCGGCAGAACTCCGCCGCGCAGTCGAAGCCGGACGGGTGACCGCTGCGGAGCTGGGCCTTCAGGCCGAGGATGCGGTCGTCATCCACAACTCGGACCGGGTCGTGCTGCGCCTGGTCCCTTGCGACGTGCTGGCTCGGGTCGCGCCTTCGGGGCAGCTGGCGGCTGCCGCGGGCGCCTTCTCCGCGGGCTCCTTCTCCGTCGGCGCCTTCTCCGTCGGCAGGGAAGAGAGCGTGTGACCGGCTGTGCGGCCGGTGGGCGGACCTGCTGTCCGCGGCCACCGGCCGGACAACGTGCGAGCGAGCTGGTGGGACGGGAGTGCTCAGAGGCCGTAGCGGATCAGGAAACGGACCATCCGGCAGGTGGCGTCGGACGGTGGGTGGATGCCCGCGAGGGCCGCGGTCGAGCGTATCTTCCGGTTCGGTGCCTGATCCGGACGGTAGACACCGGTGTCGAGCAGGGCGATGGCCAGGCGCATCGCCTTCAGCCTGCGGTTGTGCGAGACGTACCAATCACGTGGCTTCCCTGCGGGCAGCGGCTTCTTGACCAGGGACTGCGTCGGGAACACGGCTACGGCCATCGGCGACCTCCAGGCGCTGGTGACAGGGCCCTCACGGACCCTCACGAACTGCCCCCATTTTACTGCCGGGCACTGACAGAAGCCCCTGGTCGGCGGGGGTCCTGACAGCCCCTCGCGTACCTTGGGCCCCATGGAGATCTGGATCAATCCCGCCTGCTCGAAGTGCCGCGGCGCGGTGGACCTGCTGGACGCGGAAGGTGCTTCGTACACCGTCCGCCGCTACCTGGACGACGTGCCGGACGAGGACGAGATCCGGGCGGTGCTCGGCCGGCTCGGGCTCGAACCGTGGGACATCACCCGGACCCAGGAGCCGGACGCGAAGGCGCTCGGGCTGAAGGAGTGGCCGCGTGACGCGGAGGCGCGGGACCGGTGGATCGCCGCGCTGGCCGGGCATCCGAAGCTGATCCAGCGGCCCATCATCACGGCCGACGACGGCACGGCGGTGGTGGCACGCACGGAGGAAGCGGTACGGGACGCTCTCGGACGGTGAGCCCCGGCGGCGCGCGCCCGCCTGTCCACTCCGGCGGCGCGCGCCCGCCTGTCCGCTGCGGCGGTGGGCGCGTCCGCGGTGGTACGTGTGTCCCCTGTCCCCTGCGGTCCGCCCGGTCAGCGTTTCCCGGCCAGTTGGGACTCCGCCTCCGCCAGGATCTCGGTCAGCCGCAGTCCGAACCGTACGTCGCACGGGTGCGGTTCACCGGTGCGTACGGCCGCGAGCAGCGCGTCGACCGCCGCCGCGAACGGCACCCGCGCACCACCGCCCCGGCCTTCCGGCAGCACCGCGACCCCGTGCGTACCGCGGAACTCGACGGTCGCGCCCGCCGCGGCTGCGGGCGCGCTCAGGCTGAGCGTCGCCGAACTCGACGCACCCGAGGTGTGGCACAGCGCGAGGTGGACCGTGTCCTCTGCGCCGCCGGCCGCGGTGACCTCCGTCGCGTCCCCGAGGACCGGCAGCAGGACCGAGAGCGCGTGCGGGCCCACATCCCAGAGCCCGCCCTTCTCCCTGCGCCACGGCGAGGCCGCGTACGGGCTGTCGGCCCCGGGCGAGAAGAGCGCCCCCAGCCACTCCGCGCGGCCGGTGAACCAGCCGTCGAGGGCCGCCTGTCCGGCGATCCACTCGGCCACGCCCGGGGTGAAGCGCAGCGTGCAGAAGACCAGCGACGCGACACCGGAGCGCTCGGCCGCCGCGACGACCTCGCGTGCGCCGCCGGGTGTGGTGGCGACCGGTTTGTCGAGCAGCAGATGGCATCCGGCCGCCGCGGCGCGGGCCGCGAGCGGGGCCTGGATGTCCGGCGGCAGAGCCACCGCGACCGCGTCGCTCGCCGCGAACAGCGCGTCGGCGTCGTCGTACGCGGTCGTCCCGTGTTCGGCGGCCAGCGCGGCCGCCGCATCGGGGCGCCTGCCCCAGACCCCGCTGAACTCGATCTCCGGATGGGCGGCGAGCGCCGGTGCGTGGGTGGACAGCGCCCAGGGGCCGGTGCCGAGCAGACCGATGCGCGGCTTCGCGCTCGTGCTCGTGCTCGTATTCACACTCGTACGGGATGGCTTCGTCATACCGGACAGTGTCGGCCACGGGGCGGTGCCGGCCATGGGGCGGTGCCGGCCATGGCGCGCTGTCCGGTATCGGGCCGTACCGGCCGGCGGAACCGCCTTCCTTGCCGGGAGCCCTGCTGCTGCCCCGCCGCATCTGGTTCAATGGGCACATGGCCCGCTATCAGAACACCTCGACAGGTCGCTTCGACCTCGAACCGTTCTGGCCGTCCCGTCAGCACCACGACTTCGACCGAGTGTGTTGCCGTGCGACCCAGGCGCCGGCCCTCTAACGCCTCTTCCGATTCGAAGCCTTCGGCCGGCGCGCACGACGTACGTCCATCGACGACCTCTCCGCGCGAAAGAGCTGACCACTCATGGCTGACACCCGTTCCTTCTCCGCTGCCACCACCGCGACGGCCGCACCCGCCACGCCTCTTCCCACCCACCGGCACCGGCTGCGGTCCGTCGACCGTGACGAGGTGGTCCCCGTCGCCGACTTCCTGCCGCCGGGCGCCACCTGGCTGCCCGCGCCACAGCACACCCTGCCCACCGTGCCGGGACAGCCGCCGATGATCGGCTATCTGGTGCTCGTGCCCGCCGACCACCAGCCGGGTCCCGCAGGACCCGCCCCGGCCCCGCACACCTCGGCCCCCGAGGGCGCGGTGCGGATCGACAGTGCCGAGCGCACCGCATCGGTGGACGGGCGGGCGCTGGATCTGACGTATCTGGAGTTCGAGCTGCTCGCGCATCTCGTCGCGCACCCCCACCGGGTGCACAGCCGCGACCAGTTGGTGACCACGGTGTGGGGCTACGGGCACGTGGGCGACGGCCGGACGGTCGATGTCCATGTGGCCCGGCTGCGCCGCAAGCTGGGCGCCGAGCACCGGCACACCATCCGTACGGTGCGCCGCGTCGGGTACAAGTACGCGCCCTGATCCCACGCCCGGTATCCCGCCCTGCTCCCGTGCGCCCTCCCCGGCTGTCCCACAGCCCGGGAGGGCGCCGCACCGGCGGGTGTGCCGTGCGTACGGTCAGATGCCTGCCGGGACCTTCGGTGTCTCGCCCGGATCCAGGCCCTGCTCCGAGCCCTGCCGCGAGCCCTGCTCCAGGCCAGGCAACCGGGAAAGTCCCTTCGGCGTACGCCAGTTGCGCTCACCCAGCAGCGTCAGCACCGCGGGCAGCAGCACCATCCGCACCACGGTCGCGTCCAGCAGGACGGCCACCGCGAGGCCGACGCCCATCTGCTGCATGTCCTGCATGGAGAGCGAGCCGAAGACCGCGAACACCGCGACCATGATCACGGCTGCGCCGGTCACCGCGCCCGCGGTCCGCCGGATGCCCTCGTCGACCGCGTCCCTGGTGCTCAGCCCCCACTCCCACGCCTCCCGGATCCGGGACACCACGAACACGTGGTAGTCCATCGAGAGGCCGAAGAGGACGACCAGGACGAAGAGCGGCATCCAGGACTCGATCGCACCGGCCTTCTCCGAGCCGATCAGCGACGCGCCCCAGCCGTGCTGGAAGACCGCGACCATCACCCCGTAGGCGGCGGCCACCGAGAGCAGGTTGAGCAGGACCGACGTCAGCGCGATGACGTACGAGCGGAAGCAGAGGAGCATCAGCAGGAAGGTCACCACCGTGATGAAGGCGAAGACCGGCACGATGCCGTGCTTCAGCTGCCCGTTGAAGTCGACCGAATTCGCCAGTTCCCCGGTGACGTAGGCGTGGGCGCCGGTCCCGCCGAAGGCGGCGGGCAGCCGTACGTCCCGCAGCTCTGTCAGCCCGGCCCGGCCGGTGGGCAGCGGCACCTCGATCTCCGCGACGTTCTGCCGGCTGTGCACGGTCACCCGGTCGAAGCGGGCCAGCGCCTTGCGTACGCCCGGCGCTCCGATGTCGTCGGCCTTCACCACCACCGTGGCCGGCGCGGGGCCGCCGGGGAAGGTGTCCGCGATGTGGCGGTAGGCGACCGAAAGCTCGGACGCCGAGCCGAACTGCTTCTCCAGGCCCAGCTCTTCCGTCTTCATGCCGAGCGCCGGCGCGGCCAGGGCGAGCAGCACCACCACGGCTCCGGCCGCGAAGACCGCGGGGCGGGCCAGCACCGGCTTCAGCAGCCGCCCGGCCGTCGCGCCACTCTGCCGTACAACGCGACCCGCGCGCCCGCCTCGCACACCGCTCCCGCCTCGCACGCCCCGCCCGCCACGCCCAGCGCGTCCGCCACGCGCACCGCGCCCGCCGCGCCGGTTCAGCAGCGGGATCCGGCCCGCGTCGATCCGGTCGCCCAGCCAGGAGAGCAGCGCGGGCAGCACCGTCACCGAGCCGAGCATCGCGATGAAGACCACCAGGATGGTGGCGAGCGCGAAGCCCTTGAACAGCAACAGGCCGGACAGGAACATCCCGGCCATCGCCACCATCACGGTGACCCCGGAGACGAGCACGGCCCGGCCGCTGGTGGCGGCCGCGATGCGCAGCGCGGTCTCGGCGTCGCGCCCCGCGGCCCGCTCGTCCCGCTCGCGCCGCAGATAGAAGAGGCAGTAGTCGACGCCGACGGCGAAGCCCATCAGGAACATCACCGAGTACGTGGTCTGGAAGAGGTGCAGCTGGTGGCTGGCGAGCGACAGCAGCCCGAACGCCGCCATGCACGCCGTCAGCGCGAGCCCGACGGGCAGCAGCGCGGCCACCACGGCCCCGAAGGCCACCAGCAGGATGCCCAACGCCAGGGGTACGGCGGTGAATTCGGCCGTACCGAGGTCCTTGGACAGCAGGTCGCCGAGCCACTTGCCCGCGCTGGCGTCACCGAACTGGTAGATCCGCACGTCCGGCCGCCCGGCCCGCACACCGGACACGGCGTCGAGCACCGGTTGCACCCGGTCGGACGCGGTGTCGGCGGCGCCCTTCATCTCGAAGGTGATCAGCGCGTCCCTGCCGTCCTTCGACGGGACAGGCGCGGCGATGTTCCGTACCTCTCCGGTCTTCCCCACGGCCGCGGTGACCTCGTGGGCCGCCGCCTTCCAGCCGCCGGCGTCGCGGCCCGACACCATGACCATCTCGCCGGCGGGCCGGCTGAGACCGGCGTCCTCCAGGATGCGGGTGGCCCGGGCGGACTCGCCCGCGCCGTTCTCGGAGTCGGACATGTTCACCATGCCGGAGGCCCCGCCGATGCCCATGGCGAGCACCACGAACACCAGCCAGCCGAACACGGCCGTTCTGCGGTGGTGTGCACTCCACACACCGATACGTGCCGCGAGGTTGAGCCTCATGGCGATTTCGCCCCCAGATCCCGGATGTGAGCACCGGTTGATCGCTGTCGGTCTGATTGATCGCTGTCGGTCTGATTCGTTTCCACGCTAGGAAGGGACGGCGGGCGGTCCCAGCCGTCGGGGCCCCCGGTGCGGAGCCGTAGGGCGAAGGCCGGGGGGTGGTGCCAGCTACACCCCGGATCCGGGTGCGGAACCCAATGCCCCGGAGCCGCGTTGCGACCACACTGGTGTCCAGGCCGGCGATCTCCTGGCCAGGGACGAGAGGGACACCATGTTGACGACGAAGGCCCGCGACGCGGGGGTGGCGGCCGTACGGGGCCTGGCGCTGGCCCTGATGTCACTCGTCGGCTCGATCACGCTCTTCGTGCTGGCCGTCACATCGATCGCGCTGATCCCGGTCGGCATCGGTGTCTTCACCACGCCCGCGCTCCTGGGGCTGATCCGCTCGCACGCCGACCGGCGCCGGCTGCTGGCGGCCACCTGGGCGGACACCCGGATCCCGGTGGTGCGCCGGCCGCTGCCGCAGCACTCCCGGTCCGGGATAGCCGGTCAGGTGGAGCACTGCACGCTGCTGGTGAAGTCCCCGGCGACCTGGCGCGATCTGCGCTGGCTGCTGGTCGACATGACGGCGGGCGCGATCACGGCGCTGCTGCCGCTTTCGTTGTTCAGCGAGGGAGTCTTCGGCATCCTGCTGCTGCTCGGCCTGTGGAAGCCGGTCGTCAGGGCGGGCGGCGGGTACTGGTACGAGTTCGTCCGGGTCGACAGCTGGACCACGGCGGCGTTCGCGGCCCTGGTGGGCATCTGCTGGATCGCGGTCGGGCTGCGTTTCGCGCCGCGGCTGATCCGCGCCCACTTCGCCGTCACCAGGTGGGCGCTGGCCCCCACCCGGGAGGCCGAGCTGGGCGAGCGCATCGACCGGCTCACCGAGACCCGGCACGACGCCGTGGACACCTCGGCGGCCGAGCTGCGCCGGATCGAACGGGATCTGCACGACGGCGCGCAGGCCAGGCTGGTGGCCATGGGCATGAACCTGTCCACCATCGAGGCGCTCATCGAGAAGGACCCGGCGCAGGCGAAGAAGATGCTGTCGATGGCCCGCGCGTCGTCGGCCGAGGCCCTCACGGAACTGCGGGACCTGGTGCGGGGCATCCACCCGCCGGTGCTCGCGGAGCGTGGACTCGGTGACGCGGTCAGAGCCCTGGCGCTGCGGCTGCCCGTGGCGGCCGAGGTCGATGTGGACATGCCGGGCCGCGCGGAGGCCCCGGTCGAGTCCGCGGCGTACTTCGCGGTCAGCGAGGTCCTGACGAACGCCGTCAAGCACGCGCAGGCGGACCGGATCTGGGTCGACATCCACCACACCGCCGGGATGCTGCGGATGTCGGTCACGGACGACGGTCGCGGGGGTGCGTCGGTGGGAGCCGGTTCGGGACTGAGCGGAATCGAACGCCGACTGGGTACATTCGACGGCGTACTGGCCGTCAACAGTCCGGTGGGCGGCCCGACCATGGTGACGATGGAGATTCCGTGCGTGTTGTCCTCGCCGAAGACCTCTTCCTGCTGAGAGACGGCCTGGTCCGGATGTTGGAGGCGTACGACTTCGAGATCGCGGCCGCGGTCGAGACCGGACCCGAACTGACCAGGGCCTTCGCCGAATTGCAGCCGGACGTCGCCGTGGTCGACGTCCGGCTTCCGCCGTCCCACACGGACGAGGGCCTGCAGTGCGCGCTGGCCGCCCGCCGGGCCAGACCCGGGCTGCCGGTGCTTGTCCTGTCCCAGCATGTGGAGCAGCTGTACGCGCGCGAGCTGCTGGCGGACGGCACGGGCGGGGTGGGGTATCTGCTCAAGGACCGGGTGTTCGACGCCGACCAGTTCATCGACGCGGTACGCCGGGTGGCCGCGGGCGGGACCGCGATGGACCCGCAGGTGATCCAGCAGCTGCTGTCGCGGCGCTCCCAGGACAAGCCGGTGGGCAGCCTGACCCCGCGGGAGCTGGAGGTCATGGAGCTGATGGCGCAGGGGCGTTCCAACGCCGCCATCGCGGGCCAGCTCGTGGTGACCGAGCGGGCGGTGGCCAAGCACACGTCGAACATCTTCGGGAAGCTGAGCCTGCCGGTGTCGGACGACGACAACCGGCGGGTGCTCGCGGTGCTCGCCTATCTGGACCGGGGGTAGCAGCCGCCGGGCCCGGCGGCTCGCCCGCGCTCGGCCCGGCCCGGCCCGCCCAGCCGGTGCGCCTACTGCCGGGTGACCCGTACGCCGGTGACTCCCAGCAGTCCGGCCAGCGGGACCCGTGCCGTGGTCTGGTCCGGGGCCACCGCCAGGTGGTCCGCGCGCAGCAGATCCAGCAGCCGCTCGGCCAGCGGCATGACCATGTGCCGCCCCCAGCAACGCTCGTTGGCATGGCCGAAGGGGAGATATCCGGGGTGGTTGTCGGGGTCGGCGCCGGTCCACCGGTCCGGGCGGAACGTGTCGGGGTCGTCCCAGATATCGGGCGAGCGATGGGTGAGCAGGGGCAGCATGAGCACGTCGTCCCGCTCGCCGATCCGGTCGTCGAGCGCCGCGAACTCCGGGGAGGCCACCCGCAGCAGGTTCCAGGACGGCGGCAGCAGCCTGAGTGTCTCCAGCAGGATGTTCCGGTTGGACATGCCGTCGTCGAAGGGCGAGCCGAGCCAGAGCGCGTTGGCGACCAGCGTGGACACCGTGAAGCAGATGGGCGCCGCCGCCCGCCGGTACATGCCCATGGCGTGGCGCCGCTCCGCATAGGTCCCGGCCGCCGCGGTGAGCGCCGCCAGCCGCGACACCGGCGCGTCGGGCCCCGGTCCGCCCGGCAGCCCGGCGCCGGTCCCGATGACGGTCCAGGTGAGTGCGGTCGTCCATTCCAGCCTGCGGTCCACGAGCACGCGGTAGCGGAAGGGATCGGCGCCGAAAACCAGATCCCGCAGATAGTTGTGGCCCGCCTGCGGCCATTCACCGGAGAGATCGACGTCTTCGTGGTCCGGTTTTTTCAGCGCGTTTTTGACGTCCTGAGAGATGGCCCGCATGAGCGCGGACGATTCAGGCCGCGTTATGGACCTTCCTTTGAGTGGTTTGAACGTCGGCCGTTCGAATTCATTGGCCGGTCTGCTGCGGAGAATTTCATCGATCAGTTCAGGTCCTGCGACACCTATGGTCCCCGGGTCGAGACGGAATGCGTCCGCACTCCGGTACCTGCGCAGGAGATCATCGATTCTCGGTGTGAAGACCGTGGTCCTGGCACGCCTGTCCGTACCGGAAATGTTCATCGGGGATCTCCAGGAGCAAGAGGCCGTTGCCCGGCGGGACCCTTGCGGGACCGCCGGGCACAGGACGAACGATTTCTCGGGTCAGTACCAGATGTACCAGGCGTACGACTTCAGGCTCTTCTCGGGCCTGATCTTGTTCTTGAGCGAATGAATGAGCTTCATGACAGCACCTCCGATTGACGGCGAACTGACCGAGCCGGATACAGGAACCCGACGGCAAAAGTGAAACCCGGCAGAATAGTTACGTCAATGTAACGCAGATCACCCGGAGGTCCTGTGCTTTACATGTTTCATCCGCCCCCTACCCAGAACAGCGACTAACAGAACAAAAATACCCGGTGCCGGATGCGCGTAGTACCCAGATTCCCGGCCCGTCAATCCTGCGGTCGGGCGGGCCGAAAGGTGGAACCGGGGCGCTTTTACGCCTCCATACCGTGCGCCCCATTGCTCCGCCTCCTCCTCGTCATTACCGTGCGCATGCATCTGTCATCGCATGTCATCGCACGGACCGTCAGCAGCAGTGACGCAATACGAGGAGTGCCGATGCACCAGCTGTCCAGACGTACGCTGCTGAGCACCGCGGGCGCGATCGGCGCCGGCGCGGCGATCGGCGCGCAGACCCCCGCGGCCGCCGCACCGGCCGCCGCCCCCCGGAGTCTCTCCGCCGCCGCGCCCGAGCCGCTCGACTCCGGCCCGGCCAGGGCGGCGCTGAAGCGTCTGCTGCCGCTCCACGCCGACCAGTTCACCCTCACGTCCCTGACCGGCGCGGAGCGCTTCCGGGTCACCGGCTCGGCCGGCCGGATCGAGGTCGCCGCCACCGGCCCGGCCGTGGCGCTGACCGGCGTCCACTGGTACCTCAAGTACGTCTGCCGGGCGCACATCTCCTGGAACACCTCGCAGCTCGACCTCCCCCGGCGGCTGCCCGCACCCGGCACGGCCGTCCAGCAGTCGGCGACCGTCCCGCACCGCTTCGCCCTCAACGACACCCACGACGGCTACACCGCCCCGTACGCGGACTGGCCGCACTGGGAGCGGACCATCGACGTCCTGGCGCTGCACGGCTGCAACGAGGTCCTCATCACGACCGGTCAGGAAGCCGTCTACCACCGGCTGCTGCAGGACTTCGGATACTCCGACACCGAGGCCCGCACCTGGCTGCCCGCCCCGTCCCACCAGCCGTGGTGGCTGCTGCAGAACATGAGCGGATACGGCGGCCCGCTCTCCACCGCGCTGATCGACCGGCGCGCGGCGCTGGGCCGGCGCATCGCCGACCGGCTGCGCGAGCTGGGCATGCACCCGGTGTTCCCCGGCTACTTCGGGACCGTCCCGGACGGATTCCCCGACCGCAACCCAGGCGCCGACGTCGTCCCGCAGGGCACCTGGAACGGGCTGCGGCGCCCCGACTGGCTCGACCCCAGGTCCGAGGTGTTCGACCGGGTCGCCGCCGCCTTCTACCGGCACCAGTCCGAACTCCTGGGCCCGGCCGAGCACTTCAAGATGGACCTGCTGCACGAGGGCGGCACACCGGGTGACGTCCCGGTCGCCGACGCCGCGCGGGCCGTCGAGACCTCCCTGCGCACCGCCCACCCGGACGCCACCTGGGTCATCCTCGGCTGGGGTGCCAACCCGCGCGCCGAACTGCTGCGGGCCGTCGACACCGACCGGGTGCTGATCGTCGACGGGCTCTCCGACATCGACACCGTCACCGACCGCGAGAAGGACTGGAACGGCACCCCGTACGCCTTCGGCTCCATCCCCGACTTCGGCGGCCGTACGACGATCGGCGCCGACACCGACCGCTGGACGGAGAAGTTCACCGCCTGGCGCGACAAGCAGGGCAGCGCGCTGGCCGGCACCGCGTACATGCCGGAGGCCGCCGAGCGCGACCCGGCCGCCTTCGAGCTCTTCAGCGAACTGGCCTGGCGCACCGAGAAGATCGACCGTGCCGCCTGGTTCACCCGGTACGCCGGGGTGCGCTACGGCGGCGACGACCGCGCCGCACGTACCGCGTTCGCCGCGCTCACCACGACCGCGTACCAGCTGACCACCACCGACGGCCGCCCCGTCGACTCGCTCTTCGCGCGCCGGCCCAGCCTCACCGGATCCGTCAAGTCCGCCTTCGACACGGCCGGGTTCGACAAGGCGTTCGCCGCGCTGCTCGACGTCGGCGCCCCGCTGCGCGGCTCCGACGCGTACCGCTACGACCTCGTCGACCTCGCCCGGCAGGCGCTCGCCGACCGGGGCCGGATCCTGCTGCCGCAGCTGCGCGCCGCCTACGAGGGCAAGGACGCGGCCACCCTCCGTACGCTGTCGGCGCTCTGGCTGAAGCTGATGCGGCTCGCCGACACCCTGGCGGGCTGCCACCAGGCGTTCCTGCTCGGGCCCTGGCTGGAGGAGGCCAAGCGCTTCGCCACCGGCCCGGCCGAGGTGGTGCAGCTGGAGTGGACCGCCCGCACGCTCCTCACCACCTGGGCCGACCGCACCGCCGCCGACCACCTCAGCAACTACGCGAACCGCGACTGGCACGGGCTGCTCAGCGACGTCCATCTCCCGCAGTGGCAGAAGTTCCTGGACGAACTGGCGGCCGCGGTCGCCGACGGCCGGGACGCCAAGACGTTCGACTGGTACCCGGACGAGGAGTCCTGGACCCACCGGACGGACACGTATCCCGTCAAGGCGACCGGCGACGCGTACCGCACCGCGCGGCGTGTGTACGACACCCTGGCCACGGCCCCGTACCAGGGCGCCGCCACCGTCTCCGCCCAGCCCGTCGCCTTCACGCCGGGCAGCACCGGCACGGTCACGGCCGGCTTCCGCAACCTCAACGGGCTGCGTGCGACCGGCCCGGTCGACTTCACCCTGACCGGCCTGGACGCGACGGCGAAGGGCGGCACCTCCCTGCCCGGCGTCGGACCCGGCGCTTCGGGCTCGGTCTCCTGGCAGGTCACAGCCCCGTCCGAGCCGCTCACCACCCCGCTGCGCCCGATGCCGTACACCCTGCTGACCCGCTTCGGGCCGCAGGGCGGCCAGCAGGTGGACGTACGGGAGCGGAGCGCGGTGTACGTGGCGGCCCCGCTCGACTCCGGGTGGCGGACGTACACCGGCAACGACGCCGTGTTCGGGCAGCTGGGCACCCGGCTGGCGATCAACGGCGGCGGTCAGGACCTGTGGAAGGGCACCACGCAGTTCGGCACCGCGTACCGCGCGGGGGCGATGGCCGACGGCACGACCGTGACCGTACGGGTGGACTCCCAGGACAACACCGGGAGCTGGGCCCGGTGCGGTCTTGTCGTACGCAACAGCCTGGCGGCCCCGGGCTCGGCCGGCTTCCTGAATCTGGCGGCGACACCGGGCCAGGGCGTCGTGCTGTCGTACGACACGAACGGCGACGGCGCGCTGGACACCTACAAGCGCGTGACCGGGATCAAGGCACCCGTCGTGCTGCGGCTCTCCCGGGCGGGCACCGCGTACACCGGCTCCTGCTCGACGGACGGCGGGGCGAGCTGGCGCACGGTCGCCACCGTCTCCGTGCCGAGCGCCGCGGGCAGCCAGGACGTGGGGATCTTCATGAGCGCGACGAACGGCGGGAACGGGGTGCGCGGGACCGTCGACTTCAGCGGCTGGTCGCTGAGCTGAGCCCGGTCGGGCCGAGTCGGGCGGTGCGGCGGGGCTCCGTCGCGGCGCGCGGAGCGGCGGGGGGGGCGGAGCCGTGGGGGCGCGCGGAGCCGTGGGGTGGAGCCGTGGGCGCTCGGAGCGCCGGGCGCGGGTACGGGAGCGGGCAGAGGCGCGGGGACGGGCTCGGGGACAGGCGCGGGCAGAGGCGCGGGGACGGGCGCGGGTGACCATCCCACGATTGGTTCGTTCTGCTGAATGTGCCGTCAAAGGATCTCACCCGCCGCGCCGTGCCCGACTCCGCCGATGTCGACGCCGGACAGGCCGGGGCCGCGCTCGTCGAGCACTACCCCCGGCTGGTCCGGCTGGCGTATCTGATCCTGCCGCCCTCGCTCGGCCGCAACCGCCGGGTGCTGACGGCCCACTCCCTCGCGCAGCGGGCGCTGCCGCGCGGGCGGCGGTCCGGGGCGGCCGACTCCCTCCCGGCGCCCCGCAGGGCCGACGGCTGCGACCCGGCCTACGCCTATGTGCGGGGCCGGGTGGTCGCCGCGGCGCTCGATGTCGCACGGCCCCGGCGGTGGAACGCCTGGCCACGCCGCGCCCAGCTGCCGCCGCTGCTCCCCCAGGTCTGGGGGCTGCGGCTCTTCCCGCGCTCCGGCGGCGCCGATGAACTCGCCCTGGACCAGCGGCTCTCCGCCCTCTCCGGGCCCGCCCGCGCGGCGTACGCGCTGCGCGGCCTCGAAGGGCTCGACGACGCCAAGGTACGGCGGGTCCTGGAGGCCGCGGGGGTGGCCGACCCCAGAACGGCCCTCGACCGGGCGGCCGGCCCGTCGGCGCAGTACGGGCTGCTGGCGTCCGCCGCTTTCGACCCCTGCTCGCTCCAGGCGCGGCCGACCGATCTGCTGCGCCGAAGGCGCCGGAGCCGGGGCGCGCTGGCCGTGGCGGCGGCCGTCGTGGTGTGCGGGACGCTGCTCGCGCTGCCGGCCGGCGGTCTGGGCGCCGGGCACACCGCACCGCCGCCGGACACGGGCGGCGCCGTGTCCGGGCAGGCTCTGGACCCGGCGAAGCTGACCCGGGTCGCGGGGACGGCGTGGCGGACGTCGGCGCGTACCGACTTCTCCGTGTGGCCCGCGCGCGGTGACCGTACAGCCGACACGGCGCTGCTGCGCCGCGCGCTCGCCGTCTGGGCCCGCCCCGGCGGCCCCGTACAGGTGTCGGCCACCCCCGGCACCCCCGAAGGGCCGCCGATGGGCGCGCCGCAGCTGCTGTACGCGGGCACGGTGGACGACGCGGTGGTCGTGCTGTTCTACGACGGCCTGCGGGTGGTGCGGTACGCCGAGGCGAAGGACGGGGGCGGACGCCCCGCGCTGGATTTCGCCCGCGTGGACGGCGCGGACGAGACCGCTTCCGACGCGCTGGTCGTCGGCAGGACCGATGGCAACGTCCGCTATCTGACGGCCCCTTGGGTGCGTACCGCCGGGGTACGGGACCTGCTGGCCCCGGCGGCCGATGCCCGGCCGCTGGCCCGCTCGGCCGACGGGGTCACCGACCCGGTGCCGGGCCCCGGCGCCTCCCGCGCCTGCACTTCCTGGAACGCGCTCGCGCTGCGCGACGGCGCGGGCACACATCTGCTGACCGACCTGGGCGAACTGCCCCCGGCCCGGCTGCTCGCCGGCCCGCCGACCGGGCCGCACGACGTGACGGGCGCGGCGGACCTCGCGGGCTGGGCGCACACCGCCTGTCTGCTCCCGGCGGTCCGCTCGCACGGCGTACGCACGGTGAACTCCTGGCAGTTCGCCTCGCAGCAGCTGCCCGCCACCGGCGGCCGGGCGGCGTGGCTCTGCACCCGTGCGGATACCTGGCGCGGCACCGGGAGCCGGGTGCTGGCCCAGTTCCGGGTCCCGGTGCCGGGCGCGGACGGGGGCCCGGATCCGGACACAGTGGTGGCCCGCGCGGAGAACTCACCGGCCTGCGGGAAGCGGCAGCCACAGGTGCTCGCGGGAGTGCTGTGGAAGTCGCGCGACGGCCAGTGGTACGTACTGGCGGCGGGCAGTTCGCAGTTCGCCTCGCTGGCCACGACGGGCGGCGTCACGGGCAGCACGACCGGCCGGCTGCTCGCCGTACCCGCGAAGCAGGGCGCGAAGGCGCAGCTGACCGGACGGCTGACGGACGGGACCCGGGTCAGCGCGCTGCGGTGACCCGGGAGCGATGACCGGCAGTCGGCGGTCGGCGGTCGGCGGAACCGCCCGCGTGGTTACGGAGTTCCGCGAGGCGGCCCCGGCAGGTCACGGGTCCCGTGGATCGGTGACCCGGTAGCCCTCTCACAGCGGGCCACCCACACGGTCGAGCACCTCGTGCGCCACGGCGGAGAGCCGCGCGGTGTCGGGCAGGGCGTGGGCCAGCCGCTCGGCCAACACCGGGTCGTGATCGCGCAGTTCGCGGAACATCCACTTCCCGCTGCCCTGCCAGTGCCGCCCGTCCAGCAGGGCCAGCTGTGCGGTCCTGGTCAGGATCCGACAGGCGATGAAGGCGGTCTCGCCGGGGTCGTCGGTACCGGCGAGGTCGTCGAGCAGGTCGGTGAGTCCGTAACGGTGCGCCTCCAGTTCGGCCCGGCTCGCGGCGGCGGGGCCCTCGGCCAGCCGACGGCGCATCTCGGCCTGCAGCCGTCCCCCCAGGCCGCCCCGGTCACTGACGATCGCCCCGCAGGCGATCAGCCGGGGGATCCCCGGCCAGCGGCGCGCCAGGTTGTCGGCGCAGTACGCGGCCAGGGTCCGCTCGTCGTGGATCAGTACCTCCACCGGCCACCCCGCCCAGCGCAACGAGCGCCGGCAAGGGCTGTCGCGCGGCCCGGTCACCACGACCATGTCCAGGTCGGAGGTGCTGGTCCGGTGCTCGGTCAGCACGCTTCCGCCGACGATCACGGTCAGAGCGTCTCCGTACGACTCACCGGCGAGCCGGCGGGCAGCGGCGACAGGCTCCATCCGTTCCATGTGTTCCCCCTCGTACGTCGGAGGCAGGTCAGAGTCAGGTCAGAGTCAGAGGGACGTCAAACCTGTGGGGCAGGCCGGTCCCCCGGTGGCCCAGCCTGGCACAGCGGTGCCCGCCCCGGCCCGTGCGCGGGCCGAACGGCTGCGTGCAAGGCCCTGTTGCTCGGGCGTACCCGTCGGTACATTGACGCCATGTCTAATACGCAGCCCGCCCCGGTGGCTTCGGAACACATAGCGCTCAAGGCCCGCAAGGTCTCCTTCGACTGGGCCGACACCCCGCTGCACTGGGTGCCGGGTGACCCGTTCACCACGCACACCATCAATGTGCTGCATCTGCTGCTCCCGGCGGGCGAACGCTGGTTCGTACACGTCTACAAACAGGTGCTGCCGCTGATCCGGGACGAGCGGCTGCGCGAGGACGTCATCGGGTTCATCGGCCAGGAGGCGATGCACTCCCAGGCCCACGACGACGTACTCCCGCACCTGGCGGCGCAGGGGCTCGACCCCTCCCCGTACACCGCGCAGGTCGACTGGCTCTTCGAGAAGCTGCTCGGCGACCGGACGCTGCCGCCCGGCCGGGCGAGCCGGTGGTGGCTGAAGGAACGGGTCGCGACGATCGCGGCGATCGAGCACTACACGGCGTTCCTCGGTGACTGGGTGCTCAACGCGGAGGCGCTCGACCGGCGTGGGGCCGATCCCACCATGCTGGATCTGCTGCGCTGGCACGGCGCCGAGGAGGTCGAGCACCGTTCGGTGGCCTTCGAGGTCTTCCAGCACATCGACGGCGGCTACCGCCGCAGGGTCCGCACCTGGGCGACCGCCTTCTCCGCACTGGTCTTCCTCTGGCAGCGCGGCGTCAGGTTCTTCATGGAGAACGACCCGCTGCTGGTGGACGGCAGGGCGACCCTGCGGGCGTACCACCGGCGCGGCAGGCAGGGGCTGCTGCCCACGACCGGGGCCATCGCCCGGTCGGTGCCCGGCTATCTGAGCCGTACGTACCACCCTTCACAGGAGGGCAGTACGGCGCAGGCGGTGGCCTACCTCGCGAACTCCCCGGCCGCGAAACCGGCTTCAACAGAATCCGTCGCCACAGGCGCCGCGACCATGAACGGAGACCGCTGAGATGGCGCCGTCCCTGCCCCGCCTCCGTACGGTGGTCCTGGTCGCCGGTGCGGCCCTGCTGGCCAAGCGTGCCCTGCACCGCCGTATCGCCGCCTCCCCGCTCTGGCCGCTGCCCGCGCTGGAGACCCCGGTCTCCGGCCGTGGCCGCCACCGGACGGCCGGCCGACGGCTGTTGATCACCGAGCGCGCCACGGCGGCCGACGGTGTGGTGCGGCTCCGGCTGGCGAGCGCGTCCGGCGAGCCGCTCGACGCCTGGGCGCCGGGCGCCCATCTGGATCTGGTGCTGCCGTCCGGACTGGTCCGCCAGTACTCGCTGTGCGGGGATCCGGCCGACCGCACCGCGTACACGGTCGCCACCCGGCTCATCGAGGACGGCCGGGGCGGCTCACGCGAGGTCCATGAACAGCTCCACGAGGGCGCGGAGATCGAGGTCCGCGGCCCCCGCAACCGTTTCCCGCTGGTCGAGGCCGCTTCGTACGTCTTCGTCGCGGGCGGCATCGGGATCACGCCGGTCCTGCCGATGGTCCGGGCGGCCGAAGCTGCGGGCGCGCGGTGGCGGCTGGTGTACTGCGGGCGCACCCGCGCCTCGATGCCCTTCCTCGCGGAGGCCGAGAGGCTGACCGGCGGTGACCCGGGCCGGGTGACCGTGGTGCCGCAGGACGAACTCGGCCACCCCCGGCTCGACTTCGCGGCTGACCCGCCGGGGACCGCGTACTACTGCTGCGGCCCGGAGGGTCTGCTCACGGCGGTGACGGCCGCGCTCCCGGCCGGGGCCACGCTCCATCTGGAGCGGTTCGCACCACGGGCCGCCGCGGCGGACTCGGACAGCTTCGACGTCGAACTGCTCCGCTCCGGACGGACGGTGACGGTCGCACCCGGCTCCACGGTGCTGGCCGCCGTCCGCGCGGAGGTGCCGAATGTGCCGTACTCCTGCGAGCAGGGCTTCTGCGGGACCTGCCAACAGCGCGTCGTGGCAGGCGAGATAGACCACAGGGACGACCTGCTGACGGACGCGGAGCGGGACGGCTCGATGCTGATCTGTGTGTCACGGGCACGGGGCGGGCGGCTGGTCCTCGACCTGTGAACCCCGCAGGGCGGATGCCGGATGTCAAGGGCTCCGCGGGCCCGGGGAGCCCTTGACACCCCGGATCGGCAGGAGGAGCATCCTCACGTCGTTGACAACGTTGTCGGACGGCGCGCCGTTCCGGGAGGTCGTCCGGAGGGTCAACGGCGCATCCGCTTCCGGCACGTTGACCGTCCGTCACACACGAAGGGCAGGAACGGGTGTCAGACACGCACAACCGTCGGACGCGCACCGGGACGAGAGCGCTCAGCTCTGTCGTGGTGACCGCCATGGCCGCCCTGGGGATGGCGGCCACCGCCGCCCCCGCCTCGGCCATATCCCCGCACGGCACCGTCAAGGACCCGGTGTCGTACGTCCACCCCCTGATCGGTTCCGCCAACGCGGGCAACACCTACCCGGGCGCCGTGCAGCCCTTCGGGATGCTCGCCTGGAGCCCGCAGAACTCGAAGGGCAAGCAGGTTTCCACGCCCGCGCCCGGCGGCTATCAGTACGACGCCACGAAGATCCGCGGTTTCAGCCTCACCCACCTCAACGGGGTGGGCTGTTCCGGTGCGAACGGCGACATCCCGATCATGCCGTACACGGGTGACGTCGACACCTCGCCCAGCGCGGACACCACCGACGCCAAGTACGCCAGTAGCTTCTCGCACGCCGACGAGAGCGCGTCGCCCGGCTACTACAAGGTCGGTCTGGACAGCGGCGCCTCCGCCGCGCTCACCACGACGGCGCGGACCGGCACCGGGCAGTTCGGCTTCCCCAAGTCCAAGCCGGCCAGCATGCTCTTCCGCACGTCGAACTCGGAGAGCGGCAGCACGGACGCCACCGTGAAGATCGACAAGAAGGCCCGGACCGTGACGGGCTCGGTCACCGCGGGCAACTTCTGCGGTCCGCAGAGCGCGAACAACCGGCACGACCTGTACACGCTGTACTTCACCGCGCACTTCGACAAGGCGTTCGCCAAGGTCGGCACCTGGAAGGACAGCACGGTCAGCCCCGGCTCCACAGCGGCGTCCGGCGGTACGGGCTACAGCTCGTCCGGCAACGCCGTGGAGGGCAAGGGCTCCGGCGCGTACATCACCTTCGCCGGCGGCACCACCAAGGCGCAGGCCAAGGTCGCCGTCTCCTATGTGAGCCCGCAGAACGCCGAGGCCAACCTCCGCGCCGAGAACTCCCCCCGCAAGAGCTTCAGCTCCGTGAAGTCGCAGGCGGCCAAGGCATGGAACAAGGTGCTGAAGTCGGTCGAGGTGGGCGGCGGCAGCGACGCCCAGCGCTCGACCTTCTACACCGCGCTCTACCACTCGATGCTGGAGCCGACGCTGACCAGCGACGTCGACGGCCGCTATCTGGGCGCCGACCGCAAGCCGCACCGGCTGGCCAAGGGGCAGAAGGCGCAGTACGGCACCTTCTCCGGCTGGGACCAGTACCGGGCGCAGGTGCAGCTGATGACGCTGCTCAACCCGCGGGCGGGCAGCGACTACGCGCAGTCGCTCTACAACTACGCGGGCCAGCGCGGCGGCGAGTGGGACCGCTGGCTGCTGGAGAACGGCAAGACGAGCGTGATGTCCGGCGACCCGTCGGACGCGGCGCTCGCCGGGATATACGCCTTCGGCGGCCATGACTTCGACGTCAAGGGCGCACTGAAGTCGCTGGTCAAGGCGGCGACCGTGCCGACGGCCAATGACTCGGACAGTTCGGGCTGCAATGTCGAGTGTGTGGGCCAGCGCCCGGCGCTCGACAAGTATCTGGACCTCGGGTACGTGCCGTCCGACAACTGCCACTGCTGGGGCGGCGCCGCCGAGACACTGGAGGACGCGGCGGCCGACTACGGGCTCTCCGAGCTGTCCCGGCAGACCGGGAAGAACGCCGACGCGAAGAAGTTCCTCGACCGTTCGGGGAACTGGACGAACGTCTTCGACGCCAACGCCACACCGCAGGGCGGCTACATCCGCGACCGCAAGGCGGACGGCACCTGGGCGGGCACCTTCACCCCCGGCACGGGCAGCGGCTTCGTCGAGGGGACCAGCGCCCGCTACACCTGGATGGTGTACTCGGACGTGGCGGGCCTGGCGTCCGCGATGGGCGGCAACGACACCGCGGTGAAGCGGCTCGACGCGTTCTTCCGCACGCCGGACGGCAAGTTCGACTTCTCGGCGAAGGACGACACGCGGTACGACGCGACCAACGAGCCGGACATCAACACGCCTTATCTGTACGACTACCTGGGCGCCCCGTACAAGACGCAGGAGACCGTCCGCTCGGAGATGGACCAGCTGTGGACGGACGCCCCGGGCGGCATCCCCGGTAACGACGACGCCGGGACCATGTCGTCCTGGTACGTCTTCTCGGCGCTCGGCATGTACCCGCAGAACCCGAGCCGTGCCGACATGACGCTGTCCGCGCCGCTGTTCCCGCACGCGGTGGTGCACACCGGCCACGGGCGGACCATCACCGTCAACGCCCCGGCCGCGTCGGCGGACAACACGTACATCCAGGGGCTGAAGGTCAACGGCCACAAGTCCACCAAGCCCTGGGTCCCGGCCTCGCTGGTGACACGCGGCGGCACCCTGGACTACACGCTGGGCGCGAAGGCGGACACCTCGTGGGGCAGCGCGGCGGCCGACGCCCCGCCGTCCTTCCCGGGCGGCGGTCCGAAGTACTTCACCGGTGCCACCCCCGAGCAGCTGAAGGTCGAGCCCGGCTCGGACGGCGCCGGCACCACGGTCAAGGTGCAGACGCTGGAGAAGAAGCCGACCACGGTGCACTGGACGGCGACACCGCCGGACGGCGTCACGGTGACTCCCGCGCAGGGCGACTTCACGGTCCCTGCGGGCGGTTCGGTGAGCGCGAAGCTGTCCGTTTCGGCCGCGTCCGGTACGGCGGAGGGCCACTACACCGTGCCGGTCACGCTGAAATCGTCCACCGGCACCGAGCTGCCGAAGACGTCGGTCGCGGTGACCGTCGCCGCGAAGAACAGCATGCTCTGGAACCGGAACAGCACGGCGATCTCCACCGACGACGACAATCCGCAGGCCAACTTCGACGGTGAGGGCTGGAGTTACTCGGGCAAGGCGCTGGCCGCCGCGGGCGCAGCCCCGGGCGGCACGGTGTCGGCCGGCGGCTTCGACTTCAGCTGGCCGAAGGTGGCGGCGGGTGACCCCGACAACATCGAGGTGGCCGGGGACACCCCGCAGGTGCTGAACGTCCCGGCGGCGCAGGGTGCCACGAAGCTCGGTCTGCTGGGCAGCGCGGCGGAGGGTTCGGCCAGCGGTACGGCGACGCTGACGTACACCGACGGCACCACGCAGAAGGCGGACATCGGCTTCAGCGACTGGACGCTGGGCGGCGGGGCCGACAAGCCGTCCTTCGGCAACACGGTCGCGGTCCACACCGCGTACCGCGATGTCCAGGGCGGCGGTACGGACCCGGTCGGCACGGAGGTCTTCGCGACCGCGCCGATCGCGCTCCAGGCGGGCAAGCAGCTGGCGAGCGTGACGCTGCCGTCCACCACGGACGGCGGTGTGCTGCACGTCTTCGCGGTGGCCACCACCTGACGGGGCGGCCACCGGCCGGCGGGCCGGCGCGGCACGGATTCCGTGCGGCGCCGGCCCGTTCGCGTCGCGCCTCCGGCCACCTGCGTGGTGCACCGCGCAGGTGGCCGGAGCGGCTGTGGCACTCTGGGCTGGTGCCCGTCCTCGCGTCCGATCTGCTGGCCCAGCGTGAACTGCGGCTGACCGCGGTGACCTCCCCCGACTCCTGGCCCGACGTGCCGATCAGCTGGTCGTCCACCACCGAGCTGGAGGACCCCGTCCCGTTTCTGCGCGGCGGTGAGCTGGTGCTGACCACCGCGCTGCGCAGGCGTACGCGTGACCAGTGGGACCGGCTGGTGCGCGACCTGGTGGCGGTGCCGGTCGCGGCGCTCTGTGTCGGGACCGGGCTGGTCCACGACCGGGTTCCGGCCGGGCTGCGGGCCGCCGCCGAACGGCACGGGCTGGCGCTGCTGACGTCGCCGGTGGAGATTCCGTTCATCCAGATCAGCCGGTGGGCGGCGGACCAGATCTTCGCCGAGCAGTACGCCCGTACCCGGTTGATGATCCATCTGCAGGAGGAGATCACCGAGGCCCTGCTCGCCGGCCGCGGACTGCGCCACCTCGTGTCGGTGCTGGCCCGCCGGCTGGGCGCCGATGTGGCCGTCCTCGATCCGGCCGGCGCGGTCCTGGAACAGCACCCGCGGTCGGCGCGGTGGTCCGTGGACGAGGTCGCCGCCGCCGCTGACGCGCCGCGGACGGCGGCTCCGGGCCTGGTGTCCTTCCCGGTACGGGCGGACGGCACCGTCGCCGGTTATCTCGTGGCCAGGGGCCCCGACGAGCAGGTGACGCTGCTCGCGCCGGTGGCCGGTCTGGCCGGCCTGGAGATCGCCCGCCGCCAGGCACTGCTGTCCGGCCGCCGTGAACTGGTCGGCCAGGTCGTCACCGACATCCTGCACCACGGTCTGAGGGGGAACGAGGCGGAGCGGAAGCTGGCCAGGATCGGGGTGGATCCGCAGGGCAGCCACCGGGTGGTCGTGGCGAGTTCCGGGCAGGCCGCGTCGCTGCTGCGGCAGCGGCCCCTCGACCTGGCGGCGCTGCTGCGCGGGCAGTCCGACCCGTTTCCCATGTGCCCGCTGGACGACGGGATCGTCGTGCTGGTCGGTGCGGACGGCGACGCCAGGACCGTCGCCGGCCGGCTGCTGCGCCACATCGGCGGCGGGCCCGGCACGGCGACGGCGGTCGGGGTGAGCGGACCGCACCAGGGGGCCCAAGGCATCCGGATCGGTTACCACGAGGCCCGGCAGGCCCAGCGCCAGGGGCCGGGCGTGCAGGAGTGCCGCACCCTTTCGCTGCCGGGGCTGCTGCTGAGCAGCGCCGATCTGCCGCTGACGGAGCTGGCGACCGCTCTGCTCGAACCGGTGCGCCGTTACGACGCCGTGCACGGCGCGGCCCTGGAGGCCACCGTGCGCAGCTATCTCGCACACGACGGTTCGGTGACGGAGACCTGCCGTGCCATGAATCTGCACCGCAACTCGCTGCGGTACCGCCTCGGCCAGATCGAGCGCCTGCTGGGCAAGCGGCTCACGGCGACCCAGGACCGGCTGGAGCTCTGGCTGGCGCTCCAGGTGCTGGGCCCGGCCGCCGGCTGAGGCGGGCAGGACTCAGCGGCCCAGCACCTGGCGGGCCATGACCACCCGCTGGATCTGGTTGGTGCCCTCGTAGATCTGGGTGATCTTCGCGTCGCGCATCATCCGCTCGACCGGGTGGTCGCGGACGTATCCCGCTCCGCCCAGCAGCTGAACGGCGTCGGTCGTGACGGCCATGGCCGCGTCGGACGCGAGGCACTTCGCGGCGGCGCCGAGGAAGGTGAGGTCGGCGGACCCGGCCTGGGAGGCCGCGGCGGCGCGGTAGGTCAGGGTGCGGGCCGCCTCGATACGCATCGCCATGTCGGCGATCATGAACTGGACGCCCTGGAACTCCGCGACCGGATGCCCGAACTGCCGGCGCTCGCGTACGTAGTCCACCGCGTAGTCCAGGGCGCCCTGGGCGATGCCCACGGCCTGGGCCGCGATGGAGATCCGGGTGTGGTCCAGCGTCCCCAGCGCCAGCCGCAGCCCGCGCCCCCGCTCGCCCAGCAGCCGGTCGGCGGGGAGGTGGACACCGTCGAAGTGGACCTCCTTGGTGACCGAACCGTGCAGGCCCATCTTGCGTTCCGGGGCGCCGTAGGAGATGCCTTCGTCGGTCCCCTCGACGAGGAAAGCGGAGATGCCGCGCTTGCCCTGGCCGGGGTCGGTGACCGCGAACACGATCATCACGGCGGCCTCGCCGGCCGATGTGATCCAGCTCTTGGTGCCGGAGAGCCGCCAGCCGTCGTCCGCGGGCTCCGCCCGGCAGGTCATCGCCGCGACGTCGCTGCCCGCTTCGCGCTCGGAGATCGCGTACGCGCACAGCGCATCGCCCGATGCCACCCGCGGCAGATACCGGCCGAGCTGGGCGTCGGACCCGGCGAGCAGCAGCGGGGTGACGCCGAGTTTGTTGGAGCTCAGCACGGTGGAGATGCCCGCGGACACCCGTGCCACCTCCTCGATGGCGATGGCCTGGGCGAGGGTGTCGGCGCCCGCCCCCTCGTACCGTTCGGGGACGCCGAGCGCGTGGAATCCGGCGGAGACGAGTTCCGCGTAGCCGTCGGCGGAGAAGACGTCCTCGGTGTCCGCGCGGTCCGCCAGCGGCTGGATCCGGTCCTCGGCGAAGGCGCGTACGGAGGCGCGGAAGTCCTCGTACTCGTCGGGCATCCGGTACGCGGGCTGTTCCTGCGATGTCTGTTCAGAGGTGCTCATGGCCTCAAGTCATCCACCCCTCCACCGCCACCGCCATGTGCGGCTGCACAACAGTGGCGGTGATCTCCGTTTCCGTGCACATATCCCCGGGTCCGCCCGCGCTCCTAGCGTTCGGCGCAGTCGAACTGAGGAGTTGCCATGCCGGCGTTGAGCGGCATTCGTGTGCTGGACCTGTCGCGGGTACTGGCCGGCCCGTTCTGTACGTCCCTGCTGGCCGACATCGGGGCCGATGTGGTCAAGGTCGAGCCGCCGGGCGGTGACGACACCAGGCGGCTCGGCCCGTTCGCGAAGGACGTCAGCGTCTACTTCGCGATGCTCAACCGGGACAAGCGGAGCATCGCACTCGATCTCAAGGATCCCGCGGACCTGGAGACCCTGTGGTCGCTGGCCGCGCGGGCCGACGTACTCGTGGAGAACTTCCGTCCGGGCGTCGCCGACCGGCTCGGCATCGGCGCTGCGGCGCTGCTCGCCCACAACCCGCGGCTGGTGTACGCGAGCATCTCCGGCTTCGGGCAGTCGGGCGCCATGTCGGGGCGCCCCGCCTACGACCTGATCATCCAGGCCATGTCGGGGATCATGGAGACCACCGGCAGTCCGGACGGCGAGCCGACCAAGGTCGGCGAGTCCATCGCCGATCTGCAGGCCGGTCTCTACGGTTCGTGGGCGATCTGCGCCGCGCTGGTCGAACGGGCCCGCACCGGCCGGGGTCAGCATCTGGATGTCGCCATGCTGGACGCGATGGTCTCGCTCCAGCTCACCGGCGCCAGCCTGCTGGCGGCCGACGGCGCCCCGCCCACCCGGGTCGGCAACCGGCATCCGGTCTCCACGCCGTTCGGCGTCTACCGGGCGGCCGACGCACCGGTGGTCCTGGCGGCCGCCAACGACCGCACCTTCCACCGGCTGCTGGACCTGATCGGCCGCCCCGAGCTGGCCGAGCACCCCGTCTACCGCACCGACGAGGCGCGTACGGCCCACGAACCTGAGGTCCGCGCCACCATCGAGAGCTGGACGCGGCAGCACTCCGCGGCCGAGATCGTCGCGCTCGCCGGGGAACAGGGCGTCCCCGCGGGCCCGGTGCGGGATCTCCAGCAGGCCATCGACAGCGTCCGCCCGCGGGGCGTCACCGGCGGGTTCCTGCACCCTTCGCTGGAGGGCATGACCGCACTGCGCCAACCCGTCGTGTTCCAGGGCGCGTCCGGCGCCGCACCGTCCAGCACCCCGGACCTGGACGCGCACCACGAGGAGATCATCCGCGACTGGACCGGCGGCTGATGCTCACGGGGGAGCCGGTCCGCCCAACACCCGGCGGCACCACAGTCGGTACCCTGTTCTCCATGACGACCGGGGTACGCCGCAGGATGGGCGTCGAAGAGCGCAGGCAGCAGCTGATCAGCGTCGCCCTCGACCTGTTCAGCCACCGCTCCCCCGACGATGTCTCCATCGACGAGATAGCCGCGGCCGCGGGCATCTCGCGGCCGCTCGTCTACCACTACTTCCCCGGCAAGCAGAGTCTGTACGAGGCGGCGCTGCGCCGCGCCGCCGACGAGCTGGCCGAGCGGTTCGTCGAGCCGCGCGAAGGGCCGCTGGGGGCACGGCTGCTGCGGGTGATGCAGCGGTTCTTCGACTTCGTCGACGAGCACGGCCCCGGCTTCTCGGCGCTGATGCGCGGCGGCCCCGCGGTGGGTTCCACCACCACCAGCGCGATGATCGACGAGGTGCGCACCGCCGCGTATCTCCAGATCCTGTCCCATCTCGATGTCCAGGAGCCGCCCGCCAGGCTCCAGTTGGTCGTCAGGTCCTGGGTGTCGCTCGCCGAGTCGACCGCGCTGATCTGGCTGGACGGGCGGAGCATTCCGCGGGCCGAGCTGGAGTTGCAGCTGGTGCACGACTTCGCGGCGCTGGCCGCGGTGAGTGCCGCGTACGACACCGGGATGGCGTCGGTCGTACGCCGGATACTGAGCGAGGAGCCCGCCGACGGGCCGTTCGGGGACCTGGTGGGGCGGCTGCTCTCCCTGGCACCGCTGCCCGGGGCTGAGCCGACCGCCGCCGAGCCGACCGCCTCTGAGCCGACCGCCGCCGAGCTGCCCGCCCAGCGGACCGGCTGAGTCCGGCTCAAGGTTTTCCGTAGACCACGGTGACCTGTTTGAAGCCGAGCGAGTGCAGCAGCCCCTGGAGCATGCTGGTGGTGTTCTTCTCGGCACGTGCCACCAGGCCGCTGTCCTTGGCCGCATCGGCGATGTGCCGCGCCGCGAGCTTCTGCACCGCGTGCTCGTTGTTGGGGTTGTCCGAGAAGAAGTCACCGAGCCGGTCGAGCAGCCCGCGCTGCTTGGAGACGGCGTACGAGCGGTCCGGGTCGATGGCGGGCTTGGCGAGCACCGCGTGCGGCAGCCGGAGCGTGGCCGTGGTGCGGTCCTTGTTCACGGTCACCCCGCTCCTGCCGGTCCTGCCCAGGTCGACATAGGAGCCGACGGTGCCGGCGCCCACGTACAGCATCCGGGAGCCGCGGATCGCGTCCGGCAGGAACTTGGTGTCCTTCTCCAGGTCCACGACGACCTGGAAGTTCCCCGACGCGGCCTCGTACCGGCTCATGTCCTGGATCGACTTGAGCAGCGCGGGGCCCGACCGGTCCTGGGTCTTCTCGCCGAACACGTCGCCGAGGCCCGGCAGCAGGTCGAGCCTGCTGCCGAGCAGCAGCAGCGCGAGGACCAGGACCAGGCCCACCGGCGCTTTGATCCACCAGGAGCGACGGGGGCCACGGCGCCCCTGATCACTCGCCGTCCTCCTCGCTGTGTCGCTCTCTGCGCCCCTCGCTGTGTCCCTCTCCGCCTCGGTCTCTGCTCGGGTCTGCGTCATGGGGTCCGGGTTCCCCCGTACTCCATGAACACTCGGCCCTCGCTCAGCCGTTGCGGTAGGACGGGTCCAGATCGCGGGTCTCGGCGGAGAGGTGCACCGTGCTCCGCGTGGGCTTCAGATGGCGGCGTACGAGGTCGGTGACCGCCTCACTGAGCCGGGCCTTGGCCTCGTCGGTGCGGCCGGCCAGCAGCGCGATGTCGACGTGCACCACGGCGTCGTCGCCGGCGCCGTCACCCACGACGAACCCGGCCGTCCTGACGAAGCGCGTCTTGCAGGCGGGGAGCCGGGCGGCGACCGTCTCCACGACGACCGGGTGCAGGCCGAGCGCGAAGCCCGTACGGTCGAAGGCGTCCTCCAGGGACTCGGAGTACTCGACGGTGATCTGCGGCATGGCGGATTCCTCCCGGCTGCTGGTCGGGGACGGACGGCGCCCGCCCCGGGACGGCAGGGCGGAGCGGCGCGCTGCCACCGCCCAGCCTCGCACGCCGCTCCCGCCGCCGGTCAGCCGGTACGCCGGGCCGTGGAGCCGCGCACCACCAGCTCGGGCCGGAAGACGAACTCCGTACGCTGGACCGGGTTTCCGCCGATCTCCTCAAGGAGCGCGCCCACCGCAGCCGCGGCCATCGCCTGCACGGGCTGGCGGACCGTCGTCAGCGGCGGACTGGTGAAGGCGATCAGCTGCGAGTCGTCGAAGCCGACCACCGAGATGTCGTCGGGGACTTCGAGTCCGCGCTCGCGGGCCGCCCGGACGACACCCAGCGCCATCAGGTCACTCCCGCACACCACGGCCGTGCACCCCTGGTCGAACAGCGCGCCCGCCGCGGCCCGGCCGCCCTCGACGCTGAACAGGGTGTGCTGGATCAGGGCCCCGGCCTCGTCGGCCGACTGGCCGAGCCGGGCCGCCACCGCCTCGATGAACCCCTCGCGTTTGCGGCGCGACGGCACATAGCGGAGCTGGCCGATGGCCAGGCCGATCCTGCGGTGCCCGAGGTCGGCGAGATGGCCCACGGCCATCTGGGCCGCCGCGTGGTCGTCGGGCGAGACGAAGGGCGCGCTGATCCGTTCGTTGTAGCCGTTGATCAGGACGAACGGCACCCCGCGCTCGGTGAGACCGGCGTACCGCTCCGGGTCGGACGAGGTGTCGGCGTGCAGCCCGGAGAGGAAGACGATGCCGCCCACCCCGCGCTCCACCAGCTGCTCGACCAGTTCGTCCTCGGTGGCGCCGCCCGGCATCTGCGTACAGAGGACCGGGGTGAAGCCGTGCCCCGCGAGGACCTGCTCCACGGCCTGGGCGAAGGCCGGGAAGATGGGGTTGGTCAGCTCGGGGGTCACCAGACCGATCAGCCCCGCGCTGCGCCGGCGCAGCCGTACGGGCCGCTCGTAGCCGAGGACGTCGAGCGCCGCGAGCACCCGCTGGCGCGTGGTGTCCGCGACGCCCGGCTTCCCGTTGAGCACCCGGCTCACGGTGGCCTCGCTGACGGCGGCCTGCGCGGCGATGTGCGCGAGGCGGGGAGGTGCCGTCACACCGACCACCAGACGGTGCTGTCCGCGGGCAGCTCGAACTCGCCGTCCTCCGGCAGGACTTCGTCGCCTCCGGTGACTTCGGTGCTGGCCAGTACCAGCCGCCCCGGCACGGGCAGGCGCACCGCGCGGCCGGTGGTGTTGACCGTGCAGCGGAAGCCGGGGCGGGCGAACGCCAGCACACCGTCCGGGGCGCCGGGGAGCCACTCGACGGACTCGCCCGCGCCCAGGCCGGGCAGCTCCCGCCGTACGGAGAGCGCGCGCCGGTACAGCTCCAGGGTGGATCCGCTGTCGCCGGACTGCGCCTCGACGCTCAGCGCGCCCCAGCCCGCGGGCTGCGGGAGCCAGCTGCCGCCGCTGCCGAAGCCGTACGAGGACCCTTCGGCCGTCCACGGAAGCGGCACCCGGCAGCCGTCGCGGAAGCCGTCCTGGCCGGCCGCGCGGAAGAACGACGGGTCCTGCCTGACCTCGTCGGGCAGGTCGGTGACGTCCGGGAGGCCCAGCTCCTCGCCTTGGTAGAGGTAGGCCGAGCCGGGCAGCGCCAGCATCAGCAGGGTCGCCGCACGGGCCCGCCGCAGGCCGAGCTCCGGGTCGCCCGGGGTGCGGATCTGGGTGCCGGCCGGCGGGTTGGCGAAGCGGGTCGTGTGCCGGGTGACGTCGTGGTTGGAGAGCACCCAGGTGGCGGGGGCGCCCACCGGGCGCATCGCGGCCAGCGACACATCGATGACCTCGCGCAGCTCGGCGGCGTCCCAGTGGGTGCCCAGGTACTGGAAGTTGAACGCCTGGTGCAGCTCGTCGGGGCGTACGTAGTGTGCGGTGCGCTCCACCGTGGGCGTCCATGCCTCGGCGACGGCGATCCGCTCGCCCGGGTACTCGTCGAGGATGGTGCGCCAGGAGCGGTAGATCTCGTGGACGCCGTCCTGGTCGAAGAACGGCATGACGTCATTGCCGAGCAGCCTGAGCTGGTCGCTGCCGCCGAGGTCGGGCAGACCGGGCGCCTTGACGAGCCCGTGGGCGACGTCGACCCGGAAGCCGTCGACGCCCATGTCGAGCCAGAACCGCAGGATCGAGCGGAACTCGTCGGCGACCGCCGGGTGCTCCCAGTTGAGGTCGGGCTGTTCGGGGGCGAAGAGATGGAGGTACCAGGCGCCGTCGGCGACCCGGGTCCAGGCGGGGCCGCCGAAGATGGACTCCCAGTCGTTGGGCGGGAGTTCACCGTTCTCGCCCTTTCCCTCGCGGAAGTGGTAGCGGTCGCGCAGCGGTGACGACGGGCCGTCGCTGATGGCGCGCCTGAACCACTCGTACTGGTCCGACGTGTGGTTGGGCACCACGTCCACGATGATCCGCAGCCCGAGGTCATGGGCGTCGCGGATCAGCGCGTCGGCGTCCAGGAGCGTGCCGAACATGGGGTCGATGGCCCGGTAGTCGGCGACGTCGTATCCGGCGTCGGCCTGCGGGGACGCGTAGAACGGCGAGAGCCAGACGGCGTCGACACCGAGGTCGCGCAGATAGGGCAGCCGGCTGCGGACGCCTTCGATGTCGCCCATGCCGTCGCCGTTGCTGTCGGCGAAGCTGCGCGGATAGACCTGATAGATCACCGCGTCCCGCCACCAGCCGGTGCGGTCAGCGGCCGACGGGGCGGCGGCGCGGTCGGCGGGGGCGGCGGAGTGCTGAGTCATGTCTTCCCTGGGTGAGTCAGATGCGTCAGTCAGATGCGTCGGATGCGTCATGGGGGGGTGCGGAAGGGGCTCAGCCCTTGGTCCCGCCCGCCGTCAAGCCGGTGACCAGGTGCTTCTGCACCAGGTAGAAGATGACGGAGACGGGGATGGCGATGAGGACGGCGGTGGCCGCCATGTAGTTCCACTGGGCGTCGTGCTCGCTGACGAAGCTGGAGAGGCCCACCGCGAGGGTGTACTTGCTGTCGTCGAGCATGAACGTCGAGGCGAAGGCGACCTCGCCCCAGGCGGTCAGGCAGGTGTAGAAGCCGGCCACCGCGAGGCCGGGCCTGGCGAGCGGCAGGATGAGCCGCCAGAAGGTGCCGAAGGGGCTGAGCCCGTCGACCCGTCCCGCCTCGTCGATCTCGTACGGGATGGTGTCGAAGTACCCCTTGAGCATCCAGGCGCAGTACGGCACGGCGGTGGAGCAGTACACCAGGATCAGGGCGCCGAAGGTGTCGATGAGGCCGAGGTCCGCGAGGATCACGTACATCGGCACCATCAGGACGGCGACCGGGAACATCTGGGTGACAAGGAGCAGCCACATCAGCTTCTTGTGGCCGGGGAAGCGCATCCGGGAGACCGCGTAGCCGGCGGTGGCGGCCATGAACACGCCGATGACGCTGGTCGCGACGGCGATCAGGGCGGTGTTGCCGAGCCAGGTGAAGAAGCGGGTGTGCTCCAGGACGAAGGAGTAGTTGGCGAACGAGATCTTGGACCAGATCCGGCCCGGGTGCAGATAGTCGCTCTTGTCGGGGCCGAGCGAGAGGAAGGCCAGCCAGGCGATCGGGAAGAGCGCGATCAGACTGGCGATGCTGAGCGCGGTGTGCGAGAGCACGGTGGCCCTGCGGCCGGGCCGGTCGCGGCGGACCGGGCGGGCGGGCCTGCGGACGGGCTGCGGTGTCCGCTCGGCCGGTGTGGTCTCCGTGGTGAGAGTCATCGGGGTTCCTGCCTTCGGGGTTCCGGCCGGTCTCAGCTGTTGGCCTTCTCGCTACGGGCCAGCCAGCGCCGGTAGAAGGAGGTGAAGACGATCAGGATGGAGAGCAGCAGTACGCCGTACGCGGCCGACTGGGCGTAGTCCCTGGGCTGCTGGCCGAAGCCCAGGCGGTAGGCCCAGGTGACGAGGATCTGGGCGTCGGGTGCGCCGTTGCCGAACAGCAGGAAGATGATGGCGAACTGGTTGAACGTCCAGATGATGCCGAGCAGGACGACGGTGGAGCTCACCGAGCGCAGGCCGGGCAGTGTGACGTTGAGGAAGCGCTGCCAGGGGCTCGCGCCGTCCATCTCGGCGGCCTCGTACAGGTCGGCCGAGATCGACTGGAGTCCGCCGAGCAGCGACACCATCATGAAGGGCACACCGCACCAGGTGTTGACGATGATCGCGGCGAGCTGCTGGAAGTGCGGCTCCTCGAGCCAGGCGGGCTGGGGCAGATGGAGGCCACCGAGCACCGAGTTCACGATGCCGGAGTCGCCGAGCATGATCCGCCAGGAGAAGACGGTGACGAACGTGGGCACCGCCCAGGGCAGGATCAGCAGCATCCGGTAGAAGGTCCGGCCGCGGAGCTTCTGGTTGAGCAGCAGGGCCAGGCCGAGGCCGATGCAGTAGTGCAGGGCGACGCAGGCGGCGGTCCAGACGATGGTCCAGAGGAAGTGGGACCAGAAGCGGTCCCAGGCCGTGGGGCCCCAGAGGATGTCCGCGTAGTTGTGCAGACCGATGAACTTGTAGGTGGCGTCGATGTGGTTGACACCGATGGTGCGGGCCGAGTTCAGGCTGTTCGCGTCGGTCAGCGTGAGGTAGAGGCCCTGGACGAGCGGGTAGCCCACCAGGACGCCGAGTACGACGACGACCGGGGCCGCCATCGCGTAGGCGTACCAGTGCTTCTGCCAGGACTGTTTGATGCGCTGCGCCGGCCCACGACGCTTGGGGCCCGCGCCTGCGACGGCAACGGTCATCTTGACACCTTTTCAGGGGAGTTCGGCGGGACGCACGGCGATCGGCCGCCGGGCCGCGGATGCTTGCGGGCCGGCGGCCGGCTGATCACTTGGTGAAGTCGGGGACCAGCTTGGCCATGGCCTCGTCGAGGGCCTTGACGCCGCTCTGGAGCGATTCCTTGCCGTCGGCGACCTTGGGCAGCTCGGTGTCCATCGGACCCCAGAGCGAGCTGTACTCGGGCAGCTCGGGCCGCGGCTGCGAGGCGCCGAGCACCTTCTGGAACCCGGCGATCCCGGGGTCCGCGGTGACCTTGGCGGTGTAGGCGTCGGAGCGGGTCGGCAGCGTGGAGTTCTTGAGCGCGATCTGCTCCTGGCTCTTCGCCGACGTCATGAAGTCCAGGAACTTCAGCGACGCGGTCTGGTGCGCCTTGTCGGAGCCCGCGTAGACGGCGAGGTTGTGGCCGCCGGTGGGGGCGCCCGCCTTGCCGGTGGAGCCGGCCGGGACGGTGGCGATGCCCAGGTTCTTCTTGTCCTTGAAGGCCGAGCCCTTGTAGAAGTTCGTGATCTCCCAGGGCCCCTGGATGATCGAGGCGACCTTGCCGTTGACGAAGGCGTCCTGCTGGTGGGCGTAGGCGTCGGCGGTGGTGTCCGCCTTGTGCAGGCCGGGGCCGTTGAAGAGGCCCTGCCAGGTCTGCAGGCCCTTGACCGCCGGGGCGCCGGCGATGGTGACCTTCTTCTGCGCGACGTCGACGGTGTCGGTGCCCTCGCCGTACAGGAAGGGCTGTGCGTAGTAGCCGGCGGTGCTGGCCCAGTAGCCGTCGGCCTTGGTCTTCGACTTGACCGCGGCCGCGTCGCTCTTCAGCTCGCCCCAGGTGGCGGGGGCCTTGGTGATGCCGGCCTCGGCGAAGAGCGCCTTGTTGTAGACGAAGGCCAGGGTGTCCGTGACCAGCGGGACACCGTAGGTCTTGCCGTCGAACCGCGCCTGCTTCAGCAGGTTGGGCTCGAAGTGCGCCTTGTCCTTGAGGGCTTCGGTGCCGTCCAGCGGGAGGAAGTAGCCCTTCTTGGCGAAGGCCGGGGTCCAGCCGACCTCGGAGCGCAGCACGTCAGGGGCGCCCTTGGCACCGGCGGCCGTGTCGAACTTGTTCTGCGCCTGGTCGAAGGGGACGTTGACGTACGTGACCTTGATGCCCTTGTTCGCCGCTTCGAACTCCTTGACCAGGGCGCGGTACGTGGGGGCCTCGTTCGTGGCGTTCGATGTGTCCCACCAGGTGATGGTGGTGACGCCGTCCGCCTTGTCACTGCCGCTGTCGCCGCCGCAGGCAGTCGCCGTGAGCGCCAGGGCCCCGGCCAGGGCGGTGGCCGCTATGCCACGTCGCATGTGAACTCCTTCGAGGGGTGCCGTTCCGTCACGGCTCCGGGTCGTCGAGGAACGTAACAAGGATGAAAGAAGACCGAAAGACCTTGCGAAGAATTTCCGCAAGGAGCCGTCTTCGTTACCTCGGCGTGTCCGCACGGTTGCCGTGATGGCCCTTGTCAAGCGGGGCATTGGGGGCCCCAGGGACCCGCGGTCGAGGTCGCGGCGGTCTACGCAAGAGCTTGCAAGGCTGTTACTTTCGGGACGCACCGGCGTTGTTCCCGTACGTTGCAGGACTTCCGAAAGGGATCACATGACGCAGCAGCTCACCGGCGCGGCCACCACATCCGGGGCCCGCACCCGATGGTGGCGGGACGCCGTCATCTACCAGGTGTACGTACGGTCCTTCGCGGACAGCGACGGCGACGGCATCGGCGATCTGCGGGGCATCGAGGAGCGGCTTCCGTACCTCGCCGAGCTGGGGGCCGACGCGGTGTGGCTCACCCCCTTCTACGCGTCGCCGCAGGCGGACGGCGGCTACGACGTCGCCGACTACCGGGTCGTCGACCCGCTGTTCGGGACGCTGGACGACGCCCAGTCGCTGCTGCGCACCGCGCACCGGCTGGGGCTGCGGGTGATCGTGGACGTGGTCCCCAACCACACGTCGGACCGGCATGTGTGGTTCAGGGAGGCGCTGGCGGGCGGCCCGGCCCGCGCCCGCTACCACTTCAGGCCGGGGCGCGGCCCTGAGGGTGAACTGCCGCCCAACGACTGGCAGTCGGTGTTCGGCGGCCCGGCCTGGACCCGGGTGTCCGACGGCTCCTGGTACCTCCATCTCTTCGCCCCCGAGCAGCCCGACCTCAACTGGGAGAACCCGGAGGTGCGCGCGGAGTTCGACTCGGTCCTGCGGTTCTGGCTGGAGCTGGGCGGGCGCGGGGTCGACGGATTCCGTATCGATGTGGCACACGGCATGGTCAAGGCCGCCGGGCTGCCCGACATCGGCACCGCCGAGCAGGTACGGATGATCGGCTCGCAGACGCTCCCCTTCTTCGACCAGGACGGCGTGCACGAGATCCACCGCTCCTGGCGGACGCTGCTCGACTCCTACCCGGGCGAGCGCATCGGCGTCGCGGAGGCATGGGCCCCGTCCGCCGAGCGCCTGGCCCTTTACGTACGCCCCGACGAACTGCACCAGGCGTTCAACTTCCAGTTCCTGCGGTGCCGCTGGGACGCGGCGGCGATGCGCACGGTGGTGGACGACTCGCTGGCCGCGACGGCCTCGGTGGGTGCGCCCACCACCTGGGTGCTCTCCAACCACGACGTCGTACGCCATGTGACGCGGTACGGGGGCGGCGCGGCCGGGCTGCGCCGGGCCAGGGCCGCGGCGCTGCTGATGCTGGCGCTGCCCGGTTCCGTCTACCTCTACCAGGGCGAGGAGCTGGGGCTGCCCGAAGTCACCGATCTGCCCGACGAACTGCGCGAGGACCCGTCGTTCTTCCGCGGCGCGGGACAGGACGGGCTGCGGGACGGCTGCCGGGTGCCGGTCCCCTGGACCGATGAGGGGCCTTCGTACGGATTCGGGCCGGGCCCTGGGTGGCTGCCGCAGCCGGAGAGCTGGGGCGCGTACTCCGTCGGGGCGCAGA
The DNA here is from genome assembly GCF_045162975.1 of Streptomyces sp. NBC_01089. Classification (NCBI taxonomy): domain Bacteria; kingdom Bacillati; phylum Actinomycetota; class Actinomycetes; order Kitasatosporales; family Streptomycetaceae; genus Streptomyces; species Streptomyces sp. NBC_01089. Next base: position 6,226,977 of record NZ_CP108660.1, on the reverse strand, counting down.
CCGGGGACCCCGGATCGACCCTGGAGCTGTACCGTGCCGCGCTCGCGCTCCGGCGCCGGCTGGACGGTCTCGGCGACGGCCCGATGAGCTGGCTCGAAGGGCCCCCCGGGGTACTGGTCTTCACCCGGCCGGGTTTCGTCTGCACCGTCAACACCCTGCCGGGCGCGGTCGAACTGCGGGTACCGGGGCGGCCGCTGCTGTCGTCGGCCGCGCCGGACATCTCCGGTGAGTCGGTGCGCGTTCCCGGTGATTCCTGCACCTGGTGGGCAATCTGACACGGGCCCGGTACAGTCCATTCCCATGACCGCACGGCTTGCCGACATCGCAACCCAGGCGGGGGTCAGCGAAGCGACGGTCAGCCGGGTCCTCAACGGCAAGCCGGGGGTAGCCGCGGCCACCCGCGAGTCCGTGCTCGCCGCACTCGACGTCCTCGGTTACGAACGCCCGGTGCGGCTGCGCCGCCGCAGCGCCGGCCTGGTCGGTCTGATCACGCCCGAGCTGGAGAACCCGATCTTCCCGGCGCTGGCGCAGGTCATCGGGCAGGCCCTGACCCGGCAGGGGTATACGCCGGTGCTGGCCACCCAGACCCCCGGCGGCTCCACCGAGGACGAGCTCACCGAGATGCTGGTGGAGCGCGGGGTCGCGGGCATCATCTTCGTCTCGGGGCTGCACGCGGACACCACGGCCGACATGGGGCGCTACGAGCAGCTGCGCGCGCAGGGCGTGCCGTACGTCCTCGTCAACGGGTTCTCGCCGAAGGTGCAGGCGCCCTTCATCTCGCCCGACGACCGGGCGGCGATGCGGCTGGCCGTCACGCACCTCGCGTCGCTCGGCCACACCCGCATCGGGCTCGCGCTCGGGCCCCGGCGCTTCGTTCCCGTGCTGCGCAAGACGGAGGGCTTCCAGGCCGAGATGGAGGCCAGGTTCGGACTGCCGGCGGACGAGAGCGAGAAGCTGATCCAGCACTCGCTGTACACGCTGGAGGGCGGGCAGGCGGCCGCGTCCGAACTCATCGCGTCCGGCTGTACGGCGGTGATCTGCGCCAGCGACATGATGGCACTCGGTGCCATCAGGGCCGCCCGCAGGCTGGGGCTCGACGTCCCGCGCGACATCTCGGTGGTCGGCTTCGACGACTCCCCGCTCATAGCGTTCACCGACCCGCCGTTGACCACCATCAGACAGCCGGTGACCGCCATGGGTCAGGCAGCTGTCCGCACCCTGCTCGAAGAGGTCGGCGGCACCCCCGCGCCGCACAGCGAATTCGTCTTTATGACCGAGCTGGTAGTCCGTGGTTCCACCGCGTCCGGGCCGGGATCCGCGCCGGGCCCGGAATCCCGGGGCGAGAGCGTCAACAAGCCGTAGCGGGTGCGGGCGCGTCCCTCCCGAGGGATGATCTGTGGGTAGTTGGTTTCTGGCAGACTCTTCCCCTATGGGTGAAACGACTGTGAAGACACTGGACGGCCATCAGGCCACCGCGTCACCCGTCGTGGCCAAGGAGCCTCACATCTCATTCATCGGGCGACTGCGTGCGCCCCGCCGCCCCCGCATCTGGTTCGAAGTACTGCTGATCGCGGTGAGTTACTGGGGTTACTCCCTGATCCGCAACGCGGTACCCGAGCAGAAAGCGGAGGCTCTGCGCAACGCGACGTGGATCTGGCACGCCGAGCACCTGCTGGGTATCTCGGTCGAGCAGAGCATCAACCACGCCGTGAACTCGGTGACATGGCTGATCATCGGGATGAACTACTACTACGCGACGCTGCACTTCATCATGACCATCAGCGTCCTGGTCTGGCTGTTCCACTTCCATCCGGGGCGCTACGCGGCGGCCCGGCTCGCGCTCTTCGCGACCACGGCGGTGGCACTGGCCGGCTACTACCTGTTCCCACTGGCGCCACCCCGCCTGATGAACCACAGCCACTTCATCGACACGGTGCTGGTGCACCACACCTGGGGCTCGATGGCTTCGGGCAACCTCAAGAACATGTCGAACCAGTACGCGGCGATGCCCTCGATGCACATCGGCTGGTCGCTCTGGTGCGGCCTGATCATCTTCGCACTGGCCCGCGCCCCCTGGGTCCGGATCCTGGGCCTGCTCTACCCCGCGCTGACCCTGCTGGTGATCGTCTCGACCGCCAACCACTTCTGGCTGGACGCGGTGGGCGGCGTACTCTGCCTGACCTTCGGAGCGGGCCTCTCGTACGCCTGGTACGGAGCCCTGCCGCACCGGCTCCCCCGAGTCCCGGAAAAGGTCAGAACGGGCGGCACTTTCACCCAGGGCATCCACGGCACCCTGAAGCCGGTACCGGCCAAGCAGGTCCCGTCGGACCGCTGAAGCGCCCGTGGGACCCGCCCGGGACTGAGGCCCAAAATCAAGCCCGCCCGGGACTGAGGCCCCAAATCAGGCCCGTCCGAGGCTGAGGCCCAAAATCAGGCCCGCCCGGGACTGAGGCCCAAAATCAAGCCCGTCCGGCGATTGAGGACCGGGGTCCGGGGCGGAGCCCCGAGCAGACGGCCCGCACCGCACCGGCACCGCCCGCACCGCACCGCGACCGCGCCACCGCACCCCCGTCACGCCCCGTAGAACCGCTCCTCCATAACCCCCCGGGCCCGCCTCGTAGCCCGCCGATAGTCATCCAGCATGTCCCCCACATGCCCCGTCTCGTACCCCAGATACCGAGCCACCGCAGCCAGCTCCCGCCCGTCCGAGGGAAACGTGTCGCCGGCCCTCCCCCGCACCAGCATCACCGCGTTGCGCACCCGCGAAGCCAGCACCCACGCCTCGTCCAGGGTCTGCGCGTCCTCGGTGGAGAGCAGCTCCGCGGCATGCGCGGCCGCCAGCGCGGTCCTGGTCCGGGTGGTCCGCAGCCCCGGCTGCTCCCACCCGTGCTGCAGCTGCAGGAGCTGCACCGTCCACTCCACGTCGCTGAGCCCGCCCCGGCCGAGCTTCGCGTGCAGCGTCGGGTCGGCGCCGCGCGGCATCCGCTCGGACTCCATCCGGGCCTTGAGGCGGCGGATCTCGCGTACGGCGTCCTCACCGATCCCCTCGGCGGGATAGCGCAGCGGGTCGATGAGCTCGATGAAGCTGCGTCCCAGCTCCGCGTCGCCCGCCATCGGCTCGGCACGCAGCAGCGCCTGGCTCTCCCAGACGCCCGACCAGCGCCGGTAGTACGCGGCGTACGACGCCAGGGTCCGCACCAGCGGCCCGCTCTTGCCCTCGGGGCGCAGATCGGCGTCGATCAGCAGCGGCGGGTCGGCGGTCGGCAGCTGGAGGAGCCTGCGCATCTCGGCGACGACGGCGTTCGCCGCGCGGGCCGCCTCCTGGTCGTCCACACCGTCCCGTGGGGCGTGCACGAAGAGCACGTCGGCGTCGGAGCCGTAGCTCAGCTCGTGGCCGCCGAAACGGCCCATCCCGATGACCGCGAACCGGGTGGGCAGGGTGTCGCCCCACTGTGCCCGTACGGCGGCCCGCAGCGCGCCCGAGAGGGTGGCGGCGTTCAGATCGGTGACGGCGTTGCCGACCCGGTCGACCAGCGCGCCCGGGTCGGACTCCGCCGGGTTCTCCTCGGTGCCGTACGAGCCGATGAGGTCGGCGGCCGCGGTACGGAACAGTTCGCGGCGGCGCACCCCGCGCGCGGATGCGACGGCGCCCTCCGGGGTCTCGGCGCGGCCGACCGCCGAGAGCACCTCCTGCTCCAGGATCGCGCGGGGGCGCGGTTCGAGGCCGCCGCGCGCACCGAGCAGCGCGACCGCCTCGGGGGCGCGCAGCAGCAGGTCGGGGGCGAGCCGGCCGGCCGAGAGGACCCGGGCGAGGTTCTCGGCAGCGGCGCCCTCGTCCCGCAGCAGCCGCAGATACCAGGGGGTCTTGCCCAGCGCGTCGGAGACCTTGCGGAAGCCGAGCAGCCCGGCGTCCGGGTCGGCGGAGTCCGCGAACCAGCCGAGCAGCACGGGCAGCAGGGTGCGCTGGATGGCGGCCTTCCTGGAGACCCCGGAGGCCAGTGCCTCCAGGTGCCGCAGGGCGCCGACCGGGTCGGCGTAGCCGAGCGCTTCGAGGCGCTGGCCCGCCGCTCTGGGGCTGAGCCGGTTCTCGCCGGGCGCCAGCTGCGCGACGGCGTCGAGGAGTGGCCGGTAGAACAGCTTCTCGTGCAGCCTTCTGACGACCGTCGCGTGGCGTTTCCACGACCGGGTGAGTTCGGCGACGGGTTCGGCGCGCAGCCCCAGTGAGCGTCCGAGCCTGCGCAGGTCCGCCGGGTCGTCCGGGACCAGGTGGGTGCGCCGGAGGCGGTACAGCTGGATCCGGTGCTCCATGGTCCGCAGGAAGCGGTAGGCCGCGTCGAGCTGTGCGGCGTCGGTCCTGCCGACGTAGCCGCCCGCGGCCAGGGCTTCCAGGGCGTCCAGGGTGTTGCCGCTGCGCAGGGTGGCGTCGTTGCGGCCGTGCACGAGCTGGAGCAGCTGGACGGCGAACTCGACGTCCCGCAGCCCGCCGGGCCCGAGTTTCAGCTCGCGGTCGACGAGGTCGGGCGGGATGTTGTCGATGACCCGGCGGCGCATCTTCTGGGCGTCGGCGACGAAGTTCTCCCGCTCGGACGCCTGCCACACCAGGGGCCGGACCGCCTCGGTGTACTCGAAGCCGAGCGCCGCGTCACCGGCGACCGCGCGGGCCTTGAGGAGCGCCTGGAACTCCCAGGTCTTGGCCCAGCGGTCGTAGTAGGCGAGATGGCTGGAGAGCGTACGGACCAGCGGTCCGTTGCGCCCCTCGGGCCGCAGGTTCGCGTCGACGGGCCAGATCGTGCCCTCGATGTTGGTGTCGGAGCAGATCCGCATCAGGTGCGCGGCGAGCCGGGTGGCGGCCTGCATGGCTGCGGTCTCGTCGGCGCCCGGCCCGGTGCCGGTGCCGGTGGGGTCGGCCGGTTCGGCGACGAAGATGACGTCCACGTCGGATACGTAGTTGAGTTCGTGACCGCCGCACTTGCCCATCGCGACGACGGCGAGACGGCAGGCCGCGGCGTCCTCGGGGGCCGCGGCCGACGCGATGGTGAGGGCGGCGCGCAGGGTGGCGGTGGCCAGGTCGGCCAGCTCGGCGGCGGCCTGCCTGACGTCGGTGGTGCCGCAGACGTCCCGGGCTGCGATGGCCAGCAGACACCGCCGGTAGGCGATCCGCAGCTCCACCGCGTCGGTCGCCTCGGCGAGCCCCTGCTCGAACTCGGCGATGCCGGGGTGCAGATCGGCCGTCTCGTACGTGACGAGGGCGTGCCAGTCGTGCGGGTGCCGCGCCAGATGGTCGCCGAGCGCCTCGGACGCGCCGAGCACCCCGAGCAGCCGGTCGCGCAGCGGCTTGGCCGCGATCAGGGTGTCAAGGAGCGTCTGCCGCTCGTCGGGCTGCTGCGACTCGGCCATGCGGACCAGGCCGAGCAGCGCCAGGTCCGGGTCCGCGGTGGCGCCGAGCGCGTCGAGGAGGACGGGGTCGGTGCGTACGGAGGCCAGCTCCGGGGCGTCGAGCAGCCGCTCGGCCGCCGCGGGATCGGTGAAACCGTGCCGGAGCAGCCGGGTGAACGTACTGCCTCTGCGTCCCGGCACGCTCATGCTGCCGCCTCTCGTCACGTGGCACCCGGCTGGCCGGAACACCGGTTGATCGAAGTCCGGTGCCGAGCGTAGTCGCAGCGGGCCGCGGTGGCGTTGCCGCATCGCGCCGGGAGTGGCAGCCGGGCCCGTCGGAGGACCCGGCTGCCCTCGCATGCCGTGGTGGACGGTCGGGGGCCGGGCTACTGCCCGATGCCGTTCTCCTCCGTGGCCCCGGAGGCGTCCAGGGTCACCTTGGCGATGGACTGGCAGGTGTCGCTGAGGCTGGACGAGTTGTAAGTGCCCTGGCCCGCGCTGGTGGTGGGGATGCCGAACAGCAGCTTGGAGTACTTGGCGTCGGCGCAGACGGTGGCCGGGTTGTTCCAGTCGAAGTACTCGGTCCAGCTGTTGAAACTGCCTCCGGCCATCGGATGGTCGCCGTCGATCTTGATGGTGCCGAGGACCGTGGTGGTGCCCGCGGTCCTGTCGACGATGGAGTACTTCCAGTACGAGCCGGACTGCTGCGCCGCCTCCATCGCGTACTGGTGCCCTTCGACGGGCCGCTGGTCGAGACGGCAGGTCTTGCCGGTGCCGCCCTCGTCGAAGTCCTGGCAGTAGGTGCCGGAGCCGCCCGCGGTGGCCTCGGTACCGTTCCAGATCGAGACGAGGAACATCCCGCCGCCGTCCGCGTGGGTCTGGAACCCCATGTACCCGGAGGCACCGCTTCCGGCGAAGTCGAACTGGGTCGACCAGTAGGCGTTGTAGTTGCCGGGCGAGTGCTGGAGCGTCATCGGGATGGAGACCGATGTGACGTCGGAGGGCGCGCTCCAGTAGGCGTACGTACCGGGGGTCTGCCCGGTGTCGGCGGCCTGCACGGGGCCGACGGGCCCCATGACCAGAACGGCGGCGCCCGCCGCGGTGGCCAGTGTTCCGGTGGTGATCAGGTGCCGGATCCGCATGTGTGTCTCCTGAGTGGGGGTGGAGTGCACTGATGGACTGCTCGCTGATGGACTACCGGTGAGTGATTCTGTTCACCGAAGGCGTTGAACAAGCACGTTCACGCATCAACTGACACCCGGTCAACGCCTGACGACGAAAAGACAAGAGGTGCCTCCGCAAAGTCCAAGAGCCCTTCGCCGGGCGGGCGATCGGTCAACACCGTTCCCCGACAGGCGAGTTCACAGTCCGCCCTGAGGCGCGGGGGCTGGGCCTGGGCCGGTCCCGGCGTTGCTGAGCCCGGCAGTTGGCGTCGCAGCGCCGGTGTTCGAGTAAAGCCGTTGAGCTGCCCGATCCCCATCCGGCATGATCCGGTCCGTGGACACCTATCTGGAGACCGAGCGTCTGGCTCTGCGCCACTTCACCGCCGACGACGCGGACCTGCTGATCGAGCTGGACAGCGACCCGGCGGTGATGCGCTACCTGACCGGCGGCGAGCCGACGCCGCCTGAGGTCGTCCGCGAGAGCTACCTGCCGAACATCATCGCCGGTTACGAGAAGTGGCACGGCCAGCTCGGACTGTTCGCCGCACAGGAGAAGGACGGCGGTGCGTTCATCGGCTGGTTCATCCTGCGTCCCGAGCGGGAGGGCCCACTGGACGAGGTCGAACTCGGCTACCGGCTCCGGCGGGCGGCCTGGGGCAAGGGGTACGCCACCGAAGGCTCGCGGGCTCTGCTGGACAGGGCGTTCACCGAACTCGGTGTGCGCATGGTCTGGGCCGAGACGATGTCCGTGAACCACGGTTCGCGCAACATCATGGAGAAGCTCCGGATGAGGTTGGCGGACACCATCCCCACCCCTCCCGACATGGCGATGGTCGAGGGCGCCGAGCACGGTGGCGTCCGATACGAGATCACCAAGGAGCAGTGGGAGCAGCGGTAGGCATCTGACACGGTCCCGGGCCGGCGGCATCGCGCCGCGGGCCCGCAGGCGTCAGTCCATCAGGAGAAGCCCTGCCGCACAGCCTGGTGGGTGGACCATCCGCCAGAATCGCCGGGCATCCACGCTGCTGTGAGCTGGGTGGAGTCGGCTCCGGCGGCTCAGGAAGCCGGGGATCCCGGCGATGATGCCGGTCTCTTCCTGACATTCGCGCACCGCGCAGCGTTGCTGGGCGGGCGCGCAACCGAGGCCGGGGCGACCGCACTTGCGTGCCGCGTCCCGGCGCCCCCGGTGACCCACCTCGTACGGAGGAGCGCATCCCGACGTCGAGATCGACGCTGTACGGATCACGGGCGATTCCGCTACGGCCCGTCGGTGCGGGCGGGGGCGGGGGCGGAATCCGCCGTGCCGCGGAGTCGCAGCTGGAGCCACGTGACCAGGCGGGCGTCGGGATCGTCGAGATGGAGACCGAACAGTTCCTCGGCACGCCGCATGCGGTAGCGCAGCGTGGTCGGGTGCACCTTCAGCAGCGTTGCCGCGTCGCCGCCGCGAGGGCCGTGCGCCAGTACGGTGTGGACCGTGCGGGCGTAGTGCGTACCGAATCGCCGGTCGTGGTCGAGCATCGCCCTGACCGCGGGTACGGGGTCGGCGAGCGCCTCATTCGGGTCGGAGGCGAGTTCCTCCAGCACGACGAGGCAGGCGACGTCGGCGCAGGTGGCGACGGGACCGCTCGACGGGTCGGCCGAGACGGCCCGCAGGGCCCGGTCGGCGTCCCGGCGTGCTCGTGGGAGGGCCGTCCAGTTCGCGGTGTCGTGGCCGACGCCCGCCTGCACCGCTGTACCGAGCGCCACGGACGCGTTCGCGGCCGTCCACCTGATCAGTCCGAGCAGTTCCCCGGTGCGTTGTGGTTCCGCGAGCACCGCGTAGGCCCGGTCGTCCACCACACCGCACAACGCGGGCCTGCGGTAGACCTCGAAGTGGCTGTGGACCACCTGGGCGAGTCGCGCCGGGACCGATCGCGGCGAGCGTTCCCCGGCGGTGACGCCGAAGCTGACGACGAGCGCCGTGGCCGACACATCCGTGCCGAGCTGCGCCGCGCAGGAGTTCGGTGCCATCGTGCCGCCGAGCATCGCTTCCAGTGCCCGGGTCCGCTGCAGTTGCTCGGCGTCCCGGGCCTGGCGGGCCCGCACGAGGTGAACCGCGGTGAGGTTCGCTGCGCGTTGAAGCGCGTCCTCCGCGGCAGCACCGAGGTCCCCGCCCGCGTCGATGGCCCACAGCGCGCCGAGCAGTTCGCCCTCCGCCCGTACGGCAACGGCGAGCCTGGGGAGCAGGGTCGGCGCGACCCCGGCGAACCGCACGACCGAGACGGACTTCAGCAGCCGCTCGTAGGTGTTCGGGTTGTACGGCAGATCGGGCACCTGCCTGCCGAGGATCGATGATCTGCGGACCTCGTCGGTGGGCTGGTCCGCGAGGCTGGAGTAGGCCAGTACGCGCTCGTGCTGGTCCTCGATCGCCACGGCGCCGCCGACCGTCGCGGCGATCATGTCGGCGAGCGCGAACAGGTCGGCGACACCTTCGCCGGCCCCCGTGCCCAGCTGCGGCACCGATGCCGTGATCGTCAGAACGTCCCTGAGCTGCCCCGCCAGATCCAGCCAGGGCACCTCATCGGCCAGCTCCAGCAGTGCGATGCCGGCCTCCGCACAACCACGGGCGAGCTCGGCGGACGCGGGCTCGGCGTCCGGCGATGCCCGGATCACCGCCGCACCGGCGCCGCTCGCAGTGAGCGACCGGACCGTTTCCTGGACGGCCGAGCCCTGCGGGACCGCACCGATGAGCAGGGCGACACCCCCGTGGCAGCCTCCCGCCAGGGGGCCGTGGTCGTCCCACCCGGCCGACGGGCGCTCGTGGACGAAGACCGGGCCGGATATCGACCGTTCGTCGTCCTCCGCGGTGCGGAGCCGCAGCCGTCGCGCGCCGACACCCCGCAGCAGCTCATGAAGAGTCGTCACCCGAGCATGCTCGCACACGAGCAATCGGGGGCCCATGTTCTCTCCGTCACGAGCATGCGGGCTCCGTACGCCGTGGTGGAGAGTGGCCACCGGGCACCCGCACAAGGGGCGCCGCCCAGCCATCCAGCACAACCAGACATGGCCGAAAACGGCTGACTACCACCCAAGGGGAGACCATGGTGCAGACATCCCCGGAGACGACTCTCCGGGGCGAACCGGAGATGGTGGCGCTGCGTCACTACGGACGGTGGATCTACGGCGCGATCGCGCTCGTGGTGCTCGGATACATAGTGTGGCTGTTCGGTCACAGCTCGATCGACTGGCGAACGGTACGCTCGTTCCTCACCATCGGCGTCATCCTCAAGGGCCTCGGCAACACGGTCCTCATATCCGTCGTCTCGATGGTGCTCGGTGTCGTGCTCGGGATCGTCTTCGCACTGATGCGGCTCTCCGAGAACCCGGTGACGCGGGCCATCTCGTGGCTGTACGTATGGCTGTTCCGCGGTACGCCGGTGTACCTGCAACTGCTGATGTGGTTCAACCTCGCGATCATCCTGCCGCGCATCGGTCTCCCCGGCCTGGGAAGCGTACCGACGGTGTCGCTGATCACGCCGTTCGTGGCCGCGGTGCTGGGACTTGGTGTCAACGAGGGCGCCTACATCGCGGAAATCGTGCGCGCCGGGATCTCCTCGGTCGCCCCGGGGCAGCGTGAGGCGGCCATGGCCATCGGGATGCGGCCGATGCGCATCATGCGGCGGATCGTGCTTCCGCAGGCGATGCGGGTGGTCGTCCCGCCGCTGGGCAACGACTTCGTCAACCTGCTCAAGACCTCCGCTCTGGCCAGCGCGATCTCCTACAGCGAACTGCTCAACAGCGCGCAGCAGATCTACTTCATCAACAGCAAGGTGATGGAACTGCTGATCGTCGCGGCCGTCTGGTACCTGGTCGTCGTCTCGGTGTTCAGCGTCGCGCAGTACTTCGTCGAGCGGCGGTTCAACCGCGGTAGCACGCACGGCTCCAGCCCGACGCTGGCCGAAACGGTGTGGAAGGCGATGACCTCGACGCGACGGACGCGGCGGGGGAACCGGCGGACAGGAGACGCACATGGATGAGCAACCACTGGTCTTCGCCCACGAGGTGCGCAAGCGCTTCGGCCACGTCGATGTGCTGAACGGGGTCTCGCTCTCAGTGTCGGCCGGGGAGGTGTGCTGTCTGATCGGTCCCTCCGGCTCGGGCAAGTCCACGTTCCTGCGGTGCATCAACCGGCTGGAGGCCATCGACGGCGGTGTGCTCGAAGTCGGCGGCGAGTTCGTCGGCTACCGCAGAAAGGGCGACAAGCTCCACCAGCTCAGCGAGCGCGACGTCGCCTCGTTCCGTGCGCGCGTCGGCATGGTGTTCCAGCACTTCAACCTGTTCCCGCACATGAACGCGCTGGAGAACGTGATCGAGGGGCCGGTGCACGTACTCGGGCACCCCAAGGCGGCTGCCGCGGAGCGTGGCCGTGAGCTGCTCGCCCAGGTCGGCCTCGCCGGGAAGGAGGGCAACTACCCCTCGCAGCTCTCCGGTGGCCAGCAGCAGCGGGTGGCGATCGCCCGCGCACTGGCGATGGATCCGGCAGTGCTGCTGTTCGACGAACCGACCTCGGCGCTCGACCCCGAGCTCGTCGGCGATGTGCTCGGCGTGATGCGCGCGCTTGCCGCGCGCGACATGACGATGATCGTGGTCACCCACGAGATGGGTTTCGCCCGTGAGGTCGCCGACACGGTCGCCTTCATGGACGGCGGCGTGATCGTCGAGGCGGGGAACCCCTCCGACGTGCTGGAGAACCCCCGGAGTGACCGCTGCCGCTCCTTCCTGTCCAAGGTGCTGTGATGGCGATCCCCACCAGGCGGCGCACGCCGCGCGCGCTGATCGTGCCGACCGTCGTCATGCTGCTCGCCCTCGCCGGATGCGGCAGCCCGCGGGACACCCCGGCGCTGCATCCCCCGTCGAACCGGAAGGCCCTCGGCTCCGTACAGGTCGACCCGCAGCTGCGGCAGATGCTGCCGGCCGATGTGCGCAGGAGGGGCCGCCTGGTCCTCGGCCTGAACCCCATCTTCGCGCCGATGGAGTTCAAGCCACCGGGCTCGGCGGAGATGCACGGATTCGATCTGGACTTCGCGCGGGCGCTGGCCAGGACGCTCGGGGTCCGCCTGCAGGTGTCGGTCTCGCCGTTCGACCAGCTGATCAACTCGCTCAACACCGACCGCGTGGACCTGGTGATCTCCGGGCTGTCCGACTCCAGGGCCCGGGAGCAGACCCTGGACATGATCGATTACTTCCGGTCCGGCGCCCAGGTCTTCACCACCACACGGAAGGCGGGCGCCCAGCACGGCCTCCGGGAGCTGTGCGGACGGTCGATCGGGCTGAGCAAGACCACCGACAACTACGGCACGATCCAGAAGTTCAGCGCCGAACAGTGTGTGGCGGCCGGGAAGCCACCGATCGACATCGTCGGCGTGGACTCGTCGGCCAGCGCCCGACTGCAGCTGCAGCAGGGCCGGGTGGACGCCTCCGTACAGGAACCGGAGACGCTCGCCTACGTCATGAAGCAGGCGCCCGGCACGTTCGTCCGGCTGGGGAAGCCGCTGAACCCCGCCCCGTACGCGATCGCGATCTCCAAGCAGAAGAAGCAACTCACGACGGCGGTGCTCCACGCGGCCCGCAAGCTCTTCGACGACGGCGTGTACGCCGAGTTGCTGAGGACCTGGAACTTGCAGGGGTCCGCGCTACCGAAACCTGGCTTGAACCTGAAGGGAAGGCAATGAGCGGAGAAGACCTCAACGTGGTGGGCGCCGCGGCCCTCGTCCTCGTCCGGGACGACGGCGGCCCCCGGCGCGGACGGGCGCAGGGCGAGGTGGAGATCCTCGCCGACGGCGCGGTCGCCATCCGGTCCGGCCGCATCGTGGCCGCAGGACCGACCGACGAGGTGCTGCGCGCCGCGGGCCCCGCCCCGACGCTTGACGCCCGCGGACGCACCGTTCTGCCGGGGCTGGTCGAGTCCCACACCCACCCGCTCTTCGGCGGTGACCGGCACCACGAGTACGCGGAGAAGCTCTCCGGCACAGTCCCGCGGGACCCGACCGCGCCGCGCGGGATAGGCGCGGCCGTGCTGCACACCCGCGAGGCCGATGACGGTGCGCTGCTCTCCGACGCGGCACGTGCCTACGCGAAGCTGCTGCGCGGGGGCGCCACGACCGTCGAGGTGAAGACGGGGTACGGACAGTCGACGCGTCAGGAGCTGCGCGCACTCGACCTGCTGCACCGCTCGCGCGCCACGACCCCGCAGTCGCTGGTGCTGACCTTCCTCGGTGCGCATGTGGTGCCCCCCGAGGCGGCGGACGCGGAGAGCTACGCCGGGCTCGTACGCGACGAGATGCTGCCCGCCGTGGTCGAGCAGGGCATCGCCGACCTGCACGACCTCGTGTGCGAGAGGGGAGTCTTCGACGAGGGCCTCGCCGCGGAACTGCTGGACGCCTCCCGGAAGGCGGGACTCCCCGCACGGGTGCACGCCGACGCCAATGCCGCCTCGCGCGGCTGGGCGACGGCGGTCGCAGGCGGCGCGATCGCCGCCGACCACCTGACCTACACCCCGGACTCCGAGATCCGTGAGGTGGGAACCACCTCCACGGTCGCCGTGCTGCTGCCGGTCGCCGAGCAGCTCTATCTCGACGAACGCCGGGCCAACGCACGGCTGTTCATCGACGAGGGTGTCCCGGTGGCGCTGGCGACCGACTACTGCTCCGCCCTCCATCCGACGTCGACGCTGCTCAGCCTCGCGCTCGGGACCAGCTGGTTCCGCATGACCCCTGCCGAAGCGATCGTCGCGACCACACTGAACGCCGCCTACGCCTGCGCACGCGGCCACGACCGCGGCTCGATCGACATCGGGAAGCGCGGCGATCTCACCATCGTCGACTGCCCGCATCCCAACGAGATCTGCGTCAGCATGGGCACCGCGCCCCTCGGCGCGGTGGTCATCGAGGGACGCGTCGTCCTGGGCGGCTCCGCATGAGGCCCATCGGACTGCTCACCATCGGCCAGAGCCCGCGATCCGACATCGAGCCGACCCTCGCCGACATCCTCGGGGCGGACGTCCCGTTGGTGTGTGAGGGCGCGCTGGACGGCCTGTCGTCCGGACAGCTCGGCGAGCTGGAGGCCCCGGTGGGCCCGGCGGGCATCGAAACACGGCTCGCCGACGGCAGCACCGTCGTGGTCCGGCGTGACGCACTGCCGCCGCTGCTGCGGGCTGCCGCGGCCAGGCTGCCGTCCGACGTACGGCTCGCGGCCTATCTGTGTACCGGCGCACTCCCGGACATCGGGCGCGAGGAACTGCTGGTCCTCGACTCCGGCGCCGTCCTGCACGGCACTGTCGCCGCCACGGCGCAGGGCCGGCGGCTGGGTGTGATCAGCCTCCCCTCCGACCTCGCCGATGCGCCCGAGTCCTGGGCCCACCATGGTCCGGAGGTGCTGTACGCCGCGGCCGACCCGTACGGCGGCGGGCCGCCCGTGGCCGAGGCCGCACGCGAACTGGCCGACTCCGGCGCGACGCTCCTGGTACTGGACTGCATGGGTTTCGGCGCCGGGCACCAGGCGGAGGCCGCACACGGCTCCGGCCTCCCGGTGATCTGCCCCGCCGTGGTGCTCGGCCACACGCTCACCGCTCTCACCGTGCCGGACCCCGGCCACCGCGCACGCTGACGAGACCCCGACGAAACGGAGTAGGAATGACCACCCGACCCAAGCCCCTGTGGAGCGGACGCCTGGAACGCGGCCTCGATCCAGAGGTGTTCGACTTCAGCGTGCTCGTCGAGCAGGATCGCCGGCTGCTGCCGTACGACATCAGGGCCTCGATCGTCCACGTCCGCATGCTCGAACGCCAGGGGCTGCTCGACGCGTCCGATGCGCGGGCGCTGCGGGACGCGCTGGCCGAGGTGGAGTTCGCCCCCGACCGGGACGAGGACATCCACTCCATGATCGAGCGCATCCTCGTCGAGCGCCTCGGTGAACTCGGGAAGCGCGTGCACGCCGGGCGCTCCCGCAACGACCAGACGGCCGTGGCCACCCGGCTGTGGGCCCGTGACGCCGCCGCCGGGGCGGCGCGCTCGGTGGGCAAGCTGGTACAGACCCTCCTCGACCGGGCACGCGGCGAAGGCGATCTGATCCTCCCCGGCTACACCCACCTGCAGCGCGCGCAGCCGATCACCCTGGGGCACCATCTCGCGGCGCACGCCACCGCACTCCTGCGTGACATCGCCCGGTTCGACGCCGCAGGAGAAGCCGCCGCCGTCTCGCCGCTCGGCGCGGGGGCTCTCGCGGGAAGCAGCCTCGGTCTTGACCCGGAGTTCAGCGCGGACGAACTCGGCATGACGGCGAGCTTCGAGAACAGCCTCGACGCCGTGTCCGACCGGGACTTCCTGCTCGACCTGTGCTACGCGGCGACGGTGACGATGGTGCACCTCTCACGCATGGCCGAGGAGCTCGTGCTGTGGACCTCGCAGGAGTTCGCCTTCGCGGAGCTGGCGGACTCCGTCGCGACCGGTTCCAGCATGATGCCGCAGAAGAAGAACCCCGATGTCGCCGAACTCGTGCGGGGACGCACCGGCATCGCCATCGGCAGGCTCACCGGGCTGCTCGCCCTGCACAAGGGGATTCCTCTCTCGTACAACCGCGACCTGCAGGACACCAGGCCGGAGGCGTACGAGCAGATCGACGCCGTACGGCAGTCCGCGGAGGTGTTCTCGCTGGCCTACGCCACGATCGGATTCAACGCCGACACCATGCACGCGGCCGCGGCCGACGGGCGCACGGTGGCGACCGATGTGGCGGAACGACTGGTCGTCGAGGGGAGCACCTTCCGTGACGCCCACCACGCCGTCGCCGCGCGAGTCGCCGCGGGCGAGCAGTTCACGTCCCCCACGGTCGAGGAGGCGGTCGCCGCACGTCACGCGCGGGGTATGCCCGCCGCCTACCGGGAGCAGCTCGACCGGCTCCAGGCGCGCCTCGACGGCCTCGTGCCGTAGGCGCGGCGGCCGTCAGGGCGAACGAGACGGCTCCGGGCCGACGGCGGGATGCCGCCGGCCCGGGTGGCTTTCTCACCCGGTGAGAAAGCCACCCCCTACAGCACCGGCAGGTTCTTCCGCAGCTCGAAGGCCGTGACCTCGCTGCGGTACTCCTCCCACTCCTGCTTCTTGTTGCGCAGGAATTGATGAGCGCTGCCGGCGGCCTGCGGCTGTCCGGCCCAGAACCCCACTGACCAGCTGCGCGAGGGTCGCTGACGGTCGTTGTTGGTCGCTACGGGCCGCCCTCTGACGGCCCAGCGACGGCCCAGGGATGGCCCAGGGATGGCGCCCTCAGCTACGCCGCGCATGGGGAACACGGTGGTAGTGCCTCGCAACTGAACGGCTTTCAAGACCGTGGGGCTTGCGGCTGTCGCACCCTCCTGACCAGCCAAAACCAGCTCACCCTCGAACGTGTATCCACATTTGGCCCGCCCCTGGCCCACAGGGTGATCAGAAGCGGTTCGGTAGGGCGCGGTGTGGACACGATGAGCGGCATGACGTCCGACGAGGAAGCCATAGCAGTAGGGCGCACTCTCGCCGCGCGGGCACACGAGGTGGGGTTCGTCCGTGAGCCGTGGCGCGCAGCTCTTCAGTGGGTTAGCGGGGTCAGGCCCGCGCCCACGTCATTCTCGGTGCATGACCTGGATGAGTACGGCTATCACGGTGCATGCCCCCACCACCGCTGCCCCGACATCGGGAGCGCAAAGGGTGAGGCCCCCGGTCACAAGTCCGACCAGCACGACGAGAGCATGACGCGACTTTCCTGCCTTCATGTGGATCTACCTTCCGTGTCCCAAGTACCTTTCACATCAAGCGTGTTCGCATTGGGATGGGCGCTGACAGCCTCAGGACAAGCGTTGACAGCCTGAGACAGGAGCCGCCTGAGCTTGACGGCGTGTGACACGCCCTGACTGTGGCGCCCTGGCTTCAAGCACCTGACAGGTGTTCGTCGGAAGGAGAGCTGATGGCTACCGCTCAGGCATGGAGGAGACCCGAGCTGGCCGGTCAGCCTCATCTGACAAAGCTCAACGGTGAACTTCACGATCTACGGCTCGACGCCGGCCTACCGTCTGCACGTTCCATTCGGGATCGGGTGGGGAAGGACGCGCAGGGCTACTGGATCGTGAACCATCAGGCGGTGTTGGACGCGTTTCAGAAACCCAACCTGCCGACGTGGGGGCGTCTAGAAGTCATCGTCGACGTTCTGGCCAAACTTGCGCGTCGCGAAAATACAGAACGTGAAGTCAACCGGTTCAAATACCTATGGAAGCGAGCATTCCAGGAAACGGCCGCTCAAGCTTCGGTCGAGCCGCCTGAATCCGAATCTCTTTGCGAAGGCGACCGCGACAATGGACCGGAAGTTGCCGATCGCCCGGAGGAGGCAGCCAGCCAGCGCAGGGACGAGGACGCGCGGGGCCCTTCAACTACAGATGCCGAAACACCTGCGGACCCCGACGACTTCGAGAGGCGCATCAACTACGCGGAGGAGTCGCTCAAGGGACTAATCATCAATGCATCGCAAGCACTGTGGAACGACAAAGACGCTTTGAGGGTATTCCTAGGTATCGTGCGCCGCAGCCCAGGGTTTGTTCGACTGGCCGATGCGAGTGCAGAGAATCGTCCGGCGAACGCGACCTTTTATGGAGTTAAGAGCAGGGAGTTCGAATTGGAACCCTCTCCGGCTCAGCTTGAATTGGTAATGCTCCACAATCTCCTGGAGAAGTACAGGGCGAAGCGGAAATGGTCCTTCACTCGCCTTGAGGAGCAAACCGGTGTTTCGTCGGATGCGTGGATTCGGTGGCACACGCATCGTGAGCTACCTGACCTCGAAGCTCTCGTTGCGTTCTCGAACGTGATGGGGCTGGACTTAGAAGATCACGTGCTACTGCTCGGCCTATGGGAGCGGGCTCGGAATGCACTGGACGTGACCGCCAACTACGAGGCTCTGCCGGATTCGATCAGTTTCGATGATGCGTGGGAGATGCGTAGCCCGAATGCGTCCAGGATGTGGGCTCTTGCTGGAGTCGGGGGCAGTGACCTGACTGCGTTCGGGCCCGATCTGGCTTCCGGGACGGCTCCAGCGTTCATCGTTGCCGGGCCGCCTGGGTCGGGGCGTTCTACCGCCTTGACGACTATTGCACGCTCGCTACTTGCCTCGAAGGTTCAGCTCGTGCTGGCTGCCCCAAAACCGTCTCCTTTGCGCGATATTACAGAGCATGACGGCGTGATGACCTGCCTCGATCAGGGCGAGTTCAAGAATGAGCGCCTAGAGGGATTGATTTCACGAGCTTCCAAGGAGAGTCCGATCGCATTTGTGATTGATGACGCCGAGGCCGTGGACAACATTGACTCTCGGCGCGTGATGTTGAATCTTCTACAGCATGGATTTGACGATGGAATCGCAGTCGTTCTAGGCGGACATGAAGGCGAACTCGGTTCGACTGGCTATTGGTTGAGTGAGGCAAGGAAAGCCCACCGAGGGATGTTGCTAGCACCAAGGGAGAAGTATTCAGGACGCCTCATCGGAACCAAGATGGCAGACGCCATGGTCGGTGGAGATGTAATCCCTGGGAGGGGTTGGCTTCACCTCGGCGACGGCAAACTGATCGCAGTCGTGGTGCCTACCGGATGAGCCTTGGATGCGCGCTGACCTGCCGCGCGCGTGGTCCCAGTCCCACGTGTCCAGCTCCGTGTAGGCAGGCTTCGCCCCGTGTCACGGGATCATCGCCCTCTCGGGGCCGAGTGTGCTCGCACTGGCGTCCCTCTTCATGCTTCGGCGCACGGACGGAACACAGACGCGCGCCGCAAGCCAAGCGCACGCCGCTGCTACGCAGGCGGCCACTGCACCGCCACCGCCTTACTGATCGTTTCAGAATGAGGTCCGGAGTCGTCTCAAGCAGATGATGCTGCAGGCGAGTTGGAGTAGTCCGAGGTGGAGGTCGGCTCGTATCTCGTAGCGGATGCGGAGTCTTTTGAACTGGTGGAGCCAGGCGAAGGTGCGCTCTACGACCCACCGGGTCTTGCCGAGGCCGGAACCGTGCGGGGTGCCGCGGCGGGCGATCTTGGGTGTGATCCCGCGAGCCCGGATGAGACGGCGGTATTTGTCGTAGTCGTAGCCGCGGTCGGCGAACAGTCGCCGGGGCCGGTGGCGTGGCCGGCCGCGCAGGCCGCGGATGCGGGGTATGGCGTCCAGCAGCGGCATGAGCTGGGTGACGTCGTGGCAGTTTCCGCTGGTCAGAGAGACGGCGAGCGGGGTTCCGTGCCGGTCGACGATCAGGTGGTGCTTGCTGCCGGGGCGGGCCCGATCGACTGGCGAAGGTCCGGTGTGAGCCCCCCTTTGAGGGCCCTGATGTGCGAGCCGTCGATCGCGGCGTCGTCCATCTCCAGCAGGCCCTCTTTGCGCAGTTCTGCCAGCAGGACCTCGTGCAGTCGGGGCCATACTCCGGCCTCGGTCCAGTCCCGCAGACGCCGCCAGGCCGTCACCCCGCTGCAGCCCACCCGCTCCGCGGGGACATCCCGCCAGCTCACGCTCTTGCACAGCACGTAAACGATGCCCCGCAGAGCAGTGCGGTCATCCACCGGCAACCGCCCGGGATGCCGATGCCTTCGAGGCGGTCGCTCCGGGAGCAGCGGGGCTATGCGCTCCCACAGATCATCTGGCACAAGGTCAGCAGACACCCACCAGATCCTGCCGACCCGGCACCCAACTGCCAAGCCACCACACCGATCTCATTCTGAAACGATCAACAGAGCTCCAGCCGAAACCACTGTTCAACCTCCCAGGGAGGGCCGCTGGCATGGCCCTCCCTGCGTGCTGTCGAGAAGGGATCCCCGCCGCATGGCCAGCCACATCCAAGACCGCTGGTTCAAGAGCGCCACCAACACCGACGGCAAAACCATCCGTGAAAGGACCGACCGCCACGGCACAGGGCTGCGTTACCGCGCCCGCTACATCGGCCCCGACGGAACCGAGAAGGCGCAGAGCTTCCCCGACGGGCAAAAGCGCCTAGCCGAGCAGTGGCTGACGAAGATCAAGGCCGACATGGACAGCAGCCGGTACATCGACCCGAAGGCCGGGCGCACCACTTTCCGCGAGTACGCCGAGAAGTGGCTCAACTCGCAGACGACCGACCGGACCACGCGGGAACCAGTCAAAGTCCAGATCAGACGCCACGCCATCCCCTACCTGGGTTCGCGCCCGCTCGGTTCCTTCAAGCCAGAGCACATTCGCGACTGGCTCGCCGAGCTGGAGCGGGCGGTGCCCGCATCCTCTTATCGCCGCGTGATCTTCGCGAGCGTATCTGCCGTGTTCACGGCGGCTATGGAGGACGACCACCTACACCGCAACCCATGCAAAGCCACCACCGTGCGGGCCCCGGGCCCGAATAATCGGCGAGTGGTCCCGTGGACTGCTGAGCGCACCTTTGCCGTGCGTGCTGCGCTACCAGAGAGGTACCGCGCAACCATCGACCTTGGCGGCGGCTGCGGGCTACGGCAAGGTGAGATTTTCGGGCTTCCAGTCGATGAGATCGGGTTTGATACCGGCTGGCTGCACGTCGGGTACCAGGTGAAAGTGTCGGACGGGAAGCTGGTGTACTCCCCGCCGAAACGCAACAAGGAGCGCGACGTGCCGCTCGCCGACTCCGTAGCGCTCGCGCTCAAGGAGCATATAGAAGCTCACCCGCCCGTAGCTGTGACGCTGCCGTGGCTGCGTCCTGACGGCCCGCTGGTCACCAAGCGTCTACTGTTCGTTCGCCCCGCCGGTGACGGGGCAGTGCGGCGTACGGACTTCAACACGCGATTCTGGAAGCCCGCCCTAGTAGCCGCCGGCGTCATTCCCGACCCTAAGCCGGGCGACCGTCACCAGGCCGCTCGCGAGCACGGCATGCACGCGCTGAGGCACTTCTATGCGTCCGTGCTTCTAGACGCGGGCGAGAACGTCAAGGCGCTGAGTACGTATCTGGGCCACACAGACCCTGGCTTCACGCTCCGGGTCTACACCCACCTGATGCCAGCCAGCGACGGGCGGTCTCGACAAGCGGTGGACAGCATTTACAGCAGCAGGTGCGTTAGGTAGCTCGACGTTCTACCGCGGTGGAGCTTTCCCCGCTTCATCAAGGCCCTCGCACGGCGCGGCCGCGGGGCCGCCTCAGCGGCCCGGCCTGGCTCATGTCTCCGCCCCGGCTGGCCGGGCCCGGCGGCCCGCTGCGTGCATGCGGGCAAGGTCAGGAAACACCCTCTACGGCTGGGGCGGTCAATCCAGCCTCAGTATTTGAAGGGATCCGCCACGCCATGAAGCCGAAGCTCAACGTGCGCAGGGAGGAAGGCGCAACAGCGATCGTAGAGGTCCAGAAGTCCCCTGCTATCAAGCCGACCTCGAAGAATGTCGTACAGGTCAAGAAGTTTGACCACATCCATGACCGCATACTCAACTTGCTGCTGAGTCAGATCGTCTGCTAGCCAGTCCGTAAACCGGACAGACTTATCGAGCTCCAGCCCAAAGCTCTTGGCCATTAGATGCTTGAGTGAGTACTCGCCCTTGGCGGCACGAGGGGCGAGGAGCTTTGCCGCGATTTTTGTGCAAGCAACCCGCTCCGCCGTCACGTTCCACGCCGCCGCCATGAAGGACAGATCAAAGGGAGCGTGGTGAAAAACCTTAAGCACCCTTTCATCCGCCAATAGGCGACGCAGATTTGGCGGAACCTCGCCAGCAAGGCCAGTGACGACTACTGTTCGCACCGTGGGAGCTGAGAGTTGGCAAGTGCCGATCCGTGCCGCTTGCGGATCGAGCCCATTCGTTTCGATGTCCCAGGCCAGGCGACCGGCTGCGACAATGGCTCGGTAGATCTCGGAGGAGATGTCGCCTGTCAAGACCTGAACATCATCAGCCATAGTCGCGCTACGGGTAGAGTTTGACGCTGGCATCCAGGACCCCTTCGAGATCAGCGCTGAAGAATTCGTAAAGCGAACCGCCTTCTCGGCAGCTAAGGGCAGGAACGGAACCACTACGGCTGTCCTTGTGGTGGTAGAGGCTAACGATGAACACGTCATCAACTCGGTACGCGGTGAAAGCTCTGAACGCAGGTGACACATAGATCTCAACACGCCCGGTTCCGGCTCTCCCGTCGAGATCTTTATACCCATCGACTGCCTCCGTAAGCTTGCTCCGCACGCGGTCCTCGGACATGTGGAAGCGCGTTGCGAGGATCTTGACGCAGTCCGTGTCGTTCGGGTCCGGGAGACAAACCCGAACCCTGGAGTCAGGGCGGGAAGCGATCCGAGTGAGACGCACCTGATGTGTGTTGCGCCACGTCGTAGCCCATGCCGCGAAGATATCTAGCTTCTTTGCGCTACCAAGACGATGCTCCCAGTCGACCACCTTCGAGTAGTCAGTGCCGATTGCATCAAGTCCCGCAGATTCCACGTCGTTCTTCAGACGCAGAACTTCCAGCATCTCCTGGAAGAAGGATCGTCGACCGACCAGCTCCCACAGGAGAGCTAGAGCGACGGAGGCGATCATCAGCCCACCGAATTGGTTCGCGAGCGTTCCGATGGCCTCATGCCGTTCAAACCAACCCAGGCCTGACACGTACAGGAAGCAGATCCCGACGATCAGCGAAATCACCGAGACCAGCCAATACTTCAGGCTGGTCACGCGACGGTACGGGTTGCTCGTCACCTGTTGCCCCTCCTCCACAGATGCGACGGTATCCCGGGCCACTGACAATGAGATGCCGTCGAAGTTGTACAGGGGACTGTAGCGACCTAAGCGAAGCACTGAGCTTCCGTGGTCACTGGGCCAAGGGCTGCGGATCAGCAGAGGGGGCGCCCCTACACACCCGAGCGCCCTTCCGGGCCGTCCTGGGGCCGTGGAAGGGCGCTCGTTGGTGACCAGCGCTGACAACTGGCGACGGCTGTGCCGCAGTTCAGAGCGTTGATCATCCAGTAGACGGCCGCAGGTCACGGCCGTTCGTAATCAGTTGTGGCTGTACTGGTGGGAGAGGCTGAACGGAGCTTGCGACCCGAGTCGCTCAACGAACGGCTTCGACCGCCGTGGCCAGTTCGCCCCCTTGCAGGCGCTTGGTGCACCTGCCACACAGTTGATAGGTGAACCTACAGGGGGAGCGCATCGTATGGCTGCGTTAGGTGGGGACTGGACCGGGCCGTCAGCGTGGGCAGTTGAACGGTTCGGGCAACAAGCCGGCGCGCTCGCTGCCGCCGTGCCGCTGCAACTGGCCAAGGCGCATGCGAAAGCACACGCGACGCACCTTACGGCCAGCCTGAAGAAGCGAAGCCCCTACGGGGTGACGCTCGCGCAAGCAGTACGCGAGTACCTCGCGGACATGGCTCGGGAGCTGGACGAGACAGTGCGCGACGTGCGCGGATACGAGTACGCAGTGGTCAACGAGTGCGCCCTCTTCCCCTACCGGTACGCAGACCGGCCTCGGCCACTGGACCGCGCTCGACTGCCCGCCAACGTGTCCCCCACTCGCCGCCGGCTGTTCTGGGCCCATGGACCGCAGCAGCCGGAAGGCCTGTTCGAGCTGGACGATGGCCTCACGACGGAGGAGTACCTCGGACTGCATGAAGCGTTCGAGGAACTCGGAGCCACGACAAAGCTCGTCTGCGTGTTCTTCACTGCGGACGCGGAGAACGGCATCCACGTCATCCACTGGGGTGAAGCCCTTCTCGAACCCGACCGCTCTTTCACGTGGCCGCACAGCGAGCAGCTCCCGGTTGCACCTGTGCCGCTGGAGTGACGGACGGGCGGCCCGTCCGGCGCCAGACGGCCCACAGACGGCCCAGCCGCAATCAGACAGCCGAGAGGGCCCACGGTCGCCGACCGTGGGCCCTCTCCGGTAAGTGCGCCAGTAGCGCTCTGACCTGCGTCTACAGCACCGGCAGGTTCTTCCGCAGCTCGAAGGCCGTGACCTCGCTGCGGTACTCCTCCCACTCCTGCTTCTTGTTGCGCAGGAAGAAGTCGAAGACATGCTCGCCGAGCGTCTCGGCCACCAGCTCGCTGCGTTCCATCAGTTCGATCGCCTCGCCCAGGTTCTGCGGCAGCGGTTCGATGCCCATCGCGCGGCGTTCCGAGTCGGAGAGTGCCCATACGTCGTCGTCGGCGCCGGCCGGGAGTTCGTAGCTCTCCTCGATGCCCTTGAGGCCCGCGGCGAGCAGCAGCGCGTACGTCAGGTACGGGTTGGCCCCCGAGTCGATGGAGCGGACCTCGACCCGCGCCGAGCCGGTCTTGCCCGGCTTGTACATCGGGACGCGGATCAGCGCGGAGCGGTTGTTGTGGCCCCAGCAGATGTACGAGGGGGCCTCGCCGCCCGCGCCCGCGCTGCGTGCCGAGCCGCCCCAGATGCGCTTGTACGAGTTGACCCACTGGTTGGTGACCGCGCAGACCTCGGCGGCGTGCGTCAGCAGGCCCGCGATGAAGGAGCGGCCCACCTTGGAGAGCTGGTACTCGGAGCCCGACTCGTAGAAGGCGTTGCGGTCGCCCTCGAAGAGCGAGAGGTGGGTGTGCATGCCCGAGCCGGGGTACTCGCTGAACGGCTTCGGCATGAAGGTGGCCTGCACCCCCTGCTCCAGCGCGACCTGCTTCATGACGAGCCGGAAGGTCATGATGTTGTCGGCGGTCGACAGCGCGTCCGCGTACCGCAGATCGATCTCCTGCTGGCCCGGCGCGCCCTCGTGGTGGCTGAACTCGACCGAGATGCCCATGGATTCGAGCATGGTGATCGCCTGGCGGCGGAAGTCCATGCCGACGTTCTGCGGAGTGTGGTCGAAGTAGCCGGAGTTGTCGGCGGGGGTGGGGCGGGTGCCGTCGAGCGGCTTGTCCTTCAGGAGGTAGAACTCGATCTCCGGGTGGGTGTAGAAGGTGAAGCCCAGGTCGGAGGTCTTGGCCAGGATCCGCTTCAGTACGTAGCGGGGATCGGCGAACGACGGGGAGCCGTCCGGCATCAGGATGTCGCAGAACATCCGGGCGGTGCCGGGAGCCTCCGCACGCCACGGCAGGATCTGGAAGGTGCTGGGGTCCGGTTTGGCGATCATGTCGGACTCGTAGACCCGGGCGAAGCCCTCGATGGCCGACCCGTC
The DNA here is from genome assembly GCF_045162975.1 of Streptomyces sp. NBC_01089. Classification (NCBI taxonomy): domain Bacteria; kingdom Bacillati; phylum Actinomycetota; class Actinomycetes; order Kitasatosporales; family Streptomycetaceae; genus Streptomyces; species Streptomyces sp. NBC_01089. The sequence goes on along the minus strand of NZ_CP108660.1, from coordinate 6,202,334 downwards.
GAAGCCGATGCCCTCGTCGAACGCCTGCTCAAGCTCGGCGGGGGCCACGGCGACCGACTTCAGGAACCCGAGGACGTCGGTGAACCACAGGCGCACAAAGCGGATGTCGCGCTCCTCCAGCGTACGGAGCACGAATTCCTGCTGTTTATCCATACCGTTCCTACCTATCCTTGCTGGTCAGCCACCTGCTCCCACGCCTCCGGAGTCCCCGGGGCTCATGAGCATCCCACCACACGATTTCCAGCTTGTTGCGAACCCTCGTCCGAACATCTCACCCCGCTCGGGTGTCCCGCAGCCTCCATTGTGAGTCACATGGAAGCGTGCGCTACCAGCGGACCAGCGCACCCAGCAGGGACACCCCCGCGGCCAGCCACGCGACGTAGTCGCCGACGTGCCCCGAGTGGAGCCGGCGCAGTGGCTGGAACCTGGCGGGGCCGCCCGCGCGGGCCGGCCGCCGTACGGCCGCCGTGGCCAGGGCGGCGGCGAGCGCCGTGGACAGCAGCCCCAGGAGCACCCCGGCGGCCGACCACTGCGGCGCGTGCTCCGCCTTCCCCGGGACCGCCTCGTCCAGCGCGTGGCCGATCCCGCCCGCGATGCCCGGTACCAGACCTGCGGCCAGCGCCCCGGCGAGCAGTACCGCGGGTACGACGAGCATGGTGTCGGGCACCCGGGACAGCGGCCGCCCGCCGGTCTCCGGCTCCTCGTGCTCGCCGCTCGTCTCGTACGGCCCGCCGCGCCGCTCGCCGGGGCGCCGGCCGAACCCGCCGAAGACCCGTGCGGCCACGCGCAGCACCGCTCCCCCGGTGAGCGCCGACACCGCGACACAGAGCACCGTGAGGGGCGGTCCTGCCGACTCCTCGATCACCGCCTTGCCCAGCGCCGTACCGAACGGCGGCAGCCCGGCGAGTGCGAGGCCGCCGGCCGTGAACAGCACGCCGACGGCGGGGAGTCCGCGCGCCCTGCCGTGCAGTTCGTGCTCGTCGATGGAGCCGTAGCGGTCGAGGAGGATCCCGGCGCAGGCGAAGAGCGCCGCTTTCACCCCCGCGTGGCCGATTACGTACAGCGCGACGCCCGCCGACGCCTGCGGGGTGAGCAGGCCGAGGCCCGTGAGGAAGAGCCCGGTGTGCGCGACGGTCGAGAAGGCGAGCAGCCGTTTGAGATGGCGCTGGTACCAGCACATGACGGCCCCGACCAGCGCGGTCAGTACGCCGAGTGTCACCAGGGCCCGCTCGGCCGCGGGCGCCGGGACGCCGCCGGGTCCGCCGAAGACGGTCCAGTAGACCCGCCCCGTCCCGTACACCCCGAGCTCGACCATCACCCCGGAGAGCAGCATGCAGACCGGGGTGGGGGCGACCGCGTGCGCGTCGGGGAGCCAGAAGTGGAAGGGGACGGCGGCCGCTTTGACGAGGAGTCCGGTGAGGATGAGGACGAAGGCGGTGAGGACGAGGGCGTCGGGGCCGCCCTGTTCGTCGAGGCGCCGTCCGATGGCCCGCATGCCCAGCTCACCGGTGCGGGCGTAGAGCAGCACGATTCCGGTGAGGGTGGCGTACGCGCCGAGCGAGTTGACGATGCCGAAGGTGAGCGCGCCCTGGACCGCTTTCGCCTCCTCGACCCGGTAGCCGGTGAGCGCGTAGGCGACCACGCTCATCAGCTCGAAGAAGACGAAGGCGTTGAAGAGGTCGCCGGTCAGGACGAAGCCGCACATACCGGCCTGGAAGAGCAGGACGAGCGCGGGGAACGCCCCGGCGTGCCGCAGCGGCGGCTCGGCGAAGTACCGCCAGGAGTAGGCGAGTACGGCGACGACGAGCAGCGAGATGAGGGTGGCGAGGCCGAGCCCGAGCGGGTCGCCGGTCAGGACGATGCCGACGCTCTGTCCGTGCTCAGGGGTCCAGCCGCCGACCCACTCGGCGGTGTGGTCCGTGCCGCCCGTGAGCAGTACGGCGGCGAGCGCGGCGGTGCCGGCGGCGAAGGCGGCGGCGATCCCTTCGGCGGCGATCCTGGGCAGCCTGCGCCCGGCGGCGACCAGCACGACGGCGCCGGCGAGCGGCAGCGCCACGATGAGCGGCAGCAGCTCGTTCAGCTGCCGGGACCCGGTCATCCGCGCAGCTCGGAGAGTTCGTCGGGGTCGACGGTGCCGTGCCGTTTGTCGACCTGCACGACGAGGGCGAGCAGCAGCGCGGTGAGGGTCGCGCCGACCACCACGTCGGTCAGGGCCAGGGCCTGCACGATGGGGTCCACCAGGGGCCGCGAGCCCGGCTTCAGATCGGAGAAGACCGGGGCGGTGCCGCCGTCGCGGTAGCCGACGGAGAGCAGCAGCACATAGGTGGAGGACTGGCAGACGGCGAGGCAGCCGACGGCGTGGATGAGGTTACGGCTGGTGGCGAGGCCGTAGACGCCGATGATGAAGATCCACCCGGCGATCGCGTACGGCAGTACGGACATCACCGCTCCCCCGTCCCTGTGTCCGTGCCCGTGTCCGTCTCCTCGATCTCCAGTGCCTGGTCGAGGAAGCCGGCGAGGAGGACGACCACCGCGCAGGCGACCTCCACGCCGATGGCCGCGTTGAGCAGCGGCACGGTTCCGCCCGACGCGAGGGTGTTGAAGGTGCCGTACGGGAGGAAGTTGGCGAGGAACGACGTCCCGCAGAGGAGCCCCGCGAGCCCCAGGACCAGATACGCGCCCTCACCCGCCGCGTCACCGATGTGGTAGACGCCGATGGGCCTGACCCGCTCCAGCGCCCGGTAGTCGACCGCGATGTAGAGCAGATGCAGGGCGGTGGCCATGACGACGCCGCCCTGGAATCCGCCGCCGGGGCTGAGCTGGCCGTGCGCGACCACGTACGCCCCCGCGAGCAGCGTGACGGGCAGCGCCACCAGCGCGTAGCGGCGCACGGACCGCAGGACGGGCGCGGGCTGGGGGCGGTACTGCCGCTCGCCCCGGGTCTGGCGCAGCAGCACGACCGTGCCGAGGACCGCGCCGAAGAGGATGCTCTCCTCCCCCAGGGTGTCGAAGGCCCGCTGGTCGAAGTTGACGGATGAGATGACGTTGGCGGCGTGGCGGCTCAGCGAGGCCCGCACCGCGCGGTCGCCGTACGGGTGGACGGCGCCGCCGAAGCGCGGGAGCAGCCGGTAGGCGCCGGTGAGCATGGCGGCGAGCCCGGCCAGGCCCGCGGCCAGGACCCACAGGCGCAGCCGCCGGGTCATCCGCTGTGCTCCTTGTGCTCGCCCCGGCGCCTGCGGCGGACCTTGCGTACGGACAGGAGCACCAGCAGCGGGGTGAGCGCCGAGCCCACCGACAGCTGGGAGAGCGCCACGTCCGGGGCCTGGAGGACGGTGAACAGGACGGCCAGCGCGAGGCCGAGGAGCGAGAGGACCAGGGCCTGTCTTGCGGGGTCGCGGACCAGGACGGCCGCGGTGGCCGCGGCCGCGACCAGCAGCAGGGAGATGACGGTCAGTGCGTCAGTCATGGGGCGCCGCCTCCGGGGCCGGGTCGTCGAGTGCCCGGGACGCGACGACGTTCCCGGCGATCAGCAGCGCCCCGATGACGAGCAGTTTGGCCGTCGCCCGGCCGGGACCTGTGACCACGCACAGCGGCAGCACGACCAGCGCGGTGGCGGCGATCGCGGGCCAGGTGGTCCGGGAGCTGTGCGGCGGGTCGTCCGCCAGGTCATCGGCGAGCAGCCGGGCGTACACCAGACTCCCGACCGGGCCGAGCAGCGCCAGTACCAGGGCCAGATCGGTGTACGCGGAGGGGCGGCCGAACCCCTGGGCGAGCAGCAGCAGGGCGAGGCAGACCAGCAGGGTTGCCAGGTTCTGGGCGACGACACGGCGCCGCAGCGGCCCGGTGGCCACCCCCCACAGGGCGGGTGCGACCCCGCACACCAGCAGCGCGGCGGCGGCGAACAGCCAGCCGTTCACCGGTGCTTCACCGCCGTCCGCGCGGCGCGGGCTGCGACCGCCGCCGGCAGCGCGAGCGCCGTTCCCGCCACCGCTTCCAGTCCGTCCACGGTACTGATGAGAATCAGCCACAATCCCGTCAGGGCCGCCCACCAGAGCAGCAGTTCCGCAGCGATCGCGTACTTGTGCACCCTTCGTCCACCTCCGTGTGCCGGTGCCCCGGCCACAGTGCCGCACTCCGGCCGCTCAGGCCCTGTGCCATGCCGCGTGCCCCGCCATTACGATCTGAGCCCCCGGACCGTCCGTATCCCACCAGGACTTGAGGACTCATCGATGGCTTCGACGCAGGGCTCGAAGAACGATCGCAAGACCCGCATAGAGGAGATGCGCCGTGCGGAGAGGTCGCGCGAGCGCCGGGTGCGCATCGCCGTGATCACGGTGGCGGCCGTCGCCGTGGCGGGCCTGATCGGCTTCGGCACGTATCTCGTCAGCGACCACTCGTCCGCCTCGCGGTCCGACAGCACGGCCGGCAGCGCCGCGTCCGACGGCAAGGGCGACGGCGGTACGACGGCCGGGCCCATCAAGGGCGAGAAGGACTGGGACATCAAGAAGCTCGGCCGTACCCACGTCACCACGAAGGTGGACTACCCGATGACGCCGCCGGTGGGCGGGGACCACAACCAGGTCTGGATGAACTGCAACGGGAACGTCTACACCAAGCCGCTCCCGGACATGAACGCCGTGCACTCGCTGGAGCACGGCTCGGTCTGGGTCACCTACACGGACAAGGCCCCGGCCGCCGATGTGAAGAAGCTCGGCGCGAAGGTGGCCAGGACCCCCTACTCGCTGATGAGCCCCTACCCCGGCCAGTCGGGCGCCATCATGCTGAGCGCCTGGGGCAAGCAGGTGACGGTGGACGGCGCCGACGACCCGAGGGTGAACCAGTTCTTCACCAAGTACGTACAGGGCCCGCAGACCCCGGAACCGGGCGCCGCGTGCACGGGCGGGCTGGACGGCCGATGAGCAGGAGCACCCGGCTGATGGCCGTCGCCGCCGCCGTTCTGGTCCTGCTCTGCGCGGCCGCCGCGACCATGGCGTTCACCACCGGCAGTGACAAGGAGACCGCCGCCCCCGCTGCCCGTACGCCCACGGCGGGCTCGGCGGACGCCGGATTCGCGCGTGACATGTCGGTCCACCACCAGCAGGCCGTGGAGATGTCGTTCATCGTGCGGGACCGCACGAACGACGCCGACGTGCGCCGTCTCGCGTACGACATCGCCAACACCCAGGCCAACCAGCGCGGCATGATGACGGGCTGGCTGAATCTCTGGGGCCTGCCGGTGAGCGACGCGGAGCGGCTGCCGATGCAGTGGATGGGGATGGGCCAGGAGCCGTCCACCGACGGGGCGTTGATGCCGGGGATGGCCACCACGGCCCAGCTCGACACCCTGCGGAAGCTGAGTGGCAGAAAGGCGGAGGTCAGCTACCTCCAGCTGATGACGGCCCATCACCGGGGCGGCATCCATATGGCGGAGGGGTGTGTACAGCTCTGCCGGACCGGCGCGGAGAAGAAGCTGGCGCAGGGCATGGTGGCCGCGCAGCAGTCCGAGGTGCAGCTCATGGCCGATCTGCTGAAGGAAAGGGGCGCTTCGGCAACATCGGGATCAACTGCCGGTTCATGACCGTTCCTTGGGGTCTTCTTGGTCATCGCATGCCCCTGGCATGAGCAGTTCATCGGGCAAGGTGTGGCGTACACGCGTACCTGCGACGAACCGCAACACAGGGGGTTCCATGAGATCCAGCCGCTCAAGAATGCGCGCCGGGCTGAGCGTGGCAGCGACACTGCCGCTGCTCGCCGGCGCGCTCGCTCTGTCCATACCCAGCGCCAACGCCGACTCCGGTACGGGCAGCCGCCACACACTCCAGGGCACCAAGCCGCAGTGGGCGAAGGCGTCGGCCGACCGCGGTGCGAGCGCGAACTCGGGCCAGGTGAACGCGCGCGTCTATCTGGCCGGGCGCGACGCCCAGGGCCTGGCCGCGTACGCGAAGCAGGTGTCGGACCCGCAGTCCGCCTCCTACGGCAAGTACCTGAGCGCGAAGCAGGCCAAGGCACGCTTCGGCGCCACGCCCGAGCAGATCAAGCGGGTCACCGCCTGGCTGCGGTCGTCGGGCCTGAAGGTCACCGGCTCGAACCAGCACTATGTCTCGGTCAGCGGTGACGTGAGCGCGGCCGAGAAGGCGTTCTCGACCCAGCTGCACGACTACCGCAAGGGCAGCAAGACCTACCGGGCCCCGACGACGACGGCCTCCGCGCCCGCTTCCCTCCAGGACGCGGTGCTGACGGTCGCCGGCCTCGACAACGCCCCGCACAACGTCAAGCACGACACCACGACGCTGCCCCCGCCCGACGCGGTCTTCAAGAACGCCGGGCCGATGTCGTCGTACTACGGCTCGAAGGTCAACAAGAAGCTGCCGAACGCCTACGGCGAGAAGGCCCCCTACGCCGTCAAGGGCTACACCGGCAAGCAGCTGCGCGCCGCCTACAGCGCGGGCAACAAGACCGGCAAGGGCGTCACGGTCGCCATCACGGACGCCTACGCGTCGCCGACCATCGCGCAGGACTCGGCCAAGTACGCCAAGCGCAACGGCGACAGCAAGTACGCGGCCGGCCAGCTCTCGCAGGTGCTGCCGAGCGACTACACCGACATCGACGAGTGCGGTGCGGCCGGCTGGTACGGCGAGGAGACCCTCGACGTGCAGGCCGTGCACGCGGTGGCGCCCAAGTCGGACATCGTGTACGTCGGTGCCGCCTCCTGCAACGACGACGCGCTGCTCGACTCGCTCGGCAAGGTCGTCGACAACCACCTCGCCGACATCGTCTCCAACTCGTGGGGCGACATCGAGGCCAACGAGACCCCGGCCGTCGCAGCCGCGTACGACCAGGTCTTCCAGCTGGGCGCGGTCGAGGGCATCGGCTTCTACTTCTCCACCGGCGACAACGGCGACGAGGTCGCCAACACCGGTACGAAGCAGGTCGACACCCCGGCCAACTCCGCCTGGGTGACGGCGGTCGGCGGCACGTCGCTGGCCGTCGGCAAGGGTGACAAGTACCAGTGGGAGACCGGCTGGGGCACCCTGAAGTCGAACCTCTCGGACGACCAGAAGACCTGGACGTCCTTCCCCGGCAGCTACAACGGGGGCGCGGGCGGCGGCACCAGCAAGACCGTGGCGCAGCCGTTCTACCAGCGTGGTGTGGTGCCCGGGAAGCTCGCCAAGGCCAACGGCAAGACGGCCATGCGCACCATCCCGGACATCTCCGCGATCGCCGACCCGAACACCGGTTTCCTGGTGGGCCAGACGCAGACCTTCCCGGACGGTTCGCAGCAGTACAGCGAGTACCGCATCGGCGGCACCTCGCTGGCGGCTCCGGTCATCGCGGGTATCCAGGCGCTGGCGCAGCAGGCGCAGCACGGGGTTCCGATCGGGTTCGCCAACCCGTCGATCTACTCCCGCTACGGCACGGCGGCGTACCACGACGTCACCGACCACCCGCTGGGCGCCGGCCGCACCCAGTCGGTCGTCCGGGTGGACTTCGCCAACAGCGTCGACGCGAGCGGCGGTCTGCTGACCTCGCTGCGGACGCTGGGCGCTGACTCCTCGCTGGTCGCCACCGTCGGCTACGACGATGTGACCGGCGTCGGCAGCCCGGGCCGGAGCTACATCAGCTCGTACGCCAGGCGCTGACACCGCCACCGCGGGCAGCACCACCAGCCGCCGCCCCGCCCCCTGCGACCCCGTGGCCACGGGAGGGGGCGGGGCGGCGGCGCCGCGACCGCCGCGCCCTCCGGGGCAGTGGTCCGGGCAGTGACATACCGCGCACCCGCCCAGCAGGACATCGCGTCAGAGAGACGATTACACTGGGCCCGTGCCTCAACTACGCCTCGCACTGAATCAGATCGACTCGACCGTCGGTGACCTCGCCGGGAACGCCGAGGCGATCGTCCACTGGACCCGGCACGCCGTCGGACAGGGCGCCCACCTCGTGGCGTTCCCCGAGATGGTGCTGACCGGATACCCCGTCGAGGACCTGGCCCTGCGGTCGTCCTTCGTCGACGCGTCCCGGGCCGCGCTGCGCGCGCTCGCCGCACGGCTGGACGCCGAGGGACTCGGGGAGGTCCCCGTCGTCGTCGGCTATCTCGACCGCACCGAGAAGGCCCAGCCCCGCTACGGGCAGCCCGCGGGCGCCCCGCGGGACGCCGGGGCCGTGCTGCACCGCGGTGAGGTCGCGCTGACCTTCTCCAAACACCATCTGCCGAACTACGGCGTCTTCGACGAGTTCCGCTACTTCGTGCCCGGCGAGACCCTCCCGGTGATCCGGGTGCACGGCGTCGATGTCGCGCTCGCCATCTGCGAGGACCTCTGGCAGGACGGCGGCCGGGTCCCCGCGACGCGGTCCGCCGGTGCCGGGCTGCTGGTCTCGATCAACGCGTCGCCCTACGAGCTGAACAAGGACGACCAACGCCTCGAACTGGTCCGCAAGCGGGCCAGGGAGGCCGGCTGCACCACCGCGTACGTCGCGATGACCGGCGGCCAGGACGAGCTGGTCTACGACGGCGACTCGATCGTGGTCGACAAGGACGGCGAAGTCGTCGCACGGGCGCCGCAGTTCACCGAGGGCTGTGTCGTGGTCGACCTGGAGCTGCCCGCCGCGGGCCCGGTCCCCTCGGGCGTGGTCGCCGACGGGCTGCGTATCGAGCATGTGACGCTCTCGGACGAGCCGGTCGCCGCGTACCCGGCCGAGCTGCCCGGCGGCTACGCCGACCGGCTCGACGACGACGAGGAGCTGTACACCGCGCTGGTCGTGGGCCTGCGGGCGTACGCCGCTAAGAACGGCTTCTCCTCGGTGCTGATCGGGCTCTCCGGCGGGATCGACTCGGCGCTCGTGGCGGCCATCGCCTGCGACGCCCTCGGCGCGAAGAACGTGTACGGCGTGTCCATGCCGTCCAAGTACTCGTCGGACCACTCCAGGGACGACGCGGCCGAGCTGGCCCGGCGCACCGGGCTGAACTACCGGACCGTGGAGATCGCGCCGATGTTCGACGCGTACATGGACTCGCTCGCGCTCACCGGTCTCGCCGAGGAGAACCTCCAGTCGCGGCTGCGCGGCACCACGCTGATGGCCATCTCCAACCAGGAGGGCCAGATCGTGCTCGCGCCGGGCAACAAGTCCGAGCTGGCGGTGGGGTACTCGACGCTCTACGGCGACTCGGTCGGCGCGTACGGGCCGATCAAGGACGTCTACAAGACCTCGGTCTTCCGGCTCGCCGAGTGGCGCAACCGGGCGGCGGCCGAGCGGGGCCAGACCCCGCCGATCCCGGAGAACTCGATCTCCAAGCCGCCCAGCGCCGAGCTGCGCCCCGGCCAGGTCGACACGGACTCGCTGCCTGACTACGAGGTGCTCGACGCGATCCTGGCGCGGTACGTCGACGCCGACCAGGGCCTCGACACCATTGTCGCGGCCGGTTTCGACCCGGAGCTGACGGCGAAGACGCTCCGGATGGTGGACACCGCGGAGTACAAGCGCCGTCAGTACCCGCCGGGCACCAAGATCTCCGCGAAGGGATTCGGCAAGGACCGGCGGCTGCCGATCACGAACCGCTGGCGCGAGACGAGCTGAGCGCACGCTCCGTACGGGGGCCTTCCGCGACCACGCGGGAGGCCCCCTTCGGCGTACCCCGGTCCAGCACACCCGCGGTCACCGCGATGGCGAGGCCGATCACGGCGAGCACCGCGCCCACCAGGGTCGGCGACATCCAGCCCCAGCCGGCCGCGATGGCGACCCCGCCCAGCCAGGCGCCGCCGGCGTTGGCCAGGTTGAAGGCGGAGTGGTTGGACGCCGAGGCCAGCGTCGGCGCGGAGCTGGCCTTCTTCATCACCAGCATCTGCAGCGGTGTCGTGGTCATGAAACCGACCGCGCCCAGGAGCACCACACTGACCAGCGCGGCCCACTGCACATGGACGGTGAAGTCGAAGGCGACCAGCACGACGGCCAGCCCGCCGAGCGAGCCGTACACGGTCGGGCGCAGTGCCCGGTCGCTCAGCGGTCCGGCGGCCAGCGCGCCCAGCGTCATCCCGATGCCGAAGAGGGCCAGCACCAGGGTCACCGACGACTCGGAGAAGCCCATGACCTCGGTGGTGATCGAGGCGAGATAGCTGTAGACGGCGAAGACCCCGGCGAAGCCGAAGACGGCGGTGAGGAGCCCGAGGAGCACCTGGCGGTTGCCGAGGGCGCGCACCTCGTGGCGCAGGCCCTGGTGCGCGTCGACGGGGACGTACGGAACGAGCCGGGCCAGCGCGGCCAGCGCCACCAGGCCGATCACGCCGACCACGACGAACGTGGCGCGCCAGCCCAGGTGCTGCCCGAGCAGGGTCGCGGCGGGTACGCCGACGATGTTGGCGATCGTCAGGCCGAGGAACATGGTGGCGACGGCGCGGCCGCGCCTGCCCTCGTCGACCAGTCCGGACGCGACGACCGCGCCGACGCCGAAGAAGGCGCCGTGCGGCAGCCCGGCGAGCACCCGCCCGGCCAGCAGCCAGCCGAAGCCGGGCGCGAAGGCGGACGCCAGGTTGCCGATGGTGAACAGGCCCATCAGGAGCAGCAGCATCCGCTTGCGCGGGATGCGGGAGCCGATGGCGGTGAGCAGCGGGGCGCCGACGACGACGCCGATCGCGTAGGCGGAGACGAGATAGCCCGCGGTGGGCACGGATGTGCCCAGGTCGTCGGCGACGTTGGGCAGCAGGCCCATCATCACGAACTCGGTGGTGCCGATGCCGAACGCGGAGATGGCCAGCGCGAGCAGGGCCAGGGGCATGGAGGAAGACCTTCTCTTACGAGAGCGGGAGCACGGGGGACGGTGCGCGGTACGTCGGTGCGGCGGTGCACGGAGAGACCAGCTTAAGTTCTCCTGCTGAACAAAGTCTCCCTGCCGCGTTGTTCCCGCAGGTGAATACCCCGTTAAGTGACGCGTATCTCCCGAGGTCTGCTTCTCCCGGGGCGCGCTCCCCCGGCTCCTAGAGCTTGAGGCGGGCCGCGATCGGCAGATGGTCGCTGCCGGTGCTGGGGAGTGTCCAGGAGGAGACCGGGTCGGCGCCCCTGACCATGATCTGGTCGATCCGCGCCATCGGGAAGCTCGCGGGCCAGCTGAAGCCGAAGCCGTTGCCCGCGGCGCCCTGGGTGGAGCGCATCTGCGAGGTCACCGCGTCCAGCGAACGGTCGTTCATCGTCCCGTTGAGGTCGCCGAGGAGCACCACGTCGTGCAGCGGCTCCTTCCTGATGGCCGCACCCAGCGCGTCCGCGCTCTCGTCGCGCTGCGACGCGGTGAATCCGGCGTCGAGCTTCACCCGTACCGAGGGGAGGTGCGCGACATAGACGGCCACCTTGCCCTTGGGCGTGGCCACCGTGGACCGCATGGCGCGGACCCAGCCGAGCCTTATGTTCACGGGCTCGGTGGCGCTCATCGGGTACTTGCTCCAGAGCCCGACCGTGCCCTCCACCGCGTGGTACGGGTAGGTGGCCGCGAGAGCCTTCGCATACGTGGAGACCTTGCCCGCGGCCAGTTCCTCCAGGGCGACCACGTCGGCGCCCGAAGCGGCGACCTTCTTCGCGGTGCCCACCGGGTCGGGGTTGGCCGCGTTCACGTTGTGGGTGGCGACCACCAGATCGCCGCCTGAGGCCGACTTGTCGGAGATCAGCCCGCCGAAGATGTTCAGCCAGACGATGACGGGCAGCAGCAGGACGATCAGCGCCGTGGCCGAGCGGCGCAGCAGCCCGAGAACGAGCAGCACCGGGATCCCGACGACACCGAACCAGGGCAGGAACGTCTCGGTGAGGCTGCCGAGGTTGCCGACGCTGTTGGGGATCCGGGCGTGGAAGAGCATCGTGAGCGTGAGCAGGACGGCGAAGAGCGCGAGGACGATGCCGCGGCGCCAGATGCCGCGGTCACCGCGCCAGTGGCCGCCGAACAGACGCCGGGCACCGGATTCGGAATGCCCGTGCTCCGAGCTGCCGTGCTCCGTGTCCGTGAAGTGCGCCTGCGCCATACCGTTGCCCTCGCTGCCTTGCCGTACACGCCGTCCCGCCCTTGACACTAAGCGATGGGACGGCACTTTCCGCGCCGTGTTGGCACGGCCCTTCCGTCACGAGGACGTGGCAGGCGGCGCCTGGAGTTCCGGCTGTGACGGAATGCGCATATTTCAGCCGTGCTGCCTCTCGCTCCCACGCGGTGCGAGCCCTTCGAGCAGCGCGTCCACGACCCGCGCGGACAGGCCCTCTTCGAGCTCCGCGTAGGGGCGGAGCACGGTGCGCAGCAGCATGGGCCCCACGATGAGGTCGTTGACCAGGTCAGGGGCCAGGTCGGAGCGGATCTCGCCGCTGGCGATCCCCCGGCGTACGACCTCCATCCCCGTACGGCGCCTGGCCTCGACGACCGTGTCGTGGTACGCCCGCCAGAGTTCCGGATAGTTCTGCATCTGCGCGAAGACGTTGTACAGCAGCGCCGACGAGCGCTTGGCGAGGCCCCGTCTGCGCAGTGATTCGAGCAGGGCGACCAGATCGTCGCGCACCGATGTACCGGGCAGCTCGGGGTCGACGGGCTCGATGTCCTTGAGTACGTCGATGAAGAGCTCCTCCTTGCCCTTCCAGCGGCGGTAGATGGTCGCCTTGCCGACGCCCGCGGTGCGGGCGACGCGCTCGATGGACACCTGGGTGAGCGGGACGCCCTCCTCCAGCAGCTTCACCACGGCCTCGACGATCGACCGTTCGACCGCCTCCGAGCGGGGCCGGCCGCGCCGGTGCTCGGCCGGCCTGTTCTGCTGTTCCGTCGGGGGCACGCCCGCTCCGCCTCTCACTGTCCGTTCAGTCCGTACCGATTGTCGCCGACGCGGGGACGGCGTCCGCCGCCGCTCCGTCGCCGTCGGCGGCCTTCGGGCGTCCGGGCAGGAAGAGCACCACGACGACGGCGCCGAGCAGGGCGACCCCGGCCGAGCCGAGTGCCGTCAGATGCATGGCGTGCAGGAACGCGGTGTCCGCACGGCCCGCGAGCGTCCGGCCCGCGGGGCCGAGCTTCTCCGCGATGCCCAGCGTCGCCTCGATCGACTCCCCCGCCGCCTTGCGCGCACCGGGCGGCACCGCGCCGAGGTGGCCCTCGATGTCACTCCGGTACGAGGCGGACAGCACGGACCCGAGGACGGCGACCCCGAGCGCCCCGCCCACCTGACGGAAGGTGTTGTTGATCGCGGACCCCGAACCGGCCTTCTCGCGGGGCAGCGACTGCATGATCGAGACAGTGACCGGCGGCATGATGTGGGCCATTCCCGTGCCCATGACGAAGAAGACGACCTCCATCACCCAGACGGGCGTATCGGCGCCGAAGAACGCGAAACAGCCGAGCCCGGCGGCGACCAGCACCATGCCGGCCGTGCAGACGGCGCGGGCGCCGAACCGCTCGACGACGAGCCTGGCCCGCGGCGAGAAGATCATCTGGGCCGCGGCGAGCGGAAGCAGCAGGAGGCCGGACTCCAGCGCGCTGTAGCCGCGGACACTCTGCATGTAGAACGCGGAGAAGAAGGTGACGCCCATCAGCGCGAAGAAGACCAGCGCGATGGCGGCGACGGCCGCGGAGAACGCCGGGTTCTTGAAGTAGGTGACGTCGATGGCCGGGTGGCTGCTGCGCTTCTCGTACACCACGAAGCCGATCAGCACCGCGATGCCGCCGAGTGTGGTCAGCAGTACGGACGGTGCGGTGAAGTCGGCCAGTTCACCGCCGCGGATGATCCCGTACACCAGGAGCACGAGACCGACGATGGACAGGCTCACACCCACCGGGTCGATATGGCCCGGGTCGGGGTCCCTGGAGTCGGGGACCAGCAGCACCATCGCGATCAGCGCGACGACCACCACCGGCACGTTGACCAGGAACACCGAGCCCCACCAGAAGTGTTCGAGCAGCACACCGCCGGTGATCGGGCCGATGGCGATGGCCAGGCCGACGCCGCCCGCCCAGATGCCGATGGCCTTGGGCTGCTCGTCGCGCTCGAAGACGTTCATCAGGACGGCGAGGGTGGCGGGCATCACGAAGGCACCGCCGAGGCCCATCACGGCCCGGAACGCGACGAGTTCGGCGGGCGAGGTGGAGAGGGCGGCGAACACCGAGCCGATGCCGAAGACCGCGAGCCCGAAGAGCAGGACCTTCTTGCGGCCGATGCGGTCACCGAGGAGGCCCGCGGTGAAGAGCAGCCCGGCGAAGACCAGCGTGTAGGCGTTGATCGCCCATTCGAGCTGGCTCTGGGTGGCGCCGAGACCGGTGGGCGCGGGGGCGGCGATCGTCTTGACCGCCACATTGAGGATCGAGTTGTCGAGCACCACGATCAGCAGGCTCAGCATCAGCGCGGCCAGGATCGCCCAGCGGCGCCGGTGGACGGCTTCGGGTATGCGGGGCGCTGCGACCGGCCCCGTGGAATTGGTCATGGAAGCAGCGTAGAGCAATTTCGATACGAGACCGTCTCGTATCGAAAAGATTTTACCCGGCGGCGGTCGGCAGGCACGGAGCCCACTTCCGTGCGGCGATGGTGTGGTGCAACCATGGAGGCGGTCCGGGGACGCCGTCAGGGCGCCTCGAGATGACGAACAGGAGCGTTGCGATGACGCGCGCGTTGAACCCTCAGAGCTCCACCCCCTCGCCCGGTGCCACCGTGCCAGGCAGCCCCGCAGCGGAGAAGCCGGCCGACAGCAAGGCGCTGTACGGCGGCCGGAGCAGCAGGCGCATCACCGTCCACGACATCGGCGGCGCCAAGGAGCGCGGCGAGAAGTGGCCGATGCTCACCGCCTACGACGCGATGACCGCGTCCGTCTTCGACGAGGCGGGCATCCCGGTGATGCTCGTCGGCGACTCGATGGGCAACTGCCACCTCGGTTACGACACCACGGTCCCGGTCACCCTCGACGAGATGACGATGCTCGCCGCCGCCGTCGTACGCGGCACCTCGCGGGCCCTGGTCGTCGCCGACCTCACCTTCGGCGCCTACCAGGAGGGCCCCGTCCAGGCGCTGCGCAGCGCGACGCGCCTGGTCAAGGAGGCCGGCGTGGGAGCGGTGAAGCTGGAGGGCGGCGAGCGCTCGCACCAGCAGATCGAGCTGCTGGTGCAGTCCGGCATCCCCGTCATGGGACACATCGGGCTGACCCCGCAGTCCGTCAACTCCATGGGCTACCGGGTGCAGGGCCGCGGCGAGGAGGCCGCGCAGCAGCTGCTGCGCGACGCGAAGTCCGTGCAGGACGCGGGCGCCTTCGCGGTCGTGCTCGAACTCGTACCCGCGGAGCTGGCCGCCGAGGTCACCCGCATCCTGCACATCCCGACCGTCGGCATCGGCGCGGGCCCCGAGTGCGACGCGCAGGTGCTCGTCTACACCGACATGGTCGGTCTGACCGGCGGCAAGGTGCCGCGCTTCACCAAGCAGTACGCGGATCTGCGCCGGACGCTCGGTGACGCGGCGAAGGAGTTCGCCGACGAGGTCGTCGGCGGGACGTTCCCGCAGGAGCAGCACACCTTCCACTAGTCCTTCCGGTTCCTCCGTCCGGATCAGGCCACCGCCGCACGGCCCGACAGCCCGCCGACATCCCCCATCGGCGGGCTGTCGGCATTCTGTCGGTGACTTGTCAGTGGCGGCTGGTCTGATGGTCGGCATGACGCGAAACGACAAGAACCCCGGGAACGGCGGACCCGCCGTACAGGTGCGGGGGCTGGTGAAGCACTACGGGGACACCAAAGCCCTGGACGGCGTGGACCTGGACGTCCAGGAGGGCACGGTCCTCGGTGTGCTCGGGCCCAACGGCGCCGGGAAGACGACGCTCGTACGAGTCCTCTCCACCCTGCTGCAGCCCGACGCGGGCACCGCCACCGTGGCCGGTTACAACGTCCTGACCCAGCCGCGCCAGCTGCGCCGGGTCATCGGCCTCACCGGGCAGTACGCATCGGTCGACGAGAAGCTCTCCGGCTGGGAGAACCTCTACATGATCGGCAGGCTGCTCGACCTGCCCCGCAAGGACGCCAGGCGGCGCGCCGACGAACTGCTCGAGCGGTTCTCGCTGACGGATGCGGCCAAGAAGGCCGCGATGAACTACTCGGGCGGGATGCGCCGCAGGCTCGACCTGGCGGCCTCGATGATCGGCAACCCGTCGGTGCTCTACCTGGACGAGCCGACGACCGGCCTCGACCCGCGTACCCGCAACGAGGTCTGGGACGAGGTGCAGCGGATGGTCGCGGAGGGGGCGACCGTACTCATCACCACCCAGTACATGGAGGAGGCCGAGCAGCTCGCCAACGAGCTGACGGTCATCGACAAGGGCCGGGTCATCGCCAACGGCAAGGTGAACGAGCTGAAGGCGAAGGTCGGCGGCCGCACCCTGCAGATCCAGCCGAGCGACCCCGGGCAGCTCCCCGCCATGGCACGCGCCCTGGCCGAGGCCGGGCTCGACGGTGTCGCGGGCTCGCAGGCGGTGCCCGACGAGGGCCTGCTCAATGTGCCGATCCTCAGCGACGAGCAACTGACCGCGGTGGTCGGCCTGCTGGCGTCGCGCGGCTTCGGCATCACCAACATAGGCACCCACCTGCCCAGCCTGGACGAGGTGTTCCTGGCCATCACCGGTCAGAAGCCCACCGCGGCGCAGGACGGCTACGACGAGAAGACCGACCAGGTCCAGGAGGCCGCGGTATGAGCACGGCAACGATCGAGAAGCCGGCACCGGCCGTGCCGGCCGCGACCGCCGACGAGGGGCGGATCGGACTGCGGGGCAACCTCCGGCACATCGGAGCACTGGCCCGGCGCAACGCGCTGCAGATCAAGGCCGACCCGGAGTCGATGTTCGACGTCCTGCTGATGCCGATCATCTTCACCCTGCTCTTCGTGTTCGTCTTCGGCGGCGCGATCGCGGGCAAGGGCAACCAGACGGAGTACGTCGACTACGTCGTCCCCGGCCTGATGGCGATGATGGGCATGAACATCGCCATGGCCGTCGGCACCGGGGTCAACGACGACTTCAAGAAGGGGGTGATGGACCGGTTCCGCAGCATGCCCATCGCCCGGTCGTCCGTCCTCATCGCGAAGATCGTCGTGGAGATCGGCCGGATGATGGTCGCCATCACGATCCTGCTGACCGTGGGCTTCATCCTGGGTCTCACCATCCACACATCGGTGCTCTCGCTCTTCGCGGCGATCGGCCTGTCGCTGGTGTTCGGCGCCTCACTGATGTGGATCTTCATCCTGCTCGGACTGACCATGAAGACGGCACAGGCCGTCCAGGGGATGGCCATGCTGGTTCTGATGCCGCTGCAGTTCGGATCGTCGATCTTCGCCCCGCCGACCACGATGCCCGGCTGGCTCCAGGCGTTCACCGACTACAACCCGCTCTCCAACCTCGCGGACGCGGCACGGAACCTGATGAACGGCGGCCCCGTCGCGCACTCCGTCCTGATGACGCTCGGCTGGTCGGTGGCGATCACCGCGCTCACCGCGCCGCTGGCGATCCGTAAGTTCCGCAAGAAGACCTGATGCGGCCGCCGGGGCTGACGGTCCGGCTTCGGCGCCCGCGGAGTCGTCGTCCCGCTGCCGCGCGTGCGCGGGACACCGGGCGGGGTTGAGCACAACAGTGGAAGACGAGCGGCCTGCCGCGGCGTGAGGTGGAACACAGCCACTGGACCTCAACCGCGGTTGAGCAAGCAGACTTCCGGTCATGGACGGCGGCCACCTCGTGGCCCCCGTGAACTGCGCAGAGCGAGGAGTCACGTGATGTCCGACAGCCGAGTCGTTGTGGTCACAGGTGCGACGGGGCGGCAGGGCGGTGCCACGGCCCGCGCCCTGCTGAACCGCGGGTGGACGGTGCACGGTCTGGTCCGTGACCCGGGCAGACCCGAGGCGCTGGCGCTGAAGGAGGCCGGCGCCGTTCTGGTCCGCGGGGACCTGGACGACGCGGCCTCGCTGGATGCGGCGCTGGACGGGGCCTACGGCGTTTTCAGCGTGCAGACCTTCACCGGCCCTGACGGCCTGACCGGCGAGGTACGGCAGGGCAGGGCCCTCGCGGACGCGGCTGCCCGCGCCGGCGTCGCACACTTCGTCTACAGCTCCGTCGACGGCGCAGGAAACCCCGGCCGTGTGGCGCACTTCGCGAGCAAGGGCGAGGTGGAGCGGCACATCGAGGCGCTCGCCCTGCCCGCGACGATTCTGCGACCCACCTTCTTCATCACCAACTTCGAACACCTGGGCCCGCAGTGGCAGGACGGCGAGCTGGTGTTCACACTGGCGCTGACGCCGCGGACGAGCCTGCAGATGATCACCCCGGACGACATCGGAGCCTTCGCGGCCGACGCCTTCGACGCCCCTGCGGACTATCTGGGACGCACCGTCGAGTTGGCCGCGGACGCGCTGACCGGCCCGCAGATGGCCGAGGTCTTCGCCCGCGCCGCCGGCCGCCCGGTGCGCTTCCACTCCCAGCCGGCCGAGGAACTCCGCGCGCACAGCGAGGAGATGGCCGCCATGTTCGACTGGTTCAACACCGTGGGCTTCCGCGCCGATCCGGCCGCCCTGCGGGAACGCCACCCCGGCCTGACCACCCTGGCCGCCTGGGTGCGCGACCACTGGTCGGCACCGGTGGAACCGACGCTGCCCGGCTGACGCGCCCGTCGCGGCCCACGCCTGCGTTTGCCGCTACCGGGCGCATCGGCGGCCGGCGCTCGCCGCACCTCAAGTCACGGCTGCTCGCACCGTTCCACCAACGCGATGGCCTCGTCCGGTGTGAGACGGCCGCCCTCGGCGTACGCGCGCTCGTAGTCGGCGTCCCCCAGGGCCGCGCGGGCCGCCGCCTCGGCCTTCTCGCGGTTGGCGCGCTCCGTGGCCGCGCTGAAGTGGCCCGGCGGCAGCTGCGCGTCGGACGCGGCCAGCAGCCGCACCGCGTCCAGCGCGTCCGCCGGCTCCCCGGGGCCCGCCAGCGCCCAGGCGTACGTGACCAAATGGGTGGCGGGCATCTGCGGGGCCACCATCTGCGACAGCGGGTCACCGGTCCGCATCAGTGCCTGCCGCGCCCTGGCGCGGCCCTCGGCGTACCGGCCCTCCTCGTTGTCCAGCCAGGCCATCAGGCCGAACACGATGCCCTCGAAGATGGCGAGCGGGCCCTTCGTGAACTTCTCGTTCAGCAGGCCGAGTTCGGCGCGCGCCTCGGACGTCCTGCCGACGCGGCCCAGCCACATGGCGAGAATCATCCGGGCCATCGGCCAGACCTCGTGCCCGACGTCGGGCCCCTGTTCCTCCTCCAGGACCTGCCGCAGGATCGTCTCGCCCTCATCGTCCAGGCCCGCTTCGAGCAGCACCCCGGCATATCTGGCCCGCAACACCGCGACCTGGGTCCGCGCGCCGAGCCGCTCCGCGTAGCCGAACGCCATCCGGTAGTCCTCACCGGCGAGCAGGAAGTCGCCACGCCGCTCGCGGGCCTCGCCGCGCGCGGACAGCGCCTCGGCCGCCCCCCAGGCGTCGCCGAGCCGGACGAAGATCTCCAGGGCCTCCTCGGCGTCCCTGGTGGCGTCGCCCGCCCAGTCGCTGCGGTTGGCCAGTACGTTGGCCCGCATCTGCAGGGCGCTGGCCAGCTCCCACTCGTATCCGAACTCCCGGCAGGACCGCACCGTGTCGTTGAGCACGTCCCGCAGCCGGCCGGGGGTGCCGGTGAGCATGATCGCGAAGAACCAGAGCGAGGCCGGGGAGCGGCAGGTCTGCGGCAGCCCGGGGCTGTAGGCCGCCACCACCCGGCTGAGCCGCTCCTTGTTCGCCGGTGTGGTCCAGTCGTCGAAATCGTGGTCGGCGGAGGACAGATGGATCAGCCGCACCCCGCGCCGTGCCTCTTCGAGCAGTTCGGGGCTCATCGGCGGCGGGGAGTCCGTGCATCGCGCGTACAGCGGCGGCGCCTTCGCGACCGGCGGCTCGAAGGGATCGGGGCCGAGGTCCGCGGTCGCGCCGCACCAGTGCCGGGAGTCGGCGCGCAGATCGCGCATCTGCCAGAACCAGGCCAGCGAGTGCACCAGGATCAGCGCCTCCTGCTCGTCGCCCGCGGCGACGGCCCGGCGCAGCGCGGTACGTACGTTCTCGTACTCGCGCACCAGCAGGTCGATCGCCGCGAGCTGGCCGTGTCCGCGCAGCTCGGGGTCGGCCAGCCGGGCCAGCTCGCGGTAGTGCACGAGATGGCGGCGCTCGGCGTCGGGGCGGTCCCCCGCCTCGTCCAGCCGCTCGGCCGCGTACTCGCCGACGGTCTCCAGAAGCCGGTAGCGCATCTCGCCCGCGCCCGAAGGGGCGGCCACCACCAGGGACTTGTCGACCAGCGAGCCCAGCACGTGCAGGGCGTCGTCGCCGCACACCGCCTCGACCGCCGCGAGCCCGCAGCCACCGGCGAAGACGGAGAGCCTGCGCAGTACGGTGCGCTCCGGCTCGTCCAGCAGGTCCCAGGACCAGTCGACGACCGCGCGCAGGGTCTGCTGGCGCGCCAGGATGGTACGGGCGCCGCCGGTCAGCAGCCGGAAGCGGTCGTCGAGCCGGTCGGCGATCTGGCGCGGGGAGAGCATCCGCAGCCGGGCGGCGGCGAGTTCGATGGCGAGCGGCAGCCCGTCGAGGCGGCGGCAGATCTCGCCGGCGGCCGCCGGGTCGTCGTCGATACGGAAGCCGGGTCTCGCGGCGCTGCCCCGCTCGGCGAACAGCCGCAGCGCGGACGGCTGGGGCAGCGGCTCCAGGGGGCGTACGACTTCGCCGGGCACCCCGAGCGGCTCCCGGCTGGTGGCGAGGATCGTCAGCCCGGGGCAGCGGGCGAGGAGTTCCTCGGCGAGGGTGGCCGCGGCGGCGACGACGTGTTCGCAGTTGTCGAGGAGGATCAGCATCCGGCGCCGGGAGCAGTGCTCGGCGAGCCGGGTGAGGGGGTCGTCCGCATGCCGGTCGGCAGCACGTATCTCCTCCACGCCCGCGCCGCGCAGCACCGTCTGGCGGGCGCCGAGCGCGCCGAGTACGGCCTCGGGGACGGTCTCCGGGTCGTCCACCGGGGCGAGCTCGGCCAGCCACACCCCGTCCGGCCAGGCCCCGGCTGCCGCCTCGGCCGCCTCCTGGGAGAGCCGGGTCTTCCCGGCCCCGCCCGGACCGAGCAGGGTGACGAGCCGGGCCGACCCGAGGTCGCCGCGCAGGGCGTCGATATCGCTCTCACGCCCGACGAAGCTGGTCAGCCGGGCCCGGAGATTGCCGGGCCGCCCGCGCCCACCGGCACCGTGGTCGGGGACCTGTGTGTCAGGGGTCTGTGTGTCAGAGGTCTGTGTGTCAGAGGTCTGTGTGTCAGGGGTCTGTGTGTCAGGGGTCTGTGTGTCAGGGGTCTGTGTGTCAGGGGTCTGCCCACCTGGGGGGACCGCCCCGCGGGAACCGGCAGTACGGGCAGACACAGCCGCCTCAGCAAGCCCAGCGGCCCCAGCCGACACGGCGGACTCGGCAGGCCCAGCAGCCCCAGTAACCCCAACAGGCCCAACAGGCCCAACAGGCCCAACAGTCTCATCCGGCGACAGCAACTGCACATGCAGCGCGCGCAGTTCGGGCCCCGGGTCCGCGCCGAGCCGCTCCACGAGTCCGCGCCGCACCTCCTCGTACGCCGCGAGCGCCTCCGCGGTCCGCCCCGCGTCCCGCAGCGCCCGGATGCGCAGGGCCTGCAGCGGTTCGTCGATGGGGTGGTCGGCACAGAGCGCGGCCAGTTCCGGCAGCGTCTCATCGGCCCGGCCGAGCGCGAGGGCCGCGGCGAGCGCGGCCCGGCGCGCGTCCAGCCGTCTGGCCTCCCAGCGGGCCGCCACGGCCGTACGGTCGGGGAGATCCGCGAGCACCATCCCCCGCCACAGCGCCAGCGCGTCCTCCAGGAGGCCGGCCGCCTTGGCCGGGTCGCCCTCGTCCAGAGCCCGCGCGCCCTCGCCGGCGAGCCGCTCGAACCGGTACAGATCGACGTCGTCCGCGTCGGCGCACAGCCGGTACCCGCCGTCGGCCGATGCGACGGCCGCGTGCCCGAGCGCCCGCCGCAGCCGGGCCACGAGCGCCTGGAGCGCGCCGGTGGCGTCGGCGGGCGGTTCGCCGTCCCACACCTCGTCGACCAGCACGCCCGCCGGGACGCTCCGGCCCACGCGCAGCGCCAGTACGGTCAGCAGGGCACGCAGCCGCGCCCCGCCGAGCGCGACGGCCGTGCCGTCGGGGCGGAAAGCCTGTGTGGTCGAGAGGATCCGGTAGTGCACGGGCCCATTCTCCGTTACCGCGCCCACTTCAACCGCCCGGTCTCTCAGTCATGCTCCTAGCCTGCCCGGAACCCACGTCCGGCCGCGAGACGTTTACCGCGTGTCACCTGTACGGTCGGGGCTCTTGAGGCCCGGCCCCCACGTATCAGGAGCTCCGTCCATGACCACCGCTTCCACCCGTCGCAGCGAGCGGCGGATCAGTCCGGTCTTCCTGGGGATCGTGGCCGTCATGGCGGTCACCGGCTGGGCGGTGTGGGCGGACTTCTCGAAGGTCCCCGGCTTCTCGGTGTTCCTCTTCGTGACGTCGGCGTGGGTGGTGTCGCTCTGTCTGCACGAGTACGCGCACGCCCGCAGCGCCCTGCACAGCGGTGACATCTCGGTCGGCGCGAAGGGGTATCTCACCCTCAACCCGATGAAGTACACACACGCGATGCTCTCGATCGTGCTGCCGCTGGTCTTCCTGGTGCTGGGCGGGATCGGGCTGCCCGGTGGTGCGGTCTTCATCGAGCGGGGCCGGATCAGGGGCCGCTGGCGGCACAGTCTGATCTCGGCGGCGGGCCCGCTCACGAACGTGCTGTTCGCCTTCGTCTGCACGGCCCCGTTCTGGCTGCACGGGCTGGACGGTATTCCGCCGCTGTTCCGGTATGCGCTGGGCTTCCTGGCGCTGCTCCAGTTCACGGCGGCGATCCTGAACGCCCTGCCGGTGCCGGGCCTCGACGGGTACGGCGTGGTCGAGCCCTGGCTGCCGCACAGCATCCGCCGCCAGGTCGAGCCGTTCGGTCAGGTGGGGATGCTGGCGGTCTTCGCGCTGCTGTGGATCCCGTCGGTCAACCACGCGTTCTTCGACCTGATCGACACGATCCTGCGCGGCGTCGGGGTCAGCGGCAACGACACGTACTGCGGGCAGCAGTTCTACCGCTTCTGGTACGGCAAGCCCGAGGGCTTCTTCTGCCCGACCGGGTGACGGCGGCGGCCGGAGCCGGTGCGGCCGGGCCGGTACCGCGCACGGCGTCAGCGCACGGCGTCAGTAAACGGCGTCAGCGGGTGGCGGGGGCGCCCGCCGACTTCGCGGCGCGGCTCCTGCGCAGATAGAACCAGGCCATGTTCGACGAGAGTCCCGCCAGCAGGATCCAGACGATCCCGATGAGGCTGCCCTGGACGAAGGAGACCACGGCCGCTGCCACGGCGAGGGCGCAGACGACGAGGGCGTACAGAGCGAGGCGGGGCATGGGGGCGGCTCCTGTCCGGGGGCAAAGTCTGTTCGCCCCCAGTGTCCCCCATGCCCCGATCGCGCTCACACGTCGGTGACGCGCAGCCCGGCGTGGGCCTTGTAGCGGCGGTTGACCGAGATCAGGTTGGCGACCAGCGACTCGACCTGGTGGGCGTTGCGCAGCCGTCCGGCGAAGACGCCGCGCATCCCGGCGATCCGCCCGGCGAGCGCCTGCACGATCTCGACGTCGGCGCGCTCCTCGCCCAGCACCATCACATCGGTGTCGATCTCCTCGATGTCCGGGTCCTGGAGCAGGACGGCCGAGAGATGGTGGAAGGCGGCGGCCACCCGGGACTCCGGCAGCAGGGCGGCGGCCTGCTCGGCGGCGCTGCCCTCATCGGGCTTCAGGGCGTACGCGCCCTTCTTGTCGAAGCCGAGCGGGTTGACGCAGTCGACCACGAGCTTGCCCGTCAGCTCGTCGCGCAGCGACTCCAGGGTCTTGGCGTGCCCGTCCCAGGGCACGGCCACGATGACCACGTCGCTGCGGCGTGCGCACTCGGCGTTCTCCGCGCCCTCGACGCCGTGCCCCAGCTCTCCGGCCGCGGTCGTGGCGCGTTCGGCTGCGCGCGAGCCGATGATCACTTTCTGGCCGGCCCTGGCCAGCCGGTAGGCGAGCCCGCGGCCCTGGTCGCCGGTCCCGCCGAGGACGCCGACGACCAGGCCCGAGACGTCGGGGAGGTCCCAGGGATCCCGGGCGGCCGGCTGCTGTGCACTGTCGGTAGAAGTCATGGGCCGACCCTACTTGTTGGTACCCGGCACCCGTACGGATGAGGACCGGCCAACGGCCCCCCGCGGGACGGCCCGATGCGGCAGGATGCCGGGGCATGGATGCCGTACGGGTGGCGCTGCTCCGGGAAGTACTCGCCGGGACGGAGTGGCCGCGCGCGGCCCGCCGCTTCGCCACCGCGCTGCGGTCGTCGGTGGTGCCGCACGGCGGTGGGCTGCTCCTGGTGGGGACCGAGCGGTACGAGCCCTGGCATCTGGCGGCACATCTGGTGGACGAGGCCGCCTGGTCGGGGCTGCCCGAGCTGGCGCCCACCCTGGTACGCCACCGGGTCGGGGGCGGTGAGCCCGCGCATCTGGCCGTGGGGCTGGGCCGGATCGAGGCGGCGGGGCGGGGCGAGACGCTGCTCGTCGTCGCGCCTGAGCTGCCCGGCGAGGGGCTTCTGGAGCGGGTGCACGGGGCGCGGCGTGCGGGGGCCACCGTGCTGGCGCTGGACGGCGGGGATCCCGAGGTGCACGGTCTGGCGCACGAGACGCTGACCGTGGCGGACGGTGACGAGGTGGATCTCGACACCGTGCAGCACCTGGTCAGCGCTGCGGCCGGCGAGAACACCCTGCCCGCGCAGCGCGGCAAGCCACGCTTCCGCGACCGCCTTTCCCGCCTCGCCGACCAGCTGACCGCTCCCCCGCCGAGCCGCTGGTAATCCGGTTGCGGCCGGGCCGCGGAGCACCCGAACATGACCTCTCGTGGCTTCCCGCACGCGGCTCGGCGCGATCCTCCCCGACCTGACTCCCTGGCGCTCGTCCCGGGAGTTCCGGCTGCTCTGGATCCAGGGTCTGATCGCCTTCTTCGGCAGCTCGATGGCGCTGATCGCGCTGCCGCTCCAGATCAAGGACCTCACCGGGTCACCGGCTGCGGTCGGCGCCATGGGGGCGGTCGAGCTGGTGCCGCTGGTCGTCTTCGGGCTGTACGGCGGTGCGCTCGCCGACGCGGCCGACCGGCGCAAGGTCATCCTGGCCACCGAGGCGGGGCTCGGGGTGCTGGCCGTGCTGCTCCTGGTGAACGCGCTGATCCCCGCGCCGATGCTCTGGCCGCTGTACGTCGTGGCCGCCGGGGTCTCGGCGCTGGCCGGGCTCCAGCGGCCCGCGCTCGACTCGCTGCTGGCGCGGATCGTGCCGCACGACCAGCTCACCGCGGCCGCCGCGCTGAACGCGCTGCGCTGGCAGACCGGCGCGATCGCGGGCCCGGCGCTGGCGGGCGTGGTCGTGGCGTACGCCGGGTACCCCACCGCGTACAGCGTCACGGTGCTGGGCTTCACCGTCTCGGTGGCCATGTGCTCACGGCTGTCGCCCGCGCCGCCCTCGCACGACGCCGAGCGGCCGTCGCTGCGCGGGATCGCGGAGGGCGCCCGGTACGCGTGGAGCCGCCCGGTGCTGCTGGGGACGTACGCGATCGACCTGGCCGCGATGTTCTTCGCCTACCCGAACACCGTCTTCCCCTTCCTCGCCGACGATCTGCACGCCACCTGGGCGCTCGGCCTGATGTACGCGGCGGGGTCGGTGGGGTCGGTGCTGCTCAGTCTGACCAGCGGCTGGACGTCGCGGGTCAGACGGCACGGGCTCTTCGTGGTCTTCGGGGCCGCGGGCTGGGGTCTGGCGATCACGGCCGCGGGCTGGTGCACCAACGTCTGGCTCGTACTGCTCTGTCTGGCCTTCGCGGGCGCGGGCGACATGCTCAGCGGCCTCGGCCGCTCCACCATCTGGAACCAGACCATCCCGGAGGAGCTACGGGGCAGGCTGGCGGGCATCGAGGTGCTCTCGTACAGCGTGGGGCCGCAGCTGGGCCAGGTCAGGGCCGGCACCCTGGCCGGCTGGACCGGGACCCGGAACGCGATCTGGAGCGGCGGCCTGGCCTGTGTGGCGTCGGTGGGTGTGCTGGCCGCCGTGCTGCCGAAGCTGCTGACGTACGACGCGGACACCGACGCCGACGCGCGGCTGCGCCGCACCCGCAAGGAGGAGGCGGCGGCCGCGGCGGCGGCTGTCTGACGCGCGGGCCGTCAGCTCTCCTCGTCGGTGGGGGCGCTCTTGTCGTGCCACTTGGGGTCGGTCTCCCACTCCAGGTTGCGCTCGGCCGCCGTCTCCATGGCGTGGGTCGCCTCCTCGCGGGTGGCGTACGGGCCGAAGCGGTCCTTGGCCGGGCACTCGGGGCCCTCTTCGACCTTTTTGTGCTGGATGCAGTAGTACCACTCGCCCGGCTTCGCGGCCGTGCGCCTCTTGAACAAAGCCATGGTCGGCTCCTCTCTCATACACTCGCTGGCATGTCTGGCCAGTCACTGCTCGTACCAGGGGAGCTCTCTCCCACCCGTTCCGTACCCGGAAACATCCGGCGTCCCGAGTACGTGGGCAAGCCCGCGCCGACGCCGTACACCGGTCCGGACGTCCAGGACGCCGACACCGTCGAGCGTATGCGCGTCGCGGGCCGTATCGCCGCACAGGCGATGGCGGAGGCCGCCAAGCACATCGTGCCCGGTGTGACGACGGACGAACTCGACCGGGTCGCCCATGACTTCATGTGCGACCACGGGGCCTACCCGTCGACCCTCGGCTACCGCGGGTTCAAGAAGTCCCTCTGCACCTCGGTCAACGAGGTCATCTGCCACGGGATCCCGGACTCCACGGTGCTCAGGGACGGCGACATCGTGAACCTCGACGTCACCGCGTACATCAACGGGGTGCACGGGGACAACAACGCCACCTACCTCTGCGGGGACGTCGACGAGGAGTCCCGGCTCCTGGTGGAGCGGACCCGGGAGTCGCTCAGCCGGGCCATCAAGGCGGTCAGGCCGGGCCGCCAGATCAACGTCATCGGCCGGGTCATCGAGTCGTACGCCAAGCGCTTCGGCTACGGGGTCGTGAAGGACTTCACCGGACACGGCATCAGTACGTCGTTCCACTCCGGTCTGATCGTCCCGCACTACGACAGCCCGTACGCCACGGAGCTCATCCGGCCCGGTATGACCTTCACGATCGAGCCGATGCTCACCCTCGGCAGCTACGAGTACGACATGTGGGAGGACGGCTGGACCGTGGTGACCAAGGACCGCAGGCGGACCGCGCAGTTCGAGCACACGCTCGTGGTGACGGAGACCGGGGCGGAGATCCTCACGCTGCCGTGATCCGGATTGGCCGGGGGCGGGGCGGGGTACGGCTGTTACCGACAGGACGTCGGAAACCATTGACTTAGGTAAGCCTAAGCATAGAAGATCGAGCCAGGTTCCCGTCCCCCTCGGCCCCGGAGGTCCGCCATGGACGCCTTTTCGACGCTCATCCGCACCGCCTCTCACGAGCTGCACGACCAGGCCAATTCCGCGACGTTCATGAGCGACATGCTGAGCGGCAGGCTCGGGGTGGACGCCTACGCCCGGTACACCGAGCAGCTGTGGTTCGTGTACCGGGCGCTGGAAGAGGGCGCCGACGCGCTGGCCGGGGACTCCGTGGCGGGCCCCTTCATCCTCCCCGAGCTGATGCGCACGGCCGCGCTGGAGCAGGACCTGGCCCATCTGCGCGGGCCCGGCTGGCGGGCGGGGCTGCGGCCGCTGCCCGCCACCACCGCGTACGCGGAGCGGGTGACGCACTGTGCGCGGACCTGGCCGGGCGGCTATGTCGCCCACCACTACACGCGTTACCTCGGAGACCTGTCGGGCGGTCAGATCGTCCGCGACGCGGCGGAGAAGGCATGGGGCTTCCCGCGCAAGGGCGACGGTGTGCGGTTCTACGTGTTCGACCTGATCCCCAACCCGGCCGCGTTCAAGCGTGATTACCGGGAGCTGCTGGACTCGGTGGACGCGGACGACCTGGAGAAGCGGCGGATCGTGGACGAGTGCAAGCACGCCTTCACGCTCAACACGGAGATCTTCCGCGAGCTGGGGCAGGAGTTCACTCCGGTCAGTGCCTGAAGCACGCTTGAAGTTCACCGGCCGGGGCGGGAGTTCGCCCCGGCCACCGTCCGGCATGAGGCGTCCCGGCATGAGACGGCCCGGCGGGAGTTCGCCCGGCCGCGGTGCCCAGGTCAGCGGCCGGCGGTCCTGGTGGCACGGTCCGGGGCGCGCGAGCCGGTGAGCAGACGGCGTGCCGCGTCCCAGCCCGCGTGCCGGGCGGCCGCCACGGACTCCGCGTCGTCGCCCAGCACCCGCAACCACGCGCCGCAGTCGTGCGGCAGCACACTCACTCCGTACCGCAGCCCGGACCGCTGCCCCAGGCCGTCGAGCGCGGTGTGCAGGGCGTCGGCCACCTCGGCCGCGGGCGACCGGCCGGTCACCACGTACAGCGAGGCAAGCTGGGTGTGGCCGGAGAGCATGCCGGGGCCCGACACATCGTGCCGGTCCGGGCACAGCCGTACCGCGTCGAGGGCCAGCAGCCTGCCGTGCGGGCGGCGCACCTCCAGGTCGAGCCCGAGTACGTCGTACCCGTGGCGCCCGCCGGGCCCCGGCCGGCCGGCCGCCACCGTCTCGCCGACGACGAAGGTGGCCGCGGGGTCCGCGGTGATCACGGTGCGCTGGTAGAGCCTGGCACCCGGCAGCGGCACCAGCGGATCCGGCAGGTACTCCAGATACGCGTCGGGTCCTGCCGAGAGGTTGACCAGCCGGGTGGCATAACCCCGCTCCATCGCACGGACCTCGGTCGCGGCTCCCGTCGAGAGATGCGCTTCGGTGTCGGCGCCGCAGCAGACGTCGATACGCTGCCGGTCCTCCTGGACCAGGCCGCCCGCGACGGGGGCCAGCCGGACGAAGGCCATCTGCGGCCGCAGTGGGTCCGGGTACTGCGGCCTGCCGATCCGCAGCGGCATCCTGCTGTACCTGCGGACCAGTTCGGTGCGTCCGCTCTGCCGCTCGAACCCCATCTCCAGGAGGCCGATCCGGTTGGCGGGCTCCCCGGTGGCCGCGCCGGGGGCCGGGGCGTGCCTGGCCACTTCGGGCGGTATCCGGCCCGGGGTGTGGTGCGTGGCGGAGAGCCGCGACGCCCCGCGCGTGCGTCCCGTCGCCGACGCCTCGGGAATGTCGTCCGTGACAAGCGCCATGGTGATTCCTTCCGGTCTGACGGCCGGTGGGCCGGCAAGTCATGCGCTGGGCATTCGTGCGCTGGGAAGTCGTGGCTGTGAAGTCGTGGCTGGGAAGTCGTGGCTGGGAAGTCGTGCGCCGGGGAGCCCGGTCAGTGTGCGGGCGCCGGGGCCGGCGCACGGCCGGAAGTCCCCGACAGGGCCTGGGCGGCGGGCACACAGCCGCCCAGATCGGCGAGTTCACGACGGAGGGCGTCCGCCGTGACCTCCTCGATCACCGGAGCCGCCCCACGCAGCAGCAGCTGGGCCGCGCTGTGGTCGGCCGCCCCCGTACGCCGGGCCGCGGCGGCGAAGGCGGCGCAGAACGCGAACAGCTCGGCGGACACCGCCTGTTGGCGTGGCACACCGGCTCCGGCCTGGATGACGGCGGAGACCACCGCCCGGTTGCCCGGCGCCTCCCTGCGGGCGACCAGGGCGGCGAACTCCTCCACCGCTTCGGAGGGGAACACCGCACGGCCGATGTCGAGCATCCCCCGGCCGGCCCGGGTCGCGGCGGCCCGCTGCTCCCGGCCGAGCTTGGCGGCGTACAGCCGTTCGTCGATCTCGGCCACCTCGCCCCAGCAGCCCTCCGAAGCGGCGGCGTGGGCGAGGGCGAGGGCCGTCGCGTCGGACGGCCCGACACCCTGCCGCAGCAGGGCGTGCAGCAGGGGGCCGAGGCCGTCCTGCTCCACCTGGCCGGGCCGGACGAGGCAGTCCCACTCATAGGCGGGGTCGCACATACCGCCGGGAAACCCGGGGTCGGCCAGTTGCAGGCTGATCAGCAGGGACGCGTGCGGGCCCGGGGCGACCGGGGCTGCGGGCGTCACCGGAGGCCGGGGCCGGTCGGGCTGCACGGCACGTGGCGCCCCTGGCCGGTGCCGGGCGGACCGTCGGCACGTCGGACGGCTGTGGGGCCGTCTCCGTACAGGTACACCGGCTGGCCGACCATGGTTGCCTCGTTTCGGCGGTTCGGGCAGATCACTGAGTGGAGTCGGACACGGCGAAGGCCGCGCTTCCGACGCTACGAGAGCCCGCGGGACCTGCCACTCCAGACGGCCCGATGGAGTGAGCGGCGCGGGGTCAGCCGTGCGTACGCCGCCTGCGCGCCACGGCCACCAGGGCCGCACCCGCCGCGGCGACGGCGGCCGCCGCACCGGCGAGGACACCGGCCGGGATGTCCGTACCGGTGGAGGCGAGTGCGCCTCCGTCCGCGCCACTGCCACCGACGGAGCCGCCCGCCCCGCCCACCGAGCCGCCTCCGACAGTGGAGCCGCCCGCGGTACCGGATCCTCCGCCCGTGCCACCGGCGGCCGCGGTGCCACCGGCGGAACCGGCCGGGAGGTGGGCGTCCGCGCTGAGGGCGAGTGCCACCGTCACCGGGTCGATGGCGTCGCCCGCGTGGTAGAGGGAGCCCGTGGTCTCGTTGGCGAACTGGGCCGCGCCGTCCGCGGTGAAGACCGCCGGGACGTTCTTGAGCTGGACCACATCGTCCTTGGCCGTGTAGTCGGCCCCCGAGAGGTCGAGCGAGGCGAAGTCGACGTCCTGGTGCACCCCTTGGGGTGTGGTGACGTCCGCGCTCAGCGTGCCCGCGGCGCCCTTGGCCACGATGTGGATGTACGAGAGCGCGATGTCGAGTCGGTGCGCGCTGTAGAGGAACCGCACGCTGCCGTCGAAGGCGGCGCTCAGCGTCTTCTTCCCGCTGTTCAGGTCCGCCTGCGCGAGCGGGAAGGCGAAGACGTCCCCGCTCTTCTTCGCACCGGCCGCCGTGCTGATCTCGCCGCCGCTGAGGATGTACGTACGGAAGGACTTCTTGACGCCCCAGGAGAGCGTGCCGTCCACTGCCCGACCGGCCGGCGCCGGGGTCCCGGCCGGGGTCCCGGTGGATGTGGGCCCGGCGGTGGGCCGGTCCGTGGGCTTCCCGGTGGGCTTCCCGGTCGGCTCCTCGGTCGGCCCTGTGCTCGTGCCGGTGCTCGGGCCCGTGCTGGGGCCTGCACTGGGATCCGTGCTGGGATCCGTGCTGGGACCCGTACCGGGGTCAGTCGGGGATGCGAACTCCAGCCGTACGGTGACGGGATCGCCCGCGGCCCCGGCGTACGTCGCCGAGCCCAGCACGTCCCCCGCCTCCTTCGTGAGGGTCGCGGGCAGGTCCTCCATCGAGGCTCCGGTCGCCTTCACCTCGGCGAGCGGAACATCCTGCCGGGTGCCGCCGTCCTTGGTCACATCGGCGGTGATCCGCTGTGCACCGCTGTCGAACCGCAGGTCGGACAGGGTGACTTCGAAGCCGTGGCCCTTGGGCGGCGCGGGCGACGAGAAGGTGACGCTGCCGTCGAAGGCCGCCTTCACCGTGTGCGCGCCGGGGTCGTACGCGCCCTGGGCGCCGCCGAACCGGAAGCTGCCGTCGGTGTTGGTCACGGCGCCGTCGGCCGTTCTTGTCTCACCCGCGGCCATGCCGGTGACGTACGAGCGGTAGGACTCCTTGACGCCCCAGTCCAGAGTGCCGCCCGTGATGTTCAGCGGTGCCTTGGGCGGTCCGTCAGCGGCGAGTGCGGGCAGCGCGAACGCGGTGGCGCCGAGCGCGGTCACGGTGGCGACAGCGGCGGCGAGCGCCATCGGGCGACGGGTAACAGCCATGATCAGGTGTCTCCTTGAGAGATTGCCGACGTGACGGCGTAGCGAAAGGACAGAAGGAGTGGCTTGGCGGCCGGGGGGACGGAGAGCCCCGGTCAGCGCTGCTGTGCGCCCCGGCGTCTGCGGACGGCCAGGAACACCAGAGCGGCGGCGACGACTACCCCCGCGCCGAGAGCGGCATACGTCCCGGTGCGGCCGTCCGCCGACCGGGCCGCCGTGTCCGTGCCCGCGGTGGCCCCGCGCCCGGCCTTCGGCGCCGGGGCCGGTGTGGCGCTCGGTGTGCTGCCCAGGTCGGGCAGGGCGGGCAGGGCGGCCTTGTCGTCGATGGCGACGGCCAGCGACACCGGGTCCATCGCGGTGCCCGGCCGGTACATCGAGCCGAGGAGTTTCGCCCCGCCCGCGGTCAGTTCGGTGGGTGCCTCGTCGAGTGCGATCAGGCCGTGGTCGGCGGTGAGCCGCCCGGCCGCGAAGGTCACCACGGGCGTCCCGGCCGCGGAGAGGGTGCCCCTGCCGCCCTCGACCTTCACGGCCAGACCGGTGAGCC
Source organism: Streptomyces sp. NBC_01089 (assembly GCF_045162975.1). Classification (NCBI taxonomy): domain Bacteria; kingdom Bacillati; phylum Actinomycetota; class Actinomycetes; order Kitasatosporales; family Streptomycetaceae; genus Streptomyces; species Streptomyces sp. NBC_01089. Next base: position 6,169,843 of record NZ_CP108660.1, on the reverse strand, counting down.
GCACGTCCAGCCGGGTCCCGGTGAAACGGACCGTGCCGGTGAAGTGCGCGTCGAGGGTCTGCTTCTTCTCGTCGTACGTGCCCCGGCCTCCGGCGAAGCGGAAGAGCGCGCCGCCGTCCTGGGCCCCGTCCGACAGGGTCCACTTGCCCCGGGCGACGGCCCCGGTGACGTACTCACGGTAGGTACGGCGCACACCCCAGTCGACAGCGGCGTCGCGGATGGCCCCTGCGGCGCTGTCCTCGGTGGCCTTCCCCGCCGGCTTCCCGGCCGCCGGCGTGCCGGAAGGCTTCCCGGAGGGCTCGCCGGGGTGCGTGGCCGGCGCCAGCACATCGGCCGACAGACTCACCGGGTCGAGCGCCGTACCGGCCGTGTAGTACCCGGCGAACGCGGTGGCACCCTGGGAAGTGAGCGTGGCCGGGAGGGAGTTGAGGGCGATCGGGCTGCCGCCGCCCTTCATGTCGACGCCGGACAGCCCGAGCGTGGCGAGGGGCACCTGCGCCGATGTGGTGAACCGCCCGGTGGCCCTGGACCTGCTGACCATGTCGGCGTACAGCGTGCCCTGCCCGGCGGAGATCCGGACGGTGGGGCGGCTGATGGTGAGGTCGAGTTCCTGGGTGCCGTCCGGTTTCCGGTGGCCGGTGAAGTGGACCCCGCCGGAGAAGGCCGCGGTGAAGGCGCCGCTGTCCGGGGCGTACGAACCGGCCGCCGAGTGGAACCGGAAGCGGCTGCCGCCCACCGTGGCGGCACCGCCCTGGAGCCCCCAACTCCCCTTGGCGATGGGACCGGTGACATAGCTCTGGAAGGAGGACTTGATCCCCCAGTCGAGCCGGCCGCCCTGCACCGTACGGCTTGCCGCGTGGGCCGTGGACGCCGGGAACAGGACCGTGAGCAGGGCCGTCGGCAAGGCCGCGACGAGTGCGACGGCAAGGACACGGACCGGTCTGAACGGCAGCATGGAATCCCCCCCGAAGGGCTGGCGAGTGAGGTAAGGCTAACCTAAGCTATCTCCGACTCGGCTGGAAGCCCTCCGGCCCGGGAACCCCGACGAACCGACAGGACGGTGTCCTCCGTGCGCACATCCCGGACGGCCGGTGTACTGCTCTCCGCGCTCGCCCTCGCCCTGGCCGCCACCGGCTGCGGTACGGACACCACGCCCGCCGCGCGCTCCACCGGCGGCACGGGCACCGCGTCCGCCGCCGCCCCCGCCGACCGCGTCGAACCCCTCGCGGCAGCGCCGCACCCCCGGCTCCCCGCGCAGATACGTTCCGCGGACGGGCGGCGGGTGACGGTCACTTCGACGGACCGGATCGTTCCGCTGACCGGCAGTCTGAGCGAGATCGTCTTCACTCTCGGGCTGGGCAGGCAGGTGGTGGCCCGCGACATCACCGCCACTTTCGAACAGGCGCGGAAGCTGCCGCTGGTGACCCGCGCGCACGACGTGTCGGCCGAGGGCGTCCTCTCACTGCGCCCGACCCTCGTGCTCGCGGACACCACGACCGGGCCGGTGGAGGCCATCGGGCAGATACGGGACGCGGGCATCCCGCTGGTCGTCGTCGACCCGGCGAAGGGCCTGGGCGACATCGGCCGCCGGATCGACGCGGTGGCCGGTGCGCTCGGCGTACCGGAATCGGGCGCGGCGCTGAAGCGGCGCACCGCCCAACGGATCGACGCCGTAAGGAAGTCCGCCCCCGTACGGAAGGGTTCGGCCAGGCCCCGGGTCGCCTTCCTCTATCTGCGCGGCAGCGCCTCCGTCCATCTGCTCGGCGGACGGGACTCCGGGGCCGCCTCGCTCCTGGAGGCGGCCGGTGCGGTCGACGCGGGCAAGGCGTCCGGTCTCGACAAGGACTTCACCCCGATCACCAGCGAGGCACTCGCCAGGGCCGCCCCCGACGCGATCCTGGTCATGACGGCGGGGCTCGCCTCGGTCGGCGGCATCGACGGTCTGGTGAAACTGCCCGGGGTGGCCGAGACCCCGGCCGGGATGGACCGCCGGGTCGTCGCGATCGACGACGGGGTGCTGCTGAACTACGGCCCGCGCACCGACCAGGTACTGAAGTCCCTGGTCACGCAGTTGTACGCGAACGGGAAGTGATCCATGACCACCCGTACCCCCGTCCCCGCACCGGCCGAGGGCACAGCGGCGGGGCCGGCCGGGCCCGCCCCCGGCCCCGAGCCGCGCCACCGGCGCCCGGCCGCCGCCCTGCTGACGGCCGGTCTGCTCTGCGCTCTCGTCCTGCTCTGTCTGCTGTCGGCGGGGACCGGCGCCTACCACATCCCGCTCGGCGACGTCCTCGCCTCGGTCCTGCACCGGGCCGGTCTCGGCGGCTCGGGACTCGACCGGGTCGGCGAGAGCGTCCTGTGGAACGTGCGGCTGCCCCGGGTCGTCCTCGCGCTGCTCGTCGGCGGCTCGCTCGGCTGCGCGGGCGCCCTGATGCAGGGCGTGTTCGGCAATCCGCTCGCCGAACCGGGCGTCATCGGCATCTCGTCCGGCGCGGCGGTCGGCGCGGTCGCCTCCATCGCTCTCGGGCTGACGTTCCTCGGCAACTGGACGGTGACGGTCTGCGCGTTCGCCGCCGGTCTGGTGACCGTGCTGCTGGTGTACACGCTGTCCCGCTCGGGCGGACGGACGGAGGTCGTCACGCTGATCCTCACCGGGATCGCGGTGAACGCCTTCGCCGGGGCGCTGATCGGGCTCTTCATCTTCTTCGCCGACAACGCCCAGATCTCGCAGATCACCTTCTGGCAGCTGGGCTCGCTCGCCCAGGCGACCTGGCCGAAGGTCCTCGCCGTGCTGCCGTGCGCGGTGTTCGGGCTCGCGGTGGCGCCTCTCACCGCGCGGAAGCTGGACCTGCTGGCGCTGGGCGAGCGGCCGGCCCGGCACCTCGGTGTCGACGTCGAACGGCTGCGGATGGTGCTCGTGCTGGTCGTCGCGCTGCTCACGGCGGCCGCGGTGGCCGTCGCCGGGATCATCACCTTCGTGGGGCTGCTGGTCCCGCATCTGCTCCGGATGGCGAACGGCCCCGGGCACCGCTTCCTGATACCGGGCAGCGCGCTGGGCGGCGCGGTGATCCTGGTGGCCGGCGACCTGGCGGCCCGGACGGTGGCGGCCCCTGCCGAGCTGCCGCTGGGGGTGCTGACCGCGCTGTTCGGCAGCCCGTTCTTCTTCTGGCTGCTGCGCAGGACGCGCCGACGCACCGGATGGACGTAGCGGCTGCCCACCCCGCCCACTCCCAGCGCCTGCTCCTGCTCCTGCTCCTGCTTCGGACCCCACCCCGACGCCGTACCGCCGAGGCCCCGACTCCCCCGTACCCATGAGGCGACCCATGCTCCGAGCCCTCTTCCGGCACCGCCCGCGGCAGCTCCCCGTGCCCCGTCCTCCCGGCGCCGCGCTGGCCCATGCCGACCGTCTCTGTCTGAGCCTGGCGGGCCGTGCCGTCCTCCGCGGTGTCGACCTCACCGTCCGGGCCGGTGAACTCCTCGCTCTCGTCGGCCCGAACGGCGCCGGAAAGTCCACGCTGCTCGCCGCTCTGGCCGCCGACCTGCCCGCCACCGACGGCGGGGTACGGATCGACGGGCGCCCCGCCACGTCCTGGCCGCCCGCCGAACTCGCCCTGCGCCGGGCCGTACTCCCCCAGTCCGCCGGCCTCTCCTTCCCCTTTCCCGTCGAGGAGGTCGTCCGGATGGGCCGCGCGCCCTGGGCGGGCACGGAACGCGCGGACGACGACGCACCGGCCGTCGCCGACGCCATGGCCGCCACCGAGGTCGGCGGATTCGCCGCCCGCCCCTTCCCCTCGCTCTCCGGCGGTGAACGCGCCCGGGTCGCCCTGGCCCGCGTCCTCGCCCAGCGGACCCCGCTGCTGCTGCTCGACGAACCGACCGCCGCACTCGATCTGCGCCACCAGGAACTGGTGCTGCGCATCTGCCGGGAGCGGGCCGCCGCCGGGTGCGCGGTCGTCGTGGTCCTGCACGACCTCGGGCTTGCGGCCGCGTACGCCGACCGGGCCGCCGTACTGCACGACGGACGGATCGCCGCCGACGGCCCGCCGTCCCGGGTCTTCACCGAGGAGCTGCTGAGCCGCGTGTACCGGCAGCCCATCGAGGTGCTGGCGCATCCGGGCACCGGGGCTCCGCTGATCATCCCGAAAAGGGCGCCGTCCGGGACGGCTTGAGACCCGCCACGGTCCGCCCGTGCCGCGCTGCCGGCCGGCTCCGCGGGCGCGTGCGGTGCTCCAGGCAACGGTATGGGTGCTGTATCCGGTCCCCACGCCCGTGTCCTTCCTCGCCCCGGTAGGGTTCACCACGTCCTCGAAGGCAGCGGGATCGCAGGAGCAGAAGGCAACTCATGGGCAGGCTGGGGCGGCTGGCGGCGGGGCTCGCGACGACGGCGGCGATAACGCTGACGGCGAGCGGGTGCATGACGGTGCACGGCGAGCTTGAGGTCGTACCGTCGGCGACGAAGGCTGAGGCGGCGCAGGCACTCGCCGCTTTCACCGCCGCGTACAACAAGGCGGACAAGGCGTACGACCCGGCTCTCGACGCGGGCCGGGTCACCGGTCCGCTCGGGGCCATCAACCAGGCGGGGCTCAAGGCACGGCACGTCACCACTCCGGCGGGCAACGCCCAGCACTCGGACCTGAAGCTCACCGACGCCAAGTTCATCATCCCGAAGAAGGCCGGCTGGCCGCGGTGGTTCATCGCCGACACCGACTCCAACCGGGACCAGGACGGCGGCAGCGGCGACACCCGCTGGCTGGTGGTGTTCGTACGGGACGCGGTCGACCAGCAGTGGAAGGCCGCCTATCTGTCGGTCCTGCGCCCGTCCGCGGTCCCCGATTTCGTCACCGACAAGGACGGCTGGGCGCAGCCCGCCGAACCGGCCGACGCCTCACTGGCGGTGGCGCCGCAGAAGCTCAGCGGTGAGTACGCCGCGTATCTGAAGAGCGGCCGCCCGGACCACTTCGCACCGGGCAACGACACCACGGCCTGGCGCCAGGCACGGGAGAAGAACGCGAACCTGCCGGGGCTCTCCACGCAGTACGTGGACCGGGCGCTCACCGACGGCGACTACCGGCCGCTGGGGCTGGCCATCCGGGGCGGCGGGGCGCTGGTGTTCTTCTCCACCCGCTACTACGAGCAGCAGACCGCGGCGAAGGGTCTGCATCTGACGGTGCCCGCGGATGTGAAGGCGCTGACGACCGGTGACGCGAAGAGCACCATCACCAAGGAGCTCGTCTCCAGCCAGGTGGCGCTGGTCCCGGCGAAGGGACAGGTCACCATCCTCGGCCGGCAGGCCGGGCTGACGGCCGCGAAGGGCTCGTAGACGCAGCTGGGCTCCAGGCGCCGCTGGGCCCGGCTGGGCTCGTGGGCGCTTCGGGGCCCGGCAGAGGTCCCGCGGTAGTTCCCGCGGGGCGCACTCCGGTCCGCCTCCGTGCGGCGGACCGGGCGCGGTACGGCTGCTCAGCGGCCGAGGGGCCACGCCACCGCGTGCGCGTCCTGGTCGCCGTCCGAGTGGCGCGCGCAGGCGTCGGTGAGCGTCTCCAGGAGGGTCAGCGGGTCGGGCAGCGGATGTTCGAGCCCGCGCACCCAGTCGACACGGGCTTCACCGGGCAGCCGGGCGGGCGGTACGAGCACATAGCTGCCGCGGCAGTGCCAGCGCAGGCCCGGGTGCTCGTCCATCGTCTCGGGGTGGCAGTCAAGCTCGCACGGCCACCACTCGTCCTCGTCCTCCGGCGTGCCGCGGGTGGCGGTGAAGAAGAGCATCCGGTCGGTGCCCGACTGGGCGACGGGCCCCACCTGGACACCGTGCGCGAGCAGCCGCTCCAGCGCACTGCGCCCCGCGTCGAGCGGCACGTCGAGGACGTCGAGGACCATGCCGGTCGCGGTGATGAAGTTGGCCTCGGGCTGGTTGCGGACCCAGCGCTCGACCTGGGCGCGGTCGGTCGTGGACTGCGTCTGCCAGGCGAAGGAGAGGGGGTGCCTGGCCGGGGTGGGACAGCCCACGCGGTCACAGGAACAGCGGTATCCGACGGGGTGGGCGGCAGGCGAGAGAGGCAGGCCGGCTTCGGCGGCGGCGACGAAGAGCTTCTCGCGCTGGAGGTCGTCTGGAGGGGATTGTCTGGGGCGGCGGCGCAGCCACTGGGTCATTCTGCTCGCCGGGCCACGGTCTCGGCCGAACTCTGTTCCCATCTATCCCCTCACCTCACCCGCTGCATGCACCACGGACCCTCCATGCTGCCACCATCCTGCGCCCCGGGTGACCACACTTACCGGCCGGGGTGGTTCAGCCACCGTCAGGACGGGCTCCGATTCCCCGCAGCACCTGGTCCACACAGATGTCGGCGAAGGCGTGGGTGAGCGGATTGGTGCGCTGGAGCCAGCGGTGGGTGAGCGGCCCGACCAGCATCTCCACGGCGATCCTGATGTCCACGTCAGCGCCGATCTGCCCGGCGGCCACGGCGGACCGCAGCCGCTCCTCGTACAGTCCGAGGGCCGGTTCGAGGAGTTCGCGGGTGAAGCGCCGGCCGAGTTCCGGATCGGTGGACCCGGCCGCGGTGAGGGCGCGGGCGGGGGCGTCGTACTTCTCGTCGTTGAACTGGTCGACGGTGAGCCGCAGCACATGCTTGAGGTCGGCCGCGATGTCGCCGGTGTCGGGGAAGCCGCCCCACTCGCCCTCGTCCTCGGCGTCCCCGGCGAGGGCGACGGACGCGTCGAGCAGGACGGCCGCCTTGGACGGCCACCAGCGGTAGATCGTCTGCTTGCCCACTCCGGCGCGGGCGGCGATGGCCTCGATGGTCAGCTTGTTGTAACCGACCTCTCCGACCAGGGCGAGCGCCGCGTCGAGGATCGCTCTGCGGGAGCGTTCACTGCGGCGGCCGGCATCCGGTGACCTGGCGGGCGGCTTCGCTTCGGGTGACGGGGAGGGGGAAGGGGAAGGGGAAGGAGGCGGGGCCATGGAGGGGAATCTAACATCGGTGGATCCGATACGTATCGTCTCGGTATCCGTGTGATGTGCCGCTTCCGTACGGAGGCCACTTCCGTACGAGGGCCGCTTCCGTACGGCGACCGGGTCCTGGGGGCGGGTCCGGCGGGCGGGTCCGGCAGGTGGGTCCGGCAGGTGGGTCCGGCGGCCGCAGCCGGGACCGCAGCCGGGGCTTTTCGGCCACCGTCGGTGAACCACCCGATCGGTGCACAGCGCGCGAGGCCCCGCAGGGCGGACCATGGCAGCAGCCGGCTGCACACCCGCAGCCCATGTCCGCCGTGAGGAGCCCTCATTGCCTCGTGACGCCACACCCCGGCGCTATCTGATGTGCCCACCGGCACACTTCAGGGTGACGTACTCCATCAACCCGTGGATGGACCCTTCGAAACCGGTCGAACTTCCCCTGGCCCTCGCCCAGTGGGAGGACCTCCGCGACCGCTACCGCACGCTCGGCCACACGGTCGAGATCCTGGACCCCGGGCCCGGCCTGCCCGACATGGTCTTCGCGGCCAACGGCGCGACCGTGATCGACGGGCGGGTGCTCGGCGCCCGCTTCGCCCACCCCGAACGGACCGAGGAGGCCGACGCGCACCTGGAGTGGTTCCGCGCGCACGGCTTCAGGACAATCCACAAGCCCGTCCATGTGAACGAGGGCGAGGGCGACTTCGCCGTCACCGCCTCGTACATCCTGGCCGGGCGGGGCTTCCGCTCCAGCCCGCTCTCGCACGACGAGGCGCAGGAGTTCTTCGGCCGCCCGGTGATCGGGCTCGATCTGGTCGACCCCCGCTACTACCACCTCGATACGGCGCTGAGTGTGCTGGACGAATCGGCGGACGAGATCATGTACTACCCGGACGCCTTCTCGCCCGGCAGCCGTTCCGTCCTGGCCAGGCTCTTCCCCGACGCACTGATCGCGGCGCCGGAGGACGCCGCGGCGCTGGGGCTCAACGCGGTGAGCGACGGCCGCCATGTGCTGCTGCCGCAGGCCGCCGTCGGTCTCTACGCACCGCTGCGGGCCCGCGGATTCGAGCCGCTCGGCATGGATCTGAGCGAGCTGCTCAAGGGCGGCGGCAGCGTCAAGTGCTGTACGCAGGAGCTGCGTTCGTAGCCGGCCGGCTGCTGCGGCAGGTGTCACGCGTGGGGCGGCCAGGCGTCGCCCCACGCGGTGTCCCGGGCCGCGCGGTAGAGGTCGCCGTGGCGCTTGGAGACGGTCTCGCGGGTGAGTCCGCCCGCCTCGGTGCACAGTTCCAGCTGGACCAGGCCCTTGCGGATCTGCGGTCTGCGTACGACACGGGCCGGGACCGTCGCCACCTCGCCCCGGAACGCGGCGACATAGCTGAACTTCTCGTCCTCGTACGCCAGTGAGCCGCCCTTGACCTGCCGGTGCAGCGATGACCTGCTCACCCGGGCCGAGAAGTGGCACCAGTCGGTGCCGCGCACGATGGGGCAGGCGTCGCTGTGCGGGCAGGGGGCGGCGGTCCGCAGACCGGCGGCGGTCAGCCGGTCCCGGGCCGCCATGATCCGCAGATAGCCGTCGGGGGTGCCGGGTTCGACCACGACGACCGCCTGGGCGGCCTCGGCCGCGGCGTCCACGACGGCGGTACGGCCGGCCTCGGTCAACTCCCCCAGGACATACGAGACCGTCACCAGATCAGTGCTCTCCAGAGTGAGCCCCGGTCCGATACGAGAGCGCTGCCAGTCGGCGGTGCGCAGTGCGGGCGAGCCGGACCGCGCGGCGAGTTCACGGCCGAGCACGAGTGCGGGCTCCGCCCAGTCGAGCACGGTGGTACGCCGGGTCCCCGGCTCGTTGCCCCCGTCCGTCCCGTCCGTCCCGTCCGTCCCGTCCGGGTCGTCCCAGGCCCCCGCCACCGCCCAGGTGGCCGCACCCGTACCGCCGCCGATGTCGGTGTGCCGGGCGGGCACCCACCCGGGCACCGCGGCCCGGAAGGCGTCGAGCGCCGCCCGTACCGCTTCGTACGTGGCGGGCATCCGGTACGCGGCGTACGCGGCGACGTCCGAGCGGTCGCGCAGCAGCGGGGTCCCGGTGGGGGTGGTCCCCCGGTAGTTGGCGATCAGCCGCTCGACGGCCTGGACGGCCTGTTTGGGCGGCAGCCCGTCGAGGAGCCCGGCCAGGGCGGTGCGCAGGGCTTCGGCGGTGGGGAGGGAGTCGTTCACCGGAGGAGTCTAGGCGGTGTCCGGCCGCCCTTGACCTCGTGGCGGACGGGGATCTCACGGCGGACGGGGACCTCACGGCGGACGGGCCCGTCCGCTGCCGGGGCCGGCGGTCGCGGACCGCCGGAGCGGCGCGTACGCGTCAGATCCGCGAGTTCCGCAGCGACTGCCACACCGCGCCGGCCAGCGCCCGCGTCGCCCGCGGGACCGACAGATGCTCGTGCTCGCGATACAGGTCCCAGTTGTACTGCACGAGCGACAGCTTGTTGGAGGACAGGGATCCCGCCTGGTGGGCCCTGTACACCGCGAGCGGCTCGGCCAGCCCCCGGGCGTCGGCGCCGTCCCGCATGATCGACAGCCACAGCGCGTAGTCCTGGCGCTTGCGCATCTCCGGCATCAGCCTCGTGCCCAGGACGCTGCGGTCGTACATGGCGGTGAGAGCACCGATGTGGTCCTGGACCAGCATCGCGCGGTAGTCCACGTGCTCCCGCGCCCGGATCACCCGCCCGTTCGGGACCCAGTCGGTGCTGTCACCGTCGTAGTCGGCGGCCATCTTGAAGTACGAGGTGAACGTCAGAGGCGCAGTGGCCTCCGCAGCGAAGGCGAGCTGCTTCGCGGTCTTCTCCGGCAGCCACATGTCGTCGCTGTCGAGAAAGGCCACATAGTCCCCGCGGGCACGCTCGATCGCCAGATTGCGGGCCCGGCCCGCACCGCCCCGTTCGGGGGCGGACTCCGGCAGGACGCGCTCGTCCTGCTCGGCGAACTCGCGGAGCAGGTCCATGGAGCCGTCGGACGACTGGTCGTCGGTGATCAGCAGCTCCAGGTCGCCATGGGTCTGTGTGAGCACCGACCGCACAGCCGCACCGAGGGTGGCCGCCGAGTTGTACACGGGCATCACGACAGACACCAGGGGCACAGCGATTCTCCTTGCCGGATCAGGAATGAAAGTCCATTCAAGCATCGCCATCAAGGACGACTGCACCGAGGCGTCGGCCGCGAGGCCCGCGCACCGGCCATCTCACCGTCTGTGACCTCCTCACGCGCGATTTCACGCGAGATGTCACGCGCGCTGCCGGGCACCGCGTGGTCAGATCTCGCCGTCGGCCATCGCGATCAGCCGGTCCAGGACAGCGGCGTCGGCGCGTACGCCGTCGTGCGCGTGGGCGTCGGTGACCCAGGTCCGCAGCCCGCGTACGGCGTCGGCGGTGGCCAGGGCCTGTTCCCGGTCCACGAACATGTCGTCGTGGTAGACGGCGGCGACGACCGGGACCTGGTTGGCGGCGAGCCGGTCCAGGTCGTAAAGGGCCGGCCAGTCGGTACGCGCGGCCAGGGCCTCGGCGGCGCCGCGCAGCGGGACGAGCGCCGGGTCCTCGTCGAACTGCCAGGGGTAGACCATCTCGCCGGTGAACCGGACCGGAGCGCCCGGGGCCGCGTCGAACGCGGGAAACTCCCGGCGGACGCGGTGCGCGGACCAGTCGGTGGGCCGGCCGCCCTGCGCGTAGATCGGCTCGTGGAGCGCGGCGTACAGCGGCCGCTCCGCGAAGGAGACGGTGGCGTCGACTCCGCGCAGGAACGTGTCGGTGAGCTCGGGGCCGCGGGCGCCGTCGGTGAAGGCGGTCTCCAGGAGGTAGTGCAGCGCGTCGAACTTGGCGGAGGTACCGAAGCCGATACCGAGGGTCTGGAAGCGCCGGACGGTGAGGCGCTCACCGCCGGGCATCCGGACGTCGTGCTCCGCCAGGTGCCCGGCCACCGCGTCGGCGAGGCGCTGGTCGGCGGGGTAGCGGGCGAAGTAGCGCTCGTTGTGGGCCAGGGTGCGGGCGTAGGCGGCCCGGTACACGTCGTCGGCGTGGCCGGTGAGCGTGGGCAGCCCGCCGGTGATGTAGGCGCGGGTGAGCCCTTCGGGGGCGAGGCTGAGGTACGTCAGGGTGGAGAAGCCGCCGAAGCTCTGGCCGAGTACGCTCCACGGCCGGTCGCCCTGGAGGTGGTGGCGCAGCAGTTCGGCGTCGCGCACGATCGAGTCGGCGCGGAAGTGCCCGAGGTATGCGGCGGCGGCCCCGGTGCCCGTACCGAACCGGGCGAGGGTGCGCCGGTCGGCGGGGGTGGAGCGGCCGGTGCCGCGCTGGTCCATGAGGACGACCCGGTAGTCGCGCAGGGCCCTGCGCAGCCAGGCGCCGGCGGCGTTGGGGCGCTCGGCACGGCCGCCGGGGCCGCCCTGGAGCCAGACCAGCCGGGGCAGTTCGCTGTCCTCGCGGTCCTCGGCGACGACCTCCCTGGCGAACAGGGCGATGGACGGCCCTCCGGGGTGCCGGTGGTCCAGCGGCACATCGATGGTGTGGTCGGTACAGACCAGGCCGCCGTGCCGGTAGGAGACAGTGCCGGACGGAGCCTGGCGGGGGGAAGCAGCCTGGTGGGAGGCGGCGCTGTCGGAGGAAGCGTTCTCGGAGGCGGCGTTCTCGGAGGCGGCGTTCTCGGAGGCGGCGTTCTCGGAGGCGGCGTTCTCGGAGGAGAGAGGGGCGGAGGAGAGGGGGTCGGGCGTGGGCATGGGCGCTCCTTCGTGACATCCCGGGGCGGACGACGGGCGGCGGTGGGTCGGCGGGCGAACGGGCAGGCGGTGGGTCGGACCGGGCGGACGGGCCGGCGAGCCGGCGGGGCGTGGGGCGGACCGGGCCGGCGGGCGGGCTGACCGGGCAAGCGAGCGGACGGGCGGACGGGCCGGCCGGCGAACGGGCGGGCCGGCGGTGAGACGGCGGCGGCAGTGGGGCGGAGCGGGGCGCGGGACAACGTAAGCAGGCCCCCCACCCCGCCCCACTGATGTCAGCAGCCGGTCAGTAGCCGGCGACTCCGAGGTCGCGGCAGATCCGGACCAGTTCCGGGTGCACGTAGCGCCCGTTCTCCTCGATCGCCACCCCGTCCAGGTAGATGGACGGGCCGAGGACGCTGCCGTCGGTGTGCGCGGCGGCCACCCAGGGCTCGCCGCCGATCCAGGCGCCCTTGGTGCCGATGCCCAGTTCGACGCAGCCGAAGACCCTCTCGTCCTCCACGATGCGGCCGGTGGGCGCCAGGACGCCGGGGTTGAAGCCGAGCGACCAGTGCGCGACGCGGAACATGTTGGGGTCGTCGAAGGACTCCATCCAGCTGCGGAAGACGTCCGCGTCGGCGCCGCCCTCGATCTTGGTGACGACGCCCTTCTCCACGGTGCAGCGGACCGGCGAGCGCAGCAGCCCGATCTCGTCCGGCGGCCAGAGGGCCCCGTCGAAGACGAGTACGCCGTCCTGGGTCTCCTCCAGCGGGTTCCAGGAGATCTGGCCGGAGAGCATGACGGTCTCGCCGGGCTTCTCGGCCGGCTTGCCCCGCAGGTTGATGGGCCGGTCGCCGTTGCGGCCGACCAGGTCGGTGCCGTTGGCCGAGGTGATACGGACCTCGTCGGCCGCCTCCAGGAGGGCGACGAGCGCGTTGCCGAGGCGGATGACGCCCGGGAAGTCGGGCCTGCCGACGGTGGCGACCAGCATCTGGACGTCCATCGCGGTGAGGTTGGTGTAGCGGCAGCCGTTGGCCATGGCGGCGCGGAACGCGTCGGAGTGCATCACGTACGAGACGGCGAACTCGATCCACACATCGGCGTCGGATATGGCTCCGGCGACCGGCCGGGGCGGCTCCATCGACGAGCCGGGCATCGTCTCGTACCAGACGATGACGGGGTGCGCCCCGGCGGCGGCGACGGCCTGCGCGGTGGCTTCGACGACACGGCGGTCGCTGCTGGTGTCGCCCGTGAGGACGACGTCCTCCCCCGGCTTGACGAGCATGACGTCCTCGACGAGTTTGCGGGCCGCCAGGGCGAGTTCGAAGCTGAGGTACTCGGGGCGCGGTTCGAGCCTGCTGTACATGTCCATGGGGGTGGTTCTCCTTGCGTGCTGAGGGTGCGGGTGGTGCGGGCCGGGAGGCGGCCGGGTCCGTGGCGGGCGGCGGCGGCCGGGCGACGGCCCGGGGGCGGTCCGTCATGTCTTGAGGATCTGGGCGGAGTCGCCGAGTGAGCTGCCCGCGATCAGTCCGGCGCCGACCAGGTTGAGTTCCTCGTCGGCGGCCGGGCCACGCCACTTGCGGTAGCCGACCCGGACGGCGAGGGCGCCGAGGACCAGCCAGCACGCCTGCGGGGTGAGGATCAGCAGACCGGTGGCGAGCATGACGCCCATCTGCCTGCGGGTGCCGCCCAGGAGCTGGATCACGGCTCCGGGTACGGCCCAGATCAGCATGGTGCGCACGGTGTGCGGGTCGCCGAGTCCGCTGCGCAGGGTGTCGGCGTAGACCTTGGCGACGGGCGGGATCAGCCCCTGCCCGAAGTAGGAGCGCCAGACCACGGCGACCACCACGAGCGCGACGGCGAACCCGATGAGGGCGGCCAGGAACTGCTGGCGGCGGCCTTCGCGTTCGTACGGGTCCCAGGGCCGGTGCTCGCGGCGCAGCAGCCAGCCCGCCTTGAGGTCGTACCCCATGTCGGCGAAGGCCGGTCCTGTGGCGGACACATAGCCGATGAGCAGGGCGAGCGGTACGGACGGGATCCCGATCGCGAGGCCCAGGATCAGGAAGATCAGGGTCACGGCGAAGGACGGGAACCAGCCGGACTGCATGGCCGCGAGGCCGACGATCAGCTCATGGACCAGGGCGGCGAACGCGGCGAACAGGACCCAGCCGATGAGGCCGGGCACGCTCATGTCGCCCAGCAGCCCGCCGAGTACGGCGAGGACGGCGGCGCCCGCCGTGAACAGGACGTAGCCGCGGATCAGTGCGCGCCGCAGTCCGCGCTCGTCGACGGTGTACGCCGTGGCCGGGTCGGCGGGCGGGGCGACGGAGGCGACCACGGGGGCGGGTGCGGACTGCCGTGCGCGTGCGCGGCGGCCGATGAGCAGGTGAACGGCCTGGCCCAGGGCGACGATTCCGGCGCCGACCATCATGCCGTGCGGGATGTATCCGGCGCCGAGGTCGGTGTGGAACAGGTCGGGGCTGTACTGGCGGAAGAACAGTCCGACGCCGAACATCATCAGCGCCCAGACGTTGCCGAGGAACGCGACCCCGGCCGCGGAGAGGGGCAGGCTGACGAGTGTTCCGGCGAGGCCGACGACGGTGCCCCCGGCGAGGATGAGGGCCCGGCGGCCGCCCCGGTCGCCCGCCTTGATGGTCTCGGCGGCGGCCGTGCCGGGCGGCCAGGCCGCGTCGGCGGGCAGCAGCCGGGAGCCGAAGGCGCGGTAGAGGACCCAGGCGTCCACGACGAGCCCGATGAACGCCCCGGCCAGCATCGGCCAGACCAGGTCCTTGCGGCCGAAGACGTACGGCACGGCGACCGAGGTGAGCAGCGCGTTGGCGGACGCGAAGGTGGCGGCGGAGATGGCGCTCTGGGCGAGGTTCTGCCGGTGTACGGAGCGCATCCGGCGCAGGAAGTTCAGCGGGATGCGGCCGATCAGCATGGCGACGAGCGCGCCGACGACCGAGGTGTTGGCGGAGATGCCCAGCTTGGCGACCAGGTCGATCCCGATGACGGCGCCGACGGCGGAGAGCACCACCAGGATGACCAGCAGGAGGGGTTCCAGGACGCGCGGGTGCGCGGATTCTTCGTCGGGGCCGGGCGGCGGGACGCGGGGCGGAGCCGGGGCGTGGTGCGCCACGGGGCACCTCCTTCGGTGAGCTCGGGCAGGGGCGGGCGGGGGGCGGCGTGGGGCTTGATGACTCGATGGGGCTTGGTGACTCGATGGCTCGGTGACTCGTGACCCTGTGGCGTGGCGTGCGAGGGCAGCACGCGGCACGCCGGGGACGCGGGCGGGACGCGGCGCGGAGTGCGGGTCAGGTGGGGCGACTGGGGGTGCTGGGGGTGCTGGGGCGGTAGGTACGGATGGTGGTGACGGGGCGGCGGGCGGCGCGGGGTACGTGCTGGCGGTCAGCCGCCCAGTGCGGCGGTGATCTCCGCCGCCCCGGCGCGTACCAGCCCCACCAGGGTGTCGGTCGCCCGGTCCACCCGGTGGGACGGGCCGATGGCGGTGAGCGAGGCGGCGACACCGTCGCCCTGGAAGACGGGGGCGGAGACGGCGGTCACGGCTTCGTCGTACTCGCCGTGGCTGACGCAGTGGCCGTCCGCCCTGACCCGTTCGTAACAGGCGAGCAGGGCGGAGAGGTCGGTGATGGTGCGGTCGTTGAAGCGGGTCAGCCCGGTCGGCCCGAACATCTGCCGGACCTCGCGTTCGGGGTGGTACGCGAAGATCGTGTGCCCGGATGCTCCGGCGTGGCCGGGAATGACCGCGCCGATGATCGCGGTGTAGCGGACGGGCCCGGTGCCGTCGACCGCGGCCTCGCAGCGGTAGCTGCCGCCGTGCGGGACGTTGAGCACGATGCTCTCACCGGTCTCGCGGAGCAGCCGGGCGAGGACCGGGCGGGCCAGCGAGGAGAGCACACCGCTGTGTTCACTGACCCGGGCGAGCCGGGAGAGCGCGGGGCCGGGGCGGTAGCGGCGGGTGGTGCGGTCGCAGATCAGGAAGGTGCGCGCCGTGAGGGTCGTCACCAGCCGCTGGACGACCGCCTTGTCCCAGCCGTGGTGGCGGGCCAGTTCGCTGACGCCCCACTCGGGGCGCTGTTCGGTGAACGTCAGCAGGACGAGGAGTGCGCGGTCCACCGTCTGCAGGACGCCGGCCGGCTGCGGCCCGCCGTCGGGCGGGGTGGTCGTGGGGTCGGCGCCGCGTTCCACCATGGGAGCGACCTCCTTCGCCTGCGTGGTCCGTCATCCGTTTCCGTTGCGGAAAACGCAACGCCGTTGCGTTTTCTGGCGAAAGGATGCGGGTGCGCCCAGCACCTGTCAAGGGTCTGCCGGGAACGCGAACCGGACAGCCGGACAGCCGGATCGCCGGACAGCCGTGGTGCCGGTCCGCACCCTTGCGGACCGGCACCACGGGAAGCGGCACCACGGGAAGCGGCACCACGGGAAGCGGCACCACGGGAAGCGGCGCCCCGCCCCGGGTAGGGGCGCACCCCGGAAAGGGGAAACCCCCGGGCGGCTGACCTCCCGCCCCCGTCAGGCCCGCTGGAAGGCGAGCACGGCGTTGTGCCCGCCGAATCCGAACGAGTGGCTGACCGCGCGCGACACCCGCACCCGGCGGGGCTGCTTGGTCACACAGTCGATGTCGAACTCCGGTGCGGGGGCGGTCAGATTGGCGACCGGGGGTACGAGTCCGTGCTGGAGGGTGAGGACGGTCAGCCCCGCTTCGATGGCGCCCGCAGCACCCATGCAGTGACCGAGCACACCCTTGGGCGCGGTCACCGGGGGCCGGTGCGGATAGGCACGGGCGATCAGCCCGGCCTCGGTGGCGTCGTTGAGCAGGGTCGATGTGCCATGGGCGTTGACATGACCGACGTCAGCCGCGCACCAGCCCGCGTCCCGCAGCGCGGCGTCCACGGCCGCCCCGGCGACCGACCCGTCGGGCCGTGGACTCGTCGGGTGGTACGCGTCGGTGGTGGCACCGGTCCCGGCCAGCAGGGCGCGCGGGGCGACACTCCGGGCCAGGGCGTCGGCCTCGCGCTCCAGGACCATGACGGCGGCGCCCTCCCCCATCACCAGCCCTCGCCGGTCGGCGGCGAACGGGCGGCTGATGTCCGGGGGTTCCTCCCCGGCCCGCAGCGCGGCGGCCCCCGACCGCGCGAACCCGGTCAGGGCGAGCCGGTCGACGATCGACTCGGTGGCACCCGCGACGGCGATGTCGCACTGGCCGGTGACCAGCAGATCGCGGGCCACCGAGAGCGCGGTCGCACCGGACGAGCAGGCCGTGCAGGGCGCCAGGCTCGGCCCGGTGGTCCGCAGCCTGATGGCGACCTCGGCGGCCGCCATGTTGGGGACGGTGAGCAGGGTGCCCAGCGGCGAAGTCGCCTCGGGGCCACGGCGTTCCAGGGCGACCGACTGCTCGTACAGCCCGGTCGAGCCCGCGCTGCTGGTGCCGATGACGATCGCGACCCGGGTGCCGTCCCAGCCGGCCGGGGAGAGGCCGGCGTCGGCGACGGCCTCTTCGGCGGCGAGCACCGCGAGCCTGACGTAGCGCCCCATACGGTAGACGGCCCGGCCGCCGACGGCGTCCGCCAGGTCGATCCCGGTGACCCGGCAGGCGAAGTCGATGGCGCAGCCGTCCAGTTCGGGAACGGTACGGGCGGTGGAGCGGCCCGTGCACACCCCCCGCCAGGTGGCTTCCGTGTCGTTGCCCGCCGGGGTGACCATGCCCAGGCCGGTGACGGCGACCGGAGGGAGCGTCATCGGGCGCCGGCCGTGGTGGCTTCGGTCAGGAACTGGCTGATCCGGCCGAGCGTGGCCCCCTTGTACGCGGAGTCGGCGTCGGCCTCGACACCCAGGGTCTCCTTGACGATGACGCCCAGCTCCGCGACGGCGAGCGAGTCCATCTCCAGGTCGTCCATGGTGGCCTCGGGACGGAGTTCGACGGCGGGGACCTTGAAGGTGTTGGTCAGGACGTCGACAAGGGTCGGGTGCAGCTCGGACATGACATTCCCCTTCACACAAAGCGGACGGGCACAGAGCGGACGGACACAGAGCGGTCGGACATACAACGGGCGGACATACAGCGGACAGAAACAAAGCAGACGGAATGCGGATGAATCGCATCTCATGGACGTCGGTCCAACGGCTGAACGATCTTCCGGTTACGCGGTGACGGAAGGTTTTTTCACCCCTCGGGAAGCGGCGCCGTACGCCGTGCCCGGACAGCGCCGCGCCGCCGTTCCCGGCGGCCGGTACGGGACAGCACATGGACCGTGCCCCAGTACCCGAGCAGCACCGTGCGCAGCAGGAGCCGGTTCACCGCTCCCCCTCCCCGGCCGTACGGTGCCAGGGGCCGTCGGGGTCGTCGTACGCCGAGGGGCACTCCGCGGCCGCACCGGCGGTGAGGGGCACGTCCGCCAGCCACTCCCCGGGCAGGTCGAACGCGTCGGTCAGCAGCCGCGCCTGCCCCGCGACCCGGGCGGCCAGCCGGTCCACCTCGGCCGGGAGCGCGGCGATGTGACGGCCTTCCACGAAACCCTCGTTCAGCAGATCGCCGCTCCGGGGCGCGATGCGTTCCAGGGCGAACAGCCGGCCCAGGGTGTGCAGCAGCTCCCCGGCCGCGGAGCCCGGCGGCCGGGCGTCCGCCGCCTCCGCGACAGCCTCGGCGGCCCGGAGCTGGGCGTGCGCGGTGGCGGCCCGCAGGGCGGCGCTCGCCCCCGCGTTCCACCGGCCGAGCGCGTCCCCCGGTGCGGCCTCGCGCATCCCGGCGCGGGCCCGGTCGAGGTCGACGCACTCGACGGCGGCGAGCAGCTCCCGGAGGAAGGCCGGGTCGGTCAGCTCGCGGCCGGCCGGGGCGGCGGGCGGGCGCGGCGGGTGGTGGTCGCAGACCATCCCGGCCGCCGCCTTGGCGTGGATGGCGAGGTTGTCGCCCTCGGCGGTGATCGCACCCTCGATGCCGGTCACCAGTGCGGCGAGGCCGTTGTTCTCCAACAGGCCCTGGGCGCCGCACCGTTCGCGGCACTCGCTGATGACGGTGCGCGCCTCCCAGGTGATCCAGGCTTTGGCGACGGCGACCAGCCGCTCGGCCCCGGTCCGCCCGCCCGCTCGTGACTGAGCCCCGCCGCGCTCCACCCCACCTCCCTCCGTACCGCCGCGCTCCGTCCACGTACGAAGGACCGTGCGGTGCAGCAGCGTCATCGCGTACGCCGTCGCCAGCGCGCCCGCGAGAGGGGCGTAGTGGCTGCGGTGCGCCATGACGGGCACCCGCTCGGGCGCCCGTACCCCGCCGATCAGCCGGTGCGAGCCGTGGCGGACGGCCACCGCGAGGGCCGCCCGTACGGAGCCGACCGCGCAGGCGCTCATGCTCAGCTTGCCCGCGGTGACCCGGCCGATCGACAGCAGGAAGCGGCTGCGCCGGTTGACCACCTCGCTGCTGAAGGCGCCCTCGGCGTCGAGCCGCCCCTGCGGCCCGGAGAGCAGTGCTTCGCGCGGGACGAAGACCCCGTCGAACGAGGTCAGACAGTGGTCGACCACGCTGCCCATGCGCCGGGGCAGCAGCCGCACGCGTACGCCGGGCAGGGGGCCACGCGGTCCGGTCAGCGCGGTCAGGAACAGGAAGACGCCGAGGTCCCTGCCGTCGACCAGCAGCCGGGCCGCGACCACGCCGCTCTTGGGGCCGCCCGCTGCGCTGGTGTTGGGCATGAACTTCTGGGCCCCCGCGTGCGGGGTGCGCAGCAGGAAGCCGTCCCTGGCCCGGTCGTAACCGGCTGTCGTCTCCAGCGCCGTGGCGTCGTTGCCGTGGTCGAGCTCGGTGCAGAGGAAAGTCCCGGTCCGGGTCAGATCCGCGAAGTCCGACAGGTCCCGCCGCACATCGCCGTCATGGTCGATGAGGGTGCCGAGGAACAGGTTGTAGTGGATGCCCGCGACCGTGGTCAGCGCGGTGTCGACGGGGCTGAGCCACTCATGCATATGGGCCAGTGCCACGGGGTCGGCGGCCAGCCGGAAGGCGCTGTCCAGCGTGGAGTTGAGGATGCGCAGCCGCTCGTACGCCAGCTCCAGCTGTGCGTCCGGTGCGAGAGCAGGCCCGCGCCGGAACGGCTCCGCGGTGAGCAGTGCGCGCCAGGGGCCGTGGGCGGCCCGGTGGTCGTCACCGAACAGCACCCGGACGAGCGCATCACGCACACCGGGGTCACCGGCCTCCCCTGACAGACAGCCGGCAGCCGGGGACTCAAGGGGCTCAGGGGACTGCGGGGACTCAGGTGACTCAGGTGACTCAGGTGACTCAGGAGAGTCGGCCGTCGGAGAGCCGGCAGCCAGGGTTTCCGCAGTCATCTCTCACGCTCCCCGCTGGAAGGCCAGCACGACGTTGTGTCCGCCGAAGCCGAAGGAGTGGCTGACCGCCCGCTCCACTGGCTCGCGGCGGGCCTCCTTGGTCACGCAGTTCAGGTCGAACTCGACAGCGGGGGCGTCCAGGTTGGCGATCGGCGGAATCACACCCTCCGCCAGGGTCAGTACGGTCAGCGCGGCCTCGATCGCCCCGGCTGCCGCGAGCGAGTGCCCCAGGACGCCCTTGGCCGATGTCACCGGTGGCCAGTGCGGGAACACCCGCGCGATCACGTCGGCCTCCATCGCGTCGTTGAGCGGCGTTGAGGTGCCGTGCGCGTTGACGTGCCCGACGTCGTACGGGCTCCAGCCCGCGTCCCGCAGCGCCTCGTCGACGGCGGCCCGCGCGCAACGGCCTTGCGGATCGGGGGCGGTGGGGTGGTGGGCATCGGTGGTGGCGCCCACCCCGGCGAGCAGCGCACGGGCGCGGTGACCGCGGGCGGCCGCGTCGGCGGCCCGCTCCAGAACCAGCACCCCCGCGCCCTCGGCGATGACGAACCCGTCCCGGTCCCCCGCGAACGGCCGGGACGCCCCCGCCGGGTCGTCGCGGCGCCTCGACACCGCGCCCATCTGCGCGAATCCGGATACCACGAGCGGCTGGAGCACCGACTCCGCTCCCCCGGCGACCACCACGTCGCACTGCCCGGAGGCCAGCAGATCACGGGCGACGGCGATGGCCGTGGCGCCGGACGCGCAGGCGGTGGCGGGCGCGAGGCTCGGCCCGTGCGCCGACAGCGCGATGGCGACCTCGCCTGCGGCCGCGTTGGGAATCATCATCGGGACCAGCAACGGGGAGACGGCGCCCGGCCCTTCGGCGTGCAGGCGCAGGGCGTTGTCGGTGAGTACGGAGACTCCGCCGACGCCGACACCGATGACGACCCCCACCCGGCCGCCGTCCCAGCCCGCGGGGTCGAGCCCGGCGTCGGCGACGGCCTGCCGGGCGGCGATCAGCGCCAGTTTGACGAAGCGGTGCATCCGCCAGGTCTTCCGTCCGCCGACCACGGCGTCCAGATCGACTCCGTCCACCGCACAGCCGAAGTCGACCGGCAGGCCGCGCAGCGCGGGCAGCCGGCGGGCGGTGGAGCGGCCGGCCAGGACCGCTTCCCAGGTCGCGGCCGTACCGGCACCCCCCGGGGTGATCATCCCCAGTCCGGTCACAGCGATCTCGGGTGTCCTCATGAGAGCTCCTCGGAGAGTGCGGCCGCGGCGGGCCGCGCAGCGGTGGTACGGGAAGCGGTGGTGGCGGAAGCGGCGGGAGCGCCGGTGCGGGAGGCCGCCGTGCCAGAAGCAGCAGGGGCGGCAGCGGCGGCGACGGCGGTTCCGGAACCCGGGGCAGCAGGAGTCCCCGCCCAGCGCAGCGCGGCCGATCCCCAGGTCAGGCCGCCGCCGAAGGCGGTCAGCAGCACTCGGTCGCCGGTCCGCAGCACGCCCCTGGCGTCCGCGTCGGCGAGGGCGAGCGGGATGGAGGCGGCGCCGGTGTTGCCGACACGGTCGAGGTGGGTGACGCACCGGGCGGGGTCGATACCGAGCCGTCCGGCGACGGCGCGCAGGATCCGGGCGTTGGCCTGGTGCGGTACGAAGTGGTCGACCTGCCTGGGGTCCCAGTCCAGCTTGGCGAGGAGGGCGCGGCAGGAGCCGGTCATCCGCTCGACGGCCTGCTGGTAGACGGCCGCGCCGCGCATCCGGAAGTAGCCGTCGCCCGGTCCTGCGGGCCCCGGCACCGACCGGGCCCGTGAGCCGCCGCCCGCCACGGTGATCAGGTCGTGTCCTGTGCCGTCGCTGCCCAGGTCGAAGCCGAGCAGTTCCCCGGGGGCCCCGGCGGGTCCCGCCGCGATCAGTGCGGCTCCCGCGCCGTCGCCGAAGACGACCCCTGACCTGTGGTCGTCCGGGTCGAGCCAGCCGGAGTACGTGTCGGCGCCCGCCAGCAGGACGCGCTCGGCGATTCCGGCGGCCACCAGGCCCTGGGCGCAGGCCAGTCCGTAGATGAAACCGCTGCACACCGCCGACACGTCGACCGCCGCGACGGAGCCGAGACCCAGCCGGGCCGCCACCGCGGGAGCCGTGGCCGGGCACGGGTGGTCGGGGGTGGCGGTGGCCAGGACGAGTGCGTCGACGCGTGGCCGCCCAGCGCGCTCCAGGAGCCGCCGGGCCGCCTCGTACGCCAGGTCCCCGGTGGAGACGCCGGGGCCGCTCCGGTGGCGGGCCCCGATCCCCGTGCGGGTCCGCACCCAGGCGTCGTCCACGCCCCAGTGCGCGGGTAAGGCGTCGTTGGTGACGCGCCGCGGCGGCACCCACCCGGCCACCGACTCGACCAGAGCCACCCTGTCCCCCCTCGTTCGTACGCTGTCTGCGGCAGCAGAACGGCGTTCGAGGCGGAAGGGTTTCGCAGCACGCGGCCGAACGGGTGGCCCTTGTTCATCCGTTCGAACCATGCATCCGTACCGCGATGACCTGCGGCGCTGCGGTACGGACCCGCCGGGCGGCGGAAAGCGCTCAGCCCCCGGCGCGCGGCCGGGCGGCCGGGCGGCCGGGCGGCCGGGCGGCCGGGCGGCCGGGCGGTCTACTCCGCGGCCCGCACCGTGACCGCGGGCGCGGGCGCCTTGCGCTGCCACGGCCGGCACAGCACCAGGAAGCAGGTCATCGCGCCCACCCCGCACACCAGCTGGACCACGGCCATCGGGGCGGCCGTCGCCTCGCCCGCGATACCGACCAGCGGGGACGCCACCGCGCCGAGCAGGAAGGTGGAGGAGCCGAGCAGCGCCGATGCCGAACCCGCGGCGTGCGGGGTGCGCATCAGCGCCTGGGCGTTGGTGTTCGGCATGGCCATGCCCATCGCCGACATCAGGACGAAGAGCCCGGCGGCGATCGGGAAGAGGCCGACATGGCCGAAGACCCCGGACGTCATCAGCAGCAGCGCCGTGGCGGCGAGCGTGATGACGGCAAGCCCGAAGCCGAGCGCCTTGTCCAGGCTGACGCGGCCGACGAGCAGCTTGCCGTTGATCTGGCCGACCGCCACAAGACCGACCGAGTTGATGCCGAAGAGCAGGCTGAACATCTGCGGCGATGCGCCGTAGATGTCCTGCACCACGAAGGGCGAGGCCGAGATGTACGCGAAGAGCGCCCCGAAGGCGAGCCCGCCGGCGATCAGATAGCCGGTGAAGACCCGGTCGGCGAGGAGCGAGCGCATCGTCCGCAGCGCCTGGCCGACACCGCCGGTGTGCCGCCGCTCGGGCGGCAGCGTCTCGTGCAGCCACTTCCACACCACGAGTGTCAGCAGCGTGCCGACCACGGTGAGCAGGATGAAGACTCCGCGCCAGTCGGTGATCTGCAGGATCTGGCCGCCGATGAGCGGGGCGACGATCGGGGCGACACCGGAGATCAGCATCAGCGTGGAGAAGAACCGCGCCATCTCCATGCCGTCGTAGAGATCGCGCACCACCGCACGGGCGATGACGATGCCGGCCGAGCCCGCGAGACCCTGCAACAGCCGGAAGGTGATGAGCAGTTCGACGCTGGGCGCCAGGGCACAGACCGCGGTGGCGGCGACGTACACGGCCATACCGATGAGCAGTGGCCGCCGCCTGCCCCACTTGTCGCTCATCGGCCCGACGACGAGCTGGCCGAGCGCCATACCGATCAGGCAGGCGGTGAGGGTGAGCTGGACGGTGGCGGCGGGCGAGTGCAGCGCGTCCGTGACCTCGGGCAGCGCGGGGAGGTACATGTCCATCGACAGCGCGGGCAGCGCGGTGAGCCCGCCGAGGACGAGGGTGACCAGGATTCCGGTGGTGCGGGCGACGGCAGGGGCGGGTAGCCCGGTGCGTATGTGCTCCGGGGCAGAGGTCTTCGGCATGGCCTCTATGCTCTCAGCCCAGAGGGCATGGTAGGGACGAATTATGGGGGCCGGGATGGAAAGACCTGTGCGGTGGGGTGTGCTCGCCACGGGTGGCATAGCCGCCGCTTTCACTGCTGACCTGCAAGGACTCCCGGACGCCGAGGTGGTCGCTGTGGCGTCGCGCACTCTCGCGTCCGCGAAGGGATTCGCCGGGCGCTTCGGCATCCCGCGCGCCTACGGCAGCTGGGCGGAGCTGGCGGCCGACCCGGACGTCGACGTCGTGTACGTGGCCACCCCGCACGCCGCTCACCGGGCCGCCGCCGGGCTCTGTCTGGAGGCGGGGCGCGCGGTGCTGTGCGAGAAGGCGTTCACACTGAACGCGAGGGAGGCCGCCGAGCTGGCCGGTCTCGCCCGCTCCCGCGGCAGCTTCCTGATGGAGGCGATGTGGATGTACTGCGACCCGCTGGTCCGGCGGCTGACGGAGCTGGTACGGGACGGGGCGCTCGGCGAAATCCGTACCGTACAGGCGGACTTCGGGCTTGCCGGCCCCTTCGCCGCAGGCCACCGGTTGCTCGACCCGGCACAGGGCGGCGGAGCCCTGCTCGACCTGGGTGTCTACCCGGTGTCGTTCGCGCAGCTGCTGCTCGGCGAGCCCGACCGGGTACGGGCCGAAGCGCGGCTCTCGCCGGAGGGCGTCGACCTGGACACCTCGATGCTGCTGGGCTGGGAGAGCGGGGCGACGGCGCTGCTGAGCTGCTCGGTCACCGCGGACACCCCGCGGACCGCGGCCGTGACGGGGACGGCGGGCCGGATCGAGATTCCGCGCGGCTTCTTCCAGCCGGAGCGGTTCGTCCTGCACCGGGACGGCCGGGAGCCCGAGGAGTTCACCGCCGGGCAGTACGGCAGCGGGCTGCGCGGTATGCAGTACGAGGCGGCCGAGGTGATGCGGGCCGTGCGCGCGGGCGAGACGGAGTCGCCGCTGGTGCCGCTGGAGGGCACGCTCGCCGTGATGCGGACGCTCGACGCGGTACGGGAGCGGACGGGCGTCCGCTATCCGGCGGACACGGGACCGGCCGGGGACCGGGGCTGACCTGGGGCTGGGGCCGGGGGCGAGGCGGGGCCGGGGCTGAGCAGGGGCCCGCGTCTGTCGTAATCTGCGCCCCCATGGACACATCCAGGAAGAGTGCATCCCAGAAGACGGCTCAGAGCACGCCCCAGAGCACGGCTCCGAAGACGGCTCGGAAAACCGCGGTGGTCACCGGCGCGGGCTCCGGTATCGGCCGGAGCGTCGCCGTCGCCCTGGCCGACGCGGGCTGGTCGGTGGCGCTGGCCGGGCGCCGCGCGGAGAAGCTGGCCGCGACGGCCGCGCTCACCGGCGGCGAGACCTTCCCCGTACCGGCGGACGTCACGTCCCCCGACGAGGTGGCCGCGCTCTTCGGCGCGGTGCGGGAGCGCTGGGGGCGGCTGGACCTGCTCTTCAACAACGCCGGTGTCCCGGGCCCCGGCGGGGTGCCGGTGGAGGACCTGACGTACGAGGCGTGGCGGCAGGTCGTGGACACCAACCTGACGGGTTCGTTCCTGTGCGCGCAGGCGGCCTTCCGGCTCATGAAGGAACAGGATCCGCAGGGCGGCCGGATCATCAACAACGGCTCCATCTCGGCGCACGCCCCGCGCCCGGACTCGATCGCGTACACGGCGACGAAGCACGCCATGACGGGCCTCACCAAGTCCCTCTCGCTGGACGGCCGGCCGTACCGCATCGCTTGCGGGCAGATCGACATCGGCAACGCGGCCACCGAGATGACCGAGCGGATGCGCAGCGGAATCAAACAGGCCAACGGCGAGCTGCTGGCCGAGCCGGTGATGGACGCGGCGGACGTGGCGCGCACGGTGCTGCACATGGCGGAGCTGCCGCTGGAGGCGAATGTGCAGTTCGCGACGGTGCTGGCGACGACGATGCCGTACGTGGGCCGCGGCTGAGGCGAGGGAGCGGCGTGGGCGCTCCGGAAGGAGCGCGGGCAGGGGCGGGGGCGCAAGGGCCACGGGGCGCGCGGCGTCACCGGCATGGCAGGGTGCCGTCCATGGACGAACACGCCTGGAACACCGTCGATCGACTCCACGCCTGGCTGGCCGGTTCCACCTCCCGGCCCCCTCAGGAGGAGACCCTGCTCCGGATCCTCAAGCTCTCCGAGGAGGTCGGCGAGGTCGCCCAGGCGGTCATCGGTGCCACCGGCCAGAACCCACGCAAGGGCACATCGCACAGCTGGCAGGACGTGGAGGCCGAGCTGTGCGATGTGATCGTGACGGCGATGGTGGCGCTGCGCACGCTGACCCCCGACGCGGCCGGGGTGTTCGCCGGACATCTGGAGCGGGTCGCGGACCGCTCCCTGAGCCGACCGGCTCCCGGAGGGGAATGACCGCGGCGGCCGGGCGGTTGGCGACGGACATGACGTCACACGCCCGCCCTCGCCCCGAGGTACTCCGCTACACCGCGTTCTCCGCCGACCCCGCCGGGGGCAACCCCGCCGGGGTCGTGCTGGACGCAGCCGGTCTCGACGACGCGGCGCAGCTGGCGATCGCCGCGGAGCTCGGGTACAGCGAGACCGCGTTTCTGACCGCGCCGCCCGAAGGGCTCGGCGGGGAGCCCGGACGGGCGTTCACCGTCCGGTACTTCAGCCCGCAGGCCGAGGTCCCGTTCTGCGGGCACGCGACGGTCGCCACCGCGATCGCCTTCGCCGAACGGCACGGCCCCGGCGGTCTCCTCCTCGCCACCCGCGCGGGCACGGTGCCGGTGACGGTGGCCGATGAGGACGGCACACTGCGGGCCACCCTGACGAGCGTCGACCCTGCCGTCCTGGATGTGGCCGGGCCCGAGGTGGCCGAAGCGCTGGGCGCGCTCGGCTGGCAGGCATCGGACCTCGACCCGGCTCTCCCGCCCCGTATCGCCTACGCGGGCGCGCGCCACCTGGTGCTGGCGGCCGCGACCAGGTCCCGGCTTGCGGACCTCGCGTACGACTTCGACCGGCTGACCGCCTTCATGCACACCCTGGACCTGACCACGCTCCAGCTGGTCAGGCGGGAGTCGGAGACGGTCTTCCACGTCCGGGACCCGTTCCCGGTGGGCGGGGTGGTCGAGGACCCGGCGACGGGGGCCGCCGCGGCGGCGTTCGGGGCGTACGCCCGCGAGCTGGGCCTCGTCGCGGCGGACGCGGTTCTCACCCTCCACCAGGGTGCGGACATGGGCCGCCCCGGCGAGCTGACGGTCACACTGCGGGCGGGCGACTCCCGGGTACGGGTGAGCGGCACGGCCGCCCGTATCGCGGAGGACGGCTGACGGGGCGGGCGGCCGGGCGGGGCGGGCAGGGCAGCCGGGGCAGGATGTCCCGTCCGGGCGCCCGGGCCGCCCGGGCGCCCGCAGCGCGCCGCCCGCCGCCCGGCGGTTCAGTGCTTGCGGGTGCGGCGCGGCTTGCGGTTGCGCAGGGCCACCGTGCCGGCGGCGAGCAGCGCGGCCGCCCCGCCGCCCGCGCCGAAGAGCGGCCAGGAGGACGAGGAGTCGCCGGAGCCGCCCGAGCCGGACCGGGCCGCGTTCGGGCCGGCCGCCGGGGTGGCGGCGGCCGAGGGGCGGCCGCCCTCGCTGACCGGGGCGACGAGCGTGCCGACCGGGGTGACCCGGCCCGCCGCCCGGAAGCCCCAGTCGAGCAGCGCCGATGTGTCCTTGTACACCTGGTCGTATCCGTTCACCGGATGCATGACGGTGACCAGCAGGGTGCGGCCGTCCCGGGTGGCGGCGCCGGTGAAGGTGTTGCCGGCGTGCGTGGTGTAGCCGTTCTTGACGCCGATCATGCCCTTGTACTCGCCGAGCAGCCGGTCGGTGTTCTGGATCTGGAACTTCTTGCCGCCCCGGGCGGGGAACTCGGCGGTCCGGGTCGCGCAGTACGCCCGGAAGTCGGTGTTCCGCAGCCCGTGCCGGGCGAACAGCGACAGGTCGTACGCCGATGACACCTGCCCGGCGTGGTCGTACCCGTCCGGGCTGACCACATGGGTGTCGAGAGCCTGCAGATCGACGGCCTTCGCCGCCATCTCGCGCACGGTGGCGGGCACACCTCCGTTCATGGCGCTCAGCACATGGACGGCGTCGTTGCCCGAGCGCAGGAAGACCCCGTGCCACAGCTGGTCGACGGTGTACGTCGTACCAGCCTCGACCCCGACCAGGCTGCTGCCTTCCGGTATTCCGGCCAGGTCGGCCGCGGTGACCCGGTGCTTGAGCGCCTTGTCGAACTTGGGGAGCACGGTGTCCGCGAAGAGCATCTTGAGCGTGGAGGCGGGCGGCAGCCTGTGGTGCGCACGGTAGGAGGCCAGCACCTCCCCGCTCTCGTAGTCCGCGACGAGCCAGGACTGGGCGGCAGCCTTCGGAACGGGAGGCGCGCCGCCGAGACGCCGTACCTGTATCCCGTCGAGGCCGAGCCGCTCACCGCCCACGGCACTGGCGGCCGAGGCCGGTGCGGCCCCGGTGGCGAGAAGAGCGGCGGGCACGGCAGCGGCGGCGAGGCCGAGCACTGCGCGCCGGGAGGGCGAAGCGTCGCTGGTCACTGAGGGATCGTACGAACCGGAGCTGTGCGCGGGTGCGGCGGGGGGGGTGCGGATCACTCGAAATGCTTGCCCTTCGCCGGACCCGTCCCCAGGGCCCGGGTCACAGGGGCCCCACCCCTCCCTTCCCCTCCCTCACCACCGGACCGCCTGCCAGCCGCGTAAGGCCGGTGAGGATTCCGTTGCCCGGCGGGCGATGTCGCGTGCGGTGGTCGTGGCGGCCGCGGCGTCGGGGGCCTGGATGAAGAACGTGAGGTGGGCGCGGGCCGCCCCGGGGTGCAGATGGAGGTGTTCCAGACCGTCGCTCGGGAGGGCCGACACCCAGAAGAGATCCACGTCGCACGGGGCGAGCTCAGGGGGCGGGGTTCCGCGGGGCGTGAGTGTCACCGTGACGATGTGCATCGACCGACCTCTATCAGGAATCGGGAGGTGAAGCGGAGGGAGAGAGAAGGGAGAAAGGAAGGGAAGGCAAGGGAAAGGGGAGGCAAGCGGGAGGGGGGATCGGCCTGCTTCGCCGATCCTGGGGGTGTGTGCGGCCGGTCGGTAGGGGTGCGGGCTGGCAGGAAGTGCTCGCGGCAGGAGGTTGCCCGGCGCGGTATGGACCTGCGAAAATCGATCTGTTCCGGGGGCGGACAGGACATCCTGATGTGCAGTACGAGGGGGATTTGTCTTGTTGTCCGCGCTGGGCATCGACGAGCGTGCCGAGACCGTGTACCGGCTCATGCTCGATCAGGCCGACTGGGGCGTCGCCGAGATCGCCGCTCATCTGGGGTTGACCGAGACCGAGGTCAGAACCGCTCTGAACCGGCTGGCGGAGCTGAATCTGCTGCGCACCTCGCTCCTGGCCGAGGGTTCGCTCCGCCCGATCAACCCCGCTGTCGGTCTTCCGCTGCTGCTCGCCGAGCAGGAGCGTGAAGTGCTGCGTAAACAGCAGCAGTTCGCCGAGACGCAGGCGGCCGCCATGCGGCTCCTGGAGGAGTACGCCGACCGCGGGGCGTCCCGCCACGACATCGAGCAGCTGACCGGGATCGATGCCATCCAGGACCGTCTCGAACAACTCGCCCACGCCTGCACCTCGCGGGTCATCTCCTTCATGCCAGGTGGTGCCCAGTCCGCCGCGAGCCTGAAGGCGAGCAGACCGCTGGACCTGTCCGCCCTGGGGCGGGGCGTCGAACTCCTCACCGTCTACCAGGACAGTGTGCGCAACGACCCGGCGACGCTCGCGTACGCCCAGTGGCTCACCCAGCTCGGCGGGCAGGTCCGCACCGCCCCTGTACTGCCGGTGCGCATGGTGCTGTTCGACGACCGGGCCGCACTGCTGCCGGTCGACCCGGACAACACCAGGCGAGGGGCGGTCCAGTTGGGCGGGCCCGGGGTGATCCTGGCGCTGGTCTCGCTGTTCGACGCGGTCTGGGAGCGCGCGGCCCCCTTCGGCACCGACCGCGACCGCGAGCTCAACGGCGAGGGGCTCACCGGGCAGGAGGCCCAGTTGCTCCGGCTGCTCGGGCAGGGGCTGACCGATGAGATCGCGGCCCGCAGACTGGGTATCGGGCTGCGGACCGTACGGCGGATGATGGCCGACCTCATGAGCCGGCTGGACGCCCGTTCCCGCTTCGAGGCGGGCGTACGGGCGGCCCAGCGGGGCTGGCTCGACGAGGAGCGCTAGGCGGGGCCCGCCTGCCGCCCGCACCGGCCGGAGCATGCCGGCCGGGCCGGGCGGCCGGTCGTGACCTGCGGCGATGACGGCATGAGCGTGCCGGGTGCAGTAGCTGCCACCCGGAATCTCTACCCCCGCCGGGGCGGATCGGGAAATCTGTTCCTCACCGGGGCAGCGCGCCGGACCGGAGATCGACCGGTCGGCGCCCCCCGGGAGAACTTCCCGGAACACTCACCGCTCCCGATTGGGGTACCGCCATGTCTGCTGCCGCCCGCCGCATCGCCACCGCATCCGCCCTTGCCGCCCTCGCCCTCACCGGCCTCACCGCCGGTGCGGCCGCGGGAGCCGAGCGGCCCGCGTCCGGTCCCGTCGGGGTCACCAGCACGGTGGCCGCAGGCGACAGCACGGGCATCGGCTGGGACAGCGCCACGCCCCAGGCCGACAGGAGCAGCATCGGCTGGGACTGACCCCTCAGCACCGTCAGCACCATCAGCGCCCTCACCGCAGTCGGACACCGTCGGCACCGTCAGCGCCCCCAGCGCAGCCGGCACCGTCAGCGCCCTCCGCACAACCCACGTGTACGAAAACCGAGTTCAGAGAATGCGAACGCGTAACAGAGAGATGTTGTGATGCAGCAGTTGGAAACGCCCGTGGACCCGGTCAAGGCCGAGCAGGCCGTACCCCCCGATGAGCCCGCCCCGGCCGCGCCGCAGCCGCCGGCCGAGGGAGTCGGGGAGCGCTCGGCCCGCGCGGTGGTGTGGCTCGGCCCGGTCCTCGCGACCCTCGCCACGCTCATCTGGTCGGGGAACTTCGTCATCGCCCGGGCCCTGCACGAGGACGTCGCTCCCGTACAGACCGCATTCTGGCGGTGGATCATCGCGATGCTGGCCGTGCTGCCCTTCGCCGCGAAGGCGGTCTGGCAGCAACGCCACCTGATCCGCACCCACTTGAAGTATCTGAGCGCGGCGGCGCTGCTCGGTGTCACCCTGTTCAACACCCTGATCTACCAGGCAGGACGCTCCACCAGCGCCACCAACCTCGCACTGATCGCCGCCGCTTCACCCGTGCTGATCGTGCTGTTCGGCATGATCGGCCGCGGCGGCGAGAAGGTCACGGGGCGGCGCGCCATCGGCATGGTGGTGGCGCTCGTCGGTGTGGTCGCGCTGGTCTCGAAGGGGTCGTTGTCGGTCCTGCTGCACCTGGACTTCGCCGTGGGCGACCTGTGGATGCTGGCCGCGACGGCCACCTTCGCCGGCTACACCGCACTGCTGCGCCGCAGGCCGGAGGGGATCTCCGGTATCTCGTTCCTGTTCACGACCTTCCTGCTGGGTACGGTCCTGCTGGCCCCCGCCTATGCCGTGAGCCTGGCCGTACAGGGCGGCTTCACCCCGTCGGGCGGCACGGTCGGCGCCCTGCTCTACATCGGTGTCGCCTCGTCGGCCATCGCGTACTTCACCTGGAACAAGGCCATCGACCTGATCGGCGCGGCGCGGGCCGGAATCATCTACTACCTCCAGCCCGTCTTCGTCGCGGTCGTCTCCTATCTCGCCCTGGGCGAGGCCACCAGCGCGATGCAGGTCGTCTGTATGGCGCTGATCATCACCGGCATCGCACTCGGTGCCGGCAAGAAGAACTGAACCACCACTCCCGACTCACGAGGACAACACGCACCATGGACACCGCACACGTACCCGGCATCAACGCGCAGCGCCTGCTCACCGATCTCACCCACCTCTCCCAGATCGGCGCGGGACCCGACGGCGCCGTCCACCGCATCGCGGGGAACAAGGCCGACTGGGCGGGCCGTGACTGGATCGACAAGACCATGCGGGTCGCGGGGCTGCACTCGTACTACGACGACACCGGCAATGTCTTCGCCCGCAGGAAAGCCACCGAAGGCCCCTGGCTGCTGATCGGCTCGCACGCCGACACCGTGCCGGGCGGCGGCCATCTGGACGGGGCGTACGGGGTGATCGCGGCCATGGAGGTGCTGCGTACGCTGCACGAGAGCGGCCATCCCATGGCCGACCATGTGGAGACCGTCGCCTGGTTCGACGAGGAGGGTGTGACACCGGAGTCGAACGGCGGCCTGGTCGGTTCGACCGCGCTGACCCGGGATCCGCACGCCGACGAGCTGGTCGGCTATCTGGAACTCCATGTGGAACAGGGCCCGCGCATGGAGGCGTCCGGTCTCGAACTGTCCCCCGTCACCGGCATCGTGGGCGTACGGCGCTACACCCTGACCGTCCGCGGCCAGGAGAATCACGCCGGCACCACGCCGTTCCATCTGCGGGCCGACGCGGGGCGGGTCGCCTCCCGGATGGCTGCGGCCCTGCGGGACATCTGCACCGAGGCGGACCCGTTCTCGATCGGCAACGCGGGCGTCATCGAGTTCGGCCCCGGCGCGGCGAACGTCGTGCCCGGCACGGCGCGCACCGAGATCGAGATCCGGGCCGGGCAGGAGAGCACCCTCGACCTCATCGAGGCGGAGCTGCGGGACCGGCTGGCGCAGGTGGCCGTGGAGGAGTCCTGCACCGCGGCGCTGGACCGTACGTCCGCCAAGCCCGCAGCACAGTTCGACAAGCGGCTGGTGGACACGGTGGACGACGTCTGCCGGAGCCGGACGGAGGCGTGTGAGGCGCTGCTGTCCTACGCGGGCCACGACGCGAGCGTCATCAGCACCCGGCTGCCGACCGCGATGCTGTTCGTCCCCTCCACGGGAGGTTTCTCCCACTCCAACCGGGAGCACACCCCCGACAAGCAGCTGGTCCTGGGCACGCAGGCGCTGCTGGACGCGGTGGTACGGACGAGCGCGCTGCTGCTGAACACCCTGGGCGACGACGTCATCCTGGCCGCCTGATCCCTCCGCCGGCGGGTATGCGTAC
Organism: Streptomyces sp. NBC_01089; assembly: GCF_045162975.1. Taxonomy (NCBI): domain Bacteria; kingdom Bacillati; phylum Actinomycetota; class Actinomycetes; order Kitasatosporales; family Streptomycetaceae; genus Streptomyces; species Streptomyces sp. NBC_01089. Next base: position 6,136,831 of record NZ_CP108660.1, on the reverse strand, counting down.
GGGCGGGGCCCGCACCGGGCCGCCGCCCGCCAAACCCCCTCCCACCAGGGCGAGTTCAACGGAATGTTGATTTGGGCGCGGTCACTCCGGAGCCTTGACAGGGATCCCGTACCGGCAGCTACGCTCATGCCGGAAATTCGATTCCGCATAGTGGAATAACACGTGGAACAACACCGCTCACCACTACCCCGGGACGTCCCCATGCCCCCTGCGCCCAAGCCCCGTCCGGCGGGCCGCGCCCTGCTCCCCCTCCTCGCGACGGTTCCCTTCATCGGGATCCTCGGCGGAATCTGGTTCGCCGACCGCGTCAAGCCCTACGTCCTCGGGATGCCCTTCATCCTGTTCTGGATCGTGCTGTGGGTGGCCCTGATCTCGGTGGTCATGGCTGTGATCTACCAGCTCGACCCCCGCAACCACGAGCAACGCGACGACGCCCCCCACACCCACGACCCCCGCACCCACCAGGAGGACCCGGCATGACCGCTCTCGTCGTCATCCTGGGCTTCCTCCTGGTCGCGATCTGCCTCGGCCTGCAGGCCCGCCGCGGCAAGGACATGGACCTGGAGGAGTGGTCGGTCGGCGGCCGCAGCTTCGGAACGAGCTTCGTCTTCCTGCTGCTGGCCGGCGAGATCTACACCACCTTCACCTTCCTCGGCGCCTCAGGCTGGGCGTACGGCAAGGGCGGCCCGGCCCTCTACATCCTCTGCTACGGCGCACTGGCGTACGTGATGTCGTACTGGCTGCTGCCGTCGATCTGGCGGTACGCCAAGGAGCACCGCCTGGTCTCCCAGTCCGACTTCTTCGCCAAGAAGTTCGACAGCCCGCTGCTCGGCGCGCTGGTCGCCCTGGTGGGCGTCGTGGCGATGGTGCCGTACCTGGTCCTCCAGCTGACCGGCATGGGGATCATCGTCTCCGAAGCCTCGTACGGCCATATCTCCAAGACGCTCGCGGTGATCATCGGTACGGTCGCCCTGACCGTGTACGTGACCATCTCCGGTATCCACGGCTCGGCCTGGACCGCGGTGCTCAAGGACGTCCTGATCCTCTCGGTGGTCCTGTTCCTCGGGATCTATCTGCCGCTGCACTACGCGGGCGGGGCCGGGCACATGTTCCGCACCATCGACACCGCGCACCCGGGCTTCCTGACCCTCCAGCACAGCGGGCTCAGCCCGTCCTGGTTCGTCTCGACGGTCCTGCTCTCCACGCTGGGCTTCTATATGTGGCCGCACTCGTTCAGCGCCTCCTACAGCGCCCAGAACGAGCGGGTGTTCCGCCGGAACGCCATCTTCATGCCGCTCTACCAACTCGTCCTGCTCTTCGTGTTCCTGGCCGGATTCGCCGCACTGATCGCGGTTCCCGGCCTCAAGGGGGCGGACGCCGACCTGTCCATGCTGCGGATCACGGTCAAGTCCTTCGACCCGTGGTTCGTGGGGGTCGTCGGCGGCGCGGGTGTGCTCACCGCACTGGTCCCCGGCTCGCTGCTCCTGCTGACCTCGGCGACCTGCCTGGCGAAGAACATCTACAAGCTCGCCCGGCCGGCGACGACGGACCAGTCGGTGGGCCGGCTGGCCAAGCTGCTGGTGCCCGTACTGGCCCTGATCGCACTGTTCTTCACCTTCAACGGCGGCAGCAGCATCGTGAATCTGATGCTCATGGGGTACGCCCTGGTGACGCAGCTCTTCCCGGCGCTGCTGGTCAGCCTGGGACCGCTGGGACGGCGCAGGCTGGTCAGCAAACAGGGCGCGGCCGCGGGCATCGTCGTGGGTGTCCTGATCGTCGGCGCGGTGACCGTCAGCGGAGCCACCGTCGGCAGCCTGCTGCCGGGGCTGCCGCAGGCGGTCAAGGACCTCAACGTCGGCGTCGTCGCCCTGGTGGCCAACACACTCGTGATGTTCGCGGTCTCGGCGGTCTCCCGTACGGCGACGAGCGGAGCCGCCACCGAAACGGCTGCTGAGGTCAGTGTCATCTGACGGCCCAGCCACCGCATACCGGTTCGAAGGTGCCCCATCATGCTGCGCATGGTGGGGCTTCTCGATGCGCCGAGGGCTCCGGCCGAGGCAGCATCACGCGGGGGCGGCCCGCGTACGCGCGATGCCGAGCATCCATGTCTTGTGCCTGCTGTGCGATCGATTGCCCACTGTTCGGCACTTCCCGGACTGTGCAGCACGGAGCATATCGCTGCACAGAGTGTGTCTTTCAATGCCCGGTCACGTTGGCGCATTCTACTATTCATCGCGAATTCAGAGTTGCCGATCGACGGACAGCTACAGGCCCCCGAATACTGCGCGCCGCCACTCCGAGAAGTCCGACGAGCAGTCACCGAGTTCCCCCTTCTTCACGGAGGGCGACACCCCCGCACTCGTCGCCGGTGCACCGGATATCGTGCCCGACCGACCACGTTTCACTACTGTCGACCGGTATCGGCGGGGCCATACCCCCCTTACGTGGCTCGCGCGAGTGCATGACCGGCTCGTCCGAGTGCGGCTCAGAAAGGACACCATGAGCGCCGAAAGCACCGGAGTCCGCTCTCGAAGCGGAAAACCTGCCGAAGCCGACAAAGTCAGCCTTTCCGTGCCACCTGAAAAACCTGTTGGAAACCTGCGCGGCACCATGGGCACGCTTCAGCTCGCTCTGACCGTGCTCGCCATGTCGGCGCCCATCGGGAACGTAACCGGCGTACTACCGCTCGGAATCACCCGCGGTAACGGGATCGGCACGCCAGTGATCTATGCGTTCGTCGGCGTGATCTTTCTGCTGTTCGCCGTCGGATTCACCACGATGACTCGCAACTTGCCGAAGCCCGGCGCCTTCTACACCTACATAACCGCGGGGCTCTCCCGAACACTCGGCCTCGGCACGGGACTACTCGCCGCCTTCACTTATCTGGTCTTCATGATCGGCAGCTACGCGTTCTTCGGGGTTTCCATCGAGAACGTACTCAGTTCCTTCGGTGCGCCGAGTACGCCCTGGTGGCTTTGGTCCGCCATCTGTTGCGTCATCATCACCGCGCTCGGGCACTTCAATGTCGAGCTTTCCGGCAAGGTCCTTTCGGTCTTCATGGTCGCGGAAGTCGTGCTGGTGATGCTGTTCAACGCGCCCGTTCTCTTCACAGGTGGCCCGCAGGGCTACCAGGTTGAGTCCTTCCAGCCGGCGCATGTGTTCCAGGGGGACCTCGGCGTCGCCACTCTCTTCGCGATCACGTGCTTTCTCGGGTTCGAGTCCTCCGCGATCTACCGCGACGAGGTCAAGCGGCCCGAGCGGACCATACCGCGCGCAACCTATCTCGCGATCTCCGGTCTCGCAGGGTTCTACGTCCTCACTTCCTGGGCGATTGTGACCTTCTGGGGGCCGAGTCATGTGGCCGCGGCTGGTTCGGCGAACCCTACGACTCTGTTCAGTGAGGGGTTCCGCCACTACATGGGTGACACCTTCACTCAGATCATGATCGTCATGGTCGTCACCAGTGTTTTCGCCGGTGCGCTGTCGACCCACAATTCACTGTCTCGGTATCTCTATTCGCTCGGCCGTGACCGTATCCTGCCTGCCTTCCTCGGTAAGGCCCACGGTCGGCACGGCTCCCCGTCGAATGCATCCGCTTTCGCCACCGGAGCAGCGGTGATCTGCATGCTCCCGTTCCTTCTCAGCGGGCTCGATGCCGTTGCGATGTACTCGTCCATGTTCGCGCTCGGAACGTTCGCCCTGCTTATCCTGTTCACGCTGACCACGGTCTCGGTACTGCGCTACTTCCGGATCATCGAGCACGCGGAGAGGGTCTGGAACACCTTGGTCGCACCGGTCCTCGCACTCGCCGGACTCGTACTCCTTCTCACGCTGACTTCGGTCTACTACTCGATGTCGATCGGCGCGCCGCAATGGCTCGCTTACGGACAGCAGTTGCTCCTGGTCGCCGTGGTGACCGTCGGCGTCCTGATCGCCCTGCGGTGGCGCAGGACCCGCCCCGGTGTCTACGCGAGCATCGGCGGCGGCTCCGGGAAGCACCACGATGCGAGAAGGGCGGCCGAGCCGTCGCCCCTCACCACGACCGGCCCTCACTAGCAGCACCCGGACGGTGCGGGCCCATCAGGTCGAGGGCGCGGAGCGCCAGGGAAAGGCCGCCTCGCACCTCGGGGTCGTCGACGGACCTGCCGAGCAGCGCGTTGAGACGCTCGATACGGTAGTAGAGCGTGCGGCGCTGGATGAACAAGGTCTCCGCGGCCCGCGTCTTGTTGCCGTCGGCGGCGAGGTATGCCTCCAGCGTCGGCAGCAGCGCGTTCGTCTCGGTCGCATCGTGCCGCAGGAGCGGCCCGAGCTCGACATCCACATATCGGTGCAGCTCAGGCCCATCGGCCAGGGCGACGAGCAGGCGCAGGACGCCCAGCCGGTCGAAGTGGAGCGTGGTGGGTTTCTCCCTGGTGACCGCAACCGACGCCGCGGTGCGGGCCTGCCGTGCCGCGTCCACGAGGCGCTCGGCGGGACCGCTGCGGCTCACCCCCGCTCTGGCGCCCTGGGCGTCGAGCTGTTCGGTGAGCTGCTGCCCTGACACCTGGTTGGTCAGTCCGACCACGGCCAGCACCCGGTCGCCCGTGTCGGCCAGGACGGCCGGCAGTTTCATGCTCTTCAACACCGGCTCCAGCACCGGCTTGGCGGAGTGGTCGTCACCGGGCTCCTTGCAGACGACCACCACGACAAGCGGCCGGTCGCGCAGGTCACGGCCCACCTTGAGCGCCCGGTCGACGAACTGCTCGCCGGTGATGTCGCCCAGCAGCAGCCGGTTGATCAGTGAACTCTGCCGGTGGGAGGCGCGCGCGCCGCTCTCCCGGTCGCCGAGCAGGGCGATGGCGATCGTGTCAGCGGCGCGGTCGAGGGCGTATGCCTGCGCCCCCGAGAGGGCCGCCTTTCCGTTGAAGACGTGGATCCAGCCCCACGCCTCGCCGCGCAGGACGATCATGCGGCGCGTACAGCCCGGCTCCTCGTGCGACTGAACCACCGTTGACCTGCTGTGCTCGCTGGGAGCCCCGGTCCGGTGGGCCATCCTGGCGTGCAGCCCCCAGTTCTTCATCAGCAGATCGGTGTCGGCCGTACCCCCGGCGTACGCCACGACCTGGTGATCGGTGTCCTCCAGCACCACAGGGGAGCCCACGTGATGGGCAAGCGTCTCGGCGAAGGACACATGACTGCGACTGGCCAGAAGCAGCTGGATGAAGTCGGCGTTGAGCCGCTCGAAGGCGAGGAGGTCGGCGTTCCTCTCGTCGGAGATCAGCTCATGCACCTGCGCGGACACCTCGACGAACGGCAGCTCGTCCTCCAGTCCGATCAAGGGGAGGCCCAACTGCCGGGCCTCGTCCACCAGAGCCGACGGCATCGTGGTGAACGCCCTCCCACCCAGTTCCACGACCAGTGCGGCGGCGTTCGCCGCGCTGACCTCCTGGACGTAACGCCGCTGCTCACCCGGCGTCCGGCCGACCCCTAGCCCGGCCGTCAGCAGCAACTCGCCACCCGTCAGGAAACGGGCGATGTCGGGGATCTCGACAGGATGGACCCAGCGGATGGTCCGGTCCAGATTCTCCTCACCCGCATACACGCGGACCTCGGTCCGGCTGAAGACCTCCAGTTGGAGTGCGGCTGCTACGGACAGAGCCATGACGGAACCTCTTCGGAACAAGTAGGAACTTCACGCGGGTGTTCTGGTGGCGCTGCGAGGGTGCGCCGATGCAACTGGCCGGGGGCCGTCGTACGCGGGACGCCCGGGGCCACGGTCGGGGGCAGGTCCCCATGGTGCCCTGTACGACGGGCCCTGAAATTGCACGAACGATGCAGTGTTCAGCGACATCCTTGCACAGTCTGTGTCTGCCTTACGGGTGGCCCTCCCCTGCATGCTGGTGGACGCCACAGCATCAGTCGCGTACCGCAGGCAGCGAGCGCGAAGGGGCAGGGCCCCCGGCGGCCGGGGGCGGGAGCCGCACCCCCGCCCCGCGAGCGCGTCGGCAGCCGGCCAGGTGCCCGCTCTCCCTCAGCGCGAGGCACCAGGACCTCGCCGGGCCCACCGCGCCAGGACGTTCCATCTGTACTTGGAGGACCACCATGAGAGCCGCCGTCGTTTCGCGCCCGTCCGGACCATTCCGCATCGCAGACCTGCGGATGCCCCGGCCCGGGCCGGGAGAGATCCTCGTGCGCGTCGCCGCCTGCGGTGTCTGCCATACCGATCTGCACGTCCACGACGGCTCGGTGGCCTTCCCCTTCCCCGCGGTTCTGGGGCATGAGATATCCGGAAGGGTGGTCGAAACGGGTGCCGGTGTGGACCATCTCGGCCCCGGCCAGAGCATCGTCGGCGCTTTCATCATGCCGTGCGGCTCCTGCGCGATGTGTGCTTCGGGCCGGGAGGAACTGTGCGAGCCGTTCTTCGCGCACAACCGGCTGAACGGCACCCTCTACGACGGGAGGACCAGGCTCTTCGACGCCAACGGCGATCCGGTGTGGATGTACTCGATGGCAGGTCTGGCCGAGTACGCCGTCATGCCCGCGCTCGGTGCGGCACCGATCCCCTCGGGCGGCCATCTCAAGGACTCCGCGATCCTCGGCTGCGCCTTCCTGACCGCCTACGGCGCGCTGGTCCATGTCGGTGAGCTGCGTGAGAGCGACTCCGTGGTCATCGTGGGCGCCGGGGGTGTCGGCCTCAGCGCCGTAGCCGTGGCCAAGGCCCTGGGAGCCGGTCGTATCGTGGCCGTCGACGTCGCCGACGACCGGCTGGGGACCGCATCGCGCCTGGGGGCGACCGACACGGTCAATGCCTCAGCCACCGACCCGGTCCAGGCAGTCCGCGACATCACCGGTGGAGGAGCCCGCCTCGTGGTGGAAGCCATCGGGCGGCCGGACACCTTCCGGCAGGCCACAGAGATGGCAGCCGACGGCGGCCGGTGCGTGATGATCGGCATCGCACCGGCCGGCCGCACGGCCGAGGTCGAGATCACCCGGCTCGTACGTCGCAAGATCCAGGTCTGCGGGTCCTTCGGCGGACGCCCCCGGCAGGACCTGGCACACCTGGGCCGGCTCGTCGCCGACCGGCGCCTCGACCCCGGAGCCCTGATCAGCCGGCGCTTCCCGCTGGACCGGGCCGACCATGCCTACCGGCTTCTCAGCGAAGGAAAGATCGTCGGCCGCGCTCTCATCGAGATCGACCACGACGCCTGACACCTCGTATCGCCGAGTTCATCAGCAGCGCCACCCCGCCCCACGTGGACGCGGCACGAGCCGCCTGCCCGGCCCGCCTCTCCCTCCTGCGGCCTCTCCCCATCAGCGATTCCGACGACAGCAGAATGGATCAGCCCATGGCAATCACGCTGCACCACTGGCGCAACGGTACGGCCTTCGAAGGCGTCGGTGACCGGTACTCCGATGTCACCAACCCGGCGACCGGAGAGGTCACCGCTCGCCTGGCACTGGCTGCCCAGAGCGACGTGAATGCCGTCGTGGAAGCAGCAGTTGCGGCTTCCCCCGCATGGCGCGACACATCGCTGGCAGCGCGGACCCGTATTCTGTTCCGCTTCCGCGAGCTACTGAACGCCCGCAAGCCCGAACTCGCCGAGATCATCACCTCCGAGCACGGCAAGGTGCTCTCCGACGCACTCGGCGAAGTCAGCCGGGGCCAGGAGGTGGTCGAGTTCGCCTGCGGTATGCCCCACCTGCTGAAGGGCGGTTTCACCGAGAACGCATCGACCAGGGTCGACGTCCACTCCGTGCGACAGCCTCTCGGCGTGGTCGGCATCGTCTCGCCGTTCAACTTCCCGGCCATGGTGCCCCTGTGGTTCTTCCCCCTGGCCATCGCGGCGGGCAACACCGTCGTCCTCAAGCCGAGCGAGAGGGTTCCCACCGCCGCGCTGTGGCTGGCCGAGCTGTGGAAGGAAGCGGGACTTCCCGACGGTGTCTTCAACGTACTCAACGGGGACAAGTCAGCCGTCGACGGCCTGCTAACCCACCCGGACGTGGAGTCCGTGTCCTTCGTGGGGTCCACGCCGATCGCGCGGTACGTGTACGAGACGGCCGCCGCACACGGTAAGCGCGTCCAGGCGCTCGGCGGGGCCAAGAACCACATGGTCGTACTGCCCGACGCCGACCTCGATCTCGCCGCTGACCAGGCCGTCAACGGCGGGTACGGCTCCGCGGGTGAGAGGTGCATGGCCATCTCGGCTGTGGTCGCTGTCGGCAGCATCGCCGATGAACTCGTCGACAGGATCAAGGCGCGCACGCTCCGGCTGCGCACGGGCGACGGCACCCGCGGCTGCGACATGGGCCCCCTGGTGACCGCGCAGGCACAGCAGCGGGTGTCCGGCTATGTGGACGCCGGTGAAAAGGCCGGCGCCGTGCTCGTGGTCGACGGGCGCGAGGTGCGTGCGGACGCCGACGGGGCAGGCTTCTTCGTCGGCCCCACTCTCTTCGACCACGTCGGCACCGACATGAGCGTCTACACCGACGAGATCTTCGGGCCGGTCCTTTCCGTCGTCCGCGTGGACAGCTACGACGAAGCCGTCCAGCTGATCAACCGCAACGCGTACGGCAACGGAACCGCGATCTTCACCAACGACGGTGGTGCGGCCCGGCAGTTCGCCAACGAGATCAGGGTCGGCATGGTCGGCGTGAACGTCCCGGTCCCCGTCCCCATGGCCTACTACTCCTTCGGCGGCTGGAAGCACTCCCTGTTCGGTGACAGCCACGCCCACGGCACCGAGGGCATCCAGTTCTTCACCCGCGGCAAGGTCATCACCACCCGATGGCTCGACCCCAGCCACGGCGGGATCAACCTCGGATTCCCCGAGAACGCCTGACCGCCGCGCCTCCTCGGGCCGAACAGTCCCACTCCCCTTCCCTCTTCCTCAAGGAGACCAGCCGTGCCCGTTGTCCTGAAGTCCGCCGCCGCCAAGAGCGGTGCGCGCAGCAGCCGTCCGGAGGTCGTCGACACCGTCGCCGAGGTCATAGCCGACGTGCGGGCCGACGGCGACGACGCCGTCCGCCGGTACTCGGCGAAGTTCGACTCCTGGGACCGGCCGTCCTACCGGCTCGGCGCGCGGGAGATCACATCCATCGTCTCGTCGGTCCCCACCAGCGTGCTCGATGATCTGCGCTTCGTGCAGCAGCAGGTGCAGAACTTCGCGCAGGCACAGCGCGACTCCGTACACGATTTCGAGATCGAGACCCTGCCGGGCGTGTTCCTGGGACAGCGCAACGTCCCGGTCTCGGCGGCCGGTGCCTATGTGCCGGGCGGCCGTTACCCGCTTACCGCTTCCGCGCACATGACCATCGTCACCGCGAAGGTCGCGGGCGTCGAGCGGGTGGCCGCCACCACCCCTCCGAACGAGGGTGCCCCGCCGCCTGTCAGCGTCGCCGCCATGCACATGGCGGGCGCGGAGGAGATCTACGTACTCGGCGGAGTGCAGGCGGTTGCCGCCCTCGCCCTGGGCACCGAGACCATCGCCCCGGTCCATATGCTGGCCGGCCCCGGTAACGCCTATGTGGCCGAGGCCAAGCGGCAGTTGTACGGCGAGGTGGGCATCGACCTGTTCGCCGGGCCCACCGAGGTGCTCATCGTCGCCGACGCGACCGCCGACCCGTTCACGGTCGCCGTGGACCTGCTCAGCCAGGCCGAGCACGGACCGGACTCCCCGGCGGTCCTGATCACCACCTCCCGGGAGGTCGGACGGCGCACGATCGAGTTCATCGACGAACTGCTGCCCGCCATGCCGACCGGGAGGGTCGCCGGTGCGGCCTGGCGCGACCACGGCGAGGTCGTGGTGGTGGACGGCCAGGACGAAGCCTTCGCCCTGGCCGACACCTACGCGAGCGAGCATGTGCAGATCTTCACCGCCGAACCGCGGGACGCACTGACCGGTATGCGGGACTACGGGGCCCTCTTCCTCGGTCAGGACACCTGCGTTCCCTACGGTGACAAGGTCATCGGGACCAACCACGTCCTTCCGACCATGGGCGCCGCCCGGTACACCGGCGGCTTGTGGGTGGGCAAGTACCTCAAGACCGTGACCTACCAGGAGGTCCGGGACAAGGCCAGCAGTGCGCTGCTGGGCGAGATCTGCGGACGGGCCTCCCGCCTGGAGAACTTCGAGGGCCATGCCCGCTCCGGCGACCTGCGCGCGGCCCGGCACGGCGGAGCGAGCCTGTCGTGGAGCGATCACGACGTGCGCTTCGGCGGATCCGGCAAGTGAGGTCAGCCGTGCCCCGGCCGGGCGGTCGTCGCCCGTACGACCAGTTCTGTCGGCAGCAGGATCTCCTTCGGCTCGGCGCCGGCGATCACATCGAGCAGCAGCTGGGTGGCGCGGCGCCCCTTTTCGACCAACGGCTGGCGCACGGTGGTCAGTTGAGCACCGGCCGCACCGGGAAGGTCGTCGAACCCGATCACCGAGAGATCCTCCGGAACGCGCAGGCCGCGGCTGCCGGCGGCACGCATCGCCGCGAGTGCCAGGACGTCGGTACCGGCCAGCACGGCCGTGAGGGGGCCGGTCTCCAGCAGGGTCTCGGCAGCGGCCAGCGAAGCGGTCTCGTGGAAGCCTCCCGCCTCGATCACGGTGGCCTCCTCCCACGGCAGGCCGGCCGCGCGGAAGGCGGCAGCGTAGCCCGCCAGCCGTTCCTTCATCACCCGGTCGCGTGCCGCGCGCTGCCGGGCGGGAGCGACAGGACCGCTGTAGCCGTCGGGCACCAGCCTGTCGACCAGGACGCCGACGGAACGGTGGCCGAGGGCCAGCAGGTGAGCGGCGGCCGACCGGGCGGCCGCCCGGTCCTCGATGCCCACCCAGGGAAGCCCTCCGGGGTTGGGACCGTCGATCACCACCACCGGCAACCGCCTGCGCAGCACCGTCTCCACCGCGGGATGCCCATCGGGCAGGGCGTAGGCGAGGAAGCCGTCGACGAGCCCCCGCAGCAACACGCCGGAACTCCGGGTCAGCCGTTCCGACTCCAGCGGACACGGCAGCAGGGTGAGCGCGGTCTCGGACACCTCACCGACCTCGGCGATTCCCCGCAGCAGCGCGGCCGTGGCCGGATCGTCGAAGGCATAGGGCAGCGAGTCCGTGACCATCAGGCCGAGCGCCCCGACCTGTCCGGTGCGCAGCGTACGGCCGACCGAGTGCGGACCGGCGTATCCGAGTTCATCGGCGATCTGCAGGATGCGTTCGCGCTGCGGTGCGGACAGCTTCTCCGGCCGGCTGAACGCGTAGGAGATGGCCGCCTGGGAGACACCCGCCGCCCGTGCTACATCACGCATGGTGACCACTGGCGTCTGCTTCCCCTCGTCGGCGTGGTTCGCCGCCAACCCTACCCAGCGTGCTTCCGGGCGGGGCGCGCCACCTTCACACCTGTTGACAGCCGAGGTCACGGTGTTAGCCTCGCGGCGGTTAATCGAATAACTAAATCCTCGGCCCCTGCCTCGCCGCCCTTGCGGACCGTGACGGGTGCCGCACACCCCGGGGCGGGCGGACGAGCGGTCCGCGTACTCCCCGACACCCCGTGGCGGATGTTCCGCACGCACCCCTCCAGCTCCAGCCAGGGACGAACCCCATGAACGGAAAACCAGCTCTGCCCAACGACGGCCCCACCAGGTCGCACTACGACTTCGTGATCGTCGGCTCCGGCATGGGCGGCGCCACGATGGCCTATGCCCTCAAGGACGTCGGTGCCAGTGTGCTTCTCGTCGAACGCGGTGATTTCCTGCCGCAGGAGAAGCAGAACTGGGACGCCGGAGCCATCTTCCGCCGCCACCGCTACCAGAACGCGGAGCAGTGGTACGACGCGAGCGGCAAGGCCTTCACGCCCGGCAACTACTACTACGTCGGCGGCAACACCAAGCTCTACGGCTCCTCGCTCGTACGGTTCCGCCGCGAGGACTTCCGGGCGACGGAGCACGAGGCCGGCACCTCGCCCGAGTGGCCGTTCCCGTACGAAGTCCTGCAGCCGTACTACCTGCGTGCCGAGACGCTCTTCCGTGTGCACGGGGACCAGTCGGACGACCCCACCCTGGACCGGTCCGAGCCCTTCCCCCATCCGGCGATCGGACACGAGCCGCCGGTCCAGGAGGCCGCCGACGCCCTGACCCGGATGGGGCTCACCCCGTCGAGCATCCCGCTCGGCCTGGACCTGCGGGAAGGCGGATCCTGTATCCGCTGTGCCTTCTGCGACGGTTTCCCCTGCCGGGTCCTGGCCAAGTCCGACGCCGACGTCTGCTGTGTCCGGCCCGCCCTGGCCTCCGGTTCGGTCGAGCTGGTCACCAACGCCCGGGTCGCCCGGGTGCTCACCAACGACGCCGGCAGCAAGGCAACCGGAGTGGAGCTCATCCACAACGGAGCGCCCGTCAGTATCGGCGCCGACACCGTGGTCGTCTCCTGCGGTGCCGTCAACTCCGCGGCCCTCCTGCTGCGCTCGGCGAGCCCGCAGCACCCGGACGGGCTCGGCAACTCCTCCGGCACGGTCGGCCGCCACTACATGGTGCACAACAACTCCGTGATGGTCGGCGTCCACCCGACCCGCAAGAACACCGCGGAGTTCCAGAAGACCCTGTACTTCAACGACTTCTACACCAAGGGCACTGCGGACCACCCCTACCCGCTGGGGCACGTCCAGCTCATCGGCAAGCTCCAGGCGGACATGATGGCCGGCCAGCGCCCCGCCATCCCCGCCTGGGCACTCCGCTACGCCGCCCACCGCAGCATCGACTGGTGGCTGTTCACCGAGGACCTGCCCGACTCCGACAACCGCGTCACCCTGACCCCTGCCGGGGACATCCAGATCAGCTGGAGGCCCAACAACGTCCGTGCGCACGAGGTCCTCGTCCGGGAGACCAAGAAGATCCTGCGCGGAATGGGTTACCCCCTGGTGTTCAGCCAGCGGACCGGCATCGAGGTCAACTCCCACCAGGCGGGCACCGTACGGGCCGGCACCGACCCCGCGACCTCCGCGCTGGACGCGAACTGCCGCTCGCACGACGTCGACAACCTGTACGTCGTCGACTCGTCCTTCTTTCCGTCGCTGCCGGTGATGAACCCGGCGCTGACCATCGCCGCGAACGCCCTGCGCGTCGCGGACCACCTCACCGGCGGCTCCCCCGCCGCCCCCGTCCAGCACACGAACAAGAGGTAGCTATGCCCAGGCTCACCGGCGGCCAGATCGTCGTCGACTTCCTGATCCGCGAAGGAGTGGAGAAGGTCTTCGCCGTCCCGGGACACGGCAACACCGCCCTTGTCGACGCCTTCGTCGACCGCAAGGACGAGATCGAAGTCATCCCGGCCATGCACGAGCAGGGCGCCGCCCACATGGCCGACGGCTATTACCGCGCGACCGGCAGGGTGGCAGCCTGCTGTACGTCCATCGGCCCCGGTGCGACCAACACACTCACCGGTCTGACCACGGCCTTCGCCGACTCCCAGCCCTTCCTCCTGATCACCGGCGCGGTGCACACGTACATGGAGAACCACGGGGTACTGCAGGAGATCGACCGGCCGCACGGGAACAACTTCCCGCGCATGGCCGAGCCCGTCGTCAAGCGCTGGTGGCAGCCGAGCCGGGTCGACCAGCTCCCCACCGTCCTGGCCCAGGCCTTCAACACCATGTACGAGGGGCGCCGCGGCCCCGTCCTTCTCGACATTCCGCAGGATCTCCAGGCCGAGTACGGCGAGTACGAGCCGGAGGAGACCTACCGTCGGCGCGCGCACGGCCGCCCCGGCGGCGACCCCGAGCGCATCGCCGAGGCCGCCAGGCTGCTGGCCGGCGCCCGGCGCCCGGTCATCCTGGCCGGCGGTGGCGTCATCGCCTCCGAGGCCGGCGCCGAACTGCTGGCCGTCGCCGAACGCCTCGGCGCGCCCGTGACCCACTCCTTCATGGGCAAGGGCGCTTTCCCCGCCGACCACGACCTGTACGCCTGGCCCTGCGGTGACATGGGCTCCATCCCCGGCAACGGCGTCACCCGCTCCGCGGATGTCATCCTCGCGGTCGGCTGCCGTTTCAGCGACCGCATCACCTCCTCCTACAAGCCGGGCGTCACCTTCAGCATCCCCGGCACCAAGCTCGTCCAGATCGACATCGACGGCTTCGAGATCGGGCGGAACTACCCCGCCGAGGTCGGTGTCGTCGGCGATGCCAAGGCGAGCCTGGGGGCCCTGCTGGGCGAGCTGAACGCGCTCGGCGACGCCCCGGACTGGCGCTCGTCCGAGTATTTCGCCGAGTTGCAGGACCTCAAGGCGCAGTGGGAGGAACACCTGCGCCCGATGCGGGCCACCGACCACCTGCCGATGACCAACTCCCGTGCCATGGTGGAGATCCGCCAGGCCCTGCCCCGAGAGGGCATCCTGGTCACCGACTCCAGCAATCCGGCCAATCAGGCTTTCAACGAGTTCCCCGTCTACGGGCCCCGTACCAACATCGTCGCCGGCGGCATGTCGGGGATCGGTTTCGGCCTGCCGGCCGCCATCGGCGCCCAGGCCGCCGTCGATGACCGGCCGGTCCTGGCGATGGTGGGTGACGGCAGTTTCCTGCAGACCGGCACGGAACTGGCCACCGCGGTCATGCTCGGCCTTCCGCTGGTCGTGGTCGTCCTGAACAACGGCGGCTGGGAGGCGATCAAGGACCTCCAGATCAGTCTCTTCGGCGAGGAACGCCAGATCGTCAGCGGCTGGACCACCAAGGACGGCAAGCCGTACTTCGCCGACATCACCGCGTTCGCCCGCTCGCTGGGCTGCACGGCCGAACGCATCGAGGACCCCGCAGAACTCGCGGACGCCGTCCGCCGCGCCTTCGCCACTCCGGGTCCGGTGGTCATCGAGGCCATGAGCGCGCACGAACTGCCCTGGACCGAGATGCACCCGACCGGCTGGTGGGACATCACCGTTCCCGCCTACCACGGCCCTACCCGTGACGAGTACGTCGTCCAGCGCGGTTTCTGACCGAAGGGAAGGTACACACCATGGGCAACATCGAACTCGGCCTCAACCTGGAGTTCGCCCGCTTCGAGAACGGCTCCTTCGACTGGGCCATGGACCAGGCCGCGGCCATCGGCTACAAGTACGTCGAGCCGATGGTCCACTGGGGCCGTGAACTGCTCAGCGCGGCCGGCTACTTCCACAGTCTCTCGATGCTCGATGACCCGCTGCGCCTGAAGCACGCCGCGGAGCGCCGGGGGCTGAGCATCTCCTCGCTGTCCAGCCACGCGCCGCTGGCCAAGCCTGAGATCAGCGTCGAGTACCTGCGGCAGTCCATCCGCTACGCCGCCGAGTGCGGCGCCCCCATGATCATGATCGACGACGGGCCGCTGCCGTCCTGGACCACCGAAGAGGAGAACTACACCCTCATGCGGTACACGCTCCAGGAGGCAGCCCTGGTGGCGGAGGCCAGGGGCATCGCCATCGCGATCGAGACGCACGGCGAGTACACCGCCACACCTGAGCGGCTCGACCGCCTCATGGGACTCATCGACAGCCCGGCGCTGACCATCAATCTCGACACCGGCAACAGCTACCTGAGCGGCAACGACCCGCACGAGTGGCTGGAGGACATCGTCGGCCGCGTCACCCACCTGCACGCCAAGGACATATCGCACGAGGACGCCGCCCGCTACCGGGGCAAGGTGCGCGGCATGCTCGGCTGCGCCTGCGGCGAAGGCGTCATCGACTGGGACCGCATCGTCGCCACACTCGCCCGTGCCGATCACGAGTTGGTGCTCTCCGTGGAGTGCGCGTCCCTGGACGCGGCCACCAGGAGCTACCAGCACCTGTCCGAACTCATCGACAGGCACACCTCCTGAGGAACGCCGCAACCGGAGCAGGCTCTCTTACGGGCAAGCTCGTACGGGAAGCGGAGGAGATCACACGGTGCGCCGATGGCCTGGAACGGGCCGGAATCGTCGTCGGGCTGTTGTGGTCGCGCCGAGCGCGGTCACAACTCCCGGCACGAGGCGGTGACGGCAGACGAGCCGGCCTGTACGCCGGGTTCTGTCACCCGGAAACCTCGCGGTCGCCGGGGAGACGGCCATCCATCTACGACCGGCATTGCTGCCGGCCTCCTGCGGTCTACCCGCGAACTCGGGCGAGCAGCCCTCGAACGTCCGCGCAAGGCCGTCCTGCGACGGCCTCTCTTGACCTTGCTCCAGGTGGGGTTTACCTAGCCGCCTGAGTCACCTCAGGCGCTGGTGGTCTCTTACACCACCGTTTCACCCTTACCGGGGGCCTTGCGGACCCCGGCGGTCTGTTTTCTGTGGCACTGTCCCGCGGGTCACCCCGGGTGGCCGTTAGCCACCACCTTGCTCTGTGGAGCCCGGACGTTCCTCGGGAAGATCCAAAAGACCTTCACGCGGCCGTCCGGCCGACTCGTCTGCCGTACCGGCCATGCTACCCGGCGGACCGGGGCAGGCCGGACCCGGACGTCAGACGAAGTCGCCGGTCTCCAGCTCGAAGGCGAAGGGATCCGGGAGCGCCAGCGGCTTGCCGAACGGGATGGTGCAGCGCTGCCGGTAGTCGGCGCCCTCAGGGTCGCTGAACAGCGTCACCGAGGACTCTTCACGGTCGACGAGAAGGTAGAGAGGGATCGTGCCGCGTGCGTAGCAGCGACGCTTGGCCTCCCTGTCTGCCTGCGGCTTGCTGGAGGTGACCTCGACCACCAGGGCCACACCATCACAGGGCATCCACGGCTCGGCACCCCGGAAAAGCCTCTGGTCCATCGGGGCAAAGGTGCCGTCGGGGATGGCATGGTTCTTGGGGCAGCCACCACCGCTCCTCAGCTTCAGCCCCTTGTTCCCGGCGAACTGCATGGCCAGCCGTGAGCACCTGGCAATCTGATCCACGATCAGACCAATGTAATCCTCATGATCCCCGTCCGGCGGCGGCGTCACGACAATCTCCCCCTCGATCAGCTCCGCGCGGAAGCCCTCCGGCGTCTCCAGCGCCAGGAAGCCCTCCAGCAGGACCTCTGCCTGCGTGAGCGGGTCATGCGGCATGGCAGTCATGTCACGCCCCTTCCTCGGTCGCTCGCCAGACTGGGACATCGGTGGCTCCACCGTCCGTGAGATGGGAGATCTTCGCTCGATCGTGGCACACGTCGGCTCCGGCGGAGGGCTGTCGGCGGTTCCTGTCGTGGAAGCGTCGGAGGTGGTGGGCGGCCGGGGCCGTGCTGGTCGTCCGTCTACCCTGGCAGTCGCTGTCGTACGTACGAAGGAGACCTGCTGTGCTCGTGCTCTTGCCGCCGTCCGAGGGAAAGGCCGCAAGCGGCTCAGGCGCCCCGCTGAAGCCGGAGTCGCTGTCGCTGCCCGGACTGGCCGGGGCGCGGGCCACCGTGCTGGACGAGCTCGTCGAGCTGTGCTCCGCCGACGAGGAGAAGGCGCGCGAGGTCCTCGGGCTGAGTGAGGGGCTGCGCGGCGAGGTCGCCAAGAACGCCGGTCTGCGGACCGCGGGCGCCCGGCCCGCCGGGCAGATCTACACCGGGGTGCTGTACGACGCGCTCGGCCTCGCCTCGCTGGAAGCGGCGGCGCTGCGGCGGGCCGAAAAGTCGCTGATGGTCTTCTCCGGGCTGTGGGGGGCGGTGCGGATCGGCGACCGGATCCCTTCGTACCGCTGCTCGATGGGGGTGAAACTGCCGGGACTCGGGGCGCTGGGCCCGTACTGGCGCGGCCCGATGGCCGAGGTCATGCCGGAGGCCGCGGGCGACGGTCTGGTACTCGATCTCCGGTCCGCCGCGTACACCTCGGCGTGGAAGCCGAAGGGCGAGGTCGCCGACCGTACGGCTTCGGTGCGGGTGCTCCATGCCCCGACCCGGAAGGTGGTCAGCCACTTCAACAAGGCGACGAAGGGGCGGATCGTACGCGACCTGCTCGTCACCGGGGCGGTTCCGGCCGGGCCCGACGAGCTGGTGGAGGTGCTGCGCGAGCTGGGGTACGAGGTGGAGACCCCGGCGGCGGTCAAGCCGGGGAAGCCCCGGGAGCTGGATGTGCTGGTGGACGAGATCCACTGAGCCGCCGGTCCGGTCGAGCCGGTCAGGCCCGTCATGCCCGTCGGCCGGTCAGGCCCGTTGGCCGGGAGGGCAGGGAGGCGCTCGGCCGTCAGGCGCTCAGCCGGGAGCGCACTGCCGGGCCGGGCCCGCTGGGCCTCGCACCGGATCGTCATGCGTTGCACAGGGTGCAACGCACGTTGCGCAGGGCGTGTGTGCCGGGGCAGGATGCCGGTATGACTTCCGTGCTTGACCTCGCTCCCGTCGTTCCAGTTGTCGTCATCGACGATGCCGCCGATGCCGTGCCGCTGGCGCGGGCCCTGGTCTCGGGCGGGCTGCCCGCGATCGAGGTCACGCTGCGGACGCCCGCCGCGCTCGACGCGATCCGCGCCATCGCCGCCGAGGTGCCGGAGGCCGTGGTCGGCGCGGGCACGGTGATCTCCCCGGACGGGGTCGCGCAGGCGGTGGCCGCCGGGTCCCGGTTCCTGGTCAGCCCCGGCTGGTCGGACCGGCTGCTCGGTGCGATGACCGACTCCGGTGTGCCGTTCCTGCCGGGTGTCTCCACGACCTCCGAGGTCGTACAGCTGCTGGAGCGCGGCATCACCGGGATGAAGTTCTTCCCCGCGGAGGCCGCGGGCGGCACGGCCTACCTCAAGTCTCTGGGCGGGCCGCTCCCGCAGGCCAGGTTCTGCCCCACGGGCGGTATCTCGCTGGCCTCGGCACCCGCGTATCTGGCGCTGCCGAACGTGGCGTGCGTCGGCGGTACGTGGATGCTGCCGGCCGACGCGGTGGCGGCGCGGGACTGGGACCGGGTGGAGCTGCTGGCCCGCGGCGCCGCCGCGTTGCGCGGCTGAGAGTCCGCGGGGGGAAGGGCCAGGCCCCCACCCACCACCATCGGCCCTCCCCCGAAGCCCCGGCTCGCGCAGCCCCGCGCCGCCCCGTGGCTCAGCGCAGGTGCGACGTGTCGTTCAGCAGACGTACGGACGCGTTGCCGTCGGCGTAGTACGCGACCGTCGACACCGACGCCGCCGACAGCTCCATCCGGAACAGGGACTCGGGCGGTGCGCCCAGCGCGAGCCGTACCAGCGTCTTGATCGGGGTGACATGCGTGACCAGCAGCGCCGTCGTGCCCCGGTGGCGTTCGATCAGAAGGTCACGGGCCGCCGCGACTCTGCGGGCCACCGTCGTGAAGCTCTCGCCGCCGCCCGTCGGGGCCGCCTCCGGCGAAGCGAGCCAGGCGTCCAGGTCGGCCGGGTAGCGTTCGCGGGCCTCGCCGAAGGTCAGCCCTTCCCAGGCGCCGAAGTCCGTCTCGCGCAGGCCCTCTTCGACCTGCACCTCCAGGCCGAGCCGGTCGGCGACCGCCTTCGCCGTCTCACGGCAGCGCCGCAGAGGTGAGGAGACGACCGCCTGGACCGTGCCACGGGCGGCGAAGGCGGCCGCCGCGTCGGCTGCCTGCGCGCGGCCGGTGGCGGACAGCTCGGGGTCCGTGCCTCCGCTGCCGGAGAACCGCTTCTGCGGAGTGAGCGCCGTCTCGCCGTGCCGCAGCAGGATGAACGTCGCCGGAGCGCCCAGATCGGCAGCGGCCCCCCAGCCGACAGCCTCCCGGACCGGCTCGTCCCGGACCGGCTCGTCCCGGACCGGCTCGTCCCGGACGGATTCCTCCCGGGCTGAATCCTCCCGAGCCAGGCCATCCCGGGCCGAGCCATCCCGAGCCAGGCCGTCCCGAGCCGAACCCTCCCGGGCCAGGCCATCCCGGGCAGAACCCTCCCGGGCCAAGGCGTCCCGGGCCAGGCCATCCCGGGCGGCGAGTTCCGCCGTCGAGTCCGACGGCTGCCACTGTCCGCCGGACCGGCCCGCGTCCATCGCCTCGTTCGCGAGCCGGTCCGCGTGCTTGTTCTGCGCGCGCGGGATCCACTCGTACGTCACCTGATCGCCGGGCAGCACCGCCGCCGCCTTCGCGGCCAGCGGTTTCATGTCGGGGTGCTTGATCTGCCAGCGCCCCGACATCTGCTCGACGACCAGCTTGGAGTCCATCCGTACCCGGACCCGGGCCGCCGGGTCCAGCGCGGCGGCGGCGCGCAGCCCGGCGATCAGGCCCCGGTACTCCGCCACGTTGTTCGTCGCGACACCGATGTACTCCGCGGCCTCGGTGAGCGTCTCCCCGCTGACCGGGTCGAGCACGACGGCGCCGTAGCCGGCGGGGCCCGGGTTGCCCCGGGAGCCGCCGTCCGCCTCCACGACGAACTCCCGCATCAGATGCCCGAGTCGGCCGTACGCACCAGGATGCGGCGGCAGTTCTCGCAGCGCAGGACCGTGTCGGGGGAGGCCGCCTTGACCTCGTTCACCTCGGTGATGTTCAGCTCCAGGCGGCAGCCCTCGCAGCGCCGCTGGTAGAGCCGGGCCGCGCCCACGCCGCCCTGCTGCTCGCGCAGCTTCTCGTAGAGCTTCATCAGGTCGGCGGGGACCGAACCGGCCACGACCTCGCGCTCCTTGGTGAGCGTGCCGGTCTCGCGGTCGATCTCGGCGGCGGCCACGTCCCGGCGCTCGGTGGCGTCGGCCACCTTGGCCTCGACGGACGCGACCCGCTCGGTGAGCTCGGTGGCCCGCTCCTGCGCGGACTCGCGGCGCTCCATGACCTCCAGGACCACGTCCTCCAGGTCGCCCTGGCGCTTGGCCAGCGAGGCGATCTCGCGCTGGAGGTTCTCCAGGTCCTTGGGCGAGCTGACCGCGCCGGAGTCGAGGCGCTGCTGGTCGCGGAGCGAGCGCTGGCGGACCTGGTCGACGTCCTGCTCGGCCTTGGTCTGCTCGCGGGCGGTGTCGCTCTCCTCGGTCTGCACGGCGACGCGCAGGTCACGGAGCTGGGTGAGGTCCTTGGTCAGGGAGTCGATCTCGGCGTGCTCCGGCAGCGACTTGCGCTTGTGCGCGAGCTGCGACAGGCGTACGTCGAGGGACTGGACGTCGAGAAGTCGGATCTGGTCGGCGTGCGCGGCGTTCAGTTGGGGGCTCCAGAATGCTCGGTTGCGGTGGACGCCGCGTGGGCGGTCCAGGGGTCTGTGACCGTACGGGACACATGGGTGCGCAGACCCCATCCGTTCCGGTCGGAAATCTCGTCGAGCTGGGCCGCGGCCTGGGTGCACCAGGGCCACTCGGTGGCCCAGTGCGCCGCGTCGAGCAGGCCGAGCGGCGACTGCTGCACGGACGACTGCTGCACGGCTTCGGACACCGGGTGGTGGCGCAGGTCAGCGGTGAGGAATGCGTCGGCTCCCGCGGCGCGTGCCTGGCCGAAGAGGCTGTCGCCCGATCCGCCGCTGACCGCGACGGTACGGACGAGCGCGCCGGGGTCGCCCGCGACGCGGATTCCCTGCGCGGTGGCGGGCAGCCGGGCCGCGGCCAGGGCGGCGAACTCCCGCAGCGGCAGCGGGTGGTCGAGCTCGCAGACGCGGCCGAGACCCCGGCGGCCGAGCGGATCGGTGGGGTCGGGGACGAGCGGACCCACCACCCGCAGGTCGAGGGCGCCCGCGAGGGCGTCGGAGACGCCGGGGTCGGCGGTGTCGGCGTTGGTGTGCGCGACGTGCAGGGCGATGCCGTGTCTGATCAGGGTGTGGACGACCCGGCCCTTGAAGGTGCCGGCCGCGACCGTCGTCGTACCGCGCAGATAGAGCGGGTGGTGCGTGACGACCAGCTGGGCGCCGAGCCGTACGGCCTCGTCGGCGATCTCCTGGACGGGGTCGACGGCGAAGAGGACACGGTCGACCTCGTCACCGGGGTCGCCGCAGACCGTGCCGACGGCGTCCCAGGATTCGGCCCGCTCGGGCGGCCACAGGGCGTCGAGCGCGGAGAGGACTTCAGACAGACGGGGCACGGTTACAGGTTACCCGCGCTCCGTGCCCCGGCTGCCGGTCGGCCCCGGCGGACCGGCAGCCGGGCCCCGGCAGACCTGCTATCGGCCCCGGCGCACCCGCCGCGGGGCCCGGCGGACCTGCCGTGAAGCCTGCCGGGACCCGCGCTTCCGCGCCCGCCGGGCCCGCTGTCTCCCCCGCCCCCTCGCTCCCCTCGCTGTCCTGGTCCTACTTGACGAGGTACCCCTGGAGGTCGTCGAGGACCTTGTTGGCCGCCGTCACACCGAGCCCCAGGTACCAGGTCTCGTCCGGGACGTTCTTCGCCTGTCCGTCCTTGACCGCTTTGAGGTTCTTCCAGAGCGGGTTGGCCTGGACGGTGTCACGCTTGGTGGCCTTGGGGTCCCCGTACACACCGGTGAAGATCCAGTCCGCGTCGGCCGAGTCGATCTTCTCGGGGCTGACCTCCACCGCGAGGTCCTTCACCTGCTGGCTCTTGGGCCGCGGCAGTCCGGCATCCTTGAGGATCGTGCCGATGAAGGAGTCCTCGGCGTAGAGCCGGATCCGGTCGGGCATGTAGCGGACCATCGAGATGGTGGGCTTGTGAGCGCCGACGTCGGTCCCCAGCTTCCTGGCGCGCTTCTCGTACGCGCCGAGCTCGGCCTCGGCCTGCGCCGTCCGGTCCAGGGCCGCGGCGTTCAGCAGGTAGTTCTGCTTCCAGGTGAAGCCGGGGCGGATGGAGAAGACGGTCGGCGCGATCTTCTTGAGCTGGTCGTACTTGTCCGCGGCGCGCAGCTGGCTGCCGAGGATCAGGTCCGGGTGGAGGTTGGCGATGGCCTCCAGGTTGAGGCTGTTGATGGTGCCGACGTTCTTCGGGTCGCCCGCGTTCTTCTTCAGATAGCCGGGGATGCCTTCGCTACCCTCGGTGGGCGCGTAGCCGACCGGCTTGATGCCGAGGGAGACGACGTTGTCCAGCTCGCCGACGTCGAGCACCACGACCCGCTCGGGCTTCGCCTTGAGCACGGTCTTGCCCATGGCCTGGGTGATGGTGCGCGGGAACTGGCCGGGCTTGGCATCGGTGCCGAGCGCGGCGGTCTTCGTCGCCGCGTCGCCGAAGTGCTTGCCACCGGTGGCCACGTCCTTCTTGGCCGCCGAGTCGGCCTTGCCCGAGCCGGACCCCCCGTCGCCGCTGTCGCTGCTTCCGCAGGCGGTGAGGGCGAGCGCGCCGGTGAGCGCGAGGGCGGCGGCAGCGGTGCTGCGACGGCGTAGGGACATGGGGAAGCTCCTGACAGAAACTACTTAGGCGTGCCTTACCTTAAGCTGTGCCCCGGTTGTGAGCACACCCGCCCCCTCCCTCTCAGGTGAACACCGGGACCGCCACCCGTATGTGTGAAGCGGCAGGCACGGGCCGGCTCGGCAGGACGTACGAAAACTAGCTTCGGTGTCCGGAGGTGACCGAAATATGACGCCCTCGGCCACGAAGAGCCCGACAGACACCGCCGTACGGACCGGAGTACGGACCGCAGTGCTGACCGTCGTACGGACCGCCACTGGGGGCGGCACGGCGGACCGCGCGACGGACCGGGCGGACCGGACCGACCAGGCCGTGGACGGTGCGACGGACGACGCGGCAGGCGGTGCGGCGGACGGCGCCGCGGCCGGTGCGGCGGACCGCGCGCCCGGCGGCGGCTCGGCGCCGGAGACGGCCGGATTGACCATCGCCGGCGACGGTTCCTACGCGGCCCGGCTGGCCCGCCGCACCGGGGACGCCTGGTTCCCCGAGCGCTGGACGCTGGACGGCCCCGAGCCGTACGCGGTGGAACTCCCCGGCCTGCAGCCGGAGGAGCCCGGCTCCGATGTGCTGCCGATGGCCGACGGGCGGGTGCTGATCCGGCGGTCCGTGGCAGGGCGGCACGCCTTCTCGCTGCTGTACCCGACCGGGCCCGGCACCGGCGAACTGCCGCTGGGCGCCGTCGAGTGCGAGCGGCTGGCGCTGCTGCCGCCCGCGCCCGGAGGCAGCCGTGCGTACGCGCTGGCGCCCGGCCCGCACTCGACTGCCATCTGGCTGGTGGCGGGCGGCGACTTCGGGCCCGAGCACGTGGCCGATGTGCCGGGCCGCTGCACCGGCGGGGTGTGGCTGGACCGTACGGGACGGATGCTGGCGCTGGACCGGGAGACGGGCGGGGTCACCAAGTCGGTCGCGGTCGATCTGGAGCGCGGCGGCGAGGTCACCGCGCTGCTCCAGATCGCCGACGGCAGCGACGACCGGCTGCTGCTGGCCGACCCGGACAGCGGTCTGCTGCTCGTACGGTCGGACGCCCCCGGGGACGACCGGCTGGGGTGGGGGGTGCTGGGGAGCCGGCGGCCCGTGCGGTTCCCCGAGTCCCTGCGGCTCGAAGACGCGGTGCTGACGCCGTTCGCGGTGCAGCCGGGGCAGGTGCTGATGCCGGAGAGCTGCGGGGTGGCGCTGCGGATCGAGAGCGCGGAGGGCAGCCGGCTCGGGGTGTGGCGCCCCGCCGGGCGGCGGCTGCTGCAACTCGCCTCGCCCGAAGGGTGGTTGGCGGGCGCCGGGCTGTGGAGCGCGGAGGGGGTGCTCCGGCTGCCCTGTGCCGCGGGGACGGGCCCCGTCGGTGTGGTGGACATCGAACCGCTCGGCGCGCTGCCGCTCGATCCCCGGATGGACTCGGCGTGTGACGCGACCACAGAACCCGCACAAGCGGAAGTCGCTGGTCAGGAACCGTGCGGGGCCCTGGTGACTCCTGCTGTGTGCAAGCCCGTACCGTTGCAGCAGGCGCCTCTGACGAGCCGCTCGCAGCCTGGTTAGAATCGCGGGCCTGCACACGCAGCAGTGATCGCGTACGCATGATCTCTGCATGCGTGGGAACAGCACTGCACAGCACGGCAAAGTAGCGATCACAGCGATTTGACGGGGGAGATTTCCCATCATGTCTGAAGCCAGGACCGACACCGCCCAGTCGCGCCCGCAGCCTGCGGCCGCCGACCGGGGCGAAGCCGGAGGCTCCGGAAAGCACCGGGGGGGTGCGGCGTCCACCGAGGCGTCCCAGGCGGAGACCAACGGCCGCCACCGCCGCTCGGCGGACCATCAGCACTCGAACGCGGCCTGACGGGCCACACACGCACCACAGTTCACGCAACACCGTTCAAGCACCACGGTTCACGCATCACCGTTTACGCACCACCGTTTACGCACCACAGTTCAGCGCACACCGGAAGGGCCGGTCCCCGTTTCAGGCGGGGACCGGCCCTTCCGCCGTCAGCCGTATCCGTCCGGCGAGGCCGCCCGGATCAGCCGTGCTTGAGCGTCAGGACCTCCGCTGCCGCGAACGTCTCGTTCGGCGGCCGGTCCGCGTAGTACGGCGAGATCACCTCGTCCAGTTCCTCGTACGAGAACGCCGTCTTCGCCGTGTCGAACTTCGCCGCCACCCTGGGCCGTTCCACCACGGCGACCATGCCGCCATGCACCACCAGCAGCTGCCCGTTGACCTGCGCGGCCGCCGGGGACGCCAGATAGCCGACGAGCGGTGAGACGTGCTCGGGTGCCAGCGGGTCCAGTTCGCCCGCGTCCGGCTCGGCGAAACCGGCGAACACGTCCTCGGTCATCCGGGTCCTGGCGCGCGGGCAGATCACATTGGCGGTGACGCCGTACTTGGCGAGCGCCAGCGCGGTCGACGTGGTGAGACCCACGATGCCGCCCTTGGCCGCCGCGTAGTTGGGCTGGCCGGCCGAGCCCGCGAGGAACGCCTCCGAGGAGGTGTTGACGATCCGGCCGTAGACCGGGCCGCCCGCCGCCTTGGACCGCTCGCGCCAGTGCACCGAGGCGAAGTGGGTGGTGTTGAAGTGGCCCTTGAGGTGGACCCTGATCACCGAGTCCCACTCGCTCTCGGACATCGAGAAGACCATCCGGTCGCGCAGGATGCCCGCGTTGTTGACCAGGATGTCGAGCTTTCCGTAGGTGTCGACGGCCAGCTGGACGAGTCCGCGGGCCTGTGCGTGGTCCGCGACGTCGCCGAGGTGGGCGACCGCCTGTCCGCCGGCCGCGCGGATCTCGGCGACGACCTCGTCGGCCGGTGCGGCGGACGCCTCTCCCGAGCCGTCACGGCCCGGCGCTCCGAAGTCGTTGACGACGACGCTCGCGCCGAGCCGCGCGAGTTCGAGCGCTTCGGCCCGGCCGAGGCCGCGGCCGGCCCCGGTGACGATCGCGGACAGGCCATCAAGTGGCAAGGACATGGACGAGCTCTCCTTAGCGGGGGTCGGATCCCGACGGCTGGGGGCGGATCCCGACAGTGGGGGGTCGGATCCCGACAGCGGGGGTCAGATCTCGACAGGTCAGATCTCGATGCAGGTGCGCAGGGCCTCGCCGGAGCGCATCTGGGCCAGCGCGTCGTTGATCCCGGCGAGTTTCACCCGGTGGGTGATCAGCCCTTCGAGGTCGATACGGCCCGACCGCCAGAGCGAGATGGCCCGCTCGTACGAACGGACCACGTCCCCGCCGCCGTACATGGACGGCAGGATCCGCTTCTCGTCGAAGAACAGCTCGAACATGTTGAGCTGCAGGAAGTCGTCCATGGCGCCCGCGCCGACGATGCACAGGGTGCCGCCGCGCCGTGTCGTCTCGTACGCGGTGCGCGCGGTGGCCGACTTGCCGACGACCTCGAAGACGTAGTCGAAGCCCTCCCCCGCCGTGATGCGCAGCTTGGCGTCGTCCAGCGCGTCCGGCGCGACCGCCTCGGTGGCGCCGAAGGACAGTGCGGCCTCCCGGCGTGAGGCCACCGGGTCGACGGCGACGATCTGGGAGGCGCCCCTGAGCCTGGCGCCCTGGATGGCGGAGATACCGACACCGCCGCAGCCGATGACGGCGACCGACGAACCGGCCTCCACATCGGCGGTGTTGATGGCGGCGCCGAGTCCGGTGGTCACCCCGCAGCCGATGAGCGCGGCGATCTCGAACGGCACGTCGTCGGGGATCGGCACCGCGCACCCGGCGCCCACGACGACCTCCTCGGTGAAGGTGCCGGTCCCGGCGAAGCCGAAGACATCACCGCCAGGGCGCTTGAAGTTGGGGGTGCCCGCGTTCATGAACCCGGCGAGGCACAGCTCGGTCTGGCCGCGTTTGCACGCCGGACAGGTGCCGCAGGCGGGCAGCCAGCAGATGACCACCCGGTCGCCCTGCTTGACGCCGGTCACCCCGTCGCCGACGTCGAGGATCTCGCCGGCGCCCTCGTGTCCCGGTACGAACGGCGCGGGCTGCGGCAGCACCCCGTTCATCGCCGAGACGTCGGAGTGGCAGAGGCCGGTGGCCCGGACCCTGATCCTGACCTTGCCGGGGCCGAAGCCCACCGCCTCGATGTCGTCGAGGACTTCGAGCTTGTCCTGGCCAATCTCGTGCAGTACGGCTGCGCGCATGGTGCGGCTCCTCACATACGGCTGGTCTGGTGGATCAAGGGGTGGGCATCGGTGACAGGGGGGTGAGGTGAGGTCAGTGGTGGGTGACGACCGTGTCGGCGAGTACCGGCGCCTCGTCACGCTCGACGGCCGAGACCGTCGCCTGGATCTTCCCCGGCGACTGCCACATCCGGATCCGCAGCGTCTCGCCGGGGAAGACCACACCGGCGAAGCGGGTGGAGTACGAGTCGACGCGGGCCACATCGCCGCCCAGCGCCGTGTCGACCACGGCCTTGAGCGTCATCCCGTACGAGCAGAGCCCGTGCAGGATGGGCCGGTCGAACCCGGCGAGCTTGGCGAACTCCGGGTCGGCGTGCAGCGGGTTCCAGTCGCCGGAGAGCCGGTAGAGGAGCGCCTGGTCCTCGCGGATGGCGCGGTCCTCGGTGCGGTCGGGGGCGCGGTCGGGGACGTCGAGCCGCACGGACGGGCCGCGCTCGCCGCCGAAGCCGCCCTCGCCGCGTACGAAGATCTGCGAGTCACTGGTCCACAACGGGCCCTGGTCGTCGGAGACTTCGGAGCGCAGCACGATGACGGCCGCCTTCCCCTTGTCGTACACGGCCTGGACCCGGGCGGTGGACCGTGCCGACGCCTTCACGGGGATCGGCCGGTGCAGGGTGATGGTCTGCCCGCCGTGCAGGACGGCCGCCAGATCCACCTCGATACCGGGTGCGGCGAGCCCGCCCATCAGCGCCATACCGGCGCCCGCGACGGTCGCGAAGCTGGGCAGGACGTGGAGCCTGGACTCCAGGGTGTAGCGCAGTTCGTCGGCGGCGGTGGCCGGCCGGCCCGCGCCGATTCCCAGGTGGTAGAGCTGGATGTCCTTGTGGTCCCAGGCGATCTCGCCGGAGCGGGGCTCGGCGGCGATGGCCTGCGCGGCATCAATGGGCATGGGGCGAGCGCTCCTTGACGGTGGAAAGACCTCGGTGCGACCGTCCGCACCGTCAGGCGCACCGAGGTCGTACGGGACCGGCCTCCGGCGCCCTTTGTAGAACGCGTTCTAGGCCGATGGCCCCATGTATAACGCACCCCTCTTGAGTTGTGAAGACTGCTGACGCCACGTCAGATGTGCGTCCGCCGCACGGCCCACGACATCCGGCCACGGGTGCGGGTGCAGCGCGGGTGCGGGCCCGGGTGCGGGTGCGGTGCGGGCGCGGCCGTGACATTTGTCCCGGGCGGCCGGGTACAACCGCATCTGCCCGCGGAGCCCGCCGGCTCCGTAGCGTGTGGGCATGACGCAGACAACAGACACCGGACCCGCGGTGAGCTTCGCGGGAGCGGTCAAGACCTTCGGGGCAGTGCGGGCCGTGGACGGCGCCGACCTGGAGATCCTCCGGGGGGAGACCGTCGCCCTGCTGGGGCGCAACGGGGCCGGGAAGTCCACCACGATCAGTCTGCTGCTCGGCCTTGACGAGCCCGACAGCGGGCAGGTGCGGGTCTTCGGCCGGACACCCGCGCAGGCGGTCGGGGCCGGGCTCGTGGGCGCGATGCTCCAGGCGGGGCAGCCCATCCCCCGGGTGACGGTGCGGGAGCTGGTCGCCTTCGTGGCCAGTACGTATCCGCGCCCGCTCCCGGTCGCGGAGGCGCTGGACATGGCCGGGCTCGGTGCGTACGGGGCACGCCGGGTCGACAAGCTCTCCGGCGGCCAGATGCAGCGGGTCAGGTTCGCCGTCGCGCTCGCCGGGAATCCGGAGCTGATCGTCCTCGACGAGCCGACCGCCGCGCTCGACGTCGAGGCCAGGCGGGCGTTCTGGGACTCGATGCGGGCGTACGCACGGCGCGGGAACACCGTGCTCTTCTCCACCCACTATCTGGAGGAGGCCGACAGCAACGCCGACCGCATCCTGGTCATCCACCGGGGCCGCATCGTCGCCGACGGCAGCTCCGAGCTGCTCAAGCGCGCGGCGGGCGGCAGCCTGGTCTCCTTCGACCTCGCGGGCAGCGGCACCGAGGGGCTCCAGACGCTGCCCGGCGTCACCGCCGTGGAGATCCGCGCGGACCGGGCGGCACTGCGTACGGACGACTCGGACGCCACCGTCGTCGCGCTGGCCGAGCGGGGCGCGATCCGCGGTCTCGCGGTCGCCCCCGCGACGCTGGAGGACGCCTTCCTGGCGCTCACCGCGCAGGATGCCGGTGACGACATCCCGCAGGGCCCCGGGACCCCTGCGGTCCCCCCGCACACCGGACAGAAGGCAGCGGTCTGATGCTGGAATACGTGAAGCTCGAAGTGCGCCGGACGCTGCGGGACTCCGGGTTCGTCATCTTCGGCATCGGTATGCCGGTGGTGATGTATCTGCTGTTCACCAACATCGGCCCGAGCGACCCCGACTCGGCGGCCTGGCGGGTCACCTCGATGGTCGGCATGGCGGCGTACGGGGCGCTGGGCGCCGCCCTGGGGGTCGGCACCGGGGTGGCATCGGACAAGTCGCTGGGCTGGCTGCGCCAGCTGCGGGTGACCCCGCTGCCGTCGTCGCAGGTGGTGCTGGGCCGGGCGATCTCCGGCTCGGTGACCGTGCTGCCGGGGATCGTGGCGGTGCTGCTGGCCGGGGCGCTCATCAACGGCGTACGGATCGACGCCTGGCAGTGGGCCGTCCTCACGCTGCTGCTGTGGGTCGGCGCGCTGCCGTTCACCCTGCTCGGGATCGGCAACGGCTACCGGCTGACCGCCCAGACCACGGGCGTGGTGAACGTGGCCTGTCTGATGGGGCTCGCCATCGTGGGCGGGCTGTGGTTCCCGGTCGAGGCGTTCCCCGGCTGGCTGCGGTCCGTCGCCCGCTACACCCCGACCAACCGCTTCGCCGACCTGGGCTGGTCCACCACCCAGGGCAACGCGCCCGCCCTCTCCACGGTGGCGGTGCTCGGCGCCTGGCTGCTGGCGTTCGGCACGTACGCGGTCATCTCGTACCGTCGGTCCGCGAGGACCGTGTGACGGGAGAGATCATGCACGCGAAGCTGGACCTGCTGAGGCGGCGCTGCGGAAACCGCGCGCGGCGGCGGAAGGACATCAGGGACCGGAAACGGCCGGGCCCGCCGAACGCCTTCACGCTGCTGCCGTGGCTGCTGCTCGGCCTGGGCAGCTTCTCCAACCTGATCGGCGGCGAGGCCCCGAACCCGTGGATCGGCGGGGCCGGGCTGCTGGCCTTCAACTCCCTCTACATCTCGGTGACGTTCCGGGCGTTCCACAAGGAGAGACGGCAGAGCCGTACGACGCTCTGGCTGCTCGGCGCGATGGCCGCCATCACCTACGGTCTGGCCCTCGGCTACGGCGGCAGCTGGCTGCTGTACTTCCCGCTGCTCTCGCTGGCCGTGGGCACCACCCTGCGCGACCGGCGGCTCGGCTTCACCCTGATGGTCATCTCCGGCTCCGCCGGCTACATCTCGGGCAGCGAGGGGCACAGCCCGTGGGACCCCTGGACGCTGGGGTACGGCACATTCATCTCGGGGGCGGTGACGGCGGCGATCCTGACGCTCTCCGAGACCGTCATGGAGCTGCGCTCCACCCGTCAGGAGCTGGCCCGTTCGGCCGTGGAGAAGGAGCGGCTGCGCTTCTCGCGCGATCTGCACGATCTGCTCGGCCACACCCTGTCGGTGATCGTGGTGAAGTCGGAGGCGGCCCGCAGGCTGGCACCGCGCGACATCGACGCCGCGCTCTCCCAGATCTCCGACATCGAGACCGTCGGCAGACAGGCCCTCACCGAGATCCGCGAGGCGGTCACCGGCTACCGGGACGCCAGTCTGGCCGGCGAGCTGGACAGCGCACGCTCCGCGCTGACCGCAGCCGGTATCGAGCCTGTCGTACGGCAGTCGGGGCCGCCGCTGGAACCGCAGAGCGCGTCCCTGCTCGGCTGGGTCGTCAGGGAGGCCGTCACCAACGCCGTACGGCACAGCGGGGCCACCCGGTGCGAGATCACCGTGGACGGCGAGAAGCCGGAACGGGTGCGGCTGGTGATCAGTGACAACGGCCGGGGCGTCGGCTCGACGCCACCGGGCAGCGGGCTGAAGGGCCTGACCGAACGTCTCGCGGCGGCGGGCGGCTCACTGCAGGCGGGCCCGGGCCAGCGGTCCGGTTTCCGCCTGGTGGCCGAACTGCCGGTGGAGACCACCGCACCGGACGCCGCCCAGGACACCGCCACGGACGCCGCACCCGGCGCGGCCCACGGGGCGGTGCACGGCACACCGGGCCCCTCGTAGCCGGTGGTCCTCCCGCCCTAATCTGTCTCCGTGAACGAAACGCCGCAGGACCACCCGGCCCGTTGTGTACGAGTCCTCCTCGCCGAGGACCAGGGCATGATGCGGGGAGCTCTCGCCCTGCTGCTCGGCCTCGAGGACGACATCGAGGTGGTCGCCCAGGTGGCCACGGGCGACGCGATCGTCGCGGCGGCCCTGGACGCGAAACCCGATGTGGCACTGCTCGACATCGAACTCCCGGGCCTGAGCGGGCTCGACGCGGCCGCCGAGCTGCGGACGCGGGCGCCTCAGTGCCGGGTGCTGATCCTCACCACGTTCGGCAGGCCCGGATATCTGCGCCGCGCGATGGAGGCGGGCGCCGCGGGATTCCTGGTCAAGGACGGTCCTGTGGAGGATCTGGCCGCCGCGATCCGGCGGGTGCTGGCCGGGGAGACGGTCATCGACCCGGCCCTGGCCGCGGCCGCGCTGAGCGCCGGGCCCAGCCCACTCACGGCGCGCGAGTGCGATGTGCTGAACGCGTCGGTGGACGGGGCGACCGTCTCGGACATCGCGGGGAAGCTGCACCTCTCGGAGTCGACGGTCCGCAACTACCTCTCGTCCGCGATCGGCAAGACCGGCACCCGCAACCGCATGGAGGCCGTACGGTCGGCCCGGCAGCAGGGCTGGCTCTGAGGCGGGGGCGGGCGCGGTCAGTCGCCGGACGGCTCCGAGGCGGCGACCGGGCGGCCGATGACCTGCTTACGCCTCCCGGGCATCCACACCAGCATCAGCAGCGCACCCGCGAGCAGGATGAATCCGCCGCACCGGAACGCCAGGGCGTACCCCTCGGTCAGCGCCTCGGCCCCCGTGCCGCCCCGGGTACGGGAGGCGGCGACGGTCGACAGGACCGCGAGGCCCAGGGAACCGCCCAGCGTGCGGGAGGTGTTGACCAGGCCGGAGACCAGGCCCGCGTCGCCGGGCGCCGCGCCCGATGTGGCGAGCGAGGTGAGCGGGGTCATGGCGAGACCGGCACCGGCCATCATCAGCATGCCGGGCAGCATGATCGAGGTGACGTACGCACCGTGCGCGGTCATCGTCGACTGCCAGCCGAATCCGGCCACGGTGATCAGGATGCCGGCGAACGCCAGGTTCCTGGCACCGAAGCGCGGCATCAGCCGCGGGGCGAACTTGGATGCGGCGACGACGCTCAACGAGCTGGGAATGAGGGCGAGTCCGGCGCGGAGCGGCGAGTAGCCGAGCACGTTCTGGGCGTACAGCGTCATGAAGAACCACATCCCGAAGCTGCCCGCGCCGCACACGAACATCGCGGCGTTGGCGGCGGCCACCGCGCGTACCCGGAACAGTTTCAGCGGCATCAGCGGCAGCGTGGTGCGCGCCTCGGCGGCCAGGAAGAGCCCGATGAGCAGCAGCCCGGCGAGCAGCGGCACCAGGGTCGCCGCGGCCGTCCACCCCCGGGCCTCGGTCTGCACGATCCCGTACGCCAGGGTGGCGGTGCCTGCCGTGACCAGCACCGCGCCCGGCAGGTCGAGCCGCCGCGCGCCCGCGGCCCGGCTCTCGGAGATCCAGCGGGCCGCGCCCACCAGGACGAGCGCGCCGACCGGCACATTGATCAGCAGCACCCAGCGCCAGGAGAGCGCGTCGGTCAGCACCCCGCCGACCAGACCGCCCGCCGCGCCGCCGCCCGCGCCGACGGCCGTCCAGGTGGCGATGGCCCGCGCGCGTGCGGCGCCCTCCGGGACGGCCGAGGTGAGGATGGTGAGCGTCGACGGGGCCAGCACGGCGGCGCCGAGCCCCTGGACGGCGCGCGCGACGAGCAGGTGCCACTCCTGCTGGGCGAGCCCGCCGGCGAGCGAGGCGAGCGTGAAGAGCCCGAGCCCGACGAGGAACATCCGCTTGCGGCCGAAGAGGTCACCGGCCCGGCCGCCGAGGAGCATGAAACCGGCGAAGGCGATGGCGTACGCGTTCACCACCCACTGCAGCCCGGTGGCGCTGAGATCCAGGCTGGTGCGCATCGAGGGCAGGGCGACATTGACGACGGAGACATCGAGGACCACGAGGAACTGACCCGCGCACGCGGCGAGCACCACCGGCCAGGTACGGGTGGTCGGGGCCGGCCCTCGTGTGGTGGTGCGGGCGTTCGATGATGTGCGCAGCATGAGTGCCATCGTGGCATCAGCGCACCGCACCGGGCATCCGCATATCGGCCCAGTACGCCTGGTCCGCAGGTCTTGCGGCTCCGGTCCCCCGGCCCTCGGCCCGGGGTGTCCTCAGCCCCGCCGCAGCAGCGTCACGACCGCGGCCCCGCCGAGACCGATGTTGTGCGCGAGCCCGACCCGGGCGCCGGAGACCTGGCGGCCGCCGGCCTCTCCGCGCAGCTGCCAGACCAGTTCGGCCGCCTGGGCCAGACCGGTCGCGCCCAGCGGGTGGCCCTTGGAGATCAGGCCGCCCGACGGGTTCACCACCCACCGGCCGCCGTGTGTCGTCGCCCCGCTCTCCACCAGCTTGCCCGACTCCCCGTCGGCGCACATGCCCAGCGCCTCGTAGGTCAGCAGTTCATTGACCGAGAAGCAGTCGTGCAGCTCGACGACGTCCACGTCGTCGATGCCGAGCCCGGACCGCTCGTACGCCTGCCGTGCCGCCTCGCGTGACATCGGCCGGCCCACCGCGTCGATGCACGAGCCGGAGGCGAAGCTCTCCTCGGTGTCCGTCGTCATGGCCTGTCCGGCGATCTCCACCGCCTTGTCGTGCAGCCCGTGTTCGACGACGAACCGCTCGGACACGACGACGGCCGCGGCGGAGCCGTCGGATGTCGGCGAGCACTGGAGTTTGGTGAGGGGGCGGTGGATGGTCTTCGCCGCCAGGATCTCGTCCACGGTGTAGACGTCCTGGAACTGGGCGCGCGGGTTGTCCGCCGAGTGCCGGTGGTTCTTGGCGCCGACAGCGGCCAGCTGGGCGGCGGTCGTCCCGTACCGCTCCATGTGTTCCCGGGCGGCGTTGCCGAAGATCTGGGCGGTGGGCGGCGACATCTCGAAGCCGTGTCCCGCGGCCATGATCCCGTAGTGCCTGGCCACCGGCGACGTCTTGAAGTCCCCGCTGTCGGCGCCGCCGCCGAGCGCGCCGCGCTGCATCTTCTCGAAGCCGAGCGCGAGCACACAGTCGGCGATACCGCCCTCCACGAACTGCCGCGCCATCATCAGCGCCGTGGACCCGGTGGCGCAGTTGTTGTTGACGTTGTAGACGGGTATCCCGGTGAGCCCCAGCTCGTAGGCCGCGCGCTGGCCGGCCGTGGACGCCTGGAAGCAGTAGCCGACGGGCAGCTGCTGCACCTGCTCATAGGCGACGCCGGCGTCGGCGAGCGCCTGGGTGCCTGCCTCCTTCGCCATGTCCCAGTACTGCCAGTCACGGCTCTCCGGCTTCTCGAACTTGGTCATCCCGACGCCGACGATGTACGCCTTCATGGTCCTGTCCCGCCTCCCGGGCCCGCTGCCCCGGTCACGCGCCCGGCTGCACCGCCGGGCGCCCTGTGTCCGGTCTCGCGCCCCACACTCTCGAATCTGACACTCCGTCAGTTAAATGCATAGTGGCAGCGGGAAGCGGTCAGCGGAAGGCCGCGGGTCCGGGGGTCGGGATCCGGGGTCCGGCCAAAACGCCCGCAAAAGGGGCCATGACGTGATCCTGGCGGAGTGAAGGCCCCTTCGGGGTGACCCAGTTGGCTCACGGGTCACGTGGCAGGCCGAGCAGCCGTTCGGCGACGACATTGAGCTGTACCTGTGTGGTCCCGCCCGCGATGGTCAGACAGCGTGACATCAGGAAGCCGTGCACGGCCCGCTCCCCCACGCCCTCGCGGACCGCACCCGCCGGGCCGAGCAGTTCGAGCGCAAGCTCGGCGACCTTCTGCTGGTGCGGGGTCTGCACCAGCTTCCGTACGGAGGCGCCCGCGCCCGGTTCGAGACCGGAGACCTGCTGGAGCGTGGTGCGCAGCCCGATGCAGGCCAGGGCGTGCGCCTCGGCGGCGAGCGCGCCGATCCGGGCCCGCTGGGCGCCGTCGAGGCCGTCCGACCGGGCGATGAGCGCTTCGAGTCCGGTGGGGAAGGTCAACTGGTCGGCCATGTGGACGCGTTCGTTGCCGAGGGTGTTGCGGGCCACCCGCCAGCCGTCGTCGACCGCGCCGAGCACCGCGTCGTCGGACAGCAGCACATCGTCGAAGTACACCTCGTTGAAGAGCGAGTCGCCGGTGATCTCCTTGAGCGGCCTGATGTCGATCCCTGAGGTCCGCTTCATGTCCACCAGGAAGTAGGTGAGCCCCTGGTGCCGGGGCGCCTCCTGGTTCGTACGGGCGAGCAGGATCCCGTAGTCGGCCCACTGCGCGGCCGACGTCCAGAGTTTCTGGCCGTTGACCAGCCAGCCCCCGTCGACCCGGTCCGCGCGGGTGCGCAGCGACGCGAGGTCGGATCCGGCCCCCGGCTCCGAGAAGAGCTGGCACCAGAGCACGTCGCCGCGGAGCGTCGGGGCCAGATACCGGGCGCGCTGCTCGTCCGTCCCGTACGTGAGCAGCGAGGGCACCACCCACGTGGCGATCCCGAGGTCACTGATCCGCACCCCGGCGGCGGCCATCTCCTGCTGTACGGCGAGCTGTTGGACCGGTCCGGCGCCCAGGCCGTACGGCTCCGCCAGGTGCGGCGCGGCGTATCCGGTGGGGGCGAGGACACGGCGGGCCTCGGCCGGTTCGAGGCCACGGGCGGCCGCGATCGCCTCGCGGGCCTTCTCCCGGTACGGGGCGGCCTCGGCGGGCAGCTCCAGGCGCAGTTCCCGGCGCGCACCGGAGGCGGCGAGCCGCACGGCCCGCGCGCGGTGGGTGTCGCCGGGGCCGAGCAGCTGCCGGGCGACGACGGCGCGGCGCAGATGGAGATGGGCGTCGTGCTCCCAGGTGAAGCCGGTGCCGCCGAGGATCTGGATGCAGTCCTTGGCGCAGCTGTGGGCGGCGTCCAGCGCGGTGGCCGCGGCGAGGGACGCGACCAGCCCGCGTGCGGCCGCCGGGCCGCCGGTCACACCTTCGCCTGCCTCTGCCCCTGCCCCTGCCGCGCCACCGCCCGTACCCGCCGGGCCCGCGTCCTCCCCGGCGGCCCGTGCCGCGTCCCAGGTCAGCGCCCTGGCCTGCTCGACCCGCAGCAGCATGTCGGCACAGAGGTGCTTGACGGCCTGGAACTGGCCGATGGGCCGCCCGAACTGCTCGCGCACCTTGGCGTGTTCGGTGGCGGTGTGCAGCGCCCAGGCCGCCGTCCCGCAGGCGTCGGCGGCGAACAGGACCGCCGCCAGATCGGTGACGAGTCCGGGATCGAGCGTCAGCAGCCGGTCCTCGGGGATGTCCGCCCGCAGCCGCACCTCGGCGGTCGGCCGGGTCGGGTCCACGCTCTGCTGGGCGCGCACATCGAGCCCCGCGGCGTCCACGGCGGCCCAGCGCCCCTCGTGCCGGAGCAGGATCAGACCGGCCTCAGCGCCGCCGAGTACCGGATCGCCCGCTTCACCCAGGGCCACCGCGCCGGTCCCGCGCCCGTCCGCGAGGGGCGCTGCGAGGTCGGGGCGCCCGGCCCGGTGCAGCACGGCGGAGGCCAGCACGGTCGGGAGATACGGGCCGGGGAGCGCCGCACGGGCCGCCTCCTCCAGGATGACGGCCTGCTCCAGGAGGCCGCCGCCACCCCCTCCGTACTCCTCGGGGAGGTGCGCGCCCAGCAGCCCCTGCGCGGCGAGCGCCGCCCAGTGTGCGGGCAGCGCACCCCTGCCACCAGCGCCGGCCCCGCCGCCTTCACCACGCCCGCCGCCCTGGCCGCCTCCGCCGCTCCCACCCGGCTCGCAGCCCCCACGCCACTCGCCGCCTCCGGCCGGTGGTGCGTCGAGCAGTTCGCGGGCCTTCCCCGGTGGCGCCTCGCGCGCCAGCAGCCCGCGGACGGCGTCGGCCAACTCCCTCTGCTCCTGCGTGATTCCGATGCCCATGCGCAGCGAGACTAGAACACGTTACATTCTGACGGAAGGTCAGATACGGAGGTGAGGCCGGGTGATACAGATCACGCGGCACTTATATGGCCTTTACCGGAATACCCCGCGCCCTCCGGAAGCTTTCACGATGCAACCACTTACGCCCCGGAGGCTTCCCGCATGACACAGGCCGCTCCCTTGCTGCCCGAGACAATCGCCGAGGAACCGCGCCCGCCACGCGGCAGGGGCGGCATCGTCCCCGTACTCGCCTTCGCAGGCATCGTCGTGGCCGTCATGCAGACGCTGCTCGTCCCGGTCATCAAGGACCTGCCGACGCTGCTGAGCACCGCCCCGTCGAACGCCACCTGGGTCATGACCGCCACGCTGCTCGCGGGCGCGATAGCCACCCGATCATGGGACGGCTCGGCGACCTCTACGGCAAGCGGCGGATGCTGCTCGCCAGCCTCTCCGTCATGGTGATCGGCTCGCTGATCTGCGGCTTCACCGACAACTTGCTGATCATGATCGTCGGCCGCGCGCTCCAGGGCTTCGCCATGGGCGCCATCCCGCTCGGCATCGGCATCATGCGCGACGAGCTGCCGCGCGAGAAGCTCGGCTCGGCCATGGCCCTGATGAGCTCCTCCATCGGCGTCGGCGGCGGACTCGCCCTGCCGGCCGCCGCCCTGGTGGCCCAGCACGCCGACTGGCACGCCCTGTTCTTCGGCGCCGCCGGGCTCGGCGTCGTCTCGATGGCCCTCACCCTCATCTTCGTACCGGAGTCGTCGACCCGCGCCCGCGGCAGCTTCGACACCATCGGCGCGCTCGGCCTCTCGGCCGGTCTGGTCTGTCTGCTGCTGCCGATCACCAAGGGCTCCGACTGGGGCTGGACTTCGGGCACCACGCTCGGGCTCTTCGCCGGGGCGGTCGCCATCCTGCTGCTGTGGGGCCTGATGGAGCTGCGGATCGCGGCCCCTCTGGTCGACCTGCGCACCACGGCCCGCCGTGAGGTGCTGCTCACCAACCTGGCGTCGATCATGGTCGGTGTCGCCTTCTACGCCATCTCGCTGGTCCTGCCGCAGCTGCTCCAGCTGCCGAAGGCGACCGGTTACGGCCTCGGGCAGTCGATGGTGGTCGCGGGCCTGTGCGTGGCGCCGCTCGGCCTCACGATGATGCTGACCGCGCCGGTCTACGCCAGGATCGCCGCGAAGTACGGCCCCAAGATCTCGCTGATGATCGGCATGCTGATCATCGCGGTCGGTTACGGGGCGGGGCTCGCCCTGATGAGCGCGCCCTGGCAGACCATCATCATCTCGGTCGTCGTCGGCGCCGGTATCGGTCTCGCCTACTCCTCGCTCCCCGCGCTGATCATCGGCGCGGTCGACCCCTCCGAGACCGGCGCGGCCAACGGCCTGAACACACTGATGCGCTCCATCGGCACCTCGGTGTCGAGTGCGGTGATCGGCATGGTGCTCGCGCACTCGTCGGTCGCGATGGGCCCGGTGTCCGTACCGAGCATGAACGGCTTCCGTACCTCGTTCATGATCGCCACGGGCGCGGTCGTCATCGGCCTGGTCTTCGCGGTGTTCCTGCCCTCGCGCAAGCGCATGGCAGCGCCCGCGCAGCCCGTCGCCACGAGCGAGGGCATCACGGCGCCGGTCGCCGAGGCCACGGAGGCCGCGGAGACCCTCACCGGCGGCGGGGACCGTGTCTTCCGCGGGTTCCGCGGCCAGGTGCTCGACGCCGAAGGCACCGCGGTGCCGCGCGCCACGGTCACACTGATCGACCACCGCGGCCGGCAGTCGGGGATCGTGGTCGCGGACGGTACGGGCGCCTTCGCGCTCGCCGCACGGTCGGCCGGTACGTACATCCTCGCCGCCACGGCGCCCGGCCTGCCGCCGCTCGCCACCCATGTCGCGTACACGAGCGTGGACGAACAGGTGACGGTGGACCTGAGGCTGGGGGCGGACGTACGGGAGAACGCGACCCGGTAGCCGGACCGGCCGGTCCGGGGGTCCCGCGCGGGGCCCCCGGACCGCCGCACTAGCATGACCCGGCCCGGTCAGACCGCTGCCCGGTTCCGACCAGGCCGCTGCCCCATCCGGTCCGACCGGTCTCGTCCCGCCCCGCCCGTAAAACAGACCGATCCCGTCTCGCCCCGCCCCGCAATACAGACCGATCCCGTCTTGTCCCGTCCCGTAGCAGGAGGATCCCCATGGCCGCCGCCCCCACGCCAGCGACCCTGGCCGCGTTCGAGGCCGCCAAGGGATTCATGCCCGCGGACGAAGGGCTCGCGCTGTACGAGGCGGCCGCGCAGGCCGCCGGTCTCGGCCTCCCGCTCCTGGAGGTCGGCACCTACTGCGGCCGCTCCACCCTCCTCATCGCCGACGCCGCGCGCGCGGCCGGGGTCACCGCGATCACCGTCGACCACCACCGCGGCAGCGAGGAGCAGCAGCCCGGCTGGGAGTACCACGACCCCTCCGTCGTGGACCCGGAGGTCGGCCTCATGGACACCCTCCCCACCTTCAGGCGCACCCTGCACAAGGCCGGTCTCGAAGACCATGTGATCGCGATGGTCGGCCGGTCCCCGCAGGTCGCCCGGGCCTGGGGCGGACCGCTCGGCCTGGTGTTCATCGACGGCGGCCACACCGACGAGCACGCGAGCGGCGACTACGAGGGCTGGGCCCCGCACCTCGCGGACGGCGGGCTGCTGCTCGTCCACGACGTCTTCCCCGACCCGGCCGACGGCGGCCAGGCCCCGTACCGCGTCTACCTCAGGGCTCTCGCGTCCGGCGCCTTCACCGAGATCTCCGTGACCGGCTCGCTCCGCGTCCTGCGGCGCACCGGCACAGGCATCTGAGCCCCGCCGGCACCTGACGGCGGCCCCACCCCCAGGTGCCGTGCCGGTCTAAGCTCGCTCCGTGCTGTACGACGACGATGACGACCACCGCCCCGCCCTCTCCCGCCGCCTCCGTACGCCCGGGGTGATCACGGTCGCCGCCCTGGTGCCCGCCTGTCTGGCGGGCTGGCTGATCTGGCACGCCGTGGGCGGTCCCGACGACAGCGTGTCGGCGAAGAACCCGGCCCCGGCGCCCACCGGGGGCAGCACCCCCGGCGCCGCTCCCACGCACACCCCGACCGGGACGACCGGCGACGACAAGCCCGGCCGCGGTGAAGCGGCCGGTCACGGACCGCTCGCGGGAAAAGTCGTGGTGATCGACCCCGGGCACAACCCGAACAATTACCGTCACCCGACCGAAATCAACCGCCGGGTGAATATCGGTAAGGGCACAACAGAGTGCGACACCACCGGCACTTCGACCAATAACGGTTATGCCGAGGCCCGCTTCACGCTCGATGTCTCGCACCGGCTGCGTTCGCTGCTCGAAAAGCAGGGGGCGAAGGTCGAGCTCACCCAGAACGACGACCACAGTTTCGGCCCCTGCGTCACCGAACGGGCCGCCGCCGGCAATAAAGCGAAAGCGGACGCGGCCGTATCGGTGCACGCCGACGGCTCGTCCGTCGGCCACCGCGGCTTCCATGTGATCCTTCCCGCCCTGGTCAAAGCGGGTGCGGCCAACACCGCGGACATCGTGGCCCCGTCGCGCGACCTCGGCACCAGGATCGCCGGAACGTTTGTCCGGGATACCGGAACCGCGCCTTCCAACTACATCGACGGCGGTACGGGGTTGGACACCAGGAGCGATCTCGGCGGCCTCAATCTCTCAACTGTGCCCAAAGTGTTCATCGAATGCGGCAATATGCGTGACCCCAAGGACGCCGCTCTGCTCACCAGCGCGAGCTGGCGCCAGAAGGCCGCACAGGGGATCGCGGACGGCATCAGCGGCTTTCTCCACGCGGAGTGACGAGACCCGACACACGACCCGCAGGGGCAGACGATAGATTCACCCCTACGATGGGGAGCCGCCCCCGAGCTCCACGCCGCCCCGACGAGCCGACCTACTAAGGATTCTTACGTGAACATCCGCTCCCTCACACGAGGCGACGGCGTGGTGATCGGAGCAGCGGTGGTGCTGTTCATCGCCTCGTTCCTCGATCTCACCTCTTACGGCAATCAGTGCAGCGGTTCGTACTGCGCCAACCTGGACAACCCCAGCGCCTGGGACTCACTGGGCACGCTGATGGGCATCTACCTGGCCGGCGTCATCGGGGCCGCCCTGATCACCGTGGCCCGCGCCCTGCCGCAGCCGCGCAAGGTCGTCGGCCTCGACATGGCCCAGTTCGGTGTCGCGTTCACCGTCTTCGCCGCGTGGACGGCCTTCTGGACCCTGATCGACGCGTCGAACCGGGGGGCCGGTCTGATCCTCGGGTTCATCGCGGCGCTGGTGCTCGCGGGCGGAGCTGTCGCGGGGCCGCTCGTGCCCGCGCTCAAGGGCCCGCTGCTGAGCGCCCCGAAGCCTGCGGCCATGACGCCGTCCCCGTACGGCGTGCAGGCGGCCGGTGCGCCCGGCCAGGGCTACGGGTACCCGGGTGCGCAGGCCCAGCACCCCTACGGCGCCCAGCCGCAGCCGGGGCAGGCGCAGCCCGCGGCGTTCGGAGGCCAGGCCGGGCACCCCGGTCAGCCGCAGGACACCCAGCAGCCCGCCCCCACCCAGCAGTCCCAGCCGGCGGCAGCCGCCCCCGCGGGGGAGTTCGCGCCGTTCTGGTTCGCGGTTCCGGTGGCCCGTCCGCTGTACGCGGAGGACGGTTCGCCGTCCCCCATCGCCGAACTGGCCCCGGGGACCTGGTACCTCGCGGTCGAGCAGCGCGGCCCCGGTCTGATCGCACAGACGCAGGACGGCCGGCGCGGTGTGCTCCAGGACACCACCGGTATCCAGCGCGGCTGAAGCCCCGCGCTCGCGGCCTGCCCTCGGGGCAGGCCGGGTCGAACCCCGGCCCTGACGTGCGACTCCTCACGGCCCCCGCCCCTTCCGGGCGGGGGCCGTTGCGCCTAAAGTCGCCTGGCGACTCGTCAGATACCGTGCGACCGGAAGGCTTCACGATGCGGCTAGGACTCGCCCTCGGCTACTGGGGCCGTGGCCCGACACCCGGCCATCTCGAACTGGCCCAGGAGGCCGAGCGCCTCGGCTACACGTCGGTGTGGACCTCCGAGGCGTGGGGCTCCGACGCCTTCACCCCGCTCACCTGGATCGCGGCGCACACCTCCCGTATCCGGCTGGGTACGGCGATCGCGCAGATGGCGGCCCGTACCCCCACCGCCACCGCGATGCACGCCCTCACCCTGGACCACCTCTCCGGCGGCCGGATGATGCTGGGCCTGGGACTTTCGGGCCCCCAGGTGGTGGAGGGCTGGTACGGAAGGCCCTTCCCCCGCAGCCCGCTCACCGCGACCCGGGAGTACGTCGACGTCATCCGCCAGGTCCTGAGGAGGGAGGCGCCGGTCGAGCTGGACGGCCGCTTCCACCAGCATCCGTACCGGGGCGCGGACGCCACCGGAATCGGCAAGCCGCTCAAGCCGATCACCCATCCGCTGCGGGCCCAACTGCCCATCCTGCTGGGGGCGGAGGGGCCGAAGAACATCGCCCAGACCACCCGGATCGCGGACGGCTGGCTCCCCCTGTACTGGTCACCGACCCGCTCCGACGTCTACGACGCGTCGCTCACCGGGCTCCCCGACGACTTCATGATCGCGCCGCTGGCCCGTGCGCAGGTCTGCGACGACGTGGCGGACGGCCTGCTCCCGGTGAAGGCCATGCTGGGCTTCTACATCGGCGGCATGGGGCACGCGGCCCGCAACTTCCACGCGGACCTGATGGCGC
This sequence comes from Streptomyces sp. NBC_01089, assembly GCF_045162975.1. NCBI lineage: Bacteria > Bacillati > Actinomycetota > Actinomycetes > Kitasatosporales > Streptomycetaceae > Streptomyces > Streptomyces sp. NBC_01089. The sequence continues at coordinate 6,093,633 of NZ_CP108660.1, read as the reverse complement.
GGATGGGCTTCGAGGCCGAGTCGCACCGGATCCAGGAGCTGTTCCTCGCGGGCCGCAAGGAGGAGGCGGTGCTGGCCGTCCCGGACGCGTTCGCCGACGAGATCTCGCTGGTGGGACCGCGCCAACGGATCAAGGAGCGGCTGGAGTTGTGGCGCAAGGGCCCGGTGACCGACCTGCTGGTGGCAGCCCCGGACACCACCACCCTGCGGGTGCTGGCCGAGCTGAACACCTGAGCCCCACCGCCGTCCGACCACGCCCCACCGCGCCCTGCTGTCCCGCCCGCCCGGAGCGGGACAGCAGGGCGGACACGGCCTAGAACGAGGCCCGCTCCAGCCAGAAGTCCAGCAGCTCCCGGTCCCCCAGGACCTCCACCCGGTCGCTCGTCGCGGGCAGCCGCCGGTAGAAGACCTGGAGCACATCCACCAGCGGCCCCCGGAGCGCCACCGTCGCCTTCTCGTGCCCCCGGCGCCAGCTGAACCCGTCGTCGCCGAACTCGATCAGCCACTCCGCGTCGGCCGCGTCCGTGGCATGCAGATGGATCGACCGGCCCGCGCCCCGCAGATCGGCCACGTCCTTGTCGCCCGACGCCTGGGCGAAGGCCAGGATCTCCAGCCACTCGTCGATGGTGTCGGCGGCGACCTCCGGCTCCACCTCGAACGGCACACCCGCCGTCAGCGCCGCGTCCGCCCGGTGCACGGCCGTCTCATGGACCATCCTGCGCGCCCAGAACCCGGCGCGCCGGTCGGCCGCCCATGTCCAGACCGCGGCGTCAGGGCCGGCCTCCCGCAGGGTCGCCGCGAGGCGCGCGGCGCCCGCTTCCAGCCAGGTGTCCAGAGCCGCGGGAGCGTCGTCGGGCGCACCCTCGCTGTCCGGCACCTGGTCGGGCGGAACGGCCTCCGTCGCCTTCGTCCGTACGATCGCCTCGGCCCAGCGGTGCGCGCGGCCCACATGGCGGGCCAGCTCGCCCAGGCTCCAGTCGGGGCAGGTCAACACCGTCGCCGTCAGGTCGGCTCCGGTCAGCGCCGACCTCAACAGGCCGGTCTGCCGCAGCAGTTCGTCGCAGTAACGGTCATGTCCCAGTAGCGTCATAGCCCTACCCTAGGATCCCGACCTGATCAGCCCGGCTGATTCAGGTCAGCCACCGGACAGCTGGCCGCCGGACGGAACCTTGTTCTTGACCTCGGCGCCCGCGCTCTTCCCCGCGTCCTTCACCGAATTGATCACGGAGTCGAAGCTTCCCGCCGCGCCGCCGTCCCCCTTGCGCAGCTTGCCTGGCAGGCTCTTCAGTGACGCGACACCGGCGGTGAGCGGCGCCACCGCCTTGGCCAGCAGCGGGTCGCCCTTGGCGTTCTTCAGAGCGGCCTTCAGCCTGTTGTACGCGAAGGTGCCGGCCAGCCCCGCCTTGATCAGCGTGAAGGTCCGGTGGTCCGCGCCCTTCTTGAACTTGCCCTTCTTGTACGGCTTCACGATCCACTGGTAGGTCGCACCGGCCGCGAGCCCCGCGTTGGCCACGAAGCGCGTCTTGGCCAGCTTCTGCTTCTCGGCGGTGCTGGTCGGTGAAGCGGATGCGGCCGGAGCGGCCGATGTGGTGTGCCTGGCGGTGTCGCTGCCGCAGGCGGTGCCGCCTGCCAGCAGCGCGCCGGACAGGACCACGGCGACTGCGGAGCGGCGGAGCGGGGCCGATGTGACCACGGCGGACCTCCGGGGACCGGGAGCGGATGGGGCGCACGGGGACGCGGACTGTGTACGCCGTACAGCCGCAGCGTCACCCGGACGCGCGGGCACCGCGACCCGGGGCGGTCCGTACGGGTTCCCCGCCCGGCCGCCACGTACGGATCTCCCGTACGGATTCACGCGGCGGTGCGCCCGGCCCCGGGCGCACCGTCAGCGGCAGCAGTCGGGTTCGAGCCCGGACGGCAGCCGCTCCGCGCCGAAGACCGCGGTCGTCGCCTCGTCCCCGCCGAGCGCGGCCACCGCGAGCAGCAGCGACCCCGCGGTCCAGCTGGTGCGCTCCAGCGGCCACAGCGCCCGGTCGTCGAACACATAGCCCGTCCAGTACATGCCGTCGTCCGCCCGCAGGTGTCCGATCGACTGGAGGATCTCCAGGGCCCGGTCCGACTCCCCCATCACCCAGAGCGTCAGGGCGAGTTCACAGCTCTCGCCGCCGGTCACCCAGTTGTTGGGGAGCACACAGCGCACCCCGAGGCCGGGTACGACGAAACGGTCCCACTCCGCGTCGATCCGCTCCTTCGCCGCGGCTCCGCCGACCGCGCCGCCGAGCACCGGGTAGTACCAGTCCATCGAGTAGCGGCTCTTGTCCAGGAAGCGCTCGGGGTGGCTGCGGATCGCGTGCCCCAGCGCCCCGGTCGCCAACTCCCAGTCGGGCTGCGGCTCCTCGCGCTCCTCGGCGAGCGCGAGCGCACAGCGCAGTGCCTGGTAGACCGATGAGGAACCGGTCAGCAGCGCGTCCTCGACCGCCGCCCCGCCCTCGTCCGCCGGCTCCCTCTTCCAGCCGATCTCGCCGCCCGGCTGCTGGAGCTGGAGCACGAACTCGACCGCCGCGTACACGACGGGCCACATCCGGTCGGCGAACGTGTCGTCGCCGGTGGCCAGATAGTGGTGCCAGACGCCGACGGCGACATAGGCACAGAAGTTGGTCTCCCGGCCCCGGTCGGTGATCCGTGCCGGGTCGCCGTCCTGGTAGGCGGCGTACCAGGAGCCGTCCGCGTTCTGGTGCCTGGCGAGCCAGTCGTACGCCCGCTCGGCGGCCTCGTGCTCGCCCGCGGCGTCCAGTGCCATGGCGGCCTCGGTGTGGTCCCAGGGGTCCAGGTGGTGCCCGCGGAACCACGGGATCGCGCCGTCCTCGCGCTGGACGGCGAGGATCCCGGCGACCGTGCGGGCGGCCTGCTCGGCGGTGAGGACTCCGGGCAGGACGAGATGTTCCGTACGGCCCGGTGAGGTCACGCGCCCACCCGCGGGGTGTGCGGCTTGGTCGCGTACGCCACGAAGCTCTTGCCGACGACCGGGTTGAGCGCGCGCTCGGCGAGCCGGGTGGCCAGCGGCTTCTTCATGATGTCCCAGACCAGCAGCTGGTGGTAGGCGCGGACCGGCAGCGCCTTGTCGTTGTCGACGCCGAACGCGCACTTGAGCCACCAGTACGGGGCGTGCAGCGCGTGCGCGTGGTGGCTGCCGTACGGCCGCAGCCCCGCCTCACGGATCTTGCCGAGCAGTTCGTCCGCCTTGTAGATGCGGATGTGGCCGCCCTCGACCTCGTGGTAGGCGTCGGAGAGCGCCCAGCAGACCTTCTCGGGTCCGTACCTGGGCACGGTGATCGCGATCCGGCCGCCGGGCTTGAGTACCCGGACCATCTCGGCGAGCACGCCCTTGTCGTCCGGGATGTGCTCCATGACCTCGGAGATGATCACGACGTCGAACGAGGCGTCGGGGAACGGCAGGTTGAGCGCGTCGCCCTCCATGGCGGTGGCGGTGGCACCGGCCGGTGCCTCGCCCTCCTCCTTCATGGCGGCGAACCACTTGGCGACCTCGCGGATCTCCTCGCCGTTCTGGTCGAGCGCCACGACCTGCGCGCCGCGCCGGTAGCACTCGAAGGCATGCCGGCCCGCGCCGCAGCCGAGGTCGAGCACACGGTCGCCCGGGGCGAGCGGGAAGCGGGAGAAGTCCACGGTCAGCACGGGGGTCTGCCTTCTTCGCTAGGAGGATGGGAGGGGGTGGCCCGAGGGCCACTGGGGGCCCTCGGGGGCCTAGGCCGACACGGACGGGGTGCCGGGGCGGCGGGCCGCGATGGCTTCGCGGTAGCGCTCGGCGGTGCCGATGGCGGCCTGCTTCCAGGTGAAGCGGGCCAGGACACGCTCCCGCCCGGCCGTGCCGAGGCGGGTGCGGAGTACGGGGTCGGCGAGCAGCCGGGACAGGGCGCAGGACAGCGCGCCCGCGTCGCCAGGCGGCACCGCGAGGCAGGTCTCGCCGTCGGCGCCGGTCACTTCGGGGATGGCCCCGCCGGTCGTCGCGACCAGCGGGGTGCCGGTGGCCATCGCCTCGGCAGCCGGCAGTGAGAAACCTTCGTAGAGCGAGGGCACACAGGCGATCTGCGCGCCACGCACCAGGTCGACCAGTTCCTGGTCGCTGATGCCCTTGACGAACCGGACCGCGCCGTCGAGTCCGTACCGCTCGATGGCCTGCGCGACCGGCCCGTCCTCGGCACGCCTGCCGACGACGACGAGGTGGGCGGCCGGGTGCTCGGTACGGAGCTTGGCGAGCGCCTCGACCAGGTGGACGAGGCCCTTGAGCGGTACGTCGGCGCTCGATGTCGTCACGATCCGGCCGGGCACCTCGGCCACGGCCGGGTCGGGCGACCAGAGTTCGGTGTCGGCGCCGATGTGCACGACGTGGATACGGTCCCGGCGCACCCCGAGGTCCTCGATGATCTCCTGCTGCGAGGAGCCGGAGACGGTCAGGACGGACGGCAGCCTGCGGGCGACCCGCTTCTGCATCCGGGTGAAGCCGTACCAGCGGCGTACGGAGGCGCGGCGGCGCCAGCCGTCGGCGGCCGCCAGATCGAGCCGCCGGTCGACGGTGATGGGGTGGTGGACGGTGGTGACCAGAGGGGCGCCGAGGTCGCCGAGCAGCCCGTACCCGAGGGTCTGGTTGTCGTGGATGACGTCGAACTCGCCGCGCCTGGCGAGGAGATGGCGCCGGGCGCGCAGCGAGAAGGTCAGCGGCTCGGGGAAGCCGCCGGTCCACATCGTGCCCACCTCGACGGCGTCGATCCAGTCGCGGTACTCGTCGCGTCCCGGGGTACGGAAGGGGTCGGGGCTGCGGTACAGGTCGAGGCTGGGCAGCTCGGTGAGCGGTACGCCCTCGTCCAGCACCGGGAAGGGCTGGGCGCCGATCACCTCGACGCTGTGGCCGAGCCGGGCCAGCTCCCGTGAGAGGTGCCGGGCGTAGACGCCCTGGCCTCCGCAGAAAGGATTGCCCTTGTACGTGAGGAACGCGATGCGCAGTGGACCCTGGGCGCCGGCGGCGGATCCGCCGGCGAGGGGGCCCGCTTCTATGGCCTCAGCTGTCACACTCGGCCCCCTTCTCGCAGCAGTCCCGGCGGAGCGTAGTCGCTCACGCTAATCTAGAACAAGTTCTTGCAAGCCTGGGGCCCGAGGGGGCGCCCCCGGAAGAACTCGGCCAGACTTGATCGTTCAATGAGCTTCGAATCTACCGGCAGGTAGCTCCGTCGTAACAGCCGGATCGGGTGATTCGCGCCACGGCGGGATCGGATGGGACAGATGACTGTGGAAGCCAAGCCTGCGTCGCCGGCCCTGACGGAACGGCAGGAGGCGCGCCGCCGCCGGATTCTGCACGCGAGCGCCCAGCTGGCCAGCCGCGGCGGCTTCGACGCGGTGCAGATGCGTGAGGTCGCCGAGTCCTCGTCGGTGGCGCTCGGCACGCTCTACCGGTACTTCCCGTCGAAGGTCCATCTGCTGGTCGCCACCATGCAGGACCAGCTCCAGCATCTGCACACCGCCCTCCGCAAGCGGCCGCCCGCGGGCGACACCCCCGCCGAGCGGGTCGCCTCGACCCTGATGGGCGCCTTCCGCGCGCTCCAGCGCGAACCGCATCTGGCGGACGCGATGGTGCGCGCGCTGACCTTCGCCGACCGGAGCGTCAGCCCGGAGGTGGACACCGTCTCCCGGCTGACGACGGCGATCATCCTGGACGCGATGGGCCTGGAGCGCCCGACCCCCGAACAGCTCTCGGCGGTCCGGGTCATCGAGCACACCTGGCACTCCGCGCTGATCACCTGGCTGTCCGGGCGGGCCTCGATCGCCCAGGTGAAGATCGACATCGAGACGGTCTGCCGGCTGATCGACCTGACCCGCCCGGACGGCGACTGACCCCGCCCGGCGGGCGACGACGCGACTTTGCGGACACCCCCTAGTCGTCCGGCGGGAAGACCGTCTCGCCGCTCTCCAGGAGAGTGATCACGATGGCCTCGACCGGGCAGCCCTCCGCCGCGGCCAGCACCTTCTCGTTGGCGTCGGTCTCCGGTGTCTTCGGGTGCGACTGGCGCGCCGAGTCGAGCGCGAAGCCGTCCGGCGCGTGGTTCACACACATCCCGGAGCCGATGCAGACGGACCGGTCGACCTCCACGTGCCAGCGGTCCCCCATTACTCCGCCCCGCCCGCCGCCGGTTCGTACCCGGCGGGGAGGTGGATCATCTTGTGCTCGAAGTACTCGCCGTACCCCTCGGGCCCGAACTCCCTTCCCACACCGGAGTTCTTGTAGCCGCCGAACGGCCCGAGCATGTCCAGGCTGAACGTGTTCACGCTGTACGTGCCCGTCCTGACCCGGCGCGCGATCTCGATGCCGTGCTCGACGTCGGCCGTCCAGACACTGCCGCTGAGGCCGTAGTCGGAGTCGTTGGCGATCTTCACGGCCTCCTCCTCGTCGCCGTAGGGCAGCAGGCAGATCACCGGGCCGAAGATCTCCTCGCGGGCGATCCGCATCGAGTTGTCGACGTCCCCGAAGAGCGTCGGCTCGACGTACCAGCCGCTCCCGGGGGACGCCGGACGGCCGCCGCCGGTGAGGATCTTGGCGCCCTCCTCCTGGCCGGTGCGGATGTAGTCGAGGGAGCGCTGCTGCTGGCGGCGCGCCACCAGCGGGCCGACCTCGGTCTCCGGGTCCATCGGGTCGCCGACCTTGAGCGCGCCCGCGGCGGCGGCGAACGCCTCGGCGATCTCGTCGTACCTGCTGCGCGGGACCAGGATCCGGGTCTGGGCGACACACGCCTGCCCGTTGATCATCCAGGCGAACGGCACGATGCCCGCGACCGCCGCCTCCAGATCGGCGTCGGGCAGGATGATCGCCGCGGACTTGCCGCCCAGCTCCAGGGTGACGCGGGTGAGGTTGCGGGCGGCGACCTCCATCACGCGCTTGCCCGCCGCGACCGATCCGGTGAACGACACCTTGTCGACACCGGGGTGCCCGACCAGGTACTCGCTGACCTCGCGGTCGGCCGGGAGGATCGACAGCACGCCCTTCGGCAGTCCGGCCTCACTGACGATGTCGGCGAGCACATAGGCGTCCAGCGGGGTCTCCGGCGAGACCTTCAGGATCGCCGGGCAGCCCGCGAGCAGCGCGGGGGCGAGCTTGGCGGCGGCCGTGAACTGCGGGACGTTCCACGGCACGACCGCGGCCACCACCCCGACCGGCTCACGGCGTACGAGCAGCTTGCCGAGGGCGCCGTCGCGGTGCTCCTCGTACGGGAAGGCGCGGGCGGTCGTGATCGCCGCGTCCCACACCATCATCGCGGCGAGCGCCTGGACCATGGTGCTGGAGGTGTACGGGGTGCCGTTCTGCGCGCTGATGACCCGGGCGATCTCCTCGTACCGCACGGCGAAGGCGTCCTTGATCCGGGTGATCACCTCGATCCGCTCGTCCAGTGACATCCGGGGCCAGGGGCCCTCGTCGAACGCCTGCCGCGCCACGGCGACAGCGCGGTCCACATCGGCCTCGGAGGCGTGCGGCACGCGTCCGATGACCTGCTCGGTGTGGGGCGAGACGACTTCGATGACGTCGGTGCCGAGTGGTTCCGCCCACTCCCCGCCGATGAAGAGCTGCCGGTGTTCCACGAGCTCGGTCATGACTGACTGCCTCCCGGGGGAAACTTTCTGACGCTGTATCAGAAACTGATACCAGTTCCACTTCGCATCCGGAACCCCCGGAGGGCGCCCGGACCGACCGGATCCCACCCGGTGGGACCCGCCACCCCATTGGAACCCGTTCTAGTTATAGTGAGCCGGGCGGGCAACCGCAGGGACCCCGGAGAGAGTTGAGGACGCCATGGCGCAGGTGACCGAGCACGGCGGAGGCGTCTGGTCCATCGAGGTCCCGATCCCCGACAACCCGCTGGGCCACACCCTGGTCCATGTCGTCGAGACGGACAGCGGCCCCGTACTGATCGACACCGGCTGGGACGACCCCACGTCCTGGGACGCGCTGACCGCGGGCCTCGCGGAGCTCTCCCTCGGCATCACGGACATCCACGGCGTGCTCATCACCCACCACCACCCCGACCACCACGGCCTCTCCGGCCAGGTGCGCGAGGAGTCCGGGGCCTGGCTCGCGATGCACGCGGCCGACACCGAGGTCGTCAAGCGCACCCGCGGCGCCGAACCGGCCGTCTGGCTGGAGTACCTCACCCGCAAACTCGCCGCCGCCGGAGCACCCGACGAGCACATCGAACCGCTCCGCCGGGCCCGCGCATCCGGCGGCACACGGACGCTGCCGGGGCTGCGGGCCGCCGTTCCCGACCGCGAGATCGTCCCCGGTGACCTGCTGCCGCTGCCCGGCCGCAGGCTGCGCGCCATCTGGACGCCCGGCCACACCCCGGGCCATGTCTGCCTCCATCTGGACGAGGAGCACCCGGCGAACCGGCCGGGCAACGGCCGGCTGTTCTCCGGTGACCATCTGCTGCCGGGCATCACCCCGCACATCGGCCTCTACGAGGACCCCGACGACGCCACGGTCACCGATCCGCCCCCACTCTCGACTCCGCTCGAGCGGGGGGACCCCCTTGGCGACTACCTGGCCTCCCTGGAGCGGATCGGCCGGCTGGCGCCCGCCGAGGTGCTCCCCGCCCACCAGCACGCGTTCACCGACGCGGCCGGCCGGGTAAGGGAGTTGCTCGCCCACCACGAGGACCGCCTCCGGGATCTGCAGGCCCTGCTCGCCCAGCCGCTCACCGCCTGGCAGATCGCCGAGCGGATGGAGTGGAACCGCCCCTGGGAGCAGATCCCGCACGGCTCGCGCAACATCGCGGTCTCCGAGGCCGAGGCCCATGTGCGCAGGCTGGTCAAACTGGGGCACGCGGAAGCCCTCACCGACAACGACCCCGTCACCTATATAGCGGTATAGCCGGGAAAGTCACCCCGGTCCTGTCCCGTACCGGCGGGAGACGGCCGGTGGTCCCCCGGGATACGTCCGTCCGGCCGCCCCCGTACCGCTCCCCCGCCGGCGCCGAACTCAGGACCAGCGGAGGATAGTCCGCTGGTCGGAGTAGCGTTAGGGTCATGCATTCAGTACCGCACATCACGAGGGGGGCGGCCGCCGATGGCGCCGGACGAGGCTGTGATCGGCTGCACGGGGAAGCTGATCCTGGCCACGCGCGGATCTGCCGGCCCCGGTGAGGTCCTGGTCCAGGTCAGAGGTGGCTGGGAAGCCTTTCTCGCCTGGTCCCAGGAGCCTTTGTCGTACGGGGCGACAGTGCTCGTGATCGAATCCCGCGGTACTCGCCAGGTCGACGTCATCGAGTGGGCCGATCCCGTGGATCCGCTGGATGCGCTGACCCTCGACCCCGGCGACAGCGACTAAGGAGACCAAGGATGTTGGGTTATCGCGTTCCGGCGCCGGACGAGGCCATGCTCATCTCAGGAGGCAGGCGTGGTCTGGGCGGTGCGCCCTTCAGGGTCGTGACCGGGCACGGCAAGTTCGTGCTGCCGGTCTTCCGCAAGACCCGCTTCCTGACGCTGGCGATGTGCGAGGCGGAGGTCGCCGAGACCTGTGTGACCCGGCAGGGCATCGTGCTGACCGTGCGGGCCGTCATCGCCTTCAAGGTCGGCAACGACACCGAGAGCATCGTCAACGCCGGCCAGCGCTTCCTCTCCGACCAGGACCAGATGTCGGTGCTGACCGGCCGGATCTTCTCCGGCCATCTGCGGTCGATCATCGGGTCGATGACCGTCGAGGAGATCGTCACCGAGCGGCAGAAGCTCGCCACCGAGGTGCTGGAGACCTCCAAGACGGAGATGGCCAAGATCGGTCTGATCGTGGACTCGCTCCAGATCCAGTCGATCGACGACGGCGAGACGGGCTACATCGCCGCGATGTCCGCCCCGCACACGGCGGCCATCCAGCGACAGGCGCAGATCGCGCAGGCGCAGGCCACGCAGCAGTCGGTGGAGGCGCAGCAGGAGGCCAACCGTAACCAGGCCGAGTACCAGCGGCAGACCGCCGTCGTACAGGCGCAGTACTCGGCGGAGGTGGACCGGGCGCAGGCGGAGGCCGCCCAGGCCGGTCCGCTCGCCCAGGCGCACGCGCAGCAGGAGGTGCTCGCGGCCCAGACCGAACTGGCCGAGCGCGCCGCCCAGTTGCGCCAGCAGCAGCTGGTCGCCGAGATCGTGAAGCCCGCCGAGGCGGACGCCGAGCGCATCAGGGTGCTGGCCGTGGCCGAGGCCGAGCGGATGAAGATCCAGGCCGCGGCAGCCGCCTCGTACGACCGGGTGGCGCTCGACCGGATGCTGATCGACCAGCTCCCGCAGATCGTCAAGGAGGCCGCTTCCGGTCTCGCGGGTGCCAATGTCAACGTGCTCAACGGCGCGGACGGCCTGGGCGAGATCGCGGCCGGTCTGGTGGGCCAGGGTCTGACGATCCTCGACTCGGTACGGAAGAACCTCGGCGCGCAGGACGACGACGCCCACCAGGGCGGCCGGGGCGCGGAGATCCAGCGCTACCTCGGCGGGAAGTCCGGCAACGACAACGGCGACAACGGGCCGGTCGACATCAAGTAGGGCTGTGCAGGACCGATGAAAGCCGTTTCGGCCCCCGGGCCGTTACGGGGCGGCAACGGACGGCGGCGCACCGGATCCAGCGGTGCGCCGCCGTCCGTTGCCGTTCAGGCAGAGGCACCCGTGCCCCGCCCCCGGGGCCGTGACCGGCACGCCGGTACAGTAGGAAGGTCGTCATCACACCCGCACAGGGGGAAGCCGGTGCAAATCCGGCGCTGACCCCTTCCCCAAGCTCTCGGCTTCGCTCGACCAGGGGATGCCCCATCCGTAAACCGTCGATTTGCGGCGGTGAGCCGGACCGCCCTGTACGGAAGTGACCGGCTCGCGCCACCGGAGCCTCCGGTGGCCGGCACCGTCGAGGTATACGGAGCCGGAGCCCCGGTGCCTGAGTGGGCCCGAGTCCCGGCTTCCCCGCAGGAGAGGCCCCGCCCGCCATGACCCTTCGCCGCAGCGCCACCGCGCTGGCCGCATCCGCCGTACTCTGCGCGGCCGCTGCACCGACGGCCTTCGCCGGCTCCCCGTCGCCGTCGGCCCCGGCGTCCCCGGTGCTCCCCTCCGGTCTGTACGGCAAGACCGACCCCAAGTACGACGGCGTCTGGCGCCAGTCCCTCGCGCTGATCGCGCAGGACGCCACCGGGGTGCGCCCCGCCACGAAGGCCGTCGACTGGCTGACCGGCCAGCAGTGCGCCGACGGCGCCTTCACCTCCTTCCGCGCCGACGTGACGAAGCCGTGCGGCCCGAAGGAGCTCCTGGACACCAACGCCACCGCGGCAGCCGTCCAGGCCCTGGACGCGCTCGGCGGGCACGACGCCGCCGTGAAGAAGGGCGCCGCCTGGCTGAAGTCCGTGGCGGGCAAGGACGGCGGCTGGAGCTACAACCCGGGCGGCGTCAGCGACGCGAACTCCACATCGGTGGTGATCGGCGCGCTCGCCGCGGCCGGTGAGCCCACGGCCAAGGCCAAGAAGGTGCTGGTCTCGCTCGCGATCCCGTGCGACGCCAAGGAGGGCGGCGGCGGCTTCGCGTACCAGCCGGACAAGAAGACGGGGAAGCTGTACGCGAACGCCGACGCGACGGGCGCGGCCGTGCTGGGCACCCTGGGCGCCGGTCTGGCACCGCGCCCCGGCGGCAAGGACGTCAGCGGCACGGGCTGTCTGAACGCCTCGACGCCCGCCCAGACCGCGCACAACGGCGCCACCTATCTCGCCGGTGCGACCGCGGGGAAGGCGTATCTGAAGTCGGCGATGCCGGGCGCCGAGGACCAGCCCGACTACGGCAACACCGCCGACGCGGTGACCGCGCTCGGCGCCGACGGGCTGATCGCCCAGGCCAGGCAGCCGCTCGCCTGGCTGGAACAGCACGCTGCCGGATGGGCGCGGCAGAGCGGTCCCGCCGCGTACGCCCAGCTGATCTTCGCGGCCCGCGCGAACGGGATCGACCCGCACGACTTCGGCGGCGCCGACCTGGTCAAGCAGCTCAACGCGACCGGTCCGGCCCCCGCTTCGTCGGAGCGGGCCGCCGACGCGAAGAAGGACAGCGACCGCTCGGGCGTCAGCGTCTGGTGGATCGTCGGCGTCGGCCTGGTCGCCGGAATCGGCATCGGCTTCCTGCTCAGCATGCGCGGCAGGAAGCGACAGGTCTGATGCGCCGCCCGATGCCCCATGCGGTACGCCGCCCGATACGTCGTCCGACGCGCCGCCCGACACTCCGTAAGCACCACCGCGTGCGGACAGGTTCCGTCCGGCTGACCGCCCTGGCGGTCGCGGTGGGCGCGGCGCTCACCGCGCTCACGGCGTTCGGGGCGGCTCCCGCGCAGGCCGCCGGGTACCGGTACTGGTCGTTCTGGGACCGCTCGGGCAGCGGCTGGCAGTACGCGACCGAGGGGCCGTCGACGGCCAGGCCCGCCGACGGGGACGTCCAGGGTTTCCGGTTCGCGGTCAGCGCGGACTCCCAGGACGCGAGCAAGCCGCGCGTCCCGGCGCGGGGCGGACCCCTCACCTTCGACGGTATCTGCGGGAAGACCCCGGCCGAGGGCGGCTCCAAGCGGGTCGCGCTGGTCATCGACTTCGGCACGGCGGCCGACGCGCCGGGCGGCGAGAGGCCGCCGGCCGAGCGCACCGTGTGCGCGCGGGTCGGCGGGGACGCGACCAGCGCCGAGGCGCTCGCCGCCGTCGCCAAGCCGCTGCGTTACAACAGCGACGCGCTGCTCTGCTCGATCGCCGGCTACCCCAGGACCGGCTGCGGCGAGCAGGTGGCACAGAAACAGCCGGGCGGGAAGAACGACAAGCCGGCCGGCAGCGCCGCGCAGAGCACCAGCGGCGACAGCGGTGACAGCGGTGGCCCGTCCGCCGGGCTCGTCGGCGGGATCGCCGCGGTGGTCGTGCTCGGCGCGGCCGGTGTGTGGCAGGCGCGCCGCAGGCGCAACAGCGGATGACCGTGTCACTCCGCGCCCCCGCCGTGGGCCGCAGCAACGCCCTGCACGCGGGGGCCTGGTGGCTGTGGGCCCTCGGTCTGGCCACCGCGGCTTCCCGTACGACCAACCCGCTGCTGCTCGGCCTGCTGGTGGGGGTGGCGGGCTATGTGGTGGCGGCCCGGCGCACGGACGCGCCCTGGGCCCGCTCGTACGGCACGTTCGTACGGCTCGGGCTGTTCGTCATCGGTATCCGGCTGGTGTTCTCGGTGGTCCTCGGCTCACCGGTCCCCGGCTCGCACACGCTCTTCACCCTGCCCGGGCTCCCGCTGCCGCACTGGGCGCAGGGGGTACGGATCGGCGGCCGGGTGACGGCGGAGCAGCTGGTCTTCGCGCTGTACGACGGCGCGAAGCTGGCCACGCTGCTGATCTGTGTGGGCGCGGCGAACGCCCTCGCCAATCCGGCCCGGCTCCTCAAGTCCCTGCCGGGCGCCCTGTACGAGGTCGGGGTGGCGGTCGTCGTCGCGATGACCTTCGCGCCGAACATGGTCGCCGATGTGGTGCGGCTGCGGACCGCGCGGCGGCTGCGCGGCCGTCCCACGGGCGGGGTGAGGGCGGTCCTGCAGATCGGGCTGCCGGTCCTGGAGGGCGCGCTGGAGCGGTCGGTCGCCGTCGCGGCGTCGATGGACGCCCGCGGATACGGCAGGACGGCGCAGGTGCCGCGTGCGGTCCGGCACACCACGACCGCGCTGACGCTCGGCGGGCTGCTCGGGGTCTGTGCGGGGACGTACGGTCTGCTGGCCGCCGAGGGTGCCTCGTACGGTCTGCCGGTGCTCGGGGTGGGGCTGCTGGCCGCGCTGGCCGGGCTCAGGCTGGGCGGCCGCAGGTCCGTGCGGACGCGCTACCGGCCGGATGTGTGGGGCCCGCGCGCCTGGCTGGTCGCGGGCTCGGGGGTCGCGGTGGCCGCGCTGATGATCTGGGCGGGCGGCCGGGACACGGCGGCCCTGCACCCGGGTGTGGTCCCGCTGGTGGCGCCGGTGCTGCCGCTGTGGCCGGCGGGCGCGGTGCTGATCGGTCTCGTCCCCGCGTTCGTGGCCCCGGTACCGAAGGCTGCCGTACCGCGGGCCCCCGTTGCGGAAGCCCGCGTACCGCAAGGCTCAGTGGCGAAAGGCCCCGTACCGAAGAGAAAGAAAGAGGAGAGGGCGTAAGTGATCCGGTTCGAGCAGGTGTCGGTCACGTACGCCGATGCGCGGGAGCCCGCCGTGCGAGGGGTCGATCTGACCGTGCCCGAAGGGGAGCTGGTGCTGCTCGTCGGCCCCTCGGGCGTCGGCAAGTCGACGCTGCTCGGCGCGGTGTCCGGGCTGGTGCCGCACTTCACCGGCGGGGTGCTGCGCGGCCGGGTCACCGTCGACGGCCGGGACACCCGTACCCACAAACCACGCGAACTCGCCGATCTGGTCGGGACGGTCGGCCAGGATCCGCTCGCCCACTTCGTGACGGACACCGTCGAGGACGAGCTGGCGTACGGCATGGAGTCGCTGGGCGTCGCCCCTGACGTGATGCGCAGGCGGGTGGAGGAGACCCTCGACCTGCTGGGCCTCACCGAGCTGCGCGACCGCCCGATCGCGACGCTCTCCGGCGGTCAGCAGCAGCGGGTCGCGATCGGCTCCGTGCTGACCCCGCACCCCAAGGTGCTGGTCCTCGACGAGCCGACGTCCGCGCTCGACCCGGCGGCGGCCGAGGAGGTGCTGGCCGTCCTGCAGCGGCTGGTGCACGACCTGGGCACGACGGTGCTGATGGCCGAACACCGGCTGGAGCGGGTGGTGCAGTACGCGGACCAGGTGATCCTGCTGCCCGGCCCCGGCGAGGCTCCGGTGCTCGGCACACCCGCCGATGTGATGGCGGTGTCCCCCGTCTTCCCGCCGGTCGTCGCGCTGGGCAGGCTGGCGGGCTGGGATCCGCTGCCGCTGTCCGTACGGGACGCCAGGCGGCGGGCCGCCGCGCTCCGCGAGCGGCTGGCCGGCCTGGCCCGCACGGACCCGGCCGCTCCGCCGCCCGCCGAACCGGTCGCCGCGGCCGAGCGGCTGGGCCTGCGGCGCGGGCGGATCGAGGCGCTGCGGCAGGTCTCCCTCTCGGTGCGGCCCGGCGAGACGGTCGCGCTGATGGGCCGCAACGGCGCGGGCAAGTCCACCCTGCTCGGCACGTTCGTCGGCATGCACGAGCCGTCGTCGGGGTCGGTCCTGGTCGGCGGGAGGACCCCGCACCGGACGCCGCCGCGCGAGATGATCCGCCGGGTGGGGCTCGTACCGCAGGAGCCGCGCGATCTGCTGTACGCGGACACGGTGGCCGCCGAGTGCGCGGCGGCCGACGCGGACGCGGGCGCCGCCCCCGGCAGCTGCCGGGCCCTGGTCTCCGAACTGCTCCCGGGCGTCCCGGACTCCACCCATCCCCGTGATCTCTCCGAAGGCCAGCGGCTGGCGCTGGCCCTGGCGATCGTCCTGACCGGCCGTCCCCCGCTGCTGCTGCTCGACGAGCCGACGCGCGGCCTGGACTACGCGGCGAAGGCCCGGCTGGTCGGGGTGTTGCGGGCGCTGGCGAGTGAGGGGCACGCCATCGTGCTGGCCACCCATGACGTGGAGCTGGCCGCCGAACTCGCCCACCGGGTCGTCATCCTGGCCGACGGCGAGGTCGTCGCGGACGGGCCGACCCCGGAGGTCGTGGTCTCGTCGCCGTCCTTCGCACCGCAGGTCGCGAAGATCCTCGCGCCGCAGGACTGGCTGACGGTGACCCAGGTACGGGAGGCGCTGTGAGGGCCATCGGTCTCGGGCCGCGTTCGGTCGCCGCGCTCGTCCTGATCACGGTGATCGGGGTGTTCGCCTTCGGCTGGCCGCTGCTCGCCGACTCCGCGTCCGGGCTCGCGCACTCGCAGGACGCGCCGTGGCTGTTCGCCGCGCTGCTTCCGCTGCTTGTGGCCGTCGTGGTGGCGACCATCGCCGACGCCGGTCTCGACGCGAAGGCGGTGGCGATGCTCGGTGTGCTGGCGGCGGTCGGCGCCGCGCTGCGACCGCTCGGCGCGGGCACGGCGGGACTTGAGCCGATGTTCTTCCTGATGGTGCTGAGCGGGCGGGTGCTCGGCCCCGGATTCGGCTTCGTGCTCGGCTCGGTCACGATGTTCGCCTCCGCGCTGCTGACCGGCGGGGTCGGGCCGTGGATGCCCTTCCAGATGCTGGCGATGGGCTGGTTCACGATGGGCGCCGGGCTGCTGCCGGGTGCCCGGCGGCTGCGCGGGCGGGCCGAGTTGCTGATGCTCGCGGGATACGGGTGCCTGGCGGCGTTCGCGTACGGCACGGTCATGAATCTGCAGGGCTGGACGTATATCGGCGGGCTCTCGTCCGGGATCTCCTTCCACCCCGGTGCCGCGGTCGGGGCGAATCTGGCGCGCTTCTTCGCGTACTGCGCGGCCACGTCGCTCGGCTGGGACCTGGGGCGGGCGGCCGTCACCGTCGTACTGACCCTGGTGGTCGGCTCGACCGTCCTGAAGGCACTGCGCAGGGCGACCCGGCGCGCGGCCTTCGACGCGGAGGCGGCGTTCGCCCCGGAGACGGGCGTCGCTCTGAAGACAGGCTCCGCCCCGGAGACGGGCTCCGGCCCGAAGGCAGGCGTCGCCCCGGAGACAGGCTCCGCCCCGGAGACGGGCTCCGACGCCGGGCAGGACCGGTCCGGTCCCGCCCGCCCCGGATCCATCGCAGGTTCTACAGCCGCTGAATGATGGTGCCGGTGGCCAGCGCGCCGCCCGCGCACATGGTGATCAGCGCGAACTCCTTGTCCCTGCGCTCCAGCTCGTGCAGCGCGGTGGTGATCAGCCGGGCGCCGGTCGCCCCCACCGGGTGCCCGAGCGCGATCGCTCCGCCGTTCACATTGACCTTCTCCAGGTCCTGCTCGAAGACCTTGGCCCAGCTGAGCACCACCGAGGCGAACGCCTCGTTGATCTCGACGATGTCGATGTCCTTGAGCGACATCCCCGCCTTGCCGAGCACCGCACGCGTCGCGTCCACCGGCCCGTCCAGATGGAAGTGCGGGTCCGAACCCACCAGCGCCTGGGCGACGATCCGCGCCCGCGGCCTGAGTTTGAGGGCCCGTGCCATCCGCTTGGACGCCCACATGATCGCGCAGGCCCCGTCGGATATCTGCGAGGAGTTCCCGGCGGTGTGCACGGCGACCGGCATCACCGGCTTGAGCCCGGCGAGCCCCTCCATGGTGGTGTCACGCAGCCCCTCGTCCCGGTCGACCAGGCGCCACATGCCCTGCCCCGCGGCCTGTTCGTCCTCGGTGGTGGGGACCTGGACGGCGAACGTCTCCCGTTTGAAGCGCTCCTCGGCCCAGGCGGCGGCGGCACGCTCCTGCGAGATCAGGCCGAGCGAGTCGACGTTCTCGCGGGTCAGCCCGCGGTGCCGGGCGATCCGCTCGGCGGCCTCGAACTGGTTCGGCAGGTCGACGTTCCACTCGTCGGGGAACGGCTTGCCAGGGCCGTGCTTGGAGCCGCTGCCCAGCGGCACCCGTGACATCGCCTCGACACCGCAGCTGATGCCGACGTCCACGACCCCGCCCGCGATCATGTTGGCCACCATGTGGCTGGCCTGCTGCGATGACCCGCACTGACAGTCCACGGTGGTCGCAGCGGTCTCGTACGGCAGCCCCATCGCCAGCCACGCGCTGCGCGCCGGGTTCATGGACTGCTCGCCCGCGTGGGTGACCGTACCGCCGACGATCT
This sequence comes from Streptomyces sp. NBC_01089, assembly GCF_045162975.1. Lineage (NCBI taxonomy): Bacteria > Bacillati > Actinomycetota > Actinomycetes > Kitasatosporales > Streptomycetaceae > Streptomyces > Streptomyces sp. NBC_01089. Next base: position 6,075,881 of record NZ_CP108660.1, on the reverse strand, counting down.
GCTCGACGCAGTCGGCGTGGATGGCGGTGCGGCCCAGGAGTTCACGGTAGGTCTCGCCCAGCAGATAGGCGGGATGGAGATTGGCGAGGGCGCCTCCGCGCCTGCCGATGGGGGTACGTACGGCTTCGACGATGACGGGTTCCGCGGCCATGAGCTCGTCCTCTCCTCCACGTCCGCTGAGGCGTCCCGGCGCCCGCGCGGAAGAACTGATACGCGTTCTAGTTCTCTGTGCAGTCTTATGAGTGCTACCCCCGGTACGCAAGGCCCTTGCACGGGTATTGCGCCGCCGCACGCCCCCTTGGCGCGCAACAACTCCGTCCGGAACCCTTGCTCCTTGTAGAACTCGTTACTATCTTCGGACCACTTCTGATGGGTCGTCAGACGGTCAGCGGCCGGACACAGCCAGAGCGCACAGTCAGCCAGACCTGGAGTTGGAGGAGCCGATGCACTGCCCCCATCTGCCCGAAGGATTCGACTTCACGGATCCGGATCTGCTCCAAGACCGGGTCCCACACCCCGAGTTCGCCCAGCTCCGGCAGACCGCACCGGTCTGGTGGTGCACCCAGCCGGCCGGAATCGCGGGCTTCGGCGACGAGGGGTACTGGGCCGTCACCCGGCACGCGGACGTCAAGTACGTCTCCACGCACCCGGAGCTGTTCTCGTCGAACACCAACACCGCGGTCATCAGGTTCAACGAGTCGATCAGCCGCGACCAGATCGACGTACAGCGGCTGATCATGCTGAACATGGACCCGCCCGAGCACACCCGGGTCCGCCAGATCGTCCAGCGCGGCTTCACCCCGCGGGCCATCCGCTCCCTGGAGGACGCGCTGCGCCACCGCGCCCGCTCGATCGTCGAGACCGCCCTGGCGGGCGCGGCGGACGACGGCTCCTTCGACTTCGTGACCAACATCGCGGTGGAGCTGCCGCTCCAGGCCATCGCCGAGCTGATCGGCGTACCGCAGCAGGACCGCTCGAAGATCTTCGACTGGTCCAACAAGATGGCGGCGTACGACGACCCCGAGTACGCGATCACGGAGGAGGTCGGCACCGAGGCGGCCATGGAGATCGTCTCGTACGCGATGAATCTCGCGGCGGAGCGCAAGGAGTGCCCGGCCAAGGACATCGTGTCCACGCTGGTCGCGGCGGAGGGCGAGGGGAACCTGTCGTCCGACGAGTTCGGCTTCTTCGTCATCCTGCTCGCCGTGGCGGGCAACGAGACCACCCGCAACGCGATCAGCCACGGCATGCACGCCTTCCTCACGCACCCCGAACAGTGGGAGCGCTACAAGACGGACCGGCCCGAGACGACGGCCGAGGAGATCGTGCGCTGGGCCACCCCGGTGGTCTCCTTCCAGCGCACGGCGACCCAGGACCTGGAGCTGGGCGGACAGCAGATCAAGGCCGGCGAACGGGTCGGCATCTTCTACTCGTCGGCCAACAACGACCCCGAGGTCTTCGAGAACCCGGAACAGTTCGACATCACCCGCGACCCCAACCCCCACCTCGGCTTCGGCGGCGGCGGCCCGCACTTCTGCCTGGGCAAGTCCCTGGCCGTACTGGAGATCAACCTGATCTTCAACGCGATAGCGGACGTACTGCCCGACCTGAAACTGACGGGCGACCCACGACGGCTCCGCTCGGCCTGGCTGAACGGCATCAAGGAACTCCAGGTGAACCGGGGGTGACCGGGGCGGTCCCGGCCCCGCACATGGGCCGGGACCCGCGCGGCGGGCCCGTCAGCCGGCCCCGGCCGCCTCGGGTGCCTGCTGTTCCGGCTCCTGCTCCTGTTTCTGCTGTTCCTGCTGTTCCTGCTGTTCCTGGTCCGGTGACAGCGGTTTCTGTCGCTGCGCCGGATCGGGCTGCCTTGCCGCGTCGGGGGCCAGCAGGGTGCGCGGGCCCGCCAGCAGGTAGGTGAGGCCGAAGCCGAGTGCCACCACCGTCGCGCCGCCGATCGCGTCCAGCACCCAGTGGTTGGCGGTGGCGATGATCGCGCTGACCGTGAAGATCGGGTGCAGCAGCGCGACCGCCTTCATCCAGCGCTTCGGGACCAGGACCGCGACCGTGACCCCGCACCACAGTGCCCAGCCGAAGTGCAGCGAGGGCATCGCCGCGTACTGGTTGGTCATCGCGGTCATCGCGCCGTAGTCCGGGTGCGCCAGGTCCTGAGCCCCGTGGACCGAGTCGATGAAGCCCAGGCCGGGCATCAGCCGGGGCGGGGCCAGCGGGAAGAAGTAGAAGCCGACCAGGCCGAGGAGGGTCGCGAAGGAGAGCGACGTACGCGCCCAGCGGTAGTCGCTGGGGCGGCGCACGTACAGCACGGCGAGGATCGCCAGCGGCACCACGAAGTGGAACGACTCGTAGTAGAAGTTGAAGAACGATTCGAGCCAGTGGACCTTCACCACCGCGTGGTTGACCCAGTGCTCGATGTTGATGTGCAGGGCCTTCTCGATCGAGACGACCGTACGGCCGTGCGCCTCGGCGGTGGAGCGGCCGCCGGTCGCGGCGGCCCGGATGTGCGAGTACACCGAGTAGCCGACGCGGATCGCGAGGAGTTCGAGCAGCAGGTTGGGGCGGGTCAGCACCCGCCGCCAGAACGGCAGCAGCGGCACCCGGCTCCAGCGGGCCGGGACCGGCGTGGCGTACACGGTGGGCTCCGCCGCGTCCCAGCCGGGCGCGGTGCGGCCCATGAAGGGCACCGCGCAGGCGGCGGCGATGGCGGTCAGCAGCACCACGTTGTCCCGCACCGGGTACAGCGCCGCCATGTTGGGCAGCAGCATGGTGCCGGGCAGCGTGCTCACCAGGACGACCACGGCGGGCCAGACCATCCGGTCGGCGACGCGCCGGCCGACCCGGCCGACGACCGCGAGCAGCACCCACAGCAGCTGGTGCTGCCAGGCGGTCGGCGAGACCGCGACCGCGGCGCAGCCCGTCACCGCGACGGCGAGCAGCAGCTGTCCGTCCTTCGCGTACCGCGCGGCGCGGCGCAGCGCGAGGACCGAGACCGCCACGGCGAGGACCAGGAAGACCACGATCTCCAGCGGCCCGTGCAGCCCGAAGCGCAGCAGCGCGCCGTGCATGGACTGGTTGGCGAGCCCGTCCGGGTGCGAGCCGAGACCGGCGCCCGCCACGTGGTGGATCCAGTACGTCCAGGAGTCACGCGCCATCAGGGCCCAGGCGAGCGCGGTGCAGACGGCGAAGGCAGCGGTGGCGGAGAGCGCGGCGCGTCTGCGGCCGGTCAGCCAGAGCAGCGGCACGAAGAGCAGCACGGTGGGCTGGAGCGCGGCCCCGAGCCCGATGAGCACTCCTGACCCGCGCTGGTCCCGTACGGCGAAGCACCCCAGCAGGACGAGGAGCACCGGGATGATGCTGGTCTGGCCGAGGTGGAAGGCGTTGCGCACCGGCAGCGACAGCATCAGCAGGCTGATGGCGACGGGGGCGGCGATCAGCCTCGTACGCCGGGAGACCTCGCCCGGCAGCGCGCGTGCGGCGACCAGGCCGAGGACGGCGACGAGCAGCAGCGAACCGAAGGTCCAGGCGACGCCGAGGCTCTGCTCGGCGGAGCGGGTGAGCGGTTTCAGCACGAGACCGGAGAACGGGGTTCCGGTGAACTTCCCGGTCGCGTAGAGCGGGCCGCCGATGTGCAGCACACCGTCGGCGCCCGTCCAGGTCTCCAGGTCGGTGAGGCGTCTGCTGGGCGGCAACCGCAGTATGGCGGCCACCTGCCGGACCGCCAGTGCGGCGACGACCAGCCAGAGCAGCGCTCGTGCCCGCTCGATTCCCGCTCCTGCGCCCACCGCAGTCCGCGCCCCGCTGTGCCCCTCGTTCGCCACGCCGCGCCGGCCCTCCGCCCGTCCTCGTAACCGGAGATACCCGGTCCCTGTGTCCGATAGGTGTCTGATAGCTCTGCCAGAGACTCGCACTGCCCCGTAGGAGGGACGCAGGCAACCCCTGGTTCACCTGACCATCCGCCGACAGCCCTGGCCGTGCCGTCCTGGCCGGGCCATTCAAGCACTGCCCGCAGCGAGCCGCAGGCCGCTCCGGTCCGTGGGACCCCTGCGTGGCCGATACCGCACGGCGGATCCGGGGCGCCGGACCGCCTGCGGAGTTGTCCGGAACCGGCCCCCTTCGTACGCCGTCTGTGCTCGTGTCGGACAGTGAAACGGAACTGAACAGCACGGCACATGTCGGTGACGGGGAGAGGCCACGGGGGATGCGGGTTCACGGGAGACGGATACCGGTACGGGCAGGGCGGCCGCCGATTCGGGGAACACGACTGCGAGGGCCGCGGCTGCGGGGGACGCGGCTGCGGGGGACGCGGCTGCGGAGCAGAACACTTCTTGTGGTGTTCGCACTGCTGGCGGTGCAGTTGGGTTCCCTGGTGGCACCGGCGTACGCCTGCGGATGCGGTGCGCTGGTGCACGACCCGTCATCCCGGCTGAATGTGGACCGGGAGACGTCGGCGGTGCGCTGGGACGGGCACAGTGAGCAGATCATGATGAGCCTGACGGTCGCGGGGAACGCGAAGCAGGCAGCCTGGATCATGCCGGTGCCCCACCGGGCCACGGTCACGCTCGGCGACAACGCGCTCTTCGACGCGCTGGATTCGGTCACGGCCCCGGTGCACCGCACCCGCCACCATTTCTGGCCGCACAGTGACGACTGGCCGTTCCGTTCCGGGTCGGGGAACGACGGCGCCTCCGCCGTCCCGCCCCGCGCGAGCGCTCCCGCCGTCGGTGTCGTCGGCCGGCAGCGGCTGGGGCCCTTCGACGTGGCCCGGCTGACGGCCACCGACCCCGGGGCCCTGGACAGCTGGCTCCGGCAGAACGGCTTCCGGCTGCCCGACGGGATGACGAACGACCTCAAGCCGTACGTCGACCGGAAATGGGAGTACGTGGCGGTGCGGCTGGCCCCCGACCGCAAGGGCGGCACGCTCGCGGGCATCCTCGACCCGCTGAAGCTGACCTTCGCCAGCGACCGGCTGGTCTATCCGATGCGGCTGTCCCGGCGTGCGCAGAACCCGCAGACCCTGGGCCTGTACGTGCTGGCCGCGCACCGGATGGAGCCGCGGAACAGCATCGGAGGGCTGCCGCCCGACGTGACGTACGCCGGGAAAATCCCGGCGGGGGGTGCGCTGGGCCGCTTCGCGGACGGGGAACCGTATCTGACCGCGCTGGAGCAGAGCTTCCCCGTGCCGTCCCGGATCAACGGGGACCACGAGCTGCGGCCTGCCGCGTCCGACCGGCCCTACCAGCGGGTGATCTACGAGGAGAAGTTGCTGACCGCGGGCGGGATCCCGGTCTGGCTGCTGACCGTGGGCGGGGTGCTGGTGGTGCTCGTGGTGGCCGCCCTGCTGCTGGTGCTGGCCCGGCGCCGCCGCCCGGTCGTGCCTCCGCCGCCGGTGCACGCGCCGCCGCCGCTCTCCTGATCCACGCTGCTGACCCCCTCTCCCGATTCGGGCTGGTGCTGATCCGCCGCCGCTGCTACGGATTCAGCGTGGCCAGGGGGTTACCCGGCCCGACGGCCCGACCCGCCCCGCACGGGCGGGTATCGGGTACGGCAGGATGGGCGATATGAGCATCGTGAAGATCAATGTCCTGACTGTGCCCGACGAGCAGCGCGAGGTACTGGAGAAGCGGTTCGCCTCCCGCGCGGGATCCGTGGAGAACTCCGACGGCTTCGAGTGGTTCGAGCTGCTGCGCCCGGTCGAGGGGACCGACCAGTACCTCGTCTACACCCGCTGGGCCACCGAGGCCGACTTCGAGAAGTGGATGGCGACGTCCATGCGCGGCGCCCACGCGGGCGGCGGCGAGGGCGGCGAGCGTCCCAGGCCCGCCGCCTCCGGCTCGACCCTGTGGTCCTTCGAGGTCGTCCAGCAGGCCGCCCCGAAGAACGGCTGACCGGAGCTGCCGCTCAGAGCTTCAGCAGGCGCTCCGTCACCTCGCGGTAGGTGCGGAGCGCGAGCCGCAGTTCCTCGGTGGCGGGCGTCCCGTCCTTGCCGTGCCAGGACGTCCGCAGGCTGTCGGACTGCTCGGTGAGGAGGGCGGTCACCCTCGTCACCGTCTCGTCGAGGACCCGGTCGGCCTGCTCGACCGCTTTCCTCGGCGCGTCGACGAAGCCGCTGACGGCTCCGTGCAGCCGCCGCTCCAGCTTCTCGCGCTCGTCGGCGGAGATGAGTTGGCCGGCGGGCCCGGACAGGGGGCCGGTGCCGGACGGTCCGGCGTCCGACGGGCCGGTGGCGTGGCCCGAGGCGTGCGCGGCCGTCACATGCCGGCCCGCCTCCTCGGTCTCGAAACCGCTCCCCCGCACATCCGCCGCGGGCTCCACGCCCGCCTCGGCGACGGAGTCCGGCACCGGCGCGGCCTCGTGCCCGCCGGCCGTACCCGCTTCGAAGCCGTCGCCCCTTACGTCCGGGACCCGTACATCCGGGACCTGTACATCCGGGACCTGTACATCCGGGACCCGCGCACCGGATCCGTGCGCAGCCGAGCCACGCTCTTCCGACCGCTCCTGCTGCTCCGACCGCTCGGGCCGTTCCTGACGCTCCGGTCGTTCCTGTTCGTACGCCATTACGCGCTCCCTCCCCGGACCCGCTCGGCCCCGCGGTCCGGATCGTGTTCCCGGGTGGCCACCAGCTCACCGAAGAGGCCGCGCGCTTCGAGCAGTGCGGCCCTGAGGTCCTCGGTGCCCGCGCCGTCCGCCACCGAACTGTGCAGCGTGCGGTAGCCGTTCACCTGGTGCGGGTGGTGCACCGACAGCGCGTCGACGTGGTTCTCCCGGTCCTCGGGAGCCGGGAATCCGCGCTCCTGCGCGAGTGCGCCGACGAGCCGTTCGGCCTCGGCGGCCGCCTGCCGCGGTGAGTCGACGAACTGCTCCTGGAGCCCGGTCCACCGGGACACGAACCGCTCCCGTGTCTCGGGGGTCAGCGGACGCTTCTCCATCGGGCCGTGCCGCTTCACCCGCTCACCGAGCTCCGCCTCCGCGGCTCCGGCATTGCCGTCATGGCGTGCCAGCACCCGGTCGTACTCGGGGCCGAAGCGGCGTCTCAGGCTGCCGCGGCGTGTCCCCCTGCCGGGCCCGAAGTACAGAAAAGCGGCGACAACAGCGACGAACACCACGATCACCGCGACGATCAGGACGATGGGCATGACGATGACTGCCTTCCTTCTCGCGAACGGACCGTTATTCGTACGCCGTTCGAGTGTCCCGGAATTCGGGTGCCAAACGACGGTGCCGCGGCCACAATGCCTCCGGTGACCTGGATCGTGGCCCCCGAGCCCTTCGACACCCCTGACGCGTACGCGCTGCGCCGCTCCTACTACGGCGAGGTGGCGGGCCGTTACTGGCGGCGGCCGGCCACCGAGCAGGAGATCGACGAGGGGCTGGCCGACGACGGCGTCGAGCAACTGGCCTTCCCCACCGGGGAGTTCCTGGTCGGGCGGCACGAGGGCAAGCCCGCGTCCTGTGGCGGGGTGCTGCTGCTCGACCCGGCGACCGCCGAGCTCACCCGGGTGTACACCCGCCCCGGACTGCGCGGCACCGGCGGCGGCTCGGTCCTGCTCGCCGCGCTGGAGGACGCGGCCCGGCGGCTGGGGGCGACCAGGATGGTGCTGAACACCCGGCTGGATCTCGTCGAGGCGCGCGGGCTGTACGTACGCCGGGGCTACCGGGAGATACCGGCGTACACGACCGGCCCGTACATGGAAATCTGGTACGGGAAGGACCTGTAGGCGCACGGGCACGGGCACGGGAAGAGCCTGTAAAGGCCGGGGCTCACACCGGCCGCTGCTCGTGTTCGCGCGGCCATTCGGCGTCCGAGCCGCACAGCTCACCGTTCAGCTCCTCCACCAGGACGACCAGATCGGTGGGCCGTTCGGGGCCCCACCAGTCGCCGAGCAGTTCGGCGAGGGAGTCCTCGCGGGCCTTGGCGAGCCGCGCCGCGACGTTCACACCCGGGTCGGTCAGCGCGAGCTGCACCCCTTCGCGTACGGCGAGGCCACGCTCCTCCGCCTGCCGGGCCGCTTCCGTGATGGCCCGCAGCGGAACCGGCGCGGTCTCGGCCAGCTGGGCCGGTTCGACCAGGCCGTGGCGTTTGATGCGCAGCAGCAGCCAGCTCGTGGCGGGGAGCAGGTCGTAGCCCGCCTTCGCGGTGATCGTCTCGTAGATCTCGCGCCGCCCCTCCCTGCTGCCGAGCACCGAGAGGGCCCGCATCACCTCGTCGTACGACGACCGCTGGACCGGGTTGGAGGCGAGCGTCTCGGTGACCTCCGGGGTGGTGACCGAGCCGCGCAGCTTGTCCTCCTTGAGGAACCAGGCGACGACGAAGGCGAGCAGCACCACGGGCACCGCGTACAGGAACACGTCGGTGATGGACGAGGCGTACGCGTGCAGCACGCGCGGGCGCAGCTGCGGCGGGAGGGCCGCGATGGCACGCGGGTCGGCCTGCAGGCTGCCCGCGCTCACCCCGGGCGGGAGCGGCCGGCCGGCCAGGGCGTCGCTGAGTTTGCCGTGCAGCCGGGTGGTGAAGATGGTGCCGAAGATAGCCACGCCGAAGGACGCCCCGATGGAGCGGAAGAAGGTCGCGCCCGAGGTGGCGACGCCGAGGTCCTGGTAGCTCACGGCGTTCTGCACGACGAGGACCAGGACCTGCATGACCAGGCCGAGCCCCAGGCCGAACACGAAGAAGCTGATACTCATCGACCAGGTCGAACTGTGCTCGGTCAGCCGGTGCAGCAGCGCGAGCCCGATCGCGGTGATGCCCGTCCCTGCGATCGGGAAGACCTTCCAGCGGCCGGTGCGGCTGACGATCTGGCCGGACGCGGTCGAGGAGAGCAGCAGGCCGAACACCATCGGGAGCATGTGCACGCCGGACATGGTCGGTGAGACGCCCTGGACGACCTGGAGGAAGGTCGGCAGATAGGTCATCGCGCCGAACATCGAGAAGCCGACGATGAAGCTGATGAGCGAGCAGAGCACGAAGGTCCTGATGCGGAAGAGCTTCAGGGGCAGTACGGGCTCGGCGGCGCCCCGTTCGACGTACACGAACAGGGCGAGCAGTACGACGGCCAGCACCGCGAGGCCGATGACCGGTGCCGATGCCCAGGCCCAGGTGGAGCCGCCGAGCGAGGCGACGAGCACCAGACAGGTGGCGACGGACGCGATGAGGAACGTACCGAGGTAGTCGATGGTGTGCTTCGTCGAGCGGACCGGGATGTGCAGCACGGCGGCGATGACACCGAGCGCGATCACGCCGATGGGGAGGTTGATGTAGAACACCCAGCGCCAGGTGAGGTGTTCGGTGAAGAGCCCGCCGAGCAGCGGGCCCAGCACACTCGTCGCGCCGAAGACGGCACCGAACAGTCCCTGGTACTTGCCGCGTTCGCGGGGCGGGACGATGTCGCCGACGATCGCCATCGACAGCACCATCAGACCGCCGCCGCCGAGGCCCTGGAGTGCGCGGAAGCCGATGAGCTGCGGCATGTTCTGCGCGACACCGCACAGCGCGGAGCCGATCAGGAAGATGACGATGGCCGTCTGGAAGAGCTTCTTGCGGCCGTACTGGTCACCGAGCTTGCCCCAGAGCGGTGTGGCGGCGGTCGAGGCCAGCATGTACGCCGTGACCACCCAGGACAGATGCTCCATGCCGCCGAGGTCGCTGACGATCGTGGGGAGCGCGGTCGAGACGATCGTCTGGTCGAGGGCGGCGAGGAGCATTCCGAGCAGCAGGGCGCCGATCGCCACGAGGACGGACCGCTGGGGTTGCCCGTCGGCCGCCACCGGCGCTGCCGGGGGTGCCGGGGTTTCCTGAGCCATGTCTCCCATCCTGGTGCTGCGGCATAATCGCCGCGAGTTCAAGGGGCGCGAGTTCAAGGGCGCGAGTCAAAGGCGCGAGTTCAAGGGGGTGGCCACAGTGAGCCATGAGGATTTCGATCCGCTGCGTGTACGGCCCTATGTACGGCTGCCTGATCCGCCACCGGATCCGCTGGACGACGTGGTGGGGGCCGCGTACCCGACAGCGCCGGCCGCCGCCGTGCGGGTGACGGGCGCGGGCGCGGGTGCGGGCGCGGTGGAGCCGGGGGCGGTTGGGGAGCAGCCGGGGCGGGGGCCGGCCGGGCAGCAGCCGGAGCCGGAGCCGGAGCCGGTGAGAACGGGGCCGGTGGAAACAGCGCCGGTGGAAACAGGGCCGGTGGAAACAGCGCCGTCACCGTTGGACCCAGTTGGGGAGCCCGAGCCGTCCGCGCGGCGGCGAAGACCCTTCACCGTGATCGCCGGTGGGGTGGCCGCGGTGGCGGTGCTGGGCGGCGCGGCGTTCGCGGCCGGGCTGTTCTCGCCCGACGGCCCCGCGGAGGACCAGGCCCTGCCCGACGTGATGACGAGCGCCCCCGACACCCCGGTCCAGCCGCCCCCGCCCTCCACGTCCGCCTCCGTATCCGCGTCCCCCTCAGGGACGGCGGACTCCCGCCCCACCGCGCCGTCCAGCGCGGCGGGACAGCCGAAGCCGTCCACCCCCACCGGCACACGGTCCGGACAGCCGTCCGCCGGTACCGGGGCGGCCACCGCTTCGGCGCCGGACGCCCCGGCCGCGCAGCCTTCGCAGGCCCCTCCCCCGGCGCCCAGCGGCACCCCCGACGCGGGTCAGCACCACCCCGCCGCACCGTCGGCCGCCGTACTGCGCCAGGGCGACAGCGGCCCCGGGGTCGTGGAGCTCCAGCAGCGGCTGGCGCAGCTCACCCTCTACCGCGGTCGGGCCGACGGCCGGTACGACGGCGACGTCGCGGACGCGGTGCGTACCTTCCAGTCCTGGATGGGCGTCGAAGGCGATCCGCCGGGCGTCTACGGGGCGCCCACCCGGCGCGCCCTGGAGTCGATGACCAGGCAGCCGTAGGCCATTGCGCGGAACCCGCGGGAAGGTGTGACCAGGACGGCTGGCGCGGAGCCCCCTTTGTTTTGTACCCTGACGAAACAAAGTGGTTCCGCCCGTACTCCCTGACCGGCGGGCGGGGCCGCCTTGTCTCTGCTCCCGCACCTCTGGAGTCCCTGATGACCGTCCTGCCCGCACGCGCCCTGCTCCTCGACATGGACGGGACACTGGTGAACTCGGACGCCGTGGTCGAGCGCATCTGGCACCGCTGGGCCGTCGAGCACGGCCTGGACCCGCACGAGTCGCTCAAGGTGGTGCACGGCCGTCAGGGGTACGCGACGATGGCCATCCTGCTGCCGGACCGCCCCGTCGAGGAGAACTACGCGGACAACCGCGCGATGCTCGCCCTGGAGACCGCCGACACCGAGGGCGTCGTCCCGGTCCCCGGCGCACCGGCTTTCATGGCCTCGCTGGCCACCCTGCCGCACGCACTGGTGACCTCGGCCGACGCGGGGCTCGCACGGGCCCGGATGACGGCCGCCGGTCTGCCGATGCCCGGGGTCCGGATCACCGCGGAGAGCGTCGGCGCCAGCAAGCCGGACCCGCAGGGCTTCCTCAAGGGCGCGGCCGAGCTGGGCTTCAGCCCGGACGAGTGCATCGTCTTCGAGGACTCGGAGGCGGGGATCGCCGCGGGCCTGGCGGCGGGCATGCGCGTGGTGGGCGTGGGCCCGCGCGCGGCGGCCCACCGGCCGACCGTGCAGGTGGCCGACCTGACGCGGATCCGCGTCGAGGGTACGGATGACGGCGCCCTGCTGGTCCACGTCACGGCCTGACCCCCACGGAAGACCTGGGGGCTGTTCGGCGGACCAGGAACAGCCCGCCAGCCGCGGGCCTCAGCCCGCGATCGCCTCGTACAGGCTGAATCCCGCGAGCACCAGCATCAGCGCGGCGGCGATCTTCGTGATCAGCCTCAGCGGCACATGCTTCATCAGCTTGCGGCCACCGAGGATCCCCAGGCCGCCCACCGCCCAGAGCGCCAGCACCGCGCCGATCCCGACCGAGACCGGGCTGTCGTAACGGGCCGCGAGGTTGGCCGTCATGATCTGGGTCAGGTCACCGAACTCGGCGACGAGAATCAGCATGAACCCGGCCCCTGCCACCTTCCAGAAGGACTGGTCGGCGGGGGCCTTCACCTCTTCCTCCTCCTCGTCCTTCTTGAAGAGGAGCATCGCCGCACCCGCGAGGAAGAGCGCACCGACGATCGCCTGCAGCAGCCGGTGCGGGATCAGGGTCAGCACGCTGCCCGCGGCGATGGCGAGCGCGACATGGACGGCGAAGGCCGCCGCGACCCCCACGAAGACGTACGAGGCCCGGTAGCGGGTACCCAGCATCAGGCCGGCGAGAGCGGTCTTGTCGGGGAGCTCGGCGAGAAAGACCACGCCGAAGGTGATCGCCAGGATCGTAAAGCTGATCACGGGTTGTTTCCTCAATCGGTTCGGGCTGACCGCACCGGGAGGACCTGACTCGAAGAGAAAAGGGGTCGCTTCGGCACGGCAGCGTCAACTGGACACTGCTGCCGAAGGTCTCGCTGGCGGGTCTCCAAGAAGATCCGCCTCCGGGCGCCGGCCGAACCGAGGTTCAGCAGTATGTCGACGTTCCGGCGAAGAGCTACTCCCCTTCTGCTCCGTACACGATACAGAATCCCCGGACTCCCCCGCCCCACCCGCACCAGCAGCCACACATTTCCGACAAAAGCCTGACCGAGTGACGACACGACCAAAAGTGCGACAACCGGCACAGAGGTCGCCCCACATACCCCGGCAGCACGGAAGGCCCCGGCGCCGCCGGATCCGGCGAGAGCACCCACCGGGGGCCGCGACCAGCGGAAGCACCCCGGGCACGGCCCCCGAGGACGGCGCGGACAGCGGCGACAGGCGGCAACCGCACAGCTGTGCGGGGAATCTGTCGAAGCGTCAAACATCGGCAGCCCTCTTGATGTGACGTGCCCATGTCGCCAGGCTGTTACCCGGCGCCCACCTCACGGCAATCCGGCGCCGCCACGATGGCCGAGCCGCATCGGCAAAGCCCCTCCACCCCACGGGAGTTCGCATGTCAGGTGTCTCAGGTGTCTACGCGCGTCGAATAGCGGTACTCACCGCGACCGCGGGAATCACCCTCGCCGGTCTCGTCACCGCCCCCTCCGCCCAGGCCGCCCTGCCCACCCCGGTGAGCGCGGCCACCGCCCGGACGTACCTCAGCTCCCTCACCGTCGCCGCCGAAGGCTCGTCCAGCGGCTACAGCCGGGACAAGTTCCCCCACTGGATCACCCAGTCCGGCACCTGCGACACCCGCGAAGTGGTGCTCAAGCGCGACGGCACGAATGTCGTCCAGAGCTCCACCTGCGCCGCCACCAGCGGCAGTTGGTACTCCGAGTACGACGGCGCGACCTGGACCGCGTCGTCCGACGTGGACATCGACCACATGGTCCCGCTCGCCGAGGCGTGGCGCTCGGGCGCCAGCAGCTGGACCACCGCGCAGCGGCAGGCGTACGCCAACGACCTGACCAGGCCGCAGCTCATCGCGGTGACGGACAACGTCAACCAGTCCAAGGGCGACAAGGACCCGGCCGAGTGGCTGCCGCCGCGCGCCGCCTACAAGTGCACCTATGTCCGTGCCTGGGTGGAGGTGAAGCACTACTACAAGCTCACGGTCGACTCGGCGGAGAAGACGGCACTCCAGGGAGTACTGAACGGCTGCTGAGCGGTTACTGAGCAGCTCCCCCCGGGAACCCGGCCCTGACCCTCCGTCGTTCCGTTCCGTACGGTACGGGGCGACGGAGGAGGACATTCATGGCCGGGCTGCGCCTGGGACCACTGCTGAGGTATGTCGACTGGGACCGTGGGGAGTCGGCGACCATCTGGGTCGAGGCCGACCGGCCCTGCACGGTCGAGGTCCGGTGCCCGGACGGCGCGGGCGGTGAGGCCCGCACGTTCCGCATAGCCGGGCATCACTACGCGCTCGTCCCGGTGACCGGACTCGTACCGGGAACGGAGACGCCGTACGGGATACGGGTGGACGGCGAAGAGGTGTGGCCGCCGCCCGACTCACCCTTCCCGCCGAGCACCATCCGCACCCCGGACCCCGGTACGGAGTCCGACGACGACCCCCGTACGGGATCCGGCGGCGGCCCCGGCGCCGGATCCGGGCATCCGGCGGGCGCCCCCGGGCTGCGGGTCTCCTTCGGGTCCTGCCGCTGGGCCGCCCCCGCCCAGGGCGAGGCCGACCCGGTGGGCCCCGACGCGCTGGACACGCTCGCGGCCTCGCTGGCCGCCGGCCCTCCTGCCGAACGGCCCGACATCCTGCTGCTGTTGGGCGACCAGGTGTACGCGGACGAGGTCTCGGCCGACACCAGGGACTGGCTGGCCGCCCGCCGCGATCTGCGCGAGCCACCGGGTGCCGAGGTCGCGGACTACGAGGAGTACACCCGCCTCTACTACGAGTCCTGGCTCGACCCCGAGGTGCGCTGGCTGCTCTCCACCGTGCCCAGCTGCATGATTTTCGACGATCACGACGTCATCGACGACTGGAACACCAGCGCGGCCTGGCAGCAGGAGATCCGCGCCACGGACTGGTGGCAGGAACGGATCCTCAGCGGACTGATGTCGTACTGGGTCCACCAGCACCTCGGCAACCTCTCCCCCGCCGAGCTGGCGGCCGACCAGCTGTACGCGGCGGTGTGCACGGCACCGGACGGCACCGAGGCGCTCCGGAAGTTCGCCGCGGAGGCCGACGCCGACCCCGCCTTCACCCGCTGGAGCTACCGGCGCGACTTCGGCCGCACCCGGCTGCTGATGGTCGACTCACGCGCCGCCCGGGTCCTGGACGAACAACATCGCGCCATGGTCGGCCCCGAGGAAACCCAGTGGCTGCGCGCCCAGTTGGCCGAAGGTCCGGGGTCCTTCGACCACCTCCTCATCGGGACGTCGCTGCCCTGGCTGCTGCCGCCGCTGATACACGACGCGGAGAGCTGGGACGCGGCGCTCTGCGCGGGGGTACGCGGTGCGCGGTGGGCACGGTTCGGCGAGAAGCTGCGCAGGACGGCGGACCTGGAGCACTGGGCCGCGTTCCCGGACTCCTTCGACGAGCTGACCCGACTGATCGCCGAAACGGGGACGGGCGAGGGGGCACCCGCGACGATCTGTGTGCTCTC
This sequence comes from Streptomyces sp. NBC_01089, assembly GCF_045162975.1. Classification (NCBI taxonomy): domain Bacteria; kingdom Bacillati; phylum Actinomycetota; class Actinomycetes; order Kitasatosporales; family Streptomycetaceae; genus Streptomyces; species Streptomyces sp. NBC_01089. Next base: position 6,060,810 of record NZ_CP108660.1, on the reverse strand, counting down.
GGGCGACGTCCACCACGCGTACGTCGCCGAGCCGCACTGGCCGTCCCGGTCGGCGGGGAAACCGGCGCCTGACTCCCTGGTCGTGCAGCTGACCTGCTCACCGGTGCACAACAGCATTCCCGCGTACGTCCGTTTCGGCTTCAGGTTCGGCTGGAGCCGCACGGGCCGGCTGCTCGGCCGGGCCCTGCGGAGGCACGGGCGGCTGGCGGATCCGCCGGTCGGCTGGCGCAGGGGCCGCGACGGCAGCGGCGGTCCGTGGTTCGGGAACCAGTTGATGACCCTCGATCTGCTGGGCCGCTCCTCCCGGCTGCGGCTGACACAGGCGCGCGGCGACGGGAAGGGGAGCGGGAACCGGAACGAGAGCGGGAAGGGCAGCCGGCTGGAGACCGTACTGGACCGCGAACTGACCCGGGACTGAGCCGAACCGGCCACGGCCAGGACACAAGGAGACAAGGAGACAAGGAGGGGATGAGTGGAGGGGGGAAGGGCCGAGGAGCCGGGCGGGGCACGGGAAACCTGACCGAATGTTGAACTTGCAAGTTCTAGTCAGGCATACCTAATCTAAGGCTGCTCCGGTCTCCCCCACCGAAGGAGTTCCCCCGTCATGCCTTCAGCGATATCCACGGCAGTGTCCTCGGCCGGCCGGCAGGCCGACCTGGCCCGCCCGTACGCCCTGGCTCTTTTCCGCGCCGTCGTCGGCCTGCTCTTCGCCTGCCACGGCGCCGCTTCTCTCTTCGGTGTGCTCGGCGGAGCGCCGGGCGGCGGCACGGTGTCGGCGGGCAGCTGGCCCGACGGATACGCGTCCGTCATCGAACTCGTCGGCGGCGTACTGGTGCTGACGGGGCTGCTGACGCGCCCGGCCGCGTTCGTCGCGTCGGGTTCGATGGCCTTCGCGTACTTCCATGTGCACCAGTCGCACGCCCTGTGGCCGATCCAGAACGGCGGCGAGCCCTCGGTGATGTTCTGCTGGGCCTTCCTGCTGCTCGTGTTCACCGGCCCGGGCGCACTCGCGCTCGGCCCGGTGCTCGTCCCACGGCGGCGCGCCGCCGAACCGGCCCCGGTGGTGGCCTGACCCGTACGGCCGAGCCCCGCCGGGCCCGATCCCGACGATCCGGTCTGATCGGGCCCGGTCCGGCCCGACCCGGACGATGGCCTACGCGGCGGGGCCGGTCGGCGCGAACAGCACCGTGTAGCACGCGACGGGGTCCGCCGTGCCGCCCCGCGCCCCGTCGATCACCACCGAACGGGCGCCGCCGGGCCGGAAGTTCCAGCCGCGCCGCGCGGTCACGGTGGCCGCACCCCCCGTATCAGTGGTGAAATCCAGCCGCATCTCGTCGTCGGGGCCCGCCTTCCGGCCGTCCGTGCTCCGCAGATAACGGGGGCCGGCCTCGCCGGGGGTACTGCCACAGGGCCCCGTGTGCACCCGCATCCCGAAGGCGTGCCCGGGCTTGAGCCCCGCGAGCCGGGCCGTCACACGGGTGCCCGAGGGGGCCGTGGTCTGCTCGACCTCGATCCTGGAGGCCGCGGGCACCAGCTTCATGTCGTACGTCACGGCGGACGACGGGAGGAAGGCGGTGGGCGGCGAGAACTGGGCGTGGACGCGCTGCCAGTACCCGCCCGCAGGCGCGTTGCCGGCATCCTTGTTTCCCACGACCGCGCTCCCCGCAGGCGCGCTCCCCGCGACCGCGCTCCCCGCCGCAGGCGCGTTCCCGGCGTCCGCGTTCCCCGCGGGGGCCGCCCCGCCGCCCGTCAGCATCGCCAGTGCCGCCGCTCCGGCCAGTACCCCTGCCACGACCATCGTCCGCTCCTCGCTCGTCCGCCCGGCTGCTCGTCCGCCGCCGCTCCACGCCGTACGGCCCCAGCCTGAGCGCACCATGGCCAAACCCCTGCACTGGAGCAGTCATCCGGGTGAACGGGACCTTTCGAACATCACCGGCCCCGGCGGATGGGCGCCGGATCTCCACGCGTACGCTGTATGGCTGTACAGCCGCACCTGCCGCTCCCCTGCGACGCCGCGGCGCCATCACGAACGGGGAGTCCGGTGTTCGAGAGTGTGCGGTCGCTGACCGACAGTCCATGGATCTATGCCGTGGTCGCGCTCTCCGTCGTCCTCGATGTCTTCGTGCCGCTGCTCCCCAGCGGAGTCCTGGTGATCACGGCGGCCACCGGCGCCGCCGCCGGTTCGACCACCGTCGCCGGAGAAGTCCCGCACAACGTCCCGGACCTGCTGATCCTCACCGCCTGCGCCGCCGTCGCCTCGGTGGTGGGTGACCTGGTCGCCTACCGGCTGGCCTGGCGCGGCGGCGAACGGCTCGACCGGGCCATCGCCCGCTCCCGTCGGCTCACCAGCGCGCAGGAACGCCTCGGCACGGCGCTGGCGCGGGGCGGCGGTCTGCTCGTCGTGATAGCGCGCTTCGCACCGGCCGGCCGCTCGGTCGTCTCGCTGGGCGCGGGCGCCGCGCACCGCAGGGCGAAGGAGTTCCTGCCCTGGTCGGCGCTTGCGGGCGTGGCCTGGGCCGGTTACAGCGTGGGGCTCGGCTACTTCGGCGGCCAGTGGCTGGGCACGAGCTGGCTGGGCACGGCGGTCTCGCTCTTCGCGCTGTTCGGCGCGGGCACGGTGGCCGCGCTGCTGATACGGCGCCCGGCACCTGCCACGGCCACGGCCTCCTGACCGCTCACCCGGCCCCGCGCGCCCCGGCCCCTCGGACCTCCAGGTCGGCGAGGAGTTCCCGCGTTGCCCGGGCGACCTCGTCGACGGCCCGGTCGAACACCACGCGGTTGTGCGCGGCGGGGGCCCGGAAGCCGGAGACCTTCCGTACGTACTGAAGCGCTGCGGCCCTGATGTCCTCGTCGGTCGCTTCCCCGGCGAGTACGGGCGGACGGAGAGTCTTGATACTGCGGCACATACATCCAGTCTGCCGCGGTCAGGACAGCCCCGGACCTCAGCCGGTCTCCGGCTCCCGTTTCGGGGTGATGGGCGGGATCCGGTAGCTCCCGTCCAGGACGGACTGCTCCGGCGTGTAGAGACGGAGCATCGGCCGGAAGTCGCCCTGCGGCGCGGGCAGCCAGTTGGCCGCCTCCGCCGGGTCGGCCGGCCGGTCCTTCTGGATGTGCAGCGTCAGCGACCCGTCGTCGCCGTACACCAGGCCCGGCGTGCGGTCGCCGATGGAGTAGCGGTCGGCGGGGTTGGCGACGAGGAAGTAGTCCGGGGAGTCGTACATGGTCACGGACCAGAACGACCGCACGGGCAGCGGGCTGTCGAAGCGCAGGGTGTACTTCCTCGATCCGTTCAGCCAGTGGCCGTCCGCGTCCTCGAAGGTGTGTGCGTACACCGCTTCGTAGCCGTGGTTGCCCCACAGACCGACCCGCGCGGCCACCGCCCTGGTCAGATACGAGGACGTCCGGTCGGCGATGCGCCACTCCGGGGAGTCACGGGTGCCCACCCCGAACCAGTCGAGGTTGTAGTCGAAGAGGTGCGGGTTCATCTCCCAGGCCCCGGGGGCGCGTACGCCGTCCACCCCGGAGTGGCCGGCCTTCTCGACCCGCGCCGCTCCGCGCTTCAGCCCTTCGGTCAGCGCGTGGACGAGTTCCGGGGCCGCGTGGCGGTACGGCGACGGCCCCTCCTCCAGGAGTTGCAGCGGCTGGAACCTGTCCTGGTAGGCGCGGTCGTCGGCCGCCGGCGGAAAGGCCGCCATCCAGACCCGCAGCTTCTCGAAGAAGTGCAGCGGTTCGGGCACATCCGGGTCGGCCGTGGGCAGCCAGTTGTGGTGCATGACGGCTTCGAGGACCTTGAGCGTGAGCCGCCGCTGGAGCCCGTGCACCCGCGGCAGGTCGGCGGGGCCGTCGCAGGCGAAACGGCCGGCGATGGAGGCGACCGTCGTCGGCGCGTCGATCACCCCGGTCATCCCCTCGGGGGTCTCACCGGCCCAACCGGGCGGCACGATCAGCCACTTGGTCTCACCGGTGCCGGTCGCCCGGCGGCCGACGTACGCGAAGTTGTTGCTCCACGCGTCGATGAACTGCAGTACGTAGTACGCGCCGAGCGTGTCCGGTACGTGCAGCAGCAGCGGGCCGCCGGAGAGATCGAGCTGCGCGATCGAGTACACGGTGTCGTTGTTCACCGACACGAAGTGCGCGTCGGGGGTGGCGAGCCGTGCGGCGTGCGCGAACTCGTTGAAGGAGGCGGACGGCAGCGAACCGAACCCCTCGTGGAGGGCGGCCTGGACCATCGACAGGTCGAAGACCAGCGGATAGCCGTAGATGTACGCCTCGGCTGCCAGCTCCGTGAGATCGGAGGGGGCGGGGGGTACGGGAGGGCCCGGCGGTACGGAAGGGCCGGGAGGCGCCGGATCCGCCGGGGTGGAACCGGTGCCGCGGGCTTCCGCCGAGGTGGATCCGGTGCCCGGGGACTGCGCGGGCGTGGGTCCGGTGCCGGGGGGCTGCGCGGGCGTGGGTCCGGTGCCCGGGGACTGCGCGGGCGTGGGTCCGGTGCCGGGGGGCTGCGCGGGCGTGGGTCCGGTGCCCGGGGACTGCGCGGGCGTGGGTCCGGTCGGGGGCGCGTCGGGGCCGTCGTCCTGGTCGGTCACTTCGGACTCCTCTCGGCCGCGCGCACGCGCGGGGGCGCGGAGGCGGCTGCGGGAACACTCGGATCCCCGCGCCCGCCACAGTCCGGTGAGGTGTTCCGGCCCTGGTGGCGCCGGTGCCGCTGCCCTCCCGGTGACAGCTCCGAGCCTCTGCGAGCGACCCCGGGGCAACCACCGGAGCGCCGCCATCCGGGTGACCCGCTCCCGCTCTCCCCTTCCCTCCTCTCCCCTCTCTCCTCTCCTCTCCTCTCCTCTCGGCTACGGCTACGGCTACGGCTACGGCTCCGCCGGGACCCGGGGCTGCTGCCGCCCCAGCAGGTCGGCCAGGCCCTGCCGGGTCCCCGCGATGACGACCCGGTCTTCGGGGCGCAGGACGTAGCTCTGCGGCAGGTTCCAGACCAGCTCGGCCTTGCGTGCCTCGCCGTCGCCGTCGCCGTACGAGGAGCGTGGCGCGGACAGATCGGGGCGGCGCTCGTCCGGGTCCGCGAGGTCGAGCGCGAGGATGCGCCAGGCGCCCTCCCGGAACACCTGGCCGAGGGTGCGGCCCTCCAGCAGGGGGTGGCCCGCGACGTCCACCGCCGCGAACAGCAGCACCCGGCGCTCGACCGGCATGGCGCCGAGGATCTGGCGGCCCATCATCGCCGCGGCGAAGGCGGGCGCGGCCAGCGTGGACACGCTCCGGCTCCGGGTGACCGCCTGTGGGTGGGCGGCTCGCAGCGTACGGAAGACGGCGGAGGCGAACGCGTCGTCGAAGAGCCTCATGCTCACCCGGAGGTGGGGCTTCACTGTGCGGGCGTAGAGCGCCGCCTCCAGGTTGGTGATGTCGGCGCTGGTGAGCGCGAGGAGAGCGCGGGCGCGCTGGATCTTGGCGGCCTCCAGCACGCCTTCCGTGGTCACGTCGCCGATCACGATCGGCACCCGCAGCCGCCGCGCCAGGGCGATCCCGCGCGCCTCCGGGTCGGCCTCCACGCAGACCACCGGGATGTCCAGCTCCCGCAGCCGGGCCAGCACCCGTGAGCCGACCTTGCCGAGCCCGAGCAGCACGACGTGCCCGGAGAGCCCGCGCGGCGGACGGCGCAGCGCGGCGGCGGTGCGGAACGTACCGAGCCCTTCGAGTACGGCGGCGACCAGCACCGGAAGCAGCAGCAGTCCGGTGAGTCCGGACAGCATCTGGATCACCTGGCGGCTGGTGGGCTCGCCGATCGCGGGGTCGCCGATCGCGAAGATGTCGAGGATGGTCAGATACGCGGCGTGCACCGGAGGATCGCCGGTGGTCAGCCAGGAGGCGACGGCCAGGCCGAGCACCGAGGCGAAGATCCCGAAGAGGGACCAGCGCAGCCGCCGTGAGAAGACCTGGGCGAGGGGTGCGCCGCGGCCGGCCAGCCTGCTCGGGGAGAGGTCGGGGCCCCGGTAGGAGACCGCTTCCAGGACGACCGTGCCCCGCCCGGACGCCGCCCGGACGGACGCCTCGTCCGGGAGCAGCTGGGGGCCCGCCTCGCCGCTGCTGTCCGAACCGTCGGCTCCTCCCGGGTCGCCCGTGGTCGACGAGAGCAGCGCCAGGGTGCACAGTCCGGGATCGCCGGCCGCGCCGGGCCGGAGGGCGGGCGGCCGCTCCACGGCGCGCAGCAGCAGCCCGTCGGCCTGGACGACCTTGCTCGTACCGGCGACGACGGTCGCGGCGAGCGCGGGGGCCGCGGTGTCGGCGTCCGAGAGCACGGTCGTGGAGGCGTCGACCTCGTTCCGGTCCATGTCCGGCGCGCTGACCGCGGCGGCCTGGTCGAGCAGCTCCTCCAGGTGCTGGCCGAGTTTGCGGTTGTAGAGCCGGATGACCAGCCGCAGCCTGGGGTTGAGCCGCCGGGCGGCGAGCGCGGCCCGGATGTTCACCTCGTCGTCCTGGTGGACGAGCGCCAGCGCGGACGCCTCCTCGACCCCGGCCCGCAGCAGTACGTCGTCGTCCGGGGCCGGCGCTTCGATGAGCCTGTCGGCCACCGGGTCGCGGTCGCCGGACGAGGGTCCCGTGACGACGCGCGACATCCGCCCGAAGAGCGCGGATGCCCGCCCGACCGGGGTGAGCTGGGTGTTGTCGGGGACGCCCGCCGCACCGGCGGGCGGTACGACGAGGGTCACGGTCTCCCGGTACACACCGCGCAGTTCGACGGCGAGACGGTGGGCCAGGCCGTCGTCACCGCAGACGATCATGTGCCCTTCGGCGGAACCCTGCTGGCTCTGGTGCGGGAGTGAGTACACGTCAACAGAGACTGCCTCATGGGGGTGTTCGGTTTCACAGTCGGGTCGGCCGCCGGTGTTCGGACGGCCCTTCGTACAGCCGGCCTCGATTCCATAACAGCACAGCCGACCCCGATGCTTCGCCAGGGAAACATTTGCATAGTCTAAACATCTAAGGTGGGCACAGCCCGAGGCCACAAGCTGCCGGGGCGCTCCCCCGGGCACCCGGCCGGGCACGCGGCCGGAGATGCACCCGGGGCGCGTACACCGGCTCTCACGTGCAACGGAACCGAGCAGTTGAACATCTGACAGATCTGACAGCTCGGGAGGGCTGAGGAGACACCACCGCCCGCGAATCGCCCGCCACACCACCGGAGTGCCCTGTGCCAGAGGAGAAGAGTCCCGCGTTCGCCTCGCTGTCGGTCCTGCCGTTCGCGGTGATGGCCGTGGTCGCCGGGGTGGACATCTCGGCCGGTTCGGGGGTCGGGTTCCTGCCGCTGATCTCGCTCGGGCCGGCGTTCGCCGGGCTGATCGGCGGCTGGCGGCGCACGGCCGCCATCGGACTGCTCGCCCTGGTGCTCTGCTATTCGCTCGCCTGGCACGACGGCGCGTTCCACGCCAGACGCGGCTACACCGCGATGTCGTCGGTGCTCGGCGTGACCGTCGCCGGTGTCGCGGCCGCGGTCATGCGCCAGCGCCGCGAGGCAGAGCTGGCCAGCGTGCGTTCCATCGCGGAGGTCGCCCAGCGGGTGCTGCTCCGCCCGGTGCCGCACACCGCGGGCCATCTGCGGGCCGCCGTCTCGTACACATCGGCCGTGGCCGAGGCGCATATCGGCGGGGACCTGTACGAGGTCGTCGCCGCCCCGGACGGCGTGCGGGTGATCGTCGGCGACGTACAGGGCAAGGGGCTCGATGCGGTCGAGACCGCCGCCGTGGTCCTCGGCGCCTTCCGGGAGGCCGCGCACGACGAGCCGGACCTGGCCGGGGTCGGCGCCCGCGTCGAGCGGTCCGTCGACCGGGCACTCCAGGGCGAGAAGTTCGTCACGGCGCTGATCGCGGAGATCAGCCCGGACGGTGGCGCGCTGTTCCTCAACTACGGCCATCCGCCGCCCCTCCTCGTACGGGCGGACGGCTCCGCGCACTTCCCCGAGCCGGCGGACTACGCGCTTCCGCTGGGCCTGGGCGTCCATGGGACGGAAGGGCCGCAGCCGTTCCGGGTCGCCTTCGGCCCGGGCGACCAGCTGCTGCTCTACACCGACGGCGTGACCGAGGCCAGGGACCAGGACGGGACGTTCTACCCGCTGGGCGAGCGGCACCACCTCCTGAGGGACGATGATCCGGAGCGCGCGCTGGAGTGCCTGCGCAAGGACCTGGTGCAGCACACGGCGGGCCCGCTCCAGGACGACGCGGCCATGCTGCTGCTCCGGTACCGGGCCGACGGCGCCGGGGCCAGGGGCCGCCGAGGCACCCCCTGACCTGCCTCTGCCGTCTGACCCGCCTCTACCGCCTGACCTGCCTTTACTGCTTCATGGTTGCAATTGCGAGACCATTGCAATTGGCTGTTTACGGCTTATCGACCGGAAGGCAGCACCCATGAGCACCACGTACACGTCACCACCCGAGACCCCCACGCGACGCCGGCGTCTGCAGAAGTCGATGACGCGGCAGGAGTGGACCCGGCTGGGCGGCATGGGTGCGTTCATCCTGGCGCTGCATGTCGTCGGGTGGCTCACGCTGGTGACGATCGTGGCTCCCCAGCACTACAGCCTCGGTACGAAGTCGTTCGGCATCGGGATCGGTGTCACCGCGTACACCCTGGGCATGCGGCACGCGTTCGACGCGGACCACATCGCGGCCATCGACAATACGACCCGCAAGCTGATGAGTGAGAAGCAGCGCCCGCTGTCGGTGGGCTTCTGGTTCTCGCTCGGGCACTCCAGCATCGTCTTCGCCCTCGCGTTCCTGCTGTCGCTCGGCGTGAAGGCCGTGGCGGGCCCGGTGCGCGACGACAACTCGCAGCTGCACAATGTCACCGGTCTGATCGGCACGACGGTCTCCGGGTTCTTCCTCTACCTGATCGCGGGCATCAACGTCGCGATCCTGGTGGGGATCTGGAAGGTCTTCCGGAAGATGCGCTCGGGCGACTTCGACGAAGCCGCTCTGGAGGAGCACCTGAACAACCGGGGCCTGATGAACCGGCTCCTGGGCCGCCTGATGAAGTCGATCACCAAGCCCTGGCAGATGTACCCGCTCGGACTGCTCTTCGGCCTCGGCTTCGACACCGCGACGGAGATCGCCCTGCTCGTCCTGGCGGGCTCCGGCGCCGCGTCGGGGCTGCCCTGGTACGCGATTCTCTGCCTGCCGGTGCTGTTCGCGGCGGGTATGTGCCTGCTGGACACCATCGACGGCTCGTTCATGAACTTCGCGTACGGCTGGGCGTTCTCGAAGCCCGTCCGGAAGGTCTACTACAACCTCACGATCACGGGCCTGTCCGTGGCGGTGGCGTTCATCATCGGGACGGTCGAACTGCTCGGCCTGCTCACCGACAAGCTGGGCCTGCACGGCGCGTTCTGGGACTGGGTCGGCGGCCTGGACCTGAACATCGTCGGGTTCGTGATCGTCGGGCTGTTCTTCGTGACGTGGCTGGTGGCCATGGCGATATGGAAGTTCGGCCGCATCGAGGAGAAATGGACGGCGGGCCTCAGCCCGGCGGGCCCGACCGAGGACAAGTAGCCCCGGCGCCTGCCGGTCCCCTGCCCTGGTAGCTCGGTGCTGGACCGGGAGAAAAGCGGTTGGGGGGGACGAGGGCCCGGCTGGTAGTTTGCAGGCGACCGTGACACCGCCCAAGGAGGTGAGACCCATGAACGCTGTATCGACGTGGGTGCTCCCCCTTTCCCGTCACGGCCGGCGACTGACGTAGGTGTCGCCGGGAGCGCCTCGACCACAAGGCACTCCCGAAAGGCAACACCCATGCATTCTCTGCGGTTCACCGCCGAATCCTCGTCGAACGGCGTGGTCGAGCGCGACTTCACCATCGGGGACGTCCCCGGAGTTCTCTGGTCCCCGGCCTCCCGAACCGGCGCCGGTCGCGCACCCCTCGTCCTGATGGGCCACGGCGGCGGCGCCCACAAGAAGCACCCGGCGATGTCCGGCCGCGCCCAGCGGCTCGTGACCGGCTGCGGCTTCCATGCCGCCGTCATCGACGCACCCGGTCACGGCGACCGGCCGCGCACCGCGCGCGACGAGCAGGACATCGCCGCGCTGCGCGGGGCGCAGGCGGCGGGCGAGCCGGAACGCCCGGTCGTCGTCCCCTACAACGCCCGCCTGGCGGAGCTCGCCGTACCCGAGTACCGGGAGCTGCTGGACGCTCTCCAGGAGCTCCCGGAGATCGGCGCCGACGGCCCGGTGGGGTACGTCGGCATCGCCCTGGGCACCGCGATCGGGGTGCCACTGGTGGCGGCCGAGCCCAGGATCACGGCCGCGGTCTTCGGCATGATGTGGCCCGACGCCCTGTTCGAGGCGGCGCGGCAGATCACCGTCCCGGTCGAGTTCGCCCTGCAGTGGGACGACGAGCGCGTCCCGCGCGAGGCCGGTCTGGCGCTGTTCGACGCCTTCGCGTCGGAGGAGAAGACGCTGCACGCCAACGCGGGCAAGCACGCCGCCTTCCCCAGGTTCGAGGCCGACAGCGCGGCCCGGTTCTTCGCCCGGCACCTCGGCGGGGCGGTCATGGCCACCTCACCGGCCTGACGGTGAGCGGCAGCGGCGCCCGGTGTGCGATCGGGCGCCGCTGTCGCGGCCGTGGCCGGGGTCGCGGCCCCCTGGCCGGGGTCACGCCGGATGATCACTCCGCTCCGTGATCAGTGCCAGGACCGCCTCGTGCGACCAATGGCCTGCGGCGCCCCGCGATGACGCCACATAGGCCGCCACCGTGTCCGCGTCCCAGGCTCCGGCCTCGACCAGACCGGAGGCGATGACACGCACGTACGCACGGGAGGGAGGGACCGGCGTCACCTCGTCCATGCCCCAGGGCGCGGTGAAGGTGAGGACAGGCACTCCGTCCATCTGTCCGGCGTACACCAGGGTTTCGTACCGTCCGCTCCCCAGCGTGGCGGTGCCCGCCGTGAGAACCGGGCCGAGGTCGAGGTCCTCACCCGGCGGCCTGTGCATCTCCTGCGCCGCGATGTCCGCGAACTGGGCCGCCGAAACAAGGTGGGCACGGGCGTAGACGCGCCCTTCCGCGTCCGGGTCGTAGAACGCCCGCCCGCCGCCCCAGACCGGCGAATCGGTGGCGAAGTAGAGGGCGCCGCTCAGCTCCACGGGTACGGACCGGCTGGGCATCCGGCGGTCCCGGCAGCCGGGGTACACGGCGCCGGTGCCGGGCAGCCGGCCGCCCTTGACGTACCGGGCGAGTCGGCCGAGGTGTGTGTTGGAGCCGTACGAGGTGTACCAGACCCACTCAGGCGCGGGATCCGCCACCGCCCCGGGCTCGACCGGATACGTACCGGCCATGTGACGCCTCCCTGATGGTCCGTCCGCCGTGGCGTGTGAGGTCCGCCCGGTGCGGTACCCGTGGATGATTCCCCCGATGATGATGCGGCAGTGGCCGGCGGACGGGTGCCCCGCCGTCCCGGTGTCGCAGGGAAACGGTCAGCGATGCCCGTCGGCGGACCGGCCGCCATCGAGCTGCCCGGTCAGGGCAGCGCCCGGCGGAACGTCGCGCCCCCCGGGTGCGGACGGCGTCAGCCGGTACGTACCGCCCTCGCGCCGCACGTACCCGGCGCTCGGTGGCGGGAAGTGGCTGCCGAGCAGCAGGGTCGAGGTGCCGGCCAGCGAGTCGAGCATCCGGCGCCGGGTCCTGGCGGCGAGTCCGGGTGCGATGTCCACGCAGCTGCACAGCTCCGGATGCCCGATCTGGACGGGGTGGTGGATGCTGTCGCCGCTGATGAGCGCGGTCTCCCCCTGGCTGCTCAGCTCCACCGTCACCTGGCCCGGAGTATGGCCGGGGCTGGGCAGCAGGCGGACGCCCGGGGCGATGTCCGTGCCCGCGTCCGCGACATCGACGAGGTCGAAGAGGCCCGCGTCCCGGACGGGGTGCACCGAGTCACGGAACATCTGCTGCCGCGCCTCCTCCATCTCGGCACCGGCCCAGTAGTTCCATTCGGTGAGCGAGGTGAGATAGCGCGCGTTGGGGAAAGTGGGCACCCAACTGCCGCCGTCCAAGCGTGTGTTCCAGCCCACGTGGTCGGTGTGGAGGTGGGTCAGGATGACGACGTCCACGGTCTCCGGTGCGAAGCCTGCCGCGGTCAGCCGCGCCTCGTAGTCGCTGTTCAGGTCGTGCCAGGCGGGGTTGGCGCGCTGCTTTCCGTTTCCGATGCCGGTGTCGACCAGGATCCGCAGCCCGTCCACCTCGACCGCGAAGCTGTGGCTCGCCAGCCGGAGGGCGCCTTCTTCGTCGGCGAAGTCGGGGCGCAGCCAAGGAGTCCGGGTCACGACATCCGCGGTCGCCCCGGGCAGCAGCCACGGGCCGGTCGCGGCGGGAAGGGCCATTTCGTCGATACGTCGCACGGTGTGGTCGCCCACGGGCCATGCGGCTGTGCGCGCGGGGGCGGGGGTGGACTCGGCAACAGACACGGACTCGGTCACGGACACGGTGATCTCCCCTCGGATTGAATAAAAGCAACTGGTTTGCTTTAAGAAACCGTAGGCCCTACCGTCACCTAAAGCAAACGATTCGCTTTTAGACGGGCCTGTGTACGGCTGTGTACGGCCGTACACAGCCGTGTGAGGCGCAGCGCCGGAAGGACACCCATGACCAGCGAACTCACCCCCCAGCAGGCCGCCCACGGCGCGCTGCGGGCGGGACTCACCCTCGGGGACGACCGGCACGAAGGGGTGGCCGCGACCGCCAACCACATCCACTCCGTCATCACGACGCTGCGCGAACTCGACTTCGCCGACACGCCCCCCGCGATCTCGTACCGAGCCGGACAGGAGCACGTCGATGCAGCCCTTTGAGCTGTCCCTCGCCGACGCGGCCCGCGCGATACGCGCACGGGAACTGTCCCCGGTCGAGCTCACCGCATCCGTACTGGCCCGCATCGGCGCGGTCGACGGACGGCTCGGCGCCTACGTCACCGTCACGGCGGAAGCCGCTCTCGCCGCAGCGGTTCGCGCCGAACGGGAGATCTCCGGAACCGGACCGCGCGGCCCGCTGCACGGGATCCCCCTGGGCCTCAAGGACCTGATCGACGCCGCCGGCCTGCCCACCACGGCGAGTTCGGAGGTACGGGCCGGGCACATCGCGGACCACGACAGCACGGTGGCCGCACGTCTGAAGGCCGCCGGGGCCGTTCTCCTGGGCAAGACACACACCCATGAGTTCGCCTACGGCCTGACCACCCCACAGACCAGCAACGCCTGGGACCTGAGCCGTGTCGCCGGAGGGTCGAGCGGCGGCTCTGCGGTGGCGGTCGCCGCGGGCGGGGCGACATTCGCCCTGGGGACCGACACGGGAGGTTCCATCCGGGTTCCCGCCGCGCTCAACGGAGTTGTGGGTCTCAAGCCGACCTACGGTCTCGTCCCCCGTTCCGGCGTGACCTCGCTGTCCTGGTCCCTGGACCATGTCGGCCCCATCGCCCGCAGCGCACGGGACGCGGCTCTGGTGCTGGCCGCGACGGCCGGGTACGACCCGCGCGACCCGGCGAGTGCGCGTGACACGGCGAGTGAGTCCGGACACCCGGTGGACTTCACCGGTATCGGTGATCTGAAGGGGCTCAGGGTCGGCGTTCCCCGCAATCATTACTTCGACAGGGTCTCGCCCGAGGTTGAGGAGGCCGTACGGCGGGCGATCGAGCGGCTGGCGGAGCTCGGCGCGAAGCTCGTCGACGTGGAGATCCCGATGGCGCGCTACATCCAGGCGACCCAGTGGGGGCTGATGGTCCCGGAGGCCACCGCCTACCACGAGCGGTCGTTGCGGGCCGCTCCCGACCTGTACACCCCGGACGTACGCATCCTGCTCGAAGCCGGCGAACTCACCTCGGCCGGCGACTATCTCCGCGCCCAGCGGGCCCGCACGATGATGCGCGACGGCTGGGCGCGGATGTTCGACGAGGTCGATGTCGTCGCCGCCCCGACAGTGCCGATGACAGCCGCGAAGTCCGGCCAGGACACGGTCGAATGGGCCGACGGCACGGTGGAAGCGGTGTCCGACAGCTACGTCCGCCTCTCCGCCCCGGCCAACATCACCGGCGCCCCGGCCCTCACGCTGCCCGTCGGGCACGATCGCGCGGGACTGCCGATCGGTATGCAGCTGATGGCGCGCCCCTTCCGGGACGCGACGGTGCTGCGCGTTGCGCGGGTGTACGAGGAGACAACCGCCGACGTGGGACGGATCGCCCCAGTGGCGGCGTGAGGACCGAGGGGTGAGGACCGACGGAAGCGGGACGGGCGGAAGCGGGACGGGCGGGCGGAAGGTCCCGCCCGACGGAAGCCCGGGCAAGCAGAAGGCCCGGGCGGACGGAGATCCCGGACGGGCGGAAGCCCCAGGCTGACGAAAGCCCGGGCCGACGCGAGCCCGGGCCGACGCGAGCCCGGACGGCTAGAAGCAACGTATTCGCGTTAAGCCTTAAGGTGGACCGCATGAGCCCCAAGCCCATGACGCGCCCCGGCGGGCGCAGCGCTCGCGTGCAGGAGTCCGTGCATGCCGCGGTGCGCGAACTCGTCGGCGAGACCGGCCGCGAAGCGCTGACTGTTCCCCTGGTGGCGGCCAGGGCCGGTGTGACGCCTTCGACGATCTACCGCCGCTGGGGCGATCTGCAGGAACTCCTGTCCGACGTCGCAGTCGAACGGCTTCGCCCGGAGACCGACCCCGCCGATCTGGGCAGCCTGCGGGCCGACCTCGACGCGTGGGCGGAGCAGTTCCTCGACGAGATGGCCTCTCCGCCCGGGCGTGCGTACATCAGGGATGCGCTCATCGGCGATCCGGACGGCACCAACGCCGGCCAGTGCTCCGCCTACGCGGCTGAGCAGATCGACGCCGTCCTGAACCGCGCGGCACAGCGCGGAGAGGAAGTGCCCGACACGGAACGGGTGATCGACCGGGTCGTGGCGCCGATGATGTACCGCATCCTCTTCCGCCCCTCCCGACTGGACGCCGCGTACGCACGCGAACTCGTGACGAACGCCCTGCCCCCGAACACCCCCGACCACCGCTGACGGCGAACCCTTTGCCCTTGAGCGCATCCGACGCACTCCAGATCTGCGGCTCGTAGCCGCAGCCGGATACGCGCATGCCCACGTCGAGCAGTGGCCGGGCGAGCGGCGTGGAGCGGTCAGTTGGCCGCCCCGTGTGCGCCGAGGTGGGCGCGGTGCCGGTCCACGATTCCCTCGACGATCCTCATCAGCCGGTCTCCCGTCTGATCGATGCTTCCGTTCTGTGTGCTGACCTGCGCCCCTTCGAGTACGAAGGTGATCTCGGCCGCGGCCTGGCCGGGGTCGGACATCTGGGCGTCGGTGCACATGCCGATCAGCCTGCGGGTCTGGTGGGCCTTGTGGTCCTCGATCACTTGCCGTGCCGGATGAAGGCGATCGGGAAGCTCGGCGAGGGAGTTGATGAACGGGCAGCCCCGGTACGAGATCGCGGGCAGCCCCTCGGCGATGAAGCGGGCCAGGCCCAGAATCTGCTCCTCGGGCCGGCCGGGGTGCTCGGTTTCCACCCGGTCGAAGGCCGCCTGATAGTCCGCGGCGACGATCCGCAGCCACTCCGCGACCAGCGCGTCCTTGGTCTCGAAGTGCCGGTAGATCGCCATCTTGGTGGTCTCGGCCTTGTCGGCGATCGCCTGGACCCCCACCTGCCGGATCCCTTCCCTCTGGAAGAGCTCTTCGGCCGCGTCGAGAATGCGCTCGCGAGGCGGCAGCTTCGCCACTCTGCTCGGCCTTCTGAGGGTCGATGCCATGAGTACTCCGTCGCTCCGGTCGATCGTGCGGTTCGCAACCTCTCTCACGGTACCAGTCCGACCCCTTCGATACCGTAGAGTATCGTTCGGTACTCGACGGTATCGTTCTTGTCCGGGAGTGACAGTGAGAGTTTCCGAGTACGTACGCTTTGACGCGGTCGGGCTGGCGGAGCTGGTGGCCAGGGGCGAGGTACTCCCCGCCGAACTGGAGACAGCCGCACGCAAGGCTGTACAGGCGGTCGATCCGCGGATCAACGCCGTCGTGGAGACATGGCCGGCCGACGATGAGCCCAGCCCCGGCAGCACACCACTGGCCGGCGTCCCTTTTCTGATCAAGGACATCGCGGTGGCCATGGCCGGGAGGCGGATGGAGCTGGGAAGCCGTCTGGCGGCAGGTAATGTCGCCGGCGCCGACTCCTCGCTGATGCGGCGCTTCCGGCGCGCGGGCCTCGTGACGTTCGGGCGCACCGCGACACCGGAGCTGGCCTATGGCATATCGACGGAATCAGCGTTGTACGGCGCGACCCGCAACCCGTGGGACCTGGAACGCAGCGCGGGCGGATCCAGTGGAGGCGCGGCCGCCGCTGTCGCCGCCGGGGTGGTCCCGGTCGCCCATGGCACCGACGCCGCCGGATCGCTCCGTATCCCCGCCGCCTACAACGGCCTCTTCGGGATCAAGCCCACCCGTGGCCGGGTCTCCATGGGGCCCGACGTCGACGAGGTCTTCAACGGCCTGGCCGTGCACGGCAGCGTCAGCCGCACCGTACGCGACAGTGCGCTACTGCTCGACCAGATACGCGGCCCGGAACCGGGCGACCCCTACTTCGCCCAGCAGCCGTCACGGCCGTACGCGGAGGAAGTCACCCGCCATCCGGGCTCGTTGCGGGTCGGTGTCCTCACCCAGCCATGGGGCGGACGCCGTACCGCCGCACCGGTGGCCGACGCCCTCTCCCGCACCGTGCGGTTGCTCGAATCCCTCGGTCACCAGGTGGAGGAGACCGAGGTCGGCCTCGGCGCCGACTGGGAGGAATTCGTCCTGGCCAACGCCCGGCTCATGACGGTGAACCTCACCACCCTGGTCGACGGGCTGGCCGCCGCCTTCGACCATCCCGTCGACTCCTCGACCCTTGAGCCGACGACTCTCGCGGGCTACCACTACGGGCAGCGGGTCGGCGGCGCGCAGTTCCTCACCGCTCTCGCGATGCGAAACCGGGTGGCCCGAAGCCTGGCGCGGTACTTCGACGAGTACGACGTCCTCCTCACGCCGACCCTGCCGGAGCCTCCCGTGCTCCTGGGCACCCATACCGAGGGTGCGGAGACACTGGACGGTCTCGGCTGGATCGAGCGCATCAACGACCTGTCGCCGTTCACCATGCCGTTCAACGTGGCAGGCACGCCCGCCATGTCCGTACCTGTGACGGCCGACGCCGTGACGGGGCTCCCGGTCGGTATGCAGTTCGCCGCCGGGTACGGCCTCGAAAGCCGGCTCTTCCGTCTCGCCGGACAACTCGAAACGGCAAGTCCGTGGTCAGGCCAGACCCCCGCGGTATGGGCGGGGAACCACCCAGACCGCTGAAGAACAGTCCTGGGAGTCTGACTGATGTGTGGGCGCGGACGGTTTCGAACCGCCGACATCTGCTTTGTAAGAGCAGCGCTCTACCCCTGAGCTACGCACCCGTGGATGAAGCAACAGGGTACATGGACCTGGGCCCCCGCTCGCAAACCTGTTGTACCGGCCAAGCAGGAGCCCGTCCCGAACCGAGCGGGACATCCCAGGACCGCCCCCGCCGGGGGGATAACCCCACCCCGGTCCGGTGGGTCGCAGGATCGTACGGAGGTGGGGGCCGTCCGTACCGTGGGGGGTCTTCGGCAGGTTCGGTTCGATCTGGGGGAATGATCTACGTGGCGCTCCGTACTCGTACGCTTGTCGCGGCCGGAGGGGCCGTTCTCGTCTCTGTCGCCCTCACCGGATGCGGCTCGGATGCGTCGGACGCGCCCGCCGAGCACAAGTCGTTCGCGCTGAGCGGCCGGACGCTGACCGTCCACACCGACAACTCCGCCGTCGAGCTGGTGCCGGCCGATGTGAAGTCCGTGCAGGTCACCCGGCATGTCGACGGCTGGGTCTTCGTGGGGAACGGACCCGACCCCAGCTGGTCCATGAAGGACGACACGCTCACCCTGAAACTGAAGTGCAGCGCCCTCGTCAGCAGCTGTTCCGCCAGGCACCGGATCGAGGTGCCGCGCGGGGTCTCCGTGGTCCTGCGGGACGACAACGGGTCCGTGACCGCCAACGGCTTCGCCGCCGCGCTGAAACTCCGCTCGGCCAACGGCAAGGTCACCGTCCGGGACTCCAGCGGCGCCCTGGACCTGAGCAGCAACAACGGCGCCATCAACGCCGACGGCATCTCGTCCAGGCAGGTCACGGCCGACTCCGACAACGGCGGAGTACGGCTGTCGCTCGCCGCCGTGCCCGACCGGGTGAAGAGCGTCAGCAACAACGGGGCGATCGAGATCGCGCTGCCGAAGAAGCCGGGCCTCGCGTACAAGGTCGAGACCCGGAGCGGCAACGGGAGCACCGAGGTCGGCGTGCCCACGGACGACGCGAGCCGCCACGCGGTGACGGCACGCAGCGACAACGGAAGGATCACTGTTCGAAGCACGAACTGACCGGCCCGTGTGTTCGTCCCTGCCTGGTGGGAGAATGGCCGGGGCAGGGCGGACCAGCACGGGAGAGGGATGTGACGGCAAGACACGGGCAGCCGTATGCGCGATCGAGTGCCGTCCGGGATGTCCTGACGCTCATGGCCCTTCCGGTGCCGTTGCTGGCCGGTCTGGCCGGGGCCTTCGCGGGTGGCGGCACCCGGCGCTGGTTCGGCGGACGCGGCGAGAGCCAGCGGGCCGAGGCGCAGGCCGCGAAGGACGCAGCGGCCGCGGCCTTCTACGACCTGGACACCGCTCAGCGCGATCTGCGGATCTCGATCGAGACGATCTCCGCGGTGGACAACTCGCCGGAGGCCCGCAGGGCCCTCGCCGATTTCGCCTCGCTGGGGCAGCGTATCGACGAGGTCAGCACCTCGTACATCACCGCGGTCGACGCCCATGACCTGGACCGGGACGGTCTGGAGGGCTCCGCACTCTCCCAGGCGCGTACGGAGCTGACGAAGGCCAAGGACGATCTCGTACGGGTCAGGGGCGAGCTCGACCGTTTCGGGCAGGGGCTGGGGCCGCTGCTCGGCAAGGCCGAGACGCAGCTCGCCCGGCTGGCGCCCGCCGTGGAGCGGGCGCGACAGGCGCTCCTCTCCGCGAGCAATGCTCTCGACGCGGTACGGGAGTCCGGACTCAAGGCCGACGATCTCGCCACCCGCCTCGCGCAGCTCGGCCCCGAGCTGACCAAGCTCAACCAGGGCGCGGGCCAGCACGGCGTGCAGGGCACGCTGGACCGCGCCGACCAGGTGATGCGGGACGCCGAAGCCGTACGGGCCGAGGCCGCCAGGCTGCCGGAGCGGGCCTCCGAGATCGACCGGCGGCTCGTCTCGCTGCGCACCCGCGCCCAGGCGCTCACCACCAGGGCAGGGACCGTCGGCCCGGTCCTCAGCGAGCTGCGGCGCCGCTTCACCGCACCGTGCTGGCAGGACCTCCAGCAGGTGCCCGAGCAGGCGGCGGTGTCCGTACGGCAGGCGGAGGAGAAGCTCAAGGAGGCGACCAGGGCGCGCGAGGAGCAGCGCTGGCCCGACGCCACGTCCCTGCTCACCACGGTCCGCTCGCTGCTCAACAGCACCGACGAGGCGGTATCGGCCGCCGGTGCGCGGCTCGACCGGCTCAACGCCGTGGCGAAGGATCCGCAGCAGGAGATCGAACGGACCAGATTCGCGGTCCGGGACGCCCAGCGGCTGGCCATGGCGGGCCGGAACACCCCGGACCCCCGGCACGCCCGCCCGCTCGACCAGGCGGTGGAACGGCTGGACCGGGCGGTCGCGGGTCTTGAGGGGCGCCACCCCGACTACTGGCACTTCCTCACCGAGACCGAGGAAGTACGCAAGACAGCCACGCACGTGGTCGAGCAGATCCGCGAGCAGCGCGGGGCAGGGCACTAGAGCCACGTCTCCGGTGCCGCGGCACCGGAGCAGCGCCGGGGCCGCTCGGCTGCGCGGGGCCGGGGCCGGTGAGGCCGCCCGCGCAGCGCCGTGCGCCCGGCTCAGGAACCACCGAGAGCACAGGAAGAGAACAGATGGACCGCATGGACCTCACCGCCAGTCTCCACAGCGAGCGGCTGGTCGCCATCGTCCGCGGCTCGGACCCCGAGGCGTCCTTCAGGTCGGTGATGACGCTCGTCGAGAGCGGGATACCCCTGGTCGAGGTGTCCCTCAGCGGTACGGACGCACTCGGCGTCATACGCAGAGCGCGGGCCGCGCTCGGGGACGGCGCGTGGCTGGGCGCGGGCACCGTGCTCACCGCCGACGACGCACGGCGGGCCGCGGACGCGGGCGCCAGTCTCATCGTGACACCGGGGCTCGGGGCCGGGGTGGACGAGTCCGTACGCCTGGGGCTCCCCGTACTGTCCGGGGTCGTCACCCCCACCGAGGTCATCGCCGGTCTCGCGGCCGGCGCCACCGCGCTGAAGCTCTTCCCGGCGTCGGTGGGCGGCCCCTCCTATCTGAAGGCGCTGCGGGCCCCGTTCCCCGATGTCCCGTTCGTACCGGTGGGCGGCGTGGACGCGGCTGCGGCCGCCGAGTATCTGGCGCTGGGCGCTGTCGCCGTGGGTGTCGGGTCGCCGCTGATCGGGGACGCGGCGGACGGCGGGGACCAGGACGCGCTGCGGAAGCGGGCCGCCGCCTTCCTGAACGTCGTGGAGACGGCGCGGGCCGCCGGAACGCCGGTCGCGGCGGTCCGGTCATGAGCGTCTTCACCCTCGGCGAGACGATGGTCGCGCTGCGCGGCGACGGGCAGTTGAAGCTGGGCGGCACCATGGCCGTTTCGGTTGCCGGTGCCGAGTCGAATGTGGCGATCGGGCTGGCCCGGCTGGGGCACCCGGTGCACTGGGCGGGCGCGGTCGGCGCCGACGAGGCCGGTGAGCTGGTGCTGCGGACGCTGCGCGCGGAAGGGGTCGGCGTCAGCGGCTCCACACGGGACGGGGCCGCGCCCACCGGGCTGCTCCTCTTCGAGCCGCGGCTGCCCGGTGTGACCCGGGTGCACTACTACCGTGCGGGGTCGGCCGGTTCGAGGATCGCGGCCGACGACGTCGAGCGGGCCTTCACCGCGTTCCTGGAAGACGGAACCGGAGCTGGAGCTGGAGCTGGAGCCGAGGCGGGTGCGGTTCCGGGTGCTGCCGGTGCCGGTGCCGGTGCGGCGGCCTCGGGGGGCGCTCCCCGCGTGCTGCATCTGACCGGTATCACCCCCGCCCTCTCCCCCACGGCCCGGTCCGCCGCCGCGCGCGCCATGGAACTGGCCGCCGAGAACGACGTGTTGATCAGCCTCGACGTCAACTTCCGCTCCCGGCTGTGGAGTACGGACGAGGCATCGGCGGTGATGCGGGACTGGGCGCCGCGCGCCGACGTCCTGATCGCCTCCGACGACGAGCTGCCGCTCTGTCTGCCCGCCGGCTCCCCCGAGGACCCCGCCCTGCAGGCGGAGGCGCTCCTTGAGGCCGGGGCCGGTGAGGTCGTGGTCAAGCTGGGTGCGGCGGGCGCCACGGCGTACACGCTGCAGGGCGAACTGCACGCCCCGGCCCGTACGGTGCCGGCCGTGGACCCGGTCGGTGCGGGTGACGCGTTCGTCGCCGGGTATCTGTCGGCGCTGCTCGACGGCGCGGACACGGCGGGACGACTGGAACGGGCGGTGACCACCGGAGCGTTCGCGGTGGCCGCCTCCGGCGACTGGGAGGGCGCGCCGACCCGCGCCGAACTGGGCCTTTTGGGAGCGGCGCCGGGCACCGTGGTGCGCTGAGGCGGTACGCGGCGGGGGCTCCGCGCCTCCGGCCGGGGACTCAGCGCCTCCGGCGGGGGCGCGCCGTGCCTCCGGGCGGGGCGTCTGCACTTCCGGCGGGGACTCAGTGCCTCCGGCGGGGGCTCGTTGTCTCTGACGTCCCCGCCCTCGATTGCGTATCTTGGCCCCATGCCCCGTTACGAGTACCGCTGCCGCTCCTGCGGCGACACCTTCGAGATCAGCCGCCCGATGGCCGAGTCCTCGGCGCCCGCCACCTGCCCCGAGGGCCATGAGGACACGGTCAAGCTGCTGTCCGCGGTCGCCGTCGGAGGGTCGGCTGCCGGCGCTCCCTCCGGCGGCGCGGGCGGCGGAGGCGGGTGCTGCGGCGGAGGCTGCTGCGGCTAGCGCCGTGCCGCGGTGCGGTGCGGTGCCAGTCCCGCGCCACACCGCCGGTCCCCACCGCGCCGACAGTCCGCGCCACACCGCCGGTCCCGCACCGCGCCCAGTCGCCCCAGCCGTCCGGCGCCCCAGCCGGTCGCCCCGTCAGCGGCCGTGGTCCCGCGCGGCGCGGGTGAACTCCCGCAGGATCTCCTCGCCCGCCGCCACCCCGCGCCCGGCCGTCACCGCGATGTGCGGCGCGCTCCAGCCCGCGTCCGCCAGTTCGCCGTGCGCGGGGCGCCAGCCCCGGTCGGCGGCCAGCAGCAGGTCCGCGTCCAGCAGTGAGTCGCCCGCGGCCAGCGTGAGTCCGGCGCCGGTGCGGCGCGCCACCTCGCGTACTGCCGCGCCCTTGGTGAGCGGCTTCGGCACCGCGTAGAGCTTGCGCCCCTGGAGCGACACCGTCCAGCCGCGCGAACCGGCCCAGGCGGACAGCTCCTTCACCCAGCCGTCCGGCAACAGGGCCCGCTCGACGACCAGATAGGCGAAGAGGTCCTCGGCGACCCGTTCCTTGAGCAGCCAGGCCGGGTCGGCGGCGGCGACCAGATGGGCGCGCACCTCGGCGAGCGGCGCGCACTCGGCGGCCAGCCGCCGGGCCACACCCGACCGCCAGTCCGGGTCGGAGACCCCGTCGACCAGCAGGTGGCCGCCGTTGGCGCAGATCGCGAACCGCGGCGGCGGTCCCGGCAGCCGGATCCGGTGGTACTGCTCCCTCGTCCTGGTCGTCGTCGGTACGAAGTGGGTGTCCGCCGCGAGCGCCCCGAGCAGCCCGGCCGCGGTCTCGGTGACGTACGAGAGGGGCCTGCTCCCGTACACCTCGACGCAGAGCAGCCTCGGCGCATCGGCGTCCGGCATGGTCAGGTCGAGCGCGGCCGCCGAGTAGATGAGGGTGCGGTCGAGATCGCTGGCGACGACCACGGGCGCGGTCCGGCTCATCCGGTCACCGCCGCGGTGCCGTCGGCGCCGGTCGCGCCGCGGGTGAAGCGCGGATGGATCAGGCCGACGCAGCTGTACGGCAGCGCGTCGACCTCCTCGACCGGGACGCCGCGCTGCTCCGCGAGGAGCCGTACGTGGTCGAGATCGGCGCCCGCACCGCTCCTGGCGAGGATCTTCCAGGGGACGCGGCGCAGCAGGACGCGGGTGGTCTCGCCGACCCCGGGCTTGACGAGGTTGACGTCATGGATGCCGTACTCCTCGCTGATCCGCTCCACCGCGGCCCACCCCTCCCAGGTCGGTGCGCGGTCCGCCGCCGGCTGCTCCTTGACCGCCGTGTCCACCGCGCCCGACACCTCGTCGAAGCGGGCGGCGACGGCGTCGATGAAGTCGGTCGACACATCGGATCCCGCCAGCTCGCGGTAGAACTTCCCGCCGTGGAAGTCCCCGGGCCCGACCAGGTCGGCACGGAGGACCGTACGGGAAATCAGCCCGGACACCGTGGAGTTGAGGCAGGCGGACGGGATGAGGAAGTCCTCCCGGGTGCCGTACGTACGGACACAGCCGCCCGGGTCGGCGAGGACCGCGATCTCCGGGTCGAAGCCGGGGAACTCCGCGAGCGCGTCGGCCAGTTCACGGGTGATGGCGCCCTTGCCCGTCCAGCCGTCGACGAAGACGACATCGGCCGGGTCGTGGTGGGCTGCCAGCCAGCGCAGCGCGTTGGCGTCGATGCCCCGGCCGCGCACGATGGACACCGCGTAGTGCGGCAGGTCCAGGCCGTGGCGGTGCTGGGCCCAGCGGCGCATCAGTACGCCGACGGGCGTACCGGCGCGCGCGAGGGAGACCAGGACCGGCCGGGCCGACCGCTCGGCCAGCACGGTCTCGGTGACCGTACCGACGGCCTGCGCGATCCGCGGCGCCGAGGTCTCCAGGGCCGACCTGAACAGCTCCTGGTACTGCGCGCTCGGCTGGTACTCGACGGGCAGCGACTCGGCGTAGTGGGCTCCGCCCGTCTGTATCGCCTCCTCGCGCTCCTCGGTGGGCGCCTCCAGCTCGACGCCGGAGAGATCCTGGAGCAGCCAGCCGACGTCATCGGCGGCGTAGGAGGAGAACGCGGGGCCGCGCAACGGCTCGGGCATGGGGGCTGCTTCCTGCTGTTCGGGAATGTGGGGCTGCTCGGGCAGCGGCGGGGCCTGCTGGGGGACGTACGACGGGACGACCGCGAGCAGCACCCTCGGTACGTGCGCGGCCAGTTGGGCCAGCAGGCCGTCGGGGGCGTGCAGTCCAGGGGTGTCGGCGGCCGAGTCGACCACCAGGACGACCGCGTCGAACCCGGCGCCCGCCACGTTGTACGCGTAACGGTTGCCGGGCCCGTCGCCGGGGCTGTCGTGCGCGGGGAAGACCAGCCCGGTGCGTATCGCGTAGCCGGGGTCGTCCAGCGCCAGTACGGGTGAGCGGGTGGTGGTCGAGGAGCGCACGTCGTGCCCGGCCTGCTCCAGTGCGAGGCCGAGGCGGAGCGGGGCGTACATCAGCTCCTCGAAGCCGAGCACCAGGACCCGCGGGGTGCGCACCGCGCCCTCGCCCTCACCGCCGCCGGGAGCGGGCGTGCCCGAACCGGACACACCGGCAGCGGGCGCACCGGAACCGGGCGCCTCCGCCGCGCCGCGTGCCAGCTCGTCGGCCAGCCGCGCCGCCATCCCGGGCAGCGCGGCCTCCAGGGTGGCGCGGTGGCCGGGGGTGAAGCCGTGCCGACCACCGTCCGGAAGCCCGGCCGGCCAGCGGAGATCCACCCGGACGGGCGGAACGGTGGGACCGGAGCCGACAGCGCGCGCGGGCTGCCCCACCTCACGCCCCCCGCGCTCCGCACGCTCCCCGTACTCCTCGACCAGCCGGCGCCCCTTCTCCAGTACGCCGTCGGGCAGTTGCACCTCACCGCGCACCGACGTCAGCAGATCGACCCGGGCGCCGATGCCCCGGGCGAAGTCCGCGAGACGCTCCCGGTCGGCGGCCGAGCGCATGTCGACCAGCGCGACGACCACGTACCACTGGCGCGGATACCGCTCGTGCAGATCGCGGATGGTGTTGAGCACGGTGTTGCCGGTGGAGAACTCGTCGTCCACGAGGACGAGCGGGCCGTCGCCCGCCAGCAGTTCCGGGTCCTCGGGCAGCAGCAGATGCGAGGTGGCGTGCGAGTGCGACTCCTCGAAGCCGCCCGCCCGCGCCACGCCGCCGACCTCGCGCCGGGTCGAGTGCAGATACGGCGCGAGGGCCAGCCCGTCCGCGACCGAGTGGCCCAGGCCCGTCGCGGTCTCCGCGTAGCCGAGGACGACCGCGCGGCGCGCCGCCTCGTCGCCGAGCAGCCGGCGTACCGCGATGCCGAGCCGGTGGCCGTGGCCGTACACCGTCGACGGGCGCTGCGGCACATGCTTGCCCAGTACGTTCGACACCAGCAGATGGGCGCGTTTCGGATTGCGCCGCAGTGCGAGGCCCAGCATGTCCTGGAGGCCGCCGTCCCCCGTGAGCCGCACACCGAGCCGGTCCGCGACCCAGGTTCCCGTCCAGACCACTTCGCCCGTCTCTCCTCCGGTCCGCATCAGCCGGAGAGCCCGGCCGTGAGCAGTTCGACAAAGCCGATGTCTTCCCTGGCCACACCGAAGACCTCGGCCCGCAGGAGGGTCCGCTCGGCCCAGGCCCGGTGCGGCTTCACCTCGTTCATCTTGTTCGTGTACGCGGAGCGCAGCACCCCGCCGCCGTCGCGTTCGGGCCTGACGATGTCGCGGGCGTCGCTGAACTCCTCGTGGCTGACCACCGAGAGGGCGTGCACCGGCATCACGTGCGAGGGGTGGATACAGGTCTTGCCGAGCAGTCCGTTGGCGCGGTCGAGGCCGATCTCGCGCAGCAGTCCGTCCAGGTCGTGCTCGATCAGGGCCGTAC
This sequence comes from Streptomyces sp. NBC_01089, assembly GCF_045162975.1. Taxonomy (NCBI): domain Bacteria; kingdom Bacillati; phylum Actinomycetota; class Actinomycetes; order Kitasatosporales; family Streptomycetaceae; genus Streptomyces; species Streptomyces sp. NBC_01089. The sequence goes on along the minus strand of NZ_CP108660.1, from coordinate 6,034,823 downwards.
GGAGCTGGTCGGCGCGGCCCTCCATGAAGGGGCTGCGACGCAGCTGCGGCTTGAACATCCGTTCCTGGACGCGAAAGTACTCCCAGACCGGGCCGGTGATCGTGAAGCCGGTACCGTCCGAGCGGCCCAGGACGTTCACCACGTCGGCGATGACGGCGGCGACGATCTGGACGTCGTACGCGGTCATGTCGGGCGTCCTGCGCAGCCCGTACGCCGAGCAGAAGTCGGTGACACCCAGCCGGAGCGCGAGGATCCGGTCGCGGTACTTGCCGACCGTGCGGGCGATCCCGGCCAGGGTGTCCGCCCGGGTCTCCAGGTGCAGCAGCTCCGGCGATTCGAGGACCGGCATGGCGAACAGCCGCCGGCCGCCCAGGGCCTCCGCCCGGGTGAGGGCCTCCAGAAAGGCCGTACCGCGGTCCTCGGTGAACTTCGGCAGTACGAATCCGGACAGCAGCCGCGCCGACGCGCCCAGCCTGTGGACCAGGTCGGGTATCTGCTCCGGCTCACGGACCCGGACGAAGAGCAGCGGCACACCGTCCGGGTCGCCGGAGGGGCCGGCGCACCGGTCGTCAAGCTCGGCGAACTGGCGGACCAGATTGGCCTCGCCGGCGGCGACATCGGCGTCGTCGATGGAGTCCTCCAGGCACAGCACCATGGAGACCACGCCGCGTGCGGCCTGTTTCAGCACGTCGTCGGCGAGCTGCGGCCGGGTGGCCGGGCTGTAGAGCGTGGCTCCGAGCGCGGCGGCGAGGACGGGCGCCGGGGAGCCGGAGGTGAAGTCGGCCGGCTGCTGATGGAAGAGCTGCGACCGGACAAGGGGCGAGATATGCCCGAAATGATGCATAAGGTTCCCCCCGTAGTGCCATACCGTCCCGATGACGCGTGGCCGGTAATAGTACGTATGGACGCATGTCGCTAGTTCCAACGGGGAGGGAATTCGAACCGACCCGCAACACTGACCCGGCCGTTTCACCGGGATGTACGGGACTCGGGGCTGTCCGGCGGATCAGGCCGCAGAACGTGGCGGTGCCCGTTTGGTCCGGGTGAGCGGGGTCTGGTGCGTCCAGCTGCAAGGCGGAGGAGGGCGGCGACGCGGAGCGTCGTCAACCGACGACAACGCCGCAGATGGGCGCACCAGACCCCGCGTCTGCGGCCTGATCCGGCGGACAGCTCCTAGCCCCAAAACGCCCCCACATTGTCCGAGGCCGCACCAGGGAGGCAGGATGACGGGCATGACGCACGCGATGATGAAGGGTTCGAACGTCCCGCTGGACGCCTTGGCGGTACGGGCCGTCCTGCGCTGGACCCCGGGCCCCGACGTCCCCGACATCGACGCTTCGGCCCTGCTGCTCGGGCCCGGCGGCCGGGTGCGCTCGGACGAGGACTTCGTCTTCTACAACCAGCCGCGCCACCCTTCGGGCCTGGTCCGGAGGCTGCCGAAGAAACGTGACGCCGAGGGCCTCACCGACACCGTCGAGGCCGATCTGTCCGCCCTTGACCCCTCGGTGGAGCAGGTGGTGCTGGCCGCGTCGTCCGACGACGCGTCGTTCCGCGCGGTACGGGATCTGCGGATCCTGCTGTACGACGCGGCGGCGCCGGCCGGGGACGGCACACAGGCTCTGGCCGTCTTCGACGTACAGCCGGAGACCGGCGAGGAGACGGCGATGATCTGCGGCGAGCTGTACCGCCGCGGGGACCGCTGGAAGTTCCGGGCGGTGGGGCAGGGCTATCCGACCGGACTGGTCGGGCTGGCCACGGCGTACGGCATCTCGGTCGACGAGAGCGCCGAACCCGACGGCGGGGCCGGAGCGGCCGAGCCCTCGGCAGCCGGCGCCTCGGCGGACGCGGCGGCAGAGCCAGGAGTGCCCGCGCAGCCCGGTCCTCCGGGCGCGACGGGTCCCACGGTCCCGGCGGCGCCCGCCGGTTTTCCGCCGCCCCCGCAGTCACCGCCCCCCGGCTACGGCTACCCGCAGGCGGTCCCGGCCCGGCCCGCGGCAGAGCCCGCGTACGGCTATCCGCAGCCGGCCGCGGCTGCGGCTCCCGCGCCCGACCCGTACTTCCGGCTGCCGCCGATGGGACCGCAGTTCCTGCCGAGGTGACCGGAGTTGCCGCACAGGCGACCGGGGCTGCCGCACGGGCGACCGGGGTTGCCGCACAGGGGACCGCGATTCCTGTCCGGAGGAACGCAGTTGCCGCACACGTCCCCGCCGCGTCCGGTCGGTGCCGTCAGATCTTGGTCTTGTAGCCCCTGCCCCACTGGAGCCCCCAACCGTACAGCCGGTCCAGCTCCGCCTGGAAGCCGTACACGAACTTCACCTCGCGGCGCACCACCATGTCGCCCTTGACCTTGTCGATGGCGAAGACCGCGCACGAGCGGGCCTGCGGATGGCGTTCGTCCAGCTGGATCTCGATACGCGGGCCGTTGCTCGGGTAGAGCGTCACCACGGCGTGCGTACGGTCGAAGGCGGGTGTCTGGTCGTAGATGTAGACGAAGACCAGCAGCCGTTTGATCTCGTCCCGGTGGTCCAGATTGACGTAGAGCGTCTCGCCGGACGGTGAGCCGAACCGGTCGTCGCCGCTGAGCTGTACGTACGGCGATTCGTTGAGCCCGCCCAGAAAGTTGCCCAGCGGCTGCACCACGCCCTTGGTGCCGTCCTCCAGCTCGTAGAGGCAGCCCAGGTCGAGGTCGACGTTGACGACGCCCTGGGTGTGCGCCTGGACGACGTCCGGCTGGAACATCTTGGACGGATGGCGCAGCAGACTTCCGCGCTGCCGCGAGCTGCCGCCGAAGTCCGACGACCGCATCCGCCAGGACAGGTTCACCCGCAGATTTCCGGTGGTCGCGCCCTGTTTGGTCAGGGAGACCATCGGGTGCCGCTTGGTCAGCTCGATCGCGTTGGACGCCGAGCTTCCCGAATCGAAGTGCGGCGACTTGTCCCGTCGGAGACTGTCCCAGAAGGCCATGTCCCACCCCCAGCTTGCTCGGTGACTGCTAACCGGTTCTTCCCCGGACTTCTTCCCCCACGCACACAGACACGCACACGGGGCGGTCAGGAGGCTCTCGCATCCTGACCGCCCCGTTCAGAGCGTTCCGCAATCCGGTACGGGTCACACCCCGGACGGCACTTCCGTCCGGTCGCCCGAGCTGTCCCCGCCCTCCGCGGCGATCCGCTTGTTCCTGCGGACCGACGACAGGAACGACCAGGCGATCAGCACGACTCCGACGAGCCCGGTGATGACCTCGTTGATCTCGTACTGGATGGTGACGAGCAGGATCACCGAGAGCGCGCCGATCGCGTAGTGCGCGCCGTGCTCCAGGTAGATGTAGTCGTCCAGGGTGCCCTGGCGGACCAGGTAGACGGTGAGCGACCTGACGTACATGGCGCCGATACCGAGGCCGAGCGCCATCAGCACGATGTCGTTGGTGATGGCGAAGGCGCCGATGACCCCGTCGAAGGAGAAGGAGGCGTCGAGGACTTCCAGGTAGAGGAACATGAAGAACGCGGCCTTGCCGGCCATCATGACCGCCGGGACGTTCGAGCCGGACTTCTTGGCCTCTTCCTCGGCCTCCTGCTCGCGCTCCTCGTCCTCCTCCAGCCGGTTCTCGAAGTAGCCGGAGAGCCCGCCCACCACCAGATAGGTGATGAGCCCGGCGATACCGGAGATGAGGACCGTCTGTGCCTTGTCCGCGTGCGCGCCGCCGTGCTGGTGGGCGTGGGTGGCGAAGGTGAAGGACGAGATCAGCAGCACGGCGAGCGCGATGCAGACCGAGAGCATGTCGACCTTGCCGAGCTTCGCCAGCGGGCGCTCGATCCAGCGCAGCCACTGGACGTCACGGTCCTCGAAGATGAAGTCGAGGAAGATCATCATCAGGAACATGCCACCGAAGGCGGCGATCGACGGATGGGCGTCGGTGACCAGCTGCTGGTAGTGGTCCTTCTCGTTGAAGGCCAGCTTCACCGCTTCGATCGGATTGATCTTGGCGCTGATGGCGACGATCACGACGGGGAAGACCAGCCGCATACCGAAGACGGCGATGAGCACACCGACGGTGAGGAAGATCTTCTGCCAGAAGGCATTCATCTTCTTCAGGATTCCGGCGTTGATCACCGCGTTGTCGAAGGACAGCGAGATCTCCAGGACGCCCAGGATCGCCACGATGCCCAGGGCCGTCCAGCCGTCGTAGATCACCGCCACGGCAAGACCGATCACGGTGATCACGAATGACCAACCGAAGGTTTTCAGAAGCACTGGCTACCCCATCGTGTGTGTTACGGGTTCCCCCGCGCCGCGCGCGGTCCTGGTGTCGTCCCAGTCCCGCATTCTCCCGGGGCGCGAACCCTGGACTCCCCACACGAAATCCGGGAGATCTCCCGGATTTGAACCGTGCCGGAAGAATGCTTTAGGAAACATTGACCCCGAAGTCTAGAGCGATGCCCCGCAGCCCCGACGCGTACCCCTGTCCCACGGCACGGAACTTCCATTCCCCGCCGTACCGGTAGAGCTCGCCGAAGATCATCGCGGTCTCCGTCGACGCGTCCTCGCTGAGGTCGTACCGCGCCAGCTCCTGGCCGTCCGCCTGGTTCACCACGCGGATGAAGGCGTTGGCCACCTGGCCGAAGGTCTGACCGCGGCTGTCCGCCTCATGGATCGAGACGGGGAAGACGATCTTGTCGCAGTGGGCGGGCACCTTGGTGAGGTCGACGATGATCGACTCGTCGTCGCCCTCGCCCTCACCCGTGAGGTTGTCACCGGTGTGCTCAACGGAGCCGTCCGGGCTGGTCAGCTGGTTGTAGAAAATGAAGTACTCGTCGCCGAGCACCCTTCCCGACTGGCACAGCAGCGCGCTGGCGTCGAGGTCGAAGTCCGCTCCGGTGGTGGAGCGTGCGTCCCAGCCGAGCCCGACCAGGACTTGCGTGAGGTTGGGTGCGGCCTTCGAGAGGGAGACATTGCCTCCCTTGGCGAGCGTAACGCCCATGATCGCTGATCCTCCCCGAGGTGCGAACGGTTGATCTGCGGGATCTGGCACGTCCGGCGCCGCACAGGGGTGCGGCGCCGGACGGAGTGAATCCTGCTCAGACGTTGACGCCGAAGTCCTGCGCGATACCGCGCAGGCCGGACGCGTACCCCTGGCCGATGGCGCGGAACTTCCACTCCGCGCCGTTGCGGTACAGCTCGCCGAAGACCATGGCGGTCTCCGTCGACGCGTCCTCACTGAGGTCGTACCGCGCCAGCTCGGAGTTGTCCGCCTCGTTCACCACGCGGATGTACGCGTTGCGGACCTGGCCGAAGCTCTGCTGGCGGCTCTCGGCCTCGTAGATCGAGACCGGGAACACGATCTTCGCGACATCGGCGGGCACGCCGGAGAGGTTCACCTTGATGACCTCGTCGTCGCCCTCGCCCTCACCGGTGAGGTTGTCACCGGTGTGCTCGACCGAGCCGTCGGGGCTCTTGAGGTTGTTGAAGAACACGAAGTTCGAGTCGTTGGCGACCTTGCCCTCTTCGTTCGTCAGCAGGGCGCTGGCGTCGAGGTCGAAGTCACCACCTGTGGTGGTGCGCGCATCCCATCCGAGACCGACGACGACCGCGGTCAGATTGGGTGCGGCCTTGGTCAGCGAGACGTTGCCGCCCTTGCTGAGGCTGACTCCCACGAGTCCTCCCAATTGGTTTCGAGGGGCCGAGGAGGGCCCTTGCCCCCGTATTTACGTGGCATCGGATCAACGAACCGATCCTAGTGACCGGTTCCCGGACACGGCAGGCACTTCACCGGCCGGGTCAGAGGGTGTCGAGCGCCTTGGCGTACTCGTTCAGGTCACGAGCGTCGGGCAGACCGTTGACGACGGTCCAGCGGACGACGCCCTCCTTGTCGATGATGAAGGTCCCGCGCACCGCGCACCCCTTGTCCTCGTCGAGGACGCCGTACGCCCGCGAGGCGGCGCCGTGCGGCCAGAAGTCCGAGAGCAGCGGGTATTCGAGGCCCTCCTGCTCGGCGAAGACACGCAGCGTGTGGATGGAGTCGTTGGAGACGGCGAGCAGCTGTACGTCGTCGTTGACGAACTTCGGCAGTTCGTCGCGGAGGGCGCAGAGCTCGCCGGTGCACACGCCGGTGAAGGCGAAGGGGTAGAAGAGGAGCACCACGTTCTTCTCGCCGCGGAAGTCCGAGAGGCGGACGGTCCGGCCGTGGTTGTCCTTCAGCTCGAAATCCGGGGCCTCGGTGCCGACCTCGATCGCCATGAAAACGCTTCCCTTCGGTGGGGCCATTCGGATGATGCCCACCCTATGCCTGGCCCTCCGGGCCGAGGGGGGCGCCCGGTACGGGGCGGACCTGGAGGCAGGCTCACCGGGTCACGCCCCGCAACCTCGCCCGGTCTCATCCCCGTAACAAGCAACCTCGCCCGGTCTCACCCCGTAACAAGGGGAAGCCCCCGCCGGCAGGACGGCCGGCGGGGGCTTCTCGGGGCTTGCGGCGACTCAGCGCTTGCCGGACCTTGCCACCTTCGGTGTGACCAGACGGCTCCCCGTCCAGTCCTTGCCGGCGTTGATGCTCTTGGTCTGGGCCAGACCGGCTGTCTGGGATGCCTCGTTGATGTCGCTCGGCTCGACGTAACCGTCACGGCCGGTCTTGGGGGTCAGCAGCCAGACCGCGCCGCCGTCGTCGACCAGACCGATGGCGTCCACCAGCGCGTCCGTAAGGTCGCCGTCCTCGTCGCGGAACCACAACACGACAGCGTCAGCCACGTCGTCGTAGTCCTCGTCGACGAGTTCCTGGCCGATGACACTCTCAATACCCTCACGGAGTTCCTGCTCGACGTCGTCGTCGTAGCCGATCTCCTGGACCACTTGTCCGGGCTCGAACCCCAGGCGTGCTGCCTGATTGGTCCGCTCCTCCGCGTGGTCCGCGGTCGCGCTCACGGTTTGCCTCCTGATCGTTTTTGGGAATGCACCAGCCACGCGCGTGCGCGGGGCGTTGGCCGTAGTCCACACGGGCGGGACCGATCGCGCAAGTACCCAGCGGTCGAGACAGCCGAAACGGTGACGTTTCCTGGCACCTCATCCCAACCTCAGGCAGGTTCTGACGACCTCTGGTGATTCATCCCACACTGTTCATCCGTATTTGCGTGGTTCCACGGCTTCGGATACGTCAATTGTGCCCCGGATCCCTTTGGGAATGTCTGAGCGGGTCGGGCGTAAGGTTGCGATTTCGCCGGACCCAGCAGCGGCCTCCGGACGGGATGTCCCGCCGAGCGGCGGTTACCCCTCGGTAGAGATGACGTCAGCGTCCCGGCGGTACACGATGGTGGCGGCGTACGTCCCGATACCGCATGACCGAACAGCGAAGGAACAGCGTGGTTTCCGGATCCGATCGCAACCCGATCATCATTGGCGGCCTTCCGAGCCAGGTCCCGGACTTCGATCCCGAAGAGACCCAGGAATGGCTCGACTCCCTCGACGCCGCCGTCGACGAGCGCGGCCGAGAGCGTGCGCGCTATCTGATGCTCCGCCTCATCGAGCGCGCGCGCGAGAAGCGGGTGGCCGTGCCCGAGATGCGCAGCACGGACTACGTGAACACCATCGCCACCAAGGACGAGCCGTTCTTCCCCGGCAACGAGGAGATCGAGCGCAAGGTCCTGAACGCCACCCGCTGGAACGCGGCCGTGATGGTCTCGCGCGCCCAGCGCCCCGGCATCGGGGTCGGCGGCCACATCGCCACCTTCGCCTCATCGGCCTCGCTGTACGACGTGGGCTTCAACCACTTCTTCCGCGGCAAGGACGACGGCCTCGGCGGCGACCAGGTCTTCTTCCAGGGGCACGCGTCCCCCGGCATCTACGCCCGCGCCTTCCTGCTCGACCGGCTCAGCGAGCAGCAGCTCGACGGGTTCCGCCAGGAGAAGTCGAAGGCTCCGTACGGACTGTCCAGCTACCCGCACCCGCGGCTGATGCCGGACTTCTGGGAGTTCCCGACCGTCTCGATGGGCCTCGGCCCGCTCGGCGCGATCTACCAGGCCCGGATGAACCGCTACATGGAGGCGCGCGGCATCGCGGACACCTCCAAGTCGCATGTCTGGGCCTACCTCGGCGACGGCGAGATGGACGAGCCCGAGTCGCTGGGCCAGCTCTCCATCGCCGCCCGTGAGGGCCTGGACAATCTGACCTTCGTCGTCAACTGCAACCTGCAGCGGCTCGACGGCCCGGTGCGCGGCAACGGCAAGATCATCCAGGAGCTGGAGTCGCAGTTCCGCGGCGCCGGCTGGAACGTCATCAAGCTGGTCTGGGACCGGAGCTGGGACCCGCTGCTGGCCCAGGACCGCGACGGCACCCTGGTCAACAAGATGAACACCACGCCTGACGGCCAGTTCCAGACGTACGCCACCGAGAGCGGCGCTTACATCCGTGAGCACTTCTTCGGCACCGACCAGCGCCTGCGCAAGATGGTCGAGGACATGTCGGACGAGCAGATCCTGCACCTCGGGCGCGGCGGGCACGACCACCGGAAGGTGTTCGCGGCCTACACGGCGGCCAAGGAGCACAAGGGCCAGCCGACGGTGATCCTCGCGCAGACCATCAAGGGCTGGACGCTGGGGCCGAACTTCGAGGGCCGCAACGCGACCCACCAGATGAAGAAGCTGACCGCGGACGACCTCAAGCGCTTCCGTGACCGGCTGCACCTGCCGATCGCGGACAAGGACCTGGAGGACGGCAACCCGCCGTACTACCACCCGGGCCGGGACTCCGAAGAGATCCAGTACATGCACGACCACCGCAAGTCGTGCGGTGGTTACGTACCGACCAGGGTGGTGCGCGCCAAGCCGCTGCCGCTGCCGTCCGACAAGACGTACGCCATCGCGAAGAAGGGCTCGGGGCACCAGTCGATCGCCACCACCATGGCGTTCGTCCGGGTCCTGAAGGAGCTCATGCGGGACAAGGAGATCGGCAAGCGCTTCGTGCTGATCGCCCCCGACGAGTACCGCACCTTCGGTATGGACGCGTTCTTCCCGAGCGCGAAGATCTACAACCCGCTCGGCCAGCAGTACGAGTCGGTGGACCGTGAGCTGCTGCTCGCGTACAAGGAGTCGCCGACCGGGCAGATGCTGCACGACGGCATCTCGGAGGCCGGCTGCACGGCGTCGCTGATCGCGGCCGGTTCGGCGTACGCCACGCATGGCGAGCCGATGATCCCGGTCTACGTCTTCTACTCGATGTTCGGGTTCCAGCGCACCGGCGACCAGTTCTGGCAGATGGGCGACCAGCTGGCCCGCGGTTTCGTGCTCGGCGCGACCGCAGGGCGGACCACGCTGACCGGTGAGGGCCTCCAGCACGCGGACGGCCACTCGCAGCTGCTGGCGTCGACCAACCCGGCCTGTGTCGCCTACGACCCGGCGTACGGCTACGAGATCGCGTACATCGTCCAGGACGGTCTGCGCCGGATGTACGGCGAGACGGCCGACGGCAGGCCGGGTGAGGACGTCTTCTACTACCTCACCGTCTACAACGAGCCGATCCAGCACCCGGCGGAGCCCGGCGATGTCGACGTCGAGGGCATCCTCCAGGGCATCCACCGCGTCAAGCCCGCCGAGCGGGGGCAGATCCCGGCGCAGATCATGGCGTCGGGTGTGGCCGTCCCGTGGGCCGTGGAGGCCCAGCAGATCCTCGCCGACGAGTGGGACGTGAAGGCCGACGTCTGGTCCGCGACCTCCTGGAACGAGCTGCGCCGCGAGGCCGTGGAGGTGGAGCGGCACAATCTGCTCCACCCCGAGGAGGAGCAGCGCGTCCCGTACGTCACACGGAAGCTCTCCGGCTCCGAAGGCCCGTTCGTGGCCGTGTCGGACTGGATGCGTTCGGTGCCCGACCAGATCGCCCGCTGGGTCCCTGGCCCGTACCAGTCGCTGGGCGCCGACGGCTTCGGCTTCGCGGACACGCGGGGTGCGGCGCGCCGCTTCTTCCACATCGACGCGCAGTCGATCGTCGTCTCGGTCCTCACCGAGCTGGCGAAGCAGGGCAAGGTGGACCGCTCGGCCCTGAAGCAGGCCATCGACCGCTACCAGCTCCTGGATGTGTCGTCGGCCGATCCCGGTGTGGCGGGCGGCGACGCGTAGCCACGGCAGTTACGGCGGAAGGGCGGCGGGACCACGGTGGTCCCGCCGCCCTTCCGTGTGCTCGGCGGGTGCTCAGTTCTCCCAGATCTTGAACGCCCTGACCTGGTACGGGGAGTGCGGCAGCCAGGTGCCGCCTCCCGGGTACGTCTCGAACTCGCCGGTCTCCGCGCACTCGGCGGACTGGTACGTGGTGACCGGGCGCCCGGTGCGGTTGGCGACGGACTGGGCGGTCGTCCCCGCCGGGAGCGGCGTACAGCTGTCGATGCCGGTGCCGGACAGGTCGTAGGTGCTGCGGGCGCCCTTGAAGCCGCCCTTCTCCCAGAGGCAGAGCTCGCCGGTCGCGCACTCCCCGAGCCGGGGCTGCGACGCGGCCAGCGCGGTGCGCGGGCCGAGCGCCTGGGGCGCGGCGAGCACGGTGGCCGTGACGATCCCGGCCGTGACGGTGGTGCGGAGCAGCGCCTTGCGGATACCGGCGGCGGGCGCACCGCTCTTCGTGGTGGTCGTCCTGGTGTTCATGGTGGTCCCCCGTGTGGTGCGTCGTGGTGGTGCGTCGTACGTATGGATCTTCCGGACCGCAGCTTGGCCCGTGATCCCGTACCGCCGGAAGAGCGCACCGCCCGTACCACCCTGATAGGCGACAGCCCCGCCGGAAGGGTCCGGCGGGGCTGTGATGGGCGCGAAGTTGACGCCGGGGCGTCAGATGTGGGCGGCGCCCGAAGCCGCCTCCGGGTTGTCACCGCGCTTGGTGAGCAGGGCCACGAAGATGGCCACGACCGCGACACCGGTGGCGACCAGGCAGGCCAGCCCCATACCGGACATGAACGTGTCGTGCGCGACGCTCGTGATCTTCGCGGCGAGTCCAGCCGGCGCCTGCGGCGGCACCGGGGCCATACCGACCTGGACGGCCTGCGACGCCTGGTCCAGCTGACCGGGCCCGAACGGGGGAAGCTTGGCCGCCGCCCAGTTGTCCGGCAGGGCGCTGTCGACCTTGGAGGCCATGACCGCGCCGAGCACCGCCGTACCGAGGCTGCCGCCGATCTGCATGGCGGCCTGCTGGAGACCGCCGGCGACGCCGGAGAGCTCCATCGGGGCGTTGCCGACGATGACTTCGGTGGCGCCGACCATGACCGGGGCGAGCCCCAGGCCGAGCAGCGCGAACCAGATCGACATCGGGACGCTGCCGGTGTCCGTCTCCAGCGTGGACATGCCGTACATCGCGACGGCCGTGCAGAGCATGCCGCCGGCCAGCGGGATACGCGGGCCGAGCTTGGTGATCACCGCGCCCGCGAGCGGGGAGGCGACGATCATCATGCCGGTGAGCGGCAGCAGATGGAGTCCGGCGTCGACCGGGCTCATGCCGTGCACGTTCTGGAGGTAGAAGGTGACGAAGAAGAGGCCGCCCATGAAGGCGATGGCCATGAGCACCATCAGCACCACGCCCGCGGAGAGCGGCACGGAGCGGAAGAGCGCCATCGGGATGAGCGGCTCCCTGACCTTCGTCTCCCAGAACGCGAAGGCCGCGAAACAGACGACCGACACGGCCAGGAACATCCAGACCTTGCCGTCGCCCCAGCCCCACGCCGGGGCCTTGATGAGTGCCCAGACCAGACAGAACATGGCCGCCGAGAGCAGCAGGATGCCCAGGATGTCGAAGGACTTCGGGGCGTTCGCGGCGCGGTGGTCCTTGAGGATGAACGCGCCCACGACGAGCGCGATCACACCGACCGGCACATTGATGAAGAAGACCGACTGCCAGCTGACGTGCTGGACGAGCAGGCCGCCGATGATCGGGCCGCCGGCGGTGGAGGCGCCGATGACCATGCCCCAGAGGCCGATGGCCATGTTGAGCTTCTCGGCGGGGAAGGTGGCGCGCAGCAGGCCGAGCGCCGCGGGCATCAGCAGCGCGCCGAACAGGCCCTGGAGGACCCGGAAGGTCACGACCAGGCTGACGCTGTTGGAGAAGCCGATGGCGCCGGACGCGGCGGCGAAGCCGACCACGCCGATGAGGAAGGTCTGGCGGTGGCCGAAGCGGTCACCGAGCTTGCCCGCGGTGATCAGCGCCACCGCGAGGGCGAGGAAGTAGCCATTGGTGATCCACTGGATCTGGGCGAAGGTGGCCCCGAGATCCTTCTGGATGGCCGGGTTGGCGATCGCGACGATCGTGCCGTCGAGCGCGACCATCATCACGCCGATGGCCACGGAGAAGAGCGTCAGCCAAGGGTGGCCGCGGAGCCCCTTGGCCGGCGGTGCCGCGGCTTCCTGCGGCGCCGGGTCGACAGTGGTCTGACTAGTCATAAGAGTCAGATTAGTGTCAGCCTCTGACAGTTGACAAACCATTTCACAAGTCGGTAGCTGTCACGTAGCTCACAGGTAACCTGGAGAGACAAAGCGCCCGAAACGGGAAGCAGTTCAGGACCGGAACGGCCGAAGCCACGCCACGCCGCACGACCCCCAGCAATCCCCCGCACCCCCACAGCCCCACAGCCCCACAGCCCCACAGCCCCACAGCCCCACAAGCCCCCCACACCGAAAGAGGACCAGAACGTGACGATGGAGCAGACGGAGCCGTCGACGCCGGACGCGCCGACCGGACTGCGGGAGCGCAAGAAACAGCGCACCCGGGAGGCCCTGCTGCGCGTCGCGCTCGAACTCTTCACGACCAAGGGGTACGAGCAGACGACCATCGACGAGATCGCCGACGCCGTCGAGGTCTCCCAGCGCACCTTCTTCCGGTACTTCGCCAGCAAGGAGGAGGCCGCCTTCGCGGTGCACGACCTGGTGGAGTCGCACTTCTTCACGGCGCTTGAGGCGCGGCCCCCGCAGGAGAGGCCGTTCGACGCGATGCGCAACGCGGTGCTCGCCTCCTGGGACAGCATCAGCCTGACCATCGAGGACCTGGTCCCCGTCGATCTGTACATGCGGATCTGCCAGGTCATCGAGTCCTCCCCGGCCCTGCTCGCCATCCATCTGCGCCGCTCGGCCGAGCTGGAGGACCGGATCGCGCAGCTGATCGCCGACCGCGAGGGGCTGGACGTGGACACCGATCCGCGCCCGCGGGTGGCCGTCGCCGCGTTCGACGGCGTGATGCGGGCCACCGGCCGGATCTGGGGCAAGGGCGAGGATCTGAGCATCACGGCCATGCGGACGGTCGCCCTGACCCATCTCGACCAGATCGGGCCCGCACTGGCGGGGAACTGGCGTACGACCGGCGCACACAGAATGTAGTCATTCGGTTACATTCCCGCCGTGAAACGTGATGTGTCTCACTGACTTCGCAAGCGCCCTTCCCCGTCTCCTAGGGTGGCGGGCAGTGACTTCCTTCGACTCCTCCCCCACTCTCACCGTCTGGCGCACTCTTCTCGCGCTCGCGGTGGTGTTCGTCATGCTGGCCACGACCGGCTGGACCGCCGTACACCACCAGAGAACCGCCGGACCCCGCCAAGCCGCGCTGACCGCCTGGGGCCGGGGCTCCATCGCGGGTCACCATCTGCCGTCGGCCCACGCGTCGCCGCACCGGCTGGCGCACTTCTTCGCCTCGCTCACCGCGAGTGACCGGGCCCGGCTCGCCGACCGCTATCCGCTGGTGGTCGGCAATCTCAACGGTGCCCCGGTCGGCCTGCGGTACGACGCCAACAGGCAGGCGCTGAAGCAGGCCGCCGCGCAGGAACACGAACGGCTGACCGACCCCACGCTGAACAAGCTCGGCCAGCAGGACGCGCTGCAGACCTATGACCGTTACAACGCGCTGGCGCAGCGCGGCCGGCAGATCCTCGCCTTCGACCCGACCGGTACCGGCCGGGTCGCCGAGGTCATGGGTGATCTGCAGCAGGCCCGGCACATCTCCATCGTGGTGCCAGGCGTCGACACCAACCTGCTGACCTTCCAGAAGTCACAGAGCGCGTACTACACCGCGCCGGTCGGCATGGCGACGTCCCTGTACAGCGCCGAGCACACCGCTGCCCCCGGGTCGCGCACCGCCGTCATCGCCTGGGCCGACTACACCTCGCCCGTCGGTATCGGTGTGGACGCCGCGATCGGCAGGCTCGCCGCCGAGGGGGCGCTGCGGCTGCACGCGCTGGTGGACGCGCTGCCGGGCCGCGCGCCCGTCGCGCTGTTCTGCCACAGCTACGGCTCGGTGCTCTGCGGCGTGGCCGCCCGCAACCTCCCCTCCCGGGTCAGTGACATCGCGGTCGCCGGAAGCCCGGGGATGCGGGTCGAGAACGCCGCGCAGCTGGGCACGGACGCCCGGGTGTGGGCGATGCGGGACAGCAGCGACTGGATCCAGGACGTCCCGCATCTGGATGTCGCCGGACTCGGCCACGGCGCGGACCCCGTCTCGCCGTCGTTCGGCGCGCGCGTCGTATCGGCGGGCGCGGCGCAGGGTCACACCGGCTATTTCACGCCTGGCACCGAGAGTCTGCACAACTTCGCCGCGGTGGGCACCGGCGAGTTCGATTCGGTGACATGTGCGGCCGGCGGAGACGCCTGTCGCGGCTGATTCTGCGGTGACCTGTGAGGTTCACGCGCGTAGATGCCTGTTCATCGGGTCTCCCGCAGAGGGGCGACGTGCGGGCGCACGCCGCCTACGATGTGCCACATGGGTGATGTGCTGGCCGGAATTCAAGCCACCTGGGAGTTCGCGACCGACTCCGTGCTCATCCGCTTCGAACGGGGGATTCGCACGCCGAAGCTCTTCCAGGCGCTGCGTCAGCGGCGTATCCCCCACGAGGCGCTGGGGTCGGTGTCGGTGACCGAGGGCAGACGGGGGACGGTGGTGCTGCGTGCGGCGCCGCGCGCGGGGGCCGACCCGCTGATGGAGGCCGCGTCGGGGCAGCTGAAGGAGGGGTGCGATCCGTACCGGCTGGTGCTCCCGGCCGCGCAGCGGACGCTCGCGGAGTATTACGCGGACGAGCTGACGGCGCGTCTGGTGCCGGACGCGTCGGAGCCGGCCGAGCGGTTTCTGGTGGCGGCGCCCGAGGCGCCGCTCCACTTCAAGGCGTACGACGGCAAGGCGTCCTTCGACGGATCGCGGGTCTCGTTCAGATGGTCCTGGACGGGCGCTTCGTCGGCCAAGTGGAAGTCCGGTGACCAGAACTTCCCGGTGGCCGAGCTGACCGGTGTGGACTGGCGCTCCCCCGACACGTTCGACGGATATCTGCGGATGCTGCGGCAGGGCGGACCGGACGCGGCGCAGGCCGACCAGGATCCCGCGGCGGTCGTCTTCGGGCTCGGTTACGGGCCGGTCCACGAGTCGCTGCCGTTCGCCGCAGCGGTGCTGGGGGCGGCCCGCCACTCCAGGCCGGTGCCGGTGCCCGCCGTCGCGACCGGCCGGCGCGACCCGGCGGACATCGCGGAGCGGATACGGCACCTGGGCGAGCTGCACTCGTCGGGCCTGGTGACGGACGACGAGTTCACCGCGAAGAAGGCCGAACTGCTGGCGGAGCTTTAGTGGTTGTCCGGAAGGAACGGCGGAGGGGGCCCGCACCGCGCGGGCCCCCTCCGGTGTTCACGTCCCCCGTACGGCTACTCGCGGGCCGTCGACGTGGACGACATGTCCGGGTAGCGGTCGCCCTTGACCTCGCCCGCGATCGGTTCGAGAAGCGCCAGCTCGTCGCCGGTCAGTCGCAGCCGCGTGGCGCCGGTGTTCTCGATGAGGCGGGCGCGCTTACGGGTGCCGGGGATCGGCACGACCGCCCGCAGCCCGTGCACCTCGGCCCGCTGCTGCACCCAGGCGAGAGCCACCTGCGCGGCCGTCACACCGTGCGCCGCCGCGATCTTGTGGACCGGCTCAAGGAGCGCCGCGTTCGCCTTGGCGTTGTCGCCGGTGAAGCGGGGCTGGAACTTCCGGAAGTCGCTGCCGGCCAGGTCCTTGGACGCGTCCGCGAAGGACCCGGTGAGGAAACCGCGGCCGAGCGGCGAGTACGGCACGATGCCCACGCCGAGGTCGGCGGCAGCACCGACCAGACTGCGCTCCACGTCCCGGCTGAACAGCGACCACTCGGACTGCACGGCGGTGATCGGGTGCACGGCGTGTGCCTCGCGCAGCTCGGCACCGGTCACCTCGCTCAGCCCCAGGTACCTGACCTTGCCCGCGGTCACCAGCTCGCCCATCGCGCCGACGGACTCGGAGAACGGCACACCCGGGTCGCGCCGGTGCATGTAGTAGAGGTCGATGACGTCGACGTTCAGCCGGCGCAGGCTCGCCTCGACGGCCTGCCGGATGTACGGGGCGTCGTTGCGCACCCCCCGGTAGTGCTCGTCGTCGGCGCGCCGCTCGACGGAGAACTTGGTGGCCAGCATGATCTCGTCGCGGTGCGCTGCGACGAACGGCGCCAGGAAGGTCTCGTTGGCGCCCTGTCCGTAGATGTCCGCGGTGTCGATCAGTGTGACCCCGGCCTCGACGGTGGCCTCCAGGGTGTCCCTGGCCGCCGCCTCGTCGGTGTCCCCGTAGAACTCGCTGATGCCCATGGCACCGAAGCCCTGCACGCCGACCTCGGGGCCGTCCTGGCCGAGCCGCACCCTGTCGATCTTTTCGATGCTCATCAGGTTCAGTACCTCTCCGACGCCCGCCGGGCGTCCGCGTAAGAATCGATCTTGAAGTCGAGCACGGAGAGCGTGTCCTGGAGTTCCGCGATGCGCAGCCGCACTTCTCTGCGGGTCTCCTCCAGGAGTTCCTGGCGCTCTTCGAAGGTGGTCACGCCCTCGCGTACGAGTTCGGCGTAGCGGACCATTTTCGCCACCGGCATTCCCGTCAGCCGCAGCTTGCCGACGAGGGCGAGCCAGTCCAGGTCGCGGTTGGAGAAGCGGCGCTGCCCGGTGTGCGACCGGTCGACGTGCGGCATCAGCCCGATCCTCTCGTACCAGCGCAGAGTGTGCGCGCTGAGACCGGTGAATGCCACGACCTGGCTGATCGTGTACTGGTCCTGCCCGTCGGGGAGCCGCTCCGGGGCGGGCGGTGCCGCGCGGAGACCCCGGTGGTCCGCCACGGGCACGGTCTCGGTCACAGCCATGTGCTCCCAGCTCCTTCATCCTCGCGACAGACCCAACGCTAGATCCTTGGAGTGCACTCCAGGCAAGCGGAAACGGGGGGAACTTCACGGCGGGTTCCCGTAGCCTCGCCGACCATGAGCACAGCCCGCCGCGCGAACCCCGACGACGCCGCCGAACTCGTACGCCTGCGCAAGCTGATGCAGGACTCCCTGTCCGGCACACCGCACCCGGACAGCAGCTGGCAGCCGGCCGCCACCGACACGCTCCGCAGGAAACTGAAGGACCCCGACGCCGACCTGACCGCGTTCGTCGTCGACCGGCCGGACGGCGGTCTCGCCGCGTGCGTGGTCGGCACGGTCGAGTACCGGCTCGGCGGCCCCGGCAACCCGTACGGCACGAGCGGTTACGTCTTCAGCGTCGCGACCGACCCGGACATGCGCCGCCGAGGGTACTCGCGGGCCTGTATGGAGGCGCTGCTCGGCTGGTTCAGGGAGCGCGGGGTGAGCAGGGTCGACCTGCGCGCATCGGCCGACGGCGAGCCTCTTTACGCCTCCCTCGGGTTCGTGAGGACCCCCGATCCGGCGATGCGGCTGACGCTGTAGTTAGGCTCCTGTCCCATGAAGAGCCTGGCGATGACCGAGAACTGGCCGGTACCCGCGGTGGCCGCCGCCGTCGTACGAGCGGACGGCAGCGTCGCCGGTACGGTCGGCCCGGCCTCGCGGCGCTTCCCGCTCGCCTCGGTCACCAAGCCGCTCGCCGCGTACGCCGCGCTCCTGGCGTACGAGGAGGGCGCCGTCGAGCTGGACGAGCCCGCGGGTCCCCCCGGGGCCACGGTCCGCCATCTGCTCGCCCACACCAGCGGTCTCGCCTTCGACGAGAACCGGGTGATGGCGGCCCCCGGTGAGCGCCGGATCTACTCCAACGCGGGGTTCGAGGCGCTCGGCGACCACATCGCCGCGGCCACCGGCATCCCGTTCGCCGATTACCTCCGCGAGGGGGTGCTCGAACCGCTCGGTATGGCGGACACCTCGCTGGAGGGCTCCCCCGCGAAGGACGGCGTGTCCAGCGCCGACGACCTGGCGCGGTTCGCCGCCGAGCTGCAGGCGCCCCGGCTGCTCGACCCGCGTACCGTCGCCGAAGCCACCTCGGTGGTCCACCCCGGGCTCAAGGGCGTACTGCCCGGATACGGCCTCCAGAACCCGAACGACTGGGGTCTCGGCTTCGAGATCCGTTCCGCCAAGTCCCCGCACTGGACGGGCGCTTCGTCGTCACCGCGGACCTTCGGCCACTTCGGCCAGTCGGGGACGTTCCTCTGGGTCGACCCGGAGGCGGGGGCCGCCTGTGTGGCGCTGACCGACCGGGCCTTCGGGCCGTGGGCGGTCGACGCCTGGCCGCCGTTCACGGACGCGGTGCTGGCCGAACTCCGGTCCTGACGGTGATGGTCTGCCAGAAGCCACACTGGTGTTCCTGGGCGAGATCGACCGGTTCCGTCCTCCCCGGTTGCAGCGACTGCACATGCCGGCCGGTTCCGAATCGGGGCCAGGGCGCCGTGCCTGGGCCGTTCGGGTCGCCCGTGTAGGCGAACCGGGCCCAGTAGCGCACCATCGTGTCCGCGAGCCGGTGCTGAGCGGGGGTCGCGGGACCGGGAAGCTGCTCGTCGTCGAAGAGGTACTCCAGCTCGCTGCCGTGGAACGCCCCCGTGGGGAAGTTGGGTTTCTTGAGAGTGCTGAACCAGGGGGCTTTCTCGTCGTCGAACTCGTAGGCGTACGTGGGCACGTGACGGTCCAGGGCCTGGTCACGGCCGAGGGCCGTGCATCCCCAGGCCCAGTCGCCGACGACGGTGGACAGCGCCTCGCCGGGCGAGTGGAAGCGGCCGGCGGGGTAGCGGGCCAGGACGCGGGCCGCGTCGGCCGGGGTGAAGAGGGTCCGGATCTGCTGCCGGTAGTCGGCGTCGGTCGTCGTCCGGCCGGTCACGGCTTCGATGGCCGCCGTGAACAGGCGGTGTTCGTCCCGCGTGGTGCCCTGGATGACCGGGACCCGGCTGAAGTGGCCGGTGGCGAAAGCCCGTTCCGGGCTGACAGGCAGGACGCCGCCGCCGACCGACGGTCCTGACCCGAGTCCGTAGTCGGACCACTTGAGGAGTTCGCCCACGGGTACGGCGCGCAGGCAGGCCGCCGCCGTCCGCGGGTCGGAGCAGCCGGCCTTGGCCGCCAGGTCGAGCCCGTGCTGCTCGCGCTCCGCGCGCGGCAGCGGGAACCAGGTCGGCGGGCCCGGTGACCATTTACGTCCTGTGCACTGGGCGCTTTGCAGGATCGCCTTCTGGAAGAGGCCCGCCGACCCCGGGGCCACGAGGTGCGCGCAGACGCTGGTGCCGCCGGGTGAACACGCTAGCCTGGCTGGGTCGTTCACCGCCATGCGCTTCGATGACGACCCGGAAATCGTCTACACCGAGGACCTCATCTCCGGCCACATGACGGCCAGCCCCGAGACCATCCGGGAAGGCGCACTCCGTTACGCTCACCTGCAGGCTGCCGCTCTCTCCGTCGAGGACTCGGCGGCGCTGATCACCCGCGTGATGGAGGAGCGTTATGGAGACCGGTCGCGACCTGGAGAACGCGCGGTGGCGTAAGTCCAGCTACAGCGGAAACACCGGCGGCGAGTGCGTCGAGTGCACGGTGACCGACGGCGCGGTGTGGCGTACGTCGTCGTACAGCGGAACCAACGGCGGCGAGTGCGTCGAGGTGGCCGACGGCCTCCCCGGTACCGTGCCGGTCCGGGACAGCAAGAACCCCGCCGGACCCACGCTGTTCGTCCACGCCGCAGCCTGGCAGACATTCGTGGACGGGCTCCACTAGAGGACCGTCACCCCGGGGTGCCCGTCGCCGCCGTGATCAGGGCGGCGGCCGCCGCACGGGAGGTCGCGGCCACCGTGGAGTCGTCGTCCATCAGGGCGGAGACACCCGCGCCGTCGTAGAGGAACTGGAGCTGGTGGGCCAGGGCTTCGGGGTCGGCGGCGCCGGCCTCGGCGGCGAGCCGGGTGAAGAGTTCGCGCATCCAGCGGCGGAAGGTGTCCGCCGCCTCATGGACCAGCCCGCCGGGGCTGGCCTCGGAGCCGGCGCGGATGAAGGCGCAGCCGTGGAAGTCGGGCCGGTCGAACTGCCGCCCCTGGGACTCGAAGACCGCCAGCATCTGCTCGCGGGGCGTGTCGCGCTCCGCGACGGCCCGGGTGATCCGGTCGGCGGTGCCCGCGTGCCGGGTGTCGAGGTACGCCCGGACGAGCTGCTCCTTGCCGCCGAAGGTGTTGTAGAGCGACGCCTTGGCCACGCCCGCGTGCTCGATGACCCGGTCGATCCCGACGCTCTGCACGCCCTCGGCGTAGAACAGCTCGTTCGCGGCGGCGAGCAGGCGCTCACGCGCCGAAGGTTTCACGGTGCTCCGTACGCTCGCCATGACGGTCACTCCTTCAGACAGATCTGTCTACCATTATGCCCCGGGCAGGACCGCCGCCCCGTCCCGGCCGCCGCGCACCAGCCCGAGCAGCGCGAAGGCCGCGAGGACGATCACGGCGAGTCCGTACTCCTGCGCGGTGGCGGTCAGCCCGCCCGCGTGGACGACGAGGAACCCGGCGACCACGGCGGGTACCCCCATGCCCAGGTACGAGACGACGAAGAGCAGCGACAGCACCCCGGAACTCTCGTGCGGCCGGGCCAGCGGCATCACCGTACGGATACCGCCCTGGAACCCGCTGCCGAAGCCGACGCCCGCGATGGCGGAGCCGACGAAGAAGCCGGTGGCGGACGAGGCGCGGATCGAGACGAGGGTGAGGGCCACCCCGGCGATCAGCGCGAGTATGCCGGTGAGCATCACCGTCCGGGTCGTCGCCTTCCGCAGGAGCACCACCGAGACGGCGGCCACCCCGGCGAGCACGAACAGGCTCATCCCGCCGAGCACTTCGGAGCTGGAGCCGGTCAACTGCCGTGCGAGGGAAGGGCCGAGCGAACCGTAGAGCCCGGCCAGCGCCCAGACGGCGAACAGCACAGGCGCGGCCACCAGCATCGGGCGGCGTACGGCGCGCGGCAGCTTGATCTCGGGCGCCAGGCTGGCCAGCGCCCCCGGCTTGCGGGTCACCGTCTCCGCCATCAGCGCGACGGCGACGGCCTGGAGGGCGAAGACCGCCAGCAGTACGAGGTAGACCAGATGCGTGGGGGCGGGCAGGAACTGGACGACGAGGCCGGAGACCAGCGCGCCGGTCGCGGTGCCGATGCCCGGGACGACCGCGTTGGTGATCGTGCCGCGCGGCCGGTCGATGTCCATCATCCCCGCCCCGATCGCGCCGAGCGCGGCGCCGGTCGACAGCCCCTGGACGATCCGGGCGACCAGCAGCCCCGGCACGCCTTCGGCGGTGGCGAACACGACCATCGAGACGGCCTGCGCCGCGAGCGCGGCCAGCAGTACCGGCCGTCTGCCGACGTGGTCGGAGAGCTTGCCCATGGTGAGCAGTCCGAGCAGCACGGCGACCGCGTAGACGCCGAAGACCACGGTGGTGGTGATCGGGTCGAAGCCCCATTCGGCCTGGTAGACGGCGTAGAGCGGGGTGGGCGCGCTGGAGGCCGCCAGGAACGAGACGGTGATGGACGCGAGGACATACAGCGCCACGCCCGGCGGCAGCCGCCGGCCCCGCGCGGATTCGGATGCCGGGTGGGGCACCGGGTGGGACACCGGGCCGGACGCCGGGTCGACCGAAAGATTCGTCATGACCATTCCCGTCCGAAGTATGAGTAGACCTGTCTGTCTAGTCCCAGTCATATTAGACAGACAGGTCTACTCGGTCAAACGGCGGTCGAACGACGGTCGAACGACGGAGCGCGGCCTCAGGCGGCCCGCGCCGCGCCGAAGGCCGTGGCGAGCGCGCGGGCCTTGTCGTGGGCGGCCGTGATGGACGCCTCGTGCAGGGGAAGGAGCGGAGCCATGGCAGGAGCCACCGGGGCCATGGTCAGCTCGGGTATCACGGTGGTGACGTCCAGGCCGAGGAGATTGTCGTGACCCAGGACGGCCTCCAGGGTGGGCACCACATGGTCGAGGCCCTCGTTGGGGGTGCCGGGGCCGTAGCCACCGCCCCGGGCGGAGATCAGTACGGCCGGACGGCCCGCGACCGGGGAGGGACCGCCGAAGATCAGGGTGCGGTCCGTGACGATGATCTGGTCCAGCCACGCCTTGAACACCGACGGCATCGAGAGGTTGTACATCGGCACCGTGAACAGATACGCGCCGGCGCCCAGCAACTCCTCGATCAGCTCGTCCTGGAGCGCGGCCGCCTTCGCCTGCTCGGGACTGTGCCGGTCCGGGTCGGTGATGCGGGCCGTGACGCCCGCGGCGGTCAGGTGCGGCACCGGCGAGGCGGCGAGGTCGCGGTGGACGACCGGGCCCTGCCACCGGTCACGGAAGGACTGAGCGACCTGACGGGAGACGGACGCCTCGCCGAGCGAGGACGAGTCGATGTGCAGCAGGTACGACATGGCTGTGCCTTTCACGGAGACGGGGGCGAGAGAGCGACCGGGCGGGTTTCGTCCCAGGCGGTGCGCAGCAGGTCGAGCAGGGTGCCGCTGTCCTGCCCTGACCTCCAATTCCTCTCATTTGTTCGTAGCGCCATGATGCGTCAGTATGGAAGCCGGTACAAAAGGCACACGGGTGTGCGCGACGGAGAGGAATGGGCGCCATGCAGGACAGCGCTGGTACGGAGACGGCGACCGCGACGGCGGCCGCGATCGGGCCGTGCGCGGGCATCCCCGCCGACCGCATGGACTTCATCCGGCAGGTACTCGACCGGGTCGGCGACAAGTGGAGCATGCTGGTCATCGGCGTCCTGCAGTCCGGCCCGTTGCGTTACACCGACCTCCAGCGCCAGATCCCGGGCATCTCGCAGCGCATGCTCACCCGCACACTGCGCCAGCTCCAGGAGGACGGCCTGATCACGCGCACCGCCTACGCCGAGGTGCCGCCGCGTGTGGAGTACGCCCTCGCCCCGCTCAGCCACGGCCTGAACGAACTCGTCGTGCGGCTGATCGGCTGGGCCGCCGAGCACCACGACGAGATCCGCGCCAACCGCGCCCAGGCCGGCAGCGCCTCACCCCGGTCCTGAACCGCGGCGCCCGCGCCCGGGGCGTGTCGTCAAAGCGTCGCCCGCCGCCCCCTCCGCCGGGGCCGCCCGCCTCAGGCCGTCTCCAGCTCCCAGAGCAGCACCTCGGCCGCCGTGTCCGCCACCAGGTCGAGCCCCTGCACCCCGCTGATCCTGACCGAGTCGCCCGGGGCCAACTCCGTATCGCCCAGCCGGACTTCACCCCGTACGACATGCAGGTACACCCCCGGCACGTCCGGCACCGCCACCCGCTCGCCGGGGGACGGCCTGCGGACCGAGAGCAGGGCGCCCGCCGCGGGGACCGCGTAGGGCGTGGCGTCCGCGATGCCGCGCACGGTCTCGTACGCGGGCTCGCCGCCCGGCTCCAGAGGGGCCAGCCACATCTGGACGAAGACCAGTGGCTCCGGGCCCTCGTTGCGCTCCTCGTGGCGCACCCCGCCGGCCGACGAGAGGTGCTGGACGTCACCGGCCCTTACGACCGTGGCACCGCCCGTCGAGTCGCGGTGGGTGAGTTCGCCCTCGACCACCCAGGTGATGATCTCGGTGTGGCTGTGCGGGTGTTCGTCGAAACCCGCACCCGGCGCGAGCCGCTCTTCGTTGCAGGCCAGGACCGGCCCGAAACGCAGGTTGTCCGGGTCGTAGAACGAGCCGAACGAGAAGGCGTGGCGGGAATCGATACCGGCCGCGAGGTCGCCTCCGCGGTAGCGCTCGCCGGAGCGCCGTACATCCATCACGCCGCCCACCGTAGCCCCGCCACGCCATGCCCGGGTCCCGATAAGGCAGTCTTGTCCACGTGCCCCGACCCGATTCCGCGCAGCCCGGACCCCCTCCCGCACATCCGCACGCCGCGACGCTGAAGCGGCTGGAGCAGTCATCCGGCCGGCTCTCGGCGAACGCCATTGCCCGGATGGACGAGACCCTGCCGTGGTACCGGGCCATGCCACCGGAGAACCGTTCCTGGATCGGCCTGGTCGCGCAGGCCGGTATCGCCGCCTTCACCGAGTGGTTCCGGCACCCGGAGGCGCCCCAGGCGATCTCCACCGATGTCTTCGGCACCGCCCCGCGCGAGCTGACCCGGGCCATCACCCTGCGGCAGACCGTCGAGATGGTGCGCACCACGATCGAGGTCATGGAGACCGCGATCGAGGAAGTCGCCGCCCCGGGCGACGAGTCGATCCTCCGTGAGGCGCTGCTGGTCTACGCACGGGAGATCGCCTTCGCGACCGCCCAGGTGTACGCGCAGGCCGCCGAGGCCCGCGGGGCCTGGGACGCCCGGCTGGAGTCGCTGGTCGTCAACGCCGTGCTGTCCGGCGAGGCCGACGAGGGCGCGGTGTCCCGCGCGGCCGCCCTCGGCTGGAACTCGCCCGACCATGTCTGTGTGATCCTCGGCACCGCGCCCGAGGGCGACAGTGAACTGACCGTCGAGGCGATCCGCCGCGCCGCGCGGCACGCCAAGGTCCAGGTGCTGACCGGGGTGCTCGGCAACCGTCTCGTCGTCATCGCGGGCGGCAACGACAATCCGCTCCAGGTCGCCAAGGCCCTCATCGGCCCGTACGCGGCGGGCCCCGTGGTCGCCGGGCCGATCGTGCCCGACCTGCTCGCGGCCACCCGCTCCGCGCAGGCGGCGGCCGCCGGGCTCAAGGCCGGGTACGCCTGGCAGGACGCGCCGCGCCCGGTGCTCGCCGACGATCTGCTGCCGGAGCGCGCCATCGCTTCGGACCCCGCGGCGCGTGAGCAGTTGGTGGAGGAGATCTACAGACCTCTGGAGCAGGCGGGGTCGGCCCTCCTGGAAACGCTGAGTGTCTATCTGGAGCAGGCGAGCAGTCTGGAGGGCGCGGCCCGGATGCTCTTCGTACATCCCAACACCGTTCGCTACCGGCTCCGACGTGTGACCGACGTCACCGGCTGGTCACCCTCCGATGTGCGCTCCGCATTCACTCTGCGCATCGCCCTGATCCTGGGGCGCCTGGCCGACGGGGATACGCAGCTCTAGACTTTTGTCGGACACCAACAATTACCCCACCGGTTCTTCGTCCCTGTCCCCACGGGCCTTCGGAACCGTCCACAAGAGAGAGTGTGAGGGTGCTCGTACTCGTCGCTCCCGGCCAAGGCGCTCAGACGCCCGGCTTCCTGACTCCCTGGCTCGAACTCCCCGGTGCCGCCGACCGTATTGCCGCGTGGTCGGACGCCATCGGGCTCGACCTCGCCCACTACGGCACCAAGGCCGACGCGGACGCCATCCGTGACACAGCGGTGGCCCAGCCGCTGCTGGTCGCGGCCGGTCTGCTGTCCGCTTCCGCGCTGGGCGACTTCGTGCCCGGCGCCGTCGCGGGACACAGCGTCGGCGAGATCACGGCCGCGGCTTTCGCGGGCGTCATCGACGAAGCGGCGGCGCTCGGTTTCGTACGGACCCGCGGACTGGCCATGGCCGAGGCCGCGGCCGTCACGGAGACCGGGATGGCCGCGCTCCTCGGCGGTGACCCCGAGACCGTGCTCCCGCATCTGGAGAAGCTCGGGCTGACCCCGGCGAACGTGAACGGCGCAGGCCAGATCGTCGCCGCGGGCACCGCCGAACAGATCGCGGCGCTCGTCGACGACAAGCCCGAGGGGGTGCGCAGGGTCATGCCGCTCAAGGTGGCGGGCGCCTTCCACACGCACCACATGGCTCCGGCGGTCGCCGGACTCGGCAGGGCCGCCCAGGACCTGACCGTCGCCGACCCGGCCGTCCCGTACCTCTCGAACGCCGACGGCGAACTCGTCACGACCGGCGCCGATGTCATCGCCCGGCTGGTCAACCAGGTCTCGAACCCGGTCCGCTGGGATCTGTGCATGGAGACCGCCCAGAAGCTGGGCGCGACCGCGCTCATCGAGGTCTGCCCCGGCGGCACCCTGGTGGGCATCGCCAAGCGCGCCATGCCCGGCGTACGGACGCTGGCGCTCAAGACACCCGACGACCTCGACGCGGCCCGCGCCCTCATCGCCGAGAACCGATCACCTGCCGCTGACGCGGCGGGGGCCTAAGGAGCCCGAGAGAGCATGGCGAAGATCAAGCCCAGCCAGGGCGCCCCGTACGCACGGATCATGGGGGTCGGCGGCTACCGCCCGACCCGGGTCGTGCCCAACGAGGTCATCCTGGAGACGATCGACTCGTCCGACGAGTGGATCCGCTCCCGGTCCGGCATCGCGACCCGCCACTGGGCCTCCGACGAGGAGACCGTGTCCGCGATGTCCGTCGAGGCGGCCGGCAAGGCCATCGCGGACGCCGGGATCCCCGCCGACCGGATCGGCGGAGTGATCGTGTCGACGGTCTCGCACTTCGCGCAGACCCCGGCCATCGCGACCGACATCGCCTACAAGCTCGGCACCGACAAGGCGCCCGCCTTCGACATCTCCGCGGGCTGCGCCGGCTTCGGGTACGGTCTGACGCTCGCCAAGGGCATGATCGTCGAGGGTTCCGCCGAGTACGTGGTCGTCATCGGCGTCGAGCGGCTCAGCGACCTCACCGACCTGGAGGACCGCGCGACGGCCTTCCTCTTCGGGGACGGCGCGGGCGCGGTCGTGGTCGGTCCTTCCCAGGAGCCGCACATAGGCCCCACGGTGTGGGGCTCGGAGGGCGACAAGTCCGAGACGATCAAGCAGACCGTGCCGTGGTCGGACTACCGCGACGGCAAGGGCCGCGAGAAGTTCCCCGCGATCACGCAGGAGGGCCAGGCGGTCTTCCGCTGGGCCGTGTTCGAGATGGCGAAGGTCGCTCAGCAGGCCCTGGACGCGGCCGGTATCGCCGCGGCCGACCTGGACGTCTTCATCCCGCACCAGGCCAACATGCGGATCATCGACTCGATGGTGAAGACCCTCAAACTGCCGGACCACGTCACGGTCGCCCGTGACGTCGAGACCACCGGCAACACCTCGGCTGCCTCGATTCCGCTTGCGATGGAGCGGCTCCTGGCGACCGGTCAGGCGAAAAGCGGCGACACCGCACTGGTCATCGGCTTCGGGGCGGGTCTCGTCTACGCCGCGACTGTCGTTACCCTCCCCTAGGGCATTCCGGAGGAATCCGGTTCGCCGTTCGGACACCCCGAGGTTCGAACACCCCGAGCAGTCCCCGACACACACCGCTACACATCGAAGGAGCGCCGTCATGGCCGCCACTCAGGAACAGATCATCGAGG
This sequence comes from Streptomyces sp. NBC_01089, assembly GCF_045162975.1. Lineage (NCBI taxonomy): Bacteria > Bacillati > Actinomycetota > Actinomycetes > Kitasatosporales > Streptomycetaceae > Streptomyces > Streptomyces sp. NBC_01089. The sequence continues at coordinate 6,007,431 of NZ_CP108660.1, read as the reverse complement.
GTCTCGCCGAGATCGTCAACGAGATCGCCGGCATCCCGGTCGAGGACGTCCAGCTGGACAAGTCCTTCACCGACGACCTGGACGTCGACTCGCTGTCCATGGTCGAGGTCGTCGTCGCCGCCGAAGAGCGCTTCGACGTCAAGATCCCCGACGACGACGTCAAGAACCTCAAGACCGTCGGCGACGCTGCCGACTACATCGTGAAGCACCAGGCCTGACCCAGGCCCGCGGCTGACGCCACCCGGCGGTGGCGCCGTGATTCAGATCCCTCTACACGTGGAGAAGAAATTCCAGTGAGCTCGACCAATCGCACCGTGGTCGTCACCGGTATCGGCGCAACCACACCGCTGGGTGGCGACAGCGCATCGACCTGGGACGGACTGCTCGCAGGCCGTTCCGGTGTCAAGCCGCTCACCGACGAGCGCTTCGCCGAGCTGCCGGTCCGCATCGCCGCCCCGGTGGCTGTCGACCCGAGCGAGGTCCTGGCGCGCCCCCTCGCCCGCAAACTGGACCGTTCGGCCCAGTTCGCGGTGATCGCCGCCCGTGAGGCTTGGGCCGACGCGGGCTTCACCGCGAAGGCGGGTGAGGACGACGCCGTCCGCCCCGAGCGCCTCGGCGCGGTCGTCGCCTCCGGCATCGGTGGCATCACCACCCTGCTCGACCAGTACGACGTGCTCAAGGAGAAGGGCGTACGCCGCGTCTCCCCGCACACCGTCCCCATGCTCATGCCGAACGGCCCGTCCGCCAACGTCGGGCTCGAACTCGGCGCGCAGGCAGGCGTTCACGCGCTGGTCAGCGCGTGCGCGTCCGGCGCCGAAGCGGTCGGCTACGCGGCCGAGATGATCCGCTCCGGCCGTGCCGACGTCGTCGTCGCCGGTGGCACCGAGGCGACCATCCACCCGCTGCCCATCGCGGCCTTCGCCAACATGATGGCGATGTCGAAGAACAACGAGGACCCCGAGGGGGCCTCCCGCCCGTACGACAAGGGCCGCGACGGCTTCGTACTCGGCGAGGGCGCCGGCATCGTGGTCCTGGAGTCCGCCGAGCACGCCGCCGCACGCGGCGCCAAGGTCTACTGCGAACTGGTGGGCCAGGGCCTGTCGTCGGACGCCCACCACATCGCGCAGCCGGAGCCGACCGGCCGCGGTATCGCCGCGGCGTTGCGGCACATGCTGGAGACCACGGACCTGAAGCCGTCCGAGGTCGTGCACGTCAACGCGCACGCCACGTCGACCCCGCAGGGTGACGTCGCCGAGATCAAGGCGCTCCGTCAGGTCCTGGGCGACGACCTCGACCATGTCGCCATCTCCGCGACGAAGTCGATGACCGGGCATCTGCTCGGCGGCGCGGGCGGTATCGAGACCGTCGCCACGGTGCTGGCGCTGCACCACCGCACGGCTCCCCCGACCATCAACATCGTCGACCTCGACGAGGAGGTCGACGCGGACATCGTGCGGGACAAGCCGCGCACGCTGCCGCAGGGGCCGATCTCCGCGGTCAACAACTCGTTCGGATTCGGCGGTCACAACGTGATGCTGGCGTTCCGTACGGTCTGACCGCACACGCCGGTCGCGCAGCTCAGCACAACAGAGCGCAGCACAGCACGACACGCGCGGGCCCGCTCCTCCCTCTCCGGGAGGGGCGGGCCCGCGCGTTCACGTCCGGGCTCCCGGCCTCAGTGCTCGAAGCTCGCGAAGTAGGACGCGGCCATGTCGTCGCCGCCGTGGCCCAGCGCCTCCGCCCGGCGGAACCGCTCGCCGCCCGCGGCCGCCACATCGAGCCGTACGCCCGCCTCGCGCCCCGCCTCGACGATCAGCCGCGCGTCCTTGGCCGCCGTGGTGACGGAGAAGCTCGGCGTGTAGTCCTCGGTGAGGATGGCCTGTGCCTTCAGGTGCAGATAGCCGCAGTCCAGCGAGCCGCCGGAGACCGCGTCCAGGAAGCTCGCCGGGTCGACGCCGAGACCGTCAGCCAGCGCGAGCGCCTCGGCCGTGCCGTGGGTGAGGGCCAGCACCCAGCTGTTGCAGACGAGCTTCAGCCGGGTGGCCGCTCCCGTCGCGCCGTCGGCGCCGACCCAGACCGTACGGGCGCCGACCGCGTCCAGGACGGGAGCGACATCGCCGCGTACGGAGCTGGGCCCCGCCGCGAGAACCGTGAGCTGACCGCTCTCCGCCGGGGCCTTGGTGCCGAGGACCGGAGCGTCCACGAAGACGAGTCCGTGCTGCCTGGACAGCGCGGCGAGCGGGAGGAGCGCCTCGGTGCCCGCTGTCGTGGACTGGAGCCAGACGGTCCCGGCGCCCAGCGAGGACCCGGCGGCGGTCATCGCTTCGAGGGCCGCCGCGCCGTCGTACAGCATGGTGATGATCACGTCCGCGCCCTCGACGGCCTCACCCGGAGTGCCGGCGACGCGAGCGCCTGCGGCGGCGAGGGGCTCGGCCTTGGCACGGGTCCGGTTCCAGACCCGGACGTCGAGCCCGGCACGGCAGAGGTTACGGGCCATCGCGGCGCCCATGATGCCCGTACCCAGGACAGCTACTGAGGTGTTGTCAGCCATGGACCCACCGTAAAGCGGATCAGACGACCTGGTGCAGCCAGCGCACCGGGGCTCCCTCGCCCGCGTACCTGAACGGCTCCAGCTCGTCGTCCCACGGCTTGCCGAGCAGCCGTGCGATCTCGGCCTCCAGATCGCTCTCGCCGCCCAGCGAGCGGGCCAGCGCGGCCCGCAGGCGGTCCTCGGGGATCAGGATGTCGCCGTGGATTCCGGTGACGGCGTGGAAGATGCCCAGCTCCGGCGTGGCGCTGTAGCGCTCGCCCTCGGCCGACGGGCACGGCTCCGACGTCACCTCGAACCGCAGCAGGTTCCAGCCACGCAGCGCGGAGGCGAGCTGGGACGCGGTGCCCGTGCCGCCCTTCCAGGAGAACTCGGATCTCCAGGTGCCGGGAGAGGCCGGCTGCCTGATCCAGTCGAGATTCACCCGCGCACCGAGAACACCCGCCACGGCCCACTCAACGTGCGGGCACAGCGCGCGCGGTGCGGAGTGCAGGTACAGAACTCCACGTGTCGTCACCGGGACCTCCAGTGCGGTTCGAGGTTCGCCTTCCCCAGCGGCCTCTCGCCCGTTCTGCCCCGGGGTACAACAGTAAACAGCATCGGGAGTTAATCTCCTGAAATGGGACAGTATGTGACGTGATGTAATTTACCGGAACCGTGGAAGGCGAAGTTGCCACTGGTTCGACGGGGAAAAACTACCGCGCGACGGCCTCACTCGTGTGACGTACTGTCGGTCTCAGCCCTGTTGGACACAGAGCTTTCACTCGGCAGGACGCGCGGGTCGGCCACTTGGAGGGTGCAGAGGGTGCAGAGGAAGCCGGAATCCGCCCGGAGCCGCCGCACACGCACGGCGCTCGCGGCACTGACGGCGGTGGTCGTCCTCCCGCTCGGCGCGCTGGCCGGCTGTGACTCTTCCGACAGTGGCGCGAAACGTGCGCAGGCGCACCGCAACGGACCGTCCGCACCCGCCCCGACCTGGGACAGGTCCCCCCGTTCGGTGGCCGCGGTGGGCGATTCCATCACCCGCGGCTTCGACGCCTGTTCGGTGCTCGCGGACTGTCCGAAGGTGTCCTGGGCGACCGGTTCGGACGCCCAGGTGCACAGTCTGGTCTCGCGGCTCGGTGTGAAGAAGAGCTGGAACGACGCCAGGACCGGGGCCCGGATGGCCGATGTGCCGGCCCAGATCGGCGCAGCGGCGGCGCACCGGCCCCAGCTGGTGACGATCATGGCAGGTGCCAATGACGCTTGTCGTGACTCGGTTTCGCACATGACACCGGTGGATGAATTCCGAACATCGTTTGAGACGGCGCTGAAACGTTTGGCCACCGCGCTGCCCAAGAGCGAGGTCTATGTGTCGAGCGTGCCGGACCTGAAGCGGCTGTGGTCGCAGGGGCGCGGCAATCCGCTGGGCAAGCAGATCTGGAAGCTGGGGATCTGCGCGTCGATGCTGCGGGACGCCGACGCGATGAACCCGGCGGCCGTGAAGCGGCGCGACGCCGTGCGGGAGCGGGTCGTCGCGTACAACGGGGTCCTCAAGGACGTGTGCGCGACGGACGAGCACTGCCGTTACGACGGCGGTGAGGTCTTCGGGTTCCGGTTCACCGGGGCGCAGCTGAGCCCCTGGGACTGGTTCCACCCCGGGAAGGACGGCCAGGAGCGGCTGGCGGAGATCGCCTACCGCAACGTCACGGCCGCGCGGCCCCCGGCGTAGGGTCCGGGGATGAGCAGCGCGCAGCCGGAGATCTTCGGCCGTCTCGGCGACGGCACCTCAGTCCACCGCTGGACCCTGGAGCGCGGCGGTACCCGGGTGCGGGTGCTCACGTACGGCGGGATCGTGCAGTCCGTCGAGGTGCCCGACCGGGCGGGAGCGGTGGCCGGGGTGGCGCTGGGCTTCCCCGACCTGGCCGGGTATCTGGCCTTCCCCGGGCCGTACTTCGGGGCGCTGATCGGGCGGTACGCGAACCGCATCGCGGGCGGTGAGTTCGGGCTCGACGGGCGCACCTACCGGCTGCCCCGCAACAACCCGCCGCACAGCCTGCACGGCGGTGACCGCGGCTTCGACAAGCGGGTGTGGGAGGCGGCGCCCGCCGGGGACCACGGGGTGCGGCTCTCCCGGGTCAGCCCGGACGGCGAGGAGGGCTTCCCCGGGCGGCTGACCGTGTCCGTGACGTACGGCCTGACGGAGAGCGGTGCGCTGCGGATCGCGTACGAGGCGACGACGGACGCGCCGACCGTGGTGAGCCTGACCAACCACTCGTACTGGAACCTGGCCGGTGCGGGCTCCGGCAGCGCGGCCGGGCACGAGCTGCGGATCGCGGCCTCGCGGGTGACGCCCGTGGACGCCGGGCTGATCCCGACCGGCGATCTGGCGCCGGTCGACGGCACCCGTTTCGACTTCCGGCAGGCCAGGAAGGTGGGACTGGGCTACGACCACAACTACGTACTCGACGGGGGCGGCGGTGCGGCCGCCGAGCTGTCCGACCCGGGCTCCGGCCGGGTGCTGACAGTCTCCACCAGCGAGCCGGGGCTGCAGCTCTACACCGGTGACCACATCGACGACGGGCCGTTCGGGGCCGGCGCCGGGATCGCGCTGGAGACCCAGCGCTTTCCCGATACGCCGAACCGGCCGGAGTTCCCCGGTGCGGTGCTCCGGCCGGGCGGCGCGTTCGTTTCCGAGACGGTGTACGGGTTCTCCGCGCGGTAGGTGTACGCGGGGCAGGTGTACGCGCGGTAGGTGTACGCGGGGACCCGTGGGCCGTCGGACGCGGGTTCCCGTGACCGTCGGCCGCGGGAGCACGTAGACCGTCGGACGCGGGAACCCGTGGAGCGTCAGAGCGTGACCGTGACCGTCAGCCTGGTGTCGGCCAGGGAGCGGCCGGCCCTGATCTCGTAGCCGCCGGGGCGCTTCGCCCAGCCGCCCGCCTCCTCGTCCCAGGTCTCGAAGGCCCGGGGGGAGAGCGCGACGGCCACCTCGGCCGTCTCGCCCGGTCCCGCTTCCACGGTGGCGAATCCGGCCAGCGCGCGGGCGGCCCGGTCCGTTCCGGGGTCGGCCGGGGCCGCGTAGACCTGGACCGTCTCGCGTCCGGCGCGGGCGCCGGTGTTGCGGATGCGGACGGTCGCGGTCTCCGCGGTCGCCTCCACCGACTCGTAGCTCCACTCGGTGTAGCCCAGGCCGTGCCCGAAGGGGTAGGCGGGGGTGGCGCCGGCCCGGTCCCAGGCCCGGTAGCCGATGAACACACCCTCCTCGTAGGGGAGTTCGCCGCCCTCCGGCTCGACCCTGCGGACCGGGGCGTCGTCCAGGACCGCCGGCCAGGTGGTGGGGAGCCGCCCGCCCGGCTCCGCCGCGCCGAGGAGTACGTCGGCGAGTGCCGCGCCGCCCTCCTGGCCAGGGAACCAGCTGAGCAGCACCGCCGCCACGTCGTCGCGCCAGGGCAGCTCCACCGGGGAGCCGGCGTTGACGACCACGACCGTGTTCGGGTTGGCGGCGGCCACCGCGCGCACCAGGTCGTCCTGGCGGCCGGGCAGCCTGAGGTCCTTGCGGTCGAAGCCCTCGGACTCGACCTCCTCGGTGGTGGCCACGACCACCACGGCGGTGTCGGCCGCGCGGGCGGCGGCCACGGCTTCGGCGATGAGCTCGTCGGCGTCGCGCTGCGGGTCGCGGTGCATGAGCGAGAAGCCGATGGCCTGGAGCCGGGCGCCGGCGCTCTTGAAGACGGTGTACTCGAAGCCGATCGCGACCGGCTCACCGGCGGTGAGGGTGGCGGTGCCGCGCTCGACGGGGCCGCCGAAGACCGCGGCGAACGGGTCCGCCTCGTCGCCCGGCAGCTCGTCCGCCGCGAAGAGGACCTGGTCGCCGACGGTGAGCCGGAAGCCGCCGAGGCCACGGGTGCCGAAGGTGTGCTCGCCGCTCTCCCTGGGGGTGAACGTGCCCTTGACCTCGATGGTGTGCAGCGCCTCGTGGGTCACTCCGTCGGGCAGATCGCTGCCCACCCACTGGATGCGCCCGCCGGGCACCGAAGCGGTGCCGATGATCCGGCCCGCCTTGTCGCGGCAGATGGCGTGCAGGGCGAATCCCTTGCCCGCTGCGGCCAGTTGGCCACTCGGGTCGGCGCCGAGCGCGTAGCTGACGGCGCCTTCGGGGAGCGCGGCCGCCAGCCCGTCGAGGGGCGCCACCACCCGGGTCGGGAAGACGGTGGCCGAGCCGCCGCCGAGGATACGGGCGTCGCGGGCGGCGGCGCCGATGAGCGCGACCTTGCGGGTCCGCGAGGCGTCGAGGGGCAGCGCGCCGCCCTCGTTCCGTACGAGGACGAAGGCGCGGCGGGCGATCTCGCGGGCCAGCTCGCGCCCGTCGGTCTCCGCCGGGAGATCGGTGACGACCGGCGGGGCGCCGTCGAGGACGCCGGTCCGTGCGGCGAGCCGCAGGACGTTCCGTACCGCGTCGTCGACCGCGCTCTCGGGGACATCGCCCGTCCTGACGGCGGCGGCCAGCGGCTCACCGTACGGGGTGACCGGGCCCGGCATCGCCACGTCGAGGCCGCCGAGGATGTCACCGGCGGTGGAGCGCGCGGCCGTCCAGTCGGAGACGTTGAAGCCGTCGAAGTGCCACTCGCCGCGCAGGACTTCGTTGACGAGGTAGCGGTGCTCGGTCATCGTCGTGCCGTTGACCGTGTTGTACGCGGTCATGATGCCCCAGGGGTGGGCGTTCTCGACGATGGCCTCGAAAGGCGCCAGATACAGCTCGCGCAGCGGGCGCGGGGCGATCAGGTTGTTGACGGTGAAGCGGTCGGTCTCCGCGTCGTTGCCGACGAAGTGCTTGACCGTGGTGCCGACGCCGCCGCTCTGCACGCCGCGTACGTAGCCGGTGCCGATCTCGCCGGTGAGGTACGGGTCCTCCGAGTAGCACTCGAAGTGGCGTCCGCCCAGCGGTGAGCGGTGCAGATTGACGGTCGGCGCGAGCAGGACGTGCACGCCCTTGCGCCGGGCCTCCTGGGCGAGCAGGACACCGGCCCGGTGGGCCAGCTCCGGGTCCCAGGTGGCGGCGAGCGCGGTTGGTGACGGCAGGGCGATGGAGGGGTCGTCGGCGGTCCAGCGCACGCCGCGGACGCCGATCGGGCCGTCCGACATGACGAGGGACCGCAGCCCGATCTCCGGGAGCGCCGGAAGGGACCAGAAGTCCTGCCCGGAGAGCAGCCGGGCCTTGGTGTCGAGATCGAGAGCGCCGAGAGCGGCCTCGACCGCGGCCTCGCGGACCCGGTCCGCTTCGTTGATGGGGGTGGCTGCCACCGTCGTACCTCCGTCTTGGCGTGCTGAAGTCCCGCAGTCCCGTGCGTGATGTCTCCATCCTGACCCGTCGACCGGTAGATCGGTAGGTTTCGTTACCTCTTCGTGATGCTCGATGTCGTACGGTCCTCGGAGAACACGTACGGGGAAAGGAGCCGGTGGATGGGGAGCGCCAGAGGCGAGGGGCGGCGGGCGGAGATCCTCCGTGCGGCCCTTGAGGTCATCGCGGAGCGCGGCTACCGGGGGACGACGCTCGGGGCGGTCGCCGAGCGGGTGGGCCTCACCCAGCAGGGGCTGCTGCACTACTTCCCGAGCAAGGACGCGCTGCTCGTCGCCGTGCTGGAAGCGCGCGACCGCTGGGATCCGGGTGCGTCGGCGCGTTCCGGCGAGGCGTGGCCGCTCGAACTGCTCGGCTCGCTCGTGGAGTACAACGCGATGCGGCCGGGGATCGTGCAGACCTTCGCGGCGCTGCTCGGCGAGAGCGTCACGGACGGGCATCCGGCGCGGGAGTTCTTCACCCGCCGCTATGTGCAGGTGCGGGGGTCCATGGCGGCCACCCTGCGCGGCAAGTTCGGGGACCGGCTGCCGAGCGGGCTGACGCCGGATGAGGTGGCGCCGCTCCTGGTGGCGGTGATGGACGGTCTGCAGTACCAGTGGCTGCTCGACCCCGAATCGGTGGACATGCCCACCGCTTTCCGCGCCTTCACGACGCTGCTCGGCGGTGGCGCGGCGGAGTGAGGCGCGGGGCGGGCGGGGCTGTCGTTACGTGGTACGGGAGGGCGCGGGCCCGGCGGCCGGGGGTGCAGGTGCCGGGGGTGCGGCGGCTGTCGGTGCGGATGCGGCGTCCGGCGCGGTGTCAGGGCCCGGCGCCGTGTCCGGCTCAGGCGCCGCGTCAGGGCCTGGCGCCGCGTCAGGGCCTGGCGCCGTGTCAGGGTCCGCCGTCTCGCCCCTCAGGTCACGCGCCATCAGCGTCGCCCCCGCCACCGCGCCCGGCATGAGGAAGACCGCGACCAGCGGCACCAGGAAGCAGAGCGTCAGCGGGACCCCGAAGCCCAGGGTCAGCAGGCGGCGGCTCTTCAGCAGGGCCAGCCGCTCCCGGAACTCCATACCGCGCCGCTGCAGCGCCACCGCCGTCAGCTCCTCGGCGAGGAAGAAGCCGGAGACGCAGAAGCCGATCGCGGGGACGACGGTCTGGCCGACGACCGGCAGGAATCCGGCGGCGAAGAGCAGAAGCCCGTAGAGCGCCACCCGCACCAGGACGCGGAGGCTGTCCCGCGCGGAGATCCACAGCTCCCGCCAGAACGAGAGCCCGCTTTCCGGGACTTGACCGCCCTCCGACGCGTCGACCCGCTCCGAGAGCGCCTCGTAGAAGGGCTGGCCGATCAGCAGGGTCATCGCGGTGAACGAGACGACGGCGAGCAGCAGGGCCAGCGCCCAGAGCAGTACGGTCAGAAAGCCCCGCAGCAGGCCCGGCCAGGGGGTACTCCAGGTGTCGGCGAACGGTGTCGCCCACGCGACGGCGTCATCCGCCCAGAACACGAGCGCCACCAGCGCCGCCACGTACAGGACGAGCGTGATCAGCCCCGGCAGCAGCCCGAATCCGTACTGCCTGCCCCGCCGGCCGACCCAGCGCTGGCCCTTCACCAGATAACCGAAACCCGCCCCGAGATCACCCATGCGCCGCAGCCTATCGGGGAGCCCGCCGGGGGCTGTCGCCGAGCACGGGCCGCCCCCGGTGGCCGAGCCGGGTGGAGAGTTCGGCCGCGCCGTCCCGGATCGGCCGTGCCGGCTCGCTGACGAACGCGATACGACCGCCCGCGTACGGACAAGGGCCGCCCCCGCCGGAGCGGGTGCGGCCCTCCCGTCCCGGCCCGAGCCGGGATCAGCGCGTCATGATCAGGCGACGGCGAGGTCGACCTTGATGTTGCCGCGGGTGGCGTTCGAGTACGGGCACACCTGGTGGGCCTTCTCGATCAGCGCCTGCGCGGTGGCCGCGTCGACGTTCGGGATGGAGGCCGTGATGGTGACCTCCAGGCCGAAGCCGCCCTGCTCGGTCTTGCCGATGGAGACGGCCGCGGTCACGGTCGAGCCCGAGATGTCGGCCTTCTCCTGGCGGGCGACGACACCCAGCGCACCCTGGAAGCACGCGCTGTAACCGGCGGCGAAAAGCTGCTCCGGGTTGGTGCCCGCGCCGCTCCCGCCCATCTCCTTCGGCGGGTTGACGACGACGTCGAGCTTGCCGTCGTTCGAGGCGACCCGGCCGTCACGGCCGTTCTCCGCGGTGGCGACAGCGGTGTACGCGACATCGATCTTCTGGATTGCCATGCGAGTTCCTTCTGTTGTGTACGCCGCGTCTCGCGCCCACGACCGCGGCGGCCTGGGGACGAGACTACTGGTTGACGGCGACGATCATCTTCCCGGTGTTCTCACCGCGCAGCAGACCGAGAAACGCCTCGACGCCCTGCTCGACACCTTCGACGACCGTTTCCTGGTACGTGAGCTCACCCGAAGCGATCCAGCCGGCGACGTCCTCGACGAACTGCGGCTGGAGCGCGGCGTGATCGCCGACCAGCATGCCCTGCAGCCGCAGCCGCTTGCCGATGACCAGTGCGAGGTTGCGCGGGGCCGGGGTGGCCTCGGTGCTGTTGTACTGCGAGATCATCCCGCAGATCGTGGCGCGGCCGTGCACGTTGAACGAGGTGATGGCCGCTTCGAGATGCTCGCCGCCGACATTGTCGAAGTACACGTCGATGCCGTCGGGGGCGGCCTCGCGCAGCTGCTTCGTCACCGGGCCGTTCTTGTAGTTGAACGCGGCGTCGAAGCCGAGGTCGTCGACGAGGTGCCTGACCTTCTCGTCGGAGCCCGCCGAGCCGATGACGCGCGCGGCGCCCTTGATCCTGGCCATCTGGCCGACCTGGCTGCCGACGGCACCCGCTGCACCGGAGACGAAGACCGTGTCGCCCTCCTTGAAGGAGGCGACATCGAAGAGACCGGCGTAGGCGGTGAGACCCGTCATCCCGAGCACGCCGAGGTAGGCGGAGAGGGGCGCGGCCGAGGGGTCGACCTTGGTGGCGTGCTTGGCCGGCACGTGCGCGTACTCACGCCAGCCGAGCCCGTGCAGGACGTGGTCGCCCACCGCGAAGCCCTCGGCGTTCGACGCGATGACCTCGCCGACCGCGCCGCCGTCCATCGGCTTGTCGAGCTGGAAGGGCGGCGTGTAGGACTTCACGTCATTCATCCGGCCGCGCATGTACGGGTCGACCGAGAAGAAGAGGTTGCGGACCAGGATCCGGCCGTCGGCGGGCCCGGACACCGGAACCTCACGCAGGGCGAAGTCCGCCGGGGTGGGCCAGCCGTCCGGACGGGCGGTGAGATGCCATTCGCGGCCGGTCGTGGGGAGTGCGGACATCGGGTACAACCTCCTGAGCAAAGCTCCATGAGTGAAAGCTTCATGGCGTGAAATATCTACTGCCTTAAACAACCATGCGCCTGAATATTTTAGATTGTCAAGCATGTGCGTACCATGGTGGGCATGGCCACTCGTACAGACCCGCTCACCCTGGAAGTCGTCGAGCTGATCGGTGAGGTCGTCGCCCGGTACCACGAGGAGTACGACGAGGCGGCGGCCGCGCACTCCCTCACCGGCGCCCAGGCGCGTGTCCTGGGTCTGCTGTCCATCGAGCCCATGCCCATGCGCCGGCTGGCCGGTCATCTGAAGTGCGAGCCGTCGAACGTCACCGGGATCGTCGACCGGCTCGAAGCGCGCGGCCTCGCCGAGCGCCGCCCCGACCCCGCCGACCGCCGGGTCAAGATCGCCGCCGCCACCGACGCGGGCCGGCTGACCTCCCGTGAGCTGCGCGCCACGATGGATTTCGCCCGGGAGCCGCTGGGCGAGCTGTCGGCCGGTGAGCGGACGGTGCTGCGGGACCTGCTGAAGCGGATGCTGGGGCGTACGGAGGGGTAGGGCTCGCCCGCACCCGCCGGGCCGGGGTCGTGCGGCGTACCGGCAGGATGAGTGTATGCCGCCTTCCACGCCCCCGTTCGGGCCGCTCGACTTCCAGCTGGTGCTGCTGCGCCGGATGGCCGACCATCAGCCGGTGCTCGTCGATGACGCCCGCCGGGAGCTGGGCGTCGGCCTCGCGGAGATACGCGAGGCGAACCGGCGCTGGCAGGCGATGGTCCGCTCGCCCCGGTCCCGCGGCGCCGTGCGGCGCTACCGCTCGGTGCTCGGCGAGCCGTCGGCCACCGCCCGCAGGAAGATCGGCGATCTGGAGTGCGACGCCCTGCAGTGGCCCGTACCGCTCTGGCCCGGCCTGCGGTTCGAGGTGCTGACCGCGCCCGGCGGCGCGGTGTGGAACGAGTGGCTGGTCCGCGCCCCCGGCGTCGCCGCGCCGCCCCTGCACACGGCGGACGACCTGCGGCCCTGGTCCTGCACGGTGGACGAGGTGGCCCGCGCCTTCGCCCCCGTACGGCCGATGGAGGGCACCGCGCCGACCCGGTGGCGGCTGGCCCTCACCCTGCCCGGCGGGCGCCCGGCCGTCGCCGAGTTCACCTGGGGTTTGCTCCAGGAGGTACGGCCCGCCGACACACCTCGCTAGGGGCTCGCTGTCCGGTCGCTCTTTCCGGTCGCTCTTTCCGGTCGCTGGGGGCTCGCTTTCCGGCGTCGGCCTCCCGTTCGGATCAGGGCACCACCCGGGCGGCTCAGCCCAGCGCGCGCTCCGGTTGCGGCCGTCGCACGATGCGATGAGGACCGGCCACCGCCGGTGCTCCACCTCAGCGTTTCTCGGGAGATCGTGCCGTGACCGTCAGTCTTGAGCAGTTGCGCCGTTGCCAGGTAGCCGTCGACCTGGGGGCCGCGCGGACCCGGGTGTTCGTCAAGGGCATGGGGCTCGTCGTGGACGAACCCAGCGTCGTCGCGGTGAACAGCCGGACGGGCGCGCTCATCGCCGTCGGCTCCTTCGCCGAGCAGATGACCGGCCGTACCCCCGGCTACATCCGGGTGGCACGCCCCGTCACGGGCGGCACCGTCGTCGACATCGACCTGGCCCGGCGCATGCTGGGGCAGCTCCTCGGTGACAAGCTGCGGCGCAGACTGCGGCGCACCCCGATGCTGCGCGCCGCCGCGTGCACCCCGCACGAGTCGGACCCGCTGGCGCAGCGCGCCACGGTCGAGACCCTGGTGGGGCTCGGCGCCCGGAAGGTCGAGCTGGTCGACACCCTCATCGCCGCCGCCGTCGGCTGCGGGCTGCCCGTCGAGCAGCCGACCGCCACCATGATCATGGTCTGCGGCGCGGCGACCACGCAGATCGCCGTTCTCTCGCTCGGCTCGATCGTCACCGCCGAGCGGATCCCGGTCGGCGGTGAGGCCATCGACCGGGCCATCGTCCAGCATCTGCGCCAGCACCACGAGCTGCTGCTGCCGAGCCAGTCCGTACGGCCGCTGCAGGTGGCGCTCAGCGGGAACGGGCTGACCCTGGACGGGCCGGAGTTCACCGAGATCCACGGCCGGGACGTGGCCACCGGGCTCGCCCGTTCGGTCCGGGTCGACACCGCAGCCGTACGCGAGGCCGTCCACACCCCGCTGACCGCCGTACTCGACGGCATCGGCCGGGTGCTGCGCGGCTGCCCGCCGGATCTGGTCGCCGACCTCTCGGACCGCGGCATCATGATGGTCGGCGGGAGCGCCCTGCTCCCCGGCCTCGAACAGATGGTGCGCAACGCGACGCGGATGCCGGTGCACATCGCCGAGCGGCCCGACGTCTGCTCGGTCCTCGGGCTCGGCGCGATGCTGGAGGGCAGGATCGAGCCCATGACGCTGGCGCCGCTGAGCAGCTGACGGACCGCTCACGGGCTCCGGCTGTGCCGCCGGGGCCCGCGGACGACCGGACCGGACCCGGGGGACCACGATGACCGGTGACACACGGCTGCCGGTGCTGCTCGAAGCGGTGCTGAGCGTCGGTACGGACCTCGAACTGCGCGGCACGCTCCAGCACATCGTGGACTCGGCGGCCCGGCTGACGGGCGCCGGGAGCGGGGCGCTCGGCGTGGTCGACCCGGAGCGGGACCGCCTCAGCGACCTGTTCACGACCGGCACCGACGGCGACGCGCTGATCGGCCTCGCCGACGACACCCCCGGCCTGCTGCGGCTCCCCGTCCGGGTCCACCAGCAGGTCTTCGGGACCCTGCATCTGGCCGACAAATGCCAGGGGGACTTCGACCGGGACGACGAGGCGATGCTGCGGGTGCTCGCCGCCCAGGCGGGCATCGCGATCGGCAACGCCCGGCTGTACGAGACGGCCAGGCTCCGCGAGCGGTGGATCAAGGGGGCCGCGGCCGTCACCAACGCGCTGCTCACCGGCGAGAGCGCCACCGACGCGCTGACCACGGTCGCCGAACAGGCCAGGAGCCTCGCCGACGCGGTCGCCGGTGTGGTGCTCCTGCCGACCGCGAGCGGCGGGATGGAGATCGTCGCCGCCTCCACCTTCGAGGACCCGGGCGACCTGATCGGCGCCACGATCGCGCCGGGCTCCCCCGTCCTCGTCCAGCTGCTCAACGGGGACCCGGTGTACATCGAGGACTCGTCGACCGATCCCCGGATGACCACACATGTACGGGCCCGCTTCGGGCCGAGCATGATGCTGCCGCTGCAGAGCGGCGGCAAGCTGATCGGCACGCTCGCGCTGCCCAGGCGGCGCAGCGGCCGCCCCTACAACGCGGCGGACCGGACGCTCGCCCTGCAGTTCGCCTCGCAGGCCGCGCTCGCGCTCGTGCTGGCCGATACCCGGCAGAACCGCGAGCGGCTCGCGGTGTTCGAGGACCGCGACCGGATCGCCCGCGATCTGCACGACCTCGTCGTCCAGCGGCTGTTCGCGACCGAGATGATGCTGGAGTCGACCCGGCGGCGGGCGGCCGGCACGGAGCTGGGTGAGCTGATCGGCCGGGCGGTCGATGAGCTGGACTCGACCATCCAGGACGTCAGGACGGCGATCTTCGCGCTCCAGCAGCCGCCCGCCGACGCGCCGTCGACGCTGCGCGGCCAGGTGCTGCGGGAGACGGACGGCGCACGGGTGCTGCTGGGGTTCGCGCCGTCGGTGCACTTCCTCGGCCCGGTGGACTCGCGGGTCACGGACCGGGCCCGTGCGGAGCTGCTGGCCGCCCTGCGCCGGGCGCTGGCCCGCGCGCACCGGCTGCCCGATGTCTCACAGGTGGCGGTGGTGGTCGACGCGCGGGAGGATCCCGTACGCCTGACCGTCACGCACGACGGGACACCGGAGGGCGCGGAGGGGAACACCCTGGTGTGGGAGGCGTCGTAGGTGTGGGAGGCGTCGTAACGGCACCTCTGTGCGGCTTACGGCACCGGTGACCTGGCGTCGTAGCGGAGGAAGCCGCGCCGGGTCAGGCCGAGGGTGGTGACCGCGAGGACGCAGGCGAGGCCGCCGCCGACCACGGCCGCGGTCGGGGTGGCCAGATCGCCGGCCGAGCCCGCGAGGAAGTCGCCCAGGCGCGGGCCGCCCGCCACGACCACGATGAAGACGCCCTGGAGCCTCCCCCGCATCTCGTCCGGCGCCGCGACCTGCATCATCGTGTTGCGGAAGACCATGGACACGGTGTCGGCCGCACCGGCGAGCGCGAGGAAGAGCAGCCCGAGCCAGAGATTCCTGGTCAGGCCGAACACCGCGATGGCGAGCCCCCACCCGGCGACCGCGAGCACGATCGCGAGGCCGTGCCGGTGGATGCCGCCCAGCCAGCCGGAGAAGACCCCGCCGAGCAGCGCGCCCACCGCGGGGGCCGCGACCAGCAGCCCGGTGGTGCGGGCGTCGCCCCCGTACCAGAGGACGGCGACCGCGGGGAACAGTGCCCGCGGCTGGGCCAGGATCATGGCGCAGAAGTCCGAGAAGAACGTCATCCGGAGGTTGGGGCGGGTGGCCAGGAAGCGCAGCCCGTCCAGCACCGAGGCGCGGCTCTTCGATCCTGCGGCCCGGTCGGGGAGCATCGACGGCAGCCGCCACATCGCGTACAGGGCGGCCAGGAAGGAGATGGCGTCGATCAGATACGCGGCCTGGTAGCCCCAGAAGCCGACGATGAGACCGCCGAGCATCGGTCCGATCAGCGTGCCGAAGGTGCTGGTCATCGAGGACAGGGCGTTGGCCGCCGGCAGCTGTTCGCCCGGCAGCAGCCGGGGGATCATCGCGGATCTGGCCGGGGCGTTGAGCGCGGCGCAGACGGACTGGAGGGCCACGATGCCGTACAGGAACCAGACATGGTGGAAGCCTGCGAACGCGGCCGACGAGAGTGCGACCGAGAGGACCGCCGACCCGAGGGCGCTGTAGAGGCCGAGTTTGCGGCGGTCGAGCGTGTCGGCGATGGCCCCTCCGTAGAGGCCGAAGGCGACGAGCGGCACCAGCGAGAACAGCCCGACGAGGCCGACGGAGAAGCTGGACCGGGTGAGGTCGTAGACCTGGAGCGAGATCGCCAGGGCGGTCATGCCCTGCCCGACCCAGGAGACGGTGTTGCCGAACCAGAGCCGCCGGAAGTCGGGGGATGTGCGCAGCGGGGTGAGGTCGGCGAGTATGCGCCGACGTATCGGCGCCTCCTTGGGCGGGCGTATCTCAGTCACAGGGGATGCTAACCGGCGGTGCACTCCGGACCGGGCTCCCGGCCTGGTGAGCCCGGTCACCGCCCCGCTCAGGGCGCCCTGGTCACCCAGCGGGCGAGTTCCGCCTCGGTCGCCTTCCGTACGCTGGTGCCGCCGGGGATGTCCACCTTCAGCGGCATGACGTACGGGCGCCGGTGGCTCGCGTCGTAGTGTCCGCCGGACAGGTGCGGGGCGTCCGTCGGGAGGTATCCGGCGAAGTACAGGTACCACTTGCCCTTGTTGTCGACGACGGACGGCACCCCGGGCGCGAGGACCTGGTCGGCCACATCGTGCGGCCACGTCTTCTCCTGGGTCTGCAGGAGGTAGTCCACCTCGGTGCCTCCCGGCTTCCCCCACACCCCGGCGGTGTCCTTGGCGGTGATCCTGCGGTACGAGGAGCCGTGCGGGGGTATGAGGGTGTCGGACCAGGCCAGCCCCGCCTTGTAGTCGGGCTCGTTGTACGCGCCGGTCGAGTAGGCCATCACGTACTTTCCGTCGACCTCGGTGATGTTGCCCGTCTCGATGAGCTTGAACTTCTTGGGCTGGTCCAGGCCGAAGAAGTACTCCGAGTTGTAGCCGCCCTGCGCCTCCTCGGGCCCGAGCAGCAGCACGGGGCCGGTTTTCGCCGGGCGGGAGGGAGAGGTCATCTCCTGTGCCACGATCCCGTCGTGCTGCGGCGATGCGGTGAGCAGCTTGCTGTAGACGAGGTAGAGCTTGCTGCCGTCCTCGATGTACTTCCCGTCGTAGTTGGCCTTCTGCGGATGTGCGAAGGACCCGGCCAGCAGGGAGTCGGCGACCCAGGTCGTCGGGACGGCGGAGGGCGACGGGTGCCTGGCGTGTGCGTGCACCACCACGGTCCACGGGGCGGCCTGCGGATGGGCGGGGTTCTTCACGTACATGGTCGCCGCCATCTCCCAGGCGCCGGAGTCCCGTTGGTAGATGTTGGTGTTGATGACGGCCGTCGTCCGTGACCCGTACCGCTTCGCGGCCCGCACCAGGGCGGGCCCCGGCGTCACCCTGACCTTCTTGCCGGCCGTGCAGTGCGCGGTGGTCCCGGTCGGGCAGTCGAGCAGTGCCTTGGTGGTCCCGGAGAAGTACTGGCTGCCGCCGCGGTAGGGCGCGGCCCGGTGGATGGGATAGGGGTCGGAGAAGTAGACCCCCTTGTCCTTCGACCCGGGGTCCGTCAGGGGCCGGATGCCGCCGTCCGTGGCCGGGGCCGTCGATGTCCCCTTCGGGGCGCCGGACGAGGTGTGGTGCGGGGTGCCGGACGAGGTGCATCCGATGGCGGCCAGCGCGACGGCCGCGAGTACGGCGGTCAGCCGGAGCCGCGGGCCGGACCGGCCGCAGGTGCGGGCGGTCGCTGGGGGTAGGTGCTGCACTGTGTGCGCCTCCTGGTGTCGGCGGGCGTCGACCGCCCGGGGCGTGCGCCGTGACCGCCCGCGAGCCGCTCGCTCACACCAGGGCCCCGGGTCAGT
Organism: Streptomyces sp. NBC_01089; assembly: GCF_045162975.1. NCBI lineage: Bacteria > Bacillati > Actinomycetota > Actinomycetes > Kitasatosporales > Streptomycetaceae > Streptomyces > Streptomyces sp. NBC_01089. The sequence goes on along the minus strand of NZ_CP108660.1, from coordinate 5,989,493 downwards.
CCTTCGCCCGGTGTGCTGCGCTGAGACCGCTGAACAGCCAGTGCACGGCGTCGCCGTAGAGATTCTCGGGGACCAGCTCCGGATCCATCCGGCGGAGCTGGACAAGTCCTTGGAACAGAGCCATCACGACCGTGGCGACGCCGTCGAACGGGACATCGCCGGACTGGCCGCGCTCCTTGGCCCGGTCGGCCAGGACCGTGCTCAACGCGTCCCGGTTGGCGCGGAACTGCGCGGCCATGCGCTCCTGGAACTCGGGGCGGCGGATCGCGTACAGCCAGAACTCCGCCTGGAGCGGGGCCAGATCCATGTCCTCGCCCGCGACGTCGACCAGCAGACGGGACAGCAGTGCCTGCTCGTCCTCGACACTGCCGCTCCGGTCGGACACGATCTCGGCGGCCTCGGCGAGACGGCTGCCGCTTCGCTTCGAGAGCAGCTCGACGAACAACTCGTCCTTACTGGCGAAGTTCGAGTACAGCGCCCCGGTGGAGAAGCCCGCGCTCTCCGCGATGTCGTCGACCGACGCTCCCGCGAAGCCCTTGCGGGCGAACACCTGCGCGGCGGCCTCCAGCAGCAGGGCCCTGGTACGCGCCTTGGTCTCCGCCCGGGTCAGGCGTCTCGGACGCTCGTCTTCGTCTCTCATATAGCGAACTCTATCGAAATAGCAAGAATTACGTCAATTGTCCCGGCGTGGACCTCGCGGGCGCGGACGGCGCAAGGCGAGTGAAGTAGTGCCGGTCCCCCAGCGGGCCGAGCAGCATGACCGCGAGCCCGAGGCCGGCCGCGACGACGAGCGAGGCGTTGCCGACCGTATCCATCAGCTGATCCTCGACCACGGCCGCGATCACGACCAGGACGGCCTTCGAGGCAACCAGGGGCACCAGGTGCACCTCGACGCCCCTGCGCTTGAGCCGGGACCTGAGCAGGAACATCACCACGGCGAAGACGGCGATGGTACGCAGCGCCTCCTCCCATACCGGCCTGCCCCGGTTGAGGTACCAGAACCCGCCGATCAGCAGACCGCCGAGCACATAGCGGATGACTTTCGACGAAGACGTCATTTCTTCACTCCGAGAGAGGTGTGGAGCCGCAGCGGCTTTCATATAGGCAACGCTATTCGGATAGCGACTCCTATGTCAAACGCCGGGCGCCGGGCGCCGGGGCGGGCAACGGGCGGGGCGGGCAACGCAGAGACCCCGGCCGCGGGGCCGGGGTCTCTGCGGTCGGGGTGGGGCTGCTGGGTGGGGCTGTTGGGTGGCGCTAGACCTCGACCAAGGTGATCTCGGTGGCCTTGACGCTGGTCCACACCGGTACGCCGTCCGCGAGGCCGAGTTCGAGCGCGGCCTGCGGGGTGATCTCCGCGACCAGGTCGGGCGCTTCGGCCGAGGTGATGAGGACGCGGAGCCTGCTGCCGGCCGAGGTGATCTCGCGTACGGTGCCGGGCCAGACGTTGCGCGGGCTGCCCGACGGCCGGTCCCGGTGCACGGACACGGCTTCGGGCGCGATGATCGCCAGCGCCTTCGCGCCCTCGTCGAGCCGGTCGGCGACGACGAGCCGGCCACCGCCGGTGAGGGTGAGGCCGTCGCCCGACGCGGTGCCGGTCCAGGCGTTGCGGCCGAGCATCCGGGCCACCCACGGCGACCGCGGGTGCAGGGTGACCTCGGCGGGCGGGGCGTCCTGGAGCGTACGGCCGTCGTCCAGTACGAGGACCCGGTCGGCCAGCGAGACCGCCTCCACCGGGTCGTGGGTGACGATCAGACAGACACCGGCGAAACCGCTGAGATGCGAGCGCAGGGTGTGCCGTACATGGGCCCGGGTGGTCTGGTCGAGGGCGGCGAGCGGCTCGTCGAGAAGCAGCAGCCGGGGGCGGGCGGCCAGCGCCCTGGCGAGGGCGACGCGCTGGGCCTGGCCGCCGGAGAGCTGGGAGGGCTTGCGGGCGGCGAGGTGACCGACGCCGAGCCGCTCCAGCCACTGGGCCGCCTCCCGGCGTGCCTCGGCGCGCGGCACCCGGCGCGAGCGCAGCCCGTAGGCGGTGTTGGTGAGCGCGCTGAGGTGCGGGAAGAGCGCCCCGTCCTGCGGGACCCAGGCCACCCCGCGGCGGTGCGGCGGCAGCGGGCTGACGTCGGTGTCGCCCAGGCGCAGGTCGGCGTGGGCGCGCGGGGTCAGGCCGAGGAGGGCGCGCAGCAGGGTGGTCTTGCCCGCGCCGTTGGGGCCGACGACCGCGATGGTGGTGCCGGGCTCCGCTTCGAGGGTCAGCTCGTTGAAACCGGTGACCACCGCGTGCAGCGGCCAGCGCTCCTGCGGGGCCGGGGACTTGGGCGCGCGGCCGGTCCCGTCCGCGTCGGGTGCGCCGTCGGCCGGGGAGTCGGCGGGACCGAAGCCGGGGCCCGGCTGGTCGGTGTCGTCGGCCGGTGGCGCGGGTTTCGCGGTGCGCTCGGCCGTCCCGCCGGTCCAGCGCCCGCGCAGGGCCACCAGGACCGCCATCGCGATGACGAGGAGCAGGAGCGAGACGGACGTCGCCGCCTCGGGTGAGTCCTGGAGCAGGAGATAGACCTGGAGCGGCAGCGTCTGGGTGGTGCCGGGCAGATTCCCGGCGAAGGTGATGGTCGCCCCGAACTCACCGAGCGCACGCGCCCAGGTCAGCGCGGCACCCGCGGCGAGACCCGGCGCGACCATGGGCAGCGTGACGGTGCAGAACACCCGGACCGGCGAGGCCCCGAGCGAGGCCGCTGTCTCCTCGTAGCGGGGGCGCAGCCCGGCGAGGGTGCCCTCCAGGCTGATGACCAGGAACGGCATCGCCACGAAGGTCGCCGCGACGACCGCCCCCGAGGTGTGGAAGGGCAGGACGATGCCGAAGGTGTTCTCCAGCCAGGGCCCGAGCAGCCCCCGCCGCCCGAACCCGAGCAGCAGCGCCACACCCCCGACGGTGGGCGGCAGGACCATCGGCAGCAGCACGAGGGAGCGTACGAGCGTCTTGCCGGGGAAGTCGACCCGCGCCAGCAGCCAGGCCAGCGGCACCCCCAGGAGGAGTGAGAGGCCCAGCGCCCAGAAGGAGACCAGCAGCGAGAGCCGCAGCGCCTGGGTCGTGTCCGGACTGGTCAGATGGGTCCCCAGCTCGCCCCACGAGGTGCGGGCCAGGATGCCGATCAGCGGCATCAGCAGGAACGCGATCGCGATCAGCGCGGGCAGCGCGAGGGCGAAGGGGGCGCCGGTGCGCGGCGTACGGGCGCGTATGCGGATGCTTCTCATCGGGGTTCCTGTGATCGGGGTTCCTGTGATCGGCATGCCGGCGGCCGGGGTGCCGGAGCCGTGGCCGCGGAGCCGTACAAGGCGAAACCGTACGGGGCTGTCCACCGTCAGCATGGCAAGGACAGCCCCGTACGGGGAAGTTGGCCCGTGTTACGGCGAACGTCTCGCTTAACACGGGAGGTTGGGCCGCGTTACGGCTTCTGGAAGCCCGCGCCCTGAAGGATCTTCTGCGCCTCGGGGCTGTCCAGCCACTTCACGAACGCGGCGGCCGCAACCGCGTGCTTCGAGCCCTTGACGGTCGCCGCCGGGTAGGAGGCGACGGCGTTCTGCGCGTCGGGGATGTCGACCGCCTGGACCTTGCCGGGCGCGGTGGCCGCGTCCGTCTTGTAGACGATGCCCGCGTCGGCCTCGCCCAGCTCGACCTTGGACAGGACGGCGCGGACGTTGACCTCCTGCGAGACCGGCTTCACCTTGATCTTCTGGGCGTCGAGCACCTGCTTGCTGTAGTTGCCGACGGGCACCTGGGGCGCCGCGAGGACGACCTTCAGCTTGCTGTTGGCGAGGTCCTTCAGGGTGTGGACCTTGTCCGGGTTGCCCTTGCCGGTGACGATGACGAGGCGGTTCTTGGCGATGATCTCCGGCGTGCCGACGTCGGACTTCAGACCGTCCATGGTCTTGGTGTCCGCCGTGACCAGCGCGTCGGCCGGGGAGCCCTGCTTCACCTGGGTGGCCAGCTCCTGGGACCCGGCGAACGAGTAGGTGATCTTCGTGCCCGGGTGCTCCTTCTCGTACACCTTCTTCGCGGCGCCGAACACATCGGTCAGCGAGGAGGCCGCGAGGACCGTCAGATCGGCCTTCGGCGTGCCCGATGCCGAAGCCTGGGCGCCGGTGTCCTTCTTGCTGTCGTCCTTGCCGCCACAGGCGGCCAGCGGCAGCAGCAGGGCTGCGGTCACGATCGCGGTGGCGGTACGGCGGCGGGTGAGGATACGAGACATGAGGGTGGAACTCCTTGAGGGACGGGCGGCACTGTTGCTGCCCGAGCGGATGGGGACGAGCCACGCCGAATGGGGGCCTCCCGGCTCGGGTTGGTCCGAGGGTGCGGGGAAGGGCGACGCCGCTGGGTTGGGGAGCTGCTTGCGGGAGCGGGCACCCGACGGGCTCTGGGCCGGCACGGGGCTCAGGTCCGGTCGATGTGCACGCTGGTCGACTTGACGCGGGCGGTGGCCTGCATGCCGACCTCCAGGCCGAGCTCTTCGACGGCCTCCCTGGTGAGGAGGGAGACCAGCCGGTGCGGGCCTGCCTGGATTTCCACCTGGGCCGCCACATCGCCGAGTTTCACGGCGGTGACGATGCCGGGGAAAGCGTTGCGCGCCGAGGTGTAGGACGCGTCGTCCTCGCCTGCCGCGCTCTGTCCGATCTCGATCGAGAAGGCGGCCAGATCACGTCCGTCGATGAGCCGGCGGCCGGCTTCGTCGCGGTGGGTCGCGACCCTGCCGGCGTCCGCCCAACGGCGAGCGGTGTCGGGGCTGACGCCGAGCAGACGAGCCGCCTGACCGATCGTGTAGGACTGCATATGCGGAAAGATATGCCCAGTTGGCTCGCATTTGCAATTCATCAGTCGAAGCTATATGGCAGATGCCGCTCCCCTTGGAGGAAGACCCGAAGCACCGTCCGGTGACAGCGGGCGCGCACGCGGGACTTGGGACGTAATATCGCAAACCCGACATCCCACTCCGTGTGCGAGGTTCCTCCATGTCTCTGAGCATCCGCAACCAGCTCCCCGGCACCGTCACCGGCGTCACCGACGGAGCGGTCATGGCGACCGTCAAGGTCCACCTCGGCGGCGGCCAGGAGGTCACCGCCGCGATCACCCTGGAGGCCGCGCGGGAGCTAGGCATCACCGAAGGCGTCGCCGTACGGGCCCTGATCAAGTCCACCGAGATCTCCCTGGCGACCGGCGCGGTCGCCGGGCTGAGCATCCGCAACCGGCTTCCGGGCACGGTCACCGACGTCACGACGGGCGGAGCCATGGCGAGCGTCAAGGTCTCCGTCGAGGGAGCGGAGCTGACGGCGGCCATCACCAAGGAGTCGGCCACCGAGCTGGGTCTCGCGCCCGGCGTGTCCGTCGTCGCACTCATCAAGTCCACCGAGGTCTCCCTCGCCACCGTCTGACGGCGGACCGGTCCGCCGCCGCGACGGCGGCGGACCCGGCGGCCCAGCCGTGCGGGAAAGCCCCTAGGCCCCGGCGAAGGCGCAGGTGCCGACCCAGACGCTTGTGATCGCGCTGATGTAGCGCGCCCCGCAGCGGTCGGACGGGACCACCAGCTGACTGCCCGCCATGTCCAGACCGCGCCCGTCCAGAGCGGTGGCCAGCAGGATCGGCGAGTCCGCGAAGTCCGCGTCGATCTCCGCCCAGGACAGCACCGTGCGGTGCCCGTCCCCGCCGGTGACGGCCAGCAGATAGCGGGAGCGGTCCTTGCGCCGCGCCGGGTCGAAGGCCGGCCGCGCGTCGCTGAGGACATCGCGCAGCAGCGGCCCTTCGAAGGTGTGGTGCTGCGGCCCGTTCTTCGCGCAGTCGAAGACCACCTCCGCACGGCGCTGCCGCCACCTGGCCCGCAGATCCGCGACCGTCAGCGCGACGGGCCGGATCAACTCGCCCTTGAGCACGAGGCTTCTGGGCGCCGGAGAGACCGCACGGACGGTACGGGACGGTGCGCTGACTCCACTCACAGGGTTCCCCCTCCAGGCGGGCCACTCGGCGTCCGCCGTTGCCTGGAGCCCATGATGCCCACCGGATCAGCGCCTGAACCACACATGCGGGTCGATTCGGCCCATCATGCTCGCTGATAGGAGTGAAAAGAACTGCCGAAGGCGGCATACGCGAGATTCCCGGCGGACCTGCGCTGCCTGCGGTGCCCGCGGTGCCTGCGGTGCCCGCGGTGCTACGCATCCACGCCCCTCGCCCGCCGGTCCATGGCGCGCCATACGCGGTCGCGGGTGACGGGGAGTTCGGTGAAGCGGATACCGGTGGCGTCCCGCAGCGCGTTCGCCAGGGCCGGGGCCACCGGGTTGAACGGGGACTCGCTCATGGACTTCGCCCCCAGCGGCCCGATCGTGTCCTCGGTCTCCATGAAGTGCACCTCGGTACGGGGCACATCGGCGTAGGCGGGCAGCCGGTACATACGGAAGGCCGGCGTGGTCACCTGGCCGCGGTCACCGACCCGTACGTTCTCGAAGAGCGTCGCCCCCAGCGCCTGCGCCACTCCCCCCTCGACCTGGCCGCGGCACTGCATCGGGTTCATCACCTTGCCCGCGTCCGCCGCGTGCACACTGCGCAGGATGCGGATCTCGCCGCTGCCCGGGTCGACGGCGATACGGAACCACTGCGCGTTGAAGGCCACCGAGCGTGGGGTGCCGCCGAAGTACCCGTCCTCGGCGAGTTCCCGGCCCGCCGTCCGCGCGGCGGCGTACACCTCCTTGAGCAACAGTCTGCGGTCGCCGCACTCGACGGCCTCCTCGACCAGTCGGCAGTCGTCGGGCGGCACACCGAGATGGGCGGCGGCGAAGCTCAGCAGCGATGCCGCGAGGGCCGCCGCCGCCCGCAGCGTCGCCTTGCCCGCCACCACGGTGCCGGTCGAGCCGAAGGCGCCCGTGTCGTGGCGTACCACGTCCGTGTCCGACTGCCGGACGGTGATCCGGCCGACGGTGGTGCCGAGTTCGCCCGCCGCGACCTGGCGGTGCACGGTGGTGGTGCCGTTGCCGAACTCGGCCGTACCGACGGCGAGGTCGAAGGTGCCGTCCTCCAGCAGCGAGATACGGGCGTCGGCGACGTGGCCGCCGGGCGGCCCGGTGGCGATCATCGACAGGGCCGAGCCCTCGCCGACGAGCCAGCCTTCGGGCACGTCCAGGGACGCGGCCGCCGGGTTCCGCTCCGCCTTCTCGCTCTCCTCCTGCTGGGCGTCGCGGACGATCCCGAGGCACTGGTCGAGCCCGTAGCTCGCGATGTGCAGGTCCTCCTCCTCACCGTCGGCGGTGAGCATGGGCTCGCCCGCCTTGATGATGTTGCGGGCCTTCAGCTCCATCGGGTCCATGTCCAGCTGCCTGGCCAGCTCGTCGAGCACGGACTCCATGCCGAAGACGACCTGCCCGAGCCCGTACCCGCGGAACGCGCCCGCCGGGACGGTATGGGTGTAGACCGAGTAGCCGTCCGCCTTCTTGTTGGGGCAGCGGTACACCGACAGGGACTCGCCGCAGGCGTGGAACATCACCGCGGGGCCGTGGTTCCCGTACGCGCCGGTGTTGGAGACCACCCGCAGCTGGAGCGCGGTGAGCGTGCCGTCCCGGCGGGCGCCCGCCTTGATACGGATACGGAACGGGTGGCGGGTGGTGGCGCCGTAGAACTGCTCGGCCCGGGTGTACTCCAGCTTGACCGGGCGGCCCGTCCGCATCGCGGCGAGCGCGACGATGTCCTCGACGATCATCTCCTGCTTGCCGCCGAACCCGCCGCCGACCCGGCCCGCGACCACGCGCACCTTCTCCAGGGGCAGTTCGAAGAGAACGCAGAGGGCGCGCCGGGTCAGGAACGGGGTCTGGCTGCTCGTCCGTACAAGCAGCCGTTGCCCCTCGGGCGGAGCGGGAATCCCGTCGGTGCGGCGGACGTTGCCCGGCGCTTCTCCCTCCGGCGCATCTCCCCCCGGCCCTGCCGGCTTTTCTGCCTCTGCCGGCTTCTGCGCCTCTTCCGTCCCGTCCGTCTCGCCGGCCCTGCTCACGCGGTCGACCCCGACGGCGGAGCCCACCTCGCCGCCCAGGCCCTCGTCCATGTCCTCGAACCAGGCGACCGCGCCGTGCGTCTCCAGGCTGGCGTGCTGCACCCGCTGGGTCTGGAAGTCCTGCTCGTAGACCACATCGGCCTCGGCGAAACCGGCCTCGACGTCGCCGATCTCCCCGTGCGTCTCACCGACCACGTTGTCCTGCGGGCGGCTGATCCTGGCCTGCTTCCCGTCCTTGGCGTGGACGACGGGAGCGCCCGGGAGCATCGCCTCCTCGGGGTCGAGCACGGCGGGCAGTACGTCGTACGTGACCTCGATCCGGCGGCAGCCCTCCTCGGCCGCCCCCTCGCTGTCGGCGACGACCGCGGCGACGCGCTGGCCGACGTAGCGCACCGTGTCGTCGAGCAGCCGGGTGTCGTCCGGGTCCTCCTCCGGGTGTTCGTGGCGCGCCGTCGAGTAGAGCCGTTCCGGTGCGTCGTAGTGGGTCAGGACCAGGTGCACGCCGGGCACCCGCAGCGCGGCCGCGGTGTCGATGGAGACGATCCGGGCGTGCGCGTGCGGGGAGCGCAGCAGCTTCATGTGCAGCAGGCCCGGCACATTGATGTCGAAGGTGTAGCGCGCGGTGCCGGTGACCACCTGCGGCCCGGCCGGGGCGGGCAGGCTGCGGCCGACGGCCTGGCCCGCGCCGGGCTCCTCGGCGTGCTTGACCCCGCGGATGGAGTCCTCGATCGCCCGGTAGCCCGTGCAGCGGCACAGGTTTCCCTTGAGGGACCTGGGCAGGTCGGTCAGCTGGTCGTCGTCGAGCGCCGCGGTGGTCATCAGGAACCCTGCGGTGCAGAAGCCGCACTGGAAGCCCTGGGCGTCGAGGAACTTCTGCTGTACGGGGTGGAGTTCGCCGTCCTGCGCCGCCAGACCCTCCACCGTGGTGACCGAACGGCCGTCGGCCCGTACGGCGGGGTAGAGACAGCTGTGCACGGGCTCACCGTCCACATGCACCGTGCAGGCTCCGCAGTCCCCCGCGTCGCACCCCTTCTTCACACCGAACCAGCCGCGGTCCCGCAGATAGGTGCGCAGACACTGCCCCGGGCGGGGCTCCGTGTCGAGCTTCCGCTGGTTCACTTCGATCTCGTAGCTCATCGGGCACCGCCATCGGTGAGTTCGGAACGGATCTCTTCGGCGAGCCGCAGCGCCATGTGGCGGCGCCACTCGGGGAGTCCGTGGATGTCGTCGAACCAGTCGTCGTCCTCGACCTCCCGCAGGATCGCGGCGCGCAGTTCGGCCGCCGACGGCGGCAGCGGGAACCAGAACCGGAAGGGCCGTACGGTCGCGGCCGTCACCGTGATCGCCATCGAGCCGTCCAGCGGGTCGAGCGTGCCGATGACCAGGGCGCCCGAGCGGCCGAGCCCGTAGAGGGACGCCTGGCGGAATGCCGTACGACAGGCGAGCGCGCGGGCGGGCAGGGTGACCGAGCGCAGCAGCTCACCCTGGCCAAGGTTCTTGACGCCGGCCCCGAGGATGAAGTCCGTGACCGGGAGCCGGCGCAGCGATCCGTCCTGCGCCCGGAGCAGGCAGACGCCGTCGAGCGCGGCGGTGAGCGAGATCATCGGGCCGGCCGGCAGGCCGTTGCAGAGGTTCCCGCCGATGGTCGCCATGTTCCAGATCTTGAACGAGGCGAGGAACGCGCGGCAGCACTGTTCGACGAGGGGCGCAGCCGGGACCCGCCATGCCTTGCCGAACCGGGAGAGCTGCGCGACCGTGCAGGTCGCCGCGATCTCCAGTGCGCCGTCGGGCAGCTCCGTCAGCGGCTCCCAGCCCATCCGGCTGAGGTCGATCAGCCGCCGCAGCTGGGGCTGGGGCTCGGAGAAGAGGTAGGTGCCGCCGCCCAGCCAGTAGTCGCCGGGGCGCCAGACCGGCCCGGTGCGCGGATCGCACACCTCGGCCACCGTATTGAGATCCATACCGCTCCCCCTTGTTCCTTCTCCGGGCGCTGCGCGCTCCCGGCTCGTGCCGCTCGGGGTTTCCGCTGCTCGGGGCTCCACCGGCCGGGGATTCCGCCGCCCGGGGTTCCGCTGGCTCCGCTTACTTCCGCTGGTTTCCCTTGCTCCGCTTGCTCCGCTTGCTCCGCTGGTCTGCGCTCGCTCCGCTGGTTTCCGCTGGCTCCGCGCCGTCGTCGGTGCGGGTGCTGCCGGCCCGGCGGCCGCCGACCCCCGTCCGGCGCCCGCACGGCCGGCATGTGCTCCGCCAGTGAAGCAACGCGCCCCGGCCCGGCACGACTGGTTCCAGCCACGGAAATCAACCAGCCGCCAGGCCCGATGGTTGGACGATCAACCAAAGGGCATTCCGCCATCGCCCCCTGGCATTTACGATGGTTCCACTCGCACTCGCCTAGTGAATGTGAGAAGCCGGATCTTCAGGTCGGGCGCCGTACAAGGAGCCAGAGCATGCACGTCGAACAACTTCTCCAGCTCGAATCGCTCGATCTGGCCCTGCTCTGGGGGGAGCGTCCGCTCCTCACCCGGGAAATCAGCGGTGTCACCGCCACCGACCTGGAGGACCCGGCCCGCTTCCTCCAGCAGGGCGAGATCGTGCTGAGCGGGCTGGTCTGGTGGAGCCCCGAGGCCGGCCCGGCCAAGACCGACCACTTCGTCTCGGCGCTCCGCTCGGCCGGGGCGACGGCGCTCCTCGCGGGCGAGGAGACCCACGGCGCCGTCCCCGGCGCCCTGGTCGACTCCTGCCGCGAACACGGTGTGCCGCTGCTCTCCGTGCCCGCGCAGACCAGCTTCCGCGCCATCACGGAGGCGGTCTATCTGCGCCAGTGGGGCGACCTCAGCCGCCGCCCCGCGCACCACTACGCACTGCCCGAGAACGTCCGTACGGAGCTGGCCCGGCTCCTCGCGGACGGCGCGGGCCCCACCGAGCTGCTGGACCGCGCCTTCGCGCACCTCGGCCGGCTGCCCTGCTATCTGCTGGCGGCCGGCGGCCGCACCATCGGCCGTACGCCGTCCGCACCCGAGCTGCCCGTGCAGCGCGCCGCCGCGCTGCTCAGGGACACCGCGCGGGACACCACCCGGGTCGCGCTGCGGATCGAGGCGGACTCGGGGCCCTACGACACCTGGTACCTCTATCTGCCCGACCCGGCGGAGGCACCGCCGCGGGTGCTCCACGAGATCGCCGATGTGATGGCCCAGTACCGCCACGCCCTCGACCGCGACCGGGCGGCGCGGCTGCGGGCCGCGGACGAACTGCTGGCGCTGGTCGACTCCCCGGTCTCCGACGCGACGGCCCTGGACTCCGCGCTGACCGCCTGCGGCCTCCCGGCGCGCGGCCACTACCGCGTGATCGTGGCAGCGCTGGGCGCCCACAGCGCACAGCAGAACGAGGGGGCCGCGGCGCGGGCCGCACTGACCGAGGCGCTGAGCCATGCGGCGGCCGGCCCGTTCGCGGTGGGGCTGCGGCCCGGCGGCACGGCGGTGGCCGTACTGCACACGGGCCGGGACGAGGACTCCGGGCGGCCCGCTGTCGACCAGGCGTGGTCGCTGCTGCACGCCTGCTCCCCCGACACCCCGCTGCACGCGGGCATCAGCGACAGCACCCCGGGGCCCGGCGGCCTCAACTCGGCTCTCGGGCAGGCCCGTTACGCGCTGGCCGCGGCGGCCACCACATCGGCGGGGGCCGACCGGGTCACCGCGGTCGACGACCTCACCTCACTGGACGCGCTGCTGGCCGGTATCCCCACGGACGTACGCACGGCCTTCAGCGCCAACGCCCTGGGCCCCCTGGCCGACAGCTCCAGCAGTTCGCACCGTGTGCTCCTGGAGACGCTGGAGTCCTTCCTCGACCACAACTGCTCCTGGACCCGCACCGCGGAGGCCCTGCATCTGCACGTCAATACGGTGCACTACCGCATCCAGCGCGTGGAGGCCCTGACCGGCCGCGGGCTCTCCAACCTGGACGACAAACTCGATCTGCACGCCGCGCTGAAGTGCCGCTGACGCCTGCCACGCCCCCGGTCCGCCGGCCTACTGCCGGTCGATATGGACATTGGTCGACTTCACGCGGGCCGTCGCGGTGACGCCGACCACGATCCCCAGTTCGTCGACGGCCTCCCGGCTCACCAGGGAGACCAGCCGGTGCGGCCCCGACTGGATCTCGACCTGGGCGACCACATCGTCGACGGTGACCCGGGTGACGATCCCGGCGAACGAGTTCCGTACGGAGGTGTAGACCTCCCCCGGCACCGGATGCAGGCCCTCGGCCCGCCCCTTGGCGAAGGCCGCGAGGCTCACCCCGTCGATGACGCGGTTGCCCGAACCGTCCCGGTCCATGGCGATCTGCCCCCCGTCGGCCCAGCGGCGGACGGTCTCAGGGCTCACACCGAGCAGTCCCGCTGCCTGGCCAATGCTGTACGACGGCATTCCAGCACCCTAGAGCCTGCCCGCCGGAACAGAACGGGCGGATCGCGGTAGCCCGGCCGTCGGGGCGGGCCCGTACGGGACGGCGGGTCCAGAACCCTGACGCCGCCCGGGTACCGGTTCGTCCCCGCGGCCGACGAGAGGACGGCAGCCCGGGCCAGACCATGGAACAGCGCCATGACCGGCAACAGCGCCGCGGACGACAGCAGATGAACGACACCGCCGGTGGACAACAGCAGAGAGGACCGCCATGAACGCCCGGAGCCCGCACCCGGCCGCGCTCTCCCAGGAGCGCCTGAACGACCCCCGCAGCCTCGCCGCCTTCCGCAGTACGAAACTGCTGGCCGCGGGCTACCTCGCGATCAGTATCGCCACCCTGGCGGTCATCGCCCTGCTGCACGACAACACCTCCGCGGTGAACGACGCCGTCTGGATCCGCGGCGCCTTCGTCGTCCTCAGCGCATCGGTCACCTATCTCTGCGCCGTACGCGCGGCACGCGGCTCCCGCGGCGCGTACCGCAGGCTCCGGATCCTCTCCGGGGTCATGGTGCCGGTCATCGCACTGATCATCGCGCTGCCCGGCACGTTCCCCCTGTGGATGAAGACGGACCAGGGCCTCTGCGGGCTGGTGCTCCTGGGCATCGTCGCGACGGTCAACGGCAAACACCTGCGCGAGCTGTTCGCCGGACGGTAGCCGACGGGGTCGTGCGCCACTGAGCACCCCCGCACCGTAGGTTGACCGGATGACCGCTACCGCATCCTCCACCGCATCGCAGGAGGCATTCCTGCTGGCCTTCCACGCCGGGCATCCGGCCGTGACCGCGGAGGCGTTCGGCGGCGGCCGGGCCCCCGACGGCCGGTCCAGCTACGAGATCCTGTGCGACCAAGTGGCCGGAAACAGGCGGGTGCTGGACCTCGGTTGCGGCGACGGTCTGCTGCTGGAGCTCCTGGCCCGCACCGACGGCAGAGAGCTGGCCGGGGTGGACCTGTCTCCGGATTCCCTGGCGCTGGCACGGCGCCGGCCGGCGCTGTCCGGGGCGAGGCTGGCGGAGGGCCGCGCCCAGGAGCTGCCCTTCGCCGACGGAAGCTTCGACGCCTGCGTCTCGCACATGGCGCTCATGCTGATGGGCGAGATCGACCGCGTGGCGGCCGAGGTGGCCCGTGTGCTGTCTCCCGGCGGGGTGCTCGCGTGTGTACTGGGACACGGCGCCCTCGGTGGCGAGGCTTACGAGCGCTTCATCGGGCTGCTCCGTTCCACCATCGGGGAGTTGCCCGCATCGCAGCGCGTTCCGTCGCTGGGCGACCGCAGGACGCGCAGGCGTGAGGGGTTCGACGAGATCCTTGGAGCGGTAGGCTTCGCGGCGGCGGAGTGGGAGAGCGTTCCCATCGATCTGAGCGGCCCCGCGGAGCAGGTATGGGCCTCCGTGTCCGGCCTCTACGACCTCGGCCCCCTCGACCGGGCCACCGTGGAGCGCTTGCGTACGGCCTTCTTCGCCGAGGTACGGGAGATGACGGCACCGGACGGACAGGTCCCGTGCGTCTTCAGGATCCACGTCGCCACGGCACGGCTGCGCGAGGGCCTCAGCTGACGGCCCGTCCGACGGGCGCCGCAGCCCGACCCGGCGCCCGGACGGCTCGGAAACGGTGGAATCCGGGCCATATTCCGGAGGATGAGCCCGGCGAACCGGCCCCGTACGCCTACCATCCGGAACGCCCGGAACATCCGGAGCGGTCCGGAACCAGAGCTGCGCCGACTCAGGAGTCACAGATGGACGCGTGGGACCGTGCGAAAGTGAACCGTCGCGGGTTGTTCACCGCCGCGGGAGCCCTGGCCGTCGGCGGTGCTGTCACGGCCACCGGCGGGACCGCGGGCCCCGCCGCCGCGGCCGGGCGGACAGCCCCGGCCACTCCTGCCGCCCCCGCCACCCCGGCCGCCGTACCGGTGTCGGTCCGGCCTGCGGATTCCCGGTACGACAGTCTGCTGCGCGGGAACAACTGGCGTTTCGTCGGGCGGCCGGACGAGATCCGGGTCGCCGCATCGGCGGACGACGTGGTGCACGCGGTGTCGGAGGCCGTACGGTCCGGCCGCAGGCTCGCGGTGCGCAGTGGCGGGCACTGTTTCGAAGGGTTCACCGCCGACCGGGCCGTGCGTCTGCTGCTGGATCTGTCGCGGCTGAACAGCGTCGGATACGACGGCGACCGGGGCGCGTTCGCGATCGGGCCCGGAGCGACACTGGGCGAGGTCTACCGGACGCTGTTCACCGGCTGGGGAGTGACGATCCCCGCGGGCGGCTGCCCGGAGGTCGGGGCGGGCGGACACTTCTGCGGCGGCGGGTACGGGCCGCTCTCCCGCACGTACGGCTCGGTGGTGGACCATCTTCACGCGGTGGAGGTCGTGGTCGTCGACGGCGACGGGAGCGTACGTACGGTGGTCGCCACCCGTGACCCGGACGACCCGCACCACGACCTCTGGTGGGCGCACACCGGCGGCGGTGGCGGCAACTTCGGGGTGGTCACCCGGTACTGGCTGCGCGCTCCGGGCGCCACCGGCACCGATCCCGCCACGCTGCTGCCGGCCGCACCCGCGCGGCTCCTGGAATGCGTGGTCGCCTGGGCGTGGGACGAGCGGATGACCGAGAAGGCGTTCACCGGGCTGCTGCGCAACTTCGCGGTCTGGCACGAACAGAACAGTAAGGCCGGCACCCCGCAGGCCGGTCTGTACGCGATCATGCAGGCGGCGCACCGCAGCGCGGGGAGCTTTCGCATGATCGTCCAGATCGACGCTGACGCCCCGGACGCAGACGGCCTGGTGACCCGGTTCGTCTCCGCGGTCACCGCGGGAACCGGAACCGCGCCGACCGTCAACGCCCGGCGGACCATGCCGTGGCTGCATCCGAACACCTGGCCGGGCGCGGGCGAAGCGGGCGATGTGATCACCCGCCGGTACAAGATCAAGGCCGCCTATCTGCGCCGTTCGTTCTCCGACCCCCAACTCGCCACCGTTCACCGGCATCTGACGAACTCCACCGGAACCGCGGCCGGTTCGCTGGAACTGATCGGGTACGGGGGCCAGGTCAACACCGTCCGGCCGACGGCGACCGCGGTCGCCCAGCGCGACGCGGTCCTCAAGGCCGACTTCCACACCGTCTGGGCCGACGAGGCCGACGACGCGGCCGGGCTCGCCTGGGTACGGGACTTCTACCGCGACGTGTTCAGGGAGACCGGCGGCGTCCCCGTACCCGGCGGGATCAGCGACGGGACGTACATCAACTACCCCGACGTCGACCTGGCCGACCCGGCCTGGAACACCTCGGGCGTCCCCTGGCACACGCTGTACTACAAGGACAACTACTCGCGGCTCCAGCGGGTGAAGGCACGCTGGGACCCCCGCGACGTCTTCCACCACGCCCTCGCGGTCCAGCGCCCCTGACGGACGGGGTGCCCGGCTCCGTTCGTGCGGTGTCGGCGCGCTGTCGGTGCCGCATCGGGGCTGTGTCGGCGGCCTGTCGGTGACCGCGCCGATGGTGGTCGTACGGCACCGAATCCGGGAGGTCCACCATGCCGAACAGCACTCGCCCGCACCGCTCACGCACCACCTCCGTCCTGATCTCCGGCGCGGGTATCGCGGGGGCGGCCCTCGCGTACTGGCTGGATCGCTACGGTTTCCGCGTCACCGTCGTCGAACGCGCACCGGACCTCCGCGGTGGCGGGCAGGCGGTGGACGTACGGGGCAGCGCCCTCCGTGTCATCGAGCGGATGGGCCTGCTGGAGGACGTCAGGGCCGGGGCGACCGGCCTGCGCGGCATGTCCCAGGTCGACGGGGACGGCCGCGAGTTGCGCCGTACCACCGAGCGGACAGCCAGCGGCGGCCCCGTCGACAGCCCCGACGTGGAGATACTCCGCGACGAGCTGGCCGGACTGCTGGTACGGGCGGCCGGGTCCGGCGTCGAGTACCTGTTCGGCGACTCGCTCACCACCCTCGTCCAGCACGAGGACGGCGTACAGGGCCGCTTCGCGAGCGGCGAGGAGCGGGCGTACGACCTGGTCGTGGGCGCCGACGGCCTGCACTCGGCCACCCGCCGCCTGGTCTTCGGTCCCGAGACCGACTACCTGCACCCGGTCGGCACCTACATCGCCTCGTGGAGCGCCCCCAACCACATCGGCCTCGACCGCTGGGAGGTCATCCACCGGACCGGCGGCAGCGAGAGCGCCTGGGGCTGCATGGCCATGACCGTGCGGGACAACAAGGAGCTGCGGGTCTTCGTCGGCTTCAACTCCGACGAGCCGCTCGAACGGCTGCTGCCGCGCGACACCGGCCAGCAGAAGCAGCTGGTGGCCGAGTACTGCGCCGGGCTGCGCTGGGAAGTACCGCGTTTCCTCGAGGCCATGAGGGAGACGGACACCTTCCACTACGACGTGGTCGCGCAGATCCGCATGGACCGCTGGACCCGCGGCCGAGTCGCCCTGCTCGGCGACGCCGGATACTGCTGCTCCCCGGCCACCGGGCAGGGTACGAGTGTGGCGCTGACCGCGGCCTACGTCCTCGCAGGGGAACTGCACAGGGCCGACGGCGACCACCGGGCCGCCTTCCCCGCCTACGAGGGGCGGCTGCGGGGGCATGTGACGGCCAATCAGGCATTGCTGGAACTGGGCATGCGCGAAGCAGGCAGGGAAGCGGGCGCGGATGCGGGCCTGGAAGCGGGCGCGGGCGCGGATGCGGGCGTGGATGCCGGTGCGGCCGAGGGCGAACCGGCCGATGGGACGCCTGCCCCGGCCCCGGACGCCGGCCCACAGAACGTGTCGTCCTTCGATGAACCCCCCTTCGAGGAGATGGCCGCCTTCCGCGCCGCCACACTCTTCGACCTGCCCGACTACTGACAGGGTCGCCTACCGACAGAGCGGCCTACTGACAGGCCCGGCTGCCACAGGCGGCCGGGGCCGGGCTCCTCCCGGCGTCACTTGCCGGTGCGGCCGCGTGTCCACGGGCCGGAACGCGCCGCGGCAGGGAGGCTGCACGGATGCAAGCCGTACTGCACGCACTGTCGATCGCCGGTTCCATGACCTGGGAGATCACCTGGGCCCTGATTCTCGGGTTCACCCTGTCCGCCGTCGTCCAGGCGGTGGTACGCAAGTCCACCGTCATCTCCCTCCTCGGAGACGACCGCCCCCGCACCCTCGCCGTGGCGGCCGGACTCGGTGTGGCCTCGTCCTCGTGCTCCTACGCGGCGGTGGCACTCGCCCGCTCGCTGTTCCGTAAAGGCGCGAACTTCACCGCGGCGATGGCCTTCGAGATCGCCTCGACCAACATGGTGGTCGAACTCGGCGTCATCCTGGCCCTGTTGATGGGCTGGCAGTTCACCGCCGCCGAGTTCACCGGCGGCCCCCTCATGATCATCGCGCTGGCCCTGCTCTTCCGGCTGTTCCTGCGCGACAGGCTGCTGCGCCAGGCGCGTGAGCAGGCCGGGCGCGGTCTGGCCGGGTCGATGGAGGGGCACGCCGCGATGGACATGTCTGTCCGGGCGGAGGGCTCCTTCGGGCGGCGGCTGTTCTCCCGGGAAGCCTTCACGGCGACCTCGCACGTCTTCGTCATGGAGTGGATGGCGATCCTGCGCGACCTGGTGATCGGCCTGCTGATCGCCGGAGCGATCGCCGCCTGGGTCCCGGACTCCTTCTGGCGCACCTTCTTCTTCGACGGCCACCCGCTGGCGTCCAAACTGTGGGGCCCGGTCATCGGCCCGCTGGTCGCCATGGCCTCGTTCGTGTGCTCCATCGGGAACGTGCCGCTCGCGGTCGTGCTGTGGAAGGGCGGCATCAGCTTCGGCGGTGTCCTGGCGTTCATCTTCGCCGACCTGCTGATCCTGCCGATCCTCACCATCTACCGGAAGTACTACGGCACGCGGATGACGGCCTTCCTGTTCGCCACCTTCTACGCGGCCATGGTCGTCGCCGGGTACATCGTCGAATTCGCCTTCGGCGGCCTGGGCCTCGTCCCCGACCGGGCCGACGCGACGGTCCCGGCGGGCGGTGTCAGCTGGAACTACACGACCTGGCTGAACATCGCCTTCCTGATCCTCGGCGGCACCCTGCTGGTGCGGTTCTTCCGGACGGGCGGCAGGGACATGCTCCGCATGATGGGCGACGCGGATACGCAGGGCGATCAGCGCGGGCAGGGCGGGCAGGGCAGGAAGGGCTGACGCCCACACCAACCGGCCTGCCCGGGACGCTTGCTGAACCTGCATCACGTACGACACCGCGCCCCGGACGCGTACCGGGCCGAGCTCCCCGGCAGACCGGCGCCCCCACCCGTACCTCGTACCTACCCGGCGGTGAAGTCCAGTACGAGGCGCCCCCGCAGCCCGCCATCGGCCAGCCGCCGGTGGGCCCGGGGCGCCTGGTCGGCGGGCAGCACGTCGGCCACGCGCAGGGTCAGTTCGCCCGCCTCGGCCTGGTCCCGCAGCCGGAGCAGGCGGGTGTGGTCGGTGGCTGCCTCGTTGACCCAGACCGGGTGCACCCGGATACCGCGGTCGACCGGGCCGTCCCAGCCGCGGATGACCGCGATCCCGCCGCGGTCCCGGATCGCGGGGACGACCCGTTCGTGCAGCATCGCCCCGTCGAGCACACCGTCCACCCCGTCGGAGGTGAGCGCGCGGAACCGGTCGGCGACGTCGTCACCGCGTGGCACCACCTCGTCGGCGCCCAGACCGGCCACCAGCTGGGTGTCGGCCGGTGAGGCGTCGGCCAGCACCCGCAGCCCGTCGCTCCTGGCCAGCTGCACCGCGTACCCGCCGAAGGCCCCGGCCGCCCCGGTCACCGCGACAGTGCCACCGGCAGGCACGGCGAGCAGGTCGAGCGCGAGGCGGGCGGTGAGGGCGTTCATCAGCAGCGTCGAGGCGGCCGGGAAGTCCACGCCGGACGGCATCGGGACCACCGAATCGGCGGGCACCACGACCAACTCGGCGTAGGCGCCACCGCGCGGCCCGTAAGGACGGACGATCGCGACCACCGGGTCCCCGGGCCGCAGCGGGGTGTCGGTGTCCGGCCCGATCGCGTCGACCACGCCCGCCGCGTCCATGCCGGGCACGTACGGCCCGGGGCGGCCGTCGAACCGCGCGCTCGTGGCGCCGGAACGGAGCAGCGTGTCCGTGGGGTTGACCGAGGCGGCGTGCACACGGATGCGCACCTCACCGCTGCCCGGCACCGGATCGGGCAGCTCGATCGCCCGCAGCACATCGGGTCCGCCGAACTCGGTCAGGCCGATCGCTCGCACAGTCCTCGCCTCCTTGTACAACAGTCCTACGACCGTCCCACGACAGTCTTTGTACGACAGGTATCAAACTAGCGACCACCGTACACGCATCCGCCGGGCCGTGGCTGTGCTCCCTCACATCACGACAGCCAGCCAACCGCTCACGGCCGCACCGGCGATGAGCCCGGCGTTGAGTACGATCCGGCGGTCTTCGCCGGTCAGGTGGACGGCGACCGCACCGATCTGCAGGAGTACGAAGCCGACGGCGGCGGCCGGTGCCAGCCAGGGGGCGATGCCGGTCAGCGGCGGCAGGATCAGTCCGGCCGCGCCGAGTATCTCGACCGCCCCCAGCGCTCTCACGCCGGGCAGCGGTACGCGGTCGACCCAGGCCATCATCGGGCGGAGCTGATCACGGCTGCGGGCCACCTTCATCGCGCCCGAGTAGAAGTAAAAGAGAGCGAGAAGTCCCGCGACGGTCCAGTAGGCGATGTTCATGGTGTCCGCTCATCGTTGCCGTGCATCGTTTCGGTGGCGGGCTCGGTCGCGTACTCGCGCATCGCTTCGCCGGTGGCCCGGGGTGTCAGCGGCCGGCCGTCGGCGAGCGCGCCCTGAAGGTCCCGGAAGTACTGCACGTACAGGTCCGGGGTGAACGTGCTGAGCATGACGGCGGGTTGGCCGGTCGGGTTGGCGAAGGTGTGCGGGGTCCCGGGCGGGACCATCACGAGTGTGCCCGCGGTGACGTCGTACTCCTCGGCCCCGACCGTGAACCGGACGGTGCCGGAAAGGACGTAGAAGCCCTCGTCGTGCAGGGCATGACGGTGCTGCGGCGGTCCCTGGGTGTGCGGGGCGAGGACGGACTCGGCGATCGCGAGACGGTGCCCGGTGCGGCTGCCGTCCTCCAGCACCCGCATGCGCGTGGTGCCCAGCACGATCGTCTCGCCGTCGCCGGGACCCACCACCGATACGCCGGATCCGGCCTGCGGCTCACTGGTCTTCGCTTCTTCTTCGGTCATGCTCACGAGTGGACCGCCGGGGCCCGGCCGGTGTCCAAGACTCATCCTGCGGCGCCGATACCCCGTAGGTATCGTTACAGCGTGGAGCTACGGACCTTGGGCTATTTCGTGGCGGTCGCCGAGGAACTCCACTTCGGCCGGGCCGCCACCCGGCTGCATATGAGCCAGCCGCCGCTGAGCCGGGCGATCAAACAGCTGGAGTCCGACGTCGGCGCCCCGCTGTTCGTCCGCTCCCCCGCCGGCGTCACGCTCACCTCGGTGGGCACGGTGCTGCTCGACGAGGCGCGGGCCCTGCTCGGCCATGCCGACCGCGTCCGGGTACGGGTGAGCGCGGCGGCGGGCGTGGCGACCCTCACCGTCGGCATCCTGGGTGACGGCACCGACCCGGGAATGACCCGGCTGGCCGCCGCCTACCGCGGGCGCCATCCCGGCATCGACATCCGTGTCCGCGACACCGATCTGACCGACCCGACGTGCGGGCTGCGCGCCGGACTGGTCGATGTCGCGCTGACACGGGCGCCGTTCGACGAGACCGCCCTGACGGTGCGTACGCTGCGGGCGGACCCGGTCGGCGTGGTCCTGCGCGCCGATGATCCACTGGCCCGCCGCGACCGGCTGGGGCCGGCCGAGCTGAGCGACCGCCGCTGGTTCCAGTTCCCGCCGGGGACCGATCCCGTCTGGCAGTCGTACTGGAACGGCGGCAGCCCGCGCGAGGGCCCCGTGGTGCGCGCCGTCCAGGAGTGCCTGCAGGCCGTGCTGTGGAACGGCACGGTCGGCCTGGCGCCGATGGGACACGACCTGCCCGCGGAGCTGGCCGTGGTACCGCTGGCCGGCATGGCGCCGAGCCGGGTGGTGGTGGCGTGGAACGAAGGGGACAGCAACCCGTTGATCCGCTCCTTCACCGAAATCGCCACCACCGCGTACCGCCGCAGCTGAGCGGCGCCAGTGACGGGTGGGGAGGGGGCCGGTGGGGCCGCCCGCGAAGGCCGGGAGCCGTCCACGGTGTGCGGTCGTGGGCCACGCGGAGCCCTCTACGGCGTGGTGCGGTCCTGTGCCGCGGACCCGGCCCCGTCCGGCCGTTGGGTCGCGAGCCAGGCGTCGAAGGTGACGGTGCCGCGTGGCCCGGGGCCGGTCGGCAGGAGGCCGCCGCCGGCCAGGCCCTTGCCGACCTTGCCCGGCATCGCCAGCCGGATCACCGGCCGCCGCTCCTGACGCACCCGGGCCAGTCGCCGCACCATGTCCTGCATCCACAAGTGCTCCTCAGGACCGGCGAGTTCGGGCGCCATGCCCAGCGGCCGCCCGTGCGCGAGCCCGACCAGATGTGCGGCGACCTCCGTCAGCGCGACGGGCTGGCTGAGCATCTTCGGCGCGATCACCACCGGCCCCCCGCGGTCGAGCATCTGCGCGGCGAACTCGTGGAACTGGGTGGCCCGCAGGACCGTACCGGGGACGGGCCCGTCCAGCACCAGCTCCTCCTGGCGGCGCTTGCCCCGGTAGTAGCCGAGGCCGACCCGGTCGACGCCGACGATCGAGAGCGCGACGTGATGGGCCACGCCTGCCCTCCGCCCGGCAGCGAGCAGCTGGGCGGTGGCGGTCTCGAAGAAGGACACGGCGGCCTTGGCCCTGGTCGTCGTGATGTTGCTGACGTCGATCACGGACTCGACGCCTTCGAGCTTCCGGTCGAGACCCTCGCCGGTGATGAGGTCGACACCGGCCGAGCGGGCCAGCACCACCGGCTCGTCGCCCCGGGCCCGGAGCGCCGCGGCCACCCGCCTGCCGGTCCAGCCGGTGCCACCGGCAATCGCGATACGCATCAGTGCTGCGCTGCCCTTCTTCCGTCCGGAGTTCCCTCTGGAGGCCGCGTGGAGCTGGAGGCCGCGTGGAGGACCGAGAACCGGCCCCGGCCTTCCCCGTCTGTCCCCTCCACGATGCCGGAGATGCCGGTGGGGCGCAGAGGGAAAGCCGATGCGGTACGGCCGGCGGGCGAACTCCGCGCCGTGGGTGACGGCGATCGCGATGGCCGAGCCGAGCCCGGGCGCTGCGCCCCGCCGACGCACCGAGCTACGGGGTGCCGGGCGACGTGTGACGGGCGGGGGTGGACGTGCGGCGGGCGCCAGCGGTGAGGGGCGGGGCGGCGGGCACGTGTGTCCGTGCGGCCACGGGTGCGCGCCGCTAGGGTGGGCCGATGACGTCTGTCAGGCAGGTCCAAGTCACCTTCGACTGCGCGGAACCTGAGCGCGTCGCCCGCTTCTGGTGCGAGGTGCTGGGGTACGTCGTACCGCCGCCCCCGGAGGGGTTCGCCACGTGGGACGACTTCGACCGCTCGCTGCCGCCCGAGCGTCAGGGCGCCGCGTTCGCCTGCGGTGATCCCTCGGGGGTGGGCCCGCGGCTGTTCTTCCAGCGCGTCCCCGAAGGCAAGGTCGTCAAGAACCGGGTGCACCTCGACGTACGCGTCGGCACCGGGCTCGTGGGAGACGAGCGCGTCGCCGCGCTGGAGGCCGAGTGCGCACGGCTGGTCCCGCTCGGCGCGGTACGGGTGCGACTGCTGCGCGCCGATGGCTTCGACGAGTCATGCCTGTTGATGCAGGACGTCGAGGGCAACGAGTTCTGTCTCGACTGACGGGGTCTTGATCGCCGCTGGGCCTGCTGATTGGCTGGCCACATGACCGACCTCGGACCCGTCGCCTGGCCGCCTGCCCCGATACGGACGGACAGGCTCGTGCTCCGTGCGCCCGAGGCCCGGGACCGCGCGGCGTTCATCGAGCTGCTGGCCTCACCGGAGGTGGGCACCTACCAGGGTGGCCCCCGGCCGCGTGACGAGCTCGAACGTGAGATGCCCGCGGCGCCCGAGCGGCCCCCCGGTCTTTTCACGGTCGATCTCGACGGAGCCGCGATCGGCCAGGTCATTCTCCGGAGAGCAGCGGGACACCACGCTCCGGCAGCCTCTGCCGGGAAAGCCGAACTCGGCTACCAGTTCCTGCCGCAGGCGTGGGGATTCGGTTACGCCACCGAGGCATGCACAGCGGCACTCGACTGGCTCGCCGGCGAGCTTCCCGGCGAGCCGGTGGTGCTCTTCACCCAGACCGCCAACGCCCGCTCGATACGCCTCGCGGCGAAGCTGGGGTTCATCGAGGCGGAGCGGTTCGAAGCGTACGGCGCCGAGCAGTGGCTCGGCAGACGGCCGCCGGTCACCCCGTCCGGCTGAGCGGACGCGGCCCGCACGGGAAACTTCGTACGGGAGACTTCGACCGCGAAGTACCGCGAAGTGCTGGGCAGTACTGGGAAGTACCGGGGAGTATCACGTCTGGGCAAAGAATTCCTCTGCGGGCCCGGAAACAGACAGGACCCCGGTCCTTTCTTTTTTAGGCATGGCTTACCTTACTGTCTATGACTTGGGCTGATGCGTTCCCCAATCTCTTGATCGGATTGCGGGAGGGACTGGAAGCAGGGCTGGTGATCAGCATCCTGCTGGCCGCGCTGCGCCGTACCGGGGACGAGGGACGCCGGGTGTCCTCCGCCCCGGTGTGGCTGGGCGTGGTCGGGGCGGTCGCCGTCTCGGCGAGCTTCGCCACGATCCTGACCTTCTCCGTCGACGTCCTCTCCAGCAGCGGCCAGGAAATGCTGGGCGGCTTGCTCAGCGTATTCACCGTGGTCCTCGTCACCGGCATGGTCTTCTGGATGCGGAAGACCGCGGCGAGTCTGTCCGGGGAACTGCGCTCCAAGGTGGCGGCCGCCACCCAGCTGGGCGCCGGCGCGCTCGCCGCCACGGCGTTCCTCGCGGTGGGCCGCGAAGGGCTCGAAACCACCCTGTTCCTGTGGACGGCGGCCAAAGCCTCAGGCGAGACGGTGTCCCCGCTGATCGGCGCCGGGCTGGGGCTGGCCCTCGCCTCCCTGGCGTGCTGGCTGCTGTTCCGCCGGGCGATCCGCATCAACCTGGGCGTCTTCTTCTCGCGTACGGCTCTGGCGCTCCTGGTGATCACCGCGGGAGTACTGGCGTACGGACTCGGCGAACTCCAGAACGCCGGCCTGCTGCCCGGACACACCTGGCTCGCGTTCGACGTCAGCGGGACCGTTCCGACCAGCTCCTGGTGGGCGACGCTCATCACCGGTGTGACCGAGCTGACCACGCGGATGACCGTGCTCCAAGTCGTGGCGTGGGCGGTCTACCTGGGCGTGACCGTCATCCTGTTCGTCCGCGCCGCCCGTACGCCTGCCCGTACGCCTGCGCCTGCCTCGGCACCTGCACCTGCACCTGCGGCAGAGGCAGAGGCTTCGACTGCCCCTGCGGCCGTACCAGAGGCAGGGGCTGCGGCAGAGACAGCGACAGCCGGAAGCAGCACTTCCGGTTCCACCGCGCGGGCCACCCGGCCGGGCCTCCTGGCCGGACGCAGTCCCTGGACGGTCGGCGCTGTCATCGTGGTCGTACCGGCCCTCGTGGCCACGGCGGTGGTCGTGTTCCTGCCCTCGGGCGGCAGTACGGCGGCCGGCACGCAGGTCGACGTCACCGCGTCGGGCTGCGCCACCGGGTGGACGTCCGGGCACGCGGGCGCGCAGACCTTCCAGGTGGTCAACAAGTCCGGGCGGGCCGGGGAGATCAACCTGGACAACGCATCGGGCGCCATAGTCGCCGAGATAGAGACGCTGGGCCCGGCCACCACCGGGACGATGGCCGCCACGCTCGGCGCGGGTGAGTACACCTTCAAGTGCCTGATATCCGGCCGCGGCACCACAAGCTCCAAGACCGTCACCATCAGCGGCGGTTCGGGGCCGGGCTCGGGGGCCAAGGCCCCGGTCGCCGTCAAGCGCGTGTCCGTGGCCGACCTCAAGCCGGCGACGGCCGAGTACCGGGCCTACGTGGCGCCCCAACTCGCCACCCTCGGCCGGACGGTCACCGCACTCCGGGGCGACATCGCCCATCACCACCTGGACACCGCCCGCAAGGACTGGCTGTCCGCCCAGCTCACCTGGGACAAGGTCGGCGCCGCTTACGGCAGCTTCGGGGACCTCGGGGACGCCATCGACGGACTGCCGCAGGGCCTGCCCGGCGGTGTCCACGACAAGGACTTCACCGGTCTGCACCGCCTGGAGTACGGCCTGTGGCACGGAGCGAGCACCGGCGACCTGCTGCCCGTGGCCGACCAGCTGCGGACCGACGTCGCGACCCTGCGCCGCAAGCTGCCGCAGGTGACGGTCGACCCCACCGACCTTCCGCTGCGTTCCCACGAGATCCTGGAGGACGCCCTGCGGGACCGGCTGACCGGCGCGGCCGACCAGGGTTCCGGCGCCATGTACGCGGAGACCGAGGCCGATGTGGCGGGGACCCGGGTGGTCCTCGACGAACTGGCACCCCTCATCCGTGCCCGCTCCCCCAAGCTGCTGCCCACGGCGGCCAAGCAGCTCGACTCCCTGGTCACGGCGCTGCGGGCGACCCGGAAACACGGCGACTGGGAGCCCTTCGAGGACGTCCCGCCGGCCCAGCGCCAGCAGGTGGACGCCCGGATCGGCAGCGTCCTGGAGACCCTCGCCTCGGTACCCGACCTGCTCGAGGTGCCACTCTCCCGCTGACGGCGACGCCCGGTACGGACACGTCGTCCGCACCGGGCTCACGCCGCACCCGCCCAGCCCGACCTGACCACCCAGACCAACAGACCCGACCAGACCAGACCTGACCTGACCTGACCTGACCTGACCTGACCCGACCAAGGAGATCTGCCATGGGCGTCAGCCGACGCGCGTTCATACAGGGCGGTGCCGCGGGCGCCGCCGGCACCGCCCTGACTGGCGGGCTCCTCGCCGCGGGGGCCCGAGCCGACGCGAGCAGCGGCGGCGACACCACCCACGAGGCGTCGTCCTACCCCTTCCACGGGACCCACCAGTCGGGCATTCTCACCCCGGGCCCGCCGCATCAGCAGCGGTTCTCCGCCTTCGCCGCGTTCGACGTGACGGCGGCCAAGCGGGCCGATCTGGCCGACCTCATGCACACCCTCACCGAGCGGGCCCGCTTCCTCGCCTCCGGCGGCACCCCGCCCGACCTGGGCGTCAGCCAGCCGCCGTCGGACAGCGACGTCCTGGGCCCCGACGTCCCCGCCGACGGCCTCACCCTCACCCTGGGCGTCGGGTCCAGCCTCTTCGACGACCGGTACGGGCTGTCGCATCTCAAGCCGCTGCACCTGACGCCGATGCGGACCTTCCCCAACGACGCGCCCGAGGCCCGCTGGAGCCACGGGGACCTGCTCGTACAGCTGTGCGCGAACCACCCCGACACCCTCCACCACGCCATCCGCGACCTGGCCAAGCACACCCGCGGGGGCATGCAGCTGCGCTGGAAGATGGAGGGGTACGGCTCACCCCCGCGCCCCTCGGGCACCCCGCGCAATCTGCTCGGGTTCAAGGACGGCACGGCCAACCCCACCCACAAGACGGCGCAGGACCTGGTGTGGGTGGACGACCCGGCCGAGCCGGCCTGGACACACGGCGGCACCTACCAGGTGGTCCGGCTGATCCGCATGCTCGTGGAGTTCTGGGACCGGGTGTCCATCAACGAGCAGGAGATGATGTTCGGCCGCCGCCGGGACAGCGGCGCCCCGCTGGACGGCAACGCGGAGACCGACACCCCCGACTACGCGAAGGACCCCGAGGGCAAGGTCATCCCTCTGGACTCGCACATCCGCCTGGCCAACCCGCGTACCCACGCCACCGGCAACCAGCGCCTCCTGCGCCGCTCGTACAACTACGACCTCGGCATGGACGAGAACGGCAACCTGCAGTGCGGGCACATCTTCGCCTGCTACCAGCAGGACCTGCACCGCCAGTTCGAGAAGGTCCAGCAGCGCCTGATCGACGAACCCCTCGTGGACTACGTCCAGCCGTTCGGCGGCGGCTACTTCTTCGCCCTCCCCGGAGTCGCCAACTCCAGGGACTGGTTCGGGCGCCGGATCCTCAGCTGACTCGGCTCTCCCCCGCTGAGCGCGGGGATCTCCCGTCCTTCGCGTGTCACCGGGCTGTCCCGCGGGGCTGCGGGAAGTCGGTGGAGAGAGTGGCCTCTTCCCAGGTGTCGAGGTCGCGGTCGACCGCTTCGCGTCCGGCGCGTACCAGGCGCAGGGCGTCGGAGCCGAGGACCAGATGGGCGGGCGGACCGGGTGTGCCGAGCACACGCAGGAGCGCGGCGGCCGCGCGGGCCGGGTCGCCGGGCTGTTGTCCGTCGGCCTTCTGGCGGGCGGCGCGGACGGGTTCGAAGAGGTCGTCGTAATCGGGGATGGTGCGCGGTGCGCGGATCATCGAGCGCCCGGCCCAGTCGGTACGGAAGGAACCCGGCTCGACGGCGGTGACATGGATGCCGAAGGCGGCGACCTCCTTGCCGATGGCTTCGAGGATGCCTTCGAGTGCGTATTTGCTGCCGCAATAGGCGGAGACGCCGGGGAAGCCGACCAGGCCGCCCATGGAGGTGACGGCCAGGATGTGCCCGCGGCGCCGTCGGCGCATGAAGGGCAGGACGGCCTGGATGGTGGCAGCGGCGCCGAAGACATTGACGTCGAACTGGGCGCGCAGGTCGGCCAGGGAGGTCTCCTCGAAGGTCCCCTCCAGGCCGTAGCCGGCGTTCGCGATCAGTACGTCGACGGGGCCGATGGCCTCCTCCACCTCGCCGGTCACGGCGAACACGGCTTCGTCGTCGGTCACGTCGAGGACGCGGGCGTGGGCGCGTTCCGGGTGGAGGGCGGTGAAGGCCGCCGCGTCGGCGTCGTTGCGGACGGTCCCGACGACGGTGTGGCCGGCCTCCAGGGCGGCGGTGGCGAAGGCCCGGCCGAGGCCGCCACTGACGCCGGTGATCAATAGGGTCTTGGCTGGGTGTGCCGTGGCTGTTTGTGTCGTGCCTGGGTGCGCCGTGGCTGGGTGTGCCGTGGCTGTGTGTGCCGTGGCTGTGTGTGTCGTGGCTGGTACGGCCGATGCTTCCGGCTGCCGGCTCATCGTGCTCCCCTTCGTTCGCAGGTCCCTCATTCGCGGGTGGGGCAAGCCTGTGCCGCGGCGGAAGCGGGGGCCAGGACAGGCTGTGCCGGGGTACGGCATGCCCAGGCACACCGCCGGAGATCGGCTTAACCTTGCATGGGTGAACAGCAACGATCTCGGAGATTTCCTGCGCGCCCACCGTGCACGCCTGCAGCCGGACGACGTCGGCCTCGCCTCCTACGGCGCACGCCGGGTGGCGGGGCTGCGGCGGGAGGAGGTCGCCGTCCTGGCCGGAATGAACAGCGACTACTACGCCCGGCTGGAACAGGGCCGCGAGCGCAGCCCGTCCCCGCAGATCCTCGACGCGATCAGCTCAGCCCTGCGCATGGACGACGCCGCGCGGGAGCATCTGTACCGGCTGGCGGGCGCGGTACGGGACGACAACCGGGACCTGCCGAGGGAAACGGTCGGTACACCGCTGAAGCAGCTCCTCGACGGCTACACGAACGCCCCGGCGTTCGTCCTGAACCCGGCGAAGGACTTCCTGGCGGCCAACGCCCTGGCCGAGGCGCTGTTCTTCCCGTTCGACGCGGTGGACAACCTCGCCCGCATGACGTTCCTCGACCCGGCGGCACGGGGGTTCTTCACCCGGTGGGACAGTTGGGCCGAAACGGTCGTCGCCGGGCTGCGCCACGCTACAGGCCCGGGCCCCCACTACCCGCGTCTGTACGAGCTGATCGACTCCCTGACCGGGGCGAGCGAGGACTTCGCCGCGCTCTGGGCATCACACACCGTCTACGGAAAGACCCAGGACGCCAAGGAACTCGACCATCCCGACGTCGGACTCCTCTCGCTCACCTACCAGTCCTTCGACGTCCGCGGAGCGCCGGGACAGCTGCTGGTGATCTACCACGCGGAGCCGGGCAGCGCCGATGCCGAGGCGCTCACCCTGCTCGGAAGCCTGCACGCCACCCGCCGCCGGCAGTCCGCCCGGGAGCGGTAGTCCCGGCGCGCCCCCGCTCCGGACACTCGACGGACTGCGCGCCCCGGGCCCTCGACGGACTGCGCGCCCCGGGACCCGGTCCGCGGGGCGCACCGGGCGTCAGTTCCCCGTGGTCGGCACCTCCGGCGCGAGCGAGTTGCCCGCGGGGATCCGGCCGCAGTCCGACGGAGCCGTCTTGCCGGCGAACCTGTCGTTGAGCCAGCCCAGAGCGGTCGGCGCCCACGGCACGGCGGCGCCGACGTGGCTGAGCAGGTCGTACTGCTGGTACTTGATCGATGTGTTGCCCTTGTCGCAGTACTGCCGGGCCAGCGCGCGTACGTCTCCCGCGACCATGACCCCGTCGCCCCTGCCGATGCCCGGGAGGTTGCTGGTGGTGCCCTCCAGGACGCCCCCGCCGCCCTGCGCGATGAAGCCGGGGGCGTCGGGGGTGGGGGCCGAGCCGAGGTTGAGCTTGTTCACCGCCTCGACGAAGGGGGGCACCGAATTCGGGTCCGCGTACTGCGGCTTCACCATCTTCTTCCACGTCAGTCCCGGGTACTGGCCCAGGGCGTTGATGATCGACGCGTGCTCCAGCTTCTTGAACACCTGCGTGCCATAGTCGTTCAGATAGGGCGTGAAGTCGATGTCGTAGGAGCGCGCGGCCCCGATGACGGCCATGGGCGCGACACCGGCCCAGAGTGAACTGCCGCTGATGTACTTGAGGTTGTGCGCCGGGTCGACGAGCAGCCCGCCTTCGGCGAAGCCCACAAGACGCTTGTCGACGTCCGGCGCGTAGCTCGGCGCGAGCGCGGCCGCCCAGTGGGTGGCGATGGCTCCGCCCGAGTAGCCGGCCAGACCCACCCGGGTGCGGGAGTTCAGACCGGTCTCCGGGGACTGGCTCGCGGCCCGGATCGAGTCCAGCGTGTTCGTTCCGTACTCAGGTCCGGCCGCGAAGTCGGCGGTCTGGCCCTCGCTGTCGGGGATGACGACGTTGTAGCCCGCCAGCAGCAGTGGGACCAGGAGGAGGGACTCGCCGTTCGCGATCAGCCCGCCGAGGGAGACATCGCCCGCGATCGCCCGGGACGGTGAGTCCGCGGGGTTGAGGGAGTCGTAGAACGACTGGTACGAAATGGCCTTGCCGCCATCGCCGTTGGGGCTGCGTACGACCGAGGTCACCCCGGCGGACGGGCGCCCCTGGGCATCGACGGTGCGGAACAGCAGCTGGATCGCTGTGACCGGCGTCGGGATGCCGATGATGTGGTACTGCAGCGTCCGCGTCTTGAGCACGGCGCCCGGTGCGTACGACGACAGGGGCTTGCTGCCGTCGTAGGTGTAGAACGAATCTCCCGCCGCGACCGCCGACGTGGCGGAAGGGGCGGAAGAGGCGGGCGTGGCGGAAGGAGCGGCCACAGCCGTGGCGGCTGGAACGGCGGTGACGGTCAGAGCGGCGACGACTGCGGTTGCCAGCTTCCCGATGGCGATGCGGTGCATGGTTCCCTCGGATTCGTTTCATGGATCACAGGGATGACAGACGCGTGTTACCTAGCGGTAACAGCGCGCAAATTACCAGCAGGTAAGAAACTTGAACAGAGTCGCGGCACGGCCCTCCGGCCCCGGCGGGTGCGGACGGTCGCGATCTCACGCGCCAGCCATGTCACGGTCCGGTCATCTCACGGCCCGGTCATGGCGTCCCGGTCCGAGGCCCGTCCGGTGCGAGTTGCGTCCGGTGCGAGCTGTGTCCGCACACCGCGCGGCACCCGCACCCCGTGACCGCGCAGATCGCCGATGAACCGTGCGACGAGCGGATCCGGTTCCGCGGACGTCACCGCCGCCAGCTCCCTGACCCACCGCGGAGAGAACGATCGCACCGCTCCCGTGAAGCCGTGGCTGACCGCGCTCACGGGGCACACGGCGATCCCCAGACCGGCAGCCGCGAGCTGTGGTGCCGCCGCGGTCACCGATGTCCTCATCACCGTCTCCGGCTGGACTCCCGCGCGGGCGAAGGACTGGTCGAGCCAGGCGCCGAGGCCGTTGTCCGGTGCGAAGTGAACGAGCGGCACACCATCGAGGTCAGCAAGGCGTACGGCTGACCGCTCAGCCAGCGGGTGGCCGGCCGGTGCCGCCAGCACGATCTCCTCCTCGGCGACGGCGGTGACCGTGAAGCGGCCGGCCGACGGGGTGGTCAGCACCGCCACATCGACCTCGTCGGATTCGACGAGACCCAGCGCCTCGTCCATCGCGGTGGACTCGCGCAGCGTGATCGCGACCTCCGGGTAGCGGCGGTGCCACTGCCGGATCACCGCGGCGAGCAGCGGCACCGTGAGGCTCTGCGCACAGGCCAACCTCAGGACTCCTCCGGCTACTTGACCCACCGCACGCGCCGACCGTACCGCCGAGGCGGCCGCTTCGATCGCCCGTCTGGCATCCGCTACGGCGGCCCGCCCCGCGGGAGTGAGCTTGACCCCCCGGGGCTCGCGGCGCAGCAGGGGCGTTCGGGTCTCGCGTTCCAGCGAGGCGAGCTGATGGGAGACAGCGGGCTGGGACGAATGCAGCAGCAGTGCGGCCTGCGTGATCGATCCCGAGTCCGCGACCGCGACAAGGCACTCCAGTGCCCGCAGAGAAGCCATCCATGAATTTTATCGCAGACCTTCGAAGCATGAGTGTCTTCGAGGGAAGCCCTCCGGGTCGCTGATTGCTCTCCTCCACGACCCCTTCTTGCACAAGGCAGGCGAGGGGGCACATCACACAGAGCGAAGGAGAGACTCCATGGCACAGGCATTCGTCACCGGCGGCTCGGGTTTCATCGGCCGGGTGCTGGTACGCCGGCTCCTCGCTGAGGGGCACTCGGTGAGCGTTCTCGTCCGGAGTGAGGCATCGGCCGCGAAGATCTCGGCGCTGGGCGCGGAGCCCGTACGGGGCGAGTTGACCGACCCGGCCACGTGGCAGGACGAGGTGACGGGCAGTGATGTGGTCTTCCACCTCGCCGCCGAGACGGATATCGCCGCTGACCGTGAGCGCCATACGCGTGTGACGGTCCGCGGCACCCAGGCAGCCGTCGACGCGGCCCGGCACGCGCGGGTCCCACGGTTCGTCCACTGCGGAAGCGAAGCCGCTCTCCTCGCGGGCGCCCCGCTCGTGGACGTCGACGAGACCGCGCCGCTGCGGCCCGACTCGGAAGCCGCCTACAGCGCGGTGAAGGCCGTGGCCGAGAAGATCGTGCTCGACGCCAACGCCCCGGACTTCGCCACGGTTTCGATTCGGCCGAGGCTCGTCTGGGGGCCCGAGAGCTTCCTGGTCGAAGGCTTGGTGGCGGCGGCGGAGTCGGGGCAGTTCGCCTGGATCGGCGGAGGCCGGCACACCACCGACATCACGTTCGTCGAGAACGCCGTCGAGGGGCTCATGCTCGGATGGCAGCGCGGCCGAGCAGGTCAGGCGTACTTCGTGACCGACCGGCACCGCGTCACCCTGCGCGAGTTCCTGGAGACCCAGTTCGAGATCTACGGCGTCGATGTTCCGGTCCCCGACCTGGACGCCGGGACAGCCGCCCGCGAGGTCCCCGTTCCCGCTCGATGGTTCCTGGGGCAGCAGTGCACCCTGCGGACGGACAAGGCCGTGGCCGAGCTCGGCTACGAGCCCGTTGTCTCGTACGCCGCCGGTCTGGACGCCGTCAGGAACTCCGTGGCCGTCAGCCGTGCATCACACGCATCACACGCGTCGCACGCGTCGCACGCGTCGCACGCGTCGCACACGTCCCGCGCATAGAGCGTCATCCGCATTCTTCAACAGGCATACATCAGCGTTCAATTGAGAGAGGACACCCCATGAAGATCGTCACGGTCGGACGAGGAATGATCGGCGGAGGACTGGCGGGCCTGTGGCGGGCCGCGGGCCACGAGGTCGGAGAACTCGGCCGTAACGGCGGGGACGCATCGGACGCGGACGCGGTCCTGGTCGCGGTACCCGGCGCGAAGATCTCGGAAGCCCTGAGCAAGGTGACCGGCATCGAAGGGAAGATCGCGATCGACGCGACCAACATCATGCCCGCACGCCAGGGCGGCTTTCCGTCGTACGCCGATGAGGTGAAGTCCTTCACCCACGCCCCGGTGGCCAAGAGCTTCAACATGAACTTCGCGGCCCTGTTCGGCGAAGTGCACAAGCAGCGCGTGCGGCCGGGCAACTGGTACGTCGCCGACGAGGGAGCCGTCGACATCACCGAGCGTCTCATCCGCGACGCGGGCTACGACCCGGTGCGCGTCGGGGACCTGTCACGGGCCCGCGACTTCGAGAACGCGGTCTGGCTGCTCATGGGCATCCAGCCGGTCGGCGGCGTGTTCTACCGGTTCGCCGTTCCCGGCGAACTCTGAACGAACCGGTCGGGCAAAGGCGGAGGCGGAAGCGGCGGCAGCGCGGCAGCAGCAGGGGCAGCGGGGCAGCCGGGGCAGCGGCAGGCCGTCGAGCGGGCCCGCCCCCTTCAGTCCCCAGGTGCTGATGCCCCGTCGGCGCAGCCCGCGGCCGGGCCCGAGGCCCGGAACGTACGCCGGTACGCCGACGGGGCGACTCCCGCCTCCGCCGCGAGGTGCCGCCGCAGCGAGGTGGCGGTGGCGAAGCCGACCTCGTGGGCGACCCGTTCCACCGGCAGGTCGCTGGACTCCAGCAGGTGCCGCGCCTGGCGCAGCCGCTGCTGGGTCAGCCAGCGGCCGGGGCTCAGACCGGTCTCCTCCCGGAAGCGCCGGGCGAACGTACGGGTGCTCATGGCCGCGTGTGCGGCCAACTCGTCGAGCGGCAGGGGCAGTTCCAGCCGCTGGAGCGCCCATTCGCGGGTCGGCCCGGTGCCGGTTCCGCCGGCCGGCGGCAGAGGCCGCTCGATGTACTGCGCCTGCCCGCCGTCCCGGTACGGCGGCACGACGCAGCAGCGGGCGACGTGGTTGGCCACCTCGCTGCCGTGGTCCTGACGCACCAGATGCAGGCAGACGTCGACGCCGCTCGCCGCCCCCGCCGAGGTCAGTACGTCACCGTGGTCGACGAAGAGCACACCGGCGTCGAGCTCGACCCGGGGGAACAGCTCCTGGAAGTGGTCGGTCAGCGCCCAGTGGGTGGTGGCCCGGCGCCCGTCCAGGAGCCCGGCGGCGGCCAGCAGGAAGGCGCCGGTGCAGATGGACACCAGGCGGGTGCCGGGGCGGACACGGGCAAGAGCGGCGAGCGCCTGCGGGTCCGGCGCCGCGGCAGAGGCCCGGGAGATCGCGTACGGAGGGATGACCACGGTGTCCGCGTCGGCCAGCACCTCCGGGCCGTGCCCGGGGGTGACGGTCAGGTCCGCGCCGTCACCCTGCTCGTCGAGCACGACCAGGCCGGGATGCGCGCCATCGCCGAACTGGTCGACCGAGGCAGGCTCCGCGCCCATGTCTCCGGCACCTTCCCCCTCGCCGAAGGCGCCAGGGCCCACACCCAGGGAGAGACGGGCCGCACCACGGGCAAGCTGGTCATCACGGTGCGCTGAGCCGGAATGCCTCGGGCCGGGGGCGGGGGCGCCGGGGCCGGAGGCCGGGGACCGGGGGCCGGGGGCCGGAGGCCGGGGGCCGGGGACCGGAGGCCGGGGACCGGGGACCGGGGACCGGGGGCCGGAGGCCGGGGACGCCGGGGCCGGGGGCCGGGCTGCGGATCGCCTCTGGGCCGCTCACTCCGGGCCGCAACGGGATTCGTGAGCCTCCCTCCCCCCTCACCATGCTCCTCCCTCACCATGACTCGGGGCGTGAGCGATGACTGGCCTCCGTAGCGGAAGGCCGTCGGGCGGAGGCGTCGGGCGGAGGCGTCGGGCGGAGGCATCGGGCGGAGCCGGCCGTACGCACCGGTCCGGGCCTCAGCCGTAAGGCCGTACGGCCGCCCGCTCCGCCTGCCGGCTCAGCCCTGCGCCCGCTCCGCCACGGACTGCCACTTCTCCCATCCGGCGAGCCGCTGCTCGTAGTCGGCCTTGGCGATGCCCAGCGGCGCGGAGCCGAAGAAGCAGCGCAGCGGCGGCTCGTCGGCGTCGACGATCTCCAGCACGGCCGCGGCGGACGCGGTCGGGTCGCCCGGCGTGCCGACGCGCTTGCGGCGCTGCTCCTGTACCTCCTTGTGGAAGTCGGCGTACGCGGGCAACGGCTCGGACGTGCTCGACGAGGAACCCGCCCAGTCGGTGGCGAACCCGCCGGGCTCGATCAGCGTGACCTTGATGCCGAACGGCGCCACTTCCTGGGCCAGCGCCTGGCTCATGCCTTCGAGCGCCCACTTCGACGCGTGGTAGATCCCCACCAGCGGGAAGGCGCTGACGCCGCCGATGGAGGAGACCTGGAGAATGTGGCCGCTGCCCTGCTCACGCAGGAACGGCAGCGCCGCCTGCGTGATCCACAGGGCGCCGAACAGGTTGGTCTCCAACTGCGCGCGTGCCTCGGCCTCGGTGAGCTCTTCGATCATGCCGAAGTGGCCGTAACCGGCGTTGTTGACCACCACGTCGAGGCGCCCGAACTGCTCGTGCGCCTGCTGCACGGCGGCGAAATCGGCGTCACGGTCCGTCACGTCGAGACGCAGGGGCAGCAGTCGTTCTCCGTACTTCTCGCGCAGGTCGGCCAGCGTGGAGAGGTCACGCGCGGTCGCGGCCACCGAATCGCCGCGTTCGAGGGCGGCGACGGCCCACTCCCTGCCGAAGCCGCGTGAGGCGCCGGTGATGAACCAGATCTTCTGCGTCATGGTGTGCTCCTCAAGGAAACTCGTCATCCGTACGGTCAGCACCTCGCGGTGTCTCTCCCCCAGCCAACACCTTCGAGTGGCCTCGAAGGCAAGCGCAGCACGCTCGGGGAAGACATCGGACGCGGGTTTCCCGGACCCCACCGGATCAGACGGTCGCGTACGGCCCTGGATGTCGTGGGCGAAGAGATGGGCGCTCTTGCGGGACCGGCCAGTACCTGTTGATGGCGGTTGCCCAAGCTTTCCCGGGGGTTGACGCGGGCTCAGGTCGACGGGCGCCGGGCGCCGGGCGCCGGGGCGCACCCCAGTGGTATGGCCGTGGCTCCCGGGGGCCGGCGTGCGGTGGCGGCGCGCCGCCCCTGGACCCCGCGCATCCGGCTCAGGCCGGGTCTTCCAGGGCCTTGATGAGGAGATGAGACAGACGGCGGAACTCCTCGGCGTTGTCCCTGCCGAACTTCTCCAGTACCGGGGCCAGTTGGGCCTCGATCCGGATGAAGGTCTCATCCACCACCTGGTGCCCCTTGGCCGTCAGATGGTTGTCCACCACCCGGCCCCGGGCCGGGGAGCGCTCCACCAGCCCCTCCTCCTGCAGGGTCCGGACGAGACGGCTGACGGCCTGCGGCGTGTGGACCGCGGCGCGCGCGAGCTCCGAAGCGGAGGCGCCGGGTGTCCGCTTCAGCTCCCGCAGCACCGTCCACTGCCCGAGGGTGAGCCCCAGAGGGTGGATGACCTGCTCGATCCGTTCGGCGAAGTGGTGCCGGATGATCCTGGACAGTGCACCGATTTCGATCCCCTGCGGCAGCGGGTCGCCCGAGTTCTTCATGTTTGACACTGTACTCGCCGGGTTCTATATTGAACCAAAGTTCAATGCGGTCCTGATTCCAGACCGGCCGGCCGCTCGCTCCAGCGATCGGGGATCCGTTTCAGACCAGGCACGGGTCCTGGGCAGGCAGATCTGTGGAGTCGACTCGGCTTCCGCCCCTCCCCACGCCCGTATCCGGAGACAGACCATGCCCGTGCCCATAACCGCCCGTGCCACACCGGACGCAAACGCCCGAGAGAAAGCACTGCCCGGCTGGCTGGTCGTACTGCTGGCCACGTCCTGCGGGCTGACCGTGGCCAACCTCTACTACGCCCAGCCGCTCCTGGAGTTGCTGCGCCGGTCCTTCCAGCTCCAGGACTCGACCGCCGGCCTGCTGATCACCCTGACCCAGCTCGGCTACGCCGCCGGGATGGTGTTCCTGGTCCCCCTCGGCGACCGTATCGAGAACTCCCGTCTGGTCTCCGTCCTGCTCACCGTCACGGCCCTGGCCATGGCCGCCGGCGGCCTCGCCCCCACCTTCACCGTCCTGCTCGTCGCCGCGCTCGTCGCGGGCGCCACCTCCGTCGTCGCACAGGTCCTCGTCCCCTACGCCGCCGACCTCGCCCCCGACCACCTGCGGGGCGCCGTGGTGGGCAAGGTCATGAGCGGACTGCTCGCCGGGATCCTGCTCTCCCGCACCATCGGCAGCCTGCTCGCGGACGTCGCAGGCTGGCGCACCGTCTACCTGGTCTCGGCCGTCCTGATGGCGGTCCTGGCCCTTGTCCTGCGCCGCGCGCTGCCCCACCGGGCCCCCACCAGCACCGACTCCTACA
Source organism: Streptomyces sp. NBC_01089 (assembly GCF_045162975.1). Taxonomy (NCBI): domain Bacteria; kingdom Bacillati; phylum Actinomycetota; class Actinomycetes; order Kitasatosporales; family Streptomycetaceae; genus Streptomyces; species Streptomyces sp. NBC_01089. The sequence goes on along the minus strand of NZ_CP108660.1, from coordinate 5,951,526 downwards.
CCGCGCTGCTGCGTTCCATGGCCCGCCTGATCCGCGTACACCCGCGGCTGCGCCGCCGGTCCCTCTACCACGCCTGCATGTTCGCCGCCTTCAGCGCGTTCTGGACGACCATCTCCTACGTCCTGACCACCGCGCCGTACAACTACTCCCAGCTGCAGGTCGGCCTGTTCGCCCTCGTCGGCGCCGCCGGCGCGCTCGTCGCCCCTCTCGCGGGCCGCCTCGCCGACCGAGGGCTCGCCCACCGGCTCACCCCCGTGACCTGCCTGCTCGCCTCCGCCACCCTCATCTGGGCCGGCCTGGCCGCCCACCAGATCCTCGTCCTCGCCGCCGCAGCAGTCCTCCTGGACTGCGCCGTGCAGTGCTCCCTGATCTTCGGACAGCACACCATCTACCAACTCGACGCAGACGCCCGTGCCCGGATCACCAGCGTCTACATCGCCACCTTCTTCATCGGCGGCGCCATCGGCTCCCAACTCGGCACCCTTGCGTACCACTTGAGCAACTGGCATGCGGTCACCCTCACCGCGGCAGCCTTCCCCGTCATCGCCGCACTCGCCTGGACCACCGACCGCACCCACACCAGCAGGAAGCGCCGGGCAGCAGGCACCACATGAAGCCCGCCCCGCCCGCCCCGGCCTGCCCTCGCCCACTCTCGCCACCTCCGAGGCCGACTGCGCAGCCATCAATCCCCCGTTCGGCACCCGCACCCAGGCCGACGCGGAAAGCGACCTCGACCGGGTCGTCGCGGTCGACTCCACCATCGTCCGTGCCCACCAGCACCCTGCCACCTCGCCGCCATCTTCATCTGGTCAGCCACATGGCCCGGAAGAAACGCCCTACGAAGCGCCGTCCGCCGAGGAACGGGAGGTGCGCCCGCGCAACGCGGGCAGTGCCAGCAGCGGCAGCATCAGCATCGCTGCCGCAATCGCCGCCAGCGCTCCGAATCCCAGGTGATCCAGGATGATGCCGGAGACCGCGGCGCCCCCGGCGGCGGCGAAGTTCATGGCCATGTCCGAGAGGCCCTGGGCGGCGGGGCGTTCGTCGACGGCAACGCTCTCCGACAGCAGAACCGAGGCAGCGACGAGGACCGCCGACCAGCCGAGCCCCAACAGGGCCAGCCCCACCGCGAGTTGTACGGTGCCGCGGCCGTCGGCGGTTCCGGATATCCACAGGGACAGCAGCATGGTCCCCATGCCGCCGAGCAGCAGTCTGCGCGTACCGAACCGGTCGACGGCCCAGCCGAAGACAGTGGAGAAGCCGAACATGCCCACGAAGTGGAAGCTCAGGACCATGCCGATGATGCCGAGGCCCGTGCCGGAGTGATGCATGTGGATGCCCGTCATCGTCATCAGGGCGATCATCACGATGTGGGCCGACACGATGGAAAGGATCGCCAGCTTGGCCGGGCCGTTGTCGCCCAGCGCGCGCAGCATGTCGCGCAGTGGCGGGGACTTCTCCCGTTCACCGGAACCGGAATCCTTGACCTGGGCGCGCGCCAGGAGGAGGGGGTCGGGTCGCAGCCACACCGTGACGGCCGCGAAGGCCAGACCGAAACCGGCGAGCGCGAACAGGTATGTCCCGGACAGCGCGGGCAGGCCGAAGCTCTGGGCCAGGGATGCTCCCGGCCCGGTCAGATTGGGCCCCACGATCGCGCCCACCACGGTCGTGGACAGCACCAGGGACATCGCCTTGCCCCGGCTGCGCGGCGTAGCAAGGTCGGCAGCCGCAAAACGTGCCTGGAGCCCACTGGCTCCGGCCGCGCCGTACAGCAGCATACCGAACAGGAAGAGCGGGAAACTCCGCGTCACCGCTGCCACGATGCAGAGTGCGGAGCCGATCGCGGCAGCCAGATACCCGGTGGACAGACCGAGTCGCCTGCCGTGCACGTGGGTGATGGCCGCGATCCCGGCTGCGGCGAACGCGCCGCCCAGTGTGGTCGCGGTGTTGGCCAGGCCGGCCAGCGTCGCGCTGCCGCCGAGTTTCTCCGCCAGGAGGCTCGTGACCGAGGCTCCGGTAGCTATCCCACTCCCGCTGATGACCTCCGCGACCACAAGGGTGCGGACGGTTCGCCGCTGCACTCCTGCGTGCATGTCCTGCGGCGGGTCCGTGGTTTCGGCCGCTTCCGGCATGGTTCTCCTAGGGTCCTGAATCGGTTGAGTCGAAAGGACGGGCGGCGCGAGAGACCCGGCCGCGGAGCTGGTCCTGACGTGTCCGCGTACTGCCGGCCACGGTGGAGCGAATCCGGCAGCGTACGGAGCCGAAGGGTCGGCGGCCCCACCCCTACCGGCCGGGTGGTGCCGTCAGTTGAGCAAGCCGCGCATCTGTGACTCGACCCCTGCCTCGAACCGGCTCGTCACTCCGAGGCGGCTCATCAGGTCAGCCATCACCCTGCGCAGCGTGCGAGTCGAAATACCTAGCTCCCTGGAGATCCCCTCATCCGTCCGGCCGGTGGCCAACAGCCGCAGAACGGCCTGTTGCTGGGTGCTGAGTTCACCGACGGACGACTCTTCGCACGGGGTGTCAGTCCTGGGTACGGCCGAGACCCAACAGAAGTTGAAGAGCTGCAGCAAGAGCCTGACGGTGTGAGGATCACGCACGATGAGCAGCGCCATCGAGGTCGGATCATCGGGAGCTGGAACCATCGCTACGGACGAGTCGACAATGATCATGCGAAAGGGCAGAGTGGGCATCAAACGCAACCGCACCCCCGCATCCTGGAGCTCCTTCAGGTGCCGGTCGGCATACGGCACCCGGTGCATCGAGAGCAGGTGAATACAGGTCATGGACACTCCCTGGTCCAGGACTTGACGGTTGCGCCGCATTCCCTCCTGGAGCATCTGACGGGACGGCGTGCTTCCCGGGTGCATGGAGATGATCTCTCGTGAGGCGAAAGACGTGACTTCCTCAAGCACCTCCGAGACACGCTCCCTCCCGGTGACGACCGTCGTACCTGCCGCGGACTGCTTCTCCCTGAACAGTTCGTACAGTGTCGTGGCCATCATGTTCATCCGGGAGGAAAACGCCTCGTTCTCTCGCACTCTTCGCAGAAGCGATTCACGTTCCTCATCCACGATGCGCGCAATGAGCGCCTCCGGCGTGGCGCCGGCCACCCGGTATGCACCCCCGGCGGAACTGATCAGCCCCAGTTCCTCCATGGACAGGGCAATCTCGCGGATTCGCTCCGGTCTTACGCTGAATCTTCGGGCCACCTCCTCAGGGACCCACGAATCTTCGTTCAACGCGAGGCCGTACAGATACTGCGTGACGTCCCGCTCGACGTTCTTCGACACTGCCATCCCCCCCGGGCGCATGCCTACCGGTCCCACTCTGACAGACGGAGAGAAGGTCTACACCAGAGATTCGACCGCTGACAAGATCTAATAGCGCTGGGACGGCGCCCGGAGGAGGGAATGCCAATGCTTGCCCCGTGACAGCGGCACCGCTCGATCCGCATTCACCTTGCCCATGAACGAGGCATCTGCGCTCGTGGCAAATCGGCATGAAACAGACTGCATCGGCTACTGCATACCTGCCCCAGCAGGATCCACCGGGTAACGGAACAACCCTTATGTCAGGATCGCGAGCCGACGCCTTCCGCCCGCCGAAGGAGGAAGGTGTCGTCGACAAGCAGAACATCGACAACACCCTCAATAAGCGGAATAAGGGCATCTTCGATCGAAGCAACAATGGGCTCTTCGTGCTTGTTGAAGGACGTGTTCACCAGGGCCGCCTGGCCGGTGTGCCGGTGCCAGGCCAGCAGCAGTTCGTTGAGGAAGGCGTCGTCCTGCTTGCGGACGATCTGCGGGCGGGCCGTGCCGTCGACATGCACCACTGCGGGGCAACGCTCCTTGAAGCCGGGCACGCACTCGTACGTCATGGTCATGAACAAGGCGGCGGCATGATCGGGGCGCCAGCCCACGTAGCACTCCTCCGCCAGTTCCTCCGCCGTGATGGGCGCGAAGGGCATGAATTCCGTTCGTCCCATGCGCTTGTTCAGCCAATCGTTCATGGTGACGTCGTCCGTCGCGCAGATAATGCTGCGCCTCCCCAGGGCGCGCGGACCGAATTCCATACGCCCCCTGTACGTCCCCACCACATCATGGGCTGCCAGTGACTCCACGAGTCGATCCTGAATTCCGTCGTCCACACGCTGGTGCGTAATGCCCGGGTAGTCCTTGAGGATCTCCAGAAGGCGGCCCTCGGAAAGAGCGGCGTCCGGCCCGAGCGCCATGGTGGGAACCCGGTGCCTGATACCAGTCTCGTGGTACTCGGCTACCACTGCCGCGTGCAAGGGAAGTCCACCGTCGCCCATGGGGGGCAGCACATAGACATTCTCGACGCCGGCCACCTCGCGAATTCGCTGATTCAGCTTCACGTTGGCGAATACTCCGCCGGACAAGCACACATGACCGCTCGGAACGGCCCCGATGTGCTGGGCGACCACCGCACACAGCAGGTTTTCCACATGCGCCTGGGCCGCGGCGGCGACATCGGCCGGCTCGTGGCGGGCTATCTCGTCGAGCAGCACCTGCGCGTAACCGTTGTACGAGGGCTGGTAGTCGTCGCCGCAGTTCGCGCGGACAGCGCCGTCCTTGAAGTCGATCATGCGCCGCATCAGCGCCATCGCGGGCTCGGGATCCCCGGAGGCCGCGAGACCCGTGATCTTCCCCTCGTGCCGGTTGGGACGGAAACCGAGAAGCTTGGTGATCCGCCCGTAGAAGTATCCGATGCTGTCGATGGACGTCTCGCGCTGCAACACCTGCTCCCCGTCCGGCGTGCAGTGCGAGACCGTGAGGGACTGGTAGTCGCCCCGGCCGTCGCACGTCACCACAAGCGCCTCGTCGAAGGGCGAGCAGACGAAGGCGCCCAGGCCATGCGCCTCGTGGTGGTCCACGTAGACAGCCTTGGAGGTGAGTCCCTCCGCCCGCAGGAACTCGTCGAACTCAGCCCGCTTCGGCTTGTCGTTCTGCATCTCGTCGGAAATCCGCTTGCGCAGGTGCGGCAGCCCATCGGGCCGTCGCAGCGCTTCTTCGGCGACACGGTCCACATACAGGAGGAGATGCCTGTCCGCGTCGAAACCGGCGCACCACCCGTAAGCGACGCGATCGACATCATGAAGGGATACTCCGCCTTCCTTCAAGACGAAGTCGATCGCCCGCTGAGGCCACACCTTGTCGTCCTTGACACGGGAAAATCTCTCTTCGCTCACTGCCGCGAGCACCTCACCGTCGCGCACCAGACAGGCGCCCGCGAGGTCATTGTTGGTGATGCCCAGGATGAGCATGTGTGGCTCCATTCTCCGCACCCAGTCGCACGGATATGCAGATTCGGTCCTTCATGTGAATCAGGGCCCATGGACGAGCGGAATCCGGGAGCGAATCAGGACATCGAGCGCGCTATGACGACGCGCTGAATCTGATTCGTTCCCTCGACGATCTGCAGCAGCTTCGCCTCACGCATCCAGCGCTCGACAGGAAAGTCCCTCGAATATCCGTAGCCGCCGAGCACCTGGACAGCATCCGTCGTCACGCGCATAGCCATATCGGTGGCAAAGAGCTTCGCTTTCGCTGCCTCCGTCGAGAAACGCTCCCCGGCATCCCCCAGACGCGCCGCCGAGAGGACCAGTGCACGGGCGGCAGCCACCTGCGTGGCCATGTCCGCGAGGAGGAACCCAATTCCCTGGAACGAGATGATCGAATTGCCGAACTGCTCGCGCTTCTTTGCATATTCGATCGCATAGTCCAGGGCGGCTTGACCGAGCCCGACCGCACACGCCCCGATCCCGAGGCGGCCGATGTCCATGGCGCGCATCGCCACAAGGAATCCGCGCCCCGGCCGGCCGATCAGCCGGTCACGGGGAATGGACGCGCCATCGAATACCACCTGTGCCGTGGGCGAGGCCGAGATACCCATCTTGCGTTCGGGCGCCTGCGGCTGGATTCCCGGGGTGTCGGCCGAAGCAAGAAGGCACGAAATACCCGAGGGTCCTGAGCCGCCGGTACGGCAGTAGACGTTGTAGAAGTCCGCGACGCCCGCATGGGACACCCAGGCCTTGATGCCGTCCACCACATAATGACCGTCATCCACGACCGCCCTCGTCGTCATGGCGGCCACGTCGGAACCGGCCCCGGGCTCGGAGATGCAGTTCGCGCCGAGGAGCTCCCCGCCCAGCATGTCCGGCAGCAGCTCCCTGCGCTGGACATCGCTGCCGGTCGAGTACACGGGGTGACATGCGAGGGTGTGGATGTGAACGGACTGGGCCACACAGAGCCAGCGCGAGGCGAGAACCTCAAGAACGTTCAGATAGACCTCCAGGGACTGCCCGCCACCTCCGTACTCCTCCGGATAGGGAAGCCCGAGAAGGCCGGCCCTCCCCAGGGTCCTGAGGAGGTCACGCGGATACTCCGCACGCTCCTCGAATTCGGCTGCACGAGGAGCCAGTTCGGCATCGGCAATATCGGTGGCCAGATCCAGAAGCTGTCTGGCGTCATCGGTCGGCAAGAATCGGTGCACACGCACGAGGTGTCTCTCCCGGGATTAGGACAGGACTATCGAGTCAGCTCACACGGGCGGCAGCCATCCGTTCGAGGACAACGGCAACCCCGTCCTCGTCACAGCTCCTGGCGACCTCGTCGGCGTGCTCGTACAGGTCGGCCGACGCGTTCGCCATGACGACCCCGTGCCCCGCCCACCGCATCATGTCGATGTCGGCGGGCGAGTCACCGAAGGCCACGACCTCCTCCTGGGAGATCCCGCGGCGCTCGCAGAGCCGGCGCAGGGTGTCCACCTTGTTGACGCCGGGTGCGACCAGGTCGACGAACCCAGGGCCGAAGTGTGCGATATCCACCTGCCCGGCGAGCGTGTCGCGGAGGAAATCCGGGAACTCGGATCCGAGCCGGGGGCCCGTGGCGAAGAGTTTGAGTACGGGCTCTTCGACGGCGTCGGGGCTGCCGAAATATGACTCACCGAGCAGCAACGGCTGCGTGTAGCCCGTCTCGTAGCCGAGTGGTCCGCTTTCCAGGGCCCAGGCGAGCTGAAGATCAGGGAAGTCGCGTTTGATGCGCGTCGCGACCGCCGCCACCGTATCGGGGGCTATGGAGCTGCTCCAGGTCAGCTTCCCCGGAGGAAAGCGGTACACAGCCGCGCCCAGACAGCACACCGCCTCACCCACGAGTCCGAGATTCGGGTAGTGATCGAGCGCGGCCAAGTGCCGAGCGGTGACAAAGACTGTTTCGATGCCCGCTTCTCTCGCGGTGTCCAGTGCCGCACGGCTGCGCTCCGAGAGCGTCAGATCCGAGGCAAGGAGTGTCCCGTCCAGGTCAATGGCTGCCAATGTGTACACGGGTGCCGCCCATTCCATTCAGGCAAGGGAGATACAGGGTCATCAGATGCCGTATACGTCGCCACGAATTCGGGCTGATCACGTAGAGGCTTCAGAAAAACGTCAGAAGATCTTGTTCAGCTTGGTCTCGGGGTCCTCACTCACCTGCGCGAGCAGACGGTGCAGATCACCCATGAAGCCCGCGGCCCAGCCGGCCGAGAACCGGTCGTCGCGATAGCGGAGTTCCAGAGTCATTCCGCCGTCCATCTGGTACCCGATGATGCGCAGACCGCCGCGGGGAACTTCCGGATTGGGAATGGTCACCACGCGAGCAGCGAGACCCGGCGGGGGCCTCAACGGTTCCTGGGTGGTCTCCAGGAGGTCGAAGTCGAAGTTCATGTAGGACGGCATGGCCTTCGGGTCCCGATAGCGCGCCCCATAAAGGGGGGAGCCGATTTCCTTCATGATCAAGGAGTGCGGAATCCGCTGGTGCCGCAAGGCATTCCAGAGCGTCCGGGCATCGAGCGCAACCACCTCACGGAAGGTGTTCTCGCCTCTGAATACCGTACGGAGCGTGGTCACGGTCGACAGATATCCGACCAGGCGCTGGGTCTCGGGCCGCGCTCGATTCGCCAGCGAACCGAAGGTGGCGACGTCTCCCGCCTGCTCATCACCCATGGTCGTACGCCGGTGCTTCCACATGGTGGCCTTGACCGCCGCCGACACCACCCCGGTCACGCTCGTACCCTCGGACTGCGCCAACCCCTTGATATCAGCGGCGAGTTGATGACCGAGTGGCCGTGCCAGCTTGACCAGCCTCGGCGGACGGCCCGATCCACCGGCCATGGCCGGGTCCACCAGCCCGGAGGAAGGGATCGCGTCGATTCCGTCGAGCTGCTTCCGCCAGTAGCCCACCAGGCGGTCGAGCGCGGGCCCGCCCAAATACCCCCGCTCCCATGCCACATAGTCGGGAAACTGCACGGGCAACGCGGGCAGATCCGGCTCGCGGCCGGCGGCATGGGCCGTGTACGCGGCCAGCATGTCGTCGATCATGACGCGAACGGACCAGGCGTCGATGATGATGTGGTCCATGGCCAGACAGAGCACGTGGACGTTCTCGTCGACCCGTGCGACCGCCGCCCGGAACAGCGGGCCCGCCGACAGGTCGTAATCACGGCAAGCGTCATCGGACAGGACGCGCAGGGCGTCGGCGAGCCTGAGCTCCCGCGTGGCGCCCCGTGCGGTGAAGACCCGCAGCGCTACGCCGGTATCGGCGCCGATCCGCAGAACATAGCCCTCGTCCGTCACGGGGAACGTCGTCCGCAGCGACTCGTGACGCGAGCCCACGAACGAGACACACTTCTCCAGCAGACCGATGTCGAGAGGCCCGTCGAAGCGCACCCCGACCGCGATCTTGTTGTTCACCAGTTGGGTGTCCCGCCCGGTCTCCAGCCGTTCCTGCTGCATGAAGGAGACCGGCATCAACGGCGTACGCGGCACTCGGGTGATCGCCAGCGCAGTCGCCGGAGCCGTCGTGGCCGTCGCAGGGTCAGTCATCGCATCCTCCATGTTGGTTCATGGGTTCGTGTCCGCCCATGTCATGCCGTCGCACCGGGCGCAGGGGCCCGAACGAGAAGGCCCGTTCGGCGCGTACGCCACCAGGGAGGGGCACGATCCGGATCCGCCGGGGCGGCGAAGGGGCCGCGGAGACCGCCACGGCCGCCGCCTCGCCGACGAGACGCGGGAGGCTGCGCCAGACGTAACCGGCCCAACGCCCCTGGCGTTGGCCCACTGTCACGGGAACTCTCCCCGGTCTGCCCCGCACTCCGTCTCCCGTGGCCTTGAGGCAGGACTCCTGTACGGTCCAGATCACCCCGAACGCCCTGGCCCGCTGCGACGGGCTCAGCGTGTCCATCCGTCCGCGGTCGTCCGGGCCGCAACAACGCCGGATCAGTCCCGGGCCCGGGCAGACCGGTGGTTCCACGTCGAGCCCCACAGCACGTCCCCGCGCAAGGGCGACGGCGAACAGTTTCCGGGTGTGGGAGACGCTGATGCCGAGCCATGGGGCCTCGGCGAGTTCGGGTTTGCCGCCCGGGCGCCTGACAACGGTGACGTTCTCGTCGAGCCCCACGGCCTGCCCCAGCACCCAGCGGAGCAGAGTGCGTCCCTCCAGAAATTCCGTGGCCCGCAGCACCGGCAGCCGGTGCGCCTCGGCGTGGTCCTGAGGGGTGAGATGCCGATCCGGCCGGGGGCCGTGGCCGCGCTCCGCCACCACGATCAGGATGTCGTCGCGATCCTGCCGTGCCCGGCCCGCACATGCCGTCGCCCGTCGGTGGACCGGCGAGGGTCGGATCATGACGACAACCAGGACGACGACTCGGGCCACACCCGGTTGACCCGTCGCACCGCGTAGTCCCAGTAGGAGCGCACAGACAGGTCCGCATAGATGAAGTCCTGCTTGAGCGCAACGTCCCGCTCGCTGCTGTGATGGTAGGAAACACCGCTGCCCTGTGCCAGGAGTTGCAGTCTGCAGGCTCTCTCCAGCACCTGTGCGAACACCGAGGCATGCCGCACGCTCTTGCCGGTCACCACACCACCGTGGTTGCGCATCAGCGCGCCGTGCCCGTCGCCGAGCGCCTTGGCGATTCGGTCTCCGGTCTCGATGTCGAGGACGGTGTTGCTCGTCTCGGTGAACAGGCCCAGGCGTTCCACGAAGTAGGCACCGTCGTGCGACACGGGGCGCAGGTCGAGATCGGTGGCACCGAAGACCAGGGTGTACGGGGCGTGGCTGTGGACGATCGCGTTGACGTCCGGACGCCGCTGGTATATCGCCTGGTGCAGGGGCAGTTCGGGCGGGGCTTCGCGGGGCGCCGGCAGCGTGTCGTCGACCGCGGCGAGCACCGTGTCACCGGGGGTCATCTCGTCGAATCCGCAGAGCGCGCTCTTGATGCAGAAGGTGTCGCTGCCGGGCAGCCGCGCGGATATCTGCCCCTGATTGAAGTCGTCGTGCCCGTCCAGCGAGAGCATCCGCGCGCCGAGCGCAATCTGCGCCCGCAGACGTGAATGCGGCTGAGAGGTACTCGGCTCTGGCATGGCTGCGCTCCTAGACCCTTCCGATAATTTCGTCAAAGACAGTTCGTATGTCAGTCAGCCCCGGAGCACGGCCGTCGGCCCAGCGGACCGCGGCGAGGGCGCCGGATGCCGCCGCGGCCAGCGACCCGACCGAGTGGCGCACGGTGAGACTCTCGGCCTGCCAGGTGAGGAGCACTTCGTGGTCGCTGACCGGCATGCCGGCCCGCTGTGAGTCGATGGACTCGGTCTCGTGTCCGGTCGTTTCGCGCCAGATGTCCGCGAGATGGAGCGCCGAAGCACTCGGACGGTGTGCCTTCATCGCAGGGTGGCGCTCCCACACCGCGGCCTCGGGCAGTACCTGCTGAGCTGCGCCCAGGAGCTTCCCGATGAGGCGCACCGCCTCACCCTGCAGATGGTGGCCCATGGAAAGGTTGGTCGCCCGGATGACGGGCACCTCGTCGGCCAGGGCCCGCAACGCCTCCCACTGCCGGGCATCGAGGCTGGATACGCACTCCACCAGAGCGCTGCCCTGCCGCTTGCAGTAGTCGAGCAGGGCGGGCTGCGCGCTCGGAGAGCTCGCGTCGACCACGACAGAAGGGCCGCGGGCGCCCAGGGGCCATTCCCCCCAGCGTCCGATCGTGACCATCCGCAGGCCCTGGTCGCGCCCCGCCTGCACCACGGCCCGGCCCAGGCGGCCCAGTCCCACCACTCCGACGCAGCGAACTGCATCGTCAGTCATGCCGTGACGCCTCCGCTGTCCGCTATCAGGCCGAGGATTCCGTCAACGGTCGCGAAGCGGTCGGTGTCCGCCTCGGGATCGAGATAGACACCCAAGTCGTTCTCCACCGCATCGATCAGCCGCATGTACGAGAGCGATGAGTAGTTGAGCGCGAGAAGCGAGTAATCGGCTTTGGCAAGGTCGCCGTTGGTCAGTTCACCGTCGGCCGATTCGATGACGATCCGAATCAGCCGGCTTCGCAGATCAGTGGCAGAAGTCATCAGTGAGCACTTTCCTTGTGTGCGAGCAGGTCCAGGACCCCGGTCAGGGAGGGCTTTCCGGTGGATCCGCGAGGTACGGCGGGCACGGCCCGAAGCAGCGCTGGAACCTTGTAGCGAGCCAGCCGTGCGGCCACGTGGTGTCGGAGATCGGCGCTGGTCACTCCCGCATCGCCGACGAAAACCGCAGCCAGCGCCGGATCTCCCCGCCGGTCGGGCGCTTCGAGCACGAACGCGTCCCGCACGCCGGGGAACTCCTGCAGGACAGCGGCTACTTCAAGGGGATCGATCTTCCTTCCGGCGACATTGATCATCCGGTTGGTCCGGCCGACCAGCACGAGGCCGTGTTCTCCCAGATAGCCGCTGTCGCCCGTGCGGTAGAAGCCGTCCGCGTCGATCCGCGCGGCGAACTGATCGTTCTCGTTGAGATACCGGGAGCCCATGGATGCGCTGCGTACCGTGATCGGCCCTGGTGCGTCCGCCGAGGTTCCCGCTCTCACCTGCACGCCCGGCAACGGCTCACCGAGCGCACCGCCGGTACGGTCAGTCACCGAGTAGGTGAGCGGTCCCGTCTCCGCAGTGCCGTAGTAGTCACTCACCGGTACTCCGGTCAGTTCGGTGAACCGGGCACGGATCTCGGGCCTCAGCGGGGCCGCGGAGGAGATCGCCACCTTCACCCTTCGGAAGGCCCGCGCCAGGTCGGCGCCGGCGTCGGGCCCGCTCCCGCGGTGGCGGGCCACGGATTCGTACAGAGCGGGAAACGCGACAAGCCGGGTGGCGCCGGTGTCATCGACGAGCCTTCGGACCCGTCCGGCCGTGGGCAGGCCCTGGCTGAGGTGCAATCGGGCGCCGACGAGAAAGGCGGCAAGCAGTGAGGTGTTGAAGGCCAGGCCATTGGACAGCGCGGCGAAGCAGGCGATCCCGTCGTCGGCACCCAGACCTGTTCCCTCTGCCCAGTTACGGGCCGCGTTCTCCACCGCGGTCGCCGAAAACTCGATGCAGGTGGGTCGCCCGGTGGACCCGGACGTGAACCGGCACACCGCGGTGCTGTCGAGGAGTTCCGGCCGGGGAGTAGTACGTATCAGGCGGTGAACCTGCAGATGCTCGACGCTCCCCACGCGGATCGCCTCGCCGTCCGGCAGGTCCAGATCACCGTCCGTCAGGATCAGTTCGAGAGCGCAGTCCTTTATGATCATCGAAATCTCGGAGCTGCCGAGTGACGCGTCGATCAGAAAGGGGACACATCCCGCACGGAGCAGCGCACAGTACACCGTCACATAACTGACGGAATTACTGGCTCTGATGCCTACATGGGTCCCCCTTTCCGCACCGAACGGCCGGACAGCCTCCTCCGCGACGCGGGCTCGACCGTCCAGTTGCGTATACGTGACGGACGTCAGAGAGTCAGCGACTGCCACACGATCCGCGTGGCGGCGCAACGTTGCGGTGAAGAGTTCGCCGAGCACCTTCTCTACCCTTCATTGTGCGCATAGGCAATATTCAACCGGTCCAACTTCTGGCTCGCAGAACCGGAATTACCGAGAACCAGAATGTAAAGAACTTCGTGATCCACGGGCAGCCCCGCCAGTTCACGCCAGCGCCGGGAGTCGAATCCACCGATCGCGGTAATTCCGATGTGCGCGTCCGTCGCGCCCAGATAGAGCAGGTGCCCCAGCACCCCGGCCCGGAACAACGCCCGATCGATGCCCCCGATCGGATCGCCCAGCAGATCGCGGCGCGAGGTGTGCAGCAGCACCAGGGCCGCGGCGTGACGCAGATGGGCCTGGCCCATGCAGACCTCCACCAGCTCCTCGTCGGACACCGTCGCCGGGGTCGACGGCAGCTGCGCCGCCGGCATGCCCCGTGTCAGGTGCACGCTGCCGGGCTCCAGCCCCTCGACATGCCGGACCATCAGCGTGGCCTGGACGGAGGTCTCGTCCGGCACATCAGTGCGCAGTTCTGTGTGGAGGGCTCCCAGAGCGGCCCAGACATCCTCCGCCGCCAGAGCGCCGGGAACGAACTTCTTGGCGGACTCCCGCCGCAGGGCCAGCTCGGCCAGCCTCGCCCCGGAGGCCAAGGCGGATCGCGGGTTCGCCACCAGGCCGGCGGCGGGCGTCAGGGGCCCCGGTGTGGCGGGCAGCGCCGTTTCGTGGTTCGGTTCGGCGCGGCGTTTGACCGATGCCCAGCAGGCGGCCTCCAACCAGGTGACGGGACCCCCCCAAGACGGCGCCGAGTTCCCGGCCTGGCGCTCGGCGAAGACCCACTCCGCGGAGTCGACGGGGACTCCATCGGCGGGGGCTCCCGGACACGATTCCGCCGACGGCCGAGTCCGGCACCCCAGCGAGATGACGGAGTGGATGAACCGGCACCGCCGGTCCAGGTCGAGGAGCTCGGCCAGCGGGGCGGTGTCCAACCGGACCCGCAGTGCGGCCTGGTCGTCCCGGTCGGGCGTGAGGCTGAGCAGATGCATCGCAAAGTGTGCGGTGTCGAGCTGGGTGTACACGTAGCCGCGGTCCCCGTACTTGCGCATCGAAAGCCAGGGCCGCGCCACCACGATCAGCAGCGCCCCTCCTCCGGGAACCGCGATGCCCGACTTGTCGAGAGCCCAGGCAACCGGGCGGCCCCTGCTGAGCAGGGAGCACGAACGGCGCAGCGGGTCCGCGGCGTACACCGCCGCGCTTTCCTCCTCTCCGACAGCCACCAGGCATTCGTACGGGTGGAGGGCACCCGCGGAGGGCGCTGCCGGAGCACCTTCGCGGGCGCCGCCCCAAGCAGCGTCGAGCAGCCGCAGCGCCGCATCGATGCCTGGTGGTGCGGTCTGCCGCTCGGGGGCAGCGCCGCCGGGCGCGGTGAGTGTCATGCGACCCCAGAAAGCCTCGGCCGACGAAGCCTCGTGGGTTCCGTCGCGGTCGGCTTCCCGTTTCTCCATGCCGTCCGGCAGAAACGTCTTCACAGAATTCAACCTTTAATCCTATACCGTCAGCGAATTCCGCCGTCTTCGGTCGGTGGGGACGCTTGAGGTCACCCCCAGATGAGGTCGTCCGGCTGCTCACCCGCGACCTGGCGGACAACTGCGTGGACGCTCGACGCAGCGTCTTCATGCACCTGAACAGAGAACCCGGCTGAAGCCGCAGGTGCCGCCGCCAGAAGAAGCGCAACAACAGGTTTCAGAGCCGTGCGAAAGCTGCTCATTCGTATATCCCCCGTACGAATCATGGACAGAATGGAAGTTGCGAGCCCGACTGTTCGATGTGCAAACCGCTGCCCGGCTCGGCACATGTGAATGCTTGCAGTCGTTTTCGGCCAGGCGAAGGGGTCTTGGAGGCCTCATCCGGCCATGTCCCAGCGCGGCCAATGGGCTTGCCCGGTTGTGACCGATTCGCGAAGCGCTTTTCGCCGTATTCCGGCGACAGCGGTCTTCGACCTTGTCCACGATCTGGGATGCGCCCGATGATCCCCTGCCGGGGGCGTAGGCCAGGACGGGGCGTAGGCCAGGACGGGGCGTAGGCCGGTGGGCTGAGCCGACCAGGGAACGGGCGGTGGCCGGCTCCGGCCGGAGAGCGGGCGGCTCCCGTCCCGTCACTCTCCCCTCCTGATGCCCGCCCCGCCTCGGCGCACACCTTCAGACTGCGGGACGTCACCGAACTCCCGCCGGACGGAACGCTGCTGGGCGACGGCTCGCGGGAGGTCGGACGACAGTCGGTCAGTCGGCCAGAGAATGCCACCTGTGCGCGAGCCGCGCGCCGGCACCGCGCCCCGTCAGCTCGGTCCGCCGACTTATTTGGTGCAGCGCTCCAAACGTGTCATATTTGGGACATGCCAACACGAGCACGCCGGACACAGCGGCGTAACCAGGTGCTCTCCCGGGAGCAGATCATCGGCACCGCGATCGACCTGCTCGATACAGGTGGCGAGGGCGCCCTGACCGTCCGGGCGCTGACCGAGCGCCTGGCCACCGGGTCGGGGGCGGTCTATTACCACGTCGGCAACCGGGACGAGCTGCTGGACACGGCGACGGAAACCGTCATCACCGCGGCTCTGGCGACCAGGCCCGCGCGCGCCGGGGCCACGCCCGAGGACGAGATCCGCGTTGTCGCACTGGCCTTGTTCGATGCCATCGCCGAACACCACTGGCTCGCCACGCGGTTGACCCTCCAGATCATCCGCAACCCCGCCGGCCCCGTGACGGTGGGGATCTTCGAAAGGCTCGGACGGCAGGTGGGCGCCCTGGGTGTCCCGCAGGCCCGCTGGTTCGACGCGGCCTCGACGCTCGTGCACTACATCCTCGGCGCGGTCAGCCAGAACGCCCGCATCGAGGGAGACGCGTCGGGAATCGACCTCGAAACGGACCGCGAGGAGTTCTTCGACGCGACCTCGCAGGCCTGGCAGGACCTCGACGCCGAGTCCTATCCGTTCATGCACGCCATCCTCGGCCAGGTAGGAGAGCACGACGACCGCGAGCAGTTCCTCACCGGCATCGCCGTCGTCCTCGACGGCCTCGCTCACCTGCGCTGACCCGTCCCACCCGGCCGGGCTGCCAACTGGGCTTCCTCGAAGGGAAATCTCTCATGCACGACGTAGTAATCGTGGGCGGCGGCCCGGTCGGCCTGTTCCTGGCCGGCGAACTGGCCCTGTCCGGCTGCTCGGTACTCGTACTCGAACGGGAGCAGGACCTCACCTCGCCGCTCAAGGCGCTCCCGCTCGGGATGCGGGGCCTGAACGCCGGCTCGGCCGAGACGTTCCACCGCCGCGGCCTGCTCGAAGCGGTGATGGACGCCTCCGGCGCCGACAGGAAGGAGGTCGGCGCGGACCCCGACGCGAGTGAGGCACCCGCCCCGCGCGACGTGTCCCACTTCGCGGGCATGGGCCTGGACGCGGGCGCCATCGACGCGTCCGCTCTGCCGTTCCGGCTGCCCGGCCCGGCGATGGAAGGGTTCATGACGAGCCTGGAAGCCGTCTCGGTGGTGCTGGCCCGACGGGCCGCCTCGCTCGGCGTGGAGTTCATCCGGGGTGTTCCCGTCACCGCCGTGGTCCAGGACGACGACGGCGTCACCGCCACCGCCGGCGGCCAGGAGTACCGGGGACGCTGGCTGGTGGGCTGCGACGGCGGGCGCAGCGCGGTGCGCGAGCTCGTGGGCTTCGACTTCGTGGGCACCGAGCCGCTGTTCACCGGCTACGTCGCCGAGGTCACCTTCGCCGACCCCCAGCAACTGCCCCTCGGCTTCAATCTGACGCCGACCGGCATGTACCTGCGCACGCCCTTCGAGGGCCACCTGGGTATGAACGACTTCGACGCCGGGACCTTCGACCGCTCCCGGCCGCTGACCCGCGAGCACCTCCAGGCGGTCCTGCGCCGCGTCTCCGGCACCGACGTGACGCTGACCGACGTCCGGCTGGCCTCCAGCTTCACCGATCGAGCCATGCAGGTGACCAGCTACAAGAAGGGCCGCGTTCTCCTCGCGGGTGACGCCGCGCACATCCACTCACCGCTCGGCGGCCAGGGCCTCAACCTCGGCATCGGCGACGCCGTCAACCTCGGCTGGAAGCTCTCCGCCACCGTGCACAACACCGCACCCGATGGCCTCCTCGACACCTACACCGATGAGCGCCACCCTGTCGGCGCCGCCATTCTCGACTGGTCCCGCGCCCAGGTCGCCACCATGAAGCCGGGCCCCAACGCCCCCGCCCTGCGCAAGCTGGTCCTCGACCTGATGAGTACGCCCGACGGGGCCACCCACGTGTACCGGCAGACCTCGGGACTGTTCCACCGCTACGACCTGGGCAGCGAACAGCCACTCGTCGGCCGCAGCGGCCCCGACTTCCGCTTCACCGACGGCACCAGCCTCGGCGACCTGCTGCGCCAGGGCCAGGGCGTGCTCCTCGATTTCAGCCGCGACCGCGCGCTGCGGACCGTGGCCAAGAGCTGGGCGGGCCGCATCCACTACGCGGGCGGGCCGGTACGCAACGACCTGGGATTCGCTGCCCTGTTCGTCCGGCCGGACGGCATCGTGGCGTGGGCAGATGATCACGCCGACGCCGAAGCGTTCCAGCAGGCCGCGACCCGCTGGCTCGGCCACCCGCAGAACTAGCACTTCGCCGCAGGGGGAGAGCAGCGGCTTCGGCGCGGGGTGAAAACACCCTCGCTCGCGCAGCGGTGGGCCGGCTTGAGCGTGCCGTGGACTGCAGCGGGGCGTGAAGCCACCGAGCGCGAGGAGGTTACGTAGGGGATGGGCACGGCCCTGCCCCCGTTATTACCGCCGGGCGTCGCGCATCACCCCCGTCATGCATCACCTCCGTCGTGCATCACCCCCGTAACGAAATGATCTGCTTCCTTGTGCAGGCCGCCCCCACGCCCCTGGAGTGGGCTGATGCACTTCCCGACAGCCGGCGGCCCGTTCTTCCGCCACCTGCGCATATGGCACGCCGTGCTGGTCTCCCTCGTAGTGGTGACGGTGGTGGCCTTTCTCGTCCTCCTCCCGTCCGGCGGCGCGCGCCCGGTGCCCAACAGCCCCTGCCGGCCGTCCGATTCGGCGCGCGAGGACCGGCCCGCGACCTCCGACGTCGACGGGGACGGCTTCGCCGATCTGGTGGACGAGATCTCCGACACGGAGAACTTCGACGTGACCGTCGTGCCGGGCTCCGAGCACGGTCCGGACCACGACCGCACGACCCTCCTCACCCGCGAGGACCTCGGTGTGCCGGACGACATCCAGACGGCGGACGACCCGTGGCGGCCCACGGTCGCCGACCTGGATGAGGACGGCCATGCCGATTTCGTCGTCAGCAGCGCAGCCAGTGTCCTGTGGGGAGGTGCCAAGGGCCCGCAGGCCGGCGGACCGCACGGGCGCATCCCACTGCCGGGCAGCGGGTACCACACCGCGCCGATCGCCGGCGACTTCGACGGGGACGGCCACACCGATCTCGCGGTCTTCAGGGACTCCAACGAGGACCAGGAACTCGTCGTCGTGAAGGGACCGTTCAAGCGGTCCGGCGCCCCGGCCCGGATCGCGGCGATTCCCAGCCCGGTCCACGAGGGCGCGTCACCCGTACTGGTCGCCGGGGACGCGAACGACGACCGAGCCACCGATCTCGCGCTCTACGACTCCCCGTGGGATCCGCCCCTGCTGTTCACCGGCGGAGCCCGTACCGCCGGCGGCCTGAGCAAGGAGCCCGAGCGGCTGCCGGCGGGCGAGAACGTCGTCTTCGGCGACTTCGACGGCGACGGACGGCAGGACGTCGCCACCGGCCGGAGCTTCGTCAACAGCTACGACGAGGACGCCACACCCCACCGGCGCGGCCAGGTCAGCGTCCGTTACGGGAAGGAGCCGGGGAAGTGGGTCACCATGGATGGCGGCGACTTCAAGGAGGGCTTCGGCACCAGGCTCGCCGCCGGAGACTTCAACGGCGACGGCTGTGACGACCTGGCCGTACAGCTCACCAGGAAGAAGGAAGCGGGGGACGCGCGGATCGAGGTACTGCGGGGCGGCTCCGAGCACGGACTCGGGTCGAAGCCCTGGCGTGCCACCAAGCGCTCCGTACGGGGTGACGACGGTCCGATCGACGGCACGCTCGCCGCTGTCGACGACTGGGACGGCGACGGCCGCGCGGAACTCGCCCTGACCGGCGGGGACCGGTGGTGGATCACCGACGGCACGGGCCGCGACGAGGCATCCTTCCGGGCCGACGAGGGTCCCCAGACTGATCACACATGACGGGGATTCTTCTCGAAGCCTGCCGTGCGCAGGCGCGGGCGCAGGCGCGGGCCAGAACGCTAAGGACTCCTGGCGCCGGCCGTCCACGCACTGCTGTGGGGCGCCGCCATCGCTGCCATCGCCACCGTCTTCATCCCGCTTGCCCCTGCGGGCCTCCAAGAAGCACGCCTGAGGCGGAGCGCGCACCCGCTACCTGGACGCGCGCTCGATGGTCGCCGCCCAGCCGGCCTCGATGAACCGGAACGTCACGTCGATGATCTCTTCGGCGTCGTCGAGTGAGCGGATGGAGGGAATGATCCCCAGGGCGGTGCGGGCGACGAGGCTGCAGGCGGCGTCCGGGGAGTGCAGGCCGATCTCGGCGGCGAGGGCCCCGGCGAGGGCCTGCTCGTGGCGCAGCCACATCTTGGCCGAGTAGTCCCGCAGGGCAGGGGCGCTCTCGATCAGCGCGTGGAACTGGACCAGGCCGGGCTCCGTCCGCGCCGTTTCGACCATCTGCAGGAACCAGCCGCGCAGCGCCTCGGGGATGGAGACACCGCTGGGGCGCTCGCGGACGGCGGCGAGGAGCATCTGTTCCTGCTCGTCGTCCTGGTCGAAGACGAGGGCTTCCTTGGACGGGAAATAGGCGAACAGGGTCGCGGTGGCGAGATCTGCCTCCTGGGCGACCTCACGTACGCCGACGTTGTCGTAGCCGCGCTCGAGGAACAGCCGCAGAGCCGTGTCCGCGAGCAGCTTGCGGGTCTGTGCCTTCTTGCGCTCACGGCGGCCGCCGGGCTGGTGGTTTGTCCCCATAGCAAGAACCATATCAGTTGCAAACTCAGAACTGTTCTGTTTACAGTCTCGTTCTGGAAATGCTTCTGGAGGTGACGCCCCCAGCCCATCGCCCCGCGGGAGGACGCCATGCAGGACACACCCGAACTCGCCCTCGCCCAGGGCTCTCGCACGTCTCCCCCGCGCCGGGCGTGGGCGGTGATCGTCTGTCTGACGCTGCTGAACTCGATCGGGATGACCGTGGTGTTTCCGGTCCTGCCGTTCGTCGCGCTCAAGTACGTCCACGAGGGCTCGCTGGCCTTGTGGGTCGGCGTACTGGAGTCGGTGAACGCGCTGTGCGCCTTCCTGGTGGCGCCGCTGCTCGGCGGTCTGTCCGACCGGATCGGGCGGCGCCCCGTGCTGATCATCAGCGCGTTCGGTGCCGCCGCCGGCTACGCGCTGTTCGGTGTCGGCGGCGCGCTGTGGGTCCTGCGTCACCGCGCGGGCGGTGCAGGGTCTCGCCTCGGGCGACACGCCGGCGGTCTTCGCCTACGTCGCCGACATCACCCCGGCCAAGGACCGCACCAAGCGCTACGGCCTGCTCGGCGCCCTGACCGGAGTCGGCATGATGATCGGCCCCGCGATCGGCGGCGTCCTGTCCAGGATCAGCCTGGACGCGCCGGTCTACGGCACTGCGCCGATCGCCGCACTGGTCGGACTGGTGGCCGTCTTCGCACTGCCGGAAAGCCTCGCCCCGCACAACCGGTCCAAGAGACTCGGCCTGGAAGAACTGCACCCGTTCAAGGTGCTCAAGGACGCCTTCGCCCGCAAGGAACTGCGCGTTCTGCTGACCGGATTCACGCTGATCAGCATCCCGTTCTACTTCTACGTCAACAACCTCCCCGTACTCGGCAAGGACAGCGTCGGCTGGGGCCCGGCCCAGGTCGGCCTCCTGATGTCGGCCGCCGGCATCCTCGACATCGTCATCCAGGGCGGACTGCTCGCCCTGCTGCTGCCCCGGATCGGCGAACGCGGCGTCATCCTGTCCGGCATCGCCGGCCAGGCGGTCGGCTGCGCCGGAATGGCCCTGGTCGCCTTCTGCCTCGGCGCACCCCAACTCCTGGCCGTGGCAGCCTTGTTGTTCGCCTCGGGGCAGGGCGCCATGACCGCCGCGCTGGACGGGCTGATGTCGAACGCCGTCGGCGCCGACGAACAGGGCCGGCCGGCCGGCGGGATCTCCTCGATCGGCTCCGCGATCCAGATGACCGCACCGCTGCTCGCCGGCTGGCTGTACGCGAGCACGGGCCACGCCACCCCGTACACCCTCGGCTTCCTCATGATCGTTGCCGCCGCCGTACTGCTGTCCCGCACCGGCGCCGGCGTTGCCCGCCGACCGGTCACCACCCCGTAAACCCCGGGTCGGCGCACTCCCCCCCTCCCCCACCGAAAGGGCTCTCTGCCATGTCGAACCCCACCCCCCGTATCGCGATCGTCGGCGCAGGTCCCGGCGGCCTGCTGTGTGCCGCAGTGCTGCGCCGCCACGGCATCCACGCCACCGTGCTCGAACGCGACGCCGACGCTCACCATCGCGGCCAGGGCGGCAGCCTCGACCTGCACGAGCACACCGGCCAGGCCGCCCTGACCACCGCGGGGCTGCGCGACGCCTTCCTGGAACTGTCCCGTCCCGAGGGGCAGGAAATGCGCGAGTACGACCACGCCGGCACCCTGGTCGCCCACGAAGACAACACAGGGGAGCCCGCACGTCCCGAGATCGACCGGACGGACCTGCGCAACCTGCTGCTCGACGACCTCGGGCCGGACAACGTGCGCTGGAACACCCCGGTCCGGCAGACGGTCCTCACCCCCGACGGGCAGGCGCGGCTCACACTCGGCGACGGGACCACGGAGGACTACGACCTCGTCGTCGGGGCCGACGGCGCCTGGTCGAAGGTACGCCCCGTCCTGTCCGACGCCACCCCGATCCACACGGGCAACACCCTGGTCGAGACCTGGTTCACCGACGCCGACAACCTGTACCCGGTGCTGGCCAGGATGGTCGGCAACGGCATGATGCTCGCCACCGACGCGAACGATCCCACCCACGTGCTCATCGGCCAGCGCAACAGCGACGGCAGCATCCGCGTCTACATCGGCCTCAAATGCCCGCACGACTGGGCCGAGCAGGCCGGCGTCGACCCGGCGGACACCGAAGCCGTCCGCGTCCACTTCCTGGCGATGTTCGCCGGCTGGCACGAGGACCTGCTCCGCGTACTGCGCGAGAACGAAGGACCCTTCATCAACCGGCCCGTCTACCGCCTGCCCTACCCCCACACCTGGCAGCACACCCCCGGCGCCACCCTGCTCGGCGACGCGGCCCACCTCATGCCCCCGGCCGGTCAGGGCGCGAACCTCGCCCTCATCGACGCGGCCGATCTCGCCACGGCCATCGCCGGGGCGGTGGCCGAAGGCTCCAGCCTCGACGCGGCAGTGCAGGGCTACGAGCAGATCATGCACCCGCGCGGAGCGACCGCTGCCGAGGAGTCCTTCCGCGCCCTGGAGCACTGAGTCGATGAACGCCCCTTCTCCGAAAGACCGTTGATCACGCGGGCCGCCCATGGTCTGGTCGACCCCATGGCCCATGAGGTATCCAGCTTCGCGCTCGTCGGTGGACAGGACGGCCGTGACAACGGCATCCCGGCGACATCCACGGGACTCCCCCGCACTCACTCAGGGGTGCGATGCGGGTCAGCAGGTGCTGGGCGCCGCCCGCCCCGCGAAGCGGTCCTTGAGCCAGGGAGCGCCTTCGGCTCGTGGCGGCGGAGGCGAGGATGTGGCCGAGTACACCGTTGGGGGGTGAACTTCACCGTGGCTCCCGACGCACACCACTCCGTGGCGAGTTGACGGCCGACGCGGAAGGGGATCACGTCGGCGGCCGTCGGTCGTGAGGAAGCGCGAGTTGAGGAAGGGGTACTTGGCTTCACCCCGAGAAGGCCAGCGACGTCCTCCGTCGGCTGTGCCGTGAGGCCGGCCTCCCGCCGATCGATCTGCGGGATCTGCGGCATGTGGCGGCGACGTTGATCCATGCGGGTGGTGGCGGCATCCACACGATCAAAGAGACGCTGCGTCACGGAACGATTCGGCTAGCCTCCGACACGTACACGAGCCTGCTGCCCCAGGTGGATCAGGAGGCCGCGAGGAATGCCGAGTCCGTCGTGCCATGTGCGCGCCGCCCAAGGCCCTCCGGCACAGCCGCTCACGCATCGCTCACGCAGGCGTCCTCCAACGCCTGAGCGCCCCACCCTGGCCTAAACCAGTCGAGGCGCTCGGATGCAGGTTGGAACGTTTCTGCGAACTCCTGCTCAGGTGGGGCGGGTGGGACTCGAACCCAAAAGCGTGACGCCTCTCACCTGCGACGATACCGAAACAACGGACATAGCCACCCGTTTCCATCCGGCTACATCCCCCTCGATCCGGCTCGGATGGGAGTCGGTTAGGCGTTCGCCACACCACCTTTTGCCGCGGTTCCGATCGACGTAGGACCGGATCAGACAACTCTTTCACCCACACCGCTGAGGCACCCGAGTCCCCCGAGAAGCCTCCAGTCCGTGCAGCCCAAGGCTGATTAGGCGGGCCGGGTCGCCCGAGGTGGGGGCCATCGCGCCGTCGCGCAGGTTCGCGTTCAGCGTGACCATGAAGGCGGCGGTGCCCTCGTCGAGGCCGAAGCCGATGAGCTGCTCGCGCTCCTCCTCGGAGGTGAAGGCCTGGTAGCGGACCGGAGTGCCGAGCACCTCGGCGGCGGTGGCGGCGAATCCCTCGAAGGACCACGCGGTGTCGCCGGACAGCTCGTACGCCTTGCCCTCGTGGCCGGGCGTGGCCAGGACGACGGCGGCGGCTTCGGCGAAGTCCTGCTGGTGGTTTTCCGTGTACCAGCCGTTGCGCAGGAAGGTGGCGGGGATGCCGGAGGCGGTGATCAGTTCCTCGGTGGCCTTGTGGTCGGCGGCGAGTTCGAGGATCGTCGTCGGCGCTTCCAGCCCAGAGGTGTAGACGAGGTACGGGCATACTCTCGCACCTCGCCGTCGTTCCTACGTACCCGTGCCACCCTCCGCGACCGCCTGAAGTGCGGGGCCGTAGTGACGGGCCACTGTCTCGGCGTCGACCGAGGCCAGGGGTTCGAGGGCGAGGACGTAGCGCATCAGGGCGAGACCGACGAGCTGGGTGGCGATGAGACTCGCGCGCAGGCCCACGTCCTCGCCTGTGATGACTTCGCTCAACGCATCCGCCAGGATCGCGGTCGCCGTGTCCCGCAGCTGCGCGGCGGCGGCCTGGTGGATGGCCGCCGAACGCACCATGGTCATCAGGGCCGGCCGCGCTGACACGTCGTCCCACACGGACATGTGAGCGCGGACCAGCCGCACCCCGACACCCTCGATGCCGCCGCGGGCCGCGGAGGCGATGGCTTCCCGCATCATCCCCGGAAGCTCCAACGCCTGGATGAACAGGTTCTCCTTCGTGCCGTAGAAGTGGTGCACGAGCGCCTGGTCCACCCCCGCCGTCTCCGCGATGCGCCGCAGGCTCGTGGCATCGAAGCCGCGATCGGCGAAACATGTGCGGGCGGCGGTCAGGATCGCTTCCCTCGTCCGGGTCTCACCGGGCCGACGCCCTCCCGCGTGCTTCTCCGCACCCGCCCCGCCGTCCGTCCCAGCACCCACGCCGCCTCGCTCTCGCACGTCACTCATGACTCCATCATGCCGCCCCCGAAACTCACTGCCTAATGAACTCATTGTTTGCTGAGTTGTATAGTGAAGGTACATGGGCGGACCGCACCCCGCGTCTCGATCGCGTTCGCGCCTGTCAAGAACGTGGGCTAGAGGGACACCCTTCCGTTCCAAGCTTCAGACCATCGCCGCCCTGCTCCTTCCCGGCACAGCACATACGACCAGAAACGATTGCCATGCCCTCAAATACCATTCAGTCCTCCGCGCCTCCCGAAACGGGTACGGCCATCCATGCCGCACCTGCCCCCAACGGCCGTAAGCGATACGTGCGGCTCACCGCCGTCGTCATCGGCTTGACCGCCGCGATCACGCTGATGCTCTGCGCCTTCGGGCTGCCCTCCGCCAACGGCGGCCCTCACCAGGTCCCCCTGGGTGTGACCGGGCCGCAGTCCGCCGTCGACTCGCTCAAGACCCAGCTGCCCGACGACCAGTGGGACGTCACCGCGTACCCCGACACCCAGGCCCTGACCCGCGCTGTCCAGGACCGGGACGCGCTCGGCGGCTTCTCCATGTCGACCGACGGGATCACCGTCTACACGGCGGCCGCCGGCGGCCAGCAGGCCACCGGCGCCCTCACTGCGCTGGGTGACTCCCTCGCGCAACGGCAGAGCGTTCCGGTCACCGTCCACGAGGTGGTCCCCTTCCCCGACGACGACCCCAAGGGGACGGGACTCGCCTCGGCGGCGCTACCGATGGTCTTCGGTGGCATCCTGCCCGCCGTCGTCCTGCTCCAGCTCTTCCCCGGCCACTCGGGGCTGCGTCTGAGGCTCGCCGGAGTGATCGCCTTTGCGCTGGCTGCCGGGGCGGCCGTGACCGCAGTGCTCCAGTTCGGCATCGGCACTCTGGACGGCAACTTCTGGCTCACGAGCCTCGGCATGAGCCTGGGCATGGCGGCACTCGCCATACCGTTCCTCGGCCTCGAGTCACTCTTCGGCTATGCCGGATTCGGCGCGGGCACCGTGGTGATGATGTTCCTGGGCAACCCGCTCTCCGGCCTGGGCACCGGCCCGTACTGGCTGCCCGACGGCTGGTCCACACTGGGCCAGCTCCTCCCCCCCGGCGCCTCGGGCAGCCTGCTGCGCGCCAACGCCTTCTTCGACGGCGCCGGCGCGGGCGGACCGCTTCTCGTCCTGGCCCTATGGGCGCTCGCCGGACTGGCACTCATGGGGTTCGCCGACCGGCGGCACGGGAGGCGGGCGACCGCATAGCCGGAGACCGACAACCGCTCGTGGGCGAGGCCGGAACCCAAACCACCGTTTTCCGCCCCGGCACGAGGGCGCCCCAGCGACCGCGAGAGAACCCTCCTGAGCGTGAAGTTCGGCGGGCTGCGCGGCGGCCCCGAAGGCAAATGGGTCGTCGGCGAAGCTCGCCCCGCCCGCGTGAAACGCGCCCTTGCCTACTCGTTGCAGCGCCTAGGCGGCAATCACATCGACATCTACTGGCCCGCCCGAATCGACCCGGACGTCCCGGTGGAAGAGACGATCGGGCGCGCCATCGCGGAGATGATGCAGGCCGGTCACGTACGCGCCATCGGCCTGTCCGAGGTCGGCGCCGACACCATCCGCCGGGCCCTCGCCATCCACCCGATCAGCGAACTGCAGACCGAGTACTCCCTCTTCAACCGCGGCATCGAGAACAGCACCCGCAGACCCGACCCTGAAATGGCTGCCGCACTACGCGCTGTGGGCCGCCGTCGAGAGCGTACGGCTCGATCCCGAGCAACCGCACTGCCGTGCGGTACGTACCGCACGGCTACGCGGCGGCCCTGCGCCAGCAGCGGGAGCAGATGTGCCCAGGCGCATCTGCCGTTCAGCAGCCCATCACGGCCCGCTCGCAGCGCATGCCGCCAGCCTGGTTACCGTTGAGCGAGACGAGCCGGTGTCGCAGGTCCGTTCTGATCTCAATCCCCTGATGTGCCGAGCACCACATATGCCGGGTCAGGCCGCCAACTAGGACTTCCGTGGCCCGGTCGGGGCGATGACGGCCGGCACGGCGGCGGTGGCGGCGGGACCCGCGGCGGGCGCCGACTCGTCGCAGGCAACGTCGTCGTCGAAGCCGGTGATCGCGGGGTATCGGTAGGGGCCGAGGCGCAGGACGAGCAGGGCGCACACGAGCAGGACCCCTGCGACGTAGTACATGAGGGTGTCGTAGCTGCCCAGTAGCTCGTAGCCGAGGCTGATGAGTGGCGGGCCGAAGGCCGACAGCAGCATGATGGCCGCCTGGAGGATGCCTAGAAGCGCACCGAAGCGGCGCATGCCCAGGTAGCGGCTGACCAGGAACGGCAGCAGGTCGATCTCCACGCCGAAGGCGATGCCGATGAGGGCCGTGCCGATGGCCGCGCTGGCGAACGGCGCCCGCAGGAAGAAGACGCCGATGATCGGGCAGGCCATCACGAGGGCGCAGGCCAGGGGTGCGTGGACGTGGTCGAGGAGGAGACCGCCGAAGGCCCGGCCGAGCAGCGACGTCACGCCGAACAGGGTGACCAGGGTGGCGGCCTGGCCGGAGGGGATGCCCTGGTCGCTCAGCATGGGCACCATGTTCACCTGGACGCCGACCACTGCCATGCCCGTCATGCAGAGGTTTATCGTGATCAGCCAGAACGACCGGGTGCGGACGGCCTCGCGGACGGTCAGTCCGGGCAGCTCGGGCGCGCCCGTGATGTCCTCGGCCGGGGCGTCCTCACGCGGTTTTTCCTCGATCAGCCGACCGCGCACGCCGTTCTCGGCTCTGACCCGGACCAGGCCAAGAATCATGGCCATGGAGACAACGAGTGCGATCAGGGCCATCCACTGGTACGTGGTCTGCCAGCCGTACCCGGGGAGCAGGAAGTTGACGAACAGCGGGGTGACGGTCGTACCGAGCGCCGACAGCGCGGCGGTGATACCCACCGCCGCGCCGCGTTTGTTGTCGAACCAGCTGACGACGGCCTTCATGAAGGGGATCAGCGTGCCGCCGGCGAAGAGTCCGGCGAGGAAGTACAGGCCGTAGAAGAGCGGCATGGAGCGGGGCACCGTGCCGATCAGCGCCAGACACACGGAGTACAGGGCCCAGGAGGGGACGGAGATGCGGCGGAAGGTGTACCGGTCCATGAGGTGGCCGACGATCGGTGTCCCGACCGCCTGTCCCACGCTCATGAAGGTGAACGCGGCGGTGACCGCGGAGCGACTCCACCCCGTGTCCTCGGTGATGGGGATGACGAACAGGCTCAGGGTGCTGACGACCATCGGGCCGGCGCTGAACGCCGTGGCGAGCCCGGAGCCGATCACCACCCACCAGGGGCTACGCGGACGTTGGCGGTGCTGTGCGAGAAATCCGTTCATGTGCGAAGCACTCCTCCGGGCGGGCCGGCCCGCCGTGGACAGGAGGTCCCGTGGTGACGGCCGTCGGACGTGGGCGG
The DNA here is from genome assembly GCF_045162975.1 of Streptomyces sp. NBC_01089. Taxonomy (NCBI): domain Bacteria; kingdom Bacillati; phylum Actinomycetota; class Actinomycetes; order Kitasatosporales; family Streptomycetaceae; genus Streptomyces; species Streptomyces sp. NBC_01089. The sequence continues at coordinate 5,923,506 of NZ_CP108660.1, read as the reverse complement.
AAGGGATAGGTACGCGCGGGGAAGGCGGGGGTACCTGGATTGCCACTGAGTGGAACGGGCGAGAACGGGGATCACCCTGCTCGCTTGGAGACACGCCGAGAGCTGCGTTGAGGTGTCGTACGCGCGACGCGGTGGGGAGTGTGTGGTGTTGGGGCGATGGGTTCCGTGGGCCTCACCTGGGGCAAGGCTCACGACTCCGGGTCATCGCTCCGTTCGAGGACGGCCGCGAGTAGGGGGAGAGACGCTGGCCGGACCTGTGGCCCAGTTAGCCGGCTTCGACCATGCGGGAGAGCAGGGGCGGCGGAGCGTGCGGCTCCCCTGAACTGGATTCGGCGACGGCACGGGGGTGTCGAGGCCGATGTGGTCGGTCAGGGCGAGAGAGCCCATGGGGTGGGCGCAGCCGCGGGCGGGCACGCGGCGACAGCCGAGGCGGGCACTGTGCCGCGACGCCGCCGCCGACCTGCTCGGCCGGCACATGGAGCGCACCTCGCAGGCCCGGCGGACGGCCGTCGCGGAGGACTACGGCGTTTCGCCGCCTGAGCCCCGGGGCGGCCCGCACCGTATCGGCGCCGGCCGCCCTGCCCCCTCACACGCCGAGCCGGCTGAAGGCTCCCCGGTAGAACAGCAGTGGCTTGCCCGGTCGTGTGTCGATGTCCAGGACTCTGCCGATCACGAGCTCGTGGTCACCTGCGTCGTACGCGCCCGTCAGCTCGCACTCGATGTGGGCCAGCGACCCCGACAGCCGTGGCGCCCCGCAGGCGCCGGGGGCCCAGTCGACGCCCGCGAACTTGTCCGCCCCGCTGGTCGCGAAGGCGAGGCAGGTGTCCTCCTGCGCCTCGGCGAGCACGTTGACGCAGAAGTACCCGGCCTCTCGGATATGCGGCCAGCTCGTCGACGACTTGCCCGGCGCCAGAGCGACCAGGGGCGGCTCGAGCGAGAGCGAGGTGAACGACTGGCACGTGAAGCCGACCGCCCCCTCGGCGGTGGCTGCGGTCACGATCGTGACCCCGCTCGCGAAGTGCCCGAGGGCGCTCCGGAACTCTCGGCTGTCGAATGTCTGTGTTTGGTCCACCGGTCATTCCTCTTCCTGCTGGCCTTTCCTGCCGGCCTTTTCCTGCTGGTGTGCGATAGTTCGCCGTCCGAGCCTGGACGCGCGAGTCGGAAGGCTCAGGCACGGGTGATGAAAGGGCTGAGGTCACCCGTGCTCCGGCCCCTGCGGACCGGGACGCAGACCTCGGGCAGCTCGGTTGTGATCTCCACCTCGTCCTCGAGCACGCGGTCCAGGAAGGCCGGAAGGCGCTTCATGGCGTCCGGGACGATGTCGTGCAGGACCACGAGGGTCCACGGCAGCCGCCGGATGTCCGCCAGCGCCCGCTCGGCCCAGCCGTCCGGGTCCTCCCAGTCGCGGGGGACGCTGTTCCACAGCGCGACGGTGTACCGCTCGGCAGTCAGATGCTCGACAGCTTCCCCGCTGAAAAGGTGCGGTCCGAGGTGCCCGCCGCCCCCGAAGGGACGGAACAGCTTCTCCTCACCGGCCAGTTCACCGAGCATCTCCTGCATGTCGGCGATCTCCCGCTGTACCGTCTCCCACCCCGGACTCTGCCCGAGTGGGACGGTGTGCGTCATGGAATGGTTCCCGATCGTGTGCCCCGCCGCCGCGACCTCTTCCAGCAACTCACGGCCCTGGGGCAGGAAGAGCTGGTTACCGACGGGGAAGAACGTGGCGGTCAGGCCCCGCACCGCCAGCTCCTTCAGCACGAAGGGCGTTCCGGCCGGGTCCGGGCCGTTGTCGAAGGACAGGGTCAGCCGACGTCGCGCGGCCATGTCAGGCCTCGCGGAACGGATTGTTGCTGGTGTGGTCCCCGCCCAGCCACCGGTCCAGATCGGCGTGGGCCAAGGCGAGGCGCTCGGCGTTGATCCGCTCCATGTCCGGGTGGTCGCGGGTGAACTCCAGCTGGAGTCCGTCCGGGTCGGTCGCGTACAGCGAGACGCAGTACCCGTGGTCGATCACCAGGTGCTCCCAGTCGTGCTCCTTGAGAGCGGCGATCAGCTTGTCCTGCGTCGCGTCGTCCACCTTGAGGGCGATGTGCAGGAACGGCGAGGGACGGAACTGCGGCTCGAACAGCGCCTGGTCGGCGGGGTCGGCGAACTGGAAGAAGGCCAGCGCGCTGCCGTCGGCGAGGCCGTAGAAGGTGTGGCAGTAGGTGCGTTCGGCACCGGCCAGTTCGTCCACCTCGGTCCAGGTGGCGATGAGCGGCAGACCGATAACGCCCTCGTAGAACCGCTGGGTCGCCCGCTGGTCCTTGACGACGTAGGCGTTGTGATGCAGACGGGCCGGCAGGTGCGCTGGCTGCGCGGCGGCGGTGTGCCGCGCCGTGTCGGTGGGTGTGCTGGTCAAGGTGTCTCTCCTTCGATTCGCTTACGGGTATGGCGGGTGCGGGTGGGACGGTGAGGGGTGTTCAGGCACCGGTGTTGATCGGGAGGCCGGGGATGAGCGCAGGGGTCTCCACCCGGATGGCGAAGCGGCGCACGTTCGCGTCGGTGAAGCCGGCCTTGCCCAGCCGCTTCCGGAACTCCTTGACCCGGGGGTCGGCAACGTGGCGGCGCAGGTCGTTCTCGCTGCGCCAGCGGGTGAAGACGCGCACGACGCCGGGCGCCTCGTCGGCGGTGAACGAGAAGTCGAGGATGCCCGCCTCGTCCTTGAGCGCCTCGCGCAGCTCGCGGACCGCGGTGAGGACCTCGTCGCGGTGGGCGGTGTCCACTACGAAGCTGCCGGCCAGGACGAAGGACGCCGCGCTCTGGGCGGCGGAGGCCTCCGACGGGTCCGGCCCGCCGAGGCGCCAGTGGGTGCGCACCACGCGGTTGACGATGCGCCAACCGTCCTCGGTGCGGCGCAGGCTATCGATGTACATGCCGCCCACGTCCTCCACACCGGATCCGTGCGTCGTGAGCGTGGAGTAGTGGGACTGGTACTGGCAGCGGCTGACCGCGGTGTCGCCGTCGACCTCGACCTCGTGGTTGGCCACCAGGTGCTGGCTGCGGTCCACGCCACGCGTGTCGACGACCTTGCCGAAGAAGCCGCCGATCTCCTGCGGGCTCGTCATGATGTGGTCGGCGCCGTAGTCGGCGTGGCACGTCGGCGCGAAGACCTGCTCCAGGTCCTCGAAGCGCCGCTCATCCAGGGCCCAGCAGTAGCGGACGGTCACCGCGATGATGTCGGCGACATCCTGGGAATGGGAAGCCATTTTCGTTCCTGCCTGCTCTAAGGATGGAAACGGGGGTAGGGGACGGGTGCCTCGGTGCCCGGCTCACTGGCCGACGAGGCGGCCCGCGACCTCCGGGGTGCGGCCGAGCATCAGGGCGCCGACCTTGCTCAAGATGTGGTCGTCGTCGATCGTGGCGTGGCCGCGCAGGGTCTGGAGGTCGCGGACGTAGTGCTGAGTGATGTCGCTGCTGCGGTAGATGCTGGAGCCCGAACCCTGGAGGACGGTTTGGGTGGCCTCCCAGGTCAGCCGGGCGACCGTGTGGCAGTCCAGTTCGCACATGGCGCGCATCTCGGCGCTGATCTCGTCCGGGCCCGCCGCGTTCGTCTCGACGAGTCGCCGGACCATGTCGTCGAGTAGGGCGGACGCGGCGCGCAGAGTGGCGGTCGCCTGGGCATAGCGCATCTGTCCGGCGGTGGTGTCGCCCGTCAGGACGGGGCTGAACGCGGCGCGCCGCTTGTCGAGCCGCTCGCGGTAGCCGGCCAGGACGCCCTCCGCGCCGCCGAGCATCACGATGGGCACGATCAGCATGACCAGGTCGCGGGCGTCGTAGGAGTAGATCGTCTCCGGGTACAGGGCGGCACCGGGGCTGTTGCGGGAGAACTCCGCGGCGACGCTGTGCGTGAGGTGCGCCGCGACGAAGTGGTCCTCGACCTGGACGTCGTGGCTGCCCGAGCCCTTCATGCCCGAGACGTTCCAGGTATCCAGCACTTCGACCTCGGCCCGCGGGACCAGGAAGAATTGGGGGACCTGCTCGCCCTCGATCACCGCGATGAGGCTTACCCAGTCGGCGTGCATCACGCCCGAGCAGTAGCTCCACCGGCCGGTGACCCGGTAGCCGCCCTCGACCGGCACGGCCCGGCCAGGTGGGTTGGCGACACCGGCCATCTGCGCCGGCTCGCCGTCCTTGAAGTACTCGCGCTGGGCGGCCTCGGGCCAACGGGCGAGCAGGTAGTTGTGGCACATCAGAAAGCCGAGGGTCCAGGCGGCGGTGGGATCGCCCTGGGCGAGGTTGCGCATCACCTGCACCGCCTGGGGCAGGTCGCCGCCCGAGCCGCCCAGCGCCCGGGGCAGCAGCATGGTGAAGATGCCCGCCTCCTCCGCGTCCTTGATGGTGTCCTCGGGAAGTTTGCGCAGGTCCTCGGTAGTGAAGATCCGCTCTCGTAGCCGCGGGACGAGGCCGAGGCTGTTGGCGATGACCTCTTCCGGCGTGGCGGTGGAGGACGTGGTGGGGCTGACGGGAGTCATGCGGTTCTCCTTTCACCGACGGCAGTCCGGGACAGGTCCCCTGTCCTCTGCCGTGGCGGGCCGGGGGCCTCGCGTGAAAAGAAGGGCACGCGTGGCCGCCCCAGGCCTTTACGTACGGAACGGTTCCGTACCAACATAACCCCCGACTCCGGAAACGCAAGAGGTTGAACACGCGACTGGCCACCACCGAGGGGCGACGGACGAACCCTGACCTGCAGGCGATCGCCCGTTAACGCCAGCCAAAAAATATCGCTAATCTATTGCACTCACGACATTCACCGGCAACACTCCTGTCACCTGGCCATCCGACGGGCGGCCCGGTGACTGAGCGGCGGTGCACAGGAGGGCCTGCATGCGCGTAGGGAACCTCGACGGTCGGCCTTCTTCGGCCACCGCCGGTGACCGGCCGACGCGGCGGAGACGAGCGGGGACGTTTGCGCCCCGGCCGCGGTACCCGTCCCGCGGCAGCGGGGCCCGCGGCAGCGGGGCCCGCGGCAGCGGGGCCCGCGTCCGCGAGGCACGCACATCCCCGGGGCGTACGCGCCGCCCACACCCACGGACGGCATTCCCGCCGCCGCCCGGCGACCCTCATCTCACTGAAACCCGACTGAAACCGGCGGCGCGCCGGCTCGCCCCGCTTCTCCTCCCCCGACCCATGGAAGGACCCGAACCGTGTCCCTGCACCGTCTCACCCCTCTCCTCATGGGCGTGCCGCACGTCGAGCGGACGGCCGCCTACTGCACCGACTTCGGGCTCAGCCTCGTCACGGAGGAGAGCGCCCCGCCCGCCACGCCAGCCCTGTTCTCGACCGTCGACGGCGCTCCCGGCAGCGTGTGCGCCGTTGATCCCGGCACCGAGGTGCTGGTCCAGGTCAAGACCGCCGCGCGCGTCACCCGGAGCCCGGCCGAGGTCGACCCCTACGACGCTCCCGGCGTCACCGCCGGCCTCCACAAGCGGGCCCTCGGCATCCTGCGCGAGGGCAGGGTCCGGTCCGGCAAGCTCGAGCATGTCCACAGTCTTGAGCGGGCGCCGGCCGCTGGGAGGATCGCCGCATGACCACCCCGCCTGCCCCGAACGCGACCCCCGTGTGGCTCCCAGGCCCCGACGCCGAGGACACGCAACTCGCCCGCTTCGCCACGTACGCCGGCGAGCGCACCGGCCGCTCCTTCCCCGGGTACCGGGAGCTGTGGCAGTGGTCCGTGGAGGATCTGCCGGGCTTCTGGTCCGCTGTGTGGGACTGGTCGGGCATCATCTCCGACACCTCCTACGGGACCGTCCTCGATGACAGCGCCGGGATGCCCGGCGCCCGCTGGTTCACCCGGGCCCGCCTCAACTACGCCGAGCACGCCCTGCGCGCCGGACGGGACGAGGACGTCGCGCTGATCTCCGTGGCCGAGGACGGGGCCGTCACCGAGACGGACCGGGCCACGCTACGCCGCGACGTGTCCGCCCTCGCCGCTTGGCTGCGCATGGTCGGCGTAGGGCCGGGCGACCGGGTCGCCGGGTACCTCCCTCATACACAGCACGCGGTGATCGCCTTCCTCGCCGCGGCGAGCATCGGCGCCGTCTGGTCGGCCTGCGGCCAGGACTACGCGACGGCCGGCGCGGCGGGCCGGCTCAGCCAGCTCGAACCGATCGTGCTCTTCGCCGCCGACGGCTACCGGTGGAACGGCAAGGAGTACGATCGGCGTGCCGAGAGTGCCCGACTGCGGGCAGCGCTGCCCAGCGTCCGCCACCTGGTGCGGGTGCCGAACCTCGGCCTGCCGGTGACCGAGGGGGAGAGCGGCGGCCCGTCCGTCACCTGGGCTGAGGCGACCGCAGTAGACGCAGAGCCCGAGTTCGCCCGCCTCCCTTTCGACGCTCCCCTTTGGGTCCTGTACTCCTCCGGCACAACTGGTGTCCCGAAGGGCATCGTGCACGGCCACGGCGGCGTCCTCGTCGAGCACCACAAGGTCGTCGGCCTCCATCACGACGTACGTGCCGGGGACCGCTTCCTCTGGTACACGAACACCAACTGGATGATGTGGAACCTGCTGGTCTCCGGACTGCTGGTGGGTGCCGCGATCGTCTTGTACGACGGCAGCCCGACCTTCCCGGACACCGACCGGCTGTGGCAGCTCTCCGAAGATCACCGGGTCAGCGTCCTCGGCGTGAGCCCCGGTTATCTGCTCGCTTCGGAGAAGGCGGGACTGTCGCCCGGCCGGGACCACGGCCTCGGCGCACTGCGCTCCATCGGCTGCACCGGCGCCCCGCTGCCGGCTGCCTCATCCCTGTGGGCCCGCGACCACGTCGGGGAGCGCGTGCAGCTCACCTCCGTCAGCGGCGGCACCGACGTCGTCACCGGCTTCGCGGGCGGCGCGACGACCGTGCCGGTGTGGCCCGGCGAGCTGTCGGTACCCCTCCTCGGGGTCGCCCTCGACTCCTGGGACGAAGAGGGCCGGCCGGTCAGGGGCGATGTCGGCGAGCTGGTCGTCACGCGGCCGATGCCATCAATGCCGGTGTACTTCTGGAACGACGCCGACGGCAGCCGCTACCGCGAGGCCTACTTCGAGCGGTGGCCGGGTGTGTGGCGGCACGGCGACTGGCTGACCATCACGGACCACGGCGGCATGGTGCTCTCCGGCCGCTCCGACTCCACCCTCAACCGAGGCGGCGTACGGCTCGGCAGCGCCGACGTGCACGCCGTCGTCGAGGGCCTGCCGGCCGTCCACGAGAGCCTGGTGATCGGCGCGGAACTCCCCGACGGGGGCTACTGGATGCCCCTCTTTGTCGTCCTGGAACCGGGGCACGAGCTGGACGACGCGCTCCGTGAGGAGATCACCACCACTCTGCGCACCCAGGCCTCCCCGTGGCACGTCCCCGACACGGTGATCGCCGTTCCGGCCGTCCCGCACACCCGCACAGGCAAGAAGCTGGAGGTCCCGGTCAAGCGCGTCCTCCAGGGCGTGGCCCCGGAGCGGGTGGTGAACCCCGAGGCCGTGGACGACTACGCGGCCCTGCAGTACTTCGCCCGCTATGCGCCCGCAGACGTCAGGGCCGGTACCTGAGGACGGGCAGGATCACGGAATCGATGAACTCGACAATATAGTTGAGGTCCGCATAGGTGTTCTCGAACAGAGGCCGGGTAAAGCAGCCGGCGAAGAACAGCTGCGGCAAGAAGGTCGTAGCCGCCGGCGTCTCGGGCAGCTCCCCCCGCTCGACCGCCCGCGCGACGAAGACGCCGAGGTCCTCCTGCGCCAGCAGGGACTCGTGCAAGGCTCGGGCCAGCTCCTCGTCCTGGAGGGCGGCGTGCGCCAGGGCCGCGACGAGGGGGGTGTCCCGGGCCACCTGTGCGGCTGCCAGTCGGGCCAGGGACACCAGGTCGCCGCGCAGCGACCCGGTGTCCACGGTGGTGGCGTCGGCAGGCCGGCCGGCCCGCAGGGCCGCCCCGATCATCCGGGGCTTGCCGCCCCACAGGCGGTACAGGGTCGCCTTGCTGCACCGGCCCCGGGCCGCCACCGCGTCCATCGTCAACGCCTCGTAGCCCACCTCGCGCAGGACCTCCAAAGCAACGTTCAGCAGGTCGGAGGCACGGTCCTCGGTGACCCGTGGCCGGCGGACCGGCTCCGACGTCGGAACACTCATGCCACAACTCCAATAAGTACGGAACGGTACGGTACTCAGTGTAGCCGTCGGGAGTGGGCGCCCGCCCCCTCGCCGCCCTGCCGCGCGGCGGGCCGTGCACCAGCACAGAAGGAGATCCCCATGACCCACGACGGCGAACGAGTCGACGTGCACCGGCACCTCGCGCCCCCTTTCTGGAAGGAGGCGGCGGCTGCGATAGACCCCCATATAGCGAACATCGCGACCTGGTCGGAGACAGACGCCCTGCGGGCAATGGACACGACCGGTGTCCGCGTCTCCATGCTCTCGCTGACGAGCCCCGGCGCCCTGTTCGGGGACCCGCGGGCGGCGACAGCCCTGGCACGGGCGGTCAACGAGTACGGCGCCGAAGCGGTCACGCAACGCCCGGACCGCTTCGGACTGCTGGCGTGTCTGCCGCTGCTCGACCCGCAGGCCGCGGTGGCCGAGGCCGAGTACGCCCTGGACGAGCTGGGCGCGGACGGCGTCGCGGTCCTGAGCAACGCGGGCGGCAGATACCTCGGGGACACGGCCTTCCGGCCCCTGTGGGAGGCGCTCGACCGGCGCGGGGCGGTCGTCCACGTCCACCCCACCTCGCCGGTGGGTCTCACTGACCTCCCCGGTCTCCAGGGCTGGGCCGAGTGGCCCTTCGACACGACCAGGACCGCACTGCACATGGTCGTCAACGGAGTGCTACGGGACTTCCCGTCGGTCAAGGTGATCCTCTCCCACGCGGGCGGCTTCCTGCCGTACCAGGTCACCCGCTTCGAAGGATTGGCGGTGACCAACCCAGCCGTGACCCCGCAGTCCGTACTGGAGGACCTGCACAAGTTCTACTTCGACACGGCACTGTCGACCAACCCCGCGACCCTTCGGGGCCTGCTGACCTTCGCCGGTGCCGACCACGTGCTGTTCGGCACCGACATGCCGGCGGCTCCCCTCGTGATGGCCGCCGAGTACACGAACCGGCTCGACACAGAGCTGGAGAAGACACCGGACGACGCCTACGAGATCAACATAGGAACAGCGCAGCGCATCTTCGGAAGGAAGATCTGACCCATGACCGTGACCCGCATCGACGACATGACCGCCCTGGTGGTGGTTGACCTCCAGAACGCCGTCCGCGTATTCCCCTACACCGACCCGATCACCGAGGTCGTGGCCAACGCAGCCGCCCTGGCCCGGGAGTTCCGCGCCCGCGGGCTACCGGTGGTACTCACAGAGGTCGATCCCCGGGGCGGCAGCTACGGCCGGGCGGATGCCCCGGCGAGCTTGGCCCAGCTCAAGGACAAGCTGCCCGCGGACTGGAACGAACTGATGGCGGAACTGGAGCCGGCGGACGACGACCTGGTGGTCGTCAAACGGGCCTGGGGCGCGTTCACCGGCACCCCGCTGGCGGAGTTCCTGAACAAGCGCGGGGTCACCCAGGTCGTGGTGTGCGGGGTGGCGACCGCCTACGGCGTCGAGTCGACCGCCCGGCACGCGAGCGAACTCGGGTTCAACGTCACGCTGCCCACGGACGCCATGACCGACATGAGCGCCCCGGCCCAGGAGAACAGCATCGAGCGCGTCTTCCCCCGGCTCGGGGAGTGCGGCACCACGCGAGACGTCCTGGACCGGCTCGGCGACCGCTGAGGCAGGACCCTCACGCCTCTATAGTGCGACTGGCGAAACCTGGCATCCCGACGCGTACGAGCCGAAGGCGAAGCGGAAGCCGTCCGGGTACGCGTGGTCCCCGGGTAACCCGGCGGGGTACGGGGCTTGCAGGTCTCCCCATGCCCACAGGGTGGTTCGACCGGTGGGGAGGAGCAGCCGCGCAGGTGAAGCAGTCCGGCGGTGAGGCTCTACAGTTCACCTGTGGTGTCGGCGGCCGGGCTGTCGGACCAGGCGATGACGGCCAGATGGCGGCCCTCGAGCCGGTAGGCGAGGAGCTCGCGCGCTGTTTCCTCCCGGACCGGTCGGCCGTCGAGGATCGCTCGAACGGTCTCCTCGCGGGCGGCGGCTCCGCTGGTGAGCCACCGGTCGTGCTCGGCCAGGTATTCGGCTGTGATCCGGGAGAAGAACTGGCCCATGAAGCCGAAGAGAAGTTCGGAGATGCGGCGGAACTGCTGGGCTCGTTCGGACGGGGTGGTCCGTTCTTGGCAGGCGGTCATCAGGGGGTGCGTCAGCGCGGCGTGCGCGACTCGGATGCCTCACAGCACCTAGTCCAGGCCGATTCGTCGCCGGGCGAACTCGCGGTCTCCGAGCAGGGATTCCTCGGGGACCGCGTGGTCGGCCGCCTTGTCGGCCAGCAGGAGCTGTGCGCGCAGCGTCGCGGGTTCGGTGCCCATGCGGAGAGGGTTTCGAAGGGCCCCGGGCCGCCTCCCAGTTCGGGAACCTCGCGCGTGATGACGCGGGCCAGCTCCGCGGCGACGGCGACGGCGACAGGCTGAGGGCCGAGGCGGTCGGTCGCTTCGGCGATGGTGGCGCCGAACTGGTGGGCGTGTGAGACGCGTGCGCGAGGCCGGGGGTAGGCCGGCGGATCCAGCCGGAGGAGCCGGGATCGCGGTAAGCCGTCATAACGTCGTACTTGCCGTCATGAGAGCGGTGTGTGCCGCGTTGCCACGTCGGCCGTCTCCGGACTCCCGACGCTCGGGATGCCGCCGGGCGTCGCAGCTCTCATCCGAGCCGCACGGCCGCATTCAGCCAGGGCGTGGCCCGGTGGGGCTACGCCACCGTTGCAGGGTCGTTCTCGATCACCAGACGCAGAGCTTCGGAGGTCCGGTCGATGTGCCGGGCCAACAGTGCGGCCGCCGCGTCGGCATCCTTGGCCAGGACGGCATCGACGAGCGCCTGGTGCTCGCCTGCTACGTCGCGTTCGGTGTCATGGCCGACGGGCCACGACCAGCGCCGGTAGAGCGTGGCCGCGTCCCGCAGGCTGAGGGCGGCGGCCAGCAGCCGGGCGTTCCCGCACCCTTCCAGCAGGGTCTGGTGGAAGCGCTCGTGCACGGGGAACCAATCGCTGTTCAGGGTGCCCTCGGCCCGTATCCCGGGGGTCCCGGCCAGGTGGTGGTGGGCCGCGACCACCGACGACTCCCACCTGATGCCACCGCGCTCCATCGACCGGCGCAGAACCAGGGTCTCGATCTCGACCCTGGCTTCCGTCAGTTCGTTCAAATCCGCCAGCGACACCGTGACCACGCTGAAGCCCTGCTGCGGTGCGGCGTGGACGAGCCCCTGCTCGGACAGACGCGTGAGCGCTTCGCGCACGACCGACTGACTGACCGAGAAACGCTGGGACAGCTCCACCAGGCGCAGCCGCTGCCCCGGTTCGAACACCCCCTGGAAGATGTCCTCGCGGATCTGCGCGTAGACGACGCCGCCCCTTGTTGCCTTCTCACCAGCCATGACCACACACCGTAGCAGCTGAGCGACACTATAGATAATTATCGTTAATCTCTTGCATGCGTGAGATTGCGCAGCAAGACTTGCGCTGCAGACACCCGCACGACATCGCACGGTATGGAGAACCTCATGCGCCTGGCGCACCTCGACGGACGACTGGCCTTCAAGGGCCCGAACGGCTATCTCGACGCCGCAGAGGCAAGCGGGGGACGCTTCGGTCCCGACGCACAGGCCGCCTACGACGACTGGGAGGCGTTCTCCTCCTGGACCCAGGAGTTCCTGGCATCACCGGATGCGGCAGCAACGCCCTCGGTCGGCACGGACGCCGGAACGGTGTGGGGGCCGCCCGCTCCCCGGCCCGCCCAGATCTTCGCGGTCGGCCTGAACTACCTCGACCACATCGCGGAGTCGAAGCTGGATGTACCGTCGGAACCGGCCGTCTTCACCAAGTTCCGCACGTCCCTGACCGGCCACGAGACGGCCGTCACACTCCCTCAAGGACTCGTCGACTGGGAGGCCGAGCTCGTCGCCGTCATCGGCCGCCATTGCCACCACGCGACGCGGGAGACGGCCTGGTCCTACGTGGCCGGGCTGACCGTGGGCCAGGACCTCTCGGAACGTCGTCTCCAACTGACAGGCCCGGCGCCGCAGTTCTCCCTCGGCAAGTCCTACCCGGGCTTCGCCCCGCTCGGCCCGGAGCTCGTCAGTACCGACGAGTTCACGAACCCGGACGACCTGGAGCTGGGCTGCAGGCTCGAAGGCGGGGAAGTCCTGCAGAAGAGCCGAACCTCCGAGATGGTCTTCGACATCCCGGAACTCATCACCCGCCTGTCCGCCGTGTGTCCGCTGGAGCCCGGAGACCTGATCTTCACGGGCACCCCGGCCGGCGTCGGCGGCGCCCGCACCCCTCAGAAGTTCCTCGCCCCGGGAGACGTCCTGGTCACCTGGATCGAGGGCATCGGGACCCTGCGCAACCCGATGCTCGCCCCCTGACCAACCGCGAGGCAGTAGGACGACGGCCACACGAGGCCGTCACAGGCCCGTCTCGCCGATCCGAAAGAGCCGCACCATGTCACTGCACCGACTGACCCAGATCGTCATGGGCGTGCCGAACGTCGAGCAGACGGCCGCCTACTATGCCGACTTCGGCCTCACGCCCGCGGACAGCCCTACGGGCGACGCCACCGCACCGCAGCCCTCGCACACCCTGTCCACCGCCGACGGCGGCGAGCAGTTGCGCATCGTGCACTCCCCCAGGCGCCGCCTCGTCGAACTCGGCGTGGGTGCCGACAACCCCGACGACCTGGACCGGGTCTCCGCCTCGCTCACCGGGCTGGACATACCTGTCCACCGCACAGCCGACAGCGTGACCGCCGTGGATCCGGGCACCGAGGTCCTCGTACGCGTGGAACTCGCCCCGCGTCTTCGGCAGACGCCCGCGCCCGCACCCCTGCACAACGCCCCGGGCGCCGACGCCCGACTCGGGCACCGCGCTCCGGGCATCCTGCGCGAGGGACCGGTGCGACCGCGCAAGCTCGGGCACGTGGTCCTCGGCTCCACGGACCAGGAGGCCTCCCAGCGCTTCTTCCAAGAGGGGCTGGGGTTCAAGGTCAGTGACACCGTCAAGGGCCTGGCCGCGTTCATGCGCTGCTCCAGCGACCACCACAACGTTCTGGTGCAGCAGGCGCCGGTCGCCTTCCTGCACCACACCTCGTGGCAGGTCGACGATGTCGACGAGATCGGCCGCGGCGCCACCACCATGCTGGAGGCCGACCCCGACCGCCACACCTGGGGGCTCGGCCGCCACTACATAGGCTCGAACTTCTTCTGGTACCTGAAGGACCCGGCCGGGACCTTCTCCGAGTACTACTCCGACCTCGACTGCATCGTCGACGACGCCCTGTGGAAGCCCGGCGTCTTCGAGGGCATGAAGTCGCTGTACGCCTGGGGCCCGCCCCCTCCCCCGTCATTCCTCGCACCGGAGGACCTGGCAGCCCTGATGACCGGCGCTCACGCACCGACCGAGTGAGGACGACCACCATGCACCAGCCCACCGGCCGTTCCGGCCGCAGCGACGTCCTCATCGTCGGAGCCGGCCCGGTCGGCCTGACCACCGCCCTGTTCCTGGCCCGGGACGGTTGGCAGGTCACCCTCCTGGAACAGTGGCCCAGCCCCTATCCCCTGCCGCGCGCCGTGCACTTCGACGACGAGGTCGCCCGGCTGCTCGCCGACGCGGGAATCGGCGACCGGCTCGGAACCCTGTCGGAACCGGCCGACACCTACGAGTGGCGCAACGCGGACGGCACCCCTCTGCTGACGTTCGACTGGTCGGGCCCCGGACCGTCCGGCTGGCCGCGCGCCTCCATGACGTACCAGCCAGACCTGGAGACAGCGCTGGCCGAGGCCGCCGAGACGCATCCGAACGTGTCGGTCCTGCGCGGCCACGAGGCCATCGGCCTGGTCGAGACCGAACGGGACGTCACCGTGACCGCCCGGGACACCACCGGTCGACAGCACGAACTGAGCGCCGACTGGGTCGTGGGCGCAGACGGCGCCAACAGCTTCGTACGCGCCCACATGCCCACCCGTATGACGGACCTCGGCTTCTTCTACGACTGGCTCATCGTCGACGTCCGCCCCCGCATCCCGCGTACGTGGGACCCCGTGAACCTGCAGATCTGCGATCCGCAGCGGCCCACAACCGTAGTGTCGGGCGGGCCGGGCCGACGGCGCTGGGAGTTCATGCGCATGCCCGGGGAGTCGGTGGAGGAACTCGACACCGAATCCGCCGCCTGGCGGCTGCTCGCGCCCTTCGGAATGACCCCGGAGACGTGCGACCTGGAGCGGCACGCCGTCTACACCTTCCAGGCCCAGTGGGCCGACACCTGGTGTACCGGTCGCCTGCTGCTGGCCGGCGACTCGGCCCACCTGATGCCGCCGTTCGCAGGCCAGGGCATGTGCTCCGGCATCCGGGACGCCGCCAACCTCACCTTCAAACTGGACCTGGTCCTGCGCGGCGCCGCAGCCCCGGCCCTCCTTGACACCTATGGCACCGAGCGCAGCGCCCATGTTCAGCACGCCATCGGGATGTCCGTCGAGCTCGGCAAGGTCATCTGCGTCACGGACGCCCGCGAGGCAGCCGTGCGGGACGCTCACATGATCAGTCATGGAGCCGACCCGGAACGGGCCCTGCCGCGGCTGCCCCCGACCGTGCTGAGCAACGGGCTCGTCGCCCGCGGCGAAGCGGGAACCGCAGGGCTGCTGAGCCGGCAGGCACGTATCTCGTACCGCGGGCGCGCCGGCCTGCTCAACGAAGTGGTCGGCCGCGGTTTCGTCGTCGCCTCCGTCACCGACCCCCGCACGATGCTGTCCGCACGCCAACTGGCCTTCCTGAAAAGCATCGGGGCACGCCTTCTGCACCTGACACCGCCGGGGGCACACGCCGACGAGGAGGTGGCCGCCGTCGACCTGGACGGCTTCTACCTCCCCCATCTCGCCGGAATAAGGCAGACAGGCGTGGTGATCCGCCCCGATCACTACCTCTTCGGCACCGCCGCGACACCAGAGGGCCTCGCCAGGCTCGTCGACGACCTGGAAGAGCAACTGGTCTCGCCCCGCTCCTCCACCAGTGCCGTCCCGTCCCCCACGCCCGTCATCACCGCTGGAGGTGAGTCATGACCACGTCGCACACGGCCACGTCCGGCGAGCCGATCTGGGTGCCCGACACGTCGGTGACCACCGGCTCACGCATCGCTCGTTTCACCGACTTCGTCGCCCGGCGCACTGGCGTCGCCCACACCGACTACCAGTCCCTCTGGGCGTGGTCGATCGAGGATCTGCCCGGCTTCTGGGCGGCCGTCAGCGAGTTCTTCGACGTCCGGATGACCGGTACATGGGACCGGGTCCTCGACGACGCGCCGATGCCGGCCACCCGCTGGTTCCCCGGCGGCCGGCTGAACTACGCCGAGCACGCCCTGCGTACGGACGATCCCACCGGCACCGCGCTGATATCGGTCGACGAGAGCGGCACGACCCAGCACATCACCTGGGCCGAACTGCGCAGCCAGGTCGGCGCACTGGCAGCGTGGCTGCGCCGTCAGGGAGTCACCGCCGGGGACCGTGTGGTCGGCTACCTGCCCAACTCCCGGCATGCCGTCGTGGCGTTCCTGGCCTCTGCCGCCATCGGCGCGGTCTGGTCGGCCTGCGGCCAGGACTACGGTGCAGAGGGCGCAGCCACTCGTTTCGCGCAGCTCGAACCGGCCGTTCTCTTCGCTGCCGACGGATACCGATGGAACGGCCGCCGACACGACCGCCGCGCGGAATCCGCCGCGCTGCGTGCCGCGCTTCCGTCCGTCCGCGTCACCGTGCAGGTGCCGAACCTCGGCCTGCCCATCCTGCCCCACCCGTCTGCGGTGAGCTGGGACGACGCCCTCGCCGACCCCGCGGAGTGTGGCTTCGAGCAGGTCCCGTTCGACGCACCGCTGTGGGTTCTCTTCTCCTCCGGCACCACCGGGAACCCCAAGGGCATCGTCCACGGTCACGGCGGTGTTCTGCTCGACCACCACAAACTCCTCGGCCTGCACCTCGACCTCGGGCCCGGGGACCGCTTCCTCTGGTACACCACCACCAACTGGATGATGTGGAACCTGGTGGTCTCCGGCCTCCTGGTGGGCGCGACCATCGTGCTCTACGACGGAAGCCCGGCCCACCCCGGTCCTGAACGCCTGTGGGAACTGGCCGCCGAACATCGGACCACCGTCCTCGGCGTCAGCCCGGGCTACCTGCAGAGCTCCGCCAAGGCCGGCCTCGTGCCCGGACGCGACCTCGACCTGTCGGCCCTACGCGTGCTCGGCTCCACCGGCGCCCCCCTGCCCGCCCAGTCGTACCACTGGGTCCATGACCACGTGGGCCCCGATGTCCAGGTCGCCTCGACCAGCGGCGGCACCGACATCGTCAGCGGCTTCGCCGGCAGCGCCCCCAACACACCGGTGTGGCCAGGCGAGATCTCCGCCCCCATGCTCGGCGTCGCACTGAACGCCTTCGACAGCCATGGCCGCCCCGTCACCGGAGAAGTCGGTGAACTCGTCGTCACCCGACCCATGCCCTCCATGCCGATCCACTTCTGGAACGACCCCGACGGCACCCGTTACCACCAGGCGTACTTCGGCTCCTACCCCGGTGTCTGGCGGCACGGCGACTGGATGACCCGCACCCCACACGGCAGCGTCATCGTCTCCGGCCGCTCCGACTCCACCCTCAACCGGCACGGGGTACGACTCGGCAGCGCCGACATATACGCCGTCGTGGACGAGCTGCCCGGCATCCGCGAAAGCCTCGTCATCGGCGCCGAACTCCCGGACGGCGGCTACTGGATGCCCCTGTTCGTGGTCCTGGAGCCCGGCCACGTACTCGACGAGGACCTGCGCGACACCGTCAGGGCCGCCATTCGCACGCACGCCTCGCCCAGGCACGTCCCCGACACGATCATCGAGGTGCCGGCCGTGCCGCACACCCGGACCGGCAAGAAGCTCGAAGTCCCCGTCAAGCGCCTGCTGCAGGGCGCCGCCATCGGCCAGGTCGCCGGCCGCGAGGCCGTCGACGACATCTCTGCCCTGGAGTACTTCACCCGGTTCACGCGGCCCTCCGCGGACACCGACCGGACACCGCACACCACGCCGGCGGGCGTCCGCCCCTAGACACCGGGCCGGTGTGGCGCGCGAGGCGAGTCATGCGGAGCCGCACACTCCGCAGATCGGACACTCGAGGGTGTGCCCGACCCGATCGCCTCAACCGCCACACGGGCCCGGCCTGCGTGCGGCGCTGCATCCGGCGCCGCACGCCCCCACGCCCATGCCGGGGCAGCATCCTGCTTCCCGGTTCGCTTCCGCTCGATGAACGAACGAGGAAACATGCCTGACTTCGACCTGTACCGTCCGGCCGAGGAGCACGACATGCTCCGCGAGGCGATCCGTTCGCTCGCCGAGGCGAAGATCGCCCCGCACGCCGCCGTGGTGGACGAGGAGGCGCGCTTCCCGCAGGAGGCGCTGGACGCCCTGGTCGCCTCGGACCTGCACGCGGTGCATGTCCCGGAGGAGTACGGCGGCGCGGGCGCCGACGCGCTCGCCACGGTCATCGTGATCGAGGAGGTGGCCCGCGTCTGCGCGTCCTCCTCCCTGATCCCGGCCGTGAACAAGCTGGGCTCGCTCCCGGTGATCCTCTCCGGCTCCGAGGACCTGAAGAAGAAGTACCTGGGCCCGCTCGCCAAGGGCGACGCGATGTTCTCGTACGCCCTGTCCGAGCCGGACGCAGGCTCCGACGCGGCCGGCATGAAGACCAAGGCCGTCCGCGACGGCGACTTCTGGGTCCTCAACGGTGTGAAGCGCTGGATCACCAACGCGGGCGTCTCCGACTACTACACGGTCATGGCCGTCACCGACCCGACGAAGCGCTCCAAGGGCATCTCGGCGTTCGTCGTCGAGAAGGCCGACGAGGGTGTCTCCTTCGGCGCCCCGGAGAAGAAGCTCGGCATCAAGGGCTCCCCGACGCGCGAGGTCTACCTCGACAACGTCCGTATCCCCGCCGACCGCATGATCGGCGACGAGGGCACCGGCTTCGCCACCGCGATGAAGACCCTGGACCACACCCGCATCACGATCGCGGCCCAGGCCCTCGGCATCGCGCAGGGCGCCCTCGACTACGCCAAGGGCTACGTCCAGGAGCGCAAGCAGTTCGGGAAGCCGATCGGTGACTTCCAGGGCATCCAGTTCATGCTCGCCGACATGGCCATGAAGCTGGAGGCCGCCCGCCAGCTCACCTACTCGGCCGCCGCCAAGTCCGAGCGCCTCGACGGCGACCTCACCTTCTTCGGCGCCGCGGCCAAGTGCTTCGCCTCCGACGTCGCCATGGAGGTCACCACCGACGCCGTCCAGCTCCTCGGCGGCTACGGCTACACCCGTGACTACCCCGTCGAGCGCATGATGCGCGACGCCAAGATCACGCAGATCTACGAGGGCACCAACCAGGTCCAGCGCATCGTCATGGCCCGCAACCTGCCGTCCGACGGAGTCAAGCGATGAGCACCACTCCTCATGACATCAGCAAGGTCGGCGTGATCGGCTGCGGGCTCATGGGCTCCGGAATCGCCGAAGTATGCGCACGGGCAGGGCTCGACACACTGGTGTACGAGGTGAGCCCAGCCGCCCTGACAGCCGGCCGCAACCGGGTGGAACAGTCGCTGGGCAAAGCCACGGACCGCGGCAGACTCACCGCCCAAGAACGCGACCTCGCACGCGAAGCACTGCGCTTCACCACCGACCTCGACGCGTTCGCCGACCGGGACCTCGCCGTCGAGGCCGCGCCGGAGAACGCGGAGATGAAGCTCGGCATCTTCTCGGCCCTGGACAAGATCATGGTTCAGCCCGATGCGCTGATGACGTCCAACACCTCGTCGATCCCCATCATGAAACTCGCCTCCGCCACCACCCGGCCCGGTCAGGTCATGGGGCTGCACTTCTTCAATCCCGTACCGGTACTCGACCTGGTCGAACTCGTACCGACCCTGAAGACGGACGACACCGCGTGGCACCGCCTCCACCACTTCGCCGCTGACGTTCTGGGACGCCGCGTCATCGTCTCCCAAGACCGCGCCGGCTTCGTCGTCAACGCCCTGCTCATCCCCTACCTACTCTCCGCCATCCGGATGTTCGAGTCCGGATTCGCCGTGGCGCAGGACATCGACGACGGCATGGTCCGCGGCTGCGCCCACCCCATGGGGCCGCTCCGTCTGGCCGATCACGTCGGGCTGGACACCACGTTGGCCATCGCCGAGTCCCTGTACGCGGAGTTCAGGGAACCGCTGTACGCACCGCCGCCCCTGCTGTCACGCATGGTCGAAGCCGGCCACCTGGGACGCAAAGCCGGCCGAGGCTTCTACGACTATTCGTCGCGGTGAGGCTACGGCTCACCATGGGGTCGCACTCACATGAGGCCGTGTGGCGAACTGCAGGGGCGAGGAGAAGTCGGCGTGGACACGGGTGAAGGCTCGGGATGCATCTGAACGTTCTCGTATTCGGCGAGTGCCCAGCTGGCGGCCAGGCCGGGTTCTTCCTCTGACGCTTGCCGGTAAGAACCAGGTTTGAGCGCGTCTACTGCACCGTGCCTCGCCAGGGCGACGCCCGCAGCACCACGCGCATGGGTTCCGTCTCGCCGACGAAGCGGGTGAGTGCGGTCGCTGGGTGAGTACAGAACGTGTCGTCTGGGCGGCGAGGCCCACGGCGGCCCGCGGAGTCGGCTCGTCTTCGAGGGCGAAGCCAGCTTCTCCATGACGTGGCCGCATGCGAAGACATGGCCGCCGCGCGGCCGCACCCCCGGCGATCCGGGGCTGGCTCCATAGCCTGACTCAACTGCAAGGGGATTGACATGGTCCGACTCACCGGTACATCGACAGCACGTCCCTCCGGTCCGCAGGGGCAGGCAGAACGTACCCGTAAGGGCGTCCGGTCTCGTCCAGCAGGTTGCCGGCCCGATTCACGGTGCGCAGGACCACGGCCCTGTCCGTGACGCGGACATGGGGCATGCTCTCCTCAATCAGGGTTTCCAGCCGGGCGACGTCGTCGAGCGTGCGCGTCCAGACGGTCAGGGCAATGCCGAGCGGCCCCAGGACCGAGCAGACCGCACGTGCGTCGCTGAGCCGCCCGAGTTGCACCGCAGCCCGGCTGCGCTCTGCCGCCGGGACCTGCATGAACAGGTGAGCGGCCGCTGGCCACCCGGACGCGGCGCGGGCCATCTCGGTGCGCAGCGTGACGCGTCCGGTTCCCAGCAGGAAGCTGATGCTCTGGCGCGCCCTGCGTGGGTCGATGTCGAGCCGTTCGGCGATCTCCGCAGTGGTGGGGCGCGCCGCCGCCACCAGGACGTCGGTCTCGTTGACCTCCCGGGGCCGGGAGGACACGGGCCGCCGCCGCGCCGTCAGAGCCGTGACCGGCCCTGGATCGAGTGCGCAGCCGCCAGCGGCCGGCGTTCTTGCCCTCGAAGACCAGGTTGGTACGCAGCCGGGTGATGTTGGGGTGGGAAGCGGACCAGTACGTAGCTGTACAGGGCCTCGTAACTGCCCGCGCCCCAAGACGACCGCCCGAGCTGACGTCAATGATCGCAGTCCGCTTGCCGTACTCGGCCAGGGGCAGCCATGTGGCCCAGACGAGGCGCTCACCGCGCAGCCGGTCCCAACGCCGGGCGAGCGTCACCGGATCGGCCTCCAGAACCGTAGCCGGCCTCGCCCAGGAGACTCTGAGGTTCGATTTGCGACCCCTGGCGCGTGAAAGGCAATCACATTCCGCAGCGGCTCACTGCGCACTCGGCCCGCGGTGGCCACGCACCTTGCGCGCAGGGGGCGGCGCCGATGCGGTGAGCGGCCTCCCACATCGGCCGTGGGACCGTTCCACGACGCTCCCACGGAGGCGACGGCACAAAGCCTCAGGTCAAGGCCGTTTGAAGCTCGTTTCCGATGCGTGAGGAGCAGCGTTCGCCACACCCCTGTGAGGCGAACGCCACACGCAAAACGCCCCCGAAAAACGCGTTTCCCCAGGTCAGATCGATTCTGCCTGGGGACGCCCGGTGGGGCGGGTGGGACTCGAACCCACGGCCGACGGATTATGAGTCCGCTGCTCTAACCGGCTGAGCTACCGCCCCATTACGGCGTGGCGCGTACACGTGTACGCGCCGTCTGCCGCAGCATAGCCGCTCATACGATCTCCTGCCTCGGATGGTCGGCATCGCTCGACCATGAGGACTGCGCCAAGGTCAGGACGGTTCCACCCCAGCGGAAAACAGCACGAAAAAGGGCCCCTGAGGGCCCTCTTCCGTCATGTGCTCCCCCGACTGGACTCGAACCAGTAACCCTCCGGTTAACAGCCGAATGCTCTGCCAATTGAGCTACAGGGGACCGCGCTCCCCCGACTGGACTCGAACCAGTAACCTGCCGGTTAACAGCCGGCTGCTCTGCCAATTGAGCTACAGGGGATTGCTGCTGTGCACCGAACGTACCCACCGAACCGTTCCCGGGGGGCGTGTGCTCGCTGCGACACATACATTAGCGCAAGCAGGGGGGTGCTCCGCCAATCGGTTCCGCCCCGGGTGATCACGCGCCGGCCGGGTAGGCGGGAAGCACCGGCACAAGGGAAGGCAGCCATGCGGTACAAGCTGACGTTCGTCGTGGGACTCGCTCTCGGTTATGTGATCGGCACACGTGCCGGTCGGGAGCGTTACGAGCAGTTGAAGAAGTCCGCCCGTCAGGTCGCGGAGAATCCGGCCGTGCGCAACGCGGCCGAGGCCGCCGCGCAGAACGGGCGGGACGTCGCGGGCAAGGCGCTCCACACCGTGAGCGAGAAGATGGGCGACAGGATGCCCGACGCGATGGCCCACCGGGTCCGCTCGCTGCGGGACCGTAACGGTGCGGTCGAGGACGACTGGGGCACCACCAACACCTGACGTCACCACCGGCGGCACCCGTACGGCACAATCGGGCCGTATGGGGATAGTCGCCGGTCTTGACAGTTCAGCCGCCTTCACGCGCATCGTCGTGTGCGACACGGACACAGGTGCCGTGCTGCGCC
The DNA here is from genome assembly GCF_045162975.1 of Streptomyces sp. NBC_01089. Taxonomy (NCBI): domain Bacteria; kingdom Bacillati; phylum Actinomycetota; class Actinomycetes; order Kitasatosporales; family Streptomycetaceae; genus Streptomyces; species Streptomyces sp. NBC_01089. The sequence continues at coordinate 5,901,383 of NZ_CP108660.1, read as the reverse complement.
AGGGGTATGCGCCCCACCCGCCGACGAGCGCGGCGGGTGAGCCGGGTGAGGACGCCCATCAGGCCGGTGAGGCCAACAAGTACGAAGTCGATCCGCAGAGCTGGCTGCTCTCACTCGGCGAGGCGGCGTCCGGCGGGCTGCTGGAAGGCGTGCAGGCCATTGGCGTGTCCGCACAGCAGCACGGCCTGGTGCCGCTGGACCGGCAGGGCAATCTCGTACGCCCCGCGCTGATCGGCAATGACAGGCGGGCGCAGGTCGCCGCGGCGGATCTGATCGATTCGCTCGGCGGCCGGTCCGCGTGGGCCGAGGCCGTCGGCTCCGTACCGCAGGCCGCGCAGCCGGTGTCGAAGCTGCGCTGGCTGGTACGGCAGGAGCCCGAGGCCGCCGCGAAGATCGCCGCGCTGCTCCAGCCGCACGACTGGCTCGTGTGGCAGCTGCTCGGGCGGCCCGCCCGGCGGATCACCGACCGGGGCGCCGCTTCCGGCACCGGCTACTGGTCGGCCGCGACCGGCGCCTACCGCCCCGACCTGGTCGAGCTGGCTCTCGGGCACGCGGCAGCGCTGCCCGAGGTGCTCGGCCCGTCCGACTCCGCGGGGACCACGCCCGAGGGGCTGCTGATCTCGGCCGGCACCGGCGAGACGATGGCCGCGGCGTTCGGGCTCGGGGTCTCCGTCGGCGACGTGGTCGTGTCGCTCGGCGCTTCGGGTTCGGTGATGGCCGTGCACCACGAGGCGCTGTCCGACCCGTCCGGGATGATCACCTCGTTCGCCGACGCCACCGGGATGCATCTGCCGGTGGTGCACACGCTCAATGCCGTACGGGCGCTGCGCGGCACCGCCGAACTGCTGGGCGCCGAGGATCTTGAGGCCCTGTCGGCGCTCGCGCTGACCTCCACTCCGGGCGCTTCCGGCGTTGTGCTCCTGCCGTATCTGGAGGGCGAGCGCACCCCGCAGCTGCCGCACACCGCGGGCTCGCTCTCCGGGCTGCGGCGCGAGTCGATGAAACGCGAGCATGTGGCGCGGGCGGCCTTCGAGGGCATGCTCTGCTCGCTGGCGGACGCGATGGACGTGCTGCGGGACCGCGGAGTGGAGGTGCGCCGGGTGTTCCTGCTGGGCGCCGCCGCCGAACTCCCCGCCGTCCAGGCGGCCGCCCCCGGCATCTTCGGGGCGCAGGTCGTCGTGCCGCAACCCGCCGACTACGCGGCGGTCGGTGCGGCCCGGCAGGCGGCCTGGGCGCTCGGGGTGTCCGAGGGCACGCTGGATCCGCAGACCCCGCCGGCCTGGCAGGGTGCGGCCGCGCGGGTACTCGAACCGGGCGACGACCTCGCGGTGGGGCAGGCCGTACGCCAGCAGTACGCGGCGACCCGTGACCAGATCCACCCGGGAGCCTTCGGCACGCCGCCGTCCTGAGCCATGGGGCGCCCGTCGTGTGTGGCGAGGGCAGAGGCAGGGGCGGGGTCGGGGCAGAGGCAGGGGGTCGTGGGGCTCCGAGTTCGGGGTGCGCTGTGCCGTGTGCCGTCCTGGGTGCCGCGTTCTTGACCTCGGCTTGAGGAAAACAGTTCGTATCAGGTTGCGCGGTACCGGAAACTGGGACGGCCGGACACCGTCCCCGCCTCGTCCTGCCCTGCCCTGCCGGAAGCCCCGCCGGACCGCCGAACCGAGAGACTGCACGTGCTCATATCACTCCTGCGGACCTATTTGCGCCCGTACAAGAAACCCATGGCTCTGCTGGCACTGCTTCAGCTGTTCCAGACCTGCGCCACCCTCTATCTGCCGACGCTCAACGCCGACATCATCGACAACGGTGTCGTGAAGGGCGACTCGGGTTACATCCTGAGCTTCGGCGGGCTCATGATCGCCATCAGCGTCGTGCAGGTGATCTGCAACATGGGCGCCGTCTACTTCGGCGCCAGGACCGCCTCCGCGCTCGGCCGGGACATCCGGGCCGGTGTGTTCGACCGGGTGCAGTCCTTCTCCGCCCGCGAGGTCGGGCACTTCGGCGCCCCCTCCCTCATCACCCGGACGACCAATGACGTCCAGCAGATCCAGATGCTGGTCCTGATGTCGTTCACCCTGATGGCCTCGGCGCCGATCATGTGCGTGGGCGCCATCGTGCTGGCGCTCGGCCAGGACGTACCGCTCTCGCTCGTACTGATCGCCGTCGTCCCGGTCATGCTCGTACTGGTCTCCCTGATCGTCCGGCGGATGCGGCCGCTCTTCCGGAAGATGCAGGTCAGGCTCGACACGGTGAACCGGGTGCTGCGCGAGCAGATCACCGGCAACCGCGTCATCCGCGCGTTCGTGAAGGACGCGTACGAGAAGGAGCGCTTCAAGGGCGCCAACACCGAGCTGACCGACGTGTCCCTGGGGACCGCGCGGCTGATGGCCCTGATGTTCCCGACGGTGATGACCGTGGTGAACGTGTCGTCGATCGCGGTGGTCTGGTTCGGTGCCCACCGGATCGACAGCGGCGCGATGCAGATCGGGGCGCTCACCGCGTTCCTCTCCTATCTGATGCAGATCGTGATGTCCGTGATGATGGCCACCTTCATGTTCATGATGGTGCCGCGCGCCGAGGTCTGTGCAGAGCGCATCCAGGAGGTACTGGGCACCGACTCCAGCGTGGTGCCGCCGCTGCAGCCCGTCACCGAACTGGCCAGGCACGGCCATCTGGAAATCCGCGGGGCCGGGTTCAGGTACCCGGGCGCCGAGGCGTCCGTACTGCGCGAGGTCGCCCTGGAGGCGCTGCCCGGTGAGACGACCGCGGTGATCGGGTCGACCGGCAGCGGGAAGTCGACGCTGCTCGGGCTCGTACCCCGGCTGTTCGACGCCACGGACGGCGAGGTGCTGGTGGACGGCAGCGATGTGCGGGACCTCGACCCCGTACTGCTGGCGAAGACCGTGTCCCTGGTGCCGCAGAAGCCGTATCTGTTCTCCGGGACCGTCGCGACGAATCTGCGGTACGGGAACCCGGACGCGACCGACGAGGAACTGTGGCACGCGCTGGAGGTGGCGCAGGCGAAGGGCTTCGTGGAGAAGCTCGAAGGCGGGCTCAACGCGCCGATCGCCCAGGGCGGCACCAATGTCTCCGGCGGGCAGCGGCAGCGGCTGGCGATCGCCAGGACGCTGGTGCAGCAGCCCGAGATCTATCTCTTCGACGACTCGTTCTCGGCGCTGGACTACGCCACCGACGCGGCGCTGCGGACCGCGCTGCGGCGCGAGACCTCCCGGGCGACCGTGGTGATCGTCGCGCAGCGCGTCTCGACCATCCGCGATGCCGACCGGATCGTCGTGATGGACGAGGGCCGGGTCGTCGGCACCGGCCGGCACCACGAGCTGATGGACGGAAATGAGACATACCGGGAGATCGTGCTCTCCCAGCTGACCGAGGCGGAGGCAGCCTGATGGCCGGTCCTGGTGGACGCATGATGGCAGGACCGACCCAGAAGTCGATGGACTTCAAGGGGTCGGGCAAACGGCTGCTGCGGCAGCTGGCGCAGGACCGTGCCGCGCTGTTCACGATGCTGGTGGCCGTCATCGGCAGCGTCGCGCTCTCGGTCGTCGGACCGAAGATCCTGGGCCGGGCGACCGACCTGATCTTCGCAGGGATCATCGGGAGACAGCTGCCCGCAGGCACGACCAAGGTGCAGGCCCTGAAGGGTCTGCACGCCAAGGGCCAGGGAGCGATGGCCGACATGCTCTCCGGTGTGGACTTCACCCCGGGCAAGGGCATCGACTTCTCGCAGGTCGGCGAGATCCTGCTGCTCGCGCTCGCGGCCTTCGCCTGCGCGGGGCTGCTGATGCTCGTCACCACCCGGCTCGCGGCCCGGATCATCAACCAGGCCATGTACCGGATGCGTGAGGAGATCCAGGCGAAGCTCTCGCGGCTGCCGCTGTCGTACTTCGACAAGGCGAAGCGCGGTGAGGTGCTCAGCCGGACGACCAACGACGTCGACAACATCGGCCAGACCATGCAGCAGACCATGGGTCAGCTGATGAACTCGCTGCTCACCATCATCGGTGTGCTGGCGATGATGTTCTGGATCTCCTGGATCCTGGCGCTGGTCGCGCTGGTGACCGTACCGCTCTCGGTGCTGGTGGCCACGCGCGTCGGCAAGCGGTCGCAGCCGCAGTTCGTGCAGCAGTGGAAGGTCACGGGCAAGCTCAACGCCCATATCGAGGAGATGTACACCGGGCACGCCCTGGTCAAGATCTTCGGGCGGCAGGAGGAGTCGGCCGAGGCGTTCCGCGAGCAGAACGACGCGCTGTACGAGGCCGGGTTCAAGGCCCAGTTCAACAGCGGCATCATGCAGCCGCTGATGATGTTCGTCTCCAACCTCAACTATGTGCTGGTGGCGGTCATCGGCGGGCTGCGGGTCGCTTCCGGGACGCTGTCGATCGGTGATGTGCAGGCGTTCATCCAGTACTCACGGCAGTTCTCGCAGCCGCTGACCCAGGTCGCCTCGATGGCGAACCTGGTGCAGTCGGGTGTGGCGTCCGCCGAGCGGATCTTCCAGCTGCTCGACGCGGAGGAGCAGACTCCGGACGGTGAGGTCGCCGGGGCGGGATCCGGTGCGGGTGTGGGATCCGGTGCGGGCTCCGAAGCCGTTGTCGCCGACCGGCCGGGGGCCGCTCGCGGCAGCATCTCGCTGGAGAAGGTGTCCTTCCGGTACGAGGCCGACAAGCCGCTCATCGACGATCTGTCGCTCGCGGTCGAACCCGGGCACACCGTCGCGATCGTCGGACCGACCGGCGCGGGCAAGACCACGCTGGTCAATCTGCTCATGCGGTTCTACGAGGTGACCGGCGGGCGTATCACGCTCGACGGGACCGACATCGCCAGGATGACGCGTGAGGAGCTGCGCTCCGGGATCGGCATGGTGCTCCAGGACACCTGGCTCTTCGGCGGCACGATCGCGGAGAACATCGCGTACGGCTCATCGCGCGCCGTCAGCCGCGAGGAGGTCGAGGAGGCGGCCCGGGCGGCCCACGCCGACCGGTTCATCCGCACGCTTCCCGACGGCTACGACACGGTCATCGACGACGAGGGTACGGGGGTGAGCGCGGGCGAGAAGCAGCTGATCACGATCGCGCGGGCCTTCCTCTCCGATCCGGTGATCCTGGTGCTCGACGAGGCGACCAGCTCCGTCGACACCCGTACCGAGGTGCTGATCCAGAAGGCGATGGCCCGGCTGGCGCACGGCCGCACCAGCTTCGTCATCGCGCACCGGCTCTCCACGATCCGGGACGCGGATGTGATTCTGGTGATGGAGAGCGGGGCGATCGTGGAGCAGGGGTCGCACGAGGAGTTGCTCGCTGCGGATGGGGCTTATGCGCGGCTCTATGCGGCGCAGTTCGCGCAGGCTGTGGTGGAGGTGGACTAGGCCGGGTCCGGTCCCGGGGGGGGGGCCGGTCCCCGGTGGGGGGCGGTGGCTTTGGGGTGTGGGGGCGGGTGCGGTGCGGGTGCGGGTGGGTGGCGCCTGCGGCGGGCCTGTTCCCCTCCCCTCCCCTCCCCTCCCCTCCCCTCCCCTCCCCTCCCCTCCCCTCCCCTCCCCTCCCCGTAACCGGGGCTCCGCCCCGGACCCCGCTCCTCAAACGCCGGAGGGGCTGAAATCCGCACTGGGGTTCCGCAGCCGTCTCAGTCCAAGTAGCCGCGCAGTTGGTCCGCGCAGGCGTGGTCGCGGAGTTTGTTCAGGGTTTTGGATTCGATCTGGCGGATCCGTTCCCGGGTCACCCCGAATATCCGTCCTATCTCCTCCAGCGTGCGGGGTCTGCCGTCCGCCAGGCCATAACGGAGCTGGACGACCTTGCGTTCGCGTTCGCCCAGTGTGGAGAGCACCGCCTCCAGGTGCTGCCGCAGCAGCAGGAACGCGGCCGACTCCACCGGGGACGCCGCGTCGCCGTCCTCGATCAGGTCGCCCAGCGCCACCTCGTCCTCCTCGCCCACCGGGGCGTGCAGGGACACCGGTTCCTGGGCCAGCCGCAGCACCTCCCCCACGCGTTCCGGGGTGAGTTCGAGCTGGGCGGCGACCTCCTCCGGGGTCGGTTCGCAGCCGCGTTCCTGGAGCATCCGGCGCTGGACCCGTACCACCCGGTTGATCAGCTCGACCACATGGACCGGCACCCGTATCGTCCGGGCCTGGTCGGCCAGGGCCCGGGACATCGCCTGGCGGATCCACCAGGTCGCGTACGTGGAGAACTTGTAGCCGCGCGTGTAGTCGAACTTCTCGACCGCCCGGATCAGGCCGAGGTTTCCCTCCTGGACCAGGTCGAGCATGGTCAGCCCGCGGCCCACGTACCGCTTGGCGACGGACACCACCAGACGCAGGTTGGACTCGATCAGCCGGCGCTTGGCCATCCGGCCGAGCACCACCAGGCGGTCCAGGTCCACGGCGAGGCCGGAGTCAGGGTCGGGCGAACTCCCCAGCCGTTCCTCGGCGAAGAGGCCGGCCTCGACGCGGCGGGCGAGCTCCACCTCGTCGGCCGCCGTGAGCAGCGGGATGCGGCCGATCTCCCGTAAGTACTGGCGGAAGAGGTCGGACGACGGTCCTGCGGTGTCCGCCCCCGCTCGGGTGCGCGCGGGTGGGGGCTCCTCGTCCGGGTACTCGACGACAGCCCTGGGTACGGCCGGTCCCTGGCCGGGGACGGTCTCGGGGTGGCCGGGGGGCAGGCCCTGCTGGGGGACGGCCGGGGCCACATCGGTTTCGGTCAGGGTCCGGGTCTGCACGGGACGGCCTCCAGGATGACTGCCGGATCGGGGGCCCACGGCCGGTCGGTGACGGCAACGCCGCAGCTGCGCGCACCGGACCCTCGACGCCGCCCCGCCCCGCCCCGGTGTTTGCCGCTCGGTCCGAGGCACCGCAGTTCCGAGGCACCGCAGCCCAGTGCACCGCAGTCCAGTGTGGGGCACGACACAGCCCGCCCACGAGGGGTGTGCGGTGACTTTCTGAGTCCGGTCCGTGACCCGGCGGTTACGGGAACGCCACCGGCGGGCGGCCGGGAGCACCGACACGCTCTGCTCTGCTCCGAGCCGTGGCGGCTGCCGGCTCAGCCCAAGCGCGGCACCCCTGCGCGGCTCAGAGCGCGGCCGCGCCGTGGTTGCGCAGGGACTGGCCGTACTGCTGGAGGGTCCACAACTCGCTCTGGACCGCCGCGTACTGCTCCGCGTCGCCCTGGGTGGAGGCCCGCGCCAGTGTGCCCTGGACGTCCGTGATCCGCCGGTCGACGGCGCGCAGCCTGACGTGGACCAGCTGCTCGCCCGCGTACAGCTCGTCGACCGTACGGCGCATGATCGGCTCCACGGCCAGCTCGGTGACCACGGCTCTGACCGTGTCGTTCGGCGCTGCGGCGCGGACCCGGGTGAGGTACTCGAAGGAGTCGGTGATGCCCTCGTCGGCGCCGCCCGCCTCCATGATCGCCTCGCGTACGGCGGCGTACGGCGGGGCGGTGAACTCGTCGGCCCCGTAGGCGTCGAAGGCCGGGGAGACCAGCTCGGGGCGCTGCAGCGCCAGCTTCAGCAGTTCGCGTTCGGTGCGGTGGGCGGGGCTGCGGAGGTGGAGCGCCGGGCCGCTCGACGGGGGGCGCGGGGCCTCGGGCTGCTGCTGCGGGGGGCGGCCGCCGCGCGACGGCCCCGGTGCGTTGCCCCGGCCGCGCGCCCACTGGGCGAGCTGGCTGATGCGCTTGACCACGAACTGGGTGTCGAGGATGCCGACCATGCCGGCCAGCTGTACGGCCACTTCGTGCTGCGAGGCGCTGTTCTTGATCCGGGCCACCACGGGCGCCGCTTCGTCGAGTGCCGTCGCCCGGCCCGCCGGGGTCTCCAGGTCGTAGCGCGAGATGATCTGGCGGAGTGCGAACTCGAAGAGCGGGGTGCGCGGTTCGACCAGGCCGCGCACCGATTCGTCGCCCTGGGCCAGCCGCAGGTCGCAGGGGTCCATCCCGTCGGGCGCGATGGCGATATAGGTCTCGGCCGCGAACTTCTGGTCGTCCTCGAAGGCCCGCAGCGCGGCCTTCTGCCCGGCCGCGTCACCGTCGAAGGTGAAGATCACGCGGGCGCTGCCGTTGTCCATCAGCAGCCGGCGGAGGATCTTGATGTGGTCGGTGCCGAAGGCCGTGCCGCAGGTGGCGACGGCGGTGGTCACCCCGGCCAGGTGGCAGGCCATGACGTCGGTGTACCCCTCGACGACGACGGCTCTGCTGGACTTGGCGATCTCCTTCTTGGCCAGGTCGATGCCGTAGAGCACCTGGGACTTCTTGTAGATCGACGTCTCGGGGGTGTTGAGGTACTTCGGCCCGTTGTCGTCGTCGCGGAGCTTGCGCGCGCCGAAGCCGACGACCTCGCCGCTGATGTCGCGGATCGGCCACATCAGCCGGCCGCGGAAGCGGTCGATGGGCTTGCCGCCGCGGGCCTCCTGGGAGAGGCCCGAGGTGATGAGTTCCTTGTCGGTGAAGCCCTTGCCGCGCAGGTAGCGGGTCAGATGGTCCCAGCCCGCCGGGCTGTAGCCGACGCTGAAGTGGGTGGCGGCGGCCTGGTCGAAACCGCGCTCGGCGAGGAACTTCCGGCCGATCTCGGCCTCGGCGCTGTCGAGCTGCTCGACGTAGAACTGGGCGGCCGCCTTGTGCGCCTCGACCAGCCGGATGCGCTCGCCGCGCTGGCTGTTCGGGGTGTACCCGCCCTCCTCGTACCGGAGGGTGATGCCTGCGGTGCCCGCGAGCCGCTCGACCGCCTCGGTGAAGGAGAGGTGGTCGATCTTCATGATGAAGGCGAGGGTGTCCCCGCCCTCCTGGCAGCCGAAGCAGTGGAAGAGGCCCTTGCCCGGGCTCACCTGGAAGGAGGGGGACTTCTCGTCGTGGAAGGGGCAGAGCCCCTTCAGATTCCCGCCGCCCGCGTTCCGCAGCTGGAGGTACTCGGACACGACGGCGTCGATCGGGACCGCGTCCCGGACCGCCTTCACGTCGTCATCGTTGATCCTGCCTGCCACGGGTGAAGTCTACGGTCCTGCTCGGACACTCCGTACGGGACGGCGGACGGGACGGCCGACCGGACAGCCGACGGGACAGTCATCGGGCAGGCCCCGGGCGGCCATCGGACAGCCACCGGGCAGGTCCCGGACAGCCATCGGCAGCCATCAGGCAGCCCCATCGGCCAGGCCCCCGGGCGGCCCCGCCCCGGGGTCGCCCGGGGGCCGCCCGCGCTGTCCCGCCCGGCCCGACCGCGACGGCGGGCCCTCAGGTGGCCAGCGTGGCCAGGTCCACCGACGGGTCCGAGAGCGCCTCGGGGTCCAGCGTCGCGCCGGAGCGGATCAGCCGCTGGAGCTGTTCGGTGACGTCCCACACATTGACGTTCATCCCGGCCAGCAGCCGGCCGTCCTTCATCCAGAAGGCGATGAACTGCCGCTTCCCCGCGTCGCCCCTGATGAGCACCTGGTCGTACGAGCCGGGCGGCGCCCAGCCCGAGTACTCCAGGCCCAGGTCGTACTGGTCGGAGAAGAAGTACGGGATCCGGTCGTACGCCACGCCCTGGCCGAGCATCGCGCGGGCCGCCGCCGGGCCGCCGTTGAGCGCGTTCGCCCAGTGCTCGACGCGCAGCCGGCTGCCCAGCAGCGGGTGCCGGGCGGCCGCGACGTCGCCCGCCGCGTAGATGTCGGGGTCGGATGTGCGCAGCGACGAGTCGACGGCGATACCGCCGCCTGCCGCCCGCTCGACCAGTTCGAGGCCCGCGGCCTCGGCGAGCGAGACGCGGGGCGCGGCGCCGATCGCGGCGAGGACGTCGTGCGCCGGGTGCTCCTCGCCGTCGTCGGTCTGGACGGCCAGGACCATGCCGTCCTGGCCGGTGATCTCGGTGAGGCGCGCGCCGAAGTGGAAGCGGACGCCGTGCTCGGCGTGCAGATCGGTGAAGATCTGGCCGAGTTCGGGACCGATGACCGAGTGCAGCGGGGTCTGCTGGGCTTCGACGACGGTGACCTCGGCCCCGTAACCGCGCGCCGCTGCGGCGACCTCAAGCCCGATCCAGCCGGCTCCGGCGATCACCAGATGGCCGTTGTCCCGGCCGAGTGAGGCCAGGACGTTCCGCAGCCGGTCCGCGTGGGCGAGACGGCGCAGATGGTGGACGCCCGCGAGGTCGGTGCCGGGGATGTCCAGGCGGTGCGGCTCGGCGCCGGTCGCGAGCAGCAGCTTGTCGTAGTGGATGGCGGTGTCGTCACCGAGGCGTACGACCTTGACCTCGCGGTCGATGGAGACGACGGTCTGGCCCAGATGGAGCTCGATGTCCGCCTGTGCGTACCAGGCCGTCTCGTGGACGTAGACGCTGTCGCGCTCTTCCTTGCCGGACAGGAAGCCCTTGGACAGGGGCGGGCGTTCGTAGGGGTGGTCGCGTTCGTCGCCGATGAGAATCACGCGGCCCGCGAACCCTTCGGTCCGCAGGGTTTCGGCGGCCTTCGCCCCCGCGAGCCCGCCGCCGATGATGACGAACGTCAGATGTGCGTCGACCACTTGATGCCTCCTTGTAGTGCTGGCGCCACTTGCGAGCGTCCCGCACGGAGTGTGATGGGGGAAGAGGTGTGAGGTGTTGAGGCTCACGCACGGTCAGGAATGGCCGGTCATGATGGCATGCCCCGCGGGATCGCTACCCGTACGGCGGGCGGCGGGGCGTACCGCTGGTGGCAGGGCGGGCGTGCCGCTGGTGGCAGGGCGGGCGTGCCGCGGGCGGTCATCCTCAGTGACGGGTGGTCAGCCGCGCGTGCAGCGAGCGCGCGGCGGTGTCCGTGAGTGAGGCGATCTGGTCGACGATCACACGTTTGCGTCCGCGTTCGCCGGATGCCGCTTCGAACAGGGCCCGGAACTGCGGGTCGAGCCCTTCGGGTGCGCGGGCCGTGAGCGCGTCGGCCAGTTCGGCGAGCACGACGCGCTGGTCGATGCGGAGCCGCTCCTGCTCCTCGCGCTGCATCACATAGCGGTCGGCGACGGCCTTGAGGACGGCGCACTCCAGCCGTGCCCGGCGTGGCACGACGAGTTCCGCCGCGTATCTGGTGAGCGGTCCCGTGCCGTACGAGGCGCGGGTGGCGCTCTCGGCCGCCAGACAGAACCGGCCGATGAGCTGGCTGGTGGCGTCCTTCAGCCGGGCCTGTGCGACGGCGCTCCCGTCGTAGCCGTGCGGCCACCACTCCTGGGCGAGGAGGCCGTCGAGTGCGTCGGTGAGCTCGGCGGGGTCGGTGTCGGCCGGTACGTAACGTCCGACGGCCACCGCCATGATGGCGTCCCGCTCGGGCCCGGAGGTCAGACAGCGGGGGTCGATGTGTCCGGCGTGCAGCCCGTCCTCGACGTCGTGCACGGAGTACGCGACGTCGTCGGACCAGTCCATGACCTGGGCCTCGAAACACTTGCGGTGGGCCGGGGCCCCGCTCCTGGCCCAGTCGAAGACGGGCAGGTCGTCCTCGTACACCCCGAATTTCACCGAGCCCGGCTCGGTGGGGTGGGCGCCGCGCGGCCACGGGTACTTGGTGGCCGCGTCGAGGGCGGCGCGGGTGAGGTTCAGTCCGACGCTGACCTGCTCCCCGGTCTCCGGCGAGCGGACGAACCGTTTGGGTTCGATACGGGTGAGCAGGCGCAGCGACTGGGCGTTGCCCTCGAAGCCGCCGCAGTCCGCGGCGAAGTCGTTGAGGGCCAGTTCGCCGTTGTGTCCGAACGGCGGGTGGCCCAGGTCGTGGGCGAGGCAGGCGGTCTCGACGAGATCGGGGTCGCAGCCGAGCGCGGCGCCGAGTTCCCGTCCGACCTGGGCGCATTCCAGGGAGTGTGTGAGCCGGGTGCGCGGGCTCGAGTCCCAGATCTGGAACGCGGTCTCGCCCGCCCGGACGGCGCCACCCCCTTGCGGGAACGAGCCGGGGGTGACCACCTGGGTCTTGCCCGCGAGCCGGCGCAGGGCACCGGAGTGCAGCACGCGTGCGCGATCGCGCTGGAAGGCGGTACGGCCCGGCCTCTTGTCCGGCTCGGTGTCCCAGCGCTCGCAGTCGGTCGGGGTGTACGTGGTGCCTTCCATGCTCCGACAGTACTGAGTCACGGGCCCCGGACGCGGCCGGGCCCGCCAGGCGGCGGTTCAGGAGACGGCCGGTCGGGAGGGTGGGGGCGCAGAGTACGTGCGGAGGCTCCGGGTCGCCGGACGGCCGGTATCGGAGGACCGTGGGACGAGGGACGGAAGACGCGGGACGAGGGGCGAGGGGCGAGAGGGACGACAGGCACGGGCCGCGGAACGCAGGAAGCGCGTGGGAACAACGACGTGGAGCCAGGACGGCCGAGCAGAGCGGAGAGAACCGATGGCCAAGGTGACAGCCAACATGTCCATGTCGCTGGACGGGTTCGTCTCCCATCCCTCCGACGGGATCGATCAGCTGTTCCGCTGGTACGGCGGCGGGGACGTCACGGTCAGGACCGCCGACCCGGACATGACCTTCCAGGTGTCGGAGGCCAGCGCGCAGCGGCTGAACCGCGCCATGGAGGAGATCGGGGTGCTGGTCTACGGGCGGCGTACGTTCGAGGACTCGGGTGGCTGGATCGGCGGACATCCCATGGGCAAGCCGGTGATCGTCGTCAGCCACAGCATCCCGGACGGCTGGCCCCGCGCGGACACCCCGCTGACCTTCGTCACCGACGGCCTGGAGAGCGCCATCGCGCAGGCCAGGGCGACGGCGGGCGGGAAGACGGTCACCATCGGCAGCGCGGAGCTGACCCAGCAGTGCATCAACGCCGGGCTGCTGGACGAGCTGCAGATCGACCTGGTGCCGCTGCTGCTCGGCGCGGGCGTGCGCTTCCTCGACAACCTGCAGAGCGTGCCGCGCGCGCTGGAGGGGCCCACGGTGACCGAGGGGGACGGCGTGACGCATCTGACGTACACGCTGCGGTGAGCGAACCGGACGTCTCCCTTTGTGCGTCCGACCTTCCGACAGACGGATTCGGCCGGACTCGGCCGCACTCGGCCACATTGGGCGTCGGGAGGCTCCCCCATGCACAGACCCGCGCTGCCCCGCGTACGACGGGTGCGGCTGCGGCTGCCCCGGGTGCGGCTGCCGAGGTGGCCGCTGTCGAGGTGGCCGCTGTCGAGGTGGCCGCTGTCGAGGTGGCCGCTGTCGAAGCTGCGGCTGCCCAGGACCCGGCGCGGCCGGCGCCTCGCCGTGCAGGCCGTCATGCTCGGCTGTGTGCTGGCGCTCGCCCCCGCGACCTGGATGTTCGCCGTCGCGGGTGACCGGATACGGACGACGGCCGATGTCCCGGCCGCCGATGTGGCCGTGGTCTTCGGCGCGGGGCTGTGGCAGGGCAAGCCGTCCCCGTACCTCGCGCACCGGCTCGACGCGGCCGCCGGTCTGTACCGGGCGGGCACGGTGAAGGTGGTGCTGGTCACCGGCGACAACAGCCGGACCGGTTACGACGAGCCGGACGCGATGCGGGCCTATCTCGTCCGGCACGGGGTGCCGGACGCCGGAGTGGTCAGCGACTTCGCCGGCTTCGACACCTGGGACTCGTGCGTGCGGGCCAGGAAGGTGTTCGGGGTGCGCCGGGCCGTCCTGGTCAGCCAGGGTTTCCACATCCGCAGGGCCATCGCGCTCTGCCGGTCGGCCGGCATCGATTCGTACGGCGTCGGCGCGACCGACACCCACGATGTGACCTGGTACTACGGGGGCGCCCGGGAAGTCCTGGCGGCCGGGAAGGCGGCCCTGGACGCCGTGTTCAAGCCGGACCCGCACTTCCTCGGCCCCCACGAGAACGGCGTGGCGCGGGCGCTGGGCGACCGCTGACGGGACCGGCCGCGCACGGCCCAACCACACCCGGCACCCCACACCCCACACTCCACACCCGCCCGCCGGAGCGGCCCCCATCGGCGAACCGGCCCGGTCAGCCGCCGTACGGGCGGACCGTCTTCGCCTCCCGCAGCGCCAGCCCCCACCAGACGAGCTGGTCGAGCATGACCTTGGCCGCCCCGTCGGGCGCTTCGGGGTCCTTGTGCGTACCGTCCTCGTCGAAGTGGCCGTGCGCGTTGTGGAAGCTCACCGTGTCGCGGACGGTGACCGCGTGCAGCTCGGCGAACACCTGCCGCAGCTGCTCGACCGCGCGCAGCCCGCCGGAGATCCCGCCGTACGAGACGAACGCGACCGGCTTGGCCTGCCACTGGCCGTAGTGCCAGTCGATGAGGTTCTTGAGCGACGCGGGGAAGGAGTGGTTGTACTCGGGGGTCAGGACGACGAAGGCGTCGGCCGAGTCCAGCCGCGGGGTGACCTCGCCGAGCACATCGCGCACCGCGGGCGGCGGATCGTAGGAGAGCGCGGTGGGGAGTTCGACTTCGGCGAGGTCGACCACATCGACGGCGAGGTCGGTACGGAGCCGGGCGCGGGAGAGGAACCAGTCGGCGATGGTGGGGCCGAAACGGCCGGTGCGGTTGCTGGCGATGACGACGGTCAGCTTCAAGGGGTGCGTGGTGATGTCCATGGCCAGAGCGTCATACATCAAGCGCGGTTGAGGTCAAGTGTGGGTCCCGGCGGACGTGCCCTACACTCCGCCGCATGACCATCGCCACCGCTGCCCTCACCCAGGATCTGGCGCCCGCAGGCACCCTGCGGGCCTCGATCAATCTGGGCAATCCGGTACTCGCCCAGGGTCTACCGGCCGCGCCGTCCGGGGTCACGGTGGACATCGCGCGGGAGATCGGCGCCCGGCTCGGCGTGCCGGTGGAGCTGCTCTGCTTCGACGCGGCGCGGAAGTCGTACGAGGCGATGGCGGCGGGCCACGCCGACATCTGCTTCCTGGCCGTCGAACCCGCCAGGGAGGCCGAAGTCGCCTTCACCGCCCCGTACGTCGTGATCGAGGGCGTCTTCGCCGTACCGCGCGAATCGCCCCTGGCCACGGCCGCCGACGTCGACCGGGCAGGCGTACGCATCGGCGTGAAGCGCGGCTCCGCCTACGACCTCTTCCTCACCAGGACCCTCCGGCACGCGAGCGTCGTACGGGGCGACGAAGGAGTCGACACCTTCCGCGCCCAGGACCTGGAAGCGGCGGCCGGCATCAGGCAGCCGCTGACCGAATACGTCGCGGGCCACCCCGAAGTCCGGCTGATCGAGGACCGGTTCATGGAGATCAGACAGGCGGTGGGCACGACCAGGACCCGCGGGCCGGAGACGGTCCGGTTCCTCCGCGACCTCGTCGAGGAACTGAAGGCCGCCGGATTCATCGCGGACGCACTACGGCGCGCACACCAGTCGGCCACGCTGGTGGCCCCGCCGGCATAGGCGCGGCCGCCTGACGCCGCTCCGGTCGTACGCTGGAACCATGACCAAGGTCTGGAACACGAGCGAGATTCCCGATCAGAGCGGGCGTACGGCAGTGGTCACCGGGGCCAACAGCGGCATCGGCCTCGTGACCGCCCGCGAGCTGGCCCGGCGCGGTGCACGGGTGATCCTCGCCTGCCGCAGTGAGACCCGGGGCAGAGAGGCGGAAGCCACGATCCGGGCCGACGTACCCGGCGCGGACGTCGCGTTCGTACGGCTGGATCTCGCGGACCTGTCGTCCGTGCGGGAGTTCGCGTCGGCCGTCCGGGCCGAGCGGCTCGATCTGCTCATCAACAACGCGGGCGTCATGGCCCTGCCGTACGGGACGACCGCCGACGGGTTCGAGACACAGTTCGGCGTGAACCACCTCGGGCACTTCGCCCTGACCGGGCTGCTCGTCCCGAAGCTGCTCGACACCCCGGACGCCCGGGTGGTGAGTGTGTCCAGTGGGCTCCACGCCCTCTCCAACATCGACATCAACGACCTCAACAGCGAGCGGAACTACCGCCGTTGGGTCGCCTACGGCCGCTCCAAGACCGCGAATCTGCTCTTCGTCCATGAGCTGACGCGGCGCCTCGTCACCGCGGGGTCCGGCCTGGTCGCGGCCGCTTCGCACCCTGGTTACGCGGCCACCAATCTCCAGACGGCGGGGGTGCGGATGGAGGGCCGCACGGGGGCGGAGCGGGCGGTGGAGCTGGGGAACCGCGTGTTCGCCCAGTCCGCCGAGACAGGCGCGCTGCCCACCCTCTACGCGGCCACCGCACCCTGCGTCCTGCCCGATTCCTTCACCGGCCCCAGGTTCCTCGGCTGGCGCGGGGGCCCGGGACCTTCCTGGCGGGCGAAGTGGACGACCAACGATGTGGCGGGCGAGCGGCTCTGGACGGCGTCCGAGCAGCTCACCGGCGTGACGTACGCGGGCCTCGACAGCCTGGGCACGGGCGGGACCAGGGGCGGCGGAGGCTGACCTCGGCCTCTTCCCGCGCCTCTCCCGTCTCCCGCGCCTCCCCCCGTATCCCGCGCCTTTCCCGCCCGTCGTCGCTCCCGGCCCCCCTTCCGTCAGTCGCCCCTCCCCCGTTCAGCTCCACCCGTCAGCCCTGGATCGTGACGTGATGCCGACCAGTCGGTCGGCATCCGGCGTCCGGCATCCGGCATCCGGCGTCCCGCGGAAAACCGTTCCGGCCGGGCCGACATCCCCGTGCAACACCCCTGTCGCAATCCCGCACCATGGTTGATCGTTGGGGCGTACAACGGGAGATCCGACGCACGACGCCCGACCGGAGCCAGGGGGACCCACCATGACCATCAGCCGCAGGCGACTGCTCGCCACCAGTGGCAGCCTCGCACTCACCGGGGCCCTCGCCGCCGCGTGCGGGTCCAACACCGGCCGGGACGGCGGGAATTCGGGCGGCGGCGGGCCCACGCTCCAGCAGTGGTACCACCAGTACGGCGAGGCCGGGACCGAGCAGGCCGTGCGGCGGTACGCGGACGCCTACCGCAAGGCGACCGTCAAGATCCAGTGGCGGCCCGGCAATTACGACCAGCAGACCGCCGCCGCGCTGCTGTCCTCGTCGGGCCCGGACGTCTTCGAGGTCAACGGCCCCACCCTGGACCAGATCCAGGGCGGCCAAGTGGTCGATCTGACCGACCTCTTCGACGGGGTGAAGGCCGACTTCAACCAGGCGGTGCTCGCGCCGAAGACGTACGGCGGGAAGATCTGGGGCGTCCCCCAGACCATCGACACCCAGCTCCTCTACTACCGCAAGAGCCTGCTCAAGGACGCGAACGTCCAGCCGCCGCGCACGCTCGACGAACTCGTCGACACGGCGAAGGCGTTGACCGACAAGAAGGTCAAGGGCCTGTTCCTCGGCAACGACGGCGGCGCGGGCGTCCTCGGCGGCACCCCGCTCTACGCGGCCGGGCTCAGCCTCGTCACCGAGGACGGGAAAAACGGCTTCGACGACCCGGCGGCGGCCCGCACCCTGGCCAAGTTCCACCGGCTGTACGCCGACAAGTCACTGCTGCTCGGTGCGCCGGCCGACTGGTCCGACCCGTCGGCGCTCGTCCAGGGCCTCACCGCCATGCAGTGGTGCGGCCTGTGGGCGCTCCCGGCGGTCAAGAAGGCGCTGGGCGACGACTTCGGCGTCCTGCCCTTCCCGAAGGACGGCCCGGCCGGCAAGCCATCGGTCCCGGTCGGGGCGTACAGCTCGGCGGTCAGCGCGCGCAGCAAGCACCGGGCCGACGCCAAGGCGTTCGCCAAGTGGCTGTGGATCGACCGGACCGCGTACCAGGAGGACTTCGCGCTCTCGTACGGGTTCCATATCCCGGCCCGGATCTCCCTCGCGAAGAAGGCGGCGAAGCTGCGGGAGGGGGCGGCGGCGGACGCGGTCGGGTACGCGACCGACAGCGGCTGGGCCCAGCCGCTGCTGTGGACGCCCGCCTGCCAGGTCGCGTACCAGGACGCCCTCAACCGGATCATCAAGGACGGCGCCAACGCGGAGACCGAGGTCAGGGCGGTCGTACGCAAGACCAACAGCGAGCTCCAGCGGGTACAGAAGAAGTCATGAGGGATCGGCGATCGGCGCATGAGCGATCAGCGCATGAGCGATCAGCGCACGGGGACCAGCGCATGAGGGATCAGTGAGGGATCAGTGAGACACCGCACGCTCTGGTTCTGGGTCTTCGTCGGCCCCTTCGCCGCCGGCCTCGCGCTCTTCACGTACGTACCGCTGCTGTGGAGCCTCTATCTGAGCTTCTTCGACGCCCACAACACGGTCTCGCCGACCGACTTCGTGGGTCTCGACAACTACAGGTCGATGCTGACCGACGGCGCGTTCACCTCCAGCCTGTGGACGTTCGCGGTCTTCTCGCTGTTCATCGTCCCGGCAACGTACGCGCTGTCGCTCGCCCTGGCCCTGATGGTGAACCGGCTGCGGTTCGCGCAGTCCTTCTTCCGCTCGGTCTTCTTCCTCCCGGCTGCCTGCTCGTATGTGGTGGCGTCGATGATCTGGAAGCTCTCGCTCTTCAACGGGGTCAGGTTCGGGCTGGCCAACACCGTGCTCGGCTGGTTCGGCACCGACCAGACCGCATGGCTCTCGACGACCCACCCGCCCTGGTACTGGCTGGTGATCGTGACGCTGCGGCTCTGGCTCCAGGCGGGCTTCTACATGGTGCTGTTCCTCGCCGGACTCCAGCGGATCGCACCGCAGTTGTACGAGGCGGCCGCCGTCGACGGTGCGCGGCCGGGCTGGCAGGTCTTCCGGCACATCACGTTCCCGCAGCTGCGGGCGACATCGGTCGCGGTGGTGCTGCTGCTCGTGATCAACGCGTTCCAGGCGTTCGACGAGTTCTACAACCTGCTGAGTGACGCCAGGGGCTATCCGCCGTACGCGCGGCCACCGCTCGTGTACCTCTACTACACGGCGCTCGGGCAGGGCCAGAACCTCGGTCTCGGCAGTGCGGGGGCGGTCATTCTCGCCCTGATCATCGCGGTGGTGACGATCGTCCAGGCCCGGTGGTTCGGGCTCGGCAGGACGGAGGACTGACATGCCCCGCACCCGAACCGGCGCAGACACCGGCACCCGAACCGGCAGCGGCAGCAGCACCGACACCGGAGCAGGCACCGGCACCGGCACCCGCACCGGAGCAGGCGCCCGCAGCCGCACCGGCACGGCACGCCGCACCGGCACGGCCCACCGCACCGGCCGCGGCTCCGGCACCGCCCGCCGCGACGATGCCCTGGTCAGGGCGGGGCGCGCGCTGCGCACCGTGCTGCTGATCGCGCTCGCGGCGCTCTTCCTCATCCCGTTCTATCTGCTGCTGCGCAACGGGCTCTCCACCGAGCAGGACATCACCTCACCCGCGTGGACGTTCTTCCCGTCGCACCTCCAGTGGTCGAACCTCCGCGAGCTGTTCGACGACCCGGCGGTCCCGATGGCCCGCTCCCTGCTGAACTCGGCCCTGATCGCGGTGACCACCACCCTCGGCACGGTCCTGCTGGCGTCACTGGCCGGGTACGGCCTGGCCCGTATCCCGTACCGCCACGCGAACAAGGTGTTCTACGCGATCCTCGGCACCCTGATGGTCCCGGCGGCGGTGACGTTCGTACCGAGCTTCGTGCTGGTCTCCACGCTCGGCTGGATCTCCACCCTGCGCGGCCTGATCATCCCGACGCTCTTCTCGGCGTTCGCGTGCTTCATCTTCCGCCAGTACTTCCTGGGCTTCCCGCAGGAACTGGAGGACGCGGCGAAGGTCGACGGCCTCGGCTACTGGCGTACGTACTGGCGCATCGTGGTCCCGAACTCGGCCCCGGTCTTCGCGGCGGTCGGCACGATCGTCTTCATCGGCGCGTGGAACGCCTTCCTCTGGCCGCTGGTCATCGGCCAGGACAAGAGCGCGTGGACGGTACAGGTGGCGCTCTCGACCTTCACCACCGGCCAGGTGGTCAATCTCCACGAGCTGTTCATCGCGGCGGCGGTGTCGATCGTGCCGCTGCTGCTGGTGTTCCTGCTGCTGCAGCGGCACATCGTGGCGGGCGTGGAGCGGTCGGGGATCGACGACTGACCGGGCGGTTCCGGCCCCTTCCGCCGGGGGGCCAGCACCACCCGGGGTCCGGGTTCAGGTACACCCGCACTCACCCGGCAGCCCCATCGCCCGGCGGCCGGGGTCCGACAAGACTGAAGGCGTTCACCAGAACCCGCCGAAAGAGCCGAAAGCCGGTCCCGAACCGGTCGGCGCACGGTACTCACCCTTCAGGAGCCAGCCCATGAGTGCACGCACGACACCGCGCCGCCGTACGGCAGTGTTCGCGACAGCGGCCCTGGCCACGGTCGTGACCGGGGCCCTGGTGGCCTGCGGGAACTCCACCGCTTCCGCCGCGGACGCGCCGGCCGCGTCGAGCCGGCCGTCGGCGACCGCCACCGCGGGTTCTTCGCTCCACATGATTGCGAACAACGGCCACAAGCTGGCCTTCCACGTCACGCCCGGCCACCTGCCGGCCATCGTCCTGGACGCGGGCGGCGGTGAGGACTCGTCGCAGTGGCAGAAGATCGCGCCTGCCCTGGCCAGGAAGACCGGATCCGAGATCATCACGTACGACCGGGCCGGCATCGGGAAGAGCGACGAGGTCGTCGGCGCCTGGAACGCGGAGAACGCCGCTTCCGACCTGGAGGCCGGCCTCACGAAGCTGGGCGCCACCCATGACGTGGTTCTCGTCTCGCACTCCCAGGCGGGCGAGGTCGCCACGTACTTCGCGAAGAAGCACCCGAAGTGGCTCTCGGGCGCCGTCCTCCTCGACGCCAGCCTGCCGGACTTCTACACGGACAGCGAAACGGCGCGGATCGAGGCCGCCAACCAGGCGCAGGTGGCACAGCTGGACGGCCAGGTCTCGACGAAGCCCATCCGTCAACTGCTGGCCACGGCGGACAACTACGGCCCGATGCACCACGCGTACCAACAGATCTCCTGGCCGAAGAGCGTCCCCGCGACGGTGATCGCGTCGTCGACGACGCCCTTCGACACCCCCGAGGACGCCCAGCTGTGGCGGAACGCCCAGACCCGGTTCGCGAAGGCCGCCGCCAACCGGACGTACACCGTCGCGAAGGGCAGCTCACACGAGATCCCGACCGACCGCCCGGATGTGGTGATCAAGGCGGCGGCAGCCATGGCGAAGGCACACGGATAACCCTTACGCGACGCCCCGTCCCCGCCCTCACACAACAGACCTCCCCCGCACCCCAGAAGGGGCGGCATCCCCGCACGGGTGCCGCCCCTTCCGTTGTTGCGCCCGGGCCGCCGGCGGGGTCGGTGAGGGTCAGGGTGAACCCGACGGCGGCTCCGGGGGGTTCAGCGGCTGTCGCTGCCGTCCGACTGGGCCGCGGCCCGGCCCGCTTCCAGCCTCGCCACCGGGATGCGGAACGGCGAGCACGAGACGTAGTCCAGGCCCACCTGGTGGAAGAAGTGCACCGACTCCGGGTCGCCTCCGTGTTCGCCGCAGACCCCCAGTTTGAGGTCGGGGCGGGTCGCACGGCCCGCTTCGCAGGCGCTGCGGACCAGGGAGCCGACACCGTCACGGTCGATCGTCTCGAACGGGGAGACGCCGAAGATGCCCTTCTCCAGGTACGCGGTGAAGAACGACGCCTCCACGTCGTCGCGCGAGAAGCCCCAGACCGTCTGCGTGAGGTCGTTCGTGCCGAACGAGAAGAACTGCGCGGCCTCGGCGATCTGGCCCGCCGTCAGTGCGGCGCGGGGCAGTTCGATCATGGTGCCGATGGTCAGTATCAGCTCCGTGCCCGTGGCGGCCTCCACCTCCGCGATGACCCGGTCGGCCTCCTCGCGGACGATTTCCAGCTCCTGGACCGTGCCCACCAGCGGAATCATGATCTCCGCGCGCGGGTCGCCCTTGGCGGCCTTGCGGGCGGCCGCCGCCTCGGCGATGGCCCGTACCTGCATGGCGAACAGGCCCGGGATGACAAGCCCGAGACGCACCCCGCGCAGCCCCAGCATCGGGTTCTGCTCATGGAGCTTGTGCACGGCCTGGAGGAGGCGCAGGTCGTTCTCGTTGGCGTCCTTGCGGGACTCGGCGAGGGCGACGCGCACCGACAGCTCGGTGATGTCCGGGAGGAACTCGTGCAGCGGCGGGTCGAGGAGGCGGACCGTGACGGGGAGCCCGTCCATCGCCTCGAACAGCTCGATGAAGTCCTTCTTCTGGAGCGGCAGCAGCGCGCCGAGCGCCTTCTCGCGCTCGTCGTCCGTGTCGGCCAGGATCAGCCGCTCGACCAGCTCGCGGCGCTCGCCGAGGAACATGTGCTCGGTGCGGCAGAGCCCGATGCCCTGGGCGCCGAACCGCCGGGCGCGCAGGGCGTCCTCGGCGTTGTCCGCGTTGGCCCGCACCCGCAGCCGGCGGCGCCGGTCCGCGTACGCCATGATCCGGTGGACGGCCTCGACCAGTTCGTCCGCGTCGTCGGCGCCCGCGTGCATCCGGCCCTCGAAGTACTCGACGACCGGCGACGGGACGACCGGCACCTCACCCGCGTACACCTTGCCCGACGAGCCGTCGATCGAGACGACGTCGCCCTCCTCGACGACCACACCGTTCGGCGCGGTCAGCCGGCGGCGCTTGGTGTCGACCTCGATCTCCTCGGCGCCGCAGACACAGGTCTTGCCCATGCCGCGCGCCACCACGGCCGCGTGCGAGGTCTTGCCACCGCGCGAGGTCAGGATGCCCTCGGCCGCGATCATGCCGTCGAGATCGTCCGGGTTGGTCTCGCGGCGGATCAGGATGACCTTCTCGCCCGAGCGCGACCACTTGATCGCGGTGTACGAGTCGAAGACCGCCTTGCCGACCGCGGCGCCCGGCGATGCCGCGATGCCCCGCCCGATCCTGTCGACCTTCGCGGTGTCGTCGAAGCGCGGGAACATCAGCTGCGCGAGCTGCGCGCCGTTGACCCGCTGGAGCGCCTCGGCCTCGTCGATGAGCCCCTGGTCGACGAGCTGGGTGGCGATCCGGAACGCGGCGCCCGCGGTGCGCTTGCCGACCCGGGTCTGGAGCATCCACAACTGGCCGCGCTCAATGGTGAATTCGATGTCGCAGAGATCCTTGTAGTGGGTCTCCAGGGTCTCCATGATCTGCATGAGCTGGGCGTACGACTTCTTGTCGATCTGCTCCAGATCGGCGAGGGCCACGGTGTTGCGGATCCCCGCGACGACGTCCTCGCCCTGCGCGTTCTGCAGGTAGTCGCCGTAGACGCCCTGGTGCCCGCTGGCCGGGTCGCGGGTGAAGGCGACCCCCGTACCGGAGTCGGGGCCGAGGTTGCCGAAGACCATCGAGCAGATGTTGACCGCGGTGCCGAGGTCACCGGGGATGCGCTCCTGGCGCCGGTAGAGCTTGGCGCGGTCGGTGTTCCACGACTCGAAGACGGCCCTTATGGCGAGGTCCATCTGCTCGCGCGGGTCCTGCGGGAAGTCCCGGCCGGCGGACTCCTTGACGATCTTCTTGAAGCGGGTGACCAGCTTCTTCAGGTCGCCGGCTTCCAGATCGGTGTCGACGCTGACCTTCTTGGCCTTCTTCGCGGCCTCCAGGGCCTCCTCGAAGAGTTCGCCGTCGACGTCGAGGACGGTCTTGCCGAACATCTGGATGAGGCGGCGGTAGGAGTCCCAGGCGAAGCGCTCGTCGCCGGACTGCTTGGTGAGACCGGTCACGGACTTGTCCGAGAGGCCGATGTTCAGGACGGTGTCCATCATGCCCGGCATGGAGAACTTGGCGCCCGAACGGACCGAGACGAGCAGCGGGTTGTCGGCCTGGCCGAGCTTCTTGCCCATCGTCTTCTCCAGGGCGGCGAGGTGCGCACTGACCTCGTCGCGGAGTTCGACGGGCTCGTCACCGCTGTCGAGGTAGGTCTTGCACGCCTCGGTGGTGATGGTGAAGCCCGGAGGGACGGGCAGACCGAGGTTGGTCATCTCGGCGAGGTTCGCACCCTTCCCGCCGAGCAGGTCCTTGAGGGTGCGGTTGCCTTCGGTGAAGTCATAAACGAACTTCTGCGGCGCTTGCGCCTGAGTTACGTGGGGTTCTGCGTTCTTCGATTCCGGCACGGGACTCGACTCCTCGCGGACTGGCTGCCCTGACGGCGAGGAACATACCCAGATCGAAGGCTCCTGGGTACGTCCACCTGGTCGTCGTACGGCCGTAACCACTCGTCTGCCAGCAGATCGAAAGCGATCGCGAGAGGCGCCTTCAACAGCCCGTTGGTTCAACTCTTGAAGGCATCACAGCGGTACGTAGCCACTCGTGCGCAGTTTCGGCCACGCTTGGCGATATCGGGTTCACAGCGGGAACGATTGACGACTGGCACCCAGTGCCAGCCTTTGAGAAGTACACCCCAGGTTTAATCGCTCATCTGAGCAACACCGCGATCAGAGGTGGCGAGAATCACGCCACTCGCCCGGCCCTGAGGCCACTATGCGGACCCCTCTGAACCGTCAGGCGGACATGCCTCACCGGAAAGCGGTGCAGCGTGCACTCAGTGCCGCGCCCGCATCGGGGCACAGGCCACGGATTCGCGCTCTCCGCTGGGAAAAGACCTCCGCCCCTCGCCCGTGCTCTTATGAGCGGGG
Source organism: Streptomyces sp. NBC_01089 (assembly GCF_045162975.1). NCBI lineage: Bacteria > Bacillati > Actinomycetota > Actinomycetes > Kitasatosporales > Streptomycetaceae > Streptomyces > Streptomyces sp. NBC_01089. The sequence continues at coordinate 5,876,968 of NZ_CP108660.1, read as the reverse complement.
GGCGAGGGGCGGAGACTCAGGGGATGAGGAGGCGGCCTCAGCCGCCCGACGTGTCGAGTTCGGCCTCCGCGCTCACGCCCGAGCAGTCGTACGGATCCTTCAGCCAGCCGTCGGGGAGCACGACCCGGTTGTTGCCCGAGGTCCGCCCGCGCGGCCCGTCCGCGCCGTCCGGCCACGGCTGGTCCAGGTCCAGCTCGTTCAGCTGGCTGCCCAGCTCGTCCAGCGACGAGGTGACGGCGAGCCGCTTGCGCATCTCGGAGCCGACCGAGAACCCCTTCAGATACCAGGCCACATGCTTGCGGAAGTCGATCACGCCACGCTTCTCGTCGCCGATCCACTCCCCCAGCAGCGTCGCGTGCCGCAGCATGACCGCCGCGACCTCACGCAGCGCCGGCGCCTGCCGGACCGGTGTCCCCTCGAAGCCGCTCACCAGGTCGGCGAAGAGCCAGGGCCGGCCCAGGCAGCCGCGCCCCACGACCACGCCGTCGCAGCCGGTCTCGCGCATCATCCGCAGCGCGTCGTCCGCGCACCAGATGTCGCCGTTGCCGAGGACGGGGATCTCCGGGACGTGCTCCTTGAGCCGGGCGATGGCGTCCCAGTCGGCCGTCCCGCCGTAGTGCTGGGCCGCGGTCCTGCCGTGCAGTGCGACGGCCGTGACGCCCTCGTCCACCGCGATCCGGCCCGCGTCGAGATAGGTGAGGTGGTCGTCGTTGATGCCCTTGCGCATCTTGATGGTGACGGGGAGCGCGCCCGCGTTGGAGACCGCCTCGTGCAGGATCGCGCGCAGCAGCGGCCGCTTGAACGGGAGCGCCGAGCCGCCGCCCTTGCGGGTGACCTTGGGGACCGGGCAGCCGAAGTTCAGGTCGATGTGGTCGGCGAGGTCCTCGTCCACGATCATGCGGACGGCCTTGCCGACCGTGACCGGATCCACTCCGTACAGCTGGATCGAGCGCGGCGTCTCGGTCTTGTCGAAGTGGATCAGCTGCATGGTCTTGGCGTTGCGCTCCACCAGCGCCCGTGTCGTGATCATCTCGCTCACGAACAGGCCCTTCCCGCCGCTGAATTCACGGCAGAGAGTACGGAAGGGGGCGTTGGTGATACCCGCCATGGGGGCGAGCACGACGGGCGGCTGCACGGAGTGCGGGCCGATGGAGAGCGTGGTCATGGACCCATTGTCGCGTACGACGCGCCCTGTACCGCTTGCCGCGTACACCGAAGTCGTTAGTTAACCGTACTATTCATATATGCCCGAGCTCAACCATCGCCGGCGGATGCTGGTGCTCGCGATCTGCTGCATGAGCCTGCTGATCGTCAGCCTCGACAACACCGTCCTGAACGTCGCCCTCCCTTCGATGCAGAAGGAGCTGCACGCGTCGGTCTCCGGACTCCAGTGGACGATCGACGCCTACACCCTGGTCCTGGCCTCGCTGCTGATGCTCGCCGGGTCGACGGCCGACCGGATCGGCCGGCGCAGAGTCTTCATGGCGGGGCTGGTGATATTCACCCTCGGCTCCGCGCTCTGCTCCATCGCCCCGAATCTGGAGTCGCTGGTCGTCTTCCGGATGGTGCAGGCCATCGGCGGCTCGATGCTCAACCCGGTGGCGATGTCGATCATCACCAACACCTTCACCGAACCGCGCGAACGCGCCCGCGCCATCGGTGTCTGGGGCGGCGTCGTCGGGATCTCGATGGCGGCGGGGCCGATCGTCGGCGGTCTCCTGGTGGACTCGGTGGGCTGGCGCTCGATCTTCTGGATCAATCTGCCGGTGGGCCTGGCCGCGCTGCTGCTCACCTGGCGTTACGTACCGGAGTCGCGGGCCCCGAAGGGCCGCAGGCCGGACCCGGTCGGCCAGCTGCTCGTCATCGCGCTGCTGGGCTCGGTGACGTACGCGATCATCGAGGCGCCGTCGTCCGGGTGGACCTCACCGCTGATCCTGTCCTTCGCCGGGGTGGCCCTGCTGGCGCTCGCGGGACTGCTGCTGTACGAGCCCAGGCGCGCCGAACCACTGATCGACCTGCGCTTCTTCCGCAGCGCGCCGTTCAGCGGGGCCACCGTCATCGCGGTGTGCGGCTTCGCGGCGCTCGGCGGCTTCCTCTTCCTGAACACGCTCTATCTCCAGGACGTCCGCGGTCTGTCCGCGCTGCACGCCGGTCTGTACATGCTGCCGATGGCGGTGCTGACCTTCCTCTGCGCCCCGCTGTCGGGACGGCTGGTGGGCAACCGCGGGCCGCGGATCTCGCTGCTGGTCGCGGGTGTGGCGATGGCGCTGAGCGGTCTGGTCTTCGCGGTGCTCGACGCGGAGAAGCACACCGCGCTGCTCTTCACCGGCTATGTGCTGTTCGGTATCGGCTTCGGCATGGTGAACGCGCCGATCACCAACACCGCCGTCTCCGGGATGCCCCGCGCACAGGCCGGGGTCGCGGCGGCCGTCGCGTCGACCAGCCGGCAGATCGGCTCGACGCTGGGTGTCGCCGTGATCGGGGCCGTGCTGGCCTCGGGGGTGAGCGGCTCCACCCACACGGCGGGCTTCGCCGGAGCCAGCCGTACCGCCTGGTGGATCATCACGGGCTGCGGTCTGGCCGTACTCGTCTTCGGGCTGCTGACCAGCGGGAAGTGGGCACAGCGCTCGGCACGGCGTACCGCGGAGCGGCTCGACGCACCCGAGACGGCTCAGACGGTGGCGGACGCCAACGCGTAGAGCCGCTCAAGCCGTTCCCTGGACTCGTCGTTGGCCGGTACGTACGAGACCAGGCGGGGGCCGGCCGCCGGGCCGAGCCAGAGGTCGGTGTGGTCCACGAGCAGCGCCCCGACGTGCCGGTTGTGGAACCGCTTCGTCCGGCTGCCGGGGCCGACGATCTCGTGCCGTGCCCAGATCTCGCGGAACTCGGGCGAAGCCGCTTCCAGCCGCTTGAGCAGCGTCTTCCAGGCGGGCTCGGCGAGGTGCCCGGCCATCGACGCGCGGAACTTGGCGGCCATCACCCGGCACATGGCGTCGAGGTCGACGACCGACGACCGCCAGTCCTCGTTCGTGTAGGAGAGCAGCATGCAGTTGCGGTCCTCGGGGGCGACGGCGTCGAGGTCGCAGAGCAGCCGCCCGTACGTCCTGTTGTACGCGAGGATGTCGTAGCGGCTGTTCTGGATGCAGGCGGGGAACGGGTCGAGCTGCTCGATCAGCGACGAGAGCGCCGGGGTGATGGAGGGGCAGATCGCGCCGGGCGACGGGTCGACCGCACCGGCCAGCGAGAAGAGATGCGCGCGCTCGTGCAGATCGAGCAGGAGTGTACGGGCGATGGCGTCGAGCACCTGCGGGGAGACCGTGATGTCGCGGGCCTGCTCCAGCCACGTGTACCAGGTGACGCCCACCGCGGAGAGCTGGGCGACCTCCTCGCGGCGCAGCCCCGGCGTCCGGCGTCTGGCCCCGCGCGGCAGCCCCGCCTGCTCGGGTGTGATGCGCTCGCGGCGACTGCGCAGGAAGTCGGCCAGTTCGTGTCGGCGTACGTCGGTCTCCGGCGCCACTGTGGTCATGGTCCCAGGGTGCCGTACCGGGCAGCCCATTGCCAGGTACTCCTGGTACCAGGATAAGGAGACTCTGGTACCAGGCTGAGCGGTGGAGGATTCTCGACTCCGTGAGCAATTCCGTGAGCAATTCCGTGAGTAACTCCGTGAGCGATACGACAGGTACGAAAGTCACGACGGCCATGACGGCTACGACGGTACGGACTCCGTCCGCCCTCCCCGGTACGGTCCACCGGCACGACCACCCCACCCCGGTGCTCGGCACGCTGGGGCTGTTCACGGTGCTGCTGGGGGCCGCCCTGCCGCTGATCGACTTCTTCATCGTCAACGTCGCCCTGCCCACCATCGACCACGACCTGGCCGCGGGCCCCGCGATGCTGGAGCTGGTCGTCGCGGGGTACGGCGTCGCCTACGCGGTGCTGCTCGTACTCGGCGGGCGGCTCGGGGACATGGCCGGGCGGCGCAGGCTCTTCCTGCTCGGCATGGCCGCTTTCGGCCTCACCTCGCTGGCCTGCGGTCTCTCGCCCGACGCCTGGACGCTGGTCGGCGCGCGGGTGGCGCAGGGCGCTTCGTCGGCGCTGATGCTCCCGCAGGTGCTCGCCACCATCCAGGCCACCACGGCGGGGCCGCGGCGGGCGAAGGCGATGGGGCTCTACGGGGCGACGGCCGGGCTCTCCATGGTCGCCGGGCAGATACTCGGCGGGGTCCTGGTCGCGGCCGATGTGGCGGGCACCGGCTGGCGGTCGATCTTCCTGGTCAATGTGCCGGTGGCGCTGCTGGGTCTGGTGCTTGCGGTCCGCTCCGTACCGGAGACCCGGTCGGAGAAGCCCGCTCCGGTCGACATACCCGGCACCCTGCTGCTCGCCCTCTCGCTGGTGACGCTCCTCGCGCCGCTGACCGAGGGGCGGGCCGCCGGGTGGCCGCTGTGGACCTGGGTCTCGCTGGCGGTCTTCCCCTTCGCCGCGGCGGCCTTCTACCTCACGGAGCGGGCGGCCGACCGCAGGGGCGAGGTGCCGCTGGTGCCGCCGAGCCTGCTGCGGCTCGAATCGCTGCGGCGCGGGCTCACGCTTGTGGTGCCGTTCTCGATCGGTTTCGGCGGATTCATGTTCGTCATCGCGGTCGCTCTCCAGCAGGGGCTGCGGATGGGCCCGGTGACGGCGGGGCTCGCGCTCGTACCGATGGCTGCGGCGTTCTTCACCGCGTCCCTGGCCGGGCCCCGGCTGGTCGGCCGGTACGCGAGCCGGGTCGTGACGGCGGGCGGGGTGATCCAGGCCGTGGGTGTCGCGGTGCTCGCGGCGACCGTGTGGTGGGGCTGGTCCGGACTGGGCATCGCGGCCCTCGCGCCCGGTACCGCGCTGGCCGGGTTCGGCCAGGGGCTCCAGCTGCCGGTGCTGTTCCGGATCGTGCTCTCCGACGTACCGGCGGAGCGGGCCGGGGTCGGCGGCGGCGTGATGACGACGACGCAGCAGGCGTCGCTCGCGCTGGGGGTGGCCACACTGGGCACGCTCTTCCTGTCGCTGACCACGTCCCTGGGGATGCGGGAGGCGCTGGCGGTGACCCTGCTGCTGCAGCTGGCCGCGGTCGCCGTGACGGCGCTGCTCAGCCTGCGGCTGCCTCGCACGGTGCGGTAGGCGGGTCCCCGGGGGGCGACATGGCGGTGGGCCCGGAACCGTCTCGTGAGGGAGACGGCTCCGGGCCCACCGTGCTGCGTGCGATGCGCGCGGCTTGCGCGCGGTTGCTGTGCCGGACTGCGCTCTTGCTCTGCCGGGTCGCGCTCTTGCTCTGGTCCGTCCGTCGGGTGTCAGCCCTCGGCGTCGGGGGTTCCGGCGGCTTCGGTCCCCGCCGCCCGCTCACGCATCTTCTGCAGCAGCTCCTGCTTCTGGTCCGCTGCCGACCTGCGGTCCTCGGCGCCTGCGGCGGCCGAACTCTGCGCTCCGGAGCGGGGCATCTTCTTGCGCTGCCCGCCCACGCCAAGAAGGTTGTTGCGACTCTTTGCCATGCCGGTCAGAGTACCGGGCGCGCCGCTGGAGGTGCAGCGGGTTTTCGGGGCGCGCCGGGCTCCGGCCGACGCGTATGCGACACGGCGGCGAGGCGTGGCCGACGCGTACACGATCAACCGTTCCCCGTGGATGCGCGCAATGAATCGCCGCAGATGGACAAGGAACCTGCATTACGGGCCACTACGCGCGCCTCGTAGTGTTCTGCCCTGTACGTGGAGCGGTGGAGACCCCAGGCTCGGCGGTCCCCTCCTGCTGTGCGCCGGGACGCGCACCCGCGGAACGGTGCCGTCCGCGCGGGTCCCCGCCACCGGAACAGGCAGCGATGAAGGAGCCTCACCGTGGCACGACCTGACGCAGCGCCGAACACCCGGGACCGGACAAGCCCGGGCGGCGGTCCCGGGTCCGGCGGTGGCGGGGGCGGTCGCAAGGGCAGTGACGGGGGTGTCGGCATCGGTCCCGGTATCGGCGCCCGGCTGATGCGCCGCAAGCCCGTCGAGCGGCTGATCGCCGAGGGCGGGCAGGGCGAGGGCGGCCGGCTCAGGCGTTCGCTGGGCCTGTGGCAGCTGACCATGATCAGCATCGGGGCCACGCTGGGCACCGGCATTTTCGTGGTGCTCGGCGAGGCGGTCCCCAAGGCCGGGCCCGCCGTCGTCATCTCCTTCGTGATCGCCGGGCTCACCGCCCTCTTCTCCGCCCTGTCGTACGCGGAACTGGCGGGCACCATTCCGGTCGCCGGCTCCTCGTACTCGTACACCTACGCCACGATGGGCGAATTCATCGCCTGGATCTGCGGCTGGTGCCTGATGCTGGAGTACGGCGTGTCCGTGGCGGCGGTGGCCGTCGGCTGGGGCCAGTACCTCAACGAGTTCCTGGACGGCACGATCGGGGTCACGATCCCCACCGCGCTGTCCGCGCCGCCCGGCGACGGCGGCATCGTCAACATCCCCGCGCTGCTCGTCGTCCTGCTGGCGATGGCCTTCCTGCTGGGCGGGGCCAAGGAGAGCGCCCGCGCCAACACGATCATGGTGGTCGTCAAGATCGCCTCGCTGATCCTGTTCTGCGCGGTGGCGGCCTCGGGCATCAAGGCGGGCAACTACAAGCCGTTCATGCCGCTCGGGATGACCGGCGTGAGCGCGGCGGGCGCCAGCCTCTTCTTCTCGTACATCGGCTTCGACGCGGCCTCCACCGCCGGCGAGGAGGCCAGCAACCCCAAGCGCGACATGCCGCGCGCGATCATGCTGTCGCTGCTGATCGTCACCGCCCTCTACTGCCTGGTGGCCCTGATCGCCGTCGGCGCGATGCCGTGGCAGGACTTCCACAACGCGGACGCCGCCCTCGCCCAGATCATGCGGGACGTCACCGGCCAGAGCTTCTGGGCCGTACTGCTCGCAGCCGGGGCGGTCATCGCCATCGCCAGTGTGGTGCTGACGGTGCTCTACGGGCAGACCCGCATCCTGTTCTCGATGGCCCGCGACGGGCTGGTGCCCAAGGTGTTCGCCAAGGTCGGCCCGCGGACCGGCGCCCCGGTCGCCAACACGCTGATCGTCTCGCTGTTCTGCGGAGTCCTCGCGGCGGTCGTCCCGCTGGGCGAGCTGGCCAACGCCACCAGCATCGGCACGCTCTTCGCGTTCGCCCTGGTCAATGTGGCGGTCATCGTGCTCCGCCGGACCCGGCCGGACATGCCGCGGAACTTCCGGGTGGCGTTCTCGCCGGTGACTCCTGCCATCGGCTTCGCACTGTGTCTGTGGATGATGACCAGCCTCGGCCCGCAGACATGGGTGTGGTTCGGTATCTGGATGGCCGCCGGGCTCGTGCTGTACTTCGGCTACGGCATGCGCCGCTCCCAGCTCGCCCGCGAAGCCTCGCCCGCGGAGAAGTGACCGCGGGGGAAGCGACCGCGGCGAACTGACCGCGAAGCGACCGCCAGAGAAGTGACCGCCCGCCAAGCGACCGCCCGAGAAGTGACCGCCCGAGAAGAAGTGTGATCCACCCGCCTTGCGACTGAACGATCTCGACGAACGCATCGTCCACGCCCTCGCCGAGGACGCCCGCCGCTCCTACGCCGATATCGGCACCCGGGTCGGCCTGTCCGCGCCCGCCGTCAAACGCAGAGTCGACCGGCTCCTCGCATCCGGCGCCATCACCGGCTTCACGGTGCGGGTGGATCCCGCCGCGCTGGGCTGGGAGACCGAGGCGTTCGTCGAGATCCACTGCCGCCACAACACCTCACCCGACGACATCCGCCGCGGCATGGCGCGGTATCCGGAGGTGGCGTCCGCGTCGACCGTCACCGGCGACGCGGACGCGGTCATCCAGATCTACGCCGAGGACGTACGCCATTTCGAGCGGGTGCTGGAGCGCATCGCGGGCGAGCCGTTCGTCGAACGCACCAAGTCCGTCCTCGTACTGTCGCCGCTGGTACGCCGGTTCAGCTCGGGCTCACCCACCTAGGCCGCACCGCCGGGACGAGAGACGCAACGAATGACAGATGTTGAAATCTGTCATTCGTCATGCCATAGTCGCCGTACACCGACTTCCGTCAGCCTCCGTTTCCGGCGAAGGAGCCCTCATGGCCGCCACTCCCGTCCCCACCCGCACCCTGGGCACCACAGGACCGCTGACCTCCACCCTCGGCCTCGGCTGCATGGGGATGTCGCCGGTGTACGGGACCCCCGACCGCGCCGAGTCGATCGCGACCATCCACGCGGCCCTCGACGCCGGGGTCACCCTGCTCGACACCGGCGACTTCTACGGCATGGGCCACAACGAGCTGCTGATCGGCGAAGCCCTGCGCACCGCTCCCGCCGCCCGCCGCGAACAGGCCCTCACCAGCGTCAAGTTCGGCGCGCTGCGGACCCCCGAGGGAGCCTTCACCGGCTACGACGGCCGCCCGGACGCGGTCAGGAACTTCGCCGCGTACTCACTCCAGCGGCTCGGCGTCGACCACATCGACATCTACCGGATCGCCCGCGTCGACCCGGACGTACCGATCGAGGAGACCGTCGGCGCCATCGCCGAACTGATCGAAGCGGGCCATGTGCGGTATGTGGGCCTCTCCGAAGTGGGCGCCGAGACCATCCGCAGGGCCGCCGCCACCGCACCGGTCACGGACCTCCAGATCGAGTACTCGCTGATCTCCCGGGGCATCGAGTCGAAGATCCTGCCCACCACCCGCGAGCTGGGCATCGGTATCACCGCGTACGGGGTGCTCTCCCGCGGTCTGCTCGGCGGACACTTCACCCGGGACCAGGAGCTGGGCCCCGGCGACTTCCGGAGCATGAGCCCCCGCTTCCAGGGCGACAACCTCCGGCACAACCTCGAACTGACCGACGCGCTGCGGAAGGTCGCCGCCCAGAAGGGCGCCACCGTCGCACAGACCGCGATCGCCTGGGTGTCGGCGCAGGGCGACGACATCGTCCCGCTGATCGGCGCCCGCACCCGCGACCGGCTGACCGAGGCCGTCGGCTCCCTCGATGTCACGCTGGACGCCGCCGACATCGCGGCCATCGAGGAGGCCGTCCCGGCAGGATCCGCAGCGGGCGAGCGCTACGCGGCCGCCCAGATGGCCCACCTGGACAGCGAGCGCTGACTCCCCGGTACCGTCGGGGGCGCTCCACCCTCCCGCAAGGCAGCGCGTCCTCCGAAAGGCAGCGCGGCACCGAAAGGCAGCGCAGACGCGATGACGCCCGAAGCCCTGACACCCGAGCGCATTCTTGAGGCGACCGAGGACGTACTGCGCCGGTACGGGCCGGCCAAGGCCACGGTGGTCGACGTGGCACGGGTGCTCGGGGTGAGCCACGGCAGCGTCTACCGCCACTTCCGCACCAAGGCGGCGCTGCGCGAGGCCGTCACCCAGCGCTGGCTGGACCGGTCGGAGACCGAGCTGGCCCGGTTCGCCGACGACCGGGCCGGCTCCGCGACCGCCCGTCTCGATGACTGGCTCGCCGCCCTCTTCTCGGCGAAGCGTCACAAGGCGGGCGGCGACCCCGAGCTGTTCGCGACCTTCGACGTGCTGGCCGAGGAGAACAGCGGAGTCGTCGACAGCCATATCGAGGCACTGACCGCACAGCTCGCCCGGATCATCGAGGACGGCTGCGACCAGGGCGAATTCACCCCGCCCACAACCGACTTCACGACGACGGCCCGCGCGGTGTTCCAAGCCACGGGCCGCTTCCACGACCCGGCGTACGCGACGGAGTGGAGCCGCCCCGGCATCGAGGACGACTTCGCCGCCGTACGAAACCTGCTGCTGAGCGGACTCAGGACCCGCTGAGCGAAACCCGCCGGGCCATCAGCGGCGGGACCATCGAGGGGCTCGCCGAGGGGGCCCGCCGACTTGGGCGGGGCGGGAGGGCCGGTGGTGGTTCCGGCGGCCCCCGGCGCCCGGCAGGGCCGCGCGCCGGTCCGGTTACGCTGCCGGTATGGCCAGCCACAAGCCCGTACGGACCATCGACGCCCGAAGTCTGCGCGCCCTCGCGCACCCGCTGCGGGTGCGCATCATGGAGTCGCTGCGCCGCGACGGACCCGCGACGTCCACCACGCTGGCCGGGGAGTTCGGCGAGAGCACCGGCACCGTGAGCTGGCATCTGCGGCAGCTCGCCGAGCACCGGTTCATCGAGGAGGACGTGGAGCGGGGCACCAAGCGGGAGCGCTGGTGGCGGGCGGTGGAGGACCGGCAGGTGCTGCACACCGCGCAGTTGAGCAAGGAGGACCCCTCGGCGCGGGTCGCCGTGGACGCGTACGTCCAGGAGCTCATCCAGCTCTACTTCCAGCGGGCGTCCGCGTATGCCGCGCAGCAGTGGCCCGCCGAGTGGGAGAGCGCGGGCACCATCGCCAACTGGGACGATCTGCGGCTGACTCCCGCGCGGCTGCGGGAGCTGAACGACGAGCTGATGGCCGTGATCGACAAGTACTACCCGGCGGAGGGCGAGGCGGACGCGCCGGGATCACTGCCGGTCAGCGTGCAGATCCAGTCCTTCGCCCGCCACGAGGGCAGGAGTTGAGGCCGTAAGCGAGGCCGTAAGCGTTTCTTCGCATTGCAGAGAACTCTCTGCAAACCCCTTTGCAGAGAGTTCTCTGCAAGCTATCTTCATACGCATGCCGACTTCGGGTACGCCAGCGCGCTCCACCCCTCGCAGCCTCCTGCTGCGCAACCGCGACTTCCGCCTCCTCTGGACGGGCTCGACCACCGGGAAGTACGGAGCGTCGGTCACCTCCGTCGCCCTGCCTCTGCTCGCGGTCACCCTGCTGCACGCCTCCACCCTCCAGGTGGGCCTGCTCACCGCCGCGAGCTGGCTGCCCTGGCTGCTCATCGGACTGCCCGCGGGTGCCTGGGTGGACCGGCTGCCGCGCCGCCCGGTGATGCTCACCGCCGACGCCGCCGCACTGCTGCTCTTCGCCGGGATACCGGTCGCCGCCTGGCTGGGGCTGCTCTCGATCGGCTATCTGCTGGTCACAGCGGTACTGGCCGGCACGGCGTCCGTCTTCTTCCAGACCGCGTACACCGCGCTGCTCCCGCACCTCGTCGCCCCCGAGGACCAGGCCGAGGGCAACTCCAAGCTGCACGGCAGCGAGTCGGCGGCCCAGCTCGCCGGAAACGGTTCGGGCGGCTTCCTGGTACAGGCGCTCGGCGCGGCCAACGGTCTGTTCGTGAACGCGGCGACGTTCGCGGTGTCCTTCCTCTGCGTCCTGCGCATCACCCACCGCGAGCAGCGCGGCCCGGTGACGGCGCGTTCGCGCGGAGCGCTCGGCCGGGAGATCCGTACGGGCCTGCGGCTGACCTTCGGCGACCCGTATCTGCGCGCCATGGCCGTCGCGGGCGGCGCGTCCAATCTGGCGCTGATGGCGTATCAGTCGATCCTCGTGGTCTTCCTGGTCCGCGAGGTCCATCTCTCGTCGGGGGTCATCGGCGCGCTGATGACCGGAGGCGGCATCGGCGGCATCATCGGCGCCTTCGCGGCCCGTCGGGTGGCCGCCCGGATCGGCAGCGCCCGCGCCCTGATCTTCTTCCAGCTGGCGGTGCCCTCGCTCGCGCTCCTGATCCCCCTGACCACGGCCGGGTTCGGCCTGGTGCTCTTCGTGATCGGCTACACCTCGGTGTCCTTCGGGGTGATCGCGGGAAACATCCTCGCCTCGACCTTCCGCCAGCAGTACTGCCCCAAGGAGATGCTCGGCCGGATCTCCGCATCGGCCGCGTTCCTCAACTACGGCACCATCCCGCTCGGAGCGGTCATCGGCGGCGCGCTCGGCGAGGGGCTCGGGACGCGTACCGCCCTGTGGATCACCATCGCCGGGATCCCGCTCGCCGCTTCGCTCCTCTGGTTCTCTCCGATCCGCCGCTCCCGCGATCTGCCGACCGCACCGCCCACCACCACCCCGGCGCCCCGGCCGAACGCGGAGCCCGCGCTCTGAGCCGCGCTCCGAGCCCGGTCGGCCGGGGGCGCGGCGGCACCTGGCGGGAGGCCGAGGCGGCCTTCCCGCCGGGTGCGTTTCCGGCCATCGCCTCGAAGCGGGGGCTGACTATCGACCATCACTTAGGTTAGGCTAACCTTCACCGGGTGATCGCGACTGCACCCGACCGAGAAGACGCCCAACGGCCTCGCCGCGCCACGGCAGATGGCCCCGGCGCCTCCGCCGAAAACGCTGAGAACGCTGAGAACGCCGAGGGCGACGAGCGCATCGAGCGCGCCGAAGGCACCCGCACTCCGTCCGGCCTCGCCGCCACCGGCATCACGGTCGCCTACGACGGCGCCGATGTCGTACACGGAGCGGACCTCCGCCTGCCGCGCGGCCGGGTCACCGCGCTCATCGGCCCGAACGGCAGTGGAAAGTCGACCCTGTTGAGGGCCGTCGCCCGCCTGCACCGGGCCCGCGCCGGCCAGGTGACCCTGGGCAACGACAGCGAGACCGGCATCGACGCGCTCGCCCTCTCCCGTACGGACTTCGCCCGGCGCATCACGCTGCTCGCCCAGAGCCGTACCACCCCGGCCGGTCTCAGCGTCCGCGAAGTGGTCGGCTTCGGGCGGCATCCGTACCGCAGCCGGCTACGGGGAAGCGACCCGGACGGCGCGCGGCTCGTCGAACACGCCCTGGCCGTCACCAACACCACCGAACTGGCCGACCGGGGCGTCGAGAGCCTCTCCGGAGGACAGCTCCAACGCGTCTGGTTCGCCTGCTGCCTGGCGCAGGACACCGAAGTACTGCTCCTCGACGAACCGACCACCTATCTCGACCTGCGCTACCAGGTGGAGATCCTCGACCTCGTCCGGGAACTCGCCGACACGCACGGCGTGACCATCGGCGTCGTCCTGCACGACCTGGACCAGGCAGCCGCCGTGGCGGACCAGGTCGTCCTGCTCTCCTCGGGCCGCGTCGCCGCGGCCGGGACCCCGGCCCAGGTGTACGACGCCGAGTTGCTCACCGACACCTACGGCATCCGTATCGAGGTCGAACCCGACCCCGCCACCGGTATCCCCCGCACCCGCGCGGTGGGAAGACACCACCTTCGCCCCGAAAGGCCCTGACCCCCTCATGACGACCAAGCCCACAACGGCCGAGCCCCTGGCGACTGAACCCCTGGCGACCGAGCCCCTGGCGGCCAAGCCCATGACAACCAAGCGCTGGGCATGGCCCCTGCTCGTCGGGGCCGCCGCGATCTCCCTCGTCGGCTGCGGCACATCCGAGGCGCCCAAGAAGGAGTCCGCGTCCGCCGCCAAACTGACGCTCACCGACTCACGCGGTAAAAAGGTGACGCTCGACGGACCGGCCAAGCGCGTCGTCGGCACCGAATGGGACGTCGTCGAATCACTCGTCTCGCTGGGTGTCGCCCCGGTCGGCGCCGCCGATGTGAAGGGATACAAGGCGTACGACACCGCCGCGCCGCTGCCCAGCGGCGTCAAAGACATAGGCACCCGCGGCGAGCCCAGCGTGGACACCGTCGCCGCCCTCAAGCCCGACCTGATCGTCGCGACGAACGACCTGTCGGACTCGGCCATCAAGCAGCTCTCCAAGGTGGCACCCCTCATCGTGGTACGGGCGGCGGACGCGAGCCGCCAGATCGACCAGTTGACCGACAACGTCAACCTCATCGCCAAGGCCACCGGGACCGAGGACAGGGCCAGGACAGAACTCGCCGCCTTCCGTGGCAAGATCGCCGCAGGCCGCAAGGAACTCGCCGCCGCCGGGCTCAAGGGCGAGAAGGTCGCCTTCGCCGACGGGTGGAAGGAAGGCAGCCAGGTCTCGGTGCGCCCCTATGTGAAGGGCTCGCTGCTCACCGACATCAACACCGAACTCGGCCTGGTCAGCCCGTGGACCATGAAGGGCGACAAGGGCTACGGCCTGGCGGCGACGGACGTGGAGGGTCTCACCAGGATCGGCGCCGCCCAGTTCCTCTACATCACCAACACCACTGACGGCGCTGACCCGTTCGCGGACGGGCTCAAGGACAACGCGGTGTGGAAGTCGCTGCCCTTCGTCAAGAAGGGCGATGTCCACCGCCTCCCGGACGGCATCTGGATGTTCGGCGGTACGGCGTCGATGACGCAGTACGTCGACGCCGTCGTGCACGCGCTGACCAAGTGAACGTGACCACTCGCCCGGCGGAGACCGTACCTACGCCGTCGAGCGCCCCGGTGCCGGAGCCGTCAACCCCCGGGGCCGGCCGACGGCCCGCGCACCGGGGCACTCTCGTCCTTCTCGCACTCGGGGCGCTCCTCGTGCTGCTCGCCCTGGCGGTCGTGCACATCGGTCAGGGCACGGCGGCCGTCGGGCCCGACGCCCTCTGGCGCGCCGTCACCACCCTGTGGACCGGCCACGACAGTACGGGCCGGGCGGACGCCGTGCTGGTGGCCTCCCGGCTGCCGCGGCTCGCCGCAGGGCTGGTCGTCGGCTGCACCCTGGGGGCCGCCGGAGCCGTACTGCAGTCCGTGTCGCGCAACGTCCTGGCCTCGCCCGACACGCTCGCCGTGAACGCGGGCGCGTATCTGGCGGTCGTCGCCGTCGCCGCGTTCGGCGTCGCCCTGCCCGCCTTCCCCGCCGGCGGGACGGCGCTGGTCGGCGGGCTGCTCGCGGCGGCCATCGTGCTGGGCCTCGCCCGGACAGGGACCGGCTCCACCCGGCTCGTCCTGGCGGGCTCGGCCCTCACGCTCGGGTTCAGCGGTCTGAGCCAGATGCTGCTCCTGCTGCGCACCCAGCAGACCAGCGGCCTCTACGCGTGGGGCAACGGCTCGCTCGCGCAGATCGGTATGCAGACCATCGGCCCGCTCGCCCCGGTCGCACTCGTGGCGCTGCTCGGGCTGATCGCGCTCGGCAGACGGCTCGACATCCTGGGGCTCGGTGACGACGAGGCCCAAGTGGTCGGCGTCAACCCCCGCCTGACCAGGACCGTCGCGGTCGTCCTCGCCGTGGTCCTCTCCGCCGTCTCGGTCACCGTCGCCGGGCCCATCGGCTTCGTCGGGCTGTGCGCGCCCGCGATCGTACGGCTCATCGGTGCCCGCGTACCGGCGCTCCTGCGCCACCGGGTGTTCATCCCCGCGTCGGCGCTGGCGGGCGTACTCGTGGTGCTCGGCGCTGACGTCCTGCTGCGCGCCCTCTTCGGGGCCCAGGCGGGCACGGCCGTACCGACCGGCATCGTGACCAGCTTCTTCGGCGCCGTGGTGCTCGTCTTCCTGGCGTACCGGTCCCGGGACGGCGGCGGCTCCACCCGTCCCGACGCGGCCTTCGCCCGGCTGCGCGGCCGCCGCGCCTTCGTCCTGACCCTCGCGGTGACGGCCGTCGCTCTCGTCGCCGCGGTCGTCGCGGCGACCCTCATCGGCGACACCACCCTGCTGCTCGGCGACGTGGGGAACTGGCTCACCGGCCGGTCCGGACGGCTCGTCACATTCGTGCTCGACACCCGGGTGCCGCGGATCGCCGCGGCGCTGCTCGCCGGGGCCGCGCTCGCCACGGCGGGCACGGTGGTGCAGGCGGTCTCGCGCAATCCGCTCGCCGAACCGGGCATCCTCGGCGTGGTCGGCGGGGCCGGGGTGGGCGCCGTCATCACACTGACGGCCGTGCCGCTCGCGAGCTTCTGGCTGATCAGCGGATCCGCGCTGGCCGGGGCTGCGGCCGCCACCGCGCTGGTCTTCGGCCTCGCGGCCCGGCACGGCCTGGAGCAGAACCGGCTGGTGCTGATCGGTATCGGGGTGTCCGCGGGGGCGGCGGCGCTGGTCAGCCTGCTGATCGTGCTGACCGATCCGAACAACGGGACCAAGGCGCTCGTGTGGCTCTCCGGCTCGACGTACGGGCGTACGTTCCCCGAGGTCCTTCCGGTGCTCGGCGCTCTCGTCGTCTGCCTGCCGGTCCTCGCCGTGCTGCGGCGCGACCTCGACATCATCGGCCTGGACGGCGACACCCCGCGCCTGCTCGGTATCCGGCTCGGCAGCACGCGCCTGGCGCTGCTCGGGGTGTCCGTGGTGCTCACCGCGGCGGCGGTGGCCGCGGTCGGTGTCATCGGTTTCGTCGGACTCGTGGCCCCGCACGCGGCACGCGCCCTGGTGGGCCAGCGGCACGCCCGGGTGCTTCCGGTGGCCGCGCTGATGGGCGCCCTGCTGGTGGTGGTCGCGGACACGGTCGGCCGTACGGTGATCGCGCCCGCGCAGATCCCCGTGGGGGTCGTCACCGCGGTGATCGGCGCCCCGTACTTCGGGTGGCTGCTGTGGCGGGCGAGGGGTGAGGGGTAGCGGGGGGGGTGAACGGGGGCAAGGCGGCGAGGGGGTAGTGGTGCGGGGGGCGCGGGGGTAGAGGTGCGCGGGGGGAGAGTGCGTCAGGCAGAGGGGCGGGCGTCAGTCGGAGGCAGTCCCGGTGGCGCGCTCCCAGGTCTCCGGCGACCAGACGCCCGAGCGGCGGAGCGATGCCGGGCAGTGCCGGAAGATCTCCTCGATCTCGACCACCAGCGCCAGTTCGGGCCGCCGCCCCTTCACGGTCATCGCGTCGAAGAACGGTGCGTCCCTGAGGAGTTGGGCGCGGCCGTTGACGCGCAGGACGTCCATCACGCCGGGTATCAGATAGAGCAGGCCCACATGCGGGTTGGACAGGACGTTGTGGAAGCTGTCGCCGCGACGGTTGCCCGGCCGGTCGGGCAGGGCGAGGGTGCGGTCGTCGAGTACGTGGGTGAAACCGGCGGCGTCACCGCGGGGGGAGACATCGCAGTTCCCCGCCGCGTCGCAGGTGGAGAGGGCGCAGAGGGGCGAACGCGCCAGCAGGTCCAGGTCTTCCGCAGTGAGCCGGCCGTGCACCTTGTCGATGACGATGGGGTGGGGCACACCGAGGATGCCGCGCAGCTCATCGCCCGACCGCACGGGCACGGCTCCGGCGAGCGAATCCAGGGCGGTGGGGCCGGCGGCCGATGAGGCGGGCGGGGAGGCGACGTACGACAAGGGGTGCTCCGTACCGTGAGAGGGCTGCCACAGCGGGACGCTGACCAGCCATTGTTAGGGTCACCTTACTTCCCTTCGGCCCACGCGCACGGCCCGGGACCGAAGGGAAGCGGGCCGGGCCACTGATGCGCTCGGCGAAGACATCTCCCTGAAGACGGATGCCACATTCACCCGGACAGGGCAGCCCGCCCGCTCCGGTACCGGGAACCGGGACTTCGACGCTCTTCGTTCCGCTGCTCCGGCTCCGGAGCAGACCATAGGATTCACGCGGAAGAGGCTGAACAGCATCCCCGAGGAAGCCAACTGCCATGACCGACAAGCGAATCGCGACCCCCTTCAGAACGTCCTCGCTCTCCTCGTCCACGGACAGGCAAGAGTGCGGGAAGGTGGCCGGGACGCGCGACGGCGGCCGGGCCGTCCGGGACAGCGAGCGCCCCGCGTACGGCGCGACGTACCGCTCCCCCACCGCCGGGGCCGCCTTCCGCACGGCGATGAAGGCCGATGACAGCCGCTGAACTCGACCGCCACCGCGGTGCGTCCCCCTCCACCGGGGACCTTGTGACAGCGCGGCTCGTACTGCATCCGCTGACCGTCGCCGAAGCCGAACGACTGGTGACGGGCCGACCGGGCGACGGCGACCGGTGGGTGCCCGGATACCCCACGGCAGGGGACATCTCCGCGGCCCGGCGGTTCCTCGCGGCCCGCGCGGCGGAGGGCGGGGCCGCGCACCCGGGCGCGTACGAGATCCGGCGGCGCGACGACGCATACGCGATCGGGGGTGTGGATTTCCACGGCCCGCCCGACGAAGAGGGCAGCCTCACCATCGGGTACGGCCTGATGCCGACCGCACAGGGCAAGGGGTACGCGTCCGAGGCGGTCCGGGCGTTGCTCAACTCCGCCCTCACAAGGGGCTTCACCCGGGTGAAGGGGGACGCCGACCACGAGAACGCCGCGTCCCACCGCGTGATGACTGCCGCCGGCATGACGCTGATCGGGCAGGACGAGCGCGTCAAGTACTACGAGATCGCGTGGCCCGGAATCGCAGCCCGACAGACGACGACTGAACCGCCCCCTTAGGACGGGAGTCGAATGAAGTGGCTGGGTCCGGGAGGCCGTGTCTACACTCGCGGCATGTCATTGGTGTGGGTGACAGGTACCTCAGGGACCGGTAAGTCGACGGTCTCCGAGAAGCTGCGAGCCCTTGGCTACGCCGCGTTCGACGCCGATGAGGGCTTCAGTTGCTGGATCGACCGAGCCACGGGCGAGGTCGTGACGGATCCACCCTGTCCAGTTCCGGAGGGCTGGCTCGATCGATACGGGTGGGCGATCATCCGCGAGCGGGTTGAGGCCCTCGTTGAGGATTCTCGTTGCCGAGTCGCGTTCCTGTGCGGGTCGGCGGAGAACGAGGCGGATGTTCGTGATCTTTTCGACCTCATCATCTGCCTCGTGATCGACGAGGACACCCTCCGCTACCGACTCGCCACCCGTACTACCAATACTTTCGGTCGACATCCCGAAGAGCTGGCAGCAGCCCTGAAGTGGAATCCTCGGATGCGGGCGATCTACGAGCGTCGCGGTGCGACGATCACCGATGCCTCCAAGCCCGTGGCCGAGGTGGTGGAGCACGTGATCGACGCGGCTCAGTACCTGGCAGCGTCGACCGGATAGGCCGGATCGCCTGCACGCGGTCCGCCGTGGTCCATCAGATGTCAAGGAGCGGACCCGTGATCATTGATGCCCACCGGCCATGTCCATATCCCGCTATCCCGCTGGACAGCCACCCTGCCGACCTGGACGCCGCAGGGGTGGATCGTTCGGTGCTCTTCGGTACCCGCCCGTACCCGGAGCGAGCTGACGATCTTGCCTCCCTGCACCGTGAGATGAGCGTCCTCGGCAAAGCGCCGGCGGGCGGTGAGAGCAGCGTCGTCGACTACCGCACCGCCTGGGAGGAGTTGGACGAGGCTGTGGCAGCGCACCGGGATCGCCGTCGAACGGGTTACCACTCCCGGTGAGGTACGTGACCAAGTGCTCGGAGGGACCTGGGCCGGCTCCTGGGCATCACATGAGCCAGTGCTCTTGAAACAGCGGCTTGATCCTCAGTCAGGCATGGCCGGAGGAACGCTGTTGCCCCCGTCTGTGATGGTTACTAAGGTCGGTCGGGTGACTGCCGGGTCGGCCATGGGCCACACACGAGTGAGTTTCCCGGCCTCGGCGTGAGCACAAGGCGGGCAAGAGTCCCACCCCCTTTCTCCGCGTCTCAGCTACCGGTGCCCGCATGCGGCGCCCATTCCAGCGGATTCCAAGACCGGAGACACCCCACTGATGTCCTACGACCAGCAGTACCCGCATGAATCCGAGCTGCCAGCGACTGGCGTCCAGCTGAACCACACGGCCGTCTACGCGAGCGACCGGCACCTGTCCGCCGAATTCCTCGCCGCAGTCCTGTGCTTGAAGGTCGGCGCCCCGTTTGGCCCCTTCCTCCCCGTTGACCTGGGCAACGGCGTGACGCTCGACTACTACGAGAAGAGGGACGAGCCGATCCAGTCGCAGCACTATGCCTTCCTCATCCCTGACGAGCAGTTCGACGCCGTCATCACCCGTCTGGAAGCGGTCGGGGTCACCTACTACGCCGACCCCAGTCACACCGAACCCGGCCAGATCAACCGTCTGTTCGGAGGTCGCGGCGCCTACTTCGACGACCCGGACGGCCACAACATGGAGGTCATGACTCGGCCTTATGTCCGCCCTTAGGCGCGACAGCTCTGTGATCAAGGGGGCCTCGAACGTATTCGCGTCACACCACTGCCCACCTTTCTGCAGGGGCCGGGCCACGCCTGGCCCCTATGTGGCTGGTGTGATCAACCGTCGACAGCGGCGCACCGCGGGGAGGTGGCTGACCTCCCCCGCTGCCGCGACGTCTCTTGCCGACCGCGAGCTCCTGGGCGCTACCAGGGTGACCTGGAGTGAGGACCTTTTTGAGAAGGACCGGCGGCCGCCGCCATGACACTTGATCCTCACGCGACGTGAGGATGCATCGTTGCCCTATGACTGCTTCTTCATCCTGGACAGTGGGCCCGCTCGCCGAGGCCAGCGGGCTCACCGTGCGCACGCTGCACCACTGGGACGACGTCGGTCTGCTCCGTCCCTCCCGGCGGACTGCGGGCGGGCACCGGGAGTACACCGAGGACGACCTCGTCCGTCTCTATCAAGTGCTGGCGCTGCGCAGCCTGGGGCTCAGTCTGGAGACCATCGCGGTCTGTCTTGACGCCGGTGCCGGTGCCGGTATCGACCCGAATCGGTTGGTCCGGGACCACTTGGCGGGTGTCGAGGCTTCCATCGCCGCACTCGACACCCTGCGGCAGCGGCTCCTGCGGCTGTCCGGCGAGCTGGCGGCCGACCAGGAACCGACCGCCGCGACGCTCCTCGACGCGTTGCGGGCGATCGGCGGGACCGGCCCGGAGAGCGAGCACGCCCTCCGTCGGCACCTGGACGCCGGCCAGATCCAGGCACTGGGAACGCGGGCCGCGGCCCTGGGACCCGCCGTGCATTACCTGCTGGAGATCGAATGGCCGGAGCTGTACCGCAGGGCCGACCGGCTCCGTACAGCCGGAACTCCTCCCACCGATCAGAAAGTCCGGCGGCTGGCCGCTCGCATGGACGAGCTGAGCGCGTTGTTCACCGGAGGCGACAGCGGTATCGCCGCCGGTGTACGGGCTGCCTGGCAGGACGACCCGGCCGCGATGTCCGGAGAGTCATCCGCTGTGGCCGGCGAATGGCGGGAGCTGGCCGACTACCTGGACCTGGCCCGCGACAGCCCGGCCTGACCGAGCGAAGCAGCCTCACCACGTAAGCATCACGTGCCGAAGGAGTCCGGTCATGAACGGTCGAACCCGTCTACGCATCGCCCTGGCCTCAACCTTTCCCACCCTCCTGCTCGCTCCGCTCTGCTGTCTCCTGGCCGCCCTCGGCACTGTGCCGTGGAGCCTGCTCCTCGCCCTGCCGGCCGCCCTCGTGGTGCACGCCGCGATCAGCTTCGTCCGGCTGCGCCCGAGGCTGTCGGCCGCTGGTTCCGGCACTGATCCGGGCCGCTGTTCCGGCCCTGAGTCCGGCCCCTGAGTCCGGCCCCTGACTCCGGTCCCCGAATCCGGCCCCTGAGTCCGGCCGCTCCAACACCGCGCAGAAGTGCCTCCGTACTCAGCTGACAGGCAGCCGCCGACCGGCCCAGGGACGTGCGACCTCGAGGGCGCGGGACACCTGGAGCAGGAGGTCTTCCCGCCAGGGTGCGGCGACGATCTGGACGCCGACCGGCGGGCCGGTGCCCCGGTCGTGGTGGATGGGCAGGGAGATCGCCGGTTGGCCCGTCACGTTGAACACCGACGTGAACACCCCCATCGGGTAGCTGTTCACCAGTGCCATCAGGGGATCGTCTTCGGCGCCTGCCCGCCAGGCGCCCGCGTGCGGCGGGAGGCATGCCATCGTGGGCGTGACCAGGAGGTCGAAGCCCGCGAGGAAAGCTTCGACGATGCGCCGCGACAGCTGCTGGGTGTGCTGCACCGCTTCTGCGTAGGACCACGAGTCGATCGATCGTGCTGCTGCACGCAGGGCACGGTTGTGGGGCTCGATACGGTCGGGGTCCGCGAACTCGTTCCCGCTGCCGCCGATGTTCCACAGGGTGGTGAACGCCGACACCAACTCGTCGGCCGGGGGAAGCGGAAGCCGTGTGTCGACGAGATGGTGACCGGCCGATTCGAGGGTCCGAAGCGTGACGGCGACGGCTTCAGCACACGCCGGATGCACGCCCGTCCCCTCGATCGGAGAGTCGGTGAGCGCCCCGATGCGCAGTCCGGCCGACAACTCCGTCTCCAACGCGGCGGTGAAGGAGCTGCTCGGGGTCGGGGGTGACCACCACGCGGCCGGATCGTGGCGTGCCAGCACATCGAGGGCGGCCGCGGTGTCCGCCACCGTGCGGGTGAGCATGCCGCTGGTGCCGAGCCCTTCTACCGCGACGGTCCCGTTGGTGACCAGGCCGCGGGTGGGTTTGAGCCCCACGAGGCCGTTGCACGACGCGGGGATGCGGATCGACCCGCCACCGTCCTCGGCATGGGCGAGGGGCGCCATCCCGGCGGCGACGGCAGCGCCCGCTCCGCCCGACGAACCGCCCGGTGTGCGATCCGGGTCCCACGGGCTGCGCGAGATACCCAGGGCGTCGCTCTCGGCCTGCTGTCCGGCCGTGACCGCCCTGCCCTTCGACGACGGCTCCTTCGACGTCGTGACGAGTGCGATGGCGATGGCGATGGCGATCCACAACATCCCGTCGCCCGAAGGGCGATACCGCGCGGTGGACGAGGCCATACGGGTGCTGCGCCCCGGTGGGCAGCTGATCGTCGCCGACTTCCGGCCCATGGTCAGGAAGCAGGAAGCAGGAAGTACGCCGAGCACATCGGCCAGGGCACGCTGCGCGGACTCGGCCCCGAGTACTGGTACGGCGGCCCGTGGCTCCGCACCACACTGCTGCATGCCGTCAAGGGGCGCTGAACACCGCGGACGGTCAGGGCACCAACGGGCAGTGCGTGCCCGTGTAGATGGTGGGCATGCAGAGGTTGCAGTGGGTGCACTGCGACGTGGTGTCGCGGGCGGCCGTGATCCGGGCGATCAGGTCAGGTTCGCGCAGCAGGGCCCTGGCCATGGCGACGAACTGGAAGCCCTCGGCCATGGCCCGGTCCATCGTCTCCCGGTGCGTGATGCCGCCGAGCAGGATCAGCGGCAGGTCGAGGGCGGCGCGGAAGCGCTGGGCCGACTCCAGCAGGTACGCCTCCCGGTACGGGTAGGCGCGCAGGACCTGTTTGCCGGCCAGGCGGATGCCCAGCCGCTGCGGCTGCGGGAACTGCGCCGCGAACTCCTTGACCGGGGCGTCGCCGCGGAAGAGGTACATCGGGTTCAGCAGCGAGCTGCCCGCCGTGAGCTGGAGCGCGTCGACAGAGCCGTCGTCCTGGAGGCGGCGGGCGACCTGAATGCTCTCCTCGATACCGAAGCCGCCGCGGACGCCGTCCTCCATGTTGAGCTTGGCGGTGATCGCGATCCGGTCGCCGACCTCGTCGCGTACGGCCCGTGCGATGCCCCGGGCCACCCTGGCCCGGTGGTCGAGGCTGCCGCCGTATTCGTCCTTGCGCCGGTTGATCTTGGGGCTGAGGAAGGAACTGGCCAGGTAGTTGTGGCCGAAATGGATCTCCACGGCGTCGAAGCCGGACTCGACGGCGATGCGCGCGGCTTCGGCGTGGGCCCGGGTCACACGGTCAATGTCGTGTGGGGTCGCGGGCCTGGTCATCCGCATGCTGAGCGGATTGAACAGGCGGCCCGGCGCCAGCGCGGGCAGCCCGGTGGACTTGGCGTCGGCGACCGGTCCGGCGTGGCCGATCTGCGCGGAGACGGCCGCGCCTTCGGCGTGGACCGCATCGGTCAGCCTCCGCAGTCCCGGTATCGCTTCCGGCCGCATCCAGATCTGGCCACGCTCCGTACGCCCCTCAGGCGCGACGGCGCAGTAGGCGACCGTCGTCATGCCGACGCCACCGGCGGCCGGCCGACGGTGGTACTCGATCAACTCGTCGGTGACCAGGGCGTCGGGGGTGCAGCCCTCGAAGGTGGCCGCCTTGATGATCCGGTTGCGCAAGGTGAGGGGGCCGAGCTCGGCCGGGGCGAGGACGTCCGGCGTCCGGTGGGGAAGGGGGTTGGTCATGGGGATCACCCTTCGTGAGGTTCGGGGCCGGCTGACGGGGCGTCCAGGCCGGCGGTGATGAACGCGATCACCGTGGTGACCGGCGGGGGCTGTGCCGCGCCGAGGTCGGCGACGTTCGCTGCGGGCTCTCCGTACAGCTGCAGCAGTAGATCGAAGGCGAGGCGCCAGCGGTCGGCGACCTGTTGGGCCGGCAGGTCCGGCCGGGCTGCGGAGAGCAGATCGCGATAGGGCTGGTGCCGGAACCACGGGTCGTCGAAGGGCAGGTCGCGGTCGCGGAGCACCGTGCGGGCCAGCAGGTGGAGCAGCATGCGCCCTTCGGGGCGGGCGGCCAGTTCGGCCAGCGGGCGGACGACCACGTCGACGAGTTCGGCAGCGCCGGGGGTCCAGCCGGCGTCCCTGCGCCGCGTCAGGACGGCGAGACGGTCGGCCCACAGCGGACCGAGACGGCTCTGCAACAGGGCCACGACCAGGTCCTCCTTGGAGCCGAAGTGGTAGTGCACGGCGGCGGGATTCATGCCTGCGGCGGCGTTGACCGCGCGCATCGAAACCAGCTCGTAGCCCCGTTCGAGGAAGAGCCGTTCGGCTTCGTCCAGCAGTCGCGCCCGTGTTGCGTCAGTGGCCATGGCACGGCATGACAACACAGCTCACGGCAATTTTCAATCAGTGATTGAAAATTGGCCGCCGTTGTCCTTCCCCGGCCCCGGGGGGCTGGACGTCGTGCCGCGCCCGGAGTATCGAGGAGCCATGGGGGTTGTGATCGGGTGGCTCGGCGTCGGCGTGGTCCTGCGGTTGATCCGGTGGAGCTGCTGGGCGACATGCGTGGTGGAGACCTTCCTCAGCGTGGTCACCACGCCGCTGCTCGACCCGGTCACCCGACAGTCGCTCGCCACCGGAAGCGTCCTGGACTCCGCCTCTGCCACCGCCGAGTTACCGGCCCGCGCCGCACTCGGCGCGGTGTGTGCGCTGGCGGTGGCCCTGGCCGCGCGGTACGGGGGCTGGTGGGCCGACCGCCGTCACGCGCTGTCCGTCGTACGCCCGGCCGGGCCCGCACCCGTCGCGCCCGAGCTGCCGGACCTCGCTGTCCCGGCCGGTGACACCCCGGCCTTCGGGAAGCCGGGGCGCCGGCTGCGGCCGGTCCTGGGCAGGGCGCTCGTCGTCGCCGGCGTCGGGTCCAACGTCCTCGCGGTCACCGCGTACACGGCGGGGCTCGGACGGGTGGCCCAGGTGGTGCTCCAGGCCCAGTATCACCTCGGCACGGACGTCGGTGCGGACGTCGGTGCGGGGCTCGGCACGGATCTCGGTACGGACGTCGGTACAGCGGTGCAGGCGGCCGGTCTTCTGCTGCTCGCGGCCGGTGCTCAGGCCGTCGCGCCCCTCCTCCTGAGGCGTGGGCGGCGCCATCGGGTGGGCGTCCCCGACTCGCTTGCCGCCTGTCTGCGTGAGCCCTATGTGCTCTATCTCCGCCCGTTCGAGAAGGACGATCCGATCGCGTCCTATCCCGTCGGTCTCGCTCGCAGGCCCCGCTATCTGAATCTGACCGGATCGACGCTGACGGTCGAGGAGTTGCTGTCCTGGACGGTGCGTCACGCGGGCCGCCTGCTGGCGGTCGGGCACCCGGAGGAAGCTCTCCCGCCACCCGGCGCCGACCGGGTCTATCTGCCCTGGGCCGACTGGGAGCCGACCGTCCTCGCCCTGCTGCGGCGGGCCCGGCTCGTCGTCCTGGGCACCGGAGTGGCCAGGGGCACGCTCTGGGAGTTCGGGCAGGCGGTGCGGTGCCGGGACCCCGCCGAGCTGGTCCTGCTGGTGTACTCGGGCCCGGCGGAGTACGCCGAGTTCCGCAAGGTCGCCGACCGCCTGCTGCCGGAAGGGCGCCGCCTGCCGGACCTGGCCGATCCGGAGGGCCGCAAGACCGATCCGGGGAGCCGCGAAGCCGAGCCGGAAGGCCGCGAAGCCGAGCAGCAGGGCCGCAGAAGGGGCGCACACGCCGACAGTTACCCCCTGCGGGCCATGGTGGTCTTCGCCGACGACTGGACGCCTTCCCTCCTCCCGCTGGATCTCAGGAAGACCGCAGGCCGGGTCCGCGACCGGGCCGGCGAGAACATCAGACTCCAGCTGTACGCGCGGTTCCGTGGGGTCCTCACCCGGCTGGGGCCGCACGCGGACGAGGAGTCGTCACCGACGCGACGGGGGCGGGCGCGCGCCCTGGCGGCCGCCCTGGTGTGCGGCTCGCTGCAAGGGCTGATGCTCGTACTGCTCCATACCGCCCCCGCCGCTGCCGGAACCCCCCTGGAGTACCCGTGGCAACTGAGCATCCCCGCCCAGCTGGTGGGTGCGGTGCTCGCGGGCGCGGCCGCGGACCGGTGGGGCCGGCGCCCGGCCGGTCTGCTGACGGCCGGGCTCCTCGCTCTCGCCGCGCTCCCGCTCACCGCCGGGTCCGGGCTCGTAGTCCTGATCCCCTCGGGATTACTGATGTCCATCGCCGTCGGGGGTGAACTGGCCGTGACCGTCACGCTGTTGGCGGAGACGGCGGCCCCCGGCCGCAGGGCCGCACTGCTCGGCTGGTACTTCGGCGGCCTGTACGCGGCGGAGGCGCTGCTCGCCGCCGCCGGGGCCGAAGTACAGAGCACCGGTCTGCGGCATGCGCCGGCCGTGGCCGCCGTGGTGCTGGCTCTGACGGGGATGGCGTTACGCCTGAGACTGTGGGAGCCGCGCAGCGCGGAACAGTTCGACGCACCGCCGCGCGCGCTGTTCGAGCCGCTCCGCCACCACCAGCGGCTGTCGGTCCTGGCCGCGCTCCTCGCGCTGGGCGCCGGATGGGCGGTCGACGCAGGGCTGGATCCCACCCTGCACACCGCCGGCGGGGAGGTCAGGTACTCCTCGCTGCCCGCCGGTCTCGCCGTCCTGCTGTTCCCCCTCCTGGGACGGCTCTCCGACCGCCGTCGGCCTTTCGTGCTCGCCGTGTGCGGCGGGGCCTTCGCCGCGCTGGAGGTGGCGGTGTCCCTCACCACACCCACGTCGTACCCGGTGGCCATGGCGGTGCGGTACGCCGGGGCCGTACTGGTCGCCGTCCTCGTACCCGGCGCGGTGGCGGCCCTGACGGAGGCGGTACCGGCGCGGCTGCGGGCCACCATGGCCGGACCGGTGTTCATCGGCGCTGTCACGGCGTCGACCTGGCTGCTGTCCCTGCACAACGGCCTCGACCCCCTGGGCCGCGACCGGGTCTTCCCGCTCTGCCTCGCCCTGCTGTACGCGGCGTTCGCCGTCATCGCGCTCCGCACCACCGGCATCGGCCGCAGAACACTCGACCGCTGAGCCGTGCACCGGAGCGGCGCCCCGTATCCCACTGCTCGGTCACCGCCATCGCCCCACGCGCATATTCGCCGCCGATTCACCTCTGCGGGGGAACGGCCCGGCCGGACCCGGCTCGGGGGGCCCGTACCTGTCTACTCTGACTCCAGGGCCCAACCTCCCTGTCCAGAAGCCCACTTGACGTCAGCCCCGACGCGAACGCACCCGGAAGGGATCCATGCCGATCCACATCATCGTGGCCATCAGCAGCCAGGAGTCGCAGGCCGCCGACGAGCTCGAAACGCTGGCCCGCGGCATCACCACGGCAGGGGAACGGACGGAGCAGCGGCCGTTCGACGGCGAGGCGACCCTCCAGATGCTCATCGCGCTGAGCGTGGCCACTTTCCCGTACTTCAGGACGTGGCTCCGCTCCCGCTCCGATCAGCGGAAAGTGACCAAAGTCGTCATCGACGGCCTGGAACTCAGCGGTTACACGGAGAAGGAAGCGAACCGGATCCTGGACCGCGTCCAGGGGAAACTGGCCGAAAGCCCCGAAGGGACGCCCGGCCGTGACGGATAGCGTGTATCTGAAGGCCCTGTACGGAGAGGACTGCTTCGACAGGGTGCTGCCCGCCTGGTCCGAGAATTACGAGAAATACTTCCACCTGTTCTGGAAGCGAGAAGCCGACCTGCTTCGGGTGGACTGCGCGACACCGCCTTTCGTGGTCGTCGATTCCTTTCACGCCAGGCCGTCGCACTTCGTGAGCCGGTCCGGGGAATACGTGGTCTACGACCAGCAACTCGGCCGGATCTTCGGCGCCCTGACCAATCTGGCGCTCAACGAGGCGCAGCCCGACCAGGTCCTGGCCGCTCTGTACCGGCTGGCGGGCCACCGGCTCTATCTCACCGGCCATCTCGACTCCGCGTACTACATCTCCGTCGCCCAGGACATCCTGCGCGACCGCTGTGCACCCGTCGCCGCGCCGTCCGAGGCCACCTGGACCCTCGCGTTCGCGCAGGAGCTGTTCACCATTGCCCACGAGGTGTGCCATATCCTGCTGCGCAAGAAGCGGGAAGAGGCCGGGCGGTGGAGCAACAGCGACTCGCTCCACGTCGTACGGGAATGGGCAGGAAGGTTCACCGCGGGTGCCGCCGACACTCCCTCCTTCTTCGACCTGAGCGGATTCGTGGGCGGTCTGACACCGTCCAGCCCGCTCATCGAGGAGTGCGTGTGCGATCACATCGCATTCCTCTCCATGGTGCCGTTCATCAAGAACTCGGGACTGCCGTGGCCGGTGATGGACTCCGCGCACCTCGCTCTGAAGAATCTCCACGTCCTCCAGCTGCTCGACGAGCGGGTGCGCGTGCATACGACACAGTCCGAAGTAAATGTGTCCGATTCCTATATGGAGTCATTCGTCAGGCAGGGCCATCTGCACACCCACATCGAATGGCTCGCGCAGGACCAGGCCAATCCGGATTTCCCCGGGATCGACCTCGCATCGGGGGATGTGTTCGACGCGTCCATCGCCAATGCGGAGAAGTTCGACCGGATCCTGGGAAACAGGTCGTTCCTGTTCGGCTTCGACGAACTCCTGGACCAGGTAACGGAATCCGGACTGCGGACCCACCCCCTGCCGCCCGAACGGGAGCTGGCAGCCACCGTGCGGAGCCGGCTGGCGTTCTGAACGCAAACGGGCGAGGGCCCCGCCCCCGCCGAAGCGGGACCGGGGCCCTGTCACGTCGGAGCGACGCGGGGGTGGAGCAGTGACCGCGCCAGGTCAGCAGCCCAGGAGCCGGCCGCCGAGGTACGACTGGATCTGGTCCAGCGAGACACGCTCCTGCTTCATCGTGTCGCGCTCGCGGACCGTCACCGCGTTGTCGTCGAGGGTGTCGAAGTCCACCGTGACGCAGAACGGCGTACCGATCTCGTCCTGGCGGCGGTAGCGGCGGCCGATGGCGCCCGCGTCGTCGAACTCGATGTTCCAGTTGCGGCGCAGGTCGGTCGCCAGGCCCTTGGCCTTCGGCGACAGCTGCGGGTTGCGGGAGAGCGGCAGGACCGCGACCTTGACCGGCGCCAGGCGCGGGTCGAGGCGCATCACGGTGCGCTTCTCCATGACGCCCTTGGCGTTGGGCGCCTCGTCCTCGATGTACGCGTCGAGCATGAAGGCCAGCATGGCCCGGCCGACACCCGCCGCGGGCTCGATGACGTACGGCGTCCAGCGCTCGCCCTTCTCCTGGTCGAAGTAGGAGAGGTCGGTGCCGGATGCCTTGGAGTGCGCGCCGAGGTCGTAGTCCGTGCGGTTGGCGACGCCCTCCAGCTCGCCCCACTCACTGCCGCCGAAGCGGAAGCGGTACTCGATGTCGGCGGTGCGCTTCGAGTAGTGGGAGAGCTTCTCCTTCGGGTGCTCGAACCACCGCATGTTCTCCTCGCGCATACCGAGGTCGCGGTACCAGTTCCAGCGCTGCTCCATCCAGTATTCCTGCCACTGCTCGTCCTCGCCCGGCTTGACGAAGAACTCCATCTCCATCTGCTCGAACTCGCGGGTGCGGAAGATGAAGTTGCCCGGAGTGATCTCGTTCCGGAAGGACTTGCCCATCTGCGCGATGCCGAACGGCGGCTTCTTGCGCGAAGTCTGCTGCACCTGGCCGAAGTTGGTGAAGATGCCCTGGGCCGTCTCGGGCCGCAGGTAGGCGATGGAGCCGCTGTCCTGGGTCGGGCCGAGGTGGGTGGAGAGCAGACCCGAGAAGTTCTTGGGCTCGGTGAAGGTGCCCTTGTTGCCGCAGTTGGGGCAGTTGAGGTCGGCGAGGCCGTTCGCGGGCGCGTGGCCGTGCTTCTCCTCGTACGCCTCCTCCAGGTGGTCCGCGCGGAACCGCTTGTGGCAGGAGGTGCACTCGGTCAGCGGGTCGGAGAAGGTCGCGACGTGACCGGACGCCTCCCAGGTCTCCGAGGCCAGGATGACCGACGAGTCGAGACCGACCACGTCCTCGCGCGCGGTGACCATGTAGCGCCACCACTGGCGCTTCAGGTTCTCCTTCAGCTCGACACCCAGCGGCCCGTAGTCCCAGGCGGCACGCTGACCACCGTAGATCTCACTGGAGGGGTAGACGAAGCCACGGCGCTTGCTCAGGCTGACGATGGTGTCGATCTTGTCGGCGGCCACGGTGCTCTCTTCATTACGACGATTGCGAACAGCGGAATACCTCAGGTTACCGGCGGCTGGGCCCCCTGGATCAAATCGGTTACCGGTTCCTGCCGGGATGGGCCGGAGATCCCCTTCACGGCGGCCGGACGGCGGGGCCGCCGGAGGTGTCACACAGAGCCGTTCCGGAGGGCCGCACCGGGCCGTTCCGACGGTCACACCGGGCCGTTCCGCGGGCCACACGGAGCCATTGTTGACAATGGTTTCCACTTTCGTTGAAAATGACTGTCATGAACGTACGACGCCTCATACCCGCCACGGCCGTCTCCGCAGCGGTCGCCGCCGGACTGGTCGCCCTCTCCGCCTGCTCCGCCTCCTCCACCGCAGCCGACCACAAGGACGGGAAACTGCGTGTCGTGGCGTCGTTCTATCCACTCCAGTACCTGACGCAGCAGATAGGCGGCGATCATGTCTCCGTCGCCAACCTGACGAAGCCCGGCGTCGAGCCGCACGACCTGGAGCTCAGCCCGAAGCAGACCGTCGCCCTCTCCGACGTGGACGCGATCGTCTATCTGAAGGGCCTCCAGCCCGCCGTCGACGAGGCGATCAAGCAGTCCGGTGTGGAGTACACCGCCGACGCCGCCTCGATGACCACGCTCGAAAAGCACGGCACCGAGGTCGACGGCCACCACCACACGACCGGTGACAATGACTCCCACTCGGAGAGCGAAGCCGGACTCGACCCGCACATCTGGCTCGACCCGGTGCGGTACGCCCAGGTCGCCAGGGGCGTGGACAAGACGCTCGCCGCCGCCGACCCGAAGCACGAGGCGGACTACCGCAAGAACACCGACGCCCTGGTGAAGAAGCTCGACGCCCTCAACAAGCAGTACGTGGACGGGCTGAAGCACCGCACGTCCGACACCTTCGTCACCACGCACGCCGCCTTCGGCTACCTCGCCGAGCGGTACGGCCTCACCGAGGAGGCCATCAGCGGGATCGACCCGGAGAGCGAGCCCAGCGTCTCGCGCATGAAGGACCTGCACAGCCTCGCCGCGAAGCACCACGTCAACACGGTCTTCTTCGAGACCATCGCGAACCCCGACACGGCCAAGACCCTCGCAGGCGACCTGCATGTGAAGACCGACGTCCTGGACCCGCTGGAAGGGATCACGGACAAGTCCAGGGGCCGCGACTACATGCAGGTCATGCGGTCCAACCTCGTCGCGCTCCAGAAGGCCCTCGGCGCGAAGTGACCGCACCCCGCACAGGCCCGTCCGCATCTGAGACCGCACCCGCGACCGCACCGGAGGCACGCGCCATGGACATGGAACAGGAACCCGTCATCTCGGTGCGCGGCGCCACCGCCGCGCTCGGCTCGCGCCCCGTGCTGCGCGGTATCGACCTCAGGGTCGGCCGGGGCGAGGTCGTCGCCCTGCTCGGCGCCAACGGCTCGGGCAAGTCGACCGCCGTACGCGCGGTGATCGGCCAGGTCCCCCTCACCCACGGCTCGATCGAACTCTTCGGCAGCCCGCTGGGCCGGTTCCGGCAGTGGGCACGCATCGGTTACGTACCGCAGCGCACCACGGCCGCCGGCGGGGTGCCGGCGACGGTGCGCGAGATCGTCTCGTCCGGGAGGCTCGCCCGTACGAAGCTGCGGTGGCCGTCGAAGGCCGACCGGGCGGCCGTCGCGCACGCCATCGAGCTCGTCGGGCTCAGCGACCGCGCGGGCGACTCGGTGAGCGCGCTCTCCGGTGGCCAGCACCAGCGGGTGCTGATCGCGCGGGCGCTGGCGTCCGAGCCGGAACTGCTGATCATGGACGAGCCGATGGCCGGGGTCGACCTGGCCAGCCAGGAGATCCTCGCCTCGACCCTGCGCGAGCAGGTGGCCGCCCGGACGACCGTGCTGCTGGTGCTGCACGAGCTGGGGCCGCTGGAGCCGCTGATCGACCGCGCCGTCGTGCTGCGCGACGGCTGCGTCACGCACGACGGACCGCCGCCCCCCATGGATGACGCGCCGGGCCGGCACTCCCCCAAGCTCTCAACTCCGTTCGAGCAGGGAGGGGCCCCCACGCCAGGCCACGACCACGTACACCCGCACGCGCCGGCCGAGCCGGCCAGGACAGGACTGCTGAGCTGACCATGGAACTTCTCCAGAGCGCCCTGATGCAGCGGGCCCTGCTCGCCGCCGTCCTGGTCGGCATCACCGCACCCGCCATCGGCATCTACCTCGTCCAGCGCCGCCAGGCGCTGATGGGCGACGGCATCGGCCACATCGCCATGACCGGGGTCGGCCTCGGCTTTCTGCTCAATTCCAGCCCGGTGTGGATGGCGACGCTGGTCTCGGTCGTCGGCGCCGTCTCGATGGAGCTGATCCGCAGCTACGGCCGGATGCGCGGGGACGTGGCCCTGGCGATGCTCTTCTACGGCGGTATGTCGGGCGGGGTGCTGCTGATCAACCTCTCCCCCACCGGCTCCAACGCCAACCTCTCCTCGTACCTCTTCGGCTCGCTCGCGACCGTCTCGCAGAGCGATGTCACCGCGATCTGCGTCCTGGCCGCTTTCGTGGTCCTGGTGACGCTCGGGCTGCGCAGGCAGCTCTTCGCGGTCAGCCAGGACGAGGAGTTCGCCCGGGTCACCGGGCTGCCGGTGCGGGTGCTGAACCTTCTCATCGCGGTCACGGCCGCCGTCACCGTCACCGTCGCCATGCGGGTGGTCGGGCTGCTCCTGGTGAGCGCGCTGATGGTGGTCCCGGTCGCGGCGGCGCAGCAGCTGACGAAGTCGTTCGCGGTCACCTTCGTGGTGGCCGTGGTGATCGGCACCGCGGTGACGCTCGCCGGTACGGTCACGTCCTACTACCAGGACGTGCCGCCCGGAGCGACAATTGTCCTGCTGGCCATCGCGGTCTTCGTGGCGCTGACCGCGCTCGCCGCACCGCTGGCGAGGCGGCGGGCACGGGCCGCGGAGGCGGCCGAGGCGGAGTGCGGGCCCGGCCTTCCGGCGGCGCGGCGGCCCGCGGAATCGGCCGGCGCCTGACGGAGCTGGCACAATGGCCCGACACATGGGCGGGCGACGCACGGCGAGGAGGCACCTGTGACTGCGGGAGCACCAGTACGAGGCCGGTCGACCCGGCAGCGGGCCGCGGTGGCCGCGGCGCTCGACGAGGTGGACGAGTTCCGCAGTGCCCAGGAGCTGCACGACGTGCTCAAGCACCGGGGCGACTCGGTCGGGCTGACCACCGTCTACCGCACGCTCCAGTCGCTGGCCGACGCGGGCGAGGTCGACGTGCTGCGCACGGGCGACGGCGAGTCGGTGTACCGGCGGTGTTCGACCGGTGAGCACCACCACCATCTGGTCTGCCGGACCTGCGGCAAGGCCGTCGAGGTGGAGGGGCCGGCGGTGGAGAAGTGGGCGGAGTCCATCGCGGCACAGCACGGGTATGTGAACGTCGCGCACACGGTGGAGGTCTTCGGGACCTGCGCGGAGTGCGCGGCATCCGCCGCGGAGAGCTGAGACCCCGGCCCCGGAACGCCCTGTGCGTCCGGGGCCCCGCGCTGCCCCGTCCGGGGCCCGCGCTGCCGACCGCTCGGTGCCCCGCCGGTCCTCAGCCGGCCGTCTCCTCGATCGCGCCGCCGAACCGCCGGTCCCGCTGGGCGAATTCGAGACAGGCCCGCCACAGGTCACGGCGGTCGAAGTCCGGCCACAGGACGTCCTGGAAGACCATCTCGGCGTACGCGCTCTGCCAGATCAGGTAGTTGGACGTGCGCTGCTCCCCGCTGGGGCGCAGGAACAGGTCCACGTCCGGCATGTCCGGGTAGTAGATGTACTTCGCGAAGGTCTTCTCGTTGACCTTCGACGGGTCCAGCTTGCCGTCCGCCACATCGCGGGCGATGGCCTGCGCCGCGTCGGCGATCTCCGCGCGCCCGCCGTAGTTGACGCAGAAGTACAGCGTCATGGCGTCGTTGTCCTTGGTCTGCTCCTGGGCGACCTGGAGTTCCTCGACGACCGACTTCCACAGCTTGGGCATCCGGCCCACCCAGCGGATCCGGATCCCCAGCTCGTCCATCTCGTCCCGGCGCCGCCTGATGACGTCACGGTTGAAGTTCATCAGGAAGCGCACCTCTTCGGGCGAGCGCTTCCAGTTCTCGGTCGAGAAGGCGTACAGCGAGAGATTCTTGACGCCCATCTCGATACAGCCGTTGAGCACTTCGAGCACGGTGGACTCGCCGACCTTGTGGCCCTCGGTGCGCGGCAGCCCGCGGTCCTTGGCCCAGCGGCCGTTGCCGTCCATGACGATCGCCACGTGGTTCGGCACCAGTTCGCCCGGAATCTTCGGCGGGCGGGCGCCCGACGGGTGCAGTTCGGGGGTTTTGTACTCCTGCTTGTTACGCCCCAGAATCCCGCGTCGTGCCATGTGCTCGTCTCCCTCTCACTACTTCTCTACGTACCGCAACGAGCGCAGCCCGCGCTCCAAGTGCCAGTGCAGATAGGCCGATACGAGCCCGCTGCCCTCCCTGACGTGCCGCGGCTCGGCCGCGTCGGCCGTCGTCCAGTCCCCCGTCAGCAGTGCGCTGAGCAGCCCGACGGCCTCCGCAGAGGGTACGACGCTGCCGGGCACCCGGCAGTCGCCGCACACCGCACCGCCGCCCGCCACGGAGAAGAACCGGTTCGGCCCTTCCATGCCGCACTTCGCGCAGTCCTCGAAGCTGGGCGCGTAGCCGTTGACGGCGAGCGAGCGCAGCAGGAACGCGTCGAGGATCAGATTCGGGGCGTGCTCACCGCGGGCGAGAGTGCGCAGCCCGCCGATGAGCAGCAGATACTGCTGGACGGACGGCTCGCCCTCGTGGTCGGTGAAGCGCTCCGCCGTCTCCAGCATGGCCGTGCCGGCCGTGTAGCGGGCGTAGTCGCTGACGATCCCGCCACCGTACGGAGCGATGGTCTCGCTCTGGGTGCACAGCGGGAGGCCGCGGCCGATGAGCTCGCTGCCGCGGGCGAAGAACTGCACGTCGACGTGGGAGAACGGTTCGAGCCGCGCCCCGAACTTGGACTTCGTACGCCGCACGCCACGGGCGACGGCGCGCACCCGCCCGTGGCCCCGGGTCAGCAGCGTGATGATGCGGTCGGCCTCACCCAGCTTCTGAGTCCGCAGGACGACCCCGTCGTCACGGAAAAGACTCATGGGGTCCATTGTCCCGTACGCGGGCGGGTCCACGGTGCGGGCCCTGGCTCACCGGGAGGGACTCTGCCGGCTCTGCCCGTTCCGCCACTGCTCCCACACCCCGGTGAGCTCCGCGTCGATCGCCGGGGCCACCGTGTCGAGGAGCCGTACCTGCGCTCCGGGGCCCGCCAGGTCCGTGCGGTACGGGTGTCGGGGGCCGCCGGGGGTGGCGCCGAGGGCGGTGACCGAGCCGATGACCCGGTGGGCACCGAGGATGCCCGGCAGCTCCCGGATCTCCGGATCGCGCAGGTCCAGGTCCTCGACCAGCAGGTCCTGGCCGTCGTACGTGGCACGGGCCGTCGCCCGTACGCTGCCGCCCCGTTCCCCTGAGCGCCCCAGGACCAGGGTGTCGCGCCAGAGCATCCGGGCGCCGGCGGCCAGCGCGATGTCCATGGTGCGCCGGACGTTCGCCCCTGACGCGACCACGAAGGGCTGTGCGTCCCAGGTCAGCTCGCCGCCCTCGGCGATGTCGACGGTGGCGTGCCAGGACGACGCGCCGCCGCGGTGGTCGTAGGCGACGAGTCCGGCAGGTTCCACGAGGTGCAGCCGGGCGCCGGGGCCGACCGAGAGATGCAGGGTCAGGGCGTCGCCCGCCAGGAGCCCGGCGCGGGTGCCGACCAGGGCGAGGTGCAGCCCGTCGGACGCGGGACGCAGCGGGCGGGGCGCCAGAAAGGCGCCGGGGCGCAGGACGCGGGCGACATGGCGGCCATCGGCGTCGCGCTCGACGGCGACGGCCGTGGGGTCGGCGCCGCCGTCGTCGGGTCCTGTCATGGGTGGCTGTGGCCTTCGGCGTCACCGGGGCCGTGGCTGTGCGGGGCCATCGGACCGGGGTCGGTCGGCACATGGGTGCCGGAGCGGTGGCGTACGAGCAACGCCCTGACCCAGTCGGCGAGTTCGGCCACGGACGCCGCGTTGTGCTTGGACAGCGCGAGCACCCGGAGGCCGTCGCGTGCGGCCTCCGCGTCGGCGACCATGGCCGCGACGTCGACCTCCACGTGCGGTGCGAGGTCGGTCTTGTTGATGACGAGCAGGTCGGCCCCGGTGATGCCGGGGCCGCCCTTGCGGGCCACGTCGCCGCCGCCCGCCACATCGATGCAGAAGAGCTGGGCGTCGGCGAGCGCCGGGCTGAACGTGGCGGTGAGGTTGTCGCCGCCGCTCTCGATGAGCACCAGGTCGAGCGGCCCGTACGCCTCTTCGAGGTCCTCGACCGCGTCGAGGTTGGCGCTGACGTCGTCGCGTATCGCGGTGTGCGGGCAGGCGCCGGTCTCCACGGCGCGGATCCGCTCGGTGGGCAGGACACCCGCCGAGCGCAGGAAGCGGGCGTCCTCGTCGGTGTAGATGTCGTTGGTGACCACGGCCATGGAGAGTTCACCGGCGAGCGCACGGCAGAGGGTCGCCAGGATCGAGCTCTTACCGGTGCCGACCGGGCCGGCGACGCCGAGGCGCAGGGCACGCGGCTGGTTGAGCGGTTCGTTGAAGTGCTGGTTGAGCGGCTGGGTCCCGGGGGTGTTCTCCGGCAGGGAGCGCGGGGAAGGCAGGGAGGGCAGGGACCTGGGGGTGTTCTCAGGCAAGGAAGAGTCTCCGTTCTCGTCGGTCGTGTTCGATGGCCCACCCTTCGGTGAGCAGGCCCGCCCTGGCGGGCAGTCCGTCCGGTGTCCGTACGGCGACGGCCTCGGCCACCGCTGCGGCCGCCCCGGGCTCCGCCGCGAGGATCCAGGCCACCGAGTCGAGCGGGTCGCCCGGCAGCAGTTTCAGCGCGGCGGCCGCGATGGTCTGGAGTTCGTCGTAGACGACGCCGTACGCCAGCTCCTCGTCCGACACGTCGAGCACCGCGCCGAGCGCGCCCAGGGTGACCGGCCGCAGGGGGCGCAGGGACGGTGTGCGGGCGGTGCTGAGCCCGGTGACCGCCGGGTGGCCGGGGGCGAGCCTGCGGGCGAGCCGGTGCACACCGCGGCCGAGCGTCGCGGAGGCCGCGCGCATCGGCGCCACCGGCGTCCTGGCCGCGAGCGCCCGCTGTACGGGGCCGTAGTTCACGGGGTCCCGCCGTGCGGCCCGCAGTGCGAGCACCGCGGCGGCCGCTTCGGTGACGGCCGTGGTGTGCAGCCTGGCCCGCAGCAGGGCGGGGATCCCGTCGCGGGTGAGCCCGGCCGCCACGGCCGGTTCGAGCCCGGCGCTGTAGGTGTAGGCGCCGACCGGCAGCCGGCCGTCCGCGAGCAGCAGGGGCGCGAGCCCGGAGGTGCGTGTCGGGGCGGTACGCATCAGAACATGCTGTACCGCTGGGTGAGCGGCAGTTCGGCGGCCGGGGCGGGCTCGACGAGCTCCCCGTCGATTCGGATGGCGAAGGTCTCGGGGTCGACGTCGATCGCCGGGAGCGCCGTGTTGTTGGGCAGATCCGCCTTGGTGAGGTGACGGGTCGGCCGTACGGCGACCAACTCCCTTACCAAGCCGAGCCGTTCGGCGAGCCCGTCCTCCAGGGCCGCCGGGGCGACGAAGGTCACCGAGAGGTGCGGGGCCGCGTCGGCTGCCGCCGTGGGGCGGATGAGGACCGGCTGGGTGGTGGGAATCGCGGCGTTGGCGTCGCCGAGCGGCGCGCTCACCACCATGCCGCCCTTGAGCACGGCGGCGGGCCTGATGCCGAAGAACGCCGGGTCCCACAGCACCAGATCGGCGAGTTTGCCGGGCTCGACGGAGCCGACGACATGGTCGATGCCATGGGCCACCGCCGGGCAGATGGTGTATTTGGCGATATAGCGACGGGCGCGTTCGTTGTCCGCGGGCAGTTCCGTGCCGCGGTCCCCGAACCGCTGCTTCATGGTGTGCGCGACCTGCCAGGTGCGGCAGATGACCTCCCCGATACGGCCCATGGCCTGGGCGTCGGACGAGGTGATGGAGAGCGCGCCGATGTCGTGCAGGACGTCCTCGGCGGCGATGGTGGAGGCGCGGATACGGGACTCGGCGAAGGCCAGGTCCTCGGGGACCAGGGGGTTGAGATGGTGGCAGACCATCAGCATGTCGAGGTGCTCGGCGACGGTGTTGACGGTGTGCGGGAGCGTCGGATTGGTGGACGCGGGCAGCACGTTGGGGTGGGAGGCGACCGTGATGATGTCGGGGGCGTGGCCGCCGCCCGCGCCCTCGGCGTGGAAGACGTGGATGCCGCGTCCGCCGATGGCGTCCAGGGTGGTCTCGACGTAACCGGCCTCGTTGAGGCTGTCGCCGTGCAGGGCGACCTGGAGCCCGTAGGTGTCGGCCGCGCGCAGGGCGGCGTCGATGGCGGCGGGTGTGGCGCCCCAGTCCTCGTGGACCTTGTAGCCGCCGGCGCCGCCGAGCGCGGCCTCGCGCAGGGACTCGTCGCTGACGGTGGAGCCCTTGCCGAACAGCATGATGTTGAGCGGGACCCGGTCCAGGGAGCGGTGCATCATCGCGAGGTTCCAGGCGCCCGGGGTGACGGTGGTCGCCTTGGACCCCTCACTGGCCCCGGTGCCGCCGCCGATCACGGTGGTGGTGCCCGTGGCGAGCGCCTCGTGCAGGGTCTCCGGCATCAGGAAGTGCACATGGGTGTCGATGGCACCCGCGGTCAGGATGCGCCCCTCGCCCGACACCACGTCGGTACCGGGGCCGATCACCAGGCCGGGGTGGACGCCGTCGCTCATGTCGGGGTTGCCCGAGCGGCCGAGCGCGACGATCCGGCCGGCGCGGATCCCGACGTCCGTCTTGACGACGCCCCAGTGGTCGAGCACCACGGCATTGGTGATGACCAGGTCGAGAGCGCCCTCGGCCCGGGAGGCGGTGGCCTGGGCCATGGACTCGCGGATGGACTTTCCGCCGCCGAAGACGGCTTCGTCACCGCCGAAGCAGCGGTCCTCCTCGACCTCGATCCACAGGTCGGTGTCGGCGAGGCGGATCCGGTCCCCGGTGGTGGGTCCGTAGAGCGCCGCGTAGGCGGCGCGGGTCATCCGGGCCATCTCAGCCTTCCTCCGTCCGTGCCGTGGGTGGGGTGTGTGTCATGTGGGTGCCGGTGCCGGTGCTTGTGCGTTCGCCGGCACCGGTGCTGTCGCGGGTGCCGGGCAGGACGAGGCCGGGGACGGCCCGCCGGCCGCCGAGCTCGACCAGGGTCACCTCGGCGCCGACTCCGGGCTCGAAGCGCAGTGAGGTGCCGGACGGAATATCGAGCCTGAATCCCTCGGCCGCTGCCCGGTCGAAAGAAAGGGCAGGATTCACGTCGGAGAAATGAAAATGCGAGCCGATCTGAATGGGCCGGTCACCGTCATTCACCACACCCAGGCGCAATTGCAGCAGCTTTTCATTGATTTCGAGTACGCCCGCTCCGGTGCGGATCTCCCCCGGAATCACGGGATCGGCGAGGTGATCGTGACGAGCTTGCGCCCGTCGGGGAAGGTCGCCTCGACCTGGACGTCGCGCAGCATCTCCGGTACACCTTCGAGCACGTCAGCCCGGGTCAGGACGGTCCTGCCCGCCATCATGAGATCGGCGACGCGGGCACCTTCACGGGCCCGCTCCATCGCCCAGCAGGCGAGCAGTGCCACTGCCTCGGGATAATTCAGACGTACGCCGCGTTCACGCCGGTCGCGGGCGACCATTCCTGCGACACTCAGCAGCAATTTCTCCGTGTCGGACGGAGTGAGAAGCATGGGAAACCTCCATGGCGGCAGTCCCCGGAATTCCCGGAATCGCCACAGCCACATCCCTCTTATAAACCCACCGACCGCGTCGTGGCAACTTTCGGCGCACCATAAAAAGTCCCCTTCTGGGGTTATGACCCACTAAATACGGGCAAACCATCCCAAAATCTCTGCCGTTTTCAGCTCCGCGCAGCAGCGGATCCGAGCACCCCGGCGGTGAAGGCCGCCAGCTGCGCACGCAGTTGCTCACGGCTCGTCCGCTCCTGACCGGCGAGGTGTTCCACGAGGTCGGCGCGGACGGCGGCGAGCAGCGCGTGTGCGGTGAAGTCGCCGTCGGCAAAGCCGGGAATCTCCTCCAGCGCCCCGCGCAGCAGGCCGTGCCACCACTCGTAGTGCTCGGCCCGGTACGGGCTGGCGCCGCTCCCGCCCTCCAGGGCCAGCGCGAGGTGGCGGTTGTCGAGCTTGAAGCAGAGCAGGGCGTCGAGCAGGGCGGGCACGCGCAGCAGCGGCGGAGTGGCGGGCCCCAGCGGCGGCGGGCCCTCGTCGGCCGCGCTCCTGACCGGCGCGAGCCGCGCTTCGTACAGCGCCCGGATCAGACCGGCACGGTCACCGAAGGCACGGAAGAGCGTCGCCTTGCCCACACCGGCCGCCGCCGCGATGTCGGCCATGGTGACGGCGTCGGGGCTCTCGCAGCGGGCGAAGAGCTCGTCGGCCGCGGCGAACACGGCCACCCGGTTACGCGCCGCGTCCTTACGTGGCTTGCGCTCGGACATGCGTTTCCCTCCAGTTGCAAAGCGGACCCACGGTCCGTATCGTCCGATGAAACGGACCACGGGTCCGTATCTTATGGGACGGAGCGCTCATGGCCACGGACACGGCACCGGCGGACCTCTTCCGCCGCAGCCTGCAACTGATGCTGGACAAGGACATGGACGGCTGGACCGGCCTCTGGGACGACGACGGGGTCTTCGAGTTCCCGTTCGCACCCGACGGCTGGCCCGAGCGGCTGGAGGGCAGGGCCGCGATCGCCGACTACATCCGCGGATACCCCGACCACATCGACCTCCACGACTTCCCCTCCGTCGAGATCCACCGGACCACCGTCCCGGAGACCATCGTGGTGGAGATGCGCGGGGTGGGCCGCGTGGTGGGCACCGGCAGCCCCTTCGACATGACGTATATCGCCGTGGTGACCGTCAGGGACGGGCTCATCACCCACTACCGCGACTACTGGAACCCGCTCACCGTCCTCCAGGACACGGCGAGCGACTTCACGGGAGGCGACCGATGACCCCGTCAGCCACCACACTCGTCATCGGCGCCACCGGCACCACAGGCAGCCGCGTCGCCGCCCGCCTCGCAGCGGGCGGTCACCGGGTCAGGGCGGCCGGCCGCCGCGCCACCCCGGTGGCCGGGGCCGAGGCCGTCCGCTTCGACTGGAACGACCCGGCGACCTACGGCGCGGCCCTGGACGGAGCCGACCGGGTCTATCTGATCCCGCCGCTCGGCTCCCTGGACCCGGCCGCTGTGATGCTGCCCTTCCTGCGGCAGGCCCGGACGGCGGGCGTGGGCCGCGCGGTACTGCTCAGCTCATCGGCGATCCCCGTCGGCGGCCCGGCCACCGGGCAGGTGCATCAGGCCCTGCCGGACCTCTTCGACGCATGGGCCGTACTCCGGCCCTCGTGGTTCATGCAGAACTTCACCGGCGACCACCACCACGCGCGGAGCATCCGGGAGCACGGCACCATCGAGACCGCGACGGGTGACGGTCGCGTCGGATTCATCGACGCGGACGACATCGCCGCCGTCGCCGTACACGCGCTGACCTGCACGCACGCCCCGAACACCGACCTGATCCTCACCGGGCCCCAGGCGCTGAGCCACGGGGACGTCGCCGACCTCGTCACCCAGGCCACGGGGCGGACCGTCACCCACCGGCAGCTCAGTGCCGAGCAGCTGCGGGAACGGCTGTCCGCCGACGTGCCCGCCGAGTTCGCCGCACTGCTCGCCGGCCTGGACCGCGCCATCGCCGACGGGGCCGAGGACCGCACCACCGACACCGTCGAGCGGCTCACCGGGCGCCCGCCGCGCGACTTCCGTACGTTCGCGGAGCACGAGATGACCTGACCGGGCCCAGGGGCGCGGGACAGCAGTCCAGGAAGCGCCCGCTCAGGAAGGCGTACGGGCCGCCGCCGCCAGCAGCCGGGCCGTGTCCTCCGTGCAGAGCTGGAGCGCGCCGCCGACCGTCGCGAGCACCTCGCGCTCCGCCGGGCTGTACGGGCCGTCGGCGAGGGCGATCCGGGCGCCCTGGAGCAGGATCGACTCCCGCCCCACCGGGGCGAGATGGGGCGCCAGCGGCTGCAACGACTCGTGCAGCTCGATGGTGAGCGCCGCCCCGCACGGCTCGGCGTCGGTGACAAAGCGACCGGTGTCCGCGGCGAGCGCCTCGACCAGCGCGGTCAGCTGCTCCTCGGTGCACTCGTCGAATCCGGCGGCGCGGACCGTGGAGACGGCGGTCTCGACCACTGCGTGGGAGCCGGTGCCGCCCGCGGTGAGGACGGCGAGCGTCACGGTGTGGACGGCGTCGCGCAGCATCGCCGAGAAGCGGGTGGTGGTGGGGCGGTCGAGGGTGTCGGTGGAGAACTGCGTCCAGCAGGCGGCGCATTCGACCACAGGGCCGGTCCTGCCGCGCGAGAGGAGTGGCAGACCGAGCACGGTGAGCCGGCGGCGGCCGGTCAGGCGGCGGTAGTTGCGGTCTCCCCCGCAGTCCGCACAGAAGAACTCGCCGTCGCCGACCGTGTCCCAGGAGGTGCGGACGGCCCAGATGATCGACTTCTTGCCGCTTCGTCCACGGACTGACAGCACGGCTCACCTCCGTAACACCGGCAACGCTCCGTTGCGTTGCGCTCCACCACGCCCGTGTCCCCCGGTTGTTCCGTTGGACACAGGGCCGCCATGTGGACGTGATGTTAGCCACATCAGTGATGTGGCGTCAGCACCCTGACAGGAGATGGCTGGGTCCCGACCATCGCCGCGCACCGCCGCGGACGGGAAACGGGGAGGTCACATGGGTTGCGCCCGGCCGAAAGAGCCCAAATATCGCAACCGGGGCCGTACCCGTAAGAACACCTCGGGTACGGCCCCGGTTCATGCGGGGGCGTGCGGGGACGAGCGGGGACCTGACGGGGTCAGCGGGCGGCCCGGTTGACCGCGGAGACGACCGCCTTCAGCGAGGCCCGGGTGGTGTTGGCGTCGATGCCGATACCCCACATGACCTTGCCGTCGATGGCGCACTCGATGTACGAGGCGGCCAGCGCGCTCGCGCCCTCGCTCATCGTGTGCTCCTGGTAGTCCAGGAGCCGGGCGTCCACACCGGTCTCGGACAGCGCGGCGAAGAAGGCCGAGATCGGACCGTTCCCGGTGCCCGACAGCGCCGTCTCGGCCCCGTCCACGACGGCCTCGACGGTCAGGGTGTCCCGGCCGTCGGTGTCCGTGGTGGTCTGGCCGGAACGCAGCTGGATCCGGCCCCAGCGGGCGTCACCGTCGACCGAGCTGGGCAGGTACTCGTCCTGGAAGATCGCCCAGATGTCCTTCGGCGTGACCTCGCCGCCCTCGGCGTCGGTCTTCGTCTGGATGATCTTCGAGAACTCGATCTGCATCCGGCGCGGCAGGTCCAGCTTGTGCTCGTTCTTCAGGACGTACGCGATCCCGCCCTTGCCGGACTGCGAGTTGACCCGGATCACGGCCTCGTACGAGCGGCCGACGTCCTTGGGGTCGATCGGCAGGTAGGGGACGGCCCACTCGATGTCGTCGACCGACTTGCCCTGCGCGGCCGCGTCGGCCTCCATCGCGTCGAAGCCCTTCTTGATGGCGTCCTGGTGGGAGCCGGAGAAGGACGTGTAGACCAGATCGCCCGCGTAGGGGTGGCGCGGGTGGATCTCCATCTGGTTGCAGTACTCGGCGGTGCGGCGCACCTCGTCGATCTGCGAGAAGTCGATCTGCGGGTCGACACCCTGGCTGAACAGGTTCATGCCCAGGGTCACCAGGTCGACGTTCCCGGTGCGCTCGCCCTGCCCGAACAGACAGCCCTCGATACGGTCGGCGCCCGCCATGACGGCCAGCTCGGCGGCGGCGACGGCGGTGCCGCGGTCGTTGTGCGGGTGGACGGACAGGCAGACGTACTCGCGGCGCGACAGATTGCGCGACATCCACTCGAAGCGGTCCGCGTGCGTGGAGGGCGTCGAACGCTCCACGGTGGCGGGCAGGTTGAGGATGATCTCGCGGCCGGCCTCGGGCTGCCAGACGTCCATGACCGCCTCGCAGACCTCCAGGGCGAAGTCCAGCTCGGTGTCGGTGAAGATCTCGGGGC
This sequence comes from Streptomyces sp. NBC_01089, assembly GCF_045162975.1. Taxonomy (NCBI): domain Bacteria; kingdom Bacillati; phylum Actinomycetota; class Actinomycetes; order Kitasatosporales; family Streptomycetaceae; genus Streptomyces; species Streptomyces sp. NBC_01089. The sequence goes on along the minus strand of NZ_CP108660.1, from coordinate 5,832,646 downwards.
TGTACTGGTAGCCGAAGTGCGTCTCGGGGCCGAGGATCTTCTCGGCGTACTCCATCACCAGGCGGGTGCCGTCCACGGCGATCTGCTTGATGTCGTCCTTGGAGCCGCGGAAGACGACCCTGCGGAAGGTCGGCGCGGTCGCGTTGTACAGGTGCACGGTCGCGCGGTGTGCGCCGCGCAGCGACTCGACGGTGCGCTCGATCAGGTCCTCGCGGGCCTGGGTCAGGACGGAGATGGTCACGTCCTCGGGGATCGCGCCCTCTTCCTCGATGATCGAGCGTACGAAGTTGAAGTCGGTCTCGCCGGAGGCGGGGAAGCCGACCTCGATCTCCTTGTAGCCCATCTTCACCAGCAGGTCGAACATCTCGCGCTTGCGGGCCGGCGACATGGGGTCGATCAGGGCCTGGTTGCCGTCGCGCAGATCGGTGGACAGCCAGCGGGGGGCCTTCGTGATGCGCTGGTCGGGCCAGGTGCGGTCGGGGATCTCGACGGCTTCGTACTGACCGTACTTGTGCACCGGCATGCCGGACGGCTTCTGCGTCCGGGTGGCGTTGGTGATCGGCGTGGGGTGCGACATCTGCGTAGGGCTCCTCGGGATCCGGCGGGGTGAAGGCCGACTGTGCCGCTGCAGCACCAGACTCCGCGGGGAGGGGGTCGGCCTACGACTACAGGCCCTCGCCGCGGCAGCTAAGGAGAAGCAGCCCGAAACGCATGATGTTCCGCAGCCTAGCCCAGCGGCGCCGGGAACGCCGCTGCCGTATCAGTATGCGGACCATCGGCCGGTGAGGCCGGCCCGGCCAGGTCCGGTCCAGGCCGCCGGGTTCCCCAAGTCACTCTTTCTCGTCAATAACCGTCGCAACCAGTGACAACTCCCTTACACAGTGCCACATTCGAAGACATGACTGACACGACTGGCAGCGTCTTCTGCACCATCATTCCGCCGCACATCCTCAGCAAGCTCGCCGATGCCGACGACCCCCAGCTCTCCGGCCCCGCCCGCCGCACCCTCGACGCGGACCACTCGCACCGCGGCAGGCGTCTGACGGCCGTGGCCGCCGCCGTGCGCGGCGGGGACGGCGGCGTCTCCGGACCGGCCGACCCGGCGCCGAAGACACCGAAACGCACCATCTACGACGCCGGGCACGGCACCCAGCTGCCCGGCACGAAGGTCAGGGCGGAGGGCGCGCAGCCGGGCAAGGACGCGACGGTCAACCGGGCGTACGCGGGCCTCGGCGCCACCTTCGAGCTGTACCTCAAGGCGTACGGGCGGTATTCGATCGACGGCAAGGGACTGCCGCTGGACGCGAGCGTCCACTACGACCGGAAGTACAACAACGCCTTCTGGGACGGCAGCCAGATGGTCTTCGGGGACGGGGACGGGGAGATCTTCCTCGACTTCACCATCCCGGTGGACGTCATCGGCCACGAACTCACCCACGGCGTCACGCAGTACACGGCGAACCTGGCGTACTCCGGCCAGTCCGGCGCGCTCAACGAGTCCGTCTCGGACGTCTTCGGCTCGCTCATCAAGCAGTACGCCCTGGGCCAGACCGCCGACCAGGCCGACTGGCTGATCGGCGCCGGTCTCCTCGCGCCGCGCGTCTCGGGGGTCGCCCTGCGCTCGATGAAGGCGCCGGGCACCGCGTACGACGACGACGTGCTGGGCAAGGACCCGCAGCCGGCGACGATGAAGGGGTACGTCAAGACCACCGACGACAACGGCGGCGTGCACCTCAACTCCGGCATCCCCAACCACGCCTTCTACCTGCTGGCGGACGCCCTGGGCGGCAAGGCGTGGGAGCGGGCCGGACAGATCTGGTACGACACCCTGACCGGCGGCGAGCTGGCGGCCGACGCGAGCTTCGCGGACTTCGCCCGGCTGACGGTCGCGGCCGCCCGGGCCCGCTTCGGCAGCGGCGACGAGCAGGAGGCGGTGACCAAGGCGTGGTCCACGGTCGGTGTCGCGACAGGCGCGTGAACGGCCGATAGGGGGTAGACAGGTCCCATGCGTATCCAGGTAAGGCGCACGGGAGGCTTCGCCGGTATCGAGCGCCGGGCCGAGGTGGACACCTCGGCCCGGGCCGATGCGGGTGAGTGGCACGAGCTCGCCGAACAGGCGGTGGCGGCGGGCCACGACGCACCGCCCCAGGGGGTGCCCGACGGCTTCAACTACCGGATCACGGTGGACGACCGCACGGTGTACTGCACGGACCCACGCCTGAGCGAGGCCCAGCGGTCACTGATCTCGCGGGTGCTGAAGGAGGGGGCGTAGGCCGTGCCGCCCTGGCGGTGCCGCCCTGGCCGGGAGGTGCCGTCTGCGCGGGCCGTGCCGCCCTGGCGGGCGGTGCCGTCCGGGCCGACGGTGTTCGGGCCGGTGTGCCCGCCCGGGGTCAGAATCCGAGCTTCCGCAGCTGCTTCGGGTCCCGCTGCCAGTCCTTCGCCACCTTCACATGCAGGTCGAGGAAGACCGGCGTGCCGAGCAGCGCCTCGATCTGCTTGCGTGACTTCATCCCGACATCCTTCAGCCGGGCGCCCTTGGGCCCGATGATGATGCCCTTCTGGCTCGGCCGCTCGATGTACACGTTCGCGTGGATGTCGAGGAGCGGCTTGTCCGCGGGGCGGTTCTCGCGGGGCAGCATCTCCTCGACGACGACGGCGATGGAGTGCGGCAGCTCGTCCCGTACACCCTCCAGCGCGGCCTCCCGGATCAGCTCCGCGACCATCACCATCTCGGGCTCGTCCGTGAGGTCGCCCTCCGGGTAGAGCGGGGGGCTCAGCGGGAGCAGCGGGGCGATCAGGTCGGCGAGGAGCGAGACCTGCTGGTCGCCCACCGCGGAGACCGGGATGATCTCGGCCCACTCGAAGCCGAGCTCCGCGGCGAGCTGGTCGATGGCGATGAGCTGCTCGGCGAGCTGCTTGCTGTCGACCAGGTCGGTCTTGGTGACCACGGCGATCTTCGGGGTCTTCTTGATCCCGGCGAGTTCCTTGGCGATGAACTTGTCGCCGGGGCCGAGCTTCTGGTCGGCGGGGACGCAGAAGCCGATGACGTCGACCTCGGCCCAGGTGGTCCGTACGACGTCGTTGAGCCGTTCGCCCAGCAGCGTGCGCGGCTTGTGGAGGCCGGGGGTGTCCACCAGGATCAGCTGGGCCTCGGGGCGGTGCACGATGCCCCGCACCGTGTGGCGGGTGGTCTGCGGCCGGCTGGAGGTGATCGCCACCTTCTTGCCGACGAGAGCGTTCGTGAGAGTGGACTTGCCCGCGTTGGGGCGGCCGACGAAGCAGGCGAAACCGGCCCGGTGGGCGGCTTCGGATGACTGGGTGTGAACGCTCATGGCGCCCATTCTCCCCGATCGGCCGGTGGGCGCCGACCAGGTGGCCCCGCGGTGAGTTCCCGGTAACAGTCCCGCGACACGAAATACGCAGGAAACACGAGTGCAGCCAGGTGGAAACCCGGAGGCGGGAACCTCTACCGGAACGTAACCGGAGAGGTGACCCCCCTGTGACGCATGCGACGCCTGCGACACCCCTGCCACCGCTGACCACCCTGGCCGCCGGGATCGACACCGGCGACACCGCCTGGCTGCTCGCCGCGACCGCGCTGGTACTGCTGATGACGCCCGGTCTCGCGCTCTTCTACGGCGGGATGGTCCGCACCAAGAGTGTGCTCAACATGCTGATGATGAGCTTCGTGTCGATCGCGCTCGTCACCGTGGTCTGGCTGATCGCGGGCTACTCGCTGGTCTACGGCCCCGACGCGTTCGGCGGCCTGATCGGCGGACTCGGCCACGCCGGAATGGCCGGCATCGGCCCGGGCAGTGTCCGCGGCTCCGTCCCGACGCTGCTCTTCGCCACCTTCCAGCTCACCTTCGCGATCATCACCGCTGCGCTGATCAGCGGCGCCATCGCGGACCGGGCGAGGTTCGGCGCGTGGCTGGTCTTCGTCCCCGTGTGGGCGCTGCTCGTATACGTCCCGGTGGCCCACTGGGTGTGGGGGCCCGGCGGCTGGATCCTCAGCTATCTGAAGGCGCTGGACTTCGCGGGCGGTATGCCGGTGGAGATCGTCTCCGGAGCTTCGGGGCTCGCGCTCTGTCTGGTGCTCGGGCCGCGCCTCGGCTTCAAGAAGGACTCGATGCGCCCGCACAACCTGCCGATGGTCGTGATGGGTGCGGGACTGCTCTGGTTCGGCTGGTTCGGCTTCAACGCGGGTTCGGCGCTCGGCGCCAACGGGCTGGCGGCCGCCGCCTTCCTGAACACCCTCGCCGCAGGCTGCACCGGGCTCCTCGGCTGGCTCTTCGTCGAACAGAAACGGGACGGCCACCCGACCACCCTGGGCGCCGCCTCCGGCGCGGTCGCCGGGCTCGTCGCGATCACCCCGTCCTGCGGTGCGGTCGGGCTGATCGGCGCGCTGGCCGTCGGGCTCGCGGCCGGGGTGCTCTGCTCGTACGCGGTCGGCTGGAAGTTCCGGCTGAACTACGACGACTCGCTGGATGTCGTCGGGGTGCACCTGGTGGGCGGGATCGTCGGGACACTGCTGATCGGGCTGTTCGCGACCTCCGCGATGACGGGCGGCCCGCGCGGGCTGCTGTACGGCGGCGGGTTCGGCCAGCTGGGCCGGCAGAGCCTCGGGGTGCTGGCGGTCGCGGTGTACGCGTTCGCCGTGACGTACGGCATCGGCAGGGCGATCGACCGGCTGACCGGCTTCCGGGCCGACGAGGAGCACGAGCAGCAGGGCCTGGACCTGACGGTGCACGCCGAGAGCGCCTACGATCACGGCGTGCTGGGCCACGGAGCCCCGCTCTCCGCCTCCGCGCTGCAGAAGGTCAAGCCATGAAGCTGGTCACCGCGGTCGTCAAGCCGCACAAACTCGACGACGTCAAGACGGCCCTCCAGGAACTCGGGGTCAACGGTCTGACGGTCACCGAGGCGAGCGGATACGGCAGGCAGCGCGGGCACACCGAGGTCTACCGGGGTGCCGAGTACCGCGTCGACCTGGTCCCGAAGGTCCGGATCGAGGTGGTCGTCGGCGACGCGGAGAGCGAGGCGGTCATCGACGCGGTGGTACGGGCCGCCCACACCGGCAAGATCGGTGACGGCAAGGTCTGGGCCGTGCCGGTGGAGACGGTCGTACGCGTCAGGACGGACGAGCGCGGCCCGGACGCACTCTGAGCGCGCCGGCCCGCCCGGCTCCGGGCCGGCCCCTGACTGCGGGCTGGCGGGCTGGCGGGCTGGCGGGCTGGCGGGCTGGCGGGCTGTCAGTAAAGCTCCAGACAGCGGCGGTTGAACCGGCGCCCCGGTCAGCCCGCCGTCACCGTCGTCCGCAGGGTGCCGTCGGGGCCCGCCAGCAGCACCGGCGTACCGGCTCCGCCCAGGTCGCGTACCGCCGCCCGGTCCTCGTCCGACACCTCACCGGCGGCGCTGACCACGGCCGCGGCCTCCAGCGACCGGGCCCCGCTCGCCACCGCCATCGCCACGGCTGTCCGCAGCGCCGAGAGCTTCAGCGAGTCCAGCTCAACGGTGCCCGCGACATACGTACGCCCCGTCTCGTCCCGTACGGCGGCGCCCTCGGGCACCCCGTTACGCGCCCGGGCGCTGCGCGCCAGCGTGATGATCTTGCGGTCCTCGGCGTCCGGCACCGCGGCACCGGCCGCCGCGCTCCCCGTACCGCCGCCGGTGCCCGTACCCGTACCGCTGTCTGCGCTGTTCGCTGCGTCGTCGCTCATGGGCAGAGCATAAAGAGCCCGGACCGGTCAGTTGGCGACCGGGTACATCGAGCCCCTGCGTCCCTCGGGCGATGCCAGCCACTGGAGCTTGGCCTCCGTCCCCGTGTCGGGCAGCGGGGTGTGCAGCACGATCGCCAGATCGGGCCGGGCCGGGACCCTCAGCTGGGTCGACTCGACGAACAGCGTGCCCACCACCGGGTGCTCCAGCTCCTTGCGGACCTGGCCGCCGGGCGCGATGTCACGGCGGTCCCACAGCTCGGCGAACTCGGCGCTGCGCTCCTTCGCCTCGGCGACGACCGCCTGGAAACCGTCGTCCTCGGGGCGCTCCGAACAGGCCGCCCGGAACTGCGCCACCACCTGGTGCGCGACGGACTCCCAGCCCTTGGCACGGGACCGGTAGACGGGGTCGGTGAAGAACGCGATCAGACAGTTCTGCACGATGTCGGGGCGCATGGCCAGCGTCATCGCCGCGGCGTCGTTGTACATGATCGTGTTCCAGTACGGGTCCATGATGTGCGCCGGGAAGGGCATCCAGGCGTCGATCAGCCGCTTGAGCCCGTCGCACATGTCGACATGGGACGGATCGACCTCCTGCGGCGGCGGGTTCAGCCCCGCCAGCACATACAGATGGCGGCGCTCCACGCTGCTCAGCCGCAGCACCCGGCCCACCGAGTCCAGGACCTGCGGCGACACCGTGATGTCCCGGCCCTGCTCCAGCCACTGGTACCAGGAGACGCCCACACCCGCCAGGACGGCGACCTCCTCACGCCGCAGCCCCGGCGTACGCCGCCGGCCGCCGCCGTCGGGCAGCCCGGCCTCCGCCGGGGTGATCCTGGCCCGCCGGCTCATCAGGAACTCCCGCAGCTCGCTGAGCCGGTGCGCCTTGCTACCGGGCCGCGGCCCGTCCGCCCGGCCCGCGACACCTCCCGCGCCACCGCCCGCTGCCCGGCCCGCGACACCGCTTGCGACACCGCCCGCGATACTGTCCTCGATCGGACTCGCCACGCCATCTCCCCCTGTCCGGCTGCCTGGTGGTGCGGCCACCAGCATAAGTTCCCGCTCCCCACGATTGTTCCCGGAGCCCGAAGCTCGGGACATGGCGATCGATACCTCATCCACACTCACCCCGAGCCCCGCCCCACCCGGCGACGGCCGGCTCTCCGGCCGGGCCCCGCTCGTCCTGCTCGTCCTGTGCGCCGCCCAGTTCATGGTGGCGCTCGACTTCTCCGTACTGAACGTGGCACTCCCCGTGCTCGGCAAGGACCTGGGCATGACACAGGCCGGGCTCCAGTGGGCCGTCACCGCGTTCGCGCTGCCGTCCGGCGGCTTCCTGCTGCTCTTCGGCCGGATCGCCGACCTGTTCGGCCGGCGCCGGCTGTTCCTCACCGGCCTCGCCGTCTTCGGCTCCGCCTCACTCATCGCGACGTTCGCCTGGAACCAGGAGGTCTTCCTCACCGGGCGGGCCCTCCAGGGCCTGGGCGCCGCCGTCATCGTGCCGACCGGGATGTCTCTGCTGACCACCACCTTCCCCGAAGGCCCGCAGCGCGACCGGGCCCTGGGCATCAGCGGCACCCTGCTCTCGCTCGGCTTCACCGTCGGCATGGTGCTGGGCGGCGTCCTGACCGACACCCTGGGCTGGCGCTCGACCATGGGCCTGCTGGGCGGCGCGGCGGTGCTCGTCCTCGCCCTGGCACCGGGGCTGCTCACCGAGTCCCGCCACCCCGGGCGGCAGCGGCTCGACATCCCCGGAGCGGTCACCGTCACCGGCGGACTCCTCGCGATGATCTACGCCCTGACGACGGCGGCCCAGCGCGGCTTCGGCCACGCCGACGTCCTGGTCTCGCTGGTCCTCGGGGTCGCCCTGCTGGCGGGCTTCGTGGTCATCGAATCCCGCGCCGACACCCCGCTGGTGTCCCTGCCGATGCTGAGGCGGCGCACGGTGGCCTGGGGCAACCTGGGCGGGCTCATCACCTTCTCGATGATGTCGACCGTGGTCTTCGTCCTGACCCTGTACCTCCAGGAGGTCCTGCACCTGTCCAGCTTCAGGACCGGGCTGGTCTTCGGTGTCCAGGGGCTGGCGTCGGTGGCCGCCGGAATGGCCGCCCCGAAGGTCATCGGCCGGTTCGGCGCCCGCCGGACCCTGGTCGGTTCGCTGCTCGCCCAGGGCCTGTTCATCGGCGCGCTGCTGGGACTCGGCGCCGACTCCGGGGTCTGGCTGGCCACGGCCGCCGTCTCGGTGGCCAGCATGGCGCACCTGGGCGCGATCATCTCGTACGGGCTGACCGTCACCTCCGGTGTCCCCGACGCCGAACAGGGCCTGGCCACCGGGCTCGTCACCACGACCCAGCAGATCGGTATGACCCTCGGCATCCCGCTGCTGGGCGTGCTGGCCACCACCGGGACCGACCTCTTCGACGGGGTGTGGATCGTGCTGGGCATCGCGGCGGCGATCCTGGTCGGGACCGCGGTGCTGGTGGCCGCCGGGCTCCGGAGCGGCAGCCGTGACCGCGGCCGCACCGTCTGACTCCGGTCCGGACGGGGCGTGTTCCAGCGGCCCGTACCGGTCAGGCGCGGTCGAGCCGGAGGCGCTCCGCCTTCGGCAGACCGGCCACCACCAGATCGTACGAATCCTCGATCAGCTCACGGACCAGACGGTCGGGCAGCGGCCCGACCGTCACCGTGTTCCAGTGCCGCTTGTTGAGATGCCAGCCGGGGACGACCGCCTCGTACTCGGCGCGCAGCCGGACCGCCTCGTCCGGGTCGCACTTGAGCGAGACCTGCAGCGGGTCGCCGTCCAGGTGGCTCATGGCGAAGATCTTGCCGCACACCTTGAACACCGAGGTCTCCGGGCCGAACGGGAACTCCTCGGCGGCGGCGTTGAATTCCAGGCAGAACGCCCTGAGTTCCTCCGGTGTCATCCCGCTGTCTCCTCCGCTTCGGCGACCGGCTCGGCCAGCACAGTCACGATCTTGTTCCGGCGGCCCGCGGGGGACTCGGCGGTGAGCCGCAGCCGCCTGCCGTCCGGCAGATCGACGATCGCGGACGCGCCCGCGATCGGCACCCGGCCGAGCGCCTTGGCCAGCAGACCGCCGACGGTCTCCACGTCCTCGTCGTCGTACTCGTCCAGCCCGTACAGCTCGCCCAGGTCGTCGATGTCCAGACGGGCGGTGACCCGGAAGCGGGCCTCACCCACCTCCTCGACCTGCGGCAGCTCACGGTCGTACTCGTCGGTGATCTCGCCGACGATCTCCTCGAGGATGTCCTCGATGGTGACGATGCCGGCCGTGCCGCCGTACTCGTCGATCACGACGGCGACATGGTTGCGGTCCTGCTGCATCTCGCGCAGCAGATCACCGGCGTTCTTGGTGTCGGGCACGAAGACCGCGGGGCGCATCGCCGTGGACACCAGGTCGGTCTCCGCGTCCCGGCTGATGTGGGTCTTCCTGACCAGGTCCTTGAGGTAGACGACGCCGACGATGTCGTCCTCGTTCTCCCCCGTCACCGGGATCCGCGAGAAGCCCGAGCGCAGCGCCAGTGTGGTGGCCTGGCGGATCGTCTTGGAACGCTCGATGCAGACCAGGTCGGTGCGCGGGACCATCACCTCACGGACCAGGGTGTCGCCCAGCTCGAAGACCGAGTGCACCATCCGGCGCTCCTCGTCCTCGATCAGCGACTCCTGCTCGGCGAGGTCGACCATGGCGCGCAGCTCGGCCTCGGAGGCGAACGGCCCCTTGCGGAAGCCCTTTCCGGGAGTCAGCGCGTTACCGATGAGGATCAGCAGCTGCGGGACGGGGCCCATCACCCGGGCCAGCGGCAGCAGCACATAGGCGGCCGCGGTCGCCGTGTTGAGCGGGTGCTGGCGGCCGATGGTGCGCGGCGAGACACCGACCGCCACATAACTCACCAGCACCATCAGGGCGATGGCCAGCGCCAGCGCCTGCCAGGTCTCGGACAGCTCCCGGAGACAGACGTACGTGACGAGGACCCCGGACGCCATCTCGCAGGCGACCCGTACGAGCAGCGCCACATTGAGGTACCGGGTCGGGTCGGCGGCGATCTGCGCCAGCTTCTCGCTGCCGCGCCGCCCCGACCGGGCGGCCTCGGCGGCCCGGAAGCTCGACGTACGGGCGATGCCGGTCTCCGCGCAGGCGGCGAGCCAGGCGACCACGACCAGCGCGACCGCGCCGACGATCAGCTGCGCGGTCATGAGACGGTCGGCGCCGGGGAGGGGCCGGTGAGCCCCTTCTCCGCCCGCCAGCCGTCGACGATCGCGGCCTGCAGACCGAACATCTCGGCCTTCTCGTCCGGCTCCTCGTGGTCGTAACCGAGCAGATGCAGCACCCCGTGGACGGTCAGGAGCTGGAGCTCCTCGTCCATGGTGTGCTGCGTCGGGGCGTCCTCGCCCTGCTGCTTGGCGACCTCGGGGCAGAGCACGATGTCACCGAGGAGCCCCTGCGGGGGCTCCTCGTCGTCCTTGGCCGGCGGACGCAGCTCGTCCATCGGGAAGGACATGACATCCGTGGGACCCGGCAGGTCCATCCACTGGATGTGCAGCTGCTCCATGGCCTCGGTGTCCACGACGATCACGGACAGTTCGGAGAGCGGGTGGATCCGCATCCGTGTGAGGGCGTAACGGGCGATGTCGAGGATCGCCTGCTCGTCGACCTCGGTTCCGGACTCGTTGTTGACGTCGATCGACATGGGGCCTGTTGACTCTTTCGGTCTGTGCCTGCAGCTGCTGCCGGCGGCTGAACGCTGTGCCTACAGCTGTTTCTGGCTGTCGTGCTTCTCGTATGCGTCGACGATACGGCCGACGAGCTTGTGCCGGACGACATCCTGGGAGGTGAGCCGTGAGAAGTGCACGTCGTCGATGTCCTCCAGGATGTCCTGCACCTGCCGCAGTCCGCTCTTCGTGCCGCTCGGCAGGTCGACCTGGGTGACGTCACCGGTGACGACGATCTTCGAGTCGAAGCCGAGCCGGGTGAGGAACATCTTCATCTGCTCGGCGCTGGTGTTCTGCGCCTCGTCGAGGATGATGAAGGCGTCATTGAGGGTGTTGTGCGTCAGCAGGTAGTCCTGAGTGACATAGAGCGAGTCCTCGGCTGCGACCTGGATGCACACCGCTTCTTCGCGGCCCGCGGGCTCGATGCTGTCGATGAAGCGCATCGGGCGCCCACCGCCGCCGGCCGCGCGGTACTTCTCCAGCTTCCGTTCGAGCCTGAAGGGTTCCATACCGTCCGGGAGCCTGATGTCGACGACATGCGCGTCATAGCGGTACGAGACATCACGCCCGTTCGCCCTGCCGGGCTTGCGGTCTTCCGCAGCCCTGCGGCGGGTGTAAGCGACGCCGCCGAGCGACTGGACCAGCGCGATGACGTCGTCACGGAGCGAGATCGATGTGGTCGTGTACTGAATGCGGCAGGTCCGGTCGGCCTGGGTCACCGGTCCCCCGTCGGAGTCCAGGAGCCCTTGGAGCAGGGACAGCCGGACGTCCACCGCGTTGTGGAGGTAGCCGTCCGGAACGAACTTCGAATGGGACTTGGTACCGAGCAGATCGAGGGCGCGAAGGGCTCCCGTGACCGGGTTCTCCAGCGTGATGACATCGCCGGGCGCACTCACCCGGTTGAGTACGTAGTCGCACCGGGCCTTGTGGCGCGCTGTCACGCCGGGCAGGGCGAGCTCCAACGCGGAAACCAGTTCCGAGTCATTGGTGGAGAAGGAAGGCGTGGTGGTGCCCGTCAGGCAGCCGTCGCCCAGAAGCAGCCCGAGGGCGTACGGGTCCATGGGGACCTCGCGGCGCGGGAAACTGACAGGAGCGGTGAGCATCGGAAGTTCGTAACGGCGGGCATGTGCGGCACGGAGATTGCCGATCATGTCCTTGGTCTCCAGGACCCGCCACGGCTTGTCCCGGCGCTTGTCCGAGGCCGTGCGCACCGTCCACAGATGCTCGCCGCAGCACAGGGTCCAGGAGCCGTCCTGGGCCGTGACCCGGTAGATGTCCTTCTCGCCCTGCGGGTATACGCCGAGGACGGGGGTCGGCTCACCGTTCGATCCGACGACCAGGTCGCCCACCCTCAGGTCACCGATGGGGCGGAAACCATCCGGTGTCAGCACGTTGGTAAAGACCGGTTGCGCTCTTCCGCGCATATAGGCCAGCGGCGCCACCTCGATCGTGCCCGCTGCCATCAGGCGGGGGATCGAGTCCGGGTCCAGCATGTCGTGCAGCGCGTCGTACAGCGGGCGCAGATACGGGTCGATCTTGTCGAAGAGGGTGCCGGGGAGGAATCCGAGCCGCTCCCCCGCCTCGACCGCGGGGCGGGTCAGGATGATCCGGCTGACCTGCTTGGACTGGAGTGCCTGGACCGCCTTGGCCATCGCGAGGTACGTCTTGCCGGTACCCGCGGGGCCGATGCCGAAGACGATGGTGTTCTTGTCGATGGCGTCCACATAACGCTTCTGGTTGAGCGTCTTGGGGCGGATCGTGCGGCCGCGGCTGGACAGGATGTTCTGGGTGAGGACCTCGGCGGGGGTCTCGGCCCCCGGCTCGCCCTCGCCGTTCTCGCTGGCCCGGAGCATGGCGATCGAGCGTTCCACAGCGTCCTCCGTCATCGGCTGCCCGGTGCGGAGCACCAGCATCATCTCGTCGAACAGGCGCTGGATCAGGGCGACATCGGCCGCCGCTCCCGTGGCGCTGATCTCATTGCCCCGGACATGGATATCGGCTGCCGGGAACGCCGTTTCGATCACGCGCAGCAGGGAGTCGCCCGAGCCGAGCAGCATCACCATGGGGTGTGCGGCCGGGATCGTGATGTGGGCACGCGCCTGTGGCTGTGTGGGTGTCTGAGTCATGGGCCGGCCCTCGGGCCTGCGCATACCTCCCGTTGCAGGGTTCTCGCTGCTCGACAACCTCTGGAACACCAAGCCTACGACGCCGCACCGACAACGCCACGGGTTTAAGGCCGGCCGGCCGATCTCCCGGCCGGGCCCGTCACCGGGAAGCTCACCGGGCCCCTCACGGTGTGCGGAAGCCGATCGTCGGTACGGCCCTGCGCAGCGGCCAGGAGCGGGCCGCCGCGGGCAGCAGGTCCTCCAGGAAGGCGTACCTGCGCAGGGCGGCCTGATCCTGGCCACGGCAGGTCCGCACACGCTGCCACCAGGCGGCCACCTCGGCCCAGCCGGGCGCCGAGAGGGAGCCGCCGAACTCCTGGACCGAGAGGGCCGCGGTGAGGCCCGCGAAGGCCAGCCGGTCGGCGAGCGGCCAGCCCGCCAGTGTCCCGGTGACGAAGCCCGCGACGAAGACGTCACCCGCGCCCGTCGGGTCCAGCGCCTCGACGGCGATGGCGGGCACGGACGCGCACTCGCCGGTCGATCCGTCGACGGCGTACGCGCCTTCGGCGCCCAGGGTGACGACGGCCAGCGGGACCTTCTCGGCGAGGGCGCGTGCCGCCGCGCGCGGGCAGTCGGTGCGGGTGTAGCGCATCGCCTCCTCGGCGTTGGGCAGGAACGCCTCGCAGTGCTCCAGGTCGGCGAGGCCCGCCAGGTCCCAGCGTCCTGTCTCGTCCCAGCCGACGTCGGCGAAGACCTTCGTACCGCGGTCGGCGGCGTGCAGCACCCACTCCTCGCGGCTGCCGGGCCCCAGTGAGGCGATGGCGGCGCGGGCGCGCGGCGGGCAGTTGGGATAGCTGCCGGCCGGCGGTGGTGCCTCGTGGCCGTGCGAGACCATGGTGCGCTCGCCCTCGTACGCCATGGAGACCGTCACCGGGGAGTGCCAGCCGGGCACGGTGTGGGAGCGTGACAGGTCGATCTGCTCGCCCTGTTCCAGGGCGTCCCAGCAGTACTCGCCGTAGTGGTCGTCGCCGAAGGCGGCGGCGAGTGAGGTGTGCAGGCCGAGCCGGGCCAGCGCGGTGGCCATGTTGGCCACCCCGCCGGGGCTCGATCCCATACCGCGTGCCCAGGACTCGGTGCCGCGCACCGGTGCGCTGTCGAGGCCGGTGAAGATGATGTCCAGGAAGACCGTGCCGGTGAGGAAGACGTCGCAGGCGGGATCCTGGGGGGCGCGCAGCCCGTCCAGCGGGTCGAGTTTCTTGTTGTCGTGGACCACCCTGCACTCCCCGGTTGCCGTGCCGTCAGGCCAGTCTGCACCACGGGTCCGACAGGAGCGCGGACTCGTCGCGCGGAGCCGGCCTGACGGTGGCCGTGCCCGCCGGGTCAGGCGGTCGCCGGCCGTGCGGCGGCTCCGGGCCCCGTACTGCGCGGCGCCGCCCCGGGGTTCGTGCCGGAGTTCGTGCCGGAGTTCGTGCCGGGGACCGTGGTCGCGGGGGCGGTCGCGGGCCTGGCCCTGACCTTGTCGTTACGGCCGCCGCCCCGCACCAGCAGCACGCTCAGCGCGGCGAGGAACCCGATCACGGTGAGTCCGACGAGCCCGCCCTTGGTGGATCCCGTGGAGTCCTCCAGCAGTCCGAAAGCGGTCGGCGCGACGAACCCGCCCAGGTTCCCGATGGAGTTGATCAGCGCGATGCCGGGCGCGGCGGCCCGGGCGTCCAGGTAGCTCTGCGGGATCGTCCAGAAGATCGGTGAGGCCGGCTTGAAGCCCATCGCGGCGATACACAGCGCGCCGAGGCCCACCCAGGGTGAGACGAAGACGGCGAGCAGTGTGCCGGTGCCACCGATCAGCAGCAGAGCCGTCAGGACCGGGCGGCGTTTGCCGATGCGGTCGGAGATCCGGCCCGACACGTACAGCCCGACGAGCGCGAACAGCCAGGGAACCGCGGTCACCAGGCCGACCTGGAAGTCGCTCAGCCCGCCGATGTCGTGGACGATCGCGGGCAGCCAGAACGTCACCGCGTACAGCGCGACGTTGATCGCGAAGTAGATCCAGAGGAAGAGCAGCATCTGCGGGTCGGCGAGCAGCTTCCAGCGGGAGACCTGGGCGGCGCCGCGGTGGACGTCCCGTTCCTCCTGCTCGCTGTCGATGGCGGCGACGAGGCCGCGTTTCTCCTCGTCCGTGAGCCAGTCGGCCTGCTCGACGCTGGAGTCGAGGAAGCGGTGGACGACGAAGCCGAGGGCGACGGAGAAGACGCCTTCGACGAAGAACATCCACTGCCAGCCGGAGTGCCCCCAGATGCCGTGCATCTCCAGCAGGGCGCCGGAGATGGGGCCGACGACGACGGTCGCCGCCCCTGACCCCATCAGGAAGATGGAGGTGGCCCTGCCGCGGTGGGAGTCGGGCAGCCAGCGGGACAGGTAATAGATCACGGCGGGGAAGAAGCCGGCTTCGGCGACGCCGAGGAGGAAGCGCAGCGTGTAGAACATCCCGGGGCTGCTGACGAAGGCCATCGCGGTGGCGACGATGCCCCACGTGATCATGATCCGGGTGAGCCAGACCTTGGGGCCGAAGCGTTCCATCAGCATGTTGCTGGGGACTTCGAAGATGGCGTACGCGATGAAGAAGATCCCGGCGCCGAGTCCGAAGGCGGCGGCGGAGAGACCGACGTCGGCCCGTAGCTGGTCCTGGGCGAAGCCCAGGTTCACCCGGTCCATGTAGTTGGCGACGAACATGACGAAGAAGAGCGGTACGACGCGCCGGAAGACCTTGTGAACGGCGGAGCGGACAGCCGGGGAGTGCTCTACGGGGGCGGAGGGTGCTGCGGACACGAGCGGCTCCGATCGTGGGCAGGGCGAAGCAGAGTGGGGAAGGACGGGGAAGGGTGGGAGGTGAGCAAGAGGCGGGGGGGTTGGGAAAAGGCGGGGTTGGGAAAAGGCGGGTGGTTACCAGCGGGGCAGCGCCGGGGATGTCCAGTCCTCGTAGCCCTTCGCCTTGCGCATCGCTCCGGCGTCGTCGCGGTCGCGCATCGTGCCGTCGTCGTCGAGCCAGCGCCGGTGGAGGCGGGCGAGGGCGTCGCGGTCGAGTTCGACGCCGAGGCCGGGGGCCTCGGAGACCGGGAGCCGGCCTTCGGTGAAGACGTGGCGGGTGGTGATCACGTCGTCGGTCTGCCACGGGTAGTGGCTGTCGCAGGCGTAGTCGAGGTTGGGGACGGTGGCCGCGACATGGGTCATCGCGGCGAGGCTGATCCCCATGTGGGTGTTGGAGTGCATCGAGAGCCCGACCCCGAACGCACGGCAGATCGCGGCCAGTTCACGGGTGGCGCGCAGCCCGCCCCAGTAGTGGTGGTCGGAGAGGACGACCTGGACCGCGTCCTTCAGGAACGCCTCGCGGATCTCCGGGACCGTCGTGACGCACATGTTGGTCGCGAGGGGGACCTGGGTGCCGGCGGAGACCTCGGCCATGTTCGGTGTGCCCGACGTCGGGTCCTCCAGGTATTCGAGTACGTCAGCCAGTTCGCCGGCGACCTGGAGCGAGGTCTCCGGTGTCCAGCCGCCGTTGGGGTCGAGGCGCAGCGGGTGGCCGGGGAACGCCTCGGCCAGGGCCTTGACGGCGGCGACCTCGTCGGCGGGCGGGAAGACACCGCCCTTGAGTTTGAAGGAGGTGAATCCGTAGTCGCGTACGAAGCGGCGGGCCTGCGCGACCACGCCCGCGGGGTCGACCGCCTCGCCCCAGGTGTCGGGCTCGCCGGCGCCGTCCGGGTGCTCGGCCCAGCGGTAGAAGAGGTAGGCGCTGTATTCGACGGAGTCCCTGACCTTGCCGCCGAGCAGGGCGTGCACCGGCAGGCCGCGGACCTTGCCCAGCGCGTCGAGGCAGGCGACCTCGAAGGCCGAGATGATCGAGAGACGCAGCTTGTCGGCGGTCTGGACGCCGCGCAGACCGCCCACGTCGACGGCGTTCTCGATCCGTGCGGCGTCGACGCCCACCTGTCGTGCGAGGGTGACGAGACCGTTGAGGTCGGCCAGGGAGCGGCCGGGGAGCAGTTCCGCGTAAGGGCGGGCGATCTCCAGGTACTTGGTGTCGCCGTAGGTCTCGCCCACGCCGGTGACGCCGTCCGCCGTGACGATCTCGACGACCAGACGCGGGGTGTACGGCTGGTGCACACCCTGGACGTTGAGCAGCGGCGGGTCGGCTATCAGTACGGGCGTGAGGCGTACGTCGGCGATGGTCAGGCTGCGGGGCGTGGACTGCGTCATCGGGTGGCTCCTGCCAGGTCGAGTCCGGTGGTGAGCAGGGTTTCGAGGGCCGCGAGGTCGGCGGGGCCCGGGTCGGTCAGCGGGGCGCGGACCGGGCCGACCGGGTGGCCGCGCAGCCGGGCGGCGGCCTTGACCAGGGAGACGGCGTAGCCGGGGACCCGGTCGCGGAGTTCGACCAGGGGTACGTAGAAGCCGCGCAGCAGGGTGTCCGTGGCGGCGTCGTCGCCCTTGCGGAGTGCGGTGAAGAAGGCTCCGGCGATCTCGGGGGCGAAGGCGTGGACGGCTGAGGAGTACGCGGGGACGCCGACGGTGGCGTAGGCGCGGGCCTGGATCTCGGCAGTGGACGCGCCGTTGAAGAACAGGAAGCCGTCGGGTGCGGCGAGGGTGAGGCGCTGGAGCCGGTCGAGGTCGCTGTGGCCGTCCTTGAGGCCGATGACTCCGGGGATGGCGGCGATCCTGCGCAGCGACGCCGCGGTGAAGGTGACCTGGCCGCGCTGGTAGGCGATGAGGGGCAGCCGGGTACGGGCGGCGATCTGCTCCAGTTGCGCGACCAGCCCGTCCTGCGGGGCCGCGACGAGGTAGTGCGGCATGACGAGCGCAGCGTCGGCGCCGGCCTCCTCGGCGATGCGGGCGAACCGGGCGGCCTGCGCCCAGCCGTATCCGATGCCGGCGACCACCGGGAGCCGTCCGCGGGCCGCTTCGACGGTGGTGGTGACGACCCGGCGGTACTCGTCCTCGTCGAGCGAGAAGAACTCGCCGGTGCCGCAGGCGGGGAAGACGGCGCCGGGGGCGGCGGCCAGCTGGGTTTCGAGAGAGGCGCGGTAGCCATCGATGTCGAGTTCGCCGTCGGCGGTGAAGCTGGTCAGGGGGAAGGAGAGCACGCCGCGAGCCATGCCTTCCCTGAGGCGGGCCACCACATTCATGCTGTCTCCGTATGTAGATGATGTCCAAGCATGGAGACAGACAGTAGATACCCGGGCCAGGAGCGTCAAGAGTCCCGGCACCACGCCCGTTTACCGGCCGGCCTTAGGATCTGGGCATGCCGGAGACCGGAGGCGTACGCGAGGTGAAGTCGGCGGGCCGCACCGTCGAGCTGCTCGAGGTGCTCGCCGCGCGCGGCGACCGGCCCGCCCGGCTGCGGGAACTCGCCGACGAGCTGGGCGTGCCCCGCAGCTCCATGTACGCCCTGCTGCAGACGCTGACCGACCGGGGCTGGGTCCGTACCGACGCGACGGGATCGCTGTACGGCATCGGGATCCGCGCCCTGCTCACCGGCACCAGCTACCTCGACACGGACGCCCGGGTGCGGGCGGTCAAGCCCTATCTGGACCAGGCGTCCACCGCGCTGGGCGAGACCGTCCACCTGGGGCGGTTCGACCGCGGCGACATCGTGTATCTCGCCACCCGCGAGTCGCACGAGTATCTGCGCACCCTCAGCCGGGTCGGCCGCAGGCTGCCCGCCCATGTCAGCGCACTGGGCAAGGCGCTGCTCGCCGAGCGGGACCCGGGCGGGCTGCCGGCCGGCGAGCTGGAGCGGTTCACCGCGAACACGCTGCCCGACCGGGCCGCCCTCGACGCCGATCTGGCGCTGGTACGCGAGCGCGGGTACGCGGTCGACCGCGAGGAGGGCGTCACCGGAATCGTCGGTTTCGGCTTCGCGCTGCGGTACGACACGCCAGCGGTGGACGCCGTCAGCTGCTCGGTCCCGGTGGCCCGGCTGAGTGAGGATCACGAGCGCCGGATCGTCGCGATGATGCGCGAGGTACGGGCCGAGATCGAGGCCGCGGCACACGCCCTGCCCGGCGCACCCGACTGGATCTGAGTAAAAAAAACCCGGCGCCGTCCGTGCCTGCGTGACTATAAACCGAAAGTGCTATAGATCACGTATTGGTAGGTTTCGTTGACTCAGCGTGGTTGATGGATAGGTGACCACGCGCTCCCGTCAATGACACGACGCCCACTTCCCCCCACTCTTCTGCCTGGTCACAGGCATATCTCTGTCAGGAACGCCCGTGTCTTCGCGCTCACGCGCCACATGGCCTCTCATCGCCGTGTTCACCGCTGGTTACCTCGCCTCATACCTCCTGCCGACCATCGTCGGACGCCTGGGCTCCGGTCTCGGCCTCTCTCCTGCCGAAGCCGGCGTCGCCGGCTCGGTCCTCCTCCTCTGCTCGGCGGGCGCCGGTCTCGTACTGGCCTCACACGTCGAGCGCATCGGCCCGCAGCGGGTCGCCCGCGCCGGGCTGCTGCTCACCGTCATCGGCTACGCCGCCGCCGCGACCACCGCGTACCTCCCGCTCGTCATCGCGGGGGCCGCCATCGGCGGCGTGGGCTCAGGTACGGCGACCGCGGTGGCCGCCGGCGGTATCGCGGGCCTGCCCGACCCGCACCGGGCCTCGTCCACCGGGCTCCTCACGGTGTCGGCGACAGCCGGCGCCCTCTACCTCGTCCTGCCGCAGCTCGGCGGCGGTCACCGCGCGCCGTTCGCCGCCGTCGCCCTGGTCGCCGCTCTCGTCTGGCCCGCGACCAGCAGGCTCGGCCGGGCCCGGCCACAGCCACCCGCCACCGGGGCGGGACGCGGCCGTATCCCGCATCTGCGCTCGGGCTCGGTGCTGGCCGGCGCGATGGTCTGCTGGGCCATGGCGCAGAACTCCCTCTGGGGCGTCAGCAGCCGGATCGGCCAGGACCAGGCGGGGCTGTCCGAGGTGACGGTCGGCGTGATCTTCGCGGTGTCGCTCGGCGCCGGGCTGATCGGTGTCGCCGGAGCCGGGGCACTCGGCGCACGGCTCGGCAGAGCGCTGCCGATCGGCGGCGGCACCATGGTCATCTCGGCCTGTATCGCGCTGAGTTCATCGGCGAGCGGGCTCGCCTCGTTCGCGTCGGGCGAGATCCTCTGGAACACCTTCTACCCGGTGGTCCTGTCCTATCTGATCGGTCTGGCCGCCTCGCTGGACCCGCGCGGCCGCTGGGCCGTCCTGGTCGGCTCGGCGTCCTCGCTCGGTGTGGCCTGCGGCCCGGTGGCGGGCAGCCTGCTCGCCGCGCGGACCGGCTTCCCGCTGATGGGGGCGGTGCTCTGCGCCCTGCTTCTGCTGCTGGCGGTCCCGCTGACCGGGGTGGCGCTGCACACATCGGGCCGCCCGCTGCTGCCCGGCTCGGTGCGGCGCAGGGGCGGCGCCCCCGCGGCCGTCGTCGCGGGCACCCTGGGCGCGGTGGCGTCCACGGTCCCGCAGCTCGGCGCACCCGAACTCACCGTCACCGAGATCGCCCTGGAGGAGCCGGAGCCGGTACCCCGCCGCAAGTACCGGCTCACCGGGGGCGTTCAGCCCAGATCGAGGTCCGCGTCGAAGTCGTACGCGTCCACCTCGGCCAAGTAGCGGGCCCTGCGCTCCTCGTCGTGGTCGAGGAAGGCGGCGAGGAAGGAGTTGCGGGCCAGTGTCCGCAGCTCCTCGTGCCCGAGGCCGAGCGCCTCGTGCACGGCGTGGAAGGTGTCGCCCGCGTAGCCCCCGAAGTACGCGGGGTCGTCCGAGTTGACGGTGCAGAGCAGCCCGGCGGCCATCATCTGCGGCAGCGGGTGCTGCTCCAGGGTGTCGACGGCCCGCAGCCGTACGTTGGACAGCGGGCAGAGCGTCAGCGGCACCCGGTCCCTGACCAGCCGCTCCACCAGCGCCGGGTCCTCCATCGAGCGCAGCCCGTGGTCGATCCGCTCCACCCCGAGGATGTCCAGGGCCTCGTGCACATAGGCGGCGGGGCCCTCCTCGCCCGCGTGCGCGACCTTGCGCAGCCCCAGCGCGCCCGCCGCCGCGTACACCTCGCGGAACTTCGACGGCGGGTGCCCGACCTCGGCCGAGTCGAGGCCGACCGCCGCGATCCGGTGCAGATGCGGCTTGGCCGCCTCCAGCGTGCGGATCGCCGAGTCGGCCGACTCGTCGCGCAGGAAGCACATGATGAGCTGCGTGGAGATGCCGTGCCGCTCCTCGCTGCGCCCGAGCGCCCGGGAGATGCCCTCGACGACGGTGCCGATCGGCACTCCGCGCGCGGAGTGCGCCTGCGGGTCGAAGAAGATCTCCGCATGCCGCACGCCCTGTGCGGCGGCGCGCGCGAGGTAGGCGTCGGTGAGCTCCTCGAAGTCCTCCTCGGTGCGCAGCACGGCCATCAGCCCGTAGTACAGGTCGAGGAACGACTGGAGGTCGCTGAAGAGGTACGCCTTGCGCAGCGCCTCGGTGTCCGCGTACGGCAGCTCGATGCCGTTGCGTGCGGCGAGCGCGAAGGCCAGTTCGGGTTCGAGGGTGCCTTCGATGTGGAGGTGGAGTTCGGCCTTGGGGAGATGGCGCATCGGGTCTCGCTCAGTTCGGTGGTGTGGGTGGGTCGGTCGGGACTGGGGACGTACGGCGGACAGCGGTCAGGTGGCGGTGTGCCGGGTGGGGACCGGCACCCGCATCAGGTCGTCGGCGACGGTGAGTTCACCGTCGAAGCCGGCGGCGCGCGCCTGTCTGCCGAACTCGGCGGGGTCGGGGTACCGCTGCGAGAAGTGCGTCAGGACGAGGTGCCGTACGCCCGCGTCGCGCGCGACGCGGCCCGCCTGTCCTGCGGTCAGATGGCCGTGGTCGGCCGCCAGCCGGGCGTCGTCGTCGAGGAACGTCGACTCGATGACCAGCAGGTCGCAGCCGTCGGCGAGCCGGTGGATCCCGTCGCAGAGCCGGGTGTCCATCACGAACGCGAAGCGCTGGCCGCGCCGCACCTCGCTGACCTGGTCGAGCGTGACCCCGTCGACGGCGCCCTCGCGCTGGAGCCGCCCGACGTCCGGGCCGGTGATGCCGTGCTCGGCGAGTTTCGCCGGGAGCATCCGGCGCCCATCGGGCTCGGTCAGCCGGTAGCCGTACGACTCGACGGGGTGCGAGAGCCTGACCGCCTCCAGTTCGTACGCGGGTGTCCGCGCCAGGACGCCGCCGTCGCCGGTGGCCGGGACCTGCGCCAGGGCGACGGACTCGCGGTAGGCCGTGGAGTACCGCAGCCGGTCGAAGAAGTGCTGCCCGCTCGCCGGGTAGTGCGCGGTGACCTGGTGCGGGACCTGGTCCAGGTTGATCCGCTGGATCACCCCGGCCAGGCCCAGCGAGTGGTCGCCGTGGAAGTGCGTGACGCAGATCCGGTCGATGTCGTGCGCGGCGACCCCGGCGTGCAGCATCTGGCGCTGGGTGCCCTCGCCCGGGTCGAAGAGGATGCCCTGCCCGTCCCAGCGCAGCAGATAGCCGTTGTGGTTGCGGCGCCGGGTGGGCACCTGGCTGGCGGTGCCGAGCACCACGAGTTCTCGTACGGACAACGGAACTATCCGGGGGGCCAGTTGAGCCCGCGGCCGCCCAGGACGTGGGCGTGCGCGTGGAAGACGGTCTGACCCGCGCCTGATCCGGTGTTGAAGACGATCCGGTATCCGGTTCCGTCGACCTTGTCCCCGGCGGCGACCTCGGCCGCCTCGCGCAGTACGTCGGCGGCGACCTGCGGTTCGGCCGCCGCGAGGGACGCCGCGTCCGGGTAGTGCACCTTGGGGATCACCAGGACGTGCGTGGGTGCCTGCGGGTTTATGTCACGGAAGGCGACGGTCGTGTCGGTCTCACGGACGACGGTCGCCGGGATGTCCCCCGAGACGATCTTGCAGAACAGGCAGTCGGTCTGCGGCTCTCCCGCCATGCGCTCACTCCTCGGTCGTGGTGTCGGTCAGTGATGATCATTCGTACGCGGCCATGCTAGCCGGGGGCGGCCGGCCGGCCTGTGCTCCACCCCCGGCCGTGCGCCCGCGCCCTGTCCCGGGCGGGGGCGCACGCCGTCGGCGCGTCCGGCGGTCAGCCGCGCGGCTCCGGCAGGCTCGGCGGGGTCTTCGCCGGGGTCTCCTCCAGTGCGGCGAGCGCGGTCCTGACCGCCTCGTCCAGCTGCGGGTCCCGGCCCGCCGCGTGGTCCTGCGGCGCCTGGACCACCTCGATGTCCGGGTCGACACCGTGGTTCTCGACACCCCAGCCGTAACCCTCCAGCCAGAAGGCGTACTTGGGCTGCGTCACCAGCGTCCCGTCCACCAGGCGGTACCGGCTGTCGATGCCGATGACGCCGCCCCAGGTGCGGGTGCCGACCACGGGACCGATGCCCAGCGCCTTGATCGCCGCGTTCACGATGTCGCCGTCCGAGCCGGAGAATTCGTTCGCGACGGCCACCACGGGGCCGCGCGGCGCGTCCTGCGGATAGCTGGAGGAGCGCATGCCGCGCGGCAGGTCCCAGCCGACGATCCGGCGGGCCAGCTTCTCCACCACCAGCTGCGAGGTGTGGCCGCCGCGGTTCTCCCGTACGTCCACGACCAGGCCCTCCCTGGCCACCTCGACCCGCAGGTCGCGGTGGAGCTGTGCCCAGCCCGAGCCGACCATGTCCGGGACGTGCAGATAGCCGAGGCGGCCGCCGGACCGCTCGTGGACATAGCTCCGGCGGTCGGCCACCCACGCGTGGTAGCGCAGCGCCTCCTCGTCACCGGTCGGTACGACCACGACATGGCGGGGGTCGCCGCCGTCCGCGGGCGAGACGGTCAGCTCGACGGGCTTGCCCGCCGATCCGGTAAGCAGCGGCGCGGGGCCGGTGAGCGGATCGACGGCCTGGCCGTCGACGGCCAGCACGGTGTCGCCCGCGCGGACCGCGACGCCCGGCGCGGCGAGCGGTGAGCGCGCCGCCGGGTCGGACGTCTCCGATGGCAGGACCCGGTCGACGCGCCAACTGCCCTCGTCCGTACGGGAGATGTCGGCGCCGAGCAGACCCTGCCGGGTGGTGTCGTCGTGCCAGCCGCCCGGCGGTGTCACATAGGCGTGCGAGGTGCCCAGCTCGCCCTGGACCTCCCAGAGCAGGTCGACCAGGTCGTCGTGGGTGGCGACACGGGCGAGGACCGGCCGGTAGCGGTCCAGGACCCCGTCCCAGTCCACCCCTGACATGTCGGCGCACCAGAAGTTGTCCCGCATGATGCGCCCGGCCTCGTCGTACATCTGCCGCCACTCGGCGGCCGGGTCGAGGGTACGGCGGATCCGGGAGAGGTCGACGGTGACGCTGCGGTCGCTGTCCTCGTCCGCGTCGGATTTGGCCACCCGGCTGTCGGAGGGGACGACGCGCAGCTTGCCGTCCGTGTGCAGCACGAGCCGCTTGCCGTCGCCTGAGACCTCGAAGTGGTCGACGTCAGGGGCGATCTCCTCGTCCCGCAGCTTCTCCAGGTCGTACCGCTCAAGGACGGTGTCCGGCCAGGGGGCGTCCGGGGTGGCCCCGGTCGTGCCGAGGACCCCGCGCAGCGGGTGGCGCAGCCAGAGCAGTCCGTCCCTGGCGGCGCGGAGCGTCGAGTAGCTGCCGGCCTCGACGGGCAGCGGCACGATCCGGTCGGCGAGACCTTCGAGGTCGATACGGGTCACCGGCAGCGCGGTCGGAGCGTCGTGCTCGTCGCCGTCCTTGTCCTTCTCGGTCGCGCGGCCGTGCCGCTGCGGACCGAACGGGGACGGTGTGGTCGCGGCGAGTGTCAGCAGATGCGGACGGCAGGTGCCGATGAACGCCAGGTCGAAGACGTGTGCGTCGTAGATCGGGTCGAAGGCCCGGTCGGAGAGGAAGGCGAGGTGTTTGCCGTCGGTCGTGAAGGCCGGGTCGAAGTCCCGGAAGCGCAGCGGGGTGGCCTCGGCGACGGAGAGGTCGGCGAGGTGCGCGAGCTTGAGCTGGCGCAGCGGCTCGGGGCCGGGGTGCGACCAGGCGAGCCAGGCGGAGTCGGGTGAGAAGACCAGACCCGACGCGTCACCGTCGGCGCTGCGGTCCACCTCGTGCACATCGCCGGACTCGCGCTCGACGACGAGCACCCGGCCGTCGTGTGCGGCGACGGCGAACCGGCTGCCGTCCGGGGCGGCGGCGAGCCCGAGGACCCGGCCGATACGGCCCTGTGCGAGGCGGCGCGGGGCCGCGGCGGGCGCCGCGCCGGTCGCGGGCGCGCACTCCAGGGCGTCCTCGCCCTCCGCGTCGGTGACCCAGACGACCTGTTCGGCGCCGTCGGCCCGGAAGGTGCGGGGCAGCCGCGCCCGTACGCCCGGCTCGGCGGCCAGCGCGCGGACGGGGCCCTCCCGGTGGGTGACCCAGTGCACGGCGCCGCGCGACTCGACGGCGCTGCCGCGGCCGGTACGGTCCGGGGAGGCCGCGCCGATGTGATGTCCGGCGCGCACGGAGTGCGGCTGGAGGTCGGCGCGCTGGCCGCCGAGCCTGACGTCGATCCTGCGGGGCTCGGCGCCTTCGAGGTCGTCGGTGATCCACAGCTCACCGGCCGCCATGTGGACGACGCGGGTGCCGTCGGTGGCGGCGTGCCGCGCGTAGAACCCCTCGGCCGGGGTGTGCCTGCGCAGCTCCGAGCCGTCCGGGAGCGAGGAGTAGAGGGCTCCGACGCCTTCGTGGTCGGAGAGGAACGCCACCCGGTCGCCGACCCACAGGGGGCACTCGATGTTCCCGTCGAGAGAGGCGTGCAGCCGCACGAAGTCGCCTCCGGTCTCACCGGTCCACAGCTTGCCCGCGGTGCCGCCCCGGTACCGCTTCCAGGCGGCGGCCTCACGGCCCATCGTCGCCGACAGGAGCAGCACCCGCTGGTCGGGCCCGTACGCGAGGGAGCCGACCGGCCCGTACGGCAGGGTCCGCGCGGGACCGCCGTCGACCGGCACGGCCCGCGCCCAGCTGCGCCGCAGCGAGACCTGGCCCTGGGCGCTGATGGCGAGCACCTCGCCCTCGGGGGTCCAGCCCCGGACGGAGGTCCGTGCGTCGCCCCAGTAGGTCAGCCGCCGGGAGGGGCCGCCGTCGGCCGGGGCGAGATGCACTTCGGGTGCCCCGTCCCTGGTCGAGGTCCAGGCGACCCAGCGGCCGTCGGGCGATATCCGGGGATGGCTGACGGGGCTGTTGTCAGCGCTGACACGCCAGGCACGGCCGCCGTCGAGCGGGGCCATCCAGACGTCGTCCTCTGCGGTGAAGGCGATCAGATCGCCCTGGACATGCGGAAACCGGAGATAGGAAGGCTGCGTCACACGGATCACCCTAGGCCGTCGCCAAGACCGGCGAGCCGGAGTTTTCCGTACTCCCTGTGTGCCAGCGGCAGCCGGTAGGTCCCGTCACCGCGGGCGTGCACCACCGATGAGCTCACCAGCGAGGCGAGCGACGACCCGTCCGGAAATACCGTACGGACCTGCTCGGCGGTGAACTCACCGGTGAACGCCGACAGCTGGGCCCAGAGCAGCCGTTCGGCCCTGCTGCACAGCTCGTGGCTCCACTCGACGGCCTGCAGCAGCGTGCGGTGCCTGGCCGGATCGCCGGGGCCGTCGGTGAGGACGGCGAAGCGCCCGCCTGGCGCGCCGAGCGCCGCGTGCAGCTGCCGCGCGGTCAGCTGCCGCAGACTGCGGGCGGCGAGCAGGGTGGAGAGCGGATCGCCGTCGAGCTGCCCGGCCAGCCGGCCGGCCCAGCAGCCGGGCAGCTCGACCCCGTACGAGGCGGCGTGCTCCTGGAGCAGGCCTGCGGTCCGGTCCCTGGGCAACGGCGGTACCTCCACCCGGTCTTCGTCCGGTACGCCGAGCGGCCTGCGGCTGGTGGTCAGGATCCGCAGCCCGGGACAGCTGTCGTGCAGCCGCCCGACGAGGTAGGCGCAGCCCGTCAGGACGTGTTCGCAGGTGTCCAGGACGAGCAGCCCCCGGCTGTCGGCGAGCAGGTCGAGCACCGCGCGCACCGGATCGGTGCCGGGCGCGGGGGCGGTGTGCAGCTCGGCGGCCACCGTGTAAGGGACGAGCGCCGCGTCGGGGCAGCCGGAGAAGTCCACCCGGTGCACGGGTGCGCCCGTACACCGGGTGGACTCGGCGAGTCTGGCGGCCAGCCTTGACTTGCCGATGCCGCCGGGGCCGGTGAGGGTCACCAGGCGGGTGGCGGCAAGGCGTTCGGAGAGCGCACCGAGCTCCGGCTCGGGAAGGACGTCCGGTTCGGGAAGGGCAGCCATGGACCCACTCTGACCGGCGAAAGCCCGCCACGCGCGGCCCCGGAGCGAAGATCCGTACACCTAAATCCAGGGATGGGATACCTAGGCGGGATACCTAAGCGCTGGTCGCGGCCGCGCTACTTGCCCGGGTACCGCGTCACGGTGGCGGTGACCGTCACCGTCTCCGTCGGGTGCGCGGCGCCGCCACTGCCGCCGCTTCGGGCCGGCGGTGGGGTGGTGGTGTCCGGGGGCGGGGCCGCACAGTTGCCCAGGAGTGTGGCCGTGAAGGCCAGTTGCCCGCCGACCGTGCTGGTCAGATCGCCCTGTACGCAGCGCCCGTCGACGGTCCGCGTCACCTTGCCCTTGACGGTGATGTCCTGCTTGCTCTTGGTCCTGCCCTGGCAGTCGACCTGTGCCACGTCGTGCGCGGCGGTGGACGGCGGCGCGGACGGAGCGCCGGTGCCGGCCGCGGAGTCGGCCGTGCAGGACAGCCAGTCGACGCCGACGCCGTGGTGCTCAAGGGCGCTGGTGGCGGTGCGGTCGGTGGTGTAGGCGACGGACGCGGTGTTGACCCCGTCGACCGGGTCACAGGCCGCGACGCCCGCGACTGCCGTGCCGGCAAAGCCGATCGCCGCGAGAACCGTCCGGAACCGCACCCGTCTCGATACGTGCCTCAATGCCCCCATACGGGGCAGGTTCCCACCGGAGTGCCCCGATGTGCAGCCCCTATGCGGCCACTTCACTCGCGCGGGTGGCGGACCGCCCCCGGAGGGCGGGCCCCGCTCAGCCCCAGCGTCCCGTCCTGGCCAGCAGCAGCGCTCCCGCGGCCGTGCCCGCCGTTGAGGTGCGCAGCACACTGCGCCCCAGCCGGTACACCCCGGCCCCGGCCGCCGTGAACGCCGCGAGCTCCTCCGGGGACACTCCCCCTTCGGGGCCGACGACCAGCACGATCTCGCCGCGCGTGGGGAGTTCGGCCGCGGCCAGTGGCTCACTGCCGTACTCCTGGTCCTCGTGCAGCACCCCGGCCAGGTCGGCGTCCGCGAGCAGCGCGGCGACCTGCTTGGTGCTCAGCGCATCGGTGACCTCGGGAAAGCGGGTACGCCGGGACTGCTTGCCCGACTCCCGTGCCGTACTGCGCCACTTGGCGAGGGACTTGGCGCCCCGGTCGCCCCGCCACTGGGTGATGCAGCGCGACGCCTGCCACGGCACGATCACATCGACACCTGTCTCGGTCATGGTCTCGACGGCGACCTCGCCGCGGTCGCCCTTGGGCAGCGCCTGTACGACGGTGATCCGGGGTACAGGCGGCGGCTCGTCGGCGCACGCGTCGATCCGGAGCTCCAGCCGGTCCTTGCCCTCGGCCGCCAGGACCACACACCGCGCGGAGCGGCCGGCGCCGTCGGTCAGTACGACGTCCTCGCCCGCCCGCAGCCGCTTCACGGACACCGCGTGCCGGCCCTCGGGGCCGTCCAGGACGAACCGGCCGCCGGGGGCCGCCGTGTCGAGGCCACCCGCCGCGTCGACCACGAAGACCGGGGCGGTCATGACGGGCCGCCATCGGCCAACACCGTGCGGGCCGCGTCCAGTTCGGCGACCAGCACCTCGATGAGCTGGCCCGCGGGCAGCTCACGGGCGAGGCGGTGGCCCTGGCCCGCCCAGAGCGCCATGCCCTGGGCGTCGCCCACTCCGGCCGCCGCCTTGCGCAGTCCGGAGGTGAGGTGGTGCACCTGCGGATAGGCGGCGGGGGCGTACGGTCCGTGCTCGCGCATGAACCGGTTGACGAGACCGCGCGCCGGGCGCCCGCTGAACGCGCGGGTGAGGTCGGTGCGGACGAAGAGCGGGTTGGTCAGGGCCTGCTTGTGCAGCCTGTTCGCGCCGGACTCGGGGCACACCAGGAAGGCCGTACCGAGCTGCGCGGCCTCCGCGCCCGCCGCGAGCACCGCCGCGATCTGCGCGCCGCGCATGAGGCCGCCCGCCGCGATGACCGGCAGCTGCACGGTCTCCCTGACCTGGGTGATGAGCGACAGCACACCGATGCCCGTGCCGTCGTTCTGCGGGTCGTCGCGGTGTGTGCCCTGGTGGCCGCCCGCCTCGATGCCCTGCACACAGACCGCGTCGGCGCCGCACCACTGGGCGGCCTGCGCCTCTTCAGCGGTGGTGACGGTGACGATGGTGAAGGTGTCGACCCGGTCGAAGGCGTCGAGCACATCGCGGGAGGGACAGCCGAAGGTGAAGGAGACGACCGGGACCGGGTCGTCGAGCAGGACGGCCAGCTTGGCCTCGTAGCCGTCGTCCGAGCTGCCGTGGACGTCGCCGAGCGGCGTCTCGTACCAGGTGGACTCACCGGCGAGCTGCTGGCCGTAGAGCTCGACCGCGGCCGGATCGGCGTTGTCGGACTGCGGCATGAACAGATTCACGCCGAAGGGCAGGGAGGTCAGCCCGCGCAGCTGTTTGATCTCCTCGTACATGCCGTCCGCGGTCTTGTACCCGGCGGCGAGGAACCCGAGACCACCGGCCTCGGAGACGGCTGCGGCGAGCTGCGGGCCTGAAGCACCGCCCGCCATGGGGGCCTGCACGATCGGATATCGGCAGAGATCGGCGAGTACGGAGGACATGACCGCATCGTGCCACGTCCTCCGCACCGCACCGAATCGGCGGCTCGGGCGGGAGTACCCACCCTGCGGGCTACCGCCCGTTGAACGCGTCCTTCAGCCGCGAGAACAGCCCCTGCTGCCCGGGCTGACTGCATCCCCCGGGGGACGACCCCCGGACCCCCGGCAGAAAGAACAGCCCCCGCTACCGCCCGTTGAACGCGTCCTTCAGCCGCGAGAACAGCCCCTGCTGCCCCGGCTGGAACTGGCCGGTGGGCCGTTCCTCGCCGCGCAGCTTGGAGAACTCCCGCAGCAGACGCTCCTGTTCGGCGTCCATCTTCGTCGGGGTGAGCACCTCGACGTGCACGATCAGGTCGCCCCGGCCGCCGCCGCGCAGATGCGTGATGCCGCGCTGGTGCATCGGGATCGACTGACCGGACTGTGTGCCCGGCCGGATGTCGACCTCCTCCAGCGCGTCCAGCGTCTCCAGCGGCACCTTCGTACCGAGCGCCGCCGCCGTCATGGGGACCGTCACCGTGCAGTGCAGATCGTCGCCCCGCCGCTGGAAGACCGCGTGCGGCAGCTCGTGGATCTCGACGTACAGGTCACCGGCGGGGCCGCCGCCGGGGCCGACCTCGCCCTCGCCCGCGAGCTGGATCCGGGTGCCGTTGTCGACACCGGCCGGGATCTTCACCGTCAGCGTGCGGCGGGAGCGGATGCGCCCGTCGCCCGCGCACTCGGGGCACGGGGTCGGCACGACCGTACCGAAGCCCTGGCACTGCGGGCACGGCCGCGAGGTCATGACCTGGCCCAGGAAGGACCGGGTGACCTGCGAGACCTCACCGCGGCCGCGGCACATGTCGCAGGTCTGGGCCGAGGTGCCGGGGGCCGCGCCCTCGCCGCTGCAGGTCGTACAGACCACGGCGGTGTCGACCTGGATGTCCTTCGTGGTGCCGAAGGCCGACTCGTTGAGGTCGATCTCCAGCCGGATCATCGCGTCCTGGCCGCGCCGCGTACGCGACCTCGGCCCGCGCTGGGACGACGTACCGAAGAACGCGTCCATGATGTCCGAGAAGTTGCCGAAGCCGCCCTGGCCGAAGCCGCCGGCTCCGCCGCCGCCCGCCTGCGAGAGCGGGTCGCCGCCGAGGTCGTAGACCTGCTTCTTCTGCGGGTCCGACAGCACCTCGTAGGCGGCGTTGATCTCCTTGAAGCGTTCCTGCGTCTTGGGATCGGGGTTGACGTCCGGGTGGAGCTCGCGCGCCAATCGCCGGAATGCCTTCTTGATCTCGTCCTGGGAAGCGTCGCGGCGCACGCCGAGAACGGCGTAATAGTCCGTGGCCACTTACGACTCCGCCAGGATCTGTCCGACGTAACGTGCCACTGCGCGTACCGCTCCCATCGTTCCGGGGTAGTCCATGCGGGTCGGTCCGACCACGCCGAGTTTGGCGACTGCCTCGTCGCCCGAACCGTAGCCGACGGCGACGACCGATGTGGACGTCAGGCCCTCGTGGGCATTCTCATGCCCGATGCGTACGGTCATGCCCGAGTCCTCACCGAGCAGCTTGAGCAGCACGACCTGCTCCTCAAGCGCTTCCAGCACCGGCCTGATGGTCAGTGGGAAGTCATGTCCGAATCGCGTCAGATTGGCGGTTCCGCCGATCATCAGCCGTTCCTCGGTCTCCTCGACCAGCGTTTCGAGCAAGGTCGCGAGCACCGTGGAAACCGTACCCCGGTCTTCCTGTTCGAATGACTCGGGCAGGTCCTGCACCAATTGTGGTACGTCCGCGAAACGGCGTCCCACCACCCGGCTGTTGAGCCGGGCCCTGAGATCCGCGAGAGATGTCTCACCGAACGGCGCCGGGCAGTCGATCATGCGCTGCTCGACCCGTCCGGTGTCCGTGATCAGGACGAGCATCAGCCGGGCGGGCGCCAGCGCGAGCAGCTCCACATGCCGCACCGTGGAACGGGTCAGCGACGGATACTGCACGACGGCGACCTGCCGGGTGAGCTGCGCCAGCAGCCGTACGGTCCGGCCCACCACGTCGTCGAGGTCGACCGCGCCGTCCATGAAGTTCTGGATGGCGCGCCGCTCGGGCGACGAGAGGGGCTTGACGCCCGCGAGCCGGTCGACGAACAGCCGGTACCCCTTGTCCGTGGGGATGCGGCCCGCGCTCGTGTGCGGCTGCGCGATGAACCCCTCGTCCTCCAGGGCCGCCATGTCGTTGCGGACGGTGGCCGGTGAGACACCGAGCCGGTGCCGCTCGGTGAGCGCCTTGGAGCCGACCGGCTCCTCGGTGCCCACATAGTCCTGGACGATGGCGCGCAACACTTCGAGTCTGCGTTCGCTGAGCACCCGCGCACACCTCCAGCTGTCGATCCGGGCCTGCCTGGCACTCGGAATGTTCGAGTGCCAGCAGCGTCCCAGTGTACGGCGGAGAGGTTCACCGCTGGCAAGGGCGGCCCTTCGCACGGTCGCGCCGGTCTCCGCCGACCGGGATAGCGTCGCGGTATGGACGCCGCTTGGGAAGACTCCGGCTGGGAACCGCTGGCGCCGGGCGTGGGCCGGTGCCGGCTCCCGCGCTGGGACGCGACGGCCGGGCTTGTGGCGGGCCGGTTCGGCGCACTGCTCTTCGACACGGGTGCCACGCTCCGCGAGGGCCGGGAGGTCCGGATGCGCGCGGAGGCGGCGCTGGGCCGCCGGGTGACGCACATCGCGCTGAGCCACCCGCACTTCGACCATGTGCTGGGCACCGCCGCGTTCGCCGGGGTGCAGGTGTACGGGGCGGTGGGGACCCGGGCGCTGCTCACCCGGGGCTCGCGCGGGGCCGAAGCGCTGCGCGAGGACGCGGTACGCCACGGGGTGCCGGCCGTGGAGGCCGCCGACGCGGTGGCGCAGCTGGTCGCTCCGCACCATCAGGTCTCCGGGGAGCTGACCCTGGACCTGGGCGGCCGCCGGGTGACCCTGGTGAACTGCGGCCCCGGCCACACCGGCCACGACCTGGCGCTGCTCGTCCCCGGCGACCGCCCTGTCGTCTTCTGCGGCGACCTGGTCGAGGAGTCGGGGGAGCCGCAGGCGGGCCCGGACGCGCTGCCCGCCCGCTGGCCGGCGGCGGTGGACCGGCTGCTGGCGCTGGGCGGCGATGACGCGCTGTACGTGCCGGGGCACGGGGCCGTGGTCGACGCCGCGTTCGTCCGCGCTCAGCGGGATGTGCTGGCAGCGAGCTCCGGGGTGTCGTAGCGTCTGCGGAATGCGCAGCTACAGCCCCGACTTCACGCCGCCGTGGAAGAAGCAGACACCCGCCCGCGAGGTCGCGGCCGAGCCCGATCTGGTGGTCGAGGAGATCGCCACCGGGTTCTGCGGTGCGGTGATCCGGTGCGAGAAGACGGCCGAGGGGCCGACGGTCACCCTGGAGGACCGGTTCGGCAAGCACCGGGTGTTCCCGATGGGGCCGCGCGCCTTCCTGCTCGAAGGGCGCCCGGTCACGCTCGTACGCCCCACGGCGGCGCCGCAGCGCCCGCACCGCACGGCGTCCGGTTCACTGGCGGTGCCCGGCGCGAGGGCGCGCGTGGCGCGGGCCGGCCGGATCTATGTCGAGGGGCGGCACGACGCGGAGCTGGTCGAGCGGGTCTGGGGTGACGACCTGCGGATCGAGGGCGTCGTCGTCGAGTACCTGGAGGGCATCGACGATCTGCCCGCGATCGTCGCGGAGTTCGGGCCTGCGGCGGACGCGCGGCTCGGCGTGCTGGTCGACCACCTGGTCCCGGGCTCGAAGGAGTCCCGGATCGCGGCGGAGGTCTCCAGCGACCACGCGCTGGTGGTGGGGCACCCCTACATCGATGTGTGGGAGGCGGTGAAGCCGTCGTCCGTGGGCATCGCGGGGTGGCCGACGGTACCGCGCGGCCAGGACTGGAAGACGGGCGTGTGCCGGTCCCTGGGCTGGCCGGAGAACACCGGCGCCGCGTGGCAGCGGATCCTGTCGGGCGTACGCTCCTACCGCGACCTGGAGCCCGCACTGCTGGGCCGCGTCGAGGAGCTGATCGACTTCGTGACGGCGCCGGAGGATTCCAGCCACTCCGGCGTTTGAGGAGCGGGGCCGGACGCAGGCAGCGAGCGGCGCCGCCTCAGTCCACCAGATCCCGCACCACCGCGTCGGCCAGCAGCCGCCCGCGCAGCGTGAGCACCGCACGCCCCGACCCGTAGGCCGCCGGATCGAGCAGCCCGTCCGCCAGCGCCCGCCGGGACGCCGCCAGGCCGGCCGGGGCCAGGATGTCCAGCGGGCAGCCGTCGCGCAGCCGCAGCTCCAGCAGGATGCGCTCCACCCTGCGGTCCTCGGCGGGCAGGATCTCCCGGCCCGCGCCGGGTGACTTCCCGGCGGCCAGGGCGGCCGCGTACGCGCCGGGGTGCTTCACGTTCCACCAGCGCACCCCGCCGATGTGGCTGTGCGCGCCGGGGCCCGCGCCCCACCAGTCCGCGCCGCGCCAGTACAGCTCGTTGTGGAGGCACCGGCCCGCGTCGGTGGTGGACCAGTTGGAGACCTCGTACCAGGAGAACCCCGCGTCGGCCAGGACCGAGTCCGCGATCAGATAACGGTCCGCGTGCTCGTCGTCGTCCGTCATGGGCACCTCGCCGCGCCGGATCCGGCGGGCCAGCTGGGTGCCCTCCTCGACGATGAGGGCGTACGCGGAGATGTGGTCGGGACCTGCGCCGACCGCCGCCGCGAGCGAGGCCCGCCAGTCGTCGTCGGACTCCCCCGGCGTGCCGTAGATCAGGTCGAGGTTGACGTGTTCGAAGCCCGCGGCGCGCGCCTCGGCGACGCACGCCTCGGGCCTGCCGGGGGTGTGGGTGCGGTCGAGGATCTTCAGGACGTGCTGCCGGGCGCTCTGCATCCCGAACGAGATCCGGTTGAAGCCGCCGGCCCGCAGCTCCGCCAGATACTCCGGGCCGACGGACTCGGGGTTGGCCTCGGTGGTGATCTCGGCGCCCTCGGCGAGGCCGAACTCGTCCCGTACCGCGGCGAGCATCCGTACCAGGTCCGCCGCGTCGAGCAGGGTCGGTGTGCCGCCGCCGACGAACACCGTGCTGACCGGCCTGGGGTCGTCCCCCAGCACCTTGCGGGCCAGCCTGACCTCTTCGGTCAGGGTCGAGGCGTAGTTGTCCTGGGAGGCCAGCACACCGCCCGAGCCGCGCAGCTCGGTGGCGGTGTAGGTGTTGAAGTCGCAGTACCCGCAGCGCGTCGCGCAGTAGGGCACGTGCAGATAGAACCCGAGCGGCCGCTCACCCGCGCCCTCCAGGGCATGACCGGGCAGCGCCCCGTCATCGGGCATGGGCTCACCATCGGGCAGTACGGAAGGCATGCCCCCATTGTCCCCCGGGCCGGGAACTACTCCGCCCGCAGCACCAGGAGCGCCATGTCGTCGTCCAGCGGCTCCACGCCGAACGCGTACACCGCCTGCTTGATCCGCTCGGCGACGCCCTGCGCGGTCAGCCCCGTACAGCCCGCCAGCTCGGCCGAGAGCCCGTCGCCGTCGTCGAACATGCGCGGGCCCGCCCGCCGCTCGGTGACACCGTCGGTGACACAGAGCAGCGTGTCACCGGGCAGCAGGTCGAACGTCTCGCTCTCGTACGTGACGCCCTCGACCACGCCGAGCAGCATCTGCGGTGCGGCGGCGGCCCGCACGGTGCCGTCGGGGCTCAGCAGCAGCGGCAGCGGGTGGCCCGCGCTCGCCAGGGTGCACCGCACGCCCGCGCCGCCCGGCAGCGGCACCAGCTCGCCGTAGAGCAGCGACAGGAACCGGGACTGTGGGTCCTCGTGCAGCTCCTGGCCGCCCGCGACCGCGACCATCCGGGCCGCGGCCTCGGCGGTCTCCATCGCGTCGTCGAGGAGCAGCTTGTTGAGCCGGTCGAGCACCTCGGACACCTGGTAGCCCTCGCGGGCGAGCAGCCGCAGCCAGGGGCGGGCGAGTCCGGTGACGACGGCGGCTTCCGGGCCGCTGCCCTGGACGTCGCCGAGTGCGAAGCACCAGCGGCCGCCCGCGCTGTCGCCGGGGAAGACGTCGTAGAAGTCGCCGCCCGCGACGCCCTCGCCGCGCGGCTCGTAGACGAGGGCGCTGTCCACGCCGGGGATCTCGGCGACGCTGCTGGGCAGCAGCCCGCGCTGGAGGACCCTGCTGATGGTGGCCTGCCGGGTGTACTGGCGTGCGGCGCCGATCGCCAGCGCGACCCGGCGCGCGAAGTCGCCCACCAGGGCGGCCACTTCCTCGTGGGCGCGGCGCCCGGCCGCGCGGCCGAGCAGCAGGGTGCCCAGCGGCCGGCCCGCGGCAAGGAGCCGGTAGCCGAGCACCGTGCCCTCGGCGCCCGCCGTCCCGTCGGTGACCGGCCACTCCAGGGTCACGGCGCCGCCCCGTGCGGACTCGGGCAGCTGCGGCGGGTCCTTCTCCAGGACGGCCCGCAGTTCGTCGATCCGGCTCTCGTGGGCGTGCCAGACCCGCGAGAGTCTCGGTCTGCGTCCGGGGCCGCCCGCCTCCGGGTCCAGCCAGACGGCGCACCAGTCGCCGAGCCGTGGCACCAGGAGCTGTCCGGCGAGCGCGGCGATCATGTCCTCGTCGAACTGCCCGGCGAGCAGTTCGGACGCCTCGGCGAGGAAGCTGAGCGCCCCGCTGCTGCTCCACTCGCGTTCCTCGCCCTGGGTGCGCCGGGGCGCGGGGGCGAGGATCTCGGAGGCGCGCAGTCCGCGCCTCAGGCGGTCGCTGCCTGACGCGGACTGCGGGTCGCCCCCGTCGAGCGGCAGCCGGGTCCAGACCGTCTTGAGCCCGGTGCGGTAGGTGATGCCCCACGCCTCGGCCAGGGTCGAGACGAGCCGCAGCCCGCGGCCGTACTCAGGGGCGCCGTCCTGGTGGTCATCCGGGTCGCTGCGCACCTCGCGGGACGGGTGGTGGTCGGACACCTCGATCACCAGCGCGGGCTGCTCCTCGCCGGCCGCGCCCTCCAGCCGGAGGAGCATCTCGACGGTGGTGCCCGCGTGCACGACGGCGTTGGTGACGAGTTCGCTGGCGATCAGGACGGAGTCGTCGGCGAGCTGGTCGGTGAAGCCGGTGGCGGCGGGGAGCCCGAGCGCGGTCCAGTCGGCGAGCGCGGCCCGGACGAACCGGCGGGCGGCGGACGGGGACAGCGGGTTGCCGGGCAGGCTGGTACGGACCACTGACGGCACGCCTGCCGGTGGCCCGGAGGGGCGCGCGGTACGGACCGCCGTCTCCCTCTGCACGGGAATGGACCCCACTCGGTGGCTCCCTGACCAGATCTGACGTTGCGCCGATGACGACAACGACAGAGTGACAGACTGAGCCCGCCCATATGCGTCGAGTTACTCAAATGGGCCGTGTCGGATGGGAAAAGCGCTGGTCGGCGCCGTGCCGGAGTGGGGGATTCCATGCCGGGGCCGGGCCCGCGGGGGTGACGGGCGGGCGGCCGGCGGCGGGGTCGGCCGCCGGTCCTGCCCCTTCCCCGCTTCCGTTACGCCTCGCGGGAGCCCGCGTACATGTCCTCGATGAGCCCCTTGTACTCGCGCTCGACGACCGGCCGCTTCAGCTTGAGGCTGGGCGTCAGCTCACCGTGCTCGATGTCCAGGTCGCGCGGCAGCAGCCGGAACTTCTTGACCGTCTGCCAGCGCTGGAGCCCCTCGTTGAGCTGCTTCACATAGCCGTCGATGAGCGACTCGACCTCCTTGGACGCCACCACGTCGGCGTACGTCCGGCCGCCCAGGCCGTTCTCCTCCGCCCAGCCGAGGATGGTCGGCTCGTCCAGGGCGATCAGGGCCGTACAGAAGTTACGGTCCGCGCCGTGCACCAGGATGTTGGAGACGAACGGGCAGACCGCCTTGAACTGGCCCTCGACCTCGGCCGGCGCGATGTACTTGCCGCCGGACGTCTTGATCAGGTCCTTCTTGCGGTCGGTGATCCGCAGATAGCCGTCGGACGACAGCTCACCGATGTCGCCGGTGTGGAACCAGCCGTCGGACTCCAGCACTTCGGCGGTCTTCTCCGGCTGGCGGTGGTAGCCCGCCATGATGCCGGGGCCGCGGAGCATGACCTCGCCGTCGTCGGCGATCCGGACCTCGGTGCCGGGCAGCGGCTTGCCGACGGTGCCGGTGCGGTACGCCTCGCCGGGGTTGACGAAGGAGGCGGCGCTGGACTCGGTGAGGCCGTACCCCTCCAGGATGTGGATGCCGGCGCCCGCGAAGAACAGCCCGATGTCGGGGGCGAGCGCGGCCGAGCCCGAGACACAGGCGCGCAGCCGCCCGCCGAACGCCTCGCGGATCTTGGCGTACACCAGCGCGTCGGCCGCCTTGTGCTTGGCCGAGAGGGCGAAGGGCGCCGACGCGGAGCCGGTGTGCCGGAAGTTGTCCTGGGTGACCCGCGCGTACTCGCGTGCCACTTCGGCGGCCCACAGGAAGATCTTGTACTTGGCGGCGCCGCCGGCCCTGGCCTTGGCCGCGACCCCGTTGTAGACCTTCTCGAAGATCCTCGGGACGGCCGCCATATAGGTCGGCTGGACCACCGGGAGGTTCTCGATGATCTTGTCCACCCGGCCGTCGACGGCGGTGACATGGCCGACCTCGATCTGGCCGGAGGTCAGCACCTTGCCGAAGACGTGCGCGAGCGGCAGCCAGAGGTACTGGACGTCGTCCTTGGTGATCAGCCCGGTGGACACGGTGGCCTTGGCCATGTACGACCAGTTGTCGTGCGGCAGCCGCACGCCCTTGGGCCTGCCCGTGGTGCCCGAGGTGTAGATCAGAGTGGCGAGCTGGTCGGCCGTGATGGCGCCGATCCGCTCCTTGACCGCACCCGGGTTCGCCGCCAGGTACGCGGCGCCGCGCGCCTCCAGTTCGGCGAGCGAGAGGACCCAGCCGGCCTCGTCCGCCGCGTCCGGCTCCAGACCCTCGGTGTCGATCACCACGACATGGCGCAGTTCGGGCAGCTCGGCCCGCCGCTCCCGCGCCTTGGCGAGCTGCGCGGCGTCCTCGGCGATCAGCACCCGGCTCTCGGAGTCGGAGAGGATGTACGCGGACTCCTCGGTGTTCGTCGACGGATAGATCGTCGTCGTCGCCGCCCCCGCGCACATCACACCGAGGTCGGCCAGAATCCACTCGACCCGGGTCGACGAGGCGAGCGCGACGCGCTCCTCGGGCCGCACGCCCAGTTCGATCAGGCCGGCGGCGATGGCGTACACCCGCTCGGCGGCCTGGCCCCAGCTCAGGGACTTCCAGTCGTCGGGCCCCTCGCCCGAGGCGGCGGGCACCGGGAAGCGGTACGCCTCGGCGTCGGGCGTCTCGGCAACCCGCTGGGTGAAAAGGGTCGCCACGGAGGGCGGCCGGGTCTCGATCAAGGTCTGTGTGTCGCTCACGACGTCGTCCTCCGGGCCTGCGAGCAGCTCTGCGCGACTGGCTGGTGGCTGTTATTAAACTGGCGAGTAACTAGTGATCAGAGTAGAGCGCCGCCGTCCGCCACGTAAGAGGGAACGGCCGTGTGGTTCATAACGAACGGGCCCCCGTGCCGTAGCGCGGGGGCCCGTCCGTCGAATCACGTTCCGGTTCTCGCCGGTTCCGGCCGGTTCCCTACCGCCGGTTCCGTATCGCCGGTTCCGGTTACTTCTTCTTGCTCTCGCCCGAGTCGTCGGTCGACAGCACCGAGATGAAGGCTTCCTGCGGGACCTCCACGTTCCCGACCATCTTCATCCGCTTCTTGCCTTCCTTCTGCTTCTCCAGCAGCTTCCGCTTACGGGAGATGTCACCGCCGTAGCACTTGGCGAGGACGTCCTTGCGGATGGCGCGGACGGTCTCACGGGCGATGACGCGGGCGCCGATGGCGGCCTGGATCGGCACCTCGAAGTTCTGCCGCGGGATCAGCTTCTGCAGCTTGGCGACGAGCCGCACGCCGTACGCGTACGCCTTGTCCTTGTGCGTGACGGCGGAGAACGCGTCGACCTTGTCGCCGTGCAGCAGGATGTCGACCTTGACGAGCTGGGCCGCCTGCTCGCCGGTGGGCTCGTAGTCGAGGGACGCGTAGCCGCGGGTCTTCGACTTCAGCTGGTCGAAGAAGTCGAAGACGATCTCGGCGAGCGGCAGGGTGTAGCGGATCTCGACCCGGTCCTCGGAGAGGTAGTCCATCCCGAGCAGCGTGCCGCGGCGGTTCTGGCAGAGCTCCATGATCGCGCCGATGAACTCACTGGGGGCCAGCACCGTGGCGCGGACGACCGGCTCGTGCACCTTGTCGATCTTCCCCTCGGGGAACTCGCTCGGGTTGGTGACGATGTGCTCGGTGCCGTCCTCCATGTCCACCCGGTAGACCACGTTCGGCGCGGTGGCGATGAGCTCCAGGTTGAACTCGCGCTCCAGGCGCTCCCTGACCACGTCGAGGTGGAGCAGACCGAGGAAGCCGACCCGGAAGCCGAAGCCGAGGGCCGCCGAGGTCTCCGGCTCGTACACCAGGGCGGCGTCGTTGAGCTGCAGCTTCTCCAGGGCCTCGCGGAGGTCCGGGTAGTCCGAGCCGTCCAGCGGGTAGAGGCCGGAGAACACCATCGGCTTGGGGTCCTTGTAGCCGCCCAGGGCCTCGGTGGCGCCCTTGTGCAGCGAGGTGATCGTGTCACCGACCTTCGACTGCCTGACGTCCTTCACCCCGGTGATGATGTAGCCGACCTCGCCGACGCCGATGCCGTCGGCCGGGGTCATCTCCGGCGAGGAGACACCGATCTCCAGCAGCTCGTGGGTGGCGTTGGTGGACATCATGCGGATGCGCTCGCGCTTGTTGAGCTGGCCGTCGACGACACGGACGTACGTCACGACACCGCGGTAGGAGTCGTAGACCGAGTCGAAGATCATGGCGCGGGCGGGGGCGTCGGCGTTGCCCACCGGGGCCGGCACGTCCCTGACGACCCGGTCGAGGAGAGCGTCCACCCCGACACCGGTCTTCGCGGAGACCTTGAGCACGTCCTCGGGCTGACAGCCGATGAGGTTCGCCAGCTCCTCGGAGAACTTCTCGGGCTGCGCGGCCGGCAGGTCGATCTTGTTGAGGACCGGAACGATCGTGAGGTCGTTCTCCATCGCCAGATAGAGGTTGGCGAGGGTCTGCGCCTCGATGCCCTGGGCCGCGTCGACCAGCAGGATCGTGCCCTCACAGGCGGCGAGGGAACGGGAGACCTCATAGGTGAAGTCCACGTGACCAGGGGTGTCGATCATGTTCAGGACATGGGTGGTGCCCAGGTCCCCGCCCGTGGTGGGCGCCCAGGGCAGCCGGACCGCCTGGGACTTGATCGTGATGCCGCGCTCGCGCTCGATGTCCATACGGTCGAGGTACTGAGCGCGCATCTGCCGCTGGTCGACCACCCCGGTCAGCTGGAGCATCCGGTCGGCAAGGGTCGACTTGCCGTGGTCGATGTGCGCGATGATGCAGAAATTGCGGATCAGCGCCGGGTCGGTACGGCTCGGCTCGGGCACGTTGGTAGGAGTCGCGGGCACGCAGGGTCCTGATTCTTGAGACGCCGGGCGTCTCGTCTCGGGCGATGGCGGATCGATACGTAGGCTCCATGGTCCCATGGCTGGGGCCCCGATCCCGTTTTGGGCCGGTGGGCGGCCGACTGGTACCGTGGTCAGCTGTGCCTCCTGGGCCTTCCGGATGAACGCTTCACACGGTTCGTGGCGGTCGGCGCGGAGGTGCTCATCGAAATTTCGAATTCATCGAACCTGAAAAGGCTCTTTCGTGGCGAACATCAAGTCCCAGATCAAGCGGAACAAGACCAACGAGAAGGCGCGCCTGCGCAACAAGGCCGTCAAGT
Organism: Streptomyces sp. NBC_01089; assembly: GCF_045162975.1. Taxonomy (NCBI): domain Bacteria; kingdom Bacillati; phylum Actinomycetota; class Actinomycetes; order Kitasatosporales; family Streptomycetaceae; genus Streptomyces; species Streptomyces sp. NBC_01089. Next base: position 5,791,441 of record NZ_CP108660.1, on the reverse strand, counting down.
CGTCGCTCAAGACCGCGATCCGCAAGTCCCGTGAGGCCGCTGCCGCGGGCGACGTCGAGAAGGCCACCGCGGCCGCTCGGCTGGCTTCCCAGCAGCTCGACAAGGCCGTCAGCAAGGGCGTTATCCACAAGAACTCCGCGGCCAACAAGAAGTCGGCGATCGCCAAGCGCGTTGCCGGTCTCTCCGCCTGAACTGCCTGAAGCCGACCGATGGGGTCCGGCCTCACGGCTGACCACTTTCGGGTGACTTCGACTTACGGGGCTCTCTCCGAGCCCCACCCGTCGTCCCGGGCCCAGCGGCCCCTCTACCGCTCCGGTACGGCACCCCGCGCCGCACACGGCCTGCGTTCGCCACGCGGGTGCGGCGCACCAAGAGCTTGAGCCGAAGGCCCCGCCTCTGTCCTTCCCCAGGACGGATGCGGGGCCTTCGGCGTGGGCGGGGTGAGGGGCGGCTCCGTAGGTGTGGCGAGGCCGCTCCGTGGCCTTCGGCGTGGTGGGCCGCTCCGCAGCGTTCAGCGTGGGCGGAGCGTGCGGACCGGTGGAGCGGTCGTCAGCGCCGCATCCGGGCGGCGCGGGCCACCGTGACCACGGCCCGTTCCAGCTCGTACTCCGGGTCGTCACCGCCGCCCTTCACCCCGGCGTCCGCCTGCGCGACGGCGCGCAGCGCGACCGCGAGCCCGTCCGGTGTCCAGCCGCGCATCTGCTGCCGTACCCGGTCGATCTTCCACGGCGGCATGCCCAGCTCACGGGCGAGATCGGCGGGGCGTCCGCCGCGGGCCGACGAGAGCTTGCCGATGGCCCGGACGCCCTGCGCCAGGGCGCTGGTGATCAGGACCGGGGCGACTCCGGTCGACAGCGACCAGCGCAGCGCCTCCAGGGCTTCGGCCGCGCGGCCCTCGACGGCCCGGTCGGCGATCGTGAAGCTGGAGGCTTCGGCGCGCCCCGTGTAGTACCGCCCGACGACCGCCTCGTCGATGGTGCCCTCGACGTCCGCGACGAGCTGGGAGACCGCGCTCGCCAGCTCCCGCAGATCGCTGCCGATGGAGTCGACCAGGGCCTGGCACGCCTCGGGGGTCGCGGAACGGCCCAGGGCCCGGAACTCCGACCGTACGAAGGAGAGCCGCTCGGCCGGCTTGGTCGTCTTCGGGCAGGCGACCTCACGGGCCCCTGCCTTGCGGGCGGCGTCCAGCAGGCCCTTGCCCTTGGCACCCCCGGCGTGGAGGAGCACCAGGGTGATCTCGTCGGCAGGGGTGCCGAGGTAGGTCTTGACGTCCTTGATCGTGTCGGCGGAGAGGTCCTGTGCGTTCCGCACGATGACGACCTTGCGCTCGGCGAAGAGCGAGGGGCTGGTCAGCTCGGCCAGCGTGCCCGGCTGGAGCTGGTCGGACGTGAGATCGCGGACGTCGGTGTCGGCGTCGGCCGCGCGGGCGGCGGCGACCACCTGCTGAACGGCACGGTCGAGCAGCAGATCCTCCTGCCCCACAGCGAGGGTGAGCGGCACGAGCGGGTTGTCTGCGGAGTCCTGCTGACTCTGTTTCCGGATCATCGCGGTCCAGCATCCCACGGGGCACCGACAGCCGGCCCACGTCCCGTGAGCCCGGGTGCGACGCACCGCGCGCACCGGACGTACCGGAGAATGAACCGGTGAGCGATGTGAGACATGTACTGGTGCTGCCCGACCGCGACACCGCTGACGAGGTGGCGGGGGAGGTCGCCGACCGCTTCGGGGTGGCCGACGAGCCCCAGCTCGTCCGGGACGCGCTGGCCGGGGAGGACGACGCAGACGACGCACAGTGGCTGGTCGTCGTCGAGGACCCGGAGCAGCGGCTGGACCCCCGGGCGCTGGACGCGTTCGCGGCCGAGTACGAGGGGTGGCTGGAGGCGCCTTAGCGGTGCTCCGCTCAGGCGGCCTTCTTCACGATCTGGACGTCCAGATCGATGGTGATGCTGTTGCCGACCACCGCGATACCGCGGGCCAGCATGGTCTGCCAGCTGACGGTGAAGTCGTCACGGTGCAGCTCGGTGGTGGCGCGGCAGGCGGCGCGCACCTCGCCCTCCATGCCGTTGCCGACGCCCAGGTACTGCGAGTCGAGTGTGACGGTGCGGCTGACGCCGTGCAGGGTGAGCGCGCCGGTCACGCCCCAGCGGCTGCCGCCGCGGTGCACGAAGCGCTCGCTGTAGAACTCGAGGGTCGGGAAGCGCGCCACGTCCAGGAAGTCCCCCGAGCGCAGATGGTCGTCGCGCATCCGGACGTTGGTGTCGATGGACGCCGCGTCGATGATGACGTGCATCGCGGACTGCTCCATGTGGTCCGCGATCCTGACGGCGCCGGCGAAGGTGTTGAACCGGCCGTGGATACGCGCCATCCCGATATGGCGGGCGGTGAAGCTGATCTGCGAGTGCATCGGCTCGATCTCCCACTCGCCCGGCTCCGGCAGCGAGGGGGGCTGGGCGACCTGGAGCGTGAGATCACCGAGGCCGGAGTGGCCGCCCTCGGTGACGGTGGCACTGCCGTGGAAGGGCGTGAAGCCCTCGGAGGTGACGGCCAGCCGGTACTCGCCCGGGGGGACGGTGGCGAATATGGAGCCGTACGGGTCGGTCTCGCCGCCGAAGGTTCTGCGGCCCATGGTGTCCGTGAGCACGAACTCGGCCTGCTGGACGGGCTCGTTGACCGGATCGAGCACCCGGCAGCTGAGCACACCCGCGTGCGCGGGCAGGGTGAGTCCGCCCAGCGGGCCACCACTGCGTCCTGCGCCGGTCTGTGACCGGTTTCCAAACCAACGGCTGAACACTTCTGCTGAACCCCCGTGCATCGGGCCGACGTTCGGTCGCACGCACGGAAGGACGTCATTGTCGGGGCGGCGACCCGCTGACGAATATGCATTCGATCACTGTTGGCACGTTCTGGGCAAACGGCGCTGGTCGTGGGGGTTGACGAACAGCTGTCACGAGTTGTACTTACTCAGAAGTAATGTCCATTCGTACCGGCACCCGGTCGAATTCCAGCCCGAAATGGTCGCGGTAGGCGGCGAGAACGGCCGCGTCGCTCACCAGAGCCTGCTCGCGCCGCTCGCCGCGCACGGTGGTGATCAGCTTGCCGCCGCTGAGCGTGATCCGGCCGTGGTCGCTGAGCCGCGAGCAGATGAGCGAACGGGTGAAGTGGGATGCGGGCGAGGTCCGGTGGTACCAGGCGCCCGCCTCGAAGTCGGCCAGCTCACGGGGGCGCTGCTCCAGCCGGTACTGCGGCTTCCCGTCCCGTACGACGTCGAGGTCGTCGCCGGCCGCGCTCGCGATCCGGAAGGTGCCTCCGGGGTCCTGCTGCCCGCCCCGCTCGCCGAACAGCAGCGGGTGGTGACTGTGCTCGCCGAACCCGACGTCGGCGAGCCAGGGGCCGGTGCCGTCGGCCGTCTCGACCCGCAGGGCGAGATGGTCATACGGGATGCCCAGACCGCCGTCGGGGCTGTGCACCCGGCCTTGGAGCAGCGTCACGTGGAAGCCGAGGGCCCGCAGCAACGCCGCGAAGGCGCCGTTGAGTTCGTAGCAGATACCCCCGCGCCGGGCGCCGACGATCTTGTCGATGAGCGGTGCGTCGGCGAGCACGATGTCCTCGCCCCGGTGGATGGAGAGGTTCTCGAACGGCACCGTGTGCAGATGCCGCAGCTGCAGCTCCCGGAGCGCCGCCGAGTCCGGCGCGGCCGGGCGCTCGGCCCCGATACGCCGGAGATACCCGGCCACCCACGCCGGCTCCGGCGGCGCGGGCTGCGGCGGGGCGGCCTGGGGCGGGGTTGCCTGGGGTGGTGTCTGTGACGGGGTGGGCTGTGGCGGCGTGGGCTGCGAAGGGGTGGCCTGGGGCGGTGTCTGCGGCGGGGTGTGCGGCGGGATCTGCCGCCTGGTCCCCGGCGAGCTTGCCGACGGTCTGTCCAGCGATCGGTCCATGCAGGCAGTCTCACGCCGCGTACGGGCTCGCGCCATGCGCCGTAAGACCTACCGGTGTCCTGCCGGAGCCCTGCCGGTGCCCTGGGTGGCCTAGGGCCGGGCACCTAGGACCGACGTACGATCCCCCGGCGCCCGTCCGCCACTAGCGTGGTCCGCTATGACGAACCGGGAACCGGCGCGCGGCCGGCAGCAGCGACGGCAGGACACCATCGGCCGACTGGAGCAGGACGTCGACTGCTGGGTGGCCACCGCCGCCGCGGACGGCGAGCCGTGTCTGGTCCCCCTGTCGTTCGTGTGGCACGAGAACGGCCTGGTGGTCTGCACCCGCCGCACCAACCCGACCGGGGCCAACCTGGTACGCGACGGACGCGTCAGAGTCACGCTCGGCCACACCCGCGACGTGGTGCTCATCGAGGGCGAAGGCGAACTGCTGGCGGACGACAGGCGCACCGTCGCGGCGGATGCCTTCGCGGCCAAGCTCACCTGGGACCCGCGCACCGAGGAGGGATACGTGTATCTGCGCATCACCCCCAGGGCGGTCCAGGCATGGCGCGAGGTGAACGAGATCGCCGGCCGCGACCTGATGCGCGACGGCACCTGGCTGGACTGACCTGCCCGAGCCGGCCTCTCCGAGCGGGCCTGTCCGGACCGACGGGCCCGGGTCCGTGACACCCGGGCCCGGCAGCAGGCCCAGGTGTCACGGGCCCGTCCGTATCGCCCGGAGTGCGGGTCCCGTGCCCGTCACCGCGATGGAACCGTCCCTGTCCGTACGCAGGACCGTGGCCCCGCCCGCCCGGAGCGAGCTGACCGTGCGCGGTGCGGGATGGCCGTACGGGTTGTCCTGGCCGCAGGAGATCAGGGCGAGCCGGGGACGTACCGCACGCAGCAGGGCCGGGTCCTGGTAGGCCGAGCCGTGGTGCGCCACCTTCAGCACATCCACCGGCGGCAGCGCCGGGTAGGCGCGCAACAGTGCCTGCTGGGCCGGGGGTTCGAGATCGCCGGGCAGCAGCAGCGTGAGGCCCGCGGTGCGCACCAGCAGGGTGACACTGGCGTCATTGGGTCCGTCGTCGACGGGCACCGGCGCGGGAGGAGGCCACAGCACCTGCCAGCTCAGCCCTCCGATACGGCGCTGCTCCCCCGGCCCCGCCCGGACGACGCGGACCCGCGCGGCCGCCGCCTCCCGTCGTACCGAAGCGCTCTGATCCGGCGGGTCCTGGAGATTCGTCGTCTCGATCGCCCCGACCGTCCGGCCACGCAGCACGCCGGGCAGACCGGCCACATGGTCGGCGTGGAAGTGGGTGAGCAGGAGCAGCGGGATGCGGGTCACACCGAGGGCCCTGAGGCAACGGTCGACGAGGCGGGGATCGGGACCCGTATCGATCACGACAGCTGTTCCCGTACCGGCCGCGAGCACCGTCGCGTCGCCCTGCCCCACGTCGCACATCGCGTACTTCCACCCGGGTGGCGGCCAGCCCGTGACGACCCGGGTCAGCGGGGCGGGCCTGACGACCGCAAGCAGCAGCAGGAGGACACACCCCGCGCCGATCCATGGGTGGCGACGCACTCTGCGGGCAGCCACGGCGAGGGCGACCGTAACTGCCGCGAGCAGCAACGCGCCGGGCCATCCGCCGGGCCAGTCGATCTCCGCGCCGGGCAGTGCCGCGCCACGCCGGGCCACGGCGGCGATCCAGCCCGCCGGCCACCCGGCGCAGCGGGCCAGTAGGGCGGCGCCCGTGCTCCACAGCGGAGCCACGCCCAGGGCGGCGAAGCCGAGGACCGTCGCCGGTCCGACCGCAAGCTCGGCGAGGAGATTGCAGGGGATGGCGACCAGCCCCACACGGGATGCCAGCAGGACGATCACCGGCGCGCACACCGCCTGTGCGGCCGCCGCGGCCGCGACGACCTCGGCGAGCCTCGGTGGTACCCCGCGCCGCCGCAGTGCGGAGCTCCAGCGCGGGCCGATCGTGAGCAGGGCGCCGGTCGCGAGGACCGAGAGCAGAAAGCCGTAACTGCGGGCCAGCCAGGGGTCGTACAGCACCAGCAGCAGTACCGCGGTGGCCAGCGCCGGGACCAGTGATCTGCGGCGGCCGGTGCCGATCGCGAGCAGGGTGACAAGACCGCAGGCGGCGGCCCGCAGAACGCTCGGGTCGGGTCTGCACACGATCACGAAGGCCAGCGTGAGGGCTCCACCGAGCACCGCGGTCGTCCGCAGCGGGATCCCCAGCCGCGGTGCGAGTCCGCCTCTCTCCGCACGCAGCGCCCTGCCCGGAGGGCCGATCAGCAGGGCCAGGACCAGGGTGAGGTTGCTGCCTGACACCGCCAGCAGATGGGTGAGGTCGGTGGTCCTGAAGGCGTCGGAGAGGTCGGGAGGGACGCGCGATGTGTCGCCCACCACCAGTCCGGGAAGCAGCGCGCGGGCATCCGGGGCGAGCCCTTCGCTCGCTTCCCGCAGTCCGGCGCGCAGATGTCCGGCCAGTCGCTGAACACCGGTTGGCGCACCGATGATCTGCGGTGGCCTGCTGCCCTCCACACTGAGCACGGCCGCGATGCGGTCGTCGCCGGAGAGCGGCGGCTGTGGGCGGGCGCTCAGCCGCAGCCGTGTGGTCGGCAGCAGCCGCTGCCATGCGGCCGAGTGGGCGATCACGAGGACCGGCGTGCGAACGGTGGATGTCGTACCGTCCGGGGCCCGCACCCGTGTCACATCGGCGTCCAGGACGACGGATGCACGGGTCGCGTGATCGCCGCGGATCCGCGGGCGGGTGGGACGGGGGTCGGATGTGACGGTCAACTCCACTGCGACGCGGGCCGACTGACGCGCCAGCTGGGGCAGGGGCCCGCGCCGGACGTCGGCCGCGTGCAGCCCGCCGGACGCGGCGCCTGCCGCGGCGCACAGCAGAACGGCCGCCACCGCTGTCGCGTTCAGCCGCCGCCCCGGCTGGTCGGGCCGGACTGCTGCCCCGACAGCCCGGACAGCCCAGACAGCCCGGATGGCCCGTACAGCTCCTGCTCCGGCGCCACGTCCCCGCCGTTGCCCTTGCCCTTGCCGTTGCGCTCGCCCCCGAGCCACGGCCGCTGTTACCGCAGCCGTGCCGAGACAGACCGTGGTGAAACAGAACGCCCACCAGCCTGGTACCGCCACGGACAGGGCCGCAGCGGCCCAGGTGGCCAGGGCGGGTGCCACCAGCCGTAGGTCTGCGGGGCCCTCCTGGCGGGGGTCGGCCGCGCCGAGGCGGTGGCCCGACGCCGTATGAACTGCCGCGCGCGTCATGGCCGTACGAGGGGCTGGAGGTCGGAGAAGCGCCGGTCACCGATACCGGTCACCTGCCGGAGCTCGTCGACGGAGGTGAATCCGCCGTGCTCGGTGCGGTAGTCGATGATGTGCTGCGCCAGTACCGGGCCGACACCGGGGAGGGTATCCAGTTGCTCCACGGTGGCGCTGCTGAGGCTGACCGGCCCCGCCGTGTCGGCGGGAGCGCCCGGTCCGCCCGCACCGCCGCCGGTGTTTCCGCCTGCGGTGCCCGCCGGTGCGGGCGAGCCGCCGACGATCACCTGTTCGCCGTCGGTGAGCACACGGGCCTGGTTGAGCCCGGACGTGTCCGTGCCCTCCTTCACCCCGCCCGCCGCCCGCAGTGCGTCGGTCACCCGCGATCCGGCGGGCAGCCGCTGGATTCCCGGCTTCCGGACCTTGCCGCTCACATCGACGACGATCCGGGCTGCGGCCGCCCCTGGCCGCGTGGGGCCCGTACCCGGCGCCGGGAGCGCACCGGCCGACGACAGCGGTCCCGGGGCCGGGTGAGATCCGGGCGGCTGTTCGCGGCCATCGGCGGACCGTGCTCCGGCGCCGGGCAGACCCTCGCTGACCACGGCGGGCGCTTGAACGGACTGCGGGCGCCCCGACCAGAAGTGCTGAGCGGCCAGGGCCCCGGCCGCGACGAGCACGAACGCGAGCGCCGCGAGCGTCCTGGGCGTCAGACCGCAGCGTGCCTGCACCCAGAGCGGCATCCGCTCCCACAGGGCCTCCCCCGCACGGGCCACCACCCCGCTCCCCATACGGCCGGAAGCCGACGCAGACCCGACGGACTTGCCACCGCCCGACGTGCCATCCCCCGATGTGCCACCGCCTGACGTGCTACCCCCCGATGTGCCACCGCCTGGCGTGCTACCCCCCGACGTTCGACCTCCCGGCCCACCGGACGCGACGGACAAAACAGATGGCTCCGACGAGACAGGCGCGGGAACCGAGCCAGGCCCGTCAGGCGCCACAGGCCAGTCAGGTCCCACAGGCTCCACAGGCCCGTCAGGTTCCACACGCTCCACACTCAGAGCGGCGGACCGCGCCGGGAAGAGCGCCTCCGCGCGAACGCGCGGCGCCTCATCGGGCTCCGCCGGCCGCCCCCTGAGCCGGGTGCGGCGGCGCGAGCCGGTGTGGCGGGAGCGGCCGTCCGATGCCGGGGCCCGGCCGGGACCGCTGGTCGCGGAACGTGACGTGAGCGTGCGGGAAGTCATGCCACGAGACAGTAAAGACGTCGGCAGAATCTTGTTGATCAAGGTCAATTACGGTGGAAACACCGGGACTTGTGGATATCTCGGCCACCCGAACGAGAGAGTCCGGTTGCGCGGCGGATCCACTCGGCGGATCCGCGTGGGGGGATCCACTCGGCGGATCCGCGCGGGGGATCCACTCGCCGGATCCGCTCAGCGGGGCGAGATCACCACCCCGAGCAGCCCGGGCCCCGTATGCGCGCCGATCACCGCGCCGACCTCGCTGACATGCAGGTCCACCAGGCCCGGCACCCGTTCCCTCAGCCGCTCGGCGAGCGCGGCCGCCCGCTCGGGCGCCGCCAGATGGTGTACCGCGATGTCCACCTGGCCGTCCCCCGCACGCTCGGCGGCGATCTCCTCCAGCCGTGCGATCGCCTTCGAGGCCGTCCGTACCTTCTCCAGCATCTCGATGCGGCCGCCTTCGAGTTGCAGCAGCGGCTTCACCGCGAGAGCCGAGCCCAGCAGGGCCTGTGCGGCGCCGATCCGGCCCCCGCGGCGCAGATAGTCCAGCGTGTCCACATAGAAGTACGCGGACATCCCGCCCGCGCACTTCTCCGCTGCCGCCACCGCCTCGTCCAGTGAGCCGCCCGACTCCGCCGTCCCGGCCGCCGAGAGCGCGCAGAAGCCGAGGGCCATCGCGACCATGCCGGTGTCGACCACCCGGACCGGGACGGGCGCGTCCCGCGCCGCCAGCACGGCGGCGTCGTACGTACCGGAGAACTCGGACGACAGATGGAGCGAGACGATGTCGCTCGCGCCCGCGTCCGCGGCCGCCCGGTAGGCGGTGGCGAACATCTCGGGGCTGGGGCGGGACGTGGTCACCGAACGTCGTTTCTGCAGCGCCAGCGCCAGAGCGCGGGCCGAGGTCTCCGTACCGTCCTCCAGGGCCCGGTCCCCCAGGACCACGGTCAGTGGCACGGCCGTGATGCGGTGCCGCGCCAACGTCTGCTGCGGCAGGTAGGCCGTGGAATCGGTCACGATCGCGACATGGCGGGACATGAGCCGGAGATTACCCGCAGGTGCGGGGGCCCGGCAGCGCGCCCCCTCACCCGTGCCGTCGTCCGTGCCGTCGCCCGTGCCGTCGCCCGCGTCCCTGCCCCCGTCCCCGCCCGTGCCGGAGGTCCTTTCGACGGTCACTCAGGTGGTGCTCTCCGGGCGCGTGGCCTTCTGCCACGAGTAACGCTGCCGACGGCCCGGGTCCCGGCCCGTGATCGCGTCCGGCCCGGTCCCGGCCCCTTCACCGGCCGACGACCAGCGCCCCGCGTCAGCCGACGGGGCGGAACCAGAACCAGAGCGTGAGCCGGAACCGGAACCGGCGCCTGAGCCAGAGCGTGAACCGGCACCAGAGCCAGCACCGGCACCGGAACCGGCACCCGAGCCCACGCCCGGCCGCCGCCCCCGCGGGTCCCCGTCGTCCGCCGGTGTCGTCCAGTGCCGGAGCGCCCCCGCCTCCACATCGATCTGCTCGTTCAGGGCGACCAGGTCGTCGTCGGCGAACTTCCGCGCCCGGTCCCTGGCGGCCCAGCGCAGCGCGTCCGCCGAGTGCGTGATCTGTTCCGTGCGCTCCCGGAGGGCCGGCAGCCGCTGTCCGAGCCCCGTCTTGTCCGGTTCGCGCTCCAGCCGCCGCAGCTCCGCGTCCAGATCCAGGCCGTGCGCGCTGAGCCGCTCGAAAAGGGTCAGCGTCTCGCGCAGCGACTCGTCCTCGGCCACCCCCGCGTGCAGCGCGTCCTGAGTGGCCCGCATCGACGTACGCAGCGAGAGCCTCAGCTGTGCCAGCTCACCCGCGGCGCCCGGCTGGCCGTAGCTCTTCGCGCGCAGCGCGGTGTCCTCGACGGAGCGCCGGGCCTGCGAGATCGTCCGGTCGACGCTCCGCCTCGCGGCTCCCACCACTCTCACCGTCGCGTACGCCCCCACGCCGAGGAAGACGAGGAACAGCAGCACCAGGATCAGGATCACGGCTTCCATGGGGCGTCCCTCGGTTGTCGGACTCGGTACCTCCACGGTAAACGGAAAGGGCAGGCTGAGGGTTCCATCGGAACCCCCAACCTGCCCGTAGGGGAAACCCCGGGGCAGCTCACGCCCGCCCCCGGGACCAAGCCGGACCAGCCTCGCTCAGGCCGGACCGGCCCCACTCGAGCCCGCTCAAGCCGGAACGATGTTCACCAGCTTCGGTGCCCGCACGATCACCTTGCGGATCCCGGCCCCGCCCAGCGCCGCGACCACACCCGGGTCCGTCAGCGCCAGCTTCTCCAGGTCCTCGTCCGAGATCGACGGGGAGATCTCCAGCCGCGCCCTGACCTTGCCCTTGACCTGGACGACACACGTCACGGTCTCGTCCACGACGTACGCCGGGTCCGCCACCGGGAAGTCCTGGTGCACCACGGAATCGGTGTGCCCCAGCCTCCGCCACAGCTCCTCGGCGATGTGCGGCGCCAGCGGGGCGATCAGCAGCACCAGCTGCTCGGCGACCGTGCGCGGCACCGGGCCGCCCGCCTTGGTCAGGTAGTTGTTCAGCTCGGTGACCTTGGCGATCGCGGTGTTGAACCGCAGCCCCGCCATGTCGTGGCCGACACCGTCGATCGCCTTGTGCAGCGCGCGCAGCGTCTCCTCACCGGGCTCCGTGTCGGTGACACCGGCCTCGCCGGTCTCCTCGTCCACGACGTTGCGCCACAGCCGCTGCAGCAGCCGGTACTGGCCGACCACGGCGCGGGTGTCCCACGGCCGTGAGACGTCCAGCGGGCCCATCGCCATCTCGTACAGCCGCAGCGTGTCCGCGCCGTACTCCGCGCAGATCTCGTCCGGAGTGACCGCGTTCTTCAGGGACTTGCCCATCTTGCCCAGGACGCGGCTGACCTGTTCGCCCGCGTACCAGAACGCGCCGTCCCGCTCCTCGACCTCGGCCGCGGGCACCGCGATCCCACGGCTGTCGCGGTAGACGAACGCCTGGATCATGCCCTGGTTGTACAGCTTGTGGAACGGCTCGACCGACGAGATGTGCCCCAGGTCGAACAGCACCTTGGACCAGAACCGCGCGTACAGCAGGTGCAGTACGGCATGCTCGGCGCCGCCGACGTACAGGTCGACGCCACCGTGCGGCTGGCCCTCGCGCGGCCCCATCCAGTACTGCTCGATGGCCGGGTCGACCAGCTTCTCGCTGTTGTGCGGGTCCAGGTAGCGCAGCTCGTACCAGCAGGAACCGGCCCAGTTCGGCATGGTGTTGGTCTCGCGGCGGTACTTCCTGACGCCGTCGCCCTGCCCCAGGTCCAGCTCGACGTTGACCCAGTCCTCGTTGCGGGACAGCGGGGTCTCGGGCGAGGTGTCCGCGTCGTCCGCGTCGAAGGTGCGCGGCGAGTAGTCGTCCACCTCGGGCAGTTCCAGCGGCAGCATCGACTCGGGCAGCGGGTGCGCGATGCCGTCCTCGTCGTAGACGATCGGGAAGGGCTCGCCCCAGTAGCGCTGGCGGCTGAACAGCCAGTCGCGCAGCCGGAAGTTGACGGTGCCCTCGCCGACGCCGCGCTCGGCCAGCCACTCGGTGATCCGCTCCTTGGCCTCGGCGACACCCAGGCCGTCCAGGGAGATGTCGTCGTGGGTGGAGTTGACCAGCTTCGCGTCGTACGAGCCGAAGGCGTCGTCCCAGGTCTCGGGGGAAAGACCGCGGTCGTCGGACGGCTCGACGACACAGCGCATCGGCAGCTCGAAGGCGCGCGCGAAGGCGAAGTCACGGCTGTCGTGCGCCGGGACGGCCATGATCGCGCCGGTGCCGTACCCCATCAGCACATAGTCGGCGATGAAGACGGGGACCTGCTCGCCACTGACCGGGTTGACCGCGTACGCACCGGTGAAGACGCCGGTCTTCTCCTTCGCGTCGGCCTGCCGCTCGACGTCCGACTTCGACGCGGCGAAGGCGCGGTACGAGGCGACGGCATCGGCCGGGGTCGCGTGGCCGCCGGTCCAGACCTCGTGCGTGCCCTCGGGCCAGGCGTCCGGGACGATCGACTTCTCGCCGGAGATCAGCTCGTGCTCGGGCGCCAGCACCATGTACGTGGCACCGAACAGGGTGTCCTGGCGGGTCGTGAAGACCGTGATGGGGTCGGAGCCACCGCCGACCGCGAAGTCGACGCGGGCGCCCTCGGAGCGGCCGATCCAGTTCCGCTGCTGCAGCTTGATCGCTTCGGGCCAGTCCAGCGCGTCCAGGTCGGACAGCAGCCGGTCCGCGTACGCGGTGATGCGCATGTTCCACTGGCGCAGCTTCGCCTTGAAGACCGGGAAGTTGCCGCGCTCGGAGCGGCCGTCGGCGGTCACTTCCTCGTTCGCCAGGACGGTGCCCAGGCCCGGACACCAGTTGACCGGGGCGTCCGACGCGTAGGCCAGCCGGTACTGGCTCAGCAGGTCGGCGCGCTCCACGGCGTCCAGCGCGCTCCACGCACGGCCGCCGGGGACCGGGCGCTCACCGCTCTCGAACTGGGCGGCCAGCTCGGCGATCGGCCGGGCCCGCTGGGCGTCCCGGTCGTACCAGGAGTTGAAGATCTGGACGAAGATCCACTGGGTCCACTTGTAGTACTCGGGGTCGATCGTCGCGAACGACCTGCGCTTGTCGTGGCCCAGCCCCAGCCTGCGCAGCTGGGACTTCATGTTCTCCATGTTGGCCTCGGTGGAGGCCCGCGGATGGGTGCCGGTCTGTACGGCGAACTGCTCGGCCGGCAGCCCGAAGGCGTCGAAGCCCAGGGTGTGCAGGACGTTGTGGCCGGTCATCCGCTGGTGCCTGGCGTAGACGTCCGTGGCGATGTAGCCCAGCGGGTGGCCGACGTGCAGCCCGGTGCCCGAGGGGTACGGGAACATGTCCATGATGAACTTCTTGGGCCTGGCCGCCATGGCCGGGTCGCCCGCCAGGTCGCCCGTGGGGTTCGGTGCGTCGTAGGTGCCGTCGGCGTCCCAGAAGTCCTGCCAGCGTGCCTCGATGTCGGCGGCCATGGCAGCGGTGTAGCGGTGCGCCGCGGCCACCTCGGATGAGGGCCCTCCCGCGCTTGCGGCAGCGGGGGAAGAATTCGTCTCGGTCATGATCCTCAAAGCTCCATCGGTCGTCTCTGCCCGCGATCCTCATGGCTGTGGCGCCTGTGGCACCAAACGAAAAAGCCCCTCGCACAGGAGGGGACGCCGCGCTGATGCCGACCGGGGACACTTCGTCGGTCGGGACTGATCAGCGCGGCTCACTAAGCAGGAGGCGTACGGCACGCATGGCGTCAGGGTACCGCAGGCACCGTACGGCCCGTGCGGACACCTGGCCGTGCGACCAGCAGCCGCGCGTACGCGGACACCTGCACGGAGACACGAAGAAGCGGGCCACCCGATTCGGATGACCCGCTGCTGTCCACCTCGTACGAGGTCTCACTGTGGAGCTAAGGAGAATTGAACTCCTGACCTCCTGCATGCCATGCAGGCGCTCTACCAACTGAGCTATAGCCCCGTGCTGTCCGCCGTTCTGCGGGGTCGCCCCCTCGGCTCCGCCAACATTACCGGTCCCCCGTTGCTCCGCCAAATCCGTTCCCCGGTCAGGCGGTGGCGAAGGAGTAGAACCGCTTCAGCGTGCAGTGCTCCTCCAGGAGCCGGCCGTAGATCGGCTCCCCCTCCAGCTCACGGTAGGTCTCGATCGGGTCGCCCTTTATGATCAGCGCCCGCGCGCACTCCTCGCACCAGTACTGGTAGTCGGCGTTGACCGGATCCATGTCCCTGACGATCGGCGTACCGCTGCCGCACCAGTCGCATTTCCTCCTGTGTGCACCCATCAGTCAGCTCCAGCTGTGGCCGCGGGGCGGGCAGTCGGGACAGGCCGGACAGGCGGGCGGCGAAGGGCAGTTGAGCGGGGTCCCGCGGTGGGGACGGGCGTGGGCCGCTGCCCCGCCGGCCAGGGCACGGGCGCGATCGAGCATGCTCGCGGGCATCGCGCTCTCCCCTCCCTCCGGGCCGGCGTCCCACCGGCGCTCCGATTCTGCCATGACCCCGCAAGGGGGACAGTGGTGTCGGCGGACGGACAAACGGAGACCGGGGCGGGGCTGACGAAAAATCCCGCCCCCTGATGGGGACGGGATTTCTCCTTGCTCCGGCCTTGGAGCTTCCGACTGTGGAGCTAAGGAGAATTGAACTCCTGACCTCCTGCATGCCATGCAGGCGCTCTACCAACTGAGCTATAGCCCCGCTGTTCGCTTCGCTCGCTGCATTCTCTGCGTTCCGCGGCGCGAACAAGAAGAACTTTAGCCTGCGACCAGCCGGAAAGTGAAATCCGCCGGGATGCCACCCGCGAGGGTGCTCAGTCGTCGTCGCCGAGGACCGGCTCGGGGAGCGTTCCGGCGTTGTGCTCGAGCAGCCGCCAGCCGCGGGCGCCCTCGCCCAGCACGGACCAGCAGCAGTTGGAGAGCCCGCCCAGGCTCTCCCAGTGGCGCGACTCCAGGCCGAGGAGCCGGCCGATGGTCGTACGGATGGTGCCGCCGTGGCTGACGACGACGAGCGTCCCGTCGTCGGGCAGCGCGTCGGCGTGGGTGATGACGACCGGGGCGGCCCGGTCGGCGACCTCGGACTCCAGTTCGCCGCCACCGCGACGCACGGGCTCCCCACGCTTCCACGCGGCGTACTGCTCGCCGAAGCGGGCGATGATCTCGCTGTGCGTGAGCCCCTGCCAGCTGCCCGCGTACGTCTCGCGCAGGGCGGCGTCGTACGTGATGTCGTGGCCGGTCACGGCCCCCAGCTCACGGGCGGTGGTCGCCGCCCTGCTGAGGTCGGACGCCACGATCGCGTCGGGCTTCATCGAGGCGAGCAGCCGGGCGGCCCGGCGCGCCTGGCCGACACCGGTCTCGGTCAGCTCGATGTCCGTGGAGCCCTGGAAGCGGCGCTCCAGGTTCCACGCGGTCTGGCCGTGCCGCCAGAGGACGATACGGCGGCCACGGCCGCCCTTGGTGCCGTTCAGTGCAGCTCACCGTCCAGGCCGGCGTCCGCCTCGTCGGCGTCGGCGCCGTTGAGCCGGGCGTGCTCCTCGGCCTTGCCGCGGGTCTTGACGGCGTCCTCGGGCAGGGCGATCTCGGGGCAGTCCTTCCAGAGGCGCTCCAGCGCGTAGTAGACGCGCTCCTCGCTGTGCTGGACGTGGACGACGATGTCGACGTAGTCGAGGAGGATCCAGCGGGCGTCGCGGTCGCCCTCCCGGCGCACCGGCTTGGCTCCGAGCTCCTTGTTCAGCCGCTCCTCGATCTCGTCGACGATCGACTTGACCTGGCGGTCGTTGGGCGCCGATGCGAGCAGGAAGGCGTCGGTGATCGACAGCACATCGCTGACGTCGTACGCGGTGATGTCGTGCGCGAGCCGGTCGGCGGCCGCCTGAGCGGCGGCGTTGATGAGCTCGATGGAACGGTCCGTGGCGGTCACTGGCAGGCTTTCGTCGGCGGTCGTGGAGTACCCCAGGGTCTCACGGACCGCCGACGGTCCCGCAATTTATGGTCGCCCGGACCGGGCGAGGGGCTTCAGCCCGTCTTGTAGTCCTGGCCCAGCACCACGGAGACGTCCGCGTTCGCGGCGGGCTTGGCCTTGTGGACCGATCCGGCCGGCAGTCCGAGCATCTTCGCCACTTCCTCCGCCTTGGCCTTCTCCGCCGGGTCGCCATAGCTGACCTGCGACGAGGCGGTGACGCTCGCGGTGCCGCCGACGACGACCGAGTAGCCGCCGTTGACGAGGGCGATCCTGGCGCTCTCCGTCGTGGCGGTCCGGCCGCTGGCGTTGCTGATCCCCACGCTGGTGGCACCGCCCTGGTCGGGCGCCTTCACCGAACCGCCGAGTACGTTCTTGACCACACCGGCGCTCGCCTGCGCGCTGAGCGTGCCGTCGCTCCGCACCGGCAGCAGCTCGGTGCTGTAGTCGCCCTTCCTGGCGTGTGCGGCGAGCTTGGCCAGGAACGCGCCCAGGTCCTTGTCCGACAGGGACGGGTCCATGATCTGCAGCAGGTTCTTCATGATGGTCGTCGCGGCCTGCGGATCGTCCGAGATCTTCTTCAGAACGCCCTGCATGACCTGCCCGAAGCGCTCCAGCTGCTTCGCCTCGGGCTCGCCGGGCGCACGGTAGGTGGAGTACGCGACCGCCATCTGGCCGCTGAGCGTCTGGTCCTTGCCCCGGTGCACCAGCGGCTCGGCGCCCTTCTTGGTGTCCGGTACGTCGACGTCGGTGTCGACGTCGATGTTGCCGATCATCTCGACCAGGTTCTCCAGATACGGAGTGTCGAGCCGCCAGGTGCCGCCGATCTTGGCGCCGAGGAGGGTGTCCAGGGAGTCCCTGGTGCCGTCCGAGCCGTCGTCGTCCACGGACTTGCCGAGCGTGGTCGCCGTACCGTCGTCGTTCGACACCGAGAGGGAGTTGGGCAGCAGGAGCGTGGTGCCCTTGCCTGTGGTGACGTTGTCGACGAGCAGCGCGGTGGAGGTGCCGCCGCTCTTCGTGTTGTGCAGATGGACCACGATCGCGTTGCGCTGCTGCGCCCCTGAGGCCGTGGCGCCGCCGTCGCCCGAGCCGGAGACCCCGGGCAGTTTGCCCGCGTACCAGAGGTAGCCCACACCGCCCGCGACGACGAGCGCCAGCACGACGACGAGGGAGACGACGCGGGTACGGCCCCGGCGTCTGGCCTCCTCGCGGCGCTCGGTGCGGCTCTCGGTGAACTTCAGCCAGTCGATGACGTCTTCGGAGTCCTCGTCGGGCTCCTCGATGAAGGAGAACTGCTCGGTCCTGTACTCGGCGTCGTCCGGCGCGGGACGGCGCTGACCGGGCACGGCACGCTGCGGCCGCTCCTCGGGGGACTGCGGCCGCTGCGGCTGCTCGGGCCTTGACCGGGGCTGGGACTGCGGCTGGTGCGTCTGCTGGGACTGCGGCTGCTGGGACTGCGGCTGCTGGGACTGCGGCTGCTGGGACTGCGGCTGCTGGGACTGCGGCTGCTGGGACGGGGCCTGCGGCGGCTGGCTCTGCTGCGGGATCCACTGCTGGGTGGTGTCCACCGCGGGCTGCTGCCCGGTGCCGTAGTCGTAGCCCTGGCTCTGCCCCTGAGCCTGATCCTGGCCCTGATACGGCCCGGACGGGGGCTGCTGCTGCGCGTACGGGTCGTATCCGTACCCCGGAGCCTGCTGGTGCTGCCGGCCGTACGGGTCGTACTGCTGCTGGGGCTCCTGCGGCTGCT
The DNA here is from genome assembly GCF_045162975.1 of Streptomyces sp. NBC_01089. NCBI lineage: Bacteria > Bacillati > Actinomycetota > Actinomycetes > Kitasatosporales > Streptomycetaceae > Streptomyces > Streptomyces sp. NBC_01089. The sequence continues at coordinate 5,773,768 of NZ_CP108660.1, read as the reverse complement.
GGGGCCGGTGCTGCTGCTGGCTCTGCTGCGGCTGCACCTGCTGGTACACCGGCTGCCCGTACTCGTCGTACCCGACGAGCTGCATCGGCTGCCCGTACTGGTCGTACTGAACGTAAGGGTTCTGTCGGTCGTTCAACGGTGCCCCTCTCCGCGGCTCATTCGCCGCGGTACAGCTGGCGCTTGTCGATGTAGCGCACCACACCGTCCGGAACCAGATACCAGACCGGGTCCCCCTGCTCGACCCGGGCACGGCAGTCGGTCGACGAGATCGCCAGGGCGGGCACCTCCACCAGGGAGACACCGCCCTCCGGCAGGCCGTCGTCCGTCAGGACATGGCCCGGCCTGGTCACGCCGATGAAATGGGAGAGTGCGAAGAGCTCTTCGGCGTTCCGCCAGGTGAGGATCTGGGAGAGCGCGTCGGCACCGGTGATGAAGAAGAGGTCCGCGTCGCTGTTGAGGTGGCGCAGATCCCGCAGGGTGTCGATGGTGTACGTCGGGCCGCCGCGGTCGATGTCGATACGGCTGACCGAGAACTGCGGGTTGGACGCGGTCGCGATGACCGTCATCAAGTACCTGTCCTCGGCCGGGGAGACGATCCGGTGGCTCTTCTGCCACGGCTGCCCGGTCGGGACGAACACGACCTCGTCCAGCTGGAACTGGGAGGCCACCTCGCTGGCGGCCACCAGGTGTCCGTGGTGGATCGGATCGAATGTCCCGCCCATCACGCCGAGACGCCTCTTCTGCTCTCCCATGCGTGCAGACCCTACTGGCCCGGCACCTGCCCGTCCGCGCCCCGGGTCAGCGGTCGCGGTTGAAGCGGGTGGTGATCCACAGCAGCAGCAGGAGCGCGAGGAGCGCGCCGCCACCGGTGATGTAGGGGCTGAGGCTGGGGTGGTTGCCGCCGTGGCCGCTCTCGGATGCGAGGGTGGCGAGGCTGGCGGTGGTGCTGTGGAGGCTCATGGTCAGCAGGACCTATCCGGGAGTCGGAGCGGGGGCTTCGCGGACATCGTATGCGGGCCCGCCGGGCACGCTCACGCCGACTCAGTCGTTGTCGCGATATCCGCGCAGGAGAAACCAGGCGAGCAGGACAGCCCCGACAAGCAGGACAACCAGCAGGACCCGCAAGGTGTCGCCCGGCCCCTGCTGGTTCGTCGCAGCGGCGAGCAGTGTGGTCGCGTCCGGCATGACGGGTGCGCTCCTTCTCGGTGTAGGACCCCCGCCACACGGTAGCCCCACCGCATACGCTGGAGCCCGCCAGGGGGACGAGCAGAGCTCGATGACGGAAGGCAGGGGGACATTCATGACGGACAGCGGTCACGGAAGCAGTCACGGGAACACCCACGAGAAGGTGCCGGGCAGGAAGCGCAGGCGCTTCGAGGGCATCTCCTCACGGGCGTACGAGCATCCGGCGGACCGGTCGGCCCTGGTCGCGCTGCGCAAGCTCACCGGTTTCGACACCGTGCTCAAGGCGCTCAGCGGGCTGCTGCCCGAGCGCAGCCTGCGGCTCCTCTTCCTCTCCGACTCGGTGCGGGTGAGCGACGCGCAGTTCGCGCACCTCCACGTCATGCTGCGGGATGCCTGCTACATCCTGGACCTGGAGAAGGTCCCCGCCATGTACGTCACGCAGAACCCCCAGCCGAACGCCATGTGCATCGGCCTCGAAGAGCCGATCATCGTGGTCACCACGGGCCTGGTCGAGCTCCTCGACGAGGAGGAGATGCGCGCGGTCGTCGGCCATGAGGTGGGGCACGCGCTCTCCGGCCACGCGGTGTACCGCACGATCCTGCTCTTCCTCACGAGCGTCGCGCTGAAGGTCGCCTGGATCCCGCTGGGCAATGTGGCGATCATGGCGCTGGTGACGGCGCTGCGCGAGTGGTTCCGCAAGTCGGAGCTCTCCGCCGACCGGGCGGGGCTGCTCGTGGGGCAGGACCTCCGGGCGTCGATGCGCGGCCTGATGAAGATCGCCGGTGGCAACCATCTGCACGAGATGAACGTCGACGCGTTCCTGGCGCAGGCCGAGGAGTACGAGGCGGGCGGCGACCTGCGCGACTCGGTGCTCAAGATCCTGAACGTGCTGCCGCGCAGCCACCCGTTCACCACGGTGCGCGCCGCCGAGCTGAAGAAGTGGGCGGAGAGCCGGGACTTCCAGCGGATCATGGACGGGCACTACCCGCGGCGCGACGAGGACAAGGACACCTCCGTCGGCGACTCCTTCAGGGAGTCCGCTTCGCACTACGCCGACACGGTGCGCACCAGCAAGGACCCGCTGATGAAGCTGGTGGGCGATATCGCGGGCGGCGCGGGCGACCTGGGCGGGAAGCTGCGCGGGAAGTTCACCGGCGGGGCGGGCGGCGGCGCGAAGGGCGACGCCGGAAAGGGCGACGGGCCGGCCGAAGGACCTGCCGGGACGGAAGGCCCCGCGACCGGCTGACGGACCGGCCGCACGCTTGCGGGGCCGGCACTTGAGGGGCCGGCTGCGCGCTTGCGGGGCCGGCCGCGCGCTGAAGCGCCGGCTGCCCGCTGAGGTGCCGCTTGCCCGCCAGAGTGCCGGCTGTGCGCAGAGGCGCCGCCGCCTGCCGAAGTGCCGGCCGCGCGCTACACGGCCGGCTGTGTCCCGGCCGCGAGTGTCCCGCACAGCGAGGTGGCCCGCTGCCCGGTGGCGTACGGGTCGGTGCCGGCCGGGCCGCCGCCCGACGCGTGCTGTCCGGCGAGCAGCGGGCGCAGCCGGTTCACCGCGTCGGCGGTGCAGTTCTGCGGCCCTGCCTCCACATCGGCGAGCGTCACATGCGTCTGGCGCAGCCGCAGGTCCTCGGCGCCGAAGCGGAAGTGCACCTCGCGATGGACGGTGAACAGCGATGCGCCGTCCCCCTGCGCGGGGCCGGCTCCGGTGGTCCGGGAGGCGGCCGGCCTGAGCGGATAGACGAAGGTGTGGTCCGCGATCACCTCCAGCGTCCGGTCCGCCGCCTCCGCGTACCGCAGCTCGCCCGTGACCCGTACGCCTGAGCTCGCGAGCGCCACCTGCGCGGGGTCGAAGCGCACCAGCCAGCCGGTCGCCGCGTGCAGCCCGTCGGCCGACGGGGCGGCCATGCTCCGGTTGAACTGCGTGTACTGGTCGGGGGCGAGCAGATCCCTGAGCTGCTCCGCCGAGCCGCCCATCAGCACGGCCGGGTCCAGCGATGACGTCACGACGTACTGCCGGGCGATTTTCAGGGCTGCCAGTACATCGCTGTAGGCGAAGTGCGCGGTCGCGCGGGCGCCCGGCACATTGACCCCGGATTCGCCGGTACGGAACGCGGCCGCCGGGCTGTGCGCGAAGAGCTCGGCCGGTGTACCGCCCGGCACCGCGCCACGCGGTGCGAGCGGCACGACCACGCTGTGCAGCGGCTGGGCCCGGCTGACCGGCGGGGGCCGGTACGGGTGGTGGATGCCCATGAAGACGGCGGTGCCGAAGGCCAGCACCAGCAGCGCCAGTGCCACGAGCAGGCGTCCGGGGCCTCTGCGCGGCCATCCGGCGCGGCTGCGGACGGCCCTGGCGTGCCGGCCCATCCGCTCCTGCGCGGAGAACTCCTGGAGCCGGGCAGCCCTGATGAACGATTCGTCGAAGACGACGGACCGGTACTCGTCGTCGCCACCGCTGGGCAGGCCCTCGGGTGACCCCTCGGGTGGCTCTTCGCGCCCCGCCATACCTTGAGAGTAGGTCGCGGCGGGGCTGCCTAAACGCCCCGGTACGTGCCAACTTCCGGGCGGCCCGCACCCCTCGGCCGCGCGCGGCCGTGCGGGAGCCGTGCCCGGGGCGGGGTGAGGGGGCCGGAAGCCGTCGTCAGGGCGTACGCGGAAGGGCCGAGGCGGGCGGAGCCGAATGGCCCAGCGCGTGGCCGGCCGAGTGGTCGGCGGAGTGGTCGGCCGAGTGTCCGGCCGGGACGGATTGCGCCGGTGCGGGCCGGGTGACGCCCGCACCGCCCTGGACGGCGCCGACCCCGGTCATCACGGGCGCGGGCACCTGGTCCTGCCGGCTGGCCGACGCTCCCCGGTAGACCGCGGCGAAGGCCAGGGCCACCATGCCGATCCCCATGACGAGGGCCAGCAGCCAGGCCACCGGCCGGTGCCAGCGCGCCCGGCCGCGGTACGGGCGCAGCGCGCCGCCGTGCAGCCCGTAGGGGCCGCTCTCGCCGTCGTCGGGCCCTGCGCCGTACTCACCGGGGCCGCCGGGCCCGTACAGCAGGCCGTAGTCCGCGGCGTTCTGCCGGAGGAACTCGTCGTACTCGTCGAAGGGGTCGTCGTCGCCGCCCGGGCCGCCTGCGCGCGCCCTGGCCGCCTCGGCCTCCGCGCGCGCCTCGGCGGCGGCCAGCAGCCGCTCGACCGCGGTCGGTTCATGGATGGTGGCGGCCCTGACGAAGTCCTCGCCGAAGACCACGGAGGCGAATTCCTCGTCCGCTCCTCCGCGGTCGTCGTCAGGCTCCCGGCCGTCCTGGAACGGCCTGCCCCCCACGTCGTCCGGCACGTCATCAGAGTAGACCCGGTGGGTGGATTTGGGCAGGGAGAGGGGCGAAATCGACCGGGCCCGATGGTCACCGAATGTGACCGTCTCCTGTCACGATGTACTTGGTCGAGGTCAGCTCGGGCAGCCCCATCGGGCCCCGGGCGTGCAGCTTCTGCGTGGAGATGCCGATCTCCGCGCCGAAACCGAACTGACCGCCGTCGGTGAAACGGGTGGACGCGTTCACAGCGACCGTCGTGGAATCGACCAGCTGGGTGAAGCGGCGGGCCGCGGCCTGCGAGGTGGTGACGATCGCCTCGGTGTGGCCCGACGTCCACAGCCGGATGTGCGCGACGGCCGCGTCCAGCGAGTCGACCACGGCGGCCGCGATGTCGTACGAGAGGTACTCGGCCTCCCAGTCGTCCGCGGTCGCCTCGACGACCTTCGCCTTCGTACCGTCGGCGTGGGCGAGCACCCGCTCGTCGCCGTGCACGGTCACGCCCGCGTCGCCGAGCGCGTCGAGCGCCCTGGGCAGGAACGCGTCCGCGATGTCCCGGTGGACCAGGAGCGTCTCGGCCGCGTTGCAGACGGACGGGCGCTGAGCCTTGGAGTTGACGAGGATGGCGACGGCCATGTCGATGTCGGCCTGCGCGTCCACGTACACATGGCAGTTGCCGGTGCCGGTCTCGATGACCGGAACGGTGGACTCCTCGACGACGGTGCGGATCAGCGAGGCGCCGCCGCGCGGGATCAGTACGTCGACCATGCCGCGGGCGCGCATCAGCTCCCGTACGGAGTCACGGGACTCCCCCGGCACGAGCTGGACGGCGTCGGCCGGCAGCCCGGAGCCGCCGACCGCGTCGCGCAGCACCCGCACGAGGGCGGTGTTGGAGGCGTACGCGGAGGCCGAGCCGCGCAGCAGTACCGCGTTGCCCGACTTCAGGCAGAGCGCCGCGGCGTCCACGGTCACATTGGGCCTGGCCTCGTAGATGATCCCGACGACGCCGAGCGGCACCCGCACCTGGCGCAGGTCGATTCCGTTGGGCAGCGTCGAGCCGCGGACGACCTCGCCGACCGGGTCGGGCAGTGCCGCGACGTCCCGTACGTCCCCGGCGATGGCGCGGATCCGCTCGGGGGTGAGGGTGAGACGGTCGATGACCGTGTCGGCGGTTCCGACGGCCCTGGCCTTCGCGACGTCCTCGGCGTTGGCCTCGACGATCTCGGACGTACGCACTTCGAGGGCGTCGGCGATGGCCAGCAGCGCGTCGTCCTTGGCCGAGCGCGGCAGTGGCGCGAGGTCGGCCGCGGCGGCGCGGGACCGGTAGGCGGCCTGGATCACCGGGGACTGGTCGGAGAGCGGGGAGAGCGAGGTCATGCCCGCAGACTAATGCGCGGTCTGCGGGCGTCCGTCCGGTATCCCACGCTCCGAGACGGCGGGGGCCGCACGGTGGCCCGCCGGTCAGTACGGGTGCACTCCGACCGGCGCCGCGGGCGGCGGTCCGTAGCCCTCGGCTATCCGCAGGTGGTAGGTCTCGCGGTCGATGACCTCGAGGCCCACGATCTCCCACGGCGGCAGCTGGGAGGTGGAGCGGTGTTCGCCCCAGAGCCGCAGGGCCACCGCCGCGGCGTCGTGCAGGTCCCGCGCCTCCTCCCAGTAGCGGATCTCCGCGTGGTCGTCGGCGTACCGGCTGGTCAGCAGGAAGGGGTGATCGTGCGCGAGCTGTTCGAGACCGCGTCTGACCTCCTTGATCGGGGCGGGGCGGCCCGACACGCTCAGGGTGATGTGCCACAGCTTGGACAGGGCGGCCTCCTCCCCGCGCTGCGCGCGCTGCTCCCGGTCCGCATCCGCTTCCGCTTCCGGGCGTTCTTCGAAGTCGGTCCCCGCGCCGACACTCGTCAGGGTCCGCTCCCCGGTTCCTCGGGGCGGTGCCCCGGGACGGGCTCGTCTCACCGGCGGCCTCCTGTGTGCGTTGCGGCGTCTGTCCCGCGGGTGACGGGCGGGCAGCGGTCGGGAGCGGGCTCCCGGGACAAAGTTGACCAGCCCGGCGCCCGGCGCGTGACGGTTTTCCGGAAGGTCCCTGCTGAAAGGCTGGTGTTTCAGCCGTTTCAGGGGACCATGACCACGAGATCGTCCCTGTGTACGACTTCCCGCTCGTAGGCCGGGCCGAGTTCACGGGCCAGGTCCCGGGTGGAGCGGCCGAGCAGCTGGGGGAGCTCCTTGGCGTCGAAGTTGACCAGCCCGCGGGCGACGGTGCGGCCGGCGGTGTCCCGCAGCTCGACCGGGTCCCCGGCGCTGAACTCGCCGTCGACGGCGGCGATTCCGGCGGGCAGCAGCGAGGAGTTGCGTTCCACGACCGCCCGTACGGCACCGTCGTCCAGGGTGAGCGCGCCGCGCGGGGTCGACGCGTGCTGGAGCCAGAGCAGCCGGTCGGCCGAGCGGCGGCCTGTGCGGTGGAAGTACGTGCCGGTGTCCCGGCCTGCGAGGGCGTCGGCGGCGCGCGAGGCCGAGGTCAGCACGACCGGGACGGAGGCCGCCGCCGCGATCCTGGCCGCCTCGACCTTGGTGACCATGCCGCCGGTGCCGACGCCCGCCTTGCCCGCCGAGCCGATGGAGACGTGCGCGATGTCGTCGGGGCCCGCCACCTCGGCGATGCGGCGGGTACCGGGCTTCGCGGGGTCGCCGTCGTACAGACCGTCGACGTCCGAGAGCAGGACGAGCAGGTCGGCCCGGACAAGATGGGCCACCAGGGCGGCCAGCCGGTCGTTGTCGCCGAAGCGGATCTCGTCGGTGGCCACCGTGTCGTTCTCGTTGACGACCGGCAGGGCGCCCATGGCGAGGAGCTGGTCCAGGGTGCGGTAGGCGTTGCGGTAGTGGGCCCGGCGGCTGGTGTCGTCGGAGGTCAGCAGCACCTGGCCGACCCGGACGCCGTAGCGCGCGAAGGACGCGGTGTACCGGGCGACGAGCAGCCCCTGGCCGACGCTGGCCGCCGCCTGCTGCCTGGCCAGGTCCTTGGGGCGGCGGGCCAGCCCCAGCGGGGCGAGCCCGGCGGCGATGGCGCCGCTGGACACGAGCACGATCTCCTTCTCGCCGCCGCTCCTGACCTTGGCCAGGACGTCGACGAGGGCGTCCACCCGGTCCGCGTCGAGCCCGCCGGCCGCGGTCGTGAGGGAGGAGGATCCGACCTTCACGACGATCCTGCGGGCTTCCGTCACAAGCTGCCTTGCCTCTGTCACACGGCCGAATCTATGTCAGCCGCGCCCGCCCGCGCGCGGGTATTCCACGCGCTGGACAGGACGGGCCACGGCCCACTTGCGCAGCCTGCGGATCCGGGTGCGCCCGGCAGCGGGCAGCCGCCGCCAGACCGAGGGGCAGGGCACGGCGTAGATGTGGTCGGGGATACCGGCGGACGGGTCCCTGAAGTACGGAAGGGCGAGGTGGTACGTGCCGTTGAGTCCCCGGCCGACCCGCTCGGGCTGCTTGCCCCGCTTGAGCTCGGTGAGCACGCCGGTGAGGAGGTCGGTCCTGCCGAGTGCGACGCAGTGCAGCCGCAGTCTCTCGGCGGGCTTGAGTCTCCCGGCCACGGCCGGGTTCCAGTGCGCGGCCATCAGCGGCGCCGCGAGCTCCATGCGCTTCCGCTGGACCGCAGCCGACTGCTTGAGGAAGCCGGGGCCGAACTGCGGGAGCAGGGTGACCACGAAGGGGCGCACCATGAGCTTGTCGCGCTGCGGGCCCGGCGGGACGTACTGGGCTATCAGCCCCATCAGGGCGCGGGCCGAGTCGAACCGCAGCAGGTAAGTGCCGCTCTTCGTCACGTGTTTGCCGTCGTCGCGCCCCACCAGGTAGTAGCAGGTGTAGTCGGATATGACGGACACTCCGTCGCCGCGCAGATAGGTCTCCAGGGTGAAGAGGGCGTCCTCGCCCGTCCTGAGACCCTCGTCGAAGGTGAGGCCGAGGCGTTCGAGCAGGGAGCGCCGGAAGAGCTTCTGAGCGCTCAGGGTGAACTTGATCTGCGAGTCGAAGACGTCCGCGCGCTCGACGGTCTCCTTCCACATGGACTTGGGGGCACCGCGGTTGACGCCGACGACCTTCCCGAGCACCACGTCCGTACCGGCGCGGTCGCCCATCGCGACCATGCGCTCCAGCGCCTCTTCGCCGAAGTAGTCGTCCGCGTCGAGGAAGAACACATAGCGGCCGCGAGCGAGTCCGAGGCCGACGTTGCGTGGTCCGCTGGGGCCCCCGGAGTTCTTCTGCCGTACGACCGTCGTGGGTATCTCCGACCTGGCGGCGAACTCTTCGAGGTACTCCCCCGTGCCGTCCGTCGATCCGTCGTCCACGGCGACGATCTCGATCCGGTCCGCGCCCAGGGTCTGGGCCTCCACGGATTCAAGGCACTTCACGAGGTACGGCATCGCTTCATAGGCTCCGACGACAACGGTCACATCGGGCTCACTTGTGCTCATCACATCAGTGAGACAGGTAAATACGACGCTTGGTTGCCTCACCGGCCGTACTGATATCCGCCCAGGTCGAACACAGTATGGCCGGTATCACACCCCTCGCGGGGGCCACCGCGGGCCGCCATAACGGAACTTCACATTCCGCACACGGCGGGGGCAGCCGGAGCGATCTCCTCCGTTCCCGATAGAATCGCCGCCCGGCGCCCGCGGGAATTCCTCACCCCGCCCGGCCACCCGGGAAATCCCCCATGGATTCCCGATGTCCCGGCAGCGGAAAATGCAGACAAGGACGTGATCTGATGCGGCAGCTCGCCATCGAGGGAGCCTGGGTGCATGAGCCGAAAGTCTTCCCGGACAGCCGCGGCAGTTTCCACGAGTGGTTCAAGGAGCCCGATCTGGCCGAAGCGGCCGGCCACAGCCTGCGGCTCGCCCAGGCCAACTGCTCGGTGTCCCGCAAGGGCACCCTGCGCGGAATCCACTTCGCCGATGTGCCGCCGAGCCAGGCCAAGTACGTCAAGTGCGTACGCGGCGCCATTCTGGACGTCGTCGTGGACATCCGGGTCGGCTCACCCACGTACAAGCGGTGGGAGGCCGTACGGCTGGACGACGTGGACCACCGCTCCGTCTACCTCTCCGAAGGGCTCGGGCACGCCCTGCTGGCGCTGACCGACGACGCCACCGTGGTCTACCTCTGCTCCACCGGGTACGCCCCGCAGCGCGAGCACGGCATCCACCCGCTCGACCCGGACCTGGCCATCGACTGGCCCGCGGACGTCACCCCGCTACTCTCCGACAAGGACGCGGCGGCGCCGACACTCGCCGAGGCCGAGGCCCAGGGGCTGCTGCCCTCGTACGCGGACTGTGTCGCGTACGCCGAGAAGCTGCGCGACTGATACGCCGCGCGGCTTCCCCACGCACAGGACACAAAAGACACAAAGGACACGCCCACCGGACGGCGGCCGTACCCCGGGCAGGGGCACGGCCGCCGTCCGGTGCGCGGTCAGCCGGCGACGCGCTCGATCTGCCGGCGCAGACCGGCGAAGGCGGAGCGCGGCCGGTTGAGGTTGCGGGCGCGGATCAGACCGGGCCAGAAGCCGGCGCCGAGCAGCGCATCGGGCGCCACCGCGCGCTTGCGCGACAGCACCGCCTCCGGGACGTCCTGCGGGTCATCGGTGACGTACTCCGCGAGGATGGACTCGTAGTTCTGCTTCAGTACGGTGCTCGACGGGTCGGCGCCGAAGACCACGACCACGCCGGTCGGCTTGGTGTCCACCTCGACCACCAGCAGGTCGGGGCGGAACCGCCGCAGCACCTCGGCGACCTTGTAGACATCGCCCGTCCAGGCCCCGGTGTGCCGGTCGCGGGCGGCCTCGTCGACGTTGCGCGGCAGCATGTCGTCCAGGACGATCACGCTGTTCCAGCGGGCGTGCTTCTCGACGTTCATGAAGTCGCGCAGGGCGAACTCGAAGAGGTGCATGCCGTCGATGAACGACAGCTCCAGGCGCGGCTCGGCGCCCACGAGCCCCAGCGGGTCCCGGCGGGCCAGGGCACGGAAGGGGTTGCGCCCGGTCCGCAGGTGCAGCAGCGGGTCCTTCCGGGCGAAGAACGCGTCGCTCGTCTGCTTGACCAGGTGCACGTCACAGCTGATCGATGTCACGACCTTGAACGCGGGGTCGACCGCGATGGAAGGCACCCGGGAAAGCGCCAGACTACGACCGTCATTGACCCCGATCTCCAGATAGGTGCGGGGACGGTATATGCGGTGCATGCCGCGCAGGAATTCATGGCGGTTCACAGGGAGCGCCCTTCGTCGGAAATAACAACCGGTCCGATCCCCGGCGAAGCTACCTCATGAGCGCCGGGCTGCGAAAGCGTCGGTGCTGTTTTAAGCGGCTGTTAAACATTCTGAGTCCACTCATCCCGAAGAGCCGCAGAACATTTACGAAAATCGCCGCACACCATCACCCGCACCGGCGGATCAGGAGCGCTCGGCCGCCACCAGCGCCGGGAACGCGTCGGCCAGCGCGAGCCGCCATTCGCGGAGCGGTTCGATCCCCGCCGCCGCCCAGCGGTCGTGCCCGAGGACGCTGTACGCGGGGCGCGGCGCCGGCCGCACGAACGCCTCGCTGGTCGTGGGCAGCACCCGCGCCTGATCGGCACCGAGCAGCCGGAAGATCTCCCGGGTGAGCCCGAACCAGGTCGTCGCACCGCCGCTGGTGCCGTGGTAGACACCCGCGGGCGCGGTCCCGGCCAGGGCGCCGGCGCCGAGGCGTACCAGGAGATCCGCCAGGTCGGCGGTCCAGGTGGGCTGGCCGCGCTGGTCGTCCACCACGTCCAGGGTGTCCTTGACGGCTTCGAGGCGGACCATCGTCCGGACGAAGTTGCCGCCTGCCGCCCCGTACAGCCAGGCCGTGCGGACCACGTATCCGCGCTCGGGCAGCACACTCAGCACGGCCTGCTCCCCGGCCAGCTTGGTGCGGCCGTAAGCGCTGCGCGGGGCCACCGGGGCGTCCTCCGCGTACGGCTCACTGCCGTCACCGGCGAACACGTAGTCCGTGGAGAGCTGGAGCAGCACGGCGCCGCTCTCCCGGCACGCCTCGGCCAGCACCCGGGGGCCCGTGCCGTTGACGGCGAGCGCCTGGTCCTCCTTGGACTCGGCGTCGTCGACCGCCGTCCAGGCCGCGCAGTTGACGACGACCGCCGGGCGGTGCTCCGCCAGTGCGGTGCGGACGGCTCGGGGGTCGGTGATGTCGAGCGCCGCGCGGTCCAGGCCGACCGCCGCTGTGCCGTCCTCCGCCAGCCGTACGAGGAGGTCACGGGCGAGCATCCCGCCCGCCCCGGTGACCAGCCAACTGCCGCTCATGTTCCACCTGTTCTCTGACTGCGTCGTCGTTCTCCGGTACGTCCGGTGTTCTCCGCCCACCCCACCCTGCGGGTCAGCCGAGCGCCGCGCGCTCCTTCAGCGGCTCCCACCAGGCGCGGTTGTCGCGGTACCACTGCACGGTCTCCGCGAGCCCGTCGGCGAAGTCCCTGCGCGGTTCGTACCCCAGCTCCGTACGGATCTTGGCGCAGTCCACCGAGTACCGGCGGTCGTGGCCCTTGCGGTCGGCGACGTACTCGACGCTGGTGTCCCAGTCGGCCCCGCACGCTTCGAGCAGCAGCCCGGTGAGCTCCTTGTTGGACAGCTCGGTGCCGCCGCCGATGTTGTACACCTCGCCCGCGCGGCCCTTCGTACGGACCAGCTCGATGCCCTGCACATGGTCGTCGATGTGCAGCCAGTCGCGGACATTGGCTCCGTCGCCGTACAGCGGGACGGGCCTGCCGTCCAGCAGGTTGGTGATGAAGAGCGGGATGACCTTCTCCGGGAAGTGGTGGTGCCCGTAGTTGTTGGAGCAGCGGGTCACCCGGACGTCCAGGCCGTGGGTGCGGTGGTAGGAGAGCGCGATCAGGTCGCTGGACGCCTTGGCCGACGAGTACGGCGAGTTGGGTTCGAGCGGGTGGGTCTCGGGCCAGGAGCCCTCGTCGATCGAGCCGTACACCTCGTCCGTCGAGATGTGCACGAACGTGTCGACGCCGGCCCGGTGCGCGGCGTCGACCAGGGTGTGGGTGCCGACCACATTGGTCCGTACGAATTCGGCGCCGCCGTCGATGGACCGGTCGACGTGGGACTCGGCGGCGAAGTGCACCACCTGGTCGTGCTCCGCCATCAGCCCGCCCACCAGCGCCGGATCGCAGATGTCGCCCTGCACGAAGGAGAACCCGGGGTGGTCCCTGACCTCGTCGAGGTTGGCCGGGTTGCCCGCGTAGGTGAGCTTGTCGAGCACGGTGACCGTGACATCGCCCGGGCCCTGGGGGCCGAGGAGCGTACGGACGTAGTGCGAGCCGATGAAGCCGGCGCCGCCGGTCACCAGAATCCTGTGTGTCATGAAGAGATCTGCACCTTGCTGTGGTCGCCGAGGACGAGTCGGTGGGCTGCTGGGCTGCGGGGCGAAGGCGTCACCTCGACGCCCCGGCCGATCAGCGAGGCCGCGATCCTGCGGACCCCGGTGATCGAGGAGTCGCGCAGGACGATGGAGTACTCGATCTCGCTGTCCTCGATCCTGCACCCCTCGGAGACCGAGGTGTACGGACCGACGTACGCGTCGCTGATCACCGTGCCGGCACCGATGATCACGGGGCCCACGATACGGCTGCGGGTGACCTGGGCGCCCTTCTCGATCCGCACCCGCCCGATGATCTCGCAGTTCTCGTCGGCCGTGCCGTCCTCGCAGGGCTCGACGGTCTCCAGGACCGCGCGGTTGACCTCCAGCATGTCCGTGACGTTGCCGGTGTCCTTCCAGTACCCGGAGATCGTCGTGGAGTGGACGTCCTTGCGCTGGTCGATCAGCCACTGGATGGCGTGGGTGATCTCCAGCTCACCGCGCCCGGACGGCCCGATGGAGCGGACGGCCTCGTGCACGGCCGGGGTGAAGAGGTAGACGCCGACGAGCGCGAGATCGCTCTTGGGGACCTCCGGCTTCTCCTCCAGCGCGACGACGCGCCCCTCGCCGTCCAGCTCGGCCACGCCGAACGCCGTCGGGTCGGGGACCTTGGTGAGCAGGATCTGGGCGTCGGGGCGTGAGGCACGGAAGCCGTCGACCAGACCGGTGATGCCGCCGACGATGAAGTTGTCACCGAGGTACATCACGAAGTCCTCGTCACCGAGGAAATCGCGGGAGATGAGCACCGCGTGGGCCAGGCCGCGCGGTGCCTCCTGCGGGATGTAGGTGACCTTGATACCGAACCGGGACCCGTCCCCGACGGCCTCACGGATCTCCTCGGCGGTGTCCCCCACGACGATGCCGACATCGGTGATGCCCGCGTCGGCGATGGCTTCCAGCCCGTAGAACAGCACAGGCTTGTTGGCCACCGGCACGAGCTGTTTGGCCGAGGTGTGGGTAATGGGGCGCAGGCGTGTGCCCGCACCGCCGGAAAGGACGAGAGCCTTCACGTTGTGTGTCCCTTGCGAGCAGTCGTCTGGCTTGATCCGTCCTGTGGGATTTTATCCATTTCCGCGTTGCGAAACCGTAAGGACAACGCCGTACGGCCGTCTGCGCGAGGGGCGCGAACGGCCGTACGGGAGGATCGGACTGAGGTCTTGTCAGTCGCCGACCGCTGAGTCGACCCGGGTGGCGTCCGAGTCGTTCAGGCCCGGTGAGCCCTCGGGTTCGGTGGCGCCCGTGCGCTGGGCGACGGCCGCGTTGCGCGCTTCGGCCTTGGCCGTGAGCGCCCGTACCGCCGCGTTGAACTGCTCCATCGAGGTCGGCTCGTCGGGGCCGAGCAGATACTGCTTCAGCTCCCGCCTGGCGTCGGCCAGCGGGTCGGCCGACGACTCGGTGATCGCCGTGAGCAGCTGGTCGATCTCCTTGGCGGTGTTGGAGAGGATCACGGCGGCTCGTACGGCGGTGTTCTGCCGCTTGAACTCGTCGGCGCCCAGTTCGGCCGAGTCGGTGACGGCGTACGGCTTGCCGCTCGCGATGAAGTCCGAGACGACGCTGGAGATGTCCGAGACCATGCCGTCCGACTCGTTGAAGCAGTCGTACAGATGCGGCCGGCCGCCGGTGATGACGCGGTGCTCCCAGTAGCCGAAGGTCCGCCAGTAGGCGCGGTTCCACTCGGTGCGCAGGGCCGCGGTCTCGTCCTCGCGCTCCGGGTCGGCCAGCGAGGCGCGGGACTCCTCGGACTCGTCGGCGCCCGACGGGCCACGTGCGGCCAGCTCGTCGAGCTTGGCCTCGATACGGGTCAGCTCGGCCTGGGCGGCGGCCCGGTCGGCCGCGCCGGCCGCTGCCTGCTCGGTCCAGCGTGGCTCGGCCGCGCGGTCGGCGGCGGCCTTCTCGACCATGGCCGTGATCCGCAGGTGCGCCGCCTTGGCCTGCGCGCTGCGGGTGCCGGTGAAGGGGTGCGGCTTGTAGAGCACCCGGACCGGCTGCTCGGCGCCGAGCAGCCGCTTGACGATGTTCTCCCCGGCGAGCAGCAGCGAGGTGTTGCCCGGGTTGTCGTCCCAGCCCTCCCAGGTGGGGGCGTACAGCACGGTCGGGATCTGCTGCTTCGGGGTGCCGGTCCAGCTCTCGATGGGGGCCAGCTGGGGGCGGCCCACCTCGACGATGTCCTCGTCGCGCACCCCGACGTCGGCCAGCGCGTAACGGTCACGGCCGGCCCGGCCCGCGGTCCACACCTCGTCGTACGCCTTGCTGTACGGGTTGACGCTGGCCAGCTTGTCGCTGTCGCCGTGCCCGATGAAGACGTGCTTGATGGTCGGGACGCGGAGCATGTGGATGTTCTTGCCGACGTTCGCCGCGTACAGGGCGACGCGCACGGTGGAGAGATCCATGTTCATCAGGTGCACACCGCCGGGCACGCACACCACGGGCACCGCGGTGGAGGCGAGCTGCGAGACGATGGCACGCTCGCGCAGGATGATCAGCGGGCGCCCCTCGGTCTGCGCCATCGTCTCCAGCCACATGTTCACCTGGTAGGCGGAGTCCCTGGAGCCCGAGAAGTAGAGGGCGACGGTCGGCCGGTACTCGCGCAGCCAGCCGTCGAGCCCGGCGAGCACCGCGGCGGCGGAGGGGACGCGGCGGCCCTTGAGGATGAACGGCACGAGCACGGCGA
This sequence comes from Streptomyces sp. NBC_01089, assembly GCF_045162975.1. NCBI lineage: Bacteria > Bacillati > Actinomycetota > Actinomycetes > Kitasatosporales > Streptomycetaceae > Streptomyces > Streptomyces sp. NBC_01089. Next base: position 5,758,182 of record NZ_CP108660.1, on the reverse strand, counting down.
TGTAGAGGACGCCGAGGACCAGCGTGATCAGTATGCCGAGGTAGCCGAAGTCGTCGGTGCCGGTCTTGGCCGCGATCAGCAGGCCGACCATCGCGAAGGCGTCCAGGTGGAGCATCTTCTCGGCGGCCCGGTTCAGCAGCCTGCGCGGCGGCGGGCCGGGGATCGGGATGGCGCCGAGGTCGACGTTGCGGGTGACCACCGGCATGGTGCGGCGCAGCCTGATGAGGGTGGTCAGTGTGCCGTGCGCGGCCTGCAGACCGTAGAAGAGCAGGAAGCAGGCGACGGCGGCGTAGTAGACAGTCTGCTCGGCGAGCTGAAGGCGGGCAAGCAGCAGAATAAGCAGCAGTTCGCGCAGGAGGAAGCGGATCGACAGGCCGGCCCTGACCTTGGCCAGGCGGTTGATGAGGTAGCTGCGGCGCTGGTGCAGGAACCAGTCGGACACATAGGTCACGAAGGTGGCCGCGGCGAAGAACCAGATATTGGGGATCAGCGCTGCGATCATCACGCACGGGTAGCTGAGCCCCATGAAGGCTGCGGCGATCAGCTCGGACCGGCTGCCTACGCGCGCCAGTCGAATGGCGGTCGAAATCACGAAGAACCTGCTCCAGGGGGTGCCGGTTTTATTCTGAGGGTACTGACGTGGGTACTGGCTCGGGGTATTTGATTCGGTGGGATGTGATCCGGGGATTTCACCGGAGGCTTTATTTGGGGAAATTGTGAAGGCCGGGCTTCACGCATTCGGGCCTCTGCGATTCGCGCGACGCGATCACAGAGGCCCGAAAAGAAACGTCCACTTATGCCAGGGAAGTATTACACATCTTCCTGACGGTCCAGCACTGAGGCCAGCGCCTGCTCGAACCCGGACGCCTCAGCGCTGGCGTCGCGCGTCGGGTCCTGCTGGCGTACGTCGATGACGTGGCCGGTCAGCTCGGAGAGCAGTACGTCGAGCGAGGTGCGGGCCACGGCCTCCGATGAGAGCAGGCTGCCCTCGGGCTCCTGGCCGAACGCCTTGGTGCGCATCGGGGTCGCCGTGCGCTCCGGGTTGACGCAGTTGACCCGGACACCGTCGCCGGCCCACTCGTCGGACAGGGCCTGGGTGAGATTCACCATGGCGGCCTTGGTGGAGGAGTACAGGCTGTACTCGGCGCGGCCGCGCGTGTAGCTGCTGGAGGTGTAGAGCAGCAGCTGGCCCTTGGTCTCCGCCAGGTACTTGTACGAGGCGCGCGCGATCTGCACCGGCGCCAGGTAGTTGACGTTCAGCGCTTCCTGGATGGTCGTGTTGTCCGTCTCGGCCAGCTTGCCGATGCGCAGCACGCCCGCGGTGTTGATGACGTAGTCGACCCGGCCGGTCTCCGCGTACGCCTTGGAGAGCGCGTCGTCGACGTGCTCCGGGTTCTCGACGTGCGTACCGGTGGTGGAGCGGCCCAGCGCGTACACCTTCGCGCCGTAGGACTCGGCGATCGTGGCGATGTCGGCGCCGATGCCGTACGAACCGCCGAAGACCACCAGGGTCTTGCCGGTCAGCAGCTCACGGTAGGCGGCCTCGTCGGCCTGGACCGGGGCGGCGGTGGAGGCCAGCTGGAACAGCTTGTCGGTGATGAAGACATCGACGGGCTGGGTGACCTTCATGTTGTACTCGTCGCCCGCGACGACGTAGATCGGCACGTCCGGCAGGTACTTGAGCACGACCGAGCAGTCGTCGGTGGCCTGGAAGTTCGGGTCGCCGGCCGCGACGTCGTACGCCCGGCGGATGGTGGAGAGCTTGAACGCCTGCGGTGTCTGGCCGCGGCGCAGCCGGGAGCGGTCCGGGACCTCGGTGATGAACTCGCCGTCCTCGCCGTGCGTACGGGTCACGATGATCGTGTCCGCGGACGGGATGGCGACGTCGACGGCCTGGTAGCGCTCCAGCGCGTCCACACAGTCCTTGATCACGCGCTGCGACAGCAGCGGGCGCACGGCGTCGTGGAAGAGGACGTTGCGGTCCTCGCCGTCGGCCAGTCCCTCGCCGAGGGCCGCGATGGCGCGCTCGGTGGTCTCGTTGCGGGTGGTACCGCCCTCGATGACCCGGGTCACCTTGGTGAGACCGGACTTGGCGACGATCTTCTCGACCTCCGGTACGTATCCCGGGGCCATCAGCACGATCACATCGTCGATGGAGTCGGCCTGCTGGAAAATCGTCAGGGTGTGCTCGATCACAGCCTTCCCGGCGATCTTCAGCAGTTGCTTGGGGATCGACAGACCCACGCGCTGGCCAGTACCACCGGCGAGAACGACTGCTGTAGTCCGGGGCTTGGTTGCTTTGTGCTGCACAGACACAGACGACCTACCTTGCGATGACGAGGGAACGGTGTGATGGTCGCACTCTCCGTGACCGTCTCGCAAGGTGGACGCCAAGCCTCCACAACCCTTGCGATACCGCCTGTTCACCCTAAGGGCAGGAAAGTGACTGGGATCCTCCCAGCCACTGTGAGTGACCGACGCCACAGGGTGCGAGGGTAACTCATGGCTGGACGTCCGCCACGGTGAGGGCCAGGTCGTTGCTCACCGTGTAGTACGGCCGCACCCTGACCCACTGCTTGGGCCTGCCGCGGACCTTGCGTACGGCCTTGCGGAGCGCGCCCCAGGGCCTCGTCTTGCGCACCAGGGACGGCGGGTAGGAGTAGACGCCCTTCTTGTCCACGACGTCGTCGAGTATCCGGCCGACCTTGACCGGGGGCTCCTGCGGCGCGTACCGCAGCCACACATCCCAGTAGTCGTTCCTGGTGAGCTGGCGGGCCGCGGGACCACCGGCCGGGAATGCGACCCGGAAGCCGTCCGTGCCCTCGCGGCTGCCGGGAAAGGAGAGTTCCTCACCCGCGCCGCCGCGGCGGCGCAGCAGCAGGACCGGGTCGCCGGAGGGCGCGGCCGCCCCCAGCAGCCGTCCGGACACGGTGAGCCGCGTGCCGTCGACAACGATGTCTCCGGCCTCGGCGTGCGCGGGCCGGTTCCAGCTACGCATGGTCAGGAAGCCCTTGTCCTTGAGCCGGTAGGCGACCTGGTTGCGTACCCGTTCGCCGCCCTCCGCGCGCAGCGGGCCGCGCTGGTCGACGGAGCGTGCGGCGATCCTCACCCGTCGCCCCGAGCCGGCCGCCTCGGCGTAGAAGTCCCAGACGCCCTCGGCGAATTCGCCGCCGGCCGGGACGACCGCGACACCCCGCGCGTCGAAGGCGTACGAGCGCTGGTCGCCTCGGTCGCCGGTGCGCGAGCAGAGCAGCCGCAGCCCGTCGTACGCCTGCGGGCCGTCGCGGCCGGGTACGAGCGTGACGGTCAGCTCGCCGTCCGGCCGCACCACGCAGTCCGCCTCCGGTGCGAAGGCAGGCCGGCCGGCGCGGGTCGCGGCCTGCGGGCGCAGCTCGGTGAAGAGGTCCTCGTACTGCTTGGTGACCTGACTGGGGTCGAAGCGGCGGGCGTTGGCCAGCGCGGCCGCGCTCATCCGGTGCCGCAGCTCCTCGTCACCGATGAGCTTCAGGAGCGCGGCGGCGACCGCGGCGCTGTCGCCGACGGGCACGAGAAGCCCGTCCACGCCGTCCTCGATGATCTCGCGGGGGCCGTAGTCGCAGTCCGTCGAGACCACGGGCAGCCCGCAGCGCATCGCCTCGACCAGCGTCATCCCGAAGGATTCGTGCCGGGAGGTGGACACGGCGATGGCGCCCTTGGCCCACTCGGGCTCGATGGGTGAGTGGGGGCCCATCAGATGGACCCGGTTGTGCAGGCCCCTGGCGTCGATCCGCTCCCTGAGCTTGGCGCGCTCGGCGCCGCCGCCGTAGATCCGCAGGGACCAGTCGGGGCGTTCGGCGACCACATCGGCGAAGGCGTCGACCAGCACCTGGTACTGCTTCTCGGGCGCCAGCCGCCCGGCGGCGACCACGGTGGTGCCGCTGCCGTCGGACGGCGCGACCGGCGGTTCGGGGACGCTGTTGGGGATCGAAAGCACCCGGGTCGCGGGCAGCGGCATCTTCTCCCGGTACACGGCCGCGTCGCCCTCGGAGACGGTCACGAAGGCGTCGAGCGCGGCCAGGTGCTCGTACAGCTGGGAGCGCAGGGCCTGCTTGTGGTGGTTGTGCGTCATGTGCTCCTGGCCGACGAGCACCGCTCCGGCCGGGGCGAACTGGGCGACGTACGCCACCAGGCCGGGGCGGGTGCCGATGACGACGTCCGCGTCCGATGTCGCGTAGTGGTCCCGTACCCGCTGGTCGCTGAGGGTGCTGTACTCCCTGAAACGCGCCTCGGCCGACGGCAGGCACTGCGAGGGCTGCTGGTGGAGCGGGTGCTCCAGCTCATTGGCCATCGAGGCGGGATCGGTGTCGACCAGGGGGACGACGGTGATCCGGGAGTCGATCCGGAACAGCGGTATCTCCCGGTGCCGGAAGACCGACACGATCTCCACGTCGTGCCGGTCGGCCAGCTCCTCGGCAAGGTTCAGTGTGGTCTTGATCGTGCCGCCGATCCCGTAGACCGTGTGGATGAGGAAGGAGATCTTCATCTGCCCCGTTACTCCGCTTCCGTAGCTCCGGGCCCGTGCACACAACCCCCGCCATGACATCGCGGGCCCGCGTTCATGAGTGGTTGGTCATCCACCCACTGGCAAGACATCCGATGGCAACCATCGGTTGTGCACTTTCGGGAAAAGATCGCGGAAATCGCCCGGCACGATGGCCCGGAACAGCCGGAGGCCCGGGAACGCGTCGGCGTTCCCGGGCCTCCGGGCCTTGCTGCGTGGTGACGTCAGAACCTGCGCGGTTCTGACGGGACCTGTCCGAACGGGACCTAGAACGGCTTGAACTCGTCGTACTCCTTGTCCGATTCGTCCCGCTCGGCCTGCCGGTCCCTGCGCTTCTGCTCCGCGGGGCGGGGCGCCTCAAGACGGTGGTCCTCGCCACGGCGGCCGAGCATCTCGGCGCCCGCCATCATCGTCGGCTCCCAGTCGAAGACGACCGCGTTGTCCTCGGCACCGATGGCCACGCCGTCGCCCGCACGGGCACCGGCCTTCATCAGCTGGTCCTCGACACCGAGGCGGCTGAGCCGGTCGGCGAGGTAGCCGACGGCCTCGTCGTTGCTGAAGTCGGTCTGGCGGACCCAGCGTTCGGGCTTCTCGCCCCGTACGCGGTAGACGCCTTCCTCCTCCTCGAAGCTGACCGTGAAGCCCGCGTCGTCGACGGCCTTCGGGCGGATGACGACCCGGGTGGCCTCCTCCGCCGGCTTCGCGGCGCGTGCGTCGGCGATGATGCCGGCCAGCGCGAACGACAGCTCCTTCAAGCCCAGATGGGCCACCGCCGACACCTCGAAGACCTGGTAGCCGCGGGCCTCCAGATCCGGGCGGATCATGTCGGCGAGGTCCTGGCCGTCGGGGATGTCGACCTTGTTGAGGGCGACGATGCGGGGCCGGTTCTCCAGGCCGCCGTACAGCTTGAGCTCCTCCTCGATCATGTCGAGGTCGGAGAGCGGGTCGCGGTCCGACTCCAGGGTCGCCGTGTCCAGCACGTGCACGAGCACCGAGCAGCGCTCGACGTGCCGCAGGAACTCAAGGCCGAGGCCCTTGCCCTGGCTGGCGCCGGGGATCAGACCGGGGACGTCCGCGATGGTGTAGACGGTCGAACCGGCCGTCACCACACCGAGGTTGGGGACGAGCGTGGTGAACGGGTAGTCGGCGATCTTCGGCTTGGCCGCGCTCAGCACCGAGATCAGCGAGGACTTGCCGGCGCTCGGGTAGCCGACGAGCGCCACGTCGGCGACGGTCTTGAGCTCCAGGACGATGTCCCGGGACTCCCCCGGCTCACCGAGCAGCGCGAAGCCGGGCGCCTTGCGGCGGGCCGAGGCCAGCGCGTGGTTCCCGAGGCCGCCGCGGCCGCCCTGGCCCGCGACGAAGGTGGTGCCCTGGCCGACCAGGTCGGCGAGGACGTTCCCGTCCCTGTCCAGCACGACGGTGCCGTCCGGCACGGGCAGCACGAGGTCGTGCCCGTCCTTGCCGGAGCGGTTGTCACCGGCGCCGGGCTGGCCGTTGGTGGCCTTGCGGTGCGGGCTGTGGTGGTAGTCGAGCAGCGTGGTGACCGCCTGCTCGACGACGAGGATGACGTCGCCGCCGCGCCCGCCGTTGCCGCCGTCGGGTCCGCCGAGCGGCTTGAACTTCTCACGGTGTACGGAGGCGCAGCCGTGGCCCCCGCTACCCGCGGCGGCATGCAGCTCGACGCGGTCCACGAAGGTGGTCATGGGTGTGCCTCCAGAAACATACGGAATTGTCTTAGCTGTAACACGCGAAAGGCGGACCGGCTTCCCGTAAGCAACGGGAAACCTGGTCCGCCCTCGACAGATCGCTCTACGGCAGCCTAAGGCTGTGCCTGTGCAGAGATCAGGCGACCGGAACGATGTTCACGACCTTGCGGCCGCGGTGCGTGCCGAACTCGACCGAACCGGGGTTCAGCGCGAACAGCGTGTCGTCGCCGCCACGGCCGACGCCGGTGCCCGGGTGGAAGTGGGTGCCGCGCTGGCGGACCAGGATCTCACCGGCGTTGACGACCTGACCGCCGAAGCGCTTCACGCCGAGCCGCTGAGCATTGGAATCGCGCCCGTTCCGAGTGGACGATGCGCCCTTCTTGTGTGCCATGTCTCCTCAGTCCCTTACTTCGCAGCCGCGGGGATACCGGTGACCTTGATCGCCGTGTACTGCTGGCGGTGACCCTGGCGACGGCGGTAGCCGGTCTTGTTCTTGTAGCGAAGGATGTCGATCTTCGCGCCCTTGTGGTGATCCACGACCTCGGCCTGGACCTTGATACCGGCAAGCACCCACGGGTCGCTGGTGACCGCGTCACCGTCGACCACGAGCAGGGTCGAGAGCTCGACCGTGTCGCCAACCTTGGCGGTGGGAATCTTGTCAACCTCAACGATGTCGTCGACAGCAACCTTGTGCTGACGACCACCGCTGCGCACGATGGCGTACACGCGGATCTCTCTTTCGCTCGGAATCGGCCCTCTGATGCCAGCCGCTCACACGGGTCCGGGGACCCGCGACGATCCGGATTGGACGAGCGGCCTCTCCCGGCGGAGCCAGGAGGGAGTTGCTCAGAGGGGCGGCGCACAGGAAACACGCCGAGGGGTAAGGCTACGGGGCCGGATCCAGGGGGTCAAACCGGCCCCTGGCGGGGGCCGGATTCCGTCAGGACACCCGGCGTACGGACAGAGGTGCGGCCCTCCCGGAGGAGGGCCGCACCTTGCGTCCGGCGGGGCCGGCCCGGGTCAGTCCTCCGTGGAGGCCGTGACTCCGGACGACGACTGGTCCTCGGCGGCGACGGTCTTCTTCGTCGCCTTCTTGGCCGTCGTCTTCTTGGCCGCGGTGGTCTTCTTCGCCGCGGTCTTCTTGGCGGCCGCCTTCTTCGCGGGCGCCTTCTTGGCCGTCTTGCGCGCGGCCGTCTTCTTGGCCGGTGCCTCGGGCTCCGCCGCGGGGGCCTCGTCCGACGGGGACTCGACCACGACGACCGCCGCGTCGGCCGCGCCCGCGGGGGCGGTGGCCTTACGGGTCGCCCTGCGGCGGGCCCGCGGCGGTGCGGCCTCGGCGGCCGGCTCGGCGGGGGCCTGCGGCTCCTCGGTCACCGGGGCGGCCGGGGCCTCGTCGACCACGATCTCCGCGGTCTCGTCGGCCGCCTTGGGCGCACCGGCAGGAGCCGTGGCCTTACGGGTCGCCCTGCGGCGCCCACGGGCCGGAGCGGCCTCCTGGACGGGCTCGGGCTCGGCCACCGGCTCAGCGGCGGGCTGCTGGGCCGCGGGCTGCTCGGCGACCGGCTCGGGAGCGGCCGGCTGCTCGGCGACCGGCTCGGCGACGGGTTCCGCGGCCGGCTCCTGGACAGCGGCTCCGGACTCCGGCTGCGCGCCCTTCGGGGCGCCGGCCGGGGCCGTCACCTTGCGGGTCGCCCTGCGGCGGCCACGGCTGCGCGTGGCGGCCGCCTCCGCCTCGGCGGGGCTGCTGTACAGCTCCTCGTCCGGCACGAAGCTCTCCGGCTCGTCCGGCACCGGGACGACATCGACGTACTCGGTGTCCGCCTCATGGCCGTGCGCCTCGTCGTGACCGTGGTCCGCGATGTGCTCGTGGTCGGCCGTGTGCTCGTGATCGCCGCCCGCGCCGCCGCGGCCGCGCTTCTTGGAGCGCTTGCCACCGCCACCGGGGGACGTCGGCTGCTCCATGTGCACGATGACGCCGCGCCCGTTGCAGTGGACACAGGTCTCGGAGAAGGACTCCAGGAGCCCCTGGCCGACCCGCTTGCGGGTCATCTGGACCAGGCCGAGCGAGGTGACCTCGGCGACCTGGTGCTTCGTACGGTCCCGGCCCAGGCACTCCAGCAGGCGCCGCAGCACCAGGTCCCGGTTGGACTCCAGCACCATATCGATGAAGTCCACCACGACGATGCCGCCGAGGTCGCGCAGCCGCAGCTGGCGGACGATCTCCTCGGCCGCCTCCAGGTTGTTCTTGGTGACGGTCTCTTCCAGGTTGCCGCCCTGCCCGGTGAACTTGCCGGTGTTGACGTCGACCACGACCATCGCCTCGGTCTTGTCGATCACCAGCGAGCCGCCGCTGGGCAGATAGACCTTGCGGTCCAGCGCCTTCATCAGCTGCTCGTCGATGCGGTACGTCGCGAAGACGTCGACCTCGGACGTCCAGCGCGAGAGCCGGTCGGCCAGGTCGGGGGCGACGTGGGCGACATAGCCGTGGATGGTGTCCCAGGCTTCGTCACCGCTGACGATGACCTTCGAGAAGTCCTCGTTGAAGATGTCGCGGACGACCCGGACGGTCATGTCGGGCTCGCCGTAGAGCAGCGTCGGGGCATTGCTGCTGCCGCCGCTCTTCGCCTTCTTCTCGATGTCCTCCCACTGCGCCTGGAGCCGCTCGACGTCACGGCGCAGCTCGTCCTCGCTGGCACCCTCGGCGGCGGTGCGCACGATGACACCGGCGTCCTCGGGGACGATCTTCTTGAGGATGGTCTTCAGCCGGGACCGCTCGGTGTCGGGCAGCTTGCGGCTGATGCCGGTCATCGAGCCCTCGGGCACGTACACCAGGTAGCGGCCGGGCAGCGAGACCTGGCTGGTCAGCCGGGCGCCCTTGTGGCCGATCGGGTCCTTCGTCACCTGGACGAGGACCGACTGGCCCGACTTGAGCGCGGTCTCGATACGGCGCGGCCCGTGGGCCATGCCGAGCGCCTCGAAGTTGACCTCACCGGCGTACAGGACGGCGTTGCGGCCCTTGCCGATGTCGACGAACGCGGCCTCCATCGACGGCAGGACGTTCTGGACCTTGCCCAGGTAGACGTTGCCGACGTAGCTGCTGGCCTGCTCCTTGTTGACGTAGTGCTCGACCAGCACGTTGTCCTCGAGGACACCGATCTGGGTGCGCTCGCCGTGCTGGCGCACCACCATCACGCGCTCGACGGCCTCGCGGCGCGCCAGGAACTCGGCCTCGGTGATGATCGGGACCCGGCGGCGGCCCTGCTCACGCCCCTCGCGGCGGCGCTGCTTCTTCGCCTCCATACGGGTGGAGCCCTTGATGGACTGGACCTCGTCGAAGCCGGTGCCGGGCTCACGCTCGGCCGCTTCCTTCTTGCGCGGCTCCCGGACCTTGACGACCGTACGCTCCGGGTCGTCGGCCACGGCGTCGGCGTCCGTGCCCGCGTCACCGCTGCGACGGCGGCGGCGCCGGCGACGGCGGCTGCTGCTGGACCCGGAGGCCGCGTGGTCGTCGTCCTCCTCGTCGCCGCCCGCGGAGCCTGAGCCCTCGTGGGTGTCGGTCTCGTCCGCGCTCTCCGCCTCGGCGTCGTCACGGTCGTGGTGGCCGTTGGTGTCGTGGTGCCCGTTGTTGTCGTGGTCGTCCGCGTCCCCGGACTCACCGCGACGGCGGCGGCGGCCGCCCCGGCGACGGCGGCGCGAGGGCCGGTCACCGTACTCGTCGGACTCGTCGCCCTGCTGTGTGTCGTCGGCCGACTGCTCCTCGGCCTCGGGCTCGTCGGCCACGGGCTGCGCGGCGGCGGGAGCGGCCGGCTGCTGCTCGGGGGCCTTCTCGGCCTCGGCGGACTCGCCCCGGCGACGGCGGCGACGGCCGCGGGTGCCGCCCTGCGGCGCTTCGGCCGGCTCGGGCGCCTTGGCGGTCTCGTCGACGGCGGCCGCGTCCTCCTCATCGGCCTCTTCCACGGGCCGTGCGGCGGCGGCCGCGGCAGCGGTCTCCGGCGTCTGGAACATCGGCTCGGCGAAGACCGGGGCCTGGAAAACGGCCACGGCGGGGCGCTGCGCGCGGCGGCGCGAGCGTCCGGGCTCAGGGGCCTCGGCGGGCTCAGCGGAACGCCGGCCCTTCTCCTGGCCCTTGTCCTTCTCCTTGTCGGCGACAGCGGTGAACTGCGGCGACTCGGCCCTGCGGCGCTTGCGTCCGCGCGGCGCCGCCTCGGTCTCATCGGCGAGCACCTCTGCCACGGCCTCGGGCAGGCTCTCGCCCGTGGCCTCGGGCTGAGCGGCCTCGGACTGGGCGGCCTCGGGCTGCGGGCTGGCGGCGGGCGAGGTGGCACGGCGCCGGCCACGGCCACGCGGCGCTTCGGCGGCGGGCGCCTCAGCTGCGGGAGCCTCGGCCTCGGCGGCCGGAGCCTGCTCGGCGGCGGGCTGCTCGGCTGCGGCGGGCGCGGTGGCCTTACGGGTGGCACGGCGGCGGGCACGCGCCGGAGCGGCGTCCTGCGCGGCCTCGGCCTGCTCGCCGGAGCCGGCGGACGGGGCGGTCTCCCCGGCACCGGCGGCGTCCGTGCCGGCCTCGGTCTCGGCGCTCTTCGGCGCACCAGCGGGCGCGGTGGCCTTACGGGTCGCACGGCGGCGGGCACGCGCCGGAGCGGCGTCCTGTGTCGCGGCGGACTCGCCCGAATCGGCGTTCCGCACGGTCTCTTCCGCCACAGCGGCCTCCGGCTCAGCAGCGGCCACGACGGCCTGGGTGGTCTGCGGCTCGTCCACCGGCGCGCCGGTGGACCGGGTGGCACGGCGGCGGGACCGCGTGGGCGCCGCCTCTCCGGCCGGTTCTGCCGGTGCCGCGGCGGCGTCCGCCTGCGGTGCGCCGGCGGGGGCCGACGCACGGCGGCGCGCACGGCCACGGGGTGCTTCGGCGGCCGGTGCTTCGGCGGCCGGCTCGGCGCTCACCGCGTCGACGGACGCCGGTGCGGCGGACACGGCCTCGGTGGTCGCGGCCTCCGCTGCCCCGGCGGGGCCTGCGGGTGCGGTCGCCTTGCGGGTCGCGCGGCGGCGGGCGGGCGGCGCCGTCTCACCGGCGTCGGAGCCGGCCGCGGTACCCTCCGCGGCCGGTATGGCCGGCGTCACCGTCTCGGCCGCTTCGGCGGTGGCGTCGCGCGCACCTGCCGGGGGGCCTGCGGGGCGCGACGCGGCCCTGCGCCGACGGCGCGGGGGCAGCGTGTCGCTGGGACTGTTCTCTTCGTTCGCTCCGGTGGTACCGGAATCGTTCGACTCAAGCATTGCGGGCGGTTCTCCCGTCACGCTCCCGGGCGCCGCGTCTGTGTCCGGTCCGGCACGGTCCGCGTCAGATACGCGGTTCCGCTCGTCCGGGGCGCGGGCGCCGCACGGGAGCTGATGTCTGGCTCGCCGGTTCCCTACGCGATGTACGTACGGCCTGGCGAAAGTCTTCTGGTCAGTGCGCTGCCCGACCCAGGTGGCTCCCGGATACGAGGGCTGCGCTACGACGACTGGTCCTTACGCGGCGGGACCGCCTCCGAGGCCCGGGGGCCGGGGAGGTCCGTCTCACACCGTCGCGGGTGTCCCGTCGGCGGGAAGCCGGTGGGTGGCGGTTCCGGCGGCCGTGGGTGGAGCGGCCGGGGCTGCCTCGCGGTCGGGCGAGAGCGGGTCGGTCACCGTGCCGGACTCCTCGTCGAAGAGCCCCTGCGCCAGCCTGGTCACCGCTGCGGGGACCGGCGGCGCGAGGTCGGCCACAACGCGGAGACCGGACAGGACGTCGTCGGGTCGCACAGCAGGTGTCACGTGCCGAACAACCAGCCGCAGTATCGCACAGCGCTCACCCCCCGGCCTATTGACCGGCTCGGCGTCGCCGGCTCCGGTGGATCCGGCGTCCGCGCCGGGCTCCGGGCGGACGGCCCGCAGACCGGCCACGGCGCTGCGGGCGTCGAAGGTCCGTACGCCGTTCTTGGTGCGGCGCTGGACCTCCACGGTTCCGGCCGTGGTGAAGGCGGCCACGGCACGCTCGACCTCGTCGAACTCGACGCCGTCCAGGCGCAGTTCCCATACGGAGGCGGTCAGCCGCTCGGCAAGGCCCGAGGTGCGTGCCTCGACCGCGTCGGTGATGTCGAGCCCGTCGGGGAGCGACTCGTCGAGCAGCTTGCGCAGCGTCTCGGGGTCACGCGCCTCGCTGAGGGCGATCTCCAGGAATTCGGCCTCACTGCCGGTGCCGGTGGGTGCGGCATTGGCGTACGAGACCTTCGGGTGCGGCGTGAAGCCAGCCGAGTACGCCATCGGCACCTCGGCTCTGCGCAGCGCCCGCTCGAAGGCACGCTGGAAGTCACGGTGGCTGGTGAACCGGAGGCGGCCGCGCTTGGTGTAGCGCAGTCGGATGCGCTGCACTGCCGGTGCGGGCGGCGGGCCTTCGGGCTGTCGCTTGCCCAGTGGTTCTTCTCCTCGGTGCGGGGCCGACGCGGGGGGCGCGCCGCCCTACTGCGGGGTTCCCGGGGCACCGGCCCGCCGGTTCACCCCTGCTCTCGCAGGGAGATCTCGGGTTCGGGTGCCGCCTCGGGGACAGTCGTTGTACTACCCAGAGTACGCGCTCGGGCCCCTATTGGTTCCCGGGCCTCCACCGGAGCCGGCCCGCCGGAGAGCGCCCGCCGCGCCTCGTGCCCGGCCCGACGGCGCCCGGGGCCCGTCCGGACCTCCGTACGGAACGGCCCGGCCACACGGGTGACCGGGCCGGACGTTCGCGTACTTCCGGAAGCCGCTCCGAGAGCGTTTCCTGGAGCCGCTCCCTGGAGCTACTTGTTGACGACGGTCAGCGGCAGCAGCTTCTTGCCCGTCGGACCGATCTGGATGTCCAGGTCGAGCTGCGGGCACACCCCGCAGTCGAAGCACGGTGTCCAGCGGCAGTCCTCGACCTCGGTCTCGTCGAGCGAGTCCTGCCAGTCCTCCCAGAGCCAGTCCTTGTCGAGACCGGAGTCCAGGTGGTCCCAGGGCAGGACCTCCTCGTACGTGCGCTCGCGGGTCGTGTACCAGTCGACGTCCACGCCGAAGTCGGGCAGCGTCTGCTCGGCGGCCTTCATCCAGCGGTCGTAGCTGAAGTACTCGCGCCAGCCGTCGAACCTGCCGCCGCCCTCGTACACCGCGCGGATGACCGAGCCGACCCGGCGGTCACCGCGCGAGAGCAGGCCCTCGACGATGCCGGGCTTGCCGTCGTGGTAGCGGAAGCCGATCGAGCGGCCGTACTTCTTGTCGCCGCGGATCTTGTCGCGCAGCTTGGTGAGCCGGGCGTCGGTGTCCTCGGCGGAGAGCTGCGGGGCCCACTGGAAGGGGGTGTGCGGCTTGGGTACGAAGCCGCCGATGGACACGGTGCAGCGGATGTCGTTCTGGCCGGAGACCCTGCGCCCCTCGGCGATGACGTTGACCGCCATGTCACCGATCTGCAGGACGTCCTCGTCGGTCTCGGTGGGCAGGCCGCACATGAAGTACAGCTTCACCTGGCGCCAGCCGTTGCCGTACGCGGTGGAGACCGTACGGATCAGGTCCTCCTCCGAGACCATCTTGTTGATGACCTTGCGGATGCGCTCGGAGCCGCCCTCGGGGGCGAAGGTCAGGCCGGACCTGCGGCCGTTCCTGGTCAGCTCGTTGGCGAGGTCGATGTTGAAGGCGTCCACCCGGGTCGACGGCAGCGAGAGGCCGACCTTGTCCTCGGTGTACCGGTCGGCGAGGCCCTTGGCGATGTCGCCGATCTCGCTGTGGTCGGCCGACGACAGCGACAGCAGGCCGACCTCCTCGAAGCCGGTCGCCTTGAGGCCCTTCTCCACCATGTCGCCGATGCCGGTGATGCTTCGCTCCCGCACGGGGCGCGTGATCATGCCGGCCTGGCAGAAACGGCAGCCGCGGGTGCAGCCGCGGAAGATCTCGACGGACATCCGCTCGTGGACGGTCTCGGCGAGCGGGACGAGCGGCTGCTTGGGGTAGGGCCACTCGTCGAGGTCCATGACGGTGTGCTTGGAGACCCGCCACGGCACGCCCGACCTGTTGGGCACGACCCGGCCGATGCGCCCGTCGGGCAGGTACTCGACGTCGTAGAAGCGCGGCACATAGACACCGCCGGTCTTCGACAGCCGGAACAGCACCTCGTCGCGCCCGCCGGGACGGCCCTCGGCCTTCCAGGCGCGGACGATCTCGGTGATCTCCAGGACGGCCTGCTCGCCGTCGCCGATGACCGCGCAGTCGATGAAGTCGGCGATCGGCTCGGGGTTGAACGCGGCGTGGCCGCCCGCGAGCACGATCGGGTCGTCGAGGGTGCGGTCCTTGGAGTCCAGCGGGATGCCCGCGAGATCCAGGGCGGTGAGCATGTTGGTGTAGCCGAGCTCGGTGGAGAAGGAGAGCCCGAAGACGTCGAACGCCTTCACCGGGCGGTGCGCGTCGACCGTGAACTGCGGCACCTTGTGCTCGCGCATCAGTTCTTCCAGGTCGGGCCAGACGCTGTAGGTGCGCTCGGCGAGCACTCCCTCGCGTTCGTTCAGCACCTCGTAGAGGATCATGACGCCCTGGTTGGGGAGCCCGACCTCGTACGCGTCCGGGTACATCAGCGCCCAGCGGACGTCGCAGCTCTCCCACTGCTTGACGGTGGAGTTCAGCTCTCCGCCCACGTACTGGATGGGCTTCTGGACGTGCGGGAGAAGCGCTTCCAGTCGCGGGAAGACCGACTCGACCGACTCGACAGGCATGGTGGTGTCTCTCATGAGCGGGCAGGGATGACCATCCAGCGTACCCCGGCGGCCGGCCCCCGCGGGACGCCCGGAAATCCGCCCGTCCCGAACCGGCCGGGTCCGTCCCCGTCCGGGACGGACCAGGCCGGTTCGCGGGCCACGGGTCAGGCCGACATGGGCCGCTGCACCCGGATCGACTGGAGCAGTCCGATCGCGACCCACACGGCGAACATCGAGGATCCTCCGTACGAGACGAACGGCAGCGGAAGCCCGGCCACCGGCATGATGCCGAGCGTCATCCCGATGTTCTCGAACGCCTGGAAGGCGAACCAGGCGATGATCCCGGCCGCGACGATCGTCCCGTACAGCTCGGTCGTCTCCCGGGCGATCCGGCAGGCGCGCCAGAGCACGATGCCGAGCAGGACCAGGATCAGCCCCGCGCCCAGGAAGCCGAGTTCCTCGCCCGCGACGGTGAAGACGAAGTCGGTCTGCTGCTCGGGGACGAACTGCCCGGTGGTCTGCGAGCCGTGGAAGAGGCCCGTCCCGTGCAGCCCGCCGGAGCCGATCGCGATCCGCGCCTGGTTGGTGTTGTAGCCGACGCCCGCCGGGTCGAGCGCGGGGTTGGCGAAGGCGGCGAAGCGGGCGATCTGGTACTCGTCGAGCAGCCCGGCCTTCCAGACCCCGATGGCGCCGACCACTCCGGTGCCGATGAGCCCGACCACCCAGCGGTTGGAGGCGCCGGAAGCGAGCAGGACTCCGAGGACGATCATGGCGATCACCATGACGGAGCCGAGGTCCGGCATCAGCATGATGATCAGGATCGGGATGGCGGCCACGCCGAGCGCCTTGGCGACCGTGCGGTGGTCCGGATGCTCCTGATCGCCCGCGTCCACCCGGGAGGCGAGGATCATCGCCATCCCCAGAATGATCGTGATCTTGGTGAACTCGGACGGCTGGAGGGAGAATCCGCCGCCGATGACGATCCAGGCGTGTGCGCCGTTCACGGTCTGCCCGAGCGGCGAGAGGACCGCGAGGATCATCAGCACGGAGAGCCCGAAGAGGATCGGGACCGCGCCGCGCAGGGTCCGGTGCCCGAGCCAGATGGTGCCGATCATCAGGGCGAACCCGATGCCGGTGTTCATGGCGTGGCGCAGCAGGAAGTAGTACGGGTCGCCGTGCGTGAGGGAGGTGCGGCCGCGGGTGGCCGAGTACACCAGCAGCATGCCGATGAACGACAGCGCGAGCGACGCCATCAGCAGCGGCCAGTCCAGCCTGCGCACCAGGGAGTCGCGGGCGGTCAGCTTGGACCAGGTGCCCTGCTCGGGGGCGTACCGCGCTACGGAGAAACCACCCATGGCCCTAGTCCCTTCTGCCCGGTGCGGCCGCGATCTCCTGCCCGCCCGACGAGGAGGGCGAGGGCGCAGGCGGCGACGGGTCGGGCTTGGGCGGTGTGATCTTGGGCGAGACGATCGCACCGTCCCTGTTGATCTTCGGCAGGGACGTCTCCGGCTTCGGCATGAGCGCCTTCTTGGGATTCGGCTTGCCGTCCTTGCCGATGCCGTACATCGCCTCGTAGATCTTGCGGACCGCGGGTCCCGCGGCACCTGAACCGGTACCACCCTGGGAGATCGTCATGATGATCGCGTAGTCCTTGGTGTACGTGGACAGCCACCCGGTGGTCTGCTTGCCGGCGACCTCCGCGGTGCCGGTCTTGGCGTGCAGGGTGATCTTGTCCTGCGGCCAGCCGCCGAACTGCCAGGCAGCCGTACCGCTGGTGACGACGCCTTCCAGGGCCTTGTTGATGTACGAGACGGTCGACTTGGTGTCGGGGAGCTTGCCGATGCTCTTGGGCTTGATCGGCTGGACCTTCTTGCCGTCGGCGCTGACGATCGCCTTGCCGACGCTCGGCTGGTACATCGTGCCGCCGTTGGCGAGCGCCGAGTAGATCACCGCCTCCTGCACCGGGGTGAGGAGCGTGTCGCCCTGGCCGATCGCGTAGTTGACGGAGTCACCGGCGCGGATCTGCTTGCCGTCGGTGCAGTTCTCGTACTCGATCTGCTCGACGTAGGTGCCGTTCTTCTTGCCCTGCTTGCACCAGAGGTCCTTGTTGGCCTCCCAGTACGCCTTCTTCCACTCGCGGTCCGGGACCCGGCCGGCGAGCTCGTTGGGCAGGTCGATGCCGGTCTTCTTGCCGAGCCCGAACTCGTGGGCCGTCTTGAAGAACCAGTCCTTCGGGTGCTTGGGGTTGTTGCCGCCGTCCTTCTTCCACTGGTCGTAGGCCACGTGGTAGAAGACCGTGTCGCAGGAGACCTCAAGGGCCTTGCCCAGGCTGATGTCCCCGTAGTTCTCGCCCTCGAAGTTCTTGAACTCGCGGTTGCCGATGGTCATCGACGAGGTGCAGGGGTAGCCGCCGTCCGGGGCGTACCCGGCGTTGATGGCGGCGCTGGTGGAGATGACCTTGAAGGTCGAGCCGGGGGCCGACTGTCCCTGGATGGCGCGGTTCAGCAACGGGTAGTTGGACGAGGTCTTGGTGAGCTTGTCGTAGTTCTTGGCCGAGATGCCGCCGCTCCAGACGTTGGGGTTGTACGTCGGAGCGCTGGCCATCGCGATGACCTGCCCGGTGTGTACGTCCATCACCACGGCCGCACCGGAGTCGGCCTTGTAGTTGGTGTGGGTGACCGAGTCATAGGTCTTGCGGAGGGCCTTCATGGCCGCGTCCAGTTCCTTCTCGGTGAGCGCCTGGACCCGGGAGTCGATGCTGGTGACCAGGGAGCTGCCGGGCTGTGACGCGGTCTGGCCGGCCTTCCCGATGACCCGGCCGAGGTTGTCCACCTCGTAGCGGGTGACGCCGGACTTGCCGCGCAGCTGCTGGTCGTACATGGACTCCAGACCGGCCCGGCCGACCTGGTCGGAGCGGAGCAGCGGGTTGTCCGTCTTGTTCGACTTGGCGACTTCCTTGTCGGTGACCGGGCCGAGGTAGCCGAGCACCTGGGCGGCGTTGAGCCCGCCGGTACCGGGGTAGCTGCGTACGGCGGTGGGCTCGGCGGTGATGCCGGGGAAGTCCTCGGTGCGCTCGCGGATCTGGAGTGCCTGCTGGGTGGTGGCGTCCTCGGTGACGGGGATCGGCTGGTACGGCGAACCGTTCCAGCAGGGCTTCGGGGTCTTCGCGTCGCAGAGCCTGACCTTCGCGATGACGTCCGCGGGCTTCATCCCCAGCACACCGGCCAGCCGGGTGAGGACGGCTTTGCCATTGTCGCTCATCTTCATCAGGTCGGTGCGGTTGGCGGAGACGACAAGCTTGGTCTCGTTGTCGGCGATCGGCACCCCGCGCGCGTCGACGATGGAGCCACGGACGGCGGGTTGGACGACCTGCTGGACGTGGTTGTTCTTGGCCTCCGCGCTGTACTCCTGGCCGTTGCGGATCTGGAGGTACCAGAGCCGGCCGCCGAGGGTGAGGAGGAGGGAGAAGACAAGGATCTGGATGACAACGAGCCGGATGCGGACCCGCGAGGTCCGTCCGGTCTCGGGAATATTGCTCACAGCCGTGCCCCACTGATCGTCCGGCTGGGATCCGACGGCCGTGCCCCCGCGTGTCGCAGTGTCACAGCCTCTTGACCCCCTTGATGCGTCCGGCCTTCGCCGCGCGTGACTTGGCCGCCTTCATCCGCATACCGCCGCGCTGGCCGCCGATCTTCAGTCCGGTGCCCGTCGCCAGCCAGCCGGTCGCGATGTCGCTCGTGACACCGCCGCTGTCGCGGCCCTCGGCGAGCGGGTCGCGCTCGGCGCGTCTCGCCAGCGCCATGATGAAGGGGACGGTGAACGGCGCGAGCAGCAGGTCGTAGATCGCCGCGCTGAACAGCAGCCCGAGCAGGCCCACATGGCGGGCGGCGGTGTCACCGACGAGGGAGCCGACCCCGGCGTAGAGCAGGGTCGAACCGATGGCGGCCGCGACCACCACGACCATCGGCCCTGTGACGGACCTGAGGCGGCCGTTCTCCGGCTTGGCGAGCCCGGCCGCGTACCCGATCACGCACAGCACCAGCGCGTACCGCCCGGCGGCGTGGTCGGCGGGCGGGGCCAGGTCGGCCAGCAGGCCGGCGCCGAACCCGATGAAGGCGCCCCCCACATGGCCGTACACCAGGGCGAGTGCGACCACGGTGAGCAGCAGCAGGTCCGGGACAGCGCCGGGGAGTTGGAGTCGGGCGAGCACGCTCACCTGGATCACCAGGGCGACCACCACCAGCGTGGCCGAGAGCAGCATCCGGTTGAGGCGCATACGGATCAGCTCCTCCTACTGGGGGGCGTTGGGGTCGGTGTTGGGGTCGGCGTTGGGATCGGTGTTGGCGTTGGGATCCGCGTTGGCGTTGGGGTCGGTGTTGCCATTGGGGTCCGTGTTGCCGTCGGCGCCGGGTGACGGGGTGACCGTGACCGTGACGGTGGGCGCGGGCTTCGCCTTGGCGGGCTTGGCCGGCAGGACCGTGTCGCGCGGGTTGCTGCGCGGCGGCTCGACGACGACGCCCACCAGGTCGAGCTTGGTGAAGTTGACGAACGGGCGGACGTAGACCGTACGGGTGAGGTCGCCGCCCGACGGGTCGACGCGGGTGACCTTGCCGACGGGGACGCCCGGCACGAACGGCTTGTCGTTGCTTGAGCCGAAGGTGACCAGCCGGTCGCCCTTCTTGACCTCGGCCTTGCCGTTCAGGAACTGGACGGCGAGCGGGCGGTCGCCGCGGCCGGTGGCGAAGCCGACCTCGTCGGTCTTCTCCATCCGGGTGCCCACGGTGAAGTCGGGGTCGTTGGCGAGCAGCACGGTGGCGGTGTGGGGGCCGACGGTGGTGACCCGGCCGACGAGTCCGTCGCCGTTGAGCACGGTCATGTCCCGCTTGATGCCGTCGGAGGTCCCGGTGTCGATGGTGATCGTCCAGGAGAACCCCTGGGCCGCTCCTATGGCGATGACCTGGGCGCCCTTGATCCCGTACTGGCCCGCGCCCGCGGTCTTGAGCATGCTGTCGAGCTGGCGGACGCGGCTGCGGTTGCGGTCGCTGCTGCCGAGCTGCTGCTTCAGAGCGGTGTTCTCACGCTGCAGCGCGCTGATGCGGCTGTGCCGGTCGCCGGAGTCCCGTACTGCACCGATGGCGTTGCCGACCGGGTTCACGGCGTCCGCGACACCGCTCTCGACCGGTCCGAACACGGTGGCGGCGGCGTGCCGGGCGCCATCCACCGGAGACGCCTCACCGCCGCGGATGTCCACCGTGATCAGCGCGAACGCGATGGCGATCAGCAGCACCAGGAGCAGCCGGCTCTCTCGTGTGTCCCTCACGTGCGGAGGCCGTGCCTTCCTCGTCGGAATTCATATGCGTTTATGGAGTTCTGCGTCTGCGGAGGCCGACAGAAATCAAGTCGAACTCTTTACTTCAACGATCCGCCGTACGGGGCGGACATGCCCCGTACGGCGGAAGAGCGTGGTCCGTCACCGGCGGGGCTGGGCGTCCAGTACCTGCTGGAGCGCCTCGAACTCCTCGACGCACTTGCCCGATCCGAGGGCCACCGAGTCCAGCGGGTCCTCGGCGATATGGATCGGCATTCCCGTCTCGTGGCGCAGCCGCTCGTCCAGACCGCGGAGCAGCGCCCCGCCGCCGGTGAGGACGATGCCGCGGTCCATGACGTCACCGGAGAGCTCGGGCGGGCACTTGTCGAGCGTCGTCTTGACCGCGTCGACAATGGCGTTGACCGGCTCCTCGATGGCCTTGCGGACCTCGGCAGCGGAGATCACCACGGTCTTGGGCAGCCCCGACACGAGGTCGCGGCCGCGGATCTCGGTGTGCTCGTCCTTCTCCAGGTCGAACGCGGAGCCGATGGTGATCTTGATCTGTTCGGCGGTGCGCTCACCGAGGAGGAGGGAGTACTCCTTCTTGATGTGCTGGATGATCGCGTTGTCCAGCTCGTCGCCCGCGACCCTGATCGACTGGGCCGTGACGATGCCGCCGAGCGAGATCACCGCGACCTCGGTGGTGCCGCCGCCGATGTCGACCACCATGTTGCCGGTGGCCTCGTGGACGGGCAGGCCCGAGCCGATGGCGGCGGCCATGGGCTCCTCGATGATGTGCACCTGGCGGGCGCCCGCCTGGGTGGACGCTTCGATGACGGCGCGGCGCTCGACCCCTGTGATGCCGGAGGGGACACAGACGACGACGCGCGGCCGGGCCAGATAGCGGCGCTTGTGGATCTTCAGAATGAAGTAGCGGAGCATCCGCTCGGTGATTTCGAAGTCGGCGATCACGCCGTCCTTCAGCGGCCGTACGGCAACGATGTTGCCCGGCGTACGGCCGATCATCTTTTTCGCCTCGGCGCCTACGGCGAGGATCCCGCCGGTGTTGGTGTTGATGGCGACGACGGAGGGTTCGTTGAGGACGATCCCTCGACCCCTGACGTACACCAGCGTGTTGGCAGTCCCGAGGTCGATAGCCATGTCACGGCCGATGAACGACATTGAGTTCCCCTTGTTCCCCATGAGGATGCGTCGGGCCTTCCCAAGTGGAGCGATTGGCTTTTTGGTAGGCGAAGTGAGCGCTGTGGGTGTGAAGGCTTCCATCGTAGTGCCGCCTGCACGGACACCGCGCGAGGGTCCTCCGCCATGTGGGCGGAAGTTGTGCCCGCCTCAGTCATGGTGACGTCATGTCGGTGCGATGCGTTCCCGAAATCGCCCGGCATATGCCGAAGGGCGACCGAATTAATTCGGTCGCCCGAGGCTGTGAGCGCTATTCGGCTGACATGACGTCAGGATACGCCCGGGAAAAAAATCTTCAATTCTCGCTCCGCGGACTCCTCCGAGTCCGAGGCGTGGATGAGATTCTCCCGGACGATGGTGCCGAAATCGCCACGAATGGAGCCGGGCGCTGCGGCAATCGGGTCAGTCGGACCCGCCAGGGCGCGGACGCCCTCGATGACCCGCTCGCCCTCGACGACCATCGCGACGACCGGACCCGAGGCCATGAACTCGACCAGCGGCTCGTAGAAGGGCTTGCCCTTGTGCTCGCCGTAATGCTGCTCCAGCGTGTCCTGGTCCAGCGTGCGGAGCTCCAGCGCCGAGATGGTCCAGTTCGCCTTGCGCTCGATGCGGCCGATGACCTCGCCGACCAGGTGGCGGCGTACGGTGTCGGGCTTGAGCAGAACGAGCGTGCGCTGGCTCACTGTGCGGACTCCTTCAGTACGGCATGACGGGTTACGGGGATACAGGCTGCCGAGATACCGGGATACGGATCACGGCCCTCAGGTTACAGGGCTCTGTCGTGCGCCTATTACGCAGCGTCAGGCCCTGCGGATGCCTGCTCCGCCCAACGGGCCTTTGCCGCGTCGATGATCCGTCCGTAGTGGACCGACGCCCACCACAGTCCCGCGAACGCCACCCCCAGGATGAACATCACCGGCACGATGAATCCGCTGGCGACCAGCGCGATCTGGAGCGCCCAGCCGATCTGGACCGCACCCGGACGGCTCAGCATTCCGCACAGCAGCACCGAGAGGAGCATGCCGATACCGCACACCGTCCAGACGGTGGCCTCCGACAGATCGCCCTTCATGGCGACGAGACCGGCGAACCCGATCACGAAGAACTCACCGATCAGGGTGGACGCGCAGAGTGTGCGCATGGGTCAGTGCCTTCCCAGAAGCAGCCGGGCCTCGCCGACCGTGATCACGGAACCGGTGACGAGGACGCCCGCTCCGGCGTACTCGTCCTCCTCCTCGGCGAGCGTGATCGCCGCCTCCAGAGCGTCGTCGAGCCGGGGCTCGACGACCACGCGTTCGTCGCCGAAGATCTCGACGGCGATCGTGGCCAGGTCGTCCGCGCTCATCGCGCGGTGCGTGGAGTTCTGGGTGACCACGACCTCGGCAAAGATCGGCTCGAACGCTTCGAGCAGCCCGCGGACGTCCTTGTCACCGCTCGCCCCGACCACGCCGATCAGCCGCGAGAAGCTGAACGCCTCGGTGACACCCGCGGCCGCTGCCAGTGCGCCGCCCGGGTTGTGCGCCGCGTCCAGGACGACTGTCGGCGAGCTCCGTACGACTTCGAGGCGGCCCGGCGACGTGACCGACGCGAACGCCTTGCGGACCACGTCGATGTCGAGCCGCTGCGCCTGCTGCGCGCCGACCCCGAAGAACGCCTCGACGGCGGCGAGCGCCACCGCCGCGTTGTGCGCCTGGTGGGCGCCGTACAGCGGGAGGAAGATGTCCTCGTAGTCACCGCCGAGGCCGCGCAGCGTCAGCAGCTGGCCGCCGACGGCGATCTCCCGGCTGCCCACACCGAACTCCATGCCCTCGCGGGCGACCGTGGCGTCCATCCCGACGGCCTTCTTCAGCATCACCTGGGCGGCGTCGACCGGCTGCTGCGCCAGGATGACCGTCGCGCCCTGCTTGATGATCCCGGACTTCTCGCCGGCGATCTCGGCGGGCGTGGAACCGAGGCGGTCCGTGTGGTCCAGCGAGATCGGGGTGACGACGGCGACGGGCGCCTCGATGACGTTCGTCGCGTCCCAGCTGCCGCCCATCCCGACCTCGATGACGGCGACGTCCACCGGCGCGTCGGCGAAGGCCGCGTAGGCCATCCCGGTGAGCACCTCGAAGAACGAGAGCCGGTGCTCCTGCTGCGCGTCGACCATGCCGACGAACGGCTTGATCTCCTCGTACGTCTCGATGAACCGCTCGGCGCCGATCGGCTCGCCGTTGAGGCTGACGCGCTCGGTGATCGACTGGACGTGCGGGGACGTGTACCGCCCGGTGCGCAGCTCCAGGGCTCCGAGCAGCGCCTCGACCATGCGCGCCGTCGACGTCTTGCCGTTGGTGCCGGTGATGTGGATCGAGGGGTACGCGCGGTGCGGATCGCCCAGGACGTCGAGCAGCGCCTCGATCCGTACGAGGGAGGGGTCGAGCCGGGTCTCGGGCCAGCGGCCGACGAGCTCCTGCTCCACCGCGCGCAGCGCCCTGTCCACCTCCGGGTCGGCGGGGCGCGCGGGCACTGCGTCACCGGGCGGAGGTCCGCCGTGGGTGCGCAGGGTGCGGCTGCCGGCCTCGATCACCGCCTGGTCGGGGGACGACGGGGTCTCCCCCGCTGATTCCGCACTGTCGGCTGGGGGAAGGTCGGTCGCTGCGTCGACGATTTCGTCGAAAGGGTCGGACTCGCTCACAGGACCAGTCTACGGAGGTCCCGGCGCGCCCGGACCTCGCCCGTCCCGTCCGGGCGCCGACCCCCGGTTCGGAGCACTCCGACGCGCGGAACACCCGCTTATCGGGGCAGACTTACCAATCATGGACATAGGCATTGATCTCGGTACGGCGAACACACTCCTCTACGTCCGCGGCAAGGGCATCGTGCTCAACGAACCCTCCGTGATGGCGGTGCGCGACCACAGCCGCGGGGCCCCGGCCATCGGCGACGAGGCACGCGAGAGCCTCGGGCGCACCCCGGAATCGGTCACCGCGCTCCGCCCGATGCGGGACGGGGTGATCGGCGACTACGAGGCCGCCAGGGAAATGATCCGGTACTTCGTACGCAAGGGCCTCCAGGGCAGACGGGCACGTGTCCGGATGGTGGTCTGCATGCCCACCGGGGTGACCCCGGTGGAGCTGCGGGCGATCGTGCAGGCGGCGCAGGAGGCGGGCGGCCGTACCGTCCATCTGCTGGACGAGTCGATGGCGGCGGCGATGGGCGCGGGGCTGCCGGTGGACGAGCCGCGCGGCTCGATGGTCGTCGACATCGGGGGCGGTACGACCGAGATTGCCGTGATCTCCATGGGCGGCATCGTCACCTCGCGGTCGCTGCGGCTGGCCGGCGACCGGATGACCTCGGCGATCACCGACCACATCCGGCAGGAGCGCAGCCTGCTGATCGGGGAGCGGACCGCGGAAGAGGTCAAGCTGGAGATCGGGTCGGCGTGGCCGGTCCCGGACGACGAGGCGCTGGAGACCCGGACCTGCACGGTGCGGGGGCGCGAGAGGACGAACGGGGTACCGACCGCGCTCATCCTCACCGCACCGGAGATCCGTGCCGCGATGGACGAGCCGATCGAGGCCGTCGTCGCCGCGGTGCAGTCGACCCTGGCGGAGTGCCCGCCGGAGCTGGCGGCCGATGTGATGAAGCACGGCATCGTCCTGACGGGCGGCGGTTCGCTGCTGCCCGGACTGGATCTGCGGATCGCGGAGGCCACCGGCATCGGCGTGACCGTGGCCGAGTCGCCGCTGGAGTGTGTGGCGCTGGGGACGGGCAAGTGCGTCGAGGAGTTCGACGCGGTGACCGCCAAGGTGCTGACGCCCACCACGTGACGGCCCGGGCGTGGCGCCCCGGGTACGACGCGGAAGACAGGAAAACGGGAAAACGGGAAGACCCCCGGCGGAACCGGGGGTCTTCGTCGTACGCGCGCTGGGCTCCGCTACGCCTGCGGCAGTCCGTCGAGCTGGGCCTGGATCCGCTCCATGTCCGTCTCGGCCTTGGCGAGGCGGGTACGGATCTTGTCCACCACGTTGTCCGGCGCCTTCGCCAGGAACGCCTCGTTGCCGAGCTTGCCCAGCGCCTGCGCCTTCTCCTTCTCGGCGGCGCCAAGGTCCTTGGCCAGCCGCTTGCGCTCGGCCGCCACATCGATCGTCCCCGACAGGTCGAGCGCGACCCTGGCGCCCGCGACCGGCAGCGATGCGGTGGCGTGGAAGCCCTCCCCCGCAGGCTGGAGCCGCAGCACCTGGCGGATGGACGCCTCGTGGGGCGCCAGCGCCGTACCCGCCAGGTCGAGCTGGGCCGGGACCTTCTGGCCCGGCTGCAGCCCCTGGTCCGAGCGGAAGCGGCGGACCTCGGTGATGACCTGCTGGACCAGCGTGATCTCCTGCTCGGCCGCGGGGTCACGGAAGCCGGAGTCCTTCGGCCAGTCGGCCACGACGACGGACTCCTTGCCGGTGAGCGTGGTCCACAGCGTCTCGGTGACGAACGGGACGATCGGGTGGAGCAGCCGCAGCATCACATCGAGGACCTCACCGAGGACCCGCGCCGAGACCTGCGCCGCCTCGCCGCCCGCGAAGAACGTCGTCTTCGACAGCTCGACGTACCAGTCGAAGACCTCGTCCCACGCGAAGTGGTAGAGGGTGTCGGCGAGTTTGGCGAACTGGTAGTCGTCGTAGTACGCGTCCGCCTCGGCGACGACCGCGTTGAGCCGCGACAGGATCCACCGGTCGTTGGCCGACTGCTTCTCGGCCGGCGGCAGTTCGCCCTCGACGGTGGCGCCGTTCATCAGCGCGAAGCGGGTCGCGTTCCAGATCTTGTTGGCGAAGTTGCGCGACGCCTTGACCCAGTCCTCGCCGATCGGCACGTCCGCACCGGGGTTGGCGCCGTTGGCCAGGGTGAAGCGGACGGCGTCGGAGCCGTACTCGTCCATCCAGTCCAGCGGGTCGACCACGTTGCCGAAGGACTTGGACATCTTCTTGCCGTGCTCGTCGCGGACGAGACCGTGCAGTGCGATGGTCTTGAACGGGGCCTGCCCGTCCATCGCGTAGAGACCGAACATCATCATCCGGGCGACCCAGAAGAAGATGATGTCGTGGCCGGTGACCAGGACGTCCGTCGAGTAGAACTTCTCCAGGTCCGGGGTCCGCTCCGGCCAGCCCAGCGTGGAGAACGGCCACAGGCCCGAGGAGAACCAGGTGTCGAGGACGTCCTCGTCCTGGTGCCAGCCCTCACCGGTGGGCACCTCGTCGTCCGGTCCGACGCAGACGACCTCACCCGCCGGGCCGTACCAGACGGGGATCCGGTGGCCCCACCACAACTGGCGTGAGATGCACCAGTCGTTGAGGTTGTCGACCCAGTCGAAGTAGCGCTTCTCCATCTCCTTCGGGTGGATCGTGACCCGGCCGTCACGGACCGCGTCGCCCGCCTCCTTGGCGAGCGTCTCGACCTTGACCCACCACTGGAGCGAGAGCCGGGGCTCGACAGTCGTCTTGCAGCGCGAGCAGTGGCCGACGGAGTGCGTGTACGGGCGCTTCTCGGCGACCACACGGCCCTGCTCCCGCATGGCCTCGACGATCGTGGCGCGCGCCTCGAACCGGTCGAGCCCGTGGAAGGGGCCCGGCACGGTGATGACACCGCGCTCGTCCATGATCGTCATGGACTCCAGGCCGTGCCGCTGGCCGATGGCGAAGTCGTTCGGGTCATGGGCGGGCGTCACCTTGACGGCGCCGGTCCCGAACTCGGGGTCGACGTGTGCGTCGGCGACGACCGGGATGGTCCGGTCGGTCAGCGGCAGCTTGATCCGCTTGCCGATGAGGTGCGCGTACCTGGCGTCGTCGGGGTGGACCGCGATCGCGGTGTCACCGAGCATCGTCTCGACCCGGGTGGTCGCGACGATCAGGGTCTCGTCACCCTCGCCGTACTTCAGCGAGACCAGCTCGCCGTCGTCGTCCTGATAGTCGACCTCGATGTCGGAGATCGCGGTGAGACAGCGCGGGCACCAGTTGATGATGCGCTCGGCGCGGTAGATCAGCTCGTCGTCGTAGAGCTTCTTGAAGATGGTCTGGACGGCCTGGGACAGCCCCTCGTCCATGGTGAACCGCTCGCGGGACCAGTCGACCCCGTCCCCGAGGCGGCGCATCTGCCCGAGGATCTTGCCGCCGTACTGCTCCTTCCACTGCCAGACGCGCGCGGTGAACTCCTCGCGCCCCAGGTCCTGGCGGGACTTGCCCTCCTCGGCGAGCTGCTGCTCGACCTTGTTCTGGGTGGCGATACCGGCGTGGTCCATCCCTGGCAGCCACAGCGCCTCGTACCCCTGCATGCGCTTACGGCGGGTGAGGGCGTCCATCAGCGTGTGCTGGAAGGCGTGGCCCAGGTGCAGGGCGCCCGTGACGTTCGGCGGCGGGATGACGATGGTGAAAGGGGGCTTCTCGCTCTTGGCGTCGGCCTCGAAGTAACCGCGCTCCACCCAGCGCTCGTACAGCTTCCCCTCTACCTCGGCCGGCGCGTACTGGGTCGGCAGTTCGGTGGTGGGCGCTGGCGTCTGCGAAGAGTTCTCGGTCACGGGCCTAGTTTAAGGGCGTCACGGTCCCGTACTGAAACGGGAATCTTTGGTGAGACTGTGGCCCCCGTCTCCCCGGTGTGCCAGGACGTCCGTCAGGATGTCCGCATCACGTAAGTACGCAGAGGGGGATCCCAGTCCATGAGCTACAACCAGCCGGGGCCGTACGGACAGCAGCCACAGCAACCGGGGCCGTACGGGCAGCAGCCGCCCCCGCAGCCGGGCCCGTACGGACAGCCGCCGCAGCCCCAGCAGCAGCCCGGCAATCCGTACGGCCAGCCGGGCGGCCAGCCGCAGCCCGGCTACGGCTACCCTCAGCAGCCCCCGCAGGGCGTCCCGCCGCAGCCGGGGTACGGCTACCCGCAGCAGCAGCCCGGCCAGCCGAACCCGTACGCCCAGCAGCCCCAGCAGCCCCCGTACGGGCAGCAGCCCGCGTACGGCCAGGTGCCGCCGCCCCCGCAGTCCCCCAAGAAGAAGACCGGGCTCATCGTCGGCGCGGTGATCGTGGTGGTCGCGGTGATCGGCGGCGGGGTCTATCTGCTGACCTCCGGCAGTGACAGCGGTTCGCTCGCCGACGACGGGCCGCACAAGCTGACGACACCGGCCAAGGTGCTCGGGAACTACAAGCGCAACGGCGAGAACCGACCGGCGCAGGACGCGTCTTCCGCCGATGCCGAGGGACTGGCCAGCAGCGGTATCACCCAGGCCAAGTCGGTCGGCGCCATCTACTCCACGGTCGACCTCAGCGATCCGGCGAAAGCGAACCCTCTCGCGCTCGCCGGAGCACGGTCCATCAGCTTCGAGGGCCTGTACGGCAAGGTGAAGGATCCGGCAGCAACGGTGGACGCCGGATTCGCCGCTTTCAAGAAGAACAACAAGGACAGCAAGGTGAAGTGGATCGGGGATCCCCAGTCCGCCAGCCCCGACAGCCTCGACGGCGCTGTGATGAAGTGCCAGCAGGCCCAGGGCCCGAACCCCGCCACCAAGAAGATGAACACGCAGTACTTCTGCATGTGGGCCGACTACAGCACGCTCGGAATCGGCATCCCGACCCAGGGTGCGGGTGACGGCCTCAGCCTGGACGAGTCGGCCAAGGTGACAGCCGATCTCCGCAAGGACGTCCGCGTGCCCCTCAAGTAGCGGGAAGCCCGCACAGACAGCGCATAGGGCGCCCGGTCGGCAAGCCGACCGGGCGCCCCAACGTCGTACGTATGGCCGCAGGCGCTACGCGGACTTCTCGTGCCGCCCGTCGTTGCCGACGATCCGCGGCTCGCGCGGGACCAGCGTCGGGTTCACATTGTCCCGGACGACGTCCGCCGTGATGACGACCCGGGCGACGTCCTTGCGGGACGGCACCTCGTACATCACCGACTGGAGGACCTCCTCCATGATGGCGCGCAGACCGCGCGCCCCGGTGCCGCGCAGGATCGCCTGGTCGGCGATGGCCTCCAGCGCGGGACGGTCGAAGTCCAGCTCCACACCGTCGAGTTCGAAGAGGCGCTGGTACTGCTTCACCAGGGCGTTCCGCGGCTCGACCAGGATCTGCAGCAGGGCCTCGCGGTCCAGGTTGTGCACCGAGGTCAGGACGGGCAGCCGGCCGATGAACTCGGGGATCATCCCGAACTTCACCAGGTCCTCCGGCATGACCTCCTGGAACTGGTCGCTCGCCTCGATCTCCCGCTTGGAGCGGATGGTCGCACCGAAGCCGATGCCCTTCGCGCCCGCCCGGGACTCGATGATCCGCTCCAGGCCGGAGAACGCGCCGCCCACGATGAACAGCACGTTCGTGGTGTCGATCTGGATGAACTCCTGGTGCGGGTGCTTGCGGCCGCCCTGCGGCGGCACCGAAGCGGTGGTGCCTTCCAGGATCTTCAGCAGGGCCTGCTGGACGCCCTCGCCGGAGACATCACGCGTGATCGACGGGTTCTCGCTCTTGCGGGCGACCTTGTCGATCTCGTCGATGTAGATGATGCCGGTCTCGGCCTTCTTGACGTCGTAGTCGGCGGCCTGGATCAGCTTGAGCAGGATGTTCTCGACGTCCTCGCCGACATAGCCGGCCTCCGTGAGCGCTGTCGCGTCCGCGATGGCGAACGGGACATTGAGCATCCGGGCCAGTGTCTGGGCGAGCAGCGTCTTGCCCGAGCCGGTGGGGCCCAGCAGCAGGATGTTGGACTTGGCCAGTTCGATGGCGTCCTCGCGGCTGCTGCCGCCGCCGTTCTCACCGGCCTGGACGCGCTTGTAGTGGTTGTAGACCGCTACCGAGAGGGCCTTCTTCGCGGGCTCCTGCCCGACGACGTACCCCTCGAGGAACTCATAGATCTCACGCGGTTTGGGCAGTTCCTCCCACCGCACTTCGGAGGTCTCCGCGAGCTCTTCCTCAATGATCTCGTTGCAGAGATCAATGCACTCGTCGCAGATGTACACCCCGGGGCCTGCGATGAGCTTCTTCACCTGCTTCTGGCTCTTGCCGCAGAACGAGCACTTGAGCAGGTCGCCGCCATCACCGATGCGTGCCACGAGGTGCTTCCCCTTCGCCTGGGAGGCGCCACGTTCAGCGTCTCCTGGTGCCTCATATTCGACGGTACCTTGCCGGGCCCCTCGTTCGGGCCCCCCTTGGCACGGTTCACTTTGACGTGCACCGTGCCAGGGGACGGAAGGTAAATCAAACGGCCATCAGGTGGTCATCATCCCCACGGAGCCCTTACGGGTGGAAACGATCTGGTCCACAAGGCCGTAGGCCAGGGCATCCTCGGCCGTGAGGATCTTGTCGCGCTCGATGTCGTCGCGGATCTTCTCCACCGGCGTCGTGGAGTGCTTGGCCAGCAGATCTTCCAACTGGGTCCGCATACGCAGGATTTCGTTGGCCGCGATCTCCAGGTCGGAGAGCTGCTCACGGCCGGTCTGCGACGAGGGCTGGTGGATCAGCACCCGGGCGTTCGGCAGGGCCATCCGCTTGCCGGGCGTGCCGGCCGCCAGCAGGACCGCGGCGGCGGAGGCCGCCTGGCCCATGCAGACCGTCTGGATGTCCGGCTTCACGAACTGCATCGTGTCGTAGATCGCGGTCAGCGCGGTGAACGAGCCACCGGGGCTGTTGATGTAGATGGAGATGTCCCGGTCCGGGTCCATCGACTCCAGGCAGAGCAGCTGCGCCATGACGTCGTTGGCGGAGGCGTCGTCGATCTGCACACCGAGGAAGATCACACGCTCCTCGAAGAGCTTCGCGTACGGGTCGTACTCGCGCACACCCTGCGAGGTGCGCTCGACGAAGCGCGGAACGATGTAGCGGTTGTCGACCTGCGGGCCGGTGTAGAGGCCGCTGGCGGAGGCGGAGTAGTCGTTCATGCTGGTGTTCACCATCCTGGTGGCGTTCAAGTGGTCGGTCGGGTTCGGAGGCAGGGATGCGGGGCGTCAGGCCCCGGTGCCGCCGCCGCCCGGAACGCCCGAGGCGGAGGAGATGATCTCGTCGATGAGGCCGTACTCCTTGGCCTCGTCCGCGGTGTACCAGCGGTCGCGGTCACCGTCACGGATGATCGTGTCGACGGTCTGGCCGGAGTGCCGGGCGGTGATCTCCGCCATGCGCTTCTTCGTGCGCAGCAGCTGCTCGGCCTGGATCTTGATGTCCGATGCGGTGCCGCCGAGACCGGCCGAGCCCTGGTGCATCAGGATGTCGGTGTTGGGGAGCGCGAAGCGCTTGCCCGCGGTGCCGCCGGTCAGCAGGAACTGGCCCATCGAGGCCGCGAGGCCCATACCGATGGTGACCACGTCGTTCGGGATGTACTGCATGGTGTCGTAGACCGCCATGCCCGCCGTCACCGAGCCGCCGGGGCTGTTGATGTAGAGGTAGATGTCCTTTTCCGGGTCAGCGGCAAGGAGGAGCAGCTGCGCGGTGATCTTGTTGGCGATCTCGTCGTCGACCTGCTGGCCGAGGAAGATGATCCGCTCACCGAGCAGTCGGTTGTAGACCTGGTCGCCGAGGCCGCCACCGATGTTGGGCTCGCCGGCGGCGTAGGGCATCAGATTCGTCACGTATCCACCTGCTCGTCTCTGACGGCTCCGGCCGTCTCAGCGTCTTCGTACAGCAGGAGTCCGGGGGTGGTTGCCCACTCCGGGCTTTCCTCTTCATGGACCCTAACGCGCAGGTGGGACAACGCCATCCCGCTTCCCGAACTGTTCGCTGGGAGCGCAAGGTGGGGCAGGCGCCACAGGGGCAGGCCCCTGGGGCCCCGTCCG
This sequence comes from Streptomyces sp. NBC_01089, assembly GCF_045162975.1. Lineage (NCBI taxonomy): Bacteria > Bacillati > Actinomycetota > Actinomycetes > Kitasatosporales > Streptomycetaceae > Streptomyces > Streptomyces sp. NBC_01089. The sequence continues at coordinate 5,725,955 of NZ_CP108660.1, read as the reverse complement.
CGCGTACGACGAAGGGTCCGGACGTGCAGCACGCCCGGACCCTTCGATCGAGTTCAGAACCGGCCGGGCCGCGGAACGGCCCGGTCGAGACCGGTGGAGGCTCAGACCTCCGGCTTGGCCTCGGTCTCCTCGTCGGACGCCTCGGCGGCCTCGGTGACCGCCACGTCCTCGGCGGCCTCGTCCTCGTCGTCGCTCAGGTCGACGACCTCACCGTTGGTGTCCTTGACCTTGACGGCCTCGACGACGACCGCGAGGGCCTTTCCGCGGGCCACCTCGCCGACGAGCATCGGGACCTGGCCACCCTCGACGACCGCCTGGGCGAACTGGTCGGGGCTCATGCCGGAGGACTGCGCACGCCGCATGAGGTGCTCGGTGAGCTCCTCCTGGTTGACGTTCAGCTTCTCCTTGTTGACCAGCTCGTCGAGAATGAACTGGGTCTTGATGCCCTTCTCGGCCTGCTCCTTGGTCTCGGCGGTGAACTCTTCCTCGGTCTTGCCCTGGATCTCCAGGTACTTGGCGAGGTCGAGGCCCATCTGGCCGAGCTGGTGGTGCTCCAGGTTGTGCTTGCGGGTGTTGATCTCGTCCTCGAGGAGCTTCTCGGGGATCGGGACCTCCGCCAGCCTCAGCAGCTCGTCGAGGACGCGCTCCTGGGCCTGGGTGGCCTGCTCGTACTGCTTGGTGTTCTCGAGGCGCTTGCGGCTGTCGGCCTTGAGCTCGTCCAGCGTGTCGAACTCGCTCGCCAGCTGGGCGAAGTCGTCGTCAAGACCGGGAAGTTCACGAGCGGCGACAGCGGTGACCTTGACGGTGACCTCGGCGGGCTTGCCCTCGGCGGAGCCGCCCTTGAGCTCGGAGGTGAAGGTGGCCTCGCCACCGGCCTCCAGGCCGGTCACGGCCTCGTCGATCCCGTCGAGCAGCTCACCGGAGCCGACGGTGTACGAGACACCCTCGGCCACGCCGTCCTCCAGCACCTCGCCGTCGACCTTGGCCTCCAGGTCGATGGTGACGACGTCACCGTCGGCGGCGGCGCGCTCGACCGGGTTGGTGGACGCGAAGCGGCCACGCAGCTCCTCGACGGCCTTGTCGACGTCCTCGTCGCTGACCTCGACCGCGTCGACCTCGACCTCGATGCCGGAGTAGTCCGGGATCTCGATCTCGGGCCGGACGTCGACCTCGGCGGTGAAGGCGAGCAGCTCGCCGTCCTTGAGCTCCTTGATGTCGACCTCGGGCTGGCCGAGGACATTCAGCTCACCCTCGTTGACGGCCTCGGTGTAGAACTTCGGGAGGGCGTCGTTGACGGCCTCCTCCAGCACGGCACCGCGGCCGAAGCGCTGGTCGATCACGCGGTTCGGGATCTTGCCCTTACGGAAGCCCTTCACCGTGACCTGCTCGTTGATCTTCTTGTACGCCGCGTCGAGGCTGTCCTTGAGCTCCTCGAAGGGCACCTCGATGCTGAGCCGAACCCGAGTCGGGTTCAGGGTCTCCACGGCGCTCTTCACGGTTCGGTCTCCTTGGGGGCTGACTTCAGAATCCTGCCCGGTTGAGAGACACGCGGGCACACAGCTTGCATAGTAACGGCAAGCAGGAGGAGACCCACAATGCGATCTTGCTGCTGGTCGGGGTGGCCGGATTCGAACCGACGACCTTCCGCTCCCAAAGCGGACGCGCTACCAAGCTGCGCCACACCCCGTCGGTGCGAGACGTAGGGTACATGGCCGCCCGCCCTGCCGCGGCAGCTTTACCCGCTGCCACACGGTGCGGGACGGGTGTGCGCGGACCGGGTCCGACCCGCTACGATGCTTCTCGTGCCGCGGTCGCTCCGACCGGCGGCGCCTGCGGGCGTAGCTCAATGGTAGAGCCCTAGTCTTCCAAACTAGCTACGCGGGTTCGATTCCCGTCGCCCGCTCCGCACAGCACACGGCCCGGCCGGTGAGTCTTCTCACCGGCCGGGCCGTTGCCGTTCCCGCGCCTGCCGTTCCCGCGTCTGTCGGTCCTGTGCCTGATCGTTCCCGTGCCTGCGTCCCGGCGCCGTCACCTCAGGCCGCACCGGAGAACGGTGCGGCCGGGACGGGCCGGCCCGACTGCCGGACAGCCGCTAGAACTTGATCTGGTTGATCGTGTCGGCTATCGAGTTGAGGAACCTGTTGATCGACGGAGCCATGCCCGTCGACGCCAGGAAGAAGCCGAACAGCATGGCGACGATCGCCGGACCGGCCTTGATGGATCCACCGCGGATCAACACCACAAGGACGATCGCCAACAGCAGCACCACTGACAGTGAAATGGCCACAACTGATCACAACCCTTGGTCGGTCCGCCTTGCCGGCCGGGAACGATGCCGCTCCAGCACTTCTTCCGCGGCTCCATGGTGCCACCAACAGCCCTGTGGTTGTTGCCCGGTGACGAAACGGCACCGATCGGATCGCGCCATCCCGCACTCCCCGCGCCCGCGCCCCGGGCGCCCGGCGCGGGGGCGCCTCCGGGGAGCGCGACGGCAATTTCAGGACGGTGCGGCCCGCCACTCGCGGGGCTAAATCCGAATCGATCGTTTCACTGTCCACACATTACGTTCACAGGTGATTGCGATAAGAGTGGACTGCCCCCGAACCGGCCCCGAAACAGGCCCTGAAGCCCGTCGTTATGCACCATTTAAGTGGGATGAGACACCCCATATGCATACATAAGATCAGGGTAGTAAAGGTAAGCCGCGGGGGTACACGTACGGCGAATATCACAGCCGCCCGACATCCACTGAGAGGGTTTTACGGATTCCCTCACGCGACGCTAGGGTTCCTCGAATGGTTCATGCTCCACACGAATATCAGCGGGCCCCACTCCCCCTGGCGCGGGAGACGGAACCCGAAACCTCCACAGTCTCACAGGCGCCGGACAGACCTGGCACAGCGCAGGCACAGGCGCCCGCCCCCGGCGCCAAGAAGCAGCGCAACGCGCTCTTCGACAACGCGAAGTTCCTGGCCATCGTGCTCGTGGCCATGGCACACGCGTGGGAGCCGATCATGGACGGCAGCCGCACCACACGGGCGCTCTACATGTTCGTCTACACGTTCCACATGCCCGCATTCATCATTATCTCGGGATATTTCTCCCGTAGTTTTGACATGCGCCCCGACCGGCTCCGCCGGCTCGTGACGGGTGTCGTCGTTCCTTATGTGATCTTCGAGACCACTTACTCGCTCTACGAGAAGTGGGGCAACAACGACCCGGGTCACGAGATCAGCCTGCTCGACCCGTACTTCCTGACGTGGTTCCTGATCGCCCTCTTCATCTGGCGGATCACCACGCCGATCTGGCTCAATCTGCGCTATCCGCTGACCATCTCGCTCGTCATCGCGATGCTCGCGTCGGTCACCCCCAACATCGGTGACGACCTCGATCTGCAGCGGGTGCTCCAGTTCCTGCCGTTCTTCGTGCTGGGCCTGAAGCTCAAGCCCGAGCACTTCGAGTGGGTGCAGCGCAAGGGTGCCCGGCCGGTGGCCGTCGTGATCATGCTGGCCACGGTGGTGTTCGCCTACTGGGCGGCGCCCAGGATGACGCTCAACTGGTTCTACCGGGGCACCAGCGCCCAGCAGCTCGGCGTCGACTGGTGGGAGGGCATCGTGATGACCCTCGGCCTCACCGTCTGCGGGCTGGTGCTGACCGCCTGCTTCCTGGCCCTGGTACCGCGCGGCAGGACCTGGTTCACCGCGCTCGGCGCCGGCACGCTCTGCGGCTATCTGCTGCACGGCCTGCTGATCAAGACCATCGAGTACGCGGGCCTGATCGACGACTACGGCTGGCTGAAGAGCCCGCTGGGCGAGATCTTCGCGACCGTGTTCATGGCGGCGGCCGTGACACTGTTCTGCACCCCGCCGGTGCGGCGTGTGATGCGCTTCGCGACGGAACCCGAGATGAAGTGGGCGTTCCGGTCCGACCCGGTGGAGAAGGCACGGGAGCGGGAGCGCGAGAAGGTTCCGGCCTGATCCGAGCAGCAGCCCGGGGACCGGGCCCGGATGTTCTGAGCTGAACCAGCAGCACCGCACCGCCCGCGTTGAGCCCCGTACGACGGACCGCCGTCGTACGGGGCTCAACCGCGTCAGGGGGGAGCGCCCGGGCAGGCTCGGGCCCCCTTACAGCAGCATCGGCCCCGCGTCGCTGTCCCGGCAGATCAGCAGCAACGCCCTGTCGTCGTTGACGTCCTTGGCGACCGCCTCGATCAGATGCCACGCCGCGCCCTCGAAGGTACTGGCGACATAGCGGTCGGCCTCCCCTGTCAGCCGGTCGATCCCCTCGCTGATGTCGCGGTCGGGCGCCTCGACGAGGCCGTCCGTGAAGAGCATCAGGACGTCGCCCGGGCCGAGCGACCCCTTGGCCGCGTCGAACTGGGCGCCGTCGTAGACCCCGAGCAGCGGGCCCTCGCCCGACTTCTCCTCCCAGAGGCCGCTGCCCGCGTGGAGCTGGAGCGCCGGGAGGTGGCCTGCCGAGAGGAGTTCGTACTCCCCGGTGTCCAGGTCGAGGACCAGATGGATCGAGGTGGCGAACCCCTCGTCCCAGTCCTGGCGCAGCAGATAGCCGTTGGCGGCCGGCAGGAACTCATGGGGCGGGAGCGAGCCGAGGAGCCCGCCGAAGGCGCCCGAAAGCAGCAGCGCCCGGGAGCCCGCGTCCATCCCCTTGCCGGAGACATCGGTGAGGACGACCTCAAGGACGCGTCCGCCGCTGGTGCGCGCGGCGACCACGAAGTCGCCCGAGAAGGACTGCCCGCCGGCCGGCCGCAATGCCATCTCGCGGTGCCAGCCCTGCGGAAGCCGCGGCAGTTTGCTCTGGACGCGGATCCGTTCGCGCAGGTCGAAGAGCATGGTGCCGCCGCGCCGCCACGGCACCCCGACCCGGCTGCGGAACTGCGCGATGAGCAGCCCGAAGAGCCCGCAGGCGGCCACCGTGAGGACCGTGCCCGGGGTGACCGGCGCGGCCCCGTCGGCATACGGGCCGAGCTTGACCGACTCGACGATGAGGGCGGCGGCCGCAGCCGCGTAGAGGCCCAGCAGGCTCGCCGGGCGCAGCAGCAGTCCGCCCGCCACGATGGGCAGGACCAGCGTCGACGGTGAGCACCAGACCGGGGTGAGGATGGTCGCCCAGGCCAGGGCGGGGACGGTCAGCAGGAGGGTGGCGAGGGCGAGCCCTTCGGAGCCGTCGCCACGGAAGTAGTCGACACCGGACCGGCGCAGCACGGTCCTGGCCCGGTGCACCGACTTCCGCATCCGGGCCGTGAACGCTTCTTCTCCGACGCGACCGGCCATGGCTCGGACCTTATCCACCCGTGCGGGTCTTGCGCAGGGGGACCCTGTGACCTCGCGTTCGAAATTGGCTCGCCCGGTGTGGGACCCGCTGGTAGGGATGGTTCATGGACCCAGAGCTGAGAGTGCTGAGCCGCGACACCATGGACACCTGGTACGGGGGCCTGCTGCGGGCCTTCGGCGGAGTGGACGAACCGCCCGATGAGCGTGCGCTCTGGGACGATCTCACCGAGTTCGAGCGGTCGATCGGCGCCTGGGACGGCGACGAGTGCGTGGGGACGACGGGGGCGTTCAGCTTCACGCTCTCGGTGCCCGGCGGCGGTTTCGTGCCGGCGGCGGGTGTGACGATGGTGAGTGTGGCGGGGACGCACCGGCGGCGCGGGATCCTGACGTCCATGATGCGGCGGCAGTTGGACGACGTACGGGCGCTCGGTGAGCCGCTGGCCCTGCTGACCGCTTCGGAGCCCGCGATCTACGGCAGGTTCGGATACGGCATCGCCTCACGGCAGTTGACGGCCGAGATCGACACCTCGCGGGTGACGCTCGCGGTCCCGCCGGGGACCGATGCCGTACGGCTGCGGTACGCGCCGGTCGAGGAGTCGGCGGCGCGGTGCGAGGCTCTGTATGTACGCACCATCGGTTCACGTCCCGGGATGCTCGGGCGCACGCCCGGCTGGGAGCGGTTGCCGCTGCTCGATCCGCCCTCCGAGCGCGACGGCGGGTCGCCGCTCCAGTGTGTGATCGCCGAGCGGGACGGCGAGACGGTGGGGTACGCCCGTTTCCATACGAAGCCCGAGTGGGACGCGGCGGGCCCCAGGGGCTCTGTCCGGCTGCGTCATCTCGACGCGGTGGATCCGGCGGCGAGCGCCGCGCTGTGGCGTTTCCTGTTCGGGATCGACCTGACGTCGACGCTGCATGTCCGCAACCGGCCGCTGGACGACCCCTGGCAGTATCTGGTGTCGGACCTCCGCAGGTGCCGGCTCCAGGTCCGTGATGTGCTGCATCTGCGGCTGGTGGATGTGGGAGCGGCGCTCGCGGCGCGCGCCTACCGGGCCCCGGTGGATGTGGTGTTCGGCGTCCAGGACGACTTCTGCCCCTGGAACAGCGGGCATTGGCGGCTGACCGGGGACAGCGGGGGCGCGACCTGTGTGCGGACCGATGATCCGGCTGATCTGGAGCTGTCCGTACGGGAGTTGGGCGCCGCCTATCTGGGCGGTACGGCGCTCACCGCGCTGGCGGACGCCGGTCTGGTGCGGGAGCTGCGGCCGGGGACGCTGGCGGGGGTGTCGCTCGCCTTCGGCTCGGACACGGCGCCCTGGCTGCCGCACGGCTTCTAGCCGCACGGCTCCCACTCACAGGGCTCCCCGTCGCAGGACTCCCAGTTGCACGGCTCCCGGGCCGCACGGATTCGGGCTGCCCGCGCGGAAGCCCCTAACGCCGCTGGCAGTCCGGGCACCAGAAGAGGTTGCGGGCGGCCAGCGGCGCGGTGCGGATCTCGGTGCCGCAGAGGTGGCAGGGCATCGCGGCCCGGCGGTAGACGTACACCTCGCCGCCGTGGTCGTCGACCCGCGGCGCCCGCCCGGTCGCCTCGGGCATGTGCTCGGGGCGGACGGTGTCGATGCGGTTGTTCCGTACGCCCTCGCGCATCAGGGCCACGAGATCGGCCCAGACCGCGTCCCATTCGGCGCGGGTCAGGTCCTTGCCCGCGCGGTACGGGTCGATGCCGTGCCGGAAGAGGACCTCGGCGCGGTAGACGTTGCCGACCCCCGCGATCACCTTCTGGTCCATGAGCAGCGCGGCGACGGTGGTACGTGAGCGGGAGATCCGGGTCCAGGCACGGTCCGGGGAGTCGCCGGGCCTGAGCGGGTCGGGGCCGAGCCGGTCGTGTATCGCCTGCTTCTCGCCGTCGGTGATCAGCGCACAGGTGGTCGGGCCGCGCAGGTCGGCGTACGCGTCGTCGTTGACCAGGCGCAGCCGGACCGTGTCGGTGGGCGGCACGGCGGGCGCGGTGCCGAAGCCGAGCTTCCCGAACAGGCCGAGGTGGATGTGGACCCAGCCGCCGGCGCCGAAGCCCAGGAACAGATGCTTTCCGTGTGCCTCGGCGGTCTCCAGGGTGCGGCGGTCGATGAGCGCCGCGCTGCCGGAGAACTTGCCCTGCGGACTGGAGGCGCGCACAGGCCGGCCGCCGAACCTCTCGAAGTGGTCGGCGGCCAGTCGGTGGATCGTGTGACCCTCGGGCACTGCGAAGTTAGTCCTTCTGCGGGTGGTGGGCCGGGACGGGCGGGAGGTCGCCGGTCGCCTCGTACGCGGTGAGCATGTCGATGCGGCGCTGGTGGCGCTCCTCGCCCGAGTACGGGGTGGCGAGGAAGATCTCGACGAACTTCACCGCCTCCTCCTGCGTGTGCATCCGGCCGCCGACGGAGATGACGTTGGCGTTGTTGTGCTCGCGGCCGAGCGCGGCGGTCTGCTCGCTCCAGGCCAGTACCGCCCGGACGCCCTTGACCTTGTTGGCCGCGATCTGCTCGCCGTTGCCGGAGCCGCCGATGACGACGCCGAGGCTGTCGGGGTCTGCGGCCGTTTTCACGGCGGCCCTGAGGCAGAACGGCGGGTAGTCGTCCACGGCGTCGTAGATGTGCGGGCCGCAGTCCACGGGCTCGTGGCCGTGGGCGGTGAGCCATTCGACGAGGTGGTTCTTGAGTTCGTATCCGGCATGATCGGAACCGAGGTACACGCGCATGCTTCGAGTGTGGCACGCCGGGTAGGTGGGACGCCTGGTCGGGGCACGTAAAGCGTGACCCGTTCGCGACAATTAAGGACAGAGAGCATGGGCGCTGCACCTCCTTCTCGGGTCGCTGACAGATCGCCGGGCGGGGACTCCCCCGGCGGTGATTCACCGGACGGACTTCAGGCCGGCCTGAAGAACCGCCATCTTTCGATGATCGCCATCGGTGGCGTGATCGGTGCGGGGCTCTTCGTCGGCTCGGGGGCCGGCATCAACGCCGCGGGCCCCGGCATTCTGCTCTCCTACGCACTGACCGGACTGCTCGTCGTCCTGGTCATGCGGATGCTGGGCGAGATGGCCGCCGCGGATCCGGTCTCGGGTTCCTTCTCCACGTACGCCGACCGGGCGCTGGGCCGGTGGGCCGGGTTCACCATCGGCTGGCTCTACTGGTTCTTCTGGGCCGTGGTCCTCGCCGTGGAGGCGACCGCGGCCGCGTCGATCCTCACCGGGTGGGTGCCCGCGATACCGCAGTGGGCGTGGGCGCTGCTGGTGATGCTGGTGCTGACCGGCACCAACCTCGTCTCGGTCGGCTCGTTCGGTGAATTCGAATTCTGGTTCGCCGGGATCAAGGTCGTCTCGATCATTGCCTTCATCGTGATCGGTCTGCTCGCCGTCTTCGGTCTGCCGCCGGGCGGCGACCCGGCAGGGATGAGCAATCTGACGGGGCACGGCGGGTTCCTGCCGAACGGGCCCGGCGCGATTCTCTCCGGGATGCTGCTGGTCGTCTTCTCCTTCATGGGCTCGGAGATCGTGACGCTGGCAGCCGCCGAGTCGCCCAACCCGGTGCAGGCCGTCCGCAAGGCGGTCAACAGTGTGATCTGGCGGATCGCGCTCTTCTACATCGGTTCGATCTTCGTCATCGTGACGCTGCTGCCGTGGGACTCCAAGGCGGTCACGGCCAGTCCCTATGTCGCGGTGCTCGACTCGCTGGACATCCCGGGGGCCGGCACGATCATGGACATCGTGGTGCTGACCGCGGTGCTCTCCTGTCTCAACTCCGGTCTGTACACGGCTTCCAGGATGGCCTTCTCGCTCGGTCAGCGCGGTGACGCCCCCAAGGCGTTCGCCACGGTCAACCGGGGCGGTGTGCCGGCCGTCGCGATCTGGGCGTCCGTCGCCTTCGGTTTCGTCGCGGTGTTCTTCAACTACATCGCGCAGGACACCGTGTTCCAGTTCCTGCTGAACTCGTCGGGCGCGGTGGCCCTCTTCGTCTGGCTGGTCATCTGCTTCTCGCAGCTGCGGATGCGCCGCAGGATCGAGCGGGAGAACCCGGAGCTGCTGACCGTACGGATGTGGCTGTACCCGTATCTGACCTGGGCGACGATCGCCCTGATCCTCTTCGTGGTCGGCTACATGCTGTACGACACCGAGGGGCGCAAGCAGATGCTGCTCTCGGTGCTCGCGGCGGTGCTGGTGCTGGTGGTCGCGGTGGTACGGGACCGGCGGCGCAGGGCTCTCGCGCCGGCTCCGGTGGAGGCCGACGGCTGACGGCTGACGGCTGACGGCAGGCATCAGGACGTACATGCGGGAGGGGCCGCACCCGGTTCGCCGGGTGCGGCCCCTCCCACTTGTCTGTCCGTTGTACGTCCGTGTCCGGCGGGGTCAGCCGCGGCGGCCCGCCAGCTTCCAGGCGCTCGGCAGCGCGCCCATCGCGAGGGCCGCCTTCAGCGCGTCGCCGATGAGGAACGGGACGAGCCCGGCGGCGATGGCGGCCGAGGCCGACATGCCGGTGGTCAGCGCCAGGTACGGGACGCCGACCGCGTAGATGATCGCGGAGCCCAGCACCATGGTGCCCGCGGTGCGCAGCACGGAGCGGTCGCCGCCGCGCCGGGCCAGGGCGCCGACCACGGCCGATGCCAGCAGCATGCCGAGGACGTAGCCGAAGGTGGCACCGCCGGGGCCCGCCTTGCCGTCCGCGAACCACGGCATACCCGCCATGCCCACCAGCGCGTACACCGCGAGCGAGAGGAAGCCGCGGCGCGCGCCGAGCGAGGCGCCCACCAGGAGCGCGGCGAAGGTCTGGCCGGTGACCGGGACCGGGGAGCCGGGGATCGGCACGGCGATCTGCGCCGCGATGCCGGTGAGCGCGGCGCCGCCGAGCACGAGCGCGATGTCGCGCGTACGGGTGGCCGGCAGCAGATCGGCGAGGACCGCTCCGGGGCGGGTGGTGGCGGCAGCAGTGCTCATCGGGACTCCGCGGGTGAGGGCAGGTGGGGACAGGCTGACGTTAGCGCGGCGGGCGGGTGCGCAACACCATCAGCGGCCCACAAAGCGGAGGTTGGGGCTTTGGTTGGTTTCATACAAAGGGTGCGGTTCAACCGTCTTCGCGCGTGATGCTCGTCACTGGAGGTCCAGGCAGGTAGATCTCCGTTGCGGAACGGGTGGCCCCTTGGGGACACTGTGGGATCTCACCAAAACGTCCGTTCCCATCATCCAGAGCATCGCGAGCGTCGAGCACCATGTCCGAACCTCTCCGGGCGGAGCCTCTCTCCGCCGGGCTGAAGCAGCGCCATCTGACCATGCTCGGCCTGGGCGGGGTGATCGGCGCCGGGCTCTTCGTGGGTTCGGGCGCGGGCATCGCCGTGGCCGGCCCCGGCATCGTCGTCTCCTATCTGATCGCGGGGACCCTCGCGATGCTCGTGATGCGGATGCTCGGCGAGATGTCGTCGGCGCTCCCCGCGTCCGGCTCGTTCTCGGTGCACGCGGAGCGGGCGCTGGGGCGCTGGGCCGGATTCACGGTGGGGTGGCTGTACTGGTTCCTGCTCGTGGTCGTCCTCGCCGTGGAGGCGACGGCCGCGGCCCAGATCGCCAACGGCTGGGTGCCCGGGGTCCCGCAGTGGACCTGGGTGCTGGCCTTCATGGTGGTCTTCACCGTCGCCAACCTCGCGGCCGTACGGAACTTCGGCGAGTTCGAGTTCTGGTTCGCGGCCCTGAAGGTCGGCGCCATCGTCCTCTTCCTGGTGCTCGGGCTGCTGGCGGTCTTCGGTGTGCTGCCGGACACCGACCCCGTCGGGCTGACCAACCTCACCGGGCAGGGCGGCTTCCTGCCGCACGGCTGGCACGGCGTCATCTCCGGTGTGCTCGCGGTCGTCTTCGCCTTCGGCGGTCTCGAGGTCGTGACGATCGCCGCGGCGGAGACCGAGAACCCGGTGCGGGCGGTCGGGCGTGCGGTGCGCAGCGCGGTGTTCCGGATCCTCTTCTTCTACGTGGGGTCAATGCTGGTCATCGTGGCGGTGCTGCCCTGGAGCGCACAGCAGGCGGGGCTCTCCCCGTATGTGACGGTGCTCGACTCGATCGGCGTGCCGTCGGCGGGGACCATCATGAACATCGTCGTCTTCGTGGCGATGCTCTCCGCGCTGAACGCCAATCTCTACGGCTCCTCGCGGATGATCTTCTCGCTGGCCGAGCGGGGTGAGGCGCCGCGCGGGCTGCTCAAGGTCACCGGCAGCGTGCCGCGCCGGGCGGTCCTGGCGTCGGTCGCCTTCGGGTTCGTGTCGGTCCTGCTCAACCTGGAGTGGCCGGACTCGGTGTTCCTCTACATGCTCAACGCGGTCGGCGCGGTCCTGCTGTTCGTGTGGGCGCTGATCGCCGCCAGCCAGCTGAGGCTGCGCCGCAGGATCGAGCGGGACACCCCGGAGCTGCTGCAGCTGCGGATGTGGGGCTTCCCGTGGCTGAGCTGGGCCACGCTGGCCGGTCTGGCCGTGGTCTTCGTGCTGATGCTGACCGATGACACCGCGCGCCCGCAGCTGCTGTGGTCGCTGGGTGCGACGGCGGCGGTGCTGGTGGCCGCGGGCGTACGGGAGTTGGGGACGCGGCGCCGACCTGACGCCGTCGGAGGCTGACGGCCAGCGGCCCTCGCGGCCGGAAGAACCGGAAGGGCGGGTGCCGTACAGGGCGCCCGCCCTTCCGGCTGTCCACCGCAGGCGCACTCGTCCGTGCGGCGGCGCCCCCGCACGGTGGTACGGCGGGGCCTCCCGCGTCCTATCTGCACCTGCTGCTAGCCTGCACTTGCATACAGCTTGCAATAAGCAGTCGGAGGGCTCGGACGACATGGCGACTTACACACTTCCTGAACTTCCGTACGACTACGCGGCGCTGGAACCGGTGATCAATCCCCAGATCATCGAGCTGCACCACGACAAGCACCACGCGGCCTATGTGAAGGGCGCCAACGACACGCTGGAGCAGCTGGCGGAGGCGCGCGACAAGGACCAGTGGGGCGCGGTGAACGGCCTGGAGAAGAACCTCGCGTTCCATCTCTCCGGTCACATCCTGCACAGCATCTACTGGCACAACATGACCGGTGACGGCGGTGGCGAGCCCCTGGACAAGGACGGCGTCGGCGACCTCGCCGGTGCGATCGCCGAGTCGTTCGGCTCCTTCGCCAAGTTCAAGGCCCAGCTGACCAAGGCCGCAGCGACCACCCAGGGTTCGGGCTGGGGCGTCCTCGCGTACGAGCCGGTCAGCGGGCGGCTCATCGTCGAGCAGATCTACGACCACCAGGGCAACGTCGGCCAGGGTTCGGTGCCGGTCCTGGTCTTCGACGCCTGGGAGCACGCCTTCTACCTGCAGTACAAGAACCAGAAGGTGGACTTCATCGAGGCGATGTGGAAGGTCGTCAACTGGCAGGACGTGGCGAAGCGTTACGCCGCAGCCAAGGAGCGCGCCGACGTGCTGCTGCTCGCGCCGTGACAGCCCCGCGCCATGACGGTGCGGCACCCCTGACGTCCTGCTCGTGATCGTCTTCTCAACCTTCACCTGCGGGCGGATGAAAAGCAGCCGGCCCCCACGAGGACATGACTCGCGGGGGCCGGCTGTCGGCGTATCGGCGACCTTTTCCATCTCGCGTGCCCAGCACCACAGTCGGCAGGTATGCCGGATCGGAGAGGGTCAGCGAAAAGCTCGTGAACAGCGGCTCCACCAGGTCGACGGCGGGATCCGGCTCCCTGCGAGCCAGAGGCGTGCCGTGCACCCCTCGTCCGGCGGCTGGCCTAAGACGGCACTGTCGACGGCTGCGGAGCCGGGACAGATCCCCTCGGCGGTGACCGCCGCGCCCATGAGTCCGGGTGCAAGACGGTCACTGGCTGCCTTCCAAAAGGCCCCCCTGCCTCGTGTTGGCCCTTCATGGCGAGCCAGGGAACACGGCTGCGGCACTCCTCATCCCGGCAGCTCGTCTCACGCGCAAGCCGCGTCATGGGTACCGTGCTGGAGACGAACTCTGTGCGGACAGACCGGCGGTCGCGCCGGATCGTTACGGTTGAGGCGGGCATTCCGCCCTTGCACCGGCTCCACGAGGTCTACCGGGTCACTGACCGCCAGGGGCACGAACCGCGCGAGCACCGCTTCACGCTCTCACCGACGGCCGACATGCTCCTCCACGAGGTACTCACCGAACCGGAGGAGAAGGCCGCGGAGTTCGTTGAGATGTTCCGCGCCTGCTTCCTCGCCGAGCCCACCCCTGCCATGTTGGCGCTCAAGGAGCTGAAAGACGCAGGCCACCTCGTGGGGCCGGTCATCACCAACAACTTCGATGTCCTGGCCGCCCTCGCCGGGCTCGACGAGTGCTTCATGCGCCGGTACGACCAGGCCGTGCCCGACGTCGAATGGATCGACGGCGCCAAAGCCCTCCTCGTCGTCGGCCTGCATGCCGATCGACGCAAGGTGCAGGCTCGCGTCCGCGAACGCGGTATGCAGGTTGTCTACCTCGATCCGGAGGGCTTCTGGCGCGACGGCGAGTTCATGCCGTACCCGCTGGAAGGGCCCCAGGACGGTGACCTGGTATGCCGGGCCACCGCCGCCGAAGCGCCGCCCGCAGTCGTCAACCTCCTGAAGCAGCAGCGCGATTGACCGGCCTGCACGATGAGGGTCGCGCCGGGTGCAAGCGCTAGCGTGACGCGCCCGGCCCGTCCCGGACTCACCGGGCGGGCGAGAACAGGGAAAGGAGCGTCGACCCATGCGCGTATCCGTCATCGGCTGTGGTCACCTGGGCATCCCCCACGCCGCTGCCATGGCCGAGATCGGCCACGAGGTCATCGGCGTGGACCTGGACCAGGCGAAGATCGACCGCCTCAACGCCGGCGAGTGCCCCATCTACGAGGAGGGCCTCCCGGAACTCCTGGCCGCCCACACCGCGTCCGGGCGGCTGCGGTTCACGACCAGCCTCGCCGAGGCGGGCGAGTTCGCGGACGTCCATTTCCTAGCTGTGGGCACGCCCATCGACGCAGACGGACGGAGCTACGACACCGGCCAGGTCTTCGGCGCCGCCCGTGCCCTCGCCCCGCACCTGACCCGCCCGACCGTGATCATCGGCAAGTCCACGGTCACCGTCGGAACCTCCCGCGACCTGGGCGCACTCCTCGCGCGCCTCGCCCCGGCCGGCGAGGACGTGGAGGTCGTCTGGAACCCGGAGTTCCTCCGCGAGGGCCACGCCATCGACGACACCCTGCGCCCCGACCGGATCGTGGTCGGCGTCCCTTCGGCCCGCGCGGAGGACGTCGTACGCCAGGTGTACGCGCCGCTCCTCGCCGACGGCATCCCGCTGTTCGTCACGGACCCGGCCACCGCCGAACTGATCAAGGGCGCGGCGAACGCGTACCTCGGCATGAAGATCTCCTTCATCAACGGCGTCGCTGACATGTGCGCCGCGGCGGGGGCCGACGTCCAGCAGCTCACCGAGGCCATCGGCGTCGACCCGCGCATCGGCCGCGGCGGCCTGAACGCCGGGCCCGGCTACGGCGGCGGCTGCCTCCCGAAGGACGTCCGTGCCTTCACCGCCTCTGCCCGCGCCCTGGGCGCCGCCGAGGCCGCGACCCTGTTGCGCGCGGCGGAAGAGGTCAACGAATCACGCCCCACCGCCGCGCTCAAGCTCATCGAGCAGGCCCTCGGCCGCCCCGTGGACGGCGTACGCGTCACGGTCTGGGGCGCCTCCTTCAAAGCCGGCACCAACGATGTCCGCGAATCCCCGGCCCTGGCGATCGCCGCCCTCATGCACCAGCGCGGCGCGACGGTCACCGTTCATGACCCGCACGCCGTACCCACGGCACTACGCCGCAACCCCGAACTCGGCTACGCCGATACTCTCGACGCCTCCGTCCAGGACGCCGAACTGATCGTCCTGGCCACCGAGTGGCCCCACTTCCGCGAGGCCGACCCCAAGGCCCTCGCCCCACTGGTTGCGGACCCGGTCCTCGTCGACCTCCGCAACCTCATCGACGCCGACGCCTGGCGCATGGCCGGATGGACTGTACGCCAGCTCGGACGCCCCGCACAGGAATAACCGAACCCATCGACCGGAGGTCCGACGTCGGCAAGGTCGCTGAGGAAGCCGGCGAGGCGATGCACTACATCGACCCCACGGGCGCCCGTGCCACGTTCGACGAAATCCTCCACCGCCGGACGCGGAGGGGCAGCGAGGCCGCTGCTGCCGTCTGACGGCCTCCGGACGTGGCCGTCGACCACACCAGGTGAGCGCGATCGACGGCCACGTCCGAAGGGAGCCAGGATAGATGGTGGGCAAAGGTAGTTACGCTCAAGGCGAAGCTCAAACTGCCCTCAAATTCATGTAGCTCCTCGCACCGCTCCCGGATAATTACGCTCCCAATCATGGAGCCCCCGGGGAGGGGTCAATGGAATTGCTGTATAAATTCTTCGCGTCCATTGAGGGCCGCGTGACACAGCCCTGGCTTGCCATTCCCTTGAAGGTCGCCTTCGTTGCCATCATAATGCTCGGCGCACTCACAGTCGCCCGGTTCCTGACCATCAAATTCTGGGTGGAAGTAAGCGTGCGCGTCGAGCGGCGGATTTGGTATTCAGACGTCCTGGAATCCGCCAGCGAGATCGGTGTTCGTGTGGGGAATCTCGGCTGGCGAAGTAATCTACCGCGCTCGTGGACCAATCTGGGGCGAAGGAGCCCAGTGTGGCTCCTTCGCTATTCGATGGCACGTCGCCTTGTCGGGCAAGTCTCTGTGGAGAAGTTCGAAAGGATGACAAAAAGGAGGAACATTCTAGAGCAGTTGTCGCGGATACCGAAGAGGGTCGTCAATTTTGCTTCTCGGCGATCCTTGGTTCTCCTCGCATCGGGCGCAGCGGTGTATCAGTACGAGCGCCCAGGGAGAACTAGGGGTGATCTCCAGATCATTGCAGATGAAATCCCCCGGATCGCAGAGCAGAGGACATGGGTGCCGATCCTGGCCCTGGCTGTCGGAGTATTCGCATGCACTCGAAGCGGAAGTTTGATCGACAGGATCAGGGCGAGGGACGAGGCGGCAAAGGACGTGAACCGCATGCTTGCCGAGCTCCTTGCCAAACTCTCCAAATTGGACGTCGCGCTTAAGTAACTGGCGCTCGGTGCGATCGTCGATGCCCTCACCTTTCTGTCGGATGCCCGCCCGGCCGACCCATGCTGGCCGGGTTGGCCGGCGCCGGGGCATCAACATTGGCCGTGCACGCGCTAATCCAGTGAGGCGGGCATCCTTGGCACACGACAGAGCAGCACGCCACCACCACAGGCACCCGGTCGGAGCTCGGAGCGCCAATCACGGACGACCTCACGCATACTCCAGTATGCTTGCTGTATGTCCTCAACGACTCGCATCACCGTCACCCTCCCCAGCGACCAGGTGGCGGAGCTACGCAAGCTCACGGACAACGTCTCCGGCTATGTGGCGGAAGCCGTCGCCCGCCAGATCCGGCACCAGCTCTTGGGCGATGACCTCCGCCGCCACGAGGAGGAGCACGGAACCTTCAGCAACGAGGAGCTCGCCGAGGCCCGCGCGAAGATCTTCGGATCTGTCGGCTCCTCCAAGGGCGCGGACGCCGCGTGAGTGAACGCATCGAAAGCGTCGTCCTGGACTCGGAAGGGCTCTCCGCCTGGATCGCCCAGGACCGCAGGCTCCTCGCGATACTGCAGGTCTTCCACGACATGGGAGCCGACCTGGTGATCGGGGCAAACACCATCGTGGAAGTCACCCACTCCCGCACCAACATGCCTCGCCTGAACTGGGCCCTGTCCCGTATCAAGGTGGAACCGGTCACCGAACAAGCGGCGAAAGCGGCAGCGGAAATCCTCAAAGCCGCCGGACTGCACGGGCACAAGTACGCCATCGACGCCACGGTCGCCGAGGTCGCCCTGCGCCAGCCGAAACCGGTAGCCCTCCTGACCTCCGACAGCGACGACATGACCAAGCTCTGCGGCAGCCAGGTCCGCCTCATCCCTCTCTGACCCACCAGCCCGCCCGGACGGACGGAGCACGCACCTCGCACGGCTCGTTGCACTGCCGGCCCTCGTGCCCCGTCCGTGCCCAGCAGCGCGGACAACAGCGGTCAGATGCGGCTCCCAGAGAACGGGACCGTCCATCTACCCAATGCGCAATCGCAGTTCGGAGTCCTTTTGACAACCCAAGAACCGCTGATTCAGCGCCTCAGTCGAAGATCGGCCCCTGCGTCCGGGTCCGCTTGATCTCGTAGAAACCGGGGATCGAGGCGACCATCAGGGTCCCGTCCCAGAGCTTCGCCGCCTCCTCGCCCTTGGGCGCCGGGGTGACGACCGGTCCGAAGAAGGCGATCTGCTCGCCGTCGGAGCCGGGGACCGCGATGACCGGGGTGCCGACCTCCTGGCCGACCTTGTCGATGCCCTCGTGGTGGGAGGCGCGCAGCTCGGCCTCGTAGTCGTACGGGCTCTGGTCCGCGTAGTCGAGCAGTTCGGCGGGCAGACCCACCTCGTCCAGCGCGGCCGCGATCGCCTCACGGGTCGCACCCTGGCCCTCGTTGTGGAAACGGGTGCCGAGCGCGGTGTACAGCTTGCCGACGACCTCGTCGCCGTGCTTCTGCTGGGCGGCGACGACGACCCGCACCGGCGCCCACGCCCTGGAGAGCGTCTCGCGGTACCCCTCGGGCAGGTCGTCGAGCCGGTCCTCGTTGAGGACGGCCAGGCTCATGACGTGCCAGCGGACCTCGACGTCCCGGACCTTCTCCACCTCGAGCATCCAGCGGGATGTCATCCACGCCCAGGGGCACAGCGGGTCGAACCAGAAGTCGACGGGGGTCTTCTCGGACATGTCTCTCCTCGGGAGGCGCACTTCTCGACTGCGGCAACTCTTCCGCGACAACGCCCCGGGCGGGCCCCGCCATTCCCGGATGCCGCCCCCGAGCGGCGCGTGGGAGGATTCGGACAACGGATCGTAACCACAAAGGAGTGCCCGTGCCCGGTGAGAACCTGTCCCGCGACGAAGCCCGGAGGCGGGCCGAGCTGCTCTCCGTCGACGGGTACGCGGTCGCCCTCGATCTGCGTTCGGCGGTCGGGGACGGCCCGGAGGACGAGCCGCGTACGTTCCGCTCGGTGACGACCGTGCGGTTCCGCTCGGCCGAGGCCGGTGTCTCCACCTTCGCCGATCTGATCGCCCCGTCGGTGACATCGGTGCGGCTGAACGGGCGGGAGCTGGACCCGGCCACCGTCTTCGACGGGTCGCGGATCGCGCTCGACGGGCTCGCCGCCGAGAACGTCCTGGTCGTGGACGCGCAGTGCGCGTACAGCAGGACCGGCGAGGGCATGCACCGCTTCGTCGACCCGGAGGACGGCGAGGTCTATCTGTACACGCAGTACGAGCCCGCCGACTCGCGCCGGGTCTTCGCCAACTTCGAACAGCCCGACCTGAAGGCGCCCTACACCTTCGAGGTCACCGCACCCGACGGCTGGACGGTGTGGAGCAACGGCGTCGGCGAGCGGACCGGCGAGGTGTGGAGCTTCGCCGAGACCAAGCCGATCTCCACGTACATCACCGCGGTCGTCGCGGGCCCGTACCACCACGTGACGGATGTGTACCGCAGGACCCTGGAGGACGGCACCGAGCTGGAGATCCCGCTCGGCGCGCTCTGCCGCAAGGGCCTCGCCAGGCACTTCGACGCCGACGACATCTTCCTGGTCACCAAGCAGGGCCTCGACTTCTTCCACGACCACTTCGACTTCCCCTACCCCTTCGGCAAGTACGACCAGGCGTTCGTGCCCGAGTACAACCTCGGCGCGATGGAGAACCCGGGTCTGGTCACGTTCCGCGAGGAGTACGTCTACCGGGGCAAGGTGACCCGCGCGGCGTACGAGCGCCGGGCGAACGTCATCCTGCACGAGATGGCCCACATGTGGTTCGGCGATCTCGTCACCATGGTCTGGTGGGACGACCTGTGGCTGAAGGAGTCCTTCGCGGACTTCATGGGTTCCTTCTCGATGGTGAACGCCACCCGCTTCACCGACGGCTGGATCACCTTCGCCAACAACCGCAAGGCGTGGGCGTACCGGGCCGACCAGCTGCCGTCCACCCACCCGGTCACGGCCGACATCCGTGACCTGGAGGACGCCAAGCTCAACTTCGACGGGATCACCTACGCCAAGGGCGCCTCGGTGCTCAAGCAGCTGGTCGCCTATGTCGGGCAGGACGCCTTCCTCGAGGGCGCCCGCCGCTACTTCAAGCGGAACGCGTACGGCAACACCCGGCTCGGCGACCTGCTGTCGGTGCTGGAGGAGACCAGCGGCCGGGACATGGTGTCCTGGTCGCGCTCCTGGCTCCAGACGGCCGGGGTCAATTCGCTGACGCCCACCGTCGTCCACGACGCCGAGGGCCGCATCACCGAGCTGACCGTCCTGCAGGACGCGGCCGACGCGTACCCGGAGCTGCGCCCGCACCGGGTCGCCGTCGGTCTCTACCGGGTCCAGGACGGGGTGTTGGCACGGTACGCGCGCGCCGAGGCCGATGTGTCGGGACCGCGTACGGTCGTCGCCGAGCTGGCCGGGGCCGAGCGGCCCGATCTGGTGCTGGTCAACGACGACGACCTCACGTACTGCAAGATCCGCTTCGACGAGGACTCGCTCGACACGCTCCGCGCGCACCTCGGCGACATCACCGATCCGCTCGCGCGGGCGCTCTGCTGGTCGGCGCTGTGGAATCTCACCCGGGACGCGCTGATGCCGGCCAGGGACTTCATCGCCCTGGTCCTGCGGTTCGCGGGCCGCGAGTCGGACATCGGTGTGCTCCAGATGCTGCACTCCTGGGCGCGGAGCGCGCTGCTGCACTACGCGGCGCCCGACTGGCGCGAGGAGGGCGGGCGGCTGCTCGCCGATGGCGCGCTGCGCGAGCTGCGGCAGGCCGAGCCGGGCAGCGAGGCCCAGCTGACCTGGGCGCGGTTCTTCGCGGCCACCGCGACGACTGACACCGATTTCCAGCTGATCGAGGGGCTGCTCGACGGCTCGGCGAAGGTCGACGGGCTCGATGTGGACCAGGAGCTGCGCTGGGAGCTGCTGGCCCCGCTCGCCTCGCACGGCGTCGCCGACGAGCAGGGCATCGCGGCGGAACTGGCCCGCGACGACACGGCGTCCGGCAAGCGGCACGAGGTGCGCGCGCTGGCCTCGCGCCCGTCGGCGGCGGTCAAGGCCGAGGCGTGGGCGGCGCTCGTGGAGTCCGACACGCTCTCCAACGCGCTGGTGGAGGCGACGATCGGCGGGTTCGGACAGGCGTCGCAGCGTGAGCTGACCGCGCCGTACGCGCCGAAGTACTTCGAGGTCATCGAGCGCATCTGGGCCGAGCGTTCGATCCAGATCGGGATGCTCGTCGTACGGGGGCTCTTCCCCGGGCTGCAGGACAACCCGTCGACGCTGGACGCGACGGACGCCTGGCTGGAGGGACACCGGGACGCGGCGCCCGCGCTGCGCCGGCTCGTCCTGGAGGCCAGGGACGACCTGGCGCGTGCGCTGCGCGCCCAGGACTGCGACGCCGGAGCGAGCCGGGCTGCCGGCTGAGACCCGGAGCTACAGCCGGAGCGAACGCCGGACCGCGGCCGGGGACTCGGCCCCGTCGCGGCCGGGGACTCAGCCGGACCGCGGCCGGGGACTCAACCCCGGTCGCGGTCCGATAAAACGTCGGCTGCTCCATCGGCGGGCCGTTGCCTGGGCCATCCGGGCGACGGCCCGCTCGGCCGTTGAAGGCGCTTACTTTAGGACGGTGTTGTCCGGTTTTGCCGACAGTTGTGTAACAGGGGTTAGCGGGCGGCAGGAGCATGGGCATCTCCGGTGCATGAACCGCGATACCTCCCTCTGCGGGGAGACCTCGTCCCCGCACTCCCCCCGTTCCCTCTCCCACTCCGCCGGTGTGCACAGCCGGGTGCTCTCGGCACCGCAGCTGCGCGAGCACGGAGTGACGGCGGCCCGCACGGCCGCCCAGTGCCGGCCCGGAGGCCCCTGGCAGCAGCTGCTGCCAGGGGTCTTCGTACTGCACCCGGGTCCGCCGACCGGTGAGGAGCGGCTGCACGCCGCGCTGCTGTACGCCGGGCGGCCACCGGCGGAACGGTCGTCAGGCAAGGTGCCGTCCCAGCCGCGCCAGGGCATGGCGCACGGCGGCGCTGCCGGGCCCCTTCCGTACGGCAACACCATGGTCACCGGTCTCGCGGCGCTCGCGCTGCACCGCTTCTCGGCCGCTCCCCCGCTGATCTCCATCGACCGGATCGATGTGCTGGTGCCGCGCACCCGCAGGCTCCGCTCCACCGGCTGCGCCCGGATCATCCGCGCGCACACCCTGCCGGCCGCCCAGCCGGTCGCGGGGGTGCCGGTGGCGCCCGTGGAGCGGGCGCTGGCCGACGCGGTCGCCGAGCTGCCGGACGCGGACACCGTGCGCCGGCTGCTCACCGAAGCCGTGCGCGGCGGGCACTGCGAACCGGCCGCCCTGGTCAGGGAGCTGACGCTGGCCCGGCTGCTCTCGCGTGCCCAGGTGGCGGACGCGGTCGACTCGCTCCTCGCCGAGGGGCGTTCGCTCGCCGAGGACCGGCTCTACGGCCTGGTGCGCGACCACCGGCTGCCCGACCCGCTGTGGAATGTGGAGTTGCGGCTGCCGGGCGGTCCTTCGCTGGGCGGTGTGGACGTCTACTGGCCCGACGAGGCGGTGGCGGTGGAGCTGGACACCCGGGCGGCGCCCCACGGGCGTACCGGTCAGGGGGCCGGTGGGGCGGCCGGGCATGCGGCCCGCGGCGATGAGGACGTGCTCGATTCGCCGTACGCCCGTAAGCGCGACCATCTGGAGCGGCTCGGCATCACGGTGGTGCATCTGACGCCGGCCAAGCTGCGCGACGCACCCGCGCAGCAGGCGACGGTGGTGCGTACCGCCCTGATGGCCGCCGAGGACCGCGCGCCCGCGGCCCGTGTGGTGATCCTGCCCCGCTGAACCGGAGGCCGGCGGTAGCAGCGATGAGGGGTGAGGACGCGCCGGATCAGCGCTTCTTGAGGACCAGTTCGGTGTTCCGGTCGGCGGCCGCACCCGAGAGGTCCGTACGGGAGCCGGGGGCGTTGAAGGACAGTTCCCGGTAGAGCGCGGCGAGTCCGGTCTGCGAGAGGTCGGTGAAGTCGGTGCGGTGCGGGGCCGCCGACTCGACCAGGGTGGTGAAGAGCGAGAGGGTGCCGTCCTTGTTGTCGGTCAGCTCGAAGACCCGGGCGAGCTGCGGGAAGTCGATGTGCGACGCGGTGGTGACCTCCCAGAAGGAGCCGTGCGGCTGGATCTTGTTGCGGTGGCTGTGGCCGTTGATCCAGGCGATCGCGTTGCGGTGCCTGCCCAGCAGCGCGACGATCTCGGCACCGGAGTGGTTCCGCTCGCCGGGGCGGGCCGGGTCGGGGTGGGTGTTGGTGATGGTCCAGCTGTTGTGGTGGCTGAAGACCAGGGCGTGTTCGCCCGTGTGGGCGGTGAGCGTGCGGTCCAGCCAGTTCAGCTGTGCGGTGCCGACCGTGCCGGTGAAGTGGCCGCCCCTGCCGGTGGTGTCGAGGCTGATCCCGATGACGCCGGGCGCGATCCGGAAGGTGTAGTAGAGGGTGTCGTTGTCGAGGTTGGCCCGGGTGTAGCCGTGTCCCACCGGACCGGCGCCGGCGTGCGCGGGGTCGAGATGGGCGGTGAGGTACTCGCGCGGTGTGAAGGGGGCGCGGGCCGGGTCGGGGGTGATGGGGCGCAGGTCCTTGCCGTGCCTGCGGACCAGGGCGGCGAAGTGGCTGCCGTCGAAGTCCCCGTTCTTCTGGTCCGTGGCCAGCTGGGCGCGCGCCTCGGCGGCCGGGATCTCGTACAGCTTCCGTCCGCCGGCCGCGAAGTCGGCCAGGAAGTGGCCGCGGGCCGCCATGGATCCGCTGCTGAGCGAGTCGTGGTTGCCGACGGTCGAGTACCAGGGCATGCGCAGGCCGGGGCTGTTGACTGAGCGTACGGCCGCCGCGAGGAACCCCTCGATGTGCGGGAAGCCGCGCTGCTTGTCGGTGTCGCGCAGGGCCGAGTCCGGGTGCCAGAAGTGCTTGATGCCGGAGTCCTGGACCCCTTCGTAGCGGCGCGGGTCACCGGTGTTGGGGGTGATGCGTCCGCCACTCATCACCGTGAGGAACCAGCCGAGTTCGGCGTGGGAGTTGTTGTCGGTGTTGTCCCCTGTGGTCATCACGAAGGAGAGCGGCGCCCCGGTGGCGGGGCCGGTGCGCAGCGCGTTGACGCGTTCGACCAGGGAGACGGCGCCGGGCACGGTGAGCGCTTCGTGGGGGCGCCAGGCCGCGGTGTCTGCGGGGCGCAGGAACTCGCCGCGCACCGGGTGCTGGACGTCGGTGAGGTGCAGGTCGGTGAGTTGGACGAAGGCGGCGACGGTGGTGCGCCGGGTGGCGCGGCCGGAGCGGGCGGCGGCGAGCCGGTCCCGTACGACACGGTCCCAGCCGGGGCCTTCGCCCAGCCGCCGGTAGCCGCTGCCCGGGTGGCCGGTGCGGGGGGCCGCCGCGGTGAGCAGGGTGGTGCCGGCCGGTGAAGGGCCGGCGGGCCTGACGGGTGCGGCGGGCGCCGAGCGGAGTGCGGCGGGTACGGCGGCGCCGGGCGTGGCCGGTGCGGGCGCGGGTGCGGCGGAAGCGCCGCCGCCGGTGCCGACGGCTGTGCCGACACCGGCGGCCACGGCTGCGGCGCCTGCGGCGGCGAGAAGAGTGCGGCGGTCGAGTGCGCGGGCGGCGGAACGCATACGTGGCATGGCTCGGTCTCCCCGGTGGCAAGGGCGGCGGGGCTGTTTTCCCCGCTCCTCCGGATGGTTGGCAGCGGGCATGACCTGTGCGTGAACGAGACCGCAACAGGCAACACCGATCACCGCACAGGGATCACCCGCGGTCCGCGGAAGAGACGTACGGCCCGGCGGACCGGAGTTGAGCGGGTCCGTCCCGCTATGCGCGGGGTGGCGTATGGCGGAAGACCGCCAAGGAACATCCACCGGACGGACAACTCTCCCCAAGGGAGAGTCATTTAGGTAAAGATCTGGTCATCAGGCTCCGGATTCCGGACCTTTCCTTCCACATACCAGGGATGCAGATGAGCCTCGAATTCCCCAGCTCCATAACCCGGGCGAGACGCGCGGCGCGGGTCGTGTCCGCCGCAGGCGTGGTGCTCGCCCTCGCCGCGGCAGGCGCCGCGCCCGCGGTCGCCGCCGCGGGTCAGGACCGGCCCGCGCCCCCGGGGGTGAAGACCGTGAAGCCCGCCGATTCCGCCGCGGACAAGCTCGGCGCGTCCGACGCCCAGCTGCTCGGCCGGGCCGAGCAGGACGGCACCAAGTCCGTGACCGTCATGGTGGCGACCGCCCCGGGCGCGACCGGCCAGGTGCGCAAGCAGTTCGACGCCGTACCCGGTGCGATCGTCGGCAGGGCCGACGACAAGCTGGGGTACGTACGGGCCACCCTGCCGACGCCCAGGGCGGGTTCGGCCATCGAAGCGGCCGGGAAGCTGTCCTCCGTCCACGGCATCGACCTCAAGCAGGAGATCGAGCTGGACGACCCGACCCCCGCCGGTGACACCGCGAAGGGCGCCACGGCCCGGGCGTCCGCCGGCCCGTACGCCGCTCCTGGCCGGAAGACCCCGGCCAGGAACCCGTACAACCCGTCCTTCGAGACGGGCGCGGTCGACTTCGTGCGGCAGCACCCGAAGTCCGACGGCCGGGGGGTGACCATCGGCATCCTCGACTCCGGTGTCGACCTGGGCCACCCGGCGCTGCGCAGGACCAGCACCGGCGAACGGAAGATCGTCGACTGGGTGACCGCGACGGACCCGGTCGCCGACGGCGACGGGACCTGGCTGCGGATGAACACCGCCGTCAAGGGCCCGTCCTTCACCGCCGCCGGCCGTACCTGGAAGGCCCCGGCCGGCTCGTACCGCTTCCAGACCTTCGCCGAGAAGGTCACCACCGGCGGCGACGAGGCGGGCGACCTCAACCGGGACGGCGACACCACCGACGTGTGGGGCGTGCTGTACGACCCGGTCGCCGGGACCGTGCGGGTGGACCTCGACGGCGACGGGGACTTCACCGACGACACCGCGATGAAGCCGTACAAGGACAAGTTCCAGATCGGCTACTTCGGCAAGGACGACCCGAGGACCGAGGTGGCCGAGCGGGTCCCCTTCGTGGTCGAGAACCGGAAGAACGTCGTCTACGACGCGGCGGGCAACACGTCGGACTACGTCAACATCGGTGTCATCCAGGGTGAGCACGCCACCCATGTCGCTGGCATCACCGCGGCGAACGGCCTGTTCGGCGGCGCGATGAACGGCGCGGCGCCCGGCGCGAGGATCGTCTCCTCGCGCGCCTGCACCTGGAGCGGCGGCTGCACCAACGTCGCCCTCACCGAAGGCATGATGGACCTGGTCGTCAACCGCGGCGTGGACATCGTGAACATGTCGATCGGCGGGCTGCCCCCGCTCAACGACGGCAACAACGCGCGCGACGAGCTGTACAAGCGGCTCATCGACACCTACGGCGTCCAGCTCGTCATCTCGGCCGGCAACGAGGGCCCCGGTGTGAACACCATCGGCGACCCCGGCCTCGCCGACCATGTGATCTCCGTCGGCGCGACCATCTCCAAGGAGACCTGGGCCGCCGACTACGGGTCCGGTGTGACGAAGAAGAACGACATGATGCCGTTCTCCTCGCGCGGCCCGCGTGAGGACGGCGGCTTCACACCGACGCTCTCCGCGCCGGGCGCCGCCGTCAACTCCACTCAGACCTGGCTGCCCGGCGCTCCGGTGAAGGAGGCGGGTTACCCGCTGCCCGCCGGATACTCGATGCTCCAGGGCACATCGATGGCCGCCCCGCAGGCCGCCGGTGCGAGCGCGCTGCTCCTCTCGGCCGCGAAGCAGCAGCACATCGAGCTGCCCCCGGCCGATCTGCGGACCGCGCTCACCAGCACCGCCACCCACATCAAGGGCGTCCCGGCGCACGCCGAGGGCGCGGGCCTGATCAATATCGTCGGCGCCTGGAAGACCATCAGGAAGGCCGCGGACTCCCGGCAGGGCGCCGCGCACGAGTACACCGTCAAGGCGCCGGTCGACACCGCGATCGACGACGCCCTGAAGACCCCCGGCCACGGCACCGGCGTCTACGACCGCGAGGGCGGTCTCAGGGCCGGGCAGCAGAAGACGTACAAGGTCAGCGTCGTGCGCACCACCGGGCCCGACCGGGCCGTCGCGCACCGGCTGTCCTTCCGGAACAACGACGGCACGTTCTCGCTGGCCGGTCCGGCGCGGGTGTCTCTGCCGCTGGGCCGTGCGGTGACCGTGACCGTCCGCGCGAAGCCCGCTTCGGCGGGGGCGCACAGCGCCATCCTCCAGCTGGACGACCCGGGGACGGCGGGCACCGACCGGCAGATCATGGCCACCGTGGTCGTCTCGAAGCCGCTCGCCAAGCCCTCGTACACCGTCGAGCAGTCCGGCTCGGTGCAGCGCAACGGCACCAAGTCGTACTTCCTGACGGTGCCGGAAGGCGCCAAGGCGCTCGAAGTCGGGATGAGCGCGCTGCGGTCGGGCAGCCAGACCCGGTTCATCTCCATCCACCCGTACGGGGTGCCGGTGGACGACACGTCGACGCCCAGCTGCTACCCGAACTACGACAACCCGGCCAACACCTGCCGCCCGGATCTGCGGTCCTACCCGGACCCGGCGCCCGGTGTCTGGGAGATCGAGGTGGAGGCCCGCCGTACGTCGCCGTACCTCGACAACCCGTTCAAGCTGGACGTGGCGCTGCTGGGCGCCGCATTCGACCCGGCCGTCCAGACCCTCCCCGAGGCGAAGGCCGGCACTCCGGCGCCCGTCGAGTGGACGGTCCGCAACGGCTACGCCGCCATCGACGGCACACTGAAGGGCGGCCCGCTCGGCTCGTCCGCCGAGGCCACCCCGACGGTCGGGGAAGGCCAGAGCAGGACCACCACGGTCACCGTCCCCGAGGGCGTCGACCGGTTCGACGTCTCCATCGGCGGGACCTCGGACACCGGCGCCGACCTGGACCTCTACGTCTACCGGGACGGCGCCCAGGTCGGCTCGTCCGCGGCCGGCGGCTCCGACGAGTCGGTCAGCCTGCTCAAGCCGGCCGCCGGCACGTACACGGTCGAGGTGGACGCCTACGCGGTCCCGGCCGGGTCGACGACGTACAGCTACCGCGATGTGTACTTCGCGCCGTCGCTCGGCTCGGTGCAGGTCGACGCGGCCAAGAAGGTGAAGCTCGCCACCGGGGCCTCGGCGGAGCTCGGTGCCCGGATCGTCGCCGCGGGACCCGCGCCCGCCGGGCGTGAGCTCTTCGGCCAGGTCCAGCTGCTGAACGCCCGCGGCACGGTCGCGGGAACGGGCAGCGTCCGGATCGCGAAGGTCACACCGTAACTGTGCGAAACGCCGCAACCGTGCGGAATAAGGTGTGAACAACAGGGGAGCGGGGCAGGCGCCAGGATCGGCGCCCGCCCCGCTGTCCGTTCCCCGGACAATGGATTGGACAAGGCGCCGCCGGTCGTACGCATGATGGTGCGGCCAGCCGTGGCCGCCATGGCCAGCAATGACGCGCAGCAGGTGCGCAGTGAGTACGGAGGAGTCACCGTGAGGGTCGGAATCGTCGGAGCCACCGGTCAGGTCGGCACAGTCATGCGCAAGATCCTCGCTGAGCGGGAGTTCCCGGTCGACGAGCTGCGGCTGTTCGCCTCCGTGCGCTCCGCGGGCACCACCCTCGCCTGGCAGAGCAAGGGCGTCACCGTCGAGGACGCGGCCACGGCCGACTACTCCGGGCTGGACATCGTGCTCTTCTCGGCCGGCGGCGCCACCTCCAAGGCGCTCGCCGAGAAGGTCGCGGCGCAGGGCCCCGTCGTGATCGACAACTCCTCCGCCTGGCGCCGCGACCCCGAGGTCCCCCTGGTGGTCTCCGAGGTCAACCCGCACGCCATCGCCGACCGCCCCAAGGGCATCATCGCCAACCCGAACTGCACGACGATGGCCGCGATGCCGGTGCTGCGCCCGCTGCACGACGAGGCCGGTCTCGAAGCGCTGACCGTCGCCACCTACCAGGCCGTGTCCGGCTCGGGTGTGGCCGGTGTCGCCGAGCTGCACGACCAGGCGGCCAAGGTCGTCCCCGACGCCGACCGGCTGACCCACGACGGCGGCGCTGTGGACTTCCCCGAGCCCGGCGTCTACAAGCGCCCCATCGCCTTCAACGTGCTGCCGCTGGCCGGCTCGATCGTCGACGACGGCTCGTACGAGACGGACGAGGAGCAGAAGCTCCGCAACGAGTCCCGCAAGATCCTGGAGATCCCGGAGCTGAAGGTCTCCGGCACCTGCGTCCGGGTCCCGGTCTTCTCCGGCCACTCCCTCCAGATCAACGCCCGCTTCGCCCGCCCCCTCACGGTGGAGCGCGCCTACGAGCTGCTGAAGGCGGCCCCCGGCGTGGAGATCTCCGAGATCCCCACCCCCCTGCAGGCCGCCGGTACCGACCCGTCGTACGTGGGCCGTATCCGTAACGACGAGACCGTGGAGAACGGCCTGGCCCTCTTCGTCTCGAACGACAACCTCCGCAAGGGCGCCGCGCTGAACGCCGTCCAGATCGCGGAGCTGGTGGCGGCGGAGCTCAGCGCCTGAGCCCACCGCAGCACTTCCGGGGCCGTACGGGCCCCACAGCGAGCGCACAGCCCCGCAGCCCCGCCCCGCCGGGGCCGCTGGACTGTGCGCTCCGTCGTATCCGCCCGGTCCGGCCCACTCGTCCGCCTGCGGGCGTGGAAGGATGAGCGGAAACGTCACATACCGAGGAGATGACCCGGGTGCCCGGCACAAATCTGACCCGCGAAGAGGCACGGCAGCGTGCGAGCCTGCTCACCGTCGATTCGTACGGGATCGACCTCGACCTCAGCGGCGCGCAGGAGGGAGGCACCTACCGGTCCGTGACCACGGTGCGCTTCCGGAGCGCGGAGGCCGGGGCCGATACCTTCATCGACCTCATCGCGCCGGCCGTCCACGAGGCCGTCCTGAACGGCACGCCCCTGGACACCGACGCCGTGTTCAAGGACTCGCGCATCGCGCTCTCCGGGCTGCTCGCCGGGGAGAACGAGCTGCGGGTCGTCGCGGACTGCGCGTACACCAACACCGGTGAGGGCCTGCACCGCTTCGTCGACCCGGTCGACGACCAGGCTTATCTGTACACCCAGTTCGAGGTCGCCGACGCACGGCGGGTCTTCGCCAACTTCGAGCAGCCCGACCTGAAGGCGACCTTCCAGTTCACCGTGAAGGCCCCCGAGGGCTGGACCGTGATCTCCAACTCGCCGACGCCCGAACCCCGCGACCACGTCTGGGAGTTCGAGGCGACGCCGCGCATCTCGACGTACATCACGGCGCTCATCGTCGGCCCGTACCACTCGGTGCACAGCAGCTACGAGAAGGACGGCGTGTCCGTCCCGCTGGGGATCTACTGCCGTCCGTCGCTGGCCGAGTTCCTCGACTCGGACGCGATCTTCGACGTGACCCGGCAGGGCTTCGACTGGTTCCAGGAGAAGTTCGACTACGCGTACCCGTTCGCCAAGTACGACCAGCTGTTCGTGCCGGAGTTCAACGCGGGCGCCATGGAGAACGCGGGCGCGGTGACCATTCGCGACCAGTACGTCTTCCGCTCGAAGGTCACCGACGCCGCGTACGAGACGCGCGCCGAGACGATCCTGCACGAGCTGGCGCACATGTGGTTCGGCGACCTGGTCACGATGGAGTGGTGGAACGACCTCTGGCTGAACGAGTCGTTCGCCACGTACACCTCCATCGCCTGCCAGGCGTACGCGGACGGGTCCCGGTGGCCGCAGTCCTGGACGACCTTCGCCAACTCCATGAAGACCTGGGCCTACCGCCAGGACCAGCTGCCGTCCACGCACCCGATCATGGCCGACATCACCGACCTGGACGACGTCCTGGTCAACTTCGACGGCATCACGTACGCCAAGGGCGCGTCCGTCCTCAAGCAGCTCGTCGCCTATGTCGGCATGGACGAGTTCTTCCAGGGCGTGCAGGCGTACTTCAAGGAGCACGCCTTCGGCAACACCCGTCTCGCGGACCTGCTGGGCGCGCTGGAGAAGACCTCGGGGCGCGATCTGAAGGCGTGGTCGACGGCGTGGCTGCAGACCGCGGGGATCAACATCCTGCGCCCGGAGATCGAGGTCGACGGCGCCGGCCACATCACCTCCTTCGCCGTGCGCCAGGAGGCCCCCGAGCTGCCCGCGGGAGCGAAGGGCGAGCCGACGCTGCGCCCGCACCGCATCGCGATCGGCTGCTACGACCTGGACGAGGACGGCAGGCTCGTCCGGACGAACCGGATCGAGCTGGACATCGAGGGTGAGCGCACCGAGGTGCCGTTCCCGCAGGACACCCCGCGCCCCGCGGTGATCCTGCTCAACGACGACGACCTGTCGTACGCGAAGGTGCGCCTCGACGAGGAGTCGCTGCGCGTCGTCACCGAGCACCTCGGCGACTTCGCCGAGTCGCTGCCGCGCGCCCTGTCCTGGGCCTCCGCCTGGGACATGACGCGCGACGGCGAGCTGGCCACCCGTGACTACCTGGCACTCGTGCTCTCGGGCATCTCCAAGGAGTCGGACATCGGCGTGGTGCAGTCGCTGCACCGCCAGGTGAAGCTGGCGCTCGACCTGTACGCGGACCCGGCCTGGCGCGAGGCGGGGCTGAGCCAGTGGACCGAGGCGACGCTGGCGCATCTGCGGGCCGCCGAAGCGGGCAGCGACCACCAGCTGGCGTGGGCCCGCGCCTTCGCCACGACGGCGCGCACCCCGCTCCAGCTGGATCTGCTCAGCTCGCTGCTGGAGGGCGAGGAGTCGATCGAGGGTCTGGCCGTCGACACCGAGCTGCGCTGGGCGTTCGTGCACCGGCTGGCCGCTGTCGGCCGGTTCGACGAGGAGGAGATCGCGGCCGAGCTGCAGCGTGACCGGACGTCGGCGGGTGAGCGGCACGCGGCGAGCGCCCGTGCCGCGCGTCCGACGGAGGCCGCCAAGGCGGAGGCGTGGGCGTCGGTCGTGGAGTCGGACCAGCTCCCCAACGCCGTGCAGGAAGCGGTGATCGGCGGCTTCGTCCAGACCGACCAGCACGAGGTGCTCGCTCCGTACACGGAGAAGTACTTCGCCGCGGTCGAGGGTGTCTGGGAGTCCCGCAGCCACGAGATGGCCCAGCAGGTCGCGGTCGGCCTGTACCCGGCGCTCCAGGTGTCGCAGGAGACGCTGGACGCGACGGACGCCTGGCTGGAGTCCGCAGGGCCGAACGCCGCGCTGCGGCGGCTGGTGTCCGAGTCGCGCTCGGGCGTGGAGCGGGCGCTCAGGGCCCAGGCGGCGGACGCGGCCGCGGCGCGCGCCTAGGGCTGTCGCGCGCACCCGGGAATGAGTGCGGGGCGGGTGCTCGGGGTCCGGCAGGACCTCGACCACCCGCCCCTTCCCTCTGTGCGGGTTTCCCCCCGGCCTCCGGACAGAGGTGTCAGCGGTGTCGGCGGTGTCGGCGGTGTCGGCGGTGTCGGCGGTGTCGGCGGTGCGTGCGGGTCAGGACCCGTTGTACCGGCGGCGCAGCTCCGCCGTGCCCGCATCGGTGAACGTGCCGTGCAGGCGCATCCGCGCCACACCGCCGTCCGGGAAGGTGTCGAGGCGTACGTGTGTGACGACCGACTCGGCGGCGAGCTTGAAGCGGTGCAGGGTGTCGGGCTGGAGCTTGGTGCGCGGGATGATCTCGAACCACTCGCCGGACTCGCCGTCGCGGCCGCTCAGCGCGATCCAGCCGGCGGCGTTGCCCTTGAGGTAGGCCGTGTCGATCTCCACGGCGCGGACGGCGCCCTGGGCGGCCAGCCGGAACCGCACCCAGTCGTTGGTGTCGCGGACGCGGCGGCGGCGGTTCTCCCAGCCGTCGTCCATCTTGCGGGAGGTGCCGGGCAGGATGATCTGGGTCGGCGACGAGTAGAAGCGGTCCGAAGCGTCCTCGTACGCGGCGCCGTTGAGCACCGAGGCCAGGTCGACCGTGGAGAGCAGGCCGAGCCACTCGGGGTCGGGGACGACCTCGCCGTGCACGCGGAGGCGGGCGACGCCGCCGTCGGGGTGCTGGCAGAGCCTGACGTGGGTGTAGACGCGCTCACCGGTGATCTCGAAGGCGTTGGCCGCGTGGCCGAGCACGGGGGACCGCGGGATGATCTCCTCCCACTTCACGTCGTCGGCGAGCAGCTCGTCGGGGCTCGGGGAGCCTTCCACCGTGGCGCCCTGGACCGATATCTGCTGCGGGTAGTTGCCGCGGAAGTGGGCGGTGTCCACGATGATGCCGCGGATGATGCCGGGGGCACCGAGCCGGACGAGCGCCCAGTCGTGGTCGTCGGGGGTCGGGAAGGGCGTCTCGGCGGACGCTCCGCGCCGGCGGCGGGTCTCCCAGCCGTCCATGATCTTGCCCTTGTGACCGAAGTGCTCGGGGTCGAAGACGGCACGCTCACGGACGAGCAGGTTCTCGCGCTCGGCGAAGAACTCGTCATTGGCGGCGACGACACCGGCACCGAGGCGGCGGTCGGCCAGGTCGACCAGCTCGGTGAAGGCGTGGTCCCCCGAGCGGTAGTCGGCGTACGGGTCGCCACCGCCGTACGGGGCCGCGTCGTTGGCGTGGGGGTCCTGGGAGCTCGCTGCATCGGTGGAAGTCATGCTCCGACTCTCACCCAGAACCACCGATCACGTCCATCGAAAGTTTCCACAGGATCCATTCAGTGGAACTGAACGATGCTACGGGTGGCCGCCCCGGTCCCCCGCGACCTCGCGGAGCGCGTCCAGCACCCGCCCGACCGCAGTGCCCCCTTCGGCCCCGCGCCGCACCGCGGCGATCACATGGCGCTGCGGCTGGTCGGCGCTGAGTACCCGTGTCACCACCCCGGGACGGCGCTCCCCGCCCACCGCCATCCTGGGCACGAGCGCGACGCCCATCTCCGCCTCCACCATGGCCAGGATCGCCGTCCAGCCGGCCGCGCTGTGCGCCTGCTCGGGGACGAAACCGGCGGCCTCGCAGGCCGCCGTGGTGATCTCCGACCAGGGGCCGCTGCCGCCGAAGATCCATGCCTCGCCGGAGAGGTCGGCGAGCCGCAGCCCCTCGGCGGCGGCCAGCGGGTGCCCGGCGGGCAGCGCCACGTCCAGCGGGTCGGCCAGCAGGGGCAGACGGGTGAAGCGCGGATCGCGGGCGGTCGGGGCGTGGGCGGCGAGGGAGATCGCCAGATCGACGTCGCCGCCCGAGAGCAGTTCGTACGCCTCGGCCGCCTCGGCCTCCCGGATACGGACCTCGACGGCGGGGTGGCTGCGGCGCAGTGCGGCTACCGCGGGGACCACCAGGGCGGGAACGGCGGTGGAGAAGGCGCCCACCCTGACCTCGCCCGCCTCCCCCTGGAGGTAGCCGGCCAGTTCGGCGTCCGCGCGCTCCAGCTGGGCGAAGACCGCCTCGGCGTGCCGGAGCACCAGATGGGCCGCGTCGGTGAGCCTGACCCGTCTGCCGTGCGCCACGAGGAGCGGTACGCCGAGCTGCTTGGCCAGGTTGGAGAGCTGCTGGGAGACGGCCGACGGGGTCATCCGGAGCACCTCGGCGGTGGCCGTGACGGTGCCCCGCTCGCTCAGCGTGCGGAGGATCTGGAGCTTCCGGATGTCCCACTCGGTCATGCCCGCAACCTATCGCCGCCGGGCGGGGCACCGTCCCGGAGCGGGGCAGAACGCAGCGATGCCGCGGGGCCGGTCGGGCGGCTCCGCGGCACCTCAGGTGAAGAGGGCGGGTGTCACGCCTTCTTGCGGGACTTGTCGAGGACCATCACCAGTCCGGCGATGATCCCGAACAGGACGAGTGGTGTGATCACAAAGAGGCCGATCGTGTCGAAGACACTCAGGCCAGGACCGGGGTCGTCGCCGTCGTCGCGGGTCAGCGCGAGCGCGGGGGACGACATGAGCAGCATCATCAGCGTCGTACCGGCTGCTACGGCTCCGGCGCGCACGGCGTTCTTCTTGTCCACGGACCAAACGTAGCGAACGGCTATACGGTGTGCGCGCCCGGGGGTGCCGTACGCGGCCGGAACTCAGCCATCAGGCGGTGCAGACGGGGCGAAGCGGCCACTTCCTCCAGGGTCATGGGCCTGCCTGCCGGGTCGGCGACCGGCAGGCGCCAGTTGGGGTACTGGTCCCAGGTGCCCGGAAGGTTCTGCGGCCTGCGGTCCCCCACCGCGTCCGGCAGCCAGATGCCGGTCATCCGGGCCGGGGTGCGCAGCAGGAAGCGGTGCACCGCCCGGACTTCCCCCTCCTCGTCGCCCGAGCCCTCGGGCAGCAGCCCGAGCCGGGAGAGCAGGCCGAGCCACTCGGCGAGTTCGGCCTTGTCCTCGGCCTGTTCCTGGCCCAGTGGGCGGGTCAGCAGGCCCAGCCGGTGGCGGAGTTCGACGTGTTCGCCGGTCAGCCGGGCCGCGGTGGAGGGCAGATCGTGGGTGGTCGCGGTCGCCACGCACTCCTCGCGCCACTTCTCCGGCGGCAGCGGCCGGCCCGTACCGCTCCAGTCGCGCTCGAACCAGAGCACCGAAGTGCCCAGTACGCCGCGGCGCGAGAGGGATTCACGGACGCCGGGCTCGACCGTGCCGAGGTCCTCGCCGATGACGGCCGCGCCCGCGAGGTGCGCCTCCAGGGTGAGGACCGCCAGCATCGCGTCGGCGTCATAACGGACATATGTTCCGGTGGTGGGATCGCCGCCCTCCGGTACCCACCAGAGCCGGAAGAGCCCCATCACATGGTCGATCCGGATCGCGCCCGCGTTCCGCAGGATGCCCTTCAGCAGTCCGCGGTAGGGCGCGTAACCGGAGGCGGCGAGCGCGTCGGGGCGCCAGGGCGGCAGACCCCAGTCCTGGCCGCGGGCGTTGAAGGCGTCCGGCGGGGCGCCGACGGACATCCCCGGCGCGAAGGTGTCCTGCTGGGCCCAGGCGTCCGCGCCGTCCGGATGCACCCCGACGGCCAGATCGTGGACCAGGCCGGTCTCCATGCCCGCCGCACGGGCGGCGCGCTGGGCGTCGGCGAGCTGGCCGTCGGTCAGCCAGGCCAGCCACATGTGGAAGTCGACACGGTGCTGGAGCGCCGCGCGGGCGCGGGCCGTCCCGTGCGAGCGGGGGTCGCGGAGCGGCGTGGGCCAGGTGTGCCAGTCGGGCCCGTGCCGTTCGGCCAGCGCGCACCAGGTGGCGTGATCCTCCAGCGGGCGGCCCTGGTCCGCGAGGTAGTCGGCGTAGGCAGCGCGTCTGCCGGGGCCGAGCGGCACCTCGTACACCAGCTCCAGGGCTTCCTTCTTCAGCGCCCACACGGCGTCCCGGTCGATCAGGGCGCCCCCGTCGAGCACGGCTTCGCGCAGCGCGGCGGCCCGGCGCAGATGGCCGCGGTCCTCGATGTACGCGTACTCGGGCACCGCGTCGACCCGCAGATGTACGGGGTCGGGGAAGCGCCGGGACGAAGGCCGGTAGGGCGAGGGGTCGGTGGGCGTCCCGGGCGCCGCCGCGTGCAGCGGATTGACCTGGACGAATCCGGCGCCGTGCACCCGCCCCGACCAGGCGGCCAGCTCGGCGAGGTCGCCGAGGTCGCCCATGCCCCAGGAGCGCGCGGACAGCAGGGAGTAGAGCTGCACCAGGAAGCCGTGGCTGTGGCCCGGGGGCTGTGGCACCCGGTCGGGCGCGACCACGAGTGCGGCCCGCGCGGTGCGTCCGTCGGCCGCTTCGGCACGCAACCGGTGCACGCCGAGCGGCAGTTCCTGCCACTTGTCGAGGGTGCCGCCCTGCTCGGTCTCGATCCGCAGCCGGGTGCCCGGCGGGAGGTCCCGCACGACAGGGGGCCGCTCACCCGGCCTGGCCACCACGGTCGGTGGCAACAGCCGGTCGGCCAGGGCCGCCTCGTGACGGGCGAGCGCCGCGCCGGCCGCCTCCGGTGTCGACGCGTCGATGTCGAGCGCGGCGAGGACAGCGATGACGGTGGTGTCGGAGACCGGCACGGTGACGTCATCGGACGGTGCGTAGCTGGTGGCGACTCCATGCAGCGCGGCGAGCCTGGCAAGGCTCATGCGGACTCCCCGTTCAGGCTGCGGTCAGATCCCGGCAGCCGTTCCGTATGCGGTGGGCTCACTGGTCAACGGGGTGAAGTCGGCGAGCGGCGGCTCGCTGGTGAGGGGTGCGACATCGGAGAGCGGGGGCTCGCTCGTCAGCGGCAGCTCCATGGAGCTGGTGCTCGCGTCGGGGTCGGGCATCAGGTCCGGCACGAGCTCCGGAACGGTCTCCGGGACAGGTTTGGACAGGGCCGAGAGCAGAAGCTGCGCTGAAGCGGCCACGAGAATCTCCGTAAGGTCGGCGACGAGGTTGGACCCAAGCCCTACCCAGCGGGCGCGGCCCCATCCGTATTCGTCTCACCAACGTGCGCCGGGTCACATTCCGTTCCCCGCAGAGGAATTGTCCACACCACCACCGGATCGGGCAATTCCGGCACACCGACCGGGTATCAGCAGGTGAGCGGATGGACTGCTGAGCCGACGGTCCGCTAACCCGACGAACGGCTGAACCGACGAACCGGATAACCGACAACACACATAACCGACAAAGTGACAACGTGACGAAGTCATGAAGTCATGAACTGGTGAGGTGATGAACCGATGATTCGCACGACCCGATGATCCGCACGGCTGACCCGCATGGCCGCATCCGCCCCGCGGCACAGCCCCCGCAGGGCGGAACACAGCGCAGCGGACAGCCCGGAAACAGCCCGGCCCGTCAGGCGGACACGCCGTCGATCCGCGCCATGGCGTCCTCCGCCCCGAACGGCTGCAGATACGGCAGCCAGCGCGGGTCCCGGTGCCCGGTTCCGATGATGCGCCAGGCGAGACCGCTCGGCGGGGCCGGCTGGTGGCGCAGGCGCCAGCCCAGTTCCAGCAGGTGCCGGTCGGCCTTGACGTGGTTGCAGCGGCGGCACGCGGCCACCACGTTGTCCCAGCGGTGCTGTCCGCCGCGGCTGCGCGGAATGACATGGTCGACGCTGGTTGCGACGCCACCGCAGTACATACAGCGGCCGCCGTCCCGCGCGAAGAGCGCACGGCGGGTGAGCGGGACGGGCCCCCGGTAGGGGACCCGCACGAACCGCTTCAGCCGTACGACGCTGGGCGCGGGGACGATGCGGGTGGCACTGTGCATGAAGGCGCCGGATTCCTCCAGGGAGACCGCTTTGTTCTCCAGGACGAGGACGAGCGCGCGACGGAGCGGTACGACGCCGAGCGGCTCGTACGACGCGTTGAGGACCAGGACGTGCGGCACGGTGGATGCCTCCTTGTACGCCGGCGGCGCGTGGCTCGCGCCGGGACGATCTGCTCTCAGTCTCTCCTCATGCCTGATGGAAGCGCCACCAACGTCAGGTAACGGGCTCGGAGTGTTTTCGTCCGCACCTGGCCGTTCCTGAGCGTTCGTGCACGGTTCCCGGCGGTTTTCAGCAGTCTTCAGCGGCCTCCGGTGGGAGCCACGTCCTTCCTGCCGGTCCCCCGCGTGGGATACGTCTCTCCGCCGATCGGGACGGCGGAAGCAGCCGTGATGCGCCGTTAGTGTGGAGGTTCTGCCTGCTTCCCCTGGAGGTTTCCGCTGTGAACGCCGTGCATGCCGTGGCCTGGTCCCTAGCGACGGGTGACAGCTCTCGGCCCGGTACGGCCGACACTCTCGACGACGCCCAGAAGTCCGCGACCAATGCAGCCGACTGGGTGCAGCAGAACTGGTCCACCTGGCTGTCGATCGGACTCCGGATCGTCCTGATCCTGGTCATCGCCACCGTGCTGCGCGCCCTGGTCAGGCGCGCGCTCACCCGGCTGATAGAGCACATGAACCGCAGCGCGACAGCCGTCGAAGGCACCGCGCTCGGCGGCCTGCTGGTCAACCAGGAGCGCCGCCGGCAGCGCTCCGAGGCCATCGGTTCGGTGCTGCGCTCGGTGGCGTCCTTCGTGATCCTGGGCACCGCGGCGCTGATGGTGCTCTCCACGCTCAAGATCGACCTGGCGCCGCTGCTGGCGTCGGCAGGTGTCGCCGGTGTCGCCATCGGCTTCGGCGCCCGGAATCTGGTCACCGACTTCCTCTCCGGCGTCTTCATGATCATGGAAGACCAGTACGGCGTCGGGGACAGCATCGACGCGGGGGTCGCGACCGGCGAGGTGATCGAGGTCGGGCTGCGGGTGACCAAGCTGCGCGGTGAGAACGGCGCGATCTGGTACGTACGCAACGGTGAGATCAAGCGGATCGGCAACCTCAGCCAGGGCTGGGCGACAGCGGCCGTGGACGTCCAGGTGAAGCCGACCGAGAACCTGGAGCGGCTGCGCGAGGTGATCAGCGCGGTCGGACAGGATCTGGCCAAGGACGAACCGTGGAACGAACAGCTCTGGGGCCCGGTCGAGATCCTGGGCCTGGACTCCGTACTGCTGGACTCGATGGTCATCAGGGTCTCCGCCAAGACGATGCCGGGCAAGGCCCTGGGTGTGGAGCGGGAGCTGCGCTGGCGGCTGAAGAACGCACTGGAGGAGGCGGGCATCCTGGTCGTGGGCGGCCCGGTCACCGTCGACACCGAGGAGCCGCCGGTCGACTCGTCGGCCTCCATGTCGGCGCCGTCCGCGCTGGCCAGCCCGAGCTCGCCGCAGTCGCTCGCGGCATCGCCCATCCCGCCGCAGAACCTCTCGAAGTAGCAGAACCTCTCGAAGCGGCGGAGAAAGACGGCCCGGCACGGCGACGCCCCGGGCCCGTCCCCCCGCCGTTCACTCTCCGTACGCAAGAGCGCCCCGCAGAACACGCGGGGCGCTCTTTTCGGCTGCCGAGGTAACGCTTTGGCCGCCGGACCGGGACAGACCATTGACGCCCGGCTGACCTGCGGCCTACGTTCCTCCCACCGAATTGGAAACTTTCCTAACAGTGGTGCGAGGGGCAGGAGCGTACGACATGGCAGGTGGCACGACTCCAGGAACCCCGCGCGTGCTGCGGGCGATGAACGACCGCGCCGCCCTCGACCTGCTCCTTGAGCACGGACCGCTGTCCCGTACGAAGATCGGCAAGCTGACCGGGCTCTCCAAGCCGACCGCCTCCCAGCTGCTGGCGCGTCTGGAGGCAGCCGGGCTCGTGGTGGCCACCGGCACCAGTGAGGGCCGTCCGGGGCCGAGTGCGCAGCTCTACGCGGT
The DNA here is from genome assembly GCF_045162975.1 of Streptomyces sp. NBC_01089. Lineage (NCBI taxonomy): Bacteria > Bacillati > Actinomycetota > Actinomycetes > Kitasatosporales > Streptomycetaceae > Streptomyces > Streptomyces sp. NBC_01089. The sequence goes on along the minus strand of NZ_CP108660.1, from coordinate 5,686,386 downwards.
CAATGCCGGGGCCGGGCACGCCGCCGGGATCGATGTGAACCCGCAGCGCATCCGGGCCGCCGTCGCCGACATCACCGGCCGCACCGTCGGCGAGTTCCGGCTCGCGACCCCGGGCAGACGCGGTACGGGCGTCGTCCGGCAGGTCACCGAAGCCCTGGACGGCGCCACCAAGGCCGCGGGACTGGTACGGGCCGATCTGCGCCGGGTCGTGGTGGGCACCCCCGGCGCCTTCGACCCGAACACCGGCCGGCTGCGGTACGCCTCCCATCTGCCCGGCTGGCACTCCCCCGCGCTGCTCGACGAGCTGGCGGCGGCGCTGCCGATGCCCGTCGAGTACGAGAACGACGTCAATCTGGCCGCCGTCGCCGAACAGCGGCTGGGCGCGGCCCGCGGCCACGAGGACTTCGTCCTGCTCTGGAACGAGGAGGGCGTCGGCGCCGCCGTCGTACTCGGCGGCCGGCTGCACCGCGGCTTCACCGGCGGCGCGGGCGAGGTCGGCTTCATGCCGGTGCCCGGCGCCCCGCTGGTGCGCCAGGTGACCAAGGCGAACGCGGGCGGCTTCCAGGAGCTCGCGGGCTCCCAGGCGCTGGCCAGGCTGGCCAGGGAGCTGGGCATCGAGGGCATCGGCAGCGGTCCGCACACCGCGGTGGCGAGCGCGCTGATCAGCGAGGCGGCACGGGCCGACGCGGGACCGTACCGGCGTCTCCTGGAGGTCTTCGCCACCGCGGTGGCCACCGGTCTGGCCTCGCTGGTGGCCGTGCTCGACCCCGAACTCCTGGTCCTCTCCGGCGATCTGCTCGTCGCGGGCGGCGAACCGCTGCGTGAACTCGTCCAGCGCGAGCTGGCCGAACTGGCCGCTTCCCGGCCCCGGCTCGTCCTCGGCTCCGTACGGGACCAGCCCGTCCTGCGCGGGGCGCTGGAGAGCGCGCTCGCCACCACCCGCGACGAGGTCTTCGACACCTCGGCGCACTGACCCCGGCGGAGTACCGGCTCCGTTCCCCCCTCCCGTACCCCCGTACTCCCACTCGTTTTCCCCAGCACCCCCGCGCATCCCCCGTAACAGCCCCAGATCCGCCAGAGGGAGATTCCGTCATGCCCAGAAACCGCCGACTGGCCCCGGCCGTCGTCGCTGCCGCGTCCCTGTCCCTGCTCGCCTCGGCCTGTACCGGCCAGAGTTCGGGCGGCGCGGACGACGATGTGAACGCGCGGACCACCCTCACCTTCTGGCACGGCTGGAGCGCCGCGAGCGAGGTCAAGGCGATCCAGGCGGACGTCGACCGCTTCGAGAAGATCCACCCGAACATCACGGTGAAGGTCGTCGGCAACATGACCGACGACAAGATCAACCAGGCGCTGCGGGGCGGCGGTTCGGACGCCCCCGACGTCGTCTCCTCCTTCACCACCGACAACGTCGGCAAGTTCTGCTCGTCCGGTGCCTTCGTGGATCTGAAGCCGTTCCTCGCGAAGTCGAGGATCGACCTGGACAAGACCTTCTCCAAGCCGCTCCAGGACTACACGCAGTTCAACGGGGTGCGCTGCACCCTGCCGCTGCTCAGCGACGCGTACGCGCTCTACTACAACAAGGCCGCGTTCAAGGCCGCCGGGATCACCGCGCCGCCGAAGACCTGGACCGAGTTCGACCGGGACGCCGTCAAGCTGACGAAGCCCCAGGGCGGCTCGTACCGGCAGCTCGGCTTCATGCCGACCTTCCACGGCTACGAGTCGACGCCCAGCCACATGGTGGCGCAGTGGAGCCCCACGTACGTCGGCAAGGACGGCAAGTCCGACGTGGCCAGGGACCCCGCCTTCGCGAGGATGTTCAGCTGGCAGCAGGGCCTGGTGAAGAAGCTGGGCGGCTTCGGCAAACTGGAGAAGTTCCGGGCCACGTTCGGTGACGAGTGGGGCGCCAAGCACCCCTTCCAGACCGGCCAGGTCGCCATGCAGGTCGACGGCGAGTGGCGGCTCGGGATGGCCCAGGACGCCAAGTCCAAGGTGGACATCGGCATCGCCCCGCTGCCGGTCCCCGACGACCAGGCCGCCTCGTACGGCAAGGGCTACATCACCGGCACGATCGCCGGTATCGCGTCGACCAGCAAGAAGCAGAACGCCTCCTGGGAGTTCGTGAAGTACATCACCACCGACACCGACGCGGTCGTGGACTTCGCCAACGACATCCACAACATCCCGTCCACGCTGGCCGCGCTGAAGTCGCCGAAGCTGACGTTCGACCCGCGGCTGAAGACGTTCCTGGACATCGCGCGGAACCCGGCCTCCACCACCACTCCCCCGTCGGTCAACGGCGGCACCTACCAGGTGACCCTCCAGGACTTCGGATACGACTTCGAGTCGGGCAGGGCGAAGGATCTGAAGGCCGGTCTGCGGAAGACCGCGTCGCAGATCGACAAGGACAACGAGAAGGCGAAGTAGCCTCGCCATGACCACGTACACCCCGCGATCGAAGCGCCGCCGGGCGGCGGTGCGCACGGCGGCCTTCATGTCGCCCTGGCTCATCGGGTTCGCTGTCTTCTTCGTCTATCCGCTGGTCTCGACCGTCTACTTCTCCTTCACGAAGTACGACGGCTTCAAGGCCCCGGCGTTCAACGGCCTGACCAACTGGACGTACGTCTTCACCGAGTACCCGGACTTCTGGCCCGCGATGCGCAACACCCTCTGGCTGGTGGTCGTGATGGTCGCCTGCCGGGTGGTCTTCGGGCTCGGCATCGGGATGCTGATCACCAAGATCAAGACGGGGGCCGGGATCTTCCGGACCCTCTTCTATCTGCCGTATCTGGCGCCGCCGGTGGCCGCGACGCTGGCCTTCGTCTTCCTGCTCAACCCGGGGACCGGGCCGGTCAATTCGATCCTCGGTGACATCGGGCTGCCGACGCCCGGCTGGTTCACCGACGCCACCTGGTCCAAGCCCGCGCTCACCATGCTGGCGGTGTGGGGCATCGGCGACCTGATGGTGATCTTCATGGCCGCGCTCCTCGACGTACCGAAGGAGCAGTACGAGGCGGCGGAGCTGGACGGCGCGTCCCCGGTGCAGCGCTTCCGGTTCGTGACGCTGCCGAACATCGCGCCGATCATCATGTTCGCCGTGGTCACCGGGGTCATCCAGGCGATGCAGTACTACACCCAGCCACTGGTGGCCGGGAAGGTCGCATCGGGGATCATCGGCGGCTCCGGGCAGCAGTTCTCGCCCGGCTTCCCCGACAAATCGACCCTGACCCTGCCGCAGCTCGTCTACACGCTCGGCTTCCAGCGCTTCGACTACGGGTCAGCCTGTGTGGTCGCGCTCGTCCTCTTCGCCCTGGCCATGGCGTTCACCGCACTGCTGATGCGGCGCCGCAGCGGGCTCGTACAGGCAGGTGACTGACCGTCATGACACAGCTCACCCAGGCCGCCGGAGGCCCGGCCGCCGTCCTCGGGGCCGACCGGGCGCAGCGGACCGCCCGCCGCAGGACCCTGCTGCACTGGATCGCCGTGCACGCGCTGGGCGTGGCGGCGGCGCTCTTCTTCGTGCTGCCGTTCGTCTTCGTGATCCTCACCTCGCTGATGAGCGACCAGCAGGCGCTCACCCGCGACCTGTGGCCGCACACCTTCGAGTGGTCCAACTACCGCAAGGTCTTCGACACCCCGGGCTTTCTGTCCTGGTGGCGGAACACCCTGCTGTACGCGGGGCTCGGCACCGTACTGACCGTGGTGTCGTCCCTGCCCGTGGCGTACGCCCTCGCCAAGTTCCGCTTCCGGGGCCGGCATCTGTCGCTGATGCTCGTCATCTCGATGATGATGCTGCCGCCGCAGGTCGTCATCATCCCGATGTACCTGTTCTGGGCGAAGCAGCTCGATCTGTCGGGGACGCTCTGGCCGCTGATCATCCCGATGGCGTTCGGCGACGCGTTCTCCATCTTCCTGCTGCGGCAGTTCCTGCTGACCATCCCCGACGAGTACATCGACGCGGCCAAGGTCGACGGCTGCGGGGAACTGCGCACCCTGCTGAAGGTCATCGTCCCGATGGCCAGACCGGGGATCGCCGCCGTCGCGCTCTTCCAGTTCTTCTACGCCTGGAACGACTACTTCGGCCCGCAGATCTACACCTCGGAGAACCCGGCCGCCTGGACGCTCTCCTACGGCCTGGAGTCCTTCAAGGGCGCACACCATACCGACTGGAATCTGACCATGGCCGCGACCGTCCTGGTCATGGCCCCTGTGATCCTCGTCTTCTTCTTCGCACAGAAGGCATTCGTCGAGGGCGTCACACTGACCGGAGTGAAGGGTTAGCTGAAATGAAGCTCGCAGTAGTGGGGGGCGGGTCCACCTACACGCCCGAACTCATCGACGGTTTCGCGCGGTTGCGGGACACACTGCCGATCACTGAGCTGGTGCTCGTCGACCCGGCGGCCGACCGTCTTGAGCTGGTGGGCGGTCTCGCCCGGCGGATCTTCGCCAAGCAGGGGCACCCGGGCGTCATCACGACGACGTCGGACCTCGACGCGGGCGTCGAAGGCGCCGCGGCGGTCCTGCTCCAGCTGCGCGTCGGCGGTCAGGCCGCCCGGCAGCAGGACGAGACCTGGCCGCTGGAGTGCGGCTGCGTCGGGCAGGAGACGACCGGCGCGGGCGGCCTGGCCAAGGCCATGCGCACGGTGCCGGTGGTACTGGACATCGCCGAGCGCGTACGGCGCACCAACCCGGACGCCTGGATCATCGACTTCACCAACCCGGTGGGCATCGTCACGCGGGCGCTGCTCCAGGCCGGGCACAAGGCCGTCGGGCTCTGCAACGTGGCCATCGGCTTCCAGCGGAAGTTCGCCGCGCACCTCGATGTCGCGCCGTCCGATGTGTTCCTCGACCATGTCGGGCTCAACCACCTCAGCTGGGAGCTGGGTGTCCGCATCGGCGGCCCCGAAGGCACCGACGTCCTGCCGAAGCTGCTGGACGAGCACGGCGACGCGATCGCCGGCGACCTGCGGCTGCCGCGCCCGGTGCTGGACCGGCTCGGCGTGGTGCCCTCGTACTACCTGCGCTACTTCTACGCGCACGACGAGGTCGTCAGGGAGCTGGGCAGCAAGCCGTCGCGGGCCGCCGAGGTGGCCGCGATGGAGAAGGAGCTGCTCACCATGTACGGCGACCCGAAGCTGGCCGAGAAGCCCGCGCTGCTGGCCAAGCGGGGCGGCGCCTTCTACTCGGAGGCGGCGGTCGACCTGGCGTCCTCGCTGCTGGGGTCGGGAGGATCGCGGTTCCAGGTCGTCAACACGTACAACAACGGGACGCTGCCGTTCCTCCCCGACGACGCCGTGATCGAGGTGCAGGCGACGGTGGACGGCAACGGCGCGACACCGCTGGCCGTGCCCGCGCTCGACCCGCTGTACGCCGGTCTCGTCGCGAACGTCACGGCGTACGAGGACCTCGCCCTGGAAGCGGCGCTGCGCGGCGGCCGCGACCGGGTGTTCCGGGCGCTCCTCGCGCACCCGTTGATCGGGCAGTACGCGTACGCAGACGAGCTGACGGACAAGCTCGTCGCGCACAACCGGGAGCACTTCGCGTGGGCCTGACAGCAGGTGTGCTGGCGATCGACGCCGGCAACAGCAAGACGGACGTGGCCGTCATCGCCGCGGACGGCACCGTCCTGGGCCGGGGCCGCTCGGGCGGCTTCCAGCCGCCGGTGGTGGGGGTCGAGGCGGCGGTGGACGTGCTGGCCGCGGCGGTGGGGGCTGCGGTCGCGGAGGCGGCGGGGGTGGAGGCGGCGGGGGTCGCGGAGGCTGCGGGGGCGCGCGCCGGGGCGCCCGTGGTGACCGGGGTCGGTTTCAGCTCCGGCTCCGGCTCCGGCTCCGGCTCCGGGGCAGCACGCGACAGGGCGGGCGGCCCGCCGTACGCCTCCTTCGTCTCCGCCTGTCTGGCCAACGCCGATCTCCCGGTCGAGGAGCGTGACCTGGCCGCCGCGATCGGGGCACGCGGCTGGGGCCCGGCGGTCGAGGTACGCAACGACACCTTCGCGATCCTGCGCGCGGGCGTGGACGAGCCGCGCGGGGTGGCCGTCGTGTGCGGGGCCGGCATCAACTGTGTCGGGATGACCCCGGACGGGCGCACCGCACGCTTCCCCGCGATCGGCCGGATATCCGGCGACTGGGGAGGCGGCGGCGGTCTGGCCGAGGAGGCGCTGTGGCACGCGGCGCGCGCCGAGGACGGGCGCGGCGTGCGTACCGAGCTGATGCGGGCGGTACCGGCGCACTTCGGGCTGCCGACGATGTACGCGGTGATCGAGGCGCTGCACCTGAGCCGTATCCCGGCTGACCGTAAACACGAACTGACACCGGTCCTCTTCGCGACCGCGGCGGCCGGTGACCCGGTCGCCCGCTCGGTCGTCGAGCGGCAGGCGGAGGAAGTGGTCTCGCTCGCCGCGGTGGCGCTGGGCAGGCTCGGGCTGCTCGACGAGGAGACCCCGGTACTGCTGGGCGGGAGCGTACTGGCCGCGCGGCACCCGCAGTTGGACGAGCGCATCAGGCAACTGCTGGCCGACCGCGCGCCGAAGGCCGTCCCCCGGGTGGTGTCGGCCGCCCCGGTGCTCGGCGCCGCGCTGCTGGGTCTCGACCGGATCGCGGCCCCCGCGGAGTCCTATGCGCGGGTGCGGGAGCAGTACGCCTGAGGGGCGGGTCTGAGGCGCGGGTCTGAGGGGCGGGTCTTGATGCGCTGAGGGCTGAGGGGGTTGTGTTCCGCGCGGTGCGGCGCACAGCCCCCTTGTGACACCCGGACGAGTTGACACCCGGACGAGGAGGCTCGAACGGGAACCGAATTGCCCCCGGCGGCGTATTCAAGGTGAAGGCGGACACGGGGCGGACTCCGGGCAGACATCGGGCTGACGCCGGACGGACACGGGGCGGGACGGGGCAGTACGGGGCAGGCGCAGGCGACAGATCGATCAAGATCCAGCCAAGGCCGCTGTGCGTGCGGGGCCCCTGCGGCCATACTGCTGGCCGGGCACTTGTCGTCCCACGCCGGGGAGTTCGCAGGACCGTGACATCGCGAGAGACGCGAAGGACAGGGGGAGGTCGAGTGGTACACCCGCCGAACGGGGGCACGGTGCAGGGCCCACCGCCCGCCCAGGCGCCTCCGCCCGCATCACCCGTGCGCGCGCCCGCGCCGCCCGCGCACGCGCCCGTCCCACCGGCGCGGCGCGGCGTCTGGACCGGGTCGCGGGACCGGCTGCGCGCCGCCGCGACCACGGAGCCGGGCCGGCTGTGGATCATGGGGACGCTGGTGGCCGCGCTGGTCGTGGCCTTCGGAGCGGTGACCGCCTTCGAGATCTCCGACCGGGCGGACTCCGCCGACGACGTGGTCAGCCGCAGCCAGCCCCTCAGCGCGGACGCCGCGAACATCTACCGCTCACTGGCCGACGCGGACACCGCGGCCGCGAGCGGCTTCCTCGCGGGTTCGGTGGAGCCGGCGGACGTCCACGCCCGGTACGACAGCGATATCGCGACCGCGTCCCGGCTGCTGGTGAAAGCCGCTTCCCACACCGACAGTTCGACGGAGTCCGGGCGCCAGATCGCCCAGCTCAACGAGCAACTCCCCCGATACACGGGGCTGGTGGAGCGCGCCCGAGCCAACAACCGGCAGGGGCTGCCGCTCGGCGGCGCCTATCTGCGGTACGCCAACCAGCAGATGAGCACGGCGCTGCTGCCCGCGGCGGAGAAGCTCTACGACGCGGAGACGGGCCGGCTGTACGACGACTACGACTCGGCGACGCTCTGGCCGTACCTCGGCACCGCCGTGGGGATCCTGGCCCTGGGCGGCCTCTGCTATGTCCAGCGGCGCAACTATCTGCGGACCAACCGGGTGTTCAACCACGGCCTGCTGGCCGCGTCGGCGGCGTCCGTCGCCGTGCTGCTGTGGCTGGTGGCGGGGCATCTGGTCGCGTCCGCCGATCTGCACACGTCGCGGACGCACGGCCAGGAGTCGCTGAAGGTGCTCAACGACGCGCGGATCAGTTCGCTGAAGGCCCGCTCCAACGAGAACCTCACGCTGGTCTCGCGCGGTTCCGTGCTGACCAAGGACGGCAAGCACGATCAGTACGAGTCCGACTATGCCACGGACATGGCAGCCCTGGTCAGCGGACTCGACAAGGCGAAGAGCCTGGCGGCGGGCGACAGCGCGGGCAGCGGTCCGGTGGATGCCGCGCGGGCCGACGTGACCACCTGGAAGCACCGGCATGCCGCGGCACGCCGCACCGACGACAGCGGCGACTACGAGGACGCTCTGACCCAGGTCATCGGCAGGACGAACTCGACCGGCCAGTCCTTCGACCAGGTGGACAAGGCGCTGGACCAGGCGCTCGGCCATGAGCAGCGGGAGTTCACCCGGGCCGCGTCGGACGGCCGGGGCGCGCTGACCGGGCTCCCGGTGGGTGCGGCGGTGCTGGCCGTACTGGGCGCGGCGGCCGCGGGACTCGGCATCAGCCGCAGGCTTTCGGAGTACAGATGACCAGGGGCCGGGTGAGCAAGGGCCGGGTGAGCAGGGGTCTGGTGAGCAGGGGTCTGGTGAGCAGGGGCCAGGTGAGGAGGGGCAGCGTGCTGAATCGGAGGAGCGGCAGGCTCCACGGCTGGGGCGGCGTCACGGCGATGGCCGCGGCGTGCGCGCTGACGGCGGCCGCCACCATGATCCCGCTCGCCCTGGGCGGCGGCTCCGGCGACGGTACGCCGTCCGCCGGGCAGCGGGTGGCGCAGGCAGCCCCGGTGAAGGCCGCTCCGGGGAAGGCCGAGAGCTGTACCGACCCGGAGGCGAGCCTCACGCCGTCCAGCGCCGACGGCCCCACCATCGACCGGATCAAGAAAGCCGGCCACCTGGTCGTCGGTGTCGACCAGAACAGCTACCGCTGGGGCTACCGCGATCCGGCCAACGACAGGCTGGACGGCTTCGACATCGCTCTCGTCCGGGCCATCGCGAAGAACCTCCTGGGCAGCGAGGACAAGGTCACCTACCGCGCCATCCCCACCAACCAGCGGATCGAGGCGCTGCAGGAGAACAAGGTCGACATCGTCGTGCGGACGATGACGATCAACTGTGAGCGGGTCAAACAAGTCGCGTTCTCCACGGCGTACTTCCAGGCCGGCCAGCAGGTGCTCGCCCCCAAGGGCTCCACGATCACCGGGTACAACGACACGCTCAAGGGCAAGAAGGTCTGCACGGCGACGGGCTCGACGGCGTACGACGCGCTGAAGGCCAAGTCGTACGGCGCGGTCTTCGCGGACACTCCGACCGAGCAGCGGACCGTGCCCAACCAGCTGGACTGCCTGGTCAAGCTCCAACTGGGCCTGGTCGACGCGGTGGTCACGGACAACGCCCTGGCCGCGGGCCAAGCGGCGCAGGACCCGGCCGTCGACCTCAAGGGCGGCCCGTTCACCACCGAGTACTACGGCGTGGCGACGAAGCTGGGCAACGACGATCTGGTGCGCCGGATCAATCAGGTGCTCGTCGACTACCGCAGCGGCGGATCCGAAAGCCCCTGGATGAAGGCGTACCGGAAGTGGCTCTCGGCGGATCTGAAGGGAATAACCGGCCCCCCGGCACCGAAGTACCGGTAGAACAGCACAGCCACGGGCAGAACTTGACACTGTAGGCAGCACAGAACACCGCGGTGCGGAACGCCGCGGCACAGAACAGCGCGGTACAGAACAACAACACCGCACAGGCCGGTGGAGCGGAGAGGTGATCGATGGGCGTCGCGGGTTCCGTCCCCAGTCCCGGCGGGCCGGGGAGCGCCGCCCCCGGGCCGGTGATGGACCGGGACGAGGTGGACCGTGCGCTGGCGCGGCTCGTCGCCGAGCACGAGGCCATCGAGACCTCGCTCATCGCCCTGCAGGACCACGCGGGGCGCCGGCTCCTCGAAGGCGCCGAGCTGACCGGGGTCACCAAGGACCGCTGGGCCGACACCGAGCAGGCGATCTCGGTGCTGTGGACGTACTTCGACGCGTACGCGAAGGCGCTGGAAGGGGCCCGCACGCTGCGTTCCCGGCGGCGCTGGCCCGGCCGGGAGGAACTGGCCGAGCTCACCGGCGTGTTGCGCGGCCGGGCCGTCACCCTGGCGAGCACCGCAGGCCGGCTCCCGGCCTCGCTCACCGGGCCCGTGGAACTCACCGAGCAGTTCACGCTCGAAGAGCTGGTGAGCCGGATGAACGAGCTGTACGCGCGGTCGCTGGACATGATCGTCGCGGCGGACTCGGTGTGGTCCGCGCTGCCCGCCCGTATCGACCTGCTCGCGGCGGAGCTGGGCCGTACCCGTTCGCTGGCCCACTCGGTCGGCGTACGCCCCGGTGAGCACCCGGCGGGCGACGACCTGGAGTCGATCACGCAGGAGCTGACCGCGCTGCGCGCCGGAGTGATATCCGATCCGCTGGCCTACTGGGTCGCCACACAGGGCAGTTCGGCCCCGGGCGGCGGGCGCGCCGACACCGGCCGCTACGACCGGGCCGCGCGCGCCCTGGAGGAGATCCGCCGCGAGATCGACGCGGTGCTCACCGTCCGCCAGGACGCGGAGCAGCGCCTGCTGCGGCTGCGGGATGTGCTGACCCGCGCCGACCGCACGCTCACCGAGGCCAGATCGGCGCGCGGTGAGGTGCTGGCGAAGATCGCCGCGTCCGAGGTACCGGCCGTGAGCGGTCCTTCGACGGTGCTCCAGGAGCAGCTGCGCACGGCCGCCGAGTACCGCAGGCACGCCCAGTGGCACCGGCTCTCGCCGCTGCTTGAATCCCTCGAACAGGAAGCCGACGACGAGCTGCGGCGGGCCCGGGACTCGCTGTCCGCGGTCACCGCCCCGCTCGCCGTCCGCGCGGAGCTGCGGGGCCGGCTTGACGCGTACCGGGCGAAGGTCGCCCGGCACGGAATGGCCGAGGATCCCCTGCTGATCGAGCGGTACGACGCGGCCCGCAGAATGCTGTGGAGCGCGCCGTGCGATCTGCGCGTCGCCGAACAGGCGGTGCTCCGCTATCAGCAGGCCACGGCGGAGGTTCTGGTCCCGAGACAGCCCGGGCCCGCCGACCACAGGGGGAACGCGTGAGGGATGCGGGATGAGCGAACAGCAGGAGTGCCAGCGCCCCGGGTGCGAGGGCAGCTATGAGGACATGGGCGGCGGTGAGCTGTACTGCGACACCTGCGGTCTGGCGCCGGTGGTGTCGCCCAGCGGCCTGGTGAGTTCACCGCCGACCGGAATCGCCGGAGGGGCGCGCGGGAGCAACAGCGCGCGCTCCGGCAGCGCTTCGGTGCGCGGCGGTTCCGGCTCGTCCTCGCGGTCCTCGACATCACCGTCCTCGACGTCCCGGTCCTCGACATCACGGTCCTCGACATCGCGCAGGTCCGTCTCCGGGCGGCTCTCACGCTCGCTGTCGGGCCAGGGGTCGGCGCGTTCGGTCTCGGTGCGCAGTTCGGGGGCTTCGGCGAGTTCGTCGGGCCGTAACCGGCTGGGCGCCGGTCTGGTGACGATCCCCGATGTGCCGCGCCCCGATCCGCAGTCCGCGGTGATGGCCAGCCCCGAGGTGCCGGAGCGCAAGCGATTCTGCTCACGGTCCGACTGCGGCGCCCAGGTGGGCCGTTCGCGCGGTGCGCGCCCCGGGCGTACGGAGGGGTTCTGCACCAAGTGCGGCCACCCCTACTCGTTCGTACCGAAGCTGGACACCGGCGATGTCGTGCACGGGCAGTACGAGGTGGTGGGCTGTCTGGCCCACGGCGGTCTCGGCTGGGTCTATCTCGCCGTCGACCGTGCCGTCTCCGACCGCTGGGTGGTGCTCAAGGGCCTCCTGGACACGGGTGACCAGGACGCGATGGCCGCGGCGATCTCGGAGCGGCGCTTCCTCGCCGAGATCGAGCACTCCAACATCGTGCGCATCTACAACTTCGTGGAACACCTCGACCAGCGCACCGGCTCCATGGACGGCTACATCGTCATGGAGTACGTCGGCGGCAAGTCGCTCAAGGAGATCGCCAACGAGCGGCGCGGCCCGTCGGGCCGGCGGGACCCGCTGCCGGTCGAGCAGGCATGCGCGTACGGGATCGAGGCCCTGGAGGCGCTCGGCCATCTGCACAGCCGCTCGCTGCTGTACTGCGACTTCAAGGTCGACAACGCGATACAGCAGCAGGACCAGCTGAAGCTCATCGACATGGGCGCGGTGCGGCGGATGGGCGACGACGAGTCGGCCATCTACGGCACGGTCGGCTACCAGGCGCCCGAGGTCGCCGAGGTCGGGCCGTCGGTCGCCTCCGACCTGTACACGGTGGCGCGGACCCTCGCCGTGCTGACCTTCGACTTCCAGGGCTACACGAATGTGTTCGCGGACAGCCTCCCCGACCCGGACAACATCGAGGTGTTCCGGCGGTACGAGTCGTTCTACCGGCTGCTCGTCCGGGCGACGGACCCGGACCCGGCCCGCAGGTTCGCATCGGCCGCCGAGATGGCGGAGCAGCTCACCGGGGTACTGCGGGAGGTCGTCGCCGTCCAGACGGGCCGGCCGCGGCCGTCGCTCTCGACGCTGTTCGGGCCCGAGGTACGGGTCACCGACACGGCTCTCTTCGCCGAGCTGACGGGGGACGCCTCGCTGCTCGGCGCACGCGAACTCCCCGCAGGCCGCCGGGGAGCGAAGGCAGTCCTCCCCGCCCAGCGCTCCCCGCAGCCCGCCGGGCCGGCCGCCGGGCAGCCGGCCGGGCAGCCGACATCCTGGCCGCCTGCCGCCGCCCCGCAGCCGGGCCAGTCCCCCACGTCCGGCGTCTCCGGCGTCCCCGCCTTCGGCGCTTCCAGCCCGGGCGGCCCGGCCAGTGCGTCCGGCCCGTTCCTGGCCGGTCTCGACGCGGGCGCCACCGCGCTGGCGCTGCCCGTGCCGCGCATCGATCCGCACGACCCGAACGCCGGTCTGCTGGCGGGTCTGCTGGCCGCGGCGCCCGGCGAGCTGATCGCCGCGCTGGAGTCCGCACCGACCCCGTCGCTGGAACGCAGCCTCCGACAGGCGCGCGCCCTCCTCGACAACCGGGACACGTACACCGCGGTCGACATGGTCACCGCGCTGGAGAGCGAGTACCCGCACGACTGGCGGGTCGTCTGGTACCGCGGCCTCACCTCGCTGGTCACCGGCGACCGGGAGACCGCAGCGCTCTCCTTCGACGCGATCTACGACGCGTTCCCCGGGGAGCCCGCGCCGAAGCTGGCGCTCGGGGTCTGCGCCGAGGTGCTCGGCCAGCTGGACAACGCGGCGGAGTACTACCGCCTCGTGTGGACGACCGACCCCAGCTACGTCAGCGCGGCGTTCGGCCTCGCCAGGGTGCAGCTCGCGGCCGGTGACCGCACGGCGGCCGTCCACACGCTGGAGTCGGTGCCCGAGGCGTCGATCCACTACACGGCGGCGCGCGTCGCCGCGGTGCGCGCCCGGCTGCGCCGCCGTGTCCCGACCGACCCCCTGGTGGACGACCTGCGGTCGGCCGCCGACCAGGTGGCCGCGCTCCAGCAGTTCGGCATCGACGCCGTACGGCAGGAGCAGCTCACCACCGAAGTACTGGGCACCGCCCTGGACTGGGTACTCTCCGGAGGCCGGGGCGGCCAGGTGGTGCAGTCCACCACCCTGCTCGGCAGTCCACTCGACGAGCGTGGCCTGCGCTTCGGACTCGAACGCTCGTACCGGGTACTCGCCCGGCTCGCCCAGCGTGGCGAGGAGAGGATCGACCTGGTGGAGCGGGCCAACCGTTTCCGCCCCCGGACGTGGGTGTGAATTGATGTCCCAGACGAATCCGACCGTGTGCCCCAGCTGCGAGGAGCCGCTGGAGTCAGGCGACTTGTTCTGCGGCGCGTGCGGGTACGACCTGTCGGCGGCGCCCGAGCCGCCGGACCGCCGTCCCGCGAACGCGGCCGGCGGCGCGAGCCCCGCGGGTGCCCCGACGGCCGCCTGGCCCGCCGCCACCGACCGGGACAGCTCCGGCCGCCCGGCGCCCGTCCAGGCCGCCTCCGATGTGCCGGGTATCACATCGGACGGCGGTGAACTGCCCAGTGGTGAACCGCACAGCGGTGAACTGCACAGCGGCGTACGGTTCGACGGCCCGCCGTCGCCCGAGGAGTACGCGCTGCCCGCACCGGACCCCAGGACCGCGGCAGCCGCAGCTGCCACGGCGGAGGTCCCGGCCGGCGCCACCGCGGCAGCGGCCACGGCGGAGGCCCCTGCGACGGCGGAGAACGCGAAGGTCTGTGTCGCCTGCCGCACGGGCCGGATCGACGGCGACGGCTACTGCGAGAACTGCGGTCACGCCCAGCCCCGCGAGCGTGACCACATGGAGCAGGAGCTGGAAGCGGTGGCAGCGGTGAGCGACCGCGGGCTGCGCCACCACAGGAACGAGGACGCCTTCGCGGTGTCGTCGGTGAACCTGCCGGACGGCTCGGCCGCCACGGTGGCGATCGTCTGTGACGGGGTGTCGTCGGCGACCCGCCCCGACGAGGCGTCAGCCGCCGCCGCGGAGGCCGCCAATGAGGCGCTGCTGGCTTCGCTGCCCGCGGGCACGCATCCCCAGCAGGCCCTGCACGAGGCGATCATCGCCGCGTCGGAAGCGGTCAACGCCCTTGCCGCCGAGCCCACCGGGGCCATGGAGCACGACGCGCGCCGCCATCAGAACGCCCCGGCCTGCACCCTGGTCGCCTCCATCACGGTGGGCGGGCTGCTCGTCGTCGGCTGGGTGGGCGACAGCCGGGTGTACTGGGTGCCCGACGACCGCACCACCCACCCGTCCCGGCTCACCGAGGACGACTCCTGGGCGGCGCAGATGGTCGCCAACGGGCTGATGGGCGAGGCGCAGGCGTACGCGGACGAGCGGGCGCACGCCATCACGGGCTGGCTCGGCGCGGACGCGTACGAACTGGAGCCGCACACCGCGTCCTTCAAGCCGGACCGGGCCGGTGTGGTGGTGGTCTGCTCGGACGGCCTGTGGAACTACGCGGAGTCGGCCGAGCAGATGGCGCGGATCGTCCCGCCGGACGCGGCGACCCGGGCACTGCACAGTGCGCAGGTGCTCGTGGGCCATGCGCTCGACGGCGGGGGCCACGACAACGTAACAGTGGCCGTCGTGCCGTTCCCGATGCCACCGAAGAGGGCAGGATCCGCCCACACGAAGGCGTGAAGGCACGGAAGCATGAGGCGTAAGGCGTGAATTCGACCCTGTCCCGTTGACTCGGCTGTCCCCGTCGGCCCAGCTGTCTCGTTGATCCAGCTGTCTCGTTAACTCTGTTGAAATTGCCGCGTTGTCGTCAAGGAGCCCGTCAGATGGCCAACTTCTCCAAATCCAACGTGCCGCAATTCTCCGTAGACGTGTACCAGAACGAGTACCTGCCGGAGGGCGGGCGCGAGGTGAACGCGATCGTCACGGTCACATCGACCGGCGGCGGAACGAGCGGCTCCGCCCTCGCGGGCGCGAACACCGGGTCCGTACCGGGTCCGGGACAGGCACCCGCCGCCGTGGTGATCATGGTGGACTGCTCGGGTTCGATGGACTACCCGCCGACGAAGATGCGCAACGCCCGGGAAGCGACGGCGGCCGCGATCGACGCCCTGCGGGACGGCACCGCGTTCTCCGTGGTGGCGGGCACCCATGTGGCGAAGGACATCTATCCGGGCAACGGCCGGCTGGCCGTCGCGAGCCGGGCCACGCGCGCCCAGGCAAGGGAGGCGCTGCGCAAGCTGAGCGCCGGCGGAGGCACGGCGATCGGCACCTGGCTGCGCCTCGCCGACCGGCTGCTCAACACCCCGGACGCGGCCGGCGGCGCCGTACCGCAGATCCGGCACGGCATCCTGCTGACCGACGGCCGCAACGAACACGAGGCGCCGGAGGATCTGCGGGCCGCACTGGACGCCGCGGCCGGCCGCTTCACCTGTGACGCCCGCGGGGTCGGTACGGACTGGGAGGTCAAGGAGGTCACCGGTATCGCGTCGGCGCTCCTCGGCACGGCCGACATCGTGGCCGACCCCTCGGGGCTCTCCGCGGACTTCACGCGGATGATGGAGGACGCGATGGGCAAGGAGATCGCCGACGTCGCGCTGCGGCTCTGGACACCGGTCGGCGTGGAGATCAAGTTCGTCAAGCAAGTGGCGCCCAGCGTCGAGCAGCTGACGGGCCGTCGGACCGAAGCCGGGCCGCGCGCCGGTGACTACCCGACCGGCTCGTGGGGGGACGAATCCCGCGACTATCACGTCTGCGTCCAGGTGCCGGAGGCGGGAATCGGCCAGGAGATGCTCGCCGCCCGGGTCTCGCTCGTCCTGCCCGACCCCGCCGGGGGAATGCCGCAGACGCTTTCGCAGGGCCTGGTACGCGCGGTGTGGACGGACGACATGACCGCATCGACCTCCATCAACCCGCAGGTCGCGCACTACACGGGCCAGGCGGAACTGGCCCAAGTCATTCAACAAGGTTTGGATGCCCGCAAGTCGGGCAATCTGGACGGCGCGACGGCGAAGCTCGGCCGTGCGGTGCAGCTTGCGGCAGCCTCGGGGAACGCGGACACTGCGAAACTGCTCGCGAAGGTGGTGGACGTCGTCGACGAAGCGACCGGTACTGTGCGACTGAAGGCAAAGGTGGCGGAGGCGGACGAGATGACCCTCGAAACGCGCTCCACCAAGACAGTTCGCGTCAAGAAGTAACAGAAAAAGCACCATAAGCAGCAGAAGTGACGTTTTGCGGCCTCCGGGCCGGACGAGGAGAGGGGGAAGCGACTCCATGCCGACCTGCCCGAACGGACACCAGTCGGGATCCGACGACTGGTGCGAGGTCTGCGGCCATCGCATGGGCGCCGTGCCGCCGCCTCCCCCGCCGCCCACGCCGTACGCAGGCGGTGGCGTGCCCCAGCAGCCCGCACACCAGCAGCCCGCGTCCCAGCAGCCCCCACCGCAGCAGCAGCCACCGCGCGGGAACCCGGCGGCCGGTTACGGCTATCCGCCGGAGCCCACGGCGCAGGCGGAGATCTGCCCGCAGTGCCGTACGCCGCGTGAGTCCGGGGCGCCCTTCTGCGAAGAGTGCCGCTGGAACTTCCTGACCAACACCGCGACCTCGTACACACCGGTGGCCCCGAATCTGCCGCCGGGCCTCCAGGCCCAGCAGCAGCCGCCCAGGCCGCCGGACTCGTTCGAGTACCAGAGCTCGCGGCCCTCGCAGATCAACCGTCCCGCCGAGCCGCTGACCAACGCGCCGAGCGGCCGGCCGGCCCCGCCGCCTCCGCCCCCGGCGTACCAGCGGCAGTCGCCTCCGCCGCCGCCCTCGTTCGCCCAGCCGCCGAGGGCACCGCAGGCCCCGCAGCCTCCCGAGCAGCCGAACGCGGCGGACGACTGGCTGCTCCCGCCGCCGTCCCAGCCCCAGCCCCAGCCCCAGGGGCCGGATCGGGGACAGGACCAGGCACCTCAGCAGCATCAGCCGCCCCAGCCCCCGCAGCAGTTCCAGCCCCCGCAGCCGCAGCCGCAGCCGCAGTCCCAGCCGCAGCAGCCGCCTCAGCAGGGGCCCGGACGGCCGGACCAGCAAGGCCGGCAGGGCCACCCAGGTCAGCCCTCCCCCGCGGCCGAGCAGGCCCAGTCCCAGGCCCCGGCCGGCTGGTCGGTCACGGTGGGCCCCGACCGTGAGTACTTCATGGCGATGATGCAGCGCAGCGGCCCCGAGGCCACCGGGCTCAATCTGCCGGCCTACTCCCCCGAGCAGCGGCTTCCGCTCTCCGGCAACCAGATCACCATCGGCCGGCGCAGGCACTCCACGGGCGAGTCACCCGACGTCGACCTGTCGGTCCCGCCCGAGGACCCCGGGGTGTCGCACCAGCACGCGGTCCTGGTGCAGCAGCCCGACGGCTCCTGGGCCGTCGTCGACCAGAACTCGACGAACGGCACCACGGTCAACGGCGCCGAGGACCCGATCCAGCCCTACGTACCGATCCCGCTCGAAGAGGGCGACCGGGTGCACGTCGGCGCCTGGACGACGATCAGGATCCACCGGGGGCAGTAGCCACCGGACGGTGAGCCGGGGGGACGAGCGGCCAGGTGTACGGCCCTTCGGGGTCGTCCAGCCAGGCCCACTCGTGCTCCCCGCTCACCGTCACCCCGAACCGTTCCCGCTGGGGGCGCCCCTCGCGCTCCCACAGGGAGAACGCCTCCACCGGGTCGAGGCTGCCCGCGGTCAGCGTGAGGACGAAGCGGAAGAGCGCGTCGTTCAGCACGCTGGGCGGCAGCCCGCCGCCCCTCAGCACCTGCTCGGACCCGGCTGTGCCACGCAGCGGTACGAAGTAGGCCGGCTTCTCCAGGAACCGCCCCTGCGCGTACTGCTCGTCCCGCACCCGCAGCACGATCAGCCCGGTGGCGAGCGGGGCGAGAATCCGTGCGCCAGGACGGCACTGCGCGAGCCAGGCCCTCGGTACGGACGGGACCGCGCAGGTCACGATGACCGCGTCGAACGGGGCCCGCGCGGGGCAGCCCAGCGCACCGTCCCCGGTGACGACGGCCGGGGCAGCGCCGGCGGCCGACAGATGGGTCCGCGCCGATTCGGTGATCTCCGGGTCGATGTCGACGGTCGTGACCAGCGAGTCGTCCAGCCGGTGGGCCAGCAGAGCCGCGTTGTAACCGCTGCCCGCCCCGATCTCCAGCACGGCGTCCCCGTCACGCACCGCGAGCCCGTCCAGCATCCGCGCCATCAGCGAGGGCTGGCTGCTGGACGAGATCAGCTCGCCGTCCCGGATCCGGGTCGCCAGCGGCTGATCGGTGTAGACACCCTCCAGCCAGCGCCTGCGCCGCTCGGGGTCCGGGTCCTCACCCCACAGCCGCTCACGGCGGCCCACGCCCTCCTCGCCGTCCACGAAGAAGTACGGCACGAAGAGATGCCTCGGCACCGCGGCGAACGCCTCCCGCCAGGCCGGATCCGGCAGTGCGCCGCTCTCCGCGATCTCGCGCACCAGCGCCGCCCGCAATGCCTGGTCTGCACCCATATCTCCACTCTGCTGCGCCCCGCACGGGGAAGCGAACC
Source organism: Streptomyces sp. NBC_01089 (assembly GCF_045162975.1). NCBI lineage: Bacteria > Bacillati > Actinomycetota > Actinomycetes > Kitasatosporales > Streptomycetaceae > Streptomyces > Streptomyces sp. NBC_01089. The sequence goes on along the minus strand of NZ_CP108660.1, from coordinate 5,667,384 downwards.
CGAAGGGTCCGGTCGGCGGCCGGATCCGGACGACACGATCCGTACACACTGATCCGCGCGATCCGTACCCACTGATCCCCACGATCCGTACGGCCTGATCCCCACGATCCGTACGGCCTGATCCCCGGCGGAGGGCCGACCTCCGCCGTGACGTCTGCGACCATGGAGGGGTGACAGAGATCCCGCGCGGCACGCTTCAGGAGCAGACCTTCTACGAGCAGGTCGGCGGCGAGGAGACCTTCCGGCGCCTGGTCCACCACTTCTACCAGGGCGTCGCGGGAGATCCCCTGCTGCGGCCGATGTACCCGGAGGAGGACCTCGGCCCGGCCGAGGAACGGCTCGCCCTCTTCCTGATGCAGTACTGGGGTGGCCCCCGTACCTACAGCGACAACCGCGGCCACCCCCGGCTGCGCATGCGCCACGCCCCTTTCCAGGTGGACCGGGCCGCGCACGACGCCTGGCTGAAGCACATGCGGGCCGCGGTGGACGAGCTCGGCCTGGCCGAGGAGCACGAGCGGCAGCTCTGGAAGTACCTGACGTACGCGGCGGCCTCCATGGTGAACACCGAAGGCTAGAGGCTGCCGGGACCGGACGGCGACAGCCCCTGCAGAGCCTCTTACGGCGGGCAGCCCTACGCGGGCGTGACGCTCAGCCCGCCCAGGCCGGATGCCTCGCGGACGGCGGTCGAGCCGTACGGGGTGCGCAGCCGGAGCCAGGAGCCGGCGCCGAGCAGCGTGTAAGGCCCGGAGTGGCCGCTGTCGCCGAGGGGACCGGTACCGCTGCCGGTGGAGAGGTCGGGAACGGCCACCCGGACCGGGCGCAGAAAGCCGAGCGAGTGGGCGGCGTGTGCCGCGCGGACCGGGAGGGCGGTGTCGCCGACCGGCCGGGACCAGATCTCCCGCCCGATCCGGTCCAGTTCGGCACGGGTACGCCGGTCGGCGGGCAACTCCTCGGTACGCACCCGGAATTCGGCGACCACGGCCGCCACAGCGGAGTGCAGCGCGTCGGGCGACGGAAGTCCGGGCAGTTGCCGCCAGCCGCTGCGGGGCGGCAGCAGACCGGCCCACGGAGGACCGGTGACAGCGCCGGGGACGGTGGCCGCCGCGCCCTGCTCGTCGATGGATTCGAGGAGTTCGCCCGCCGAGACGGTGCTGTCCAGCTCGGCCGGGGCGGCCAGCCGCGCCGTCCGGACGGCCAGCACCTCGAACGAGGGCGGCCGCCCGAAGACGGCCAGGCTCTGCTCCGTACCGCCGTCGGCGCGTGCCTGCAGCCGCACCGCCGCCGCACGGTCGTAGTGGATCAGCCGGGCCAGGAAGGCGGCGAGATCGGCCGCCTCCCCGGCGTCGGCGAAGACCAGCCGCAGCGGGAGCCCCGTCATGCCGCGAGTACTCCCGGCTGGTCCAGATACTCCTGGAGGAAGGACTTCTCGTCGGCGGTGATCCGCCGCGGCCGCTGCGCCTCCAGGTCGTACGGGACGACGACCGTCGACGCCCGTACGTACACCTGGTCCTCGTCCTTCACCTCGTAGGCGATGGTCAGGGACGCGGCGCTGATCTTCGTCACCCAGGACTCGACGGTGACCGGCGCATGCCGGTGCACCAGAGGGCGCACATAGTCGATCTCGTGCCGGGCGACGACGGACCCGCCGGAGAACGACGGCGAACCGTCCCCCGGCGCCAGCCGGAACATGAAGTCGATCCGCGCCTCTTCCAGATACCGCAGGAAGACGACGTTGTTGACGTGCCCGAAGGCGTCCATGTCCGACCAGCGCAGGGGGCAGGAGTAGATGTGCCGCACGGTCAGCCTCGCGTCAGCTTCTTGTACGTGGCACGGTGCGGGCGGGCCGCGTCGGCACCGAGGCGTTCGACCTTGTTCTTCTCGTACGACTCGAAGTTGCCCTCGAACCAGTACCACCGGGAGTCGCCCTCGTACGCCAGGATGTGCGTGGCGACGCGGTCGAGGAACCAGCGGTCGTGGGAGATGACCACGGCCGCACCGGGGAATTCGAGCAGCGCGTTCTCCAGGGAGGAGAGCGTCTCGACGTCCAGGTCGTTGGTGGGCTCGTCGAGGAGCAGCAGGTTGCCGCCCTCCTTGAGAGTCAGCGCCAGGTTGAGGCGGTTGCGCTCACCACCGGAGAGGACACCGGCCGGCTTCTGCTGGTCCGGGCCCTTGAAGCCGAACGCGGAGACGTACGCCCGCGAGGGCATCTCGACCTGGCCGACGTTGATGTAGTCCAGCTCGTCCGACACGACCGCCCAGAGGGTCTTCTTGGGGTCGATGTTGGCGCGGCTCTGGTCGACGTAGGAGATCTTGACCGTGTCGCCGACCTTGATGGCGCCGGAGTCCGGCGACTCCAGGCCCTGGATCATCTTGAACAGCGTGGTCTTGCCCGCGCCGTTCGGACCGATGACACCGACGATGCCGTTGCGCGGCAGCGTGAAGGACAGGTCGTCGATGAGGACCTTGTCGCCGAACGCCTTCGAGAGGTTCTCGACCTCGACCACGATGGAACCGAGCCGCGGGCCCGGCGGGATCTGGATCTCCTCGAAGTCCAGCTTCCGCATCTTGTCGGCCTCGGCCGCCATCTCCTCGTAACGGGCGAGGCGGGCCTTGGACTTGGTCTGGCGGCCCTTGGCGTTGGAGCGGACCCACTCCAGCTCTTCCTTGAGCCGCTTGGCGCGCTTCTCGTCCTTGCGGCCCTCGACCTTGAGGCGGGTCGCCTTCTTGTCGAGGTACGTGGAGTAGTTGCCCTCGTAGGGGAGCGCACGGCCGCGGTCGAGTTCGAGGATCCACTCGGCGACGTTGTTCAGGAAGTACCGGTCGTGGGTGACGGCCACCACAGCACCCGGGTACTTCGAGAGGTGCTGCTCCAGCCAGTTCACCGACTCGGCGTCCAGGTGGTTGGTGGGCTCGTCGAGGAGGAGCAGGTCGGGCGCCTCGATCAGCAGCTTGCAGAGCGCGACGCGGCGCTTCTCACCGCCGGAGAGGTTCACGACGGGCCAGTCGCCGGGCGGGCAGCCCAGGGCGTCCATGGCCTGCTCCAGCTGGGCGTCCAGGTCCCAGGCGTTGGCGTGGTCCAGGTCCTCCTGGAGCTTGCCCATCTCGTCCATGAGCGCGTCGGTGTAGTCGGTCGCCATCAGCTCGGCGACCTCGTTGAAGCGCTTGAGCTTGCCCATGATCTCGGCGGCGCCGTCCTGCACGTTCTCCAGGACGGTCTTCGACTCGTCCAGCTCCGGCTCCTGCATGAGGATGCCGACGCTGAATCCGGGCGAGATGTATGCCTCACCGTTGGAGGGCTGCTCAAGGCCCGCCATGATCTTCAGAACCGTGGACTTACCGGCACCGTTGGGGCCCACCACACCGATCTTCGCGCCGGGCAGGAAGTTCAGGGTGACGTCGTCGAGAATCACCTTGTCGCCGTGCGCCTTACGCGTCTTGCGCATGGTGTAGATGTACTCAGCCAAGAGAAACCGTCCGGCAATCGATGTGTGGGCAGATGTACTCCATCTTGCCTGACAGCCACCCGGAGACGGAAACCGCCTGCCCTTGCCCAGCACGCACCCGGCTGACCTGCGGCGGCCCGAGGCAGATTCGTCGCTGTCTGTCAATGTTGGTCACCCGCAGCCCCCTTTCGTACGTGCTGCCCGGTACGCGGCCGGGCGGTACTCGAGCGGCCGGTACGCGGGCGCCGAGGCAAGTACGCGAACGGTGGGCAGGCAGACGGTGAGCACGCAGACGGCCCCGGTACGCCGATGCGTACCGGGGCCGCTGTACCACGGTCACTTCGCTTGCTCAGTCACGCTCCGGTGACCGGTCCACGGGGTCAGTGACCCGCGGTGTTCTTCCTGCGGAGCATGAAGACCGCACCGCCGCCGAGCACCACGAGGGCGATCGCCACACCGGCGATCACCGGGGTGGAGCTGGAGCTGCCGGTCTCGGCCAGGTCGCCGCTGCCACCGTGCGTGCCCGAGGAGCTACCGCCGGCCGAGGCCGCGCTGGGCTTCGGCGCCGGGGTGGCGCTGTGGGTGGGCGTGCTGCCCGCCGTCTTGCAGTCGAGGACGCCCTGGAAGCGCTTCTCGAAGCCGTTCGGGCCCTTGATCGTGAAGTCGTACGCCTGATCCTCGGCGACCGGGACGGTCACCGTCTCGGACTTGCCGGCCTCGATCGTGTGCTTCTGGCCCGCGAGCTCGAAGGCGAACGCCTCATCGCCCTTGTTGCCGGCGGTGATGTCGACGCCGCCCTTGGCGCAGTCCTTCTTGGCGGAGAGGGCCGGGATGGCGCCCTTGCTGGCCCAGTTGGCCGAGGCGACCGCACCGACCGACGCGGTGCTGGTGCCCGCGAGGATCTGCGTCTGGCTCTTGGAGTCACTGACGAAGGCACGGCCGATCGGCACCGTGGTCTGCGCGGTGACGTTCAGCTTGGCCGAGCCGGGCTGGGCGCCGGCCGGGACCTTGAAGAAGAGCTGGGTGCCATTGACCGCGCTGGTGACGGGCTTGCCGTCCTTGCCGACGACGGTGACGCCCTGCGGCGCGTCGGGGGCGAGGGAGACCTCGGCCTTGGCGGCGTTGGTGGAGACCGTCACCGGGCCGATCGACTCGCCCGGGTGGCCCGCCACGTCGGCCGGGCCGAGCGAGAGCGAGGCGGCGGGCTCGGCGACATTGGCCGCGGACTTCTCCAGGTACTCGGTCAGCTTCCGGCCGGCCTCGTCCTTCGGCACCGCGTCGACGTGGTCCGAGAAGTGCCAGATCGCGGCCTGGGTGGCGGCCGCGGCCGTGGCGTCGGTCAGCGTGACATTGAGGTTCGCACCCAGCGACGCGGGCGTCACCTGCGGGTAGGAGTGCTCAAGGATCCAGCGGATCTTGCCCGCGTCGTTGTTGTGCGCGAGCGAGGACTCGGCCCAAGTGACCTCACGGTAGGAGGTGTTGGCCTGAGTGTGGTTGTGCAGGTCGATGCAGTACGTCTTGATGGACCCGCCGCCGTCGACCTTGAGCTCGAAGAGCCCGGCCGTCTCGTTGGCGCCGTCGATCACGACCTTGTCCCCGACCGACACCCCGGGGTTGTCCAGGGTGGCGGTGACGCCGGAGGAGTTGGCGGGAGCGTCATCGGCGAAAGCAGGCCCGGCAGTTGCCATCGCACCACCGGCGACCAGCCCCGCAGTCAGGGCCGCGGCGGCCAGCCGGGAGGTGCCCAGCCGCCGTATGCGGGAATCAGGACCCGCAGAAAACACAGAAACCGCAGAAAACACAGAATTCCCCTTCGGGCAAGGACTCTTCGCGCGATGCGCCTCGTGGCGCGCGTGGGGGAAGTTCCTCGCCGGCAGACTCAAATGCCCCGTGAGTATCTGCGAATTCTAAGGACGCAGGAGCAACACAGTCTCCACACATGGGCTCTGATAACCATTCCGAATCGGAATCGTTACCGCACTCCCGTCCGTACCCCCACCCGCACCCCATCGACGCGCCGACGATATCGACAAATCACCACCCCCCAGGGCCTGGTGGCATCCCGGCACAGCCCCAGACCCGATCTCAATCCCGACCCCGGACCCGGCTCCGGACCCGGTCGGGCCACCACCCCCGGTCAGGCCACCAGATCTTTCGGGCGCTCCGTCAGAGACGTATCCGCCCTGGCCACACGCTTGAAGGCACTGGTGCCGCGCGTCAGGTCGTGTCCCACCGCCAGCGCCTCGATATCGGCCGAGAATCTGCGCTGTCCGTCCTTGTCCTCTTCGCGCACCTTCAACCTGCCGTGGACGACGAGTGGTTCGCCGACGGACACGGAACCGGACAGATTCGCGGCCAGCGTCCGCCAGGCCCACACCGTGTAGAAGCTCGTCGGCCCGTCGGTCCAGGACTGTTTCTCCCGGTCCCAGCGGCGTGCGGTGACCGCGAAGCGAAATCGCACCATTCCCCCGGTGACCGAATCCCGGTATTCAGGCTGCGTCGCCACATTTCCCACCAATGTCACCAAGGTGTCGTTCATGAGCCCTGCCTCCCCGTACCAGCCATGTCCCGCGGGGCCGTCCCGTGACGGCCCCGGTTTCCATGCTGGCCCGGGGAGATCCGCTCCGCTCGCGCCTGTGGACTACTTGCCGGTTGTGGACAACCCGTTCACCGTCACGTACTGCTCACGTACCTCCCGGTACCGCAGCAGCTCGGCCCCGACCGGGTCGAGCACCTTCGCCCTGCCGCACGCGGCGGCCGCCTCCCGGAGCCTGCGCTCGGCCTCCTGCCCGTACCGGTGAGCGGGCCCCCGTACCGCCACCCCGCACGCCCACTCCACGAGCGGGCCGCCCACGGTCCCGGCCAGCATGACCAGGACGGGCGTCAGCGGAGCGACGTCGAGCACGCCCACCACCACACCGACCAGCCAGAGCACCCCGAGGATCTGGTGGACGGTCATCATCACCTGGGCCAGCACCGCAGCCGGCCACCAGGCAGGCCGCCCCGAGCGGCCCCCGGGCTCCTGCGCGACGGTGGTCGCAGCCAGCTCGTCCAGGGCCTCGGGCAGCCCCTCGGCCCCGCGTGCGGCCGCCTCACGCACCGCCTGCGCCCACGGCGCGGGGAGCCCGTCGGCCGCCTCGTCGGCGACCGTACGCACGGCCTGCTCCACCTCCTGCCTGGCGGTGGCCTCGGTACCGGCGGGCTCAGGGCCGGTCTCCACCAGCAGCGGTTCGGGGCCTCCGGGCGCGCGCGTGGACTCGTACCAGTGCCAGAGCCGCAGCCACGGCGTCCCGCACGCCTTCACGGCGTTCCGGCTCCACCCGCGCTCCGCGGCCTCGCCCACGGCCAGGGCGCCGACCGCGTCGCCGAGCCGCTCGCCGAACTGCTCGCGGGCCGGCTCACTCAGCCCCGCGTGCCCCTCGGCGACGTACACCGAGCGCAGACCGTCCGCCGCCGCGTCCACATCGGCCGCAAGCCGGCGCGCAGGCGCGCCCCGCTCCCGGACGAACCGGCCGATCAGCTCACGCAGTTCGCCCACCCCTTCGCCGGTGAGCGCCGACAGCGCGAGCACCGTGGCTCCCGGCTCGCCGTGCTCGCCCAGGGCCATACCGTCCTCGTCGAGCAGCCGCCGCAGGTCGTCGAGCACCTGGTCGGCGGCCTCGCCCGGCAGCCGGTCGATCTGGTTGAGCACCACGAAGGTGATCTCGGCGTGGCCGGCGAGCGGCTTGAGATAGCGGTCGTGGAGCGCGGCGTCCGCGTACTTCTCCGGGTCGACCACCCAGATCACCGCGTCCACCAGCTCCATCGCCCGGTCCACCTGGTCGCGGTGCGCGGTCAGGGCCGAGTCGTGGTCGGGCAGGTCGATGAGGACCAGCCCGTGCAGTTCGTCACCGGGCCCCGCGCTCATCCAGGGCCTGCGGCGCAGCCGTCCGGGGATGGCGAGCCGGTCGAGCAGCCCGGCTGCGCCGTCGGTCCAGCTGCAGGCGAGCGGCGCGGATGTGGTGGGCCTGCGCACCCCGGTCTCGGAGATCGCCACCCCGGCAAGGGCGTTGAAGAGGGTGGACTTGCCGCTGCCGGTCGCGCCCGCGATGGCGACGACGGTGTGCTGAGAGGAGAGCCGCTGCCGGGCCGACGCCTCGTCCAGTACCCGTCCGGCCTCGGCGAGCGTCGGCCCTTCGAGGCGCGTACGGGAGAGGCCGACCAGTTCCCGCAGGGCGTCCAGCCGGGCGCGCAGCTCGGCGCCGTACGACACGGAGCGCGGGAAGTCCTCGTACGACGCGGGCAGCGGGCCCAGGTTGAACTCGCGCGCGCTGCCGGGCGCGCTCTCCCGGTCGGCCGCGCGCCGGGCGATGAACCCGTCGTCCCAGTGGTGACCACCCTGCCCGGGCATCCTGACCTCGCCGGACGGCACGGACGGCACGGCGGGCACGGACAGATCGGCGGGCGCGGACGGATCGGACGACGGAGTGGGTGAGGCGGGCGCGGACGGAACGGACGGCGGAGTGGGTGAGGCGGACGGGGTGCACGAGGCGGACGGATCGGCCGCAGGTGTACGCGGCTCCCGGCTCCCCTGCTCCGCCGACCGCTCGGCATTCGCATGCCCGTCCGCGCGCACGTGCGAGTCCCGGTGCGCATCCAAGTCCGAGTCCGGACCGGAGCCCAAGCCAGAGCCCGAGCCCGAGTTCAAACCCGGGCCCGGGCCCGAGTCCGAGGCCGGGCCCGAAGCCGCGTCCGAGTCGGGTGCCCTCACCCCCCGGGCCTCGTCAGCCACCTCGCTCCCACCCGTCACCGCAACCACTTCCGCCACTTCCGCCGCTCCGGTCGCCCGGGTCACCCCGGTCGCCCCGGTCGCCCCGGTCGCCTCAGTCCCTTCGGTCGTCTCGTTCATCGCGGCCACTTCTCCTTCTGCAGTACGGACAGCGCGGCGATCAGTTCGGCCTGCGACTCGGGCCCCACGTCCAGGGCGTCGAGCGGTGCGAGCCGGCGGTCACGCTCCGCGCCGAGCACGTCGTCGATGTACGTACGGACCAGCTCCGCGCCCTTGTCACGCAGCCTCAGCGCCCCCTGCGCGCCGATCCGTTCGGCCAGCCGCTCCCCCGCCTTGCGCGTACGGCGCCCGCCCAGCAGTGCGGCGGCCAGCAGCGCCGCGACCGCCTCGGGCTCCGGCGCGGCCGAGCGCTCCAGCTCCGCCACCTCCTCCTCGGCCAGCTCCTCCAGGACCCGCCGCCAGCGCCGTACCGCGAGGCCGACCCGCTCGCCGGCCTCCCCCGCCCCTGACGCCAGCCCCGCGGCCGCGGGCTCGCGCCCCCAGCTCTCCCTGACCCGTTCGTCGGCGGCGGCCACCGCGCACTGCAGCAGGACCGCGAGGCTCTGCGAGAGCGCGTCGAGCAGCTCGCCCGGTGAACTGTCCAGCGGATAGCCGCGCCACCGGGTCCTGGCGTCCCCCGCCAGCGCGGCGCCCGCCTTGAGCCGCGCCCGTACCCGCCTGCCCTCGGCCTCGTACGCCTCCTCGACGGTGCCGGTCAGCCGTACCGCTGCCGAGTACTGCGTGGCAACGGCCGCGGCCAGCTCGGGCATCCGGGCGCCGAGCGAATCGATCACCCCGCTCGCCGTACGGTCCAGCGACTGCTGCCTGGCCGCCGGATCCTGCGCCCGCTGGCTCAGCCACGCGCGCAGCGGCGCCACGGCGGTGGTGGGCAGCAGTCCGCTGCCGCCGCCCGCGGACTCGGGCAGTTCGGGGATCGTGAAGCGCGGCGCGTCCCCGAGCCCCGCCCGGGTGAGCAGCGCGCCGTACTGCCGTGACACCTCGGCGACGACCTGGTGGGGCACCCGGTCGAGGACGGTGACGAGCGTCGCGTTGTACTCCTTCGCGGTACGCAGCAGATGCCAGGGCACGGCGTCGGCGTACCGGGACGCGGTGGTCACCATGACCCAGACGTCGGCGGCGCAGATCAACTCGGCTGCCAGCGCCCGGTTGCCCGCGACGAGCGAGTCGATGTCGGGGGCGTCGAGCAGGGCGAGGCCGCGCGGCAGGTTCGCCGCGGTTTCGACGCGCAGCGCGCCGCCGACCGGCCCGTGCGGTTCCGGTGGGCCGTCGTCGTCGCCGGTGTCGTCCTGCTGCGGGAGCCATACGCGGGTGAGGCGCGGCAGCACGCGCAGCCCCGAGAACCAGTGGTGGTCGTCCGGGTGGCAGACCAGGACGGGTGTCCGTGTGGTGGGCCGCAGCACGCCGGCCTCACTGACCCGGCGTCCGACCAGCGAATTGACGAGTGTGGACTTCCCCGCTCCGGTCGAGCCGCCGATCACGGCGAGCAGGGGGGCCTCCGGGGCTCTGAGCCGGGGCACCAGATAGTCGTCGAGCTGTGCGAGCAGCTCGGTCCGTGTCCGGCGGGCGCGCGGGGCGCCCGGCAAGGGGAGCGGAAGGCGCACGGCGGCGACCCGGTCACGCAGGGCGGAGAGTGCGTCAATCAGCTGAGGCCGTACATCCAAGGTCACCACATGCGAAGAATGCCCAATTTAGTTGGCTTTTTGAAGCGTATAGCCACTTGTGCGCGCCAATCGGGGGCTATCAGGGCCGTTCGGACACCCGGGACACTCGGGACGAGTGGGACGCAGGCATAACGACTGCACAACACCCGGGATCCGAGGGGCCAAAAGCGGTGCACGATCCGCACTCGCCTGCGATTATCAGTTCGCTTCACTGAACCTCCACATCGTGCCACGGAGGTGAAGCAACGGGGAGCAGGTGAATGGAGCCCTATCCTGGTCCCCGGCAAGGTCACGCACCCGTACAACCGGGGCTCCAGGCCGCCGAGGCCACGATCCGGCCCCCGTAGCTCAGTGGATAGAGCAGGCGCCTTCTAAGCGCTTGGCCGCAGGTTCGAGTCCTGCCGGGGGCACTCTCGCCGCAGCGCGGCCGGGCCCTCCCACCGGGAGGGCCTTTTTTCAGGTCTGGGGAACGTAGCGGGAACGACGTAGTGGCGGCGTAAGGGCCGACTGACCCGGGCGACTCAGAAGCGGATGATCGTGGACAGCGGCGGGAGGCTGTTGCCGAGTTCGTAGCCGCCGATGTAGACGTTCTTCGCGTCGATGGGGTCGTGGGAGGCGAAGGTCCGGGCGTTGCGCCAGTAGCGGTCGTAGCGGTACGTGTGGGAGGTGCTGCGCGCACCCGTGATCTCGTGGATCTCGGAAGCGGCCGCGAGAGAGGCTTCGACGGCGGCGACCTTGGCCCGGAAGCAGTCGACGGTAATGGCGTCCATGTCCTCGTCGTCCCCGGCCTCCAGCCGGTCCGCCGAGCTGTGCAGCAGGGCGCGGGAGGCGGCCAGCTTGCTGGAGAGGGCGCCGATGCGGCGCAGGATCAGCGGGTCGTCGGCCGGAGTGGCGAACCGGGGCAGTGATCCGCGCTTCATGGTGCGCGTGTGCTGGACGAGCGCGTCCAGGGCGCCCTCACCGATGCCCTGCATCAACCCGGCGTGCAGCAGCATCGCCGCGCCCAGGAAGACCGGCGAGAACTGTCCGGCCGGCTGGTGTCGGCCGTCAGGTACGAAGACATCCCGGTAGGTGGCCGTTCGGCTGCGCGTGCCGCGCTGGCCCATGTTGTCCCAGTCGTCGTGCAACTCGACCCGGGCGTGGTTCAGGTCCACCAGAACCTGGTGGGGCGCGGGCTGTTCGCCTTCCAGCACGCAGCGGACCAGGGCCATGCCCTGTCCGCCGCTGTTGGAGTTGAAGGACTTCGTGCCGTTGAGTACGACGCCGCCCTCGACGGGTCGTGCGGTTGTCCGGCCCGTCACGCCCGTCTCCGCGACGGAGGAGACGAGCCTGAGGCCGTCGTCGAGTATCCGGCCCGCCAGCTCACCGCGGGCCGACTCCGCGAAGCCGCTGCCGGGCCCGAACAGCTCGCGGGCCACCAGGACGGTCGTGAGCCAGTTCTGCCCCGTGGGGCCGTCGCCCGCGCTGACCTCCCGCAGCGCGCGGATGACCGCGCCCCAACCGCCGCGCTCCGTGCCGTCCCAGAGTCCCCCGTACTCACTCGGGACCGCGAGCCGAGCCGCCCCGAGCCCGGCCAGCAGCGCCAGGTTGGCGGCGGGGTCGGCGTTGTCACGGTCGCTGACGAACCCGCCTTCGGCCAGTTCCTCCCGGCTCTCCCGGATGGCGGCGATCAGGGTGCGGGCTTCCGCCGCGCTGTCCAACTGCGTTGACATGAGGGGCTCCTCGACATGGCCAGTACAAGAATGCGAACGGACATTCGCATCTTAGGGACGCGAGCGCGACGCTTGTCAAGGACGTCTCCGGGCCACCGCCGATACCATGCGCACCATGACCGATGAGCCGATTCGCCGAGCGCACTACCGGGAGCCCCGGCAGGCCCGCAGCGCCGCGACACTGGCTCGCGTCCTGCAGGCGGCCGAGGAGCTCGCGTCCTCGGCCGGCCTGGAGGAGATGACCATCACCGGCGTCGCAGAGCGCGCCGGCGTCTCGGTCGGTTCGATCTACCGGCGCTTCGAGGGCAAGGACCAGCTGATCGCCGCGCTGACCGAGCAGATGCTGGAGCGGCGCGAGGAGTACGTGGCCGAGCGGCTGCGCCTGGCCGAGCCGTCGCTGCGCGGCGTCATGGACGCCTACGCGCACGCGCTGTTGCAGTCCTTCGCCGACACCAGCAACCTCTTCCCTGAGCTGCTGCGCGCACGGGGCACCGGTGCGCTGGACCGCGGCGCCCGCACCATCACCGAGATCCACCGCCTCCTGCTCGAAGCGGCAGCTCCGCACACGGGTCAGATCCGGCGTTCCGACCCGGGGGAAGCGCTGGACACCGCGGCCCGCGCCGTCCTCGGCGCCTGCTTCCACAACTCCGTACGCCCCGACAGCCGCACGGGCGAGGCCCGGAGGGTGTACGCGGACGAGCTCAGCGACATGGCGATGGCTTACCTGCTCAGCCCCGACCGTCACCGCGCCGAACAGCCGCCCGCCTGCGGGTGAGCGGTCGTCCGCCGCCGAACCTGAAGGCGTCTTCAGGATGCTTCAGGTCAGCTTCAGGATGCCTCCGGCAGGGTGGAACCCATCGACGCGGACCACCCCGGAAGGCCGGGCCGGCAGAGAGCCCCCGAGCCGCCGGAGTCCAACTGATCGGCAGGAGAAGTCATGAGCATCGCAACGGCAACGTGTTCCAGGACCGAGACCGGCGACCTGTGGGCGAACGGTGGCCAGTTCGAGCTGCGCACCGTGCCGCTCGACCCCGAGGTGATCGTGAAGCTCGCCGAGGTGCAGGTGCCGATCCCGCAGTCCGTCCTCATCGGCTGGGTGGACGTGCCCGCCGGTGACCCCCGCGGAGCGACCCAGCACGCGCTCTACCTCACCGCCGGCGGCTACGCCTACCGGGTCACCACCTACCTCGACGGCCGCCGCGTCAACGGCGAGAGCCCCAACTGAGCCTGCCCGTAAGGCGGCCCGGCCCCGTCCGGCCCCGTCACTCCCCCCGCTGCGGTCACTCCCGTTTCCGTCACTCCCCGCTGTCGTCGAGGTGTTCGGCGATACGGAGCAGGGCGGGCAGCGCCGCACGCACCGTGTCGCGGTCCGCGTCGCCCAGAGCCGCGAGGGCTGCGCCCAGACGGCGTTCGTGGGCCTGCGCCCAGGCGGTGAGCTGGGCGCGGCCCGCGTCGGTGAGGACGACCACCGAGGCCCTGCGGTCGGCCGAGTCGACATCGCGGGTCACCAGACCGGCCGTGATCATCTGGCCGATCAGCCCCGAGACCGTGCTGGCCGCCAGATGCTGGCGGGTTGCCAGGTCGCTGATGCGGGCCGGTGAGTGTTCCGCGAGCACCTGGAGCAGCTCGACCTGCGCCATGGGCAGGGTCTCCCACGGGTAGTCGGTGCGGATCGACGCCCGCAGGGAACGGCGCAGGCGCGTGACGGCCTCGGTGAGCAGCCGGGCGTCGGACGTGTGGTCCTTCGCGGACGTGTGGTCCTTCGGCGGCTTACGGGTCCCGGAGCGGGGCTGGGGCGGCATACGCGAACTTTACTGACCCCCGGTGCGGGGGTCACAGACTCGGGTGCGCAACGGCGGCAGCGGCACGGGCCCTCGCCGGCCGGCACGGCCCCTCACCGGCACAGGCGCCCTCACCGGCATGATGCCCCTCGATGGCACAGGCCCGCGGCGGCAGGGGTCACAGGCGGAAGGTTCGGTGACCGAGGTAATCTCGTCCGGGTTACTCCGGCCCCGGTCGGCAACCTCACGTCGAGAGCGGTCCCGCCGATGAACCTGGCGTACCTTCCCAGCCCTTCCCAGGGCGTCTGGCATCTCGGGCCCTTCCCGATCCGGGCGTACGCGCTGTGCATCATCGCCGGGATCTTCGCCGGCGTGTGGCTGACGGGCCGCCGCTGGGCGGCCCGTGGCGGCAACCGGGACCACATCGCCGACATTGCGCTGTGGGCGGTGCCGTTCGGTGTGCTGGGCGGGCGCCTCTACCACGTGATCACGGACCCCGAGCTGTACTTCGCCGCCGGGAAGCAGCCCATCCGCGCCCTGTACATTTGGGACGGCGGGCTCGGTATCCCCGGCGCCGTCGCCCTCGGCGCGGTGGGCGCCTGGCTGGGATGCAGGCGCCGTGGGATCGCGCTGGCCGACTTCGCGGACGCCGCGGCTCCCGGACTGGTGCTGGCGCAGGCGATCGGCCGGTGGGGCAACTACTTCAACCAGGAGCTGTTCGGCAGCCCCACCCATCTGCCCTGGGCCCTGCTGATCGATCCCGCGCACCGGCCCGACACCAGCCCGAACGTGGCCTTCTACCATCCGACGTTCCTCTACGAGTCCCTGTGGGATCTCGGCGTGATGGCCCTGCTGCTCTGGCTCGACCGGCGCTACCGGCCGCGCAGGGGACGGCTGTTCGCCTGCTACGTGCTCGCGTACACGGCCGGGCGGGCCTGGATCGAAGCCCTGCGGATCGACCACGCCAACCACTTCCTGGGCCTGCGGCTGAACGACTGGGTCTCCGCCCTGCTGTTCGCCGGGGCGCTGGCCTATCTGATCGCCACCCACCGGCGTACGGGTGCAAGTACGGGTGCAAGTACGAGTACGAGTGACACGGACAGCGACGGCGACGGCGACGGCGTTTCAGAGGCGGAGACCGACGCCCCGCAGGCCGCTTCTCCGCCCGACCGCGACCGTAACCGCGACCGCGATCCGACGGACAAGTGACGCACGCACGACTCCCGCCCTCACGGACGCGGCCGAACCCCCGCCCGAGCCCCCGCCCTGGGCCCCGAGCACGCCGCGTACACCGCCGCCAGCGCCGCCACAAGCAGGACGATCACGGCCCAGCGCGGCCCGTCCGGCACCCCGTGCGGCGGGGCGAGGTGCAGCGCCAGCGTCACCAGCGCGACGCCCAGAGCCGTGCCCAGGCCGCGGGCCATGTTGACCAGTCCACCACCGGTACCCGATGAACGTGCCGGGATCGCCCCCATGATCAGCGTGTTGTTGGCCGGGGTGAAGATACCGAGGCCCAGCCCCAGCACCGCGAGCAGCAGCACCAGCGGGCCCGGGGTCAGCGGCGCCAGGGCCATCGCCACCAGCGCGGCCGCGCAGACCAGCGCGCCCAGGACACAGCGGCCCCGGTCGCCCAGCGCCGGGGGCAGCGCCCGGTCCGCCGCGGTCGCCGCGACCGCGAACCCGACCGGCAGCGCGGTCAGTACGAGGCCCGCCGTCAGCTCCGACGAGCCGCCACCGGTCAGCACGATCGGCACCAGCACCAGCGGCCCGAAGAGCACCAGGTAGCCGCAGAGCGCGCCGGTCAGCCCGGACGACACCGCCCGTACGCGCAGCAGCGCCAGGTCGAGGAGCGGCACCGCCGCCACCCGCTGCCGCACCACGAACGCCCATCCGGCCCCCGCGGCCAGCACGAAGAGCCCTGCGACACCCCAGCCGGGCACCGGCAGCCCCGAAGCGGCCGAGAGCCCGAGGAGCCCGCCGGTCGTCGCCACGACCAGCAGTGCGAGGCCGGACCGGTCGAAGCCGTCCGACCGCTGCCTGCTGCGCGTCCTCGGCAGCAGATAGTGGCCCGCGACCAGCGCGACCAGACCGATCGGCACATTGATCCCGAAGACCCAGCGCCAGCCCAGCGTCGCCACCAGCGCGCCTCCGACCGTCGGCCCCAGCGCGAGACCGAGCGCCTGGGCTGCGGCCTGGACGCCGAGCGCGGTCCGCATCCGCTCCCTCGGCGCGCTGGTGGCCACCAGCGCCACACTGTTGGCCTGCATCATCGCCGCGCCCGCCGCCTGCACCACCCGGAAGGCGACCAGCGTCGCCAGCGACGGGGCGAGCCCGCAGGCGGCCGATGCCGCGGTGAAGACCACGAAGCCGTAGAGATAGAAGAGCTTGCGCCCGTACGCGTCGGACAGCCGCCCGATCGGGACCAGCAGCGCGACCAGCGTGAGCAGATACGCCAGGGACACCCACTCGACGGCGGCCAGGGACGTGTGGAACTCCGTCCGCACGCTCCCGTAGGTCAGCGTCACGATGCTCGCGTCGAGCTGGCCCATGAACGCGCCGAAGCACACCGTGGCCACCGCGAGCCACCAGGCGCCCGGCCGCTGCCTGATCCGCTCCGGGCGGGCGCGCTCGCGCAGGAGGACGGCCGTCCAGGGGTGCCGTTCACCGGGAAGCGCCATGCGCCTGCTCACGTCTCCTCCACTCGCACGCCGGGTGCCGGGACGCGCGTCCCCGCGAGCACGACGGCAGGAGCCGTCGTCGGGGTGCGTCCCACAGAAGAAGATTACATCGGATACCGAAATACTTTGTTGCCGATGCGTGTGAGCGGTGGCGCGCTACGGGCGGCGGCCCGCCGGCCCGTCCTGCTCCCGTGCCCCGCGCACCCGCCGGCCCGCGAGCAGCAGATAGGCCGCCCCCGAGACGATGATCGGCAGGAACCAGGAGAGGTCGGCGCCGCCCAGCTGCCCGCTCAGCCAGCTGTGCAGGAGAGGCGAGTTGATGGTGAGCAGGCCGGTGGCCATGCCGCAGGCGAGCGCGATCAGGCCCTGGACGTGGACACCGCCGACGCCCCAGTAGCGGCTGGTGCGGTCGCTGGTGTGGATGTCGTGCTGGTCGTAGTGCCAGCGGCGCAGGATGCCGTCCACGATCCAGACGGCCGCGAACGGCCCGGCCCAGACGTTGACCAGGGACAGGAACTCGTTCAGCGCGGTCTCGAAGTCGTACACGAAGAGGATCAGCAGCACCGCCGCGAGCGCCAGCGTGGCGTCCAGGGCCGTGGCGAGCCAGCGCTTGAGCGGGATGCCGATGGCCTGGATGGCGAGCCCCGACGAGTAGAACACCGAGGCGTTGTTGGAGATCGAGCCCAGGAAGCAGGCGGCGATGTAGAGGACGTACAGCCAGCCAGGCACCAGCGGCCGGACGCCCGCCACCGGGTCGGTGAGGTCCGTACGGGTCGCGACCAGGACACCCGCGATGCCCAGGTAGACGGCCATTCCCGCGCCGCCGCCGAGCACCCGCGGGAAGACCTTGCGGACCGGGGTGTCGGAGGGGAGGTAGCGGGCGTAGTCCGGCGAGACCACCAGGTACGACAGGGAGCCGGAGGCGATCAGCGCGGCGGCGGAGACGACCAGCGCGAGCCAGTGGCCGCCGCCTCCCGCGGTGTGGTGCGGCGGGTGCCAGTTCCAGTCCACGCCGCCGATCGTGAAGCAGAGCAGCAGCGCGAAGATCACGGCCACCGCCACCGCGAAGTACGGCTGGACCTTGACCAGCAGCCGGTGCCCGGTGACCGCGATGACGATGGCCACGCCCAGCACCAGCAGGGTCGCCAGGACCTTGCCCGGGGCGCCGGAGTGGTGCCAGCCCAGCCGGTCGAAGAAGGCGAGCACGGCGAAGACGCCGAGGAGGCCGTTGACCGTCTTGAAGCCCAGCGACATCGCCCAGGTGAACAGGGCGTTGACGCGGTTGCCGAACA
The DNA here is from genome assembly GCF_045162975.1 of Streptomyces sp. NBC_01089. Lineage (NCBI taxonomy): Bacteria > Bacillati > Actinomycetota > Actinomycetes > Kitasatosporales > Streptomycetaceae > Streptomyces > Streptomyces sp. NBC_01089. Next base: position 5,649,989 of record NZ_CP108660.1, on the reverse strand, counting down.
CCCCGAACGGCGCCCGGCTCAGCGTGAGCGCGGGCAGCCCCGCGCGCGGCCCGGCGATCGAGCTGTACGCGACGAGAGCGAACAGCGCGTTGCCCGCCACCACCGCGACCAGGGCCTGGACGAGGGAGAGGCCGAGGGCGATGGCGCCCGCGCCGAGGACGAAGAAGAACTGGTAGGAGTTGATTCCCGCCCAGAAGAAGCCCAGTTGGCGCGGGGTCATATAGCGCTCGGACTCGGGGATGAAGTCGTATCCGTGCTGTTCGACCGCGCCCGCTGCGGGGCCGCCGCCGGCGCGTTCGGCCGTGCCGGTCCCCGGCCGGTCCGGCTGTGCGGTGGTGCTCATCGGTGGTGCTCCTTCACGGTGGCGGCCGCCGGTGCGGGCGGGCGCGGTGTGCCGTCATCGGTGAACAGCCTGGGTTCGGTGGACGGTGGACGGGGGGATCCCGGGCCGGTCAGGCCGTGGCGGACCAGACCTGACGGGCGCCGATCCAGGTCTCGTCGACGCCTGCCGTGGCGAGCTGGGCGAGGTCGTCGGTCCGGTAGGGGTCGGCGGCCGTGATGACGAAGTCGGCGAACGCTCCGGTGCGCAGGCTGCCCACCTCGTTCTCACGGTGCAGCGCCCGTGCTCCGCCCAGTGTGTGCGCGCGGATGCCGTCGGCGACGGCGAGCCGCATCTCCGGGGTGCCGAGCCGGGTGCCGAGCACGGTCTCGCGGCTCGCGGCGGCGGCGACCGCCTCGAAGGGCCGGGGCGGGGCGACGGGCGCGTCCGAGCTGAACGCGAACTCCGTGCCTGCCGACTGGAGCAGACCCGCCGGGTTGTAGCGGTGGCCCATCTCGCCGATCGCGGTGAGCGTGCCGTCGCCGGTGCGGAGGTGGTGCTGCGGCTGGAGCACGGCGTGCACGCCCAGCTCCCGCATGCGGGTGATCTCGTCGTCGGTGGGCAGCCCGCAGTGTTCGACACGGTGCCGGGGGTCGGTGCGGGGGGTGTCGGCGAGCGCCTTCCCCACGGCGTCCAGGACCATGCCGATCGCGTACGGGGACTGCGCGTGGGTCGCGGTCTGGAAGCCGGCCCGGTGGGCGCGCAGCACCAGATCCGCGTACTCGGCGGGGTCGTGGTAGAGCTGCCCGTGGTTGCAGCAGTCGGCCGCGTACCCCTCGGGGAAGTACGCGGTCCAGCCGCCCAGCGTGCCGTCGGCGTAGAGCTTGACGCCCTGGATCCGCAGCTGGTCGTCGCCGAGCTCGCTGCCGAGACCGAGGTCGAGGGCGGTGTCGAGCAGGGCCGACGTCAGATAGACGGAGGTGCGCATGCGCAGGTCACCGGCGTCGCGGGCGCGCAGGTACGTGGAGAGTTCGCGGCGGGACGCCTGGGCGTCGCCGATGGTGGTGACCCCGGCGGCGAGGAAGGTCTGCTGGGCGCGGAGCAGATGGCCGCGCATGATGTCGGCGGGGTCGTCGAGGTGGAAGTTCGGGCCGTGGTTGGTGATCTTCACACCGTCGGGCCCGGTCAGCAGATCGCAGGCGCCGTCCCACAGCTCGCCGTTGGGCTCACCGGACGGCGTACGGCCGATGCGGCCGCCGACCGGGTCGGGGGTGCCGGCGGTGATGCCGTACTTGTGCAGGGTGTACGTGTTCACGACGCCGCCGTGGCCGGAGGCGTTCATCACGTACACCTCGCGGTCGGTGGCGACCCGGTCGAGATCCTGGCAGGTGGGGTGGCGGCCCTCGGCCAGCCTGCGGTGCTCGTAGCCGAAGCCGCGCAGCGGGGCGTCCTGGCGGAGCCCTTCCGCGTGCCGGCGCAGTGCGGCGACCAGCGCGTCGATGTCCGCGACCGTCTCGGGCCGTACGTCGGCCCACGCCAGGTTCTGTCCGTACATCACCGGGTGGCAGTGCGCGTCGACGAAGCCGGGCATCAGCTGCCGTCCGCCGAGGTCCAGCCGCTCGTCCACCCGGCCGTCCAGTGCGGCGCCGCACTCCTCGGCGGTGCCCGCGTGCACGATGCGCTCACCGCGCACCGCGAGGGCCTCGGCGCGGCCCGCCGGGGTGAGGGTGTGGACGGTGCCGCCGGTGACGAGAAGGGTGCGGTCCTGCTGTGCTGCGGGCGTGGTGGCCATATGGGTGCTCCGGTCGTACGGGGAGGGCGTGCGGCCCAGGCGGGCGGGCGCTGCTGCCGGGGCGGGGCGGCGGCGCATGCGGTTCGGCAGGCACCGGGCGACCCGGCGCCGCGGAAGCGGATCGACGCCTGAGAAAGACGTGTGCGAGCGATTCGCTGACTGAGACAGTACGACGCAAGCGAAAGATTATCCAGAGGAGTGTGTTATGAACTTTTCGCTTGCGGTGGAGGGTATCGACGAGCGAAGCGCGTGCGGCCGGAGAGCGGGCGCGGTGAGGAAGGTGAGGAAACGGGAGGGGTAACGGGAGGGGTGGCGACGGGACGGGGGCGGTGACGGGGCGGGCGCGGTCGAGGGACCGGTCAGCTCGTCAGGGAGTCGTAGCGCTCCTTGACCAGCTCCAGATGGAGCCAGCTCTCCAGTCCGTGCACGCCGTCCAGGGCGCGCAGCTCCTCCAGCGAGGCCAGCACATCGGCGAGCGTCTCGCCGCCGACCGTGCCGATGACGTCCGCCCTGCCCACACACTCCGCGGCGAACTGCACCTGCTCGGTGGCCAGCAGACCGCCCACCCCTGCCGTCCCGTGCGCGTCGCCCGAGCGGCGCAGCGAGAAGCCCGCGAGGTGGCCCATGCCGAGGGTGCCGGGCCGCACCAGGGCCGCGACCCGGAAGACACCGGCGTCGAGGAGCCGCAGCGAGCGGGCCCGCGCGGCGGCCGCCGACATGGCGATCCGGTCGGCCAACTCGGCGTAGGACATGCGCCCGTCGGTCTGCAGCTCCCGCAGGATCGCGTGGTCCGTCTCGTCGAGGCTCACCGTGTCGGGCGAAGTCACCGGCAGATAGGGGTCCTTGAGCACCCGCGTGTACGGGGTCGTGTCGACACCCCGTACACCGGGCAGCCGCGCGACGTCCGCCACCAGGGCGCTCAGCGCGGCGAAGTCGGACGTCCGCAGCTCCGCGATGACCGGGCGCCGGCCGGCCGTCAGCGTCACGAAGACCGCTTCGGACAGCCCGGCCACGGTCCGCGCCACGGGTTCGGCGGGCCCGACGACGTCGAAGGCCACATGCGCGCTGACCGTGCGGCCGAGCACCGCGGGGTGGATGACACCGACGATCCGCAGGATCCCGTCCTCGGTGAGCCGCAGCGCCCGCGCGCGGGCGGCGGCGCGGGAGAGGCCGACGCGCGCGGCGAGCGTCTCGTAGGACGTGCGGCCGTCCGCCTGGAGGAGGTGGACGAGCGCGAGGTCGGTGGAGTCGAGGTTCATCGGACAGCCAGTCTGCCATGTGCGCCGGGACCGGCCCCGCGGTCGGCCCGTACCCGGTCCGTGCTCGGTCCGCGCTCGGTCCGTACGCGATCCGTCCCCGCGTGTTCGTCGCCGCAGCCCGTCGGCGGGGCCCGCGCACCGTACTGTGCGCATGGTGATTGAGACGATCGTGTTCGACGTCGGCGAGACCCTCATCCGGGACGACCGGTACTGGCGGTCCTGGGCGGACTGGCTCGGAATCCCCTCCCACACCGTGTCCGCGCTCGTCGGTGCTGTCACCGCGCGAGGACGTGACCACACCGACGCCCTGCAACTCCTCAAACCCGGCATGGACATCGCGGAGGCGTACCGCGCGCGGGAGGCCGCGGGCCGGGGCGAACACCTCGACGAGAGCGATCTCTACCCCGATGTACGCCCCGCCCTCTCGGCGCTGCGCGGGCTCGGTTACCGGGTCGTCGTCGCCGGCAACCAGACGGTGAAAGCAGGCACGTTGCTGCGCGGGCTCGATCTGCCCGCCGACCTCGTCGCCACATCGGACGAGTGGGGCGTGGCCAAGCCGGACCCGGCCTTCTTCGAACGGGTCGTCGCCGCGTCGGGCGCGGCTCCGGACGCCACGCTGTACGTGGGCGACCACCCGCAGAACGACATCTTTCCCGCCAGAGCGGCCGGGCTGCGCACCGCGCATCTGCGGCGCGGGCCGTGGGGGCACATGTGGGCCGACGACCCCGAAGTGGTCGCCGCGGCGGACTGGCGGGTCAGCAGTCTCACCCGGCTCGCGGCGGCCCTGGCCGAGTATCACGCGGCGGGCACTTCCTGACGGGTCCGGCCGTTGTCTCTCCGTAAAGAGTGATCAAAATGGTCACGTGGTGAACGAGGAGACGGCTGATGGCCCTGTGGGACCGCTTCAAGGACTCTGCGAAGACGATGCAGACGCAGCTCGACGCGAAGAAGAACGACCTCAAGAGCGGCGGATTCCGGGATGCCAGCATGGCCATGTGCGCGCTGGTCGCCGCGGCCGACGGCTCGATCGACGCCGCGGAGCGGCAGCGGGTCGCCTCGCTGATCGCCACCAATGAAGTCCTGAAGAACTTCACGGCGGACGATCTGCAGACGCGTTTCAACGACTACTGCCAGAAGCTCACCACCGACTTCGACTTCGGCAAGGTCAGCATCCTGCAGACCATCGGCAAGGTCAGCAAGAAGCCCACCGAGGCGCGCGCCGTCATCCAGATCGGCATCGTGATCGGCGGCGCCGACGGTGACTTCGACAAGGCCGAGCAGGCCGTGGTCCGCGAGGCGTGCTTCGCCGTCGGGATCGCCCCCACGGAGTTCGACCTGTAGGAGAGCCGACCTGTACGGGTCCGGCCTCAAAGAGGTCCGGCCTGACAGAAGTCCGGCCTTTACGAGGCTGGACCCGTACGAGGTCCGGCCCGCAACAGGCTGGATCCGTAAGAGCTCTGGCCCGTAACAGGCCGGATCCGTACGAGGTTCGGCCCGCAACAGGCCGGACCCGTAAGGGCCTCAGCACCGTACCCGCGCGGTCCCGCCGCACAGCGCCGCTTCTCCGCCGCGCTGTGCGGCCTTACGGACCGCCAGGTCAGCCGCTCCCGGTCACCCCTCCCCCGCCGACAGCCGCCACAGCGGCGGGACGTGCCGGGAGGGGGACGCCGTGCTGAGGTGGTGGCGGAGTTCTGCCAGTTCCGTCGGGGACAGGGCCAGTTCCTCGGCTATCCGGCGGGTGGTGACATAGGCGATCCCGTCGGCCGCGGTGCGCCGTTCCCAGGCGGCGAAACGCTCGGGCAGGGGCCGTGGTTCACCGGATGCGGTGCCGCCCCCGGGTGACTCGCCCGTCTCCTGGCCCGACCGGGCCGCACGGGCACGCTCCCTGGCGATCTCGGAGAAGCCGCAGACCCGTTCGCTCGCCCGTTCCGCGTCCGCGAGGCTCGTGCTCCCCGCCAACGCCCGTGCCAGCGGGTTGATTTCGAGGGCGCGGGCCAGGGACAGCCGGTAGACGTGCGGGCCGGCGTCGCCGAGTGTGACGGGGCGCGGGGCGTCCCGGGTGCCGCAGACCCCGCGTATGCCCCGGGCCGCCGCGACCAGCAGCGCGCCCGCCTCCGACGGATGCCAGTCGAAGACCGCCCGGACGGACCGGGTGTCCGCGAAGGTCAGGGTGAGCAGCGGGTCGCCGAGCCGCGGCAGCAGCACGGCCTCCGGCACCTCGGAGTCGAGTCCGGGGCCCGCGACATGCACCGCGGTGGGGAGCCCGCTCCGCGCGCAGGCGGCGAGGACCAGCGCGTCCCCGAGCGGACTGCGCAGGGTGGGTTCGGTGCCGTCGGTCAGGATGTCGCCGCCGACATCGACGACATCGACCCGGTCGGCCTCGCAGTACGCGGCAGCCTCCGCGATCTGCCGCGCGAGCCCCTCCGCCCCCTCGTAGGGGTCCAACAGGCCCAGCTCAGGCCGCAGATCACCCGCGAGCCGGGGCAGCAGCGAGCCGGCCGGCGGGCGGGGCGCCGAGTCCGGGGTGACCAGCCGCAGGGTGGGGCCGACCGGGACCGTCCCGGTGAAGTCGGCCGGCCGGCGCGGACCCGGCACCGGGTCGACGACCAGCCGCTCCCAGGCGTACGTCAGCACGAGGGCGGGCTCGTCCGGTCCGTGCAGAGCGGCGTGCACCATCGCCGTCGCGATGGCGTCGCCGCCACCGCCGGCCGCTATGAGTAGTCGCTTCATGGATCACATGGTTATCGCAGCGGGACCGGACTTTCAGCCCAACTCCCCTTCCGGCAGCGGCCGCAGGCGCCGCCATCGCAGAGGTGCGGATTTTGGGCAAGTCACGGAAACATCCAAATTGAGCAAAGAGAAAGCCAAACAGTTCGGTATTTCGTCTCATGCCATCCATGACGCTCCGTCGATCATGCTGTCACTTGGCGCGACATTCCCATGGGATCCGATCGACTCCGGAAGGAAGCATCACGGAAGTGACAACCTCTGTACCGGTCCACATCTCCCGTTCCGTTCCCGATGAACCGACCACGCCGTACAAGCAGTACGTGTACGCCTACCCGCACCAGAAGGCGTACCGGCTCGGCACGGAGCGGCCCCTCCTCACCGATTTATGGGCCGGGGAGCGGCTCGACGCGCTCTCCCTCTACGTCCACATCCCCTTCTGCGAGATGCGTTGCGGCTTCTGCAACCTCTTCACCCGCACCGGCGCACCCGGGGAGGTCACCCGGAACTTCCTGCGCACCCTGGAGCGGCAGGCGCGCGTCACCCGGGAGGCCCTGGAGGCCAACGGCACACCGGGGTTCACCCTCGCGGCGTTCGGCGGCGGCACCCCGACCTATCTCACCGCGGACGAGCTGGTCCAGCTCTGCGACATCTGCGAGAACGTGATGGGCGCGGACCTCAGGGCGGTGCCGTGGTCGGTCGAGACCTCGCCCGCCACCGCCACCGCCGACCGGATCGCGGTCCTCGCGGAACGCGGCGCCACCCGGCTGAGCATCGGCGTGCAGAGCTTCATCGACGAGGAGGCGCGGGCCGCCGTACGGCCGCAGAAGCGCTCCGAGGTGGAGGAGGCGCTCGGCCGCCTGAAGGAGGCCGCCTTCCCCATCCTCAACATCGACCTCATCTACGGCATCGACGGCCAGACCGAACAGAGCTTCAAGGTGTCGCTGGACGCGGCGCTCGGCTGGGAACCGGAGGAGATCTACCTCTACCCGCTGTACGTACGCCCGCTGACCGGCCTCATGGCCCGGCACGACAAGAGCGGCGAACTCTGGGACGAGCAGCGGCTGCGGCTGTACCGGTACGGGCGGGAGTATCTGCTCGCGGCCGGCTACCGGCAGACGTCGATGCGGGTCTTCAGCCGGATCGGCACCGCGGCCGTCGACGGCGCGGACGACAGCAACATCAGTGAGTACAACCAGCAGGCCGGGATGGTCGGACTGGGCGTCGGCGCACGGTCGTTCACGACCGATCTGCACTACACGACGGACTACGCGGTCGCCGTGCCGGAGGTCAGGCGCATCATCGACGACTACATAGCGACGCCGACCGCCGAATTCCGGCGCGCCCAGTGGTCGTTCCGGATGGACGACGACGAGCGCCGCCGGATGTTCGTCCTGCACATGCTGCTTGAGGCCGAGGGGATGGACGTCGAGCGCTACCGGTCGCGGTTCGGCACCCTCCCGCAGGACGACTTCCCCGCGCAGTTCACGCTGGTCACCGAGCGGGGCTGGCTCACCGGCGACGGCGGGGTGCTGCGGCTGACCCCGGAGGGGATGGCCTGGGCGGACGCGATCGGCCCGCTGTTCTTCTCGCCCAGGGTGAAGGACGCTATGTCGTCCTATCAGGACCGCTAGCCAGGGCCCCGGGGCTACAAACCCTCAGTCCGGCCATGTCTCTCCGTGCGCTCCCGTCCGGGCAGCGCGGGAGGCATGGTCCGCACCGTTTTCCGCGCCGTCCGCCGGCCGTACGGACGATGTCGGCCGTGCGGACGATGTCGGCCGTGCGGACGATGTCGGCCGTGCGGGCGGTGCAGGCGGTGCGTCCACGACCGCCGTGTCCGGCGCCCTGGCCGGACGGCTGCGGCGGCCGACCGGGGCGGAGACCAGGACAAGGCCGCCCAGCAGGAGCACCGCGCCCGCCACCCCCGGCGGGCTCAGCCGCTCCCCGAGCAGCGCGATCCCCAGCACCGTGGCGACCAGCGGTTCCGCCAGGCTGAGGGTGCCGGCCGTGGCTCCGCTGATGCGGACCACGCCCCGGGTGAAGAGCAGATAGCCCAGCGCGGTCGTCGCCAGGCCCAGCCAGCCGACCAGGATCAGGGCGCGCGGTTCGGCGAGCCCGTCCGGGTGGGCGAAGACCCAGGGCGAGACCAGGATTCCCGCGCACAGCACACTCGCCGGGGCGGCCGCCGTGGTGTCGGCACCCCGGTCGCCGAGCCGTTTGGTCGCCGAGATGTAGACGCCGAAGCTGGCTCCCGCGACGAGACCGAGCAGTACGCCACCGCTGTCGGCCCGGCCGCCACCGCCAGGCACGAGCAGCAGCACGATGCCGCTGATCGCGCAGACCGTGCCGCAGGCCCACCGGCCGCTCAGCCGTTCACCGTTCATGATCCGCCCGCACATCCCGGTGACGACCGGGACCGTACCGAAGGTGACGGCGGTCGCGAGGGCGGCGCCGCTGCGGTCCACCGCCTCCAGGAAACACGCCTGGAAGGCGGCCGTGACCAGGATGCTCACCAGCATCCACCACCGGGCCGTCCGCTGCCACAGGGTCCGGATCCCGGCCGCCCGCGCGGTGAACAGCCCGAGGACGAATCCCCCGACGAGCATCCGGCACGCGCCGATCGCCACGGGGGACGCACCGCTGTCGGCCAGGATCTCGGCGGGGCCGACCGTGCCCCAGAGGAAGGCGGCGGCCAGGACCGGCGGCACTCCGCCGTCGCGCACGGCCCGCCGGAGCTTGTCCGCTGTGCTTGTCACGCACTCTCATTCCGCAGAGCCGGGCAGGACCCGTGGCCCAGCACACCTCGGTGGCACACCCGGCGTTTCCTGGCCCCGACGCTAGAGGGTCCCCGGCCCCCGGTCCCATAGGGAGAACCCACCAAGTCGGCACCCGGCGGGCGCACCCCTTCCGGTGCTTCACACAAGCGCCGTGCTCGCGGTGTCCTGCCGCGTCACGACACGATGTCCTTGCGGGCGAACCCCCGGAAGGCCAGCGCGAAGAGCACCAGCGCGTACGCCACCGAGACGGCCGCGCCCTTGACCATGCCGCCCCATTCGAGCTGGGGCTGGAGTGCGTCGGCCCAGGCGAACTGCCAGTGCGCGGGCAGGAAGTCACGCCAGGAGCCGAGCGCGGTCACCGCGTCCAGGACGTTCCCGACGATCGTCAGACCGACCGCGCCGCCGACCGCGCCCAGCGGCGCGTCCGTCCTGGTGGAGAGCCAGAACGCCAGGGCAGCCGTGACCAGTTGGGACACGAAGATGAAAGCCACCACGAGCACGAGCCGCAGCACCGCGTCCCCCGCGGCGAGCGAGCCCCCGGTGGGCAGCTCCAGCGGCCCCCAGCCGTACGCGACGGTGCCCACCGCGAGCGCCACCACCGGCAGCACCACCATCGCCGCGAGGCTGAAGACCAGCGCCACCGTGAGCTTGCTGCGCAGCAGCCGGGCGCGCGGTACGGGCGCGGCGAGCAGATAGCGCAGCGATGACCAGCCGGCCTCCGACGCCACGGTGTCGCCGCAGAACAGTGCGACCGGCACCACCAGCAGGAAGCCCGCCGACACGAACAGGCAGGTCGCCGAGAAGTTCGCCCCGGAGGCCGTCGCGGTGTCGAGCAGCGTCGGCCCGTTCCGGCCGCTGCCGCTGGGGGTGCCGCCGACGGCGAACGCCGCGACCAGGATGAACGGCAGCGCGACGAGCACCGCGCCCATCGCCAGCGTGCGGCGGCGCCTGAACTGCCGTTTGGCCTCGACCAGCAGCGGCAGCGTGTGCCGTGCGCGGTATCCGGGCGCGGTGGCTGTCGCGGGGTCCCGGTGGGCGGGGCCCGGGTGGGCGGGGTCCGGAAGCGTGGTCGTGCTCATGCGGGCTGGCCTCCGATCAGGGTGAGGAAGGCGTCCTCCAGGCGGCGGTGCGCTCCGACACCGGTCAACGGCACGTCCAGGCGCAGCAGTTCGGAGATGAGCGCGGCCGGGGTGGCGCCGTCGAGCCGTACGAGCAGTCCGTCGCCGGTGCGTACGGCGGAGCCGATGCCGGGCAGCGCGGCCACCTTCCCGGCCAGCGCCTCGGTGATCTCATCGGCGGAGGTGACGAGGAGGGTGTCCCCGCTGCCGGTGATCTCGGCGACGGGTCCGGCCTGTATGAGCTGTCCGTGGTCCATGACGACGAGATGGGTGCAGGACTGCTCGACCTCCGCCAGCAGATGGCTGGAGACGATCACGGTCCGGCCGTCGGCCGCGTACCGGATCATCACGTCCCGCATCTCGCGGATCTGCGGCGGGTCGAGGCCGTTCGTCGGCTCGTCCAGGATCAGCAGGTCGGGCAGGCCGAGCATGGCCTGGGCGATGGCGAGCCGCTGCCGCATGCCCTGTGAGTACGTACGGACCGCGCGGTCCAGCGCGTCGCCGAGCCCGGCGATCTCCAGCGCCTCGGCGACGTGTGAGTCCTCGGTGGGGCGGCCGGTGGCCTGCCAGTACAGATCCAGGTTGGCCCGCCCGGAGAGGTGCGGCAGGAACCCGGCGCCCTCGACGAACGCGCCGACCCGCGAGAGGACCGGCGCACCGGGCCGGATCGGGTGGCCGAACACCCGGATCTCGCCGCCGTCCGGTGTGATGAGCCCCATCAGCATGCGCAGGGTGGTGGTCTTGCCCGCGCCGTTGGGTCCGAGCAGTCCGAGCACTTGGCCCTTGCCGACCTCGAAGGACAGGTCGCGGACCGCGTACCGGTCGGCGGACCTGGCGTACTTCTTGGTGAGCCCGGTGATCCGCAGCGGCAGCTCGGCCAGTGCCGGGTCGGGCGCGGCGGCGGACCTGCGCCGGGGGACGAGCAGCGCGGCCGCGATCAGCGCGCCCAGCGCGGGAAGTCCCCACACCCACCAGGGGAATCCGGCGCTCGCGGTGCGCAGGGCGGGCACGGTGGGGACGGTCAGCGGCCCGGCCGCCGATACGGAGTACGTGGCGGGCGCCGCCGGGGACGCGTAGCCGAGGTCGGTCGACGCGAGGACCAGCCGCAGCCGGTGCCCCGCCTCGACCTTGTGGTCGATGGCGGGCAGGGTCAGCTCGACCGTCCGGCCCGCCTTCGTGCCCGTGATCCGGACCGGGGTGACGAGCTGGTGGGGCAGCACCTGCTGCTTGCCGCCCGGCGGCACGTCGTACACCTTGGCGAAGAGCACGGTGTCCGGCGACGAGGACCTGACGCGGACTCTGACCTTCGGGGCGCCGGTGATGGTGCGGGCGGTGGTCAGCGGTGCGGTGTCGAAGTGCGCGTACTGGCCCGGCAGGTCCATGGAGAGCCCCACGCCGAGGCCGGAGAGCTGGGAGAGCGCGGCGACGCCCGGAACGGCGGAGATCGACGGCGGGGCGCCGCCCGCCGGGTTCTCCACGGTCTGCTCGCGGCCGGTGAGCGCGAGCGGGTGCCTGCCGCTCTCCAGGCCCGGGTAGCGGTCGCTGCTCGCGCCGCGCAACTGGGCGGCGCCGTCGGTCGAATCGACCCCGCCGGTGCGGGTCACGCGGAAGGCCGGGCCGGTGTCGGCACCCTTGTCGCCCTTGAGGTAGCGGTCGAACCAGGAGGCGATCCGCCCGTTGATCCGGCCGCCCTCCTCGTCGCCGCCGTCATGCCCGCCGGCGATCCAGTCGACCGAGACGGGCGCGCCGTTGGCCTTGATCTGCTTCGCCGCCGCGTCGGCCTGGCTCAGCGGGAAGAGGGAGTCGGTCTGGCCCTGCACGAGCAGCGAGGGCACCTTGATCCGGCCGCCGACCGCCGACGGGCTCCGCGCCTCCAGCTCCTCGCGGGCGGCGGCGTCCGGCTTGCCGCTCTCGGCGACCCGGTCGTACATCGAGCAGAGCTGCTTCTCGAAGCGGGCGCAGCCACCGCCGGAGTTGATGAAGATCCCGGCCCAGAGCTTCTTGAACACCCCGTCGGGGAAGAGCGCGTCGGCCAGGTTCCAGTAGGTGATCTGCGGCGCGATGGCGTCGACCCGGTGGTCGTACCCGGCGGCGAGCAGCGAGATCGCACCACCGTACGAGGCACCGGTGACGCCGACGCGCGGGTCGCCCGGCTTGTCCAGCTGGACCTCGGGGCGGTTCGCCAGCCAGTCGATGAGCCGCGACACGTCCTTGACCTCGCGCGACGGGTCGTTGAGCCCGATGGCACCGGTCGACTTCCCGAAGCCCCGCGCCGACCAGGTCAGCACCGCGTACCCGTGCCGCGCCAACCGCTCGGCCTGGGACTTCACATCGTCCTTGCTGCCACCGAAGCCGTGCCCGATGAGCACGGCGGGTCGCCGCCCCGGGCCGCCGGCCGTGAAGTACGACGTGTCGATACGCACCCCGTCCACCGCCATCAGCCGGTCCGAGCGGTGCACGGGCGCGGGCCCGTCGGACGCGACAGCCGTCCACGTACCGGCCCCGACGAGGACGGCAAGCACGGCGGCCAGGCAGACGAGCACCCGGCCACGGGGTTTGCGTAGCTTCATGCCTGAACCCTAGGCGGCCCCTCGGACAACGCGACGGGCCACCGGGTGGAAGTGCCTGGCGTACTGCCGGAGTACCCGGACCGGCCGGCGTACCGCGGCAGGAGTAGCGGGGCACCACGGACGGGCGGGGGTGTCAGCCCCGGGGGCCGGTCACTGTCCAGGAACGCGACGCCGGATCGTTGACGCCGGGTCAGTGCGGAATACGGCGCGAGGACGTCGCTCTCTGCCACCGTAGGATCAGGCGGGGCTCAGATCGTCTCACCCGTCAGGTCGGTTCAGGAGGTATCGGTGGGATTCGGCAGGAACAAGAAGGTCGAGGAACCTCCGGTGGAGCCGGTCCCCTGGGCGGATGTCAACGAGTTCGTACTCGGGTCCGTCGAACGGCCCAAGACAGCGAAACGCGTCCGTTCCGGATTCGGCCCTCGTGCCATACGCGTGCCACAGGGCGACATGGACATGCAAGTCCTCGCGCCGTGCGCCTACGTGGCCACCGGGGAGAGCCAATCGCTCCCTTCCGAACCCGGTCTGACGCTCTACGAGGACGTCGAACAGCAACAACTGCTCTGTTATCTCGACGCCCCGCAGGAAGTGAAGGGCGAAAGGCATCACGTGGTGCGTGACGCGCAGGGCCAAGCCATCGGAACACTGCGGCGGGTGCCTCCCAAGCGCCCGTTCAAGCACACCTGGCGGATCGATCAGCCGGGCCGTCCGGAGATCGTCGGACGCAACAAGATGGCGAGCGGCAGCGCCAAGGAAGTGGCGGGCCGGGCGGCAGGCAGGTTCGTCACGGGCGTCTTCGACGACCTGCTCAATCCTGGCCAGGGAGATCAGCCGGGGAGCAGATATCGGCCCCTCGAGTGGCGATCCGGAGACGAGGTCGTCATCACGTCCCTGGGCAGCACGAAGATCAATATCTGCACGGACTGGATCGACCGCCGTCTCGCTTTCGCGTTCGCGCTCGTCGGCGACAAGTAACCCGTTGCGTGGCCCGGCGAACTGACATCCCGAGGAAATCAGCCCCCATGCGGATGGCCAACCCCGATGACCTGGAACAGCTCGCCAAGCTCCTGGACGGGAAGGGCGGCGTACAGGACAAATTGGATGAGGCGTTCACCCGAGCCTCCCGACTCGGCGTCTCCAGTCACCTGACATCGCTCAAACCGCTGCGTTCCTGGACCCATGAAACCGGACCGGATCTCCGCAAGCGCGCTTCCATCGCCAGACTGGAGAGCGGCGACCCAGAGGCGGGAATGCGGTGGGCCGGATTCTCGGCGAAGGAACTTGAGAAATACCTCAAAGAACACAAAGGCAGCGGACTCACACCGGACGAATTCCTGCTCGCCAACTCCGTCGCAGCCAGCACGGATCCCGAAGCGTCCGTCTTCAAGCGGGACTCGAACGAGTCACTGAGCCACTGGATCGGCCGGATCAAGGCCCACGCGCTGGAGAAGATCCCCGGGCTCGAACCACATGCGGCGACCATCGTCAGCATCATGGACCTGTACGGCGACTGGAAGTCGGTGGGCGGCGCCACGGCGACCGTGACCATACAGGGAACGGCGCTCACCAAGGTCCTGGTCGGCAACTCCCTCAGAGCGGGCGTCCTTGGGCCCTGGAAGGACCGCATCGGCACGGCCCTCGCGAATTCCGGCAACGGTCTGATCAAGCGGGCGGGAAACAAGCTCGTCGCCTACTCCCCGAAGGTCCGCTCGCTCGGGGCGCCAGGGAGCTGGTTCCCGGGCAAGCTCAGCCAGTGGGCACAGAGGATTCCCGGAACGCGAGGAACCATCGCGGACTGGACAGGCAAGGGCTACGACCTTGTGCGCCGCTTGTCCATCATGAAGTCGCCGCTCTGGGAGGGCGGTGTTTCCGTCAACAGAGCCATCGACTTCGTGGTGGGCTCGGACTCCCTGGCTGCGCGATACGGAGGCATCACCCACGCGGGCCAGGCCGTGTCACGGGCCGGCAACGCCAACCTGTTCAAGGTCACGGGCAACATCTTCTCGAAGGCCCGCAGCCTCAACTTCAGCCGTACCACGTCGCTGGCGAAGGGGCTGGCGGGTGCCGGGAAGGTCGCGGGAGCCCTGCGGGGCGTCGGTATCGTCGGCGGCGTGGCCGCCACCGGCTTCAGCACGGCGAATGTCGTGGCTCAGGGCAACCCGGTCGCCGCTTTCAAGAGGGAGGGTGCCGGTTACGTCGCCGATGTTGCCGAAGCGGGCTTCAACGCGTCGATGACCGCGGCCATGATCGCCCCGAACCCCGTCACCATCGGCCTCGCCGTCGGCTTCGGGGCCGTCTACGGCGGCGCGAAGGTCGTCCAGCACTGGGGCGACATCAAGAAGGGCGCCGGGAAGGCGGCCGGCTGGGTGGGCGACAAGGCGTCCAAGGTCGGCGACGGCATCGCTCACGGTGCCAAGAGCCTGGCCAAGCACGCGAACCCTGCGAGCTGGTTCTAGCCGGCCGGACAAGGGCAGGCGGGCGTCGCGGGGACGCCTCTCACCGCTTCCGCGATGCCCTGCCGGCCGTCAGGAGAAACCCCGGTGCCCCCGTCGTGAGTGGGGCCGTCGCCCGGCACCAGGCGAGTACCCGGTCCGCCGACATTCCCGGTACGAGCGGGGTCAGTTCGGCGATGCGTCGTCGCAGACCGGGCTCGTCCGTGACTCCGTCGATGGCCCAGTCCGCCGCGTCGAAGTCCGGGTCGCCCAGGGTCGGCCGGGGGTCGATGGCCACGAGCCGGTGCCCGGGGCCGACCAGCACATTGGCCGGGTGCAGATCGCCGTGCACCAGCCCGTCGGCCGGACCGCTCCCGGCGAGCTCCAGCGCCGCGGCGCGTCCGCGCGCCAGCACCTCCGGGGCGTGGGCGCCGCGCCTGGCGGCCATGTCGTACATGAAGGCGATCCGGTCGCTGAGCGGCGGCAGCAGCAGGGGGCGGGCCTGCGGTGCGCGTCGGCGCGGTGCTGTGCGCAGGTCGGTCAGGAGCCGGGCGATGTCCGCGGTCGGCCAGCCGTGTTCCCGTACCCGAGTGCCCGGCTCGACCCCGGCCAGCAGCAGCGCCCCGGCGGCGAGGTCGCTGTCGAGCAGCCGGACGACGGACGGGGCGCCCGCCCAGGCGTCCAGCGCCTCGGCCTCCTGGGCGGCGACCACCGGATCGGGGGTGAGCTTCAGCCATACGGTGGCACTGCCCTCGTCGCCGTCGGCGGCATCGTCCGCGTAACGATCCGCGTCGCCGTCGGCGGCCCCGTCCGCGGAACCATGCGCGTCGCCGTTGGCCGCCCCGCCCCCTTCACCACCCGCGTGTCGCAGGCAGCGGTACACCCGGGAGGTGCCACCGCCGCCCGCCTCGCCGACGTCGAGGCCCCACCGGTCGGCGAGGGTGGCGACCAGGGTGGGGAGCGCGTCGTACCAGGGGCCGGCCGTGGGGCCGAAACGCGCGATCAGCCGGGCCCGGTTGCCGGGGGCCTGTTCTGCCGTGGCCATCGCGCTCTCCTGCCGTACGCCGTCCACCGCCCCCGTCGCGCGGCCGGTCGCGCCACCGTACCCGGAGGGCCCCGCCCGTCACCTGCCGTTTTCCCCGGGCCGGGCTCCTCCGGTCACGCGGCGCTTTCGGGCGCTCAGGCGTCCGTACGGTTCCTCCGGCGGCGCAGTACGAGCGCGGTGCCTCCCGCCGCCAGTACCAGTGCGGCTCCGATGCCGGTCGACACGGCGGCCGACGACGTCGTGCTCGCCGCGAGGTCCCGTGAGGTGAGGTCGGAGCTGGTGGCCGGTCCTGCTGTCCGGGTGGCCCCCGTCGAGTGCGGACGTGACCCCTGGGCCGGGATGCGGCGGACCGACTGCACCGATCCGTCCGAGTGGAGCAGCACCTGCTTGTTGTTCGGGTGCCTGAAGTCGAAGGCCGACGTCAGGGAGCCCGCGCGGGCGTCGAAGGAGGCGTCCCCGATGCGGCCCGTGTGCCAGTTGTCCTCGATGAAGCGGGTGACCGACGCCTGTTCGGTGCGGGTGTGGTCGACCGAATTGACCTTGCTGTACGGGGAGATGACAAGCAGCGGCTGCCGGGTGCCGGGGCCGCAGCGGTCGGCGTAGCCGCCAGCCGAGCGGGGGCCCGTCTGGCAGGCGGGGCTGTCGGTGGCCTTCCCGTTGGAGCCGGTCGTGGTGTCCTTCGAGCCGTTCTGCGGCTTCGCGTACGCGTGGTCGTACCAGCCGTCCGAGTCGTCGTAGGCGACGACGACGGCGGTGTCCTTCCACTCCGGGGACTTCTGGAGCTTGTTGATCCGGTCGACCAGGAAGTGCTGTTCGTCGGTCGGGTCCGAGTATCCGGCGTGGCCGTCCTGGAACTCCGACGCCTTGAGGAAGCTGACCGCGGGCAGCCGGTCCGCCTTCAGCGCGGCGTCGAAGTCGGTCAGGTCGTAGTTGTGGTTCGCGCGCCCGCTGTGGCCGATCTCGCTGACGTTCTTCGGGGCCAGGTGGTGCGGGTTGGACGTGGACCGGTAGTACTGGAAGGGCGAGTGGTGCGGGCTGTAGTCGACGGACGCGGCGCCGCCCACGTTGGAGTGGGTGCTTCCCGAGCACTTCGCGTAGTCGCCCTGCTTGCCGCTCCAGGCGGTGCTGGGCCGGAAGCCGCCCTGGAACCAGCCCCAGCTCACGCCCTTCTTGTTCAGCAGGTCACCGATGTTGCTGCCGTGCATGACGGCGAGCGCGTTCTTGCTGGTGTGGTCGCTGTTCGAGCAGTCGTCGTACGCCGGGTCGGGGTCGTTGGTGACCGTGCCGACGCCCTTGGCGTCCGGTGAGACGACCGTGTACGCGTCGGGCTTCGCCGTCTGCTTCGGGTGCTCGGTGCCGGACGCCGGGTCGACGGAGGTCACGCCGTGCGTCTGGCCGGAGATCAGATTGAGCGCACCGGGCGTGGAGGGGCCGTAGTTGGAGCTGTACGCGTTGTCGCCCAGGGAGTAGTGCTGGGCGTAGTTCCACAGTCCGGTGACCGTGTTGCCGTCGTAGTAGTCCATGACCAGGCCGGGCTCGCCGAAGAGGTTGCCCGAGCACTTTCCGGAGTCGGTGTTCTGGACGTACTGGTCGGCTCTGCCGCCGTTGGCCGCGTACTGCTCGGGCCCGTAGTTGTGGTTCTGGTCGCAGGTCAGCGCCTGGGATGCGGAGAGCCGGCGGGGCGTGTACTGGTTCGGGTTCTTCTTCAGCAGCCCGGCGTTGCTCAGGGTGTTGATGTTCTTCGGGGTGCGGGGGTCCGCCGTGAACTTCGTGCCGTCGGTGTTGGCCGCGTTCGGGTACGTACCGAAGTAGTGGTCGAACGAGACGTTCTCCTGGAAGATCACCACCAGATGCTTGACCGGGGTGGCCGTCGTCCCGTGGCTGCCACCCTGGTGCCCGTGGCCCGGTCCGTGCGCGTCCGCGAACGCGGAGGCCGGGCCCCCGAGGACGGTGAGCGCCGCGGCTCCGGCGATAGCGCCCCACCGTATCGCCCGCCGTCCGGGCCCCGCCGTTCTCCCTGTGCTGACCATGCTCTCCGCGCCTCCGCTGTGGGCTGCCGTGATCGTGCTTACGCGGAGGATGCTGCGCGCCCGCCACGACCGGGCGGCTGCGCGTCCGTGTCGCCGGGGTGAACAGCCAGTCACGAAGTCCGGGGGAAGACTTGACCGTTCCTTGGGGTCCTGGAGTCCTTGGCGTCCTCGGTGTCCTCGGTGTGTCCCTGGAGTCCTCGGTGTCCTCGGTGTCCCTGGAGTCCCCGGTGTCCTCGGTGTCCTTGGCCCGGGGGTTCCGTCGACACCCCCTAGGCGAGCAGGGCCCGGCCCAGCCAGTCCGTACGGTCGCGGACACCCGGCAGGGCGAAGAAGTAGCCCCCGCCGAACGGCTTGATGTAGTCCACCAGCGGCTCACCGGCCAGCCGCTTCTGCACCGTCTCGAACTGCCGGGCCAGATCCTGCTGGTAGCAGCAGAAGAGCAGCCCCATGTCGAGGTTGCCGTTGGAGTCCATGCCCCGGTCGTAGTTGTACGCGCGGCGCAGCAGCCGCTGCCCCTCGGTCTTCGGCGTCCGCGGGTTGGCCATCCGGATGTGGCTGTCCAGCGGGATCACATCGCCCTTCGGGTCCTGCGCGTACCGCGGGGAGTCGGACTCGTGGTTCCCGTCGAGCGGGGCGCCGGTGTCGCGGACGCGGCCGAACATCCGCTCCTGCTCGGTCAGCGAGACCCGGTCCCAGAACTCCACCAGCATCCGGATCAGCCGCACCACCTGGTAGCTGCCACCTGCCGTCCAGTCGGGCTCGGCACCCGCGCCCACCCAGACGAGCCGCTCCATCGCCGAGGCGTCTGCGGCGTCGGGGTTGGCCGTGCCGTCCTTGAACCCCAGGAGGTTACGGGGTGTTCCGCTGGGCCGGGCCGGGCTGCTGAAGCCGTCCATCCGCCAGCGCACCTGCATCGCACCCCGGGTGTGCCGTGCGATGTCGCGCAGGGCGTGCAGCACCACATCGCGGCTGTCCGCGCTGAGCTGCACACTGAGGTCGCCGTGGCACTCGGCCTGGACGAGGTCGTCGTCGGGGAAGGACGGCATGGCGGTGAGCCGCAGCGGCTTGCGGCCGTGCAGCCCGAAGCGGTCGTCGAAGAGGGAGGCGCCGACCCCGGCCGTGACGGTCAGCCCGCCGGCCGGGACCTGTGGCCCGAGCACACCGGAGTCGCTCGGTGGTGCGGTGATACCGAGCGGGGGCGGGGTGCCTCCGGTGGTGAGGAAACGGGCCCGCGAGGTGAGGGTGCGCAGCAGTTCGGTGAGGTCCCTGCGGCCGTCGGCGGTGACGTCGAAGGCCACGAACACCGTGGCCCGCTGCGGTGCTTCGAGGATGCCCGCCTGGTGCGCGCCGTGGAAGTCGGTACGGGAGGCGGCGGCCGGTGCGTCGGTGGTACCGGCCGGGGCGGCGGACGTGGCGGGCCGGTCCGCACCCACCAGGGCGGCCCCCGCTGCCACGGATCCCACCCCCAGCGCCGCACTGCGCAGGAATCCGCGCCTGCGTACCTCGTTCGCGCCGGTGCCTCCGGTGCCGCCGGTCCCGCTCATACCGTGCCTCCTGCTGGTCCCGTGCCGCGCCGCATACCGCAGCTCCGCATGGTTTCGTCATGCACGCCGTCCCGCAAGGGATTGCCCTCGCGGTTTCGCGTGCCGTTGTTGCCCGTGCCGTTGTTGCCCGTGCCGTTTTTACCTGGGCCGTTTTTACCTGGGCCGTTTTACCTGGGCCGTTGTCGCTCATGCTGTTCTGCGCAGGTCGCAGAGGGCTGCCACCTGGGACAGCAGCTCGGTCGCCTGGCTGACGTCGGCGTCGAGCCGCTCCCGGTCGGCGGTCTTCAGCCGGTCCACCGGGGTCCACCCGCCGTCGTGGCGCGATCCGTCCAGCGTGCGCCGGGTGCGGTCCAGCCAGGAGTCCAGGCGCGGCAGCTCCGGATCGCGTGTGGTGAGCAACGGCCGCAGTACGGAGAGCAGTTCACGCGTTCCGTCGAGGTTGGCGCGGACGGTGGCCAGGCTGGTGCCGCTGCCGCGGTCGGTGCGTCCTGTCAGCTCGGACTGGAGGGTGTTCTCCAGGACTTCATGGGCGCGCAGCCCCAGATCCGCGGGGTC
Organism: Streptomyces sp. NBC_01089; assembly: GCF_045162975.1. NCBI lineage: Bacteria > Bacillati > Actinomycetota > Actinomycetes > Kitasatosporales > Streptomycetaceae > Streptomyces > Streptomyces sp. NBC_01089. The sequence continues at coordinate 5,629,821 of NZ_CP108660.1, read as the reverse complement.
CATGCGCTGCTGCGGCCAGCCGTCGCGCAGTGCGCGGACCGCCGTGTCCAGCCGGTCGGCCGGGCCGCGCAGCGCGGCGGCGGACTCGCCGTGCCACAGCCCGTACTCGACCCGGTGGAAGCCCTGGAAGCCGGGGTCGTGCGGCCCGCCGGGCAGCCCGGCTCCGGTGCCGTTGATGTCCGTGTCGGCGTCGCCGAACGTGCCGTACGCCGCGCCCATCCGCTCGTACACCAGATGGGCCGGCAGCCACGCGGCACGGGCCGCAGCCAGGTCGCCTCGGTCGACGGCCTTCCTCAGTACGGCGGTCTTCCGGGCGAGTTCGGCGGCACGGGCGCCGATCCACTTCTGGTAGGCGAGGGTCGGCGGGACCAGATCGTGCTCGGTCACCGGCACCGCGTGCGGGCCGCTCCCCCGCGCGCTGCCCGCGATGTGCACGGTGGGGCCGCGCACCGCGTCCGCGTCGTCGGGCAGACAGCTGAAGGCGTATGTACCGCCGCCGAGCGCCACCCGCATCTGCCGGGTCGTACCGGGCGCGAGTCCCTCGGTCTCCGCGTAGACGGCGCCGGTGCGGGGGTCGGTGAGGTCCACCTCGGCGGGGCCTGTGGAGGTGTTCGTCAGGTCGAAGACCTGGGTCCCCGGGTGCGGACGGGTCCAGCCGCGGCCGCAGGAGCCGGGCGAGACCTCGACAGCTGTGTGGCGCAGCCCGTCGGACGCGGCGGCCGGGTGCCCGGCCGTGGCGCCGGTCCTGTCGGTGGCGAGCAGCGCGCCGAGGGTGACCGCGACGGCCGTGGCGACGACGGCCGCCGCCCTCCATATCCGGCGGCCGACGGCGGGACCCCCATCGGAGCCGGAGCCGGGTCCGAGGCCCGAGCCGGAGCCAGGTCCGGAGCCGGAGCCGGGGCCGGTACCGGCAGCACTGGTGGGCACAGGGGTGGCTCCGTTCGTACGGCATACAGGCGGGGGCGGTCGGACGCCGTCATGCTAGGCATCCGTTCCGCCCCCGAACTGCCGTACGGGAGCCGTCCCGGGGTGAGTTCCCCGAGAGTTCACCGCCGCGCCATACGGCCGTCAGCGGTGAACGGGCTCCGGGATCGCTACCCGCTCAGTGGTTGCTCGGGAACCCCAGGTCGACGCCCGCCGGGGCGTCCGCCGGGTCGGGCCAGCGGGTGGTGACGACCTTGCCGCGGGTGTAGAAGTGCACCCCGTCGTTGCCGTAGATGTGGTGGTCGCCGAAGAGCGAGTCCTTCCAGCCGCCGAAGGAGTGGTAGCCGACCGGGACCGGGATCGGCACGTTGACGCCGACCATGCCGGCCTCGACCTCCAGCTGGAAGCGGCGGGCCGCGCCACCGTCCCGGGTGAAGATCGCGGTGCCGTTGCCGAACGGCGAGGCGTTCATCAGCGCCACGCCCTCCTCGTACGTGTCGACGCGCAGCACACACAGGACCGGGCCGAAGATCTCGTCCTTGTACGCGTCCGAATCGGTGGACACCCGGTCGAGCAGCGACAGGCCGATCCAGTGGCCGTCCTCGTGGCCCTCGACGGTGAACCCGGTACCGTCCAGGACGACTTCGGCGCCCTGCGCGGCCGCACCCGTGACGTACGAGGCGACCTTGTCGCGGTGCGCCCTGGTGATCAGCGGGCCCATCTCGGACGACGGGTCGTTGCCGGGGCCGATCGTGATCTTCTCGGCGCGCTCGCGGATCTTCGCGACCAGCTCGTCGGCGACGGAACCGACGGCGACGACCGCGGAGATCGCCATGCAGCGCTCGCCCGCCGAGCCGTACGCGGCGGAGACGGCGGCGTCGGCCGCGGCGTCCAGGTCGGCGTCGGGCAGCACCAGCATGTGGTTCTTGGCGCCGCCGAGCGCCTGGACGCGCTTGCCGTGCGCGGTGGCGGTGGCGTGGATGTGGCGGGCGATCGGGGTGGAGCCGACGAAGGAGACCGCGGCGACGTCCGGGTGGCTCAGCAGCCCCTCCACGGCGACCTTGTCCCCGTGCAGCACGTTCAGCACACCGTCAGGCAGGCCCGCCTCGGTGGCCAGCTCAGCCAGCAGGTTCGCGGCCGACGGGTCCTTCTCGCTGGGCTTCAGTACGAAGGTGTTGCCGCAGGCGATGGCCAGCGGGAACATCCACATCGGCACCATGGCCGGGAAGTTGAAGGGCGTGATGCCCGCGACGACACCGATCGACTGCCGGATCGACGAGACGTCGACCCGGCTGGAGACCTGGGTGGACAGCTCGCCCTTGAGCTGGGTGGTGATCCCGCAGGCCAGCTCCACGATCTCCAGACCGCGGGCGACCTCGCCGAGCGCGTCGGAGTGCACCTTGCCGTGCTCGGCGGTGATCAGCGCGGCGATCTCGTCACGGTGGGCGTCGAGGAGCGCCCGGTAGCGGAAGAGGACCGTGGTGCGCGTGGAGAGCGAGGAGGTTCCCCACGTCGTGTACGCGGCCTTCGCCGATGCGACCGCGGCGTCCACCTCGGCCTCGGAGGCCAGCGCGACCTGGGTGGTGACGGCGCCGGTCGCCGGATCGGTGACCGGACCCCAGTTGCCCGACGTGCCGTCGACGGCCCTGCCACCGATCCAGTGGTTGACGGTCTTCATGGTGAACGCTCCTAAAGCCTTAGAGATGACGGCGTCGGGCTGCGACCTGCCGGTCGTACTCCTCCCGGGCCCCGACCGCCGAGGGGCGAGTGGCGGTCTCGGCCACAGGAACATCCCACCATGCCTGCGGCGGGGGCGGCCCCGACACTGTGTCTGCCGTTTCGGTCTCCACGTAGACACATGTGGGACGGTCCGACGCCCGTGCGGCGGCCAGGGCTTCGCGCAGGTCACGCAGGGTCTTGGCGCGCAGCACATCGAGTCCGAGACTGGCCGCGTTGGCCGCCAGGTCGACGGGCAGCGGGTCGCCGGTGTACGTGCCGTCCGGGGCCCGGTAGCGGTACGCCGTACCGAAGCGTTCGGCGCCCACCGACTCCGAGAGGCCGCCGATCGAGGCGTACCCGTGGTTCTGCAGGACCACCACATTGACCGGGAGGCCCTCCTGGACCGCGGTGACGATCTCGGTGGGGTTCATCAGATAGGTGCCGTCGCCGACCAGCGCCCAGACGGGCCGTCCCGGAGCCGCCAGCTGGACACCGATCGCGGCGGGGATCTCGTAGCCCATGCAGGAGTAGCCGTACTCGACGTGGTACTGGTCGGCGGAGCGGGTCCGCCACAGCTGGTGCAGGTCGCCGGGGAGCGAGCCCGCCGCGTTGATGACGATGTCGTCGCCGGTCACCAGCGCGTCGAGCGCCCCGAGCACCTGCGTCTGGGTGGGCGCGGCGTCCTCGCTGCCCGTGTAGGCGGCGGTGACCCGTACCTCCCACTCCGCCTTCGCGGCCCGGTAGCCGCGCTCGTACGCGTCGGACACCCGGTGCCCGGTGAGAGCGCCGGTCAGCCGCTCGATGGCGGCGCGGGCGTCGGCGACGAGCGGCAGCGCGGACAGTTTGTGCGCGTCGGACCCGGCGATGTTGATGTTGACGAACCGGACGCCCGGGTGCTGGAAGAGCGTCCCCGAAGCGGTGGTGAAGTCGGTGTAGCGGGTGCCGACCCCGATGACCAGGTCGGCGGCGCGGGCCAGCCCGTCGGCGGTGGCGGTGCCGGTGTGGCCGATGCCTCCGACGTCCGCCGGGTGGTCGTACGGCAGGGCGCCCTTGCCCGCCTGGGTGGAGGCCACCGGGATGCCGGTCCCTTCGGCGAGGGCGCGCAGGGCTTCCTGGGCGCCGCTGTGGCGTACCCCGCCGCCCGCGATGATCAGCGGGCGCCGGGCGGCGCGGACCGCGGCGACCGCTTCGGCGAACTCGGTGGCGTCCGGCCGCCGTACGGGCACCCGCCAGACCCGCTCGGCGAAGAACTCCTCCGGCCAGTCGTACGCCTCGGCCTGTACGTCCTGCGGCAGCGCGAGCGTCACGGCGCCGGTCAGCTCCGGATCGGCGAGGACCCGCATCGCGGCGAGCGCGGCCGGGATCAGCGCCTCGGGGCGGGTGATCCGGTCGAAGTACTTGGAGACAGGACGCAGGCAGTCGTTGACGGACAGGTCGCCCGCGTACGGGACTTCGAGCTGCTGGAGCACCGGGTCGGCCGGGCGGGCCGCGAACGTGTCGCCGGGGAGCAGCAGCACCGGCAGGTGGTTGACGGAGGCGAGGGCGGCGCCGGTGACCAGGTTGGTGGCGCCGGGGCCGATGGAGGTGGTGACGGCGTGCGCGGAGAGCCGGCCGGACTGCCGGGCGTAGCCGACGGCCGCGTGCACCATCGCCTGCTCGTTGCGGCCCTGGTGGTACGGCATCGCGCCCCGGCCGGTCTCGGTGAGCGCCTGGCCGATCCCGGCGACGTTGCCGTGGCCGAAGATGCCCCAGGTGGCGGCGATCAGCCGGTGGCGGTGGCCGTCGCGCTCGGTGTACTGGCGCGCCAGGAAGGCCACCAGGGCCTGGGCGGTGGTCAGCCGGCGGGCGGCCGGGGCGTGGCCGTCGGCCTGACGGGCGATCATCGGCGGTCCTCCTGGGCTGCGTTGCCGTACAGCGGGAGCCTCGGGTCGACGGGCTGCGTCTCCCAGGTCTGCCGGATCCAGCCGTGGTCGGGGTGGTCGCTGATCAGCCACGCGCGCTCGGCGCCGGGCCCCGCCATCACATTGAGGTAGTACATGTGGTGGCCGGGGGTGGCCATCGAAGGGCCGTGCCAGCCGTCCGGGATCAGCACCGTGTCACCGCTGCGGACTTCGGCGAGCAGATCGGTGCCGCCTGGCCTGGACGGGGAGACCCGGTGGTAGCCGGGGCCGCCGTCCGCGATCTCGAAGTAGTAGATCTCCTCAAGGACCGACTCCTCGCCGGGGCGGTACTCGTCGTGCTTGTGCGGCGGGAAGGAGGACCAGTTGCCGCCGGGGGTGAGCACCTCGACGGCGATCAGCCGGTCGCAGGCGAAGGTGTCGGCGGCCGCGAAGTTGTTGACCTGGCGCGAGCAGCTGCCGCTGCCGCGCAGCTCGACGGGAACCTCCGGCGCGGGGCCGTAGCGGGCGGGGAGTCGTCGCTCGCACTTCGCTCCTGCCAGGGCGAAGCGGCCTCCCGCACCGGAGGAGATCTGCGCGCGGGCGTCGCGCGGCAGGTAGGCGAAGTCGGTGACTCCGGCGAACACCCCTGCCCTGCCCCGCAGTTCGAAGCTCTCCCCGTCGACAAGGACCGTACAGCCCCCGGTGAGCGGCAGCACGATCCATTCGCTGTCCGCCGTGGAAAGACGGTGTGAACCTCCGGGGGCGAGCTCCAGGATCCGCAGCGCCGACCGGTCCCAGCCGGCCCGCTCGGGGCCGATGTCCAGGGCGTACGGAGCACGGGCCGCGCTGCCCGCCCGTACCAGCGGGGCTGTGGTGTGCGGAGGGGAGTCCGACGGGGCCGGGCCCTGCCGTCGGCTGCGGGACGGGGCCGGGCCCTGCCGTCGGTCGTCCGACGCTGCTGTGCCCTGCTGCCGGTTGTCGTTCATTCGTCCCTCCCGGGCGGCCGGAGCAGCCCCCCGGCGATGTCCACCGCGCCCGCCACGTCCGCGCCCGCGGGGCAGGCGCGTACGTCCCGGAGGGCCGCTTCGACCTCGGACGGGTAGGGCATCGCGGACGAGCAGGCCAGCCGGGACGCGACGATCGCGCCGGCCGCGTTGGCGTACCGCATGGTGCGCTCCAGCTCCCACCCGGCGAGCAGCCCGTGGCAGAGCGCGCCGCCGAACGCGTCGCCCGCGCCGAGGCCGTTGACCACTTCCACCGGGACCGGCGGCACCTCGGCGGTGCGGCCGTCGCGGTGCACGGCCAGGACGCCGCCCGGGCCCTGCTTGACGACGGCCAGCTCCGGCCCCAGGGCGAGCAGCGCTTCGGCCGCCGCGCGGGGTTCGCGCTCACCGGTGGCGATCTCGACCTCGTCGATGTTGCCGACGGCCACCGTGGTGTGGCGCAGCGCGCCGAGGTAGTGCGGCTTCGGGTCGTCGGACCAGAACATCGGGCGCCAGTCCAGGTCGAAGACGGTGGCGCGAGGCCCCTGAGGTGTGGCCCGCGGCTGCTCGGGCGCGGCCGCGCGGGCGGCCAGCGCGGTGAGCGTCGCCGTACGGCTGGGCTCGGCGCAGAGGCCCGTCCCGGTCATCCAGAACACCCGCGCGGCCCGGATCTCCCCGAGGTCCAGCTCCTCCCCGTACAGCTCCAGATCGGGCGCCTTGGGCTGCCGGTAGAAGTACAGCGGGAAGTCGTCCGGCGGGAACACCTCACAGAAGGTCACCGGGGTGGGCAGGCCGGGCACCGGGGTCACCCAGCGGTCGTCGACGCCGAAGGCCCGCAGCTCCTGGTGGAGATACTCACCGAACGGGTCGGCGCCCGTCCGGGTGACGACGGCCGTCCGGTGCCCCAGCCGCGCGGCCGCGACGGCGACATTCGCCGCGGAGCCGCCGAGGAACTTGCCGAAGGTGTCGACCCGCGCCAGTGGGACACCGGCCTGCAAGGGGTAGAGGTCCACCCCGATCCGGCCCATCGTGATCAGGTCGTACACCCTGCACGTCCTCTCCATCGGCGGGCGGCCCCCGGTCCCGCGGCCGGGTGGCCGGGCCCGGGTAACGGGCCCTCAGGTCTAACTCCCCCCTCGGAGCCCTGTCAACGCATTGTCCGGACATTCGGACGAATGCGAGGAGCGCCGGACCGGGGCCGGCCGACCGCCGGACCGGGGCCGCTCGACCGCCGGACCGGGGCCGCTCGACCGCCGGATCCGCATGTGTTCGCCCCTATTTCCTCATGTGCCGCTTGAGTCACAGGAGTTACCTTCCCGTCACGCATGTCCGCGTTACGCGGCCTTTCGGTCACAGGAGGTCAACAGCTCCTCCGTCGCCCTCTTAGGACCCCGTTGTCCGGGGAGAGGCTGAATTGATCACCAATGCGCAGCCCCGCGCGACTCCCCCGACGGCCCCCAGGCCGGCGTCGCGCGGCAGGCAGGGAGGTACGGGTATGACCGACCGGAAGCTCTGGTCCTACAAGGAGATCGCCGCACACATCCGGGTGCAGCCGGACACGGTGCGCTCGTACCGGAAACACGGGCTGCTGCCGCCGCCCGACCAGGTGGAGCACGGCAAGCCCTACTGGTACGCGGAGACCATTCGGCTCTGGGTGTCACGCAGGCCGAGCAACAGAGGCCGTTAGGGCCACCAACAGACAGGCAGGGGCCCAACGGGCGGGCCCCGGTGGCCGCCGGGAGCCCCGGGCGCACCATGGGGAGGTACGAACATCCGCACAGAGGAGAGCAGCATGAGCGCCGAGACAGAGACTTCCCAGCCCGGGGCTCCCCGGCCCGGCATCGCCTATCTCGGGAACCCGCAGTCCGGCCCGCCCGCCGAGCCCGCGGAGCCCGCCCCCGCGTCCGGCTGCTGCGGCGGCGGGTGCTGCGGCGGCGGCGCGGAGGCCGATGCGGGCGGGGTCACCGCCGTCTACCAGGTGACCGGGATGGACGGTGAGCACTGCGAGGGCGCCGTCTCGCTCGAAATCGCCGAGCTGGCCGGTGTCACGGGTGTCACGGCCGACGCAACCACCGGACAGGTCACCGTGGTCTCGCAGGCCCCACTGGACGAGGGGACCGTGCGCTCGGTGCTGGACGAGGCGGGATACGGACTCGCGGGACACTGACCCGCCGGGCACGGACCCGCCGGACACCGGCTCGCCGGACACGGGCCCGGTTCCGGTGCCCGTTACGTGGAGATCTCCTGGTGGCCGGGGTGCCCGGCCACCTCTGCGGGAGGTATAGCCATGGCCATCTCTTGGCTGTTCGTAGTGACAAACAGCCCGGAATTGCGTACCTTCACAGGACGTTCACAACGAGATTCACATCACACGTTTGGGGGGGTAACCATTCCGGTGCCTCGAGTGTCTAAGTGAACGATGCCAAGGATGTCTTGGGGGACGTCCGGTGGAACATCTTGGGGGATGTTCCGGGCAAGCGTTGGCCGGGGCACGTGCTGCGGGGAGCTTGAGCGGCCCACCCGTCGAGTACGTACCCCGGCAGACCGCGCGCCGTGGCAGCAGCAGTGGTACGTGGAGTGGCATCTGCGCCCAACAGACGCCCGGACCGGATCCCGTGGGGGGAATCCGCCCGGGGAAACGGGAAGCGCCCCGTATCGTCGACCCGTGGGGGGATCGACGGCGGGGCGCTTTTCGGTTGCCGTGCGGTGCGGCCGCCCTTCGGACGACCGCGACGCAGAACAGCCTCAGTGCGGAACGACCGGTGTCAGCGGCCTTCGACCGGCGTGAAGTCGCGCAGGACCTCACCGGTGTAGATCTGGCGCGGGCGGCCGATGCGGCTGCCGGGCTCCTTGATCATCTCGTGCCACTGGGCGATCCAGCCGGGCAGCCGGCCGATCGCGAACAGCACGGTGAACATCTCGGTCGGGAAGCCCATGGCGCGGTAGATCAGGCCCGTGTAGAAGTCCACGTTCGGGTAGAGCTTCCGCTCGACGAAGTACTCGTCGGCCAGCGCGTGCTCCTCCAGCTTCAGCGCGATGTCGAGCAGCTCGTCATCCTTGCCGAGGGCCGAGAGGACATCGTGCGCCGCAGCCTTGATGATCTTCGCCCGGGGGTCGAAGTTCTTGTAGACGCGGTGCCCGAAGCCCATGAGCTTCACGCCGTCTTCCTTGTTCTTCACCTTGCGGATGAAGGTGTCGACGTCGCCGCCGGACTGCTTGATGCCTTCGAGCATCTCCAGCACCGACTGGTTGGCGCCACCGTGCAGCGGGCCCCACAGCGCGCTGATACCGGCGGAGATCGAGGCGAACATGTTCGCCTGCGAGGAGCCGACCAGACGCACGGTGGAGGTCGAACAGTTCTGCTCGTGGTCCGCGTGCAGGATGAACAGCTTGTCCAGCGCGGAGACGACGACCGGGTCCGGCACGTACTCCTGCGAGGGGACCGAGAAGGTCATCCGCAGGAAGTTCTCCACGTACCCGAGGTCGTTGCGCGGGTAGACGAACGGGTGGCCGATCGACTTCTTGTACGCGTACGCCGCGATGGTCGGAAGCTTGGCGAGAAGGCGGATCGTCGAAAGGTGACGCTGCTCCTCGTCGAAGGGGTTGTGGCTGTCCTGGTAGAACGTGGACAGCGCGCTGACCACCGAGGACAGCATCGCCATCGGGTGCGCGTCACGCGGGAAGCCGTCGAAGAAGCGCTTGACGTCCTCGTGCAGCAGCGTGTGCTGGGTGATCTCGTTCTTGAAGGTCGACAGCTCGTCGACCTGGGGGAGCTCACCGTTGATCAGCAGGTAGGCCGTCTCGAGGAAGCTGGACTGCTCGGCCAGCTGCTCGATCGGGTAACCGCGATAGCGCAGGATGCCCTGCTCGCCGTCGAGGTAAGTGATCGCGGATTTATAGGCGGCCGTGTTGCCGTATCCGCTGTCCAGTGTCACCAGCCCGGTCTGGGCTCGGAGCTTCCCGATGTCGAAGCCCTGGTCGCCGACGGTGCTGTCGATCACCGGGTAGGTGTGCTCGTCATCGCCGTACCGCAGTACTACAGCCTTGTTAGCGTTCTCGCTCACGTCATCCCTCACCGACGTAGTGCCTCTTCTTCGAGGTGCCCTGACTGTCTCTACCATCCCCCACTTGGCTCAGCAGAGTGCACTCGGGGTCGCCCGTTGGGCTATTTGGCGGCACTGAGTGCCGCCAACCTACTTATCCTGCCCTCTTCGCCCCGGTTCCGGAACCCCGGGGTGACGATTCCCACGGTCTGTCGTCCGCGCCGCCTCCCGCCAGTCTGTGGCCCAGCGCCGTGAACCGCCTGCCCGCGGAGACCGTGCGCACCGCCTGGCCGATCGCCTTGCGGGAGCCGACCAGGACGACCAGCTTCTTCGCCCGTGTGACGGCCGTATAGAGCAGATTGCGCTGGAGCATCATCCAGGCACCCGTGGTGACCGGGATGACCACGGCCGGATACTCGCTGCCCTGCGAGCGGTGGATCGTCACCGCGTACGCGTGCGCCAGCTCGTCCAGCTCGTCGAACTCGTACTCCACCTCCTCGTCCTCGTCGGTGAGCACGCTCAGCTTCTGGTCCTCCGGGTTGAGCGAAGTGACCACGCCCACCGTGCCGTTGAAGACGCCGTTGGCACCCTTGTCGTAGTTGTTGCGGATCTGGGTGACCTTGTCGCCGACGCGGAAGACCCGGCCGCCGAACCGCTTCTCGGGCAGGCCCGGCCTGGCGGGGGTGATCGCCTGCTGGAGCAGCCCGTTGAGCGTGCCGGCGCCGGCCGGGCCGCGGTGCATGGGGGCCAGCACCTGGATGTCCCGCCGCGGGTTCAGCCCGAACTTCTGCGGGATGCGGCGGGCCGCCACATCGACCGTGAGCCGCCCGGCCTCCTCCGTCTCGTCCTCCACGAACAGGAAGAAGTCCGGCAGGCCCTGGGTGACCGGGTGCACCCCCGAGTTGATCCGGTGGGCGTTGGTGACCACCCCCGACTGCTGGGCCTGGCGGAAGATCCGGGTCAGCCGGACACTCGGCGCCGGGCTAGTGGCCGACAGCAGATCGCGCAGCACCTCACCGGCGCCGACGGACGGCAGCTGGTCCACATCGCCGACGAGCAGCAGATGCGCGCCCGGGGCGACGGCCTTGACCAGCTTGTTGGCGAGGAGGAGATCGAGCATCGACGCCTCGTCCACCACGACCAGATCCGCGTCGAGCGGGCGGTCCCTGTCGTACGCCGCGTCACCGCCCGGCTTCAGTTCGAGCAGGCGGTGCACCGTGGACGCCTCGGCGCCGGTCAGCTCGGCGAGCCGCTTGGCCGCACGGCCGGTCGGCGCCGCGAGCACCACCTTGGCCTGCTTGGCACGGGCCAGCTCGACCACGGAGCGGACCGTGAAGGACTTGCCGCAGCCGGGGCCCCCGGTCAGCACCGCGACCTTCTCGGTGAGCGCGAGGCGGACCGCGGCCTGCTGCTCGGGCGCCAGCTCGGCGCCGGTGCGCCCGGCCAGCCAGACCAGCGCCTTCGCCCAGTCGACGTCGCGGAAGGCGGGCATCCGGTCCTGCTCGGTGCGCAGCAGCCTGACCACCTGGGACGCGAGCGAGATCTCGGCCCGGTGGAAGGGGACCAGATAGACCGCGGTGACCTGCTCATCGCCGCCTTCGGGCCCGGGCACCCGCTCCCGTACGACACCTTCGTCGGCGGCCAGCTCGGCCAGGCAGTCGATGACGAGCCCGGTGTCGACCTGGAGGAGCTTGACCGCGTCGGAGATCAGCTGCTCCTCGGGGAGGAAGCAGTGGCCCTGGTCGGTGGACTGGGAGAGCGCGTACTGAAGGCCGGCCTTGACGCGCTCCGGCGAGTCGTGCGGGATGCCTACGGCCTGGGCGATGCGGTCGGCGGTGAGGAAGCCGATGCCCCAGACGTCGGCCGCCAGGCGGTACGGCTCGTTCCGCACGACGGAGATCGAGGCGTCGCCGTACTTCTTGTAGATCCGGACGGCGATGGAGGTGGAGACCCCGACCCCCTGGAGGAAGATCATCACTTCCTTGATCGCCTTCTGCTCCTCCCAGGCGGCGCCGATCATCTTCGTCCGCTTGGGGCCGAGCCCCGGCACCTCGATGAGGCGCTTGGGCTGCTGCTCGATGATGTCGAGCGTGTCCAGGCCGAAGTGTGTGGTGATCCGGTCGGCCATGACCGGGCCGATGCCCTTGATCAGCCCGGAGCCGAGATAGCGGCGGATGCCCTGGATGGTGGCGGGCAGGACCGTCGTGTAGTTCTCCACGGTGAACTGCTTGCCGTACTGGGAGTGGGAGCCCCAGTGGCCCTCCATGCGCAGCGACTCGCCGGGCTGGGCGCCGAGCAGTGAGCCGACGACGGTCAGCAGGTCGGCGCCGCGGCCGGTGTCGACGCGGGCGACCGTGTAGCCGTTCTCCTCGTTGGCGTAGGTGATCCGCTCCAGGACCCCTTCCAGCACTGCCATGTTGGACATGGTCCGACGTTACCGCCGGGGTCCGACAGCCCGGTACGGAGCGCCGGTCGCGGTCCGTGCGGGTGCCCGGCCGGCCATCACCGCCGGCCTCACCCCGACCATCACGATCGGGTCACGGAGTGCCGGGCTCCTCTTGACCGCCGCCTATGTAATCGATTCCAATCTCCCGTGTAATCGATTCCATGCGGCCCACAAGGAGGTGGTCCAGCGATGGCGAGCATCAAGGACGTCGCAGCCGGCGCGGAGGTCTCCGTCGCCACGGTGTCCCGGGTACTCAACGGTCATCCGTCGGTCAGGCCCGACACCCGCGCCCGGGTGATGGCCGCCGTGGAGGCACTCGGTTACCGGCCGAACGCGGTGGCCAGGTCCCTGCGCACCCAGCAGACCCGCACCCTCGGCCTGGTCATCAGCGATGTGCTGAACCCGTACTTCACCGAGCTGGCCCGCTCCGTCGAGGACGAGGCCCGCGCGCACGGCTACAGCGTGATCATCGGCAACGCCGACGAGCAGCCCGCCCTCCAGGACCACCACATCCGCACCCTCGTCGACCGCCGGATCGACGGGCTGCTGGTCAGCCCCACCGACGGCGGCTCGCCCCTGATGCTCGACGCGGTCAGGGCCGGCGTGCCGATGGTCTTCGTGGACCGCTGGATCCCGGGCGTGGACGTCCCCGTCGTACGGTCCGACGGGCGCGGCGCCGTCCGCGACCTGGTCGCCCACCTGTACGCGCTGGGCCACCGCAGGCTCGCCATCATCGCGGGCCCGGCCACGACCACCACCGGCAGCGAGCGCGTGGACGCCTTCCGCGAGGCGCTGCACGAGCACGGGCTGCCCCTTCCGGACGCCAGGATCGGCCACGGCGACTTCCAGGCGGACAGCGGGCGCCGGGAGGCGGCCAGGCTACTGGCGCTCGCCGAGCCCCCCGACGTGATCTTCGCGGCCGACAATCTGATGGCGCTCGGCGCGATGGACGCCATCCGCGCCCAGGGGCTGCGTATCCCGCAGGACATCGCGCTGGCCGCCTTCGACGACATCCCGTGGTTCGTGCACACCGACCCGCCGATCACGGCCATCGCCCAGCCGACCGGTGAACTCGGCCGGGCCGCCGTACGCGCCCTCATCGACCGGCTCGACGGCCGGGAGCCGCACTCCGCGATCCTCCCGGCCCGGCTGGTGGTCCGCCGCTCGTGCGGCGAACCCCCGCCCGACACCGGCGCCGCGATCACCCCGGCGACCACCCCCGTCCCCGCGAGAACCCCCGTCCCCACGGCCGCATCCCCGGCGGCGCAGCCGCCCGTGTCCCCCGCCCGCACGCCGAACAGGAGCAACCGGTGAACGTCCCCGACGAGTTGCTGCGTATCGAAGGCATACGCAAGACCTTCCCCGGAGTGGTCGCGCTCGACAGCGTCGACTTCGACCTGCGCCGCGGCGAGGTCCATGTCCTGCTCGGCGAGAACGGCGCGGGCAAGAGCACCCTCATCAAGATGCTCTCCGGCGCCTACCGCCCCGACAGCGGCAGGGTCTTCGCCGAGGGGCGCGAGGTCCGGATCCACAGCGCGCAGGACGCCGAGCGCCTCGGGATCGCCACGATCTACCAGGAGTTCAACCTGGTACCCGATCTGACGGTCGCCGAGAACATCTTCCTCGGCCGCCAGCCGCGCCGCTTCGGGATGATCGACCGGGCCAGGGTGGAGCAGGACGCCGCCGGGCTGCTGGCCCGCGTCGGCCTCGACATCGCGCCCCGTACCAAGGTCCGTGAACTGGGCATCGCCCGGCTCCAGATGGTGGAGATCGCCAAGGCGCTCAGTCTGGACGCCCGGGTCCTGATCATGGACGAGCCGACCGCCGTGCTCACATCCGGCGAGGTGGAGAAGCTGTTCGGGCTGGTCCGCGCGCTCCGCGAGGACGGCGTCGGGATCGTCTTCATCACCCACCACCTCGAAGAGATCGCCGCGCTCGGCGACCGGGTCACCGTGATCCGCGACGGCCGCAGCATCGACCAGGTCCCCGCCGACACCCCGGAGGACGAACTGGTCCGCCTGATGGTCGGCCGCAGCATCGAGCAGCAGTACCCGCGGGAGCGCCCGGCCGCCACGGATGACCCCGGCACCGGGGCCGACGCTGCGCCGCTGCTCTCCGTACGCGGACTGGGCCGGGACGGCGTCTTCCACGACATCACCTTCGAGGTGCGGGCCGGTGAGGTCGTCGGCATCGCCGGGCTCGTCGGGGCCGGCCGGACCGAGGTCGCCCGCGCGGTCTTCGGGGCCGACCCGTACGACAGGGGCACCGTCGACGTCGTCGGCAGACGGCTCCCACGGCACGACGTCAACGCGGCGATGGGCGCCGGGATCGGTCTGGTCCCCGAGGACCGCAAGGGCCAGGGCCTGGTGCTCGATGCCTCGGTCGAGGAGAACCTCGGCCTGGTCACGCTGCGCTCCGCCACCCGCGCAGGCCTCGTCGACATCAAGGGCCAGCAGGCCGCGGCGGCCCGGGTCGCCGGACAGCTCGGCGTACGGATGGCCGGGCTCGGCCAGCACGTCCGCACCCTGTCCGGCGGCAACCAGCAGAAGGTCGTCATCGGCAAGTGGCTGCTCGCCGACACGAAGATCCTGATCCTGGACGAGCCGACGCGCGGGATCGACGTCGGCGCCAAGGTCGAGATCTACCAGCTCATCAACGAGCTGACGGCGTCCGGCCACGCGGTCCTGATGATCTCCAGCGATCTGCCCGAGGTGCTCGGTATGAGCGACCGGGTGCTGGTGATGGCACAGGGCCGGATCGCCGGTGAACTCCCCGCCCACGAGGCGACCCAGGACGCGGTGATGGCACTCGCCGTCAGCGCGGCAACCCCCCACAGCCCCCACAACGAAGTGAAGGAAGCAGAGGGTTCCCGTGACCACTGACACGCTCAAGAGCACTACGGGCGCGAGTGGCGCCTCTGCGGTCGTCCGCCGCATCCTGCTCGACAACGGCGCGCTGAGCGCCCTGGTCGTCCTGGTGGTGGCGATGTCGCTGCTCTCCGGCGACTTCCTGACCACCCAGAACCTGCTCAACGTCGGTGTACAGGCCGCCGTGACCGCGATCCTCGCGTTCGGTGTCACCTTCGTCATCGTCTCGGCGGGCATCGACCTCTCGGTCGGCTCGGTCGCCGCGCTCTCCGCGACCGTACTGGCCTGGACGGCGACCTCCGAGGGGATACCGGTCTGGATCGCGGTGATCCTCGCCGTCGCCACCGGCATCGCCTGCGGTCTGGTCAACGGCGTACTCATCTCGTACGGCAAACTCCCGCCGTTCATCGCGACGCTGGCCATGCTCTCCATCGGCCGCGGTCTGTCGCTCGTCATCTCGCAGGGCAGCCCGATCGCCTTCCCCGGCTCGGTCTCCTCGCTCGGTGACACCCTCGGCGGCTGGCTGCCCGTCCCGGTCATCGTGATGATCGCGATGGGCCTGATCACGGCGCTGATCCTGGCCCGTACGTACATCGGCCGCTCCATGTACGCCATCGGCGGCAACGAGGAGGCCGCCAGGCTCTCCGGGCTGCGGGTCAAGCGGCAGAAGCTCGCCATCTACGCGCTCTCCGGGCTCTTCGCCGCCGCCGCGGGCATCGTCCTCGCGTCCCGGCTCTCCTCCGCGCAGCCGCAGGCGGCCGACGGGTACGAGCTGGACGCCATCGCCGCCGTCGTCATCGGCGGGGCCAGCCTGGCGGGCGGTGTCGGCAAGGCGTCCGGCACCCTGATCGGCGCGCTGATCCTGGCGGTGCTCCGCAACGGCCTCAACCTCCTGTCGGTCTCGGCGTTCTGGCAGCAGGTCGTGATCGGTGTGGTCATCGCGCTCGCCGTCCTGCTCGACACGCTGCGCCGCCGCGCCGGTTCAGGTGCGGGCGCCGGTGGGGCCACCGCCGGTGCCGGGCCGGGCGGGCCCGGCGGCAAGGGCAGGCAGGCGGCGAAGGCCGGTATCGCCGTCGTCGTGGTGGCGGCCGTCGTGGGCGCCGTCACCTACGTCAACTCCGGTTCGTCGTCCGGCGGCAGGACCAAGGTCGGGCTGTCCCTGTCCACCATGAACAACCCGTTCTTCGTACAGATGAAGGCGGGCGCCCAGCAGGAGGCCAAGGCCGAGCACGTCGACCTGACCGTCACCGACGCGCAGAACGACGCCTCCCAGCAGGCCAACCAGATCGAGAACTTCACCAGCGCCGGCGTCAAGGCCGTGATCATCAACCCGGTGGACTCGGACGCGGCGGCTCCCTCCGTACGCGCGGCCGACAAGGCGGGCATCCCGGTGGTCGCGGCCGACCGCGGCGTCAACAAGGCGGACACCGCGACCCTCGTCGCGTCGGACAACATCGCGGGCGGCAAGCTCGCCGCGAAGACCCTGGCGGCCAAGCTCGGCGGCAAGGGCAGGATCGTCGTCCTCCAGGGCACGGCGGGCACCTCGGCCAGCCGCGAGCGCGGCCAGGGCTTCGAGGAGGGCATGAAGGCGTACCCGGGCATCAAGATCGTCGCCCGGCAGCCCGCGGACTTCGACCGCACCAAGGGCCTCGACGTCATGACCAACCTGCTCCAGGCCAACCACGGCATCACCGGCGTCTTCTCCGAGAACGACGAGATGGCCCTCGGCGCCATCAAGGCCCTCGGCTCCAAGGCGGGCACCTCCATCCCGGTGGTCAGCTTCGACGGCACGCCCGACGGACTGAAGGCCGTCAAGGCCGGCACCCTGTACGCCACGGTCGCCCAGCAACCCGCCGAGCTGGGCAAACTGGCGGTGCAGAACGCGCTCAGGGCCTCGCACGGCAAGAAGGTCGGCAGCATGGTGAAGGTGCCGGTCAAGGTCGTCACCAAGAAGAACGCCGCCGACTTCTCCTGACAGGGCCGCCGACAGGCCCACGCGGCCCCGTCATCGCTCTTTGCACTCTTTCGAAAGCAGGACAACCATGTACGACTACGACCTGCTGGTCGTGGGGTCGGCCAACGCCGACCTGGTGATCGGCGTCGAACGCCGCCCCGCGCCCGGCGAGACCGTGCTCGGCTCCGACCTGGTCATCCACCCCGGCGGCAAGGGCGCCAACCAGGCGGTGGCCGCGGCCCGGCTCGGCGCCCGCAGCGCCCTGCTGGCCAGGATCGGGGACGACGCCAACGGGCGGCTGCTCCTGGAGTCCCAGCGTGCGGCGGGCGTCGACACCGTCGGCGTGCTCGTCGGCGGCGCGCCCACCGGCGTCGCCCTGATCACGGTGGACCCCTCGGGCGACAACAGCATCGTGGTCTCCCCCGGTGCCAACGCCCGGCTCACCCCGGCCGACATCCGCGCGGCGGGCAGCCTGTTCGAGGCCGCCGGGGTGGTGTCGACGCAGCTGGAGATCCCGCTGGAGTCGGTCACCGAGCTGGTGCGGGTGCTGCCGTCCGGGACCCGGTTCGTACTGAACCCGTCCCCGCCGCAGCCGCTGCCCGACGAGATCCTCGCGGCCTGCGACCCGCTGGTGGTCAATGAGCACGAGGCCAGGACCGTGCTGGGCGACACGGCGGGCGACTCCCCCGACGAGTGGGCGCGGGGACTGCTCGCGCTCGGCCCGCGCTCCGTGGTGATCACGCTGGGCGCGGCGGGAGCGCTGGTCGCCGACGGCCGTACGGGGACGAGCGCCCACGTACCGAGCCTCAAGGTCGACGCGGTGGACACCACCGGTGCGGGCGACGCCTTCACGGCGGCGCTGGCCTGGCGGCTCGGGCTGGGCGAGGACCTGGCGCAGGCCGCCGCGTTCGCCGCGCGGGTGGGTGCGACCGCCGTCACCAGGCCCGGTGCGCAGGAGTCCTATCCGACCGCCGACGAGGTACGGGCGGAATGAAGAAGTCGGGAATCCTCAACCGCCGGCTCTCGGGCGCCCTGGCCGAGTTGGGCCATGGCGACGGTGTGCTGATCTGCGATGTGGGGATGCCGGTACCGCCCGGCCCGCGCCTGGTGGATCTGGCGTTCCGCGCCGGGACCCCGTCGTTCGCCGAGGTGCTCGACGGCCTGCTGGCCGAGCTGGTCGTGGAGGGTGCGACGGCCGCCCAGGAGGTACGGGAGGCGAACCCGGCGACGGCGGAGCTGCTGGACGCCCGCTTCCCCGGCCTGAACCTGGTCCCGCACGACACCCTCAAGGGCCTGACGGCCGGCACCCGCCTGGTGGTCCGCACCGGCGAGGCGCGCCCGTACGCGAATGTGCTGCTGCGGTGCGGGGTCTTCTTCTGAGCGGACGCACCTGAGCGGACGCCCCCGGGCGGACGCACCACGCAGGGGCCCGGTCGATCGACCGGGCCCCTGCTGCTGCCGCCAGGTCAGACGCGGTCGGCCGCGATCAGCAGATACTGGAAAGAGCCGTCCTTGTACGAGTTGATGAACGCCTCCTCGATCCCGGTGACCAGCGAGGACGTGGCCCGCAGCTCCCAGTAGGGCAGAGTCGTGGCCGTCAGGTCGATGATGGTCTGCGGGACGAGCCGGTTGTCGGCCATGGCCTTCAGATACTCACGGCGCGAGTGGATGTTGCACTCGAAGTGCGCGTTGATCTGCGAGACCCACTTCGACGGCTGGCCGTAACGCGGGTTCCAGCAGCCGGTGATGGTCACATAGCGGCCGCCGACCCCGAGGATGCGGGAGTGCTCGGCGAAGAGGTCGTCCAGATCGACGTACATGCTCGACTCGTTGTTCCACGACCCGGCGGCCTGCCCCGTCTCGAAGGGCGTGTCGAGCATGTTGCACACCCGGGCGCGGACGTGGTCGTCGATACCGAGTTCGCGTGCGCGGCGGTTGCCGAAGTCGGCCTGCTTGGCGGACAGCGTGACGCCCTCGACCGTGCACCCGAACCGCTGGTGCGCCATCACCATCGAACCGCCCCGGCCGCAGCCGGCGTCCACGAGCGTGTCGTTCCGCCCGATGGATCCGAGCTGGTCCAGGAGGACTTCGGCCTGCGCCGACTCCAGCCGGTGGAGCTCGGCGATCAGCTTCTTCTCGTACTCGCTGTCGCGGGCGTCCCCGAGGGCGGCGTGGTCGACATCGCCGATGCCGTAGTGGTGGTGGTAGAGCCCGTCGACGTCACCGAGACGCAGATTCACGGGCCTGGCCTCCGTGTCCCAGTAACGGGCGATGTCACCCTGGTAGGGCGACGCCGGGGCCGGGACGAAAACGGAGGCGTCGGTGGTGAGCTCGGTGCTGGTCATAGTGAAAGTCCGCTCCTTACCAGAAATCGGGCAGGCTGTATCGGTAGGTGTTGGTCTGGTGCCAGTAGTGGTTGCCGTCGACCCACGCGGCCACGCCCCGGAGGAAACGCAGCACACCGGGGACGGGGCAGTCGGCAGCCAGGGTGGCGGCTTCGTCCTCGAAGCCATGCATGAGGTCGTTGTGTACCTCGACCGCCTTCAGATAGGCGTCCCGGTCGGAGACCCCCTCACGTTCGGCGATCACCACGGGCAGGTTCAGGTGGGTGCCTGGGCCGTCGAGCTCCTTGGTGTACGAATACAGGTCGTTGACGATCGTGGTGGCGTTGCCCGCGAGCGCGATGACCCGCTGCATGGCCGGCTGGGCGTGCAGGTCGGCGGGGAGTTCGTAGCCGCCGACGGTGTCGGTGATGGTGGGGCAGGGGCGGAAGTTGTTGAACTGGCGCATCGCCAGGTACTCCCACACCTCGGGCACATGGTCTTCCTGCGCCCACGCGGCCTCGGCCAGATAGCCGAGGTGCAGCCGGGCCATGTCGTGCCGGTACCGGTCGGTCTGCGAAGGGGTGGCCTGCCGGGTGAAGTACTCCATGGCGGAGCGGTAGGCGCGCCGGGGCGCGTCCGACTGCAGCGACCGCACCCAGTCCGGCTCGTACTCCTGCGTGGTGTGCAGGGGGTCGAGAGCCGTGTGGGCCAGCAGCAGGCGGCTGCCGAGGCCGATGGGCGATCCGCCGTGGTCCTCGCAGTAGCAGTCGTCGACCGCGTTCTCGGCGACCATCAGGCGGGTGGCGACCATCAGATGCTCGACCGTGGGGGCGTCCGGGTGGCAGGCGACCATGTAGCGGCCGACGGAGAAGCCGTCGAACTGGTCCTCCCACTCCGGTGGGTACGCCTGGACCTCGTCCACCGCCCACGCCTTGATCCGCCGGCTGACCTCCTCCACGCGCGCCGGGTCGGGGGGCGGCACCGGGTGGTGGTAGAGGCCCGGGATCGGTGTGCCCTCTTCGGGCCGCTCGGGCTCCGGCCGCTCGGGCTCGTGCTGCTGGGGCTCGGCAGGAGCGGGCGGCTCCGCGCGCCGCCCCAGGTGCAGACCCGCCGTACCCAGACCGCTGGGGCCGCACAGGATCCGTTGCAGGGCAGCGCTCGGCTGCAGAGGAGAAGGCCCGGGATCGGGCATCCGTGACTCCTTAGCTCCTTGGTCAGACGGGTGGACCGGCCGGATCGGCAGGGCCGGCCGGACTGGTCCTAGGGCGTGTCCGCAAAGTCGCGTCGTTGCCCGCAGGGCGGGCGCGCGGCGTCCGGTGCGTTCCCCCAAGCTCTGCGAGCAGGGGGTTCCCCCACTCGGCGTGCCGGGCGGAAGTCCTCGTACTGGACGTACTCGGGCTTTCGCCCGGTGCGGCGAGAGTGCGTGCCGGGCGTCGCGCGCCAGACGCGACTTTGCGGACACGCCCTAGGGCCTGCGGGCGATCTGTACGTTCTCCAGCACGCCGAGCGCGTCGGGCAGCAGAACGGCGGCGGAGTAGTAGGTGGTGACCAGGTACGAGATGATCGCCTGCTCGTTCATGCCCATGAAGCGCACCGACAGGCCCGGTTCGTACTCCTCGGGCAGGCCGGTCTGCCGCAGGCCGATGACGCCCTGGTTGTCCTCGCCGGTTCGCATGGCGAGGATCGAGCTGGTGTTCTCCTTGCTGATGGGGATCTTGTTGCAGGGCAGGATCGGGACCCCGCGCCAGGCCGGGACCTGCTGGCCGCCGAGGTCGACGTGGTCCGGGTAGAGCCCGCAGGCGTTGAACCCGCGCCCGATCGCCGCGATCGTCCTGGGGTGGGCGAGGAAGAGCTTGGTGCCACGGCGGCGGCTGAGCAGCTCGTCGAGGTCGTCCGGGGTCGGCGGGCCGGACTGGGTCTGGATCCGCTGCTTGAACGCGGCGTTGTGGAGCAGCCCGAACTCGCGGTTGTTGACCAGCTCGTGCTCCTGGCGTTCCCGCAACGCCTCGATGGTGAGCCTGAGCTGCTCCTCCGTCTGGTTCATCGGCCCGTTGAAGAGGTCGGCGACCCTCGTGTGGACCCGCAGAACCGTCTGGGCGACGGAGAGTTCGTACTCACGCGGCTGGAGTTCGTAGTCGACGAAGGAGCCCGGCAGCTCGGCCTCGCCGGTGTGGCCTGCCGACATCGCGATCTCGGCCTCGCCGTGCCGGGTCTGCGGCCGGTCGGCGAGCGAGCCGAACCGCTGGATGTGCGCCTGGAGACCCGGCGCCGCGGACAGCACGGAGTCGAAGTCGGCGCGGGACAGCGTGAGGAGGGTCCCGGCGGTCTCGGCCGTGGCGGTGTAGTCCCACCTCGCGTCGGTGTCCAGCAGGGCGTTCTCACCGAACCGGTCGCCGTCGGCGAGCAGGGCGACGGAGACCTCGTCGCCGTACTTGCCGGCGGAGGTCTGCTTGATCCGGCCGTGGGCGATCAGATGGATCTGCTCGGCGGGGCCGCCGCGCTCGGCCAGCACCTCACCGGCGCGGAAGTCGCGCTGGACACACCGGTCGGCGATCGCCTTCAGTACGTCGACGTCGTCGAAGCCGCGCAGCAGGGCCAGTTCGCCCAGCTCGCGCGGGACCACCCGGACCCCGGCGCCGTCCTGGACGAACTCGATGACCCCGTCACCGACGGTGTAGCTCAGCCGGCGGTTCACCCGGTAGGCGCCGCCCTTCGTCTCCACCCAGGGGAGCATCCGCAGCAGCCACCGCGAGGTGATCTCCTGCATCTGCGGGGCGGACTTGGTGGTGGTGGCGAGGTTACGGGCGGCCGCGGTACTCAGACTCGACTGCGCGGACGGCTCCAGCTGTGCTTCCGGGCCGGTCTCAACGGTCATCGGGCGGGTTCTCCTTAGCGACGGCGGCGGTCGGCGCGGGCGCACCGGCCACGGAAAGCGGAAATAAGCGGATGAACCGCTGGCAATCCGTCCAGATCCATGGGAACGCTAACGGGCTCAGCGCCCAACTCGCCCGGGCCACCGGCGGAGTTACCTCGATACGGCGATCTCGGCCCGCATGACGTTTATCAGGTGACCGACAGTATTCAGCCGAACACAGAAGGGCGGCCGGACAGGTGCTGTCCGGCCGCCCTTCCCGCTCCGCCCCGGCTCGCTACATCGCGTACCGCACGAACCGCTCGGCGGTCTCCCGCAGCAGTTCCACGCCGTCGCGCGCCCACAACTCCTCGTTGAACAGCTCCACTTCGACCGGTCCCGTGTACCCGGCCGCGTCCACCCGCTCGCGCCAGCCGCGCAGGTCGACCGAGCCCTCGCCGAGCCGGCCGCGGCCGTTCAGCACCCCGGCCGGCAGCGGAGTGGTCCAGTCCGCCAGCTGGAACGTGCAGATGCGGCCACCCTCCCCGGCCCGTGCCACTTGCGCGGGCGCCAGGTCGTCCCACCAGATGTGATAGGTGTCCACGGCGACGCCCACCTGGTCGGCCGGAAAGCGTTCTGCCAGTTCCAGGGCCTGCGTCAGGGTGGAGACGACACAGCGGTCGGCGGCGAACATCGGGTGCAGCGGCTCGATCGCGAGACGCACCCCGCGCTCGGCCGCGTACGGGCCCAGCTCGGCCAGCGCGTCCGCGATCCGTTCCCGTGCGCCGTGCAGGTCCTTCGAGCCGGCCGGGAGGCCGCCCGAGACCAGCACCAGCGTGTCCGTGCCCAGCGCCACCGCCTCGTCGACCGCCCTGCGGTTGTCCGCCAGGGCCGCCGCCCGCTCGGCCGCGCCCGTCGCGGTGAGGAAGCCGCCCCGGCAGAGCGTGGTGACGCGCAGGCCCGCGTCCCGTACGAGTGCGGCCGCCGCCTCCACCCCGTACCGCTGGACCGGCTCACGCCACAGTCCGACCCCGGGCACGCCCAAGTCCACGCAGGCGGACACGAGTTCCGGGAGGCCGAGCTGCTTCACCGTCATCTGGTTGATGCTGAAGCGGGTGAGGTCTGCGGTCACTGCGCGACTCCGTACACACTGAGCAGGGATTTCATCCGGCTCTCGGCGAGCGCCGGGTCGGGGAACAGACCGATGCGGTCGGCCAGTTCGTACGCCCGCGCCAGATGCGGCAGCGAGCGCGCCGACTGGAGGCCGCCCACCATCGTGAAGTGCTCCTGGTGCCCGGCCAGCCAGGCGAGGAACACCACGCCCGTCTTGTAGAAGCGGGTCGGGGCCCGGAAGAGATGCCGGGACAGCTCGACCGTGGGGTCCAGGAGGTCGCGGAACCCCTGGGTGTTCCCGGTGTCCAGGACCCGGACCGCCTCGGCGGCCAGCGGGCCCAGCGGGTCGAAGATGCCGAGCAGGGCGTGGCTGAAACCGCGCTCGTCGCCCGCGATCAGCTCGGGGTAGTTGAAGTCGTCCCCGGTGTAGCAGCGCACCCCGTCGGGGAGCCTGCGGCGCAGGTCCACCTCGCGTTCGGCGTCGAGGAGCGAGACCTTGATGCCGTCCACCTTGTCCGGGTGGGCGGCGATGACGTCGAGGAAGGTGTCGGTGGCCGCGTCCAAGCCGGACGAGCCCCAGTAGCCGTCGAGCGCCGGGTCGAACATCGGGCCGAGCCAGTGCAGGATGACCGGCTCCGCGCACTGGCGCAGCAGATGCCCGTAGGTCTCCAGGTAGTCGTCGGGGCTCTTCGCCGCGGCGGCGAGCCCGCGCGAGGCCATCAGGATCGCCTGTGCGCCGGTCTCCTCGACGACGGTGAGCTGGTCCTCGTACGCCTCGGCGACCTGGTTCAGCGTCACCTCGCCCGGCGGGAGCTGGTCGGTGCCGACGCCGCAGGCGATGGCGCCGCCCGCCGCCTTCGCCTCGGCGGCCGACCTGCGGATCAGCTCGGCGGCGACCGGCCAGTCCAGGCCCATGCCGCGCTGCGCGGTGTCCATGGCCTCCGCCACACCGAGCCCGTGGGACCACAGATGGCGGCGGAAGGCGAGCGTGGCGTCCCAGTCGACGGCGGGCGGGCCGTCGGGCGACACATCGGCGTACGGGTCGGCGACGACGTGCGCGGCGGAGAAGACCGTACGGGAGGCGAGCGGCGCACCGCCCGCCGTGAACGCGGCGGGTGCGGTGCGGGGGGTGTAGGCGTACGTACCGCCGGAGCCCGCACCGCCCGCGCGTGGCAGCAGGATCGTCACAGCGAGATCTCCGGTACGTCGAGCCGGCGGCCTTCGGCGGACGACTTCAGTCCCAGCTCGGCGAGCTGCACTCCGCGCGCACCGGCCAGCAGGTCCCAGTGGTACGGCTCGTCGAGCGCGACGTGGCGCAGGAACAGCTCCCACTGGACCTTGAAGCCGTTGTCGAAGTCGCCGTTGTCCGGGACCTCCTGCCACTGGTCGCGGAACGCGTGGGTGGCGGGCAGGTCCGGGTTCCAGACCGGCTTCGGGGTGGAACCGCGGTGCTGGACACGGCAGTTGCGCAGCCCCGCGACGGCCGAGCCCTCCGTGCCGTCGACCTGGAACTCGACCAGCTCGTCGCGGTTGACCCGCACCGCCCAGGAGGAGTTGATCTGGGCGACCGCGCCGCCCTCCAGCTGGAAGACGCCGTACGCGGAGTCGTCGGCGGTCGCCTCGTACGGCTCGGACCGCTCGTCCCAGCGCCGCGGGATGTGGGTGGTGGCGAGCGCCTGTACGGAGGTGACGCGGCCGAACAGCTCGTGCAGGACGTACTCCCAGTGCGGGAACATGTCCACGACGATGCCGCCGCCGTCCTCCGCGCGGTAGTTCCACGAGGGGCGCTGGGCCTCCTGCCAGTCGCCCTCGAAGACCCAGTAGCCGAACTCGCCCCGGACGGACAGGATCCGGCCGAAGAAGCCGCCGTCGATGAGCCGCTTGAGCTTCAGCAGCCCCGGCAGGAACAGCTTGTCCTGCACGACGCCGTGCTTGATCCCGGCGGCCGCGGCGAGGCGGGCCAGCTCCAGGGCGCCGTCGAGACCGGTGGCGGTGGGCTTCTCGGTGTAGATGTGCTTCCCGGCGGCGATGGCCTTGCGCAGCGCCTCCTCGCGGGCGGATGTGACCTGGGCGTCGAAGTAGATGTCGACGGCCGGGTCGGCGAGGACGGCGTCGAGGTCGGTGGACCACTGGTCGATGCCGTGCTTCTCGGCCATCGCCCGGAGGGCGTGCTCACGGCGGCCGACGAGGACGATCTCGGGCCAGAGCACGGTGCCGTCGCCGAGATCGAGGCCTCCCTCCTCGCGGATCGCGAGGAGGGAGCGGACCAGGTGCTGGCGGTAGCCCATCCGGCCGGTCACGCCGTTCATGGCGATCCGCACTGTCTTACGTGTCACGAAAGGTCCCTCCACGGTCCCGCACGGTCATAGCAAGCGCTTTCTACGCGCTATGAAGCTAACCTGCGCACACCGGCCCCGACAAGGGATCGCGTGAATCGCGTGAATCGCGTGACAGGAGATGCGGGCGAGTGGCACGGAGGCAGAAATGACAGCGACCCTCTCGGATGTCGCGGCCCGCGCACGGGTCTCCCCGGCGACGGTGTCGCGCGTGCTCAACGGCAACTACCCGGTGGCGGCGGCCACCAGGGAGCGGGTGCTGGCGGCCGTGAACGAGCTGGACTACGTCCTGAACGGCCCGGCCAGCTCACTCGCCGCCGCCACATCCGACCTGGTCGGCATCCTGGTCAATGACATCGCCGACCCGTTCTTCGGGATCATGGCGGGCGCGGCCCAGTCCGAGATCGGCGGCCAGGAGGGCAGCGGGCGCGCGGGCGGCGAAAAGCTGGCAGTCGTCTGCAACACCGGCGGCTCCCCGGAGCGCGAACTCACCTATCTCACGCTCCTCCAGCGCCAGCGCGCCGCCGCCGTCGTGCTGACCGGCGGCGCCATCGAGAACCCGGAACACACCGCGGCGGTCTCCGCGAAGCTCGCGAAACTGACCGAAGCGGGGACGCGCGTGGTCCTCTGCGGCCGCCCGCCGATCCCCGGCAGCGAGTCAGCGGTGACCGCGCTGCCCTTCGACAACCGGGGCGGCGGGCAGCGGCTCACCGAGCATCTGCTCAGCCTGGGCCACCGGCGGATCGGTTACGTGGCCGGTCCCGCCGAACGGACGACGACCCGCGACCGTCTCGCGGGCCACCGGCTGGCACTGGCCGCCGCCGGCCTGCCGGACGGCCGGTCCCGCCTCACCGTCCACGGCCCGTACGACCGCCGCTCCGGCTATGACGCCACGCTGGAACTGCTGCGCAGGGAACCGGGGTTGACGGCGGTCGTGGCGGCGAACGACACGGTGGCGCTGGGGGCGTGTGCCGCACTGCGCGAGCAGGGGCTGCGGATCCCCGAGGACGTCTCGGTGGCCGGTTTCGACGATCTGCCGTTCTCGGTGGACGCGGTACCGGCGCTGACGACGGTGCGGCTGCCGCTGTACGAGGCGGGGGCGCGGGCCGGACGGCTGGCGATGGGCCGGGAGGCGGTGCCCAGGGGCGGGGTCGCGGTGGTGCGGGGCGAGCTGGTGACCCGCGCGTCGACGGCGGCGCCCGGCCGGTGACGGCGGCTTCTGGCCGGTGACGGCGCCTTCTGGACGCCGACGGACGCGCCGGGGTGGCGGGGCGCCGGGGACAGGCCCGGTGGACCAATGATGTGCTGGCACCTGCAGCTCTCAGCCTTCAGGAAGGAACAGTGCGTTGAAATTCGCGTTCTCCACCCTCGGAGTGCCAGGTATCACCGTCCCGGACATGGTGCGGCTCGCAGCGGACAGCGGCTATCAGGGGGTCGAACTGCGCGCCCACGCCGAGGAGGCACTGCACCCCGGCACCGGGCTGCGGGAACGGGCCGCGGCGGCCGAGGAGTTCGCCCGCGGCGGCGTCGAGATCCTCGGGGTGGCCGGATACGTACGGGTGGCCGCGCCCGGCGACGACACCCAGATCGAGGGCGACCTCGCCGAGCTGGTCTTCCTCGCCGCCGACCTCGGGGCCCCGTTCGTCCGGGTCTTCCCCGGCGGTGGCGGCCAGGAGCCGGCCGAGGCGGACGCGGCGGCCGCCCGCAGGCTGGGCGCGGCCGCCGAGGTCGCCGCCGACAAGGGCGTACGGATCCTCCTGGAGACCCATGACTCGCACCGCACGGGCGCCGACGCGTCCCGGGTGCTGGGCCCGGTCGGCCACCGGAACGTCGGCGCCCTCTGGGACGTGATGC
This sequence comes from Streptomyces sp. NBC_01089, assembly GCF_045162975.1. Classification (NCBI taxonomy): domain Bacteria; kingdom Bacillati; phylum Actinomycetota; class Actinomycetes; order Kitasatosporales; family Streptomycetaceae; genus Streptomyces; species Streptomyces sp. NBC_01089. The sequence continues at coordinate 5,602,527 of NZ_CP108660.1, read as the reverse complement.
ACACCTGGCTGGGCGGTGAGACCCCGGCGGCCAGCCACGCGGTCCTCGCGCCGCATCTCGGCTACACCCAGGTCAAGGACATCGCGTCGGCCGAGGACACCACACCGCTACCGCTCGGCGCCGGGGTGCTGCCGCTCGCCGAGTGCGTGGAGCTGCTCGCGCCGGACGGGGGGTGGCTCTGCTGGGAGTACGAGAAGCGGTGGTACCCGCAGGCGGCCGAGCTGCCGGGGCTGCTGACGGCGGGCCGGGAACACCTGGAACGGCTGGCCGGGGGCGGCGGCGCGGGCCGGACACCCTCCAGGTAACCGCGGGCGCCGTCCGGGTAACCGCGGGCGCCGTCCGGGTAACCGCGGGCGCCGTCCGGGTAACCGCGACCGACCGCGGGCGCCCCACCCGTACGACGAGCCGGGCCGGACCGGTCCAGGACGGCCCGGCCGCGGGCAAATGGGCCAACGCCGCTCCGATGCGGCCCGCACCCTTGACCTGGCAGTTAGTTTCCGGATATCGGTGCTGCTGGAAAGTTTCCTTCAGATTCCTTGCGCAGCATGGCCGGAAGGGGCACCAGTGCAGTACCGCACCTCCAGACGCTCTCTGCTCACCGCTACCGCGGCCGCGGTAGCCACCGCAGCCACGGGCGCCACGGCGCACGCCGATCCCCGCCGCCCCGGTCCTGATCCCAGCGGTCACGACCGGCAGCTCAAGAAGCTCATCGGCCGCATGAGCATCGAGGAGAAGGTCGGCCAGCTCTTCGTGATGCGGGTGTACGGACACTCCGCCACCGCTCCCGACCAGGCCGACATCGACGCCAACCTGAAAGAGATCGGCGTCCGCACCGCCGCCGAGCTGATCGCCAAGTACCACGTCGGCGGCATCATCTACTTCAGCTGGGCGAACAACACCCGCGACCCGCACCAGATCGCCGCGCTCTCCAACGGCATCCAGCGCGCCGGTCTCGCCCAGCACACCCCCGTACCGCTGCTGATCGCCACCGACCAGGAGCACGGCATCGTCTGCCGGGTCGGCTATCCGGCCGCCCTCTTCCCCGGCGCGATGGCGCTCGGCGCCGGGCGCTCGCGCGACGACGTCCGTACGGTCGGCCGGATCTCCGGTGCCGAGCTGCGGGCGATCGGTATCCGGCAGGACTACTCGACGGACGCCGACGTCAATGTGAACCCCGCCAACCCGGTCATCGGCGTCCGCTCCTTCGGCTCCGAACCGGCCGCCGTGGCCCGGCTGGTCGCCGCCGAGGTGCAGGGGTACCAGAGCTCGCAGGTCGCCGCGACCGCCAAGCACTTCCCCGGCCACGGCGACACCGCGGTCGACAGCCACACCGGGATCCCGGTCATCACCCACACCCGTGAGCAGTGGGAGAGCATCGACGCCCCGCCCTTCAAGGCCGCCGTCGCCGCCGGGATCGACGCGATCATGACGGCGCACATCCAGTTCCCCGCGCTGGACCCCAGCAACGACCCGGCCACCCTGTCCCAGCCGATCCTCACCGGCATCCTGCGCGAGGAGCTGGGGTACGACGGCGTCGTCGTCACCGACTCGCTGGGTATGCAGGGCGTACGGGACAAGTACGGCGACGACCGGGTGCCGGTGCTGGCGCTCAAGGCCGGCGTCGACCAGCTGCTGAACCCGCCGGACCTCGACACCGCGTGGCACGCGGTGCTCGCCGCGGTGCGCGGCGGGGAACTCACCGAGAAGCGGATCGACGAATCGCTCCTGCGGATCCTGCGGCTCAAGAACCGGCGCGCACTGTTCAGCAGCCCGTACGTGCCCGAGACCCGGGTGGACCGTACGGTCGGCATCCGGTCCCATCTAATGTCGGCCGACCGGATCGCCGAGCGGACCACCACCCTCCTGGTGAACGAGGCCAAGCTGCTGCCGCTCTCCCGGCGCCGGGCCGGGAAGCTGCTGGTCGTCGGCCCCGATCCGGCGTCGCCCTCGGGGACGACGGGCCCGCCGACCACGGTGCTCGGCAAGGAGCTGACCGGACTCGGCTTCACCACCACGGTGCTCCCGACCGGCACCGCGCCCACCGCCGCCGTGATCAAGAGCGCGGTGGCCGCCGCCGCGGGCAAGGACGCGGTGCTCGTCGGCACCTATGACGTGGCCGCGGGCGACGCGCAGACCAAGCTGGTGGCGGCGCTGGTCGCGACCGGGGTCCCGGTGGTGCAGATCGCGGTCCGCAACCCGTACGACATCGCCCAGCTCCCCGGTGTCCGGGCCGCGCTTGCCACGTACAGCTGGACGGACGTCGAACTCCGGGCGGCGGCACGGGTGATCGCGGGCCGGGTCGCGCCGCGCGGTCTGCTGCCGGTTCCCGTCCAGCGCGCGGACGATCCCGCGAAGGTGCTGTATCCGGTGGGGCACGGTCTGACGTACTGACCGCCCGGCAACAGCTGTGCCCGCCGCGGGACTTCGCGGCGGGCACAGTGCGACCGGTCCCTGTTCAGGGCCGGTTGGTTCGACGGGACGGGGTCACGGCCGCAGCGACCTGTCCCGCTCCAGGCCCTTGCGGTCGAGCGTCGCGTCGTACGCGGCGAGCGGCTTGGCCCGCTGCGGGTCGGCCCGCACCGCGGCCGGTGCGACTCCGGCCCAGGCCAGAATGCGCGCGGTGGCCTTCGCCTTCTCGGCGGGGGCGAGACCGTCGACGTTCGCGCCGTGGTTCATCCCGGGCGCGGTGAACACATAGCTGTCGTCCGGGTGCTTCCCGACGCTGAAGCGCTCGGCGCCCCAGGGGTCGTTCTGCCCGTACACGTACAGCATGTGGTGGGCGTGGTGCTTCACCCAGTTGTCCACGTCGGCCATCACGCCCGGCTGGAAGCGCATCGAGATGGAGCGGGGAACGAAGTGCCGCGGCGGCTGGTAGCCGTAGCGGCTGAGGTTGCCGAGCCAGGGCTGCTTGATGTCCGGCGAGCCGAGCTGGGTGCCGGCCTGGTAGTAGTACGGCGTGTACGCCTCAAGCCCCTGGTCGGTGTAGAAGGAGAACCCGGAGATCGTGTCGACGGAGTCCCAGATCTCCAGGTCGGTGGCGTGCGGGGCGTCGGCGGGGACGGTGTCGCAGTCGGAGAGCAGGCTGTACTGCCAGAAGCCCCAGATGTAGTCGAGCACCACGGCCTCGTACGCCTTGTCGAGCGACCCGACGGTGGTGAAGGTGTAGCCGTTGTCCTTCGCGTACTGGGCGTACTTCTTCTCCAGCGGCCCGCGGCGGACGAGCGCCTCACGCTGGACGCCCTCCAGCCGGTCGCGGCACTCCTTGGTGCCGACGGTGCTCAGGAACCGGTCGTACGCCGAGTCCTCGTCGTTGGCGACGTCGTCGGGCGCCACATACGCGACGACCCCGTCCATGTCCTTGGGGTAGTAGCGCTCGTAGTAGGTGGCGGTCATGCCGCCCTTGGAACCGCCGGTGGTGAGCCAGTTCCGGGTGTAGATCTTCTTGAGCGCCGTGAACAGCCGGTGCTGGTCGCTCGCGGCCTGCCAGATGTCCAGCTTGGACCAGTCGGCGGGCTCCGGCCTGGACGGTGTGAAGTAGCGGTACTCCAGTGACACCTGGTTGCCGTCGACGATACGGGTCGGCTCACTGCGGCTGGGGGTGGTGGAGACGTTGTACCCGCCGGTGTAGAGGACGGTCGGCCGGCTGGTGTCCTTGTGCAGCAGGGTGAAGCGCTGGTTGAAGGTGCCCTTCGACGGGTGCCGGTGGTCGATGGGCTGGGCGTACTGGAGAACGAAGAAGCGGTAGCCCGGGTAGGGCTTCTCCTCGATCAGACTCATGCCGGGGATCGCGAGGATCCGGGCCTTGATGTCCGGGGTGTCCGGTCCTGCGGCGGTGGCCGCACCGGCTGATGCCCCCGCCGCACTCAAGGTGCCTATGAGCACCACGAACGCGAGCAGCCATCTGAGCGCCTTGCGCATTCAGCCCTCCCCTGGGGATCACAACGAGTAGCCGCGAACCTAGCCGGGGTAACACCAGGCACGCCAGACCCAGTTGACCATCCGGGGAGATCACCCGCTCAGCACAGGAACCAGCCGGACGCCCCCTTCTTGCCGGAGACCGCGCCCACGGCCCGGACACAGCGGTGTACCGCACGGACCTTCACCGGCCCCGCCAGACGGGTGAAACGGCCGCTGTCGGAGACCGGCCTGCCCCCGCGCGCCTGGAGCTGGACGGACATCTGCCTCCTGGCGCCCGGGTTCTTGGCGAGGGTGACGGCGCAGACGGACTGACCGCTCCGGTAGACCTGGAGCCGTCCGGTGGCGAAGCCCACGGACCTGACCAGATGTCCGGGGCAGCTCGACGCGGCGCTCGCCGGCTGGGCGCCCGTCCCCACCAGGGCCAGCGCCACCGCGGCCGCCGCCGTCAGACCGGCGGCCCAGCGGGCGGTCATCGGGCCGCGGACGGCTCCGCGCACCGGTTCACGTACCGGCGCGTGCCCCGCCCCGACCTCCGGCTTTCGCCGCAACTCGAACACTTCTTCCCTTTCGGTCGCGCAGACGTATGTGTGTACGGACGCAAGGGACAGTCGGCTGGTTGCACCGCAGAACCGGACAGACGGGACCCGCGGCGGTCACCGTTCCGAATCCACCACCAGCGGGGCCCCCGCACGGGCCCGGGGTCTGCGCCGGCCGCGTACCCCGCCCCGGTCGCCGCGCTCACGGACCGGCCACAGCAGGACGTACGCCGTGGACAGCGCCACGAACCCCAGCCGCAGCAGACCGCGCACCGCGTCGTCCGGGACGACGAAGACACTGCCGTACAGCGTCAGCAGCGCCAGCCAGCTCCACCACGGCACCAGCCTGCGCTGCCCGATCACGTCCCACAGCAGGGTGCCGAGCAGCACCGAAGCCGTGTAGTACGTGTAGACGCTCGGGTCGAGCACGATCCGGGCGTTGGCGCCGAGCAGGACCACCGCGGGCCAGCGGCCCCGCCAGACCGCCACCGTACCGAGCACCAGGCCGAGCGCGGCCTGCGCGGGGCGGTCCCAGCCCGGCGTCTCCGGGTCGCCGACGCCGAGCCAGCGCAGGGCGGACGCCGGATGGTTCGGAATGGCGAACTTGGCCGCCGCGAAGGACTGCGGATCGCCGACGAAGAACGGCAGCCAGGCGACCGCCACCAGGCCCCCGCACCACAGGGCGGCCCGCAGCCAGTTCCGCCGGGGCAGGGCCAGCAGCAGCGGCAGGAAGGCCAGCGCGGTGGGCTTGGAGTCCATCGCCAGGGCGAGGCAGGCACCGGTGGCCGCCGGGTTGCCCCGGGTGACGGCCCGGACCGCGAGGGCGGTGAAGAACAGCGCCAGTACGTCGTCCAGGTGCCCGAAGCGGACCGCCACCTCGATCCACATCGGGATGAAGGCGAGCCCGGCGATCAGCACCCGCTGGCGCAGCCGCTGGTGGTTGGTGCCGGTGCCCAGCAGATGGTGGGCGGCGCTGCGCCCGGCCAGTACGACGATGACCAGGCCGAGCAGGGACATCAGCGCGGCGGCGAGGAACTGGCCGGTGGCCTCGGGGAACGGGTTGAACAGTCCGGCGGCGAGGAAGCTGACCGGGCCCATCTGCAGCTCGGGGTGGTGGGCGTAGAGATTGAGACCGCCGGTGCCGTCGCCGCCGGGGCCCTGGTAGATCAGCTCGCCGCCGGTGTGCAGATAGTGCCAGGAGAATCCGCCGTGCGGCTCCACCACGGCGAACCACAGCACCGTCCAGGCGGTGAGCAGCACCAAGTGCATCCGCTGACTGATCGTCGGCACCGTATCTCAGCTCCCGCGTCCGGTGTGTGCGCTGTCGGGGCTGCACATCCCGGTATGGAAGAGGGCCGAACGGGAGGAAAAGTTGTCCCGGCGGCGGACGTGCGGCCCCGGCAACGCTCTCATCCCGCGCGCACGGCGCCGCCATGAGGTCCCGCCGGCGGTGCTCGCCGGCGGGACCCGCGCCCTCCTTACACGACCACCTCGGCCGGCTCCCCCACGAAGGTCCGCCACAGCTGTGCGTAGCCTCCGTCCAGGGCCAGCAGCTCCTCGTGCGTACCGTCCTCGACGACCCGGCCGTGGGCCATCAGCACCACCCGGTCCGCCCGTGCCGCTGTGGTCAGCCGGTGGGCGACCACCAGCGTCGTCCGCCGTCCGGCGATCCGGTCGGTGGCCTGGTTGACCTGCGCCTCCGATGCCAGGTCGAGCGCGGCTGTCGCCTCGTCGAGCAGCAGGATGTCCGGGTCGACCAGTTCGGCGCGGGCCAGTGCGATCAGCTGGCGCTGGCCCGCCGAGAGGTTGCGGCCGCGCTCGGCGACCTCGTGGAGGTAGCCGCCCTCCAGGGTCGCGATCATGTCGTGCGCGCCGACCGCCCGCGCCGCCGCCTCTACCTCGGCGTCGGTCGCGTCCGTGCGGCCGTAGGCGATGGCGTCACGGACCGTGCCCGCGAAGAGGTACGCCTCCTGCGGGACGACCCCGAGCCGGTGCCGGTACGCCGTCATGTCCATGTCCCGCAGATCGGTGCCGTCGGCCGTGACCCGGCCCGCTGTCGGGTCGTAGAACCGCGCGACCAGCTTGACCAGCGTGGACTTGCCCGCGCCGGTCTCCCCGACGAAGGCGACCGTCTGCCCGGCCGGGATCCGCAGATCGATACCGCTGAGCGCTGTCTCGGGCTCGCCTTCGCCGCCCGAGGCGCCCGAGGCGCCGGAGCCGTCGGAGCCGTCGGAGTCGGCAGCGCCGCCGGGGCCATCAGGTCCGTCGACAGCGCCGTACGCGAAGGAGACGCCCTCGAAGGCGATGTCGCCGCGCAGTGCGCCGACTTCCAGCGGCGCCGCGCTCTCCTCGGTCGACGTGGGCTCGACGAGCAGCTCCTGGATGCGCTTGAGCGAGACGGTGGCCTGCTGGTAGCCGTCGAAGACCTGGGACAGCTGCTGCACGGGGGCGAAGAACAGGTCGATGTACAGCAGGTAGGCGACCAGGGCCCCCGTGGTGAGCGTTCCGGCCTCGACCCGGTGCGAGCCGACGATCAGCACGGAGGCCGCGGCCACCGACGACAGCAGCTGGACGAAGGGGAAGTAGACCGAGATCAGCCACTGACCGCGGACCCTCGCCTGCCGGTAGTGGTCGCTGCGGCCGGCGAAGCGGCCCGCCCCGGTGGACTCGCGGCGGAACGCCTGCACGATCCGCAGCCCGGAGACGGACTCCTGGAGGTCGGCGTTGACGACGGAGACCCGCTCACGCGCCAGCTCGTACGCCTGGACGCTCTTCCTGCGGAAGAAGTACGTGGCGACGGCCAGGAACGGCAGCGTCGCGAAGACGACGAGGGCCAGCTGCACATCGATCACGAACAGCACCACAAGGATGCCGAAGAAGGTGACGACCGAGACGAACGCGGTGACCAGGCCGGTCTGCAGGAAGGTGGAGAGCGCGTCGACGTCCGTGGTCATCCGGGTCATGATCCGGCCGGTCAGCTCGCGCTCGTAGTAGTCGAGGCCGAGCCGCTGGAGCTGCGCGAAGATCTTCAGGCGCAGCGTGTACAGGACGCGCTCGCCGGTACGCCCCGTCATCCGGGTCTCACCGGTCTGCGCCAGCCACTGGACGGCCACGGTGAGCAGGCCGAGCGCGGCCGCCGTCCAGACCGCGCCGGTGGCGAGCTTGGTGACGCCCTGGTCGATGCCGTGCCGGATCAGCACGGGCAGCAGCAGCCCCATGCCCGCGTCGACCGCGACCAGGAACAGGCTGATGAGCAGGACGGGCCCGAAGCCGCGCAGCAGCCGCCGCAGCCCGTACGAGGTCTCGGCGGCGACCGCGTGCGTCTCGTCCACGTCGGGGGTGTCGGTGGCGGGCGGCAACGCGGCGACCTGGGCGAGCAGTTCGGGTGTCGCGGGCATCCCGCCGGGGGCCTGGGCGCCATCGGCGCCGGGGCCTGTTCCGGTCACCGGGCTCTCGTTGCGGACCCAGAGCGGTGGGGTGATGCCCCGCTCGACGTCGAACTCGGCGTCCAGTTCCTCGCGTACGGAGGTGTCGTCCGGCTCGTCCGCCGCCGGCACCGGGTGGCCGGGCGAGACACCGCCCAGCTCGTCCGGGTCGGTCAGCAGCTGCCGGTAGAGCGCCGAACGCTCCTCCAGCTCCGCGTGTGTGCCGATGTCGGCGAGCCGGCCGCCTTCGATGACGGCGATGCGGTCGGCGAGGTTGAGGGTGGAGCGGCGGTGTGCGATGAGCAGGGTGGTGCGGCCTGCCATCACCCCGCGCAGCGCCTCGTGGATCTCGTGCTCGACGCGGGCGTCGACGGCGGATGTGGCGTCGTCCAGGAGGAGCAGCCTGGGGTCGGTGAGGATGGCGCGGGCCAGTGCGATGCGCTGGCGCTGGCCGCCGGAGAGGGTGAGGCCGTGCTCGCCGACGGTGGTGTCGTATCCGGCGGGCAGTTCGGCGATGAAGCGGTCGGCCTGGGCGGCGCGCGCCGCGGTGCGGATCTGCTCGTCGGTGGCGTCGGGGAAGCCGTAGGCGATGTTGGCGCGGACGGTGTCGGAGAAGAGGAAGCTGTCCTCGGGGACCAGGCCGATCGCGGACCGCAGGGATTCCAGGGTGAGTTCGCGTACGTCGTGGCCGCCGATGAGGACCGCGCCGTGCGAGACGTCGTAGAAGCGCGGCAGGAGCAGCGAGACGGTGGACTTGCCGCTGCCGGACGAGCCGACGACGGCGACGGTCTCGCCCGGCGCGATGGTCAGCGAGAAGCCGTCGAGCACCGGCCGGTCGTCGGTGTATCCGAAGGAGACGCCGTCGAACTCGACGGTGGCCTCGGCGTCCGCCGGGAGCGTCTTGGTGCCGTCAGGGATGGAGGGCTCGGTGTCGATCAGCTCAAGGACGCGCTCGACGCCCGCGCGGGCCTGCTGGCCGACGGTCAGCACCATGGCGAGCATCCGGACCGGGCCGACGAGCTGGGCCAGATAGGACGAGAAGGCGACGAACGTGCCGAGGGTGATCTCGCCCCGGGTGGCCAGCCAGCCGCCGAGCGCCAGCATCGCGACCTGGCCGAGTGCGGGGACGGCCTGGAGCGCGGGCGTGTAGCGGGAGTTCAGCTTGATGGTGCGCAGCCGCCCGGCGAAGAGCCTGCGGCTGACCGCGCGGAGCTTGCCGGTCTCCTGGTCCTCCTGGCCGAAGCCCTTCACCACGCGTACGCCGGTGACGGCTCCGTCGACGACACCGGCGACGGCGGCGGCCTGCCCCTGGGCGTACCAGGTGGCGGGGAAGAGCCTGGCCCTGCTGCGCTTGGCGATGATCCACAGGGCGGGCGCGACGGCCACGGCGATCAGGGTCAGCAGCGGCGAGAGCCAGGCCATGATGCCGAGCGAGATGAGGAAGAGCAGCACGTTGCCGAGGGTCATCGGCAGCATGAAGAGCAGCCCCTGGATGAGCTGGAGGTCGCTGGTGGCGCGGCCGACGACCTGCCCGGTGGACAGCTCGTCCTGCCGCCGCCCGTCCAGCTTCATGATCGTCCCGTACATCTCGGTACGGAGGTCGTGCTGGACGTCGAGCGCGAGGCGGCCGCCGTAGTAGCGCCTGACGTAGGTGAGGACGTACACGACGACGGCCGAGGCGATCAGCAGCCCCGTCCAGACGGCGAGGGAACGGGTGCCGTTGCCGATGACGTCATCGATGATCACCTTGGTGACCAGCGGGACGAGCGCCATGACGGCCATCCCGGCGAGCGACGATCCGAGGGCCAGCAGCACATTGCGCCGGTACCGCCAGGCGTACCCGATGAGCCGGCGCGCCCAGCCCTGCCGCTGCGCTCCCCCGGCCCCTGCTGTTCCGGTTCCGGCCGCCCCAGCTGCCCCGGCCGCCCCGGCCGCCCCGGGTTCCGGCGTACCGCTCCGCGCGGGGCCGCGCCCCGTACCGTCCTGCCGCTGTTCGTGCTGCTGTTCGTGCTGCTGCGCGCCGGCCTGCTGCGCGGGATCCTGTTGCGCGGCGTCCGCCACTGGTGCCTCCCGTTGTCTCATGCCACCGGAAGGAACCAACACGGCGACCTGGGGATTTCATCCCGCTGCAACATTCCGGGGTGCAGGTCCAGCCGAACGACGTACGGGAACCGGTCCATGGGCCTAGGACCGTTGACCCGCCGTCCGGCCGCCCTCTCCGGGAGCCGCACCGGGATCGTCACCGCGGACGGGATTTGGTCGGTCATCCAAAAAGCAAGATCAACTTCTCTTGACCTCGGTGGATCCAACCACTAGCTTTCGGTGGAAGTAGACCTGTGACCACGGAAGGAGGCGACCGGCAGATGTACACCTGCTCTGATCTGGCTCGCCTCGCCCGCCTTACGGTCTGGGCTCCGGGTCAGGTCGCGCACGGCTGCTGAGCCGCCGTTCTGATGGTGCCCCTCCGCGGCACATTTCTGGTTTTCCCTCACGCTCATCCTTTCCCGGCACAGCGCCGACGCGTGCCGGTGTGCGCCCGCCTGTCTTATGACGTGGCGCGTCCGGACATAGAAAGCTGCCTGAAAGTGGCAAACATGATGAATCGACCTGCCCTGCGGCGAAACGAAGGCCCGTCGTGGTAGCGGCGCGGATCACGGTGAACGGGAAGGAAACCCCGCTCGCACCGGCCGCACCCCACACCACGGTGCTGGATTTCCTGCGCGACCGCGGCCTCACCGGCACCAAGGAGGGCTGCGCCGAGGGCGAGTGCGGGGCCTGTTCGGTCCTGGTGGCCCGGCCCGGCGTCAACAAGCCCACCGACTGGGTGGCGGTCAACGCCTGCCTGGTCCCGGCCGCGGCGCTGGACGGCCAGGAGGTCATCACCTCCGAAGGTCTCGCCACCCCCGGCCAACCGGGAACGCCGCCCGAACTGCACCCGGTACAGGAGGAGATGGCGGTACGCGGCGGCTCCCAGTGCGGTTACTGCACACCGGGGTTCATCTGCAGCATGGCGGCCGAGTACTACCGCCCCAACCGCTGCGCGCACCAGGAGCCGGGAGACACGGCCGACAGCACCGACGCCGAGCACGGTCCCAACGGTTTCGATCTGCACGCGCTGAGCGGAAACCTGTGCCGCTGCACCGGTTACCGCCCGATCCGCGATGCCGCGTTCGCCGTCGGGGCACCCGCCGACGAGGACCCGCTGGCGCGGCGTCGCGAGCAGTCGCCGCCCGCACCGGCCGCCACCGAATACACCCGGGACGGCAGCACCTTCCTGCGCAGGAGCACGCTGGCCGAGACTCTGCGGCTGCTGCGCGAGCGGCCCGACGCGGTGGTTGTGGCCGGCTCCACGGACTTCGGCGTCGAGGTGAACATCCGGTCCCGGCGGGCGGATTGCGTGATCGCCGTCGACCGGCTGTCCGAGATGCGGGAGCTGCGGGTCGAATCCGACCACATCGAGATCGGGGCGGCGCTGACGCTCACCGAGATCGAACGCCGCCTCGATGGCAGCGTCCCACTCCTGGCCGAGCTGTTTCCGCAGTTCGCGTCCCGGCTCATCCGTAACGGAGCGACCCTGGGCGGCAATCTGGGGACCGGCTCGCCCATCGGTGACAGCCCGCCCGTACTGCTCGCGCTGGAGGCGTCGGTGGTGCTCGCCGACGCCGACGGCGAGCGCGAGGTCCCGCTGGCGGACTACTTCACCGGCTACCGGCAGAGCGTGCGCCGCCCCGGCGAGCTGATCCGCGCGGTACGCGTCCCGCTCCCGCTGTCGCGGGTCACGGCCTTCCACAAGATCGCCAAACGGCGTTTCGACGACATCTCCAGCGTGGCCGTCGCCTTCGCGCTCGACATCGAGGGCGGGGCCGAGGGCGGGATCGTCCGCAGGGCGCGCATCGGCCTGGGCGGCGTGGCCGCCACCCCGATCCGCTCCCTGGCCACCGAGGCGGCCCTGGAGGGCAAGCCGTGGACGGCCGAGACGGTCGAGGCCGCGGCCCCCGTGCTGCGGGCCGAGGGCACACCGATGAACGATCACCGCGCCAGCGCCGAGTACCGCTCCGCGATGCTCGGCCAGAGCCTGCTGAAGCTGTACGCGCAAACCACTGAGGCGGTGCCGTCATGAGCCATCTGTCCGAGATTCCCGAGAAGCCCGTCGTGGGCGTCTCGATGCCGCACGAGAGCGCCTTCCTGCACGTCACCGGTACCGCTCTCTACACCGACGACCTGGTCCAGCGCACCAAGGACGTCCTGCACGCCTACCCGGTCCAGGTGATGAAGGCCCGCGGCCTGATCACCGCGCTGCGCACCGGGCCCGCGCTGGCCGTGCCGGGTGTGGTGCACGTACTGACCGGTGCCGATGTGCCCGGTGTCAACGACGCCGGCATGAAGCACGACGAGCCGCTCTTCCCCGACGAGGTCATGTTCCACGGCCACGCGGTCGCCTGGGTGCTCGCCGAGACCCTGGAGGCGGCCCGGCTCGGTGCGGCGGCCGTCGAGGTGGAGATCGACGAACAGCCCTCCCTGATCACGCTGAAGGACGCGATCGCGGCCGGCAGCTATCACGGCGCCCAGCCCGTGATGCTGGCCGGGGACACCGACGCGGGCTTCGCCGAATCCACGCATGTGTTCACCGGCGAGTTCGAGTTCGCCGGCCAGGAGCACTTCTATCTGGAAACGCATGCGGCGCTCGCCCAGATCGACGAGAACGGGCAGGTGTTCATCCAGAGCAGCACCCAGCACCCCTCGGAGACCCAGGAGATCGTCGCGCACGTACTCGGTGTGCCCAGTCACGAGGTGACGGTGCAGTGCCTGCGGATGGGCGGCGGCTTCGGCGGCAAGGAGATGCAGCCGCACGGGTTCGCGGCCATAGCCGCGCTCGGCGCCAAGCTGACCGGCCGGCCGGTCCGGTTCCGGCTCAACCGGACGCAGGACCTGACCATGTCGGGCAAGCGGCACGGTTTCCACGCCGAGTGGCGGATCGGCTTCGACGCGGACGGCCGCATCCAGGCCCTGGACGCCACCCTGACCGCGGACGGCGGCTGGAGCCTGGACCTGTCCGAGCCGGTGCTGGCCCGTGCGCTCTGCCACATCGACAACACCTACTGGATTCCCCACGCCCGCGTCGCCGGCCGCATCGCCAAGACGAACACGGTCTCCAACACCGCCTTCCGCGGGTTCGGCGGACCGCAGGGCATGCTGGTGATCGAGGACATCCTGGGCCGCTGCGCACCACTGCTCGGCCTGGATGCCATGGAGTTGCGGGAGCGCAACTTCTACCGGCCGGGCCAGGGCCAGACGACACCGTACGGACAGCCGGTCACGCAGGCCGAACGGATCTCCGGCATCTGGCAGCAGGTCCAGGACGACGCCGGCATCGCCGACCGCAAGCGCGAGATCGCCGCGTTCAACGCCGCGCACCCGCACACCAAGCGGGCTCTCGCGGTCACCGGCATCAAGTTCGGCATCTCGTTCAACCTCACCGCCTTCAACCAGGGCGGCGCGCTGGTGCTGATCTACAAGGACGGCTCGGTCCTGATCAACCACGGCGGCACCGAGATGGGCCAGGGCCTGCACACCAAGATGCTGCAGGTGGCCGCGACCACGCTCGGGATCCCGCTGCACAAGGTCCGGCTGGCCCCGACGCGTACCGACAAGGTGCCCAACACCTCTGCCACCGCCGCCAGTTCGGGGGCGGACCTCAACGGCGGGGCGGTCAAGAACGCCTGTGAGCAGCTGCGCGAGCGGCTCCTTCAGGTGGCCGCCTCCCGGCTGGGTGCGAACGCGTCGGACGTACGCATCACCGAGGGCGTCGCGCGGGCACTCGGCAGCGACCAGGAGCTGGCCTGGGACGACCTGGTGCACACCGCGTACTTCCAGCGGGTCCAGCTGTCGGCGTCCGGTTTCTACCGGACCGAGGGGCTCCACTGGGACGCGAAGACCTTCAGGGGGTCGCCGTTCAAGTACTTCGCCCACGGCGCCGCCGCGACGGAGGTGGAGGTCGACGCCTTCACCGGCGCGTACCGCATCCGGCGGGTGGACATCGTGCACGACGTCGGCGACAGCCTGTCCCCGATGATCGACATCGGTCAGATCGAGGGCGGTTTCGTCCAGGGCGCGGGCTGGCTCACGCTTGAGGACCTGCGCTGGGACACCGGCGACGGGCCGAACCGGGGCCGGCTGCTGACCCAGGCGGCCAGCACCTACAAGCTGCCGAGCTTCTCCGAGATGCCCGAGGAGTTCAACATCACGCTGATGGAGAACGCCACCGAAGAGGGCGCGGTCTTCGGGTCCAAGGCGGTGGGCGAGCCTCCGCTGATGCTGGCCTTCTCGGTACGGGAGGCGCTGCGGCAGGCCGCCGCCGCGTTCGGGCCGGACGGGATCAGCGTCGAGCTGGCCTCGCCCGCGACGCCGGAGGCGGTGTACTGGGCGGTCCAGGCGGCGCGGCAGCAGGGAGACGCGTCCGGGCTGAACGGCCACGCGAACGACGGCTCCACCACCGGCCGTACCGCGAACGGGCAGACGGTGAACGGCCAGGCCGCGAACGGCCGGACTGCGAACGGGCAGACCGCGAACGGCCGGGCCGCGAACGGCAAGGTCCGAACCGACGCAGAAGCCTTGAGCGGTGCCTGACATGACATGGGTCGCCGCGGTCGCACGGTTGCGCACACGCAGGGAGCCCGGCGTGCTGGTGACCGTCGCGACCGTGCGCGGCCACGCGCCGCGCGACGCCGGTGCGAAACTCGTCGTGGGGCGGACCGAGGCGTGGGGCTCGATCGGCGGCGGCAATATCGAGGCCGCCACCATCGACCGGGCCAGGGAAATGATCGCCACGTCCGAGCCGGAGCCGGAGCTGATGGACTTCGCCCTCAACGACAAGGTGACCAACCAGCATGGCGTGCAGTGCTGCGGCGGCACGGTCTCGGTGCTGCTCGAACCGCTGCCGGTGGTCCATGCGGTGGCGGTCTTCGGGGTCGGGCACGTCGGGCTGGAACTGGTGCGCATCCTGGCCCGTCAGGATCTCGACCTCCATCTGATCGACACCCGCTCCGACATCCTCACCGAGCAGCGGCTCGACGTGCTCGCGGACGCGGTGGCACAGGTACACGTCCACCACACGCCTCTGCTGCCCGAGGCGGTACTGGAGGAACTGCCGCCCGGCACCCAGGTCCTGATCATGACCCATGACCACGCCGAGGACGCCGCGCTGTGCGACGCCGCCCTGCGCACACCCCATCTCGGTTCCATCGGGCTGATCGGCTCGGCGGCCAAGTGGGTGCGGTTCCGCAAGCGCCTCGCCACCGAGGGCGGCCATGACGAGGCCACCATCGACCGGATCAAGACCCCGATCGGACTGGCCGACATCACCGGCAAGGAGCCCGCGACCATCGCCGTGAGCATCGCGGCCGATGTCCTGCGCACCTTCGAGACGCAGGGGGCCTGATCGCCCGTACCCGGACGGGGCCGAGGCCACCCGTCCGGGGCGGTACGGGCTCATGGAGCCAGGACCGCCCCGGACGGAAACCCCGGGGCGCCCGGCCGGTCAGCCCAGGTGTGTGGGCGCGAACATCTTCAGTACCGCCGGCAGCACGACCACCGAAGGGCCCGGCTCCGCCAGGGACTTGGCCAGGTCTTCCGTCAGGGTCTCCGGCGTCGTACGGAGTGCCGGGACCCCGAAGGACTCCGCCAGGGCCACGAAGTCCGGGCGGGTCAGTTCCGTGGCGGTGGCCTCGCCGAAGGCGTCCTCCATGTATTCGCGCAGGATGCCGTAGCCGCCGTCGTCCACGATCAGCCAGGTGACCGGCAGGTCGTACTGCCTGGCCGTGGCCAGTTCCGCGATCGAGTACATCGCGCCACCGTCGCCCGACACCGCGAGGACCGGTGTGGTCGGGTCGGCGACCGCCGCGCCCAGCGCCGCCGGGAAGCCGTAGCCGAGGCCGCCCGCGCCCTGCGCCGAGTGCAGGGCCCCCGGCCAGGCCGACCAGGCCCAGTAGGCGAGGATCGTCATGTCCCAGAAGCTCGGGGACGTCGCGGGCAGCGCGGCCCTGACCGAGGCCAGGATCTGCTGTTCCCGGTCCAGGTCCTGGCTCGCGATCCGCTCCCGGACCTTCGAGAGGACGGTGCGTACGGCGTCGGCCGCGCCCGGGTCGGTGCGCTCCTCCACCGTTTCGAGCAGGGCCGACAGCGCGATCCGGGCGTCCGCGTGGATGCCGAGCGCCGGGTGGTTGGACTCCAGCTTGCCGAGGTCCGCCTCGATCTGGACGACCCGGCCGCGCGGCTTGAACGTGTGGTAGTTCGAGGAGAGTTCGCCCAGTCCTGAGCCGACGACCAGCAGGACGTCCGCCGCCTCCAGGAAGTCCGTGGTGTGCCGGTCCTCCATCCACGACTGGAGCGAGAGCGAGTGCTCCCAGGGGAAGGCGCCCTTGCCGCCGACCGTGCAGACGACCGGGGCGTCGAGGCGTTCGGCGAGCGCGAGCAGCTTCCCGGCCGCGTCGGACCGTACGACACCGCCGCCCGCGATGATCACCGGGCGCTCGGCGTGGGAGAGCAAGTGCGCTGCCACGGCGGTCAGTTCGGGGCGGGGCTCCAGCTCGCGCGGGGTCGCGTCCAGGGCGGTGACCGGCGGCAGGGACGTCTCCGCGAGCAGTACGTCCTGCGGGATTTCCACCCAGACGGGGCCGTGCGGCGCGGTCAGCGCCGACTCCCAGGCCGCCGCGATGGCGGAGGGGATCTGGGACGCGGTGCGCACGGTGTGCACGGACTTCACGATGTCGCGGAACGACGCCTTCTGGTCGCGCAGTTCATGCAGATAGCCGTGGCGTCCGCCGCCGAGCCCGGCCGTCGGGACCTGGCTGGAGATGGCGAGCACGGGCGCGCTGGCCGCCGCCGCCTCCTGGAGCGCGGCGAGCGAGGTCAGCGCGCCGGGGCCGGTCGAGAGCAGCAGCGGGGCCACCTCGCCGGTGATCCGGCCGTACGCGTCGGCGGCGAAGCCCGCGTTGTTCTCGACGCGCAGCCCCACGTACGAGAGCGCGGAGCGGCGCAGCGCGTCGAACATGCCGAGCGCGTGCTGGCCGGGGAGGCCGAAGACCGTGGTGGAGCCGAGCCCTTGGAGGGTCTCGACGACGAGGTCGCCGCCGTTGCGGCCGGGCGGGGGGTTCAGGGCTGCCGCGGTCTGCTCCGCGGTGAGCCTCGGGGTCTCGTGGTGGTGGTCGTGCGTCACTTTTCGCGGGCCTCGGCAATCTGGCGCGACATGATCGTGGTGAGTTCGTATGCCGTGTGGGACGCGGCGACGGAGGTGATCTCGGCGTGGTCGTACGCCGGGGCGACCTCGACCAGGTCGGCGGAGACCAGATGGCAGGAGGAGAGACCGCGGACGATCTCCAGGAGTTCGCGGGAGGTCAGGCCGCCCGCCTCCGGGGTGCCCGTGCCGGGCGCGTGCGCCGGGTCCAGTACGTCGATGTCGATGGAGATGTACAGCGGCCGGCCGCCGATGCGCTGCCGCAGCTGGTCGGTGATCTCGTCCACCCCGCGCCGCATGACATCGGCGGACGAGACGATGCCGAAGCCCATCTTCGCGTCGTCGTCCAGGTCCTTCTTGCCGTAGAGCGGGCCGCGCGTGCCGACGTGGGAGAGCGCGGACGTGTCGAGGATGCCCTCCTCGACGGCCCGGCGGAACGGCGTGCCGTGGGTGTACTCGGCGCCGAAGTAGGTGTCCCAGGTGTCCAGGTGCGCGTCGAAGTGGAGCAGCGCGACCGGGCCGTGCTGTTTGGCGACCGAGCGCAGCAGCGGCAGCGCGATGGTGTGGTCGCCGCCGAGCGTCATCAGCCGGGCGCCGGTGGAGAGCAGGTCGTCGGCGGCGGCCTCGATGGTGTCGACGGCCTCGTTGATGTTGAACGGGTTGGCCGCGATGTCGCCCGCGTCGGCGACCTGCGCCAGCGCGAACGGCGCCGCGTCCTGCGCCGGGTTGTAAGGGCGCAGCAGCCGGGACGCCTCACGGATGGCGTTGCCGCCGAAGCGGGCACCCGGCCGGTAGGAGACACCGGAGTCGAAGGGCACACCGACGACCGCCACGTCGGCGGTACCGACCTCGTCGAGCCTGGGCAGCCTGGCGAAGGTCGCGGGCCCCGCGTACCGGGGGACGCGGGACGAATCGACGGGGCCGCGCGGCTGTTCGGTGCTGCTCATGGGTGTGCCCTTCTTCTCTGTTCTGTGTCTCTGCGCTTGTGGCGCGGGTCCTGCGCGTGCTCGGCGGGTGGAACCTCAATGATGGGCCGGTACGGAATCCGTGCCGGAGCCGGGCTCGGCTTCTTCCGCCCCTGATGCCCCGGATGCCCCTGATGCCCCTGATCCGTCCCGCCCGGCCAGCCGCTCCCGCCAGGCCGCGAGCACCGCCGCGTCCGTCGGCTTCGTGGCCAGCGAGACGACGACGTACACGACCAGGGAGCTGAGCAGCCCGTAGTAGATGGGCTCGTTGGCGAGTGCGCCGTACTTCGCCATCAGGCCGAGCACCACGAGCCCGCCCGCCGCGACGGACGCCAGCGCCCCCTGCACCGTGCCGCGCTTCCAGAGCAGCCCGCCGAGTATCGGCACCAGCAGGCCGCCGACCAGCAGGTTGTACGCGACGGTGAGCGCCTCCACGACGTTGTTCAGGGCGATGGCGATACAGATGACCAGGACACCCATGGCGAGGATGAAGGCCCGGTTGCCCCGCACCTCGTCGTGGTCGGCACCCTCGCCCCGGGCGGCACCGCCGCCGCGTATCCCGCGCAGCCGCGACCAGATGTCGTTGTTGGCGACGGTGGCGCAGGCGATCAGCGCCCCGGACGAGGTGGACATCACCGCGGCCAGCGCGGCCGCCAGCACCAGTCCCCTGACGCCGATGGGCAGTTCGTCCTTGACGATGGTGGCGAAGGCGGCGTCGGAGCTGGGCAGCTTCGGGTACATGACCTTGGCGGCCGTCCCGATGACCGCCCCGGCGACCGCGTACACCAGGCAGTACGTACCGGCCACCGTGCCGCCGAGCCGGGCGACCTTGTCGCTGCGCGCGGTGAACACCCGCTGCCAGATGTCCTGCCCGATCAGCATGCCGAAGGTGTAGATCAGGACATACGTGAAGATCGTCTCGCCGCCGATGCCCAGCGGATCGAAGTACGAGGTGGGCAGCTTGGCCTTCATCTCCGAGAAGCCGCCGGCCTTCACGACGGCGATCGGCAGGAGCAGGAGCAGCACGCCGATCGTCTTGACGACGAACTGCACCATGTCGGTGAGGGTGATCGACCACATGCCGCCGAGCGTCGAGTACGCGACGACGATGGCGCCGCCGATGATGATCGCCACCGTCCGGTTCATGTCGAAGAGGACGTCGAAGATCGTGGCGTACGCGATGGTCGAGGTGACCGCGAGCATCAGCGTGTACGCCCACATGACGACACCGGAGATGACCCCGGCCCGGCCGCCGTAGCGCAGGTCGAGCATCTCCGAGACGGTGTAGACCTTCAGCCGGGCGATGCGCCCGGAGAAGAAGACGCTGAGCGCGAGGAGTCCCAGGCCGATGGTGAAGACCATCCAGGCGCCGGAGAGCCCGTACTGGTACCCGAGGCCCACACCGCCGATGGTGGAGGCGCCGCCGAGGACGATCGCGGCCATGGTGCCGGAGTACATGGCGGGCCCGAGCCTGCGGCCCGCCACCAGGAACTCGGACTTGGACTTGGCGCGGCGCATGCCCCACCAGCCCATGGCGAGCATGCCCGCCAGATAGGCCACGATCACCGCGTAGTCGACTGCCATGCGCCCTCCCTCTCTTCCACCTCTGCCACCTGCGCCCGACTGCTTTCGAACGTTGACCCTAGGTGGCCGGAAAGCGACGTTGAAGTGTACGTTCCGTCCACTGAACCCTGCCTCTGATGGATGGAATATCCATGCCGGACCCCGCCGCTCCGCCCACCGCCCCCGTCCAGCTGTCGGCCCTGCTCGGCCGCCGGGACCTCGGGCTGCGCCAGGTCGCAGGCCCGCCGGCCGGGGAGAGCGGTGGGGCGGCGGTGCACTGGGTGCACACCAGTGAGATGGCCGACCCCTATCCGTATCTGCTCGGCGGTGAGCTGCTGCTGACGGCCGGGGTGCAGCTCGCCGACGACCCCGACCGCTACGCGGCGCGCATCGTCGCGGCGGGCGGCGCGGCGCTCGGCTTCGGGCTCGCGCCGGTGTACGACACGGTGCCGGAGGCGCTGGCCGCCGCGTGCGACCGCCATGGCCTGCCGCTGGTTGAGGTGCCGACCAGGACGCCTTTCACGGCGGTGGCCCGCGCGGTGTGGGGGCTGATGGCCGAGGCCCGCCACCACGAGCTGCGCCGGGTGTCCCAGGCCCAGCAGGGCCTGGCCGCGGCGGCCGCCCGCCCCGACCCGGTACCTGCGGTACTGCGCCAGCTGGCCACCCGGCTGGGCGGCCGGGCGGTACTGCTCGCCGGGGACGGGACGGCGCTGCAGGCGGCGGGACGCGAACCGGAGCCCGGCGCGCGCGAGGCCCGCGAGGCACTGGCGGCACTCGCCCGGGTCGTACGGCCGGGTACGGGTACGGGTCCGGGTACGCCGGGGGCGGGTACGGGTACGCCGGGTCCGGGTCCGGGTACGCCGGGGGCGCAGCCGTCCGCTTCGCCGACGCCGGGGGCCGGTCCGGCCGGCCCTCGCCCCGCGCCCGCCTCCGCCACCGACACCGCGGGCTCCGCGCACCTCGCCGCGTACGCGGTGGCGGGCGGCGAAGGGCTGGTGCTCGGCGTCGCCACATCGGTACGCGAACCGGGCGACCACACCATCGCCGGTGTCGCCGTCGTCCTGCTCTCGCTGCTCACCGCCCCCCGCCAGGGCGCCGACGAGGCAGCCCGCTCATCGGCGCTGGTCCGGCTGCTCCTCGGCGCAGCGCCCGCCGACGTGGCACCGCTGCTCGGCGCGGGCCCCTGGACGGTGGTGCAGGCCCACGGCACGGGGACCCCGCCCGCGCTGGGCAGCCCGCTGGTGGACGCCTCGGCCGACCCCGTACGGATCCTGCTCCCCGCCGACCGCGAGATCGCCCGCCACCCCGGCTGGACGCTCGGGGTGAGCGCCCCGGCCGCGCTGCGGGACCTCCCGGCGGCCGACGCCCAGGCCGGCCGGGCCCTGCGGCACGCGGCGGCGACCCGCTCCCCGCTCTCCCGGCACGGCACGACGGGCCTCGCCGCCCTCCTCGACCCGGCCGAGGCAGCGGCCCACGCCCGCACCCTGCTCGCCCCGCTCGGCGACCCGCCACCCGACGCGCTGCTCGACACGCTGCGCACCTGGCTTTCGCTGCACGGCAGTTGGGACCGCACGGCGGTCGCCCTGAACATTCACCGCAACACGGTCCGCCAGCGCATCGGCCGCTGCGCGACCCTGCTCGGCTCGGACCTGGACGACATGGACGTACGCACGGAACTGTGGGTCGCGCTGCGGCGGGCGTGACAGGCCAGGTCAGCCTGTCGGGGTGCCGATCTGGTTGCTCTCGAGTACGGAGCGCAGTTTCGAGAGGGCCTGCGCGGCCGCCGACGCCGAGGAGCCGCCGAGAGTGCCGCCGATCAGCTCGGCCACTCCATCGGTGAAGGTCCCCTCCGCCGCGGCAACGAGCTGCGCGCCACCGTCGGTCAGGGCCAGCAGTGAGGACCGGCGGTCGGACGGATTCGGCCGCCGGACGGCCCACCCCTGCTTCTCCAGACGGTCGACGGTCTTGCTGGCCGCTCCGATGCCGATGGCGAATGCGGCGGCGAGGTCCGCCACCCGGGACTCCGGGTGGTCACGCAGGTAGCGCAGGGCCTCGAACTGCGAGGTGACGATGGAGTGCCGCTCACGGAGACGGTCGTTGATGGCGTTGTACAGACGCGTCTCGCACCGGACCAGGTCGGCGAAGAAGCCCGGGAAGTCGACCGTCTCACCACTTGCTTTCGATGTCACGGCATATAGTCTACTTTACATGCCTCGGCATATAGTGCGGTGGAAGTTACTTACGGCGGGAGTACGAAGATGAGCAAGGAACAGCGCGCACGGGTCGACGCAATACTGCGGCAGCCGCGACGCGAGGCCCCCCGGTCGGTGCAGGAGCTCCGAGCCGGATTCGAGGCACTGATGGCCCGGATGACCGTGCCCGACGGCATCCGCACCGCACGGACAGCTCTCGGCGACCGGCCCGCGCTGCGTGTCGAGCCGGAACACGGGCCGCGGGCAGGGACGATCCTGTACTTCCACGGCGGCGGCTGGGTGTACGGCTCCCCCGAAAGCGCGCTGCCCCTGACGGGGCACCTCGTGGCCAGGACCGGCTTCGGGGCGTATTCGGTGGACTACCGGCTCGCCCCCGAGCACCCGTTCCCGGCCGCGATCGAAGACACGCTGAGCGCCTACCGGGCCCTCCTCGACAGCGGTCAGGACCCCTCGGCCGTCGCGTTCGCCGGGGACTCGGCCGGCGGTGGCCTCGCCGTCACGACCTGCCTGGCCGCGCGGGATGCCGGACTCCCGCTGCCCGCCGCCATCGTGACGTTCTCCGCCGGCGTCGACGCCACCCGCACGGGCGAGAGCATGGACACCAAGGAAGGCGTCGACCCGATCCTCACCCGCGAGTCCGTGGGACACACCGGAGCCATGTACCTCGCCGGGCAGGACCCGCACCAGCCCCTGCTCAGCCCGGCCGTACTCGCCGACCTGACCGGCTTCCCCCCGATGCTCGTCCAGGTGGGTACCAACGAGATCCTGCTGGACGACTCCACGCGCCTGGCCGCACGCGCGAAGGCAGCCGGAGTGGACGTCATCCTGGACATCACGGCCGATGTGCCGCACGTGTTCCAGTCGCTCGCCGGCGCCCTGGACGAGGCCGACGAGGCACTGGACCGCGCGGCCCTCTTCCTCGGTCAGCACATACGCACCACGGCCACAGCGCACACGTCAGCGAGTTGAAGCCTCCAGCCGGACGAGCGATTGACTCGCCGCATTGGTTCAGCTGCTGCTCAGCGCCATAGTTATGGCGGGGGTACCATAACCACATGGCACTCAAGAAGACGACGGTCATGGTCGAGGAGGAAGACCTTCGTGCCGTCAAGGAAGCCGCTGAGCGCGAAGGCAGGCCCGAGGCTGAGTACTTCCGCGAGGCGTTCCACATCGCGGCACTGCGGTCCCGGCGCTGGGATGACGACTGGGACATTCCGAGTCTCGACTTCGGCGGCCCCGTCTCGGCCGAGGACATCGACAAGGCAGTAGGCGACGGGGTGGCGGACAAGCGTTGATCGTCATCGGTGACACCTCTGGCCTGGTGGCCGCCCTCAACACATCGGATCCGGAACACGAAGCGGCTCGCACGGCACTGCGGAACGCGTCGACGACGGTGGTGTCCCCTCTCGTCCTCATGGAGATCGAACACATCACAACCCGGAACGTGAACAGGCGCGCAGCGCATTCGGTGAACGACTGGCTGCTCGGGCAGGAGCGCACACTTCGCGTACTCATTCCCGAGGTATCCGCCGAGACGTTGCGCAAGGCGCGGGGGATCCAGAACCGCTACGACGCACTGACGCTGGATCTCGCCGACGCGGTGAACGTCGTGCTGGCCGAGGCATATGAGACCGACTGCGTTCTGACTCTGGACCGCAGAGATTTCAGGGCCGTACGACCGCTGACCGGTCACCGGGCTTTCCGCGTGCTGCCCGACGACCTCTGAAGCAGCACGGCGCCACGGCCGGGCCCTGGTCTTCACCAGGGCCGGGTGGGCCTCCTTCGTCACCGCGCTCAAGGACGGAATCCTGCCCCGCTGACCGTGCGCGGCTCAGCCGTCCGCTCTGCGGTCAGATCCGCACCGCCGCCTGGAACCCGCCGATGGTGTTCATCGACTCGTAGCGGACATAGGCGCCCGGATACGGGGCGTGCAGCACCGTGTTGTTGCCCGCGTAGAGCCCCACGTGCTGGGTGTTGTTGAAGAAGACCAGGTCGCCCGGCTTGAGCTGGCCGCGGGAGATGCGGGTGCCCTCGTTGATCTGGGTGTACGTGGTGCGGGTGATCTGGGCGCCGGCCTGGCCGTAGGCCCACTGGGTCAGGCCCGAGCAGTCGAACGCGTTGGGGCCGGTGGCGCTGCGGACGTACGGCTTGCCCACCCGGGTCGCCGCGGCCTGGAGAGCGGCGGCGCCGAGGGCCGACGCGGGGGCCTCGTGGCCGAGGTCGACCCGCTCGCCCGCGTCGCGGCTGGCGCGCGTGTCGTCGGCGCGCATCTTCGTACGCTCGGCGGCGGTCAGGGTGTTGAGCACCTTCCGAGCCTCGGCGAGCTTGCCCTGCTGCTGCTTCTTCTTCTCGCCGAGCTTCTTGCGGACGTCCGCGAGGTCGTGCAACTTGCCCTGGGCCTCGGTACGTTCCTGCGCGAGGACCCGCTGCTTCTTCTGGATCTTCGCCAGGGACTCGGCCTGCCTGGCCGTCAACTGGTCGAGCGCGGTGGCCTTGTCGAGGAAGGTGTCCGGGTCCGAGGCGAGGAAGAGCTGCACCGAGGGGTCGATCCCTCCGTCGCGGTACTGCGAGGCGGCGATCGAACCGAGGCCGGCGCGCAGGGTGTTGAGCTCCTGCTGACCACGGGCCACCCTGTCCTGCAGCGCGTCGGTCTGCTTCTCCAGCTTCTCCTGCTGTTCCTTGGCACCGTTGTACTGCTCGGTGGCCACCTCGGCCTCGTCGTAGAGCTTGTCGACCTTCGCCTTCACCTCGCTCTTGGCCGGCTTGGGGTCGGCCTGGGCCGCCTGGGAGGTGAGGGCCACGGCGGCAGCGGCGGTCGCGGTGAGCACGGTCACGCGGGCGCGGCTCGGCTGCTTGGGACGACGGTGGGACGCCACGAAGGCGAGCTCCTTCTTCCTCAGAGCCGCCTACCGGGCTGTGGGGGGAAGTGAATCCCCGGCTCCGTGCACATCACGGACTCGGCGGTGCCTTCGCTGCCACCCCGATTGGGTGATCGATCGCGCGAAGGTTCGATGCCCAACCTAGTGACCATCTCGTGACCATCACAGCCTTCACAGGAAGAAACTCTCCACACGACGTACTTCTTTACTCACACCGCACGGCGCGTAGTGGCGACTTGACCGCGCGTGGTGGCCGCCCGTGGTGACGGCCCGGCCCGGGCGGGCGTGCGCAGGCTCACCCTGGACAGCTCCGGTGACCTCCCGGTAACTTCGACTGAGCAAGCGCTTAGCAGAAGCGGCCGACCGGAGCCCACCAGGCCCGGGGCCACGCCTGAACCGCAGAGGAGCCTTCCGTGCGCCGTACCGTCTACAACGAGGACCACGAGGCGTTCCGGGACACCATCCGGGCCTTCATCGAGGCCGAGGTCGTGCCCGTGTACGACGAGTGGCTGGCCGCGGGCCAGGCGCCCCGCGAGTTCTACTACAAGCTCGGTGAGCTGGGCGTCTTCGGCATCGAGGTGCCCGAGGAGTTCGGCGGCGCGAGCGAGGAGTCCTTCAAGTTCCAGGCGATCATCTCCGAGGAGTGCGCCCGCGCCGGTGTCTCCTTCGGCGGTTCCGGTGTGCACGTCGCGCTCTGTCTGCCGTATCTGAAGGCGTACGCGACCGACGAGCAGAAGAAGCGCTGGCTGCCCGACTTCGTCAGCGGCGCCGCGATGTACGCCATCGCCATGACCGAGCCGGGCACCGGCTCCGACCTGGCCGGGATGAAGACGACCGCCAAGCTCTCGGACGACGGCACGCACTACGTGCTCAACGGCGCCAAGACCTTCATCACCGGCGGTGTGCACGCCGACCGCGTGATCGTCTGCGCCCGCACGGCGGCCCCGACCCCCGAGGACCGCAGGCACGGCATATCGCTGCTCGTCGTCGACACCAAGTCCGAGGGGTACGCGGTCGGCCGCAAGCTCGACAAGCTCGGGCTGAAGACCTCCGACACCGCCGAGCTGTCCTTCACCGACGTGAAGGTGCCGGTCGCCGATCTGCTCGGCGAGGAGAACAAGGGCTTCTCCTACCTCGGCCAGAACCTCCCGCAGGAGCGTCTGGGCATCGCGGTGGGTGCGTACGCGCAGGCCGCCGCCGCCGTCAGGTTCGCCCAGGAGTACGTGCAGGACCGCACGGTCTTCGGCAAGACGGTCGCGTCCTTCCAGAACACCAAGTTCGAGCTGGCCGCCTGCAAGGCCGAGGTCGACGCGGCCGAGGCCGTCTGCGACCGCGCCCTGGAGGCCCACGACCTGGGCGAGCTGTCGGCGGCCGAGGCCGCGTCCGCGAAGCTCTTCACCACCGAGGTCGCCCACCGCGTGATCGACAAGTGCCTCCAGCTGCACGGCGGTTACGGCTACATGAACGAGTACCCGATCGCCCGCCTGTACGCCGACAACCGGGTCAACCGGATCTACGGCGGCACCAGCGAGGTCATGAAGATGATCATCGCCAAGAGCATGGGTCTGTAGCGGTACAGGACACCGCTGAAACATCTTGTAGAAATGGCCTCATGAACCAGGCACTTGAGTCCCTGCTCGATCTGCTCGATCTGGAGCGGATCGAGCAGGACATCTTCCGCGGTCTGAGCCGCTCGGCCGTCGTGCCGCGCGTCTTCGGCGGCCAGGTCGCCGCCCAGGCCCTGGTCGCCGCCGGGCGCACCGTGCCCGGCGACCGGACTGCCCACTCGCTGCACGCGTACTTCCTGCGCCCCGGCGACCCGGGCGCGCCGATCGTGTACACGGTCGACCGCATCCGGGACGGCCGCTCCTTCACCACGCGCCGGGTCGTCGCCGTCCAGCACGGGCAGCCGATCTTCCACCTCTCGGCGTCGTTCCAGACGTACGAGGAGGGCCTCGACCACCAGACGGCCATGCCGGACGCACCCGACCCGGAGACATTGCCGACGGCGGCCGAGATGCTGCCCGGGTACGCGGACCGCTTCCTGGAGCCGGGGGTCGTGGACCGGCTGATCGAGGCACGGGCCGCGGTCGATCTGCGGTACGTGGACGCCCCGCCGTTCGGCAGCGTCGGCACCCCGCGCGAGCCGCGCTCGCAGGTCTGGTTCCGCACGGACGGAAAGCTGGCGGACGACCCGCTGCTGCATGTCTGCCTGGCGACGTACGTCTCCGACATGACGCTGCTCGACTCGGTGCTGCTCGCGCACGGGCGCGGCGGCTGGGCGGTCGGCGACGTGGTGGGCGCGAGCCTGGACCACGCGATGTGGTTCCACCGCCCGTTCCGGGCCGACGAGTGGCTGCTGTACGACCAGGAGTCCCCGTCGTCGTCCGGCGGCCGCGGCCTCGGCCAGGCCCGCATCTACACCCAGGACGGACAGCTGGCGGTCACGGTGATCCAGGAGGGCGTGATCCGCGTACCACGGTGACGGATCGGCTGTACCCCCGGTGACGGATCGGCTGTACCCGCGATGACGGGACGGCTGTACCCCGCGATGGCGGCTCGGCCGTCCCCCCGGTGACGGGACGGCCGGGCCGCCGCCGGTGCGCGCGGTCCGCGGCGGCTCAGCAGTGACCTGCGGTGACCTTCGTACTGACCTTGTACTGCGGGACGCGGGCGGCGTCCGGCGCCCCGCTGGGCAGGTCGTCCGGCACGCGTGCCGCCGAGACGAACACCAGGCACGCCTGTGACTTCGTGGGCTCCGCCGAACCGTCCTGGCCGGGCTTGGTGCCGGTGATCACGTAACTGTCCACAGCGCCCTCCGGCGGCGGCACCGAACGGGCGCTCAGTGCGAGGCCCGACCCCCTGACGACGGACTCCGTCTCGTTGTCGACCAAGGTGGTGAAGACGCCCTGGTCCGGCTGCCCTTCCTCGATGGGGGACTCCGTCGGCGCGGGTCCGTCCTCGATGTCCGCCGCGATCTTCTGGGTCTCGTGCAGCACCTTGTCACCGCTCCACCGCCCGTCGTCCGCGCCCCGCCAGTACATGACCGCCAGGACCAGCCCGAGTACGGTGCATCCGGCGACGCGGATCACGCCGAACACGACCACCTTGTCGCTGTCCGCGCCGCCCCCGGCCGACGCCAGCCGCCACAGGCGCACCCCGTCGATCAGCGCGCAGACGATCGCGGCCACCGCGATGAACATGGCATACGTGTAACCGGACATTCCGTGCCACCCCCGTGCGCGCCCTCGTGTACGAACACCGACAACTTAGCGAGGGCCGCGAGGTGTCGGCAATGCGGCGGTCAGCCCAGCCCCGCCGCGTCCAGCAGGTACGCCGTCATCGGGTCGTAGAAGCGCGGGTCCGTGACGTGGTCGTCGAGCGGGACCGTGACCTGGAGCGTGCCCTCGGCCTCCGCCAGGAAGAGTGCCGGGTCGTTGCAGTCCGCGTAGCCGATCGAGTCCAGTCCGCGCTGGCCCGCGCAGCCCGCCCAGCCGTGGTCGGCGACGACCAGGTCGGGCAGCGGCCTGCCCGCGCGCTCCAGGCCGTCGAGGATCGCCCGCATCGGCTCGGGCGAGTGGGTGTGCCACAGTGTCGCGCCGCGCTCCAGCATCGCCACGTCGGCGAACTGGAAGACCATGCCCTCGTCGGCGCTGAGCCCGCCCGGGATCCGTACGATCTCGCAGCCCGCCGCCCGCAGCGCGTCCGCGGTGGCCCGGTGCACGTCGAGCAGCCCGCCCGGGTGCCCGGTGGCGAACAGCACGCTCTCGCTGCCATCGGCGGCCTTCCGCAGCCGGGCCGCCATCCGGTCCAGGGCGTCGACCGTCAGCTCCGGGTCGATGGTGTCCTGGCCGTGCCGGTGCTGCGGGTCGTCGTTGACACCGCAGCGCTCGGCCATCACGGCGAGCACGTCCTGCTCGTCCACCCAGCGGTCACCGAGTTCGAGCCCCAGCCAGAAGTGCCGGTCGCCGTTGGAGAGCTTGCGGTAGTGCGAGAGGTTGTTGTCGCGGGGCGTGGCTACGTTTCCGGCGATCCGGGTGCGGACCAGATGGTCGACGAGTTCGGCGCGGCTGGGTATCGGCATGAGCCCATTGTGCCGCCAGGCCCCGTCGCCGTCAGTCCGGTACCGGCGGCGCAGGGCCCACACCGTCGCACGCCCGTACGCCGGCGGGCCACCGCAGCCCCGCCGGCCGGCCACCGCAGCCCCCTCAGCCGGCCACCGGCGCCCCCGTCAGCCGCCCACCGCTGTCCCGTCCGCTGCCGCGCCCGCCGCCCCGTCCAGCGCCGCGAACGCGCCGTGCGCCAGGCGGCGCAGCAGGGCGCCGGTGGCGGTCCGGCCCGGGAGGCCGCCGGTGCCCAGGTGCGGGGTCGAGTTCAGCAGGCCGAAGACCGCGTGCACGGCCGCCCTGGCCTCCTGCTCGGGGGTGCGCGGGTACAGCTCGCGTACGACGGTGACCCACAGCTCGACGTACTGCCGCTGGAGCCTGCGGACCGCCTTGCGGTCGCTGTCGCGCAGCCGGTCCAGCTCCCGGTCGTGGACGGTGATCAGCGGGCGGTCGTCGAGCGCGAAGTCGATGTGCCCGTCGATCAGCGAGGCCAGTACCGCCGCCGGGCCGCCCACGGCGCTCTCCGCCCGTGTCCGGCCGCCGTCGAGGAGCCGCTCGCTGATCCCGACGAGCAGTTCGGCGAGCATCGCGTCCTTGCCCGCGAAGTGGCGGTAGAGGCCGGGGCCGCTGATGCCCACCGCCGCGCCTATCTCGTCGACGCCGACGCCGTGGAAACCGCGCTCGGCGAAGAGGCGCGCCGCTTCCTTGAGGATCTGCTCGCGCCGCGTCGGGGCGTCCGTCCTGGTGCTCATGGCTCCATTCTAGACAGCGGGGTTAGCGAGCGTTAACCTGACCGCAGGTGTTAACGATCACTAACCGCCCGGACCGGGTAGGGATGGTCGAGAACCACGACGGAGCAGAGCAGAGGGGACCCGACCGATGCAGCAGGCACCAGTCCTGACGAGCACGGCCGATCCCGCTTCGGGGGCCTGGCAGGCCAACGAAGCGGCGCACGGCGTGCTCGCCACCGAGCTGCGGACCAGGCTGGCCGCCGCGCGCCTCGGCGGCGGCGAGAAGTCCCGGGCCCGCCATGTGGCGCGCGGGAAGCTGCTGCCGCGCGACCGCGTCGACACCCTCCTGGACCCGGGCTCGCCCTTCCTGGAGCTGGCGCCGCTGGCCGCCGAAGGCATGTACGGCGGGTCGGCGCCCGCCGCCGGGGTCATCGCCGGGATCGGCCGGGTGAGCGGACGCGAGGTGGTCGTGGTCGCCAATGACGCCACCGTCAAGGGCGGCACGTACTACCCGATGACCGTGAAGAAGCATCTGCGCGCCCAGGAGGTGGCCCTGGAGAACCGGCTGCCGTGCGTGTACCTGGTCGACTCGGGCGGCGCCTTCCTGCCGATGCAGGACGAGGTCTTCCCCGACCGCGACCACTTCGGCCGGATCTTCTACAACCAGGCCCGGATGTCGGGCGCCGGCATCCCGCAGATCGCCGCCGTGCTGGGCTCCTGCACGGCGGGCGGTGCGTACGTCCCGGCGATGAGCGACGAAGCGGTGATCGTCCGCAACCAGGGCACGATCTTCCTGGGCGGCCCGCCGCTGGTGAAGGCCGCGACCGGCGAGGTCGTCACGGCCGAGGAGCTGGGCGGCGGCGAGGTGCACGCGCGGACCTCCGGGGTCACCGACCACCTCGCGGAGGACGACGCGCACGCGCTGCGCATCGTCAGGACCATCGTCTCCACCCTGCCCGCGCGCACCCCGCTCCCCTGGCCGGTGGAGCCGGTGGAGGAGCCGAAGGTGGATCCGGCCGGTCTTTACGGCGCGGTGCCGGTCGACTCGCGTACGCCCTACGACGTACGCGAGGTGATCGCGCGCGTCACGGACGGCTCCAGGTTCGCGGAGTTCAAGGCGGAGTTCGGGACGACGCTGATCACCGGCTTCGCCCGGATCCACGGCCACCCGGTCGGCATCGTCGCCAACAACGGCATCCTGTTCTCCGAATCCGCCCAGAAGGGCGCGCACTTCATCGAGCTGTGCGACCAGCGCGGCATCCCGCTGCTCTTCCTCCAGAACATCTCCGGCTTCATGGTCGGCCGGGACTACGAGGCGGGCGGGATCGCCAAGCACGGCGCCAAGATGGTCACGGCGGTGGCCTGCACCCGGGTGCCGAAGCTGACGGTGGTCGTCGGCGGGTCGTACGGCGCGGGGAACTACTCGATGTGCGGCCGGGCCTACTCGCCGCGCTTCCTGTGGATGTGGCCGAACGCCAAGATCTCCGTGATGGGCGGCGAACAGGCCGCCTCCGTCCTGGCCACGGTCAAGCGCGACCAGCTGGGCGACGACTGGAGCGCCGAGGACGAGGAGGCGTTCAAGGCGCCGGTCCGCGCGCAGTACGAGGAGCAGGGGAACGCCTACTACGCGACGGCCAGGCTCTGGGACGACGGCGTGATCGACCCGCTGGAGACCCGCCAGGTCGTCGGCCTTGCGCTGACCGCCTGCGCCAACGCGCCGCTGCCCGCGAAGGACCGGACAGCGCCCGGCTACGGCGTCTTCCGGATGTGACGGGGATGGCCGATGTGATGAAGGTCGCGGATCTGATGAGGGTGGACATGTTCGACAGCGTTCTGATCGCCAACCGTGGCGAGATCGCCGTACGCGTCATCCGCACGCTGCGGGAGCTGGGCATCCGCTCGGTCGCCGTCTACAGCGACGCGGACGCGGACGCCCGGCACGTACGGGAGGCCGACACCGCGGTCAGGCTCGGTCCCGCGCCCGCCGCCGAGAGCTATCTGTCGGTGGAGCGGCTGCTCGACGCGGCGGCGCGCTCCGGCGCGCAGGCGGTCCATCCCGGGTACGGGTTCCTCGCCGAGAACGCGGAGTTCGCGCAGGCGTGCGCCGACGCGGGCCTGGTCTTCATCGGACCGCCCGCCACCGCGATCTCCCTGATGGGCGACAAGATCCGCGCCAAGGCCACCGTGCGTGCCGCGGGCGTCCCGGTGGTCCCCGGCTCATCGGGCAGCGGCCTCTCGGACGCCGAACTGGCCGCTTCCGCACGGGAGATCGGCATGCCCGTGCTGCTGAAGCCGTCGGCGGGCGGCGGCGGCAAGGGCATGCGTCTGGTCCGCGACGAAGCGCTGCTCGCCGACGAGATCGCGTCGGCCCGGCGCGAGGCGCGCTCCTCGTTCGGTGACGACACCCTGCTGGTGGAGCGGTGGATCGACCGCCCGCGCCATATCGAGATCCAGGTCCTCGCGGACGCCCACGGGAACGTGGTGCACCTCGGTGAGCGCGAGTGCTCGCTCCAGCGCCGCCACCAGAAGATCATCGAGGAGGCGCCCTCGGTCCTGCTGGACGAGGCGACCAGGTCCGCGATGGGCGAGGCGGCCGTCCAGGCGGCGCGCAGCTGCGGATACACGGGCGCGGGCACGGTGGAGTTCATCGTCCCCGGCTCCGACCCGTCCTCGTACTACTTCATGGAGATGAACACCCGCCTCCAGGTCGAGCACCCGGTGACCGAGCTGATCACCGGCCTCGACCTGGTGGAGTGGCAGCTGCGGGTCGCCTCCGGTGAGCGGCTGCCGTACGGGCAGCAGGACATCACGCTCACCGGGCACGCCATCGAGGCGCGGCTCTGCGCGGAGGACCCGTCGCGCGGCTTCCTGCCGTCGGGTGGCACGGTGCTGGCGCTGCGCGAGCCGCAGGGCCACGGCGTACGGACCGACTCGGGGCTCAGTGAGGGCGTGGAGGTCGGCAGCCGGTACGACCCGATGCTGTCGAAGGTCATCGCGTACGGCCCGGACCGCGCGACGGCGCTGCGCAAGCTGCGGGCGGCGCTGGCCGGCACGGTCACGCTGGGCGTCCCGACCAACGCGGGCTTCCTGCGGCGGCTGCTCGCCCACCCGGCGGTCGTCGCGGGCGAGCTGGACACCGGTCTGGTGGAGCGGGAGGCGGACGGTCTGGTGCCGGACACGGTGCCCCCAGAGGTGTACACGGCGGCGGCCGCGGTACGGAGGGCCGGGCTGGCCCCCGAGCCGGACGCGGGCGGCTGGACCGACCCGTTCTCGGTGCCGAGCGGCTGGCGGCTGGGCGGCGCTGCGCTGCCGGTGCGGCAGTGGCTCCAGATCCCCGGCCACGAAGCGGTGCAGGCCGAAGGCGCGGGCCGGGTCACCCCGGACACCGTGTCGGTCACGGTCGACGGGACGGTGCACACCTTCCACCGCGCCGGGGACTGGCTCGGCCGGGACGGCGACGCCTGGCACGTCCAGGACCACGACCCCGTACAGACCACGCTGGACGCGGCGGCCGGCCGGGGCGGGGTGGGGTCGCTCACCGCGCCGATGCCGGGCACGGTCACCGTGGTGAAGGTCGCCACCGGGGACGAAGTGACGGCGGGCCAGGGCCTGTTGGTCGTCGAGGCGATGAAGATGGAGCATCTGATCACGGCCCCGCACGCGGGCACCGTCACCGAACTGGACGTGCTCCCGGGCACGACGGTCGCGATGGACCAGGTACTGGCGGTCGTCACCCCGGCGGGCGCCCCGGCCGACACGACGGCCGACGGCACCGCGGGCATTGCGGCCGACGCCCAGGCCGACGTCCCGGCCGACGTCCCGGCCGAGCTTTTGACGGGCGCCGCAGCCGGCGTCCCCGGAGGAGACCCCGCCACCCTCCCCGGCGTTCTCGGCACCCCCGCCCCCGGCACCCCGCAGGAGGACTCATGAGCAACGGCCTGCCCATGCCCGTACCGGCGGAAGGGCTCCCGCCCCGGGTCCGTATCCACGAGGTCGGCGCGCGCGACGGGCTGCAGAACGAGAAGACGGTCGTACCGACCGAGGTCAAGGCGGAGTTCATCCACCGCCTCGCCGGGGCGGGCCTGACGGCCATCGAGGCGACCAGCTTCGTGCACCCCGACTGGGTGCCCCAGCTGGCCGACGCCGAGAGCCTGTTCCCGCAGCTCGCCGACCTCCCCACGGGTGTGGACCTGCCGGTCCTGGTGCCGAACGGCCGGGGGCTCGACCGCGCCCTGGAGCTGGGGGCCCGCCGGATCGCGGTCTTCGGCAGCGTCACCGAGTCGTTCGCCAAGGCCAATCTGAACCGCACCGTGGACGAGTCGCTCGCCATGTTCGCGCCGGTCGTCGCCAAGGCCCGCGCGGCGGGGCTGCAGGTGCGCGGCTATCTCTCGATGTGCTTCGGCGACCCGTGGGAGGGCCCGGTCCCGGTCGACCGGGTGGTCACGGTCGCCCGGCGCCTGCTGGACCTCGGCTGCGACGAGCTGAGCCTCGGCGACACGATCGGCGTGGCGACACCCGGCCATGTCCAGGCCCTGCTCACCGCGCTCGACGAGGCGGGCGTCGGCACGGACACGCTCGGCGTCCACTTCCACGACACGTACGGCCAGGCGCTCTCCAACACCCTGGCCGCCCTCCAGCACGGCGTGACCACGGTGGACGCGTCGGCGGGCGGGCTCGGCGGCTGCCCGTACGCGAAGTCCGCCACCGGCAATCTCGCCACCGAAGACCTCGTCTGGATGCTCGAAGGACTCGGCATCGAGACCGGTGTCGACCTCGGCCGCCTCACCGCCACCAGCGTGTGGATGGCCGGACAACTGGGCCGGCCCAGCCCGTCCCGCACCGTACGCGCCCTCTCCCACCAGGAGCAGTAACCATGGACCACCGTCTGAGCACCGAACACGAAGAACTCCGCCGCACGGTCGAGGCGTTCGCGCACGACGTGATCGCCCCCAAGATCGGCGACTTCTACGAGCGCCATGAGTTCCCGTACGAGATCATCCGCGAGATGGGCCGGATGGGCCTGTTCGGGCTGCCGTTCCCGGAGGAGTACGGCGGGATGGGCGGCGACTATCTCGCCCTGGGCATCGCGCTGGAGGAACTGGCCCGCGTCGACTCGTCGGTGGCGATCACCCTGGAGGCGGGCGTCTCGCTGGGCGCGATGCCGGTCTTCCTGTTCGGCACGGACGAGCAGAAGCGGACGTGGCTGCCCCGGATGTGCTCGGGCGAGATCCTGGGCGCCTTCGGCCTGACCGAGCCGGAGTGCGGCTCGGACGCCGGCGGCACCAGGACCACCGCGGTGCGCGACGGTGACGACTGGGTGATCAACGGCTCCAAGTGCTTCATCACCAACTCGGGTACGGACATCACGGGCCTGGTCACGGTCACCGCGGTCACCGGCCGCAAGCCGGACGGCCGCCCGCGCATCTCCGCGATCATCGTCCCCTCGGGCACCCCGGGGTTCACGGTGGCGGCCCCGTACTCCAAGGTCGGCTGGAACGCGTCGGACACCCGCGAGCTGTCGTTCTCCGACGTACGGGTCCCCGCGGCGAACCTGCTCGGCGAAGAGGGCCGCGGTTACGCCCAGTTCCTGCGCATCCTCGACGAGGGCCGGGTGGCGATCTCCGCCCTGGCGACCGGCCTGGCGCAGGGCTGCGTGGACGAGTCCGTGGCGTACGCGAAGCAGCGGCACGCGTTCGGCCGCCCGATCGGCGCCAACCAGGCCATCCAGTTCAAGATCGCCGACATGGAGATGAAGGCCCACACGGCGCGGGTGTCCTGGCGCGACGCGGCATCACGGCTGGTGAGCGGCGACCCGTTCAAGAAGGAGGCGGCGCTGGCGAAGCTGTACTCGTCGACGGTGGCGGTGGACAACGCCCGCGAGGCGACACAGATCCACGGCGGGTACGGCTTCATGAACGAGTACCCGGTGGCGCGGATGTGGCGCGACTCGAAGATCCTGGAGATCGGCGAGGGCACGAGCGAGGTCCAGCGCATGCTGATCGCACGGGAGCTGGGACTGCCCACGGGGTGAGCCCTCCCCTTCCTAGCTGCGGCCGGGACGCGACTCAACTCGGCAGTCTGCGCGGCTCGTTGCCGCCGGCCTGCCGGGTCGAACCGCACAGCGCTTCCACCACCGGCTGACCATCGATCCGGCCGCCGCCAGTACCGCAGCGATCCGCAACTACTCGAAGGTCGGGTTCAAGCCAGTGGGAACCATGCGCGCGTACGGGCGCGACCCTCGTACCGTTGTGTGGCAGGACGGGCTGCCGATGGATCTGCCGGCCGAAGAGCTGGCCTGAAACAGCCGCCGGGCCGCATCGGAAAGACCCTGTCCGACGCCTGATCTGCCATGTCTCCGATCGCGCGGCAGCCGACCGGCCAGGTATCCGCACATACACCGATAATTCACAGCAGCAGTCGACAACTCCGTCACATCGCACATCTCCCACTGGTTGATAGGCAACTTCCCACTGGGTGAGACAACGGTCTCGTCGTGGCTGGATTTGGCCCCTAAGGTCTGCCGTGTGATTACCGGAAAGACCGCTCCGGGTCCGGCTCACAGAACCGGTGCCATCCTGGCCGTGCTCGCCGAGCAGGCATCTGTGACCGCCCAGGACCTCTCCCGCCGCACCGGCATCCCCGTCAGTGCGGTCTATCGCCATCTGGGCGATCTGACGCAGCTCGGGCTCGTCAGCCCGACCCGGACACGCGGGCGGTACTGCGCGGGCTCGCTCGCCGTGCAGATGGCGGTCAACTACCGGCGCGAGATGCTCGGCGGCGGTGAGGTGAAGCGCCGGCTGGCCCGTCTGGCGTCCGACACCGAGGAGCTGGCGGCGTTCCTGATCCCCAGCGGTCAGCACGTCCTGTGCGTCGAGGCCGCCGAGGGCTCCCGGGTGATCAAGTGCAGCTTCTCGCCGGGGCTGAGCCAGCCGCTCACCTTCGGTGCGAGCGCTCAGGCGATCCTCGCCCACCTTCCGGACGCACGCGTGGCCGAGGTCTGCGCGGCGCACCGGATCGGCCCCGCCGAGGCGGAGGCGCTGACCGCCGACCTCCCCCGTATCCGCGACCGCGGGTACGCCATGAGCACCGGGGCGGTCGACGAGGGCGTGTGGGGCGTCAGCGTCCCCGTACTCAACCGGCAGGGGCAGCTCACCGGGACCGTCAGCACCATGGCGCCGGAGTTCCGGGGGCGCCGCAACCACCAGGCGCTGCTCACCCTCACC
This sequence comes from Streptomyces sp. NBC_01089, assembly GCF_045162975.1. Classification (NCBI taxonomy): domain Bacteria; kingdom Bacillati; phylum Actinomycetota; class Actinomycetes; order Kitasatosporales; family Streptomycetaceae; genus Streptomyces; species Streptomyces sp. NBC_01089. The sequence continues at coordinate 5,565,736 of NZ_CP108660.1, read as the reverse complement.
CATGCCGCGGCGCAGGACATCGGCCGTCTGGAGGAGCCGCAGCCATGACGGGCCGCCGACCGTCCCCGGCCCACCGGTGACCGGGGGGGGGCGCGGCCGGGCCCGCACAGCCCGGCCACCCGGTGCCACGCACACGCCCACGCACACACACGCGTACGCGCGGCGCCGCCCCGTCACCCCCGTCACCTGAACTCGTGCACCACGCAAGGCCCGAATGGAGTGGAACATGGTAAGAGCACCCGTGGGGCGAAGGGGAGCGGCCGTTCTGGCCGGGCTCCTCGCGTCGTTCCTTCTGCTGGCGGGCGCCTCGTCCGCCGCCGCCGCACCGCAGGCGGACAAGGGGGACCAGAAGCTCGCCCAGCTCCGCTCGGGCCGGGCCACACTGCGCGTGGGCACCGACGCCACGTTCCCGCCCTTCGAGTTCACCGACGCCAAGGGCGTCCGGGGCGGCTTCGACATCGAGCTGGTCAGGGCGCTCGCCAAGCGGGCGGGCATCAAGAAGGTCGCCTTCACGCAGATGCCGTTCGGGAACATCGTCCCGGCGCTGCAGGCCCACCAGATCGACATGGGCGCCTCGGGGATCTACATCAACAAGGAGCGGTCGAAGGTCATCGACTTCTCGGACGTGTACTACCCGGGCGGGCTCGCGATGTTCACCGCCGACAAGGACGACACGATCCACTCACTCGGCGACCTCGCGGGTAAGCGGGTCGCCGTACAGGTCGGAACCAAGTCCGTCGAGTGGCTCAAGGAGAACGCGCCCCGCGCCAAGCTGGTCACGGTGCAGACCAACCAGCAGATGTTCTCCTCCGTGAAGCTGGGCCAGGCCGCGGCCGTCGTGACCGGGGCGCCGGCCGGCCAGTACTTCGTCGCCCAGCAGGGCGGTATCAAGCAGGTCGGCAAGCGCCTGACGGGCGAGGACTACGGTTACGCCTTCCCGAAGACGGACACGGCGGTGACCGCCGCGTTCAACGGCGCGCTGAAGGACATGAAGAGCGACGGCTCCTACGGCAAGCTCACCCACAAGTGGTTCGGGGCCGCGAGCAAGACCAAGTCGAAGAGCCACCCGCTCCTCAACCCGCAGACGATCGTGGACTCCTGGGGCCAGATCTGGCACGGCCTGGTGGTGAGCATCGAGGTGATCCTCATGTCGCTGTGCCTGAGCCTGCTGTTCGGTATGACGGGCGGGTTCGCCAAGCTCAGCAGGGTCGCTCCGGTGCGCTGGCTGGGCAACGCCTACGTCTCGGTGATCCGCGGCACGCCGTTCGTCGTCCAGCTGTTCCTGATCTACTTCGGTCTGCCCCAGCTGGGGCTGCAGCTGCCGCCCATGGTCGCGGGTGTGCTCTCGCTGGGCCTCTACAGCGGCTCGTACGTCACGGAGATCTTCCGCGGGGCCGTGCAGTCGGTGGACCGGGGCCAGATCGAGGCCGCCAGGTCCTGCGGCATGTCCCACGCGTCGGCGATGCGCCATGTCGTCGTGCCGCAGGCGTTCCTGCGGATGCTTCCCCCGCTGGGCAACGAGTTCGTGTCGCTGACGAAGAACTCCACGCTGGTGTCGTTCGTCACGATCAGCGAGCTGTTCCTCGTCGGCCAGGTGGTCATATCCAGGACGTTCGACGCCCTGACCGTCTACCTCTTCATCGGCCTCCTCTACTACATCCTCACCAACATCATCGGTTTCGCGACCCATGCAATCGAGAAGAAGATGGCGGTGTATGTCTGATGGCACTCCTCGAAACCCACGGCATCACCAAGGCGTTCGGCGATCATGAAGTGCTGCGCGGCATCGACTTCACCATCGAGCCGGGACAGGTCGTCGCCGTCATCGGGCCCAGCGGCGGCGGCAAGTCGACGTTCCTGCGCTGTCTCAACCTGCTGGAGACACCGACCTCGGGGCGCGTCGTGTTCTCCGGCGACGAGCTGAGCGCCACCGAGTCCAACCTCGACCAGCTGCGGGCCCGTATGGGCATGGTGTTCCAGCAGTTCAACCTGTTCCCGCACATGACCGCGCTGCGCAACGTGGTCCTGCCGCAGATGAACGTGCTCGGCCGGAGCCGCGCGGAGGCGGAGGAGAGGGGCCGCGCGCTGCTCGACCGGGTGGGCATGCTCGGGCGGGCCGACATCTACCCGAACCGGCTCTCCGGCGGGCAGAAGCAGCGGGTCGCCATCGCCCGTGCGGTGGCGATGGACCCGCAGCTCATGCTGTTCGACGAGCCGACGTCCGCGCTGGACCCGGAGGTCGTCCAGGACGTCCTGGAGGTCATGACGGGCCTCGCCAAGGACGGCATGACCATGGTCGTGGTGACCCACGAGATGGGCTTCGCCCGTAAGGTGGCCGACCGGGTCGTCTTCATCGACGGCGGCCGGATCGCGGCGGATCTGCCGCCCGAGGAGTTCTTCTCCGACGGGAACGACAACGAGCGGGTCAGGACCTTCCTGGCGAAGGTCCTGTAGGGGTTCCGGGGACGGTCCCGGGGCGGGTTCTCCTGCCCCGGGTGGAGGGCCGCCTCAACCCTGGTTCCACCCCCCGTCAACCCATGGGTTGAAGGAATCCGGAGCGTCGGAGCGAATAGTCGAAGCCATGACGCTCACCGACTGGATCATCGACATCCTGCTCCTCCTCATCGTCTTCCGGCAGCTCAAGGAAGAACGGCTCACCGCCCGCACCGTCCTCCTGCCGCTCGGCATCATCGCCTGGACCGGCTACAACTACCTGGACTCCTTCCCCACCGCGGGGAACGACCTGCCACTGATCGCGCTGTTCGCCGGTGTGGGGATCGTCTTCGGCCTCGTCTCGGGCCTGCTGACCCGCGTCCGTTACGCGGAAGGGCACGTACGCGTCAAGGCCACCGCGAGCGCCGCTGCGCTCTGGGTGATCTGCATGGGCTTCCGGCTGGGCTTCGCCGTCTGGTCGAGCCACCCCTCGGGCCAGGCCCACCTCGCGCACTTCTCGGTCGCCCATGACATCACCAGCGGGCAGGCGTGGGTGGTGGCCCTGGTCCTGATGGCGTTCGGCGAGGTCGTCGTCCGGCTGGGTACGATCGTCGCCCGGGGCGGCCTCCTGATGGCCCGCAACCGCGCCGGATCGCCGTCCGCCGCACCGGCGCCCCGTCCCGGCACCTACGTCTGACCGAAGCGGAACAGCCCGGCGGAGAACAGCGGGGCGGAGCAGCCGGCCGAGAACACCGGAGTGTGGCCGCCGGCGGAGAACGGAGTGCGGGGATGAACGGGCGCTGGTGGAGCACGCCGGTCTGGGAAGCACCGGGCTGGGAAGGGCTGAACCGGGGCACTTTCCGGGGCGCGACGGCCATGGTGGCCTGTATGGCGGTCACCGTGGCCGGGGCCCACGGGACGTCCCTCAGGATCGTCGTCGGTGCGCTGGGCGTCCTCGCGGCGCTGGGGCTGCTGCTGGGCCGGCGGACCCTGCCGTCCTTCCTGGGCACCCTGGGCGCGACGATCGCCATCGGTTCCGGCCTCGCGGTCTCGCTCCTGGTGCCGGCCGGGCTCGGCTCCTTCCCGGTGCTCGCGGGCGTCTCCGTCCTCCCGCTGCGCCTCCCGGTGGGGCCCGTGCGGACGACCGGCGTCGCCGTGATATCAGCCGCGTTCGGGATCGCGATCATGGTGGTCACCGGCAGTCTGGCCGGGCTGCTGGCCGGGGTGGGCGCCTGGCTCCTCGCCGACCGGTCGGTGGAGCACACCGCCCTCCAGGCGGAGCGGGACCGGGCCGTCGCGCTGCTGGCCGAGGTCGAGGCGTCCCGGCAGGCACTGCAGGAGGCGGCGGCCGGGGAGGAACGCAGCCGTATCGCCCGCGAGATGCACGACGTCCTGGCCCACAGTCTCGCCGGTCTTTCCGTGCAGTTGCAGGCCGTACGGGCGATCGCGAACCGGGAGGGCGCGCCCGCGTCGCTGACCGGTCCGCTCGACCGGGCCGCGGACCTCGCCCGCGACGGGGTCCAGGAGGCGCGCGCCGCCGTGGGTGCGCTGCGGGTCGCACCGCTCCGCGGTGTGGACGACCTCAGGACACTGGTCGGCGGTTTCCCCGGCGAGGCCCGGCTGCGGGTCGCAGGACGGCCCTGCCCGCTCGGGCCCGACGCGGGCCACGCGGTGTACCGGGCGGTGCAGGAGGCCATGACGAACGCGGCCCGCTATGCGACGGGAAGCGCCATCGAGGTGGATGTGGCGTGGGCGGAGCGGGAGTTGCGGGTGGACGTGAGTGACCAGGGGCTGCCGGCCGGCCGCGCGCCGTCGGGTGTGAAGGGCAGCGGCACCGGTCTGCGGAGCATGGCCGAGCGGATCGAGGCCGTCGGCGGGCGGCTGTCGGCCGGGCCGGTACCGGGCGGTGCGGGCTGGCGGATCGAGATGGGCGTACCGGTCGCGGGGGCCGGGGCGCCACCGCGGGCGGCACCGGAGAAGGAAGACCGGGGAGGGAAGTTGGGCGCGTGAGGACCGGCGCGTGAGGATGGGGCGTACGGACGGCGGCCGGCGTCCGGGCGACGCGCACGTGAGGGAAGGCGGACGGGTGACGATTCGGGTGCTGGTGGCGGACGATCAGGCAGTGGTACGGGACGGGGTCGTGCTGCTGCTCTCATCGGCCGACGACATGGAGGTGGTCGGCGAGGCGGGCGACGGGCACGAAGCGGTGCGGCTGGCCTCGGAGTCACGGCCCGACGTGGCCCTCGTCGACCTGCGGATGCCGGGGCTGACCGGCGCCGAGGTGACGGCCCGGGTCGTCGCCGCGGACATCGGGGTCAGGGTGCTCATCCTGACCACGTACGCGGACGACGACGCGGTGATGCCCGCGCTGCGGGCGGGCGCGTCCGGCTATCTCACGAAGGACGCCACCGGTGAGGCGGTGCTGGCCGCGGTCCGTGACGTCGCCGCCGGCCACACCGTGCTGGACCCCGCGGTCCAGCGCCGCCTGGTCGAACTGGTCCTCAACGACCCGGACTCCACCGCTCCCGGCACGGCCGCACCGGCGCCCGAGCCCGCCACCACGTCCCCCTCCGCGTCCGGGACCCCGCCCGAGGCCGGGGGCCTCACCCGGCGGGAGGTCGACGTCGTCCGCCTGGTGGCCCAGGGGCTCAACAACCGGCAGGTGGCCAAGGAGATGGTCGTCAGCCAGGCGACGGTCAAGACCCACCTCAACCACGTACTGGCCAAACTGGCCCTGGAGGACCGCGGCTCACTGATCGCCTGGGCCTGGCGGTACGGACTGGCCGAACGGACCCCGTAGACGGCGCGCGGCGGCCCCCGCCCGGCCGACAGCGCACCGGCGCGCACGGACCCGCCCCACCGACAGCGGGCCGGTGGGGCACGGACCCGCCCGGCCGACAGCGCACCGGTGGGCACGGCTCCCCCGCCCTCCGGCACCGGCATCCGCCCTCCGGCACCTGCCTTCCGGCCCCCACCCTCTGGACAAAAGGTGAGGTTAGGCTAGCCTGACCAGGAATCGCCCAGTGGCCGTCCCGGCACGTACGGAAAGCAGAGCCCAGCCATGCCCAACGCCCGCGCCTCCCACTTCTCCCGCCGCGGCATCCTCGCCGCAGGCGGTGTCATCGGCATCGGCGCCGCTCTCAGCGCCTGCGGTGGCAAGGACTCGAAGAGCTCGGGCTCTGCGAAATCGGACTCCGGCCCCTGGTCCTTCAAGGACGACCGCGGCATCACCGCCAAGGCGGACTCGACGCCCACCAAGATCGTGGCCTTCACCGGCACCGCAGCGGCCCTGCACGACTACGGCGTCGAGGTCGCCGCGGTCTTCGGACCGACCAAGACGAAGGACGGCAAACCGGACGTCCAGGCCGGCGATCTCGACATCAGCAAGGTCGAGATACTCGGCAACGTCTGGGGCGAGTTCAACGTGGAGAAGTACGCCGCGCTCGGCCCCCAGCTGCTGATCACCGGCATGTACGACAAGGGCGCCCTCTGGTACGTGCCCGACGAGTCCAAGTCCAAGATCCTCAAGCTGGCCCCGAGCGCCGCCCTCATGGTGGCCCGCACCTCGATGCCCGCGGCCCTCCAGCGCCACGCCGAGCTCGCGCAGTCCCTCGGCGCCGACCTGAAGGCCAAGAAGGTCACCGACGCCAAGGCCCGCTTCGAGAAGGCCGCGGCCCGGCTGCGCTCCGCCGCGAAGGCCAACCCGAAGATCAAGGTGCTCATCGGCTCGGCCAGCGCCGACCTGCTCTACATCTCGACCCCCGAACCCTCGGCCGACCTGCGGTACTTCAAGGAGCTCGGCGTCAACATCGTCGTACCGAACAAGGTCGACAAGGACGGCTGGTTCGAGAGCCTCAGCTGGGAGAACGCCGACAAGTACCCGGCCGACATCATCATGATGGACAACCGGACCTCCGCCCTCCAGCCGTCCGCGCTGAAGTCCAAGCCGACCTGGGGCGAGCTGCCCGCGGTCAAGGCCGGACAGGTCATCCCGCGCTCCACGACCGACCCGATCTTCTCCTACGACAAGTGCGCCCCGGCCCTGGAGGCGCTGGCCAAGGCGATAGAGACAGCGAAGAAGGTCAGCTGACCCATGACGACGGCCGCCATCGCCCCTTTCCGTTTCTTCGGCTTGCACGTGGTACGGACGCGGCGGCTCGGCCCGTCGATGGTCCGCATCACGTTCGGCGGCGAGGACCTCAGGGACTTCGCCGCCGGAGGCCGTGACCAGAGCCTCTCGCTGTTCCTGCCGCACCCGGGACAGCGGGAGCCCCGACTGCCGTCCGGCGAGAACTGGTTCGCCGAGTGGCGGGCGCTGCCCGCCGGCGAACGGGCCGTACTGCGCTCGTACACCGTGCGCGAACAGCGCCGCGACCCCGACGAGGTCGACATCGACTTCGCGCTGCACGGCGCGGCGGAGCCGGCCGGAGCCGCGGGGCCTGCCGGTACGGCGAGCGGGCCCGCCTCCCGGTGGGCCCGGCAGGCCACCCCAGGACAGCGGGTCCGCGTCCTGGGCCCCGCCGTCGAGCACAACACCGCCGTCCGCTTCCAGCCGCCCACCGGCACCGACTCGGTGCTGATCTGGGCCGACGAAACCGCGCTGCCCGCCGCTTCGGCCATCCTGGAGTGGCTGCCGGCCGGCACCAGGGCCCAGGTCTGGCTGGAGGTCCAGCACGCGGCGGACCGGCTGCCGCTGCGCACCGAGGCCGACGCACGGATCACCTGGCTGGTACGGGACGAGGGCGCCCCGGCCGCCGTCGACGCCGTACGCGCGGCCGAGCTGCCCGGCGCGCACCCGTACGCCTGGATCGCCGGTGAGTCCGGCTGCGTCAAGGAGCTGCGCCGCCATCTCGTGCGGGAGCGCCAAATCGACCGCAGGCAGGTCACGTTCGTCGGCTACTGGCGCCGCGGACTCAGCGAGGAACAGCTGAGGGAAGCCGCGGCGAGAGCCGCCTGACCAGCGCTTTCCCAGGGGGTGAGGCCCCATTGCGACGCCCGGAAAAGGTAGGTTAGGCTTACCTAACCTACGACGTCGCAGTGACCCTCTCCCCCCTTCTCCCTTCCCGGAGGACCGTTCATGCGCTCACACCTGCTCAATGACACGACCGCGGAGCAGTACCGCCTCACTGCCACCGCAGCAGTCGAGCGGGTGGCGGCCCAACTCGCCTCCACCAAAAAGCCGTTCACCGGGATCGCACCCCATGAACTCGCCCCCGCCCTGGACTCCGTGGACCTCGACAAGCCGCTGGGCAGCGCGGAAGCCGCCCTGGACGAACTCGACACCGTCTATCTGCGGGACGCCGTCTACTTCCACCACCCCCGCTACCTGGCACATCTGAACTGCCCGGTCGTGATCCCCGCGGTGGTCGCCGAAGCGGTGCTCTCCGCCGTCAACTCCTCGCTCGACACCTGGGACCAGAGCGCCGGCGGCACCCTGATCGAGCAGCGGCTCGTCGACTGGACGGCCGGCCGCATCGGCTACGGACCGGGCGCCGACGGTGTCTTCACCAGCGGCGGCTCGCAGTCCAACCTGCAGGCGCTGCTGCTGGCCCGCGAGGAGGCCAAGTCCCCCGACCAGGCAGCCCCGGCCGCGCCGCTGCGGGTGTTCACCTCGGAGTGCAGCCACTTCAGCGTCCAGAAGTCCGCGAAACTGCTCGGCCTCGGCCGGGACGCGGTCGTCTCCATCCCCTGCGACCAGGACAAGCGCATGCAGACCGGGGCGCTCGCCCGCGAGCTGGAGCGCTGCCGCGCCGACGGAGCGGTCCCGATGGCCGTCGTCGCCACCGCGGGGACCACCGACTTCGGCTCCATCGACCCGCTGCCCGAGATCGCCGAGCTGTGCGCGCGCTACGGCGCCTGGATGCACGTCGACGCGGCGTACGGCTGCGGGCTGCTCGTATCCAGCAGGCGCGAGCGCCTCGACGGCATCGAGCACGCCGACTCGGTCACCGTCGACTACCACAAGTCCTTCTTCCAGCCGGTGAGTTCGAGCGCCCTGGTGGTACGGGACGGGGTCACGCTGCGGCACGCCACGTACTACGCGGACTACCTCAACCCGCGCTCCGCCGCCGAGGCCCGCATCCCGAACCAGGTCGACAAGTCCCTCCAGACCACCCGGCGCTTCGACGCCCTCAAGCTGTGGATGACGCTGCGGGTGATGGGCGCCGACGGGGTCGGCCGCCTCTTCGACGAGGTCGTCGGCCTCGCCGAGGAGGGCTGGAAGCTGCTCGCCGCCGACCCGCGCTTCGACGTGGCCGTCGAGCCGCAGCTCTCCACCCTCGTCTTCCGCTTCATCCCCCGCGAAGTCACCGATCCCGCGCTGATCGACCGGGCCAACCAGTACGCGCGCAAGGCGCTGTTCGCGTCCGGCGAGGCCGTCGTCGCCGGAACGACCGTCAACGGCCGCGCCTATCTGAAATTCACCCTCCTCAACCCGCAGACCACCCTCGCCGACATCGCGGCCGTCCTCGAACTCCTCGCCGAGCACGCCGGCCAGTACCTGGGAGAAACCCTTGTCCACGCCTCTTGAGTCCCACGACCCTTACGACTTCATCGCGGTCGGGCTCGGACCGTTCAATCTGGGGCTCGCCTGCCTGACCGACCCGATCGACGAGCTGAACGGCCTCTTCCTGGAGTCCAAGCCGGACTTCGACTGGCACAGCGGCATGTTCCTGGAGGGCGCCACCCTCCAGACACCCTTCATGTCCGACATGGTCACCCTGGCCGACCCCACATCGCCGTACTCCTTCCTCAACTACCTGAAGGAATCCGGGCGGCTCTACTCCTTCTACATCCGCGAGAGCTTCTATCCGCTGCGCGAGGAGTTCAACGACTACTGCCGCTGGGCCGCCGCGAAAATACCGGCGATCCGCTTCGGTGAGTCGGTGACCGAGGTGACGTACGAGGAGCGGGACGCGCTCTACACGGTGCGGACCGCGGCCGGCGCCCAGTACCGGGGCCGCAGACTCGTCCTCGGCACCGGGACCCCCGCGTACCTCCCGGAGCCCTGCCAGGGCCTCGGCGGCGACCTGATCCACAACTCCCAGTATCTGGGGGCGAAAGAGGCCCTCCAGGCCAAGGAGTCGGTCACCGTCGTCGGCAGCGGGCAGAGCGCGGCCGAGATCTACTACGACCTGCTCCAGGACATCGACCAGCACGGCTACGCGCTGAACTGGATCACCCGCTCGCCGCGGTTCTTCCCGCTGGAGTACACCAAGCTCACGCTGGAGATGACCTCGCCCGAGTACGTGGACTACTTCCACGCGCTGCCGTCCAGGACCCGCGACCGGCTCAACGTGTCGCAGAAGAACCTCTACAAGGGCATCAACTCCGAGCTGATCGACGCCATCTTCGACCTGCTGTACGCGAAGAAGCGGCGCGGCCCCGTGGCGACCAGGCTGATGACCAACACCTCGCTGGAGAAAGCCGGTTACGACCACGGCACCTACACCCTCGGGCTGCGCCAGGAGGAGCAGGAGAAGGACTTCACCCTCGCCACCCAGGGGCTCGTCCTCGCCACCGGCTACAAGTACCGGGTGCCCGGCTTCCTCGCCCCGGTCCACGACCGGATCAACTGGGACGACCAGGGCCGCTTCGACGTCCACCGCAACTACAGCATCGACGCGGACCGGACGATCTACGTGCAGAACGCCGAGCTGCACACCCACGGCTTCGTCGCACCCGACCTCGGGATGGCCGCGTACCGCAACTCGTGCATCATCCGCGAGCTGCTCGACGGCCAGGAGTACTACCCGGTCGAAAAGACCATCGCTTTCCAGGAGTTCACCGCATGAACCGGTTCACCACCCGCCCGCTCGACCCCCGCAAGGACGCCGAACTCGTACACGGCTGGGTCACCCACCCGAAGTCCGGCTACTGGATGATGCAGGACGCGAGCCTGACCGATGTCGAGCGCGAGTACATGGCGATAGCGGCGGCGGAGCACCACGACGCCTTCATAGGACTGCACGGCTCCACCCCGGCGTTCCTGATGGAGCGGTACGACCCGGCGCACGTCGAGCTGAAGGGTCTCTACGACCCCGAACCGGGCGATGTCGGCATGCACTTCCTGGTCGCGCCCACCGACACCCCCGTCCACGGCTTCACCCGGGCGGTGATCACGGCCGTGATGACGGAGCTGTTCGCCGACCCGGCGACGCGCCGGGTCGTGGTGGAGCCCGACGTACGCAACACGGCGGTCCACGCGCTCAACAAGGCCGTCGGCTTCGAAGTGGTGCGTGAACTGGCGAAGCCCGAGAAGACCGCACTGCTGAGCGTCTGCACCCGCGCCGCGTTCGATGGAGCCCGCCGATGAGCACCCATCTGACCCCCGTACTCTGGGCCGAGGCCGAGCGGCTTCTGATCCGCAAGGCGCTCGCGGAGTTCTCGCACGAGCGGCTGCTGTCCCCACAGCCGCTGAGCGAGGACACTCCGCACCTCGGTCCCGCCGGAACAGGGGAAACCCCGTTCTCCGTACGCAGTGACGACGGCGGGACCGAGTACCGGTTCCGCGCCCGGATCCTCGCCCTCGACCACTGGCACATCCCCGCCGAGTCCATCACCCGGCACCGCGGCACCGATGAACTTCCGCTGGACGCGCTGGAGTTCTTCATCGAGCTGCGCGATGTGCTGGGGCTGAGCGAGGCGATCCTGCCGGTCTATCTGGAGGAGATCTCCTCCACGCTGTCCAGCACCGCCTACAAACTCGCCCGGCACGCCGAACACCCGGTCTCCGCGGCCGAGCTGGCCGTGTCCGGCTTCCAGGACATCGAGACCGGGATGACCGAGGGCCACCCCTGCTTCGTCGCCAACAACGGCCGCCTGGGCTTCGGTTCGGACGAATACCTCAGCTACGCGCCGGAGGCCGCCAGCCCGGTCCGGCTGATCTGGCTGGCCGCCCGCCGCGACCACGCCACCTTCAGCGCGGGCGCCGGACTCGACTACGAGTCGCTGATCCGGGCCGAACTGAGCGAGGAGACGCTGGAGCGGTTCGCCGCGACCATGACCGGGCTCGGCCTCGACCTCGACGCGTACTTCCTGATCCCCGTCCACCCCTGGCAGTGGCGGAACAAACTCTCCGTCACCTTCGCCGCCGAGGTGGCCAAGCAGCGGCTCGTCCTGCTGGGACACGGTGACGACTCGTATCTCGCACAGCAGTCGATCCGCACCTTCTTCAACACCAGCGACCCGGCGAAGCACTACGTCAAAACGGCGCTCTCGGTGCTCAACATGGGCTTCATGCGCGGGCTCTCCGCCGCGTACATGGAGGCGACGCCCGCGATCAACGACTGGCTCGCGCAGCTCATCGAGAGCGACCCGGTGCTGAGGGCCACCGGCCTGACCATCATCAAGGAGCGGGCCTCGATCGGCTACCACCACCGGCAGTACGAGCAGGCCACCGTCAAGGGCTCGCCGTACCGGAAGATGCTGGCCGCGCTCTGGCGGGAGAGCCCGGTGCCCTCGCTCGAACCGGGTGAGCGCCTCGCCACCATGGCCTCGCTGCTGCACACCGACCGCGCCGGAGCCTCGTTCGCCGGCGCGCTCATCGCCGAGTCCGGCCTGGCCCCCGCCGAGTGGCTGCGCCGCTATCTGACGGCGTACTTCACCCCGCTGCTGCACAGCTTCTACGCCTACGACCTGGTGTACATGCCGCACGGCGAGAACGTGATCCTGGTGATCGAGGACGGCGTGGTGCGGCGGGCGGTCTACAAGGACATCGCCGAGGAGATCGCGGTGATGGACCCGGACGCGGTGCTGCCGCCGGACGTCGAGCGGGTCCGCGCCGATGTGCCGGACGACATGAAACTCCTGTCGCTGTTCACCGACGTCTTCGACTGCTTCTTCCGCTTCCTCGGTGCGACGCTGGCCACCGAGGGCGTGCTCGGCGAGGACGAGTTCTGGCGGACCGTCGGCGCGTGTGTGCGGGAGTACCAGGGCTCGATGCCGCAGCTGGCCGACAAGTTCCGCCAGTACGACCTGTTCGCGCCGGAGTTCGGGCTTTCCTGCCTCAACCGGCTGCAGCTGCGCAACAACCAGCAGATGGTGGACCTCCAGGACCCGGCGGGCGCGCTGCAGCTCTCCGGGACGCTGAAGAACCCGATCGCCTGATCCACGGCGATCGCGCCGGACTGCCCGGCGTGCGGAGACCGGTCCTCTCCGTACGCCGGGCCACCGGAGTGTCTACCGCTGCGCGGGCCAGTCCACCTGGGGCGACCGGTAGTAGCCGATGCCCAGCGCGTCCCACCGGGGCGCCTGCGCGGCGAGCCGGGTGCGGTACGCGGCCCAGTCGTGGGTGGACTGCGGCGACCAGCCCAGCTCGGCGATGCCGGGCAGCCTCGGGAACGCCATGTAGTCGATGTCCTCGCTGGTGGTCAGCGTCTCCGACCAGAGCGGCGCCTCGACCCCGAGGACCGAACCGGCCGGCGCGCCCGCCAGATAGGTGGCCGGATTCCAGTCGTAGGAGCGCTCTACGGAGACCAGCCCCGCCCAGTCCAGGCCCAGCTTGGTGTCCGCCGTGTACTTCATGTCGAGGTAGGCGCGGTCGGCCGGCGAGAGCACCAGCCCGGTGCCCTTCTTCGCCGCGTCCACGACCTGCGCCCGCTCGGCGGCGCCGGTCGCGTCGTACCCCCAGTACTGTGCGACCTCGCCCTTGGACGGGGCGGCTGCGGTGATCTGGTGCCAGCCCTCGACCTTCTTGCCGTACTTGCCGACGATGGCCTTCGCCTTGTCCATGAAGGCGTTGTAGTCGGCCTGGCTGGTGGAGTGCGCCTCGTCGCCGCCGATGTGCAGATACCGGCCGGGGGTGAGCGCGGCCAGCTCACGTACGGCGTCGTCCACGAAGTCGTACGTCACCGGCTTGGGCACGCACAGCGAGCTGAAGCCGACGTCGGTGCCCGTGTAGAGCGGGGGCGCGACGCCGTCGCAGTTCAGCTGCGGGTAGGAGGCCAGGGCCGCGTTGGTGTGCGAGGGCAGATCGATCTCGGGGATGACATCGAGGTGGCGCGAGGCCGCGTAGCGCACGATCTCCCGGTAGTCCGCCTTGGTGTAGTAGCCGCCCTTGCCGCCGCCGACCTCGGTCGTGCCGCCGTACGTGGCCAGTTTCGGCCAGGAGGAGATGGCGATGCGCCAGCCCTGGTCGTCGCTGAGGTGCAGATGCAGTTTGTTGATCTTGTAGAGCGCCAGCTCGTCGATGTACCGCTCGACCTGCTGGACGGTGAAGAAGTGCCGCGAGACGTCGAGCATGGCGCCGCGGTAGGCGTACCGGGGTACGTCGGTGACGGTGCCGCCCGCGACCTGCCAGGGGCCTGGCTGCCGCCGCTTCGCCTCGACGGCGGCGGGCAGCTGCTGGCGCAGGGTCTGGACGCCGTGGAAGAGCCCGGCGGTCTTCTCCGCCGTGATCGTGACTCCGCGCGCGGAGCTGACCAGCCGGTACCCCTCGTCACCGAGGCCGCGTTCACGGGGGCTGAGCGTCAGCGTGATGTCACCCCGGCCGCCGTGCGAGCCGCCGGTGACGGGCAGCGGATAGCCGGTGGAGGGGCGGAGCAGCCCCGCCAGATACGAGCCGACCTGGCGCGCGGCGCCGGAGTCCGCCCTGATGTGGGTCCTGCCGGTGATCGCGTACGGGGCGCCGCCCGCCCTGACGGACGAGGGGGCCGGGACGACCGCGCCCAGCGGACGGACGGCGGGGGCCGCGGACGGGGCGGCCGGTGCGGCGGGGGCTGCGGCCGGGGCCGCTCCGGTGCCGGCGAATCCGGCGGCCGTGACGAGGAGCAACGTACCGAGGAGCCGGGGCAGGGACCTGGATCGGAGTGTTCTGTGCAGTCTCACAAGCGGATTCCCTCCGGAGGGTCTCGCAACTGTGGCGCTGGGCAACCGAACGTGCCCCCATGGCTACCGTGCGCCCCGGGGAAGGTCAAGGGTATAGACCACTCCGGATCCCCGTCTCAGCCCGAACCGGCCGGAACAACCGAATCCGAAGCAGCCCAGCCGCCCTCATCTGCCCGGAATCGGGCAGAAATATTGCGAATACCCTCCCGCCACTCCAATATCAACGGGTGTCCGCAACCCGTCCGTCGTACGACGACCTCATCGACCACCTGGTGCGCAGCTCGGCGCTCCAGCGCGGCGAAGCCGCCCGGGTGGTCCTCGATGTGCTGGCCTACTTCGACGAGACGACGGAGGAGTTCGTCCGCAGGCGCCACCGCGAGCTGCAGGCCCGCGGGCTGACGAACCCGGATATTTTCCAACAGATCTCGGACGAGCTGCCTCATCGTGCAGTGGCACCGCCCGAGCTCTCCCTGCGGCAGCTGCGCCGCATGATCTACGGCTAGGAACCAAGGAGCGATATGTGCGGGATCGTCGGGTACATCGGCAAGCGTGATGTGGCACCGCTGCTGCTGGAGGGGCTGCAGCGGCTGGAGTACCGGGGGTACGACTCCTCCGGCATCGTCATCTCCTCGCCCAAGTCGGCCGCGCTGAAGATGGTCAAGGCGAAGGGCCGCGTGCGCGAGCTGGAGGCCCGGGTCCCGAAGCGGTTCGCGGGCACCACCGGAATCGCCCACACCCGCTGGGCCACCCACGGCGCCCCCAGCGATGTGAACGCCCACCCGCACCTGGACGCGGAGAACAAGGTCGCCGTCGTCCACAACGGCATCATCGACAACGCGTCCGACCTGCGCACCCGCCTCAACGCCGACGGCGTGGAGTTCCTCTCCGAGACCGACACCGAGGTCCTCACCCACCTCATCGCCCGCTCCCCGGCCGCGACGCTGGAGGAGAAGGTCCGCGAGGCCCTGCGGCTGATCGAGGGCACCTACGGCGTCGCGGTCATGCACGCGGACTTCCCCGACCGCATCGTCGTCGCCCGCAACGGCTCGCCGGTCGTCCTGGGCATCGGCGAGAAGGAGATGTTCGTCGCCTCCGACGTGGCGGCCCTCGTCTCGCACACCCGCCAGGTCGTCACGCTGGACGACGGCGAGATGGCCACCCTCAAGGCCGACGACTTCCGTACGTACACCACCGAGGGCTCCACCACCTCGTCGACGCCGACCACCGTGGAGTGGGAGGCCGAGTCGTACGACATGGGCGGCCACGACACGTATATGCACAAGGAGATCTCCGAGCAGGCCGAAGCGGTCGACCGGGTGCTGCGCGGCCGGATCGACGACCGCTTCTCCACCGTGCACCTGGGCGGTCTGAACCTGGACGCCCGGGACGCGCGGGGCGTGCGCCGGGTGAAGATCCTCGGCTGCGGCACCTCGTACCACGCGGGCCAGATGGGCGCCCAGCTGATCGAGGAGCTGGCCCGCATCCCCGCGGACGCCGAGCCCGCTTCGGAGTTCCGCTACCGCAACCCGGTGGTGGACCCCGACACGCTGTATGTCGCCGTGTCGCAGTCCGGTGAGACGTACGACGTGCTGGCGGCGGTCCAGGAGCTCAAGCGCAAGGGCGCGCGGGTGCTGGGCGTGGTGAACGTCGTCGGCTCTGCCATCGCGCGTGAGACCGACGGCGGGGTGTACGTGCACGCGGGCCCCGAGGTCTGTGTCGTCTCGACCAAGTGCTTCACCAACACGGTGGTCTCCTTCGCCCTGCTGGCCCTCCATCTGGGCCGGATCCGCGACCTGTCGGTGGCCGACGGCAAGCGGATCATCGCGGGGCTGCGGAAGCTGCCCGCCCAGATCGCCGGGATCCTGGACCGCGAGGACGAGATCGAGAAGCTGGCCGTCGAGTACGCGGACGCCAGGTCGATGATGTTCATCGGCCGGGTGCGCGGCTACCCGGTGGCGCGCGAGGCGTCGCTGAAGCTCAAGGAGGTCTCGTACATCCACGCCGAGGCGTATCCGGCGTCCGAGCTGAAGCACGGCCCGCTCGCGCTGATCGAGCCCGCCATGCCGACGGTCGCGATCGTGCCCGACGACGATCTGCTGGAGAAGAACCGGGCGGCGCTGGAGGAGATCAAGGCGCGCGACGGGCGCATCCTCGCGGTCGCGCACCAGGAGCAGCCGAAGGCCGACCACACGATCGTGGTGCCGAAGAACGAGGACGAACTGGACCCGATCCTGCTGGGGATCCCGCTGCAACTGCTCGCCTACCACACGGCTTTGACCCTGGGCCGGGACATCGACAAGCCGCGCAACCTGGCGAAGTCGGTCACGGTCGAGTAGCACGGGACCGGACGCGCGGCCGAGCGGCACGGCAGAGCAGCACGGCCGCGCGGCGGCCCGTCCGGCTGCTCCCGGTGGCAACCGCCCCGGGGGCAGCCGGTGTTGCGTGACGGGGTGGCGGTCACTGGACGGCGGTCAGGGGATGACGATGACGGGCCGCTGGGCGCGCCGGGCGAGGCGGCCGGCCACCGAGCCGAAGATCCGCCCGACGATGCCGTGCGTCGAGCCGACGACGATCGCGTCCGCCGAGTACTCCCGGCCGACCTCCTCCAGTTCGTGGCAGATGTCGCCGCCGCGCTCCACGAGGATCCAGGGCACATCGGCGAGGTAGTCCGCGCAGGCCAGTTCGAGGCCGAGCACTTCGGTCCTGTGGTCCGGCACATCCACGAAGACGGGGGGCTCGCAGCCCGCCCAGACCGTGGTCGGCAGCCGGTTGGCGACATGGACGATGATCAGGCCGGAGCCCAGTCGTACGGCCATGCCGATGGCATAGGCGAGAGCCCGCTCACTGGAGGTCGAGCCGTCGAAACCGACGACGACCCCGTGTCTGAAAGCGGGATCACATGCGTGACGTGTGGCGTCCGCCGCATGGAGTTCAGCCGATGGATCGGCGGTCTGCCTGCGGTCCGCGGGTTCGGAGAATTCGTAACCGGCCATCGGTATCTCGGCGAAGAAGATCCTCTTGGGAGGGAACGGCAGTTGGCGGTGAAGCGTGTCCGGCGGAGCTGTGTCCGGGAATCATCTTCCCAAGCCCATACCCTCCAGAGTACGGCGACACTCCTCTCCTGCCCACTGCCCGCCGATCCAGTCCGGCGTTCCAGGGAGCATGCCCGAGCAGGCCGGTAAATGGCAATGCCAGGTGGTAGCTACAGCTTCCCGTCCCGGGCCGCCGGCGCCGGAAACCGGCCGTCGGCGCCGCCCGCCCGTGCCCGCTCCCCCGCGCGGCTCCGGTACGCGCGCCCGGCACCGGCCGGCCATGCGCCGGCCACCGGGCGGGCAGGCAGGGGGCGTACGGCACTCGCCCGGCCGCCGTCCGGCCGCTCCTCGTCCGCCGTTCGTCCGCCGCGCGGGCCCGCGCGTACCGGGAGCGCACAGGTTCCGATGGCAGTCTGGGCAGCGCACGCCGGTGTGCTGACTGAATCCCACCCGCGCGCCCGATCGTTTTCAGCCAACTTATGTGACCTACCCCGACCTTGGCGGAACGATACGTCAACCCCCGTGCCACCAGGGATGAAAGGACCAACGGCGGCTCTCGCACCCTACTGGGACGGGCCATGCGCGGGATGCCCACTTCCCTGGGGGCTTCCTGAGTGAAACGCTTCCTGATCGAATGCTTCGCGCCAAGTTGCCATGTCGACATAACGCCGTCAGTCGAACTTGTCACGCCGACAGCACGGGACACAGTAGATTCGATCTTGGGTAAGAGGCGGGGGATCTCGTGCTGGACCGAGGGGCTGTGACGATTAAAAGCAGTTTGCAGGAGCGACAGTCCCGACAGGATCAGGGAGCCATGAGCACCGAGGGGGGCTTAGCACCATGAGTCAGGGCCAGGACTCCACCGCCGTGGCGGAGACCGCAAGAAAGCTCTCCGGGCGCCGCCGCAAGGAGATCGTCTCGGTACTGCTCTTCAGCGGCGGGCCCATATTCGAGAGCTCGATTCCGCTCTCCGTCTTCGGCATCGACCGGCAGGACGCCGGGGTGCCCCGCTACCGGCTGCTGGTGAGCGCGGGCGAGGAAGGCCCACTGCGCACCACGGGCGGGCTGGAACTCACCGCGCCGTACGGCCTGGAGGCCATCAGCAGGGCCGGCACCGTCGTCGTCCCGGCCTGGCGGTCGATCACGTCGCCGCCGCCGCCCGAGGCGCTGGACGCGCTGCGCCGTGCCCATGAGGAGGGCGCGCGCATCGTCGGCCTGTGCACCGGGGCGTTCGTGCTGGCCGCCGCCGGGCTCCTGGACGGCAGGCCCGCGACCACGCACTGGATGTACGCGCCGACGCTGGCGAAGCGCTATCCGTCGGTCCATGTGGACCCGCGTGAGCTCTTCGTCGACGACGGCGACGTCCTGACCTCGGCCGGGACCGCGGCGGGCATCGATCTGTGCCTGCACATCGTGCGGACGGACCACGGCGCTGACGCGGCGGGCGCGCTCGCCAGGCGGCTGGTGGTCCCCCCGCGCAGGAGCGGCGGCCAGGAGCGCTACCTCGACAGGTCTTTACCGGAGGAAATCGGCTCCGACCCCCTGGCGGAGGTCGTCGCCTGGGCGCTGGAGCACCTCCACGAGCAGTTCGACGTGGAGACGCTGGCCGCTCGCGCGTACATGAGCCGCCGGACGTTCGACCGCAGGTTCCGCTCGCTGACCGGCAGTGCGCCGCTGCAGTGGCTGATCACCCAGCGGGTGCTCCAGGCGCAGCGCCTCCTGGAGACATCGGACTACTCGGTGGACGAGGTGGCGGGCCGCTGCGGCTTCCGTTCACCGGTCGCGCTGCGCGGTCACTTCCGGCGCCAGCTGGGCTCGTCGCCCGCCGCGTACCGGACCGCCTACCGGGCCCGCAGGCCACAGGGGCCCGAGCCGGTCCCGGTGGCTCCGGCGGCCGACGGCGTACCGCAGTCCCGCCGCACACCGGCGGCGGCACCGGCACCGGGCGGCACCCAGCCCCCGGCGCCGCAGCAGGGGTCTCCCGCGCTGCCCGAGCCGGGCAAACCGGGCTCGGACACCTACGCACCGGGCCGCCCCGTGGTCCCGGGGCAGCGCAGCGCGACGTAAGCAGGACGCAGCAGTACCCACGAGGGGCTGGGCCTTGCGGCTCAGCCCCTTAAGGTGGGGCGTATGAACGATCGCATGGTGTGGATCGACTGCGAGATGACCGGGCTCTCGTTGACGGACGACGCACTCATTGAGGTGGCCGCACTGGTCACCGACTCGGAGCTGAACGTGCTCGGCGAAGGGGTGGACATCGTGATCCGCCCGCCCGCCGAGGCACTGGAGACCATGCCCGACGTGGTGCGGAAGATGCACACCTCATCCGGCCTGCTCGACGAACTGGACGGCGGCACCACGCTGGCCGACGCCGAGCAGCAGGTGCTGGCGTATGTACGCGAGCATGTGAAGGAGCCGGGCAAGGCACCGCTCTGCGGGAATTCGGTCGGTACCGACCGTGGCTTCCTGCTGCGCGACATGAAGGACCTGGAGGGCTATCTCCACTACCGGATCGTGGATGTCTCCTCGATCAAGGAGCTGTCCCGCCGCTGGTATCCGCGGGCCTACTTCAACAGCCCGGAGAAGAAGGGCAACCACCGGGCGCTGGCGGACATCCGCGAGTCGATCGCCGAGCTGCGCTACTACCGGGAGGCCGTCTTCGTGCCGCAGCCGGGGCCGGACTCGGACACCGCGAAGAAGATCGCGGCCAAGCACGTGCTTTCCGCGGACTAGGAACGTTCGGACGCTCCGTGAGGACGGGCGGCGACCTGCCGGAAAGGCGGGAGCGAGCACCCTCCCGGACCCTGTACACTTTTTCTCGGCCGGTCGGAAACGACACGGTCATGGTGGGTATAGCTCAGATGGTAGAGCACCTGGTTGTGGTCCAGGATGTCGCGGGTTCGAGTCCCGTTACTCACCCTTGATGATCAAGGGCCGACCTGCTGTCGCGGGTCGGCCCTTTTTCGTACGCACAACAGCCGGCACCGGGTGACCGGCCAGGTCTGGACGGGTCCGGACGGAAGTCCTACGAGCTGAGCCGGGGCACCAGATCCGTCGGGAGCACCAGCTGGGCCCGCTCGACGCCAGGGGCCCCAGGCGAGCGGTGTGCCGCGATCTCCGCCAGCAGCAGCCGGGCCATGGTGCGGCCCATCTCCTCGATCGGCTGCCGCACGCTCGTCAGCGGCGGGTCCATATGACGGGCGATCACCGAGTCGTCGAAGCCCACCAGGGCCACGTCGTCCGGCACCCGCAGACCGCGCTCGCGCAGCACCTGGCGGGCACCGGCCGCCATCACGTCGGAGGCGGCGAACACCGCGTCCAGGTCGGGGCGGCGGTCGAGCAGCAGCTCCATCGCCCGGCGGCCGCTCTCCTCGGAGAAGTCGGCCGGGGCGACGAGCGCCTCGTCGCCGTCGGCGCCCGCCGCTGCGACGGCCTTGCGGTACCCGTCGAGGCGGCACTGCGCGGCGTAGATGTCGAACGGCCCGGTGATCGTCGCGATCCTGCGCCGCCCCCGCGCGATCAGATGCCCGACGGCGCTGCGCGCCCCCTGGTAGTTGTCCGAGTCGACCGAGGGCAGCGTCTCCCGGAAGGAGCGCCGGCCGCTCACCACCGCCGGGATCTCCAGCTGCTGGAGGAGGTCGGGCAGCGGGTCGTCGGCGTGCACGGAGACGAGCAGCACCCCGTCCACCCGGTGCGCGGCCAGATACTGGGCGAGCCGGTCGCGCTCGCGGTCGCTGCCGACGAGTGTGAGCAGCAGCTGCATCTCGGTGTCGGCGAGCGCGGCGCCGACACCCCGGACGATGTCCGAGAAGTACGGCTCGGCGAAGAAGCGGGTCTCGGGCTCGGGCACGACGAGCGCGATGGCGTCCGTACGGTTCCCGGCGAGCGCGCGGGCCGCCCGGTTGGGCACGTACCCCAGCTCCGCCACCGCGGCCTCGACGGCCTCGCGCGTACGGTCGCTGACCCGGGGCGAGCCGTTGATGACCCGGGAGGCCGTGCCGCGGCCGACCCCGGCCCGTGCCGCGACCTCTTCGAGCGTGGGCCGCCCGCCGCTCCGTACTCGCGCTGCCGCCATGGCTGCCTCCCGTTCGCGGTCAATTTCTCACAAGTCGGATAACCGGACCAAGTCCGGTCACCGGCTCCACGACACGCTCGGGGGCTGGTCCGTCCCGTACCGCGCGCCACCGATGGGAGCGCTCCCACTGTACGGGGCGGTGCGGCCCGCCGGGAAACGGACCGCGGGCCGGACGGGACCTGGCACAGCGCCGGGTCCCGTCCGTCCGTTCGGGGCCGGGCGCGGTCAGTCCGCCGGGGGCAGCGCGTGGCGGCTGATCACGTCGGCGTACCAGTGGGCGCTCGACTTCGGGATCCTGCGCTGGGAGGCGTAGTCGACGTAGACCGCGCCGAACCGCTTGGAGTACCCGTATCCCCACTCGAAGTTGTCCATCAGGGACCAGAGGAAGTAGCCGCGCACATCGGCGCCGTCGGCCACCGCCCGCCGTACGGCGTCGAGATGGCCGTGCAGATAGTCGATCCGCTCGGGGTCGGCGACCTGGCCCTCGGGCGAAACGTAGTCGTCGAAGGCGGCGCCGTTCTCGGTGACCATCAGCGGCAGGCCCGGGTGGGCCCTGCTGACGTCCGTCAGCAGGCTGTACAGCCCGTCGGGGTCGATCGACCAGTTCATCGCGGTGCGCTTCTTGCCCTCGGCGAGGTGGAAGGCCACATGCTCGGAGCCGGTCCAGGGCGAGTGGTCGCTGCTGCCGTGGCCGTCGTCGCGGGTGTCGCCGGTGCCGGTCTCCGGTGTCGAAACCAGCGTCGGTGTGTAGTAGTTGACGCCCAGTACGTCGATGGGGGCCGCGATGGTGGCCTGGTCGCCGTCCTTGACCAGCTCCGACCAGTCCACCAGATGCGCGGTGTCGGCGAGCAGGTCCTCGGGGTAGCCGCCGTCCAGGATCGGGCCGGTGAAGATCCGGTTGCCGACCGCGTCGATACGGCGTGCGGCGTCCGCGTCGGCCGCGCTGCCGGTCAGCGGGCGGACCTGGTGGAGATTGAGGGTGACCGAGATCTGCGCGGTGGCGGGGAGTTGACCGCGCAGAACCTCGGTCGCCCGGCCATGGGCGAGGTTGAGATGGTGGGCCGCCCGCAGGGTCGCGGCCGGCTCGGTGCGGCCCGGGGCGTGCACCCCGGAGCCGTAGCCGAGGAAGGCGGAGCACCACGGCTCGTTGAGCGTGGTCCACATGCCGACGCGGTCGCCGAGCGCGTCGGCCATGATCGCCGCGTAGTCGGTGAAGCGGTCGGCGGTCGTCCGGTGCGGCCAGCCGCCCGCGTCCTCCAACTCCTGGGGCAGGTCCCAGTGGTAGAGCGTGGCGACCGGGGTGATGCCCGCTTCGAGCAGTTCGTCGGCGAGTCTGCGGTAGAAGTCCAGACCGCGCTCCACGGCCGGGCCGCGGCCGGTGGGCTGCACCCGCGACCAGGAGACGGAGAAGCGGTACGCCTTGAGGCCCAGCTGCTTCATCAGCGCCACGTCGTCGCGGTAGCGGTGGTAGTGGTCGGCGGCGATGTCACCGGTGTCACCGTTGCGGACCTTGCCCGGGGTGTGGCTGAAGGTGTCCCAGATGGACGGGGTGCGGCCGTCGCTGGCGGCGGCTCCCTCCACCTGGTAGGCGGCGGTGGCCGCCCCCCAGACGAAGCCCAGGGGGAAGTCCGTCGTCTCGGGCGCCTGCTCACGGGTGGTGGTCTCGGGTCGTACGGCAGTCATGCGGGAGCGCTCCCAGGGGTGGGCGGACAGGGGCAGATGGGATCGGGCAGGGCTTGGGTCCTGAGGGGAGTACGGCGGGACGTCCGGGGTCCGTACGGCCCGTGGTCAGGCACCGGCCGTACGGACGTACCGGAAGGGGGTGCTGTGGTTCACCCCTTGACGGCGCCCGACATGATGCCTCCGACAATCCGCTTGCCGAAGACCACGAACACCACGAGCAGCGGCAGCGTGCTGATCAACGCGCCCGCCATCACGATGCTCTGGTCGGGCGTGTAGGAGGCGCTCAGCTGGCCGAGGGCCACCTGCAGCGTCGGGTTCTGCTGGTTGAGGGCCAGATAGGGCCAGAAGAAGTCGTTCCACGCCTGGACGAAGGTGAGCATCCCGAGCACCATCATCGCGGGGCGGGCCGCCGGGAGGACCACGCTGCGCACGATGCGGAGGTTGTTGGCGCCGTCGAGCTTGGCCGCCTCGATCAGTTCGTACGGCAGCGCTTCCGTCAGGTACTGCCGCATGAAGAAGACGCCGAAGGCGCTCACCAGGGTCGGGAAGATCACCGACTCCAGGTTCCCGCCCCAGCCGATCTTGGACATCATCATGAAGAGCGGGACGACGCTGAGCTGCGGGGGGATGGTCAGGGTCGCGATGACCGCGGTCATCAGCCCGCCGCGGCCCCGGAACCGCATCTTGGCGAAGGCGTATCCGGCCAGTGTGCAGAAGAAGAGCGTCGCCGCCGTGATGCAGCCGGAGACGATGACGGAGTTGACGATCGCCTTGCCCAGGTGGGCCTGGTTCCAGGCGGCGTCGAGGTTGTGGATGAGCCGCCCGCCGGGCAGGAACGGCGGTGTGCTGGCGAGCACTTCGTCCTGGGTGTGGGACGCGGCGACGAGGGTCCAGTACAGCGGCAGGATCGAGCCGATACCGACGGCGATCAGCGCGATATAGGCGAAGGGGCCGCCCTTCAGCTGCTGGCCGGCGCCGGGCCTGAAACGACGGCGGGGCGCGGGTGGGGCGGCGGCCGGCCGGGTGGTGAGGCCGGGCGCGTGGGTGGGGCTGGTCATGGTCATGGGTTTCGCTCCCGGTCAGGCCGCGGACTTGCGGACGAGGCGGCCGATGAGCCAGTTGATCGCGGCGATGATCAGCAACAGGGCGAGCATCGCCCAGGCCACCGCGGCGGCCGGACCGAGATGCCCCAGATTCCAGCCGTAGTTGTAGAGGTAGACGCTGAGCGTCTCGTACTGATTCTCATTGCCCCCGGTCGCGCCGAGAGTGCCGCCCTCCAGCAGCAGCGGCTCACCGAACAGCTGCATGGAGCCGATGGTCGAGATGACGATCGTGAAGAGGATCGTCGGCCGCAGCGAGGGGATGGTCACCTTGCGGAACTGCTGCCAGCGCGAGGCTCCGTCGATCGAGGCCGCCTCGTACAGATCGGTGGGCACCGCCTGCATCGCGGCCAGATAGATCAGGGTGTTGTATCCGGTCCACCGCCAGATGACGATGACCGAGATGGCGATCTTCGAAGTCCAGTGCCCGTTGG
Source organism: Streptomyces sp. NBC_01089 (assembly GCF_045162975.1). Lineage (NCBI taxonomy): Bacteria > Bacillati > Actinomycetota > Actinomycetes > Kitasatosporales > Streptomycetaceae > Streptomyces > Streptomyces sp. NBC_01089. The sequence continues at coordinate 5,541,153 of NZ_CP108660.1, read as the reverse complement.
TCCAGTTGGTGTGGCCGAGGCCGATGAAGTGCAGCAGCCAGTTCAGCAGTCCGCCGTCGGCGCGGAAGACCAGGGCGAAGACGAGCGCGGCCGACGCCACCGATGTGGCGTACGGGGTCAGGATGATGGTACGGAAGAAGGTGCTGGCCCGCAGTTTGTAGTTGAGCAGATGGGCCAGGCCCAGCGCGACGAGCAGCTGCGGGACCGTCGACATCACCCCGATCAGGAAGGTGTTGCCGACCGCTGTCCAGAACTCGGCGTCGTGCAGGATCCGGTCGAAGTTGGCCCAGCCGACCCACTGCATCTGGTCGAGCCCGGTCATCTCCACCCGGTGCAGGGCGATCCAGCCGGTGTAGATCAGCGGATAGAGCCCGAAGGCGCCGAAGACCAGGAAGAACGGGGCTATGTAGGCGTACGGCGACGCTTTGTCGTCGAACCTCCACAGCCTGCTGCGCCACTTCTGCCGGCGGGCGGCCGCCGAGGTCTGCGGGGAACCGGAGGGGGGCGGGGTGTAAGCATCCCGGGCGGGTGCCGAGGTGGACACAGTCGGGAGTCCTTCCTGAGGGACGCCGGTCCCGGGTGCGGGCCGGCCCTGACGGCGGGAGACCGGGCGGGCGGCCACACCGGCCGCCCGCCCGGCGGAGGTCAGCCGATCGCCTTGTCGATCGCCTTGGTGGCGGCGGACCAGGCGTCGTCCGGGCTGGTGCCCCGCTGCTCCATGTTGTTGATCTGCGTCGAGATGGTGTCCTTGATGACGCCGTCCTTCTCGCCGATCACGGCCTCAGGGATGGTCTTGGCCTCGTCGGCGTAGATCTGGCCGATCGGGGCGTTGTTGAAGTACGGCAGCTTGGCGTTCTTCACCTCGGGCAGGTCGTACGCGCCCTTGTTGGACGGGAAGACACCGATCGCCTTGAACACGGCGGCCTGCTGGGCGGGGGCGGTCAGCCACTTGACGAGGGCGCCGGCCTCGGCGACATGGCTGCCCTTCTTGGGTACGGCGAGGAACGAGCCGCCCCAGTTGGCGGCCGTGGCGCCGGGAGCCGTGGTGATGTCCCACTTGCCCTTGTTGCCCGCACCGGCGTTGGTCGAGATCTGGCCCGCCATCCACGCGGGGCAGGCCACCGTGGCGATGGTGCCCTTGCGCAGCGCGGCCACCCACGGGTCGTTGAACTGGGCGAGGCCCTGCGTGAGCTTCTTCGACGCGGCCTCGGCGGCCAGGTTCCAGCCCTTCTTGACGCTGGGGCTGTCCTTGTAGATCGCCTTGCCGCTCGCGTCGTAGTACTGCTGCGCGTTGGAGCTCACCACGGCGTTGAACATCGCGCTCGCGGAGTCCATGAAGTACGTGCCGGCGGGGGCGTTCTTCTTGTACTGCTCGCCGAGCTGGAGGTAGGCGTCCCAGCCGCCCGCGACCTTCTTGGCGACCGCGGCGCGGTCGGTCGGCAGCCCGGCCTTCTTGAACAGTTCGGTGTTGTAGCAGAGCGACATCGGGCCGATGTCCGTGCCCGCGCCGATCACCGCGCCGTCGGACGTGGTGGCCTGCTTCTCCTTCCACGGCACCCAGTCACCGACGTTGATCACCTTGCTGAGGTCGGCGAAGTCGTTCGCCTTGGTGTCGACGACCTCCTTGATCCGGCCGACTTCGACGCCCTGCACATCGGCCAGCCCGCTGCCCGCGTTCAGCTCCTGGAGCATCTTGGGGTAGTAGACCTTCTCATCAGCGGTGACGTCTTCCTTGACCGTGATGTTCGGGTGCAGCTTGTGGTACTGGGCGAAGAGCCCGGCCTCCTTGTAGCCGAACTGCCCGTAGTCCGCGACGGTCAGGGTGATGTTCCCGTTCGCGTCGGTGCTCTTGCCCGAGTCCGACGAGTCGCTGCTGCAGCCGGCCAGCAACAGGGCGGTGGCCGTCAGGCCCGTGGTGGCGATGACCGCGGCTCTGCGGCGGCGACCGCCGACGGTGCGGGTGATGCGCATTCCACTACTCCTTGTTCCAGGGTGGGACCGGGTTCTTACTGCGCGGCATACGCGCTGGTGAGCACGGGTGCCGGGAAGTGCAAGGGGGGAGACACGGGCTGTTCTGTCCGTACGGGAAGGACCCGTGCGATGTGGGAGCGCTCCCATGCGCCGATGCCGGAAGGTTGCTGCCTCGGAGGGGTGGGTGTCAAGAGTTGAAGACGCTTCCGTTGCCCGAGCGTGTCCCGCACGTCACGAGAACGTGTCCGGCACGGCTCTTGCCAGCGTCGGACGCGGCCCCATCCGACGCCAGGTTGGGGCACATTCCCGCAGTTCAGCGGGGTGGTGAACGCGAAAGGCCCGGCTGCGGGGCCTGGCGGGGGCGCACCGGAACCGGGATCACGGTCGTACACCGGAAGGTGAACGGGGCTTGGAAGGGGAGGCCGTTCCGGACGGCAGCCGCCTTTTTTCTTCGAACTTCGCCCTGGGGCGGGCGAGTTACGTGGCTCGGTGCGCCGGGCGGGGTCGGGCGGGCGTACGGGCGTACGGGCGGGGCGTGCGGGTACAGGCGGGTACGGGCGCGCGTACGGGCGGGTCCCGGCGGAGCCGAGCGGGTCCCGGCCCGGCCGGGCACGGCGAAACGCCCCGGCCGGGTGGGGGGGGTGAGCCGGCCGGGGCGTCAGTTCGGGGAGCGGCGTCAGCTGTTCGCCGCGAACGCCTTGCTGAAGGCCAGCTCGTCCTGGACCACCGACGAGCACGTCGGGTCGGCGGAGTCCTTCGCGCCGCCCGGGCACTCCTTGTCCCGCGCGCCCGACCACATCGAGAGCCGCCCGAGGCCCTTCGCCTTGGCGAACTCGGCCAGCTGCTTCGCGTCGTCCACCGTGAACTTCTCGGTGTTGACGTCGTTGACGCCGATCATCGGTGTGACCGCGACGGCCTTCCAGGCTGCGGCGTCCGAGAGCCCGAGCACCCCCTTGATCTGAGCCTGGGTGGCGGTGGCCGCCTGGGTCGCGTAGTCGCCCATGTCACCGCTGTACGAGGCGCCGTAGTCCATGGCCATGATGTTGACCGCGGAGATGTCGACGCCGTTCTTCTTCGCGTTGGCAACGAGGTCAACGCCGGGCTGGGTCAGCCCCTCGGGCATCACCGGCAGCGTGAACGAGACGTCGAGCCCGGGGTGGGACTTCTGGAGCTGCGCGATGGCCTGGGCGCGGCGGGTGTTGGCCGCGGTGTCCGGCAGCGCGCCGCCCTCGATGTCGAAGTCGACCTTGGTGAGCTTGTAGGTGTCGATGACCTTGCCGTACGCGGCGGCCAGCGCGTCGGCGGATGTGCAGGCCGCGCCCAGTTCGGTGCCCGAGGCCCCGCCGAAGGACACCCGGACGTCACCGCCCTTGGCCCGCAGGCCGCTGATCTGCGAGGCCACCTTGTCGTCGCCGAGGCCCGTGGCGCCGCCCCAGAGCGGGGCGCAGCTGCCGCCCGAGGTGATGAAGGCCAGGTTGAACTCCTTCACTCCGGCCTTGGTCACCGTGTCGAGCAGGTTGTACGCCGGGTACAGCGAGGTGTCGATGTACGGGGCGAAGCCCGCGCCCGACGAGGTACCCGTGCCGGTGGTCTTGGCGGGCGGCGTGGGAGCGGGCTTCGACGACGCGCTCCCGGTAGCTCCCGCGTCCGCCGTGGGCTTGGCCGACGGCTGCGAGGGCTTGGACGGGCTGGACGGCTTGGACGGCGCGGTGGGCCGGCCGCTCGGCGCGGGCGCACCGCCGTCGTCGACCGAACACTTGGCGCCGTCGATGACACAGCCGGTGGGGTCACCGGCGGTGGCACCCGCCGAGGTGACGAAGCCGATGGTGAGGGACTTGCCCGCGGCGATACCGGCCTTGTCCCACTTCGACGGCCGCACGGTGACGTGCTGTCCTTCGACCGTGGAGTCGGCGTTCCAGAGCGAGCTGAGCTTGGTGCCCTTGGGCAGGTCGAACTCCAGCTTCCAGTCGGTCAGCGCCTTCCCGGCGTCGTTGCTGACGACGTACTGGCCGGTGTAACCGCCCTGCCAGTCACTGGTCTTGGTGTAGGCGGCGCCCACATCGGCGGCGTGCGCGGTACCGGTCAGTGCGAACGCGCCGCCCCCTGCGACGGCCGCGGCCACGACCGCGCCCATCGCCTTGGTCTTGCCGCTCACCTTGCGCCGGTGGGTCGTCGTACTCATGGCGTGCCTGCCTCTGCGTTACGGAAGTGGGGGGTGTGGCAGCACGCTAGCGAGTCCGAACCGGACAATTGGGCGGTTCAGGAGGGAAGACGAGGATCTTAGGGTGGGCTTAAGGAAGACAAAGGGAGCGGTTAATGCGGGGGCCCGCCGACGGGCGCCGCCGCTCTCCCTCGAGGCTTCCCGGGCGCGTGCCGCCGCCCCCGGATCAGCCCGGTACCGAGCCCTTGAGCGCCCCGCGTCTGCGGCCCCGTACCCGGTGGCCGCGGGCCGCCCCCGTACGGCCGCCGTCCAGGGCGATCCACAGCCGGACCTCGGTGCCGCCGAGGACCGAGCGCCCGATCCGTACGTCACCGCCGGTCGACTCGGCGACCCGGCGCACGATGTCCAGGCCGAGCCCCGTGGAGCCGGTCCGCCGGCCGCTGTTGCCGCGGGCCAGGGCGGCCGCCGGGTCGGCGATGCCCGATCCGGCGTCGGACACGAGGACGATGACGGCGTCGTCCGCGTGGTGCACGTCGACCGCGAAGGGGGTGCCCTCGGGGGTGTGGCGGAAGACGTTGCCGAGCAACGCGTCGAGTGCGGCGGCCAGTTCGGAGCGTACGACCGGGATGCGTACGGTCCGGCCCACGCCCGCAAGGCGTACCGTGCGGCCCTCGTCCTCCGCCAGCGCCGACCAGAAGGCCATCCGCTCCCGGATCACCTCGGAGACGTCGCAGCCGCCGGACGCGCCCTGCTGCCCCTGGGTCCGCGGGCGCTGTTCGCGGGCCGTGCGGATGATCGTGTCGACCTCCCGCTCCAGCTTCTCGACGGCCGCGCGGGTCTGCTCGGCGGCCGGACCGTCGCCCAGCGAGGCCGCGTTGAGCCGCAGGACGGTGAGCGGGGTGCGCAGCCGGTGGGAGAGGTCGGCGGCCAGTTCGCGTTCGTTGTCCAGGAGTTGGACGACCTGGTCGGCCATCGAGTTGAACGCCACGGCGGCCGAGCGCAGTTCGGTGGGTCCTTCCTCGGCGACCCGTACGGAGAGCCGGCCCTCGCCCAGTTCGTGCGCCGCCCGTGCGAGCCGCTGCGCGGGGCGCACCATCCGTACGCCCAGCCGGTCGGCGACCGCGACCGAGCCGACGACCAGCGCGACGGCGACGCCCGCGAGGACCAGCCAGGCGGTGCCGACGCCGTGGGAGACCTCGTCGTCCGGTACGTACACCTCGACGACCGCGATCCGACCGGTCGGCAGCGCGGTCGGCTGGAGGAGCGCGGAGCCGCCGGGCACCTTGGTGATGACGGCCTGGCGGCGGGCGGCCTCGATGTCCCTGACCGCAGCGCGCCGGTGGCCCGTCTCGGTCGGCCCGCTGCCCGGCTCGCCCGATGCGGGCACATGGATGGCGACGCGGCCCGCGGCGCCCGCCGGGGTGGAGGCGGCGGCCTTCTCCAGTGCGAGGCGGTCGGTGGTGATGGAGAGGGTGGGGGCGAGGGCCGACGCGTTGCGCTCGGCGGCGGCGAACGCCCGGTCGCCGGCCATCTCCTTGATGACGAGCCCGAGCGGCAGGGCGAAGGCCACCACGACCATGGCGGTGGCGGCCAGCGCCACCTTGACCAGCGCCCACCTCATCGGGGCGGCTCAGGACGGGGCGGCTCCAGCTTCACCCCGACACCGCGGAGCGTGTGCAGATAGCGCGGGCTCGCGGCGGTCTCGCCGAGTTTCCGGCGCAGCCAGGAGAGATGGACGTCGATGGTCTGGTCGTCGCCGTACGACTGCTGCCACACCTCGGCGAGCAGTTCCTTGCGCGGTACGACCACCCCGGGCCGTCCGGCGAGGAAGGTCAGCAGATCGAACTCACGCCGGGTGAGATCGAGCCGCGCCCCGTCCAGCTCCGCCTGTCTGCGCAGCGGGTCGACGCAGAGCCCGCCGACGCGGATGAGCTGCGGGGGCGGCTCGGCGCCCGGCCGGCTGCGGGAGCGGCGCAGTACGGCCGCCATCCGGGCCGACAGGTGCTCCACGGAGAAGGGCTTGGTGAGGTAGTCGTCGGCGCCGTCGTTGAGCAGCCGTACGATTTCCGTCTCGTCGTCCCGCGCGGTGGCGATGATCACCGGTACGTCGGTGATGCTGCGCAGCATCTTCAGCGCTTCCGCCCCGTCGAGATCGGGCAGGCCCAGATCGAGAATGACCAGGTCAAAGCCGAAATGGGCCACCTCGCGCAGGGCCTCCAGGGCCGTGCCGACGCTCCGCACGGTGTGCGCGGCCTCGGTGAGGTGCCGGATGAGGGCGGAGCGTACGAACTGGTCGTCCTCGACCACGAGCACACTTGCCATGGGCGGCACCGTACGCCATCCGGGGGCGGGTGGGAGACGTCTCACCGTGTTGCGCCACCTCTGGGGCGGGTGGTGCAGTATGGCGCGATGATCCGGCGACTGACACAGGCCCTGGCATGGTCGCTCGCCACCGGCGCGGCGACGACGCTGACCTGGTGGGGGGTGCATTCGGTGATGGCGGGTACGGCCTACGACCTGCCCCGGGCGCTTCCGGTGGCCGGAAGCCCCGAGCTGCTCTCGTCGGCCACCCAGCGGCCGGAGGAACCGGATTCCGCGTCGCCCGGGGCGGTCGGCTCACCGCCGGGCGGGTCGTCATCGCCCTCCTCCGCCCACCCGTCGCACCAGGCTTCCCCGCCACCCGCACCGTCCGCTTCGGCCCCGGCCTCGCAGCATTCTTCGGACTCGTCGACGGCGAACGACCGCACCGGTGCATCGAAGTCACCCGGCACTTCCGATTCATCCGGTGATGTCCGGAGTTATACGTCCTCGGGCGGCCGGGCCGTCTTCGACCTGGGGGCGACATCGGCGGAGCTGGTGTCGGCGACCCCGGCGGACGGCTGGCAGATGCGGGTCTGGAAGCAGCCGGAGTGGATCCGGGTGACCTTCACCCAGGGACAGCGGTCGGTGTCGGTGTTCTGCACCTGGAACGGCCACAGCCCGACGGTCGAGATGGACGACCACTGAGAACCCGGCGCCCGCCCGGCCCGCGCACGGCCGGTGGCGCCGCTATCGGAAGACCGCTGACGGCGGTGCGGGCGATGCCTCGGCGTCCGCGTCCCGTACCGGTCTTGCCCCGCCCGTGAAATCCGTCAGGCCGCGGCCGTGCTCCACCCGCCCCGCGTGCCCGTCCCCCGCCACCCGGCGGGTCAGCTCGGCGATCGGCAGCGGGAGCGCGGAAGCCAGCAGGACCGCGTTCCCGAACCTCCGGCCGCGCAGTACCGACGGCTCGGCCGCCAGGGCCAGTTCGGGGAAGGTCTCCGCCGCCGTGGCGATCTGGCCGCGCAGATACGTGAGCGGCGGGCCGTCCGTGAGGTTCGCCGCGTACCAGCCGTCCGGCTTCAGCGCCCTGCGGACCTCGGAGAGGAATTCCGTACTGGTCAGATGCGCGGGGGTGCGCGCACCGCTGAAGACATCGGCGACGATCAGGTCCGCCCAGCCGTCCGGGATCTTGGCGAGCGCGGCGCGGGCGTCGGTGGAGCGGACGCGGATCCTGGCGCCCGGGTCCAGCGGCAGCACCCGGCGCACCAGCTGGACCAGCGGGCCGTCCACTTCGGCGATCTGCTGGGTGGAGCGGGGGCGGGTCGCCGCGACATAGCGGGCCAGGGTGAACGCCCCGCCGCCCAGATGCACGGCGTGCAGCGGCTGCCTGGGCGGTCCGGCGAGGTCGATGACATGGCCGAGCCTGCGCTGGTACTCGAAGTCGAGGTACGTGGGGTCGTCGAGGTCCACATGGGACTGCGGGGCACCGTCGATCAGCAGCGTCCAGGCGCGCGGGCGGTCGCGGTCGGGCCTGAGCTCGGCGATCCCGCCGTCCACCTGCTCGACGACGGACTCCGGTGCGGAACGGCCCTGCCGCTTGTTCTTCGCCACTCCCCCAGTATCGCGCCCGGCGGCGGACGCGCTCAGCGGCCGCCCGGCAGGCGCTCGGCGGACCCGGCCGTCACCTGCGGTTGTCCGCCGCCTCGATCAGACGGGCCGCCTCACCGAGCGCCGCCCTCAGCACCGACGGGTCGGTGACCGGGGCCGCCTCGGGCGGCAGCAGCCAGCCGGTGCCCCGGACCGGCGGCTCATCGGGGATCCGCAGCCCGCGGCCGTTGGTCTGCGTACACGCGCTGCCCGGCAGGTCCCAGCCGTCGGCCGTGCCCGGTGGCACCAGGAAGCCGAGCGTGTCACAGGCTCCGTCGTGCAGGACGGGCCCCACATCGGCCGAATCCGCCCCCCGGCGCAGGATGTCCACCGCCTCGAGCCCCTGCCGTGCGGGGACCGTGACCAGATCGCACGGTTCGGCCGCGCCCTCGGGCGGTGCGCTGCACTCCTGGCTGGGTGTGTGCCGGGCGGTTGTTCTCGAACCGCTCATCTCGATACCGGTCTCCAACAAGGCAACCCCTCCTCGTTCTCCACAAGGTTCAACGCCTGCGGGCGTCAAGGGCTACGGCGCAGCGCCGCCGTAAAGGATGGCAGTTCATGGCAAATCACGGGTGAGATATCCGTTTTGTAGCTATACCGGGTGTGTGTGTCTCATCACAGACGGTACGTTTTGCGCGCCGGAGCGGTCCGGGCCGGCAGCACTGTCCGCCAGAGAGGGCTCGGCCATGGCGATGTCACGGGAGGTACGCAACCCGGCTTTCCGGGAGTTGCGCGGACAGCGCTCGCCCGGTGAGTTCGCGGCGGCCGTCCGCCGGGCCGCCCGCGAGATCGGCGAGCAGGTCTCGTGCGACGCGCGGTACATCGGGCGCGTCGAGGCAGGCGAGATCCGCTGCCCCAACTACGCGTACGAGCGGGTGTTCCTGCATATGTTCCCCGGTTCGACCCTGAAGGACCTGGGGTTCTCCGACCGGGGGGTGGTGCGGGGCCGGGGTGTCTGTCCCGGTGCCGAGCCACCGTCCCGGCCCCCGACCGGCCGGCCCCCTTCCAGCCGGCCCTGCACCAACGATCCCTGCACCGACCACTCCTGTACCAGCCACCCCTGCACCAGCAAGAACAACGAGGAGAGCGACGTGCTGCGTCGCGCATTCATGGCCGGCGGTTCCGCCGCCATGGCCGCCGTCTCACTGGGCCTCGGCCCGGCCCCCGTACCGTCGCAGCGCCGCGTGGGCGAGGCGGAGGTCAGCGCCGTCGAAGCGGCCGTACGGCAGATCCGGCTGCTCGACGACCGGCATGGCGCCGCCGGTCTCTACCAGCGGGCCGCACGGCCGCTGGAGGCCGCGTACGCGCTGCTCGACGCGGGCACCGCCCGCCGGTCCGCGGTCGGCCGGCTGCACGCGGGCGCCGGTGAACTGGCCATCTCCGTGGGGTGGCTCGCGCACGACTCGGGCCGCTTCGACGACGCGCGGTCCCACTACGCGGAGGCCCTGGCGACCGCACGGGTCGCCGGCGATCCGGCGCTCGAGGCCCACGCCTTCTGCAACACGGCGTTCCTGGCGCGGGACGCGGGGCGCCCGCGTGAGGCGGTACGGGCCGCGCAGGCCGGGGAGCGGGCCGCGAAACAGCTGGCGTCGCCGCGGCTGCTCTCGCTGCTGACCCTGCGGGAGGCGGGCGGCTGGGCCGGGCTCGGCGACCGTACGGCCTGTTCGGATGCGCTGGTACGGGCCAAGTCCCTCTTCGCCCAGGGCACATCGGACACCGACCCGGAGTGGATGACCTTCTTCGTGGAGGCCGAGCTGGAGATGCTGGAGGCGCAGTGCTGGTCGGCGCTGAGCGACTGGCCGCGCGCGGCCCAGCACGCCGAGCGCGCGGCGCAGCTCCAGGATCCGCACTTCGCCCGCAATCTGGCGCTCTACCGCGCGCAGCTCGCCGACGATCTGGCCAGGGCGGGCGCCCCCGACCGGGCGGCGGCGGCCGGGCACCAGGTGCTGGACCTGCTGGACCAGGTGCAGTCGTCCCGGATCCAGGCGATGCTCGCGGGCACGGCCCGCAGACTGCTGCCCGAGCGCTCGGCCTCCGGGGTGCCGGCCTTCCTGGAGCGGCACGCCTCGACCCCTCGGCTGGTCTGAGAGACCCCTGTCGGCGGGACGTGCCCGGTCGCCGGAACCGGCGCGTCACGGCTCCAGGTGCTCCAGGTGCCCGGTGTCGTTCCACCGCTCGACCGCGGGGGCGCCGTATGCCCAGCCCAGCACCGAGAGCGACGCCGGGGCCAGCCGGATCCGGGCGCCGAACGTCAGGTCGTAGCCGAGCCAGCGCGCGGCGAGCGCCCGCAGGATGTGGCCGTGCGCGAAGACCAGCACGTCCTGGCCGCCGGTACGGATCCGGTCGATCGCCGCGTCGGCGCGCGCGGTGACATCCGCCACGGACTCGCCACCGGGAACGCCGTCGCGCCAGATGAACCAGCCGGGCCTGATGGCCTGGATCTCGGCCGGGGTGAGACCTTCGTACGCCCCGTAGTCCCACTCCAGGAGCGCGTCCCACTCCTCCGCGCGGTCGGCGAACCCGGCAAGTGCGCATGTCTCGCTCGCCCGTAGCAGTCCGCTGGTGAGCACCCGGGCGTCCGGCACCGCGCCCCACGGCGCCCGGTGCAGCCGCTCGCCGATGAGCTCGGCCCCCTCGCGTCCCTCGTCGAGCAGGGGGATGTCCGTTCTGCCGGTGTGTTTCCCGGACAGCGACCATGCGGTCTGTCCATGCCTGACCAGCAGCATGCGGGGTGCCATGGCGCTCTCTCTTCCCGTGCGGTGATGCTTCTCCCATCATCGCGTACGGGGTCGGGGAGCAACCCGGGGGACGGTCCTGGCGTCCCCCCTACCGTGCCCCCGCAAAGAGGGGCCGCCTGAACTTGTCATTCCATACGCCCTATGGTGGTACGCCGGGTGACAGGCCCCGTTTGAACAGACGATGGAGAGCATTCGGATGCCGTACACCGCGAACCGTGACCGGCCCCGCTGGTGGACAGAGCTCCTTGTGATCGCTGTCGTCTACACCGCGTACTCATCGGGCCGGCTGCTGGCGCGCGGCAACACCGAGGACGCCGTCGATCACGGGCTGTCGCTGCTGCGTGCCGAGAAGTTTCTGCACATCAACGTCGAGCACCCGCTGAACAGGCTGTTCACCCACACCCCGGCCATCGGGATACCCGCCGACTTCGCCTATGCCTCGCTGCACTACCTGGTCACCCCGGCCATCCTGATCTGGCTCTTCCGGCGCCGGCCGGCTCAGTACCGCACGGCGCGCACCTGGCTGATGGCCTCCACCCTGCTCGGCCTGATCGGCTTCACGCTGACACCGACCTGTCCGCCGCGGCTGCTCGCCCACGCGGAGGGCTTTGTCGACACGATGGCGCAGTACAGCTCGTACGGCTGGTGGGGCGACGACGCGAGTGCGCCGCGCGGGCTCGGCGGGATGACCAACCAGTTCGCCGCGATGCCGAGTCTGCATGTGGGCTGGGCGCTGTGGTGCGGGGTGATGCTGTGGCGCCACGGCCGTACGCCCGTGGCCCGAATACTCGGGGTGCTCTACCCGTTGACCATCACCTTCGTGGTGCTGGGCACGGCCAACCACTATCTGCTCGACGCGATCGCGGGGGTCGCGGTGATGGGTGTGGGGCTGCTGCTCGCCGGGCCCCTGGTGCGGCTGGCCGACCGGGTACGGGCACGGTTCTCCTTCCGTTTCTCCCGTACGGATTCCCGTACGGGTTCCCGTCCCGATGACAGTCCGTCGCCCATTGTCGGTGCCGGATGCAAGACTTCCCCGGGTGAGCGATTCCCCGGGCAGCGGACCTCCTCCGCCTCCTCCGCCCCATCGGCCTCAGCCGCACCGGCAGGCGACACCGCCGACGACGGCACTCCGACAGCGGCTCGCTGAGCTGCGGGGTCCGTCCGTCGCGCCACAGCCACTGGACGCCCGCGCGCTGGCGGCCCTGGCGGCGAACCCGGGCTGTGAGCGGCGCGCGCTGCTCGACGGCGCCGGGGTGAACAAGACGGTTCTCGCCCAGGCCCTCGGCTCCCCCTCGGCCTTCGGCCAGTCCCAGTTCGCCTTCATGCGGGGCAATGCCTTCGAGGCGAGGGTGAAGGCCGACGGCGGCGCCGATCTGATGCGGCTCCTCGCGGAGCACATGGGCACGGCCGCGCCGGTGGACGTCGCGGTTCCCGATCTCACGGCTGCGGGCCCCGAGGGCCGCGCTGCCCGCACGGCGCTGGCGCTGCGGGAGGCGACGGAGGGCGGCGGGTGGAGCCTGTTCGACCATCCGATGCTGGCGCTCGATGTGGCGGGCTCGCCCGCCTATCTGGAGCCGGACGCGGTGGTGGTGGACCCGGCCGGGCGCTGGACGGTGATCGAGATCAAGTCGTTCCCGATGATCGACGCGTCGGCGGACGCGGCGAAGGTGGGGGCGGCCGCCCGCCAGGCAGCGGTGTACGTGCTGGCGCTGGAGCGGATCGCGGCGCATGTCGGGAGCGGCGGCGCGGGCGGCACGGGCGGCGCGGGCGGCGCGGGCGGCGCGACCAGCGCGGGCGGTGCGTCCGTGCACGACCGGATTCTGCTCGTCTGCCCGAAGGACTTCTCCAACCTGCCGACGGCTGCGGCCGTCGACGTACGCAAGCAGCTCGCGGTGACCCGGCGTCAGCTGGCCCGGCTGACCCGTATCGAGGACATCGCGGCCGCCCTGCCCGAAGGCACCACCTTCGACCCCGGCCTGCCCCCTGCCGAGCTCACGGCGGCGGTCGAATCGGTCGGCGCCGCCTACGCACCGGAGTGCCTGGCGGCGTGCGAGCTGGCCTTCCACTGCCGCGGCCGGGCCCGTGACGCGGGCGCGGTGGAGGCGCTGGGCCGGGGGCTCCGCGGCGAGCTGGGCGGTCTGACGACGGTCGACGCGGTGCTGGCCGCCGCGCACGGCACGCGGGGTGATCCGTCGGACCCGACGGTGGCCGCGCTGCGCAGGGCCGCGGCGCTGCGGGCGGAGGCACTGGCGGAGGGACCGCCCGCACCGCCGGCACCGCAGCATGCGGACGGCCCGGGGCGGAACTCGGGCCCGGACCTCCCCGGGCAGGGCTCGCGTCCGTCATCCGCCGGACAGGATCCGCGACCGGCGCCCGCCGGGCAGGACCCGCATCCGGCACCCGCCGGGCAGAATCCGCGTCCGGCGCCCGCCGGGCAGGAAGGGCCGTCGCCATGTCGCTGATCAGTACGCTCGCCCGGCTGGAAGCCGTGCGGTCCGGGCGCGCGGAGCCCACCGCCACCGTCCGCCACCGCCATCTCTCCGCGCGCCCGCTCGTGTTCGTCCCCCTCACCACGGCGGGCGAGGCCGGCGCACCGCTCGGGGCGCTCGTCGGTACCGACCCCGCCGCGCCGAGGCTGCTCGTCGTCGCCCAGCCGCGCGACCGTGACCTGCGGTTCACGTTCCTCGCCGAGCTGGCCGACGCCGTCCTGCCGTACATCGAGGGGTACGCGGACGACGTCGAGGCCGCCGAGCGGTCCGAGACCGACCCGGAGACCAAGAAGAAGGTCAAGGTCGAGACGGAGCTGTGCACGGACGCCCCGCAGCTGATCGTGCCGGGCCGGGCGGGCATCGACTTCGTACGGCTCATCGGGCGCTCGACGCGCTTCCGGCGTACGGCCGATGAGGATCCCGAGACGCCTTACCCGGCGCCGCCCCGTGTCCCGCTGCTCGGCCGCTGGCTGACGCACTACGGTGAGCGCGCCCGGGTCCCCGGGTCCTCGCTGCTGCTCGCGGCGACCGACCTGCTGAACCGGCACTGGGCCACCGGCCAGAGCACCCTGGAGGACCAACACCTGGGCGCGCTGCTCGCCTGGATCGCCCCGGCCGACGGGGCGTCGGGCGCCGAGGCGGCGCTCCGGGCCGAGCTGGGGCGCGACCGGGACGGGCAGCTGCTCTGCCCGCCCGCGGGCCCCGCGACCGACCCGGCCTTCGACAACAGGCTGCTGGCCCCGGCGGTGGAGCGGTACGACACGGCGCGTACGGCACTGGCCGCCGCCGAGGACGGACCTGCGGCCGACGACCGGCTCGGCGAACTGACAGCGGCCGAGCGGGAGATCCGCTCGCTGCTGGCCGGGCAGCTGCGCCCCACCTGGGACGCGGTGTGGCAGGCGCTCGGGCTGCTGCGCGAGCTGCCCGAGGGAGCCAGGGCGGGCGACCGGTGGACCCGGGACCGCTGGTCGTTCACCGGCCACCGCGACCGGGTACGGGCGGGCGAGCCGCCCCAGCCCCGCAGGGACGACGCGGTGACGGCGGCGCAGAAGCTCGCCACCCGGGAGACCGCGCAGACACAGCTGGAGGCACAGGAGGCCCTGGACGATCCGCTGGTGATGGCCGGGCGGCGGCTCGCGGGCGAGGCGTTCAGCGGCGAGGTGACGGACGTGGTGATGGCGTGGAGCGAGTCGAAGCGCCCGAGCCCGCGCCCCCTGGTGACGCTCCGCACGGACGACTCCCCGCACATCGGGGAGCGCACCAAGGTCCACCGGGCGCTCCCCGGTGACCCGCCGAAGGCGCAGACGGCCGAGTTCGTACGGTACGAGGAGGACGGCTCGCTGGTGCTGCGGCTGACCTCCGGCATGGGCCGCGCCAAGGAGCCGGCCCCGGGGACCGTGCCCGAGAAGGGCGACCGGCTGTGCTGGACGCTGTTCGAGCACAGTGTGCGGGGCGGGCCCGAGCTGCCCGCGCAGGAGGACACCCCGTGGACCCACGGCGGCCCGCCGGACACCGCGGCCCCTGTGCGCCTCCCCGACCCCGTCACCCCCGAGGACCTGCTGTGACCTTCGATCCCGGTGCGGAGGCGGCCCGTGCGACGCGGGCCATCCTCGACGACACGCTGCACGGCACCGCCCGCGGAGTGGTGGTCGACTCGCCACCCGGCGCGGGCAAGTCGACGCTGGTGGTGCGCGCGGCCCGTGAACTGGCCGCCGCCGGCCGGCCGCTGATGGTGGTCGCGCAGACCAACGCCCAGGTGGACGACCTGGTCGTCCGGCTGGCCGGGAAGGACCCCGAGCTGCCGGTCGGCCGGCTGCACAGCAGCGACCCCGATCCGTACGACAAGGCGCTGGACGACCTGCCGAACGTCCGCAAGTCCGCCAAGGCCGCGGATCTCGCCGGGCTCGACGTGGTGATCTCGACGGCCGCGAAGTGGGCGCATGTGAAGGGCGTCGAGCCCTGGCGGCACGCGATCGTGGACGAGGCGTATCAGATGCGCTCGGACGCGCTGCTGGCCGTGGCCGGGCTGTTCGAGCGGGCGTTGTTCGTGGGCGACCCCGGCCAGCTCGACCCGTTCAGTGTGGTCGGCGCCGAGCAGTGGGCGGGGCTGACGTACGACCCGTCGGCCAGTGCGGTCTCCACCCTGCTCGCGCACAACCCGGAGCTGCCGCAGCACCGGCTGCCCGTCTCCTGGCGGCTGCCGGCCTCGGCCGCGCCGCTGGTCTCGGACGCGTTCTATCCGTACACGCCGTTCCGCAGCGGTACGGACCACGGTGACCGGCGGCTGACCTTCGGGGTGGCTTCGGACGGTTCGGGCCCCGACCGGGTGCTGGACGAGGCGGCCGATTCGGGCTGGGGCCTGCTCGAACTGCCCGCGCGGCACACGCCGCGTACGGACCCGGAGGCGGTACGGGCGGTGGCCCTGGTCGTCGGGCGGCTGCTGGACCGCGGTGGCGCGGCGGTGAGCGAGCAGTCGCCGGATCCGGTGCCGCTGACGGCGGACCGTGTCGCGGTCGGCACGGCCCACCGCGATCAGGCGGCCGCGGTGCGGTCGGCGCTCGCGGAGCTCGGGGTGACGGGTGTCGCGGTCGATACGGCCAACCGCCTCCAGGGCCGGGAGTTCGACGTCACGGTGGTGCTGCACCCGCTGTCGGGCCGGCCGGACGCGACGGCCTTCCATCTGGAGACGGGCAGGCTGTGCGTCCTGGCCTCACGGCACCGGCACGCGTGCATCGTGGTGTGCCGGGAGGGCGTGGCCGGCCTGCTGGACGAGCACCCGTCGACGGAGCCGGTGCAGCTGGGCGTGACCGTGAAGTTCCCGGACGGCTGGGAGGCGAACCACGCGGTCCTGGCCCACCTCGCGGAACACCGCGTGCCGTGGACACCCTGACCGCCGGACGGAGTCCGGTACACCGCCGCAGGCGGTCAACAGACACAGCCCGGACGGCTGGGAGGCGAACCACGCGGTCCTGGCCCACCTCGCGGAACACCGCGTGCCGTGGACACCCTGACCGCCGGGCCTGCCCCCGGCGACCGCCTGACGACCCCTTGCGCGGGGCGGGACAATGGACGGTGGCCGGAATCCCGCGGCCGATCCGGAATCCCACCGCAGCCGCACAGCAGAAGCAGAACAGACGCACAACGGCACCAGCAGGAGGCACACATGGCGGAGCCCGAACAGCGCGAGCGGAAGCCGCGGCCTGCGCCGCTGCTCTTCGAGCCCTCCGAGGCCACCGCCGACCCGGAGCACTTCTTCGACCTGGAGTCGATCGACGATCCGGCGGCGCTGCTGACCCGCGCCACCGAGCTGACCCTGGCCTTCCGCGCGGCAGCGGACCGGGCGGTCGAGTTCCAGGCCATGGCCGCGGCGCAGCTCGCCGACCCGCGTCGCTTCGACCGGCTGACGACCGCGGACATCGCCGAGCGCGCGCAGTGGACCGAGGACTACGCGAAGAAGATGGTCGAGTTCGGCCGGGACCTGCTGCGCGGCCTGCCGACCTGACGGACGGTCCACGGCTGAGCCCCGCCCCACCCGTACGGCATATGCCCCGAGGCAGGGCCAGGAGGCAAGGCCGGTGGGCAAGATACGCCTTCCCGCCCCCGCCTGTCCCGGTTTCTGCCAACCCAGCGAAGCGCCTCCCTCACTCCGGGTACACCTGGTCGGCATGAGCACATGGCAGCGAAACGACGACAGCGCAGGAACCCCCTCCGGCAGAAGCCCCGGCCTCCGCGGCCCCGGTCTCCGCGGAGCGGGCATCGGTGGCGCGGGCATCGGTGGCTCCGGCGTACGGGGCTCGGTCATCCACGCCACGGTCGGCCGTTCGTCCGCAGGGCTCAGCCGGATCCTCGACGAGCAGGACGGGCAGCACGCCACGGAGGTCACCCCGGCGGGTGCGGGATGGCTCGCATCCGCCGCACCGTACCCGCGCAGCGCGCTCTCGCTCTGGGAGTCCCAGCCCACCGCCCCGACCGTGCTGGACTGCGGCTCGGTGTTCGACGTCGTCAACGTGCCCGCGATCTTCGGCCGCCGGATGCTGGACACCCTGTGGTCGGAGGGCCCCGGATCGGGCCCGGTCGCCGGCCACCGCGGCCGGATGCTGCTCTTCGCCGCCCCCGGCACGGCCCAGCGGCTGCCGTCCCTGCTGCACTGGGAGGAGTGGGGCGACGCGGTGCCGCCGCTGCTCTGCCACGGCCCGGGCGACGCGGTGACCGTACCGTCGCTGACCTCGTCCGTTCCCCGTTCGGGTCCGCGCTGGCTGGTGGCCCCCGACACCCGCCATCCCTGGCTGCCCGGACCCGAGGTGCTGCTCTGGGCCTGCGTCCGGGCGGCGCGAGCGGCGCCCGCCCCTGCGGCCGGGGCGGGCGGCTTATCAATTTTTACCGGCGCCGATCAGGGTGCTAAGGTCTACGACGTCAGCAGGCGCCGCTAGCTCAGTTGGTTAGAGCAGCTGACTCTTAATCAGCGGGTCCGGGGTTCGAGTCCCTGGCGGCGCACAGACGGAAGAAGCCCCTCGCGGAAGCGGGGGGCTTCTTCGTTGTCCCGGCCGGGACCTCAGCCGGCCGGGACGTCGAACGACCGGGACCTCGGACGGCCGGCACCCCGGATGACCGGAGCAGCCTCAGATGACCGGCGTGATCTTGACCGTCCAGGATCCCGACGGCGTACGGTCCGCCACCTCCACCTTCGTCCCGTTGCCGGGGACCGTGAAGGTCTCCCCGACCCCCAGCGGCGCGTCGGCCAGCGGCGGGTAGACCGACTGCCCCCAGCAGCCCGAGCTGTGCGGATGGGTGTCGACCACCCGGATCGGCCCGTCGCCCGAGGCCAGATCGGCCTTCACCCGGTAGATGAGGATCCCCTCGGAACAGGTCGACGCGTCGTTGCCCGCCGCGGTGCGCGCCTCGATGACGAGGGCGCTCTCCAGCCCCGTCCGCAGGACGAGGAGCCGGGTCCCGGCCGTGTCCGTGCCGGGCGCCGTGACCTTCTCCAGCGGTTCCAGTGTGAACATCTGGGGAGCGGTGCCGCGTACACAGCCGATCTGCCGCCGGTCCAGCCAGCCCAGCTTCCACTTGTGCCAGCCGAAGAAGTCGGGGGCGAGCCCGAACTGGCTGCCCATGACGTCCCAGTCCCCCACATACGTGTCCCAGTCGCCCTTGTCGTCGGACGGACGGTGGTAGAGGTCCGGCAGGTCCAGGACGTGACCGGTCTCGTGGGCCAGCACATCGCGGTCCGGCGGATGCCGCTCGAAGCCGGTGACGAAGCGCCGGATGTCCGTGCCGTCGGCGCGCAGCGGAGTATCCAGGTTGACCACCTTCGTGGCGTCCGAGTCGACGCCCGGCGCGTCCGGGTCGGCGATCAGATAGACGAGGTCGTACTTGCTGAAGTCCACCGACGGATCGGCCGCCGCCACCGCGTCCCGCAGGTACGCGTCACGCTCGCCCGCGCTCCAGTCACGCCGTATCGCGTACTTGGAGGCCGGCTTCGGCATCATCGTCCACCGCTGCATCGGATGCGGCCGCAGCGTGAACTTCCCGTACGAGGCACGCCGGTAGAACTCGGTGGTCGACGGGAAGTAGTCGCCGGTCAGCTCCTGCGGAGTGGTGTCAGGCACGGTGCCGGGGAACGACAGGAAGATCATGACCGCGTCGAGCGCCCCGACCGGCCGGGGGTAGGCGGAGTTCCAGCTGTCGAGCCCGTCCGAGTGGTGGACGTCGGTGCGGGCCAGCGCGCACGGCCCCGCGCCGCCCACCGTGGCCGCCGCGGGCCCCGCGACCAGCGATGTCGCGGTGAGTGCCATGAACGAGACGAGGATGGCGGCGGTCTGCCGCAGCCGGAGCCGGTCCACTCGCCCGGGTGCCTGCGGACGCTGCACGTGGACCTCCGGGTTCGGGTTGCGGGACACCCCACCCACCCTGGGCCGGTTTATGTGTTTATGCCCTGTCCAGCTGCCCCAGGCGAGTGATCGACCCGACACCCCGGACCTTTACGGAAAGTCACAACCGATCACGTCGGAAAGCCCCCGGACGGTAGCCGCGCAGAAACGATCACCCTTGGGCGCGGGAGCGACCACCGTGCGCCAACGAGGCTGGAACGGTCCTTGCTTCAACCTCTATGATCGGCACACTTTCCCATGTGGACACGCGCCTTCGGCGTCCCTCCACCGCCCGGCCGACGAACCCCGACCCCACCTGTTCGAGACGACTGCACCGCGGGAGCCAGCCGTGAACGGAACCCCTGAAGGACCGGGTCCTGTACCGGGATCCGTCCGGCCACCGGTCACAGAGCGTCAGGCTGTCGGCCGGACCGCCGCCGAGCTGCACGACTACCGCGCCGCCTTCAACACCGCGCGGCTCGGGATGGCCGTCGTCGACCGCGAGGGCCTGGTCGTCTCCGCCAACGCCGCGCTCGGCGGACTGCTCGGCACCGAGCCCGCCGAGCTGACCCGGCAGACCGCGGCCTGCCTCGTGGACCTCGCGGCGGACACCCGCACCTGGTACGCGTACCGCGAGGTGCTCCGGGGCCGCCGCTCCAGCTTCCGCTGCACCCGCCGCCTCAAGCACGCCGACGGCCACTCGCTCTGGGCCGAGGTCAGCGTCGCCCCCTTCCCCGACAGCTCCCAGGTGCTGCTCTCGGTCGCCGACGTCAGCGACCGGCGCGAACTCAGGGCCAGGCTGCGCCACCTCCAGATGCACGACCCGGTGACCCGGCTGCCCAACCGCACCCTGTTCTTCGAGCGGCTGTCGGCCGCGCTCGACCCGGCGGCCTGCGACCGGCCTGGCACCGGCCGGATCGGGCTCTGCTATCTGGACCTCGACGGCTTCAAGGCCGTCAACGACACACTCGGCCACCGCTTCGGCGACCGGCTGCTCGGCGTCGTCGCCTCCCGGCTGACCCACTGCGCCGACCAGACCGGTTACGGCGGCGGCAGCGGCCATCTGGTGGCCAGGCTCGGCGGGGACGAATTCGCCCTGCTGGTCGAGGACTCCACCGGCACGGACCAGCTCGCCGCCCTCGCGGCCTCGGTGCTGGCCGCGCTCCAGGAGCCGTTCGACCTCGGCGGCCAGCGGCTCTCGGTCTCGGCGTCGATCGGGGTGGTGGAGCGGCTCGCCGACGGCACCAGCGCCACCGGCCTGATGCAGGACGCCGACACCACGCTGTACTGGGCGAAGGCGGACGGCAAGGCGCGCTGGACGCTCTTCGACCCGGAGCGCAATGCCCACCGGATGACCAGGCAGGCGCTCTCGTCCACGCTGCGGCCCGCCGTGGACGACGGTGAATTCGTCCTCGAGTACCAGCCGTTGGTGGATCTGGCGGACGGGGAGCTGAAGGGCGTGGAGGCGCTGGTGCGCTGGAACCACCCGCAGTTCGGCCGGCTGACCCCGAACCGCTTCATCGGTCTGGCCGAGGAGGACGGCTCGATCGTCCAGCTCGGCGCGTGGGTGCTGCGCACCGCCTGCCGGCAGGCGAGAGCGTGGCAGCTCGAACACCCCTCGCGCCCACCGCTGTTCGTGAGCGTCAACATCGCCGTGCGGCAGGTGTGGGACTCGGATCTGGTCGCCGATGTCGCCGGGATCCTCGCCGAGACGGGCCTCGCGCCCGATCTGCTCCAGCTGGAGCTGACCGAGTCGGCGGTGATGGGGTCGGCGGGCCGCCCCCTCCAGGCGCTCCAGGACCTCAGCGACATGGGTGTGCGGATCGCGATCGACGACTTCGGCACCGGATACTCGAACCTCGCGTATCTGAGCAGGCTGCCGGTGTCGGTGCTGAAGCTGGACGGGTCGTTCGTACGCGGATTCCGCTACGACGCGGGCAGCCACCCGAATCCGGCCGACGAGATGATCGTCGAGGCGCTGGTGCAGCTCGCGCACCGGCTGGGGCTCACGGTCACCGCGGAGTGCGTGGAGACGGCGGGGCAGGCGGCGCGGCTGCGCAGGATCGGCTGCGACACCGGGCAGGGCTATCTGTACTCACGGGCGGTGGACCCGGCGGAGATCGGCGCGCTGCTGGCGGGCGCCCCCGTACCGCACGGCTGAGGGGCGCGCGCCGTTCGGTTCGGCAAGCGGGCGGCGCCCCGGGCAGCGGAGAGGCGCGGGGCAGCCGGTCCGGCCGCCCCGCGCCTTCGTGCTGTGCCGCCCGTGCCATCCCGGGCAGCTCGTACGCGCTGCCATCCCGGGCAACTCGTACGCGTACCGCCTACCCGGGCAGCCCGTACGCGTCGGCGATCAGCTCGTACGAGCGCAGCCGCGCCTCACCGCCGTGTGCGTTGGCGGTGATCATCAACTCGTCGGCGCCCGTGCGCTTCTGGAGGTCGTCGAGACCGGAGCGGACCTCGTCGGCGGTGCCGGTGATGATGTTGCTGAGCCAGCCGTCCACGAACTCGCGCTCCACCGGGCTGAATCGGTACGCCTCGGCCTCCTCGGGCGTCGGCACGAGCCCCGGCCGGCCGGTGCGCAGCCTGACCATCGACAGCGCGCCGCTGAGGATCTGCCGGTGGGCCTCCTTCTCGTCGTCGGCCGCGAGGGCTGCGACGCCGATCAGCGCGTACGGGCTGTCCAGCACCGCCGACGGCCGGAAGGACTCACGGTAGAGGTCGAGGGCCGGGATGGTGTTCTGCGCCGAGAAGTGGTGCGCGAAGGCGAACGGCAGCCCGAGCGTCCCCGCGAGCCGGGCGCTGAAGCCGGACGAGCCGAGCAGCCACACCGGCGGCCGCCCGGCAGGGCCCTGGACGGGCCCCGGCACGGCGTGGATCCGGGCGTACCGGTGCCCGTCCGGGAAGCTGTCGTCCAGGAACCGGATCAACTCGGCCAGCTGCTGCGGGAATTCGTCGGCGCCCTCATGGAGCCGGTCGGAGCGGCGGAGCGCGGCCGCCGTGGCACCGTCGGTGCCGGGGGCCCGGCCGAGGCCCAGGTCGACCCGGCCCGGGGCCATCGCCTCCAGCGTGCCGAACTGCTCGGCGATCACCAGCGGCGCGTGGTTGGGCAGCATCACACCGCCGGAGCCGAGCCGGATGCGGTCGGTGTGCGCGGCGAGGTGGGCGAGCAGCACGGCGGGCGACGAGGAGGCGACCCCGGGCATGGAGTGGTGCTCGGCCACCCAGTACCGGTGGAAACCGCGCCGCTCGGCGAGCTTGGCGATCTCCACCCCGGTCCTGATGGCCTGGGTGGCGGTGCGCCCCTCCCCCACGGTCACCAGGTCCAGTACGGACAGGGGTACGGGAGCGGTTCCGGCCGCCTTGCCTTGAATCGGGTCCACCGCGCTGGGCCTTTCTGGTTGTCGGCCAGGTACAGCGACAGCAACAGGGGACGGTCTCCGGTTATTCCCGCGCCACACCGGCGCGGGGCCCGGCGGCCGCCCGCGTCACATCCGCCGCCCTCGCGTCACATCCGCCACCCGGACCGCACCCCGCCGCCCGCGTCACACCCGGACCGCGCCCGCCGCCCGTGTCACGTCCTGCGTGCGAAGAGCTTCCCGAGCCGCTCCCCCGGGACCTTCCGGTCGGCCAGCCGCAGCCCCTCCCACACGGACACCTGGTTCGCGGTGAGCACCGGCTTCCCCAGGACCTGCTCCAGCTCCTGCACATACGCCGCGGTGTGCAGCGCGGTGTCGGGCAGCAGCACCACATCGGCGGACGGGTGGTCTCCCGAAAGGGCCAGTTCGATGACCTCGTCCCGGCCCCAGGTGCCGACCTCGGCCGCCGTGACGATGCCGCTGCCGCGGGTCGCCGTCACTTCCACACCCGCGGACTTGAGGAAGGCGGCGAAGTACGCCGCCACGTCCTCCGGGTACGTCGCGGCGACGGCGACCTTCTTCGCGCCGAGGTACTGGATCGCGTGCACGAAGGCGAAGGATGTGCTGGACGCGGGCATTCCGGCCGCCAGTGCCAGATCCCTGACCTGTTGCTGCGCGCCGTCCCAGCCGTAGACGAAGCTGCCGCTCGTGCACGCCCACACCACTGTCTCGGCCCCGGCGAGCCGCAGCTCCTCGACGCCGGCCGCGAGCCGGTCCGCCGCGCCCATCTTCAGGAGCGCGTCCACCCGGTGCGCGTCCTCGCCGATGTCGGTGTGGACGACGGACAGTCTCACGTCGGACGCCAGGAGCTGCTCGATGCGCTCGTAGTCGTCCTCCGCGGAATGCCCCGGGTAAAGGAACCCGACCGCTGTCATGTCCAGCCTCCCTGCTCTTCGGGCGGATCTTCTGCCAGTGCGCTGGCGGGCTCGGGCGCGGGCAGGGGTGCCGGTGCCGGCTCGGACACGGGCGCCGATTCGATCAGCAGCCGCTGGTACGGACCGACGGCGTGGGCGCCGATCACGCGCAGCGCCGCCCACATCGTGACCTGGTTCGCCGAAAGCACCGGCATCCGCAGCTCCGCTTCGAGCTGCGGGATCACGTCGTACGTCGGAAGGTTGGTACAGCTGATGAAGAGGGCGTCCGCCGAACCGATCACCGCCTGCCGTGCCATGTCCACCACGTCGCGGTACGGGACTTTCCAGATGTGCCTGGTGAGACCGAGAAAGGCCCGCCCGGTGACGACTGTCCCCGCTTCGCCGAGGTATTCCTCCAGGGCTGACGTCACAGATTCAGTGTAGGGCGTGACCAGGGCGATCCGCCGGACGCCGAGCTCCCGGAAAGCCTCCAGCAGGGCTCCCGACGTCGTCACAGCGGGCAGGTCGCCGGCCGCGGCCATCGCCGTGCACATGGCCCGTTCCCCGGCGACCCCGCCGACGAAGCTGCCACTGGTGCAGGCGTACGCCACGACCTGGGGCGCGACCGCGCCCAGGGCCCGGACCGCCTCCCGGAGCGTCTCGTGTTCACTGACCAGCCGGGCGAGATCCAGGGAGACTTCGACCGGCACGAAGGGGGTACGCGTCAGATGGAGCGAGACATCGTCCGGCACCCACCTCCACAGCTCTCGGTCGAGAGCGAAGTCAAAAGGGGCGACGACACCCACACCGCGCTGTGGCTGTGGTCCGCCGAGGAAGGAGATGTCCATGACTGCCCCCCAAGTGATGTGGGTGAGGCCGTTGTGCTTCTGATGTCGACGGTAGGGTCACGGTGCGAGCCCGGTCAATCCGCACATCTCAGACGTTGCAATGTGCTTACTCCGACGAAACCCGACCACCCCCAGTCGAAGGACCGCGCAGATGCCCGAACCCGCTGAACAGAGCGCTGAACCGACCCTTCTGGTCCTGGACGCCGACCCGCCGCCGCGCCTCGGGAAACTGGCCGGCCGGGCACACATCGTGCACGCGGACGCCCACACCATCGGCGACCAACTGCCGTACGCGGATGTCCTGCTGGTCTGGGACTTCCTCTCCGACGCGGTCCGCAGGGTGTGGCCGGGCGAGGGGCCGCGCCCCCGCTGGGTGCATACGGCGAGCGCCGGGGTGGACCATCTCCTCAGCCCTGAGCTGGCCGCTTCGGACACGGTGGTGACCAACGCCCGCGGAGTCTTCGACCAGCCGATCGCCGAGTACGTCGCGGGCCTCGTCATCGCCTTCGCCAAGGACTTCCCCGGCACCCAGGAGCTCCAGCGCCAGCGGCGCTGGCAGCACCGCGAGACCCGTCGCGTGGCGGGGACTCGGGCGGTGGTCGTCGGGTCGGGGCCCATCGGCCGGGCGATCGGCGCGACACTGACGGCGCTCGGGGTGCGGGTGGCGCTGGTCGGCAGGACCGCGCGCGCCGGGATCCACGGCACGGACGAACTCGACGGGCTGCTGCCGCACGCCGACTGGGTGATCTGCGCGGCGCCGCTCACCGACGCCACCCGGGGGATGTTCGGCGCGCACGCCTTCGCCGCCATGCAGCCGTCGGCGCACTTCATCAATGTGGGGCGCGGGGCGCTCGTCGTCGAGGGCGACCTGGCCGAGGCGCTCGGCAAGCGGCGGCCGGCCGGCGCGGCGCTCGATGTCTTCGCCGAGGAGCCGCTGCCGCCGGACAGCCGGCTCTGGGACGTCCCCGGGCTGGTGATCTCGCCGCACATGAGCGGCGACACGGTCGGCTGGCGCGACGATCTCGCCGAGCAGTTCGTCGAGCTGTACGACAAGTGGGCGAACGGGGAGCCCCTGCCGAACGTGGTGGACAAGAAACGTGGGTACGTCCACACCCATGACTGACCTCTGTGACCTCACCGCCCGAGAACTCCTGGCCGGCTACCGGAAGGGCAGCTTCACCCCGGTCGACGCGGCCGACGCCGTGCTGCACAGGGCCGAGGTGGTGCAGCCCGATGTGAACGCCTTCGTCAGGATCGACTCCGACCGGGCCAGGGAGCAGGCCGGGGAGTCGGCGGCCCGCTGGCGCGCGGGTGAACCGCAGGGGCTTCTCGACGGGGTGCCGGTCACGGTCAAGGACATCCTGCTGCTGCGCGGCGAGCCGACGCTGCGCGGGTCGAGGACCGTACGGCCGGACGGGGACTGGGACGAGGACGCGCCCTCGGTGGCCAGGCTGCGGGAGCACGGCGCGGTCTTCGTCGGCAAGACGACGACGCCCGAGTTCGGCTGGAAGGCCGTCACCGACTCCCCGCGGCACGGGGTGACCCGTAACCCGCACGACTCCACCCGTACCACGGGCGGGTCCAGCGGCGGCAGCGCGGCGGCGGTGGCGCTGGGGGCCGGGCCGCTGGGGCTCGGCACGGACGGCGGGGGCTCCATCCGTATCCCGGCGTCGTTCTGCGGGATCTTCGGGCTGAAGCCGACGTACGGGCGGGTCCCCCTCTATCCGGCGAGCGCCTTCGGGACGCTCGCCCATGTCGGGCCGCTGACCCGGGACGCGGCGGACGCGGCGCTGATGATGGATGTGATCAGCGGCCCCGACCCGCGCGACTGGTCGCAGCTGGCCCCGCCCGAAGGCAGCTTCCGCACCGGTCTCGACAGCGGGGTGAAGGGGCTGCGGATCGCGTACTCGCCGAACTTCGGCGGCCAGGTCGCGGTCGACCCCGAGGTGGCCGCCTCGGTGCGGCGCGCGGTGGAGCGGCTCGCGGGTCTCGGCGCGTACATCGAGGAGACGGACCCCGATCTCCCCGACCCGGTCGCCGCCTTCCACACGCTGTGGTTCGGCGGAGCGGCCCGGGTGGCCGAGCACCTCGGCCCTGAGCAGCGCGAGCTGCTGGACCCGGGGCTGCGGGAGATCGTCGCGGAGGGCGAGCGGTATTCGGCACTGGACTATCTGGCGGCCGTGGACGTACGGATGGAGCTGGGCCGGCGCATGGGGCTCTTCCACCAGCGGTACGACCTGCTGGTCACCCCGACCGTGCCGATCACCGCCTTCGAGGCGGGTCTTGAGGCACCGCGGGGCTCGGGCCACCACCGCTGGACGGGCTGGACGCCCTTCACGTACCCGTTCAACCTGACCCAGCAGCCCGCGGCCACGGTGCCCTGCGGGACGGACGGGGCCGGACTGCCCATCGGGGTGCAGCTGGTGGGGGCCCGGCACACGGACGCGGTGGTGCTGCGGGCCGCGCACGCGCTGTACGAGGCGGGGGTGGCCGGGACCGGACCGTCCGGCGGTTGAGGGCCGGGGTCCTGGGCTGAGCCCGCAAAGATCTCTACGCCCGGCGGAAGTTGAGCGTCTCGCCCGTCGCGCCCGACCGCCAGAGGTCCTGGCAGGCTTCCGCCATCCGGTCGAGCCCCTCCACCACCGTGCCCCACACGATCCCGGGCACCCAGCCGGTGTCCCCGTTGATCAGCAGGTTGTTCCGCTCGTAGAACAGCGCCAGGTCCACCACCGTGGTCCGCCCGCGGTGGTCGGCCGCGCTCTCGTATCCGTACGAGTCCGTGCCCAGCACCGTCTCGGAGAAGGTGAAGTAGCAGAGATCGCCCGGGATGGGGGTGACCGTCGGGTTCTCCAGCGGCGGCTCCTGCGGCGCGAACCCCGGGACCAGGGTGTAGATCTCGTTGCGCGCGTACTTCGCGTGGTAGACGTCGCCGCCCAGCGGCAACGCGTCCCAGACCGCCGCACAGGTGACCGGCGCCTTGTCGTCGAGGAGCTTCGCCGTGCAGCTCACACCGCGCTTGTCGAGGGACAGTTCCACGAATCGATCGCTCATCCCCCCATGGTTTCCCCCCGGGCCCCCGGGAGGTCAAGGGTGCCTCTCCGGGGCAGCGGCTGAAATTGACCGGCATACCTCGGCTGGAGCCGGGTAGCCGCGCGCCCATGGCTTCACCACCAGGGAACGACTCAGGAAGCACCACAAGACGACTCATACGGCCCATCGAGTCCGTACGCCGCCGTTCGCTTCTCCTCGGTATGGCGGGTCTGGGCGCCGCGGGGGCGCTCGGGGCAGCCGGCTGCGCCCGGGTACCGACCGGAGACACGCTCGCCAGGCTCAAGTCGCAGGGCACGGTCAGGCTCGGCATCGCGGGTGAGGTGCCGTACGGGTACATCAATGAGCAGGGGGACTTCACCGGCGAGGCCGTGGAACTCGCGAAGATCATCTTCAAACGGCTCGGTGTCGGCCATGTCCAGCCGGTGGCCACTGACTTCGCTTCACTGATACCCGGGCTCAACTCGCAGCAGTTCGACTGCGTTTCGGCCGGTATGTACATCAACAAGGACCGCTGCCAGCAGGTCATCTTCGCCGACCCCGAGTACCAGATGCTGGACGCCTTCATCGTCCGCAAGGGCAACCCGAAGAACCTGCACAACTACGAGGACTGCGTGAAGGCCAAGGCGAAGTTCGCCACCGGCACCGCGTACGCCGAGATCGCCTACGCCATCGCGGCCGGTTACAAGGAGAAGGACATCGTCATTCTCCAGGACCAGGTGGCGGGTCTGAACGCCGTCGAGTCCGGCCGCGTCGATGTCTTCGCCGGTACCTCGCTGACCGTTCGCGAAGTGGTGAAGAAGAGCCGCAAGGCCGAGTCGACCAAAGCCTTCGCGACCACGATCGACGGCAAGAAGAAGATCGACGGCGGCGGGTTCACCTTCCGCCGCACCGACACCTCACTCCGTGACGCCTTCAACGTCGAGATCCACAAGATGAAGAAGAGCGGCGAACTCTTCCGGGTGCTGCAGCCGTTCGGCTTCACCAAGGACGAGATGACCACGCTGACGGCCAAGGAGCTGTGCGCATGACGTCCGGACTGTGGCAGCACTGGGTGCTTCCGGGCATCTGGATCACCATCCAACTCACCATCTACAGCGCGGCGCTGGCCGTCGTCGTGGCCTTCGGCATCGGCATGGCACGCTCGCACCGCTCCCGTGTGGTGCGCTTCCTGGCCGGCTTCTACACGGAGATCTTCCGCGGCACCTCGTCCCTGGTGCTGATGTTCTGGATCTTCTTCGTGCTGCCGAACCTGTTCGGCTGGGCGCTGGTGCCGATGTGGGCGGCGGTGCTCGCCCTGGGACTCAGTTACGGGGCGTACGGCGCCGAGATCGTCCGCGGCGGGCTGAACGCGGTCGCGCCGGCGCAGCGCGAGGCGGGGGTCGCGCTGAACTTCACCCCGTGGCAGCGGATGCGCCTGATCCTGCTTCCGCAGGCGATCCCCGAGATGATGCCGCCGTTCTCGAACCTGCTGATCGAGCTGCTCAAGGGCACCGCCCTGGTGTCGCTGCTCGGCGTCGGGGACGTGTCGTTCGCCGCCTATCTGGTGCGGCTCGCCACCCAGGAGAGCTCCAAGATCTACTCGGTGGTCCTGGTCATCTACTTCGTCATCGCGTTCGTACTCACCCGCGGGATGCGGGCACTTGAGCGCAAGACCCGGGCCAATCTCGGCCTCACGGCCACCGGAGGTGCCCGATGAACAGCTGGGACTGGTCCGCGGTCGCGGACTTCATGCCACGTTTCTGGGACGGGCTGCTCACCACCCTCCGGATTCTGGTGCTCGGCTCGGTGCTCTCCTTCGCGCTGGGTCTGGTCTGGGCACTCGGCTACCGGGTGAAGACCCGTTTCGTACGGTGGCCGGTGAACTTCGTCACCGAGTTCATCCGCAACACCCCGCTGCTGGTGCAGCTGTTCTTCCTCTTCTTCGTGCTTCCCGAGTGGGGCATCCAGTTCTCCGCGCTGACCACCGGCACGGTCGCGATCGGCGTGCACTACTCGACGTACACCGCCCAGGTCTACCGGGCCGGCATCGACGCGGTGCCGGTCGGACAGTGGGAGGCGGCCACCGCGCTCTCCCTGCCCCGCGGCCGCACCTGGACCGCGGTGATCCTGCCGCAGGCGATCCGCCGGGTGCTCCCCGCGCTCGGCAACTACGTCATCGCGATGCTCAAGGACACCCCCCTGGTCGTCGCGATCAGCGTGCTCGACCTGCTGGGTCAGGCCCGCCTGCAGGGCGGGATGACCTTCCAGTACAACGAGGCGCTCACCGTCGTCGGCGTCGCCTTCATCGTCATCGCCTATCCGGCATCTCTTCTTGTACGAGCCCTGGAGCGCCGCCTTGTCCGCTGACGCGAACCCCACCAGCCCCGAGCAGCCCGAGAACACCGGGCCCGAGAACACCGGCCCCGAGAACGCGGCGAAGGCCGGGACTTCGGCGGCCGAGGTCGTCAAGACCCCGTCGAAGCCGGTCACCACGAACGAGCTGATCCGCTTCGACAACGTCACGAAGCGGTTCGGCGACAACACCGTGCTCGACGACCTCTGTTTCTCGGTCCAGCCGGGCAAGCACGTCACCCTGATCGGACCCTCCGGTTCCGGGAAGACGACGATTCTCAGACTTCTGATGACGTTGCTCAAGCCGGACGAAGGGGTGATCACCGTCAACGGTGACCAGCTCTTCCCGTCGAAGGGCGAGAAGCAGATCCGCGAGGTGCGCAAGAACATCGGCATGGTGTTCCAGCAGTTCAACCTCTTCCCGAACATGTCCGTGCTGC
Organism: Streptomyces sp. NBC_01089; assembly: GCF_045162975.1. NCBI lineage: Bacteria > Bacillati > Actinomycetota > Actinomycetes > Kitasatosporales > Streptomycetaceae > Streptomyces > Streptomyces sp. NBC_01089. The sequence goes on along the minus strand of NZ_CP108660.1, from coordinate 5,511,036 downwards.
GCAACATCACCGAGGCCCCGGTCCGGGTCCTCGGGATGTCCAAGGACGAGGCCGCCGAGCGCGCCAAGGGCCTGCTCGACCTGGTCGGGCTCGGTGACCGCGCGGACGCCAAGCCGAACCAGCTCTCCGGCGGCCAGCAGCAGCGCGTCGCCATCGCCCGCGCGCTGGCGATGCGTCCGCAGGTGCTGCTGCTCGACGAGGTCACGTCGGCGCTCGACCCTGAGCTGGTGGCCGGGGTGCTGGACGTCCTGCGCGACATCGCCCGTACGACCGACATCACCATGCTGTGCGTCACCCACGAGATGAACTTCGCCAGGGACATCTCGGACGATGTGCTGATGTTCGACTCCGGCAAGGTGATCGAGTCCGGTTCGCCGGAGAAAATCTTCAGCGACCCGGAGCACGAACGTACGCGCGAGTTCCTGAGCGCAGTGCTCTGACCTCCGGGTCCCGATCGAAATCATGACTCCGGCATATGCCATGGTGGCGCGCCCCAGCTTGACGGCACGGGGCGCGCCAGCAAGTCGTCAACAGGCCCCCCACAAGGGGCCCTTGGCGGCTATCGTGGTACGCGAGCAAACGGTCACAACCTGTAGGGGGAACCGTGGCGCTGAAGCCCGAGCCGACCGCGCCGTTCCATTCGGTGCAGTACGCGCTCCGCGTACTGGAGACCGTTTCCAAGTACGGCGGTGGCGTGACCGATGCCGACATCGCCCGGGAGACCGGCCTGCCCACCTTCCATCTGTCCGCCCTGCTGCTGATGCTGCGCCGCGAGGGGTACGTCGAGCAGGTCAGTGACGGCGCCTATGTCATCGGCGACTCGCTCGTCCTCCTCGGCTCAGGCGCCACCCGCGAGGCGGCGCTCCAGGCCAGGCTGCAGAACACCCTGGACCAGCTGCGGGACTCGGTCGGTGCCGCGGTCTACATCAGCCGGTACATCGACGGCGAAATGAAGATCACCCAGGTCGCCGACGGGCCGCTGACGCCCGCGGTCCAGGAGTGGGTGGACTTCCGCTCGGCGGCGCACGCCAGCGCGGCGGGCAAGTGCCTGCTGAACCAGCTCGACCAGAACGCCCGCCGCGACCACATCTCACGCCACAAGATCGCCCGGCTCACCTCGAAGACGATCACCAACGAGCAGGTCCTCTTCTCCAAGCTCGACGCCCAGCCGGCCACGGTCCCGGTGCTCGACATCCAGGAGTACGCGGTGGGCACGGTCTGCGCAGCGGTGCCGCTCACGGCCGGCTCGACCGTCGGATGCCTGGCCCTTTCCCTCCCGGTCGAGCACGCCCACCGGCTGCGGGCAGCGGCGGATTCCCTGAACCGGCAGGCAGCCCCCGTGGTGCTCTCACTCGCCATCTGAGGCCCGCCCGGGAGCCGATCATGGCCTGGTTTGGAGCACCCCTTCGGACCAGCTACTATTTCCGAGTCAGCAGGCGCCGCTAGCTCAGTTGGTTAGAGCAGCTGACTCTTAATCAGCGGGTCCGGGGTTCGAGTCCCTGGCGGCGCACCGACAGAAGAAGCCCCTCGCGGAAGCGGGGGGCTTCTTTGTGTTGCGCTCCGGGCCCTACCGCCCCCGATGTCCCTACCGCCGCTGATACCCCTGCCACCCCTGTCGCCACAAGGAGAATCGCTCCATACGGCTGTATTACACAGACGTACTAGACAAGCGTTTATGACGCTCGTACAGTCACGCTCATGACTCAGCCCACCCATCAGGACCCGACCACTGCCCGCGCCGGCCGCAAGGAGTGGACCGCCTTCGTCGTGCTGCTGCTGCCGCTTCTGCTCGTTTCCATGGACGTGTCCGTCCTCTTCTTCGCCATCCCGTCCATCGCCCGGGAGCTCCACCCGAGCAGCACCCAACAGCTCTGGATCTTCGACATCTACGCCTTCGCCCTGGCCGGGCTGCTCATCACGATGGGCTCGCTGGGTGACCGGATCGGCCGGCGCAAGCTGCTGCTGTTCGGGGCCGCCGCCTTCGGTGTGGCGTCCGTCGGGGCCGCGTACGCGCAGAGTGCCGGGATGCTCATCGCCGCGCGGGCCGTGCTCGGGGTCGGCGGGGCGACGCTCATGCCGTCCACCATGGCGCTGATCCGCAACATGTTCACCGACACGAAGCAGCGCTCCAAGGCGGTCGGTATCTGGTCGGGCGCCATGGCGGGCGGGATCGCGCTCGGTTCGGTGCTCAGCGGCGTCATGCTGGAGCACTTCTGGTGGGGCTCGGTCTTTCTGGTCAATGTGCCCGCGATGGTGCTGCTGCTGGCCCTCGTCCCCTTCTTGGTACCGGAGTTCAAGGACCCGAGGCCCGGCAGGTTCGATCTGCTGAGTGTGCCGCTGTCGATGGGGTCCGTGCTTCCGGTGATCTACGGCGTCAAGGAGATGGCCGCGCACGGCTGCACCGTTCCGATGCTGCTGTGTGTCCTGGCAGGACTGGCCGTGGGCACCGTCTTCGTCCGCAGACAGCGCTCCGGCCGGCCCACGATGATCAGTCGCGCGCTGTTCCGGAAGCGGGGTTTCGGCGCCGGGATCACGCTCAACGCCCTGGCCGCCTTCGCCATGATGGGCTCCGCGTACTTCACCACGCAGTACCTGCAGTCGGTGCTCGGGATGAGCACGATGGAGGCGGCGCTCTGGTCCATGGCCCCCTCGGTCGCGGTGGGGTTCGCCGCACCGGCCGCGACCGCGGTCGCCCAGCGGGTGAAGCGGTCGTCGGTGGTCGCGGCGGGGTTCGTCATCGCGGCAGCCGGGTTCGTCGTACTGAACCTCACCGGTACGGACTCGCTCTGGCTGCTGCTGGCCGGGACCGCCGTCAGCAGCTGTGGCATCGTGACCGTGATGGCGCTGGTCGCCGATGCGGCGCTCGCGCTGGTCCCCGTGGACAAGGCCGGTTCCGCCGCGTCGCTCCTGGAGACGGGGCAGGAGTTCGGCGGGGCGATGGGGATGGCGGCCCTCGGCTCGGTCGGTACGGCGGTCTACCGCGCCGATATGCCTGCCTCGGCGCCCGACCAGGCCCGGGAGACGCTGGGCGAGGCGCGGGCGGTCGGCGGTCCGGGCCTGGTGGAGCAGGCACAGCAGGCGTTCGTGCACGGGATGCACTTCGCGGCGGCGGGCGGCGCGGTGCTGCTGCTGGCCGGGGCGGTGCTGACCGTGGCGCTGCTGCGGGAGCGGAGCCGTACGGCGGGACCCGGCGCCGACACTCACCCCGACCCCGGCACCGACACTGACGCGGCCACGACACCGATGGCGCCGGCCGCGTAAACCGTGTGGCCCGGCCCGCCGTTCCCGTTCCCGGCGGGCCGGGGCGCTAGCGGGTCAGCAGTTCGTCCCGCCCCCGTCTCCCGTACTCCGCCACCAGCCGCTCCACGGCAGCGGCCGTCAGCCGCCCGTACGCCCCGTCCACCGCCCGCCACACCGGATCACCGCAGCGGAAGCCCTCGCGGCGCAGCCCGACGCGGTGCACCTTGTTCGTCGCGGTGACCGGCATCGCGGGGACGATCCGTACGTAGGAAGGCGCCATCTTCGTTCCCAGGTCGGGCTGTTCGCGCAGGAAGTCCGCGAAGGCCACCGGGTCGAAGGCGGCGCCCTCGCGCAGGGCGAGCGCCGCCATCACCTGGTCGCCGGCCACCGGGTCGGGCACCGCGTACACCGCGACCGCCACGGTCTCGGACCAGCGGGCCAGGATGTTCTCGATCATGGCGGCGGCCAGGTTCTCGCTGTCGACGCGCAGCCGGTCGTCGGTGCGGCCCGCGAAGTAGAGGAAGCCTTCGGTGTCGCGGTAGAAGAGGTCGCCCGTCCAGTACCAGCCACCGCGCCTGCGGTCCGCTTCGGCGGCCGCGTTGCGCCAGTACCCCTCGAAGGGGTTGGGGCCGCGGTTGACCAGCTCCCCTATCGCCTCGGTGCCGTTGGTGAGGCGCCCGTTCCGGTCGAAGAGGGCGCGCGGGCGCTCATCGAGCGTCTCCGGGTCGACCACCGCCAGGTCGTCGCCCGGCGCAGCCCGGCCGATGGCGCCCGGGGGCGTGCCGGGGGTGCGCTGGACGGCCGCGCCGCCCTCGGACGATCCGTACCCCTCGACCAGCCGCACCCCGAACCGGTCGGCGAAGCGCGCCGCGTCCACCGCCCCCGCCTCCGTGCCGAAACCGATCCGCAGCGGGTGCGCACGGTCGTCGGGGCGCTCCGGGGTGGCCAGCAGATACTGCACGGCGCGGCCGACATAGGTGAAGTACGTGGCTCCGTGGGCCCGTACGTCGTCCAGGAAGCGGGAGGCCGAGAAGCGGGGGCGCAGTGCGACGGCGGCGCCGGCCGCCACGGCAGGGGCCCAGTTGGCGATCACCGCGTTGCCGTGGAACAGCGGCATACAGATGTAGTGGACATCGTCCCCGCCGGTCCCGAAGTGCGTGACCAGGGACTGTCCGGCCGCCGCCAGCCGCCCCTGGGTGCAGATCGCCGCCTTGGGCGCGCCCGTCGAGCCCGATGTGAAGTAGAGGAGCATCCGCGCGGACGGGGACACCCGGGCCGCGACCGCCTCCCCGGGGACGGCGTCCGCGTACGGGGCGAGCAGCTCGCGGTAGGCGTCGGAGTCGGTGACCAGCAGCCGTACGCCCGGCAGTTCGAGACCGTCGAGCAGCGGCAGCAGCTCCCGCGAGGTGATCAGCACCCGGCAGTCGGTGTGCACGATGTCGCGGGCCAGTTCGGCGCCGCGCCGGGTGGGGTTGATGCCCGCGACGGCGGCCCCCGAGAGGGCCGCCGCGCTCAGCCAGAGCGGGAATTCCGGGGTGTTGTGGAGCAGCACCCCGACGTGGGGTTCGGCTCCGGCCGGGAGCAGGTCCACCAGGAGTGCGGCCCGCGCGGCAGCCCCCGAGGCGATCTGATGGTGGCTCAGGACCCGGTCACCGGATCTCAGTCCGGGCCGCTGATCGCCCCATTGGCGCTGTACGAACTCCGCGACGGTATCGGCGTTCCTCATGGCGGAGCAGGCTAGCTGACCGCCCGTCAGAAATGAACGGTCAGAAATGAGCGGTCAGAAGCTGACGTCCGAGCAGGCGTAGAACGCGTTGCCCGTGTCGGCGATGTTCCACACGGCCAGGATCATGTGGTGGCCGGTCTTCTGGGTGGGGATGGTGCCCTGCTGGGAGACGGTTCCGGGCGGCTGCTGGCCGCCGTACGGCACCGTCATGAACGGCTGCGGTTCGAGGTCGGCCCGGGTGAGCGGCTTGGAGTCGTCCCAGCCGTTCTTGGTGATGAAGTACTCGAAGTCGGTCGTGGCGTGCCGGGCGGTGAACTGCCAGCGGAAGGTGTACGCCTGGCCGCCGGTGAGCTTGGTCGTCGGCCAGGCCCCGCCGTCCGGCGCCTGCGCCCCGTCGAGCTGGGCGAAGTCGTCGTGCGCGCCGGAGCAGATCTTGCCGTCGGCGGGTCCCGCGCCGGGGAACCCCTTGGGGGCCTCGACGCTCTGCGGTTCGTACTGGATGGCACCGCAGTTGGTGACGGTGCCGTTGGCACAGAGCTTCTGACGGCTGATGGGCTGGTCGGTGTACCCGTGGCTGCTGGCGCTGCCGGTGGCGAGCAGGGAGACGCCCGCCACGGCGAGGCCGACCACGGCCGCACCTATTCTCTTGCGCATGCTGCACTCCTCGGAACTCGGGAAAGTTCTGCGTGCCGAGCTGCGGTCTAGACCAAGCCCCAGGGTATGGACGGTAGTTCGCCGTGTCCATATCAAACACAGGTCTGAACCAATTCGAGGAGGAGCGTCAGGAAAGCGTGCCGCCGCGTCCCGAGTAGAAGGCGACCGTCAGATCCCTGACGAGCGCGTTGCGTTCATAGACGTCCAGTTCGACGAGCCCACGCGCGGTCAGCCGGGTCACCGTGTCGTCCACCGCGTCCACCACCGAGGTCAGCACGGTGGCCCGGTGCCGGGCGTCGAGCGCGGCCACCCGGCTGCGCTGGAGCGCTCCGGCGATCTCCGGGGCGTAGTCGATCCTGGTCGGCTGGGCCGAGAAGACCTCGATACCCACCGGGAACGTCTCCGCCTTGAGCATCCGGGTCAGCGAGTCCCCCACCGCTTCGCTGTCGCGCAGGGTCGGCCCGTCCTCGTGGAAGGCGTCGGCCGGCAGCTGCGAGAGCACCCGGGCCGTCGCCGCCTCCACCTGCTCGCAGAGATACGCCTCGTGGTCCTCCACCGCGTACGCGGCCCGCGCCGTGTCCTTGATCCGCCACACCACCAGGACGACCACGCGCAGCGCCGTACCGTCGGCGTCGACGGCGGGCAGCGGCTCGCTGCGCCAGTGCCTCAGCCGTACGTCGACCCGGCGGCGCAGCATCAGCGGGCTCGTCCACACGAGCCCGGTCCGCCGCACACTTCCCCGGTAGTCACCGAAGAGCGACAGGACCCACGCGTGGCCGACCCGGCCGCGCCCGAGCCCGCCGAAGGCGAGGAGCGCCAGCGCACCGAGCACGGCGAGCACCGCACCGGCCTCAGGCCCGATCCCGTCGTACGGCACGGTGTCCAGCCGCAACAGCGCGGCCAGCGGCGCCGGGACCGCCCCCGCCCTCCACAGCACGACCGCGAAGGCGGTGAGCGCGAGGGCGCCGCCGAGCAGCGCGACGGCACCGGACAGCGCGGGACTTGGGCGCTCGGCGAGCCCGGGGTCGGCGGTCGGCACGGGCCGGACGGCGCGCTGGATACGGCTGTCCGTCCGGGGCAGCTGCCGCTTCGGCCCCGGTCGGCCTCCCGAGTACCCCGCCGGGCGGCCGACCGTCCGGGCGGCACCGGCGCCGGCACCGGCACCGGCTGCCCCGGGCGCGGGCGGATCGTCCCGGAACAGCAGATGAACCGGGATCTCGGTGGTGGCCTCATTCATGATCACCGCGGTCCTGCGCAGGGTCGGGCGGCCCTGCGCGGGGCCTCCGAACCAGGTCTGCTCGGCCCGCTCGGCGGAATCGGCCACCACCGCCCCCACGGGACCGCCGACCCGGCCACCGGATCCGGCAGTTCCGGCAGTTCCGGCAGTTCCGGCGGCACGGGCAGTTCCGGTGACTCCGTCGAGTCCGGCAGTTCCGGCGGCTCCGGCCAACCCCTCTGCCCCGGCCGGGCCGTGCGCCCCGTGCGCCCCGGTCGGCCCTGCCGCTCCCGCCGGTCCGTCCACCCCGTCCACCCCGCCCGGTCGGTCCGCGCGGTCCAGTCCCTCCGGTCCCGCCGGTCCCGCCGGTCCGTCCGGTCCGTCCGGCCCCCTGAGCTCGGCGTGTCCGCCGGCTGCTGCTGTCGTCTCGGTCATGCGAAGAGTCGCCTCCATGTCTCGGGGCCGGGGTATCCGTCGGCCGCCGCGCCGGTCCATCCCTGGGCCCGCTGGAACGCCTGGACATTGCGTCGGTCCGCCTCTGACCACCGGGGTCCGGGACCGGTCGTGTAGTACTTGCCGAAGCCCTTCTTCACCAGCTGCCTGCCGAGCTGCTCCACGTGGGCACTGGACCGCCCCGGCCTGAAGAACCCGGCACCGGGAAAGGCAGTGGCACTCGGCGCACCACCGGCGGGCCGGGCCGGGCCACCGGGACCGGCGGGCCTGGCCGGGCCGCTCGTACTGGCGGGCCTGGCCGCGCCACCAGCGGCGCCGGTAGCTCCCGTGGCACCGGCCCGACTGCCCGAACCGGCCGTGTCCGCACCGCCCTTGACCCCACCGGGCTTCACCGCCCCACCGCTCCCAGCAGCAGCCGCAGAAGCAGCCCCGGCAGTGGCGCTGCCACTGGCACTGACCCCGGCACCGGCACCGGTCCCGGCAGTGGCAGTGGCAGTGGCAGTGGCACCGGCAGCAGCCCCCTTCCCCGCCGCCGGGATGTTCTTGCCGCCACCCTTCACCAGCAGGCTCCAGGTGGTCGGCCCCGGCAGCCCGTCCGCGTCCGAGCCGGTCCACCCCTGCGCCCGCTGGAACGCCTGGGTGGCCCTGCGGTCGGCGTCACCCCAGGCCGGACCGGGCCCCTGCCGGTAGAAGCGACCGCCGCCGCGTGCGACGAGCATCCGGCCGAGCCGGGTCACGTTCGCGTTCTTCGCGCCCTTGCCGAAGGACTTCTTCCCGGGGAAGGCGATGGCAGGCTGCGAACCACCGGTCGCCGTCTTCAGCCCCTTGTAGCGATAGGGCACGTAGCGGCTGGAGTTGGCCCAGTAGGCGTACGGGGTCGACTGCACCCGGGTGTGCGGCTGCGTCTGCTCGTACGCCAGGTAGGAGGTGTGGGCCGAGTTGGTCCAGCCGCCGAAGATGGTGACATGGGAGCCCTTGTTGGGGTTCGCCGGGTTGTGGAACAGCAGGATGTCGCCGGGCTGGAGATCGCCCTTGTCTATCCGCACCCCGTACTGGGCCAGGTTTCCCGTCCATTCGCTGCCGTCCAGCCCCCAGGCCATCGAGACGAAGCCCGAGCAGTCCTGCCGGTACCCGTCCGTCCAGTTCTTGTCCATGCGGTACGGGACCTTGGCCCCCACCCACTTCTTGGCGCGGCTGATGATCGCCGCCCGGGTGGTGGCGGGCAGTTTCGTGGGGGCGACGGGCGCGGCGGCCGGCTCCTGCCCCTGCCCGCCGCCCTGCCCGCCGGGGCCCGGGGCGGCCGCCGCCGCCGTTCCCCCGCCGAGTACCACCCCGGCCGCGGTCGCCAGCACCAGCGCGCGCCGCGCGCCGTGGGCCGCCGGGTGACCGCCCTCCCGCAGCGAGAGGGTGTGGGAGCCCGACCGGCGCCACTCGGCACACCCCGCACATCCGCAGTCGCTCGCCGGTTCGTACTCCTCGAAGACCGGAACCGTCATACGTGTCCCCTCCGCGTCGTTGACGTTGCGCACAGGCGCATCTGCACGATCGTCAGCTTCGCAACTAAGCGCACGAATCGCATTTTGACGGGATGAATAGGGAGAAAACGAACATATGACCCACCGTAAGGTTCGGAGCACCGGTGCCGGTCCGGTAAAGTTCTCCAGGTCAGCAGGCGCCGCTAGCTCAGTTGGTTAGAGCAGCTGACTCTTAATCAGCGGGTCCGGGGTTCGAGTCCCTGGCGGCGCACGCGAGACCGAAGCCCCCCACCTCACCGTGGGGGGCTTCGGTCGTTCCCTCACCGCTCCCGCTCACCACTCCCCCTCGCGCGCGCCCCGGCCCCCGCACCCCGGCCGCTTCATCTCGCGTACAGGGAAAGGGAGTTGCGGCCGGAAGCCGCCGCGCCGCGCACCCCCACGCCGGCGCCCGCAGCGCACAGCAGACCGGAGGGGCGCCCGGTCGGGCGCCCCTCCGGTGAATCCCCGCGGTGTACCGGGCGGGTCCGGCAAAATAATGCGGCCGAGTAGATCAAACAGGTCACGGAGGCCGGACGGGCCGGACAGGGCCGGCCTCGCACCCCGCCCGCTCACGCCTTGGGCACACCCGTGAGGTAGGCCGATACGACCACATTCGCGCTGTATGCCCGGGTCGTACGGTCGAACGAGCCGCCGCAGGTGATCAGCCGCAGCTCCGCGCGCCCCTTCACCCGCTCCCCGTAGACCTTCTTCGCGTTGAAGTGGCTGCGCTGGAAGACCTGGACATCGTCGATGGTGAACTCGCTGACCGTGCCGTCGGAGCCCGTCACCCGCACCTTCTCGCCCGGCCGGACCGCACTCAGGCCGTAGAAGACCGCTTTCCTGGTGTTCGTGTCGACATGGCCGACGAGCAGGGCGGCCCCGGCGGCCCCGGGGCGGGCACCGCCGCCGAACCAGCCGACCTCGTCCGGTGCCGCGAACGGCGGCGGGTCGACCGCGCCGTGGGAGTCGAGCCCGCGGGGCACGATCGGGGCGTTGATCCCGACCGAGGGGATCTGCACCCGCTGCGGCCGCACGCCCGTGAGCGGGTCGTGGGCCGGTGGCAGCGTGACGCCGAGCGGGCGGCCCACCGCGGCCACATCGCCGGTCTTCGGCCCCGAGCTGCCCTCGGGACCTTCGGTGATCTGGCGGCCCCAGAGCCACAGCCCGAGCAGCAGTACGGCCCAGGCGACCCCGGTCAGCAGCCGTCCGCTGCCCGATGACGAGCCCTCGGAAGACATGTCAGTTGCTGCGCCGGCGCCGGACGCTGCGACCGGCCACCGCTACGGCGGCGATGCCCGCGAGCACCAGGCCGACGACGGTGTGCCCGGAGCCCGGGGCCGCTTCCCTGTCGGCCATCGTGGCCGTGGCGCCGCCCCCCGCGTGGACCGGGGCGGTCGGGGTGACCAGCGGCGTGGGGCGGTGGTGGTCGCCGCCTTCCCGGACCACGGTGATCGTGCCGGTGACGGTGGTGCGCCCGCACTTGACCTGGACCGTGTAGTCCTTGGCCTGGGCGTCGGTACGGATCCGCGCCTCGGCGTACATGGAGCCGCGGTCAGCCGCGGGTGAGAACTGGGCCTGCGAGTCGAAGGCGTCGGACCTGCCGTACGGTTTGCCGCTCGTGCAGCTCACTCTGAGGTCCACCTCCTCACCGGGGGCGATGACGGACGGGCTGACCGTGACCGTCCCCGAGGTCCCTTCGGCCGGGGCCGCGATCGCGGCTGCGGGGAAGAGGGCAGTCGCGGCCGCCGCTGCGGCACAGAGAGTGATGGATATCAGACGCATGGTGAACCTCCTGTTACGAAGGTTGCCGTCTCCCGGACCATCCCGCATCCCGGGAAGCCGTACATACGTCCGAAGGTGGCGCGGCTGTCGGGACGGCCGTCGGTACGGCTGCCGGAGGCGGCCCATTCCGGCCACCCGACCGGCGTGAATAGGATGGCCGCCTCGGAGCCCCCGTACTCTTCGGATCTCCGGTGACCATCACGCCGAGCCGCCAGGAGCCAGCCCGCATGACAGAGCGCAAGCCCATCGAATCGTGGCTCACGGACATGGATGGCGTACTGATGCACGAGGGCGTCCCCGTGCCGGGAGCCGATGCCTTCATCAAGAAGCTGCGGGACACCGGCAAGCCGTTCCTCGTGCTCACCAACAACTCGATCTACACCCCGCGCGATCTGCACGCCCGGCTGCAGCGGATCGGCCTCGAAGTGCCGGTGCAGAACATCTGGACCTCCGCCCTCGCGACCGCCAAGTTCCTCGACAACCAGCACCCGGGCGGCACCGCGTACGTCATCGGCGAGGCCGGGCTGACCACGGCCCTGCACGACGCCGGATACATCCTGACGGACGCCGACCCGGACTTCGTGATCCTCGGGGAGACCAGGACCTACTCGTTCGAGGCGCTGACCAGGGCCATCCGGCTGATCAACAACGGTGCGCGCTTCATCGCCACCAACCCCGACAACACCGGCCCTTCGCCGGAGGGCGCTCTGCCCGCAACGGGCTCGGTGGCCGCCCTGATCACCAAGGCGACCGGCAAGGACCCGTACTTCGTGGGCAAGCCCAACCCGCTGATGATGCGCACCGGGCTCAACGCGATCGGCGCCCACTCCGAGAGCTCCGCGATGATCGGCGACCGGATGGACACCGACGTACTGGCGGGTCTCGAGGCCGGGATGGAGACCTTCCTGGTGCTCACCGGCCTGACGAACAAGGAGGACGTCGGCCGCTACCCGTACCGGCCGACGACGGTCGTGGACTCCATCGCCGACCTGGTCGACCTCATCTGACCCGGACCCGCCGCCGGGGGCGCCGGCCGCACCACCGCGTGCCGCCGGACGCCTCCGGCCCGCGTCACCCCGCGGTGACGCCGACCCCGTCGACCGTCCAGAACCAGTTGTTGCCCCCGGTGTAGCGGAACCGCACCTGGGCACTGGTGGCCCCGGCCGGGACCTGGAGCGTGAGGTTCTCGACGCGGGACGAGGTGTCCGCGGTGTACGTCCTCACGCTCACCGGGGCCGCGCCGTCATAGCTGACCAGCACCTCGCCGCGCTGCGGGGCCTCCTGGCGGTAGTACGTCGTGTACGTGAGGGTCGCCGGGCGTCCGCCCCGCACCGGGTAGGCCGGGCTGATCAGGGTCGAGTCGAAGGTCCCGGTGAAGGACTTGTCGGACCACTCGTCGCCGTCGGCGACCGCGAAGACGCCGCGCGCCCTGACGTTGGACTCGCGCTGCTGGTCGGGCTCGGCCTTCGTCCAGAACTCGTCGGTGGTGAAGGACCAGCCGCGCCACTCGGTGACCCCGCCGGTGCCCATCGCGGAGTTGTCCACCGACCAGCCGGGCGGCGGTGTGTGCGTGAAGCCGATGACGCCGGCCCCGATGCCGCTCTCGTCGACCGGTCCGGTCAGCCGGGGGCGCAGCGCGTCGAACGCGTCGTCGCCCGGCTGCTGGAGCGGCCTGCCGTCGAGGCCCCAGGCGGGGTCGATGGCGATACCGAGGTGGGCGAGCGCGGAGGCGGCGACGTCCGGCATCCGGATGTCGTACCGCGTCGAGCCGGCGCTGATCCCGGCGCCCCGCGCTATCAGGAAGGTCTGGCGCTCCTGCCAGCTGGAGCCGCCGTGGCCGCCGGGGTCGGTGTGGCCGTGGTCGGCGGTGACCATGATGAGCCAGTTCTCCGACGCGTACGCCGGGCGGGACTCGATCGCGGCGACGAACTGTCCGACCGAGGTGTCCACGGCGTGGATCGCGTCCAGGTACTCCTGGCTGGCGGCGCCGTGTTCGTGGCCCGCCTCGTCCACGCCGTCGAGCTGGACGAAGTGCGCGTCGGAGTCGCCGGTGGCGAGTTGGCTCACCAGCCGTGAGGTGGTGCCGGTGTCGTACTCGGCGCTCGGGGTGTTGACCCGGGTGTCCACCTTCGGGGAGAAGACCGTGGTGGTGATCGGGTTCCACGACGCGATGGCGTAGGTGCCGAGCGCGGGCCTGGCGTTCTCGACGCGGGTCAGGAAGTCCGGGTACTGGGCGAAGTTCTGCCCGGCGAAGGTGTTGTCCATGACCTTGTGCTTGTCGGGCCAGACGCCGGTGATGATCGTCGACCAGCCGGGCCCGGAGAGCGTGGGGGCGAAGGGTGCGGCGTACAGCGGGCTGGCCGCGGTCAGCCCTGCCGCCCGCAGCGCCTTGATGTGCGGGGCGTCCGCCACTTCGGTCTTGCTGAGCAGGGTGCCGTCCAGGCCGATGACCAGGACCTTGGGCTTTCTGTCCACGGCGCGGGCGACCTGGGCGAGAGGGCCCGCCGCGACGGCGAGGGAGGCGGCGCCGATGAGGAGGGAGCGGCGCGACAGCTGCGAAGACACGTGATCCTCCGGTGAGGGGTGGGGTGTTGCGGATGGGGTCGGTTCAACGCCCCTGCCGGGCAGGGGCGTTGACGAGTGGACTAGACCCGTTATCTTTTCGCAATGGACCGCCGGGGGCCAGGGGCGTGCGGTGACGTTCTCGCCCACCGCGGCCGGGCGGCCGGGCCGGGCGGCCGGTGGGTCGGCTGTGGGCGGGTCGGCTGTGGGCGGGTCAGCTGTGGGTGGCGGACTTCCAGTCCTCGACGTACGAGGTGAGGTTCCTGGAGATGTCGTCCCAGTCGGGCGCGAAGACGTCGACGCCCTTCATCAGCGCGCTCAGCGCGGTCGCGTCGGCGTCGGTGGCCTTGATGTCCTGGCGGGACGAGAAGCCGCCGCCGATCTCACTGACCTGCTTCTGGGCCTGCGCGGCCAGCATGAAGTCCAGCAGCTTCCTGCCGTTCGCGGAGTGCGGCGCCTTGCTGACCAGACCGGCCGCGTACGGCAGCGCGAAGGTGGTCGGCCTGGAGCCGCCGGCCTTCGCGGGGAACCAGATGCCGAGGTCCGGCATGGTCTTGGACTGCGCGTAGTTCATCTGGACATCCCCGTTGGCGGCGAGGATCTCGCCCTTGTCCACCTTCGGTGCGAGCTTGCCCGTCGAGGCGGACGGGCCGACGTTGTTCGCCTGGAGCTTCCCCAGGTACGCCATGGCCGCCTTCTTGGAGCCGAAGTCGTGCATCGCCTTGATGAGGACGGCGGTGCCGTCTCCCGCGACGCCGGGCGTCGAGTACTGGAGCTTGTTCTTGTACCGGGAGCCGAGCAGCTCGTCCCAGGTGGTGGGGGCGGTCTTCAGCTGCTTCTTGTTGTAGACGAAGCCGAAGTAGTTGTTGACGACCGAGGTCCAGGTGCCGTCGGCCCCCTTGTCGGCGGGCGCGACCTGCGCCGAGCCCTTGGGCGCGTACTTCTGGAGCAGCCCCTTGGTGTCGGCCTGCTGGATGAAGGGCGGGAGTGTGACGAGCACGTCGGCCTGGGTGTTGGACTTCTCGCGGACCGCGCGCTGCACGATCTCGCCCGAACCGCCCTCCACGTACTTGACCTTGATGCCCGTCTGCTTCTCGAAGTCCTGGAAGACCCGGTCGTACCAGCCGTCGTTGTTCTCGCCCTTGAGGCCGTCGGCGCTGTAGACGGTGACGACCTTGGCATCGGACGCGGCGGACGTACCGCCGCAGGCGGAGAGGGAGCCCGCGAGGACCAGGGCCCCGGCGACGGCGGCGAACGGCTTGATGGGGTGGCGCATGGCGTTTCGTGTCTCCTGAAGGTCGGATCGGTCGGTCTGGTTCCAGCGGCGGTTCAGCGGTAGGACGCCCTGGTCCTGATGCGGGAGACCCCGGACAGCACCAGCAGCGTCGCCGCCATGAGGACCACGGCGACCGCCGCGCCCGTGAAGAGCGAGCCCCGGTCGGTGGCCGCGAAGATCTGGACGGGAAGCGGGGTCCAGTCGGGCGGGTAGAGCATCATCGTGGCGCTCAGCTCCCCCATCGACAGGGCGAAGCAGAGCCCGGCCGCCGCGGTCAGGGACGGCAGCAGCAGCGGCAGCCTGACCCGCCACAGGACGTACGAGGGGCGGGCCCCCAGCGAGGCCGCGGCCTGCTCGTACACCGGGTCGAGGCGCCGGATGGCAGCCGCGACCGACTGGTGGGCGAAGGCGGTGACCAGAATGGTGTGCGCCAGGATCACGATCGTCGAGGTGCCGTTGAGCAGCACCGGCGGCTTGCTGAACGCCACCAGCACGGCGAGGCCCACGACCACCGACGGCACCGCGACCGGCAGCATGAACAGCGCGTCCATGAAGCGCCGTCCGCGCTTGTTCAGGGCGGCCCCGGCGAGCGCCGCCCAGGTCCCGACGGTCAGTGCGAGCACGCTCGCGCTGACGGCGGTGACCAGGCTCGTGGTCAGGGCCTGCAGGGAGTCCCCGCTGGTGGCGGCCGCGTAATGGCTCACGGTCGCCCCCGAGGGCAGCGCCCCCGACCAGGTGGTGGCGAACGAGGCCAGCAGGATCACCAGGAGCGGCAGGGCGAACAGGGGCAGGAAGAGGGCGAAGAAGAGGACCCAGGTGGTCCACTTGCCCGTACGGCTATGCACCAGCACGGCGGGCCACCATCCGGTAGAGGGAGTAGAGCCCGACGGAGATCGCCACATTGACGACGGCGACCACGCACGCGGCCGGGTAGTCGGATTCGAGGATCGCCTTGCCGTACACGAGCATCGGCAGGGTCGTCACACCCTTGGCGCCGGTGAAGAGCACGATGCCGAACTCGTTGAGGCACATCACCAGGACGAGACTCCCGCCGGCGGCGAGCGCGGGCAGCGCCTCGGGCAGGATGATCCGCCGTACGATCCGGGCCGGGCCCGCCCCCAGCGACGAGGCCACTTCCAGCTGCCCGGTGTCCAGTTGGGAGAAGGCCGCGAGCAGCGGCCGCATCACGAACGGCGTGAAGTAGGTGATCTCCGCGAGGAGTACGCCCCACGGTGTGCTGAGGAACTGGAACGGCCCCTGCCGCGCGCCGGTCACATCCGTCCACGCCCCGTTGGCCATGCCGGCCGAGCCGTACACGAAGAGCAGCGCGAGCGTGATCAGGAAGGACGGGAAGGAGAGGAAGACATCGATGAACCGGGCGACCGCCTTCCCTCCGGGGAAGGGCACGAAGGCGATCACCAGGGCGAGCGCGAACCCGAGGACGAGACAGCCGACGGTGGAGGCGACGGCCAGCCAGACGGTCGTCGTCAGCGCCTGCCGGAAGGCGTCGGACGCGAAGACCTGGGTGTACGGGGCGACGGATGTGCCGCCGGTGTCGGGGGTGAAGGACTGCTGGACGACGAGGGCCAGGGGGTAGAGGAAGGCGAGCGCGAGCACGGCCACGGGCGGCAGCGCCCAGAGCCGGCGGGGCAGTGAACGGCGCCCGGTGGGCGTGAGGTCGGCGTCGGGAGCGACCGCGGTGGCGCTAGCCATCGGATGCTCCCGCCGCGGCGTTCACGGGTACCGGGGTCCCGTCGGGGGCGGCGGTACCGGGGGCCGCGCCCGACGGGACCCCGGCCCCCGTTCCGCCCGGCGCCATGCCCGCGGTGAGCAGCACCGCGTCGTCAGCGGCGAAGTGCAGTGTCATCGCGTCGCCGAGCGCCGGGGTCTCGCGCAGTTCCCGCACATCGGCCTTGACCGTGTGGCCGTCCACATCGACCAGCAGCCGGTGGGTGGAGCCGCGCCACTGGACCTCGGTGATCCTGCCGCGCAGGGCGTTCGGCCCTTCGCCGAGCCCGACCAGGTGCGGGCGTACGCACAGGGTGGCCGTGGCACCGTCGGCCGCGCCGTCCGCGCCGGTCACGGTCACTTCCGTACCGGCGAAGGAGACCACGGCGCCCCCGTCGGAGCCGGTACCGGTGCTCCGTACCGTCACCGGCAGCAGATTGGCGTTGCCGACGAAGGACGCGGTGAACTCGGTGCGGGGGCGCCTGTACAGCTCCTGCGGGGTGCCGCAGTCCTGGAGGCGGGCCCGGTCCATGACGGCGATACGGTCGGCCAGGGTGAGCGCCTCGACCTGGTCGTGGGTGACGTACAGGATCGACACATCGGGCAACTCCCGGTGCAGCCGGGCGAGTTCGGCCAGCATCCCGGAACGCAGCTGGGCGTCGAGCGCGGAGAGCGGCTCGTCGAGAAGGAGCACCCCCGGCCTGATGGCCAGGGCCCGTGCGATGGCTACGCGCTGCTGCTGGCCGCCGGAGAGTTCGCGCGGGTAGCGCGTGGCGTAGGCGGCCATGCCCGTCATCCCGAGCGCTTCGGCGACGCGCCGCGGGATCTCGCTCCTGGGGACCTTCTGCGCGCGCAGCCCGAAGGCGACGTTGTCCTCGACCCGCATGTGCGGGAAGAGCGCGTACTGCTGGACGACCATGCCGACACCGCGCCGGTGCGGGGGCAGCAGGGTCACATCGCGGCCGCCGATGAGCACCCGCCCGGCGACGGGCCGGACGAATCCGGCGACGGCACGCAGCGCGGTGGTCTTGCCCGATCCCGAGGGGCCGAGCAGGGCCATCACCTCACCGGGCTCGACGGTCAGGTCCAGCGAGTCCAGGACGGTGTTCCCCCCGTACGCGACGGAGACCCCCTCGAAGCGGATCCCGCTGGTCATATCTCCACCCGGGCCAGCAGCTCCGGCAGTCCGGCGACCGAGTCCAGGACGTGGGTGGCGCCGTGCTGCTCCAGCTGCCCCCGGTCATGGGCACCGGTGAGGACACCGGCCACGACCCGGGCCCCGGACCGTACGCCGCTGAGCATGTCGTACGAGGTGTCGCCCGCGACCGCGAGCCGGTCCACCCCGTCCACGGCCCGGGTCCGCAGGAAGGCGGCGAGCACCATGTCCGGGTAGGGCCGCCCGCGGCCGCCCGCGTCGGCCGGGCAGAGGGTCAGCTCGACCAGGTCCTGCCAGCCGAGCGCGGCGAGGATCGCGTCCTGGGTGGCCCGGGCGAAACCGGTGCTCAGGACCACGGTCCTGCCCTCGTCCCGCATCCGCTCGATGGCTTCGCGCGCACCGGGAACGGGTGCGATGTGCCCGGCGCCGACCAGCTCCCCGTACGCCTCCTCGAAGGCGGTGTTGGCCTGCCCGGCCTTCTCCTCGTCGCCGAAGAGGTGCCGGAAGACGGAGATCTTCGACTCGCCCATGGTGGCCCGGACATGGCCGAGCATCGCATCGGGCTCGGCGCCCATCCGCCGCACCGCGGCGGCGAAGGCCCGCTCGACGAGACCGCCGTCGGCGACGGTGGTGCCCGCCATGTCGAGCACTACCAGATTGATCGGCTTGTGCACGGTCAACTCACTCACCATCCGAGGTCGTTCGCGGTCTTTTCGGCTATCGCCGGGGAACAGGTCATCCCGCGCCCGCCGGGCCCGGTGACCAGCCACACGCCGTCGCTCACCTGCTCGCGGTGGACGACACGGGTGGTGTCGGTGCACTGCGCGTACACCCCGGCCCAGCGGTGGCGGATCTTCGGCAGCGGCCGCCCGAGGAAGGACTCGGCGACGCGGGCGACGTGCTCGTAGGGCTCTTCGCGTACGTCGAAGGCGAAGGGGTGCTCGTACTCATGGGTGTCGCCGATGGTCAGCCCGCCGTCCGCGCGCTGCACCATCAGCAGCTGCATCCGGTGCGCCGCGGCCACCGGGTCCTGGGCCTGCCGCGCGTTGAGCACGTCGAGGGCGTCGGACGCGTACGCCGGGTAGTAGCGGAAGGAGTCGGCGTCGGCCACGGACGTGGTGAGGCGTTCGCCGAGCGGCTCGGTCTGCATCATCTGGAGACGGACCCGGCGGACCGGCAGTCCGGGGGCCAGCTCGCGGACCAGGCCGCCGAGCGCGGCGCCGGTGCAGAGGACGACGGCGTCGCCGGTGTGCACATCGCCGTGGTCGTCGCGCACCGAGCCGGCGCCGACGACCTCACGGACCTCCCGGCCGCCGAGGTAGCGGTAATTCCCGGATGCCAGCAGGGCCTTCTTCAGCTCCAGCTGGGCGGTGCGCGGCTCCACGGCCGCGTCCTGCCCGCACCACAGGGCCGCTTCGAACCCACCGCGCAGAGCCGGGTTGATCTCCCGCGCCTCCTGCGGGGTCAGCAGCCGGTAGCCGCGCGCCGCCGCGTCGTCGCGCCGCAGCGCGGCCTCGGCGACGTCCCGTTCCAGCCCGTTCCTCACGGGGGTGAGCGAGCCGGTGGCGCGGAAGCCGACGCCCGGCACCCGCTTCCCGATCTCCTCCCACAGCTCCCGGGCGCGCAGCGCGGTGGCCAGCTCCTCCCCGCCGGCCCGCCCGCTGACCCACACCTGCCCGAAGTTACGGAGCGAGGCGCCCCGCGCCTCGGTCTCCCGCTCGATCTGTACGACCTCGTGGCCGCGTTCCACTGCGTGCCAGGCGTGCATGGTTCCCACCACGCCGGCTCCTACGACGATGACTCTCACGACGGCAACGCTGCTGGCAGCGGGTGGCCCGGCACCGACCCGGAGGCAACGGCACGGTGAACAGCCCCACAAGACTGGACTAGACCCGTTACGTTTTCGCGACCTTCGTGGTTACCGGTGCGCGGCCCGGATCCGGGCTCAGCCCGGTGCGAGCCCGGTGCTAGGCGGGTACGTCAGCCCGGTGCGAGGCGGGCGGTGAAGCTGAACCGGTCGCCCCGGAAGAGCGTCCTTACGCGTTCCAGCGGCAGCCCGTCCGTATCGCGCGAGACCCGGTGGATCAGCAGCATCGGCAGCGCCGGCGGTGTCCCGATGAGCAGCGCCTCACGCGGGGTGGCCAGGACCGTCTCGATCCGCTCGTCGGCGTCGCCGAAGCCGATGCCCAGCCGGTCGCGGAGGAAGCTGTAGAAGGAGGAGTCGGGGTCGAACTCGCTCTCCAGGGTGGGGACTCGGGCCACGGCGACATAGGTGCTCTCCAGGCCGACCCGCTCGTCGTCCGCGAGCAGGACCCGCTCCAGATGCCAGACCGGCTCACCCCGGCCGAGCCCGGTCTCGGCGGCGAGGGCGTCGGGGCAGGGGAATCGGTCGAGCGAGATGAGATGGCGCCCCGGGGTGCGGCCCTGACGGCGTACGCCTTCGGTGTAACTCGCCAGCGACAGCGGCTGTTCGAGCTTGGGGCCCGCGACGACGGTCCCCCGCCCCTGCCGTCGCAGCCGCCCCTCCAGGACCAGTTCGCGCAGCGCCTGCCGTACGGTCTCGCGCGACACCTCGTACCGTACGGCCAGATCGCGCTCGGTGGGCAGCGCCTCGCCCTCGCCCAACTCCTCCATCAGCAGCGAGACATGAGCCTTGACCGCGTAGTACTTGGGGATGCGGCCGTGCTCCGGGATGCCGGAGCGGATCGGTGCGCCAGGTGCCTGGCTGTGCGGGTAGTCCACCGGGTGATGGTCCCAGATCCGGGTGAACGGGCCCGCCCCGGCGGTGGCATGGCCGGAGGGGCCCTACCGGCGGCGCTGCATTCTCGGGCGCCGCGATCCCACGACCAGGGCGGCGCCCAGCAGGACACAGGTGCAGGCGATGGCGCCCAGGGTGCGCAGCCGGTGCGAGCCGGTCCTGGCGAGCTCACCGGCGAAGCGGTGGGCGCCGTTACGGGGTCCGACTTCGGGGCCGACACCGATCCGGCCCCCGATGTCCCCGTTGTGCTCCCGGCCGGGGACGCGCTCGCCCGGAGCGTCCGTGCCGGTGGGGTCGGCGGACGGGCCGGCGGACGGGGTGGCGGTGACGGTGAAGCGGTAGTCGCCGGAGTCCCCGACCCAGTCACCGTCGTCGCCGTGGCGCCGGACGACGGCGGCGTCGGCGGTGATGTCGTCCGGCGTCGTGTCGTCCGCGAACGCCAGCCGGACGGGCACGGAGACGGTCCGGCCCGCCGGAACGTCGAACCCTGCCTTGTCGGTTTCGTCCTTGTCGGTTCCGTCCTTGTCGGTTTCGTCACCGAACGGGCCGATGTGCTCGTCCTCGTCGGTGGTCGTGAAGGGCACGGAACGCCAGCGGTGTGCGGCGGCCGGGTCGCGGAACTCCAGCAGGATCTGCCGGTCCCGCAGTTCCCGGCCCCGGTCGACGATGACGACGACGGGGTGGATGTCGCGGCAGGCACTGCCGGACGTGTTGGTCAGTTCCAGCGACCAGGTGCCGGGGGCGGCGCCGGGCACATACGAGGCCGGGCCGCCGTGGATCCGGGCCTCGACGGGGAAGGCGGAGGCGTCCCGCCCCGCACAGACAGGCGCGGCACCGGCGGCGTGCGCCATGACATCCTGCGCCATCGCCGGCGGAGCGGCCGTGAGCAGCAGCAAGGAGGCCAGAGCCGAGGTGGCGGCGGGGGCCGCCCCGGTGGCGAGGGCACTGCGCAGTCGCATGGGGACGCCTTTGCTGATCGCGTAGGTCCGGGCTCCGTACACCGAACCGCACCCGCACCGCCCGGCCGGGCCCGCCACGACCGCGTACCGCCGAATGCCCTCCGCTCCCCCGCCCGATCAGCCCATGGTCATCCGACATCAGGCCCGACATCAGGTCCGACGGGCGTTGAACGGCACCGCCGCCCGCCCGAAGTGGCCGAACACGGGGGCCAGGGCCAGCTGCGCCGCCCCCTCGGCGACGAGCCGCCGCCCGCCACCGGCGGCCTCCACGGGGACCGGCTCCCCGCCGCCTCCGTGCCGGGCCCGTTCGGCGAGTACGGCGGCGACACCCCGTACGAAGACGTCCGGTGCGGCGTCGACCGTACGGCCGCCGAGCAGCACCCGGTCGACGTCGAGCAGCCGTACGAGGTTGGCCGCGCCGACACCGAGGAAGCGCGCGGCCCCCGCGGGGTCGTCTGCGGCGACGGCCGCCAGGCAGAGCGCCTCGACACAGCCCCGGCCGCCGCAGCCGCACAGCGGTCCGTCGAGCTGCACGGTCTGGTGCCCGAACTCCCCCGCGCCGGTGCGCGGCCCCCGGTAGAGCGTGCCCCCGAGCACCAGACCGGCGCCCAGCCCGGTGCCCAGATGCAGATACGCGAACGAGTCGCCGGGGCCGCGCAGGGCCAGGCCGAGGGCGGCCGCGTTGGTGTCCTTGTCGAGGACGACGGGCAGGCCGAGCCGTTCCGCCAGTGCGTCGCGCAGCGGATAGCCGTCCCACTGCGGGAATCCGGTGACCCGGCGCAGCACCCCGGTGTCGTGGTCGAGGGGGCCTGGCGCCGCGACCCCGACCCCGAGCACGGCCGGCCGGACACTGGAGGGGGCGGGACCGACTGCGGCGCTTCCGGCCACCGCCCCGGTCGCCGCATCGGCAACCACATCGCCAACTGCCGCCCGGGACACCGCCCCCGTCGCCGCACCCCTCGCCGCGTCCGCGACCACCGCCCGGGGCACCGCTCCCGTCGCCGCGTCCGCGACTGCCGCCCCCGTCGCCGCATCCGTCACCGCCCCGGTGACCACTGCGGCCGCCGGCCCGACGACCGCGTCCGCGCCCGCCCCGAAGTCCAGTTCCGCGCTCCGGACGGCGACGACCGTTCCCGCCAGGTCCACCAGCACCGCGCTCACCCGGTCACGGTCCAGATGCAGCCCGACCGCGTGCGCAGCGCCCGGCACCAGCCGCAGCACCGTGCGGGGCTTGCCGCCCGTCGAGGCCCGGTGGCCCGCCTCCGCCGCGAAACCGTCCGCCCGCAGCCTGGCGGTGATCTTGCTGACGGCCTGCGGGGTGAGCCCGGTGCGCCCGGCGAGCTCGATACGGCTGATGCCGGCCTCCCCCGCCGTACGCAGCAGTTCGAGCACGAGCGCCGCGTTATGGCTGCGCAGCGCGGGCAGATTGGCGCCGGACCCGGCGGAGTCGCTCCTGTTCACGCCCCCATTGTGCGGCACGCTTGCACTTTGGCAACAGCGTTGCTTAAGTGGGATGCATGGATCGCACGACTGCAGCCCCGCTCCGCGTCGGACTCGTCGGCTACGGCCTCGCGGGTTCCGTCTTCCACGCACCGCTGATCTCGGCCACCGACGGCCTGGTTCTCGACACGATCGTCACCTCGAACGAGGAGCGCAGGGAGCAGGCACGCGCCGAGTTCCCCGGCGTCCGGTTCGCCGACGCCCCGGATGACCTCTGGTCGCAGGCGTCGTACGCGGACGAGCTCGACCTGGTCGTGATCGCGTCCCCGAACCGGACCCATGTGCCGCTCGCGACCGCAGCGCTCACGGCCGGACTGCCGGTCGTCGTGGACAAGCCCCTCGCGGGCACGGCCGCCGAGGCCCGCGAGCTGGCCGCGCTCGCCGCCGGGCGCGGGCTGCTGCTCTCCGTCTTCCAGAACCGCCGCTGGGACAACGACTTCCTGACCTTGCGGAAGCTCATCGCCGACGGCCGGCTGGGCGACATCCAGCGCTTCGAGTCCCGCTTCGAGCGGTGGCGCCCGCAGCTCAAGGGCGGCTGGCGCGAGTCCGGCGACCCGTCGGAGATCGGCGGGCTCCTCTACGACCTGGGCAGCCACATCGTCGACCAGGCGCTGGTGCTCTTCGGCCCGGCGGTCCGGGTGTACGCGGAGTCGGACGCCCGCCGGCCCGGCGCACGCGCCGACGACGACACCTTCCTCGCGATCACCCATGCGAACGGCGTCCGTTCCCATCTGTACGCCTCCGCCACCACCGCCCAACTGGGCCCGCGCTTCCGGGTGCTCGGCTCGGCGGCCGGCTATGTGAAGCACGGGCTCGACCCGCAGGAGGCGGCCCTGCGCGCGGGCGCGCGCCCCGCGACCACGGCGCACTGGGGCGAGGAGCCCGAGTCGCTCTGGGGCCGCGTCGGTGCGGGCGAGTCGCCGCTGACGGGCGGCGGTTCCCCCGTACCGACTCTGCCCGGCGACTACCCGGCGTACTACGCGGGTATCACGAAGGCCCTGCGCGAGGGCGGGCAGCCGCCGGTCACGGCGGAGCAGGCGGCGGCGACGCTGGAGGTCATCGAGGCAGCGCGGACGTCCGCACGCGACGGCGTCACGGTGCAGCTGTGAGCGCCGACCGGCCCGCACGGCCCGTACCGACCGCACAGCCCGTACCGACCGGACCACCCGCGCCACCCGCACGGCCCGCGCTGCCCGGGGTCGCGGAGCTGGAGGAGCAGGAACGCCGCCTGGTGCTGCGGCAGTTCGGCCCGTACGACGCATGGGAGCTGGGCACCCTGCTGGCCCGGCTCGCCCGGGAGCGCGGCGCTCCGGTGGCGATCGACATCAGGCGCGGCGCACAGCAGCTGTTCCACTGCGCGCTGCCGGGGTCGAGCGCCGACAACGACGCCTGGATCGCGCGCAAACGCCGGGTCGTGGAGCGGTACGGGGCGAGTTCGCTGCTGGTCGGCGCGCGGTTCCGTGCCAAGGGGACGACGTTCGACGACGCGTCCCGGCTGGATCCTGACCGGTATGCGGCGCACGGCGGTTCGTTCCCGCTGACGGTCGCGGGCGCCGGTGTCGTCGGGGCCGTCACGGTCTCGGGCCTGCCGCAGGCCGATGACCACGCCCTGGTCGTGGAGGCACTGACGTGCTTCCTCGCGCCCGGGCACTGACAGGCAACTGCCGACGCGGGAGCCCGTGGCCCGGGTCAGCGTCCGTACGCCCGCAGGAAGACCTGCACCCCGACCGCCGTGATCCGGTCGGCCTCCCCCGGAGGCAGCGGGCTGATGCCCCAGTACGACCGGTTCACGATGTCGGTCGACGTCAGCGCCATGAAGTGCGCGGCTGCCTGGGCCGGATCATCGCGTACGTCGATCAGCTCCGCCGCGTCCAGCGCGGCCATCACGACGGCGAACTGCCGCCCCACCGCTCGCGGCCCCGCCTCCTGCCAGGCGTCCAGGACCTCCGGGGGGAAATGCCCGGCCTCCGCGTAGATGTGGCGCACCAGCGAGAAGTGGTTGCGGAACTCCGCCATCAGGCCGACCCAGGCACGGGCGAGCGCGAGCAGATCCCGCTCCAGATCCGCCGCCTGCGGCAGCCGGTGGACGTCCAGATATCTGTCCAGCAGGGCCAGTTGAGCGTCCCGCATCTGTCCGGAGCTCCACTGCACCACCGTACGGAAGAGCTCTTCCTTCCCGCCGGGGAAGTGGTTGTAGAGCGTGCGGGTGGAGGCGCCGGCCTCGGCGGCGATCGTGTCGATGCTCGCGCGCGTGTAACCGTCCCGCCCGAACACCTCGCAGGCGGCGTGCGAGAGCGACGCCGCCTTGCTCGTCCTGGTACGGCGAGGGGCTGCCGCCGCCTTCCCTTCGGCACCCGTGCTGGTCATCGGCGCTCCTTCATCATGAGGACCACGATATCGACGGGGCTCCCCCGCCCGAGACCGAGACCAGGACCAGGAGAACGGGGCCCGGACCGGGACCACAGCACAGCCCCGGCCGGGGGCCGCCGGGAGCAGCCACTGCGGGCCGGTGGACAGCCACCGGCCCGCAGACAGACCTACCCGGTCCCCCCGGTCCCGATATGCGGCGGGAACGGCCCGAGCCCGAGCCCGCCCCGCCGCCACGCGATACGCGCCACGTGATGCGCGATACGCGCTACGCGTCCTTGAGCGGCTGCCGCTGCCGTCCCAGCCCTTCGATCTCCAGCTCCACGACGTCACCGGCCCGCAGATACGGCTTCGGCTCGGGCTGCCCCATCGCCACCCCGGCGGGCGTACCGGTGTTGATGACATCGCCCGGGTACAGCGTCATGAACTGGCTCAGATACCTGACCACCTCACCGACCGGGAAGATCTGGTCGGCGGTCGTGCCGTCCTGCTTCAGCTCACCGTTCACCCACAGCTTCAGCGGGAGCGCCTGCGGGTCGGCCACCTCGTCGGCGGTCACCAGCCAGGGGCCGAGGGGGTTGAACGTCTCGCAGTTCTTGCCCTTGTCCCACTGGCCGCCGCGCTCGATCTGGAAGGCACGCTCCGAGACGTCGTGCGCGACCGCGTACCCGGCGACATGGCCGAGCGCCTCGTCCGCCGAGCCGAGGTAGCGGGCCGTACGCCCGATGACGACGGCCAGCTCGACCTCCCAGTCGGTCTTCTCGCTGTTGCGCGGTACGAGGACGGTGTCGTCGGGGCCGACGACGGTGTCCGGGGCCTTCATGAAGACGATCGGTTCGGCGGGGATGTCCGCGCCCGTCTCCGTGGCGTGGTCGTGATAGTTCAGACCGATACACACGACCTTGCCGATCCGGCCGACCGGCGGCCCGATGCGCGGTGTCTCGCCCTCGATGGCGGGCAGCACCCGGGCAGCGGCGGCAGCCCGTATGCGGTCGAGGGCCGCCCCGTCGGCGAGCAGCTCTCCGTCGATGTCCGTGATCAGCGCGGAGAGGTCACGGAGGGTTCCGTCGGCGTCGAGCAGTGCGGGGCGCTCGGCCCCGGCCGTTCCGACACGCAGCAGCTTCATGGTCAGTCTCCCAACGATTGGACCGGTCCGGCCGATGGGGTGCGGCCACATCGGGGGATTGGCTGATCCTCCAAGTTCGAGGTCCAGGCCGCAAGACCCCGTTCACAAGCTGGACCACCACGCCCCTACATCGGGGCGGCGACGGCGGCCGCTGCGGGCACCGTGTCCCGGTAGAGGATCGCGCGCTCGACGGCGGTCCAGGTGGTGGTGGTCACGACGTACAGCGCGGCGGCGAGCGGCACATAGGACACCGTGAGGAGCGTTGCGAACGACATCAGCGGCATCACCTTGGTCATCGCGCCCATCGCGCCGGCCCCGGGCCCGTCGGCGGCGGGGGCCGGAGCCGCGGCCATCATCCGCTTGGTGCGGCCGTAGTTGAACGTGGCGACAGCGGCGACGATCACGAAGAGCACCAGATAGACGGCGCCCTGCTCGCCCAGGAGTCCGCCGTGCCCGATCGCGTCCTTCAGCCGGCCGCCGAGTGGGCTGCCCATGAGGGTGTGCCCGAGCAGGGAATTGGCCGAGCCGCCGATGTTCGCGCTGGAGAAGAGGTGGTACGTCACGAAGAACGCGGGCATCTGCAGCAGGCTCGGCAGGCAGCCGCTGAGCGGGGAGATCTTCTCCTCGGCATGCAGCTCCATGATGGCCTTCTGCATCTTCTGCGGGTCCTTGGCGTGCTTCTTGCGCAGCTCGGCCACGCGCGGCGCGAGCTTGGTGCGGGCCTTCTGGCCGCGGGCCGCCGCCCGCGAGAGGGGGTGCACGGCGAGCCGTACGCAGACGGTGAAGAGGATGATCGCGGCGGCCGTCGCCGAACCGTGGAAGAGCGGCTGGAGCAGGTCGGCGATATGCGTGACCAGGCTGGCGAACGCAGCGAAGAAGGATGAGAACACGGGAAAACCCTCCGGGGGGTCTCGTCGCAGGCCGGACAGGAAGACATGTCGGCGTGACGGACCGCGGCGGGAACCGGTGCGCAGCTGGGGTGCGGAGGGTGCCTAGGCGGCCGTCGGGACGGGACGACCGGGTGCTCGGGGCCTGGGCCTGCCCGAGGCGTCGGGGTCGCGCTGCGGCAGGAAGGCCGTACGCCGCTCACGGTCGCGGATGGCCGTACGGATCCGGGTGCGCGGCACGGCGGGCGCGGTGCGCGAGGTGAGGAGCGCACAGGCGGCGAGCGCGGAGCCGACCGCGGCGGTGGCGGCGAGCGCGACGGCCGAGGAGAGCATGCCGCCCTCGACGAGCAGCGCTTCGGCGAGGAGGAAGAAGAGCAGCGCCACGGCGGGGCGGGACAGACGCATCAGCCGAGCGGCCATGCTTCCCACCCCTTCCGGTGTCTGCGGTGCGCGGGCATCGAGTGCTCCGTGCCGAAAAACGTACCTCCAGCCGTTATACACGACTCGATTCGATCGGCTCCAGCAGCCTGCGGGGCGCCAGGAGCTCACGGCCGACCGGATTGTCCGGCTCCGGGTCGAGCCCGTCGCCGGGGCGCATCTCCACGTCCCGGGGCGGTACGGCCACGGCGCAGGCCGGGCATTCGCCGTACGCGCCCAGCTCCGTACCGCAGGCGGCGTGGTGGAAGGTGCGCATGGGGAGCGTGCCCGGGACATGGTCGCGCCCCCACACCCCGAGGGAGCGCAGGACGGGCCAGAGCGCGACGCCGTCCTCGGTCAGTACGTACTCGTCGCGCGGCGGGGCCTCCTGGTAGCGGCGCTTCTCCAGGACGCCCGCCTCGATGAGCGCCTGGAGGCGTGCGGCCAGGACGGCGCGCGGCATTCCGAGGTGGGCGAGGAAGTCGTTGTACCGGCGCACGCCGTAGAAGGCGTCGCGCACGACGAGAAGCGTCCAGCGCTCACCGATGACCTCCAGCGCCCGCGCGATGGAGCACTGCTGTGCCGCGTAGTCCTTGCCCAGTGCCATGAGTCCCACCCTACTCCGAAGGTTCAATGAACGAACCTAGGCTGTTAGAGTGGGTTCATTCACTGAACCTATGACATCACCTGTGGGGAATCATGGCTCAGCAAGCGCCCGGCATCGAGACGGAACGAACAGCGGGTACGACGGCGAGCACGGCGCCGGATCAGGCGACGGGTACGAAAACGGGGCTGACGGCGAGCACGACAACCAAGCCGACGACCGGGCCCACGAGTACGACGCCGGGCCCGGCCGCGGATCCGGCGACGGGGGCGAGGCCGGCCGGGCGGCGAGCGTCCCCGGGTGCGACGCTCGCCGTCACCAGCGCGGTGACCGCCCTGGCGCTGATGAACTACACGGCCCCCATGCTCACCATCCCCGGCCTGACCCGCTCGTTCTCCACCCCGGTCGCCGCCCAGGCATGGCTGATCAACGGCACCCCGCTCGGCCTGGCCGCGCTGCTCCTGGTGGCGGGCAGCCTCGCCGACGACTACGGCAGGCGCAGGCTGTTCCTGACCGGCACCTTCGGCCTCGCCCTCACGATCGCGCTGGGCGCCATGGCTCCGACCACACTCACCTTCACGCTCGCCCGTGCCGCCCAGGGCGCGGCGACGGCGGCGGTCCTGGCGAGCAGCCTCGGCCTGCTGGTCCATGCCTTCCCCGCCGGTTCCGCCCGGATCCGGGCCACCGGGGTGTGGGGCGCGTTCGTCAGCGCCGGGATCGCGGTGGGCCCCCTGCTCGCGGGGCTGCTCGCGCCGTACGGCTGGCAGCTGACGTACGGCGTGCTCGCGGCGGCCACCCTGGCCGGCGCGGTGATCGCCGCCCGTACGCTCACCGAGTCGCGCGCCCCGCGCGGCGGCCGCCCCGACCTGGCGGGCGCCGTCGCACTCGGCCTCGCCTTCACCTCGCTGGTCAGCGCGCTGACGCTGGGCAGGGACGGCTGGCTGCGCGCACCCGTCGGTCTGCTGCTGCTCGCGGCGCTCGTGCTGACGGCGGTGTTCGCCGCCGTGGAGCGGCGTACCGCGACCCCGCTGATCGAGCTGCGGCTGCTGCGCCGCCCGGAGTTCCTGGCGTCGACGGCGGGGGCGCTGTTCACCGGGCTCGCGGTGATCGGTCTGCTCAGCTGTCTGCCCGCGCTGCTCCAGCAGGCCCTCGGCACCTCACCGCTGACCGCGGCCTGGCTGTTCGTGCTCTGGTCGGGCACCAGTTTCCTGGTCGCGCTCCAGGCCCGGCGGCTGGCGGACCGGGTGCAGGCCCGCCACCAGCTGGCGATCGGCTTCGCCCTGCACGCGGCGGGCGTGCTGACGATGCTCGGCGCGGTGGACGCGGGTTCGCTGGTACGGCTGCTGCCGGGGCTGTTCGTCGCCGGGGTGGGCAGCGGTCTGCTGAACGCCGCCCTGCCGCGCGTCGCCGTCGGCTCCGTGCCGCCCGAGCGCGCGGCGATGGGCTCGGGCGCCAACAACACGGCGCGCTACATCGGTTCGTCGATCGGCGTGGCCCTGGTCATCGCGGTAGCACCGGCGGGCAGCAACGCCCCGCTGCTGGTCTCGGCCGGCCTGGCGGCGGTGGCCGTGATCAGCATGCTGCTGCTCCGCACACGCCGCTGAACGCCGCACGAGAACGCCGGACGAGAACGCCGGACGAGACCTTCAGGCGGGACCTTCAGGCGGGGACACCGGCATCACCCGCGCCATCGCCAGAACCCGCGCCACCACCAGCACCACCGCCACCCGCGCCACCGCCACCGTCCACGCCCCCGATCGGATCGCGGGCGAGCACCTCTCCGTCCGGCCGAGGATCGCGCTCGCGCGGCCCCGCGTACGTCACCGCGAGGGCGACCACGAGATTGGCGCCGAGCGCGACGATCCCCGCGCTCATCCCCCACACCGGATCGTGGTCGCTGAACACGAAGCCGCAGACCAGCCCCACCCCGACGACCAGACCGCTGCCCGCGCCGAGCAGTGTCAGCCGCCGCCACACCAGACCGAGCAGCAGCATCGGCAGGAGCTGCGCCATCCCCTCGTACGAGATGAGCGACAGCCGTACCAGCGTGTTGGGCGCGGTGTACGTCAGGAGCAGCGCCAGCGTGCCCGCGACGACGACCACCCCCTGCGACGCGCCCTTCTGCCGCTCGCGCCAGCGCGGTAGGAGCGAGAGCACACTGCGCCCCCACATCGTGCCGATGACCAGCATGAAGATGGCCATCGGGACAATCGAGGAGAGCGCGGCGGCGACCCCGATGACGCCCACAGCCCAGGCGGGCAGCGAGTCCACCACCAGTTTGAAGAGCGCCAGATTGGAGTCGGCGCCGGTCAGATGCGGCACCACGAACAGGGCGGCCAGGCCCAGGAACATCGGGACGAAGAGCAGGATGTTGTAGGCGGGCAGCCAGACCGCGTTCTTGCGCAGCACGTCGGCGCTGCGCGCCCCGAGATATCCGGCGACGGTGGTCGGGAAGATCACCACGGTGAGGGAGTTGAGCAGCGAGGTCGTCACGTACCAGGACTGCCCGAGGCCGCTGCCGCCCGGCCCGCCGCCGCCGTGGCCGGGGAAGGTCAGCCAGTCGCCCTTCTCGGTGACGACGCGGTGCAGGAAGTCCCCGTACCCGTCGAAGTAGTGCAGCGGTACGTAGAGCGCGAGGAAGGCGAGCGTGCCGATGACGAGGGCGTCCTTGAGGACGGAGACCCAGGCGCTCCCGCGGAGCCCGCTGATCACGACGAACCCGGTGGTGACGGCGAAGGCCACGAAATAGGCCCAGTTGAGGCTGATCGCCCCGTACGAGATGGTCGAGACGACGACGCCCATGCCGGTGATCTGGAGCTGGATGTACGGCAGCAGGAAGACGGTCGCGAGGACGGCGACGGCCGCGCCGAGCCAGGGCCTGCCGTACCGGTGCGCGATCATGTCCGTGATCGAGACGAGGCCGTGCCGTCGGGCGTACGCCCAGAGCGTCGGCCCGACCACGTAACCGAGGGCGTAACCGCAGGACATGTACGCGACCACATACAGCACCGGGGCCCCGTAGTTGTAGCCCCAGCCGGCCGCGCCGAGATAGCTGAAGCTGGTGTAGCCCTCGCCGGCCATCAGGACCCAGATGAAGACCGGGCCGAGACTGCGGCCGCCGACGGACCACTCGGCGAGCCCGCCGGTCCGGCCACCGCGTACGGCGACGAGTCCGAGGACGACGGTCGCGACCATGAAGACCGCGAAGATCGAGGTGGCGACAGCGGCGTTCACGGACGCTCACCCCGCCGGTCGGCCAGGTCGGCCCTTCGGTCGGCCCTTCGACAGGCGCGCCGGTCGGCCCGGTGGGTGAGCCGGACGGCGAGCGGCGTGAGAAGCGTCGCCGCGACCATCCAGAGGAAGAGGAAAGGCAGTCCGAGCAGAACGGGCCGCACGCGATTGACGAACGGCACCGCCCCCAGGAACAGGACAAAGGGTACAAGCAGCCACAACAGCTGAGGACGACGTCTGAGCACGTCAGTGACCTTAGGCGGTGCCGGGGTCGGACCGGGAGAGGGCCATGACGATCGCCGCGCGGTCAACGGGGCCGCATGGAACGCAAGGTGGCCCAGACGGCGAGCCGGTACCGGGAGGTGTACTCGGGGGTGCAGGTGGTCAACGTCAGGTAGTAGCCGGGCGTGCGGTAGCCGTACTGCGGCTTGACGGTGCTGCGCGGCACGGGGGCGATCACGCCGCTGTCACGCGCGGAGGTCTGCGGGAGGCCCTTGTCGACGACGTACGTATAGACGGCGTCGGCGGTCTCGACCGTGACGGTGTCCCCGTGGCGCAGCCGGTTGATGTAACGGAAGGGCTCGCCATGGGTGTTGCGGTGCCCGGCGAGCGCGAAGTTCCCCGCCTGACCGGGCCCGGCGGTCTGTACGTAATGCCCCACATACCCCTTGTTGAGTACGTTCTGTTTGCTGACGCCCTGGGCGATCGGTGCGGTGATCCCGATGCGCGGGATGCGGATCACGGCGTACGCCTTGTCCCAGACGGGCCCGCGCGCGGCCGCCCGGCCGGCCTGGCCGCCCCCGGACGCCGGCCGCGACCGGGAGTCCGAACCGGCGGCGGCGCTCTTGTCCGGCCCGGGCGAGGGAGTGGCGGGGGTCACAGTCCCGTCGCCCGCGCCGCTTCCGTGTCCCGCGCCGCTGCCCCACTGCCGTTCCAGCGCCTGCACTTGGTGTGCGGCGCCCTGCCGGGCCTCGCGGTTGGTCCACCACAGCTGCTGCACGACGAACAGCAGGACGATCAGCCCCAGCGTCACGGTCACTTCGGCGCCGGTCCACAGCCCGCGCGCGAGGACGGTACGGCGCCGGGAGACCCCCCGCTGCACCACTACCGGAATCGTGTCCCGCGTCGGCTGCTGCACGGGCGGCACCATAAGCGCTGGATCCCGAAGTCTCCAGAGCCCCGTACGGCAGTACGGTGTGGAGCATGCGCCCCGACACTCCCGCTGATCACCACGCCGAAGCCGAGCGCCTGCTGCGCACCGCCGAGCAGTACCCGGAGGACCAGGAGCCGCTGCTGCTCCAGGCCGCGGCCCACCTGGAACTGGCCGGCGACCGCGCCCGCGCCACGACGCTCTACGACCGACTGCTGGCAGGCCCGGCCGAGAACCTCGCCCTGATCAAGGCCCTGCAGGCGGCCAACCTGTGGGAGTACGGCCACGAGGCGGAGGCCCGCGCCATGATCGACGGCATCCGCGCCTCGACGCCGCAGGACCCGGCCCCCTGGGCGATCGTCGCGGAGACCCTGGAGGCCCACGACGAACCGGACGCCGCCCACGCCACCTTCACCAAGGCCCTGACCCTGCTGGTCGACCCGGCGGAAGAGGTCCCGTACGCGGCCCAGGCACTCCTCACCGGCCGGCACCGTGTGAGCAGGGCCCTGGGCAACGAGCACGACGCGTGGGACGCCCTGGCCGACTCCCTGCACACCGGCGACATCAGCCTCGACGAACTCCACGACCCGAACCGCCTGTGGGCCCTCGGCTCGAACGACCCGGCGGTCCTGCGCGCCGAAATCGCCCGCCTCCAGTCGGAGTTGGGCACCTACCGGGCGGCCCTGTCCCGCCCGTTCCCGGTGGCGGTCCTGCACTGGCGCGCCGCTGAACTGGCCGAACTCCTGGCGGCGTACCCGGCCCTGGAGTCGGAGTACCCCTCCCACGCGACGCACCTGATCGAGATCGAATCCGCGCTCCGGGAACTGTCGGCGGCGGGCACGAAGAACCTGGGCATCGTGACGGGAAGCATCCCGTCGTACGAGGCTTTCGCAGCCTCGGAGTCGGCGTCCCCGTCAGAAACGGCTCTGCTCCCCCAGTACGCCACCACCCTGGCAGCCCGGGGCCGAGCCGTCCCCTGGCCCCCGGCCCGGAACGCGGGGTGCTGGTGCGGGGCGGGGAGCGCCTACCGGGAGTGCCACGGGGCATAAGTTCGCCACGGGACGCTCCCGTGGCGCTACGGGTGGCCCGAGACGCCGGCCGCAGCCCTAATAATCCTGCGCGGAGTCGGAGACCTGCCCGGTCTCGGAGGAGGAACGGACGCGCTGAATGTGCAGGTGCCGGAAGAGGCGGATGACCGGGCGGATCAGCAGTTCGATGCTGCCGATGAGGAAACACCACGTCCCCATCGTGGTCCAGTCCTCGGAGAAGAACATCACGCTGCCGACGATGAACCACACGGCGACAAGAATGTCGTTGAGGATGCTGGCAACCTCGTAGCGCCGCCGGAGAACCACCTCCTCGCGCCCGATGTGCAGCGTCAACGTGCCAGGGGGCATGCCTGTACTCATACAGCCACGCTAAGCGGAGCGCCCCCGCCTCCACATGCCACCCCGCCCGGCGAGCGACAGGCCAGCACGCCGGGCGGAGTGGTGAGCGGCACCCGGGCAGGCACCGCTCACCACCGTGGGACGGGCGCCGCTACTCCGCCAGCCCCAGTTCCTCTTCTTCGACCCGGGCCTCGGCGCGGGCCTCCTCGATATGGCGCTCCACCCGTGCCGTCGGCAGCTTGGACCTCAGCGCGAGCAGATAGACGATCGCGGCGAGAACCAGGTTGACCAGGAAGCCCCAGCCGAGCCCGATGTAGCCCAGGCCGCCGTCGTAATCACCCACCCAGCTGACGATGGCCAGGCCCACCAGCCACGGCGCCAGCCACGGCAGACCCGCCCGCCAGTCGAGCTTCGGGGCCCGGCCCTTGTCGGTGACCTCGAAGATGGCCAGAAGAACGAAGCCGATGCCGATGGTCGCGAACAGTTTCCAGTTGGTGTTCCAGCCGGCCCAGTAGACGATCAGGTTCGCCGAGTACAGCCCGAGGAACGGAATCACGTCACCGCCGGGCACCCGGAACGGCCGGTCCCAGTCCGGGATCTGGCGCCGCATCGCAGCCAGCACGAGCGGACCGGAGCCGAAGGACAGCACCGTCGCAGAGGTGATGAAGCCGACCAGCTGCTGCCAGCTCGGGAAGGGCAGGAAGACGATCAGCCCCAGCACGAACGTGACGATCAGACTGATCATCGGCGCTCCACGAGAGGTCGTCTTCGTCAGCGCCTCCGGCGCGTTACCGTTCCGCCCCATGGCGTACGAGATACGGGCCGTGACCGTCGTGTAGACCAGTCCGGTGTCCGCCGGGGAGATCACCGCGTCGACATACAGGATGTACGCCAGCCAGCCCAGCCCGATGGCACTGGCGATCGCCGCCAGCGGACCGAAGTCGTTGGCGAACGTCAGGCTGAGCCAGCCGCCGGATGACTTCAGATCGTGCCCCGGGACCGAGGCGATGAAGGCGATCTCCAGGAGGATGTAGATCACTCCGGTGAGCAGCACCGAACCGATGACCGCGAACGGCACGTTGCGCTTGGGGTTGTCCGTCTCACCCGCCAGCTCGACGCCTTGACGGAAGCCGAGGAAGGAGAAGGTGATTCCAGCGGTCGAGATGGCCGTGAAGATGCCCTTCATCCCGCCCGGTGCGAACCCGCCGTACTCGGCAGCGGTGAAGTTCCGGCCGTGGAACGCCGTGACGGCGAAGGCGACCACCACCAGGATGATGACTGCCAGCTTCCACCACACCAGCGCGTTGTTGACCCGCGCGAACCAACGGATACCGAAGTAGTTCAACGCCACGAAGAACGCCATCGCGATGACCGCGACCACGTAACCGAGTGCCGTCAGTGTGTGCGTCCCGGTTTTCGGATGGAACTGAGTGAAGTCCGCCCATTTGGTGGCGTATTGAAGGGCGCCTTCCACCTCGATGGGAGCTACGGTCGCCGCGGCGATCCAGTTGATCCATCCCATGGTGTAACTGGCGAACGACCCGAAGGAGATATGCGGAAAACGCACCACTCCACCGGATACCGGGAACATGGTCCCCAACTCGGCGAAACACAGCCCGATGAGCAGGATCATCACAGCCGCGATCGCCCAGGAGAAGATCGAGGCGGGCCCGGCCAGCCGGGCCGCGTTGAGCGCTCCGAAGAGCCAGCCCGAGCCGATGATCGACCCCACACCGGCGAACAGCAGACTGATCCGGCCCATGTCTCGCCGCAGCCTTGGTTTCTCCGAGGATCCGCTCGGAGAGTTGGATATATCGGCCATACGACATCCCCTTGTCCCTGCGCTCAGACTTGACCAGGCCGTCGGTCCACGGGTTCTTCCGTACAGCCGCTCGGGCGGGCCGGGGACTGCCCTCCGGGGGCAACGCGAGGGGAGGCCATATACCCACTCCACACGCCACTCACCGAGAGAGATCGGCGTTCCTGTACCGCGCACCTACCCAGAAAGCGGCGCGCAAGTCCGGTCGATCGAGAGCTTGAAACCGTGCTGTGACCTGCGGCCACCGCCTCCCGGCCAGTCCGCACGACGCACAGAGCCCACGTCAGCAAACCGACGAGGGCTCATCAACGATCGGCGCTAAGGTTCAACTAGACCCCAAGAGCTGGCCGTCGGCGAGCCTGCCCAACCGTCTTCTGTCTGCCAGAGCGAAGCGATACCTTGCGCCTCAAGGTACGTGGCATAGACCCCGATATCTTCCGTGAAGAGCCCGACCAGATGCGGCAGCGGCAGTTTACTTTCGCCGTACAGGAAGTAGCTGTACTCCTTGAGCTGGCCCACCGCCTCGCGCACCGCCTGAGTGACATTTCCCTTCCGCACAACCTTGGCTTCCACCAGCCACTCTGCCTGGGCGCCCGCGGGCTCATCAGCCAGACGCAGTGTGACGTCCTTGGGATGGACACCCTGGTTCTTGGGGACGAACCCACGCGCTGCAACATACGGCCCGAAATCGCCGATCAGGCGCTCGTGGTCCTTGGACCTCATCGCTTCTCGGGCCGGGATCTTCACCGTGTACTCGCTGCTGTCTTTCGGTACGAAGCCCCCAAGTCCGCCGCTCTTGCTGTGCCCACCGCCCTTGAAGTTCACGACGAGCCCGCTATCGGACCAGTCGATCTCCATCGCGCGCCCACTCGCCGATACCCGCTGTAGCAGGTTGGCGGCGTGGGCAAGCTCATCGCGGAGGGCAGCATCTGTCGGCAAAGCGTCGATTTCGTACCGCCGTGCGGCCACACTGGCGGATTCGTACGCCAGTGGACGTTCCTTCGTCGAGCCGAAGAGCGGTCGCTCCTGCCAGCCATCCACCAGCACGTCGGGGAGCGTGCTGCGAAGTTCGACTGCCTTGCCCTCCAGGTAGGCGTAGAAGTCGCGCCTCTTCGCGAACCTGCTCGCCAGCGCTGTGACGCCCTGCTGGAGAGTGAGGGTCACGGCTGACATGTCTGCACTGAAGATATAGGCGACGTAGAGGCCAGTCTTCGGATCATCGTTGATCACTGGATCGAAGACGCCGATCCAAGGACAGATGCTTGCCGAGCCCTGCCCGCCATACCCGCGGATGACAAACCCGTCAGGACAGGGAAGGTCCGTCCGCGTAGCCACACTACGGAACACCTGCTGGCCAGGCACTTCTGCACCCGTGCCAGCGGTCTGGTCGTAGGTTTTGGCTACCTCGATGAGCAGTTCGCGCATAGTCACGAACGAACGCTATTCGAACATGTCCGATTTTGCTAAGGGTTAGATCACCATCGCCGTGTCGGCTGATCCGAACTGACCTGTTCCTACCCGAGCCCGGCCGGTTGTCGGTGGGGCTTGGTACAACGGACGCAGTGATCGTCTGGCGAGAGGTGCCGCTATGCCCCATGAGTTCACCGATGCAGCACCGGTAGTTGGTCTGTACGAGACGTTGATCACTCATCGACTGCAGAAGCGCATCAAGGAACTTGAGGCTGAGGGCTGGAAGGCAATCGACAGCTTGGTGGGTGAGGAGTCCTCGCCTCACGTCCTGTCTCGCTACATCTCTGAGATCGTGCGCCGCGTGCTCCAGGGCCTCCCCTTTGAAGAGCAAGTGCTCGCGGTTAACCAGATCTTGAAGTCCCTCAGCACCATCGAGGGCGCTCGCGAGTGGATAGATCTCGTCGCTGAGGGCCCGCGACAACTCCTCGCGGTGGCCGAGCAAGAGACTCCAGGTGTCTACGCGATCCGACCCGCTACGCCCCTGTCTGAGAGTGCTCTGATCACCAACTCTCCGGAGGATCCAAGCCTGGGGTTCGAACTGCGCGCCGAGCTCGCCACAGCCGACCGCGTCGACCTGCTCTGCGCCTTCGTACGGTGGACGGGGCTTCGAGTGCTGGAACAGGCGATGCAGACGGCGCACCACCGCGGGGTTCCGTTCCGTGTCATCACCACCACCTACATCGGCGCGACGGAGCGCAAAGCTCTCGACCGCTTGGTGCAGCGGTACAACGCACAGGTGAAGATCAGCTACGAGTTGCGCTCGACGCGCCTCCACGCCAAAGCCTGGCTCTTCCGGCGCAACAGCGGGTATGACACGGCGTACGTCGGAAGCTCGAACCTATCCAAGGCGGCCTTGCTCGACGGGCTGGAATGGAACGTACGACTGTCGTCCGTGTCTACGCCGGACGTGCTGCGGAAATTTGAAGCGACCTTCGACTCCTACTGGAACGACCCGCATTTCGAGTCATACGACCCTGAGCGCGACGCGGAACGCCTTGACGAGGCACTTGGCCTGGCCAGTACAGGGTCGCCCCGGTCAGGCGGTTCTGAGGTCACACTGTCCACGCGCGACGTGACGGCATATCCGCATCAACGGGACATGCTTGAACGCTTGCAGGTGGAGAGGAAAATTCACCACCGGAAGCGCAATCTCCTCGTAGCCGCTACTGGCACGGGCAAGACTGTGATGGCAGCTCTCGACTACAAGGATCTCCGCGCGAAAAAGGGGAGAGACCTCCGTCTTCTCTTTGTGGCTCACCGTAAAGAGATTCTGCAGCAGTCACTGCGGACGTACCAAAACGTTCTTGTCGACGCCAACTTCGGAGAGGAACTGCACAGCGGAGAGATCCCTAAGCGCTGGTCCCATGTCTTCGCAAGCGTACAGTCGCTCAACGCAAAGATGCTCGACCAGCTCGATCCCGACCACTTCGATGTGATCGTGATCGATGAGTTCCACCACGGCACTTCGCCGACCTACCGTAAAATCCTTGACCACTTCCTTCCGATGCAACTACTTGGGCTGACTGCAACGCCGGAGCGGATGGACGGCAGGAACATTCAGGATGAGTTCTTCGACGGTCGGATCGCCGCCGAGATGCGCCTCTGGGAGGCCCTGGAGAACGGACTGCTCTGCCCCTTCCACTACTTCGGGATCAGCGACAACACCGATCTGAGCGCCATCGAATGGAAACGCGGGGCTTACGACACCACGGCACTGAGCAATGTCCTCACGGGCAACGACGCGCGGGCGCGCCTCGTCGTGCAGGCCGTAGAGGAGAAGATCACCGACCTGGGCCACATGCGAGCACTTGGCTTCTGCGTTTCAGTGGCCCACGCCCACTTCATGGCTGAGTACTTCCGCACGGCAGGGCTGAACGCCATCGCCATCTCCGGAGAGACTCCGCCCGATCAACGCAGGCAGGCCCTCGCCGAGCTCAGCGCTGGAAAGATCCAAGTCATCTTCTCAGTCGATCTCTTCAATGAGGGGCTCGATATACCCAGTGTGGACACGCTGCTTCTACTCCGCCCTACCGCCAGCGCGACCGTCTTCCTCCAGCAGCTCGGCCGGGGCCTCCGCCACTACGAGAACAAGTCTGTGCTGACCGTGCTGGACTTCATCGGTCAGCACCGCAAGGAGTTCCGCTTTGAGAATCAGTTTCGCGCTCTCACCAACCTGACCCGCAAGCGCCTCCTCGATAACATCGCTGATGACTTCCCTCAACTCCCATCCGGCTGCCAGATCATGCTTGAAGAGAAGGCAAAGTCAACGATCCTCGCGAACATCAAGGCTCAAATCGGCGTCAACGTCACCGCGCTCGCCCGTGAAGTCGCCTCCTATGGGGAGCCACTCATCGCCTCTTACCTGGCGGAGAGCGGTCGCGAGATCAAGGAACTCTACAAGGGCAACGGAAATTCTTGGACGGGGATTCTTCGCCGTGCGGGCCTCACCGCACGGGAGGGGCCCGATGGGGAATCTTCACTTCTCAAGCGCGTGCCTGCCTTCCTGCACGTGGACGACGCAGTGCGGGTGGACGAGTACAAGCGCCTACTCGAAGACGATGTGCCGCGTTACGACGAGCTGCCCGAACGGAGTCAGGCGTACGCCCGGATGCTCTTCTTCCAACTGTGGCCGCTCGGGGGCCTCACTCGTAAGGGCTTCGCAAGCTACGACGAAGGCTTCGATGCCCTTCGACACCAGGTCGCATTCCGCAACGAAGTTCGCCAAGTGCTCGACTACAACCTGGCCCACACGGAACACATCACCGTTCCGCTCCTCGGCGACCACACCGGCCTGCCACTCGCCGTACACGCTTCATATAGCCGTGAGGAAATCTTGCCCGCACTCGGTCAGTCGTATGTTGGCGGCTTCATGCCTGGGGACTTCCGCGAAGGTGTGAAGTGGTGCGAGTCCGTTCAAACCGATGCTCTTCTGATCACGATCGACAAGGACGAGAAGGACTTTTCACCTCAAACGCGTTACCGCGACTATGCGCTGAGCGAGACCCGATTCCACTGGGAGTCACAGAACCAAACCTCTGACACGTCGCGCACCGGACTCCGCTATCAGAATCACGTGAAGGAGGGCAGCCACGTACTGCTCTTCGCTCGCCGCTACAAGAGCACCGATATCGGCGGAGCCCAACCGTGGATGCTGCTGGGGCCAGCGACCTACGCGGAACATCGGGGCAGTCGTCCGATGGCGATCACCTGGGACTTGAAACACAAGATTCCGGCAGACGTCTGGTCGTACGCAATGATCGCCACGGGGTAGCGCGTCCAGCCATCAAGCGGTCGGTTGTGTCTCGGCCTCAAAATGAATCTGCGCGCGATCCAACGTCGCCTCGGGATCGCAGCCGTGGGCTCGTAGCCAGTGTAGGAGGTCTGTGATCACGTCGGCCACAGCCTCCTCCGCGAAGGCAAGGCTCAGCCGGGTCCTGACCACCGCGTCCCCTTCAGCCGGCTTGCCATGCAGGTCGAGGAGAGCCTCCGCTCGCTCGACTCGACACCCCGGGACGTGCCCATCTACGACAGCGGGGGGCGTAGCAAGCTCACACCAGGTGATCTTGCAGTCCGCAGAGAGCAGCACGCCCCAACGCTCGGCGAGGGCATCAACCAGTGCCATGCCGCGGCCGCCCTCGGAGTCGGCGTCGGGAGAAAGCAGCGTCGGCAGCGCTCGACTGTCTGGATCTCGAACCTCAATGCGCAGACACGTGCCGCTCGTGGATACGGCAAGGGTCGTTGGCGTCCCCGCCCCCACATGCTTGATGACGTTGGCCGTCAGCTCGCTGACACAAAGTTGAGCGGCATCAACCTGCGCAGAGAGACCCCAGAGGTCCAAGTGATGACGCAGCGCACCTCGCAGCCGAGCCACTTCCTCCGGTACCGCCAGGAAGGCTAGCTGCCAGTCCCTACGCGGGGCGTCAAAGCTGCAGTAGGCCATATCCCTCAACTCCTCGATACTGAGTGGTGGTTAGCGCCTTGTATGCGCCCCATCACCTAGAGTTGCATTGAAACTCTCAAAATGGAACTCTCACCTAGGCGGGCGGGAAGCACTTCGCCATT
This sequence comes from Streptomyces sp. NBC_01089, assembly GCF_045162975.1. Classification (NCBI taxonomy): domain Bacteria; kingdom Bacillati; phylum Actinomycetota; class Actinomycetes; order Kitasatosporales; family Streptomycetaceae; genus Streptomyces; species Streptomyces sp. NBC_01089. The sequence goes on along the minus strand of NZ_CP108660.1, from coordinate 5,469,991 downwards.
CTGCGCGCCCCCGGCGTACGCCTCCTTGCTCCGTCGGCGAGAAGGCAGGCAACCTCTGATCGACACGAAGGGCTGGAATCATGGCCGTTGGCCCCACTACACGCAGGCGTCAGCTGGGCTCGGATCTCCGTCGTCTACGCGAGCAGAGGGGCCTCACCCTCGAGGAAGCCGGCGCGGGCGTTGGCATCTCCAAAGCAACGTTGAGCCGGTACGAGAGGAAGGAGGGGCCGGTCAAGTGGCCCGCTGTAGATGCCCTCTGTCGTCAGTACGGCGCCACTGACGCTGAGCGTGCGGCCCTGGTCGAGCTAGCCAAGGGCGCCAAGATCCAGGGATGGTGGCGCTCGCTGGACGATCCCATCCCCGAGTCCATGAACCTCATGCTCACGCTGGAAGATGAGGTGATCAGCGAGGATCACTACGCCTGCATGTACATCCCAGGTCTCCTCCAAACCCGGGCGTACGCAGAAGCCGTCCACCGCGCTTCGGAAATGCGCTGCACGGAGAAGGAAGTGCAGCACATGGTCGACATCCGAATGAAGAGGCAGGACCTACTCAGGCGCGACGAACCACCGCACATCTGGGCCGTGATCGATGAAGCGGCGATTCGTCGACGAGTCGGTGGCCACGACACAATGCGGGACCAGCTGCTGCACCTGTTGGCTGTTGCCGAGCACCCCCACGTCACGGTCCAGATCCTGCCGTTCAGTACCGGAGCGCACGCCGCCGCAGTAGGTAGCTTCATCGTCCTTGGTGGTCAAACGTCCGACCTGGACGTGGTGTACGTGGACATCATCGGCGGCGGCCTGTTCATGGAGAAGCCGAAAGAAATCGAACGCTATAGATTGGCCTTCCAGTACCTCCGCGCGCAGGCACTCGACATCGACGCCTCCGCCGACCTTATTCGCGCTGTCTCCCAGGAGAGTTAATGCTCAAGGAGTCGATACCTCGCTGGTTCAAGTCCACGTACAGCGGGGGTAGCGGGACGGAGTGCGTCGAGTACGCGCCTGTGTGCGAGGGCACGTTGGTGCGGGACTCGAAGCAGCCAGACGCCGCACGGCTCACTGTGGGTGGAGCCGCTTGGGCAGGGTTCATAGGGGCCGTGCGGACAGGTCAACTCGGCTGACGTACCTGGAAGCCCGGGAGTGCAGGATCCGCAGCCGGGTGGTCCGGCCAGTCGACTGCGTATGTTCCGTCCCGGCCTGTCGTGAGCCGCGCATATCGCAGCAGTTCACGGGCGATGCCCGCGTTGCCCATGCCCCAGCCCAGGTGTGGTTCGAGTTCGCTCGGGGTGGCCCGGTGCTCGACGTTCGACCAGCGCACTCCCTCCGCGTCCTCCATCGCCCGGGCGGCCAGGTCCGCGACGAGGATGTTCGCGAAGTCCAGGCCGTCGCCGTGTTCGACCTGTCGGTCGCATGCCAGGGCCAGTACCCCCGCCGTCCCGCAGCACCGGCCGTTGTTGTCCCAGAAGCCCGGGCGCAGCCGCCGCGGGAGGCCGGAGCGGGTGACCGTGTGCCAGCAGCCGTCCGCCAGTGCCGACCAGGACGGGTCCTGAAGGACCGCCGCCAGCAGCCGGAACGCCTGGGCGTCGCCCGTCGGGCCGTGGCACCAGCCGTAGCTGTAGCGCTCGATGCGGTCCGGGACGTGCTGCGGGTCGGAGTGCGGGACCAGGAAGCCCGTCGGGCCCGCCTCGTTGCGGGCGACCACGTCCGAGGCGCCGGCCACCGCCAGTTCGGTCAGGTCGGGGCGTCCGGCCGCCCGGCCTGTGGCGGCCAGGGCGTACGCGATGCCCAGCGTGCCGTGCGAGAAGTGGTGGAACCGGGCCGGTGCACCGGACAGCGACTCCCACTGCACGCCGCCCGCTGTCCGTTCCGCGGTACGGAGGTACGGGGTCACCGCGCGTACGGCCAACTCCTCGTCCCCCACGGCCAGTGCGCCCAGGGCGATGCCCCCGTTGCCGATGAGCAGGTCGAACCATCTGTCGTCCCAGCGCGTTCCGTCGAACCGGGACCGCACCCGCTCCATCGCCCGGTCCGCGGCCACGCCCGCGGCCGTGTCCCCCAGCCGTTCGTGCACCGCGTGCAGGGCTACGGCCATTCCGGTCAGGCCCGCGTACAGGGAGCAGGTGTCCCACTCCTCCGCGGCTGCCGCGAGGGTGAGTGCGCCCCGCGCTGCGGCATCTCCGTACCGGTCGTCGCCGAAGTGCTCCTGGCCTTCGAGCAGTGCCAGCACGATCCCGGCAGTCCCGCTGTAGAGGATGGGGTCCAGCTCTTCGCCGGTCGCGGTCTCCGCCCAGGCCAGGCCGTTCCCGGTGTCACGCGCCGAGCCGACCAGCCAGTCCAGAGCTCCCCTGCCCAGGGCCTCGGCGACAGCGGGCAGATCTTGCTCTGTGAAGTCTGTGAAGTCTGTGAAGTCTGTGAACTCTGTGGTCACCGGGCCAGCGTCCCATGACCGCACCGGGCCGACAATGGGCTTTTGCCTGCCGGGTGGTCCGGAGGACATGCTGGCCCCGTGGCAGGACAGCGTAAGCGGAGAAATCAGCAGCGGGGCGGGCCGGTGCGGGGTGCTGGTGCGGGGCGGTGGGAAGTGGTTTTCGAGACCCAGGACCCTGCGGAGTGGCAGAGCTCGGTCCCCCTGATCCGCGCCGAACTCGGTCTGACCGATGCGTCGGTGCTGCGCGTGGAGACGCCGGGCGGCCGCGCGGAGCAGCCGACGACCTACCGCCTGAGCAGGTTCGTTCCGTATGCGCAGGCGGAAGAGCAGACATAAGGGGCAGGGCGGACATAGCGGGCGGAGATGTTACCGCGGTCTCGACCTCATGGATCGTCGGTGTTACGGGAGAGAGCCCGGGTCAGTGGGCGATGTGCAACCGGTACGGCGCTTGTGCGGCGGGTTCGGGCAGGCGCAGCGGTGACCGGCCGGGTGTGATGCTGCCCAGCAGCCTGGCCCCTCGGGCACCGGTGCCCGAGGGGAGGGTGCCGGGCAGACCATTGACAGTGAGGAAGCCCAGAACGGCGAAGGCCAGGGCCTCCTTCGCGTCGGATGGCAGACCCAGGTCGTCACTGAGCTGCACTGGAACGCCGGGCAGTTCCTCGGCGATCATGCGCATCAGTACGGGGTTGCGGGTACCGCCGCCGGAGACGGCTAGGCCGGTGACCCCGTAGGTGCGGCAGGGGTCGGCCACGGTGACGGCGGTGAGCTTGGTCAGGGTGGCCAGCACGTCGTCGGCGAGTGTGGGCACCGCGTCCAGTGCCCGCTCCAGATAGGGAAGGTGGAAGTGTTCCTTCCCGGTGCTCTTCGGGGCGGGCCTGCGGTAGTACGGGTCATCCAGGAGCACGCGGAGCAGCTCGGGGCTGGTCCGGCCGGCGGCGGCCCTGCGTCCGTCCTCGTCAAAAGCGGCGGCGCCGCCGGTGAAGAGCCGCACGGCCGCATCCAGCAGTGCGTTGGCGGGCCCGGTGTCGAAGGCCAGCGGCTCGGCGCCGGGTACGAGGACGGTGACGTTGGCGATGCCGCCGAGGTTCAGCGCTGCGGGTGTGCCGGGCAGGGCGCGCAGCAGCAGTGTGTCGGTCATGCCCACCAGTGGGGCCCCTTGCCCGCCCGCGGCCACGTCCCTGCTGCGCAGGTCGGAGACGACCGGGAGCCCGGTGGCTTCGGCGATCCAGGCCGGCTGGCCGAGTTGGAGTGTGCCACGGACGGCGCCGTCCTCGACCCAGTGGTGCACGGTCTGACCGTGTGAGACCACGAGGTCCGCGGCGCCGTCGCACAGCTCCCGCAGCGCGCGCCCGGCGGCGTCGGCGAAGGCTCGGCCGACGCCGGTATCCAGGGCGCAGACGGCCTGGGCGGTCGTTTCAGCCGGCGGCAGGGTGGCGGCGATCAGGTCCCGCAGATCGTCCGGGTAGGGGAGGGAGAGATGGCCCAGTGGATGCAGGAGCAGGATGTCGCCGTCCAGGCGGATGTCGGCGGCGGCGGCCTCGATGGCGTCGTAGGAGGTGCCTGACATCAAGCCGATCACACGCATGGTGCCTCCCGGTCCACGGTCCGCCACGCGGGCGGGGTCGGCTGCAGGTGGGGCATGGCTTCTCCAAGGACCCATTGGGTGGCAGGGGGCTGTTGGTCGGCAAGGGGCTGTTGGTCCGCAAGGGGCCACTGGGGAGCAAGGGGCTGTTGGTCCGCAAGGGGCCACTGGGGAGCAAGGGGCTCCTGGGGAGAAGGCGGCAGAGGCGCAGGAAGGGCAGACATGCGCTCCGTCACTCCCTGCCCGCTGGCGCCTCGACGCGGTCGGGACGGGGCTCTGGCGTACCGTCGTCCGCGCCGTTCCCGGGAGAGCGGTGGAACAGGCTCATCACAGCGCCGACGGCCAGGGTGACCACCACACCCGCCGGTACCAGCCATTGGGCGGCGACTGCTGTCGGGACGGTGGCGCCGGCCACGGTGACGTCGATCTTCACACCGCGCACGAGGTACGTCATCACGCCGACCGTCACCAGGAATGCCACTACGGAGTCGGTCTCATTTGCTCGCCGGACGATCCGGCCGAGCAGGAACGCACCGAGCAGCGCGCCGTAGGTGTAGCCGGCGATCGTCAGGCCGGTGAGGTAGACGTTGCCCGTGCTGGTGCTGAAGGCGCAGGCGAAGACCGCCATCAGCACCGCCCACACCAATGTCATCACCCGGGCGAGCTTCAGCAGGAACTCCTCGGAAGGAGTGCTGCGGAAGAAGCTGTGGATGATGTCCGCGACTGTCGAGTTCGACATGGAGTTCAGCGCCGCGGACAGCGAGCCCATGGCTGCGCCGATGATGCCGGCCACGAGCAGACCGGAGATCACCACGGGCAGTCCGTGCAGGATGAAGCTCGGGTAGAGGTTGTCGGAGCTGCTCAGGCCGAGCTCCTGGAAGCTCTTGCCCTTGTTGTAGGACCACAGCAGGGCGCCGACGAGGGAGAAGGCAGCGAACTGGACGGTGACGAAGACACCGGAGGCGATCATGGCTTTCTGGCCGTCGCGCAGTGAGCGGGTAGCCAGGATGCGCTGAACGATCAGTTGGTCGGAGCCATGGCTGGCCATCGCGAAGATGGCGCCGCCGATGATCGCGGTCGGCAGGGCGAACGGGCTCGTGAGGATGTGCGCCAGATCGAAGTTGGTATCAATGAGCTTGAAGTGGCCCGAGTGCAGGGCGCGTGAGAAGCCGTCGCCCCCGACGTGGCCGTACAGCACGGCGATGGCGAGGATGGCGCCGCCCAGGTACAGGCCCATCTGGATGGTGTCGGTCCAGATGACCGCCTTGATGCCGCCGAGGTAGGTGTAGGCGACGGTAATCACCGTGAGCACGATGATGATGGTGCGGAAGCTCGTGTGCATCCCGAGCTCGTCGAGCAGCAGTTTGATCGGGATCGCGGAGGCGAAGAGCCGGACTCCCTCGGCGAGAAGCCGGGTGAAGACGAAGGTCACCGAGGCGAGGCCCTGCAGTTTCAGTCCGAAGCGGCTTCCCAGGTACTGGTAGGCGCTGACGAAGCCGCCACGTTTGTACAGCGGGATCAGCACCGTGGCCACGACAACCCGGCCGATCACGTAGCCAAGGGCCAGTTCGACGTTGCCGAAGCCCTGCCCGCTGTACGCGCCGCCGGGCACGCTGATGACAGTGAGCACGCTGGTCTCGGTGGCCACCACGGAGAACGAAACGGTCCACCACGGCATATGGCTGTCGCCGACGAAGTAGTCCTTCGCCGTTCTCTGCCGACCTGCCAGGCGCAGTCCGATCACGGAGATCGCCACCAGGTAGATGACGATCACCACGAGGTCGAGTTGGCGCACGCTCACTCCTAGGCGAAGGCCGGCGATGTCACCGGCGGGTCGAGGTCGGTGGAAGGGCTGTCGTACGCCGCCGCGGACACCGTGGGGTTCGCGGGACACCAAGGCGTCCGGGGCGCGGATCCCGGTGCAGCGAGTATCGGAAGGCAAGACTCCACATGTCAATAAGTAACTTAGAGAAATCCGTTACGTAAATTTTTGACGCGCCATCAACGGGTGGCTAACGTGGCAGCCACCGGCTCAGGAGGAACGGCCCATGGCCCACCAGGAACCGCAGAGCACATCGCCCCGCTCGGTGGAGGACTCCTCCTCCACCGACACCCTGGCCCGCATCCGCGCGATGCTGCCGTCCCTGGCACCTTCGGAACGGCGCGTGGCCGAGGCCGTCCTGGCCGATCCCGCACAGACTTCAGAGCTGTCCATCGGCGTGCTCGGCGAGCGGGCCAACACCTCGGTGACGACGGTCATGCGTTTCTGCCGGACCCTGGGGATCGGCAGCTACCCCCAGCTGCGCCTCGCGCTGGCCGCAGCCGTGGCCCGTGAGCGCGCCCTCGGCGGCGAACGCCCGGCACCGGGCACCGACATCAGCGCAACAGACACCCTCGACGAGATCGTCAGCAAGATCATCTACAACGAAGTGCGCGCCCTGGAGGACTCCGCGGCCGGTCTGGACGTCGAGATACTGCGCCACTCGGTGGACGCCGTGGCGGAGGCCCGGCGGATCGACATCTTCGGCGTGGGCGCCAGCGCTTTCGTCGGCCAGGACATGCACCAGAAACTCCACCGGATCGGCCACATGGCGTTCATCTGGACCGACCGGCACGCCGCCCTCACCGCAGCCGCCCTCCTCGGGCCCGGCGACGTCGTCCTGGCCATCTCCCATTCCGGCGAGACCGAGGACACCGTAGAACCCCTGCAGGCCGCCGCCGAACGCGGCGCCACCACCATCGCCCTGACCAATGATCCCCGATCCACCCTCGCGGAGAACGCGGACCTCGTGCTGACCACCTGCGCCCGGGAGACACCCTTCCGCTCCGGTGCGACCGTCAGTCGAATCGCCCAACTAGCCGTCGTCGACTGCCTTTTCGTCGGCGTCGCCCAGCGTTCCTTCGACGCCACGACCGTGGCACTCCACGAGACCTACGGGGTTGTCCAGCGGCGCAGACACCGACAGCCGCAGCGCCGCCTGCCGGCCGACGGCTGACATCCGCCTCGGCACAGCTTCTCCCGGCGCCGGCCGAAGAGGGGACCGCGTGGGCCGACGGACAGCATCGGCCATGGCAGGCCGAAGGCCCGCAGCCGCACATCGCCTGCCACCACCTCATCGGCCCATCGCGCCTCTTCCTCGCGCTGACCGCCGTGGGACCATCGGCACCATGCAGTACCGGTATGCCAACGAGGCCGATGTGCCCGCCATGGCGGCGCTCTTCGCCGCCAACCGTCGCGACGCGCTCACCGAGCAGCAACGCTCCGAGCAGGGATTCGTGCAGGGCAACTTCGACGCTGCCGCCCTGCGCGCGATGGCCCGGGGCGGACGTCTGCTCGTCGCCGCCGACGACGACACGGGTGTGGTGGGGCTTCTCTCGCTGTCCTCGCCCGACGACCTGTCCAGCCCGCCGCCACCCGTCCGGGCGCTGCTCGAAGCCCAGGACTCCTTGCGGTGGGAGGGGCGGCCGCTGAGCGCGTGGCGCTGGCTGATGTACGGGCCGGTGGTCGTCGACGCGGCCGCCCGGGGGCGCGGGGTGGCCAGGGGACTGTTCCGCATGGCCGTCGAAGCGGCCTGGGGGCGGGCCGATGCCGTGGTCGCCTTCATCGAGGCCGAGAACCGGGCCTCGTGGCGTGTCCATGTGGACGGCTTCGGGATGTGCCCGCTCGGTGAGTACGTCGCGGCCGGGCGTACGTACAGTGCCGTGGCCGCGCCTGCCCGTGAACCGGGGCCCCGGTAGGCCCTGGCCGGTGCCCGTCCCGGTCCGTGCCTCGTCCGTCCCGCGTTCGTCCCTCTTCTCAACTCGCTGTCGGCATCCGGGAGATGCGGTGTCCGATGGCCGCCAGCGGCGTTCGGCCGGGCGCGGCAGGCTCGGGGCATGGCACAGACAAGACCTGAATCTGAATCCGGACGTGAAACCGGGCCCGGGCCCGGGCCCGGACCTGAACCGCTGGCCGTGCTCCAGGGCATGTACGCGGCGGAAGCCCGCTGTCTCGCCGCCGGCGGTCCGGACACGGTCGGTTTCGGCCTCCTGGCGCCGTTCTTCGCCCCCGATGTCGTACTGCATCAGGCAGCCGGGCTCCCGTACGGTGGGGCCTGGCGCGGGCACGAGGGCATGGCGCGCTTCTTCCGTGCCATGAGCCGGACTTGGGAGTCCTTCCGGATGGCCGAGCAGGAGATCCTCGCCACGGGCGGGCCCCTCGGTGAGCCGCTCGTCGTACTCCACCGCATCCAGGCCCGCTCCCGCGCCACCGGGCGGGAGATCGCCTTCCCGATCCTGCAGACCGTTACGGTGCGGGACGGCCGTATCAGCGAGGTCCGGCCGTTCTACTGGGACACCGCGGCCATCGCCGCGGCATGCGATCAGCGGCGGGGGCACTCTGGCCCGTCCTATCCCCCACCCCGGCACCAGCCGCCGAATCCGCGCCATTAGCCTCGTCCTCATGGCAAAGATTCCCGCAGCAGCCGTAGCAGCCTCCGGTCTCGTCGGCGGTTTCGCCGTGGCCCGCTGGACCAGGAAGCGTCCCCTCGGGGGCGTGGCGCTCGCCGCCGCCGGTGCGGTCGCCGCCCGGCAGTGGCAGCAGGAGGCCGGTACGGCCAAGGCCGCCGCGCTCACCGGTGTCTACCTCGCCGCCTTCGGCGGGTCCCACCCCCTCGCGAAGAAGATCGGCGCCTGGCCCGCCGTGTTCTCGGTGGCCGGTGCTGTCGCCGTGGCATCGACCGCGGTCGCCCGCCGGGCGTAGCCCACCAGGCATAGCCCACCCGTGGCGCGACCCCGGTCGCCTGCCGGGCATAAACCCACCCGGGCGCACCCCACCGGGCATAGCCCACCCGTACCGCGACCGCGATCGCGGTCGGTAGCCCGCAGGCACCCGCCAGCCGGCACCCGCCAGTCGGCACCCGCCCCGCCGGGCACCCCGCCCGCTACGCCCCCAGCGCGTGCGACACCGCGTAGATCGCCAGACCGGCGAGCGCGCCGACGACCGTGCCGTTGATCCTGATGAACTGCAGGTCACGGCCGATGTGCGCCTCGATCTTGCGGGACGTCTGCTCGCCGTCCCAGCCCGCCACCGTGTCCGAGATCAGTGACGTGATCTCGCCGCGGTACGTCGTCACCACGTACACCGCCGCGTCCTCCAGCCACCCCTCCAGTTTCTGCTGGAGGCGGGCGTCGGTCGCCAGCCGGGCGCCCAGGGACAGCAGCGAGGCACGGGCGCGCAGGCGCAGTTCGCTCTGCTCGTCCTCCGCCGCCGAGATGATCATGGTGCGGACCGAGGACCACGCCGACGCGATGACGTCCTGCACCTCCGAGCGGCCCACCAGCTCCGACTTGAGGCGCTCGACACGCGCCCGGGTGTCCGTGTCCGACTGGAGGTCGGACGCGAAGTCCGCCAGGAAGCGGTCGAGGGCGCCGCGCGCCGGGTGCTCGGGCATGTCGCGCATCTCCGTGATGAAGCGCAGCAGCTCCTTGTAGACGCGGTCGCCGATCCTCTTGTCCACGAACCGCGGCGTCCACCCGGGCGCCCCGCCCTGTACCGCGTCCATCACCGAGTCGGAGTGCACGGTCAGCCAGTCGTGGGCCCGGACGCAGACCAGGTCGACGACCCGCCGGTGCCCTCCGTCGGCGACGACCTTCTCCAGCATCTTCCCGATCCCGGGCGCGACCTCGGCCGCCTCCGCACGGCGCGTGATCGCCTCACCGACCACGGCCTGGACATCCGAGTCGCGCAGCACGGTCAGCGCGCCGCGCAGCGCCGTCGACAGCTCCGCCGTCACCCGATCGGCGTGTTCGGGCTCCGCGAGCCACGTTCCGAGCCGGCCGCCGATGCCCACGGCCCGCAATCTGGCCCGTACGACGGATTCAGAGAGAAAATTTTCCCCAACAAAGGAACCAAGTGACTCCCCCAGCTGGTCTTTCTTGTTGGGGATGATCGCGGTATGAGGAATGGGGAGGCCAAGTGGCCGGCGGAACAGTGCCGTCACGGCGAACCAGTCGGCCAGCGCGCCCACCATGCCCGCCTCCGCCGCCGCGGCGACATACCCGGCCCACGACCCGGCCCCGGTGTGCGAAGCCCAAGTGGCGAGTACGAAAATGAGAGCGACCAGAAGGAGAAGTCCGGTGGCCGTCGTCTTCATCCGGCGGACCCCGCGCCGCTTCTCCTCGTCGGCCGCGCTGTAGGCAACGGAGCCCAGCGGCGCGGTGCCTGTGACGCCTTCCGTCCCAGGCCCGGCCTCTGCTTCTCTGTCCCTGCCCGTACGTTCCATCAGCTCCGCCTGCTCCGCCCGCTCCGCCCGATTCCGCACCTGTACCGCCCCCGTACGTATTGTCCCTGCCTGAGCTACTCCTGGGACGCACGTCAAGTTCCCGAGGAGACCGACCGCTCATGACCAGGCGCCGTGGTTACGCCCTGCTCGCCACGCTCGCGGCAGTGGTGACGCTCGTTTCCGTTGGCATCTTCGCCATGGTGAAGACACCGGCCACCACGGTCTCCGCCGGGGCCCCCTCCCGGGTCTCGTCGGGGGTGCCGGCGTCCGGCACCTGGACGGGCACCTGGTCGGCGGCGCCCGTCGGGCCGGAGCCCGGCACACCGAACGGCCTCCCCGGGAGCACCATCCGTAACGTGGTGCACACCAGCATCGGCGGGTCGCTGGCCCGGATCACCCTCTCCAACCTCTTCGGCACCCAGCCGCTGAAGGTCACCGAGGCGTCCGTGTCGGCCGACGGCTCCATCCAGGCGGTGACGTTCGACGGACGCCATTACGTCACGATCCCGGCCGGCGGCCAGACCATCAGCGACGCGGCCCGTATCCCGATCCCCAGCAACGGCAATGTGACGGTCTCCTTCACCACACCGTCGCCGAGCGGCCCGGTCACGTACCACCCGCACGCCCGGCAGGTCTCGTACGCCAGCCTCGGCGGCCACACCGTCGAGACGCCCTACTGGCGCTACCTCACCGCCGTGGACGTCCTCACCCATGAGGCCCGCGGCTCGGTCGTGGTCTTCGGCGACTCGATCACCGACGGCATCACCTCCACCACGGACACCAACCAGCGCTGGACCGACGTGCTCGCCGCACGGCTCGAAGGCCACTACGGCGTGCTGAACGAGGGCATCAGCGGCAACCGCGTCCTGCGCGCCGGCCTGGGGCAGAGCGGCCTCGACCGCTTCGACCGGGACGCGCTCGGGCGCTCCGGTGTGAAGTCGGTGGTCATCGAACTGGGCATCAACGACATCCTGCGGCTGCCGCACAACGTGAGCGCCCGGCAGATCACCGACGGTCTGCGCACGCTGTCCCGGGAGGCACGGGCGCGGGGGCTGCACGTGGTCGGGTCGACGCTGATGCCCTTCGGCGGTCATCTGGGGGTCACCCCGCAGCTGGAGGCCGTACGCCGGCAGGTCAACGCGACCATCAGGGCGGGCGGTGTCTACGACTCGGTGGTCGACTTCGACAAGGCGCTGCGCGACCCGTACGCGCCGAGCAGGCTCCGGCCGCAGTACGACTCCGGTGACCATCTGCACCCGAGCGACGCCGGTTACCGCGTGATGGCGATGGCCCTGGACCTGGACGCCCTGACCAAGTCCGCCCCGGCCAGCGCCTGACGCCGCCCCGCCCCGCCCTGCTGTCCTGTTCCGTCCTGTCCCGTCCCCTCTCTGGAGGCCCCGAGGCTGGAGACGGGACGGGGTCTGCCCGGCGCGGAGCGAACCGCGGAGTGTGGCACGGACCCGTGGCACGGAATGTGGCGCGGAATGTGGCGCGGAGTGGGCCTACGGAACGTCCCGCTCTGCGTACATCTTCGCGATGACGGCCTCGATGTCGGGCTCCCGTACCGCGAGGTCGACCATCGGGTACGCGGCGGCGACGGCCGCGACGAGCGGGGCGGCCGAGGCCGACGCCGGGAACGCCAGCCACTGCCGGGGGCCCTCCACCCGGACGTTGCGGGCCGCCGGGATGTTGATCGGCGGCAGCTCACGCTCCAGGTCCACCACCAGGGTCCGCTCGCTCTCGCCCACCTCGTGCAGCCCGGCCGGCGAGCCGTCGTACATCAGCCGGCCGTGGTCGATCACCATCACCCGCTCGCAGAGCTGCTCGATGTCGGTCAGATCGTGCGTGGTGAGCAGGACGGTGGTGCCGCGCTCGGCGTTCAGGTCGCGCAGGAAGCCGCGGACCTTGGCCTTGGAGATGACGTCGAGGCCGATCGTCGGCTCGTCGAGGTAGAGGACCTCCGGATCGTGCAGCAGGGCGGCCGCGATGTCGCCGCGCATCCGCTGCCCGAGCGAGAGCTGGCGTACCGGGACCTCCAGCAGCTCGGCGAGGTCGAGCAGCTCCACACAGCGGTCCATGTTCTCGCGGAACCGGGCGTCGGGGATGCGGTACATCCGGTGGGCCAGCCGGTACGAGTCACGCAGCGGCAGGTCCCACCAGAGGGTGGTGCGCTGGCCGAAGACCACACCGATGCGCTGCGCGAGCTTCGTCCGCTCACGGGAGGGGTCGAGGCCCGCGACCCTGATTCGGCCGGCGCTGGGGGTGAGGATGCCGGTGAGCATCTTGATGGTGGTGGACTTGCCCGCGCCGTTCGGGCCGATGTAGCCGACCATCTCGCCCCGGGCGACCCGGAAGCTGATGCCGTCGACGGCGCGGACCTGGTGCTTCTCCCGGCGCAGGAAGCCGGACTTGCGGTGGACGTCGAAGACCTTCTCCAGGGCTTCGAGTTCGATGAAGTCATCGTGCACAGCTGGTCAACTCCCCTCGCGTATAAGCCATTTGTTCGGGACCGATCACCGCGGGACCGATCACCCGGATCCGGTCACCGCGGGACGGAGCGTGCGACGCGGAATCCCACGTCGTCGATACGGAAGGTGGGGTGGCTGCGGCGCCGCACCGAGGCCCGGCAGCTCCACTCCTCGTCGAACCATCCGGCGCCCCTGAGCACCCGGTAGCTGCCGTAGACCTCGGGGTCGTAGAGGTCCCAGCACCACTCCCAGACGTTGCCCAGCATGTCGTGCAGGCCCCACGCGTTGGGGCGCTTGCCGCCCACCTCGTGGATACGGTCCTGGGCGTTGCCGCGCTGCCAGGCGATCTCGTCGAGCGGCCCGTACCGCGGTCCCTCCGTACCGGCCCGGCAGGCGTACTCCCACTCGGCCTCGGTCGGCAGCCGGTACCCGTCGGCTGACGCGTCCCACTCGGTCCCCTCCGCGCCGTGACCGTGACCGTCACTGGCGCCGTGACCGTCGCTGTCGCCGTCGCCGTCGCCGTCGCCGGGGATGCGGTACGCGGGTGTCAGCCCCTCACGTACGGACAGGGCGTTGCAGTACCGGACCGCGTCGCCCCACGAAACGCCCTCGACGGGCAGCAGGTCGCCGGTCGCCGTGCTCGGCCGCGCCCCGGTGACCTCTGCGTACCGCGCCTGGGTGACCGGATGGGAGGCGAGACAGAAGGCCGCGAGCTCGACCGGCCAGCTGCGCCGGGTCCGCCGGTCCGACAGCGTCACGCGCCCCGCCGGAACGGCGATCATCCCGTGCGCCGGACTCGCTTCTGCAGGGGTCGCTCCTGCTGGAGCTGCTTCCGCTGGGGCTGCTTCCGCTGGGATTGCTTCCGCCGGGTTCGCTTCCATGAGTCGGCGAGCGTATCAACGCCCCCACCCGGGCAGCGAGCGGGTTTACGGACGGCGCCGACCGTACCGGGCGGAGGAGCCGTACCGGGCGGAGGAGCCGTACCGGGCGGAGGGGCCGTACGACATCACCGTGCGCACAGCCGCTCCAGTGCCGACCGGCTCTCCTCGTCCGCGGCGCGGTAGATCACCAGTCGCTGGTCCGGGTCCTGGAGCGGCATCAGTACTTCGAAATGCACGGCCATCAAGCCGACCTCCGGATGCCGGATCAGCTTGCTCCCGCGGCCGTTGACCTGAACGTCCCGCTCGGCCCACAGGCGCGCGAATTCCTCGTCATGCGTGGTGAATTCGGTAATGAGGTCGGTCAGTGCCCGGTCCTCCGGATGCGCGGCCCACGCGGCACGCAGATGGGCGATCCCCTCCCGTACGACACGTTCGCGGTCGACGTAGAACTCACGCACCTCGGGGTGCATCAGGCACAGCCACATCGAATTGCGCTGCGCCGGCGGCAGGGCGCCGAAATCCACCAGCAGCCTCGCCATTTCATCGTTCCAGGCCAGGATGTCGTAGCGGTGGTTCATCAGCATGGCGGGCAGCGGCGACAGGTCGTCGACCAGCCGGGCCAGCGGCGGCGCCGCGGCGGTGGCGAGCGGGTCGGCGTTGCGGGGGCGCTGCTGGGCCAGGTCGAAGAGGTAGGCGCGTTCGGCGGGGGCCAGGCGCAGTGCCCCGGCCAGCGCCTCCACCACGTCCGCCGAAGGCCGCAGGCCGCGGCCCTGTTCCAGCCGTACGACGTAGTCGACGCTGACCCCGGCCAGCTCGGCGACCTCTTCACGGCGCAGTCCCGGGGTCCGCCGGGACTGCCGGCGTGCCGGCAGGCCGAAAGCGTGCGGGTCCAGACGTTCGCGCCGGGTCCGCAGGAAGGCGGCCAGCTCCTCTGTGGCGTCCACGGTGCGGGTCATGACGTCCGAGCGTACCGGCAGGGTAGGACTGGCGTTCCCAGGAAATTCCTTCCCTTATCCCGGTCCCCCTGCGCTCGGAGACTTGTCCTCGACAACGGATCACAAGCGCAGGAGGACACCATGTCGCTCACCCTCGACAGCTACCGGCTGCTGGGCCGCTCCGGGCTGCGGGTCTCACCGCTGGCGCTGGGCGCGGCGACCTTCGGCACCGAATGGGGCTGGGGCGCCGAGCAGGACGAGGCGCGGAAACTGTTCGACCTGTACGTCGAGCGCGGCGGTAACTTCATCGACACCGCGAGCACCTACACCGATGGCAGCTCCGAGCGTCTGCTCGGTGAATTCACCCGCGACAACCGCGAAAGCCTGGTGCTGGCCACGAAATACTCGACGCTGCGCAGGCCCGGCGATCCGAATTCCGGGGGAAATCACCGCAAGACCCTGTTCGCTTCGGTGGAGACCAGCCTGCGGCAGCTGAATACGGACTACATCGATCTGCTCTATCTGCACCTGTGGGACTTCACGACGCCGGTCGAGGAGATCCTGCGCGGCATGGACGATCTGGTCAGGCAGGGCAAGGTCCTGTACGTGGCGATCTCCAACTCCCCCGCCTGGCAGGTGTCGCGTATGCAGGCGATCGCCGACCTGCGCGGCTGGTCGCCATTGGTCGCGCTGCAGATCGAGTACAACCTGATCGAGCGGACCGGGGAGCGTGACCTGATCCCGATGGCGCGTGAGATGGGGCTGGGGGTGATCCCGTGGTCGCCGCTGGCCGGCGGGGTGCTCACCGGTAAGTACAGCCGTGCCGACCTGACCGCGGCGGACGGCGAAGGGATCGAAGGGGGCGAAGGGGCCGAAGGGGCCGAAGGGGCCGAAGGGAACGCCGTGACCGCCGACGGCACCCGCAGGAGCGTCACCATCGCCAGCGGCGCGCTCACCGAACGCAGTCTCGCCATCGTGGACGTCGTGAAGGAGGTCGCCGCCGAGTTGGGCCGCACTCCCGCCCAGACCGGGCTGGCCTGGACGCTGCAGAACCCGGACGTGACGGCCCCGGTCATCGGCGCCCGCACCGCCGCGCAACTGGAGGACAACCTGGGCGCCCTGGAGATCGGCTTCACCGCCGCCCAACTGGCCCGCCTGGACGAGGCCGGCGCGATCGAACTCGGCTTCCCGCACGACGTACTCGCCCGCGACACGACCCGCGCCCTGACCCGCGGCGACCTGAGGATCGAACCCCGCCGCTGACACCGGAGTTGGCACCCAGGGGCGCCGGGGGCAGCCGGGGGCCCGGGGGCGGCCGGGGGTGCTCGGGGGTGCTCGGGGCCGGCGGCACCATGGCAGCGCTCCTGCTGCCGCCCCGGGCGCGGTCACCCCCGCCCCACACCATTGGCCGTCGGCACCCCCCGTGGCAGCATCTGCCGACATGGAATTCTCCGAAGTGGTCCGCCGCCGGCGCATGGTCCGCCACTACTCCGACAAGCCGCTGTCCCCCGATGCGGTCGAGCGGATCCTTGCCTCGGCCATGCGATCCCCTTCAGCCGGCTTCTCCCAGGGCTGGGCGTTCCTCGCGCTGACCGACCCCGCCGACCGCGCCCGCTTCTGGCCTTTCGTGCCGACCCGCGTCGAGCAGACACCGACCATGCAGGATGCCCCGCTGGTCGTGGTGCCCCTGGCGCACAAGGCGGCCTACCTCGAACGCTACGCGGAGCCCGACAAGGGGTGGGAGGACCGGGCAGAGGCCCGGTGGCCCGCCCCGTACTGGCACATCGACACCGGGATGGCCTCCCTGCTCATGCTGCTGACCGCGGTCGACGAGGGCCTCGGCGCATGCTTCTTCGGGATCATGCCCGAGCATCTCAAGCCGTTCCGGGCCGAGTTCGGGGTCCCCGACGCGTACGCCCCCATAGGCGCGATCACGGTCGGCTACCGGGCCGACGACCTGCCGCCGCAGAGTCCCCGTGTCGAGGAACGCCGACGCGCCAAGGCCGAGGTCATCCACCGTGGCCACTGGGGCGGGCACAGCTGAGCGTGCCGCGGAGGGCCCGACGGCCACGGAGGAAGATTCGGATTCCTGTTCGATCGAGCCGTGGCTCTGGATAGGGTTGGCGCTTCTGGTGCACAAGGGAAACGAAACCCACCCGCAGCACGCCCGTGGAGGCACACATATGAGACCGACCCGCGCCGCGCTCTTCGTCGCCGTCACCGCCCTGACACCCGCGCTGCTTCTCGCGGCCCCGGCGTTCGCCGCACCGCCGACGGCCGCACCGCCGACCGCGACCGCGACGGCGACTGCGTCCACCAGCTCCGACACTCCGGTGGACGAGATGACGGAGGCCGAACTGCGCGCCGCGATAGCCGACATCCTGGCGACGAACACGGGCAAGGCAGTCGTACGAGAAGCCGGCAAGGCTCTCGGAGGCACCGCGGATGACATGCGCGCGTTCCTGGAAACCGGCTTCCAGAAGGCCCAGTTCGAGGACGACCGGGTCGCCATCGCCCGCATCCTCTACACGGCGACCACGAACGGCGACAAGGCGGTCATCAAGGGCTGCAACACTGCCCTCGACACCGGCACTCCCGAAGCAGCACGAACCTTCCTGGAGACCGGGTACCGGCTCGACCAGGCCGAGGACGACGCCTTCTACATCGCCCGCATGCTTGCGGACCCGGACCTCAGCGACGCCCTGCGCACCGCCGCAGGCAAGGCCCTCGACGACGGCTCACCCGAGGCCCTGCGGTACTTCCGGCTGACCGGACAGTACGAGGTGGCCGGCCAGTACCTTTCCTGAGGCCCTGAAGCCCTGAAGCTCTGAAGCTCTGAGGCCCTGACGGGCTGTCGGGCTGTCGGGCTGTCGGGCGGGTCATGCCGCAGCCGCGGGGGCTCTCCGCCTCCTCCGCGACCTGATCCGCCGGACAGCCCGATGTGATCGCCCGGAAGGCAATCGCCCGGACAGTGATCGCCCGGACGGCGATCTCCCCGCCCGCCCCTAGCTCCCCGTACTCCGGTACGACCTCAGCCCCACCCGCCAGGCCGCCCCCGCCACCACGCAGCACACCGCGGCCACCACCGGGGGCAGGAATGCCAGCCACCCCGGCAGGCCCAGCGGGTACGGGCGGCCCAGTACGTACAGTGCGGGCAGCCAGTTGACGAAGGCCAGCGGGATCACGAACGTCACCCCGCGCACCAGGTCCTTCGCGAAGAGCGTCGGCGGGTACTGAAGCAGCGTCACCCCGCCGTACGTGAAGGAGTTCTGCACCTCCGACGCGTCCTGCGCCCAGAACTGGAACGCCGCCCCGAGCACGAACACCGCCGCGAAGACCACCCCGCCGCTGATCAGCATCATGGGCATCATCAGCACCTTCAGCGGCGTCCAGTGGACGTCGACGACCGTCACCCCGTACCCGAGGATCAGCACCCCCTGGGTGATCCGGCCCAGCCGGCGCAGGGCGAAGCGGTCGGCGGCGATCTGGGCGAGCACCGGGACGGGGCGCACCAGCAGCGTGTCCAGTGTTCCGTCGCGCACCCGGCGGCCCAGCCGGTCCATCGAGCCCATCACCAGGTCGGAGAGGCCGAAGGCGGTCGACGCGGTGCCGTACAGAAAGGCGATCTCGCCCAGCGAGTAGCCGCCGAGCCGGTCGACGTGCGAGAACATCAGCAGGATCGCCGCGAAGTCGAGCCCGGTCGCCAGGAAGTTGCCGAAGGCCGTCATCGCGAACGACGCCCGGTACGCCATCGTCGAGCGGACCCACATCCCCGCGATCAGCCAGTACGCGCGCAGCCCCTCAACCACCCTGCACCACCACCCTCCGGGTCGCGGCGGACTGGAGCAGCCGGCCCGCGCCGAGCAGCACCACCGCCCAGCCGAGCTGGAAGGCGTACGCCGTCACCAGGCCCCAGCCGGTCCGCCGGCCCAGCAGGATGTCGGCCGGCACCTGGAGCAGCACCGACCAGGGCAGCACCCGGGCCACCTCGCCCAGCAGCCCAGGGAAGAGATTGAGCGGCAGCAGCATCCCGGAGAAGAACATCCCGGCGATCCCCGCGATCTGCGCGACGCCCGCCCCGTCCATCAGCCAGAACGCGGCGAGCGCCACGAGATAGCGGATCGCGAAGCTGACGACGACCCCGAAGAGCAGCGAGACCAGGAACGCGAGCCACACCAGAGGATCGGCCGGCAGAGCGAGGCGGAAGGCCAGCGCCCCCAGGGCCATGGGCGCCACCCCGCGCCCGATGAGCTGGAATCCGGCCCGGCCCAAGTCACTTGCCAGCCACCAGAGTTGCAGGTCGGCGGGGCGGTAGAGGTCGATGGCGATGTCGCCGGTGCGAATGCGCTCGATGAGCTCGTCCTCCAGGCCGCCGCCCAGCAGTGCCATCGTCGTCAGCATCGCCTGGCCGAGCCACACATAGGTGAGGGCCTGCGACTGGTCGTACCCGCCGAGGTGCGGGCGCTCGTTCCAGAGCGCGATGTAGGTGTACGCCATGATGAAACCGAAGACGGTGTTGGTGAACACCCCGGCGGCCGTCGCCACCCGATAGGTCGCGAAGCGCCGGAACCCTCCTGCGGCCACGACCGCGTACAGCCGCATCCCTGAGGTCCCCTCGCGCCGTCCCGCCCCGTACAAGCACCAAAGCGCCCGACCTTAGTCCACCGGGGCCCGCACCGCGACCGAATAACTCGACCGGACATCAGCGCCGAAATAACGCGGCCCGACGGTCCGACCAGCTCGAACCGGGCGCCCCAACAGTGTTTTATGGGCGTACAGAGTGATTCACCCGATACGACACCCTTGTGCCGGACGCTGGAGAGACAGTGAGCGACGAGCAGCCACAGCAGCCCGGCCGGCCCCCGCGCGACCACGAGGGCGGCGGCGGCAACGGCGGTCCGGCCGGGCCCGCCGGCCCCGGAACCTCCGCCGGGCCCGGCGGACCGGCCAAGAAGCGCAAGCGCCCCCGGCGCACGGGGTGGCGCCGGATGATCCCCACCTGGCGGCTGACGCTCGGCGCTCTTCTGCTGATCGTCCTGCTGGTCGCCGGGGGCCTCATCGCCGGCTACAACCTCGTCGACATCCCCGCCGCCAACACCGCGGCCACCGCGCAGAGCAACGTCTACCTCTACTCCGACGGCACCGAGATCGCCCGCGACGGCCAGGTCAACCGCGAGAACGTACCGCTCGCCCAGATCCCCATCGGCGTACAGCGCGCCGCGCTCTCCGCCGAGGACCGCGACTTCTACTCCGAGAGCGCCATCGACCCCGAGGCCATCGCCCGCGCCGCCTGGAACACCGCGACGGGCAAGGGCACCCAGGGTGGCTCGACCATCACCCAGCAGTACGTCAAGAACTACTACCTCGGCCAGGAACAGACCATCAGCCGCAAGGCCAAGGAGTTCTTCATCTCGATCAAGCTGGACCGCGAGGAGAGCAAGGACGACATCCTCGCGGGTTATCTGAACACCAGTTACTTCGGGCGCAACGCCTACGGCATCCAGGCCGCGGCCCAGGCGTACTACGGCAAGAACATCCAGGACATCGACATCGCCCAGGGCGCCTACCTCGCGTCCCTGCTCAACGCCCCCAGCGCGTACGACGTCGTGGAACACCCGCAGAACAGGGGCCGCGCCGAGGCCCGCTGGAACTACGTGCTCGACGGCATGGTCAAGAAGAAGTGGCTCAGCCCCGGGGCCCGCGCCAAGGAGAAGTTCCCGGTGCCGGAGAAGGTCAGGCCCTCGTCCGGTCTCTCCGGACAGCGCGGCTATCTCGTCCAGGCCGTCAAGGACGACCTCACCAGCAACAAGGTCATCGACGAGGACACCCTCGCCACCGGCGGCTACCGCATCACCACCACCCTCCAGCGCGGCAAGCAGCAGGCGCTCGCCAAGGCGGTCAGCGACCAGGTGACCAGCAAGCTCAGCAAGAGCCGCAGCGCCGACCGGAACGTCCGCGTCGGCGGCGCATCGGTGGAGCCCGACACGGGCAAGGTCGTCGCGATGTACGGCGGCATCGACTACACGAAGCAGTACGTCAACAACGCGACCCGCCGGGACTACCAGGTCGGCTCCACCTTCAAACCGTTCGTCTTCGCCTCGGCCGTGGAGAACCGCTCGACCACCCGCGACGGACGCAGGATCACCCCGAGCACCATCTACGACGGCACCAACCACCGCACGGTGCAGGGCCCGAAGGGATCCACCGGCTACGCGCCGGGCAACGAGGACGACGTGTCGTACGGCAACATCACCGTCGCCACCGCCACCGACAAGTCCGTCAACGCGGTGTACGCGCAGATGGCCGAGGACGTCGGCCCCTCCAGGGTCGAGCAGACCGCGATCGACCTGGGCATCCCGAAGAACACCCCCGACCTCAACCCGTACCCGTCCATCGCGCTCGGCCCCTCCACCGCCAGCGTGCTGGACATGAGCGAGGCGTACGCGACACTCGCGGGCCACGGAAAGCACGGGACGTACACCATCGTCGAGAAGGCCACCAAGAACGGCCGGAAGCTGTCGCTGCCGAAGAAGAGCACCGTCCAGGGCGTCAGCCGGCAGGCGGCGGACACCACGACGTCGATCCTCAAGAGCGTCGTCGCGAGCGGCACCGGCACCGCCGCCAAGAGCGCGGGACGGCCCGCGGCGGGCAAGACCGGCACCGCGGAGAACGACAAGGCGGCCTGGTTCGCCGGATACACCCCCGACCTGTCGACGGTGATCTCCGTGATGGGCCAGGACCCGAAGACCGGGGTGCAGAAACCGCTGTACGGGGCGCTCGGCCTGCCCCGTATCAACGGCGGCGGCGCGCCCGCGCAGATCTGGGGCCAGTACACGGGGGCCGCGCTCGCCGGCACCCCGCGTACGGCCTTCCACCTCGACCTCCAGTCGGGCGCGCACCAGGACGCGCTGCCCACCCCGGCCAAGAGCTCCGCCTCCCCCTCGTCGACGGCGTCGCCCTCCCCGTCGGACGGGACCCCGACCGGACCGTCGTCCGCACCCCCGAGCACTGAGCCCAGCACGACGGGCCCGGAGCCGTCGGAGACCCCCAGCAGTGAGAGCCCGGGCGTGATCGGCGGACTGACGGACGGCGGTACGGACACGGGCGGCGGGGACGGGGGAACGGACGGCGGCACCGGGGACGAGACAGCGGGCGGCGGCACCACAGGCGGCTGAAAGAGTGTGCGGATCAGCACTCCGCTTGCCAGGGTGGACCCATGAACCCCCCGCACAACGCCACAGCCGCCACAGCCGCCGCGATCAGCACACCCCTGACGCCGGAGCTCATACGAGGCGCCCTCGACCTGGAACGCACCGCGCACGGCCTCCTCCCGCACCGGCTCCCCGCCCGGGCCCGCGCCCAGTACTCCGACGGGCAGCTGGCCATGGCGGAGGCCCAGCCCTCCGGCGTACGGCTGGCCATCCGCACCAGCGCCACCACCGTCGAACTGGACACGCTCCGCACCAAGATGGCCTACCAGGGCGTCCCGCCCAGGCCCGACGGTCTGTACGACCTGATCGTCGACGGACGCCTGGCCGGCCAGGCGTCCGTGACCGGCGGGAACGTCCACCTCGTCGACCTGACCACCGGTGCGGCGGAGACCCGGCCAGGCCCCATCGGCACCGTCCGGTTCAGCGGCCTGTCCGCGGAACCGAAGGACATCGAGATCTGGCTGCCGTACAACGAGGTCACCGAACTGGTCGCCCTGCGCACCGACGCCCCCGTCGAGCCCCTGCCCGACCGCGGCCGCAAGGTGTGGCTGCACCACGGCAGTTCGATCAGCCACGGCTCCAACGCCCTCAGCTCCAGCACCACATGGCCGGCGCTGGCCGCCGCGCTCGGGGACGCGGAACTCGTCAACATGGGGTTCGGCGGCGGCGCGCTGCTCGACCCGTTCACGGCCCGCGCGATGCGGGACACCCCGGCGGACCTCATCAGCGTCAAGATGGGCATCAACATCGTCAACGCCGACCTGATGCGGCTGCGCGCCTTCACCCCGGCCGTCCACGGCTTCCTCGACACGATCCGCGAAGGACACCCCACCGCACCGCTGCTGGTCGTCTCGCCGGTCCACTGCCCCATCCACGAGGACACCCCGGGCCCCTGCGCCCCGGACTTCAGCGACGGGACGGTGCGGTTCCGGGCCACCGGGGACCCCGCGGAGCGGGCCGCCGGGAAGCTCACGCTCCACGTCATCCGGGCGGAACTCGCCCGCATCGTGGCGCAGCGGGCGGCCGACGATCCCCATCTGCACTACCTCGACGGCACTGAGCTGTACGGCGAGGCGGACTTCGCCGAGCTGCCGCTGCCCGACCAGCTCCACCCGGACGCGGCGGCCCACCGCCGTATCGGCGAACGCTTCGCCGGCCTGGCCTTCGGCGCCACCGGACCGTTCACGGCCCGGCGCGCCTGACCCGCACAGCGCCTAATGCCCTGACGTGGCCTTCAGACCGACGACCGCGACCAGCAGCAGACAGACGAAGAAGATCCGGGCGGCGGTGGTGGGCTCTCCCAGTACGACCATGCCGAGCACCGCCGCACCGGCCGCGCCGATCCCCACCCAGACGCCGTACGCCGTACCGATCGGCAGGGTCTTGGCCGCCTGCGACAGCAGCAGCATGGACGCGATGATGCCCGCGCCGGTGAAGAGGCTGGGCCACAGCCTCGTGAAACCTTCGGTGTACTTCATCCCGATCGACCAGGCCACTTCGAGCAGACCAGCGACGACGAGCAGAATCCAGGCCATGACGGCACCTCCGCGAGACGGATCAGCAGGGTGCGTCGTCTTTACAGTCGATCAGCCGATCTGCCCGGTACGGCGCGTCTCGTCGGGGTCGTTCCACCGTAGCAAACCCGTGCGGGGCGCTACAGCCGAGCGCTGCACCCGGCGCTCCAGCGCTACAGATGGCGCTACAAATACAGCCCGGTGGAGTCGTCGGAGACCCGCTCCGAGGCCACCGCGTGCAGATCGCGCTCCCGCATCAGGATGTACGGCACGCCCCTGACCTCCACCTCGGCCCGGTCCTCCGGGTCGTACAGCACCCGGTCCCCCGGCACCACGGTGCGGACGTTCTGCCCGACCGCCACCACTTCGGCCCAGGCCAGCCGCTTGCCGACGGCGGCGGTGGCCGGGATCAGGATGCCGCCGCCGGAGCGCCGCTCGCCCTCCGGGGTGTCGGACTTGACCAGCACACGGTCGTGCAGCATCCGGATGGGCAGCTTGTCGTCGTGGGTGTTCTCGCTCACGGACTCGAACCTACCTGGCCTGGGGCCCGGTGTTCACCGAAGGGTCCGCGTTCACCGGGAGCGACCGCGTACGGCGAAAGGCGCCGCGCCCCGGCCGCCGGCCGACCGCGGCCGCAGGACCGGACGGCCACCGGGACCGGGCGGTCAGCAGGACCTGGCCGTCAGCAGCGCCGCCGCTTGGCCGATACGACGCACAGGCCCACCAGGCCCACCGTGAGGAGCGCCACCGGGATCACCCGCTCCAGACGTGGTGCGCCGTCCTCCGTGACGAACTGCGCCCGCACGCCGTTCGCCGTGCGGTTCAGCGCGACGAAGGCGCGCCCCGCGGTCTGGTCGACGGCCGATGTGACCTTGGCCTTGGCGTCCCCCACGATCGTGCTGGGGTGCAGCCGCACACCGATCTCGTCGAGCGTGTCCGCGAGATCCGCGCGCCGGGTCTCGATGTCCGCCTCGATCTGCGCCGGGGTCCTGGCATCCGTGGCATCCGACACTGCGCTGCCTCCGTGGTCGTGTCCGGTAGTCGTTGCTCGACAGTCTGTCAGCTCCAGCGGGAACGCACCCCGCGGCACCCCTATTACGCTCTGCCCCATCCGTATCTCACGGTCACCAGATCCTCCCGAGGAGAGCTTGATGAGCGAGCGACTGCAGCCCGGCGACACCGCCCCCGACTTCACCCTGCCCGACGCCGACGGCAACGAGATCTCCCTCTCCGCGCACCGCGGCCGCAAGGTCATCGTGTACTTCTACCCGGCGGCCCTCACCCCTGGATGCACCAAGCAGGCATGCGACTTCACCGATAATCTGGAATTCCTGGCGGGCGCCGGATATGACGTCATCGGGGTCTCGCCGGACAAGCCGGAGAAGCTCGCGAAATTCCGCGAGCAGGAGTCCCTGAAGGTCACACTGGTCGGCGACCCGGCCAAGGAGACCCTCGCCGCTTACGGCGCATTCGGCGAGAAGAAGCTCTACGGCAAAACGGTGACGGGCGTCATCAGGTCGACGGTCGTCGTCGACGAGAACGGCAAGGTCGAACACGCCTTCTACAACGTCAAGGCCACCGGTCACGTAGCGAAAATCATCAAGGATCTCGGCCTCTGAGACGCTCCCCCCGCCGCCCGAGAAGTTGCGGGAGTGGCCGGTATCCACTGAAAATACGTGACCAAGGTCCCAATTCTTCGGAGCCCTGGTTTGCGATCGCCATCGCTGTGCAGAAGAGCCTCCTGCGTGTTTTTGTATGCCCACAGAGAGGACGACCACCATGGCGGACACCGGCCACCAGACCGCCGCCGACCCCGAGGCGGTCAAACGCCACCGCGGTCTCTTCCGGGTCATCGACCGCCGGAAGAACCCGCGGCTGCGCCGCACCGACATCACGGTGACGGACGAGGCCGCGATCAAGCGGGCGGTGAAGGCGGCCAGCCTGGGCAATGCCATGGAGTGGTTCGACTTCGGCATCTACAGCTACCTCGCGTCCACCATCGGCCACGTCTTCTTCCCCGGCGGCAGCAGCACGGTCCAGCTGCTCGCCTCGTTCGCCACCTTCGCGGTTGCGTTCCTGATCCGCCCGGTCGGCGGCATGGTCTTCGGCCCGATGGGCGACAAGATCGGCCGCAAGAAGGTCCTCGCCATGACCATGATCATGATGGCGATCGGGACCTTTGCGATCGGCGTGCTCCCGTCGTACGCGACGGTCGGCTTCTGGTCCCCCGTCCTGCTGATCTTCTTCCGCCTGGTGCAGGGCTTCTCCACCGGCGGTGAGTACGGGGGCGCGTCGACCTTCATCGCGGAGTACGCGCCGGACAAGCGCCGGGGTTACTTCGGCAGCTTCCTGGAGTTCGGCACGCTTTCCGGATACGTCGGCGCGGCCGGCCTGGTCACACTGATGACCACGCTGATCGGCTCCGACGGAATGGACAGCTGGGGCTGGCGCGTGCCGTTCCTGGTCGCCGGGCCGCTGGGCCTGGTCGGCCTCTATCTGCGGCTCAAGCTGGACGAGACGCCCGCCTTCCAGCGCCTCACCGGCGAGAACGTGGGCGCCGGCGAGGCGGCCGACGTGGTCGAAACCAGCGCCAAGGGCGACCTCAAGGCGATCTTCCGCGACCACTGGCGCGCGCTCGTCCTGTGCATCTGCCTGGTCGGCGCGTACAACATCACCGACTACATGCTGCTGTCGTACATGCCGACGTACCTCTCCGACGAGCTGGGCTACGGCGATACGCACGGCCTGCTGGTCCTGCTGGGCGTCATGGTCGTCCTGATGCTGATCATCAACCAGGTGGGCAAGCTGAACGACCGCTTCGGCCGTAAACCGCTCCTGATGGCGGGCATGCTCGGCTTCCTCGTCCTGTCGCTCCCGGCCTTCCTGCTGATCCGCCAGGGCTCCATCCCGGCGATCATCATCGGCATGGCGATGCTGGGCCTCTCGCTGGTGTGCATGCTGGGCACGATGTCGGCGGCGCTCCCGGCGCTGTTCCCGACGCAGGTCAGGTACGGGTCGCTGTCGGTCGGCTACAACCTCTCGACGTCCCTGTTCGGCGGGACGACCCCATTCGTGATCACCGCGCTGATCAGCCTGGCCGGCACCAATCTGATGCCGGCGTTCTACGCGATGGGGGCGGCGCTGGTGGGCGTGATCGCGGTGCTCTGCATGAAGGAGACCGCCCAGCAGCCACTGGAGGGCTCCCCGCCCTCGGTGGAGACGAAGGAGGAGGCGGCCGAGATGGTCGAGTCCCAGGCCCCGGAACCCCGCTTCTGACCC
The DNA here is from genome assembly GCF_045162975.1 of Streptomyces sp. NBC_01089. NCBI lineage: Bacteria > Bacillati > Actinomycetota > Actinomycetes > Kitasatosporales > Streptomycetaceae > Streptomyces > Streptomyces sp. NBC_01089. The sequence continues at coordinate 5,443,428 of NZ_CP108660.1, read as the reverse complement.
CCGCCTGAAGCCCTCCGCCGCCCACCTGACCTCCACACCCTGGCGACCGACTCCCCGCCCACCGCAACGGCCCGTACCGGCCCCCACCCGGTACGGGCCGCTCCGCTTCCCGGACGTGACGCCCCGGCCGGCGGTTCGTTACTCCGTACGAGGTCACGAACGTGTGACCGGAACGGAGGGGGAAACCATGACCGACCCGTATGAGCGGGAAACACTCACCCGGGCTGTGGCCGAGTCCCGGAGCTGGGCCGGCGTGATGCACCGGCTGGGCCTTCGCAAGAGCGGTGGCCGGCACCGGGTGCTCCGGGCGAGAGCCGCCGCGCTCGGCATCGATACCAGCCACTTCCAGCGGCGCAGCCCCTTTCGCCGGTACACGGACGAGGCGATAGCCGCAGCGGTCAGTACGTCCCGCACACTCCGCGAAGTCGTGGTCAAGCTCGGTGCTCCGCCGCGGCCGGCACGCTGTCGCACATCCGACGGCGCATCGCCGCGGCCGGTATCGACGTGAGCCACTTTCCCGGTCTGAATCGTCCGGCAGAACCGCAACTCCTCTTCACCGTCGAGGAGCTGCGGAACGCAGCCGCCTCGGCCGGCAGTGTGCGCGGGGCGGCGCGGCTGCTCGGGCTGGCCGACGGGGACAGCCGGTCGCGGACGGCGTTGGGGGCGATGTTCAGGAAGCACGGCATCGATACCTCGCATTTCCGCAACGCGCGGGTGACGGTCAACGAGGACGCGCTGCGAGCGGCGGTGCCGGGGGCCACCAGCTACGCGGACCTGATGCGCTCACTCGGCCTCGAGGTGAACGACACCAACCATCGCCGCGTTCGCCGACGCGTGCTGCAACTCAGGCTCGACACCGGCCACTTCAAGCGCCGCACCTGGGGGCCCGCGCGCGTGCCGGAGCCGCGGCCGGTCGCACCGCGGCCCCTGGTCGTGATGCCCCCGGGGTCCTCTCGCACGAACCGGTCCAGGCTCCACCGCGCCCTCCAGGAGGTCGGCGTCCCCTACCGCTGCACGTCCTGCGGCAACCCGGGTGAGTGGCGCGGTCGGCCGATCACGCTCCAGATCGATCATGTCAACGGTGACTGGCTCGACAACCGCCGGGAGAATCTCCGGTATCTGTGCCCGAACTGTCATGCGCTGACCGACACCTGGTGCCGGAAGCGCGGGAAGCAGTCGCCGGGCGCGTGACCGTGGAGGGTGCGACATACCCCGTACAGCTGTCGGCCGAGTACCATGAGCGGCATCCTGCGGCCTTGGCGCAGTTGGTTGACGCGATCGGTTTAGGTCCGGTTTGTCCGTTTGGACTAGGTGGGTTCGAGTCCCACAGGCCGCACATGGCCGGAGGGGCATTCCGCACCGCGGAGTGCCCCTCCGGTGTTCACCGGCTCAGCCCAGCAGTTCTCGTACGACGGGGACCAGGGCGCGGAATGCCTGGCCGCGGTGGCTGATCGCGTTCTTCTCCGTTGCCGTGAGTTCCGCGCAGGTGCGGGTCTCGCCCGACGGCTGCAGGATCGGGTCGTAGCCGAAGCCGCCGCTGCCCGCCGGAGTGGTGCGGAGGGTGCCCTGGAGGCGGCCCTCGACCACTCGTTCCGTGCCGTCGGGGAGTGCCAGTGCGGCGGCGCAGGCGAAGTGGGCGCCCCGGTGCGGGTCGTCGATGTCCGAGAGCTGGGCCAGCAGCAGGCGGAGGTTGGCCTCGTCGTCGCCGTGGGTGCCTGCCCAGCGGGCCGAGAAGATGCCGGGGGCGCCGTTCAGTACGTCCACGCAGAGGCCCGAGTCGTCGGCGACGGCGGGCAGGCCGGTGGCCTGCGCCATGGCGTGGGCCTTGAGCAGGGCGTTCTCGGCGAAGGTGACGCCGGTTTCCTTGACGTCCGGGATGTCGGGGTACGCGTCCGTGCCGACCAGTTCGTGGGGCAGGCCCGCGTCGGCGAGGATCGCTTCGAGTTCGGTGATTTTCCCGGCGTTGCGGGTGGCGAGGATCAGACGGGTCATGCGTCCAGTATCGGTCCACTGTCAGGGGCGGACGGGCGTGGCCTCCTCGCCCGTCCGCCGCCTCCGGCCCCGCACCGTCCGCCCTCGTCCCGTCCGTCCTCGTCCCGCCCCGCGCGCCCGCCCCGCGCGCCCGCCCCGTGCGTCCTCGCCGGGGCGGCCGCCCCGGCCGTCCTCGCCGGGCGGCCCCGGCCGCTACTTGCCGAGTGCCTCGGTCTGGAGCGCGGTGAGATCGGCGCAGCCGCCGGTGGCCAGGTCGAGCAGGGCGTTGAGCTCCTTGCGGTCGAAGGGCTCGGCCTCGGCCGTCCCCTGGACCTCGACGAAACGGCCGTCGCCGGTGCAGACGACGTTCATGTCGGTCTCGGCGCGCACGTCCTCCTCGTAACGGAGGTCGAGCAGCGGTGTGCCGTCGACGATGCCGACGCTGACCGCGGAGACCGTGTCGGTGAGGGGCTTGCGGCCGGACCTGATGAGCTTCTTGGACTGGGCCCAGGTGACCGCGTCGGCCAGCGCGACGTACGCGCCGGTGATGGCTGCGGTGCGGGTGCCGCCGTCGGCCTGGAGGACGTCGCAGTCGAGGACGATCGTGTTCTCGCCGAGGGCCTTGTAGTCGATGACCGCGCGCAGCGAGCGCCCGATGAGGCGGGAGATCTCGTGCGTACGGCCGCCGATCTTGCCGCGGACGGATTCCCGGTCGCCCCGGGTGTTGGTGGAGCGCGGGAGCATCGAGTACTCGGCGGTGACCCAGCCCTCCCCGCTGCCCTTGCGCCAGCGCGGTACGCCTTCGGTGAAGGAGGCGGTGCAGAAGACTTTGGTGTCTCCGAAGGAGATGAGGACGGAGCCTTCGGCGTGCTTGCTCCAAGCGCGCTCAATGGTGACCGGGCGGAGTTCTTCGGGTGTGCGGCCGTCGATACGAGACATGGGGGCGAGCCTATCGGCCACGGTGGGGCGGGGTGTCCGGGACCGGCGGCGGGGCGAGGGGTCCGCCGCCGGCGCGGGTACCCCGCCGCCCCTTCGGCCGCCGGTCCTGGGCTTCTCAGCCGTTCACATCATGTCCTCGATGTCGGCCGCGATGGGGTCGGCGTCGGTGCCGATGACGACCTGGATCGCGGTGCCCATCTTGACGACGCCATGGGCGCCCGCGGCCTTGAGCGCGGCGTCGTCCACGAGGGAGGCGTCCTTCACCTCGGTGCGCAGCCGGGTGATGCAGCCCTCGACCTCTTCGATGTTGTCGAGGCCGCCGAGCCCCGCGACGATCTTCTCAGCCTTAGTGGCCATGTCTGACTCCTGAGTGTCTCCTGGCGGCCCGGCTCTCCGGCCCGTTTCGTCACGTTAACCCACGATTGGACCCCTTATACGGGCGGGCACCCGTGCCGCCTCGCAAGATGGCGGTCACCGGTGCAGCGCCCGGGCACAGCAGCGGATCGCGCCATGGGCGGTCCGCAGCCAGGACGACGACTGCCAGCAGGCCGACGCAGGAGGACGCCGAATGAGCACCAGCAGCGCGGCCGTGCCACAGACACCACCGGCGAAGAAGTGGTGGAACGGCCTCTTCCAGGGGCTGCAGAAGGTCGGCCGCAGTCTGCAGCTGCCGGTCGCGGTGCTGCCCGCGGCCGGTCTGCTGGTCAGTCTCGGCAATCTCTTCACCGCGTATCTGCACGGCGCCTTCTGGGACAAGACGGCCAAGGTCTTCCTCGCGGGCGGCAACGCGATCCTCGACGGGGCGTTCGGTCTGCCGCTGCTCTTCTGCATCGGTGTCGCGATCGGCTTCGCGAAGAAGTCGGACGGCTCGACGGCGCTGGCCGCGGTGGCCGGGTTCCTCGTCTACCACGGGGTCCTGGGCGCGTTCCCGATCGGCGGCTCGGTGACGAAGGCGCTCCCCGAGGGCACCCCGCAGAACCCGGGCGTTCTCGGCGGCATCCTCATCGGGCTGCTGACCGCGATCGTCTGGCAGCGGTTCCACCGCACCCGGCTGGTCGACTGGCTGGGCTTCTTCAACGGCCGCCGTCTCGTACCGATCCTGATGGCCTTCATCTGCGCCGCGCTCGGTGTGGTGTTCGGGCTGCTCTGGCAGCCGGTGGGGGACGCGCTGACCTGGTTCGCCAAGCATCTGATCGATCTGGGCGCCTGGGGTGCGGCGATCTTCGGGGTGGCCAACCGGCTGCTCATCCCGATCGGTATGCACCAGTTCCTGAACACGTTCTTCTGGTTCCAGGCGGGCAGCTACACCAAGCCGGGCGGCGGCGTGGTGCAGGGCGACCTGACCCGCTTCTTCGCCGGTGACCCGTCGGCCGGACAGTTCATGTCGGGCTTCTTCCCGATCATGATGTTCGGTCTGCCCGCCGCGGCCCTGGCCATCGCGCACTGCGCGCGGCCGGAGCGGCGCAAGCAGGTCATGGGGCTGATGATCTCGGTGGCGCTGACGTCGTTCGTGACCGGGGTGACCGAGCCGCTGGAGTTCTCGTTCATGTTCGCGGCGCCGCTGCTGTACGGCGTGCACGCGCTGCTGACCGGTGCGTCGATGGGGATCACCTGGGCGCTGGGGGTCCACGCGGGGTTCAGTTTCTCGGCCGGTCTCATCGACTACGTCATCAACTGGCACCTCGATACGAAACCCTGGCTGATCATCCCGATCGGCCTGTGCTTCGCGGTGGTCTATTACGTGGTCTTCCGCTTCGTGATCACGAAGTTCAACGTGATGACGCCGGGACGGGAGCCGGACGAGGAAGTCGAGGACGTCACCAAGGCGTGAGGGCGGCGGCGTGACGGTATGACCACGGCAGGGCCCCGGAACCAGTACCGGTTCCGGGGCCCGCTCCGTGGGGTGCGCGGGTCAGATCTCGTACACCGCGCCGGGCTTGGCCAGCTCCACCGGGCCGTCGTACACGGCCTGCGCGTCCGCCAGATTGCGTTTGGCGTCGGTCCACGGCGGGATGTGGGTCAGCACCATGCGCCGCACACCGGCGCGCGTCGCGTGCGCTCCGGCCTCGCGGCCGTTGAGGTGGAGGTCGGCGACGTCCTCCTTGCCGTGCGTGAAGGACGCTTCGCAGAGGAACAGGTCGGCGCCCACGGCCAGTTCGTGCAGCGGGTCGCAGACGCCCGTGTCCCCGGAGTAGGTGAGCGAACGGCCGCCGTGCTCGATCCGGATGGCATATGCCTCGACCGGGTGGCAGACCTTCTCCGTACGCACCGAGAACGGCCCGATGTCGAACGAGGCGGACTTCAGGGTGCGGAAGTCGAAGACCTCCCCCATCGACGAGGACGACGGGGTGTCGGCGTACGCGGTGGTCAGCCGCTCGGCCGCCCCCTCGGGCGCGTACACGGGGATCGCGGGGCAGCGCCCGCCGTCGTGCCGGTAGTAGCGCGCGACGAAGTACGCGCACATGTCGATGCAGTGGTCCGAGTGGAGGTGGCTGAGGAAGATGGCGTCGAGGTCGTAGAGACCGCAGTAGTGCTGCAGCTCGCCGAGGGCGCCATTGCCCATGTCGAGGAGCAGCCGGAAGCCGTCGGCCTCTACGAGGTAGCTCGAACAGGCCGATTCCGCGGATGGGAACGACCCCGAGCAGCCGACGACGGTGAGCTTCATGGAGTGGGAACCTCCGTGGACGGGCCGGGCCCCGCGCGCCCGGCAGGACGCCGAAGCGGTCCGTCGAGCCTAAGGCGCCGGAGCGGTGGCCGCTCCTCCACGGGACGCCGTTGTGGGGGAACTCACCTGCACTGTCACCGGTTCGGGTGGGTGGCGTGGTCCCTCGGGCCCAGTGCTGTGTCCTGCCGGGCCGTGCCGGGCGCGCGGGGCCACCGGTACGGTCCTGGGTATGGATACGACGTGGTTGCTGGCGCTGGTGGCGGTCGTGCTGGTTGCCCTGGTCGCCTCGGTCGTCGACGGGCGGGCGCGGGGCGGGCGGCGGCAGCGGGGCCGGCGGCGGCCGCCGGGGCGGCCCGCAGGCCGGGAGCCGCGGGCACCGGCGGGCCGGCCGCCGAAGCGGACCGGGCGGCCGGGCCGGCCGGGGCGGGTGCCGCGGGCGGGCGAGATCTGGTGGGCGCTGGTCCCGTACGAGGACGGTCCCGGCGGCAAGGACCGGCCGTGCCTGGTGCTCTCGGTACGGGGTGACGCGGCGCTCGTCGCCAAGATCACCAGCAAGCACCACGAGGAACGGCCCGGCGTGATCGCGCTGCCGGCCGGTGCCGTGGGCGACGCGCGGGGGCGGCGGAGCTTTCTGGAGACGGACGAGCTGCGGGATGTCCGGGTGGGCGAGTTCCGCCGGTGGGCGGGCGATGTGGACCGGACGGTGTGGGACCGGGTGCGGCACCTGGCGGGGTAGCCGGACCCACTGGCCGGGCTCGCACCCGGCCGTCCGGCGCGTACGGACGGATCAGGCCGGACCCGCGTGGGCCCGGCCTGATCCGTACAGCTTCCGTACCGCTTCCGTGCAACGGTTTCCGTACAGCGGTTTCCGTGCAGCGAGCCTCAGGCCCAGAGCTGGCCCTGGAGCGTTTCGATGGCCGCTTCCGTCGTGGGGGCCGTGTAGACGCCCGTCGACAGATACTTCCAGCCGCCGTCCGCCACGACGAAGACGATGTCGGCCGGGGTCCCTGCCTTGACCGCCTTCTTCCCCACGCCGATCGCCGCGTGGAGTGCCGCGCCGGTCGAGACACCCGCGAAGATGCCTTCCTGCTGGAGCAGTTCACGGGTGCGGGTCACCGCGTCCGCGCTGCCCACCGAGAAGCGGGTGGTGAGCACCGACGCGTCGTACAGCTCGGGGACGAAGCCCTCGTCCAGGTTGCGCAGGCCGTAGACCAGGTCGTCGTAGCGCGGCTCGGCGGCGACGATGCTGACGTCCGGGACGTTCTCGCGCAGATAGCGGCCGACGCCCATGAGGGTGCCTGTGGTGCCGAGGCCGGCCACGAAGTGGGTGATGGACGGCAGGTCGGCGAGGATCTCCGGGCCGGTGGTGGCGTAGTGCGCGCCCGCGTTGTCCGGGTTTCCGTACTGGTAGAGCATCACCCAGTCGGGGTGCTCGGCCGCCAGCTCCTTGGCGACGCGTACGGCTGTGTTGGAGCCGCCCGCCGCCGGTGAGGAGATGATCTCCGCGCCCCACATGGTGAGCAGGTCACGGCGTTCCTGCGAGGTGTTCTCCGGCATGACGCAGACGATGCGGTAGCCCTTGAGCCTGGCCGCCATGGCGAGCGAGATGCCGGTGTTGCCCGATGTCGGCTCCAGGATGGTGCAGCCCGGGGTCAACCGGCCGTCCTTCTCGGCCTGTTCGACCATGTGGAGGGCCGGGCGGTCCTTGACCGAGCCGGTCGGATTGCGGTCCTCCAGCTTGGCCCAGATCCGGACGTCGTCCGAAGGGGACAGCCGCGGGAGCCGTACGAGCGGGGTGTTGCCCACCGCCGCGAGCGGGGAGTCGTAGCGCATCAGGGGCTCAGACCATCCCGCCGGCCACGGCCGGAAGGATCGTGACGCTGTCGCCGTCGGCCAGCTTGGTGGAGATGCCGTCGAGGAAACGGACGTCCTCGTCGTTGAGGTAGACGTTGACGAAGCGGCGGAGCTGGTCGCCGTCGACGATGCGCTCGCGGATGCCGTTGTGCCGGGACTCGAGGTCGGTGAGCAGGGCGGCGAGGGTGTCACCGCTGCCTTCGACGGCCTTGGCGCCGTCGGTGTAGGTGCGGAGGATGGTCGGGATGCGGACCTCGATGGCCATGGCTGGGCTCCTGTCGGATGGTGAGGCGGAGGGCGCGGCAGCGCGCGTGGTGCCGGTAATGCCGGTGGTGGTGCGTGTGCTTACGCGGGGCCGCGGCTCAGACGGCAGCGCGGCGCGGACAGATCGCGCTGTCGAGGCGGCACAGGTCGACGTGCAGCCGGGCGGCTCCACATCCAAAGGCTCCCAGCAAGAGAGTGGACGCGGAGCGCAGCATGACGGGCGTCGCGCCCGGCGTCTTTTCGCTCACGTCTTGGGAAACCATGCGCTCATCGTATCGATTCCCGCCCCCCGATCCGAGGTGTGATCTCAGCATGCGGGATCAATCCGTCCGACTGACGGACAACCGGCCGGCGGACCACCGGACGGACCGCTGTACAGACCACCGGGCGGACCGCTGGGCGGACTGCCGGGCCGGCTAGGGAGTGACGGTCACTTCCTCCTCGGTGACCACGCCGTCGGCGATGCGGTACGAGCGGAACTGGAAGGGTCCGGCGCCGTCCGTGTCGGCGGTGGAGACGAGGACGTAGTGGGCGCCGGGCTCGTTCGCGTACGTGATGTCGGTACGGGAGGGGTACGCCTCGGTCGCGGTGTGCGAGTGGTAGACGATCACCGGCTCCTCGTCGCGGTCGTCCAGATCGCGGTAGAGCTTCAGCAGGTCCGCCGAGTCGAACTCGTAGAACGTGGGCGAGCGGGCGGCGTTCAGCATCGGGATGAACCGCTCGGGGCGTCCGGAGCCCTCCGGGCCCGCGACCATGCCGCACGCCTCGTCGGGGTGGTCGGCGCGGGCGTGCGCCACGATCTGGTCGTACAGGGCCTGGGTAAGGGTCAGCATGCCGTTCAGGATAAGCAGCAGGGCCAAGAGGGCCGCGCGCAGCGCGTCAGGCAGGGTGGCGGTGGGCGACGGGTGGGCACCCCCGTACCGGAGTGCGGTACGGGGGTGCCCACATGCTGGGAAAGGGGGTGGGGAGAAGGCCGTTTCCGGTCAGCTCTCGCGCTTGGCGAAGGCCGCGCCTTCCGGGTTGCGGGCCCGCAGCACCAGATACGTCACGCCCAGGAGTACGGCCCAGAAGGGCGCGGCGTACAGCGAGACGCGGGTGTCCTTGTCTATCCCCATCATCACGATGACCAGGGCGATGAAGGCGAGCGAGAACCAGCTGGTCCAGGGGGCGCCGGGGGCCCGGAAGCTGGACTTGGGGAGTTCGCCGCGCTCCGACTTGGCGCGGTAGCGGATCTGGCAGATCAGGATCACGATCCAGGCCCACATACCGGAGATGGTGGCGAAGGAGACGACGTAGTTGAACGCCTGGCCCGGCCACTGGTAGTTGATCCACACGCCGACGAGCATCAGCGCGGCGGAGACGGTGGTGCCCAGGAGCGGGGTGCCGCTCTTCGTGAGGGACGTGAACGCCTTCGGGCCCTGGCCGTTGAGCGCCAGGTCGCGCAGCATGCGGCCGGTGGAGTACATGCCGGAGTTGCAGGAGGAAAGGGCGGCGGTCAGCACGACGAAATTCACGATGCCCGCGCCCACCCCCAGGCCCATCTTCTGGAAGGCGGCGACGAAGGGGCTGACACCGGGGCTGAAGTCGGTCCACGGGACGACCGAGAGGATCATGATCAGCGCGCCGATGTAGAAGACCGCGATACGCCAGGGCACGGTGTTGATGGCCTTGGGCAGGACCTTCTTGGGGTTCTTGGACTCCCCCGCGGTGACGCCGACGAGTTCGACGGCGAGGAAGGCGAACATCACGATCTGGAGGGTCATCAGGGTGCCGGTGATGCCCTTGGGGAAGAAGCCGCCCTGGTCCCAGAGGTGGGTGACGCTCGCGGTGTCGCCGGCGTCGGAGAAGCCGACGGTGAGGATCCCGGCGCATATGAGGATCATGCCGATGATCGCGGTGACCTTCACCATCGAGAACCAGAACTCCAGCTCACCGAAGAGCTTCACGGATATCAGGTTCACGCCGTAGAGGATGATCGTGAAGACCAGGGCGGAGAGCCACTGTGGGATGTTCCACCAGTAGGTCATGTAGGTGGCGGCCGCGGTGACTTCGGTGATGCCGGTGACGACCCAGAAGAGCCAGTACGTCCAGCCGGTGACATAGCCCGCGAAGGGGCCTATGAACTCTCGCGCGTACTCCGAGAAGGAGCCGGAGACCGGGCGGTACATGAGCAGCTCGCCCAGGGCCCGCATGATGAAGAAGATGACCAGGCCCGCGATGGCGTAGGCGAGGATGAGGCTCGGTCCGGCTTTGGCGATGGCCTTGCCCGCGCCGAGGAAGAGGCCGGTGCCGATGGCGCCGCCGATCGCGATCATCTGGATCTGGCGGGCTCCCAGGCCGCGCCGGTATCCCTCGCCCGATCCGGCGTCCTCGGCCTCACTGCCGTCATATTCCTGGTCGACCTGCACTGAGGTCATGGTGGTGCGCCTTTCTCCATGCCGATCCGGCCTGACGAGGCTCGGATCGACTGTGACGATCCTGGAGGGCAGAACCCGCGGATGGTGGAGTGCTGTCGGCGGTCGGCCTGACTGGCGGCCCCGGGGGCGGGGGTGGTGTCCCCGGGTGGTCGTAAGATTTAACACGGCTGGGAAAGAGATCCTCCCGGTGAAATGTGACTCACGCCACTGGAAGAACCGGACGAAAAGCACCGGGCGGAGCAAAGCAATCCGCCACGGTGACGTCATCGTTATCCGGATTTGAGCGTCCTTTGAGCGGACGGCCGGGCGGACGCCAGGGCAGACAGCTGGGCAGACAGTTGGGCAGACACCGAGCTGACGGCAGGGCGGACGCCAGGGCAGACGGCGCCCCTGAGGGCCCGGGCGGCCGGGCCGATCAGGGCCCGTTACGGCATCAGGGTCTCGACGAGGGTCTCCTGGAGCGCGCCGAGCCAGAGGTAGGCCATCACCATGGGCTTGCGCGGGTCGTCGTCCGGGAGCCGGTAAAGCCCGCCGTCCTCCGTCTCGTCCTCGTCGGAGACGTCGAGGCGGGTGCCGATGGTGAGCCGGAGGTCGTTGAGCGCGCCGAGCCAGTGGCGCGACTCCTCGGGCGAGAGCGTGAGCAGCACGCTGCCCTCGGGGAGGGCGCGGGCGGCGCGCTTGCGGCGGCCCCTGCGGGTCGCCCCGCGCGGCTCCCGGGCGTCCTCGTGGGGCGCGCCGGGGTCACCGTCGGCGCTCCCCCCGTCCGGCTCGCCCGCGCCCGCCTGGTCGAGGGTCCGTACCAGCGCCAGCGCGTCCTCGCGCTTGCGGGCGCGCAGATCGTTCTCGGTGAAGCGGCGGAACTCCGACGAGAAGTCGGGCTCCTCGTCGCCGTACGCGTCGGGGAAGAGCCGGGCCAGCGCGGGGTCGTCCGGCGGCTTGCTCGGGCCTTCGGAGAACAGCGAGGCCAGCGGGTCCTCGCCGTCGACCGGCTCCTCACCGGGGCCGACCAGCTCCAGGAGCTGGACGGCGAGGGAGCGCAGGATGGACATCTCGACCTCGTCGAGCGCGACGGCCGCGCCGCCGCCCGGCACTGCCTCGAACTGTCCGGCCATCAGTTGCGGTCCTGGGTGAGAGTGGCCCACAGGCCGTAGCCATGCATCGCCTGCACGTCGCGTTCCATTTCCTCGCGGCTGCCGCTGGAGACCACGGCCCGGCCCTTCTGGTGCACGTCGAGCATCAGCTTGTGCGCCTTCGCCTTCGAGTAGCCGAAGTAGCTCTGGAACACATAGGCGACATAGCTCATCAGATTGACCGGGTCATTGTGGACGAGCGTCACCCACGGCACGTCGGGCTCGGGGACCGCGAAGGTCTCCTCGGCCGATTCAGGACGTTCGATCTCTACAGGGGCGACACTCACAGGTCCCATGCTGCCACCCGCGGAGTGGCGGCGCACACACCGGTCCCTAGATCTCGTCACTCTGACGAAATAGGGGGTAGCATCCTTCGTACGCCCCATCGAGCGGGGGAAAGCCCCGGGAGACCCGGCCGGCGGAGCCGGACCGGCCCGGACGAAAGTGCGAGGTTGACCGTTGTGAACGTTGCGGACCTTGGCCTGCCGGTACATGTGCCGTCGACGGCGCTCTTCACCGACCAGTACGAGCTCACGATGCTCCAGGCAGCCCTGAAGGCCGGCACCGCCGACCGCAGGTCTGTCTTCGAGGTCTTCACCCGGCGGCTGCCCGAGGGGCGCCGGTACGGCGTCGTGGCGGGCACCGGGCGGGTCCTGGACGCCGTCGAGAACTTCCGCTTCGACGAGGACCAGCTCAGGTTCCTGCGCGAACAGAAGATCGTCGACGGACCGACCGCCGAATGGCTCGCCTCCTACCGCTTCAGCGGCGACATCTGGGGCTACCCGGAGGGCGAGGTGTACTTCCCTGGCTCCCCCGTCCTGCGGGTCGAGGGCTCCTTCGCGGAGTGCGTCCTGCTGGAGACGGTGATCCTCTCGATCCTCAACCACGACTCGGCCATCGCGGCCGCGGCCTCCCGGATGAACGCGGCGGCCGGCGGCCGGCCGCTGATCGAGATGGGCGCCCGCCGCACCCACGAGCTGGCGGCCGTCGCGTCGGCCCGCGCCGCGTACGTCGGCGGGTTCTCCACCACGTCGGACCTGGCGGCCGGATTCCGGTACGGCATCCCCACCGTCGGCACCAGCGCCCACGCCTTCACGCTGCTGCACGACGACGAGCGGCAGGCGTTCACCGCCCAGGTCGCCTCGCTGGGCGGTGACACCACACTGCTGGTCGACACCTACGACGTGGCCGAGGCCGTCCGTACCGCCGTCGAGGTGGCAGGGCCGGAGCTGGGCGCGGTGCGCATCGACTCCGGTGACCTGCTGCTCGTCGCGCACAAGGTCCGCCAGCAGCTGGACGCGATGGGCGCCACCAGGACCAGGATCGTGGTCACGTCCGACCTGGACGAGTACGCCATCGCCTCACTGGCCGCGGCGCCCGTCGACGCGTACGGGGTCGGCACCCAGCTCGTCACCGGCAGCGGGCACCCGACCTGCTCCATGGTCTACAAGCTGGTGGCCCGGGCCACGTCGTCCGACCCGCAGGCCCCGCTCCAGCCAGTGGCGAAGAAGTCGCTGGGCGCCAAGACCTCGCGCGGCGGCCGCAAGTGGGCGGCGCGCAGGACCGACGCCGACGGGGTCGCCGAGGCCGAGGTGATCGGCACCGGACAGGTGCCCGCGGAGCTCCAGGACCAGCAGCTCCTGGTGAAGCTGGTGAAGGGCGGCGAGGTCATCGAGCGCGAACCGCTGGACACGGTGCGCGAGCGCCATCTGGCGGTCCGGGCCACCCTGCCCATGTCGGCCTTCCAGCTGTCCAGGGGCGAGCCGGTCATCCCCACCGAGTACGCCTGAGCCGCACCGGCCGCACCGGCGCCCACGCCGACCGGCCGCACCCGTGCCGTACGTGCGGACCCGTCCCGTACGTACGAACCCGTCCCGTACGCATGAACCACAGGTGAGCGGGAATGGAACGGCTGCCGGGTGCCTCCCGCACCTCCGCACGCCGTCCGTCCGCCACCCCTTCTCCCCCCAGGACAAGGAATCCCGCCATGCACCGCGCCCTGATCGTCGTCGATGTGCAGAACGACTTCTGCGAAGGCGGAAGCCTCGCGGTCTCGGGAGGCGCGGATGTCGCCGCCGCCGTCACGGACCTGATCGGCCAGTCCACGGCCTGCTACCGGCATGTGGTGGCCACCCGGGACCACCATGTGAACCCGGGCAACCACTTCTCCCGGAACCCGGACTACGTCCACTCCTGGCCGCCGCACTGCGTCGCGGGCACCGAGGGGGTGGGCTTCCACCCGAACTTCGCACCTGCCGTGGCGTCCGGCGCGATCAGCGCCGTCTTCGACAAGGGCGCCTACGCGGCGGCGTACAGCGGCTTCGAGGGCCTCGACGAGAACGGCGTGCCGCTGGCCGACTGGCTGCGGGCCCGCGAGGTCGAAGAGGTCGACGTGGTCGGTATCGCCACCGACCACTGTGTGCGGGCGACGGCGCTCGACGCGGTACGGGCCGGGTTCGGCACCCATGTGCTGCTGGGCCTGACGGCCGGGGTGGCCGAGGCGACGACGGACCGGGCGCTGGAGGAGATGCGGGCGGCCCGCGTGGAGCTGACCGGCAAGCCGGTGGTCTGAGGGCCGGTGGCCCGGAGGGCGCTGCCGCCCCCGGGCCGGCCCGCCCTGCGCCCGCTACCAGCCTCCTACGCCCACACGCTCTCCCCCAGCAGCGCTCTGATCGGATGCCAGAGCTCCGCCTCCTCCTGCGGCGCCGCGCGCCAGAGCAGCCCGTCCGGATGGTGCAGGACGGCCGTGATCTCGTCCGGCGTCGGCGGCTGTGCGTTACCGCGCAGATACACCGCGCGCATCCCCAGATTGCGCACCCGGGTCAGGGCGCGCGCCCGGTTCGCCGCGTGCACGAGGATCCGGACATGGGTCATCCGGTCCGGGCTCGGCAGGGTGAGAGCGACCACCACGCTGCCGTTCGGAAGTCTGCTGAATCCACTACCTGGCATACCGTTCATCTCCCCCGTGAGACGTTGTGTCAATAAGAGCCGTGCAAGAGGCACCTAAACACGATCGGCCGCCGCCCGCTAGAGGGCGACGGCCGATCATGCTCTGACCTGCGAAGATGCGGTTCAGCGGTGCGAGGCGCCGACCTGGACCGTGATCGTCGAGCCGTCCAGCGGCTGCTGGAGGATCGAGATCCGGGTGTTGGTGTCAGTTACCTTCACGCTTCCGGTCCCGTTTTCCTTGTACCAGTACGTGCCCTGGTGATCATCGAAAACCGGCCGTCCGAGCTGCGGCAGGACCCGCTTGGCGACGTCCGCGTCGTGCAGCGTGAACCCGGCCGTCGGGTACCAGCTGAACGGTGCGTCGAAAGGCTGGATCTTGTTCCGCATGACCGTGCCGTCCGCCCACTTCAGCGGCTTGGCGTGCGAGTCGACCGGCAGGATCAGACCCTGGCCCGGGTGCGCGCTGACGTTGTTGTCGGGCTGCGAGGTGTCCCACTGCCAGATCATCAGGCCGCGCTGGTACGGGTAGTACTCGACCCAGTCCGGACGGGTCTTGGAGAAACCGAAGTTGTACGGGCCCGTCTGCAGCGTCCGGTCGTACGACACGTACTGGCGGTTCTCCGCGATGTAGTACTGCGGGTAGTCCTTGGTGAACGACTCCCCGATGCGCGAGAAGCCCTTCGTGGTCCAACCGGCGTCGTCCGTCTCGGCGTTGTCCGTGAAGAGCGGGGCGCCGTCGGCGTTCACCGAGATCTTGTCGGCGGCGAAGCCCTTGCCCGCGACACCGCCGTCGGACGAGTAGCGGAAGCGGAGGTCGATCTTCTTGCCCGCGTAGGCGTCCAGCGGGTACGACAGGCTCTTGTACGCGGCCGACGAACCGGTCAGCGCGGGCTTGTCACCGCCGTCACGCGGGATCTGCGCACCGTCCGCCTTGCCGTCGACGGCGGTCCAGTTGGCGCCGCCGTCCGTCGAGACCTCGGTGTAGAGGAAGTCGTAGTCCTTCTCGATGTCCCACCAGCCCGAAAGGTCAAGGGACGCCTTGGACTTGCCGGTGAGGTCGACCGGGCGGGTCAGGGTGTTGGAGAGGTCGTCGCCCATCCCGCTCCACCACTGCTCGGCACCCTCGGCCGGCTTCGTGATCGTCGTGGTCACGGGCTTGTCCGGCAGCGAGACGACGAGCGCCTGCTTGTTCTTGGTGTTGTACTCCGAGACGCCCAGCTTGTGGGTCGACTTCTTCGCGGCCTTGGCCGTGTCGTAGTCGAGCCAGCCCAGTTGGAGCTTGTCCCAGGCGGACATGTCCCCCGGCTTGTTGCCGATGGCGTTGTCCCCGGTGCTCAGCCAGGAGCCCGCCGACATCAGTGACCAGAAACCGACGCCGTTCTCGGCGGTGTTGGTGGTGTCGTACTCGTCCGGCAGCCCCAGGTCGTGGGCGTACTCATGGGCGAAGACGCCGAGGCCGCCGTTCTCGGGCTGCATGGTGTAGTCGCCGACCCAGATGCCGGAGTCACCGATCGGGGTGCCGCCGGACTTGTTGTCGGCCGGGCCCGTCTTGCCGGTGTCCGTGCCGTACACATAGGAGCGGTGCGCCCAGAGCGCGTCGGCGCCCTCGGCTCCGCCGCCCGCGGACTCGTCCTCTCCGGCGTGCACGATCTGGAAGTGGTCGATGTAGCCGTCGGGCTCGTTGAAGTTGCCGTCGCCGTCGTAGTCGTAGCGGTCCCACTGGTCGTAACTGGCCAGGGTCGCCTTGATCTCGGCGTCGCTCTTGCCGGCCGCCTTCTGGGCCTGGGCCCACGCGGTGACGCCGTCGCGCACCAGGTCACCGGCGTTGGCGCAGATGCTGGAGCCGCAGTAGTTGGAGCCGTACCGGGCCTCGTTGTACGGGACGGTGACCCAGTCGGCGACCTCGCCGTCGACCGAGTAGCGGCCCGATGAGGTCTTCTCGTAGTACGACTTGAGCGAGTCCTTGCCCTTGCCGGTACCGAAGTAGAGGTCCTGGAAGTGCTGGCGGTTGTAGTCCGCCTGCCAGGCGGTGCTGTTGTCCTTCTTGCGGTCCGGCTGGGCGATCTTGTTGTGCGCCGGTCCCGGCGTGCCGCCGTACTTCTTCACCGGCGGCTCCGGTCCGTCGGGGCCGTCCGGGTCGTACATGGTGGTGTCGTCGACCGTGTCGCCGAACTGCACCAGGATCGTGAATATCTTGTCGGTCTTCTCGCGCCCGAGCTCGACGTACTTCTTGTCGTCGAGGCGCACCACCTGGGAACCGCCGTGCGACTGCACCTTCTTGTGGCCGGATATGACCTGCTGCAGCGCGGACTGGTGTTCCTTGTTCTGCTGCCTGCTGAACGGGCCGTCCAGATTGTGCTTCTGGTCCTTGAGCAGCGTCGCCGGGTCACGGCGGTCGATCTTCTTCGAAGTGGCGCTGCCCGTGGGGGCCTTGGTGTCGGCCTGGGCGGTGGCGTACGCCGAAGCGGTGGCCGTGGTCGCGGCGATGGCCACGAGCACGGCGGCCACCCGGGTCGTCGCCCGTCTCTTGATATTCACTTGGTGCTGTCCTCCCCGAACGCGTCGCAAGTGACGACATTCGACCGGAGGTGCGAGAGAAAAGACAGATCTTGACTTGAACACACCAATTGCATTATGCAGAGCGCCGTTTCCGGTATCCGGACGGCGCACAGCTGCCTCACACCGGCCGCACAGCTGGGGCCGCGTTCTGGGGAGGACCTCACCGAGGGTCAACGGGCGCGCCGGTCCGGCCGGTGGGTGGTGGACGTGACTCCGTGCGCCCCCTGTGCACCGGCACCGTGGGTTAGGCCACGCTTACCGATGGTTCCGCTCGGGCATCCGTCGGATTAGAGTCGCGCTCGACGTACGTGCCGACACGCTCGCCGAGTCGACCACCCACCGCTGTCCCTAGGACGGATATCGCCATGACGCGTCCGACTGCCGCACAGCTCTTGTATGGTTCGGCCACCGTCGTCTTCTCGACCCTCGCGATGCTGCTGCTCTCGCGCACCTCGTCGGGCGTCGGAGTCGCGGTCATCGTCGTGGCGGCGCTGATCCTCGGTCTGCTGGTCGCGGTGACCGTGCCCATGCCGAAACCGGCCCGCCAGGCCGACCCGGCCGGCGGCCAGGAGCCCGGTACGGGCCGTACCGCCGCCACCACCGACGCATCCGCCGCACCACCCGGCCTGCGGGTGCCCGCCCCGACGGCGAGGACCGCCCCCGCCGAACGGGTCGGCGGCCACTCACTGCGCGGCTGAACGCCGCCCCTCCACGCCGACCCTCCCCCGGACCTACGGGGTAGTCACCACGACCACGGTCTTCGCCGCCTTGTCGTGCAGCCCCTGCTTGTACGGCCGGTCGAAGAAGCTCCAGCCGCCGCAGATCGCGGTCCACACACAGGCACAGCAGAAGACCGCGGGCAGCCAGAGCACCGCGGCGCGGACGAACGCCGCCTGTCCGGTCGGCGTGGTCCCGTCGTTGAGGTTGGCGCACCGCAGGTTCAGCAGCCCCTTGCCCACGGTCTGCCCGTTGCGCTTGACCGTCATGAACGTGTCGTAGCCGATGTAGAGGACCGCCGCGATCAGGCTCTGGCCGACCGACCGGCCGTAGTTCATGTGGTCCGTGTTGTATCTCAGCCCGCCGAAGATCAGTGAGATCAGCCAGACCACCACGGCGACGATCACGATGTCGATGATCCGGGCGAGCACCCGCTTGCCGCTCGGGGCGAGGGGCGGCATCCCGGCGAGCCGCTGGTCGTCGCCGTACGCGTTCCCGCCGCCGTAGGCGTTCGGATCGTACGGCGGGGGCGCGCTGCCGCCGTACGGATCGCCGCCACCCGGGGGCGGCGGCGCACCACCACCGCCGTACGGACTGTCGCCGCCCGGTGGCGGCGGCGGATAACCGCCCTGCGGCCTCTTTCGGAACGGGTCGTCCTCGGGGGGTTCTCCGGGCGGCGGCTGATCGGTACTCATCTCCCGAGTCGACCGCGCCCTGCGGTGCCCCGCATCCGGTCAGGACCGTACGAGTGAGACCGCGTCAGCCCGCTGCCACGAACGTCCGGGCCGCCTTGTCGTGCAGACACTGCCGCCAGGGCCGGTCGAAGAGACACCAGAGCACGTTGACGATGCCCACCACCAGCAGCCCGAGCACCCCGTACAGCAGCCAGCGGGTGACCGCTCCGCCGAAGGACGGCGGTTCGTAGGACTCCATGTCGCGGACCTGGACCTGGCAGAGCTTCTTGCCGAGCGTACGGCCCCACTTGGCGGTCGGCAGGGCCTCGTACAGCAGCCCCAGGACGAGGAACGCCCCGATGGCGGCGCCCAGATATCCGGCCGTGGTGCCGTCGAGCAGCCAGACCGTGACGGTGGTGCCGGAGAGCTTGGCCTCGTCGATCTTGCCGCTGATGTGGTCGGCGGCCTTCGTCAGGAACGGTACGGCGACCGCGCCGGCCACCGCCCCCAGGACGACGGTGTCGATGAGCCGGGCGGCGAACCGCTTGCCGAGCGACGCCGGACGGGCGGCGGCCTGAGCGCGGGCGGCCGCCTGGAACGGGTCCTCGACCGGGGGCTTCCACGGCGGCAGCCGCTCCTGGTCGGCGCCTTCGCCCGCGCGGGCGAGCTGCTGCACCTGCTGGGGCCAGGAAGGCGCCTGTGCCGGTGGGGCAGCCGCTTCCGGCGGATACGGCTGCGGCGGGACCTGGGCCGCCGGGGGCTGGAACTGCGGCTGGGGCTGCGGCTGTACGGACTGGGGCTGTGCGGGTTGCGGCACTGCGGGCTGGGGCTGGACCGGTTGTTGCTGCGGTGCGGCCTGTCGCGGGGTGGCCTGCTGTTGCTGCGCCGGGGACGGCTGGGGTTGTGGGGACTGCTGGGACTGTGGGCGTACGGCGCGGATGGACATGGTGCCGTCCGTCCTGCTCGTACGCGCCGTGCCGGGACCGCTGCCGGTCCCGGCTCCCGGTCCGCTGCCCGCGCCCAGGGCGCGCAGGGTGACGGTGTTGTCGGGGGGCGGGGCCTGACGGCCCGTGGGGAGCGCGGGACGGGAGGACTCCGGCCCCGCGGGCAGTTCGGCGCGGCGCGGCGCGGGGACCGGACGGCCGGGCGTGGGCGGTGCGCTGTCGGCGGGCGGGGCGGGGGCCTCGGCCGGGGTACGGGGATCGGGGCCGCCCCAGGAGACCCGGCGGTCGCGTTCGCCGCCGAAGCCGCCCTGGCGGGAGGCGTCGGCCTGCCAGACGGACGCGGGTTCCTGCCGGCTGTCGTACTCCGGTCCCTCTTGCGGCTCCTCGTCGAAGAAGACCGGCCCGGTCTCCTCGGCCCGCGGCACCGGGGACGCGTCGGACGGTCTGCGCACGGCGGGCAGCGGCGCGGCGGGCGCGGGTGCCGTGCCCCCGGGCGGTACGGGCATGGCCTGGTCGTCGTCGGCGGGGGCCGGACGGCTCGTTCCCGGTACCCACGCGGCACCGTTCCAATACCGCACATATCCGGGAATCGATGGATCTGGGTAGTAGCCAGGCGTGGGGCTGCCGTCGCCGGTTGCCGGGGTTGGGGCGCTCATCACCGTGGTCCCGTATCTCCTTGAGAGCCGCAATTCAAGGCTCCACATCTATCAGACCGCCGTGGGATCACGGACCGGTCCTGCCGCATCGACCACTTTCCGGTCATCGCCAAATCATCCTCGAAACCCGCGTAATGAATGCCGGGCAGGGTGCTCTCACCCTGTACGGCCCGCCGTTGGGCGTACGTACAAGGAGAGGAAGCGCACGCCATGCACACCGTGGTGGAACGTGAACTGGAGCTCAAGCTGGTGCTGTCGCCCGAGCGCAGCATCCCTGTCCCTGCCCGGCTTTCCTACAGCACGGGCGACCCCTATGCCGTGCACGTCAGCTTCCACATCGCCTCGGACTCCCCGGTGAACTGGTCGTTCGCCCGTGAACTGATGGTCGAGGGGGTGTTCAGGCCGTGCGGTCACGGCGACGTACGGATCTGGCCCACCAAGGTCGACTCGAAGAGCGTCGTCTGTATCGCGCTGTCCTCACCCGACGGGAACGCCCTGCTCGAAGCGCCGACCGCGCAGGTCTCCGCCTGGCTGGAGCGGACCCTGCGGGCCGTGCCGCCCGGCTCGGAGAGCGCGCATCTGGGCATCGACGCCGGTCTGGCCGCGCTGCTCACCCCGCTGCCCGCCGACGATCTGTGGATGAGCGACCCCTGGCCTTCGGACGAGTCCGACGACGAGAGCCGGTGACGACAGTGGGTCAGAAGAGTTTGCCCGGGTTGAGCAGGCCCAGCGGGTCGAACGCCTGCTTGACCCCGCGCTGCATCTCGACGCCCACCGGCCCCAGTTCGCGGCCGAGCCACTCCTTCTTGAGCACGCCCACGCCGTGTTCACCGGTGATCGTGCCGCCCAGTTCCAGGCCGAGCGCCATGATCTCGTCGAAGGATTCACGCGCCCGCCGCGACTCGTCGGGGTCCTCGTGGTCGAAACAGACGACGGGGTGGGTGTTGCCGTCACCGGCGTGGGCGCAGACGCCGATGGTGAGGTCGTGCTTCTCGGCGATGACCGCGGTGCCTTCGATCATCGCGCCGAGCTTCGACCGCGGTACGCACACATCGTCGATCATCGTCGCGGACTTGACGGTCTCCAGCGCGGTGAGGGACAGCCTGCGGGCCTGGAGGAGCAGTTCGGACTCCGCCTCGTCGTCGGCGGGCACGATCTCGGTGGCGCCGGCCGCCGCGCAGAGCTCACCGACCGCGGCCAGGTCGGCCGCCGGGTCCGGGGTGTCGAAGGCGGCGAGCAGCAGGGCCTCGGTGGTCTCGGGGAGGCCCATCTGCGCCATCGCGTTGACCGCGCGGATGGTCGTACGGTCCATGAGTTCGAGGAGTGAGGGTGTGTGACCGCGCTCCATGATCCGGCAGATGGCGTCGCAGGCGGCAGCGGCCGACGAGAACTCGGCGGCCAGGGCGAGCTGGCGCGGCGGGGCGGGCTTCAGCGCGAGCACGGCCTTGACGACCACCCCGAGGCTGCCCTCGGATCCGACGAAGAGCCGGGTCAGGTCGTACCCGGCGACGCCCTTGGCGGTGCGGCGGCCGGTGGTCAGCAGCCGCCCGTCGGCGAGGACGACCTCCAGGCCGAGTACGTACTCGGCGGTCACCCCGTACTTCACACAGCACAGGCCGCCCGCCGCCGTGCCGATGTTCCCGCCGATGGTGCAGGTCTCCCAGCTGGAGGGGTCCGGCGGATAGTACAGACCCTGGTCGGCGGCGGCCCGGGAGAGCACGGCGTTCACGACGCCCGGTTCGACCACGGCGATGCGGTCGACCGTACTGATCTCCAGGATCCGGTCCATCTTGGTGAGGGACAGCACGATGCAGCCGTCGACGGCGTTGGCCCCGCCGGAGAGACCGGTGCGGGCGCCCTGCGGGACGACGGGGGTACGGAGGGCCGTCGCCGTCCGCATGACGTGCTGGACCTGCTCGGTGGTGCGCGGCAGGACGACGGCGGCGGGGGCCCCGGCGTCGCAGAAACCGGCCGAGTCCTTGGCGTACGAAGCCATGATGTCCGGGTCGCTGATCAGGGCTTCGGCCGGGAGTCCGGTGCGCAGGCGTTCGAGCAGATCATTCATGATCCCACCCTGGCATCGGGGCGCCCCGCTGGGAAGGGGTGAGCGGCCCGGGACGGCGGGCCGCCGGTCAGCGAGGCTCATGGGGCAGCAGGGTGCCGAGCGGCCCGAGGTCCAGGTTGAGGTCCTCGCGGCGCAGTCCGTGGTGTTCGCAGAGCTCCGTCATCCGCTGGTCGAGGAGCATCAGGGTCGTGCCCACCCGTTCCTCCTGCTCCTCGGTGAGGTCGCCGCTGTCGAACCGGCGGATCGCCTGGCGCTCGACCAGCTGCCGGAGCAGTTCGACGACGGTCAGGACGAGCGAGGCCAGATCGCGGCCGGCGCTCTCGGGGTCGATGTCCACCCGGGCGCCGCTCACAGCGGCCCGCTGTCGGCCCACGGGGCGGGGACCCGTTCGCTGACGGATGCCAGCAGGGCGTGCAGGGAGAGCCGGACCAGCGGGACGTCCGCGATGGCGATCACCAGGTCTCCGCTGATGACGACGCCGGTGCCGAGCACCCGGTCGAGGAGATCGACGAGCGGTACGCCGATGGGGGCCATGGCCTCCGGGCCCTGCCAGGGGACGGGATCACCGGTCTGCATGGGCGCCTCCGTCCGTGACCGGATCCGTGAAGGAATCCGTGAAGGAATAAGGGGCCCACGGCCCGGAGACCTCGATCTCGATGCCGTCGCGGTCCAGGTTGTCGCGGAGCCGGCCGACCGTGCGGGCCAGTTGACCGCTTCGCTCCTCGGCGATCAGATAGGCCGCGTTCATGATCTGGGTGCGGCCCCGGCCGGTGGCCTCGGGCCCGTGCGGGCGGCGCCGGACCGCGCCCGCCGCCAGCTCGCGTACGGCGGCGTCCACGCGCCCGGCCGCGGCCAGTGCGTTGTCCTGGCGCAGTTCCCGCTGCTGCCGCTGGCCGCGCAGCCGGTTCAGATAGCCGCGGCCCGTCTCGGGCGCGGGGGCGGGGGCCGGGGCGGGCGGCCCGGTCGTGGCGCCGGGCTGCGCCAGATAGACCTTGACGGCCCACTCCACCCGTCCGGCGACGCGGTCGAGGGCCGCCCGGAAGCGTTCCTGGTTCGCGCCGAGTGCGGCGGCGGCGCGCTCGTCCCCCAGGTAGAGGGTGGCCAGCGGGAGCGGCACCGTGGGGCCTCCGCCGGCGGCGGCGGTGACGACGTCGTGGTGGGTCCGCGCACAGCGTTCGAGTTCGGCGGGGTCGGTGAGCCGCTCCCGCAGGGCGCTCTCGGAGAAGGCGTCCGCCGGTACGTCCTGCACCACGGCCCGCAGTGAGCCGACGCTCAGGAAACGCAGCGGGCCGCCCCCGGGGTGTCCGGCGGCGGGCCCCGGGCGGGCGGGACGGTCGGGACCGCAGACGGCGAAGACGTACGTGGCCGGGGAGCCGGCGCTGTCCTGCGGTACGGGCGGGCGGTGCGGGGACACGGCGGTCATCGGCGGCGCAGTTCCCTTCGGGGGCCGGGTTCCCCGGCGTCGTCGCCCTCCAGCTCCTGGAGGCGTTCGCGCAATTTCTGGTTCTCCTCGGACAGCGCGTCGTGCGCGGCCCGTGAGGAGAGTGCCGGGTCGGTCTCCCACCAGTCGATGCCCGCCTTCTTCGCCGTCTCCACGGACGAGACGAACAGGCGCAGCCTGATGGTCAGCAGTTCGATGTCCAGCAGGTCGATCTTGATGTCGCCCGCGATGACGATGCCCTTGTCCAGGACACGTTCCAGGATTTCGGCCAGGTTGGCCGTGCTGGGTGCGCGCGTGACGGGCTCCGAGTCCCAGCTGTCCACTTTCGTCACGGGGTGCCCCCTGTTCCCGGTGCCGTCGGCGCCGACGATGTGGTGCGGTGCGGCCGCCTTCTGTCGAGAAGGTCCAGCAGCCGCTCCTCCTCCAGCTCGAACTGCGCCAGACCGATCTCGCCGTCGTCCAGGGAGCGGTTCAGCGCGGCCAGTTGGGCACGGATCACCCCGGGGTCGTGCAGCTCCTGCTCGGCCGCATCGACCATCCGGTCGGAGATCCACACCACGCCGCGTACCGGTGCCAGCGGAAGAAGCAGTACGCCGGAGATCAGCCCCATGTCAGACCCTGGCCGGGGCGGATTCCGGGCCCACGAAGCTGTAGCAGGGCAGCGGCCCGGTGAGCCGGAGGTCCAGTCGGTCCGAGTGGGCGGCGGCACAGCGCTCGACGACCGCGCGGAAGTCGGCCTCGCGGCGCCGCGGGACGAGGAAGGAGATGTTCAGGACGCAGCCTTCGACCTCCGGCCCGGGGCGCATCTCGTCGGCCAGCTCCGCGCACTGGGCCGGCAGCAGCGCTGCGGCCGCCGTGGCCCTGCGCCGCAGCCCGGCCGAAACGGCCTCGCCCAGGCGGATGTTGGCCTCGTACCCGGGCCTGCGGCGGGTCTCCTCGCGGGCCCTCCGGACCACGGGGTCCTCCCGGATCAGCGCGGCCAGGTTGTCCTGGACCGGCATGACCTTGACGTTCATCTCCACGCGCGCGTCGAGCCGTTCGAGGATCGCGGTGTGCTCGCCGCCGCGCGCCGCGACGTCGGACAGCACCGTGGACTCGTCCGGCGCGACCACACCGAAGCGCATCGGCAGCACCGGCCCCGCCTCGGCGAGCTCCAGCAGCAGATCCTGGTGTGCCATGAGATCGCGGCGGCGGGCCCTGAGCCCCGGAGGGGCCTCACTGACCACGACGGCCAGTTCACCGGCCGGCAGCAGCCGGATCTCGGCGGGCGGCTCGCCGACGCCCCTGGCATCAGCGGGGAGCGGATGTGCGCCGCCCACGATGCCGTACACGTACATGCCTGTCCCGGCCATCGGTCAGCTCTCCTCCTTGTGCCGGCGCGTACGCCCGCTGTCGGCGCTCCGCGAACGGCTCGCCTTGTGGCGGCGCGGCCGCTCCTCTTCCCGCGCCTCGTCATCGTCGTCGTCATCGCCGTCGCCGACCCCGACGGCTTTCTTCACCTTGTCGCCCACGGAATGCGCGGCCTTCTTGGCGCCGGCCTTCCCGGCGCTCTTGGCCATGCCGCCGCCGAAGAGTTCGGGCACTGTCCTGCTCGTCGTGTCGTTCTCCAGATCGAGCCGGTTGCAGGCTTCAGCGAACCGGAGATAGGTGTCGACGCTGGCCACGACGATGCGGGCATCGATCTTCAGGATTTCGATGCCGACCAGGGACACCCGTATGAAGATGTCGATGACCATGCCGCGGTCGAGAATGAGTTCCAGGACGTCGTAGAGGGTGCCGGCACGGGGGACGCGGACAATTTCCTCGCTGTATGTACTCAAGGGAGGACCGTCTTTCCGGATTGTCTTGATCGCGGGTGATGTCTTCGTCACGGGCGGTATCTTGGTCTCGGGCATCGGAGGCTCTCAATCGTCTGCCTGGCCACGGCGGTAGCGCCGGACTCTGCGGTATTCCAGCAGGGCCCCCTGCTCGTCGATATCCACTTGGTACGTGGCCAGCAGGCTGGTCGTATCGGGAATGCGCGGGAGTTCGAGTACGTCCACGTCGACATGCCAGCCGCCATCGGTCCGCGATACGGCGGAGACGCCTTCGGTCCTGTGACTGATCAGCTTCCGCAGGCTCAGGCACGCGCGTTCTGCCGCGTCCTCCGCGCCCTTCACCTGCTTTCTGGCCGTGCCGGAAGAAGCGGATCTGGAGGTCCCGGATTTCCGGGCACGCTGTTCTGCCATGTTCGTCATTCTGTGGAGCCCCCGGGCACCCCGCACGCGGGGTGGCCCGAAAGGCTGGCTGCGGTCCTGCGCCTTTACCGGTCTTCGGCGCGCCCAATCAGAATCCACCCGAATGGCGGCCTGCCGGGGGCCGGAGGACATTGGGATGAGAGGGGCGTACCGCGATGCCGGTCAGCACCGGCCGGCCGCTTCCGGTCGCCCTCACCGACGCCGGCCTTCTTCTCACTGGAGGATTTCCCATGGCCAGTAACGACAGCACCGGCAGCACTCACTCGACCACTCTGGGCAACAGCGGCGACAGCGCCGGCACCCGGGGCACGACCACCATCGCGGACACGGTCGTCGCGACCATCGCGGGCATAGCGGTCCGCGAGACCGACGGTGTGTACGCGGTGGGCGGCAGCGCCTCCCGCGCCATCGGGTCGGTCCGCGACAGGGTCTCGAAGACGCCCGCGCCCAGCAGGGGAATCAAGGTCGAGGTCGGGGAGACCCAGGCCGCGATCGATGTCGAGGTCATCGTGGAGTACGGCGAGCCCATCGCGGACGCCGCGAAGGAGATCCGCAGCCGGGTGACCGACGCGGTGGAGACGATGACGGGTCTGGAAGTCGTCGAGATCAACATCAAGGTCTCCGACGTGCACCTGGCCGGATCCGACGACGACGAGGACGAAGAGGACAACGAGCCGAGCGGGCGGGTGCGCTGAGGCGGAAGCTCGCTCGTCTCCGGGCAGCCGGACGGGGGTGCGCGGAGCGGCGCCGGGGGCCGCCCACAGGGCTGGGGTTCTCCGCGCCCTGCTCCCGCTCCGCACCCTCACCGGATGCCTGTGCCCGGAGTGGAACAGCGGTGATTCGGCTCTGATTGAGGAGCGCTCATGGAAAACAGCACGAAGGTCTCACTGACCGCTGCCGTGGCGGCTGGTTATGTCCTCGGGCGGACGAAGAAAGGGAAGCTGGCCATTGGTCTTGCTTCCCTGGTGGCGGGCCAGCAATTGCCGCTGAATCCGCGGGACATGATCAGCATGGGCGCCCGGAAGCTGGCGGAGAATCCACAGGTTGCTCCATTGATCGAGCAGGTACGGGGTGAAGTGCTGAGCGCCGGGCGTACGGCCCTGTCGGCGCAGGCGAACCGCCGCCTGGAATCCGTCGCCGACGCACTCCAGCAGCGGACCAGTGCCCTGCTGGAACAGCCCGGTGAAGAGGAAGAGAACGAGGACGAGGACGAGGACGAGGAGTACACGGAAGAGGACGAGGAGGAGCCCGAGGACGAGGAAGCCGAAGAGGAAGAAGGGGACGAGGAGGAAGCGGAAGAAGAAGAGCCGCCCCGTCGTCCCACGAAGCGGCCCGCGGCGAAGAAGCCTCCCGCCAAGAAGGCGCCCGCGAAAAAGGCACCGGCCAAGAAGGCGGCGGCGAAGAAGACAGCGGCCAAGAAGGCTCCGTCGAAGAAGGCTGTCGCCAAGAAGACTTCGAGCCGTAACAGCCGTAGGAGGTAGCTCTCATGGCCAAGCAGGAGGACGCACCTACGGACCAGGGAATGTCCGCCCTCGACCGGGTCAAGGACGAGCTTTCCGCCTATCTCGGCGCCCAGGGGCAGCGGTTGATCGATTCGGCCGGCGGAAAACTCTCGGATCTGGCGGAGGGTCTTGGGGATTCCGACGGCGGCGGGGGCGGCGGCCTCCTCGACGTCGGGAAACGCGTCATGGGCGGTGAGAACCCCGTCAAGGCATTCGTGGGCGAGAAGGCCGGCTCCATGAAGGACAAGGCGGTGGACTCGGTCAAGAGCGCATTCGGCGGCGGGGGTAGCAGCAGTAAGGCCGGCAGCCCCAAGGTAATGAACATGATCGAGACCATCGATGTCGGAAAGCCACTGCGCACGGTGTACGACCGATGGGCCGAGATCGAGGAATTCAGCTCGTTCACCAAGGGCGTCACCGGTGTGAAGCAGTCGGACGAGATCGAGAGCGACTGGAAACTCAAGGTCGCCTTCTCCAACCGCAGTTGGAAGGCCACCGTGCAGGAGCAGGTGCCGGACGACCGCAT
Organism: Streptomyces sp. NBC_01089; assembly: GCF_045162975.1. Taxonomy (NCBI): domain Bacteria; kingdom Bacillati; phylum Actinomycetota; class Actinomycetes; order Kitasatosporales; family Streptomycetaceae; genus Streptomyces; species Streptomyces sp. NBC_01089. The sequence continues at coordinate 5,415,918 of NZ_CP108660.1, read as the reverse complement.
CCTCTGGACGTCCGAAGGCGCCAAGGGCACGACCCGCGGCGCCATCACCTTCCATGAACTGGCCCCGAGCCTGACCCGTGTCGTCGCTGTCGTCGAGTACACGCCATCCGGCTTCTTCGAGAAGACCGGCAACCTCTGGCGCGCCCAGGGCCGCCGGCTGCGCCTGGACCTCAAACACTTCCAGCGTTACGTGACCCTGACCGGGGACGACGAGGAGGTCGAAGGCTGGCGCGGAGAGATCCGCGACGGCGAGGTCGTCCGCAGCCACGAGGAGGGCCTTGAGGACGACGAGGACCAGGGGGATGAGGAAGAGGGCGAAGAGGAGGGGGACGAGGACTACGAGGACGAGGACGAGAACGGGGAGGAGGGTGACGACGAGGGCGAGGAAGAAGAGGAAGAGGACGACGACGCGTACGAAGACGACGAGGAGGACGAGGACGAACGCTGATGCGGCAGGTGGGCGGGGGCCGGAATGAATTCCCGGCCCCCGCCCACCACGCGCCCACTGGACCACTCGGGTCAAGCCGCGCAACCGCGCAACCGCGCAACCACTCAGCCGTGCAGCCGCTCAAGCAACCAGCGCAACCGCTGAGCCGCTTACCCGCTCAGCCCGCCTCAGCCGCTCACAGATTCCCGCGTCGCTCCTGCTCCCGCTCGATCGCCTCGAACAGCGCCTTGAAGTTCCCCTTGCCGAAGCCCATCGATCCGTGCCGCTCGATCATCTCGAAGAAGACCGTCGGCCGGTCCTGGACCGGCTTCGTGAAGATCTGCAGCAGATAGCCGTCCTCGTCGCGGTCGACCAGGATCTTCTCCTGCCGGAGGGTCTCGACGGGGACGCGGGTCTCGCCCGCCCACTCCCCCAGCGTGTCGTAGTACGAGTCGGGCGTGTCCAGGAACTGGACGCCCGCCGCCCGCATGGCGCGGACCGAACCGACGATGTCGTTCGTCGCGAGCGCGATGTGCTGGACACCGGCGCCGCCGTAGAACTCCAGGTACTCGTCGATCTGCGACTTCTTCTTCGCGACCGCCGGCTCGTTGATCGGGAACTTCACCTTGAGCGTGCCGTCGGCGACGACCTTCGACATCAGGGCGGAGTACTCGGTGGCGATGTCGTCGCCCACGAACTCCTTCATGTTGGTGAAGCCCATGACCTTGTTGTAGAAGGCGACCCACTCGTTCATCTTGCCGAGTTCGACGTTGCCGACACAGTGGTCGATGGCCTGGAACGTACGCCGGGCGGGCGGCTCGACGATCGGGTCGGCGGCGGCGTACCCGGGCAGGTACGGGCCGTCGTAGCCGGTGCGCTCCACCAGCGTGTGGCGGGTGGTGCCGTAGGTGGCGATGGCCGCCAGGACCACCGTGCCGTGGTCGTCCTTGACCTCGTACGGCTCCTGGAGGCCGGTGGCGCCGTGCGCGGTCGCGTAGGCGTACGCGGCGCGGGCGTCCGGCACCTCGATGGCGAGGTCCACGATGCCGTCGCCGTGCTCGGCGACATGGCCGGCGAGGAAGCGGCCGTGGTCGGTCGCGGGCTTGATGACGGAGGTGAACACGAAGCGGGCCGAGCCGTTCGTGAGGACGTAACTCGCGGTCTCGCGGCTGCCGTTCTCCGGTCCGGAGTAGGCGACGAGCTTCATGCCGAAGGCGGTCGCGTAGTAGTGCGCGGCCTGCTTGGCGTTGCCGACGGCGAAGACGACCGCGTCCATTCCCTTCACCGGGAAGGGGTCGGCCTCACGCGCGGTGTCCGGGGTGTGCTGGGTGGTCTCAGTCATGGGGGAAGCGTCCCGCCGTATCGCAAGGTGCGCAATAGTTCGCGATTTGGCTGGGCAATCTGTTCAGTATGGGACCAGGATGGGCGGTCCATCTGTACAGGGTGACCACAGCACGGTGGCATCCGTGAGCGGCGGGAGCCACGCATGGGCATCGACGAACTGGACGGCCGGCTGATCGTGCTGCTGGCCCGCGAGCCCCGGATCGGGGTGCTGGAGGCGTCCCGGCGGCTCGGCGTGGCGCGCGGGACCGTACAGGCGCGGCTCGACCGGCTCCAGTCGCATGGAGTAATCCGGGGATTCGGCCCCGAGGTCGATCCGGCGGCCCTCGGCTACCCGGTGACGGCGTTCGCGACGCTGGAGATCAAACAGGGCCAAGGGGCCGATGTACGGGCGCACTTGAGCGGCGTGCCCGAGGTGCTCGAACTGCACACCACGACCGGTCACGGGGACATGCTCTGCCGTCTGGTGGCCCGGTCGAACGCGGATCTTCAACGGGTGATCGACCTCGTTGTGGGTTTCGATGGCATTGTGCGCGCCTCCACGGCGATCGTCATGGAAAACCCTGTGCCTCTGCGGATCATCCCGCTGGTGGAGCAGGCGAGCCGAGGAAGGGGCCCCGAGGGATGAATTTCTGGGAATACCTCGGCAACCGCTATCAGCAGTTACTGGCCGACGCGGGCCAGCACGCGAGCGCGGTGTTCCAGGCGATGGTCATCGCGACCGCGCTGGGGGTGCTGATCGGCGTCCTCTCGTACCGCAAGGAGTGGGCGGGCAACGTCGCCGTCGCCACGACCTCGTCGATCCTGACCATCCCCTCGCTGGCCATGATCGGTCTGCTGATCCCGATCGTCGGCCTCGGTGTCGCGCCGACGATGATCGCCCTGGTGCTGTACGGGCTGCTGCCGATCGTCCGCAACACCATCGTCGGGCTGCGCGGGGTGGACGAGGACCTGGTGGACGCGGCCACCGGGATCGGGATGTCCCGGATCAGCCGGCTGCTGCGGGTGGAGCTGCCGCTGGCCTGGCCGCCGATCCTCACGGGGATCAGGGTCGCCACCCAGATGCTGATGGGGATCGCCGCCATCGCCGCCTTCGCGTCGGGGCCCGGCCTCGGTAACCAGATCTTCCGCGGGATCTCCAGCCTCGGCAGCGCCAACGCGCTCAACGAGGTGCTGTCCGGCACGCTCGGGATCATCATCCTGGCGCTGCTTTTCGATGCCGCGTACGTCCTGATCGGACGCCTGACCATTTCGAGGGGTATCCGTGCCTGATCACGCAGAGCCCGCTCAGGCGCGTAAGGAGAACCCCGCCTCCCCCGCCGAGACACGTACGGAGAACGCCGTCACCGGCGCCACCATCCAGCTGGAGAACCTCTCCAAGCACTACGCGGGGACCCCGCTGCCCGCCGTGGACAGCGTCAGCATGGACATCGCGGCCGGTGAGATCGTGATCCTGGTGGGCCCTTCGGGGTGCGGGAAGTCCACCACGCTGCGGATGATCAACCGGCTGATCGAGCCCACGTCCGGGGTGATCAGGATCGGCGGCGAGGACGTCACCGGCATCGACCCGGTGAAGCTGCGCCGCAAGGTCGGGTACGCGATCCAGTCGTCCGGCCTCTTCCCGCACATGACGGTCGCCGACAACATCGCCCTCGTACCGAAGATGATCGGCTGGTCCAAGCAGCGGGTGAAGGACCGGGTCGAGGAGATGCTCGATCTCGTCGGGCTCGACCCGCGTGAGTACCACGGCCGCTATCCGCGCCAGCTCTCCGGCGGCCAGCAGCAACGCGTCGGTGTGGCACGGGCCTTGGCGGCCGACCCGCCGGTGCTGCTGATGGACGAGCCGTTCGGCGCCGTGGACCCGATCACCCGCGACCACCTCCAGGACGAGCTGATCAGGCTCCAGCACGAGCTGCACAAGACGATCGTGTTCGTCACCCATGACTTCGACGAGGCGATCAAGCTCGGCGACCGGATCGCGGTGCTGCGCGAGCAGTCGCACATCGCCCAGTTCGACACCCCCGAGGCGATCCTCACCAACCCGTCCGACGACTTCGTCTCCGGTTTCGTGGGGGCGGGCGCCGCCCTCAAGCGGCTGAACCTGACCCGCGTACGGGAGGTGGAGATCGCCGACTTCCCGACGGCGACGATCGACGATCCGCTGGAGTCCATCTTCACCCTGCTGCGCACCGGCAGTACGAACGAGGTGCTGCTCCTCGACAAGAACCGCCGCCCCTACAAGTGGCTGCGGCGCGGCGATCTGATGCGGGCCCGCGGCTCACTGGCGCGCGCCGGGACGCTCGTACACGACCATGTGACCCGGGACGCGACGCTGCGCGACGCGCTGGAGGCGGTGCTGACCGACAGCGGCGGGCGGACCGCGGTGACCGGCCGCAGGGGCGAGTTCATCGGCGTCGTCACCATGGAGACGCTGATGAACTCGGTGCACGAGATGCTGGAGGCCGACCGGCTCGCCGCGCTGGAGCACCAGCAGGATCTGGCGGATCTGCGCGCGCAGCAGACCCACGCGCTCCAGGAGGGTGTGTCCGGCGGTGTGGCCGGCGCACGGGAGGACCCGTCGTGAGCTCCGAACAGCGGCGCCCGCCGCAGCGGCCGCACGGGGAGCACGAGGTCCGCGGACTCGCGTTCCGCGACGAACAGGCCGAGCAGGCCGAACAGGACGAGCGCACCGGGACCGAGGGGGCCGGGACCGGACAGGGCCTGACGGCCGCGCCCCGGCCCCTGGGCCGCAGGCCCGTGCGCCGGCTGACCTGGCTCAAGCTGCTCTTCATGCCGGTGCTGCTGGCCGTCGTAGTGGGCGCGACCCTGATCTGGATCACCCACACGAACCTGGATTCGATCTCGCGGAACTCGCTGGCCCACGACGCGACCCAGACCGCCCTGTGGCAGCACGTCCAGCTCACCGCGATCTCCACCTTCTTCGTCCTGATCATCTCGATCCCGCTGGGCATCGCGCTGACCCGCAGCGCACTGCGCAGGGCGTCGCCTTACGTGGTGGCGCTCGCCAATATCGGCCAGGCGACCCCCGCGATCGGGCTGCTCGCCCTGCTGGTGATCTGGCTCGGCACCGGCCGGGAACCGGCGCTGATCGGCATCACGATCTACGCCGTGCTCCCGGTCCTCAGCAACACCATCGCGGGCCTGCGCGCCACCGATCCCGGCCTGATCGACGCGGCGCGCGGCATCGGGATGTCGGCGCCCGGTGTGCTGTTCCGGGTGGAGCTGCCGCTGGCCGTACCGCTGATCCTGGCGGGGGTACGGACCGCGCTGGTGCTCAATGTGGGCACGGCCACGCTGGCCACGTTCGGCGGTGGCGGCGGCCTCGGGGACCTGATCAACGCCGGGATCACCAACCAGCGGATGCCGGTGCTGATCCTGGGCTCCGTACTGACCGTGGCGCTGGCGCTGCTGGTGGACTGGCTCGCGTCGATCGCCGAAGTGCTGCTGCGGCCGCGCGGACTGGAGACGTGATGCGCGTACGGACGACGCTCGCAGCGGCCGGGGCCGGTGTCCTGGTGGGGGCGGCCGCGCTGTCGGGGTGCGGGCTCACCAGTGGCAGCCCGATGGTCGACGATGTGAAGCCGGGGTCGATCGGCCGGGGCCTGCCGCTCAAGGGGGCCAGTCTGACGGTCACGTCCAAGCAGTTCACCGAGCAGATCATCCTGGGCCAGATGATGGGGCTCGCGTTCAAGGCGGCCGGTGCGTCGGTCCTGGACCGGACGGACATCCAGGGGTCGATCGGTGCGCGCGAGGCGGTCAAGTCCGGTTCGGCGGACGGGATGTACGAGTACACGGGCACGGCCTGGATCACCTATCTCGGCCATACGAAGCCCATCCCGAGCCCGCAGAAGCAGTGGCAGGCGGTGCACGACGCGGACCTCAGGAACGGCATCACCTGGCTGCCGCCCGCGCGGCTCAACAACACGTACGCGCTCGCGGCGAACAAGAAGAACGCCGAGAAGTACCACCTCAAGGACCTCTCCGACGTGGCACGGCTGGCGAAGCAGAACCCGTCGGCGGCGACGGTCTGCGTCGAGGCGGAGTTCGCGGTACGCAACGACGGGCTGCCCGGGGTGGAGAAGGCGTACGGCTTCTCGATCCCGCCGTCGCACATCAGGAAGATGGACAGCGGGGTGGTCTACACCCAGGTGTCGGGCGGCAGGACCTGCACGCTGGGCGAGGTGTTCACGACGGACGGCCGCATCCCGCATCTGGGGCTCAAGGTCCTCACGGACAACAAGAAGTTCTTTCCCAACTACAACGCGGCGCCGGAGATGTACAGCAAGGCGATGAAGGAGCACCCGGCCATCGCGAAGGTGCTCGACCCGATCACGAAGAAGCTGACGACCCAGATCGCGCAGCAGCTGAACGCGAAGGTGGACGTGGAGGGTCAGGACCCGCACGAGGTGGCGAAGGCGTGGCTGATCAAGGAGGGCTTCATCAAGAAGGGGTGAGGGGGGTCGGCGAGGTCGGCCGGGGTGCGAGGCCGGGGCGGGCCGGAAAGGCCGGCACGGGAGGGTGAGCGGGGTGAGCGGGGCCGGCGAGGTCGGCGAGGTCGGCCGGGCAGCACAGCTCGGGAGGAGTCAGCGAAACCGGCCGGGTCAGCAGCTCGGCAGGGAGCCACCCTTCTTCAGCGTCGCCAGGACCGACACCGTGCCCTTGAGCGTGGTGACCGGGATCAGCCGCAGCCCGTGCGGAAGCTTCGACTTGGCGTCCGCGCACTCGGCCTTCGGTACGAGGAAGACGGTGGCCCCGTCCCTGGCGGCGGACTGCGTCTTCAGCGCCACGCCCCCGACCGCGCCGACCTTCCCCGCCGCGTCGATGGTCCCCGTACCCGCGATGGTCCGGCCGCCGGTGAGATCGCTGCCCGCACCGTCGCCGTCCAGCTTGTCGATGATGCCGAGCGAGAAGAGCAGCCCGGCGCTGGGCCCGCCGACATCCGCGAGGTGCAGACCCACCTTGACCTTGTCCGGGCTGTCGCCGAGATAGGAGAGCGCGGCCTCGGTCGCGGCGTCCTGCGAACCCTTCATCTCGTCGAGGTTGTGCTGCTCGATCTGGGCGTCGCTGCCGCCGCCCGGGTAGACGGCGTCGCGCGGCATGACCGCGCGGTCGGTACGGAACCAGCCGTCGACCACCTGCCCGAGATCGATGTCCGTGGACGGCCCGGTCGCCTCGATGGTCACCATCCGCAGCTGCCCGGACGTCTTCCGCACGGGCGCCCCGGAGATGCTGATCACCGGCTGCCCCTTGTCGTCACCGAGCACATTGGCGGTCAGCCCCGGCTGCGCCACCGAGAACGGCAACGGCGCGAAGGCGGCCGTACCGAGCAGGGCAAGCACCAGAACGGCACAGACGGCAAGGACACGGGAGCGCGGATCACGGAGGAGCACGAAGCCAATCTATCGGGCGGCGCGCAGCGGACTGCCCCGGCGGGTGGGGCAGGGACCGCGGTCCGGATCCGGCACAGCAGCCCGATCAAGCCCGTCCTGGGGGTCCCCCCGGACGAAGTCTGGGGGGAGATTGAGGACCGGGGTCCGGGGCAGAGCCCCGAGCCCACAGCGGCCGCCGTGGCCGCAGCGGCCCCAGCAGCCACGGCGGCCCCGGCGGCCCCGGCCCAGCCCCCTGTCACCGCAACGCCTCCGCCACCTCCCGCGCCGCGTCGACCACGCGCGGCCCCACCTCTTCCGGTATCGAATCGGCGAGCATCACCACTCCCACGCTCCCCTCCACCCCGGTCACCCCGACCAGCGGCGCGGCCGCGCCACTCGCGCCGGCCTCCAGTTCGCCATGGGTGAGCGTGTAACCGGGCCCGTCGGGCAGCCCCTGCCGGGAGGCGAGGATCGCGCGCCCGGCGGCCCCCCGGTCCAGCGGATGGCGGAAGCCCGCCCGGTACGCCACGTGGTAGTCCGTCCACGTCGGTTCGACCACCGCCACGGCGAGCGCGTCCGAGCCGTCGACGAGCGTGAGGTGTGCCGTGGCACCGATGTCCTCGGCGAGCGAGCGCAGCGCGGGCAGCGCCGCTTCCCTGACGAGCGGGTGCACCTGGCGGCCCAGCCGCAGCACACCGAGCCCGACCCTGGCGCGGCCGCCCAGGTCGCGCCGGACGAGGGTGTGCTGTTCCAATGTGGCGAGCAGTCGGTAGACCACGGTGCGGTTGACCCCGAGTTTGTTGGACAACTCGGTGACGGTCAGCCCGTGGTCGGTGTCTGCGAGCAGTTTGAGGACGCGGAGTCCCCGGTCGAGCGTCTGAGAAGTCTCGGCGGTCACGACGCCCACTCCTTACGTGGTAGTCGCGGCGGCTCACCACGAAAGTCACGGCGCCGGTTCCCGTCGGCGACGCGCGCAGCGGCCGCCGGCAGGCCAGGGCACCGGCTGCGCTCCGAGGCGGCTCTGCCACGGGGCGTATGCGTTGCCGGGACAGTAGCGAGCCGGTCCGCTCAGCGGAAGGGCAAGTCCAGAATCCGGGCAGTCGGCGCGAGGTATGCCCCCGTTGCGACGGAATGACCGCAGTCCGTGACCGGATTCCCTTTCTTTATCGTCGCCTTTTTTATGCCGAGCTTTTACCTTCGCGGTTACGGGGTGGCGACCACGTCCGCCCACACCGTCTTCCCGATAGGTACGCGAGGCTCCCATCCCCAGCGGTCGGCGAGGACATCAACGAGGAGCAGACCGCGACCCGATTCTCCCTCGGCCGTAAGGGAGACAGGATGGACCGGCAGTCGATCCGGACATGCATCGGAAACCTCGATACGGAACCGGCTCGCCCGCCCGTCAAAAGCGACGAGCAGATGGAAGTCGCGCCCGGGCACCCGGCCATGCCGAACGGCATTGGCGGCAAGCTCAGCGACCAGCAGAGCGACCGTGCACGACGCCTCCGACATCGGAGGAAACCCCCACTCCCCCAGATGCCTCACGGCCATCCGCCGGGCAAGCCGGGCGCCTCGCGGCGAAGACGTGAACTGCCTGGAGAGAACCGGTCGTTGAGGTTCAGGGGCAGCCGGATCCGGTCCGTCCGACTGCGCGGCCCCTTCTGTCCCCTTCTTCGAGCCCTCGTCCGGCGCAGTCTCTGGTTTCAACATGGCGTGGCCCTCCCGGGCGGTCGATCCTTCACGCGTCCCGCAGAGTGTGGGATTCGTGACGTTCCGTGCTCAAGAATCGGCCGTTGGCCCTAGGCTCGAAAGGTGACGAAGCCTTACCTTCCAGGCCGTAAAGAACGGAAGTGCCGTCTTGGCCAGACCAATTGACCCCCAGACCTCGATGGCCGCGCTCTTCGGCTCACGGGTACGGAAGCTCCGTACGGCGGCGGGACTGACCCAAGTCGAACTGGGCGACATGACGCACGTGGTGAGCACCCGCATCACCCAGATCGAGCGCGCATCCGGTGCGAAACCGACACGGGAGCTGACGGAGGCGCTGGACACCGCGTTGGTGGCGGACAACCTGCTGATCGACTTGTGGCCGTACGTGTACCGGGAGACGTTTCCCGACTGGTCGCGGGCATTCATGGGACACGCGGCACGCGCGGCTTCGATCCGCGAGTACGCATCGCACGCGGTGCCGGGCCTGTTGCAGACTCGGGAGTACGCCCGAGCACTTCTGAGCGTCGGCCGGTCCCTCAAGAGCGAGGAACACCTGGAGGAACGGCTCACGGCCCGAATGGAGCGCCAGGAGCGCCTGGCTGGGCCCGATGCCCCTGAGCTGTGGGCGATTCTTGACGAGGCGGTCCTACGGCGTCCTGTCGGTGGCCCGGCTGTCATGCGGGCGCAGTTGAACCGCTTGCTGGAGGCGGCCGCAGCACCTCATATCACCGTGCAGGTACTGCCGTTCAGCCAGGGCGAGCATGACGTGATGGGCGGCTCCCTCACCGTTCTCGGCCTGCCGGACGGCGCTGAAGTCGCCTACACGGAAGGCGCCCATTACGGCCAGCTGATCGAGGAACCGGAAGAAGTCAGGCGCTTCGCGGTGACCTACGATCAGCTGCGGGCAGTGGCACTGCCCCCGCTCATGTCACTGGACATGATCCGATCCGTCATGGAGGGCAACCACCGTGAAGCGAGTGTCCCGTCTCGATCTGACCGTCGCCGCCTGGCGCAAGAGCAGCTACAGCAATCAGGAGGGCGGCAACTGCGTGGAAGTGGCGGACGGATTCCCCGGCGTCGTCCCCGTCCGTGACAGCAAGAACCCGGACGGCCCCGCCATGGCATTCCCCACGACCTCTTGGACCGCGTTCATAACCGGCCTGAAGACGGACAACCAACCCTAGGAGCGCCCGGCGCGCCCGCACCAGACCACACAACACCCGTGCGCGGCAGAGACAGCAACAGTCTCTGCCGCGCACGACTTGTGCACGCGATAGGTATCCGCTCGTACGCAGGGAGACGGCATGGGGGAATCAGAAGCGACAGCCGAGTTGAAGCGGCGCGCCGAGACACTCCGTTCAGCAGCACGCCGTGCGCGTACCGCCGCTCACGGCCTTGGCAGCTATCTCGACAACGAGGTGAACCAGGCTGCAGGCACCGGAAAGGACCGAATAGCAATATGGAAAGGGCCCTACGCGGAATCCACCACTGCGAAGCTGAAGGCTCACAGCCGCACGCTCCACACGATGGCGAGTGACCTGGTTGCCGACGCCCGGCGCTGGGACAGCGAAGCACGAAACCTCGACGAGCGCGCCAAGCACGCCGCAAAGCACAAGAGCGGCCACTGATGGGATTCAGAGGGTTCGATGAGGGAAAAGTAGCGAAGCTCGCGGCAGATCTGGAGAAGGCCAGTGCCGGTGCAGGTTCGCTGCACCGCAGCATCGGCTCGATCCTGACCGACGCGCAGGAAGCGCTCGACCCCGGACAACAGGCCACCCACAACCCGAATCTGCAGCGCGTCCAGGAGACCTCTGCCGGCAGCGGGGTGCTCGCGCCGACCGCACCAGCTCCTACTTTCGCGGGCCTGCCCGGCTCACTCGGCGGGGAGCTGCACGTCATGTCTGCCGAGATCAAGCTGCGCCTGCGCATGTTCGACGAAGCAAAGGGCCCCCACGGCTTCGGCGAAGGAATTTCGCCGGTGGACGCCTTCAACGGCATCACCACACGTGCCAAGCCGGAAGCGAAACCAAAACCGAAGAAGCGTCCCTGGTGGAAGAAGTGGGTGGTCGACCCTCTCGAAAACACCGGCACCGAGGTCGCCGACTTCATGCAGGTGGCCTTCAGCCCTGATTCTCTCACCGGCGTCTTCGAAACTGCGGCAGGTATCTGGTTGATGTCAGCCGGCGTTGGCGGAGAGTTCGGCGGCGCAGCCCTCGATGCCACCGGCGTAGGCGCTTTTGTCGGCGTCCCCGTAAATGTGGTCAGCGGCGCGGCCATAGCCGGCGGTGGCGCTCTGACCTACAAGGGCTTCGACGACTTCATAACGGCGATGTCCGACGGTGACTACAACGCCTGGAATCGCGCCAGCCGCAAGGGCCCGAAGCCGCCACAGACCCGCGAGGCCGACCCGCTCAAGGACGAGGGCTACGGAGGGCACGGTGTCACCAAACACGTGGGCCGCAGCGACGAGCAGATGGCCGATCGTCACGCTCAGTGGAAGCCGAGTAGGAGGCGGGCGGATCCACCCAGGGAGGTCTCGACATATCGAACCGTCGGCGACGCGCAGCGGTTCTCCCAACGGGCCATCGACGCCAACAAGCAGAAGATCAGTAACTGGCTGAAGAACGACACCAACGGACACCCGCGGGAGTTCGACCTCAAGAACTCTGGCGAGGTCACCGGACGGTCGCTGTCGCGGGAAGACTGGCAGCAGGGCATCGGTGCCCGGGAGGTCCGCGGTGCCAGGGTGGTTCTCAAGCCCGATCCGGACGCTCCCGGCGGCTACTACGTCCTCACTACCCACCCCATAGGCTGACCAGGCACGCATGAACGGCATCGGCGAGGAAAGACCATGACGCAACCGGACATCTTTGACGACGAGGCGCCGTGGGCAGAGTGGCTGCCGGAACTGCGCCTCCTGCTGGAGTCGTACTCGGCGGTGAACCGGGAGGAGGCATACACCGACACGGATGAGGCTCCGTCAAAGGCTATGCGCAGTTATCTGCGGATGGCGACGTATTACCCCGGCCGAGCCTTCCGGGCAACTCGCGAGATTCTGGACGTGCTCAAGTACGGTCTCGACGAGGCCGATGTGGCGTCCAATCTGGCTTCCATGCCCCCGATGATCACCCCACCCGGCCGCACCCGCGAGGACTGCCTGATTGCCATGCTTCCTCACCTTGCCGCGTTCACCGAGGGTGGCGAGGTGGCCGAGCCCGCAGTCCCGGAAACCAGCTGGGAGTGGTGCGAGCGCCTGCCGAATCTCAACAACCTGCTCGGTGGCTACTTCCACCAGGATGCCGAGCTCCCGACTGACGCGCTGCTGGACGAGTACATGGCCGCCGGAGCCGGGGGGCCGGAGCACGAAGTCGCCGCTGCTGCCAAGGAGATCGGCGAACTGCTTGAGATCTGCCCCGGTGAGGACTGTGTGGAAGAAGCGGTGGAGGGGCTCGCCTGTTCGCTCATGCCACCCATGGGGAAGACCTACACGCAGTGGATGGATCACATCGCCAAGCGGCTCAACGCCCACCTGGAAGCCGTGGGATACCAGCCTCCGGTAGGGCGGAACCCCGCGTATCCGCCGCATGACAAGCGGGCGGTCGTCCAGCAGTGAGCAGCGGGTCCAGAACCCACGAGAGAGGCACGGCATGGCGAAGAAACGCTCGCCGCTGAAGAACCGACTGGCGCGGTTCGAGACTGCCGGCTGTCACGGGGTACGGGTCGCGGTGCTGCGACCCGAGGCGTCCGGCCTGTCCATCGGCGACGTGTGCTGGCAACTGCTCCAGCCAGTCTGTCCCCTTGAGGTCGCGGATGCCTCGGAGCTTACGGAGCTTCTGGAACGGCGCCCTCCGTTCACCTCGGCGGAGGCGGCCGGGTGGGTGCTGGCCGCGCTGGACGGCGATCTGGTTTTCGACAGAGACGACGACGCCCTCATGGACGACCCCAAGCTCCGTTCGATCGAGGACGATGTGATCGCGGCCTTGGGCCCGGACGCGCGCTGGTACACCAACGGCGACCACCCGCTGAAGCGGTTCCGCCCCGACGGAAGGGGCAGGTCCTGGGCGAGTGTCACGCGCGCGACTTTCGACCTGGTGGTGGCCGCCCGAGGGGGCGGCCTGGACTTGGTACTGGTCCGGGCGGAGGAGGACTGAGCCCGGGCTCACTGCCCGTATGCACTGGACAGCGCTCAGCTCGCCGCCCCACAGACCCTCACCGCATCCGCGTGGCCCACTCCTGGACCTTTGTGATCCGGTCCTTCAGCTGGCCCGCGGTTGCTTCCGCGCTCGGCGGGCCGCCGCAGGTGCGGCGCAGTTCCGTGTGGATCACGCCGTGCGGTTTGCCGCTCTGGTGGGTGTAGGCGGACACCATCGTGTTGAGCTGCTTGCGCAGTTCGAGCAGCTGCTTGTGAGTGACGACCGGGCGGGCTTCGGCGGCCTTCTCCAGCAGGTCGGCCTCCTCGGCCGGCTTCTGGCGGCTGTGTGCGATCTGCCGGGTCTGCCGCTTCTGGAGGAGCAGTTGCACCTGGTCGGGCTCCAGGAGGCCGGGGATGCCGAGGTAGTCCTGCTCCTCCTCGCTGCCCGGGTGGGCCTGCATCCCGAACTCGGCGCCGTCGTACAGCACCCGGTCGAAGACCGCGTCGGATTCGAGCGCCTCGAAGGGCAGTTGCTCCTCGGTCTCCTCGTCCTCCAGCTTCTCCGCGTCGGCGAGGAGCTTGTCCTCCTCCGCGAAGGGGTTCTCGTCGTCGCTGCCCTTCTTGGGCTTGTCGAGTACGTGGTCCCGCTCGACCTCCATCTCGTTCGCGAAGTCGAGGAGCATCGGGATCGTCGGCACGAAGACGGACGCGGTCTCGCCGCGCCTGCGGGAGCGTACGAAACGGCCCACGGCCTGGGCGAAGAAGAGCGGCGTGGAGATCGTGGTGGCGTACACACCGACGGCCAGGCGCGGTACGTCGACGCCCTCCGACACCATCCGGACCGCGACCATCCAGCGGGACTCGTCGGCGGCGAACTGGTCGATCTTCTTCGAAGCGGCCTTCTCGTCGGAGAGGACGACCGCCGGCCGGTCGCCGGTGATCTTCCGGAGGATCTTGGCGTACTCGCGGGCGGTGTCCTGGTCGGAGGCGATCACGAGACCGCCGGCATCCGGGATGCCCTTGCGTACCTCGGTGAGCCGCTGGTCGGCGGCGCGCAGCACGTTCGGGATCCACTCACCGGTCGGCGCGAGCGCCGTGCGCCATGCCTGGCCGATCGCGTCCTTGGTCATCGGTTCGCCGAGCCTGGCGGCGATCTCGTCGCCCGCCTTGGTGCGCCAGCGCATGTTGCCGCTGTAGCTGAGGAAGATCACGGGGCGGACGACGCCGTCGGCGAGCGCGTTGCCGTAGCCGTACGTGTAGTCGGCGGATGAGCGCCGGATGCCGTCGTTGCCCTCCTCGTACGAGACGAAGGGGATCGGGTTGGTGTCCGAGCGGAACGGCGTGCCGGTCAGCGCCAGCCGCCGGGTCGCCGGGTCGAACGCCTCCTGGCACGCCTCGCCCCAGGACTTGCTGTCGCCCGCGTGGTGGATCTCGTCCAGGATCACCAGGGTCTTGCGCTGCTCGCAGCGGTTGCGGTGCAGCATCGGGCGTACGCCGACACCGGCGTAGGTGACCGCGACCCCGTCGTACTCCTTGCTGACGGGCCCCGCGCTGTAGTCCGGGTCCAGCTTGATCCCTATCCGGGCCGCGGCCTCCGCCCACTGCTTCTTCAGATGCTCGGTCGGCGCGACGACGGTGATCTGCTGCACGACGTGGTGGTGCAGCAGCCAGGACGCGAGGGTCAGCGCGAAGGTGGTCTTCCCCGCGCCGGGCGTCGCGACCGCGAGGAAGTCACGGGGCTGCTCATGGAGGTAGCGCTCCAGGGCGCCTTCCTGCCAGGCGCGCAGCTTGCTGGCGGTGCCCCAGGGGGCACGGCCGGGGAAGGCGGGTGAGAGGTGGTGGGAGGCGGTAGTAGTCACGGTCTCCGTCGGTTCTCAGAGGTGCACGGGGCGGCGGTACGACAACCGGGCCACCCTACCTGTGGCCCGGTCGGCCCCTCGCGCGAACTGCACCACCCGTAAGGGATGAGACCCGGCTCACTCGGCCAGGGAGCGCAGCTCCTGGGAGATCTCCTTGACCTCTTCCGTACGCCCGGCGGCCACCGCGACCACCAGTCGCTCGGCCGCGTCGATGTCGGGCCGCAGCTGCACGCCGTTCATGGCCAGGAAGACGACACAGGACACCCAGGCCGTGCGCTTGTTCCCGTCGATGAAGGGGTGGTTGATGGCCAGCGACTGGAGCAGCGAAGCCGCCTTGTCGAACAGGTCGGGGTACGCCTCCTGACCGAACATGGACGCCGATGGCCGGTGCACGGCCGATTCGAGAAGCCCGGCGTCCCGGATGACGATGTCCTGGTCATCGACGGCACGGTCCGCGATGGCCAGGCCGTCATCACCCGTCAGATATACGGGACTCACTTGAGCCGCTCCATCAGCTCGGACCACTTGGCGACCTGCTCCCTGGCCGTTTCCCGCACGATGGCCTCATGCGCGGTCCTGGCCAGGTATTCGTCCACGGCCCGGAGCAGTATGGCGTGCATGCTGGTGCCTTCCTGCTCGGCACGCTGCTTGAGCGCTTCGGTCTGGTCGTCACGGAGACGCAGGTTGGTAGCCATACCAAAACGGTACCAACCATGGGGTCAAAGTGGTACCGCTCAGCTGGTCCGCAGCCGCGTCGCCACCCAGGCCCCCGCCAGGGCCACCGCCGCCATCGGCAGGAACACCGCGGCGAACGCGGCCGGGTGCGGGGCCGATGCGCCGTCGTGCAGGGCACCCACCGCTCCCCCGCCCAGCGCCGCGAACGCCGCGCCGCCCGCCGCGAGCATCAGCACGTTCGAGAGGCCGTCCGAGATCTGCAGGGCGGCCGAGTTCGCGCCCGCCTCCTCCGGGGCCGACAGCGTCAGCATCAGCACGCTCGTCGAGGCGATGACCGTGCCCATGCCGTAGCAGCCGAACGCCCACGCCACCGCGACCGTCCACGCGGGGACGGAGTGGATCAGGACGCTGGGCGCCGCCAGGATGGCCGCCGCCACCAGGATCATGCCGATGACCATCAGCCGCTGCCGGTACGGCTCCATGCGCGGCCGGGACTGTACGTACGAACCGAGCGCCCAGGTCCCGCCGCCGGCCGCCAGGGAGAGCCCGGCCAGCGTCGGCGAGAGTCCGCGCTGGGTGACCAGCATCAGCGGTACGAAGCTCTCGGCCGCGATGAACGACCCCGCCGCCACCCCGCGCAGCAGCACGACCGAAGGCAGCCCGCGGGCCGCCCGGCAGGTGCCGCGGGGCAGCAGCCCGAGCACGGCGGGCACCAGCAGCACCGCGCCCGCCACCGCGGGCACCAGCGAGAGCCACCGCAGGTCCTGGCCCGCGTACTGGAGCAGCCCCGCTCCGACCGAGATCCCGAGCGCGAGCCGGATGCGCCGCCGGTCGAAGCCCGGCGGCGGTACGGAGGGGTCGGCGGGGCCCGCGGCCGTCCGGCGGATCGCGGGCAGCGCGAGGGCGAGCGGCGGAACGACCAGCACCGGGATGGCGATGAAGACCCACCGCCAGCCGAGGTGTTCGGTGACCGTTCCGGCGGCGAGCGGCCCGACGACGGAGGGGACCACCCAGCTCGCCGCGAAGGCGGCCATGATCGAGGGCCGCAGCCGCTCCGGGTAGGCGCGGCTGACGACCACGTACAGCGCGACGATGACCAGCCCGCCGCCGAGGCCCTGCACCGCGCGCCCCGAGACGAAGATCCACATCGTGGAGGCCGTGCCGGAGAGCAGCAGTCCGGCCGCGAAGGCGGCGATGCCGGTGGCGAGCGGCCGGAGCGGCCCGTTCCGGTCGGCCCACTGGCCGGAGAGGACCATCGCGAAGAGCGAGGTGGTGAAGTACGCGGAGAACGCGAAGGCGTAGAGCGCGACGCCGTGCAGCTCGCGCGCGGCGACCGGCATCGCGGTGCCGACCGCGGTCGCCTCGAAGGCGATGAGCAGGACGACGGTGACGATGCCGATACTGAGCGACCGGTGCTCGCTGCCGAGAATCCCGCCGGCCACGGGGGTGGACGTACCGCCGGGCACGTCGGGCGATGCGACCTCGGCGTCGCGGGATTCCAGGGCGGCCATGGGATCAGCGTAAGGGGCGTACCGCCCGATGAACCCTGTCGGAGGGCGGGGCAGGACTGGTCCGTTGGTCGTACGACCATGAACGGGGTGTGGCAGTCGCGTTGCAGGAGGGCCCGCGGCCTTGAGGCGGCCGGCGCGGGGAGCCTACGGTCGGTGCACCGGATCGGTTCCGAGCGAGCGCACGAACGGAGCGGTTCCGGTGACTTGGCCGTGTGCCCGAGTGGTTCAGGGACTCGCCTGCAAAGCGAGTTACGCGGGTTCGATTCCCGCCACGGCCTCTGTGTACGTAAGCCCCCTCGCCCCCGCTGTTCCCGGCCGGGGCGCGGGGGTCGCCCCCGACAAGCACAGCACGCGGGTTCGATTCCCGCCACGGCCTCTGTGTACGGAAAACCCACCCGCCCCGGCTGTCCGGGGCGGGGGCGGCGGCACGGACCCCCTGGCCCCTCTTACGCTGTGCGCCGGACCAGGACGGGCCCCTGCGGCACGTCATCGGTTGATCGCCTGGATCTCCTTGACCGTCACCGGGATGTCGTTCGTGGTCTCACCGTCCGGCAGATCATTGCGGACCGGCTTCCCGCCGGGGTCGGCGGTGGGATTCCATGTGACGTCCCAGGTAATAGAGGCGTGCAGCGTATAGGTGCCCGTGCCGGAGGACTTCCGATAGGTGATCAGGCAGCCCGAGTCGCCGGACTCGACAGCGTAGGTACCGCCCTTCTTCACCAGGTCGTACGTGCACGACTGCGGGTCGGCGTAGTCGGTACCCGCTACGAGGTGGAGTTGCCTGGGGGTGGCCACGGTTGTGGCGGCGATATTGATGCCCAGTCCAGGGTTACTGATGCTGGCTGTCACAGAGACCTGGTCGAGGCGCCCCTCGAAGGAAACGCGCGTCGGCAGATTCACCTTCAGCCTGTCGGGAGCCGGCTTGAGCGTCACAGGCGGAGTCGGGAGCTTGGTACGGCCGTAGGCGAGGCCGGCGAGAATCTCGGGCGTGATGACGGGAGTGCCAGGGGGCGCAGGATCCGCGGGGCCGACCCAGGTATAGGTGTGAAGAGCTCCGCACCTGTCCATGGCCTCGCCGATATCTGCCGCGCTGCTCCGTTTGAGCATGTACCAGGAGCCGTGATCGCCCTTGTGCAGCTTACCGCCGGTTTCGTCGAGATATTCTCCTCGCTCCGACGTTCCGGCACTGCCTCCCCCATAGTCATGTTTGGCCAGATAGTCACCGAACTGCTTGGGCGTGAACTGAGGTTCGTACCAACACGCAGGCGGAGACCAATTGCCACTGACAGGCGCCATCGGCTTCGCCGACGCTCCAGGAGCACTTTCCCGGTAACGGACCGAAGAGGAGATGGCGTCGGAAGGCTCGGGTTTCTTGGCCGGGGGGTAATCCGGATCGGTACTGTCCCCGATCCCCGCAAAGGCTGGTGTCGCCATCATCCCCAGCAGACACATACTCGCGACGGCGATGGATGCCGCGCTTCGGCACCTTGTCAGCGCCGGCACGTCGCCGCCCCCCTGTCATCCAGGGTCCGCAGCATCCGCCAGGTGCCGTCCTTGCCCTTCTGCATGGTCACCCCGTGCTCCACGAAATCGTCCGCACTCGGGGTCGTCCTGATCGCCTTGCCCGTGTCTGCCCTGGTCGCATAGGCGTGGCTCTGGTCCTCGCAGTAGAC
Source organism: Streptomyces sp. NBC_01089 (assembly GCF_045162975.1). Taxonomy (NCBI): domain Bacteria; kingdom Bacillati; phylum Actinomycetota; class Actinomycetes; order Kitasatosporales; family Streptomycetaceae; genus Streptomyces; species Streptomyces sp. NBC_01089. The sequence goes on along the minus strand of NZ_CP108660.1, from coordinate 5,397,200 downwards.
AACCGAAGCCAGGTCCCCGTTGACCTTCCGCACATCGTGCTTGTAGAAAGCGACGTTGCCGGTGATTCCCTTGCCCTGGTCCTTGAACTTCAGGACGCCACCGCGCCAGCCACGGGCAGCGTCGCCGATCAGGTACTCCTTGAATACGGGAATGTCCGGATCCTGCTTCGCATAAGCGAGTTTGATTGCCTCGTTCGCGTATCCGAGATCCCGCAGAATCTTGTCCTTCACCGGATCACCCGTCGGCTCGACTTCGTTGGTGACCGTGACGCCCTTCGGGAAATCGAACTTCGGCGCACCAGGGTCAGCCGAAGCCGAGGGGCTGGCCTCATCCGACTTGCTCGGCGTCGAGCGCTCCACCCCCTTGATGTCCCCCGAGTCCTTGCTGTCGGAGCCGCCGCAGGCCGTGAGCAACATCGCGGCGGCAATGGTGGCAGCGAGAACGCCCCCGGTTGTGCACTTGTTCATGGTCCAACCAACTCCCGTACGCGAAAAGGCCGCTGGCGGCAGTTGGTCGACAGCCCGGTCGCGCCGGACATCGCTCGGCGCCCCCGCGCGCCTCAAGGTCCACGACACCCTACCGATGCACCTGAGTGCACAACAGGGGCCCCAGCACACCGCAATCACCTCGTAGCCCGGCTACGTGGCCACCTCTTCACCTGCGGGGCCCAGGGCTTCGAGGCGCGCGGGCATCACCCCTCGCGCGTACAGGATCGGTCTCGCCTCCCTGCCCTCAGGACTCCGGTCGCGTAGTCGGCTGCTGCTCCGTGGCCCCGGTCCGGGCCGCGGATGCCTCCGGCCTCGTCGTCGGCTGTTCGCTCTCGGCGCCCCGTGCCGCCCGGACCATCTCCTTCAGGTGCTCCTCGTCCTCCGACGAGAGCGATGTCTGGACCAGCTGGCCGCCGAACGGTGCCACTTCGGCCACTACCTTGTCGACCGCTTCCGTCTTGGCCAGCGCGAACAGCGCCGCCGCTCCCGGGCGGAGGTTCGAGCTGACCTCGCGCATGAAGTCGTCGTTCACCCCCGTGTCGGTGACGGCCCCGCCCGCCGCGCCCGCGGCAGCCCCCACAGCCGCGCCGAGCAGCGGTGCCAGGAAGAGCAGCCCGATGAGCCCGCCCCAGAGTGCGCCGCCGGCCGCGCCCGTCGCGGTGAGGTTGACGGCCTGGTGCAGCTTGATCTTGCCGTCGGCCTCACGGCGCTCGACCACGACCACGTCCTCCAGCTCCACGAGGTGCTGGCGGCTCAGCGCGATGAGCTTGTCGCGGACCTGATTGGCGGTGGGGACATCGTTGTAGGCGACGACGAACAGGTTGCTCATACGGCTGACTCCTCATCGGGACACAGAACGAACTCGGAATTCGGAATTCGCAACTCCGCCCACTATAGGAAATATGCCGCTAACCGGACACGCGGGAGGGGCGTCCGGGTGGACACCGGGCAGGCCCGGAGAGCCGCCCCGGAGCGCCCCGGGAGAGGAGGACTGCCCCGGAGAGCGCCGTCCGGGAGGGCACGGACACCACCGCCCCCTCCCGGCCCCGCCTCACCCCCTGCTGACCAGCTCCGCGAGCCCCAGCGCCGCCATGCCGAACCCCGTCGGGACCGGCGGCAGATAGCGGGAGCCCGGGCCGCCCGCGAGCAGGTCGGCCTCCGTGTACCTGCGGGTCTCCCGGTGCCAGTTCAGGATCGCCGCCATCCAGTCCTCCAGCTCCCGCACATAGCTCCGCAGCGCACCACGCGTCGCGTCGTCGAGCCCGAAGTCCTCGCACACGACCGGGATCTCGTGCTCGGCCACATGCCGGAACTGGCGCATGCGCGACACCATCAGGTCGTCCACCATGGCAAGCCCGGTCGGGTAGTCGACGTTGAAGAACGCCTGGACGACCAGGACCGCGTTGTGCACCTCCCCCTCGAACTCGATCTCCTTCTGGTACGAGAAGACGTCGTTCATCAGGCAGGCGTAGTCGGCCGCCGAACTCTCCAGCGACTTCACCGGGCCGCTGCGGAACACCTCGTCCGGGATCTGGTGCCCGTGGCCCAGCCTCGCCAGGGACATCGTCAGATCGGAGCCGAAGGTCATCCGGCGCATCTCGATGTAGTCGACCGGTTCCGGGATGCGGTGCTGCGCCTGGTTGGCCAGCTCCCAGAGCCAGCTGGCCGTCATGTTCTCGACGGCCGTACGGAACGTGCGGCGCGCCGCCTCGTCCATCGGGGCCGCCGTACGCGCCCACAGATCGGCCAGCGACCGCTCCATGACGTTCTCCGGCGGGGGCGCCTCCCCCTCCAGCGGCATGAAGAGCGAGAAGCGTTCGTTCTGCGCCTTCGCGCCCGCGAGGTCGCGCGTCCGCCCGAACACCAGCGGGAAGTAGTCGTCGGCGTACGTCCCCCAGGCCAGCCAGCCCGACGCGAGGTCCAGCTCGTCCGCTGTGGCGTCCGGGTCGATGCCCGCGGCGCAGACCGGGAAGTCGAACCCGGTGAGCTGCCGCTCGTCCCAGATGTCGTCGAGCATCCGCATCCGGTGCGCCCACGCCACGAGATTGCGCCGCGCGCCCTCCAGATGCGGCGAGAGCGAGAGCGCGAAGGGCATGTCGAAGTCCGGGAGCAGGGAAGGCCCGACGTGCTGATGCGGGACATGCAGATGGTTGCGCAGCCGGGACAGGCCCGTCCTCCCCGTGATCCGCTTGATGTCGGCGGCGGACGTGCCGAGCCCCGACGGCCCCGGCGGCAGGCCCCGTTCGGCCTCGGCCGCCTTGCCGCCGTCGTTCATGTAGCGGCTGGAGCGCATGTGCCACTCATGGCCGCCGGACTGCCAGTCCTGGAGCCCCTTCACATACGTCAGCGTGTCGGCCACACCCTTCGGGTCGACGCCGAACTCGGCGAAGAGCGGGCCGAGTTCCGTGAAGAAGGTGTTCTCGAACTGGTGCAGCCGCGCGGTGAGCAGATCGTTGACCGCGTCCGCCGCCTCCTGGGTCGTACAGCCGAGGAAGGTCTCCAGGACCAGGACACCGTTGCTGAGTTCGCCCTCCTCCTGGATCTCCCGCTCGTACGAGAAGAGGTCGTTGCGCAGATGCACACCGTCCGAGAACGTGTCCTTCAGTACGCGCAGCGGGCGCGAGCCCGCGATGACCGCCGGGACCTCCGCACCCGTCGCGTACTCGATGAGCCCCGCCGACCAGGGCGCACCGCCGACCTTGCGCCGCATCTCGATGTACTCGACGGGGTTGGAGACCCGCCCCGCGTTGATGTTGGAGAGCTCCCAGAGGGATTCGTTGAGCAGGTTCTCGGTGCTGACAGCGAAACGTTCCCGCCAGTCCATCGACATCCCGGGGACGGTGCGCGCCCAGAGGTCGGCCAGGCCGGCCTCCACCTGGTTCTGCGGCTCGGGGAACCCGTCGGCCAGATCCATCGGCATGAAGGCGGGCAGCCGGTCCAGATACGCCTTGCCGCCCTGCCGGTCCTGCGACCGCTTGAACAGTTCGAGGAAGTGGTCGTCGAAGAAGAAGACCCACACGTACCAGTCGGTCACGAGCGACAGTTCGGGCCCGCCGCAGTCCGGGTGGGTGTACGCGCAGAGCAGGGCGTAGTCGTGGGAGTCGAGGTCGTGCTCGTCCCAGATCCCCGATCCCTCCAGCATTCCCCTGTCCCTGGCCCACTGTTTGGTGTGGGCTCTGGCCTCTTCGAGATGGGGATTCAGCCTGGCCGGATGCGGCAGATAGAACTCCGGCAGTTCAAAAGGCTTCGACACTGACGTTATGCCCTTCGCGCGAGGTCGCTGATCAGCGCAGCACTACCCCTGCACGGGAGTGGGCATCCTCCGGCAGATCCCGGTATGCCCATATGTGTGACACGGCCGGAAACCGGATGCGGGACGGGAATTGATGTGCTGCGGACGCCACCGAGCGGCCCGGCCGACCGGCCGGGTCTCCGGAGACGGCACCTCCGGAGGGGACGGCACCTCCGGAGACGGCGCCTCCGGAGGGCTTTCCCCCGGAGGCTCATCAGCCTCGTTCTCAGCCCGTGACCACCGCGGCCTGCGGCCTGATCGGCAGCCGGCTCACCGGGCGCCCGGTGGCCGCCCGTACCGCCGCCGCCACCGCGGCCGGGGACGTGACCACCGGCACCGCGCTGGCCGCCTTCGCGCCGAACGGGGCCACCACGTCGCGCTCCTCGATGAGTTTCACGATGCGGATGTCCGGGGTGTCCAGCGAGGTGGGCAGCGCGTAACCGGTCAGGTCGGGGTGGCGCACCACGCCCCGGGTCGTACGGAGGTTCTCGGTGAGGGCCGCCCCGACGCCCTGGGTGACGCCCGCCTCGATACGGGAGGTCAGCAGCCGCGGGTTGAGGATCCGGCCGACGTCCTGGGCGACGGCCATCTCCACCACCCGGACCGAGCCCAGTTCGATGTCGACGTCCACCACCGCGCGGATCGCGCAGAACGCGAGACCGACGAAGGCGTCGCCCTGGCCCGACTCGTCGAGCGGCTCGGTCGGATGCGGGCGGCACTGGGCGGTCGCCCAGAGTTCCTTGCCGTCCATGGCCTCGGTGACCGTCGTGGAGAGCACCCCGTCGTACGAGGTGATCTTGCCGTCGGCGATCTGGAGCAGCTCGGTGGACATCCCGAACTGGTGGGCCAGCGGCTGGAGCAACTGGGTGCGGACCATCTTCGCGGCCCGCTCCACAGCGCCGCCGGAGACCCAGGTGTGCCTGCCGTGCGTGGCGGGCCCCGCCGGGGGCTGGTCGGTGTCGACGGACGCGACGTGGACCTCCTCGATACCGAGGGTGTCCTGGACGATCTGCCGGGCCAGCGTGGAGAACCCCTGGCCGGTCTCGACGGCGGCGCAGATGACCGTGGCGACCCCGTCGTGGACCTTGACGGTGGCCGTGGAGACCTCGTCGGCGCCCTCGGCTCCGAGCATGTGCACCATGCCCAGCGCATAGCCGACCCCGCGGCGCACCGCGCCCGGCTCGCCGGCACCCTCCGGGCCGCCGGGCAGCAGCCAGTCGCCCTCGGGGGTGTCCTTGGGCAGCGCGGGCAGCGGGAAGTCCTTGACGGAGCGCAGCAGTTCGGCGACCGGGGCCGGGCAGGTGACGGGCTGCCCGGTGGGCAGCAGGTCGCCGGTGGCCAGCACATTGCGCAGCCGCAGTTCGGCCGGGTCCATGGAGAGCCTGGCCGCGAGCTTGTCCATCTGGCCCTCGTACGCGGCGCAGACCTGGAGCGCGCCCTCACCGCGGACGTGCCCGGACGGCGGGTTGTTCGTACGGACCGCCCAGCCCTCGATGAAGGCGTGCGGGACGACGTACGGGCCGCAGGCGAACGCGACGGCGGCGGCCAGCGACTCGGACGAGGCGTCCGCGTACGCGCCCGCGTCGAGCAGGATCTGCGCCTCGACCTTCACCAGGCGGCCCTCGGCGTCCGCGTGGTGGCGGTAGCGCAGCAGGGTCGGGTGGCGGTGGGCGTGGCCGAGGAAGGACTCCTCGCGGGTCGCGGCCAGCTTGACCGGGCAGCCGGTGCGCAGGGCGAGCAGCCCGAGCGGGAGCTGGAAGCTGGTGTCCTCGCGGTCGCCGGTCGCGCCCGGCACCCCGGTCACCACGACCTTGACCCGGTCGGGGTCGAGGCCGAAGCAGGCGGCGGCCAGATCGCGGTCGGTGTGCGGGTCGGTGGACGCGGTGTAGATCTCGACGCCCCCGTCGGGCCTGGGCACGGCGAGTCCGGCCTCGGCGCCGATGGGCGCGGGGTCCTGGCGGCCGATCCGGTAGAGGCCCTCGACGACGACCTCGCCGGTGATGTCCGGGTCGCCGAACCGCAGCGGGATGTGGCGGATCAGATTGCCGTCGGGGTGCAGCGGTTCGGCCTCGAACGCCTTCTCCGGGTCGGTGACCGGCTCCAGGACCTCGTACTCGACCGCGATGGCCGCCACGGCGAGCCGCGCGGTGTCCGGGTGGTCGGCGGCGACCGCGGCGATCGCCTCGCCGTGGTGGCGGACCAGTTCGGACGCGAAGACGGGGCGGTCGGCGACCGCGCGGCCGTGCGCGGCGTCGCCGGGGATGTCGGCGTGCGTGACCACGGCGCGGACACCGGGCATCGCGGACGCCTCGGACGTGTCGATGGACAGGATCCGGGCGTGCGGGTGCGGGGAGCGCAGCACGGCGGCCCAGAGGAGCCCCTCGGCCCACAGGTCGGCCGCGTAGGGGAAGGTGCCCTCGGTCTTCGCGCGGGTGTCGGCCGGCGGGAGGGACACACCCAGCCCGTGCGCGGGCGGCTCCTCCTCCGGGCCGTCCACCTCCGGGGACTTCGCGGTGGCCGCGGTGGCCGCGTCGCTGCTCACGCCATGCCTCCGTCATGCTGCTGCGGGTTGTCCGGCTGCATGCCGCCGGATCCGGGTGCTGCCTGGTGCGGGATACGGGCCTCTTCGGACGCGGCGCCCGCCGCCGCGCGCCCGGCGACCACCTCGCCCACCGCGTCCAGCACACCCCGGTAGCCGGAGCAGCGGCAGAGATTGCCGCACAGGGCCTGTCTGGTCTCGAGTTCGGTGGGGGCGTGGTTGCCCTCCAGGAGGTCATGGACCGTCATGGCCATGCCCGGGATGCAGAAACCGCACTGGACGGCTCCGCACTCGGAGAGCGCCCGCTGTACGTCGGAGGGTTCACCGTTGACGGCGAGGCCCTCGACTGTACGGACCTCGGACCCGGCCGCGGTGGCGGCGGGCACCAGGCAGGAGGCGACGAGGCGGCCGTCCACCTGGACGTTGCAGGCGCCGCACTCACCCTGCGAGCAGCCGTCCTTGGCGCCCGCGAGGCCGAGGCGCTCACGCAGGACGTAGAGCAGCGACTCGCCGATCCAGGCGTCGGTGACGGGGCGGTCGGTGCCGTTGACACGCAGGACGTAGGAGGCGGGGGTGTGTTCACTCCAGGCGACGGCGGGGGCCGCGTCGGGGGCGAGCGGCACACCGGGGTCCGCGGCGCCGGTGCCGGGGGGCGCGGGGTCGGCGTGCGCGGTATCCGGGAGCGCGGGATCGGCGTGCGTGGTGTCGGCCTGTACGGCGTCACTCCGTACGGCATCACTCCGTACGGCGTCACTCCGTACGGCGTCCGGGTGCGCGGGGTCGGCGTGCGCGGCATCGGCATGCGCGGCGTCGGCGCCGTCCGTGGGCCGAGCGGTCTCCGGGTCCGCCACGGGCGCCGCGGCGAACTCGGCCACGCGGGGGTCCGGGACACCGTGGCGGTCCTGGACTTCGTGCCCGTCCGGGACATCGTGGCGGCCGGGGCCGGCCTCGTGACCGTCCCGTGGATCCGGCTCGTCGCCCGCGGTCCCCGGTCCGTCGACGGCGGGCGGCTCGGTGCCCGTCCCGTGCTCGTCCTGCGGTACGGGCGTGCCGTCGGCGGGAGTTCCGTGACCGGCAGGTTCGGCAGGCTGCTCGGCCGGCTCGGCAGGTTCGGGCTCCTGCGGTACGGCCCAGGGCGCGGGCGCGCCACCGGGCAGCGTGGCGGGGCGCATCAGCGAGGACGCGGTGTACTCACCGGATTCCTCGGGGACGTCCCCCTCGGCGACCGGGATCGTCCACTGCCCGGTGAGGTCTCCGCCGTGCTGCTGGGATTGCTGTGACTGCTGGGGCTGATGCTGCTGCTGGTGCGGCTGTTCGGGCACAGGCGGCTGCTGCGCGTCCCCGAACGTCCACTGCCCCGTGGCCACCGGCTCATGCGGGTATCCGGGTCCGGCGTGCGGATCCTGCGCGGGCTCCGGCCAGTACGGCGTCTCAGGCGCCTGGTGAGGCTGATGCGCCTGGTGCGACGGGTGGGGCTGGTACGGCTGATACTCCTGCTGCGGCTGCTGCTGCGCCGGGTCCGGTGCCTGCGGCATCTGCGGCACCGTCCACTGCCCGGTGCCGGCCGGATCCGTGCCCGCGGCGGGCGTCAACGGCAGGATCATCGGCGGTACATAGCCGTGGCCGGGCGCGGCCAGCGGTGCGCCGGACGGGTCCATGCCCTCCGGGAGCTGCACGAACGCGGTGGCCTCCGCGTCGTACTCACCGCCCTGCGGGACCGGCTGCCAGCCGCCCCGGTCGTCGTTGGTGCTCACGAGAGTGCCCTCCCCAGTGCTCGCCGGGCCAGTGCGGCGACGGTCCGCCGCAAGTGCAGTACGGCCGGGGGCAGCGGCTGTGCCTCGCCCCCTTCGGGCGGCGGTGCCGCGTCGGGGATACAGGCGGCGGCGACGTACTCGCCGAAGGCGGTGAGCGCCTCCTGCGCCAGCCCGCGCTCCCCGTCCCAGTCGATGAGCGAGGCGATCCACTGCTCGGCCTCCATCGGCCGCAGCGGCATCGGCGCGACGGCTCCCACCGCGCAGCGCACCCCGCGCCTGGCCGGGTCGAGGACCACGGCGACCGACGCGGTGGCGCGGCCGGGGCCGGTACGCCCGGTGGCCTTGAGGAAGACCTGGGGCGCGTGCAGCAGCGGTACCCGTACGAAGCCCACGAGTTCGGCGGGCTGGAGCATGTCCCGGCCCGCGAGCAGATGCGACACCGGGGTCTCACGGCGGGCGCCGCCAGGACCCGCGACGACCAGGGTGGCCTCCAGCGCGGCCAGCACGGGCAGCGCGTCGCCGGTCGGTGCGGAGGTGACGATGTTGCCCCCGAGGGTCCCCGCGTTACGGATCTGCGGCGGGCCCGCGGCGCGCGCGGCTGCGGCCAGCGCGGGGATGAGCGCGGCGAAGTCGGGCCGTCCCATCCGGGCATGGGTGAGGCCGGCGCCGAGCAGCGCGTGGCCGTCCTGGTAGTGCCAGCCGCGGATCTCGCTGATCCTGCCGAGTCCGACGAGTCCCGTGGGCCGCAGCAGCCCCGAGTTCACGGCCGCCATCAGATCGGTGCCGCCCGCGACGGGGACGGCGGCAGGCATGGCCGTCAGCGCCGCCACAGCCTCGTCGAGCGACGGCGGCAGCGTCACGGACTGCGCCGCCTGCGGTGCGTGCGTGGTCAACCCAGCTGCCCCTTCCCGGTGTCCCGGTGTCCCGGCTGTCCCGCCTGTTGCGCCGTACGGTACGTGCTCAGAGCCCGGACGTGGCAACTCTGGCACATCTTCCGCACTGCCCGACGGGAGGGTCCGCGAAGGGCAGATCCATCCCTTCCCAGACCGAACGTCCGCATTCACGCGACATTGCCGTGAAGTGCCGATTACCGCTCTTCTGCACCCGTTGCCTGAGTTGTTCGACCCGGCGGTCCATGGTTGCGGAGCGCCCGGAGCCCGGTACACACCTTGCCCGCACGCTCACACGTTTGGGGGCGCCCCCTCGATCGGGCGTCCGAGCGCCGCGGGCGCGAGACCGCCGGGAGCGGGCCGCTGCTGCGAGGGCAACGGGCCGCCGGGCGGCCGGTACTGGACACCGAGCGCGTCAAGTCGGGCGTAGTGCGCGGTCATCCGCCGGCCGAATCCGTCGAAGTCGCGGGCCGCCGGTTCCGGCAGTGCCGACCAGGCGACCTCGGCGAAGGCGGCGAGCCTGGGGAACACCTGGTAGTCCACCCGGCTCTGGTTCTCCATCACCTCGGTCCAGACGTTGGCCTGGGTGCCGAGTACATGGGCGGCGCCCTCGGGGCTCAGCTGCGGCGGTACGGGCTCGAAGCGGTAGACGTCCTCCAGGGTGCGGACGTAACCGATGGGCATCGGCTCGTCGTCGCCGCCGTCCTGCCGGTGGTCCAGATACACCTGCTGCTCGGGGCACATGACGACGTCGTGGCCCGCCTCGGCCGCGGCGATCCCGGCCGCGTAACCGCGCCAGGAGGAGACGGCAGCGCCGGGCGCGAGTCCGCCTTCCAGGATTTCGTCCCAGCCGATGAGACGCCGGCCGCGCTCGGCCAGCCACCGGTCGAAGTGCAGGATGAACCAGGACTGGAGTTCGTCCTCGTTGCCGAGTCCCAGTCCTTCGATGTTCGCCTGCGCGGCCGCGGACTCCTTCCACTGGTCCTTGGGGCACTCGTCGCCGCCGAGGTGGATGAAGGCCGAGGGGAAGAGGTCCAGGACCTCCTCCAGTACTCCTTCGTAGAAGCGCAGCGAACTCTCCGTCGGGGTGAGCACATTGGGGTTGACGCCCCAGGTGTCCCAGACGGTGAGGGCGGCCGTGTCGATGACGTCGGTGTTGCCCAGCTCCGGATAGGCGGCGATGGCGGCCTGCGAGTGGCCCGGGATGTCGATCTCGGGGACGACGGTGATGTGCCGCTCCGCCGCGTACGCGACGATCTCGCGGATGTCGTCCTGGGTGTAGTAACCGCCGTGCGGCTTCTCGTCCCAGAGCGGTGACGCGCGGTGCCCCCACTTCGTACGGGAGCGCCAGGCGCCGACCTCCGTCAGCCGCGGGTAGCGCTTGATCTCGATGCGCCAGCCCTGGTCGTCGGTGAGGTGGAAGTGGAAGACGTTGAGCTTGTGGGCGGCGAGGAGGTCGATATAGCGCAGTACGCCGTCCTTGGGCATGAAGTGCCGTGCCACATCGAGCATCATGCCGCGCCAGCCGAAGCGGGGGCTGTCCTCGATGGCGCAGCCGGGGATCCGCCACGGGGCACCCGGCCGCAGCGGGGCCCGGCGGAAGGCGTCGGGGCCGAGCAGCTGACGGAGTGTCTGCGCACCCCAGAAGAGACCGGCCGCGCTGCGGCCGTCGAGGCGGACACCGCCGCTGTCGACGGTGAGCGTGTACGCCTCGGGGCTGCCGCCCGGTGCGCCCGACGCGAGCGCGGGATCGATCCGCAGCCGGACGGCCCCGCCCGAACCGGCACCCTCCACCGCATCAGCACCAGCACCGGCCCCCAGTGGCAGTCCGGTCGCGTCGCCGAGCACCTGCCGCAGCCACCGGGCGACCCCCTCGGTGCCGGGTCCGGCGTCGATGACCGTGCCGGCGTCCAGGGTGAACGCGCCGCCGTTCTGCGTGTCCTGTGCGCCGAGGGGCGCGGGAATCAGATCCATGCGCCCATCCTGCCGGACCTACCGGCCAGTGGCATAGACCAATTCACCGGGATAGGGCGGAGGAGCGGCCCGCCTCCCCGGGGAGGCCGCGGCCGCGCCGTACGCCTGCGGTGGGACGGGCGGGGTGGTACGGGGCGCTACTTCTTGCCGCCGTCCTTGCCGCCCTTGTCCTTGTCGCCACCGGCGCCCATGGACTCGTAGATCTCCTTGCACATGGGGCAGACCGGATACTTCTTCGGGTCGCGGCCCGGCACCCAGACCTTGCCGCAGAGTGCGACAACAGGCGTGCCTTCCAGCGCGCTCGCCATGATCTTGTCCTTCTGGACATAGTGGGCGAAGCGCTCGTGGTCGCCGTCGCCGTTCGACACCTGGGGCGTCGGTTCTACGAGGGTCCCCGTACCTGCCCCGCGCTCGGGCTCAAGAGTGCTCATGAGGGCCAAGGGTACTGACTCATTCCGCCTTCAGTTCAGCGAAGGGTCGTCCGGATAGGTGGCGATCATCGCCAGACCGCTCCGCTGGCGCCTCAGCACCGACCGCCACAGCCCCTCCGGGTCGGGCGACGACACATCGCCGGGCTCCGAATCGACCACGTACCAGGCCCCCGCCGTCACCTCGGCGGCCAGCTGTCCCGGGCCCCAGCCCGCGTAACCGGCGAAGATCCGCAGCGAGCCGAGCGCCGCCGCGAGCAGCTCGGGCGGGGTCTCCAGATCGACCAGGCCGATCGCGCCGTACACCCGCCGCCAGCCGATGGGGTCGTTACGGTCCGCGCGGCGCCGCAGCCCGGTGGCCGCGTCGCCCCACGGCCTGCGCCGGGGGGTGGGCTCGTCGATGCCGGAGAGCTCGGTCGCCTTGCCGCCGCCGGGGATCACCGCGATACCGAGCGCCGAGTCCAGCGAGACCGGGCCGCCCTGGAAGACGACGCCCGGCTCCCCGGTGAGCTGCTCCCAGCCCGCCAGAATGTCACCGACGCCTACCGGGGTCGGGCGGTTCAGCACCACCCCGAGCGAGCCCTCCCCGTCATGGTCGAGGACGAGCACCACGGCACGGTCGAAATTCGGGTCCGCCAGGGCGGGGGTGGCCACGAGCAGCCGCCCTGTGAGCGAGGACACCTCCGTCATGGGACACATGATCCCGCACATTCGCGCTCCGTGGGGCGCGGGTGCCGGGAGCGCGCATCCGGCGCAGCTCAGCGCGGGAGAAGCACGGGAGGAGCGGGCTCCCGCGGGCGGCGGAGGCGGCTGCGCGCGGGACCGGTGGCGGCGGCGCGCCGTGACAGATCCCGTACGGAGCGTGTTGTAGCGAAGTCATGACGCACCACAGCCCCCCTTTGCCTTACGGAAAGGGGGTGTTCGCCCCTTACTCTGTGAGACTGCCCCTCTGTCCACCCCCCTCCACCGGAACGCGAGATTCATGACCGGCACTGGCACCGACGATGTCCTGCTCGTCCACGGCGGCAACCCGCTCGAGGGCGAGATCCGCGTTCGCGGCGCGAAGAACCTCGTGCCCAAGGCGATGGTCGCCGCCCTGCTGGGCAGCGGTCCGAGCAGACTGCGCAATGTGCCCGACATCCGGGACGTACGCGTCGTACGCGGGCTGCTCCAGCTGCACGGTGTGACCGTCCTCCCCGGTGAGGAACCGGGCGAGCTGATCCTCGACCCGTCGCACGTCGAGAGCGCCAACGTCGCGGACATCGACGCCCACGCGGGCTCGTCGCGCATCCCGATCCTCTTCTGCGGCCCGCTGCTGCACCGGCTGGGTCACGCGTTCATCCCCGGTCTCGGCGGCTGCGACATCGGCGGCCGGCCGATCGACTTCCACTTCGAGGTGCTGCGCCAGTTCGGCGCGACGATCGAGAAGCGGGCGGACGGCCAGTATCTGGAGGCCCCGCAGCGGCTGCGCGGCTGCAAGATCCGGCTGCCGTACCCGTCGGTCGGCTCGACCGAGCAGGTGCTGCTGACGGCCGTGCTCGCCGAGGGCGTCACCGAGCTGTCGAACGCGGCCGTCGAGCCGGAGATCGAGGACCTCATCTGCGTACTGCAGAAGATGGGCGCGATCATCTCGATGGACACCGACCGGACGATCCGGATCACCGGTGTCGACCAGCTAGGCGGCTACAACCACCGGGCACTCCCGGACCGTCTGGAGGCCGCGTCCTGGGCGTCGGCCGCGCTGGCGACCGAGGGCAACATCTATGTGCGCGGCGCCCAGCAGCGCTCGATGATGACCTTCCTCAACACCTTCCGCCGGGTCGGCGGCGCCTTCGAGATCGACGACGAGGGCATCCGCTTCTGGCACCCGGGCGGCCCGCTCAACGCCATCGCCCTGGAGACGGACGTCCACCCCGGCTTCCAGACCGACTGGCAGCAGCCGCTGGTGGTGGCGCTGACGCAGGCGAGCGGCCTGTCCATCGTCCACGAGACGGTGTACGAGTCCCGGCTCGGCTTCACGTCCGCGCTGAACCAGATGGGCGCGCACATCCAGCTCTACCGCGAGTGCCTGGGCGGCTCGGACTGCCGCTTCGGCCAGCGCAACTTCCTGCACTCGGCGGTCGTCAGCGGCCCCACCAAGCTGCAGGGCGCCGACCTGGTCATCCCCGACCTGCGCGGCGGCTTCTCGTACCTGATCGCGGCACTGGCGGCCCAGGGCACGTCCCGGGTGCACGGCATCGACCTGATCAACCGCGGCTACGAGAACTTCCTGGACAAGCTGATCGAACTGGGCGCGAAGGTGGAACTGCCGGGAGCGGCACTGGTCTGAGCGCGGGGGCACAATCAGCCCGTCCGGCGCTTGAGGACGAGCGCGCCGAAGGCTGCGCGATACGAACCCGCACCCTTCGGCGCCGCCCACACCCAGCACCACCCACCCGTCACCGCTCAGCCACAAGCACCGGATTCTCGTGCGGCGACAGCGTGCACCGGGCCCCCACCGTGAGCTTCCCGGCCTCCCAGCTGGGCAGATCGGCCTTGAGCGCGAGCCCACCGTCCGTGGTGAGGTGCAGCCGCGTGGTGGGCCCGAGGAAGGTCGCCACCCGCACGGTCGCCCCGGTCCCCCCGTCCGCGTCCGCCGCGCCCACCGCGAGCCCCTCGGGCCGCAGCAGGACGTCGACCTCACGGCCGGCGGCCGGCGCGTCCCCGTGGATGGGGAGCCGGCGCCCGAAGAGCTCCACCACTCCCCCGTCGCGGACCGTGCCGGGCAGCCGGTTCATCGTGCCCACGAACTCGGCCACGAACGGCGTCGCCGGACGTTCGTACAGCTCGGAAGGCGCCGCGCACTGCTCGAGCCTGCCGTCCTTCATCACGGCGACGCGGTCCGCCATGGACAGCGCCTCCTCCTGGTCGTGCGTGACGAAGACCGTGGTGATGGCCAGCTCAAGCTGGATACGGCGGATCTCCTCGCGCAGCGTGAGCCGCACCTTGGCGTCGAGCGCCGACAGCGGCTCGTCGAGGAGCAGCACCTTCGGCTGGACGGCGAGCGCGCGGGCCAGTGCCACGCGCTGCTGCTGGCCGCCGGAGAGCTGGTGCGGGTAGTGGTCCCCGCGGCCGGGGAGGCCGACCAGGTCGAGGAGTTCGGCGGAGCGGGCCCGCCGCTCGGCAGCGGCCTTCCCCCGCACCCGCAGCCCGTACGCCACGTTCTCGGCGGCTGTCATGTTCGGGAAGAGGCTGTACGACTGGAAGACCATGCCGATGTCGCGCCGGTGGGCGGGGACGGCGGTGACGTCCTTCCCGTCCATCAGCAGCTCGCCGCTGTCCGCGGATTCGAAGCCCGCGATGATGCGCAGCGCGGTGGTCTTCCCGCACCCGGAAGGGCCGAGGAGCGCGACCAGTTCGCCGGGCCCGATGTCCAGGTCGAGACCGGCGAGCGCCACCGTGGGGCCGAAGTCCCTCCGCAGGTTCCTGAGTTGGACGGGGACGCTCATGCTGTGGCCTTCCTTCGGTTGCGGCCGCCGGCCAGGGTGGTGAGGAGGAGCAGCAGCCCCCAGCTGATCAGCAGGCTCAGCATCGCGGCGGCGACGGAGAGCTGGGCCTCGCTGTCGCCGACCTGCACCATCCAGACGGCGAACGGTGCGAAGCCGAGCACGGAGGCGACGGTGTACTCGCCGAGCACCATGGCCAGGCTGAGCACGGCCCCGCCGATCACCGCGGAGCGCAGGTTCGGTACGACGACCCGCAGCAGGGTCTGGGTGCGCGACGCGCCCAGGCTCCGGGACGCCTCGACGAGCGTACGGAGATCGACCGCGCGCAGCCCCGCGTCCAGCGAGCGGAACAGGAACGGCAGCGACATCACCGTGTAGACCAGCACGAGGATCAGCGGGAAGTCCTTGTTCTGCAGGGCCTGGAAGGTCCCGTAGAGCGGGGTCGTGGACAGGTCCTGCTGCCAGGACAGGACGGTGCTGACGCCGGCGACCAGCGCGATCGGCGGCACCACGAGCGGCATCATCGAGAGGATCTCGACCGTGCGCCGCAGCCCGGGGAAGTACAGGGCGACCGCGACCGTCGTGGGCACCATCAGGGCGAGCCCGAGGACGACGGTGGCGAGCCCGAGCCCCAGCGAGAGCAGCAGGCTGCTGGTCATCCCGTCGGAGCCGAGGCCCTTGGTGTACGGGTCGAAGCTGATCCCGTCGGCGTTGTCGACCGTGAACCAGAGCGAGGCCACGACCGGCACCAGGAAGTAGAGCGCGGCCAGCACGAGCACCGGTCCGCGGGTGCGCCCGGCCGTGCCTGCTGTCGTCATCCGAGCCATCGGGCACTCCGTCGCTGCAGCGGGATCTGTACGGCCATCACGAGCAGCGCGATCACGACCATGTTGAGGCTCATGGCGAGCGCCAGGTTCTCCTGCCCGGCCAGCACGTTGCCGTTGAGGGCGTTGGAGATCTGGAGGGTGATCAGCGGCACCGAACTCCCGGTCATCACCGCCGCGGTGGCCTGCGAGGCGAAGGCGGTGCCGAACATGAGGACCGCGCCGCCGAGCAGCGAGGGCGTCAGCACCGGGATGCCGATGTGCAGCCAGAACTGCCGACGGGTGGCTCCGCAGGACGCGGCGGCCTCCTGCCACTGGGTGCGCAGCCCGTCGAGCGCGGGCAGCACGGTGACCACCATCAGCGGGATCATGAAGTAGAGGTAGGCGAGCACCAGGCCGGTGAAGCTGTAGAGGCTGAAGCCGGTGGAGTGCAGCGACAGCAGCCTGGTGAGCGTGCCGGTGGTGCCGAGGGTGGCGATGAAGGCGAAGGCGAGCGGCGCGCCGCTGAAGTTGGCGAAGACGCCGGAGGCCGCGACGACGGCCTTGCGCAGGGCCGGGCGCTTCGACGTGGCGACGGCCTGGGCGATCAGCGCGCCGAAGAGGGTGGCCAGCAGGGCGCTGACGACGGAGAGTTCGACGCTTCCGGTGAGCCCGGTCGCGTAGGCCCCGGAGAGCGAGTTGCTGACGTTGTCGGTGCCGAAGTGCGCCGCGCCGCTCGCGTCGGTGACCATGAAGGCGTTGTACGCCATGGTGCCCGCGGGCAGGCCGAAGCAGAGGGCGAGGAAGACGAAGTACGGGAGGACGGCGGGCCAGCGGTGGCGGCCCCGGCGGCGTACGGCCGGTTTCGCCCCGGCGGCGACCGCCGTACCAACGGCTTGGTCGGCCATCGTCAGCTGACCGCCTTGGCCCAGCCCTGGACGACGGCTTCCTTGGCCTTGGCCTCCTGGGCGGGGCTCGCGGTCTTCGCGGTGCCCTCCACGCGCGGAAGGGCCTTGGCGGCCTTGTCGGCGGTGCCGTTCTTCTCCATCACGTCGAGCAGCGCGGGGCGGGAGAAGCCGCGCAGCCAGATGTTCTGGCCCTCGGTGCTGTAGAGGAACTCCAGCCACAGCCGGGCGGCCGCCGGGTGCGGGGCGTACTTGTTGACGCCCTGGTTGTAGTAGTTGGAGTACGCGGCGTCGGACGGGGCGGTGACCTGCCAGTCGACGCCCTTGGCCTTCAGCTTGGCCGCGTAACCGAGGTTGAGGTAGTCCCAGTCGATCGAGATGGGCGTCTCGCCCTTCTGGATGGTGGCGAGGGTCGACTCGGCGGGGACGTAATTGCCCTTCTTCTTCAGCTCCTTGAAGAAGTCGAGGCCGGGCTGTACGTCGTCGAGGGAGCCGCCGTTGGCCAGCGAGGCGGCGAAGACGGCGGCCAGCGCCGAACTGGACTCGCCCGGGTTGCCGTTCAGGGCGACCTTGTCCTTGTACTCGGGCTTCAGCAGGTCCTTGAAGGTCTTCGGGCAGTGCGTGACGGCCTTGGCGTCGCAGCCGATCGAGATATAGCCGCCGTAGTTGTTCAGATACGAGCCGTCGGCCTGCTTCTGGGCCGCGGGTATGCCGTTCCAGCCGGTGACCTTGTACGGGGCGAGCAGCTTCTGCGCCTTGGCCTGCTGCATGTACGCGGTGCCGAGGTCGAGCGCGTCGACGGCCCGGTCCTGGCCCTTGCGCTTGGCCGCCGCGTTGAGGGCCTGCTGGCTGCTGCCGCCCGGGTTCTCGTTGTTGACCTTGATGCCGTACTTCTTCTCGAAGGCCGAGATCATCTCGCCGTAGTTGGCCCAGTCGGGCGCCAGCGCGTAGACGTTGAGCGTGCCTTCCTTCTTGGCCTCCTTGGCGAGGGCCGCCATCCCGCCGAGGTCCGCCGCCGATTCCGCCTTCGCCGCCTTGCTGTCCGCGGCGTCGGCGGTGGGGGCGGCCCCGCAGCCACTGGCCACCGCCGCGGTGGCGAGCACGGCTGCCGCGATGCCTGCGAAGCGGGCCGGTCGGGATGGGTTCACGTTGTACTCCTGCGATTCAAGGCCAGCCACTTGTCTGGACAAGCCATCAGTCAGTAAGCCTGGGCAAGCTAACAGCAAGACGACCGTCAAACAACCCCGAACGATCCTAAAAACCGCAGGTCAGAAGCGTTATCGAAAGTTTGGTTTAAGATCTCGCGGATCGGTGAGACACATACATCGACCCTCCGTGGGATGCATGACGGTGTGCACAGATGACATGATCAGCCGTCGCCCGGAACACCGGGCCCACCAGGAGGAGTGACGTGACCCGACGGCATCAGGAGATTGCCGAGACTCTCCGCCGTGACCTCGCGGAAGGCCGGTTTCCGGTCGGTTCGGCGCTGCCGTCGGAGACCGAACTCGCGGCCGTGCACGGCGTTTCGCGCGGCACCGTCCGCCAGGCCCTGGCGACGCTGCTCGCCGAGGGGCTGCTCGGGTCACGGCAGGGCACGCGCCACACTGTGCTGAGCACCACACCCAGTCAGAGCTTCACCGAACTGCGCAGTTTCGCGCAGTGGGCGCGGGCCGGCGGGCACCTCCCCGGCGGGCTCGTCCTGGACTCCGTACGCGCGGGTGCGAGCGCCGAGGAGGCCGCGCTGCTCCAACTGGCACCGGGCGACGCCGTGCTGCGTGTCCTGCGGCTGCGCACCCTGGACGGCGACCCGGTCCTGCTGGAGCGCACGGTGTACGCGGGCTGGACCGCCGACGCCGTCGAGGCGCTGCCCGCCGGCTGCGAGTCCGTCACGCAGCGGCTCCTCGACGACACCGGGCTGGTCTTCGCGCACGGCGAGCACCATCTGGACGCCGTGGCCGCCGGCACCGTCGACGCCCGTGAACTGCGGGTACGGCGCGGCAGCCCGCTGCTGCGGGTGCGGCGCACCACGCTCACCGCCGACGGACGGCCCGTCGAGACCTCGGACGACCGCTACCGCCCCGGCTCGGTCGTCTTCACCGTACGCAACTCCATACAGGCCAACCCCCTGGCCCGTACCGCACCGGAACAGAAAAGCGAGCCCTCATGACGCTCCCCGCGGCGCTGCTGTGCGACATGGACGGCACCCTCGTCGACACCGAGCACGCCTGGCTGCAGACCGTCGCCCGGCTGCTCAGCGCCGAGGGTGTCCCCGCGGGGCCCGCCGTCGTGGCGGCCTACGCCGGGGCCGCGGTGGCCGACGCGGCGGAACGCGCGGTCCACGAGCACGGCGTCGGACTGACGGTGGCCGATGCCGCGGCCCGCCTCGACCGGGACTTCACGGCGGGCGTGGCCTCCGGGGTCACCGTCCAGCCGGGCGCCCTGCGCCTGCTCGACCAGGCGGCCGCGCTGGGCATCGCGGTGGCCCTGGTGACCGCTTCGGAGCGGCATGTGGCGGACATGGTGCTCGGCACGCTCGGCGCGCACCGGTTCGCCGCGTCCGTGGCCTCGGGCGAATCGGCGCGCGGAAAGCCCCATCCGGACCCGTATCTGGCGGCGGCGGCCGCGCTGGGCGCCGATCCGGCGCGCTGTCTGGCCGTGGAGGACACCCCGACCGGGGCCGCTGCGGCGCTGGCGGCGGGGTGCCGTCTGCTGGCGGTCCCCACGGTCCCTGGCATCGCCGCGGGGCCGCGTACCACCGTCGTCGCGTCCCTGACGGCCGTGGACCTGCTGACGTTCCGGGAGAACGGCGGCCAGGGCCACAGCGCGGCCACCGGGGCCGGACAGGTCTGAGAACGCCGCCCGGACATGCCGGAGGGCGGCCCGCCCTGACCGGGTGGCCGCCCTCCGTCACGTGCTTTGCGCTCGGGGTTACTTGCCCTTCGCGGCTTCCTTGAGCTTCGAGCCCGCGGAGACCTTCACGCTGTAGCCGGCGGGGATGTTGATCGGGTCGCCGGTCTGCGGGTTACGCGCGGTGCGAGCGGCACGGTGGGTGCGCTCGAAGGTCAGGAAGCCGGGGATGGTGACCTTCTCGTCGCCCTTGGCGACGATCTCGCCGACCGTCTCGGCGAGAGCGGCCAGAACGGCGTCGGCGTCCTTACGAGTCACCTCGGCACGATCGGCCAGGGCGGCCACCAGCTCACTGCGGTTCATGTTGTTACTCCCGTGTTCTTCTTGCCTGTAAGGCGTGAGATCGAAGCCGATGCTGCCAGGGCCCTAGGACAGTCCCCGGACCCGGGTCTGACGTCAGACCCTCGCGCCCGAATATGCATCCTGCCCCCACCAACGGCGGGAAAGCCAATCCGGCACTCACCGGAGTCACACGAACGCGTCACTGTCCCGGGACGGTGACGCTCCGTCGACTCCGTGAAACCCGGCTGTGGGCGCCCAGGGGCTCATTTCCCGCCACCCTAAAGGGGCGTTTGGGGCCGCGAGTCCCGCGACGCGCCGAGCGTCAGGCGGACGTGGGCGTCGAAACCGTCACACCGGCGGCCTTCGCGGCCGACCTGACCGCTCCCGCGACCGCCCCGGCGACCTTGTCGTTGAAGACCGACGGGATGATGTAGTTCGCGTTGAGCTCGTCCGCGCCGACGACATCGGCGAGCGCGCCGGCGGCGGCCAGCATCATCTCCGTGTTGACGGTACGGGACTGGGCGTCGAGCAGACCGCGGAAGACACCGGGGAAGACCAGCACGTTGTTGATCTGGTTCGGGAAGTCCGACCGGCCGGTGGCCACAACTGCCGCCGTCTGACGGGCGATCGCCGGGTCGACCTCGGGGTCGGGATTCGCAAGAGCGAACACAATGGCGCCGTCCGCCATGGCCGCGACGTCCTCGCCGTCCAGCACGTTGGGGGCCGAGACACCGATGAAGATGTCGGCGCCGACCACGGCCTCCTTCAACGTGCCGGTCACACCTTCGGGGTTGGTGTTGTCGGCGATCCAGCGCAGCGGCGACTCGGGCGCGGCGTCGACCAGGTCCGCGCGGCCCGCGTGCACCACACCGTGGATGTCGGCGACGACCGCGTGCTTGACGCCGGCCGCCAGGAGCAGTTTCAGAATGGCCGTACCGGCAGCTCCGGCGCCGGACATGACCACCCGGACCTCGCTGAACTCCTTGTCCACCACGCGCAGTGCGTTGGTCAGCGCGGCGAGCACGACGATCGCGGTGCCGTGCTGGTCGTCGTGGAAGACCGGGATGTCGAGGGCCTCGCGCAGCCGGGCCTCGATCTCGAAGCAGCGGGGCGCCGAGATGTCCTCCAGGTTGATGCCGGCGAAGCCGGGCGCGATGGCCTTGACGATCTCCACGATCGCGTCGGAGTCCTGGGTGTCGAGGCAGAGCGGCCAGGCGTCGATCCCCGCGAAGCGCTTGAAGAGGGCCGCCTTGCCCTCCATGACCGGCAGCGCGGCCTTCGGACCGATGTTGCCGAGACCCAGCACGGCCGAGCCGTCCGTCACCACTGCAACGGAGTTGCGCTTGATGGTGAGCCGGCGGGCGTCCTCCGGGTTGTCCGCGATCGCCATGCAGACGCGGGCCACCCCGGGGGTGTAGATCATCGAGAGGTCGTCACGGTTGCGGATGGGGTGCTTGGACGCCATCTCGATCTTGCCGCCGAGGTGCATCAGGAAGGTACGGTCGGAGACCTTCCCGAGCTCGACCCCCTCGATGCCCTTGAGCTGCTGCACGATCTGGTTGGCGTGGTCGGTGGAGGAGGCGGCGATGGTGACATCGATCCGCAGCTTCTCGTGACCGGAAGCGGTGACGTCGAGGCCGGTGACCGAGCCACCGGAGGACTCCACGGCCGTGGTGAGCTGGCTGACCGCGGTCCCGCTCGCGGGGACCTCCAGACGCGCCGTGATCGAGTACGAGACGCTGGGCGCCGTTGCCATGGCCGACTTCCTTTGCTTTTCCCTGGCTGTTCAGTAAAACGCATCCGATGGTCGCACCTACCAGCCAGTAGCTGGTAATGGGGCCTTCCATTCGGAAAGTGTTTTCCACCATACGAGAAACCACCTGGTCGGGGAACCCCCAGCGGCGAACGGCCGCAGAAAGTTACGCCGACCAGGACGGAAACAGAAAAAGTCCGTACCACCCGAGGGCGGTACGGACTTTCTTCAACTGAGTGACACCGGCCCGCCATGCTCGCCTCGCGGCAAGTGGTCGCTCGAAGCGACGAAGGTTGGGCCCGGGGGCTTGGATCGAGCCGGTGTCACGACCAGGTTAACAAACCACCCGGGAAAGTGATTCCCCTGCGGCGCATTGACTCCGGAACGGTCTTCCGGAACGGTCTTGCGGGACCGCGCCCCCGGCCCGCGCCGTCGACCCGCCGGCCCGCGCCGTCGACCCGCGCCGTCAGTCCCGCAGCAGGTCGGGTACGCCGTCGCCGTCGGGCGCGTCACCGGCCGCGGAGACCACCGTGAGCTGCTGCGTGGCACGGGTCAGCGCCACGTACAGGACCCGCAGCCCGGCCGGTGACTCGTCCGCGATCTCCGCGGGCGACACCACGACCGTCGCGTCGTACTCCAGGCCCTTCGCCTCCAGGCTGCCCAGCGCCACCACCCGGTCCCCCAGCCCGGCCAGCCACCTCCTGGCCTGCTCGCGCCGGTTCATGGCGACCACCACACCGACCGTGCCGTCGACCCGGCCGAGCAGCAGCTCCGCCTCCGCCCGCACCGTGCCCGCCAGGTCACCGCCGGGTACGACGGCGAAGCGCGGCTCGACCCCGGTGGAGCGGACCGCCGACGGCGACTCCATGCCCGGCATGGCCAGCGCCAGCACCTTCGCCGCCAGCTCGGCGATCTCCGCCGGGTTGCGGTAGTTGACGGTCAGGGTGAAGCGGCGGCGCGGGCGGGCGCCGAGCGCCTCGTCGCGGGCCTCCGCCGCCTCGTCCGGGGCCGACCACGACGACTGCGCCGCGTCACCCACGACCGTCCAGGTCGCCTGGCGGCCGCGGCGGCCGACCATCCGCCACTGCATGGGCGTCAGGTCCTGCGCCTCGTCGACGATGACGTGCGCGTACTCGGTGCGCTCCTGCGCCAGCCGCTCGGCCCGCTCCCACTGGGTCTCCTCGCGGTGCGGCATCAGCTCGTCGAGACCGGTGAGCTGGTCCAGTGGGTCGTACTCGCGCTTCTTCCTCGGCCGGTGCGGTGTGCCCAGCAGCGCCTGGAGTTCGTCCAGGAGCGCCACGTCGTGCACCGAGAGCGCCTCGCGCCGCAACGAGCGGGCCAGCCTGCGCACCTCGCCCTGGTTGAGCACCCGGCGGGCCCAGCGGCCGAGCCTGCGCTCGTCGGCCATCGCGGCGAGCACCCCGCGCGGGGTCAGCTCCGGCCACCAGGCGTCCAGGAAGTCGGTGAAGCTGTCCTCGCCCGTCACGTCGTCGTCGAAGGACGAACGCAGCTCGGCGGCCAGTTCGGGGTCGCTCGCGTACGAGGAAGCGCCCCGCGCCCGGCCGCCCGACTTGGCCCACAGCGCGTCGAGCAGCAGCCGCCTGGCGCGCGGGCGCAGCAGGTTGACGGGCGCGGTGCCGCCGAGGACGTTCTGCCGGATACGCCGGAGCTCGTCCGATTCGAGCTCGAGCCGGCCGCCGAAGACGACCACCCGCAGCCGGTCGGGGGTGCCGGGTGACGGTGCGTCCTGCGGCTCCTGCGCGCCCTGCGGATCGTCGGACCGCGGGTCGGGGTCGCCGAAGGACAGCTGCCCGTCGCCCGCGCGGCCGGCTGAATCACCGCGGGTCCGCTGCCGTGCCGGGCGCGGCGCCGGGCTCTCCAGCGCCCCGCGCGCCGCCCTGCGCAGCACCTGGAGCATCCGCGACGAGCCCTTGACGCGGGCCACGGCCGGTTCGTCGTACGCCGTCGCCTC
Source organism: Streptomyces sp. NBC_01089 (assembly GCF_045162975.1). Classification (NCBI taxonomy): domain Bacteria; kingdom Bacillati; phylum Actinomycetota; class Actinomycetes; order Kitasatosporales; family Streptomycetaceae; genus Streptomyces; species Streptomyces sp. NBC_01089. The sequence continues at coordinate 5,373,724 of NZ_CP108660.1, read as the reverse complement.
CGCGCCGTCCACCAGCGAGCCGACCGCGCGGATCGCGACCTGGCCCTCCTCGCCGAGCGAGGGCAGCACACCCTCGGTGTACGCCACGAGCAGCGGGGTCGGCGAGACGATCAGGATGCCGCCCGCGTACTTGCGGCGGTCCTGGTAGAGCAGGTACGCGGCACGGTGGAGCGCCACAGCCGTCTTGCCGGTGCCGGGGCCGCCGGAGACCTCGGTGACGGATGCCGCGGGCGCCCGGATCACCAGGTCCTGCTCGGCCTGGATGGACGAGACGATGTCCCGCATGGTGTGGCTGCGGGCCTGGCCGAGCGCGGCCATCAGCGCGCCGTCCCCGATGACGGCCAGCGGGGCGCCGTCCAGCGAAGCGCTCAGCTCGGGGCGCATCAGGTCGTCCTCGACCCCGAGGACCCGGCGGCCCTTGGAGCGGATGACCCGGCGGCGGACGACCCGCCCCGGGTCGACCGGGGTCGACCGGTAGAACGGCGCGGCGGCCGGCGCCCGCCAGTCGATGACCAGCGGCGAGTAGTCGGAGTCCAGGACCCCGATCCGGCCGATGTGCAGGGTCTCGGCGACATCGGCGGTGTCGTCGGGGCGTACGGCGTCGTCGGCCGGCTCGACGGCCGTGTACGCGCCGTCCGGGCCCTTCTTGCCGTCCTTGCCCTGAAGCAGGTCGATACGTCCGAAGAGGAAGTCCTCGAACTCGTTGTTGAGGCGGTTGAGGTGGATACCTGCCCGGAAGACCTGGGCGTCCCGCTCGGCGAGAGCGCCCGGCGTGCCGACCTGGCCGCGCTGGGCGGCGTCGTTCATGAGGAATTCAGCCTCGTGGATCTTCTCCTCGAGGCGTCGGTACACCTGATCGAGGTGCTCCTGCTCGGTGGCGATCTCGCGGTCCCTGACCGAGTCGACAGCGGCGTCCTGCGCGGCCACTGAGGCCCCCTTCTTGCATGCATTGGGCGACCGTCAACCCTATGCGAAGGGGGAGCGTATGTCAGGCGCCGTTCCGTCGGCGTTACGGCCGACGTTCCGTCGGCGTCCCGTCGGTGTTCCTCCGGCGTTCCCCGTGCGTGCGGCGGCTCTCCCTCAGGCGCGGGCCGCGACGGCCGCCCGGCGGCGGTGTCTGGCGACGCGCTCGCGGTTGCCGCACACCTCGCTGGAGCACCAGCGCCGCCGGTGGCCCCGGGAGGTGTCGAGATACAGCCGACGGCAGTTGTCGCCCTCGCACTGGCGCAGCAGCGCGCGGGCGCCCGGGTCGGTGAGCAGTTCGACGGCGTCACGGGCGACGACCGCGAGCAGCGCGTCGCGCTCGGGGGCGGCGGCCAGCTCCCGGACGAGACGGCCGCCCTCACCCCGTACCGCCCGCAGGCCCGGCGGTGCGCCCGCCGCACACGCGTTGACCTCGTCCAGCGCTCTCTCCGCGGGACGGCCCGCGACCTCGGCCCGTATCAACTCGGCCACGTACGCGCGGAGTTCGGTGAAGGCGTGCAGCCAGTCGGCGCCGAGCGCCGGGAGCCGGGTGGCGGCCGGGACGAGCCCGGCGCCGGTCAGCCAGGCGGCGAGCCGCCGCCCGCAGTCGAGTTGTTCAACGGAATCCGTCCCTGTCGCCACCAGGTCCAGGCAGATACGCCCGGAGTCGAACCGCAGCTCGTTCGCGTGCGAACCCATACCTCTTACAGTGCCCGGCCGCATGCCGTGCCGTAACCCCTGCCGCCGGCGCGCTTGGTGCGCACTCGGTCGGTACGTACTCGGTCGATGCGCACTCGGTCGGTACGTACTCGGTCGGTACGTACTCGGTCGGCGCGTACTCGGTCGGCGCGTACTCAGTTGTCGTCGTGCAGGATCCGCTGGAAGAGCCGGTTGTCGCGCCACTCGCCGTTGATGTGCAGATAGCGGGGCGCCACCCCGAAGGACTCGAAGCCGCACTTGGTGAGCACCCGCTGCGAGGCAACGTTGTCGAGGAGCGTGCCGGCCTCGATCCGGTGCAGTCCCAGCTCGTCGCGGGCGATCCGGCAGACCTCTTCGACAGCGGCGGAGGCCACGCCCCGGCCCGTACAGCCGGCATCGACCCAGTAGCCGACGACAGCGCTGCAGAGCGGGCCGCGGATGATGTTGTTGAGGGTGATGGCCCCCACGATCCGCCCGGTCGCGGTCTCCTCCAGCACCCACGGCATCAGCCGGCCTGCGTCCCGCTCGGCCAGCAGGGTCCGAAGGCGCTCCAGCTGGCCGTCGGCCGTGTAGAACGACTCGGGCCTGGCCGGGTCCCAGGGCTCGGTGTGCGCCCGGTTGCGGCAGACGGCGGCGGTGAGGGCTTCGACATCGGAGAGCTCGACCGGGCGGAGCCGGATTCCTTCGGTCATCATCCCGGCACGGTAGCGCCAGGGGCCCGCGGTACGGCCGCCGCCCCCGGCCCGTCAGCCGCCGTCGCCGTGCTCCGCGTCCCCTGCCGGTTCGGCGGCCGGCCGGTAGCCCTCCCCCGCGACCGTCCGCACCGGACCGGGCACCCCCAGCGCCGTCCGCAGCCGGTCCACCGCCGCGTCCACGCCGTGCTCGCCGGGGTCCGTGCCCGGGAGCGCCGCCAGCAGATCCGCGCGGGACACCACCTCGCCGGGGTCGCGCGCGAGCGCGCGCAGCAGCGCCATCTCCGCCGGGGGTACGGGGTGGAGCACACCGTCCACCAGTACCGCCTGGCCCCGGAGCTGCACCCGGTGGCCCGCGACGGTCAACTCCACCGCGCGGGCGGGTAGTTCCTGGCAGATGACCTGCACGAGCGGCCCGAGCCTGAAGCGCTCCGGCTGAAGGGTGCCGATGCCCTGCGCCTGGAGGGGCAGCGCCGTGACCGGCCCCACGCAGACCGCCGCCACACCGTGCCGGAACGCGGCGATCAGACCGGGCCGCAGCCCGCGCTCCTCCGCACGGGCCAGCAGGGAGGCGGCGGCGGGCGCGCTGGTGAAGGCCAGGGCGTCGACCGATCCGGCGAGCGTCGCGTCGAGCAGCCGGTCGAGCGGGCCGATGTCCTCGGGCGGCAGCCATCGGTACACCGGTACGCCGACCACGTCCGCGCCCGCGTCCCGCAGCGCCGCCACGAATTCGGTCAGCGGCTCGCCGTGGAGCTGCACCGCGATCCGGCGGCCCGCGACGCCCTGCGCGAGCAGCCGGTCGAGCACCTCGGCCATCGACTCGGAGGCGGGCGACCACTTCTCGCGCAGTCCGGCCGCCCGGATCGCACCCTTGACCTTGGGTCCGCGCGCGAGGATCTCCGCCCCGCGCAGCCGCTCGGCCAGCGCGTCGCCGAGGCCCCAGCCACCGGCGGCCTCGATCCAGCCGCGGAAACCGACCGCGGTGGTCGCGATGACGGTGTCCGGCGCGTTCCCGATCAACTCGTCGGTGGCGGTACGGAGTTCGCTGTCGTCCGCGAGCGGCACGATCCGCAGGGCCGGCGCGTGCTGGACGACGGCACCACGCCGCTGGAGCAGCCCGATGAGTTCCTCCGCGCGCCGGGCGGCGGTGACGCCGACGGTGAACCCGGCGAGCGGGCCCTGCTGGGGTGGTGCGGTGTCGTGCATGGTGCGTGAGCCTCCCGGGAGCGCGTACGGCGACGGTAACCGGCCAGGTCACGGCAGAACAAACGACACAGAAGCGGGCGGCGCCGGGGCGGCGGCAGACCCGGGCAGGACGGCGGACGCGCCCTCTGCGTCAGCCCTGCGGCGGCCCGCCGTACGCCGGGGGCGGCCCGAACGACCGGGGGTCGCCCTGCGGTGGCTGGGCATACGGCTGCGGCTGCGGGGCCGGTGGGGCATACGGCTGCGGGGCCGAGGGGGCATACGGCTGCTGGGGCTGCGCGTACGCCTGGGGCTGGGCGCCGTACGGGCCGGGGGTCTGGCCGTTTCCGGCGTACGGGCCGGGGGTCTGACCGTTTCCGGCGTACGGGCCAGGCGGCTGTGCGCCGTACGGCACCGGGCCCGAGGCCCCGTACGGCACCTGCGCCGGGACCCCGTACGGCCCGGCCCCCATCTGACCTCCCTGGTAAGGAAGTTGGCTGCCCGGGGGCAGATAGCGCACCCGGCCCGACTCGTCCGTCAGCGGTACGAAGCCCTGCGACTGCAACAGCGCGGCGAACTTCGCGTGGCGGCTGCGGTTGACGAAGAAGCCGATCACGAAGATCACCATCAGCGCCGCCCAGATGATCGCCGCGATGAGATACGAGAGGGCGTCCCCGCCGGTCCGGTAGCCGAGGATCACGGCGCCGACGGTCGTCCCCAACGCCCCGTACAGCATGCGCTGTTCGGCGTTCTTGCCGGTCAGGTCGAACTTCAGCCGGGCCTTGAGCAGTTCCACCGCGTCCGGCCTGAAGGGCGGGAGCGGCCCGCCCTCCGCGGCCTGCGGATAGTTCGCACGGTTCCACGCGGCGCGCTGCTGGACCTGCGGGTCGAGATCCGGGACGAGCTGCATCTTGAGCACGCTGTTGCGGCCGCCGGTCTGCCGGGCGTCCAGGTAGCGGTAGCCGAACTGCTCCGCGATGAAGGCGAGCCGGGCCAGTTTCCTCACCGACGACATCGGGCTCGTGAGTTCGACGGGCTCCCCGGTCGCCATATGCCTGAACATACGGCGCGTTTGCATCCTGCTCACGTGTTCCGCTCCCCCTCCGGGCGACCACCGCGCCGCCGTCGAACCACCGTTCTACGTCCCGTACGGCGCAACCGTCCAGCCGGAAGGGCGGCCCGGCCGGTCCGGCCGTCCGGCCAGAGCCGTGGCCGCCGCCGGGCGGCCAGGTCCTCGATCCAGCCGACGGCCGGCACGGTCAGCGCGATGAGCGGCCAGACCACGACGCACATCCACACGCCGTACGTGGCGGTCAGCGCCGAGTCGAACCGGTCCCCGGCGAACGGCACGTTGTAGAGCTGGTCGATGAGCGGCACGGTGGCCATGATGAGGGCGTTGTGCCAGAGGTAGATGGTGACGGCGCGGTTGTTGGTGAGCGTGATGAGCCGGTCGAACCGGGCCGGTCCGGGCGGGAGCCGGTGCCAGGACGGGGCGTACGCGAGGAGCAGCGCGCAGGCGCCGAACGACCAGGTGGCCTGGGCGAGCGGGATGTCGTTGAGGTCCCAGCCGTCGGGCCCGAGATGGCCGTGCGCCCACCAGAGGCCGAAGACCATGACGGGGACGGCGCAGGACACCAGGAAGTAGCGCGGCACCTGCTTGAGCAGTCCGTCCTGGTGGGCGAAGCCCAGGATCCAGCAGGAGCCGTAGACCGCGAAGTCGGTGAGGGCGAGGCCCGGTTCGCCGGGCACGGTCACCACCCCCGTACCGATGACCGCGGTCAGCGCGAGCGGGGCGAGCAGCGTCGGCCAGGGCAGCCTGCGGAAGGCCCGCAGCAGCAGGGGGGACAGCAGCACGAACCAGAGGTAGGCGCGCAGATACCAGAGCGGGCCCACCGCCTGGTCGGGCCAGTCCAGGTCCAGCAGGCCGGACGGGGAGCCGAGCGCGTCGGGGTAGGGCGGGGCGCCGACCGGTACGAGGTAGAGCAGCACCTTGGTGACGGAGGGCCGCCACCCGGCGTACACCATCATCCCCAGCATCAGCGCGCCGAACGCCCACATCGGCGGCAGCAGCCGGCGGAGCCTGCCCCGGATCACCTCCAGGGCGGGGCGGCTCAGGGAGCGGGCCATCAGGGAGCCCGCGAGCGCGAACATGACGCCCATGGAGGGGAAGACGACCGACAGCCAGGCCCAGCCGAACAGGTGGTAGAAGACGACACGGACGAGGGCGGCGGTCCGCAGCAGATCGAGATAGCGGTCGCGGCCGGGTCCGGGGCTGGTATCGGGGCCGGTACCGAGGCCGGGGCCAGTACCGAGGCTGGGGCCGGTACCGGGGCCGGTCCCCATGCCGGGTGCGGCTTCCGGGACTGCGGCCCCGGGACCGGGGACAGCCGGCCCGGGCGCCGGTGTGGTGGCGGTCATGCGACGGGGCTCCGGTTCTCGCCGGTACGGCTGCCCGCACCACCGCTCGTACGGCCGGCGCCCGCACCGCCGCTCGCCCCACGGCCGTCACCGCCACCGGCATCACCCGTGTCACCGCCGCCCGCAGCGGCCGGGCGCGGTGCGGGCAGTGTGCCCGGGGCCGCGACCTCTCCGGTACGGCGCAGCTTCTGCCAGCGCAGCCGCCCGCCCGTGAGAGCGGTGATCCACGACTGGAGCAGCACGACGTACATCAGCTGCCGGTACAGGATCTGCTGGAGCGGCAACGAGACCAGGTGGCGCATCCGTTCGCGGTCGAGCCGGAACGCGTACCCGGCGCACACCCCCTGGACGCAGAGCACGGCCAGCCAGGCGAGCGCGGTCCTCTCCGTGGGGCCGAAGATCAGCCCGTACAGCAGGAAGACGTCGATGAGCGGGGCCAGCAGCGGCGCCAGCACCATGAAGAGCGCGACCAGCGGCAGCCCGACCCGGCCGAACCGCCCGGATGGCCCCCTCTCGACCAGGGCCCTGCGGTGCTTCCAGATCGCCTGCATCGTGCCGTACGACCAGCGGTAGCGCTGCGACCAGAGCTGCTGGACGCTCGAAGGGGCCTCGGTCCAGGCGCGGGCGTTCTCCGCGTAGACCACGCGCCAGCCGTCGCGGTGCAGCGCCATCGTGATGTCGGTGTCCTCGGCGAGGGTGTCCTCGCTCAGCCCGCCGACGCGGTCGAGTGCGGCCCTGCGGAAGGCGCCGACGGCTCCGGGGATGGTGGGCATGCAGCCCAGCACGTCGTACATCCGGCGGTCCAGGTTGAAGCCCATCACATACTCGATGTGCTGCCAGGCGCCGATGAGGCTGTCCCTGTTGCCGACCTTGGCGTTCCCCGCGACCGCGCCGACCGCCGGGTCGCCGAAGGGCTGCACCAGTTCGCGCACGGTGGCCGCCTCGAAGACGGTGTCGCCGTCCATCATCACGATGAGGCCGTGCCGGGCGTGTGCGATGCCGTTGTTGAGCGCGGCGGCCTTGCCCGCGTTGCGCTGGCGCACCACCCGGACGTCGGGCAGCCGCAGCGCTTCCACGAGATCGGCCGTCCCGTCGGACGAGCCGTCGTCGATGACGACGACCTCGACGGGGTGGTCGCTCCCGGCGAGCGACCGGACCGTACTGACGATGCAGGCGCTCTCGTTGTACGCGGGGACCAGCACCGATACGGGTTCGGTGACCGGCGGCCCCCAGCGGAAGCCCGGTGCGCGGACCTTGCGGGCGTGCCGGAAGGAGAGCACCAGCATCAGCCCGAAGCGGGCGAACACCAGCACACCGACGACGGCGAGGCAGCCGATCAGGATGCCGGAGATGTCGTCGGAGAGCCCGACGGCGAAGACGAACGCCTTGCCGCGCCACAGCTCGGCCCCGCTGACCGGCGTCTGCGCGGACGGCGCGCCCAGTGCGTCGGTGAGGCTGGCGAACTCGTACCCCTTGCGCTGGAGTTCGGGCAGATAGCGGCCGAGCGCGGCGACGGTCTGGGCGCGGTTGCCGCCCGAGTCGTGCATGAGGACGACCGCGCCCCGGCCGCCCTCGGGGGTGGCGTTGCGCAGGATCGTGGGGACGCCGGGCCGCTGCCAGTCCTCGCTGTCGATGGAGTCGAGGACGGTGATGTAGCCGCGGCTGCCGATGTACTTCACGACCGGCCAGTTCTTGTCGTCCAGCGCGTCGGCGAACGACGAGTAGGGCGGCCGGAAGAGCGAGGAGCGGATTCCGGCGGCGCCCGCGAGGGCCAGCTGGGTCTGGGAGAGCTCCCGGTCGATACGGCTCTTCGACTGGTACGAGAGGTCGGGGTGGTTGAAGGTGTGCACGCCGACCTCGTGCCCCTCGTCGACCATGCGCCTGACCAGGGCCGGATAGCGGGAGGCCATGGTGCCGGTGACGAAGAAGACGGCGTGCGCGTGGTACTTCTTCAGCTCGTCGAGGACCTTCGGGGTCCACTCCGGATCGGGTCCGTCGTCGAAGGTCAGGACGATCCGGTGGTCGGGGATGCGCAGGCTGGTCGGCTCGCCCTTGCCCCGGGCGTCGATGACCGGGCCCCCGTCGAGGATGTGGCCGGGGACGTCGCCGGTGGGGGCCGGCGGCCTGACCCGGTGGTCGGCGACGATCTCGCTGTGGACGTAGCCGCGCATCACCAGCACGCCGAAGAGCGCCAGGAGCAGGAGCAGCGGCAGGAGATACCGCATGGGCGGCCGGAGCCGGAGCGAGCGCTTGGCGCGGGCGGCCTCCGCAGTTCGGACGGTTCTCATTTTGCTTACGGTGTGCTCTCTGCGGGTGCGGACTGCTGGGGTCCGGTCGGCGCGGTCGCGCTGTCCGAAGGGGCCGGTGCGGACGGGGGCGGCGTGTGGCCGCCGCCGCCCGCACCGGACGGCGGAGCGGACACCCCGGCCGCCGGATCCGTGGAACCGTCGCCGGGGGCCCCGGCGGGCGGCGCGGGCTTGCCGGACGTGCCGGGCGCGCGGGAGGCGGCGGCTCCGGCACCCTTGACGGCTCTGCCAGGCGGGGCGACCGGGGTGTCCGGGCGCGGGGCCACGGCCCATACCCCCTGGGATACGGCGGTGGCCGGTTCTGGCGCATCGGTGGACACGTCGTCCACCGGACCGGGCGCCGGAGTGGCTCCCGGTGTACCCGCCCCCGGGGCCCGGGACGCCACGGGCCCGGCCGGAGTCCTGGCGGTGTCCGCCTTCTTGCCGGTGGCGGGCCCGGGGATCAGCAGCCAGGGCGCGGTGGAATCCCCGCCGACCACGGTGAACACCAGCAGCACCGCGTACGAGGCACAGGCGAAGGCGAGCAGCCAGCCGATACGCCGGTACTTCCGGCCCCTTCGCCCACTCACGTCGACGAAGACGGGGCCGTCGTTGACCGGAGTCGCATCCCCGCCGTCCAGCCCGGAACGTACACCTGGCGTGGGCAACTCCCGCCCCAGTCCGTCCAGTTGGACCGTCACCTCATGCGGCTCATACATCTGCCCGAAACGGGCGTCTTCTCGCCATTTTTCCACCACTGTCCACACATCCCCCCAAGGTCGATTCACCGCACACCATTGACCGGACGAATACCGCCGGACCGAGTCCCCACTCAGGCCCGCGCACCCCCTGCCTCGCTCGTCCGGTGGGCGAATCTAGCGCAGCTTCAAGCCACTTCAGGACGGATGTTCACAGTTGCTCATATGGGCTCCTGATCTGCCCGCACATCGCCATGTCCACGGCAGGCAACCAGGCCCCGGCGGGCATATCCAGCCAGCGATGGGCGGCCACACCCTCGTCAATCACCTGGTGAAGGGCACGGAGTCCCGGGTGTCGCAAGGATTTTCGCCAGACGAGCGAGACCGGTGACAGGGGTACGGGATCGACCAGAGGGCGCAGCACCATGCCCGGGACCCCGATGAACTCCGTACTCGCCAGCACCGACCAGCGGCGTTTGCGAATCACGCGTGCGAACTCCTCCGGGCCGTCGATCTCCGGGAAGGGTTCGGCCAGCACGATCCCCCGCCCGGCGAACAGCCGCGCCGCCAGATCGGTCCACTCCGCGGTGGCCGGATTTCCCGCTGCCGCGTACAGCGTCTCCCCCGCCAGCGCGGCCAGCGGAACCTCGTCGAGGGAGGCGAGGGGGTGTTCGCCGGGCAGCAGGACCGCCATCCGTTCGAACCGGACCGGCCGGTGGTCGAGCAGCTCGACGACCTCCGGGGCGAGTCCGGCGATACGGCCGGCCGAGACGTCGAGCCGGCCCGCCACGATCTCCGCCGCCGCCCCGGTGAGCCCACTGTGAAAACGGGCCACGAACTCGATGTCGGGCGCCACCTCACGTACCCGCGCAAGCAGTTGGGAGGCCGTACCGACCGGGGCGCCCACATCGACCAGCAGGGGCCGCTCGTCATGGGTCCAGGCCGCCGCCAGCTCGTCGTACGCCGCGAGCACCCGCCGCGCGTACGGCAGCAGCCGCGCCCCGTCAGTCGTGAGCGACACCTGCCGGGTGGTCCTGACGAACAGGTCGACGCCCAACTCCCGCTCCACACGCCGTACATCACGGCTCAGTGCCTGCTGCGCCACATAGAGGCGGGCGGCGGCGCGGGTGAAATGCAGATCCTCCGCGACCGCGACGAAGGCACGCAGCAGACGGGGCTCGATGTCCGGGAGACGCGGGGGCATCCGCCGAATTTACAACGCAGCCGCGTCAATGGGCCCCGAACAGGTGTTGGACCGCGCAACCCCCGCCCCGGGAGGCTGATGCGCATGGAGCCGGAACCCACCCGCACCCACGCCCCCACGGCCGCCACCACCTCACGTACCACGGGCGGCCGTACCCTCGCCCCCTACCGCACGCTGCTGGCCACCCCCGGCGCCCGCGCCTTCACCGCGGGCAACCTCATCGCCCGGCTCCCCATGGGGATGTTCAGCGTCAGCGCCGTGATCATGATCGCCGGAGCACGCGGCTCGTACGCGCTCGCCGGGAGCGTCACCGCCACCGGCCTCGCCGCCACCGCGGTCGTCGGCCCGTGGACGGCGCGCCTGGTCGACCGTTTCGGCCAGGCCAGGGTCGCCGTACCCGCCACCCTGCTGGCGGCGCTCGGCTCGCTGGCCCTCCTGCTCTGCGTCCGGTACGACGCACCAGGCTGGACGCTCTTCGCCGCCTACGCGGCCACGGCCACCACCCCCAACACCGGCGGAATGTCCCGGGCCCGCTGGGCACATCTGCACCGCGGGGACCCGGAGACCCTGCACACCGCCAACTCCTTCGAACAGGCCGTGGACGAGCTCTGCTTCATGCTCGGTCCGGTGGTGGCGGCGTTCCTCTGCTCGTCGCTCTTCCCGGAGGCGGGCACCCTGGTGGGAGCCGTACTGCTGGTCACCGGCGTACTGATCTTCGCCGCCCAGCGCACCACGGAACCGCCCGCGGCACCCCGTACGACCGCGACCCGCTCCCCGCTGCGCACCCCCGGATTCCCGTCGCTGATCGCCGTCCTCCTCGCGACCGGTGCGGTGTTCGGCGCCATGGAGGTGACGACCATCGCCTTCGCCGACGCCCAGGGACACCGCTCGGCGGCGGGGGCGGTCCTCGCGTTCCAGGCGGCCGGCTCCTGCGCGGCGGGCCTGCTGTACGGATCGGTGCGCCCGGCACAGCACGTACGGCGGCGCCTGCTCGGCTGCCTCGCCGCCATGACGCTGCTGATGACGGGCCCACTCCTCGCGGCATCGGCCACCGGCTCCCTGCTCGCCCTGGCGGCCGCCCTGCTCCTGGCGGGCGCGGCCACCGCACCGACGATGGTCACCGGGATGACCCTGGTCCAACGCATCACGCCACAGGGCCAGTTGAACGAGGGCATGACCCTGTCCGTCACGGCGCTCCTGGGCGGTATAGCCACAGGCTCGGCGACGGCGGGCTGGGTCGTGGAACGCCTGAACCCCACCGCCGGCTACGCGGTCCCCACATCGGCGGCGGCGCTCGCCCTGGTGCTGTGCGCGGCCACGGGCGGGCGGCGGCGGTGAGGGCACCATGTGCCCCGCCGTACGGCCGCGCCACGTACGCGTGTCCTGTGACCGCGTCCCGTGCGCACGCCCTGTGAACGCGTCCTGTGAACGCGTCCTGTGAACGCGCTATGCGAACGATTCAGCCAAAGCCGCGGGGGCGGCGGGGGCGGCGCCCCGCTCGCCGACGACGGCCCGCTGGCACGACCGGCCCAGGACCGGAACGGGGTCCGGGTCCGGCCCGCCCCTAAGCATCCGGGGCGCCGGGCCCGTCACCTGGCGGGACACCCGGTGCCGAGCCCGGTACCGAGCCCGGCGAGACACTCGGTGGCGCGAGGAGAAGGGGAAGGTAGACGTCGTCGACGATCTCGGTGATGACGTCGTCCGGGATGGGGGCCCCGAAGAGCAGGTAGTGGTTGCGGAGGAGGTCGGCCGCCACTGTGGCCCGCCGCGAGGCGGGGACCCACGGTTCGAGCTCGCCGCGGGTGACGGCGCGCCACAGGACGTCCTGGATCGGGCCAGGGCCCGCGGTGTGGATCCGTTCGCGGACCAGCCGGGCGAATTCGGGGTCGTGCATGGCCTCGGTCAGCAGCCCGCGGAGGATGTCTCCGTGCGAGGTGGACAGCCTGGCGGAGAGCTGCCGTAACGCGGCGAAGACGTCGGAGCGCAGGGATCCCGTATCGGGCAGTTCGGCGTCGGACAGGCGGTGGACGGCGCAGGCGTCGATGACGAGCTCGGCGCGGCCTGGCCACCGCCGGTAGAGGGTGGCCTTGCCCGTACGGGCCCGTGCGGCCACGCGCTCCATCGTCAGTCCGGCGTAACCGACGTCGGCGAGTTCTTCGACGGTCGCCGTGAGGATGGCGTTCTCCAGCTCCTCCCCTCGGCGGCGAGGGTTTCTGCGATGGTCGCCGACCGTCCGGTCCGGCGCGTCCTCGTTGGTTGGAGGCATGACTCCCAGCCATTTGTCGAAACACCCGTTGTGGACCTCGGACGAGTCAGCCTAGCCTCCAATTAGAGAACTGACCGTTCTTTAAGCGTCGAGCACATCGAGGGAACGATGACCGAGACCGTTACGACGCCCCCGTCAGGTGCACCCGCCTTCCCCAGCAACCGCACCTGCCCCTACCACCTCCCCGACCAGTACAACGAGCTGCGGGACCGGGAGGGATCACTGCAGCAGGTGACCCTCTACGACGGCCGGCAGGCTTGGCTGGTGACCCGGTACGACACCGCGCGGAAGCTGCTGTCCGACCCCCGGCTCTCGTCCGACCGGGCGCACGACTCCTTCCCCGCGACCTCCGAGCGCGTGATGGGCTTCAAGCAGCGCCAGCCGGCCTTCATCGGCATGGACCCGCCCGAGCACGGGGCGAAGCGGCGTATGACGATCAGCGAGTTCACCGTCCGGCGCATCAAGGGCATGCGGGCCGACATCGAGCAGATCGTGCACGACTTCCTGGACAAGATGATCGCCTCGGGGCCGACCGGCGACCTCGTCAGCCAGTTCGCGCTGCCCGTGCCGTCCATGGTGATCTGCCGGCTGCTCGGCGTGCCCTACGCCGACCACGACTACTTCCAGGACGCCAGCAGGCGGCTGATCCAGTCACCGGACGCGGCGGGATCCCTGGCCGCCCGGGACGAGCTGGAGGAGTACCTCGGCGGCCTGGTGGACACCCTGCGCAGCGAGCCCGGCCCCGGCCTGCTCAGCACGCTGGTCACGGAGCAGCTGGAGAAGGGCACGATCGACCGCGCCGAGCTGGTGGCGACGGCCATCCTGCTGCTGGTGGCGGGCCACGAGACGACGGCGTCGATGACCTCGCTCAGCGTCATCACACTCCTCGAACACCCCGACCAGTACGAGGCGTTGCGCGCCGATCCGTCACTGGTGCCGGGTGCGGTGGAGGAGCTGCTGCGCTATCTGGCGATCGCGGACATCGCAGGGGCGCGCATCGCGACGGCCGACATCGAGATCGACGGGCAGCTCATCCGGGCGGGCGAGGGTGTCATCGTCACCAATTCCATAGCCAACCGGGACAGTTCGGTCTTCGCCGACCCGGACGCCTTCGACGTACACCGCGAGGCACGCCACCACCTGGCGTTCGGCTACGGGGTCCACCAGTGCCTCGGCCAGAACCTGGCCCGCCTCGAACTGGAGATCATCCTCACGGCGCTGATCGAACGCCTGCCGAACCTGCGCCTGACGGTGCCGGTCGACCGGCTGACCCTGCGTCCGGGTACGACGATCCAGGGCGTGAACGAACTCCCGGTCACCTGGTGACCACGGCGAAAGGAGCAACCATGCGCGTGACGGCCGACCGGGAGGTCTGCGTGGGCGCGGGCCTGTGCGCCCTGACGGCACCGGGGCTCTTCGACCAGGACGACGACGGCCTGGTGGCGGTACTGACCAACGACCCGGACGACGCACACCACGCCGCAGCACGCGAGGCCGGCATGCTCTGCCCTTCGGGGGCGGTGCGGGTCGTCGAGTGACCAGTGGCGGGACGGCGGGGGCGGAGGCAGTGACGGACCTGAACCGCCACTGAGCCTCCCCCTCGCGCGGGGGCCCGTTGTGGCGTTCCCCGTCGGGGGCTTTCCTGCCGTGGCCGCGAGTCAGCGGTTGACGGACTGGATCTCCTGGACGTCCATGTCGCGGGTCGACTCAAAGGTTCCGTCGGGGAGATCCCCGCCGGCCCCGCCCGACCCTGTCCACGAGATCTCCCAGGTCACGGATGCCCGCAACCGATACGGCCTGCCGTCGGTCGCCCGCAGATAGGTGACGCCGCACGGGGGCGTCCTGTCCGCGTCCCCCGTGCTGTAGGGGGCGCCGATACTGCCGTCGCCATTGATGGCGCACTCGCCGGACGCGGGGTACGTCTCCGCGTCCGGCGTCCCGGCCTCCAGGTGAAGGCTGACCGGCTTGGCGGTCGTCTCGGCCCACAGATCCGTATGCGGCAACTCGGCACGCACCTTGACGTCCTGGAACCGCCCCTTGCCTGACCACACCCAAGTCGGCAGATTCACGGTGGACTTGGCAGCCGGCTTGAGCTCGAACTTCGTGTCCGGGACGTTGATCCGGTCGTAGGCGTAGGCGGCGAGGACTTCAGGGGTGGGGGCGTGCTTGTCCTGGGGGACGGTGTTGGCGTCCTGCCAGAACAGAGTGCGCTCACAGCTGTAGGACGCCATGTCGCTCACCATGTCCTTGTTCATGACCCCACGCCAGAACATCCCGTCCTTACCCATGTTGTAGTTCTTGTAGCTCGCCTCACCCGGGCCAGGCGATTTGCCCTTCTCGTAGCTGTTCACCATCAGGTCCTCTCCCCAGCTGAGCGAGGGCGTGACCTGCACCAAGTCCCCGCCTTTCTTGAGCTGGTCCACAGCGGACTTCAGCTGCCCGGGGGTCGCGACCGGCTCGTATCAGCACGCCGGGGGCTTCCAGTTGGGATCCACCGGCGCAAGAGCTCTGGGGGCACTGCCGCCGGGCCCTCCACTCAGTTGCCTGACCCTGATACTGCTGGTACCGACGGCCGCGGTCAGCGTGTTGCTGGAGGCATCACCGGAGGGACCGGCTGGAGGCTTCACGGGCCCGTTGTCATGCTTGTCCCCGATCGCATACGCCACAGGTGACGCAAGAGCGAGGGCCAAACACGACACCAGCGCTCCGTACGCGTACGTCGAGGCGCGCATCACTTGCATGCCCCCCCGGGCGGTCTCCAGGGTTACGGTCTTCCACACTCCCTGGGACGTCTTGTTCAGTGTGGTGCGGTACTGGAGTTTCGGATTGACGTCATCAGGGGTGCCCGTCACCTTCTTGGTCTTGCGATTCTTGGTGTACGCCTTGCCCTCGTCCACGCAGTAGAAGAGCACGCCCGAACCAGTGTCATTGATTTGAACCTGCGGCGAGAAGACCCTGATCTTCCCGGTCAGGCTGTCGTCAGTGTCGACGTAGCTCTTGATCCACTTGCGAGTTGACGCGAGAGAAGCGCCCGAATTGTAGAACGCCACCGCGTCGGGGGTCGGCGTCGGATCAGCCGCAATGATGGCCGCGTATTCGGACTTCAGCTGTTCCCGGCCGTCATTCAGAATGGCTTGAAGCTTCGGGTCGCTGTTCGTCCAGCCCTCGAAGTCCGCCCGGAAGTCACCCGGGAACGTGATCACCGGCCGCTTGGCCCCACCGGGCGCCGCCGACGTCGCATCGCCGGCCGGAGCCGATGCCTTCCCGCTCGCACCATCAGCCCCCTTGATCTTGCCCGGGGCCGAGTCGCTACCGCCCCCTGAGCCGCAGGCAGTCAGGAGCAGGGCGGCGGACGCGCTGAGCGCAAGAGTCACGAGCCGGGTCGGGCGGTTCACTCTGGGTCTCCCGAAGGGGTAAAGGGTAAAGGGTAGGTAAGCATCCAACGCTATCCGTGACCGCACGGTGACACCAACGCGGTGTCACGACCCCAAGAGGCATGGTCGCAATCAGGCCGAAGTCCTGCGCCAGCGGGACGCCCTGCCACCGGTTCACCTCCGCTGCAGGCGCCTGCCCTGAAACCAACTCTGTTGAGACAGAATACGGTTGACGGCAAACCCGGAGCGTTCCGCCCGGTACCACCACGGAGTGATTACCACGCTACTCAGCGAGCCCTGGTGTCTCCGGCATTGAGCCTCGCTCGCTGAATACTCGGACAGCGTCAGCAAAATCCGCGACTCCGACATCGTCACGATTGAAGGTTTCTGTCCAACCGACGTGCACTGAGCCGAGCAGAGACCGCACATGTCCGCCGACGGCACACTCCCCTCACCCCCGACCGTCTCGCCCGCGAGCTGGCTTCAAGGTCAGCCTACTCGCCAGCGTGTGGGCTCATGGTGGACGCGTATTCACTGCCGACCACGGCGAGCATCTTCAGGTCTACGAAGACAACCCGACACGGAAGTCGATACGGCAGATACGCGACGCGTTCGCGGAGCTGGAGCGCGGCCTCATCCGAAAGCGTCTCAAGGACGACCACAGCTTCGAAGGCCGAGGCCGGCGGCTACGCGGCGGTGCGCCCCGATACGAGATGCGGGCGCAGAAGAAGGGGTTGACCGAACACACAGCAGAGGAAGCAGGCGGGCCCACGCCGAAGGACTACGCAACGAGGGACAGAGCCTCTAGCAGATCGCGGACACCCTGACCACCGAGGGACCGACCAAGCTCGGCAGCAAGCCCCCGCCCCTCCGTCGCGTGACCCACTGGCGCTCCGCCCGGCACCGCGCCTCCGGCCAATACAAGCTGCCGGCCGGAGCAGTGAAGGACACGCGTACGCGCCGGATCTCGTCGCCCTGCGGACGTCGCGTCCAGTACGTACCGGCCGGGTTTATGAATGGTCGAGGGCCGTCAGACTGCCCGTGAATTTTTTTGTCTAGCTCCGTTTGCTCCTTGTGAGCCTCCTCCACCAGCTCCTTCTCCTCCGCAGGAAAAGGAGCGAAGAGGGCCTTGAGTCGCTTCGTACCCCCTCGTAGGCCGGTCCGCCAGGCGTCGGATTCCGGGCCGATCCACGTATGCGGCAGCATCTCCTCGACCTTCTTCACGCGGGCCTGCTTGCGGTAGAGCCTCGGCCGCAGAATTGGCGAATTCCAACGCGAGCGCACCATGGCCGAGATTCGACGCCTGCAACGACATCCCGCGCAGGGTATGCCATTACGTGACATGGTCCGTGGCTCGTCCCGCCAGATGCAGGGCCTGGACGTAGTAGCGCTGCCCCAGACCGCGAGATCCCTCGTGCAGCGCCACCCACCAGGTGAGCCGGCGGTTCGCGAAGGAGACAGAGGCTGCCTACGACAGCGACGTCAACGGATCACGAAACGGGACCGATGGTTGCTCAGTTGTGGACCACCAGCAGGCAGGCCAGGGAGAGGCGGGATGTGTTGTCGCGGATCGTCGCGGCCGTTGCCAGAGCGTGAAACAATCTGGGACGGGTACCGCGATGATGCGGGGCCGGGCCAACGATGCCGACCTGCAGGAGGGACGCCCCGTGGCATCACCGTTCTGATCGCCCCGGCGATTCGTACCATCACCCGATGTCGACGTCCACGAGGAAAGTTACCGCAGTGATGCTCAGCATACTGAACCGGAAGCTTCGGATAGGCGCGCTTGCTCTCGGGACCACCGTCATCCTGGTCCTGACAACTGCCGCCTGTACGTCCAGTGATACCGAGCCTAAGAGCGGGGCTTCCTCGCCTCCCGCGACCAATTCCACGCCCAGTCCGTCACCCTCAACGACCCTGAGCGATACACAACTCCGCAAGCAGGCCGAGGCTGCGCTTCCAAAGGGGAAGGCGGCAATGCATGGCGGTGCACTGGCGAAGGACGGCGTGACACGCCGCAAGGCGACGAAGCTGCGGTGGGGTGAGCGGTACGTCCTGGAGATCGTCTGCGCCGGCGCGGGTACGGCCGTGATGCACTTCAAGGCGGAGAGTACCGGGGCAAACGGGGACAGCGACATTGTTTGCAATCGCAGGACGAATTCGTTCGCCTTCACCGGCGGCGACAATTTCTATTTCGAGGTCCGTCCGTCACCCGCTGACGGCTTCGTCGCTTGGCAGGTCGTGCAGAGGGACTACAGGGGCTCCTGAGGTGCCCCTCCACACAGACCGAACTTCAGCAGTTCCTACCTCTGGCCCAGCACCTGCAACCAGACCTTGTCGTGCCCGAACTTGGCTACGACCGCGGGGTCCGCGAGCCAGCGGCTGTACGACTCCCGTTGCTGAGGTGTCATCTTACTGACGTCGACTTCGCCGTCGTTGTCCTTGATTGCCTTGACGAAGTCATTCTTGGATGACGTGATGTACTTCGGGTCCCCCCAAGGGTTTCCCGTGTATGTGTGTCGTTTCTTATGGGGCTCGTGGTAGCTCACCGGTCCAAATTCTGGAATCTTATGTGGATCGAAGTTCTCTTCGGCCAGGACCTCTACCTTGCTACCGAATGCGCTCTGCCAGTTGTTCTTCGGCTTGTTCTCCTTCAACGCCTTGATGGCGCCGAGCAGATCCTTCGGAGCATCACTCGGCTTCACTGCGATCTCGTCTTTCACCCAGTCGGTCAACAGCCCTGTCGCGAGGTCCTGTCCGATACCGGTCGCAGCAGCCGCGGAGCCGGTCAGACCTGCACCCCCCGCCGCACCCCCACCAACGGTAAGCGCACCGTCGATCAGTGCGTTCCTGAAGCCATTGACGCCGTCAGCCCACGCCTGCGCGTCATCGCCGAGCGCCTTGTCCGTAGCGTCGTAGGCGGTTGCATAGAAGTTGCCCATCAGTCCTTGCTTGAAGGCGTTGAAGGACTTCGCCTCATCGTCCGACGTCTTAGTGAGCGTTGTCAGGTGCGTATACTTTTTCTGGTTCGAATCAAACAGTGCACTCATTGCTCCCGCAGCATGCGGCTCACGGATCGACTCCTGCATAAAGGCCTGCCAGACGTCGGGCGACACTTCGATGCCGGGAGTGTCAGGGTTCTGGCTCTTACTGAACGCTTTGTAGTCCCACTTGTCCGAATCCCAGTATCCTTCCTGAGCCGGAGAGGTGATGGCGCCCTCCATGGCCGTCCAATTCTTCGCCATGAGCTCGGAGTACAGCACCTGAGCACCGGGAAGCGCGTGAAGCCCCTTGAGGTTATCGTCCTTCTGGTGATGGAAGTTATTTATGACGAGCATTGCCGTATTCTTCTCGGAAAGTGCGGAGTTCGTCTTTCCGAGCCCGATAGTGCCGGCCTGCAATACCTTGAAGAACGCCTTCTCTCGCTCCGGGTTGCTGTGCGCTATCCCGCCCGGGTAGATGCCGTCGTCCACAACCTTGGGGTTGTGTTCCATCCACTCTCCCGCTGCCGCGGGATTCTTGAATAGAGCGGTGAACAGCTGCGAGAAGTGGTCGTTGTTCCATGGACCTTGGTCAGATCCGTTCATAAACTGATTCTCATGCGTCCGGGACTTCTCGTTGAAGACCCTGTCGCCCAGTGCCACCAGAAAGTCCTTGTCGGGAGTACCGCCTTGAAGGAGGGGTATCAACCGGTCAGGCCGGAAACCCTGGTGGTCCGGGTCGAGGGCGAACTTGTCGAACCACTGGTTCCAGTAGTCCTGCTTCTGCTTCGACGTCATGCCTTCGGTTGCGACCTGAGTGAAGCTGGCCAGCGTCGCGGCCAGGACCCCGCGGTCGAAGCCGCGCTGGTCCGGGTGGTCGGCGTACCGGTTGCCGTACGGATGATCGTCGGCGAGTTTATTGGCCAACCAGACCACCTGGCCTGGCCCCAGCGCCTTGTAGAAGGACGCCAGGTAGTCGGCGTCGTTCGAGTGGGCATCAAGGACGTGGAAGAGGTCTTCGGAAGCCATGTCTCCATTCTTCAGTGCCTTCTTGAACTCCTCGCCGAGCGCCCTGCCGTCTTTTCTCGCCTGTGTCACGGCGGACTTGCTCACGTCGGCCTCGTTGATCTGGGTCATACCCTTGAAGCCAGGGAAGTCCACCTCCATGTTCAGCGCCAAGTGATGGCGCCTGCGCAGCATGGGCAGTTCGCCATCGGCCCAACCGGCGATCTTGATCAGCCCGTTCGGGCCGGCCGTCGGGATACCGTAGCGCTCGAACTGCTGCTTGTAGTACGACGCCCTGGAATGCAGCGACTTCTGGTCCCTCTCAAGTGCGCTGATTGTCTCCTTCAGTCTCTCCGGGTTGATCCCTGAGAAGTCCCCACCGCTGCCACCTTCAACCGGTTTGCCCACTACGACCCCCTCCGCACATTCTCAGTAGTCCTGCAGATCCATTCGCATCATCTTGGCTTCCTCCGGGCTCACCTTTTCGGGAGACCGGTCGATCTCGGCCTGAACTGCGGGGACGAGATCGCTGACGAGCTTCTGTAGATGTGTGCGGTGACCTTCGATGTCTGTATGCCACTTCCGAGCGTTCCTACCGACCCAGGAGGGCGCGTGCTTGCCTCCGACATCCCCTGCAGGCTTCTTCAGAAGCTTCTTGAGATCATCGACCTCCAGAAGCAACTCACGCTTCAGAGAGACCAGTCGGGCCCGGTATGGATTGTCCACTTTCGGCTTTGCATCGGTCATGCCGTTCCCCTCCCAGCTGGGATGCTCCTCCTCTGCACCTTAGCCTCGAACGTTCATAAGTCCTCGTCAGTTCGCTGCTTGGGCTCTGTGTTCGAGTCGCACGGTTCGGCTGCCGCGTCAGGTGGACTCCGAGTTTCCGCTCTCCGGTGTGGTCGTTCAGGTTGTTGGACGTCGAATTGGCTGGTCGGTCAGGGTTCGGTAATGCTCGAACCGGTGGACCGCTCAGGTGCCGATGTCAGTCCAGGGCTGGAGGGGTGGTGAAGCGCAGTCGACGGAGTCCGCTGGTGGCGAAATACACGGCGGCGGGGAACAGTCACAGGCGGAGCTGTTTGGGTTCCCAGCGGCGGGAATTCCCCGTCAGAGCGAGCATAGGCATCGAGGCGAGGAGGTCGAGTGCCATCTGGATGATCCCCAGGCTAGATCTGGTCCTGGGCGGTGCCGTGCAGGGGGAGGTTGCGAAGGCCGGTACCGAAGGCACCTTGGACGCCGTCCTCCACCGGACAGGACAAAGGCAGGTTCGCCGTCACGGCCGCGGTGGGGACACTCGCGCCCCCACCGCGCCCAGCGAATGAGGCCGACGGAACCCCTCCCGCCCGCAGAAAAGGCTCATGCCCCACCGGAATGATCCGGCAGGGCATGAGCCACACATGGGGTGGTGGAGATGGCGGGAATCGAACCCGCGTCCAACGGTGCAGAACCAGGGCTTCTCCGAGCGCAGTTCGCTGCGATTTTCTCGGCCCCGGAGATCTCGCGAACAAGTCTCCGACAGGCCCAGTCACTGTTTGATTTCCCACCGATCCCCGTGACCGGGACCGGTGGTTTAGTTCCCTAGCTTATGCCAGGATCCGGGTCGGGAACTTCCCCGGGCTGACACCCATTTAGGGTCCTTCAGTCACTGCTTATTAGGCAGCGAGGGCGAAGGACTGGGAATCGCGCTTAGAATTGGCGATTATTTTTTGCGACATATGGTTTACGAGATCATTGCCGCTTCCTCGGCTCGCTTCACCTGCTTCAACAGCCGCTGTCGAAACCGATCATCCCCATGTTGATTTTTCAAGGTGGTACCGCGCCCCGTGGGGTGCAGTGCCATCGTACGTGACCAACGTACGGCGGTGCCACTGTATTCCCCCGCGGCGCTCCGTATCCCCGTCCCCCACCTCACGGCGCCCCCGGCAAGCCGTCAGGCCCGTCAAGCGCTCGGCCCGTCAGGCGCTCAGGCCCGTCAGGCGCGCTGCTTCCTGCGGACCGCCGAGATCGCCCGGTCCGTCTCGCGGCGGTCCTGCTTCTCGCGCAGGGTCTGCCGCTTGTCGTACTCCTTCTTGCCCTTCGCCAGCGCGATCTCGACCTTCGCCCGGCCGTCCTTGAAGTACAGCGCCAGGGGCACGATCGTGTGGCCCGACTCCTGTGCCTTCGACTCCAGCTTGTCGATCTCCATGCGGTGCATCAGCAGCTTCCGCTTCCGGCGCGCGCTGTGGTTGGTCCAGGTGCCCTGGGTGTACTCGGGTACGTGCACGTTGTGCAGCCACGCCTCGTGGTTGTCGATCTGGACGAAGCCGTCGACCAGGGACGCCCGGCCCATCCGCAGCGACTTCACCTCGGTCCCGGTCAGGACGAGACCGCACTCGTACGTGTCGAGGATCAGGTAGTCGTGCCGTGCCTTTTTGTGCTGGGCGATCATTTTCCGCCCGGTTTCCTTAGCCATAGTGCGTCCATTTTCGCACTAAGCCCCTCCCCCGAGGCCACTCAATACTGTCTCGGCTCTCGACTGGGCCCGCTCGCCCGCCGTCACGTCCGGTGTGATGCCCTTCCCGTCGACGCTGCGGCCCGCAGGCGTGCGGTAGTGGCCGACGGTGAGCTCCGCCACCGCGCCCCCGGGCAGCGCGCTCGGCATCTGCACCGAGCCTTTGCCGAAGGTGCGGGAACCGACCGTGACCGCCCGGCCACGGTCCTGGAGCGCCCCCGTGAGCAGCTCGGCCGCGCTCATCGTGCCGCCGTCGATCAGGACGACCAGCGGGCGGTCGGTGTCGCCGCCCCGGCGCGCGTAGAGGGCGCGCTGTGCGCCGTGCACGTCGTACGTGGCGACCAGACCGCCGTCCAGTAACGCGGAGGCCGCCGTCGTGGCCTCCGCGACCAGGCCGCCGCTGTTCCCCCGCAGATCGAGCAGGATGCCGCCGCCCGCGGGCGCGGCCCTGACGGCCTTGACCACTCGGGCCCCCGAGCCCTTGGTGAAGGCGGTGACCTTGATCAGCGTCGCCCGGCCGGGCAGCCGCCCCACGGTGACCGGCCGGGTGGTGAGCCTGGCTCTGCGCAGGGTCCTCGTGACGGTGTCGTCGCCGCGCCGTACCCCGACGACCACCGGCGTACCGGGGACGGACGCGGTGTCGCCGCCGCGCAGCTGCGAGAGGACATCGGTGACCGGCCTGGTGCCGACCTGGCGGCCGTCGATCGTACGGAGCAGATCACCGGCGCGCAGACCGGCCCGCGCCGCCGGGCCGCCCGGCTGGACCCCGGCCACCTCGATCCGGCCGTCGCGGCCGCGCCTGGCCAGCAGACCGACCCCGGTGTACTCGCCGTCGAGCGAGTCCTCGAACTGCTCGAAGTCGCTCCGGTCGTACACGGCGGCCCAGCGGTCACCGCTGCGGCTGACCACACCCTCGGCGGCCTTCGTGCCCGACTTGCCGTCGGCGGCCGCGTCCGATGCCGCCCTGGCGAGTTCGGCGCCGTCGACGGTGGGAGCGGCGCTGCGGACACGGGCCGGCCGGGGCGTCCGCTCGTCTCCCGGCAGGGAGTTGGTGGCGGCGGCCGTGGCGAGGACGCTCACGAAGACCAGAGTCAGAGCCGCCCCGCGGCGAAGGCTGCGGGGCGGCGCGACGAATTCCGGGCCTGACATGGCGACCACTGTAGACCGACGCCCGTGCGCCGTACGGGGCGTTCACCCCACGGCACACAGGGCGTGTCTCACACCTTCAGATACTTGCGCAACGCGAAGAGAGCGGCCAGCGCGGGCATCAACAGCCCGATCGCCAGCACCAGCGGCAGCTTCGACAGCACGGCGTCCCAGCCGATGAAGTCGATCAAGTTCAGCTTCTCGTGCAGGGAGAGGCCGTGGTCGATCAGGAAGTAGCGGCCGACGAGCAGCATCCCGCAGGCCACAAGTCCGCCCAGCAGACCGGCGAACGCGGCCTCCATGATGAACGGCATCTGGATGTAGAAGCTGGACGCGCCCACCAGGCGCATGATCCCGGTCTCGCGTCTGCGGCTGAACGCCGACACCCGCACGGTGTTCACGATCAGCATCAGCGCGATCACCAGCATCAGGGCCATCACACAGAGCGCCGCCACATTCATGCCGTTGAGGAGCGCGAAGAGGTTCTCCAGGATGCCGCGCTGGTCCTGGACGGTCATGACACCGTCCCGGCCGGCGAACGCGGTGGCGATCACCTTGTACTTGGTGGGGTCCTTGAGCTTGACGCGGAACGACGACTGGAGCTGGTCCGGTGTGATGGAGCCCGTCATCGGGGCGCCCTTGAACTCCTGCTGATAGTGCTTGTACGCCTCGTCGGTGCTCTCGTAACTGACCTTCTGGACAAGGTCGGTCATCTTGGTGAGATCGGTCTCGATCGACTTCTTCTGCGCCTCGGTCACCGGACCCTTGGCGCACTTCGGGGTGGATTCCACATCACCCTTGGAGCAGAGGAAGATCGAGACGTTGACCTTGTCGTACCAGTAGCCCTTCATCGTGTTCACCTGGTCGCGCATGAGCAGCGACCCACCGAACAGGGCGAGGGACAGGGCGACGGAGACGATGACCGCGAAGGTCATCGTGAGATTGCGGCGGAGACCCACGCCGATCTCCGACAGGACGAACTGGGCGCGCATGGCGTCCTTTCAGTGCTGGTAGCCGTAGACGCCACGCGACTGGTCGCGCACGAGACGGCCCTTCTCAAGTTCAATGACGCGCTTGCGCATCTGGTCGACGATCTGCTGGTCGTGGGTGGCCATCACCACAGTGGTCCCGGTCCTGTTGATCCGGTCCAGCAGTTTCATGATGCCGACGGAGGTCTGCGGGTCGAGGTTGCCGGTCGGCTCGTCCGCGATCAGCAGCATGGGGCGATTCACGAAGGCCCGCGCGATGGCGACGCGCTGCTGCTCACCGCCGGAGAGTTCACCGGGCATCCGGTCCTCCTTGCCGCCGAGGCCGACCAGGTCGAGCACCTGGGGCACGGCCTTGCGGATCTCACCGCGCGGCTTGCCGATGACCTCCTGCGCGAACGCGACGTTCTCCGCGACGGTCTTGTTCGGCAGCAGCCGGAAGTCCTGGAAGACCGTGCCGAGCTGGCGGCGCATCTGCGGCACCTTCCAGTTCGACAGGCGCGCGAGGTCCTTGCCGAGGACGTGCACCATGCCGTGGCTGGTGCGCTCCTCACGCAGGACGAGCCTCAGAAAAGTCGACTTGCCCGAACCGGAGGAACCCACCAGGAAGACGAACTCCCCCTTCTCGATCTCAAGGGAGACATCCCGCAGGGCGGGGCGGTTCTGCTTGGGGTAGGTCTTGGAGACGTTGTCGAATCGGATCACGAGTGCACCACGTCGGCCGGGAATAGGTGAGCGTGACATTACGCGAAGCCGGAGTGCGCCCGCATGCAGCATCCGTCGATGCGTGGTATGTCCGCGTTGGCCCCGGGTACGGACCGGGCGGAATCCGGCGGGGCGCGCCGAAACGCGCGGGAGCTGGCACAGTGGTAAGGGGAACAGTTGCGGTTCGCCGGGCGTTGTCGGGAGTGACAGCGCGTGGAACGGCTCCGCCGCATGGGAGGAGTGCGCATGACCTACGACCGATTGGTGTGCGCCAATTGCGCGTCCCCTGTCAGTGAGGGCCGCTGCCGGGTCTGCCGGGCCAGCAGAGAGCGCCTCCAGCAGGAGGAGGGCCCCTTCGGCGGACTGAGCCCGCTGGTTCTGATCGGAGCGCTGATAGTGGTGCTCGCCGCGCTCGCTCTGCTCGCCCACCAGACCGTCTGACCGTCTGCCGTCCGACCGCCTGACCGCGTCCCTACAGCCGTCCGGCATGGGGAAGGGCCCCGGGTTCCGATCGGAACCCGGGGCCCTTCCCCGTACGCGCTGAACCCTCAGGCGAGGTTTCCGCCGCGGCCGGCGAGACGCGGCAGCATACGGAAGCCGATGCCGCCGGCGATCATCGTCGCGGCACCGATGATCAGGAACGTGGTCTCACCCGCACCGGTCTCGGCGAGCTCCTGCTTGGGCTTGCCCTGCTCGACCGGCTGCGAGCCGAGGTTGTCGGGCTGGGTGACGGTGCTGGAGGAACCACCGGTCGCCGAACCACCGGTCGTGGACGAACCACCGGTGGATGAGCTGCCGTTGCTCGTGGAACCCGAGGTGCCGCCGTGGTGGCCGCCGCTGGTGGAGCCGGACGTACCGCCGTTGTCACCGCCGCCGGTCGTGTCACCCCCGGAGGTGTTACCGCCCGTGGTGTCACCGCCGGTCGTGTCACCGCCCGTGGTGTCGCCACCCGTGGTGTTCCCGCCGGTCGTGTCACCGCCGGTCGTGTCACCGCCGACAGTGTTCCCACCGGTCGTGTCACCGCCCGTGGTGTCACCGCCCGTGGTGTCACCACCAGTCGTGTCACCACCAGTCGTGTCACCACCGGTCGTGTCACCGCCGACAGTGTTCCCACCGGTCGTGTCACCACCGGTCGTGTCACCGCCCGTGGTGTCACCGCCGACAGTGTTCCCACCGGTCGTGTCACCACCGGTCGTGTCACCGCCCGTGGTGTCACCACCCGTGCTGTTGCCACCCGTTGTGTCGGTGCAGGTCGGGTCGATCGGCGAGCAGTCGCCGCCACCGCCGTTGTCGCCGTCGTCGTCGCCCGCCTGGACGGAGATGTCGGCACCGGGAAGCGAGACATCGATACCCGCGGCCTGGGCCGCGCCCGCGGCGGTCAGCGAAGCGCCTGCGGCGATCACTGCGCCTGCAGCTATGCGCGCTACGCGAATCCGCGTCTTCTTGGTCATCTGGCTGCTACCCCCAGTAGCTCATTGTCAATGGTGCAGCGCACGGGGCAGGCAGGCCGTAGGGATCGTGTGGTCCGTCCCCCCGATCACACGCGCCCCAGAATTACGCATGCCGAGTGTCACTTTTCCCAGTTTTAAGGAACGCGTCAAGGCCGTTGCGGGCGCGATGCCTGAAATGCAATGACTTGCCCGGCGTACGGGAATACGACTGTGACGCAGTAGGGGAACTCCCGTCTCCAGGACGGCAGTTCCCCTACTGACTATGTCGATAAAGCGCTGGTTCGACGGTGCGGGAGACGCGGTCTACTTCTCCTGCTGCTTGCGCCAGCGAATTCCGGCCTCCAGGAAGCCGTCGATCTCACCGTCGAGCACCGCCTGCGGGTTGCCGACCTCGTACTCCGTACGCAGGTCCTTGACCATCTGGTACGGGTGCAGGACGTACGAACGCATCTGGTTTCCCCAGGAGTTGCCGCCGTCGCCCTTGAGCGAGTCCATCAGCGCCTGCTCCTCCTGGCGGCGGCGCTCGAGGAGCTTCGCCTGCAGGACGTTCATCGCGCTGGCCTTGTTCTGGATCTGCGAGCGCTCGTTCTGGCAGGAGACGACGATGCCGGTGGGGATGTGCGTCAGCCGGACCGCCGAATCCGTGGTGTTGACGCCCTGGCCGCCGGGGCCCGAGGCGCGGTAGACGTCCACGCGCAGCTCGGTCTCGTCGATCTCGATGTGGTCGGTCTTCTCCACCACCGGGAGCACCTCGACGCCCGCGAAGGACGTCTGGCGGCGCCCCTGGTTGTCGAAGGGCGAGATACGGACCAGCCGGTGGGTGCCCTGCTCGACCGAGAGCGTGCCGTACGCATACGGCGCCTTCACCACGAAGGTGGTCGACTTGATGCCGGCCTCCTCCGCGTACGACGTCTCGTAGACCTCGGTGCCGTAGCCGTGCCGCTCGGACCAGCGGAGGTACATGCGCTGGAGCTGTTCGGCGAAGTCCGCGGCGTCGACGCCGCCGGCCTCCGCACGGATGTTGACCAGTGCCTCACGCGCGTCGTACTCGCCGGAGAGCAGGGTGCGGACCTCCATCTCGTCGAGCGCCTTGCGCACGGCGAGCAGCTCCGACTCCGCCTCGGCCAGGGTGTCGGCGTCGTCCTCGGCCTCGGCCAGCTCGAAGAGCACACCCAGGTCGTCGATCCGCCCGCGCAGCGTCGCGGTCTTGCGGACCTCGGCCTGCAGGTGCGAAAGCTTGCTGGTGATCTTCTGGGCCTCTTCCGGGTCGTCCCACAGGGACGGCGCCGCGGCCTGCTCCTCAAGCACGGCGATATCGGCCCTCAGCTTGTCGAGGTCCAGGACGGCCTCGATCGACCCCATGGTCGAGGAGAGGGACTTCAGCTCTTCGGATACATCGACGACTGCCACGTCACCAGCGTAACGGCTTGCAGCGGGGACGGTCCCCGGCCCCGGTGATCGGGGCCGGCGCCCCTCACGGTCCTGACGGCGCCGACCGGTGGCTGTCCTGCGGCGCCGGTCCGCCGTCGTCGCCCGACGACGTGGCCAGCCAGCCGCCCACGCCCACCGCCGCGGCGACGACCAGCGCGGCCGCGCCCAGCTTGATACGGCGTCTGCGCACCGCCTCGGCCGTCGAGCGGTGCCGTGCCGAGCCCGGCCTGCTCGGCGAGCGGGGCGCGCGAGCCGTGCCCAGCGGGCCGCCCGCCAGCTCGTCGGGGCCCGGGACGCGCATGCTCGTGTGGGTGTCGCGGTTGGAGTCGGCGGACGAGCCGGGCACGAGCGGGACCGCGCCGCGGCGGCGGGTCTCGGTGGGCGTCGCCGGTTCGTACGGCGTCTCCTCGTACGTCTGCTCCCCCGGCTCCGATTCGTCGGGCTCGTCCACGTCGAGCGGGGGGATGCCGGCCAGGTGCGGGAGCTGCTCGCGCAGCCGCTCGCCCAGCTCCGACGCGCGCAGCCGGGACGCGGGGGCCTTGGCGAGGCACTGGACCAGCAGCTGCCAGAGGTCGTCGGGGATGCCCGGCAGCGGTACGACGGTCTCGGTGACATGGCGGCGCAGGACCGCGCCGGGGTGACCGCCGCCGAAGGGCGTGAAGCCGGCGAGCAGTTCGTACAGGACGGTCGCCAGGGCGTAGATGTCGACGGACGCGCGCGGCGGCAGACCCTCGATGATCTCGGGCGCGAGGTAGTCGGGGGTGCCGATGATCTTCGACGCCTGCGGGCGGCCCGGTCCCGCCGGGCTCGCGGGCAGGGCGCGGCGCGGGGCGTCGATGAGCTTGGCGACGCCGAAGTCGGTGAGCAGCGCCGGGTGCGAGCCGCCGGGGCCGAGCGGGCCCTGCATGTCCAGGAGGATGTTCTCCGGCTTGACGTCGCGGTGCACCACACCCGCGGAGTGCGCGGCGGCGAGACCGTCGGCGATGTCCGCGACGATGGCCACGGCGGCCTCCGGGCTGAGGCGGCGCTCGCGGTCGAGCCTGGTGCGCAGATCGGTGCCGCGGACCAGGTCCATCACGAGGGCGAGGTCGTTGCCGTCCACGACGAGGTCGCGTACGGAGACGACGTGCGGGTGGTCGAGGCCGAGCAGCGCGGTGCGCTCCTGCACGAAGCGGCCGACGAGCTCCTGGTCGGCGGCGAGGTCCTCGCGCAGCAGCTTGACGGCGACGGGACCCGACGGCCCCTCGCCCAGCCACACCGTGCCGGCGCTCCCGCGCCCCAGGATCTGGTGCGCGGTGTACCGGCTGCCGATCTTCCGTGCCAAGACTGCTCCCTCAGCGGCTGGCGCTGTGCCGGGCCCGGGGGCTGCGCCCTGGGCAGGCGCAAGGTTCCGGGCGGTCCCCGGCTCCCAAAATACGCGGGCGTCGGGGTGTTGAGTGCCCCGGATGGCACGAACCCTCACTTCTGCGGGGGTAATTCATTTCGCAGAAGTCGACATGTATACAGACCGGCCGCGCGGGACGGCCGGTGCGGCCCGGCGGCCCCGCACGCGGTGGGCGCCGTCACCCGCGCGCCGTGGGCGCCGTCACCCCGCGCGCGGTGGGCGCCGTCAGTTTCCGCCGGATCCGCCCAGGCCCTGCACGAAGTCCCGGACCGAGTCGAAGCCGGAGGAGATCTCCGAGATGAAGCTCTTCGACGTGCCGATCCACTCCTGCAGCGGGGTCAGTTCCCAGATCAGCCAGGAGCCGACGAAGAGGATCACGACCATGACGAGGCAGCCCTTGAGGCAGCCGAGGCCGGGGATCTTCATCGGGTTGGCGCTGCGCTGCCGCGGCGGCCGGGGCTCGCGCGGTGCGGGCGCCTGCGGCTGCTGCGGGGGCGCGTACTGCTGCTGCGGGCGCTGCTGGGGCTGCCGCTGCGGTGCGTACTGCTGAGGCTGCTGCTGGGGCGCGTACTGCTGTTGCTGGGGCGGGTACTGCTGCGGCCGGCGCTGGGGCGGCTGCTGGGGCCGCTGCGGCCGGTGGCGGAGCGGGTCCTGCTCCGGCGCCAGATACTGCACCTGGGTCTGCTCGTTGCGGTCGCGGGCCGCGCTGAGCTGGCCCTGCCAGGGGTGCGGCTGCTCGGGCTGGTCCGGTGCCCGGCCGGGCACCGGCGGCAGTACGGCGGTCGGGTCGGCGGCGCCGGGTCCGGGACGCCCGCCGGGGCCCGGTGCGCCGGTGCTGGGCAGCACGCTGGTGCGCGCGTTGGGGTCGCTGGGGTCGTACGCCCCGGCGTTGTTCGGCAGGACCTGGGTGGGGTCGGCGGCGCCGGGCGTCGCGGGCACCTCGGCGGGCGCGGGGTCAGGTGCGAGCAGCGCGCCCACCCCGAGCGCGGCGGCGACCTGCGCGGGGGTGGCGTGGACGCCGATCCCGTCGGCGGCCGTACGCAGCCCGCGGGCCAGGTTCTCGGCGCTGGGCCGGCGGTCCGGGTCCTTGCTGAGGCAGCGCTCTATGACCGTCCACAGCGCCTCGGGGACGGTGGTGGGCCTGCGCGGGTCCTCGTTGAGGTGCCGCTGGAGGACTTCCAGGGCCGTGCCGCCCGCGAACGGGGGCCGCCCGGTGACCAGTTCGTACAGCAGGATGCCCGCGCCGTAGATGTCGACCGCCGAGGTCTGCGGGCGGCCCTCGGCCGACTCCGGTGCGACATAGGCGGGCGTGCCGACGAACTCGTGGGTACGGGTCAGGCCGGGCGAGTCCGCGAGGCGGGCGATGCCGAAGTCGGTCAGCATCGGGTGCATCTGACCGTCGGCGTCCTGCTTGACCAGGACGTTCGCGGGCTTCAGGTCGCGGTGGACGACGCCGTCGGCATGGCTGGCGGCGAGCGCGTCGGCGATCTGGGCGGTGAGCAGCGCGGCGGCGACCGGGCTGAACGGGCCGTTCTCCCGGAGGTAGCGGTGCAGGTCAGGGCCGTCGATCAGGTCCATGACGAGCGCGAGGAGATCGCCCTCGACGACGAGGTCCCTGGTCCGCACGATGTTGGGGTGGGTCAGCCGCAGCAGGACGGAGCGCTCCCGCAGGAACCGCATCACCACGTCCGGGTCCTCGGCCAGCTCCTCCTTGAGGACCTTGATCGCCACGGTCTCGCCGGGCTGACCCGCGACGGCCGCCTCGGCGCCCGCGGTCTCCCGCTGGCTGGCACGCCAGACGGTGCCCGTGGCGCCGCGTCCCAGCGGCTCCTCGAGCAGGTACTTGCTGCCTACGGGCCGCACGTCATGCGCTCCCTGTGATCGTCGTCCCTTGCCTGGTCCACCGGCCCCCCGCCCGGATGTCCGCCCCACTCTAGTGCCGCCCGCGGGGGCACTGGCCGACGATCTTCCGGAGCTGCTTCCGCTGTGTGCGGCCGGTGTGACGGCCGGTGGCCCGGATCAGGTTCCGGAGCCGGTTCCGACCGGATTCCAGCCGGGTTCCAGCCGTATTCCGGCCATCTTCCCGACATATTCGAAGGGAAGACGCGAAGACCGCTCCGTCGGTTGCCCCCGTACGCCCCCTGACACCTCCTGGCAGGTCAGGTGCGATCCCAACCAGGCACTTTTACGTCCAGAGCCGACCATTCAAGATCACTTAGCGGTGACCGCCGGGCGTGTTGTCAGTGGCAGATGCGAGGATGCCTCCAGCACGGCGTTGTGGGGTCGGGAGTCCCTGGATCCGTGCCGACCTGCCGGGTGGGGGAGATCACAGGGCGGCTCCTGCCAGGCACCCTCCGCAGAAGGGACCGCTGACGGCTATGCAGATCCGGCTGACCGTCCTCGCGCCGCGCAGCGGCCGTTCCGCGTCCGAGACGCGCTCCTGCGACGTGCTCGTCACCGCCCCCGCCGGGGCCGCGCTGGCCACGGTCGCCTCGGGGCTCGCCACGGCGGCCGCGGGCCCGGATGGCCCGGGGTCGGGGAGCGTCGTGCTGTACGCGGGCGGCCACCGCCTCGACCTGCAGCGCGCCGCACTGGGCGAGCCCCCGCTGGTGGACGGAGCGGTGCTCTCGCTCCAGGTGCCGGCCGACGAGGACGACCGGGGCGACGGATCGGCCACGCAGCTCCATGTGGTCGCCGGGCCGGACGCGGGCGGTGTCCATCTGCTGCACGGCGGGCAGATCCGCATCGGCCGCTCCGCCGACGCGGACGTCCCGCTGGACGACCCGGACGTCTCACGGATGCACTGCACGGTGACGGTGGAGCAGGACGGCCGGGTGACGGTCACCGACCTCGGCTCGACGAACGGCACGACGCTGGACGGCGCGGGCGTCGGCGACACCCCGGTGCGTATGACCCCCGGGTCCCTGCTCCGGGTCGGTGAGTCGGCACTGCGGATCACCACGGCGGCGGACGGATCACTGGGCGGCGGATCGCTGAGCGCCGGCCGACCGGGCAGTGGAGCGCAGAGCGGCGGGGCAGGCGGGATCGCGGCCGTCCCGGACGGCGAGGGCCATCTGCGGGTGGCCCGTGACGGCGCGGCCCGGGAGGCCGCCCCCGGCACCGGAATCGGCACCGGCCCTGCCCGCGGCGGCCCGGCCGTTGGTACGTCAGGGGGCCACGGCGCAGCTGCGGCGGCTCACGGAGCAGGAGCGGAAACCGGCCATGGGACGACGGGCCGCGGTACGGGAGCCGCCCCGTACGTATCCGTGCCCGCCCAAGCGACCGGCCCCACCGGCGCCCGCACAGCAGGACCCGGCTCCGGCCCCACTCCCAGCGGCGCCGGCCCCACCCACAGCACTGGCCCCGCCCACAGCCCCGGCGCGCGGCCGGGCACCGCCGCACCCGCCGACGCCCGGATACCCGAGCAGGGCGGCGGACCGGGCTCGCGGCGGGTCAGCGCGGTCGGCGCCCAGCGGCCGCACGACCCGTACAGCAACTTGCACGACGAGGCCGCCGCTGCCTACGCGCAGGACCCCGGATTCGCCTCCAGGGGCCGCCAGGGCACACCACCGCGCGGCACCCGCCTGCGCTCCGACCGGGGCGCGGAGCCGCATGAACGGACACCGGACGCCTTCGACAGCGGCCACACCCGGGGGACGGGCTCCTACGGTGCCGACGGCGCGGATGCCACCACCACCCGGAGCAGCGGCGGCCCCAGCGGCCAGGGCTTCGAAGACCCTTCCGGCACGGACGACAGCGCGCGCAGGCGCGGCGGCATAGGCGCCTGGGCGCGGCGGCTCGCCGGCGGCCGGCCCGACGCCGTACGCGACAGACCGGCCGCGCAGCCCGCCGAGCCGTCCGGCGCGGACGCGCCCCAGGACGTGGCGGCGGTCCCCGGCGCCGACACCTGGCCCGATCCGGCCGCCCTGCTGCTCACCGCGCTGGGGCCGGGCCCCCGGCTCTGGGAGCGCACCCCAGGCCACCGTGAGGCGCTCGTCATCCGGCTGGGCACCGCCGACAGGACCGGCCCCGGCGGGGTCGGGGTGGTGCCCGCCGTGCCGGTGACGGTCTCGCTCCGCGAGGCCGGTTCGCTCGGCCTCGCCGGTCCCCGTGCGCGGCTGGCCGGTCTGGCCCGTTCGGCCGTCGCCCAGCTCGCCGCGCTGCACCCGCCGACCGATCTGGAGATCGTGCTGGTCTCCACGGACCGGGCGCGCCCGCTGGAGGCGCGCAGATCCGACTGGGGCTGGCTCGGCTGGCTGCCCCATGTGCGGCCCGCGCACGGCCAGGACTGCCGGCTCCTGCTGGCGTACGACAGGGACCAGGCAGCCGCCCGTACCGGCGAGCTGGTGCGCAGGCTCGACGACAGCCCGCTCGGCACCGGCTGGGCCTCGGCCGACCCCGGGGCGGTCTCGGCGGCGGCCGAGCGGTACGACGGCCCCCGCACCCTGCTCATCGTGGACGGCGACCCCGGTTCGGCCGCCCTGCGCGAGACCACCGCACGGCTGGCATCGGCCGGCGCCGTCTGCGGGGTCCATGTCCTCTGTCTCGCCGAGACCGCGCCGGCCTCGCCCGCATCCCCGCTCGAAACGACCTATGAGGCGGCCTGCGCCGCTTCGCTCGCCTTCCGTGAGTGCGGCGCCGCCGCACTCCTGAGCGGTGACGTGGCCACCGCGCTGCGGCTGCTGCGCACCGCGCGCGGGATCCATCCGGCGGGCGGACAGTCCGCGAGCCGCGGCACGTTCGCCGTGGTCGACGCGGTGTCGGCGGCCTGGGCCGAGCGGTTCGGCCGAGCGCTCGCGCCGCTGCGGGCCGACGCGTCGGTGGCCGGCACCCCGGCCAGACAGGCCGCGGCACTGCCCGCGTCCTCCCGGCTCCTCGACGAGCTGGGGCTGGCCCGCGCCACCCCGGCGTCCCTGATGGCCCGTTGGGCGGCGGCCGCCGAGACGACCGCCGTGCTCGGCGCCGGGCCGCGCGGCCCGGTCACCGTGGATCTGGCCACCGAGGGCCCGCATCTGCTGATCGAGGGCCCGGCGGGCAGCGGCCGTACGGAGCTGCTGCGCGCCACAGCGGCCTCGCTGGCGGCAGCCGCCCGGCCGGACAGGCTGGGGCTGATCCTGGTCGACGGGGCGGGCGGTGAGCGGGGCGAGGGCCTGCGCGCCTGTACGGAGCTGCCGCACACCTCGACCTATCTGGTGGCGTCCGACCCGGTCCGGATGCGGGAGTTCGCGCAGGCGCTCGG
Organism: Streptomyces sp. NBC_01089; assembly: GCF_045162975.1. Taxonomy (NCBI): domain Bacteria; kingdom Bacillati; phylum Actinomycetota; class Actinomycetes; order Kitasatosporales; family Streptomycetaceae; genus Streptomyces; species Streptomyces sp. NBC_01089. The sequence goes on along the minus strand of NZ_CP108660.1, from coordinate 5,339,127 downwards.
CGGCGAGCTGAAGCGCCGGGCCGAGCTGCTGGGCGCGGCGGGGACCTTCGCCGACTGGCACCGGACCCGTGAGGTGGCGGAGCGGCTGGTCGGCCGGCGGCAGCCGGGGACGGCCGAGCAGAGCGGCGACATCGAGTCGCCGACCAGCGGCACCCTGCGGCTGCGCCCGGCAGGTGCGCGTACGGACCCGATGCCGGGACCCACACCGCTCCCCCGGCTGGTGGTGATCGTCGACGACTTCGACGCCCTGGTCGCACCGGCGCTCGGCAGCCCGGGGCGCCCCACCGCCGGCTCGGTCGTCCGGGCGCTGGAGGCGGTGGCCAGGGACGGCGAGCGGCTCGGCGTCCATCTGATCGCCGCGTCGGCCCGGCCGGACCGTACGGCCGACACCGAGCTGGCCCGCATCAGCAGACTGCGCGTGGTGCTCGACGCCCCGCCGGCCTCGCCAGGGCCGGACAGTCCGGCGCCGGGCCGGGGCAGGCTGGGCCGGCCCGACCGCGGGGTGACGCCGTTCCAGGGCGGCAGGGTGACCGGCCGCATTCCGCGTACGGCGACGCTGCGCCCCACCGTCATACCCCTGGAGTGGGAGCGGATGGGCGACCCGCCCGCCCGCCGTCCCGTCCGCGAACTGGGCAATGGGCCAACGGACTTGGCGCTGCTGGCCAGCGCACTGGAACGGGCCGCCAGGTCCGTCGACGCGATGTCCATACCCTCCCTCACCGCCTGACGTAACGTCACAGGCCCATCACAATCGGATAGTTGGACCAAGGCCCGGTATTGCGGCGCCGGAGTGACTCGGCGTAGGACTGTGCTCACGGGACAACGGCGTCGCCGATGTCATGGGCGCGCCGGCCGCACGCGCATGGGAGAGGTCGGGGCAAATGCGCACAACAGGCACAGCTCTACGGTCACGTCTACGGTCACGCAGAGCCGTTCTGCATTCACACCGAGCCGTTCTGCGTTCACACCGGGCCGCACTGCGTTCGCGCAGGGCCGTGCTGGCGGTGCTGGCCGCGGGCTCGCTCGTGCTGGCCGCGGGATGCGGCAGTGACGGCAAGAAGGACAGCGGCGGCGACAAGCCCACGGGGAAGAGCAGTGCCTCCGGGGTCGAGCTGCCCCGGCTGAGCGGTACGAAGCTCGAAGTGGCGGCCGTCTGGACCGGCCCCGAGCAGGCGAACTTCATCAAGGTGCTGAAGGAGTTCGAGAAGCGGACCGGAGCGTCGGTCACCTTCGTGCCCGCGCAGGACCCGATCGTCAACTTCCTCGGTACGAAGATCGCCGGTGGCGCCCCGCCGGATGTGGCGATGATGCCGCAGGTCGGCGCGATCACCCAGGCCGTGGCCAAGAAGTGGGCCAAGCCGGTCGGCCCGGCCGCGCAGGCGCAGCTGGACAAGAACTACTCGCAGGTCTGGAAGGACCTCGGCACGGTCGGCGGCAAGCAGTACGGCGTGTACTTCAAGGCCGCCAACAAGTCCCTGGTCTGGTACAACGCCAAGGCGCTGCAGAACGCGGGGGCGAGCGAGCCCAAGACCTGGCCCGCCTTCCTCAAGACCGCGGAGACCGTCTCGGCGTCGGGTGTCACCCCGGTCTCGGTCGGCGGCGCGGACGGCTGGACGCTGACCGACTGGTTCGAGAACGTCTATCTCTCCCAGGCGGGCCCGGACAAGTACGACGAGCTGGCCCAGCACAAGATCAAGTGGACGGATCCGTCGGTCAAGGCCGCGCTGACCACGCTCGCGCAGCTCTTCGGCAAGCCGTCGCTCATCTCGGGCGGCGCGGACGGTGCGCTCCAGACCGAGTTCCCGGCGTCGGTCACGCAGACCTTCACCGGCGGTGACCAGCCCAAGGGTGCGATGGTCTTCGAGGGCGACTTCGCGCAGACGAACATCGCGCAGACCAAGGCGAAGGTGGGCACCGACGCCAAGGTCTTCCCGTTCCCCGCGGTGGGTGCCAAGGCCCCGGTGGTGACCGGCGGGGACGCCGCGGTGATCCTCAAGGACTCCAAGGGCGCGCAGGCGCTGCTGACCTGGCTGGCATCCACGGACGCGGCGAGGATCGCCGCGGGGTCGGGCGGTTTCGTCTCGCCCAACAAGGGCCTCGATCTGTCGGCCTACCCCAATGACGTGCAGCGCACCATCGCCAAGGCGCTGGTCGCGGCGGGCGACGACATCCGCTTCGACATGTCGGACCAGGCACCGCAGTCCTTCGGCGGCACGCCGGGCAAGGGCGAGTGGAAGGACCTCCAGGACTTCCTGAAGAACCCGAAGGACATCGCGGGGACCCAGCAGAAGCTGGAGTCCGACGCGGCCAAGGCGTACAAGAACTGACGCGGCGATGACTTCCGCTGTCGCGGGGGGCGTCCTCAACGGGGCGTCCCCCGCCGGAAAGCCGCGCAAGAGCGTGACAGGCACACGTAAAGTCCTGGCGGCCGCCTTTCTGCTGCCCGCGCTGGTGCTGCTCGGTGCGCTCGTGGTCTACCCGATCGGGTACTCGGTCTACCGGTCGTTCTTCGACCAGGCGGGCTCCAGTTTCATCGGCATCGACAACTACAAGACCCTCTTCACCGACGACGCGATCCGCACTGCGATCAAGAACACCGCGATCTGGGTCGTGGTCGCCCCGACCGTCGCCACCGTGCTCGGCCTGATCTTCGCCGTACTCACCGAACGGGTGCGCTGGGGAACGGCGTTCAAGCTGGTCGTCTTCATGCCGATGGCCATCTCGATGCTCGCCGCCGGCATCATCTTCCGGCTGGTGTACGAGCAGGACCCGGGGCGCGGGGTGGCCAACGCCGTCTGGGTGGGCGTGCACGACACCTTCGCCGAGTCGGCCGGGTACCCGGGGGCGCATCCGCTGCCGGTGGCCCCGCTGAAGTCGGGCGGCGGTGGCGCGTTCCTGACCAAGCAGCCGGTGCATGCGGGCACCCCGGTCCGGCTGCCGCTCGTCGGCGTACTGCCCACGAAGATGCCGTCGTCGGCGAAGCCCGCCAAAGCCCCGAAGGCCGCGGCCGGTTCGGTGACCGGCACGGCCTGGCTGGACTTCACCCTGGGCGGTGGCGGCAGGCCGAACGTCATCGACCCCAAGGAGCTGGGCCTCAAGGGCGTCACGGTCGAGGCGGTCAAGGGCGGCAAGGTCGTGGCACGCGCCAAGGCGGCGCCCGACGGTACGTTCACGCTGCCTGCGGCGGCCGACGGGGCGCTGCTGCGGCTGCCCGACTCGAACTTCCGCGAGCCGTACAACGGCGTCAACTGGCTCGGGCCGACCCTCGTCACCCCGTCGATCATCGGCAGTTACGTGTGGATGTGGGCCGGGTTCGCCATGGTCCTGATCGCGGCGGGCCTGGCCGGGCTGCCGCGTGAACTCCTCGAACAGGCCCGGGTGGACGGGGCCGGTGAGTGGCAGGTGTTCCGCCGGATCACCATCCCGCTGCTCGCCCCGGTCCTCGCGGTGGTGCTGGTCACGCTGATGATCAACGTCCTGAAGATCTTCGACCTGGTCTTCATCGTGGCGCCCGGCTCCTCGCAGGACGACGCGAACGTCCTGGCGCTCCAGCTCTACCGCTCGTCGTTCGGTACCGACGCGGATCTGGGCACCGGCAGCGCCATCGCCGTACTGCTGCTGCTCCTGGTCGTCCCGATCATGCTCGTCAACATCCGCAGGATGCGGAAGGAGGGGCGCCGATGACCACCGAAGCCCAGGTGCCCGCGCCACGGGCACCCGACGAGCGGCTGCCCGTCGCCTCGGCGACGCGGCGGAAGGAGCCGCTGGCCTCCCGGATCGTGGCCCGTGCGGGCGGCACGGCGATGCGGGTCTTCCTCGTCCTGGTCGGCCTGTTCTGGCTGATGCCGACGATCGGCCTGCTGCTCTCCTCGCTGCGCGGACCGTCCGACATCGCGGCGTCCGGCTGGTGGAAGGTCTTCACCGCGCCCTCGCAGGTGACCTTCGACAACTACGCCAAGATCCTCGACAACAAGGTCATCACCGACTCGCTGCTCAGCACGGTCATGATCACCGTCCCGGCGACCGTGCTGGTGGTGGTCATCGGCTCGCTGGCCGCGTACGCCTTCGCCTGGATGGACTTCCCCGGCCGCGACTGGTGGTTCCTGATCGTGGTGGGCCTGCTGGTCGTGCCGGTCCAGGTGGCCCTGATCCCGGTCTCGAAACTCTTCGGCGAGATCGGGCTCTTCGAGACCACGGCGGGGGTGGTCCTCTTCCATGTGGCGTTCGGGCTGCCGTTCGCGATCTTCCTGCTGCGCAACTTCTTCGCGGAGATCCCGCGGGAGCTCCTGGAGGCGGCGCGGCTGGACGGGGCCGGGGAGATCCGGTTGTTCACGCGGGTGGTGATGCCGCTCGGCGGGCCGGCCATCGCCTCACTGGGGATCTTCCAGTTCCTGTGGGTGTGGAACGACATGCTGGTCGCGCTGATCTTCGCGGACTCCAAGCACCCGCCGATCACGGTCGCACTCCAGCAGCAGGTCAGGCAGTTCGGCAACAACATCGATGTGCTGGCGCCCGGGGCGTTCATCTCGATGGTGATCCCGCTGGCGGTGTTCTTCGCGTTCCAGCGGCAGTTCGTCAACGGTGTGATGGCGGGGGCGGTGAAGTAGGCCGTCCGGGAGGCCGTCCGCCGGGGGAGGCGGACGGCTTCTGCCCTGGCGCACTGGGGGCGTGGGGGGGGCGAATGACCCGTGGCGTACGGATGACCTGGGGTACGCGGGGGCGTACGGATGACTTGCGGTACGCGGGGGCGTACGGATGCCCGAACGGGTGGTTCGCGCGGCCGGGATGTGCTCCGGCGCAACTGCCTCATCAGACCTTCGTTAAGCCCGACATGGCCTTTTGATCACGATGTGCCATCCCCCCACGTGAGAGAGCCCCCATGCACAGGCACGAATTCCTGCAGCGGTTGCACGAGGCGCTGAAGCCGCGCACCTATCTGGAGATCGGCACCAACGACGGGCGGAGCCTCGCGCTCTCCCGCGTCCCCACCATCGCGGTCGACCCGGCTCCGAAGATCCGGACGCGGCTGCACTGCGACCTCCAGCTGGTGACCTCGACCAGCGACACCTTCTTCGGCGGCCGGCAGCCCATGGGCCACCTGATGAGCTGCCGCAACCCGCTGCGCAACATCCGCAAGGGCCGTCCGCTGCTCGGCGCGTACACCGGGTCCAACCAGGTGGACCTGGCGTTCATCGACGGGATGCACCTCTTCGAGTACGCGCTGCGCGACTTCATCAACACCGAGCGGTTCAGCGGCTGGTCGAGCGTGGTGGTACTGGACGACATGCTGCCGCGCAACAACGCGGAGGCCGTCCGCGAGCGGGTGGCCCCGTCCGGCCCGTGGACCGGGGACGTCTACAAGTTCATCCCGGTGGTGGCCGAGCACCGGCCGGACCTGATCACCGTCCAGGTCGACACCCAGCCGACCGGTGTCTTCCTGGTGTTCGGCATGGACCCCTCGAACACCGCCCTCAAGGCCAGGTACGACGCGATCGTCCGGGAGTGGGTGACGCCGGACCCGCAGAAGGTCCCCGAGTCGCTGCTCGAACGGGTGGAGGCCGTCGAGCCCGCGGCCCTGCTCGGCTCCCGGATCTGGCCGACGCTGGCCCGCAGGCGGGGCCGCGCGGCCGGGCTGCGTACGGTACGCGAGGAGCTGGCGGCCCTGCGCGGCTACTGAACCGCGCGGGCGAGCGGACGACAGGGCCCGAGGGGCGCGAACGGTGACGTCCGCGCCCCTCGGCCGTGCTGCGGCCTACCGCGTCGCGGCCATCCGGCGGGCCTTGCGCACCGCGCGCCCCAGCACACCGCGCCTGAGCCTTCGCATCAGCCGGGTCCGGCGGTGTGCCAGGCTCTCGCGCGGACGGCGGACCGTCAGCGCGCCGGAGGCCCCGGTGGCGACGAGCACCAGCGGCAGCGGTGTGGGGTTCGCGTCCGCGCCGCCGACGCTCACCGCCATCCGCCAGGTACCCGCGGGCAGTTGCCCGGCGGGCCGCTCGGCGCACAGAACCGTTCCCGCACGCCCCTTGGACGCGGTGAGCGTCGCCGCCGTCGTCACGGTGTCGCCGGAGCCGGCCCGCTCGGTGAGGTGGAGCTCCGCCGGTACACCGTCCGGGGCCTCGGTGCGCAGCGGCAGCAGCATTTCGAGCAGCAGCGGTTCGTCCATCACCTGGACTTCCCGCATGCCGACCTTCTTCCGGTACTCACCGCGCAGCACAGTGGTCGTCGCGCCGACGTCGAGCGAGAGGTTGTCGTGCGCGGTCCAGTACGGCACGACGACCTGTACGGGGTCGCCCACCAGCGCCGCCTGCCGGCCGGCCGTGACCGCCTCGGTCCGTACCGAGCCGAGCCTGACGTTCTTGTTCCATCCGCTCTGGTGCACGCGCACCAGGACGTCCCAGATACCGGCGCCGAGCGGTGCGCCGCCGGCCGCTGTGCCGGGCGTGATGACCGCAGTCCCCCGCAGCACCAGCCGGAACTGGGCGGGGCCGGGGCCGTCCACGCGTTCCCGGGTGAATTCGACGGGCTGGTAGAACTCGGCGGCGCTCGACCGCTCCCGTACGACCAGCTCCATCTTGGCCCGGTCGACCGCCGCCAGGGGCTTCACCCCGAGCTGTGCGAGAGTTTCGGGGCTGTCCAGGCCGTCGGGCAGACCGATCAGCTCGTCGCCGCCCTCCCTGACGTAGTGGACGGGGTCGTCACCGGCCCGCAGCCCGGCGGTGAAGGCCAGCTTAAGCGTGCCGTCCTCCCAGGCGAGCCCGGTGAGTTCGGAGTGTGCGGCGACACCGCGCTCCCAGCGGGCGAACAGCTCGACGTCCTGGTAGCGGTCGGCCTTGATGAGCGCGCCGACGAGCTGCTGCGTCGGCAGCAGGGACGCGGAGACCCCGGGGCCGAACCGCTCCACGGCGATCTTGTGCATCTCCTGGAACATGTCCTGGCGGTAGCCGTCGTCGGGCGTGGCCAGCAGCCGGGCGCCGCGCATCCGCTCGATCATCTCGTTGCGGAACCAGCGGCGGTACAGCTTGTCGCGCAGCGGCCCCGGTTCGGTGTACTTCTCCACCACGTCGAGTGCCTCGCCGAGGTTGTGGAAGTAGCCCACCGGGTCGATGCGCCGGAAGCCCGCGTTGGAGGCGTCGTCGCGCTTGACGTGGTAGTAGCAGACGTAGTCGCTGAGTACGGCGACGCTCTTCGCCCGCAGATACGCCTCCGTGACGAAGACGTGGTCCTCCAGACGGCGGCGCCCTTCGAGGAAGCGCAGCCCCGTCTCCTCCAGGAAGGCCCTGCGGAACATCTTGTGCGGGGTGAGGCTGTCGATCAGCGGGGCGTTCTTGACGGTGGCGCGCGGCCGGTTGACGCGGAAGAGCTCACGCGGCACGGGCCGCCCCTTGCCGGCCATCTTGCCCACGACGACGTCGGCGGCGTTCTTGACGCCGTAGTCGTACATGCGCTCCAGCGCTTCGTCGCCCAGCCAGTCGTCGTTGTCGACGAACATCACGAACTCGCCCCGCGCCGCGTCGATCCCGACGTTGCGGGGCTTGCCCGACCAGCCGGAGTTCTCCTGGTGGACGACGTGGATCAGGGGGTGTTCATCGGCGACCCGGTCCAGACGCTCGGCGGTGCCGTCGGTCGAACCGTCGTCCACGAAGATCGCTTCGTACGCGTCGTCAGGGAGGGACTGTCTCAGCAGCGATGCGATGCAGTCCTCGATATAGGGCCCGGGATTGTAGACCGGGATGATCACGCTGACTCTGATGGTCATGCTGTGCACTCGTTTCCCACTGCTCTGCGCCGGCGATCTCTCGTTGCGGGTGCACAGTACTATCGCCGCGAACTTTCGACCCATCGGGCCGACCTGTCGTGTCCAAGCCGAACCGGCCCGGGTCTCACCGCTGCTCAGGGGCCGCACGGCCCGGAGGCTGTCCGGCCGTCACGCCTTGAGAGCGGCCACCGCGGCCGCCGCGAGTCCGTCCAGATAGCCCTTCGGCAGACCGTCCCTGACCACCGCGAGCCGCCAGTAGAGCGGGCCCACGATCAGCTCGAGCGCCCGTGCGGGGTCGGCGTCGGCGGGCAGCTCGCCGCGGGCCACCGCGTCACGGACCACCGCGGCGGCGACACCCTTCTGGTTGTCGAGCAGCGCCGCCTTGATCGCGTCGGCGATCTCCGGCTGGCGCGCGGCCTCGACCAGCAGATCGGGGATGACCTGGGACGCGACCGGATGGCGCAGCGCCGTCGAGGCCACGGCGAGCAGGGCGCGTACGTCCCCGTACAGCGAGCCGGTCGCGGGCGCGGGCAGGCCCTGGGCGGCGAACGCCGTGACCAGGTCGAGGACCAGGTACAGCTTCGACTTCCAGCGGCGGTAGACCGCGGTCTTGCCGACTCCGGCCCGGCGGGCGATGGCCTCGATGGACATCCGCGCGTACCCGACGGCGGCCAGCTCCTCGAAGACGGCGGAGCGGATCGCCTCCGTCACGTCCTCGCGGAGCACCGCGGCTCCGGCGGGGGCCCGGCGGTTCGTACGGGGATCAGGGAGTGCCATGGGGAGAAGTTTACCTATTCGTCGCGACGAGACGGTTGCGTTTCGACGTCAATCCGTCCTAACCTCGGCGTTACGACGATACGGATCCGTTGCGACGTATGTCGGGGCGCCCACGCCCGCCCTTCCCCGGTGAATCCCGTCGAATCACGTTGAATCACGTCGAACTCCGTCGAAAGCGAATGCCGTGATCCCCACAACAGCCCGGACCGCGCCCGCCACGGAGGCGGCGGTTCCGAGGGTCTTCCCGCAGCCGCCCCAGGATCTGGCCGCGCTGGCAGCCGCTCACGGGCTGACCATCAGCGGCGCCCGTCCCCCGCTGTTCACGTACATCCGCAGGACCTGGGGGCGCAGGCACTTCATCACCGCCTTCGCCACCGCCAGGCTGACCGCCCAGTACAGCCAGGCGAAGCTGGGGCAGATCTGGCAGATCATGACGCCGCTGCTGAACGCGGCGGTCTACTACTTCATCTTCGGTGTCCTGCTCGGCACCAGCCACGGCGTCCCGGACTTCATCCCGTTCCTGGTGACCGGCGTCTTCATCTGGACGTTCACCAGCAACTCGATCCAGACCGGCACCCGTGCGATCAGCGGCAGCCTCGGCCTGGTGCGGGCCCTGCACTTCCCGCGGGCTTCACTCCCCATCGCGTACGCCGTGCAGCAGCTCCAGCAGCTGCTCTTCTCGATGGGCGCGCTGATCGTCATCCTGGTCTGCTTCGGCGAGTACCCGAAGATCAGCTGGCTGCTCGCGATCCCCGCGCTGGTCCTCCAGTCGCTGTTCAACACCGGGGTCTCGATGGTCATGGCCAGGCTCGCGGCCAAGACCCCGGACGTCTCGCAGCTGATGCCGTTCATCCTGCGCACCTGGATGTACGTCTCGGGCGTGATGTGGAGCATCAAGAAGGTGCTGGCGCACGACAACCTCCCGCATCTCGTCCTGCTGTCCCTGCAGGCCAATCCGGCCGCCGTCTACATCAGCCTGATGCGTTACGCGCTGATCGACAGCTACCACGCGAACCAGCTTCCGCCGCACGTGTGGGCGCTGGCCGTCGGCTGGGCGGTCGTCGCGGGAGCCGGCGGCTTCATCTACTTCTGGAAGGCAGAGGAGCAGTACGGACGTGGCTGAGTACCGCACGGGTGAACTGCCCCCGACCATGACACCGATCTCCACCGCGGCCCCGGACACCGGCGCCCCGACGGCCCCGGCGCGCCCGGTGGGTCCGACGACCCCGGCGGCCCCGACCGTCATCGCCGACGACCTCCACATCGTCTACAAGATCCAGGGCACCGGATCGGGCAAGGGCAGCGCGACCTCCGCCCTCAACCGGATCGTCTCCCGCAAGCCCCGGCCCGGCACCCGCGAGGTGCACGCCGTCCGTGGGGTGACCTTCGTCGCGCACAAGGGCGAGGCCATCGGCCTGATCGGCTCCAACGGATCGGGGAAGTCGACCCTGCTGAAGGCCGTCGCCGGGCTGCTGCCCGCCGCCTCGGGCCGGGTCTACACCCAGGGCCAGCCGTCGCTGCTCGGCGTCAACGCGGCCCTGATGAGCGACCTGACCGGCGAGCGCAATGTGATCCTCGGCGGGCTGGCCATGGGGATGACCCGCGAGGAGGTCCGCGAGCGGTACCAGGACATCGTCGACTTCTCCGGCATCAACGAGAAGGGCGACTTCATCTCGCTGCCGATGCGCACATACTCGTCCGGCATGGGTGCCCGGCTGCGCTTCTCCATCGCCGCGGCCAAGAGCCACGACGTGCTGATGATCGACGAGGCGCTCTCCACCGGCGACGCGCGGTTCCAGCGCCGCAGCCAGGACCGGATCGCCGAACTGCGCGAGTCGGCGGGCACCGTCTTCCTGGTCAGCCACAGCAACAAGTCGATCCTGGAGACCTGCGAGCGCGCCATCTGGCTGGAGTCGGGCACGATGCGGATGGACGGCCCAGCGGAGGAAGTCGTCGCCGCGTACGAGGAGTTCACCTCGAAGAAGTAACCGTGGTGCGGGCGGGCGAGCTGCGGCCGGCCCGCTTCCGGCCGACCGGCTTGGGGCTGACCCGCTTCCGGCCGACCGGCCGCACCACGGAACGCGCTCGGCCCCGGTCCGCCTGCATGGACACCAGGCGGGCCGGGACCGCGGAGGGGGGCACGCCACACGGCGTGCCCCCCTCTCACTCACCTCTCACCGAGTACGCGCCTCACTGAGTACACACCTCACCGAGTACACGCCTCTCACTCAGCAGGGCGCCTCCCAGCCGGGCCCGGCGTCTCAGACGTGCGTACGCAGGAGCGAGCGCATCGTCCGCATCGCGACCGACAGGTTCGCCAGGTCGAAGGCGTCCGAGGACTGGATCTCGTCGAGCGTGGTGCGCGCACGGCCGAGGATCGAGGCGTTCTTCTCCTCCCACGCCTGGAAGCGCTCGTCCGGCGACGACGCGCCGTTCCCCGCCGAGAGCACGTCCAGGGTCAGCCCGGCGTGCGCCGCGTACAGGTCCGCGCGGATGGAGGCGCGGGCCATGGACTGCCAGCGGTCGGCCCGCGGCAGCTCGATGATCCGGTCCATCAGCTGGGAGATCGCCAGCCGGTCACCCAGTGCGTAGTACACCTCGGCGACGGCCATCGGGTCCTTGTCCGTACGGTCGGCGATCGCCACGATGTCCAGCGCGGGGAAGGCCGCCGAGAACCCGGCGACCTGCCGGGCCAGCTCCTCCGGCACGCCGGCGCCGGTCAGCTCGTCGAGGATGCCCTGGTACCACTCCAGGTCGTCGCCCTTGAGCAGGTTCGGCAGGCCGTTCCAGACCTTGGCCACGCCCTCGGTGAAGAAGGCGATGGTCTCGCTCAGGTCGAGCGGCTGCGGGCGGTTGCCGAGCAGCCAGCGCGCACCGCGCTCCACGAGCCGGCGCGAGTGCAGCCTGATGCGGGTCTGGACATCGGCCGCGACCTTGTTGTCCAGCTCCTCCACGGAGTCCCAGACCTCGGCCAGGCCGAAGATCTCACGGGCCGCCGCCTGCGCCCGTACGATCTCCTCGATCGAGGCGCCCGTCTCCTCCCGGAGGCGGTGCAGGAAGGTCGAACCACCGGTGTTCACCGTGTCGTTGACCAGGACCGTCGTGATGATCTCGCGGCGCAGCGCATGCCCCTCGATCGCTTCGGGGTAACGCTCACGCAGCGGCTTGGGGAAGTACGCGTGCACCAGCTTCTGCAGATACGGGTCGTCCGGCAGGCCGGTGCTGATCAGCTCCTGAGCGGCGGTGATCTTGGTGTACGCGATGAGCACGGCCAGCTCGGGCTGGCTCAGCCCCTTGCCCGCGCTGAGCAGTTCACGGACCTGGCGGTCGGTCGGCAGGAACTCCAGCGCCCGGTCCAGATGTCCGTCACGGACCAGCCTGCGCATGAAGCGCTGGTGGGCGTGGAGGAGTGACGGCGCCTGGGACTCGGCGTTGGCGAGCGCGGTGTTCTGCGCGTAGTTGTTGCGCAGGACGAGCGCGCCGACCTCGTCGGTCATCGAGGCGAGGATCTTGTTGCGCTGCTTGACGGTCAGATCGCCCTCGGTGACCATCCCGTTGAGCAGGATCTTGATGTTCACCTCGTGGTCGGAGGTGTCCACGCCCGCGCTGTTGTCGATCGCGTCGGTGTTGATCTTGCCGCCCGAGCCGTCGCCGCCCGACCTGGCGTACTCGATACGGCCCAGCTGGGTCAGGCCCAGGTTGCCGCCCTCGCCGACGACCTTGGCGCGCAGGTCCTCGCCGTTGACGCGGATGGCGTCGTTGGCCTTGTCGCCGACGTCCGCGTTGGACTCGGCGGAGGACTTGACGTACGTACCGATGCCGCCGTTCCACACCAGGTCGACCGGGGCCTTGAGGATCGCCCGCATCAGGTCGGCCGGGGTCATCTTGGCCACGCCCGACTCGATACCGAGCGCCTCACGCACATGTGCGTTGAGCGGGATCGACTTGGCGCTGCGCGGGTGGATGCCGCCGCCGGGCGAGAGCAGTCCGGTGTTGTACTCGGCCCACGAGGAGCGCGGCATCTCGAACAGCCTGCGCCGCTCGGCGTAGGACGTCGCCGCGTCGGGGGTCGGGTCGATGAAGATGTGGCGGTGGTCGAAGGCCGCGACCAGACGGATGTGCTCGGAGAGCAGCATGCCGTTGCCGAAGACGTCGCCGGACATGTCGCCGACGCCGACCGTGGTGAAGTCCTCGGTCTGGGTGTCGTGGCCGAGCTCCCGGAAGTGCCGCTTGACGGACTCCCAGGCACCGCGGGCCGTGATGCCCATGCCCTTGTGGTCGTAACCGGCGGAGCCGCCGGACGCGAAGGCGTCCCCGAGCCAGAAGTCGTACGACTCGGCGACCTCGTTGGCGATGTCGGAGAAGGTCGCGGTGCCCTTGTCGGCGGCGACGACGAGGTACGTGTCGTCCTCGTCGTGCCGCACGACGCCGGTGGGCGGCACGACCTCACCGGCCACCAGGTTGTCGGTGATGTCCAGCAGCGCGGAGATGAAGGTCTTGTACGCCGCGATGCCCTCGGCCATCCAGGCGTCCCGGTCCGCGGACGGGTCGGGCAGCTGCTTGGCGACGAAGCCGCCCTTGGCGCCGACCGGCACGATCACCGTGTTCTTGACCATCTGCGCCTTGACCAGGCCGAGCACCTCCGTACGGAAGTCCTCACGCCGGTCGGACCAGCGCAGCCCACCGCGGGCGACCTTGCCGAACCGCAGGTGCACACCCTCGACCCGCGGCGAGTACACCCAGATCTCGTACGCCGGGCGGGGCGCGGGGAGGTCGGGGATGGCCTGCGGGTCGAACTTCATGGAGACGTACGGGTGGTACGCGCTCTGCTCGGTGCCCAGGCCCTTGCGGTCGCCGCTCTCACCCGCGGTCTGGAAGAAGTTCGTCCTGAGCGTCGCCTTGATGACGGTGAGGAAGGAGCGCAGGATGCGGTCCTCGTCCAGGCTCGCCACCTGGTCGAGCGCGCCGTCGAGCTCTTCGAGCAGTCCGTCGGTCAGCTCGGTGCCGGCCCGCTGGCGGCCCGGCGACATCCGCGCCTCGAAGAGCGAGACGAGCAGCCGGGTGGTGTGGACGTTGTTGCGGAGGGTGTCCTCCATGTAGTCCTGGCTGAATGTCGATCCGGCCTGGCGCAGGTACTTGGCGTAGGCGCGCAGCACCATCGCCTGCCGCCAGGTCAGCCCGGCGCCGAGCACCAGGGCGTTGAACCCGTCGTTCTCCGCCTGGCCCGTCCAGGTGGCGGCGAACGCGTCCTGGACCCGCTCCCTCGCGTCGTCGGCGAGGTGGTCGCCGCCCGCGCCCTCGATCTGCGGAATCCGCAGCCCGAAGTCGTAGATCCAGGCGTGCGTACGGTCGGCGCAGCGCAGCTCGTACGGGCGCTCGTCGGTGACCTCGACGCCCAGCTTCTGGAGAACCGGGAGCACCGCGGACAGGGAGACCTGCGAGCCGATCCGGTAGATCTTGAAGCGGCGCTCGCCGGGGCCTGCGCCCACCGGCTCGTACAGCGAGAGCGCGAAGTCCTTCTCGCCCGGCTGCAGATTTTCCAGCCGGCCGAGGTCGGCGACGGCGGCACGCGGCGAGTGGTCGGCCTTGTAGCCCTCGGGGAAGGACTGGCCGTAACGGCGCAGCAGTTCGGCGGCGCGCTCCTCACCGCACTCGGCGGTCAGCGCCTCGGCGAAGCCGTCGGCCCAGGAGCGGGCGGCCTCGACGAGCTTGGCCTCGATCCGGTCCGCGTCGGCGTCGGTCAGCTCGGCCAGCTCGGTGCCCACCGGGACCCGTACGACGAAGTGCAGCCGGGAGAGGATCGACTCGGTGTTGCGTGCGGTGAAGTCGACGCTGGTGCCGCCGAGCTCCTCCTTGAGGATGTCGATGAGGCGCAGCCGGACCGCGGTCGTGTAGCGGTCGCGCGGCAGGTAGATGAGCGCCGAGTAGTAGCGCCCGTACTCGTCCTGGCGCAGGTAGAGCCGGAGGCGGCGCCGCTCCTGGAGGTAGAGGACGCTGGTGACGATGGAGCGCAGCTGGTCGACGGGCGTCTGGAACAGCTCGTCGCGCGGGTAGGTCTCCAGGATCTGCATCAGGTCGCGGCCGTCGTGGCTGTTGGGCGTGAACCCGGCGCCTTCGAGGACCTCGGCGACCTTGCGGCGGATGACGGGCACCCGGCGGACGGACTCGGTGTACGCGGCGGAGGAGAACAGCCCGAGGAAGCGCCGCTCGCCGATGACATTGCCCTTGGCGTCGAACTTCTTCACGCCGACGTAGTCGAGGTAGCTCGGGCGGTGCACCGTGGAACGGCTGTTGGCCTTGGTGAGCACGAGGATCTTGTGCTCACGGGCCTTGGCGCGGGCATCGGCGGGCAGCCTGCCGAACGACGGCGAGACCGGGTGCTCCTCGTCGACGCTGTGGTGCGGGTCCGAGCGGAGGATGCCGAGCCCGGTGCCGGGGACCGCGGTCAGCGAGTCGTCGTCGGTGAGCTGATACTCGCGGTAGCCGAGAAAGGTGAAGTGGTCGGCGGCGAGCCAGCGCAGCAGCTCACGGGACTCCTCCACCTCGCGCCGGGGCAGATCGCCCGCGGTCGGCTCGGCGGGCAGCTCGTCGGCGATGCGCAGCGCGGCGTCGCGCATCTTCTCCCAGTCCTCGACGGTCTCCCGTACGTCGGAGAGGACGCGCAGGAGGTCGGTGCTGATCTGCTTCAGATCGGCGCGCTCGGCCTCGCGGTCGATCTCCACATGGATCCAGGACTCCACCAGGGCGTCGTGGACGCCTTCGCCTGTCTCGTCCTTGCCGAGGACCTCGATGAGCTTGCCGGTGACGTCACGGCGTACCAGGAGCTGCGGGTGGATCACGACGTGGATGCCGCGACCCTGGCGGGTCAGCTCGTTGGTGACCGAGTCGACCAGGAACGGCATGTCGTCGGTGACGACCTCGACGACCGTGTGGCTGCAGGTCCAGCCGTTCTCCTCGACGCTCGGGGTGTGCACCCGGACGTTCGCGGTGCCTTGCGGGCGCTTCTCGGCCAGCCGGTAGTGCGAGACCGCAGCTCCGAAGACATCCTCCGGGTCGCGGTTCTCGACGTCCTCCGGAGCGGTATGCAGGTAGTAGCGCTGGAGATACGCAAGGACAGTGTCCCGGTCCGGACTCCCCCCGCTCGTGGACCCGCCCGGAAGTTGTCCTCCGGCCTGTCCGTTCTCAGCCACCTGGGCCGCGCGTGCGAGCAGTTCGGCCTTGGGTTCGTCCAGCTTGGTCTGCATGTCCTCTGGCTCCTGTCGCGCGCCGTTGCGTGACGTAGGTGAAAGAAGCGGTACAACGCCACGACCACGACGCGAGGTATCCGGTCGAAGTCGACGTTATGCCGCAATGAGAGATACCCGTGACGTTATTGGCCATTTTCGAAGGCCGGTCCGGGTGAGGGGTGCCAGCGATGACCCGGACACCGTAGTGCTCCGGGCGCAGGGCAGGGGCGTCAATGCCCCCGCGAGATATCGCGCTGATCACGGGACCAGGCTATCGCCCCGGGACCGGTGGCAGTCACGGCCGCATCTGTCTAAGTCGTCACACGTACTTCGACACTTGGGCCAGGTGCATGACCGGTCACAGCGGCCACTCCCGTGCGACCCCGACCGCCTCCGCCAGCGAGTCCACCACCGGCACCCCGGCGGTCTCCAGGCTGGCCCGGCTGTGCGATCCGCCCGTGTACAGCACGGCACGTGCCCCCGCGTGGGCGGCCGCCACCGCGTCGTCGACGGCATCACCGATCACCACGACACGCTCCGGGGCGACACCGTCGAGCCCGGCCAGATGGCGCACCATGTGCTCGGCCTTCCCGCCGTTCGACGGGCCGGTCCTGCCGTCCACGCGCAGGAAGTGCCGCTCGATCCCGTGCGTGCGCACGATCGGTATCAGATGGTCGTGCGGCGCCAGCGAACAGAGCGACTGGGTGAGCCCGGACGCCTGCCACTCCATGAGCAGCCGCGCCGCTCCCGGGGCGAGCCCGGCCCCCTCGGCGAGCGCCCAGTAGTGCCGGTGGAACGCCTCGTCCATGACCGCCCACTCGGCGTCCGTCGGCAGCCGGCCCATCAGCCGCTCGTAGAACCGCGGAACGGGGACGCAGTACAGGTCCCGGTACCGCTCCCGTGTGATCGGCGCCAGACCCACCTCGCCGAAGGAGGCGTTCGTCGCCTGGATCACCGCGTCGATGTCGTGGAACAGCGTCCCGTTCCAGTCCCAGACGATGTGCGTGCCTGTGCCTGCTCCTGCGCCTGTTCTTGTGCCGGCGTCCGTGCTCATGTCCAGCCCCCGTTCGAACCTCTCCCGGACCGTGAGGGGCACCGCCCGTCCCCCGCGATCCCCACTTCGACAACCGTACGCGGGGGGTCCGACAACGGACCGGCCGTGCGGGGATCGGGCGGTCAGGTGATCAGGCGATCAGGTGCGGGATCTCCTGCACACCGAACCAGAGCAGTTCATGGTCATCGGCGCCGTCCACCGTGAACTGCGCGTCGTCGTCACCGTGATCGGCCGCGCCCAGCGCAGCCGCGGCCGCGGCGACGTCCGGCTCCGCGTCGTCGGCGTCGGCGTGGACGGCCGCGGCCTTCGACAGCGGCACCGCGGAGGCGATCCGCACCTCACCGAGCGAGCTCGCGTCAAGACCGCGGTCGGGGTCGGCCACCGCGTCCTGGTCCGGCACGTCCACCGCGACGACCACCCGGCGGCGGACGACGTCCGGCGCCCCGGCCAGGAGCCGCAGCGAGGCGGACGCGGCCCGGTTGAGCGCCGCGTACTCCAGCTCCTCGATGTCGTCGGAGACGTACCACTCCCGCAGGCCGGGCGTGACGGCGTACGCGGTCAGCGGGCCGGGGCCCAGTTCGCCCGCCGCGTGCGCCGCTGCGAGACCGGGGAGGGTCAGTGGGACGTACACACGCATGGCCGGCCGCTTTCGTCGTCGGATGGGCGCCACGGCCTCCGTCCGGAGGCCCGGAAGGCGGCCCGGCGGAGCCCGGTGATACCTGGTGAAGAGGGTCCCAGGATACGTACCCGGTCCCCCTTCGTGGTGCCGGGAGCAGCCCGTGACGGCGTCCACCCGGAGCCGCCGGGACCGCGCCCCGTCCGCCCCCGGCACCGGCCCGTCACCCGGATAG
Organism: Streptomyces sp. NBC_01089; assembly: GCF_045162975.1. Taxonomy (NCBI): domain Bacteria; kingdom Bacillati; phylum Actinomycetota; class Actinomycetes; order Kitasatosporales; family Streptomycetaceae; genus Streptomyces; species Streptomyces sp. NBC_01089. The sequence goes on along the minus strand of NZ_CP108660.1, from coordinate 5,321,463 downwards.
GTGATTCCGGTCGGCACCGGCCGCACCGCGGTGCCTCCCTTGCCACCCCTCCACGGGCCCCCGTAGAAGAGCCTCAGCAGAAGCTACCGCCCGGTATCGAACCGGGCCCGGCAGAGCGGGGGCTCTCACTTCATGCAGCGGACCAGGCCGGCGGGCCGGCACGACCAGCAAAGGCCAGGCACCACCCCGATCCAGCGCCGGCGGCTCAAGCCGCACTACTGGTTCGCCGAACGGCTCCTCGCCGTACTCAGCGGCCAGCGGCCCGTCCACTGGATGCTCGGGCACACGGTCGGCGGGGCCTACGAACAGCTGGTGCTGCTGGCGCCATGCACACCGCTGCGGGCTTCGGGCGTGCGGCCCGTCGTACGCCACTGCGGCGAATTCGTCCCGGCGCCCGGTGTGATCGAGGCGTTCGCCAGGATCGGCTCGGGCGAGCACGTACAGGCGATGGCGTTCCGGCTCGAACAGGGCGCCGATCTGCGCTGGCGGTGCGCGGCGGTGGAGCTGGGCGGCGAACGCGTCGGCGTATGAGCGGGTGACAGAACGGGCGGGTGACAGACGGACCAGTCGCAGAACGGGCCGCTGACAGAACCGGGCGGTGGCAGAAAGCCCGGTCACAGAACGGGCCGGGCCGGACCCCGCAAGCTTCTGCGGTGTCCGGCCCGGCCCTACGGCACAGAGGAAACGGCGGCGTTGGCGGCGGCCCGCGCCGCCCGGCCGCTACTTCTTGCGGCGGCGGCCGCCGCCCTTCTGCGCCTTGCGGCGCTCGGCGCGCGTCATCCCGTCTGCCTCGGAGCGGGACGGGCCGTCCTCGTTCTCGAAGTCGCCCTCGACGACACCGCCCTCGCCGTCCACCGTCGGGGCCGAGAAGTGCAGCCTGTCGGGGCGCTGCGGGGCCTCCAGGCCCTTGGCGTGGATCTCCGGGCGCTGAGGAGCACCGGCGGGCACCGCGTCCTTCTCCAGCGAGGTCTTCTCCGCCGTTTCCTGGACCGGAACCTCCTCGACCTGCTGCTCGACCTGGACCTCCAGGTTGAACAGATAGCCGACGGACTCCTCCTTGATGCCCTCCATCATGGCGTTGAACATGTCGAAGCCCTCGCGCTGGTACTCGACCAGCGGGTCCTTCTGCGCCATGGCCCGGAGGCCGATGCCCTCCTGGAGGTAGTCCATCTCGTAGAGGTGCTCACGCCACTTGCGGTCCAGCACCGACAGGACCACCCGGCGCTCCAGCTCACGCATGATCTCGGAGCCGAGCTGTTCCTCGCGGCCCGCGTACTGCTCGTGGATGTCGTCCTTGATCGACTCACCGATGAACTCGGCGGTGATGCCGGCCCGGTCGCCCGCCGCGTCCTCCAGCTCCTCCACGGTGACCTTCACCGGGTAGAGCTGCTTGAACGCGTTCCACAGACGGTCCAGGTCCCACTCCTCGGCAAACCCTTCGACCGTCTCCGCCTGGATGTACGCGTCGATCGTGTCGTCCATGAAGTGCTGCACCTGCTCGTGCAGGTCCTCGCCCTCCAGGACCCGGCGCCGCTCGCCGTAGATGACCTCGCGCTGGCGGTTCAGCACCTCGTCGTACTTCAGGACGTTCTTACGCGTCTCGAAGTTCTGCTGCTCGACCTGCGACTGCGCCGACGCGATGGCCCGCGTCACCATCTTGTTCTCGATGGGCACGTCGTCGGGGACATTGGCCATCGCCATGACCCGCTCGACCATCTGGGCCTTGAACAGCCGCATCAGGTCGTCGCCGAGCGAGAGGTAGAACCGGGACTCGCCCGGGTCGCCCTGACGTCCGGAACGGCCGCGCAGCTGGTTGTCGATACGGCGCGACTCGTGGCGCTCGGTGCCCAGCACATACAGCCCGCCGAGGTCCGTGACCTCGTCGTGCTCGGCCTTGACCGCGCGCTCGGCCTTCTCCAGCGCGGCGGGCAGGGCGGCGGCCCACTCCTCGACGTTCTCGTCGGGGTCCAGGCCGCGCTGGCGCAGCTCCGCCTCGGCGAGGTCGTCCGGGTTGCCGCCGAGCTTGATGTCGGTACCGCGCCCGGCCATGTTCGTCGCGACGGTGACGGCGCCCTTGCGGCCGGCCTGCGCGATGATCGGCGCCTCCCGGTCGTGCTGCTTCGCGTTGAGCACCTCGTGCTGCACGCCGCGCTTGGAGAGCTGCTGCGAGAGGTACTCGGACTTCTCGACCGACGTGGTGCCGACCAGGATCGGCTGGCCCTTCTCGTGCTTCTCCGCGATGTCGTCGACGACCGCGTCGAACTTGGCGACCTCGGTGCGGTAGATCAGGTCGGACTGGTCCATGCGGACCATCGGCCGGTTCGTCGGGATCGGCACGACACCGAGCTTGTAGATCTGGTGGAACTCGGCGGCCTCGGTCATGGCCGTACCGGTCATGCCGGAGAGCTTGCCGTACAGGCGGAAGAAGTTCTGCAGGGTGATCGTGGCGAGTGTCTGGTTCTCGTCCTTGATGTCCACCCCTTCCTTCGCCTCGATGGCCTGGTGCATGCCCTCGTTGTAGCGCCGGCCGGCGAGGATACGTCCGGTGTGCTCGTCGACGATCATGACTTCGCCGTCGATGACGACGTAGTCCTTGTCGTTCTTGAAGAGCTCCTTGGCCTTGATCGCGTTGTTGAGGTAACCGACGAGCGGGGTGTTCACCGACTCGTAGAGGTTCTCGATGCCGAGCCAGTCCTCGACCTTGGCGACACCGGGCTCGTGGATGGCGACCGTGCGCTTCTTCTCGTCGACCTCGTAGTCGCCGGTCTCCTCGATGCCCTTGAGCTGGTTGCCCGCCTCGCCCTTCGTCAGCCGGGTGACGAGCTTCGCGAAGTCGCCGTACCACTTGGTGGCCTGGTCGGCGGGGCCGGAGATGATCAGCGGCGTACGCGCCTCGTCGACCAGGATCGAGTCGACCTCGTCGACGATGGCGTAGTTGTGGCCGCGCTGGACGAGCTCGTCCTGGGACCACGCCATGTTGTCGCGGAGGTAGTCGAAGCCGAACTCGTTGTTCGTGCCGTACGTGATGTCGCAGGCGTACTGCTCGCGGCGCTGCGCCGGGGTCATGTTGGCGACGATGCAGCCGACTTCGAGCCCCAGGAACTTGTGGACCCGGCCCATCATCTCGGAGTCACGCTCGGCCAGGTAGTCGTTCACCGTGATCAGGTGGACGCCCTTGCCCGACAGCGCGTTCAGATAGGCGGGGAGCGTGCCGACCAGGGTCTTGCCCTCGCCGGTCTTCATCTCGGCCACATAGCCGAGGTGCAGGGCGGCGCCGCCCAGCAGCTGTACGTCGTAGTGACGCTGGCCGAGGACGCGCTTGGCGGCCTCACGGACCGTCGCGAAAGCCTCGGGCAGCAGGTCGTCGAGGCTTTCGCCGTCGGCGAACCGCTCCTTGTACTCGTCGGTGAGGGCCCGCAGCTCGGCGTCGGAGAGATTGATGAAATCCTCTTCGATGGAGTTGACCTGGTCCGCAATGCGGTGCAGCTTGCGCAGGATCTTTCCTTCGCCTGCACGCATGAGCTTGTTGAAGACGGACACGGGGGTTGGTCTCCTTGCCGGTCGGGCCTGGCGCGGTCGAGTTCATGGGCTGAACCTCCCGGGGTGCTACCCCCGGACCCGGGCCGGAGAAACAGACCGACCAGGGAGCCCGGCTTACTTTCACGCGGCAAACCGGGGTAGAGCAACGGCCATCGTAAGCGAGGACCCCGCCGCGCCGGGAGGCCCGCCGCTCAGGACAACGGTCGGGGCGTCCGGAAGGTGCCGGGAGATCCCCGAAAAAGCCATGGCACCTGCTCGGAGCGGGCAGCAGAATCAGCCGATGGACCCCGTCACGCTGACCTCAGAGCGGCTGCTGCTGCGCCCCTTCACCACCGCGGACACCGAGAGCGTGTTCCAAGCCTGCCAGGACCCCGACATCCAGCGCTGGACGGTCGTCCCGTCCCCTTACCGGCGCGAGGACGCGGAGAGCTTCACCGGACAGATCGTCCCGGACGGCTGGCGGGCGGGCACCAGCCTGGCCTTCGCCGTGCTGGCCCGCGCGGACGCCCGGCTGATCGGCGCGATCTCCGTGTTCCGGCACGGAAGGCCCGGCACCTGGGAGATCGGCTACTGGATGGCGAAGGAGCACCGGGGCCACGGGTACACGGCGGAGGCCGTGACCGTACTCACCCACTGGTCGCTGGCCAAGCTGGGCGTGGAGCGTCTGGAGTGGCGGGCCGAGGTCGGCAACGCGGGATCGCGGGCGGTCGCGGAGAAGGCCGGATTCCGTATCGAGGGCACCCTCCGTGCGGACCTGCTGAACAAGGGCACCCGAAGAGACGCCTGGCTGGGCGCGATACTCCCGTCCGACCTGGGGCTGCCCACGGAGCACGCCTATCTCCCGGCCGGCCCCTGAACCGCGCCCCCGTCCCCGGCCCCGTTCACCGGCCCGTGCCCCGTTGTCAGTGGTGCCCCCTATCGTTCGGGACATGACTCCTGTGCCGTCCCCGACCGTCGAACTCTCCGCCGACGAGGCCCGCCGGACAGCGCTGCGCGCCCAGGGTTTCCTGGGCGCGCCCGACCGCCGGGGCGGGGTGCGCGGGGTGCTGCGGCATCTGGGCGCGGTGCAGCTGGACACCATCTCCGTGCTGGCGCGCTCGCACGAGCTCATCCCGTACGCGAGGCTGGGCGCCGTCGGCCGCCGGACGGTCGACGAGGCGTACTGGTCGGGGGGCCGCTCCTTCGAGTACTGGTCGCATGCCGCCTGCATCCTGCCCATCGAGGAGTGGCCGCACTTCGCCTTCCGCCGCCGCGCCTACCGCGACCGCCCGCACTGGAATCACGATCTGCCCGAGTCGGCGTACGAGACCGTGATCAAGCAGTTGCGCGCGGAGGGCCCGCTGACGGCCACCGAACTGGGCGGCGCGAAGAACGGCGGCGAGTGGTGGGACTGGTCGGCATCGAAGGTCGCCGTCGAGCGGGCACTGATGTACGGAGAGGTGGTGTGCACCGAGCGGCGCGGCTGGAAGCGGGTGTACGACCTGGCCGAGCGCGCGATCCCCGGCCCCCTGCTCCATGACGAGCTGAACGACCGGGAGTGTGTCCGGCGGCTGGTCGCGCTGGCGGGAAAGTCCCTGGGGGTCGGGACCCGTACGGACATCGCGGACTACCACCGCCTCAAGGCCGAGCAGTTCGACGCGGTCGTCGCCGATTCGGGCCTGGTCCCCGTCAGGGTCGAGGGCTGGTCCAAACCGGCCTGGGCCGACCCGGACGCCCTGTCGTCCCCGCTCCGCGGCCGCCACCGTACGACGCTGCTCTCACCGTTCGACTCCCTCGTCTGGGAGCGCGCCCGTACGGAGCGGATCTTCGGCTTCACACACCGGCTGGAGGCGTACGTCCCCAAGCCCAGGCGGATCCACGGCTACTTCGCGATGCCCCTGCTCGCGGGCGGAAAGCTGGTGGGCCGGGTCGACCCCGCGCGGGAGGGCAGCACCCTGGTGGCCAGGCAGGTCTCCCTGGACAACCGGAAGGCGGTGCGGCCGATGGCCGAGGCACTGGCCGAAGCGGCGGCCTGGGTGGGGTGCACGGACGTGCGGGTGGAGCGGATCAACGACGCGGAGCTGCGGGCCCCGCTGACAGCGGCCCTGACAGACGCACTCGACACGGCCCGGTAACGAGCCCCGGGGGGGGGGAGGGTCCGGGGCGGAAGCGGAGGCGGGTCCGGGGCGCGACCGGGTCCGGCCCGGCGCCCGCCCTCAGCGGATTTCGAGGATCTTCTCGCGCATCGCGTAGACCACGGCCTCCATCCTGGAGTGCAGCTGCAGCTTCTCCAGGATGTTGCGGACGTGGTTCTTCACGGTGTTCTCGGAGATGAACAACTCCTTGGCGATGTCCCGGTTGTTCATCCCGGTGGCCACCAGTTTCAGAACCTCCAGCTCCCGTTCGGTCAGCCGCGGGGCCGGTACGAGCCGGCGCTCGTCGGTGCGCTGGATCATCGACTTGAACTCGGTGAGCAGCTTCGACGCCATGGAGGGGCTGATCTGGGACTGCCCGTCGGCCACCGCCCTGATCGCCGTCGCCACCTCGTCGGTCGAGATCTCCTTCAGCAGATAACCGGTGGCCCCGGCCTTGATCGCGTCGTAGAGGTCGGCCTCCTCGTCGCTGATCGTCAGCATGATGATCTTCGCGCTGGGTGCCACCTCCTTGATGGAGGTGCACGCCTCGATGCCGCCGCGCTTGGGCATCCGTACATCCATCAGCACGATGTCGGGCAGCAGATCGGCGGCCTTGTCCACCGCTTCCGCGCCGTCGCCCGCCTCACCGACGACCTGGATGTCCTCCTCGGCCGCGAGAACGATCTCCAGGCCACGCCGGAAGAGCGCGTGGTCGTCCACCACCAGGACCCTGATCGGCTCCTTGCACGAAGCCCCGCCATGGTCAGCCCCGCCATGGTCCATGGGGTCCTCGTCCCGGTCGTGCGCGGGACCGAAGCGGTCCGCCATCGTTCCTCCCCCTGAAGCATGGGCCCGAAGTTCATGTACGACGTCAACCGCAGCTCACAGAAGCCCGATTGGCGCGTGCCGCCATGATTTCATGCCGGGACGACGGAACGGTGATCCCCAACCCCGATCCCCACCGCACGGCGGCGCCCCCGGTGCACATACGTACGTCCAGGGGCACCGCAACGGTTCATGAAGTCATCCGCCGAGCGCACCGCCGGCGCCGGCCGCCTCCATGTCGGCGAGCGGGTCGGTCGTCAGGTGAATGACACCGTAGTCGTAGGCGTGCCGCCGGTAGACGACACTGGGTTCCTTTGTCTCCGCGTCGACGAACAGATAGAAGTCGTGCCCCACCAGTTCCATCTCGTAGAGCGCCTGGTCGAGCGACATCGCTGCTGCCACATGGGTCTTCTCGCGTACCACCAGCGGTCCATCGCCCTGGATCTCCAGCGAGCCGATCCTGGTGGTCGGGATGGTCTGGGTCGCCACATCGGCGGTGAACTCGCCGTTGCCGTTGACCTGCGCCGTCTCCGGCACTGCGTCCACGACTTCGGCTGCCGAAATGCGCCCCGCACCACGCCTGTTGTGGCGCTTCTCGTTCTGCTTCCGCAGCCGCGCCTCCAACTTGCCGGTGGCCAGATCCAGCGCTGCGTACGGGTCGCCTGCCGCTGCCTCCGCCCGGATCACCGGGCCTCGGGAGTGCAGCGTGATTTCCACACGGTCCGAACGGTCGGCCTGCCTCGGATTGGGCTCCTTGGACACCTCGACGTCCAGGCTGATCACCTTGGCGTCCAGCTTCTGGATCTTCTCAATCTTCAGCTTCTCGGCGACGTGCTTGCGGAACCGCTCGGGTACTTCGGTCTTGCGGCCCTTGACGACGATGTCCACGCAGAACTCCGTTCCCGGATCGCTCCGCTCAGTGGCGGAGCAGCTCCCTCTTGCACCAGACCCCGGTGAGCACCGGAGTCTCGGACTTGGTGGCTTTCACCTCCTCCTCCCCCGTCGGGAAGATCCCCACCCGCACCAGCCTCCGGCCTCGCAAGTCTCCGGCATTCCACGGAACCTGCAGAAACCGGAAAGTGCCATGCACGTCCGTGTATTCAAGTGAGCCACAGCTTTCGCCATTCCTCACAACCGAACATAGCTCGCCGGGACGGGTATCGGCACCCGCTACTCACGCGTACCCCCGTTCAGGTGGTTTTTCTCCCTCACTACCTGCAACGATGGAACTTAGCTGTCAGTTCCGGTTTATTCCGAAAGACAACGGTGGTGCGGCGACGACCGCAGCCACCGGTTCCGCAGGTCCGGGGAATTCCCGGCCTGCCACTGCCCGTACCGCACGAGCCGCTTCCACCAGTGATGCTCCGGTCGTCATGAGATCGTCCACCAACACCACCCTGCCCCCGTCCAGCAGCCCTACGCCCCCCGGTATCACTTCGAGTGCGCCCGACAGATTCGCCAACCGCTGCGGGGCGTCCAGGCCCGCCTGATCGGCCACCGCACGCCGCTGTCTGAGCGCCCCCACCGCGCGTGCGGGCGTCCCGCCCCTGCGCAGCTCCGCCGAGGCCACGCGGGCGATCCTGCGCCCCGCGTCATGCCCCCTGGCCCGCACCGCACCACGCGACGAGGGCACCGGGACCAGCAGCAGCGGCCCCTCGCCCGCGCTCCGCCGCGCCGCGGCCAGCACCGCCGCCGCCAGCGCACGGCCGAGCGCCCCCGCCAGCCCCAGAGCGCCCCTCTCCTTGTGCGCGAGCAGCACCGCCCGCACCGCGTCCTCGTACACCGCGGCACCCCACACCACCGGGAGCCCGGGCGGCTCCGGGTCCGGTCTCGCCCTGCGCACCGGACCGCCGCACAGGGCATCGGCGCATTCCGCGCAGAGCGCCGTACGCAATCTGCCGCAGCCTCCGCATGCGCTCGGCAGCACCACTTCCGAGATTTCCCGCCACCACCCCCGCATGACTTCACTCTGCCAAGCGGGAGATCTTCCTGCCACCCCTGTGGATAACCGGGGACGGAACGGGCCGGCCCCGCCCGATGACGTCCGCCCCTACGCCTGCCCGTACAGCCGCAGAGGAGACGTGGAAGCCGCCCAGGGACAGCCCGCTATCCGGGATAGACCGGCGACTTTCCTTCCTCCACCACCGTTTTCCAATTCGCCCGCGGCGGCAGACGCACAATTCCGTCCTCGTCCGAGAGCGCCATGAGCGGCAGCCTGTCGTCGTCCGAAGCGGCGACGGCGGTGATCCGGTTGGCGCCCGGCAGCGGGTTCACCCCGGAGACCGACCCGTCCGCCTGCATATAGCGCACCTGCTGGACCCCTCCGGCCTCCTTGCCGACCACCACGAGACGGCTGCGGCCCGCCCAGGACACCGCCGTCACATCGGCCATCTGCGGTGCGGCCGGGCGCAGTTCGTCCACGGCCGTGACCGTCGGGTGGTCGGCGTTGCCCTGCCGGACCACCCGGCCCACCTTCAGCGTCGTATGCCCGTCCTTCGTCAGCAGCAGCGCGATCCGCACCCCGTCGGACGACATCCGCAGCCCCGCGACGCGCGCACCGTCCAGACCGAGCACCGGGATCTGCTGCGGCTCGCCCGAACCGCCCGCGAACCGCAGCAGCTGCGGATTCGCCGGGTTGCGGTCAGCCACCCAGAGGTCGCCGCAACCGTCCCAACTCGGGGCGGACAGACGGTCCTTCTCCTGCTTGGCATGGCTGGTGTACAGCTTCTCGGCCGCTCCGCCGCCGGAGACGATCGAGGCCGTCGTCAGCGTGGCGCTGTCCTTCGAGACGCCCGCCGCACGGCGTTCGTCGCGCGACACCGCGACCGTGCTCAGCGGTTTGGCGCCCGCGCCGAGCGGCCCGTCGACCGGCTTGGGATCCGCCTTCCCCGACGTGTCGTCGCCGATGGCCCGCATCCGTACGAGCCGGCCCTTGGCATCGACGAAGTACTCACCGGCCGGACTGCCCGACGTCTGATCGGGGGCGTACTCCTGCGACTGGTCCGCGCCGAGCACGCACAACTGTGCGCCGTCCGTACGCTCCAGCTCCACCTGCTCGACCCGCATGGACGTCACATCCCGCAGGGTGAAGAGGAGTTGGGCCGCCATCTGCCGGCACTGGCCCTGACTCACGCCCGACGCCTTCTCGTTGAGCGGCACCTTCAGGCCGTTCCGGTCGTCGAGCGTCAGCGTCCTGACGCCCTTCTTGAGCGCCGTCCCGGCCGGGAAGCGCGAAGCCACCACCGGGCCGAGCCAGTTGGTCGGCCCGTCCAGCACCGACGCGACCGTCTGCGTCAGCGGATCCATCCGCGTCTCGGGGTCGATGCCCTGGCGCAGATAGACCGGGTCGGCGACGAGCCAGTTCCGGCCGGAGGGACCGTCGGGCGCCCCGGACGCACCTGACGTGCCGTCGGAAGTACCGGACGGCCCGGACGCACCGGTCGCCCCCGGCACCCCGGACGCCGGCACGGAAGCGAAGTAGTACTTGTTGACCGAGTGATAGTTGCGCTGGAAGTCGGAGAGGCTGAGCAGCAGACCGGCCGGCAGATCGTCGATGCGCCACTCCCTGCCGTTCTGGTGCACGAGGTGGATGGAGTTGCGGTACGTGCCCTTGTCGGGCTGATACGCGTGCTGCTTGTCGACCACGGCCACTTCCGTGCCGCTCAGTTCGAAGGTGGACGAAACCTGCGGCGCATCACGGTCGTTGGCCGGATTCGCCCGGCGGGTGGGGCCGTCGGCGAGCACCGTGGTCCGCGCGCCCGGATCCCACGTGCGCGACGCCGCCTTCGTCAGATACTTCCTGGCCGTGGCGAACTGCAGATCGTCACTGGTCATCGCCTCCAGGAAGCCGTCCACGATCTCGGCGGGCGCGGCCCCCTCGCGCGGCGGCACCGCGTACACCTTGACCTGCGAGTCACTGCGCTGCGAAGGGTCGACGGCCTCGATGTCACCGGTGTTGGGCATCGAAGCGCAGCCGGCCAGCAGCAGGCCGCCGCAGCCCAGCCACGCGTACGCCCGCAGCCCCCGTGTGCTGCGGCTGCCCCCACGATCATCGCCCACGGGCGGTGTCCTCCCGGTCCGGGTCCGAAGCCTGATCCGAAGCTTGCAGTGCGGAGCCGGCCCGCCCCGCGGATTCGGCCGATTCCGCGGAACCAGCCGGCCCCGCGGAATCGGCCTGCCCCCCACAGTCACCGGCCCTGGCGACCACCCGCGCGCCACTCCCCGGCAGCGCCGTCGGATCGGCCGGTATCGCACGCGGCAGCGGCGGGAGCGGCGAGCGGTCCGCGCCCGACTGGGCGGGCACCGCGATCAGCCGCCCCGCATCGGCCTGCGTCATGGAGCGGGCGCGCCGCGAGTCGTCGGGCTCCAGCGGGATCGGGGAGCCGCGCAGCGGTTCGTCCGCCGTACGCGGCAGGGTCAGCCTGAACTGTGAACCGCCGCCCGGCTCGCCCCACGCCTGGAGCCAGCCCCCGTGCAGCCGCGCGTCCTCGACGGCGATGGAGAGCCCGAGCCCGGTACCACCGGTCGTACGGGCCCGCGCCGGGTCGGCCCGCCAGAAACGGCTGAAGACCCGGGTCGCCTCACCGGGCTTCAGCCCCACGCCGTAGTCACGCACGACGATCGCGACGGCGCCCCCCGCGACACCGAACCTGACCACCACATCGTTGCCCTCGCCGTGCTCCACCGCGTTGACGACGAGATTGCGCAGCACCCGCTCGATCCGGCGCGCGTCGACCTCGGCGACCACCGGCTGCTCGTCACCGACCACCCTGATCCGGCTGCCCTTGCGCTCCGCGAGCGGATCGGCGCCGGATATCACCCGGCGCACGGTCTCCCGCAGATCGATCGGCTCGGCCTCCAGCGCGGCGGCGCCCGCGTCGAACCGGCTGATCTCCAGCAGATCCGCGAGCAGCGACTCGAAGCGGTCGAGCTGGTCGCCGAGCAGTTCGGCGGAGCGCGCGGTCACCGGATCGAAGTCGCTGCGCGCGTCATGGATGACGTCGGCGGCCATCCGTACGGTCGTCAACGGGGTACGCAGCTCGTGCGACACATCGGAGACGAAGCGGCGCTGCATCCGGGAGAGGTCCTCCAGCTGCTGGATCTTCGACTGGAGGCTCTGCGCCATCTTGTTGAAGGCTTCACCGAGCCGGGCGATGTCGTCCTCACCGGTGACCTTCATCCGCTCCTGGAGGCGCCCCGCCGAGAGCCGTTCGGCGATCCCGGCGGCCATCCGTACGGGCGTGACCACCTGCCGCACCAGGAACCAGGCGATCGCCCCGAGCAGCACCACCACGAACAGGCCCGCGGTGGCCAGGGTCCGCTTGACCAGGCTGAGGGTCTTCTCCTCCTGCGAGAGCGGGAAGAGGTAGTAGAGCTGGTACGGCTTGTGGTCGATGTCCTCGAGGCGCTGTCCCACGACCAGACCGGGCTCGGCCGCCCGCCCGTCCGCGTACTTGATGTCCGTGTACGTCTTGTACGGCGCCGTCCCCTGGTCGACGCTCCTGCGCAGCTTCTCGGAGACGCTGTCGGGGCTCACCTGGCCGGACGTACGCTCCCCGCCGTTGCCCGCGCCCGTCTCCTCGGAGGCCGGGGCGAGCGTCACCACGCTGTAAGCGCCCTGACCGCCACTGGCGAGCTGGGCAACGAGGTCGGTACGCCACTGGCGGGAATTGCTGGCAGCCCCGGTGTCGGCGGAGTCGCTGTCGGACACCGTCGTCGCGTTGGCCTTGTCCTTGGCGACGGTGAAACCGCCGGCCGCCTGACTGACCGCGGCCTTCTCCTTGGCGTCCAGCAGACCGTTGCGCACCTGGCCGATGACCACGAACCCGAGCACCAGGACCACGGCAAGCGACATCAGAAGCGTGCCGGCGACCACCCTGAGCTGGATGTTCCGCCGCCAGAGACGCGCAGCGGGCAGCAGCGGACGGCGCACCCAGCGCGCGAAGAGCCGCAGCACGGGACCGCCGGGCGCCCCGTCCTGGAGCAGCCGGCCACCCCGCAGAAAACGGTCGCCGAACCGGCGCAGCGCCGGCCGCCGCGCGGAGCCCCCGCCGGTGGAACCGGCAGCGGCGGTGAACCGGGACGCGTTCACCGCGGGTCCGGCAGGCCGCCCCGGCCGTACTCCCGGCTCACCGGGCGCCGGAGCGGCGCTGCTCCGAGCCATGTCAGCTCGGTCCTGCCTTGTATCCGACACCGCGGACGGTCACCACGATCTCCGGCCGCTCGGGGTCCTTCTCGACCTTCGAGCGCAGCCGCTGAACGTGCACATTGACCAGCCGGGTGTCCGCGGCGTGCCGGTACCCCCACACCTGCTCGAGCAGCACCTCACGGGTGAACACCTGCCAGGGCTTACGGGCCAGCGCGACCAGCAGATCGAACTCCAGCGGGGTGAGAGCGATCGACTGCCCCTCCCGCTTCACGGAGTGACCTGCCACATCGATGACCAGATCACCGATCGCCAGCTGTTCCGGCGCGGGCTCCTCCGACCTCCTCAGCCTCGCCCTGATACGGGCGACGAGCTCCTTGGGCTTGAACGGCTTGACGATGTAGTCGTCGGCCCCTGATTCGAGCCCCACCACCACATCGACGGTGTCGCTCTTCGCCGTGAGCATCACGATCGGCACACCTGACTCGGCCCTGATCAGCCTGCAGACCTCGATGCCGTCCCGTCCGGGCAGCATGAGATCGAGCAGCACCAGGTCCGGCTTGGCCTCACGGAATGCAGCCAGTGCCTTGTCGCCGTCCGCTACAAATGACGGCTCAAAACCTTCACCACGCAGCACAATGCCGAGCATCTCGGCCAGTGCGGTGTCGTCATCGACGACAAGGACGCGTCCCTTCATACCGACATCATCCCATTAGCTAATCGTTACCTGGCGTGACCTGTCACACAATGCGGTGAGTGCGTCCCTGGTGACAGGAGATACGGACCCCGATTCCGTGACGACGGCCGTCACGAGCTCGGGGGGTGTGACATCGAACGCGGGGTTGTACGCCTGCGTCCCCAGCGGCGCCACCGACACCCCGCCGAACTCCATGACTTCCGCGCCCGCCCGCTGCTCCACCTCGATGGACGCACCGTCCGGCGTGGACAGATCGACCGTGGTCGTCGGAGCGACGACGATGAACGGCACATGGTGGTACTTGGCCAGCACGGCCAGCGGATAGCTGCCCACCTTGTTCGCCACCGAGCCGTCCGCCGCGATCCGGTCGGCGCCGATCAGCACGGCGTCCACCTCACCCGCCGCGAAGAGCGAACCGGCGGCGTTGTCGGTGAGCAGTGTGTACGCCATCCCGTTCCGGGCCGCCTCGTACGCCGTCAGCCGCGCCCCCTGAAGGAGCGGCCGTGTCTCGTCCACCCACAGACGCCGCAGACTGCCCGCACGATGCGCCGCCAGAGCCACGGCGAAAGCGGTGCCCTCACCGGCCGAGACCAGAGCCCCGGTGTTGCAGTGTGTCAGAATCCGGTGCCCGCCGCCCGGCAGCAGCTCATCGAGCAGCTCCAGACCCCGGACCGCCATCTGCCGGCTGGCCTCGACGTCCTCCTGCTCCAGCGCCCTGGCCTCCGCGAGCGCCGCCGACGCCGCGGTACCGGGGTCCGCGCCGCCACTGACAGCCGCCCGGTACGCCGTGGCCACCCGGTGGACCCCGTACCCCAGATTCACCGCGGTGGGCCTCGCACCGGCGAGGAGCGCCGCTGCCTCCTCCACGTCGTATCCCCGTACGGCAGCGAGCGCGATCCCATAGCCCCCTGCGACACCGAGCAGCGGAGCGCCCCGCACAGCGAGCGTCCGGATCGCCCGGACCAGCGCGGGAACATCCGTGCACACCAGCTCGGCCTCCTCGCCGGGCAATCGGGTCTGGTCGAGCAGAACGACAACCGCGCCCTCCGCGCCCTCGGGCGGCTCGTCCCAGCGAAGCGAAGGAAGCATGGACGGCCCCGCGCCCAGCATGGTTTGCGCATCCTGATCAGCCATCCGCACAGTCTGCCCCGTGCGGTACCGACAATTGAAGGCGCAAGGGAGACACACGGGGATACCAGAGGGGATACGCAGGGGAATACAGCAGCTGCTCCCCTCCCCCGGCTCGCATGACACGATGGCTGCCGCCAACCTGCTGCCTCGACGCGCGGACAGGCATGTGGCGGACCAGGCATGTGAAGGAGCAACCATGAACGACTCTCCGGGTTCGGCCTCGCCCGGATCCGCCCCCTCCGACGGCCAGGAGCCGGGCGTCCCCTGGCCCGCCGGACCGCCCGGCCAGGGGGAGGCTGCTCCGGAACCCCCGACGGCTCCGACGCCGCCGAAGTGGTCCAGCAATCAGCCGCCGGCCGCACAGTGGACCGCACCGAACCCGCCCGTACCACCGCAGCAGACGTCCGCCCGGGGCCCGCGCGCCCAGAGCGGCACCAGCGGCGGCCCGCCGAACACCGGCTGGGGCGGACCGCAGCCGGGCGGCTGGAGCAACCAGCAGCCCATCGCGGCCAAACCGGGCGTGATCCCGCTCAGGCCCCTCGGCGTGGGAGAGATCCTTGAGGGCTCGGTATCGACGATGCGCGCCCACTGGCGCACGGCACTCGGCCTCACGATCGGCGTGGCAGCCGCCATCCAGCTCTGCTCGATCCTCGTCCAGCACTATCTGCTTCCCGAGCCGGCCCGGATCGACAGCGGGGCCGACCCCGCCGAGCAGCTGCGCCAGAGCCTGGACTCGCTGCGGGACAGTCTGCTGAGCCTGGGACCGGTGTACGCGATCACCCTGATCGGCACCATCTTCACCACCGCGGTACTGACGATGGTCGTGAGCCGTTCCGTACTGGGCCGCCCGGTGACGCTCGCCGACGCCTGGCGCGAGGCCAAACCCCAGCTCTCCCGGCTGGTAGGCCTGAGCCTGCTGCTGCCTGTCGGCTATGCGGCGGTGATGACGATCGGGCTCCTCCCCGGCCTCCTGGTCGGCGGCTCGGCCGGCGCCGGACTGGCCGCCATCGGCGGGCTCGTCGCGACCGTCGTCGTCATCCGGCTGTGGATCAGCTTCAGCCTGGCCGGCCCGGCGCTGATGCTGGAGCGCCAGGGCATCGCGGCGGCACTGCGCCGCTCCGCGAAGCTGGTCAAGGGCGTCTGGTGGCGCATCCTGGGCATCACGCTGCTGACCCTGGTACTGACCGCCCTGGTATCGGGCCTGATCGATCTGCCGTTCAACGCGGCTGCCACGATCGCCGACGGCAAGGGCATCAGCGACCTGGTCTCCAGCGAGACTCCGGACTTCGGCTGGCCGTACCTGATCGTCAGCGGCATCGGCGCGATGCTCACAACGGCGCTCACGTACCCGTTCACGGCAGGTGTGACGGTCCTTCTCTACGTCGACCAGCGCATCCGCCGCGAAGCACTCGACATCGACCTCGCGCGCTCGGCGGGCGTACCCGGTTACGAGAACACCGGGAACTGATACGGCAGAACGGCGGATGGGCTGCCACGGAGCGATCCGTGGCAGCCCATCCGCATATACACAGGCCGGGGCGCACAGGACTCCGTTCTGCTCCGGCTCTGTTGGTGAACTGCACGTGGACGCAGAAATGCCTCAGCCCCGAACCAGTAAATGGTCCGGGGCTGAGGCTAAAAATTGTTCGGCGGCGTCCTACTCTCCCACAGGGTCCCCCCTGCAGTACCATCGGCGCTGAAAGGCTTAGCTTCCGGGTTCGGAATGTAACCGGGCGTTTCCCTAACGCAATGACCACCGAAACACTATGAAATTAACCAACACCGGATACAACACGGTCGTTCGTTATTTCAGAACTAACACAGTGGACGCGAGCAACTGAGGACAAGCCCTCGGCCTATTAGTACCAGTCAGCTCCACCCGTTACCGGGCTTCCACATCTGGCCTATCAACCCAGTCGTCTACTGGGAGCCTTAACCCCTCAAAGGGGGAGGGAACACTCATCTCGAAGCAGGCTTCCCGCTTAGATGCTTTCAGCGGTTATCCTTTCCGAACGTAGCCAACCAGCCATGCCCTTGGCAGGACAACTGGCACACCAGAGGTTCGTCCGTCCCGGTCCTCTCGTACTAGGGACAGCCCTTCTCAATATTCCTACGCGCGCAGAGGATAGGGACCGAACTGTCTCACGACGTTCTAAACCCAGCTCGCGTACCGCTTTAATGGGCGAACAGCCCAACCCTTGGGACCGACTCCAGCCCCAGGATGCGACGAGCCGACATCGAGGTGCCAAACCATCCCGTCGATATGGACTCTTGGGGAAGATCAGCCTGTTATCCCCGGGGTACCTTTTATCCGTTGAGCGACAGCGCTTCCACAAGCCACTGCCGGATCACTAGTCCCGACTTTCGTCCCTGCTCGACCCGTCGGTCTCACAGTCAAGCTCCCTTGTGCACTTACACTCAACACCTGATTGCCAACCAGGCTGAGGGAACCTTTGGGCGCCTCCGTTACTCTTTAGGAGGCAACCGCCCCAGTTAAACTACCCATCAGACACTGTCCCTGATCCGGATCACGGACCGAGGTTAGACATCCAGCACGACCAGAGTGGTATTTCAACGACGACTCCACAACCACTGGCGTGGCCGCTTCACAGTCTCCCACCTATCCTACACAAGCCGAACCGAACACCAATATCAAACTGTAGTAAAGGTCCCGGGGTCTTTCCGTCCTTCTGCGCGAAACGAGCATCTTTACTCGTAGTGCAATTTCACCGGGCCTATGGTTGAGACAGTCGAGAAGTCGTTACGCCATTCGTGCAGGTCGGAACTTACCCGACAAGGAATTTCGCTACCTTAGGATGGTTATAGTTACCACCGCCGTTTACTGGCGCTTAAGTTCTCAGCTTCGCCACACCGAAATGTGACTAACCGGTCCCCTTAACGTTCCAGCACCGGGCAGGCGTCAGTCCGTATACATCGCCTTACGGCTTCGCACGGACCTGTGTTTTTAGTAAACAGTCGCTTCTCGCTGGTCTCTGCGGCCACCCCCAGCTCACACCGTAAAGATGATCACCAGGAATGGCCCCCCTTCTCCCGAAGTTACGGGGGCATTTTGCCGAGTTCCTTAACCATAGTTCACCCGAACGCCTCGGTATTCTCTACCTGACCACCTGAGTCGGTTTAGGGTACGGGCCGCCATGAAACTCGCTAGAGGCTTTTCTCGACAGCATAGGATCATCCACTTCACCACAATCGGCTCGGCATCAGGTCTCACCCACATGTCATCCGGATTTACCTGGACAACGGGCTACACCCTTACCCCGGGACAACCACCGCCCGGGCTGGACTACCTTCCTGCGTCACCCCATCGCTTACCTACTACCACCTTGGTTCAGCGGCTCCACCACTCCCCTTTCCCCGAAGGGTCCAGGACGGCTTCACGGCCTTAGCATTAATGGGCTCAGTACTGGGCGTTTCAAAGCGGGTACCGGAATATCAACCGGTTGTCCATCGACTACGCCTGTCGGCCTCGCCTTAGGTCCCGACTTACCCTGGGCAGATCAGCTTGACCCAGGAACCCTTAGTCAATCGGCGCACACGTTTCTCACGTGTGTATCGCTACTCATGCCTGCATTCTCACTCGTGAACCGTCCACAACTCGCTTCCGCGGCTGCTTCACCCGGCACACGACGCTCCCCTACCCATCCATACAGGCGTTAGCCCTATGTGTATGAATGACACGACTTCGGCGGTACGCTTGAGCCCCGCTACATTGTCGGCGCGGAATCACTTGACCAGTGAGCTATTACGCACTCTTTCAAGGATGGCTGCTTCTAAGCCAACCTCCTGGTTGTCTCTGCGACTCCACATCCTTTTCCACTTAGCGTACGCTTAGGGGCCTTAGTCGATGCTCTGGGCTGTTTCCCTCTCGACCATGGAGCTTATCCCCCACAGTCTCACTGCCGCGCTCTCACTTACCGGCATTCGGAGTTTGGCTAAGGTCAGTAACCCGGTAGGGCCCATCGCCTATCCAGTGCTCTACCTCCGGCAAGAAACACACGACGCTGCACCTAAATGCATTTCGGGGAGAACCAGCTATCACGGAGTTTGATTGGCCTTTCACCCCTAACCACAGGTCATCCCCCAGGTTTTCAACCCTGGTGGGTTCGGTCCTCCACGACCTCTTACAGCCGCTTCAACCTGCCCATGGCTAGATCACTCCGCTTCGGGTCTAGAGCGTGCAACTCAAACGCCCTATTAGGACTCGCTTTCGCTACGGCTTCCCCACACGGGTTAACCTCGCTACACACCGCTAACTCGCAGGCTCATTCTTCAAAAGGCACGCAGTCACGACCCACATTCCGAAGAACATGAGCGACGCTCCCACGGCTTGTAGGCACACGGTTTCAGGTACTATTTCACTCCGCTCCCGCGGTACTTTTCACCATTCCCTCACGGTACTATCCGCTATCGGTCACCAGGGAATATTTAGGCTTAGCGGGTGGTCCCGCCAGATTCACACGGGATTTCTCGGGCCCCGTGCTACTTGGGAA
>NZ_CP108660.1:4435000-5300000 GCF_045162975.1 Streptomyces sp. NBC_01089 | reverse complement strand
TTCCTTTGTACTCACCCTCTCGGGCTTTCCTCCGGGCTTTTCCCTTCGATCTTGCGTTTCCGACTCTATCAGACTCTTTCGTGTCCGATTCCCGGCCGGCCGGGGGGCCGCTTTCCAGTTCCACGCTTTCGCGTTTCCCTTTCCGGCGATTCCGACTTTATCAGAAGCATTTTGGCCGAGCTAATCGGCCTCGTGATTCGGATTCATCGGGTGGCTCTGCGAGAAATTCAATTTCCGCGAGCGAGATAAACAGTAACTGCTGGGCCCGATCTTGTCGAACTCGGGGCAACCGTTCAAACCTACCTCCCCACTCGAACCGTGTCAACGGCTTTTGTGGGCAAGAGAGACAGTAGCAGCTCAGCAGGGCCGTACGCACATCACCCCGGGGCCGTTGAACCCGTACTCCGGCCCCGGCCGCGGGGCTGTCCGTCACCGGAAGACCGATGGCGGTGTCTCCAGGTGTTCCAGCTCGATGCCGGGGGCCGCCAGGACCACGTCCCCGGCGATGTGGACCGCGTACCGCTCACCGGTGTCCAGAGCGCTGACCTGGTATTCGTCCACCATCAGGGGCCCATTGTCAGTGGTGTGCGCTTCACTCTTCAGCAAGGCCCAGGACTGGTCGACGGTGCGGGGAGCCAGGACCGGGTCGGTGAAGGCGACCAGGCGGATGCGAGTGGCGGGGGAACCGGGGGTGAGGCCGAGCAGCCGAGCTGTGGCGACAAGGAAGGCGGGGGATGTGCCGGTGAAGGCGTGGGCGGGGGCGTTGCCTTCGGTGGCGTGCTCCCCGCAAGGGTCCGTGCGGACCCAGGTGACGCCTTCGATGGCCGCGCCGCGGATCTGCCAGCTCGCGGCGTGGAGTTCGAGGCGGATGGGGCGGCCGAGTTCGTCGATGGCCATATCGACGGAGCCCGCGTGGTCGCCCGATGGTGCGGTGGTCTGGGAGACGTAACGCCAGCCGGAGGGGCCTGGCGCGCAGTGGAAGTGTTCCTCACCGAGGGGGGTGTGGTCATGGAGATCGTGGAGCGAATAACGGCCGCGGGGCATGGGGTCCTTGGGGTCTTTCCCTAGCCGGTACGGGGCAGGCCCCCGACACGGGGGTGCGGGGGCCTGCCTGGTACCTACTGTTTCTGCGGTGCCGGCTGCTGAGGGTGCGGCAAGGTGCGCACCAGCGGCACTGGTTGCGTCAGTAGCGGTAGTGGTCCGGCTTGTACGGGCCTTCGACCTCGACACCGATGTACGCGGCCTGCTCGGGACGGAGCGTCGTCAGCTTGACGCCCAGGGCATCCAGGTGGAGCCGGGCGACCTTCTCGTCCAGGTGCTTGGGCAGCACATACACATCGGTCGGGTACTCGGCGGGCTTGGTGAACAGCTCGATCTGGGCCAGTGTCTGGTCCGCGAACGAGTTCGACATCACGAACGACGGATGACCCGTCGCATTGCCCAGGTTCAGCAGACGCCCCTCCGACAGCACGATCAACACCTTGCCGTCGGCGAACGTCCACGTGTGGACCTGCGGCTTGACCTCGTCCCGCACAATGCCCGGAATCCTCGCCAGACCGGCCATGTCGATCTCGTTGTCGAAGTGACCGATGTTGCCCACGATGGCCTGGTGCTTCATCCTGGCCATGTCCGCGGCCATGATGATGTCCTTGTTGCCCGTCGTCGTCACGAAGATGTCCGCGATCGACACCACGTCGTCCAGGGTCGACACCTGGAAACCGTCCATCGCCGCCTGCAGCGCACAGATCGGGTCGATCTCCGTGATGATCACCCGGGCACCCTGCCCACGCAGCGACTCCGCGCACCCCTTGCCCACATCCCCGTAACCGCAGACGACGGCGACCTTGCCGCCGATCAGGACGTCAGTGGCGCGGTTGATGCCGTCGATCAACGAGTGACGGCAGCCGTACTTGTTGTCGAACTTCGACTTCGTCACCGCGTCATTGACGTTGATCGCCGGGAACAGGAGAGTGCCGTCACGGTGCATCTCGTACAGACGGTGCACACCCGTCGTCGTCTCCTCCGTCACCCCGCGGATCTCGGACGACAGCTGCGTCCACTTCTGCGGGTTCTCGCCCAGGGTGCGGTTGAGGAGCTTGAGGATGTAGCTGTACTCCTCGCTGTCCGCGGTCGCCGGGTCCGGGGCCGCGCCGGCCTTCTCGAACTCGACACCCTTGTGGACGAGGAGGGTGGCGTCACCGCCGTCGTCGAGGATCATGTTGGGGCCGCCGGTCGGGGTGTTCGGCCAGGTCAGCGCCTGCTCCGTGCACCACCAGTACTCCTCCAGGCTCTCGCCCTTCCACGCGAACACCGGCACGCCCGCAGGGGCGTCCGGGGTGCCGTTCGGGCCGACCGCGATCGCCGCGGCCGCGTGGTCCTGGGTGGAGAAGATGTTGCACGAGGCCCAGCGCACCTCGGCGCCGAGCGCGACCAGGGTCTCGATGAGCACGGCCGTCTGCACCGTCATGTGCAGCGAACCGGTGACTCGGGCACCGGCCAGCGGCTGCGCCGCGGCGTACTCCTTGCGGATCGACATCAGACCGGGCATCTCGTGCTCGGCGAGCGTGATCTCCTTGCGCCCGAAGGCGGCCAGGGAAAGATCCGCGACCTTGAAGTCCTGGATGATGGCGTCGGTCGTCATACGAGCTGCTCCTCGGAAGGTTGGTCGAGGGTGTATGGGCTGGATGCTGCGGCGACGGGCGGAAAGGCACACGAATGCCCGAGCGCTCGCGGCGCAGTCCGTCGGAGGCCCTCTCTCCCTCGGCCGGTCCGCAGAACGGACCGCCCGACCGCCATCAGCAGCGACGTCTGGCTCCCGACGAATCTACACCGATCGGCCCAGCGACCCCCAGCCCGCCGGGAGGACCGTCCGAAATCAGTGCGTCGGACGGGTCCCCTCCGGCGAGCCCGGCAGGGCTCGATGGCCGGGTCAGTGCTGCGGCACCGGTGACGGGCCGCCCGGAGTCGCCTTCGGGTCCGCGCCCGCCGCGGCCTCGGCCTCGCTGTAGATGTCCGGCTCCAGATAGATCACCCGGGCGATGGGCACGGCTTCGCGGATACGGGCCTCGGCGGCGTTGATCGCCCGCGCCACTTCCGCCGCCGTGTCGTCGTGCTGGACCGCGATCTTCGCGGCCACCAGGAGCTCCTCGGGGCCGAGATGCAGCGTCCGCATGTGGATCACGGAGGTGACGGTGTCGTGGTCGACGATGGCTGTCTTGATCTTGTCGACCTCCTCGGTGCCCGCGGCCTCACCGAGGAGAAGCGACTTCGTCTCTGCGGCCAGGACGATCGCGATCAGGATGAGCAGGGTGCCGATGCAGAGGGTGCCGATGCCGTCCCAGACGCCGTTGTCCGTCGCCACGGCCAGTCCGACGCCGGCCAGGGCGAGGGCCAGACCGATCAGTGCGCCGAAGTCCTCCAGCAGCACCACCGGGAGTTCGGGCGCCTTGGCGCGGCGGATGAACTGGGCCCAGGAGAGCGTGCCGCGCGTCTGGTTGGACTCCTTGATCGCGGTACGGAAGGAGTAGCCCTCCGCGATGATCGCGAAGACCAGCACCCCGACGGGCCAGTACCAGTTGTCCAGCGAGTGGGGGTGCTTGACCTTCTCGTAGCCCTCGTAGACCGCGAACATCCCGCCGACCGAGAAGAGCACGATCGAGACGAGGAAGGCGTAGATGTAGCGCTCACGGCCGTAGCCGAAGGGGTGCTGCGGGGTTGCCTCCTGCTGGGCCTTCTTGCCGCCCAGGAGCAGCAGCCCCTGGTTGCCCGAGTCGGCGAGTGAGTGGACGCTCTCTGCGAGCATCGACGACGAGCCACTGAAGAGGAACGCCACGAACTTCGCTACCGCGATCGAGAGGTTGGCGCCGAGCGCCGCCACGATCGCCTTGGTTCCACCTGACGCACTCATGGGTGGACGTGTTCCCTTCGTCGGTGCCGCGGCGTTGGTGCCGCTATTCGGCCGCACATTGTTGCATCAGGCCACAACGGTGGCGCGGAAGACTGTCCCCGCTCCCGTCAGCGTGACGGTCTCGCCCGCCGGTACGAAGACGGACTGGCCCGGTTCCAGGGCGAGTTCGCCCGCGCGCGGGGTGCCCGCCGCGCAGAGCAGGATCTGTGCGGTGCCCGAGGGCAGCGGGAGTGGACTGGCGTCCTCGGGGCGTACGTAGCGCGAGAGCCGGAACTCGTCGATCGGGGTCTCGTACAGCTCCTCGCCGTCCGGGTCCGCCTCCGGGCGCAGGACGCCGGGCTCGGTCGCCTCGAAGCGGACGACGCGCAGCAGTTCGGGGACGTCGACATGCTTCGGGGTCAGACCGCAGCGGAGCACGTTGTCCGAGTTCGCCATGATTTCGACGCCGAGGCCGCTGAGGTAGGCGTGCGGAATGCCGGCGCCGAGGAACAGTGCTTCGCCGGGCTGGAGTTGTACGTGGTTGAGCAGCATCGCCGCGATGACGCCGGGGTCGCCGGGGTAGTGGTGGGCGAGGGTGGCGTACGGGGCGTAGGCGCCGCCGATGCGTCCGGCCGCTGCGGCGGCCTCGGTGACCGTGTCCTTCATCCCGGCCGGGTCCGCGGACAGGACGGCCGTCAGGACCTCGCGCAGCGCCGCCTCCTCGGGGTGTGCGCGCAGGATGTCCACGTACGGCTTGACCGAGTCCACGTCGAGGCCGGCGAGCAGGTCGGCCGATTCGGCCGGTGGCCGGAATCCGCAGAAGCCGTCGAAGGGCGTCAGGGCGCAGATGAGTTCGGGCTTGTGGTTGGCGTCCTTGTAGTTGCGGTGCGGGGCGTCGACCGGGATGCCGCGGCGCTCCTCGTTCTCGTACCCCTCCTTCGCCTGGGCGAGGTCGGGGTGGACCTGGAGGGAGAGCGGGGCTCCGGCCGCCAGGATCTTGAGCAGGAAGGGCAGCCGCGGGCCGAACTTCGCCACGGCCGGCGCGCCCAGCTCGGCCTCGGGGGCCGCGTCGATGACCGCCGAGAGCGCTTGCTCGCCGGCGCCGCGGTCGATGTGGGACGGGGCTCCGGGGTGCGCGCCGAGCCACATCTCGGCCTGCGGTTCGCCGGTGGGCTCGGTGCCGGTGAGGGCGGGGATGGCGGTGGTCGAACCCCAGGCGTAGGGGCGCACGGTGTTGGCGAGGCGGTCCATGAGGCTACTTTCCGGGCTGCTGGGACGGCGGGCGGGTCGCGCGGGGCGGCGTGCGGGGGCGTGCGGTCGTGTACGTGGTGGTGTGCGGGGAGCGTGTCTCGGTACCGGGGGTGCCCTCGGTCCCGGAGGTGTCCTGGGCCCGGGGGTGTCCTCGGTGCCGGGCGTTCTCGTACCGGGCCGGTGTGCCCCCGGGGTGCGGGTGCGCGGGCCGCGGCCGGCGTTCAGACCGTGGCGAGAGCGACGTAGGCGGCGGCGAAGTCGGTGACCGCCAGGAGTTCCGCGAGGCATTCCAGCTCGCCGCCCTCCTCCGGTTCCAGTTCGCTGACCGGGGTGTCCTGGGCGAGGGCGATCTCCCGGGCGGCGGGGGCCGCGGTGAGGCCGCCCGCCGGGCGGTCGCGGAGGAGGACCACTCGCGCGTGCAGTGCCTGCGGGTCGTCCACACGGTCGCGGAAGAAGTCGTCCGGGTCGGCGTCGCCCGCGAAGGGGCCGACGAGCAGCGCACCGTGCGCGGGCAGCGCCTCGGGCAGTTCGGCGGCGAGGGCGGGGCGGCCCGCCAGTTCGGTCAGCACGGCGGCGAAGCGACGGCCGGCCGGGGCCGCCGCGGTGCCTTCGGTCCAGATGAGCGGGAGGGAGTCGGCGAGTTCGGCGGCCAGGGTCTTGGCCGGGTTGCTGTAGGTGGCGATCGCCGGACCGCAGCGTTCCGCTGTGCTGTCCAGGCGGTCGGCCACCTGCTGCAGGGTCTCGGGCGGTGCGGTGACCAGGCCGACCCGGTCGAGCAGGACCAGCAGCGGGGTGAGCAGGGCCCACAGGGCGCCGGGGCCGATCCCGGTGAAGGGGACCTCGGTCTCCTCCTCGTACGGCGCCTCGGCCATCGGTACGACGAGGCCGTGTGCGCCGTCGACCGCCTCGGTCAGCGGCGAGCGGCGCGGGGCGACCCCGACGACCGTGCAGCCGCGCCGGTACGCCTGTTCCGCGAGGAGGGCGAGACCCGGCTCGGTGCCGTCGGCGGTGGCGATGAGCAGCAGGTCCACGGATCCGGCCCAGCCGGGCAGGGCCCAGCGCAGGGCGCCCGCCGCCGGTGCCACGCCTGTGGGGCGCAGCCGGGTGACGGGGGCCGCCGTACCCGCCAGGGCGGTGAGCAGGTCGGCCACCCCGGTCGCGGCGGCGCCCGAACCGGCGACGAGCACGGCGCGGGGCCGCCCCTCCGGTTTCAGGTCGGCCAGTCCGGCCTCGGCCGCGTGCCTGGCGGCGGTACGGACGCGGGCTCCGGCCTCGGCTGCGCCGCGGAGGAGCCCCCGGCGGTCGGCTCGGGCCAGGGCTTCCGGGGCGTCGAGCAACGACTCGTCGAGCATCGGGGTCTGCCTCCGATTCGCCTTGCGTGTACGGGTGCGTGCGGGGGACTTGCCTACGCGGGGCGGCGGGCCTCGTCGACGAGCAGGACCGGGATGCCGTCGCGGACGGGGTACGCGAGGCCGCACTCCTTACCGGTGCAGATCAGCTCCGGGTTCTCCTCGGCCGCCGACTTGTCGTCGAGCGGGGAGTGGCAGACCGGGCAGGCGAGGATCTCCAGGAGACCGGCTTCGAGCGGCATGGGGGTGGTCCCTTCGAACATACGGTTTGGGCCAGGTCAGCGTACCGCCGGGGCGGGGCGGGTGCGGGGCATCCGCCGGTGCTGTCACCCGGTCCCGCGCACCAGCCCGAGGACCTCGTCGCGGACCTCGGCCATGGTCGCCTCGTCCCGTGCCTCCACGTTCAGCCTCAGCAGCGGCTCGGTGTTGGACGGGCGGAGGTTGAACCACCAGTCGGCGGAGGTCACCGTCAGACCGTCCAGGCCGTCCGTCGTGATGCCGTCGCGGTGTTCGTACGCCTCCCTGACCAGTGCGGTGCTGGCCGCCTGGTCGGTGACCTTGGAGTTGATCTCGCCCGAGCCGGTGTAGCGGTCGTAGGGGGCGACCAGTTCGGAGAGGGTGCCCGGCTGGTTGCCGAGCGCGGCCAGGACGTGCAGCGCGGCGAGCATCCCGGTGTCGGCGTTCCAGAACTCGCGGAAGTAGTAGTGCGCCGAGTGCTCGCCGCCGAAGATCGCCCCGGTCGTGGCCATCTCCTGCTTGATGAAGGAGTGCCCGACCCGGGTGCGGACGGGGGTGCCGCCGTTCTCCCGTACGACTTCGGGGACGGACCAGGACGTGATCAGGTTGTGGATGACCGTGCCGCCGGGGTGCGCCGCCAGTTCGCGGGCGGCCACCAGCGCGGTGATGGCCGAGGGCGAGACGCCGTCCCCGCGCTCGTCGATGACGAAGCAGCGGTCCGCGTCGCCGTCGAAGGCCAGGCCGAGGTCCGCGCCGGTCTCGCGGACCTTCGCCTGGAGGTCGACCAGGTTGGCCGGGTCCAGCGGGTTGGCCTCGTGGTTGGGGAACGTCCCGTCCAGCTCGAAGTAGAGGGGGATCACGTCGAGCGGGAGCGGGGCGAGGACCGTGGGGACGGTGTGGCCGCCCATGCCGTTGCCCGCGTCCACCACGACCTTCAGCGGGCGGATCGCCGAGAGGTCGACCAGGGAGAGGAGGTGGGCCGCGTACTCCTTCAACGTGTCACGCTCGGTGACGGTTCCCGGGGTCGCCGTGGTCTCGGGGGCGCCTGTCGCGGACCAGGTCTCGACGAGCGTACGGATCTCGGCGAGGCCGGTGTCCTGACCGACCGGGGATGCTCCGGCCCGGCACATCTTGATGCCGTTGTACCTGGCCGGGTTGTGCGAGGCCGTGAACATCGCTCCGGGCAGGCCGAATTGCCCGGACGCGAAGTACAACTGGTCGGTCGAGCAGAGGCCGATGAGGGTGACGTCGGCGCCGCGGGCCGCCGCACCGCGCGCGAAGGCGCCGGACAGGCCGGGCGACGAGGGGCGCATGTCGTGGCCGACGACGATCGCCGACGCGTCCGTCACCTGGACGAAGGCGGCCCCGAACAGTTCGGCGAGCGACTCGTCCCACTGGTCGGGCACGACCCCTCGCACGTCGTACGCCTTCACGACCTGTGACAAATCGACAGCACCAGCCACGTCGGTCCTCCTGATATCCGCTCGGTCCGTCACGGGTCCATCGTCCGCCACGGGCCCATCAAACTACCTGGAGGCATCGGGACTCTCCGCGAGCCGGAGCGCGCTGCCGGGCGCGCGCCGTACGCAGGCGCCTCCAGCGGGCGCGCTCCGGCAGACGCGCTCCCCGCAGGCGCCTCTCTCGGGCGCCCTCCTACGGCAGCATCCAGTCCAGGAGCGCCGTGCTCTGCGCGGTGACGATCAGACACATCACCAGCAGCAGACCCAGACTCCACGGCAGCACCTTGCGCAGCAGATCGCCCTCCTGCCCCTTGAGTCCCACTGCCGCGCACGCGATCGTCAGGTTCTGCGGGGAGATCATCTTGCCCAGGACGCCGCCCGAGCTGTTGGCGGCCGCCAGCAGTTGCGGGGAGAGCCCGGACTCGTGTGCCGCGGACACCTGGAGTGCGCCGAAGAGGGCGTTGGACGAGGTGTCGGATCCGGAGACGGCGACCCCGAACCAGCCCAGTACGGGTGAGAGGAAGGCGAGTCCGGCGCCCGCGGCGGCGACGAAGTGGCCGATGGTGGCGGCCTGTCCGGAGAGGTTCATGACATACGCAAGCGCCAGGACCGAGGTGACCGTCAGGATCGCGTACCGCAGTTCGCGCACGGTCGCCGCCCACTCCCGGAGCGCGTCGCCCGCCCGTACGCCGATGACCGCCGCCGTCAGCACCCCCGCGAAGAGGACCAGCGTCCCGCCGGTCGAGATGAGCGGGAGCGAGAAGACATTGCCGGAGACCGGCTTGCCGCCGGGGCCCGCGACATGGAGGAACGGCCAGTCGAAGAGCCGGGTCGCGCCGTCGAACAGCCGCTTCACGGGCGGGATCTGGGCGACCGAGAAGATCACGACGATCAGCCCGTACGGGGCGTAGGAGCGCACCACTTCGCGCCGCGGGTCGGTCCCCTCCAGGTCCGCGCTGCGTTCGCCGGTGAGTACGGCGGCCCGCACCGGTTCCGCGACCGGCCTGCGGGCGCCCGGCACTGCCATCAGGGCGGCGGCCCCGACCAGCGCGGCCAGGATGTCGGCGAGCTGCACGGAGACGAAGTTCGACGCGGCGAACTGGGCAGCGGCGAAGGCGACTCCGCAGACCAGCGCGGGCGCCCAAGTCTCGCGGAGTCCGCGCCTGCCGTCCACGATGAACACCAGCAGCAGCGGTACGAGGAGGGCGAGCAGCGGGGTCTGCCGGCCGACGACCGAGGCGACCGTGTGCAGCGGCACTCCGCTGACCTGTGCGAGCGTCACCACAGGGGTGCCCATGGCGCCGAAGGCGACCGGTGCGGTGTTGGCGACGAGGGCGACGACCGCGGCGCGCGCCGGGTCGAAGCCGAGCGCCACCAGCATCACCGCGCAGATCGCCACCGGGGCGCCGAATCCGGCGAGCGCTTCCAGCAGCGCGCCGAAGCAGAAGCCGATGACGAGGGCCTGGATGCGGGGGTCGTCGGAGAACCGGCCGAAGGAGCGCCGCAGGATGTCGAAGTGCCGGGTGCGGACCGTCATCCGGTACACCCAGAGGGCGTTGACGACGATCCACAGGATGGGGAAGAGGCCGAAGAGCGCCCCCTGGACGCCCGAGGAGAGCGTCTGGCCGAGGGGCATGCCGTACGCGAACAGGGCGACCAGGACCGCGACGGCGAGCCCGGCCAGGCCGGCCCAGTGGGCTTTCGTCCGTACGGCGCCGAGCAGCACCATGACGGTGAGCAGCGGCAGGGCGGCGGCGAGTGCGGACAGGGCGAGTGAATCGGCTACGGGTTCCAGCGGCTGCACAAACACAGGGCCTCGATCCTCACGGGTGTGAGGAATGCTCATGTTCATGGCAACCGGAAGTCAATGATCCGGACACGATGCGGAGCCGAGGGGCAGAAGCGGGGTGCTCAGGGCTCCGGGGAGCGCAGTACGCGGAGGTGCCCCCGGCGTCCGCTCTCGGTCTGACCTGCCTGGCGTGCGCCGCCACCGGGCTCGGGGGCGCGCTCGTGCGGCCTGGCGGCTTCCCGTACGGCGTTGGCGAGCGCTTCGAGATCGTCACCGCTGGGCCTGGCCGGGGCCGAGCCGTCGGTGAGACGGACGACCTCCCAGCCGCGCGGGGCGGTCAGCCGCTCGCCGTGCTCGGCGCACAGGTCGTAGCAGTGGGGCTCAGCGTAAGTCGCGAGCGGACCGAGGACCGCGGTCGAGTCGGCGTAGACGTACGTCAGCGTCGCGACGGCGGGGCGGCCGCACGCGGTGCGAGAACAGCGACGTACAGGGCTCACGGTAAGGGACGGTACCGCACTCTTGAGCGGGCCGCGACGACTCGCCCCGGCGTCACTCCGCCGTGTCGTGGTGCGGAGCCTGCCCCGCCCGCCCCGGCGGCAACTCGCTTGACCTGCACGGGTACAGGCGCATACAGCGAGTGACGAATCGAATCCAGTCATCCGCCCATCGATATCCAGTCAAGTGCTGCGAGATCACCGATCGAAAGCGGCTGGGCCGCCGGTCGTGAACTTGTCCGGAATGCTCATTCCGCGACATGACGGCTGCGCCGCGGCCGCCTGCATCGCCGCGCCGCACGGAGAGCTACCCTGCGTCAGTGATGGACAGCTCACTACCGCCCCAGCCCGCCGAGCCCCGGCCGCGCCGCCGCGACCGGCACGGCCGGGGGATGCGCGGGCCCGTGGCCCCTCCGCAGGTCCCGCTCTCGGCCAGCCGCGGGGACTCCTTCCGCGATCTTGTGGCGGACTCCGTGGAGCGCCTGGAACGGCGCTGGCCGCAACTCTCCGAGGTCGACTTCCTGGTGCTCGACGTCCCACGCGTCGATGGCGCCGACAGCGCCGACGAGTGGCCGGGCGAGACAGCCGTGCCGCTGGGCAGCGCGGTCTCGGCGGAGAAGGACAGGCCCGCGCAGATCGTCGTCTACCGGCGCCCCGTCGAGATCCGCACCAAGAACCGCGACGAGCGGGCGCTGCTGGTGCACGAGGTGGTCGTGGAGCAGGTCGCCGAACTGCTCGGCCTGGCACCGGAGTCGGTCGACCCGCGGTACGGGCAGGACTGAGCCGCGCGTAAGCCGGCCGCGCCGGTCGGCCGGCCTTTCCCGCCGGCCGCGCCGGTCGGCCGGCCTTCCCGGTCAGCCGTCCCCGGCTGGCCCCGGCCGGTCCCGCCGCCCGGCCCCCGTCAGTCGTCCAGCAGTGACAGGTCCTGCTGGGCGTGCGGCACCGAGACCGTCCCCCGGTCGTCGGGCAGCGTCTGCACCGTGAACATCGGGACCCCGTCCTGCGGGAGTTCGAGCATGCGCGAGGCGTAGACCGGGCCACCGCCCGCCTCCGGCTCGACCGTCAGCGCGTACGAACCCTTGAGACCGGGCGGCGGGGTCGGCTTGACGGCCAGCGTCGTACCGCCCTTGACGGTGTACTCCTTGACGGTCTGCGAGCCGCCGCCGCTGCCCGCCGACGACGTGACCCGCACTTTCGCCGTCGCGCCGGGCGCCGCCAGCGAAAGGACCGAGCCCTTGGACCTGTTGTCGGCCGCCGAGGCCCGGTCGCCCACCGGAGCGGTCGCCGGGATGAAGGCCGTCTCCTGCTTGCTGCCCTTGCCGCGCACCACGCGCAGGGCGGCCACCACGGGCGTCTTGCCGCCGCCCGATGGGGAGAGCACCAGCGAGCCCGCCCCGCCCCTGGTCACGTCGCCCAGGTCGGCCGATGTGGTCATGCCCGCCTTGAGGTGCAGGGTCTCGTGGCCGGCCGGAGTGATGGTGCCGTCGGCGCCGGCCAGCTGGATCTTGAGGTCCACGTCGTCCGACCCCGGGGCGAGGGCCACCAGGCGTACCGAGGTGGCGTCCGACGGGATCCCGGGGAGTACCAGCTTGTCGGCGGGGGCGGTGGAGGCGGGCAGCCAGTCGCTGCCGAGCTTGTCGTCCATGGACTGCACCACGGCGCCGACCCTGCCGCTACGGGTGCTGACATGGACGGTGAGGTTCTCGGCCGGGTCGGGCGCCAGTGTCGAGAGCAGGACCGCGACCGTCGACTTCGCGGGGACCGTGATCCCCTCCCCCACCTCGGACTTGACGGCGCCGTTCTTGCCGTACAGCTCGATGTCGGCGACGGCCGCGCTGTCGTCGGGGTTGGTGAGGTGCACATAGTCCTGGCGGGATGCCGCCGTGCTGGCGCCGGGGAACCAGAAGTCGGTGTTCGGCGCCGTGCAGTTGGTGCCCAGCACCCCGCGTGATCCGCCGACGTCGACCGTCGTGGTCTGCTGGACGGTCCAGCCGGGGGCCAGCGGGCCGTCGGCCGAGCCGATCAGGGCCGGGGTGTCACCGCCGGACTCCTTGTCGACGACGGGCTTGCCCGGCTGCTTGAGGGACACCACCGGCTTCCCCTCGCCCGACGCGGCGCCCTTGCCCTTGGCGTCCTTGCCCTTCTTGCCGTCCTTCTTCGTGCCCGCACCCGTGACGGACGGCAGCAGCTGCGCGTCACCGGCCGTACCGCCGCCCTTGCCCGCCGGGGTGAAGGCGGTGTACGAGGTCTCGGCCAGGTCGGACGTGCTGGGCACCGGGCAGACCAGGCTGGACCGCTCGACGGGCAGCCGGGCGGCGGACTGCTGCGCGGGGGCGGCGTCGGACGGTGCGGCGACCACGGCGAACCCGGTGATGGCCGCGAGGGCTGCGACGGCCGCCGCGAGGGCGATGGCGGTGCGGTTCACTGGTTGCTCCCGTCGGGGCGGTGCTCGTTCTCGTCGGGGTAGGGCGGCTGGTGCGGTGGCTGTACATAGCCGTACGGGTCGTACTGGCCGTCGGGGTGCTGCTGGTACGGGTCGTACTGCTGCCGGCCCTCGGGGTACTGCCCTTCGGCGTACTGGCCCTCGGCGTACTGCCCCTCGGTGCCGTACGGGGCGCCCTGGCCGTACTGGCCGGGGGCGTACGGGCCTTCGTTGCCGTACTGGCCTTCCCCGTACTGGCCTTCGTTGCCGCCGTACTGTCCGGCCGGGTACGGGCTGTAGTCGCCCGTCGTGTACGCGGACTGCTCCCACTCGCCGTAGGCGGGCTGCTGGGGGATCTCCGTGCCGTACTGCGGGGCGAAGCCTCCGTCGGCGGGGACCGCGGCGTCCGCCGCCGGGTCAGCGCCGGGGTCCGCGGGGCCCGCAGCTGGAGCGTACGGCCCCTGCTCGCCCGGGCCGCCGGGATCGCCGAGGTCGCCGGGGCCTTCGCCCGGTACGTCCGCCGCGGTGTCCTGGCTGCCGGGAGCGCCCGGGATGTCCGCCCCGGCAGGGCCTGTTCCGTCCGGGGCGTCCATGGCCCCCGCCGCCTCCGCCTCGGCCTGGGCAGCGGCGCGCAGCCTGCGGGCCCTGCGGCCCTCGCCCGCCACCGGCTCGGCCGGTACCGGGAGTTCCTCGTCGGGCAGGTCGTCGTCGATCCGCACCCGGCGGCCGGGCAGGGCCAGCACCAGCAGGACGATGGCGAGCAGCACCTGGACCCAGACCCAGAGGGTGTGGGTGAGGGGTTCGTCGTAGCTGACGTCGAGTGTGCCGCCCTGGGTGGGGAGTTCGAAGCCCTGGGCCCAGCCGTCGACGGTCGTCCTGGTGAGCGCGTGGCCGTCCAGGGTGGCCTGCCAGCCCGGGTCTGCGGAGTCCGCGAGCCGCAGGACCCGGCCGGACTTGCCGGCCGGGACGGTGGTGTGGATGTCCACCGGGCCCGCGGCTACGGACCGGCCCTCATCGGTGGCGGCGTCCGATGACGTGCCGGAGACGATCGTGGCCCGCGCGACCTGGCGGTCGACGCGCCACAGTTCGCTGCCGTCCAGCTGGCTGAGCCGGCTCAGCCCCGGGGTGGCGTCGAGCACCCGGCTCATCTCGCGCGGCGCTCCGTCCCTGACCAGCAGATAGCGGATGGCGTATCCGCTGAGCTGGCTGGACTGGTCGGCGCCCGAGCCCGCGACCAGACGGGACACGATCTTGTCGAGCCGGGGGCTGCTGCCGCCCGCGCGGGCCAGCTCGGCGTCGCCGAGTCTGCCGCCCGAGCCGCGCACCAGCGTGTACGAGACCTCGCCGGGTGATGTCCCGCCGAGGATCAGGGTGCGGGCCTGGTCGCGGGTGCCGCTCTCCTCGGCGACGAACGCCGGGACCTGCACCGGGTCGCGCCGCTCCAGCGGCCCGTCGGCGCCGCTGACCATCCAGCTGAAGGCGGCGACGACCGGTGCGAGCAGCGCGGCGATCGCGATCAGCCCGGCGACGGGCTGGCGCCAGCCGAAGCTCTGGGTGGCCACGCGCCCGCGTGCGCCCTCCGCGCCGAGCACGGCGGCGACCAGCAGCGCGATCCCGTAGACGAGTGTCGTGGGACCGGCCCAGCCCGACCTGTTGGCCAGGACCGAGAAGACCAGGCCGAGCAGGGCCACCGCCCAGGCGCCGCGGATGGCGAACTGCCGCTCCCCGCGCAGCAGGGCGGCCAGCGCGGCGAGCACCACGCCGATGAGCAGTACCCCGCCGGCGGTCTCCGGGCCTCCGGGGCTCATGCCCAGCAGGTCGAGCGCGGAGGCCGAGCCCTTGCCGAACTCCATACCGGCCTCGCGGAAGAAGCCCGACGGTCCGGTGAGCAGCGAGAGCGACCAGGGCGCCAGCAGCACGAGGGGCGTGCCGGCGAGCGCGAGGAAGCGCAGCCCGTACGCGGTGATCTCGTCGCGGTGCAGCGCCAGTACCGCGATCCCGATGACCACGGCGAGCGGCCACACGACGGGCGTGAAGGCCATAGTGAGGGTGAGCAGGAAGGCGTAGGCCCAGACGGCCCGCCAGCTTCCGCGCTCCCCGCGCACGCCGGAGGCTGCGACGGCGCAGCGGGCGATCAGCGGCAGCAGGACGGCGAGTACGGCCGTACCGACCCGCCCTCCGGCCAGCGCGCCGGTCGCGGCGGGCAGGAAGGCGTACGCGATGCTTCCCCAGGCCCGCAGCAGCCGGGAGCCGGTGAGCGGCCGGGAGGCGAAGTACGCGGTGAGACCGGCCAGCGGGACCGAGCAGACCAGCAGCAGGGTGAGCGCGAGCCCGGTGTGGCCCAGCAGGACGGTGGAGAACACGGCGAGGACGCCGAGGTACGGCGGGGCGGTCTGGGTGCCGCCTGTGCCGAGGGGGTGCCATACGTCGGCGTAGCGGTTCCACAGCTCCGATACGTGATCGGGCGCGGGGAGCAGGGCGCCGCCCGCGAGGGCGCCTCCGCCCAGCAGCGCCCGGCAGGCGATGAGCGACACCAGCAGGAGTACGGCGAACAGCACCGGGGCCGGCTTGCGGGCTATCCGCTTCAGCCGGGCGAACTGCTCGATCTCCAGGAAGTCGGCGTCGTCGCCGCCCGGACCGGATTCGACGGCGCCGTGCCGTGAACCGGCCTCTACGTCGGAGCTACCGCCGAAATGGCCCACCACCTGCTCGGCGGTGGCCTTGACGGTGGCTCCCGGCGGGGGGAAGAGGGGCCGCAGCTCGCCCGCTTCGACCGTGCCCGTCCCTCTGGCGCGCCGGGCGGCGAGGATCCGCTCGGGGCGCAGCAGGGTGCCGACGAGCCCGGCGACCTCGTCGAGTGCCTGTCCCGGCGCCTTGCCGACCAGGTACGCGATCACGCGCAGCAGCGTGCCGAAGACCAGCCGCAGCAGGACGTACGGCACTCCGCGGCCGCGGGTGTTGACGAGCAGGGTGTAGACGGCGCCGGCCTTGTCGACGCGGTGCGGGCTGGCGACGGAGCGGCCCACGCAGTCGATGGGCCGGCGCTCGCGGGCCGATGCCTCGGCGTGCCGCAGTACGGCGTCGGGTGCGACGACGACGCTGTGGCCGGCGGCGTGTGCGCGCCAGCACAGGTCGACGTCGTCGCGCATCAGGGGCAGCCTGCGGTCGAAGCCGCCCAGCTCCTCCCAGACGTCCCGCCTGATGAGCATGCCGGCGGTCGAGACGGACAGCACCGAGCGGACCTGGTCGTGCTGGCCCTGGTCCTGTTCGCGGCGGTCGAGTCCGGTCCAGCGGCGACCGCTGTTGGCGATCGAGACGCCGACTTCGAGCAGTTGCTTACGGTCGTACCAGCCGCGCAGTTTGGGTCCGACGATGACGGCGTGCGGGTCGTTGTCGACCACGCGCAGCAGCTCGGTGAGCGCGTCGGGGTCGGGGGCGCAGTCGTCGTGGAGCAGCCAGAGCCACTGCACCGGTTCGCCGTGCGGCAGTTCGGGCATGTCATAGGCGTCGTCGCGCCAGCTGCGGCTCACCGGGTCCCAGCCGCTGGGCCGCTTCAGATACGGCAGTTCCTCGGGGGTGAGGACTCCGGCGGTGCGGGCCGCCTCGTCGACGGCGGCACCGAAGCCGGTGCGGCGTGCGAGGTGCAACACCCGCTCGCCGCCGAGCGCTTCGGTGACCAGGCTCGCGGAGGCGTCGGCGCTGCCGGTGTCGGCCGCGACGACGTTCTGCACGGGCCGTTCCTGGCCGAGCAGCCCGGCGAGCGCGTCGGGCAGCCAGCGGGCGCCGTCGTGGGTGACGAGGACGGCGGTGACGACATGCTGCGGGAATTCGGGTGGGTGCGCGGGAGCGAACGCAGGCGTTGCGGCCTCGTAAGGGGCCGTCGATTGGCTGTGCACGGACATCGAGGTACGGGCCCCTCCGGCCGGAGTCCGGGTGGCGTGGCCCCCCGGAAGGCTGGTGTGCGGATGCGGTGGACGCACGCGCCCCGTGGGGGCGTTGGTGCATCGCGGACGGGGCCCCACACTAACGGCTGACTCGGACAGCGGTCCGCCGCCCGCCCCAGGGGGACGGACGGCGGACCGGGTGGTGTGCATGGACTTGTACCGGTTCCCGGCCGGACGGCCGGAGCACGCGGCCGGTGAGGACGGCCGGCGCGGGTGGTCGGCGCGGGTGGCCGGCGCGGGTGGCCGGGCGGCTGCCGGGCCGTGGCTAGACGGCGGCCTTTTTCAGCCGCCGGCGCTCCCGCTCGGACAGACCGCCCCAGATGCCGAACCGCTCGTCGTTGGCAAGGGCGTACTCAAGACATTCGGAGCGGACCTCGCAGGCGAGGCAGACCTTCTTGGCCTCGCGGGTGGAACCGCCCTTCTCGGGGAAGAAGGACTCGGGGTCGGTCTGGGCGCACAGCGCGCGCTCCTGCCAGCCGAATTCTTCGTCCGCGTCCTCGACCAGCAGTTGCTGGAACAGCTCGGTCATGTGCGCCCCTTGTCCGTCTTTGCGTCCCCGTGTTGCTGTCGCTACCGATTTCGGCCGAACGACACGAGTGAAATTACAAGTGTGTGGATCCGGGCCAGTCAAGCCGAGATCTGCTATTGGGCCCCTTATTCACTCTGCGGAACCAAGGCTATGCGGAAAGTGTTCAAATCACTAAAAACCTGACACATGCCACTGGCCCATACCTGCGCCTTCCCGGCCCGGAAGAGCTGACGCCCTCACAGGCTGAGACTCCGCCGAGGCCGGTCCCGTTCTCGCCGCACCCGTCGAAGCGATCAAGATCACAGTCCGGTCACGGGATTTCTGCGACGTTTGCGATCCCTGCGATGTTTACGGCGGGGCCTGCTGCGCCACATCTCCGCGACAGCAGGCGAACAAACCTCTCTCCGGACGGAGTAACCGGATGAGGTGAAACATTACGCCCAAATCGGTCATCAGGTTGACAAGGGACACGAGAGCCGTTCTTCTAGTTCCCATGCCAGCGACCGCAGCGTTCTCCGCGACCCACACCGGTGGGTTCCGCAGCGCTGTCCAGGTGTGCTGTTGCTGTTCCTGCTGTTGATGCCACCGAGCTCCAGCGTCTTCCCGCAGCCCTGACTGCACCTTTCTTGCGACACCCCAGCACTTCACTGCCGAGGAACCCCCGCACCATGAACAGCGACAGCGACCTCCAGATCGCAGGCGACATCCTCGCCGTCCAGCACCTGCTCGAGCCCGCCCGCGAGCACCCGGCCACGGTGGCCGAGTTCGCCGGGCTTGCCCGCTCCATCGCCGCGGACCGCGGCCAGTGGGCGCATCTCGTCGAGTACGACGCGGTGTCCCGCTGGTACCACCGGCTGCGCACCGTCCCCCAGGCCCCGGGCCCCGCCCGGGCAGGGCAGCCGCAGACCCCGGTCGGCTACGAGATCTGGCTGCTCAGCTGGGTCCCCGGGCAGGGCAGCGGGCCGCACGGCCACGGGCGTTCGTCCGGTGTCATGACCGTCCTCGACGGCAGGCTGACCGAACGTACGGAGCGGGGCGGGCGCGTACTGGAGGCGGGCGCCCAGCGGGTCTTCGCGCCGGGGTACGCCCACGAGGTCGTCAATGACTCACTGGAACCGGCCGTGAGCCTGCACGTCTACTACCCGGGTCTGACCGAGATGCCGATGCACAGCCCCCAGTGCGCGATCCCGGCAGTACAAGACCCCGTTCCCGCCTGACAGGATTCAGGCTTCGCCTGACAGACTGTCCGCATGCGCATTGTGGTTCTGGCCGGCGGCATCGGTGGTGCCCGATTCCTGCGTGGCCTCAAGCAGGCCGCGCCTGACGCGGACATCACTGTCATCGGCAACACCGGTGACGACATCCATCTGTTCGGGCTGAAGGTCTGCCCCGACCTCGACACGGTGATGTACACCCTCGGCGGTGGCATCAACGAGGAGCAGGGCTGGGGACGTACCGACGAGTCCTTCACCGTCAAGGAGGAACTCGCCGCGTACGGCGTGGGACCCGAGTGGTTCGGGCTCGGCGACCGTGACTTCGCGACGCACATCGTGCGGACCCAGATGCTCGGCGCGGGCTATCCGCTGAGCGCCGTCACCGAGGCGCTGTGCGAGCGGTGGCAGCCGGGGGTGCGGCTCATCCCGATGTCCGACGACCGTATCGAGACGCATGTCGCCGTCGACCTCGACGGCGAGCGCAAGGCCATTCACTTCCAGGAGTACTGGGTGCGGCTGCGCGCGTCCGTCGACGCCGCGGCCGTCGTGCCGGTGGGCGCCGACCGGGCGAAGCCCGCGCCTGGCGTGCTCGAAGCCATCGCCGCCGCCGACATCGTCATCTTCCCGCCGTCCAACCCGGTGGTCTCGGTCGGCACCATCCTCGCCGTGCCCGGCATCCGGGAGGCCATCGCCGACGCGGGTGTGCCGGTCGTCGGGCTCTCCCCCATCGTCGGGGACGCGCCTGTGCGCGGGATGGCCGACAAGGTCCTCGCCGCGGTCGGCGTCGAGTCGACAGCGGCAGCGGTCGCCGAGCACTACGGTTCGGGCCTGCTGGACGGCTGGCTGGTCGACACCGTCGACGCCGCGTCCGTGGCCGGGATCGAGGAGGCGGGGATCCGCTGCCGGGCCGTGCCGCTGATGATGACGGATCTGGACGCGACCACGGCGATGGCCCGTGAGGCGCTCACCCTGGCCGAAGAGGTCAGGGCGTGACGTCCTTCACCGTCCGGGCCGTGCCGGGACTGCCCGAAGTCGGCGAGGGCGACGACCTGGCCAAGCTGATCGCCACCGCAGCGCCCGACCTGGCGGACGGCGATGTCGTCCTCGTCACCTCCAAGATCGTCTCCAAGGCCGAGGGCCGGATCGTGCAGGCCGTCGACCGCGAGGCGGCGATCGACGCCGAGACGGTACGGGTGGTGGCGCGGCGCGGCACGCTCCGTATCGTCGAGAACCGGCAGGGCCTGGTGATGGCCGCCGCCGGGGTCGACGCCTCCAACACCCCTGCGGGGACCGTCCTGTTGCTCCCCGAGGACTCCGACAGGTCGGCGCGGGCGATCCGCGCGGGTCTGCGGGACGCGCTGGGCGTGGAGGTCGGCGTGATCGTCACGGACACCTTCGGGCGGCCGTGGCGCAACGGCCTCACCGATGTGGCGATCGGGGCCGCCGGGGTGCGGGTCCTCGACGATCTGCGCGGCGGCACGGACGCGTACGGCAACCCGCTGAGCGCCACGGTCGTCGCCACCGCCGACGAACTGGCCGCCGCCGGCGACCTGGTGAAGGGCAAGGCGGCGGGCCTGCCGGTCGCGGTGGTCCGCGGTCTGCCGCAGGTCGTGGTGGACCCGGCCGGTGGTGGTGGCGCTGACGGTGACGCCGACGGCGCGTCCGGGGGCGCTTCCGGGGGTGCGCGCGCCATGGTGCGCGTCGCCGCCGACGACATGTTCCGGCTCGGTACGTCCGAGGCGGTACGGGAAGCGGTCACCCAGCGGCGTACGGTCCGCGACTTCACCGATGAGCCGGTGGACCCGGGCGCGGTGCGCCGCGCGGTCGCCGCGGCGCTCACCGCGCCGGCCCCGCACCACACGGTGCCGTGGCGTTTCGTCCTCCTGGAGTCGGCGGCGGCGCGCACCGGGCTGCTGGACGCGATGCGGGACGCGTGGATCGCGGATCTGCGCCGCGACGGCAAGTCGGACGAGTCCATCGCCAAGCGGGTGCGCCGCGGTGAAGTGCTGCGGCGGGCGCCGTACTTGGCGGTGCCGTGCATGGTGCTCGACGGGGCGCACACGTACGGGGACGACCGGCGGGACGCGGCGGAGCGCGAGATGTTCACCGTCGCGGCCGGTGCGGGCGTACAGAACTTCCTGGTGGCGCTCGCGGGTGAGCGGCTGGGGTCGGCGTGGGTCTCATCGACGATGTTCTGCCGTGACGTGGTGCGGGAGGTGCTGGGGCTGCCCGCCGGGTGGGAGCCGATGGGGGCTGTGGCGGTCGGTCATCCGGCCGCTGCGGCGGGGCCTCGGCCGGGGCGTGCGGTGGAGGAGTTCATCACGGTGCGGTGAGGGGGCGGGTGCGTGTGGCTGCGCCGCTTTTCGGGGCTCCGCCCCGGACCCCGCTCCTCAATCTCCCCCAGCTACCGCTGGGAGGTGGCCCGTGGCCCCGATGGCGCTTGAAGGCGGCCTCACACGCCGGCCGGGCTGAAGGGACTTCGCGCTGGACGTGTCACAGCCGGGCGATGTCCGTGCGGGGCATCTTCGGGGTGCGGCGCTGCGGGACCCGGCCCGTCAGCAGGATCAGCCGGACCGCGCGGTGGCGCTGGCCCGCGTACGGCTCCAGGAGTTCCAGCATTCCGTCGTCGTCGACGCCCCGGCGGCCGGTCAGCGCGTAACCGACGATGCCCGGCAGGTGCAGGTCGCCGACCGTGACCGCGTCCGGGGCTCCGATGGCGCGCTGGAGTGTCTCAGCCGAGGTCCAGGGGCCGATGCCGGGGATCAGTTCCAGGCGGCGGGCCGCGTCGGCGGGCGCCATCCCGGCCGCCTCCTCCAGGCGGCGGGCCACCCGTACCGCGCGCAGGATCGTGGATGCGCGCTTGTTGTCGACGCCCGCGCGGTGCCACTCCCAGGACGGGATGAGCGACCAGCCACGCGGATCGGGCATCACATACATGTGCTCGGGCGCCGGGCCGGGTGCCGGTGTGCCGGACGCCCGGAGGAGGCGGCGCCAGGCGCGGTACGCCTCGTCCGCCGTCACCTTCTGCTCCAGGACCGACGGGATCAGCGACTCCAGGACCAGACCGGTGCGGCAGAGCCTGAGATGCGGGCGGCGGCGGTGCGCGTCGGCGACCACCCGGTGGCGCGGCACGAAGTCCGACGGGTCGTCCAGCTCGCCCAGCAGCCCCGGAAGCCCCGCGAGCAGCCAGTCGGCTCCGGGGCCCCACGCCTCCGCGCCGTCCGCCGCGATCCGGAGCGTGCCGGGCCCGTCCGGCGTGCGGCTGGCCCGCCACACCGCGCCGTCGGGCGTCGTCCGGTACGTGGGGTCCCAGGGGCCACGGCGGAGCACCCCGAGGACCAGACCGAGGTCGACGGGGCCGTGCGGGCCCGGGACCCGGGCGGTGAAACGTCCTGCCACTCCGTAGAGGCTACTGGTCGGACGAGAAGCGCACGGAACCGTCCGGCAGCACGGCACCGCACCAGATCCTTATCCCGGCGCGCAGCTCGTTGTCCGCGC
The DNA here is from genome assembly GCF_045162975.1 of Streptomyces sp. NBC_01089. Taxonomy (NCBI): domain Bacteria; kingdom Bacillati; phylum Actinomycetota; class Actinomycetes; order Kitasatosporales; family Streptomycetaceae; genus Streptomyces; species Streptomyces sp. NBC_01089. The sequence goes on along the minus strand of NZ_CP108660.1, from coordinate 5,277,927 downwards.
CCACCCGTGCGCCGTCGCCGATCACCGCGCCGGTCAGTACCGAGCGGGCCCCGATCCGGGCCCCGGCCCCGATCAGCGAGTCGGTGACCACCGCGCCCGGCTCGACGACCGCGTGGTCGAGGACGGTGCTGCCGTTGATCCTGGCGCCCTCGCCGACGACCGCGCCCGCACCGATCACGGTGCCGCCGGTCACCTTGGCGCCGGGGGCCACCGTGGCGCTGTCCAGGATCAGCCGGTCGCCGCAGCGGCCCGGCACCGCGGGCGACGGGGCGTGGCCGAGTACGAGGTCGGCGGAGCCGCGTACGAACGCCTGCGGGGTGCCCAGGTCGAGCCAGTAGGTGGAGTCGACCATGCCCTGGAGGTGGGCGCCCGAGCCGAGCAGACCGGGGAAGGTCTCCCGCTCGACCGATACGGGGCGCCCGGCCGGGATGGTGTCGATGACCGAGCGCGTGAAGACGTACGCCCCGGCGTTGATCTGGTCGGTGACGATCTCCTCGGGCGTCTGCGGCTTCTCCAGGAAGGCCGTCACCCGGCCGGTGCCGTCGGTGGGGACGAGGCCGAACGCGCGTGGGTCGTCCACCCGCGTCAGATGCAGGGAGACGTCCGCGCCCGAGGTCTCGTGGGTGGTGACGAGGGCCTCGATGTCCAGTCCGGTGAGGATGTCGCCGTTGAAGATGAGGACCGGTTCGTCCGGCCCCGAGTGCAGGCGTTCCGCGACGTTGCGGATGGCGCCGCCGGTGCCCAGCGGCTCCTGCTCGGTGACGTACTCCAGGTGCAGGCCCAGGGCGGAACCGTCGCCGAAGTACGGCTCGAAGACCTCCGCGAGGTACGAGGTCGCGAGCACGATGTGGTCGACCCCGGCGGCCCGCGCGCGGACGAGCTGATGGGTGAGGAACGGGACTCCCGCCGCCGGGACCATCGGTTTGGGTGTGTTGACCGTGAGCGGCCGTAGCCGCGTGCCCTTGCCGCCGACCAGGAGAATCGCTTCTGTCACCTTGACGTCTCTGCTTCCTGCTGGGGCGGGCCTTCAGGGTCATCGGGCTATGGGTGTCCCGATGACCCCTTGAACGGGCTGGCCAGTGTATGCAGACGGTGCGGCACGGGGTGCGGGCAGGCCGTACGGGGGCCGTACGGACGGGCCGTACGGGCAGCCGGGGTCAGCGGCCCTGGTAGCGGGCGGCCGCGCTGCGGATCGCGCCGAGCTTGTCGTAGAGCTTGGCTCCCGGGCACTCGGTGGCGAATCCGTCGCGGTGTCCGGAGATGACGTTCAGCTTCGCCTCGGTGCCCTTCTCGTAGCGGTTGCCGCCGTCGGACACCAGGGTGGTCTTCCCCGCCGGGTCGGCGCCCGTCAGGCCGAGCTTCCACGCGGTGAAGCGGGAGAGCGCGGTGATGACGGGGGCGGGCGGTTCGGCCGATGTGAAGGTGCCGAGGACGGCGACGCCGGTGCTGTCGGTGTTGAACCCGAGGGTGTGGGCGCCCATCACGGGCTTGGTCACGCCGCCCGCGCGGCCCTCGTAGAGGGTGCCGCACTTGTCGATGACGAAGTTGTAGCCGATGTCACGCCAGCCCAGGCTCTTCACGTGGTAGCGGTAGATGCCGCGCAGCAGCGAGGGGGCCTCCGCGCAGGTGTAGTTGTTGCCCGTCGCGGTGTGGTGGACGAAGGCGACCTTCACGGTGTCCGTGTAGAGGAAGGCCGACTCGCGGACGCTCTCGTCGGCGCCCCAGCCCTTGCGGGTGACGATGCGCGGCCTGGGCGCGACGTAGGGGCCGGCCTTGGCTCCCGACTGCTCCAGCTCGGCCACCGTGGCTTCCTTGCTGAGGGCGGGCAGCTCGGTGGGGGCGGCCTGGGCGGCGGACCCGGACTCGGGGCCGGGGGTGCTCGGGTCGGCGGTGGTGGGGTCGGCCGCGGTGGGATCAGCTGCGGTCGGGTCAGCTGCCGTGGGGTCGGCCGCGGTGGGATCAGCTGCGGTCGGGTCGGCTGCGGTCGAGTCAGCTGCCGTGGGATCAGCGGACGTCGGATCAGCCGCCGTCGGGTCGGCAGAGGTCGGATCAGCCGCCGTCGGATCAGCCGGCTGTGGGTCCGGGTCGGGGCCCGGGTCGACGAGGTCCAGGCGCAGTCCCTTCGGGAGCGCGGGGGCCGCCGCGCGGGTGGATCCGGCGGGCGCCTTCGTACGTACGCGGACCTGGACCGCGTCCGAGTCGCCCACCCAGAGCGGGGCGGTGGACCCGCGTACCGCCGATGACTCGGCCTCCGCCGTACCGGGGTCGGGCGCGTGGTCGTCGTTGCGGGTCTCGACCGACTGCCAGCCGGTCCAGGCCGTCGAGCCCACCCGCCGGGTCCGCACCTGGACGGTGCCGTCGAGGTGGGCCTTCTTGTCGTTCCAGACCACGCCGACCAGTGAGAACGGCTTGACCTTCTGCCGGGACAGCCCGGCACCGGCCACATGGTCCGTGGAGCGGTCGGCGGACACCGCGTCGAGCCGCAGCGACTGGGTGGAGCCGGGGACCGGCGCGGCCGCCGGGCCGGCCAGGGGCGTGGCCGCGCCGGCCGGTGCGGCGAGCGGCAGGGTGAGCGCGGCGGCACACGCGACGGCGATCGAGGCGGAGAGCACAGAGGCAGTCATAGGAGCACGCATAGCTACGATTTGGACATACCCTCCGGTCCCTGTCCATCCCGGAACTGACGCCGCATCGGCCGGCCGGCACGGCCGTCCCGCCCGGGAATCCGCGGCGGCGTCCGTCCCCGGCCGGCCCCGCGACGTACGCTTCCCGCATGACTGCCAGCGACCACACCCCCGCCGACCTGCTGCTATCCGCACTCGCCCTGGAACCGGCGCGTCCCCTTGTCACGTTCTACGACGACGCGACCGGCGAGCGCGTCGAACTTTCCGTGGCGACCTTCGCCAATTGGGTGGCCAAGACCGCGAATCTGCTCCAGGGCGAGCTGTCGGCCGAGCCGGGCGACCGGCTCGCCCTGCTGCTCCCGGCGCACTGGCAGAGCGCCGTGTGGCTGCTCGCCTGTTCCTCGGTCGGCGTGGTCGCGGACGTCGGCGGCGACCCGGCCAAGGCGGACCTGGTGGTGAGCGGCCCCGACACCCTGGAGCAGGCGCGTGCCTGCGGCGGGGAGCGGGTGGCGCTGGCGCTGCGCCCGCTCGGCGGCCGCTTCCCGGAGCCGCCGGCCGGCTTCGCCGACTACGCGGTCGAGGTCCCGAGCCAGGGTGACCGCTTCGCGCCGTACGCGCCGGTCGACCCGGACGCGCCGGCGCTCGCGGTCGGCGGGACCGAGCTGTCCGGCGCGCAGGTGGTGGAGCGGGCCATGCACGACGCGGCGGGTGTCGGACTCGCCCCGGGCGCACGGCTGCTGTCGGGGCGGCCGTACGACAGCTGGGACGGTCTGTCGACCGGGCTGTACGCCCCGCTGGCGGCCGGTGCCTCGGTGGTGCTCTGCCGCAATCTCGGCCTGCTGGCCGACGGCGGTCTCGAAAAGCGCGTCGAGAGTGAGCGGGTCACCCACTCCGTCACGCACTGATGGGCCACTCGTCTGGCCCACCCCAGGACGAGCCCCCGGGAACAGGCGCGCTCCGAGGTACATGATCAGGAGAAAGCACCACCAAGCGCGCGGTTCAGTCGTCCATCCGTTTCGATCGGCGGCGCAGCGCGTCGCCGACTCCGTGAAGGATGGACGCAGACGTGACGGACAGTGCTGGCACGCCGGACGACGAGCCGCAGACGGGCGGCCCGGACGAGGATCCGTCGAAGTCCGCCCCCGAGCCGCCGGCCGGGCGCAAACGGCACTGGGTGCGATGGACCGCACTGGGCGTCGCGTTCGTCGTGCTCGTCGCCGCGGGCGTCGGCTGGTGGCTCTACAACAAGCTCGACCACAACATCAGGACGGACAACACGGCGACCGCCGAGCTGCGGGCGTACGAGAAGGAGCGCCCCCCGCCCGTCGCGAACGGCGCCGAGAACATCCTGCTCATCGGGTCGGACTCGCGGGCGGGCGACAACAAGAAGTACGGCAGGGACGAGGGTTCGCAGCGCTCCGACACCACGATCCTGCTGCATCTGTCCACCGACAAGAAGAGCGCGACGGCGGTCTCCCTGCCGCGTGACCTGATGTCGCACGTGCCGAGCTGTATCAAGGCGGACAAGACCCGTACGAAGAAGCAGTTCGTGCAGTTCAACTGGGCGTTCGAGTACGGCGGCACCGCCTGCACCGTCCGCACCGTGGAGAACATGACGGGCATCCGGATCGACCACTACATGGTGGTCGACTTCGAGGGCTTCAAGGGCATGGTCGACGCGGTCGACGGCGTCCAGGTGTGCCTCAAGAAGCCGGTGGACGACAAGGACGCCCATCTCAAGCTGCCCGCGGGCCGGCAGACACTCGACGGGGAGCAGGCGCTCGGTTACGTACGCGTCCGGCACTCCATCGGCAACGGCAGCGACACCGAACGCATGCAGCGCCAGCAGGAGTTCCTCGGTTCGCTGGTGAAGAAGGTGCAGAGCGACGGCGTCCTGCTGAACCCGACGCGGCTGTACCCGGTGCTGGACGCGGCGACCAAGTCGCTGACCACGGATCCCGGTCTTGACACGCTCAAGGACCTGTACAACCTGACGCGGCGGCTGCGGGGCATCCCCACGCACCGGGTCCAGTTCCTGACGGTGCCGCGTGAGCCGTACGTCAACAACCGCAACCGCGATCAGCTCGTGCAGCCGGCCGCCGACCGGCTCTTCAAACGGCTCCGTGACGACGACCCGGTCACCGTGACGAAGGGCGGCACCGGGACAGCCGCCGGGACCCAGGGCGGGCGGAGCGCGGGAGACACATCGGGCACCGGCGGGAAAGGCAAGCCGTCGCCGTCGCCGCAGGCCACTTTTCCGGGGACGAATGCGGCTTCGGCTGCCTGTGGGTAAAACAATTCTCAAACCCGTATCCGCAGGGCATGTGGATTGGGTGGTATGCCCAGTTGTAAGCGCCAAGGAATGTGTCCTGGACGTCGCTCGACATTGATCCGGGCAGATAGTGTGACGCGATCCGGTGCATCCGGCCATGCGGCCGTGCACCAGAGGACGAAAGACCGAGCGCTCGGGGGGAGAGCGCCTCGCGTGGCACCGACGGAGGACAGGCAACCGTGGACGCGCATAGCCGTGGGCGGGACGATATCGACCCCGCAGACCAGTGGGTGCTCAACCCGGAAACCGGCAATTACGAACTGCGACTGAACCCCTCCGGACCGCAGTCGGGAGACAGATCGCCTTCGGATTCCGCTTCCGCTCCCGGCCGCTCACGGCGCAGGGACACGGTGCCCGAACAGTCCGCCGGCAGGCGCTCGCAGCAGCAGTCGCCCCCGCAGTCGCCGCGCCGTGACGTACCGGGCCAGCGCAGCCGGCGGGCGTCGGGCAACGGCCAGGACGGCCGCGCCGGGGGCGGGCCGCAGACGCAGGCCGGCCGCCGCAAGCGCAAGCAGCAGAAGTCGCGCCGGAAGAAGGCGCTGATGTGGACCGGCGGTGCGGTGGCCTTCGTCCTGGTCGCCGGCTCCACCGGGGCGTATCTGCTGTACCAGCACTTCAACGGCAACATCAACAAGATCGATGTGGTCGGCGGCACCTCGGGATCCACCAAGGACCGGGCCGTGAACATCCTGTTGATCGGTACGGACAAGCGCACCGGCAAGGGCAACGAGGGCTACGGAGACAAGGGGAGTGTCGGCCATGCCGACACCAACATCCTCTTCCATGTCTCCAAGGACCGGACGAACGCGACCGCGCTCTCCATCCCCCGTGACCTGATCACCGACATCCCGGACTGCCAGGTCAAGGAGCCTGACGGGTCGACGAAGACGATCCCCGGCACCCAGCAGGTCCGCTTCAACACCAGCCTGGGGCAGGACTCGCGGGACCCGGGCTGCACCATGAAGACGGTCAAGGAGATCACCGGTCTGACGGTCGATCACTTCATGATGGCCGACTTCAACGCCATCAAGACGCTCAGTACCGCGGTGGGCGGCGTCGATGTCTGTGTGGCGCACCCGGTGGACGACCCCGAGTCCCATCTCAAGCTCCCGGCCGGGAAGTCGAAGGTCGAGGGCGAGCAGGCGCTGGCCTTCGTCAGGACCCGGCACAGCTTCGGCAACCAGGGCGACCTGGACCGCATCAAGGTGCAGCAGCAGTTCCTGGCCTCGCTGATACGCAAGATGACCTCGGGTGACACCCTCACCAGCCCCACCAAGCTCTACAGCCTGGCGAATTCGGCGACCAAGGCACTCACCGTCGACAGCGGCATCGGCAGCATCGACCGTCTCAAGAGCCTCGCGATGGACCTGAAGTCGGTGAACCCGAAGAACGTCACCTTCACCACACTGCCGGTCCTCGACAACCCGGCGGAGAAAATACACGCCACGGTCGTCGTGAACCCCACCCAGGCCGACCCGCTGTTCTCGATGATGCGCGACGACGTCTCGCTCACCGAGGTCAAGAAGAAGAAGAGCGAGGCCGCGAGCAAGCAGGAGGCGCTCCTCAAGGGGAAGCAGGCAAACGCCTCCGACGTGCGGGTGAAGGTGCTCAACGGCGGGGCCCAGGCAGGATCGGCGCAGACCACGCTGACCTGGCTGCAGAACACCGAGGGCGTACTGAAGTCGGAGAACGGCGGCAACTACAAGCCCGATCTGGCCAAGACGACCCTCACCTACGGGCCGAACCAGGCCGACCAGGCCCGCAAGCTCGCCGACATCATGGGCCTGCCCGCGTCGGCGCTCAAGCCGGGTACGAAGGACTCCGTCGGGCTCGCCCCGATGACCCTCGTCCTCGGTGCGGACTTCAAGGCCGCCGGCACACCCATCACGGCGCCGACCAAGGCGCCGGCCGATATCCAGAAGGTCGAAGCCGACAAGACCGTGTGCTCCAAGTGACACCAGGTCACCGGGGAATACGCATACCTGAGTAGCAGGGGGGACCTGGTGGGAAAGAGCAGCACGCGAGGGGAGGGGACTCGGCCTCGCGTTCCGGGGGCGGGGCAACCCGGCCGGCACGACAGCGCGTCCGCGTCCACGTCCACCGTGTCGCCGGGGGCCGGCCGGAGGGCCCCGGACAGCGCTCCGGGCGGGCGCGGGAAACGCAGACAGCAGACGTCGCGGCGGCGGGCCCGGCGCGGGAAACGCCGAATACTCGGCTGGGTGGCGGGAACCGTGGCACTGCTGATCGTCGGCACCGCGGGCGCGGGATATCTCTACTACCGCCACCTGAACGGAAATCTGCAGAAGAGCGCCCTCAACCTCGGCGCCCACCAGGCCCCGAAGCCGACGGCCAACGCGGCGGGCCAGACCCCGCTGAACATCCTGCTGATCGGCTCGGACGCGCGGGACTCCAAGGAGAACCAGAAGCTCGGCGGTGCCAAGAACACCTTCGGCGGCACTCCCCTGGCCGATGTGCAGATGCTGCTGCACGTCTCGGCCGACCGCACCAACATGTCGGTCGTCAGCCTGCCGCGCGACACCGTACTGAAGATCCCCCAGTGCACCGCCGAGGACGGCAAGACCTATCAGGCGACGGGCTGGACCCTGGCCAACGAGTCGCTCGGCCGCGGTGGCCCCGGCTGCACGGTGGCCACCTGGGAGTCGCTCACCGGCATCCACATCGACCACTTCATGAAGATCGATTTCTCCGGTGTGGTCTCCATGGCGGACGCGATCGGCGGGGTGCCGGTCTGTGTGGACGCCAATGTGTACTCGCACACGCATGACGGCCACGGCTCGGGGCTCAAGCTGAAGAAGGGCACCACGTCGGTCAAGGGGCAGCAGGCGCTCCAGTGGCTGCGGACGCGGTACGGATTCTGGCCGGACACCGACGTCATACGGACCAAGGCCCAGCACGAGTACATGAATTCGATGGTCCGCCGGCTGCGCGAGGGCACCAAGCTCACCGACCCCGGTGAGCTCATGGACCTCGCCGAGTCGGCCACCAGGGCGCTCAAGGTCGACGACGGGATCGACACGGTCAAGAAGCTGTACGACCTGGCCGGGGAGCTCAAGAAGGTCCCGACGTCGCGGATGACCATGACGACCATGCCGAACGTGAACTCCACCCGCCCCGGGTTCGAGGAGAAGGTCGACCCGAAGCCGGGCGACGCGGAGAAGCTGTTCGCGATGATCAGGAACGACACCCCGCTGGACGGCAAGGGGGCGAAGAAGAAGCCCGCCGAGAAGGTCTCCGACGACCCCGCCGCGCCCAAGGCCGACATCGGTGTCACGGTGCGGAACGGCACCGGGGGCGACGGCGGGCAGCCGGCGCCCGGCCGGGCCGGTTCGGTCGCGTCGCTGCTGACCGGGCAGGGCTTCACCCGGGCCGTCGCCGATCAGACCCTTGACCCGCAGAAGACGACCGAGGTGCTCTTCCCCAGCGCCGATCTGGAGGGCGACGCCCAGGCGGTGGCGAAGGCGCTGGGTGTGCCGCTGAAGTCCGTGAAGAAGTCCACCGATGTCAGCGGGGTCACGATGGTCGTGGGAAGCGACTGGCGCGAGGGCACGACGTACCCCAAGTCCACGGCGGACGACGGCAAGACACCGGACTCGGCCAACGCGCTGCACGGGGACGACAAGTCGGCGTGCATGCATGTCGACCCCGCCTACACCTGGACCTCGTAGGCGCGAGCGCACACCGGAAAGGGCCGGACCTGCTGCCTCGCGGCGGCGGGTCCGGCCCTTTCCCGGAGTTCGGGCGGTGACGCCGGCCGGGACCGGGAAGGCCCGGCGGGCGACACCATGACGGACCGGCATGATCACAGAGACAGCGGGCGCGGCGGCCGCAGGACGGTCACGTTAACGCGAACGAGGGACACCGGGCGCGGCGGCCGGACGGCCTGCCCGGGATGTTGATCACAGCGGCTTACCGTGGTCGCTTCCCCCGTCCGCCCCTCGCGGAGGTGTCCCAGTTTCCCCCGTGCCCCCGCCGCCCCGCCGCAGAAGGCCGCCGCCGCGCCGCCCGCCCCGCCCCCGCTGGGGCATGCGCCTCACCACCGCCCTGTCCGTCCTGGTGCTCGGCGCCGGCGGGATCGGCCATGCCCTCATCGGTGAGCTGGACGGGATCGGGCGCATCGACCCGTTCAAGGACATGAAGAACCGCCCGGCGCCCGGCCGCGGCATGAATGTGCTCCTCGTCGGCACCGACGGCCGCGACAAGATCACGCCCGCTGAGAAGAAGAAGTACCACCTGGGCGGCGCCCCCTGCCACTGCACCGACACGGTGATGCTCGTCCATGTCTCGGCGGACCGCTCCAGGGTGAGCGTCGTGAGCCTGCCCCGGGACAGCTACGCGGTGGTGCCCGAGCACACCGACCCGGCCACCAGGAAGCGCGTCACCGCCCATCCGGTCCGGCTCAACGCCGCGTACGCCCAGGGCGGGCCCCAGCTCACGGTGCAGACCGTGGAGAAGATGACCGGCGTGCAGATCAACCACTATCTGGAGGTCGACTTCACGAGCTTCATGAAGACGGTGGACGTGCTCGGCGGCGTCGACATCTGCACCGCACGCCCGCTGAAGGACTCCTACACCGGGCTCGACCTGCCGGTGGGGACCAGCAAGCTCAACGGCGGCGAGGCCCTCCAGTACGTACGCTCCCGCCATCTCGACGCGGCGTCCGACCTGGGCCGGATGCAGCGCCAGCAGCGTTTCATGGCCTCGCTCATCGCCAAGACGACCAGCAGCGGTGTGCTGCTGAACCCGGTGAAGTTCCGCGATGTGGCGTCCACGGTCTTCGGCTCGGTCCGGGCGGACAAGGGGTTCGGACCTGACGAGATGCTCTCGCTCGGGCAGGCGATGCGGGGCTTCAAGCCGTCATCGTCGGAGTTCACCTCCGTCCCCATCGGGCAGATGAACTACCGGGTCCCGGGCATCGGCTCGACGGTGAAGTGGGACCCGGCGAAGGCCGGGAAGCTCTTCAAGGAGATCCGCGAGGACGTACCGATCGCCGTGCACAAGGCGGCGGGGACGAAGGCCCGGAAGGTTGACGTGCCCCCGAACCAGATCAGGGTGCAGGTCGCCAACGGCACATCGACCACCGGTCTGGCGGCCCGCGCGGACAAGAGCCTGCGCGCCACCGGCTTCCTCTCGTCGGTCGCGGCCGCGGTTCCCGGCAAGCCGGTGCCGTCGGACACCAAACGCACGGTCATCGAGTACGACCCGCGCTGGAACCGGTCGGTGCGTTCGCTCGCCGCGGCGCTGCCGCACGCCCAGCTGCGCTCGGTCGCCGGGATCGGCTCCACGCTGAAGGTGACGCTCGGCTCGGACTTCACGTCGGTGACGCCGGTACGGGCCGACGAACCGGATCCGAGCAGCGCCGGGGCGGTCACGGGCGACCAGGTGGTCTGCAAGTAGGCGGCCGCCCGCTGCTCAGTCGTCGATGCCGTCGGCGACGCGCTGCTCGCGGAGCTCCTTGATCGCGCGGCGCCTGGCCAGCCGGTGGGTGCGGCGGATCTGTGCCTCCTCGTAACGGCGCTTGTCGCGCTCACTGCCGGGGACCACGGGCGGCACGGCGCGCGGCTTGCCGTCGGCGTCGACCGCGGCGAAGACGAGGTACGCGGTGCCGACCTGCTGGGCCGGCGACGACTCGTTCCACCGCTCGGCCAGGACCCGGACGCCGACCTCCATCGATGACCGGCCGGTCCAGTTCACCTGGGCCTTGACATGGACCAGGTCGCCGACGCGGACCGGCTCCAGGAAGACCATCTCGTCCATCGACGCGGTGACCGCGGGCCCGCCGGAGTGCCGCCCGGCCACGGCACCCGCCGCGTCGTCCACCAGCTTCATGATCACACCACCGTGCACGGTACCGAGGAGGTTGGTGTCGTTGCCCGTCATGATGTGACTCAGGGTGGTACGTGAGGCCGAGGTGGGCTTGCCCGGAAGATCAGTCATACGTGCCAGCTTAGAGCCGCTCCGCGGCACGGCACTTTGCATCAGGTCTGCAACAGCACTGCCCCGATTCCACACCCGCCCTGTAATACATACGCACCGTGACGGCACACTGGTCCACATGGACGACAGGGACCGCTACGGACGTGGCAGCGAGAACGCACAGCCCGAGGGCGCTCGGGTCATGCGGCACGTGCAGCGTCCGACGCCACCTGCCCAGCGGCAGTACGGCGGACAGCAGCAGGACCAGGGTTACGACGACGGCTACGGCGACGCGTACGACAGTGGCTACAACACCGGCCAGGTCTACGGGCAGGGCGGCCCCGGTGTGCCCGGCGCCCGCAGAGGCCAGGGCGGTCAGGGCACCGGAGGCCCGCGCCCCGCCACCCGCCCGGCGCCGAACTGGGGCCGCCGCATCAGGATCGGTGCGCTGGTCCTGGTCATCGCGATCCTGGGCGTCTCCATCGGTACGTACTTCTGGGCCGACGGAAAGCTGCGCCGTGAGGTCGACCTGTCCAAGGTCATCGACCGCCCCGCCGCGGGCAAGGGCACCAACTACCTGATCGTCGGCTCGGACAGCCGCGACGGCATGTCCGCGGCCGACAAGAAGAAGCTGCACACCGGCTCCGCCGAGGGCAAGCGCACCGACTCCATGATCATCCTGCATGTCGGTGACCACGGGGACACGATGGTCTCGCTGCCCCGCGACTCGAACGTGACGATCCCGTCGTACAAGGGCTCGGACTCCGGGAAGCTCTACCCGAACACCGGGCGGCAGACGAAGCTGAACGCCGCGTACGCGGAGGACGGCCCTGAGCTGCTGGTGCGCACCATCGAGTACAACACCGGGCTGCACATCGACCACTACGCGGAGATCGGCTTCGACGGCTTCGCGAGCATCGTGGACGCGGTCGGCGGGGTCCAGCTGGACATTCCGCAGGCGTTCAAGGACAAGGACTCGGGCGCCGACTTCCCGGCGGGCAAGCAGACACTCAACGGCAGCCAGGCCCTGGCCTTCGTCCGTACCCGGCACGCCTTCGCGGCCAGCGACCTGCAGCGTACGAAGAACCAGCAGAAGTTCCTGTCGGCCCTGGCCTCGCAGACGGCCACCCCGTCCACGGTCCTGAACCCCTTCAAGCTCTACCCGGTGATGGGCGCGGGCCTGGACACGGTGATCGTGGACAAGGACATGAGCCTGTGGAACCTGGCGTCCATGTTCTGGGCCATGAAGGGTGTGCAGGGCGGCGACGGCAAGCAGATGAACATGCCGATCTCGGGCTCCACCGGCGGCAACCTGGTCTGGGACAAGACCAAGGTCAAGCAGCTGGTGCAGGAGCTGAAGGACGACGACACGGTGACAGTCTCGGGCAACTGAGCCCCTGTCGTCCTGTCTCGTCCTGGACCGGAAGAGGCCCCCGGAGCCGCTGGGCTCCGGGGGCCTCCGCCTGTCCGCTGTCCCCTGCCGCTGCCCGCGGCGCTACTCCGCGTGCGTGATCGTGCCCCACTCGTCCATGGTGGGGCGGATCTTCATGGGCTCCTGGATGTCCGTGTCCGACCGCCGCGGCGGCTCGGGGCCGTCAGGGCCGATGCGCATCATGCGCTCCACCCGGACGATCTGGAAGCAGCGCCCCCGCACCCGCAGTTCATTGGGCCTGAGCTGCTGGGTGAACCGCTCGGCCGCCCGCGCGTACACCGCGGCGTCCCGTTCGCCGATGTCCTCGAACATCGGCAGCGACTCGGTCAGATAGCTGACGAGCCGGCGCCGCGCCTCCTGCGGGGTGTCGCACTGCACGCCCACCATCGACCAGGAGTGCTCCTTGTGCTCCATGATCCGGAAGGCGACGGGCAGCAGCACCAGACCGGGGTGGGTCGTCACCGCACGCCGGGAATCCGCCAGTACGTCGGGCGGGAAGCGCCGTGAGGTGTACGAGAGCGACAGCAGGCCGACCCGGTCCAGGCCCTCGGTCAGCCCGACCGCCGCGCTGTGGTCGATGACGAAGCCCCGGGTACGCGCCCCCTGACGTACGGGCGTCTCGTCCCAGCCGTCCGTGTCGACGTCGGTGGGCCGCGGCGGCTCCAGCCGGCCCCCGCCGATCCTGGCGAACTCGTCGGCGCGCACGATGCGGTAGCGGGTGCCGCAGGCGGACACGGCGTTCACCGGCTCGGTCTCCAACCGGGCCACGGCGGCGAGGAGTTCGCGCCGCTCCAGGTGGTCGTCGGTCTCGTCCTTCGCCTTGAGCCAGAGGTACGAGTTGAGCTCGTCCCTGGCGTCCTGCGGATACCCGGTGTCCATCCCGCCGAGCAGCCGCCACCGCGGCCGCTCACCGCGCCGCTGCTCGGCGAAGCCGAAGAGCGGCCCCCTGACCACGATCTCGCCGTAGGTGCGCGCCGCGGCCATCGCGTCCAGCTCGGTGACTTCGGAGACGGGGTCGTCCCGGCGCTGCACATTGATGAAGAACCGCCCCGGCGTCTGCGTCTCCTGCTCCTGCTCCTCCATGGCGACAGTCTGCAGGCGACCGGTCACACCGGGCGAGGGAAATGCGGAAATCGGTCCGCGCCGGTGCGTGCTGCCGTATATCTGTACGTTTCGCGGCAGCGGATGCCGGGGCAGCACCGGGGCAGCGCGGAGGGAGCCCCGGCGGCGGCCGGGGCTCCCTCGGTTCCGGGGTGGAACCGGTGGTGATTACGGCAGGTTGCGGGCCATCACGATCCGCTGGACCTGGTTGGTGCCCTCGTAGATCTGGGTGATCTTCGCGTCGCGCATCATGCGCTCCACCGGGTAGTCGCGCGTGTAGCCGTACCCGCCGAGGAGCTGGACCGCGTCGGTGGTGACCTCCATCGCGACGTCCGAAGCGAAGCACTTGGCGGCCGCGCCGAAGAACGTCAGGTCGCCGTCGAGGCGCTCGGACTTGGCGGCGGCCGAGTAGGTGAGCTGGCGGGCCGCCTCCAGCTTCATGGCCATGTCGGCGAGCATGAACTGGATGCCCTGGAAGTCGCCGATCGGCTTGCCGAACTGCTTGCGCTCCTGGACGTAGCCCTTGGCGTAGTCGAGTGCGCCCTGGGCGATGCCGATGGCCTGGGCGGCGATCGTGATGCGGGTGTGGTCCAGGGTCTTCATCGCCGTGGCGAAGCCGGTGCCCTCCTCGCCGATCATGCGGTCGGCGGGGATCCGGACGTTGTCCAGGTAGACCTCGCGGGTCGGGGAGCCCTTGATGCCGAGCTTCTTCTCGGGGGCGCCGAAGGAGACGCCCTCGTCGGACTTCTCGACCACGAAGGCGCTGATGCCCTTGGAGCGCTTGGTGGGGTCGGTGACCGCCATCACCGTGTAGTACTCGGAGACGCCCGCGTTGGTGATCCAGCGCTTCACCCCGTTGAGCACCCAGAAGTCGCCGTCGCGCACGGCCCTGGTCTTCATGCCCGCCGCGTCCGAACCGGCGTCGGGCTCGCTCAGGCAGTACGAGAACATGCCCTCACCCTTGGCGAGGCGGCTCATGTACTTCTTCTTGAGGTCTTCGGAGCCGGAGAGGATCACCGGGAGCGAGCCCAGCTTGTTCACGGCCGGGATCAGCGAGGAGGAGGCACAGACACGGGCGACCTCCTCGATGACGATGACCATGGCCAGCGCGTCGGCCCCGGCGCCGCCGTACTCCTCGGGCACATGGACGGCGTGCAGGTCGGCGGCGGTCAGCGCGTCCAGCGCCTCCTGCGGGAAGCGGGCCTCCTCATCGACCGCGGCGGCGAAGGGTGCGATCTTCGCCTCGGCCAGGGCACGGACCGAGTCGCGGAGCATGTCGTGCTCTTCGGCCGGGCGGTACAGGTCGAAATCGGGCGAACCTGCCAAGGTCACTCACTCCCCAAGATGCTAACTACCGTTAAGTAACCCAATTTTAGGGGCTGCCCGCCCCCAGGGATACGTGAGGTTGGCGACAGGGGCGGGGCAGGGTGTCGAACAGCCCGACTATGCTCGGGCGCGCACCCGATCCCGTAGGCACCCTGGAGCTCCCCGATGGCCCTGAAAATCACCGTGATCGGTACCGGCTACCTCGGTGCCACCCACGCCGCGGCCATGGCTGAGCTGGGATTCGACGTGCTCGGTCTTGACATCGTCCCCGAGAAGATCGAGATGCTCTCGCAGGGCCGCGTCCCCATGTACGAGCCCGGTCTCGAAGAGATCCTGCAGCGGCATGTCGCGGGGATCGAGGGGTCGACCGGGCGGCTGCGCTTCACCACGTCGTGGGAGGAGGCCGGCGAGTTCGGCGATGTGCACTTCGTGTGCTGCAACACCCCGCAGAAGCACGGTGAGTACGCCTGCGACATGTCGTACGTCGACAACGCGTTCCGCTGGCTCGCACCGCATCTGAAGCGGGACGCCCTGGTCGTCGGCAAGTCGACCGTGCCGGTCGGCAGCGCGGCCAGGCTCGCCGGGGTGCTCAGGGAGCTGGCCCCCGCGGGCGAGGGGGTGGAGCTGGCGTGGAACCCGGAGTTCCTGCGCGAGGGCTTCGCCGTCAAGGACACCCTGCACCCCGACCGGATCGTCGTCGGCGTGGAGAGCGACCGCGCGGAGAAGCTGCTGCGCGAGGTGTACGCGGGACCGGTGGGTGAGGGGTCGCCGTTCGTGGTGACCGACTTCCCCACGGCCGAGCTGGTGAAGACCGCGGCGAACTCCTTCCTCGCCACGAAGATCTCCTTCATCAACGCGATGGCCGAGGTCTGCGAGGCCGCCGACGGCGACGTCGCGAAGCTGGCGGAGGCACTCGGGCACGACGAGCGCATCGGCAAGAAGTTCCTGCGGGCCGGGATCGGCTTCGGCGGCGGCTGTCTGCCCAAGGACATCAGGGCCTTCATGGCCCGCGCGGGCGAGCTGGGCGCCGACCAGGCGCTGACCTTCCTGCGCGAGGTGGACTCGATCAACATGCGGCGCCGCGGCCACATGGTGGAGCTGGCCCGGGAGGCCGTGGGCGGCGGCTCGTTCCTCGGCAAGCGGGTGGCGGTGCTCGGCGCGACCTTCAAGCCGGACTCGGACGACGTACGGGACTCCCCCGCGCTGAACGTCGCGGGCCAGATCCACCTCCAGGGCGGCCAGGTCACGGTCTACGACCCCAAGGGCATGGAGAACGCCCGCCGCCTCTTCCCGACGCTCGGTTACGCGGAGACCGCACTGGACGCGGTACGCGGCGCGGATGTCGTCCTGCACCTGACGGAGTGGCGCGAGTTCCGCGAGCTGGACCCGGCGGCGCTGGGCGCGGCGGTATCCGAGCGGATACTGCTGGACGGCCGGAACGCCCTGGACCCGGCGGCCTGGCGCGAGGCCGGCTGGGTGTACCGGGCGATGGGACGCCCGCGGGCCTAGAGGGCGTCCGTACGATTCGGGCCGGTCGGCCCGTCCGTACGATCTGCCGTTCTGCGGGCGCGGTAGCTGCGCATCTTCGCGCGGCTGCCGCAGACCGCCATCGTGCACCAGCGGCTGCGGCCCGCCGGGCTGCGGTCGTAGTACGCCCAGTGGCAGTCCTCCGCCTCGCACGCCTTGAGCCGCTCCCAGGTGCCCTCCGTGACAGCGGTCGCGACGGCCACCGCGATACGGGAGGCGAGGGGGGCCGGGTCCGCGGGGACCAGGGCCGCCGCGCCCTTCCCGTCCACCGCGAGCAGCAGCGGCGCCCGGGACAGCAGACGGGTCAGGGTGTCGCTCCGCCCGGCCGGCATGTCCAGGCCCGCGTGGGCGAGGCAGGCGGCCCGCAGCGCCTCCCGCAGCTCCCGGGCGTCGGTCAGCGCCGCTCCGCTCAGTCCGAACTCCGCGGCCAGCCGGTCCTCGCCCGTGTCGAGGCTCACCGTGTTCACCAGCGCCTCCACGAGCGCGAGACCCCCCGGCGCGGCTGCTCTCTCACTCACCCTTGCGACGTTACCCCCCATGGGGCAGCATGAGGTAACCGTTACCGGTTGAAGCCACATACCGGTAATCATGACGAACCGGGGAGATCACCATGGCCGTAGCCAAGCTCGGTGCCATCGTTCTGGACTGTCCCGACCCGCGCGCGCTCGCGGCCTTCTACGCGGGGATCATCGGCGGCGAGGCCGAGGACGGCGACCCGGACTGGGTGGACCTCAGGGGGCATCAGGGCACACCGCTCGCGTTCCAGCGGGCGCCGGAATTCGTACCGCCGCGCTGGCCCGCGGGCGAAGGCTCGCAGCAGTTCCATCTGGACCTGGCCGTCGAGGATCTGGACGCGGCCGAGAAGGAGATCCTGGCGCTCGGGGCGACGGTGCTCGACGCGGCGGACCGGACGCGGACCTTCCGGGTCTACGCGGACCCGGCGGGCCATCCGTTCTGCCTCTGCGCCTGCTGAGTACAGCCGAAGTGGCAGGCCCGGGCCGCGCGACCCGGGCCTGCCACTTCGGATACGGCTGTCAGCCGTCCAGCTCGGCCAGGGTCGCGTTGGACGGGCCGCGCCCGGCCTGGATCCCGCGGGCCGCGTCCTCCGCGGCGCGCAGCACCCGTACCGCGTTCTGCCAGGTCAGCTTGGCCAGGTCCGGCTTCGACCAGCCGCGGCCGATCAGCTCACCGATCAGGTTCGGGTAGCCCGCCACATCCTCCAGGCCCGCCGGGGTGAAGGCCGTGCCGTCGTAGTCGCCGCCGATACCGATGTGGTCGATGCCCGCGACCTCACGCATATGGTCCAGGTGGTCGGCGACCGTCGACACCGTGGCCATCGGGCGGGGGTGCGCCTCCTCGAAGGCGCGCTGGACCTTCAGCCCCGCGGGCGTGGTGTTCAGATGGTGCAGCCCGTGGGTGCGCATGTTCTCGTCCGCGCGGGCGGTCCAGGCGACCGCATCGGGGAGGATGAACTTCGGGACGAACGTGGCCATCGCGACGCCGCCGTTGGCGGGGAGCAGCGCGAGGACGTCGTCCGGGATGTTGCGCGGGTGGTCGCAGACCGCACGGGACGAGGAGTGCGAGAAGATCACCGGCGCCGTCGATGTCGCCAGCGCGTCACGCATCGTGGACGCCGCCACGTGCGAGAGGTCCACCAGCATGCCGGTGCGGTTCATCTCGCGGACGACCTCGTGGCCGAAGGCCGTCAGCCCATGGGCCTTCACGACGTCGGTCGCGGAGTCCGCCCAGGCGATGTTGTCGTTGTGCGTGAGCGTCATGTAGCGCACGCCCAGCGCGTACAGGGCGCGCAGCGTGCCCAGCGAGTTGTTGATGGAGTGGCCGCCCTCGGCACCCATCAGCGAGGCGATACGGCCCTGGCTCCTGGCCTTCTCCATGTCGTCGGCGGTCAGCGCGCGCACCAGGTCGTTGGGGTAGCGGGTGAGCAGCTGGTCCACGACGTCGATCTGCTCCAGCGTCGCGCTGACGGCGTCCTCGCCCGCCATGTCGCTGCGGACGTAGACCGACCAGAACTGCGCGCCGACGCCGCCCTTGCGCAGCCGGTGCAGGTCGGTGTGGAGGTGGCCGGTCTGGTCGCGGGCGATGTCCAGCGCGTCGAGGTCGTACCGTACGTTCTCGCGCAGCGCCCAGGGCAGGTCGTTGTGGCCGTCCACGACCGGGTACTCGGCGAGCAGGTCCAGCGCTTCGGTGAGGTGATGGCTCATGACGACCGCCTACTTTCCGAATCCGAAGGTGTCCGCGCCCGATGCCCTGGCGCGCAGCCGGGTGCCCTTCTCCGTCGCTTCGTCGTTCAGCTTCTGCTGGAAGTCCCGCATCCTGTCCTGGAGCCCGGGGTCGGACGCGGCCAGGATGCGGACGGCGAGCAGCCCCGCGTTGCGCGCGCCGGCCACCGAGACCGTCGCCACCGGGACGCCGGCCGGCATCTGCACGATGGAGAGCAGCGAGTCCATGCCGTCCAGGTACTTCAGCGGCACCGGGACGCCGATGACCGGCAGCGGGGTCACCGAGGCCAGCATGCCCGGCAGATGGGCGGCTCCCCCGGCGCCCGCGATGATCGCCCGCAGCCCCCGGCCCGCGGCCTGCTCGCCGTACGCGATCATCTCGCGCGGCATCCGGTGCGCGGAGACGACGTCCACCTCGTACGCCACCCCGAACTCGTCCAGGGCCTTGGCCGCCGCCTCCATGACGGGCCAGTCGGAGTCGGAGCCCATCACCAGGCCGACGGCGGGGGCATCGGCTGCTGCGGAAGCTGACGGAGAGGTCATTCGGTGATCGTCCCTCGCAGATATCCGGCGGCGTGACGGGCGCGCTCCAGCGCTTCGTCGAGGTCGTCGCCGTAGGTGTTGACGTGGCCGACCTTGCGCCCCGGCTTCACGTCCTTGCCGTACATGTGGATCTTGAGCTGGGGGTCGCGGGCCATGCAGTGCAGATATGCCTGGTACATGTCCGGGTAGTCGCCGCCCAGGACGTTGCACATGACCGTCCAGCGGGCGCGCGGGCGCGGGTCGCCCAGCGGCAGGTCGAGGACCGCGCGCACATGGTTGGCGAACTGCGAGGTGATCGCGCCGTCCTGGGTCCAGTGGCCGGAGTTGTGCGGGCGCATCGCCAGTTCGTTGACGAGGATGCCCGGGGTGCCGTCGGGGCCGCGGACCTCGAAGAGTTCGACGGCGAGGTGGCCGGTCACGTCCAGCTCGGCGGCGATCCGCAGGGCGAGCTGCTGGGCCTCGCCCGCCAGCTCCTCGGCGATGCCGGGCGCGGGGGCGATCACGGTGTCGCAGACGCCGTCGACCTGCTGGGACTCCACCACCGGGTAGGCCACGGCCTGGCCGTGCGGGGAGCGTACGACGTTGGCCGCCAGCTCCCGTACGAAGTCGACCTTCTCCTCGGCCAGGACCGGGACGCCCGCCTTGAAGGGGGCTTCGGCGTCCGCGAGGGAGCGTACGAACCAGACGCCCTTGCCGTCGTAGCCGCCCCTGACCGTCTTGAGGATGACCGGGAAGCCGCCCACCTCTCCGGCGAAGGCGACCGCGTCGGCCGGGTCGGAGACGATGCGGTGGCGGGGGCAGGGGGCGCCGATCGCCGTGAGTCTCTCGCGCATCACCCCCTTGTCCTGGGCGTGCACCAGCGCGTGCGGGCCGGGGCGTACGGGGATACCGTCCGCCTCCAGGGCGCGCAGATGGGCGGTGGGCACCTGCTCGTGGTCGAAGGTGATCACGTCGCAGCCGCGCGCGAACGCGCGCAGCGTGTCCAGGTCGCGGTAGTCGCCGACGACGACATCGCTGACCACCTGGGCCGCCGAGTCCTGCGGGGTGTCACTGAGCAACTTGAATCTGAGGCCGAGGGGGATACCCGCCTCGTGGGTCATCCGGGCGAGCTGTCCGCCACCGACCATGCCGACTACGGGGAACGTCACGTACCCCAGGGTATCCGCAGGCCCGTGGCCCGCATGCCAGCACGTCACGGCCTTGACCGGGCACCCGAACGGAGCACTGGCTAGCATGGTCGCGTTGACTCACCGAACCGAAGCAGACCGAAGCGAACGTCGACCTACTCGAACGAACGGGGCTATCGACCACCATGAGCGATTCCGGCGGGATGCGGACGCGGGTGCAACGGCTCTGGCGCGAGGTCGCCAAGTTCGGCGCGGTGGGGGCGCTGGGCCTGCTGGTCAACATGGCGGCGTTCAACCTGCTCCGCCACACGACCTCCCTGCAGGTGGTACGGGCCAGTGTGCTGGCGACCGTCATCGCGGTCGTCTTCAACTACGTCGGTCTGCGCTACTTCGCGTACCGGGACCGCGAGAAGAGCGGCCGGGCCAGGGAGATGGGGCTGTTCCTGCTGTTCAGCCTGGTCGGCGCGGTGATCGAGAACGGGATCCTCTACGCGGCGACCTACGGCGCCGACTGGAACTCCCCGCTGCAGAGCAACTTCTTCAAGTTCCTCGGTATCGCCGTCGCGACGCTCTTCCGCTTCTGGTCCTACCGCACCTGGGTGTTCCGGACGCTGCCGGCGTCGGAGCCCGTCCCGGCGCCGGCCCTCGTGGAGGCGGGCCCCGAGTAGGGCCCGCCCTGCCCACCCTGGATCCACGCCCCCGTCACCGGATCGTCGGCTCCGGCGGCTCCTCAGGACCCGGCAGGCTGTTCTGCTTCAGCGGGTCCTTCGACACCCGGCTCAGGAAGAGCGCGAAGACCGGCGGGTGCTGCTGGAGCATTTCGAGCCGCCCGCCGTCCGCCTCCGCCAGATCGCGGGCCACCGCGAGACCGATACCGGTGGAGTTGCGCCCGCTGATGGTCCGCTCGAAGATCCGCGCCCCGAGATCGGGCGGCACACCCGGCCCCTCGTCCGTCACCTCGACGACGGTCTGGGTGCCGGTGACCCGGGTACGGACCGCGACGGTGCCGCCGCCGTGCATCAGCGAGTTCTCGATCAGGGCCGCCATCACCTGGGCCACCGCGCCCGGCGTGCCGATGGCCCGCAGCCCGCGCTTCCCCGACCGTACGATCGCCCGCCCCGCGCTGCGGTACGCCGGGCGCCACTCCTGGAGCTGCTGGGTGACGACCTCGTCCAGGTCGAAGGTGACGGCGGAGCCGGTGCGCGGGTCGCGGGAGTTGGTCAGCAGCCGCTCCACGACGTCCGTCAGCCGCTCGACCTGGGTCAGCGCGATGGTCGCCTCCTCCTTCACCGTGTCCAGGTCCTCGGTGAGGGTGATCTCCTCCAGCCGCATGGAGAGCGCGGTCAGCGGCGTACGGAGCTGGTGCGAGGCGTCGGCGGCCAGCCGGCGCTCGGCGGTCAGCATCCGGGTGATCCGCTCGGCCGACGCGTCCAGCACATCGGCGACCCGGTCCAGCTCCGGCACCGCGTACCGCTTGTGCCGGGGGCGCGGGTCGCCGGAGCCGAGACGTTCGGCGGTCTCGGCGAGGTCGGTGAGCGGCGAGGTGAGCTTGTTGGCCTGGCGTACGGCGAGGAGCACCGCCGAGACGATCGCGAGGAGCGCCACCGCGCCGATGATGAGCAGGGTCCGGCCGACCTCGCGGGTCACCGTGGAGCCCGCTTCCTCGACGGTGACCTGCTCGCCGTCGGCGCCGGTCGCCTTGCCCCTGATGACGCTGCCCTGCGGCTCGGTGCCGAGCCTGATGGTGTCCCGGCCGGGGATCTTGATCACCGAGTAGCGGTGGGCGTCGACCTGGTCGTGCAGGATCGACTCGGTGACCCGTTCGTCGCCGAGGATCCGGCTCTCGACGATGCTCGCGAGGCGCAGCGCCTCGGAGTCCACGCTCTCCTGGGCACTGCTGCTGATGGTGCGTGTCTCGACGATGACGAGCGAGACGCCGAAGACGGCGATCACGACGAGTACGACGGCGAGCGTGGAGTTGATGAGTCGGCGGCGCATGCGGCAAGTGTCGCAGTCGCGCCGCGGGCCTCAGCTCTTCTCGAAGCGGAAGCCGACGCCCCGCACGGTGGCGATGTAGCGCGGGTTCGCCGCGTCGTCGCCGAGCTTCTTGCGCAGCCAGGAGATGTGCATGTCGAGGGTCTTGGTGGAGGACCACCAGGTGGTGTCCCAGACCTCGCGCATCAGCTGGTCCCGGGTGACGACCCGGCCCGCGTCCCTGACCAGGACCCGCAGCAGGTCGAACTCCTTGGCGGTGAGCTGGAGTTCCTCGTCGCCCATCCAGGCACGGTGCGACTCGACGTCGATCCGCACGCCGTGGGTGGCGGGCTGCGGGGCGGTCTCCGCGGCGCCGCGCCGCAGCAGCGCCCGTACGCGCGCCAGCAGCTCGGCGAGCCGGAACGGCTTGGTGACGTAGTCGTCGGCGCCGGCGTCCAGGCCGACCACCGTGTCGACCTCGTCGGCGCGGGCGGTGAGCACCAGGACCGGCACCGTGTGCCCGTCGGCGCGCAGCCGCCTGGCCACCTCGAGACCGTCCATGCCGGGCAGCCCCAGATCCAGGACGACCAGGTCGATCCCTCCTTGAAGGCCGGCGTCGAGCGCGGTCGGTCCGTCTTCCCGCACCTCGACCTCGTAACCCTCCCGACGCAGTGCGCGGGCCAGCGGCTCCGAGATGGATGCGTCGTCCTCGGCGAGCAGTACACGGGTCATGAAGGTGATGGTAGACCGCGACGGGTCATGCTCGTGAGGTGATCGCCAAGGGCTGCGGGTCTGGGTGGCTATCCGGATTACCACCTTCGAATACAGTGGCCAGTTCCGGCATTCACCTGTGATCCATGTCTCAACCCCTTTCAAATGCCGCAGCTGCCTCTTTATGGTGGCGATACGCCTGTAGCAGTACTTGGGGTTCTTTGGCCTGCCTTGATGCGCCAAAGACCCTTTATCTGTGCGCGGTTGGTACCCCGGCCGCGCGGACAGTGAATGACCTAGCGGCCGGGCCCCGTGTGCGAGGAAGCGCACGGAGCGTGGATCCCGGCGTGGTCTCCCCCCTCGGTACGGAACCCATCCGGCTGGCCCCTCTGGCGTGGGGCGGGGACGGACCATGCCGGTGCCGGCCACCCCCCACCGGGCGCGTCACCGATCTGCGGCGCGTCCCGAAAAGCAAGGAACGACCATGGCGTCAAGCCTGACGAAGGCTCCGGACACCCCGGAAAAGACCTTCTTCGGCCACCCCCGCGGCCTGGCACCGCTCTTCATGACGGAGATGTGGGAGCGTTTCAGCTTCTACGGCATGAGGGCTCTGCTCCCGCTGTACCTGGTGTCCAGCGACGGTCCGCATCTGAGCATGGCCACCGCGACGGCGATCTACTCGATCTACCTGGCGATGGTCTACCTCCTCACCATGCCGGGCGGCTGGTTCGGCGACCGCGTCTGGGGGGCCCGCAAAACGGTCACCATCGCGGCCTCGGTCATCATGGTCGGGCATCTCACACTGGCGCTGCCCGGCACGGGCTCGTTCTTCGCCGGTCTGGCGCTCGTCGCGTTCGGTTCCGGACTGCTGAAGGCCAACATCTCGACGATGGTCGGGCATCTGTACAAGGGCCCCGACGACCCGCGCCGTGACGGTGGCTTCACCGTCTTCTACATGGGCATCAACATAGGTTCCTTCTTCGCGCCGCTGGTCATCGGTACGGTCGGCGAGAACGTGAACTGGCACCTCGGCTTCGCCCTCGCGGCGGTCGGCATGGCGCTCGGTCTGCTGCAGTTCCTCATCGGCACCCGCCACCTGAACGAGCGCAGCAGCATCGTCCCGAAGCCGCTGTCGGCGCAGGAGCGCAGCTCGGTCCTGACCAAGGGCCTGATCTGCCTGATCATCGCCGCGGTCTTCTACGGCATCGTGGTCTTCAGCGGCGCCTTCACCCAGAACTGGGCGCTCTACCCGATCACCGTGCTCGGTCTGCTCATCCCGATCGGTGTCCTGGTGCGCATGAAGCGCGACCGGGAGCTGTCCGGCCTGGAGCAGAAGAAGATCTCCGGGTACATCTGGTTCTTCGTGGCCGCCGCCGTCTTCTGGATGATCTACGACCAGGGCGGCTCCACGATGTCGCTCTTCGGCGAGAACTCCACGACGAACAGCCTGCTCGGCTTCCACTTCCCGACGTCCTGGTACCAGTCGGTGAACCCGGTCTTCGTCATGGCGCTGGCCCCGGTCGTCGCCTGGATATGGCTGGCTCTCAACAAGCGGGGCAAGGAGCCGAGCACGGTCGTCAAGTTCGTCTCGGGTCTCTTCCTGATAGGCGTCTCCTTCTTCGTCTTCATGCTGCCGCTGATGTCGACGACGGACGGCTCGCGGGTCAGCCCGATGTGGCTGGTGGCGATCTACTTCGTCCAGACCGTCGGTGAGCTGTGCCTCTCCCCGGTCGGCCTCTCGGTGACCACGAAGATGGCTCCGGCGAAGTACGCCAGCCAGATGATGGGTGTCTGGTTCCTCGCCGTCACGGCCGGTGACTGTGTCACCAGCCTGATGTCGCTCTCGGGCGTCAACCTCAACAAGTCCGGCATGGTCGGCCTCGAAGCGGGGCTCGCGGTGGTCGCGGCCATAGCGGTCTGGATGTACCGCGGCAAGGTCAGGGAGCTTATGGGCGACGTCCGCTGACGCCGTTCCCGCCTGCTGTACGACGAGGGCCCCGCCGCACCGGTCAGGTGCGGCGGGGCCTTTCTCGTAGGCGTCTCGTACGGGTTCCCGTACGCGCTCTCGTACGCGCCGGGAGCCTGCCCGGGGGTGTGCGCCCGGGGCAGGGGTCAGCGGGTGCCGCGCAGCCTCCTCCACGGGGTGAAGGTGAACACGGCGCCGCCCAGCAGGATCACGGTGCCGGCCACCAGGCCGAGCGCCCGCAGACCGCCGTTGTCGCTCGCACCGGTCTCGGCGAGCCCGCCGCTGCTGCTGGTGCTGCCGCCCGCACCGCCGGCCGCCGTACCGCCGGTGCTGCCGCCGGTCGATGTGCCGCCGGACGCGCCGCCCGGCTGGGCCGATGTGTCGAGCTGCAGGGAGACCGCGACGTTCGCGGGCGGGGTGCAGGTGGTGGTCGTACCGAGCGCCTTGACCGTCAGTACGCCGGGGCTGAGCGTCGCCTTGCCGTCGGCGCCCGGCTTGTACGTACCGGTGAGGTCGGGGATCTCGATCGGTGCGCCCGACTTGATGGCCGACTTGTTGGCCGGGCCGACCACATGGACCGTGCCCTTGTCGGCGCCGCCGAGCTTGACCTCCATGGACGGGACGACCGAACCCGCGGGGATGTCGGCCGGGCTGTCCATCACGGACTTGCTGAACTTCACGTCGAGGCCGTAGTCCCCGCCGCTCTT
The DNA here is from genome assembly GCF_045162975.1 of Streptomyces sp. NBC_01089. NCBI lineage: Bacteria > Bacillati > Actinomycetota > Actinomycetes > Kitasatosporales > Streptomycetaceae > Streptomyces > Streptomyces sp. NBC_01089. The sequence goes on along the minus strand of NZ_CP108660.1, from coordinate 5,252,383 downwards.
CTTCGCGTTGATCTGCACCGGCGATGTGGCGTTCTTGTCGCCGATGGGCGTCTTGCAGGCGTAGGGGACGGAGACCTGCTTGCCGGTGAAGTCCGTCGCGCCACCGGTACCGCCCGTGGTGCTACCGCCCGTGGTGGTCCCACCGGTGCTGGTGCCGCCCGTGGTGGTGCCACCCGTGGTCGTCCCCGCGGTGGTGCCCCCGGTCGTGGTGCCGGCCGTCGTGCCGCCGGTGGTGGTGCCACCCGTGGTCGTACCGGCGGTCGTGCCGCCCGTGGTGGTGCCGCCGGTGGTCGTACCGCCGCCGTCCGTGACCTTGATGGTGGCCGACGACTTCACCGTCTCCTTGGGCGAGCACTTGGTGTCCGTGGAGATCGGCTTGCTGACGTTGATGTTGTACTTGTCGGCCGTCAGCGTGACGTCACCGGCCTTGGTGAGCTTCAGCTTGCCCGTCATGTCCGAGAGGATCATGGGGGCGCCCTTGGGGATGGCCGGATTGGTCCTGGGCCCCTGCATGTCCAGGTCCGCGGTCTGCGCGCCTGCCACCTTGACCGTGCCGGTCGGCTGCACGGTGTTGGCGTCCAGATCGAGGATGTCCGGGTTCTTGGAGGCGGCCGAGACCGTCTTCCAGACGACGTCGACCTCGTCGCCCACCTTCGCCGTGGCGGGCGCCGTGATCGCCACCTCGGTCGTGCCCTCGATGGCCGGCAGACCGGAAATCGCGGGCGGTATGCACTCGGTCTTGTACGAGACGTCCGCGGCCTGGGCGGGGCCCGCGGCCAGCATGATTCCCGCACCGCCGAGCATCAGCGCTAATCCCGCAGCGCTCATCCTCCGTTGTCTGATCACGAGTTTCCCTTCGTCGTCGGGTGCTTCTCGACCGGGTGGTTCTCGGACGGTGCGGTGTCCGGGGTGAACCACGGCAGAGCCGTGGCCGTCGGGGGCTGCGGCCCGCCGGCGGGCGGCGGCGCCGCCCGCTCGGGCCTGCGGAGCGAGGGCACGCGCACGGCCAGTCCCGGCAGCAGCGCGTTCCGGTGACGGCCGGCGCCACCGGCCGTACCGCGTGCGGACCGCGGCCTGACCTTGTCGACGACGGCCATGCCGATACGGAACACGGCGGCCGGCACGACCACGCACAGCAGCAGCCAGAAGAACGTGACACCCCACGGGCGCCCCACCCCCCAGGGCTGCTCGATCAGCACCTTGCCCGCGTACTTGACCGCGATCTGGTAGTCGCCGTGTGCGCCCGTGGTCAGTTCGGCGTCCAGCTTGATCCGCGCCTTCTTGCCGGGCGCGATCGTGCCGTGCCACTGCCGGTCCTCCCACTGCGGCGCGAACACACCGTGCGAGGTGCCGAGGGAGAAGAGCGGGTCCTTGACGGGCGTCGAGCCGAGATTGCCCACGGTGAAGACGACGGTCCTGCTGGGCGGCGCCCCGAACCAGGTGAGGACTCCGCTCGACCCTTCGAGGCGGGCACCGGACAGCACCGCGAGCCGGCCGCCGGGCGGCGGCTTCGGCAGCGCCGCGACCGGGTGGCCCGCGACCTTGAACACGACGTCGGTGGAAGCCTGTTCACCGGTCACCGTGGCGATGTGCACCACGCACGGGCAGGGCTTGGGCGGCTCGGCCACCGGCAGCTTCTTGCTGAAGGCGCCCTTGGAGTCGGTGGTGACGGCGCGCCCCTCGGAGTTGGCGCAGGCGTTGGTGCCGCCGATCACGCCGCGCGCCGGGCTTGACTGACCGCAGATCAGCATCATGAGCAGCGCGTCGGGGCGCCAGCCGGTGCCCTTGACGGTGATGTCGCCGCCCTTGCCCGCCTGTTGCTGGGAGAGCGTGGCGCCCGGTTTGCCGGCCGCGGCTGCGCCGGTGGCCGGGGCCAGCACCAGGGCGGGGACGAGCGCGACGAGGAAGGCCAGTGCCGTTCCCCAGCTGCCGATGGCCCGCAGCCACCGGGCGGGTTCGATCTTCACGTTGCCGCTCCCGCCGTCGCCGGTTCGCTGTCGGTGTGACTGGTGTCGCCGCTGTGTTCGGTGTCGCTGTCACTCATGTACGGGTCCGGTCCAGCCCCGGTCCCCCGGGCGCGTCTGCGCCGTACGGCGAACCAGCCGGCCGTACCGGCCGACACCAGGGCCACCAGCCCGGCCAGCCGCCACCACGGCACGAACACCGCCGAAGCGGAGCCCGTCCCGCGCGCTCCGCCCCCGGCCGTCACCACGAGGTGCACGGACGCCGAATCGAGCGCCGGCGTGTGCGGCCACTTCTCCGTGAGCTGTACGCGCCGCCCCGGCAGCAGTTCCACCGGCAGCGTGCGCCCCGCGATGTGGCGGGCGCCGCTGACGAGCCCGTCGGCGCGTACGTCGAGATGCGGGGTGAGCGTGGTGTTGCCGCGGTTCACGAGCGTGTAGCGGATCAGCCCCGGCCCCTTGTCGACCCGGACGTCCTCCACGGTCAGCGCCGAGAGTGTCGGCCCGCTGACCCGCAACTGCACCCGTACTCCGGCCTGGTGCCCGCCGGACGACGCCACGATCGCGGCCGGGTGGTCGCCCGGTTCGGCGGTGGCGGGGACCGTGACGCTGAAGGGGACCCGGGCGCCGGTGTGCGCCGGGACCTTCACCGTGCGGGCGGCCGGCGTGATCCAGGTGTCGTCCGCGGCGCGGAGCGCGGACCCGCCCGACGCCGTGTTGTACGCCTCGGCCCCCCGCAGCCGTACGGTCACCGGCTTCTTGCCCGGATTGGTCAGCGCCAGAGTGTCCTCAAGGACGGTGCCCGGCGCGCCCTCCAGATAGAAGTACGGCCGGCCGTCCGCGCTGGGCCTGGTCCCCCCGCCGGTCGCGGGCGCGGCCGTCCACCCCGGCCCGCCGGACGCCGGCCCGGCCGCGGACGCGGGTACGAGCGCGGGCCCGGCGGAGCAGAGCAGTACGGCAGCCGTGAGCACGGCGGAACGGATGGTGCGCGTGAGCATGAAAGGACTCCCTGTTGCCCTGTGGCCCTGGTGTTCAGCCCGCCTGCCTGTTTCCGGCAGGTCTCACGCGGACCGCTGGCCCCGCCGGGTCAGCCACAGCACGCCCGCGGCCCCGCTGAGCAGCACGGTCCCGCCGAGTGTGCCGAGCGCCATCGTGGAGTCGAGCGGCCCGGTCTTCGGCAGGCTGCCGCCCGATGTGCTCGACGTACCGGAGCCGCCGCTCGTACCGCCGCCGCCGGATCCGCCGGTGGAGCCGCTGCCTCCGCTCGTACCGCCGCCGCCCGATCCGGCGACCGTCAGCTCCAGTGAGGGCTTGGGGCTGTTGGACGGGGTGCAGGTGGTGGTCGTGCCGAGCGCCTTGATGGTCAGTGTCGACGCGGTGAAGGTGACCTTGCCGCTCTTCTTGGGCGTGTAGGTGCCCGACAGGTCGCTGATCTTGATGGGTGAGTTGGCGGGTATGGCCGCCGAGTTGGTCGCGCCCGAGACCGGGACCGTCCCGCTCTCGGCGCCGCCCAGCTTGATGAGCGCGCTGGGCTTCATGGCCCCCTTGCCCAGTTCGACCGGGCTGGACGAGACGCCCTTCTGGAAGGACATGGTGAGGGTGTAGCCGCTGCCGCTCTTGACGCCCTTGATGTCGATGGGCGAGACGGCTCCCTTGTTCCCGATCGGCGTTTTGCACTGGTAGTTGACGTCCACTACGTCGGCCTGGGCTGCCGGTGCGGTCATCAGCACCACCGAGCCCGCGACGGCCGCCGCCAGCGCAAACGCTGTCCGCTTCTGGTACGACACCTCGAAACCCCTTATGCCGGATGCCGCCGCTAAGTTACTGACGACACATCAGATTGGGCGCTCAAGGTACGCCGGAGCCCTTGCCGAGGGAAGACAAAGAGCGCACCGGATCGGTGCGCTCTGGGGAAGGGGGAAGAGAAGGGGTACGGAGGGAGAGCGGACGGGGCGTCGCCGCCGCCCCTACGCCGGTGCGGCCAGCTCGGCCCAGACCATCTTGCCGGGTGTGCCCGGCGTGCGGACCACGCCCCAGTCGAGGCAGAGCCGCTCCACGATGAACATGCCGTGCCCGCCGGGCCGGCCCGCCCGGTGCGGGCTGCGCGGTGCGGGCTGGCCCGCGCCACGGTCGACGACTTCGAGACGGAGCACTTTCTGTCCGTACGAGACGCGGAGTTCCTCGGGACCATCGGCGTGCAGGCACGCGTTGGTGACCAGCTCGGACACGACCAGCAGGACGTCCTCCGCCGCGGCGCGCCGGTCGGCGCTCTCCGCGGGCAGCCAGGCCCAGTCGTAGAGCGCCTGGCGCGTGAAATCACGCGCCAGCGGGACGATGCCGCTCGCGCTCAGCAGGGAGAGCGTGCGACTGCGGCCTTCGGCGGACACGGTAAAGGCTGGTCCGGCGCCGTCGCGCTCGGGGCCGAGGTCCCCCGGCGGCTGCTGCCGGGTGGTGCTCATCAGCGCTTCACCTCACCGATTCACCAGTTCAAAAAAGTCAGCGGTACAGAGATTGCGGAGGGACTCCTGCCCTGCTTAATGGTGACAACACTCATTTCTTTCTACAGAGTGTGCGGATCAGTCGCGCAGTGCATCCTCAAGAGAATCGTGCACGGTGAAGACCGCCTCGGCACCTGTGATCTCGAACACCCTGGCCACCACGGGAAGCATCCCGGCCAGATGGACCCCTCCCCCGGCGGCTTCCGCCTTGAGGCGGGCCCCGAGGAGCACATTCAGCCCCGTCGAGTCGCAGAACTCCAGCTGGGAGCAGTCGATGACCAGCCTCGACCGGCCCTGCTCCAGCGCCTTGTCCAGCGGCTCACTCAGCAATCCGGCCGTGTGGTGATCCAGCTCACCCGCCGGAGTCACGACCTCGCTCGGGCCCGCGGACCTGACTTCGACCCGAAGCCGGCCCCGGTTCGTGCTGCCGACCGTCCCGCGGTCCATGTCCGTCCCTCTTCGCCGTGTTGGAGATGTCGCTGACGTGCGACGAAGACTACGCCTTCCGCACGCCGACCGGTAGCCGAACAACCCCAACGAACCGTAATAATACGGACATTTAACACTTGCGCTTGTGCATCCCGAGCCGATAGGGGTAGTAGCGACAACATTCGAACATGGCCGGCTTTGGAGGCGCCGCTACACCGCTGAACACAGGCATCGGCAGCCATATGCCGAGAACCATGGAGGACACCATGTCACCCCAGCTCGACGAATCCCGCAGCGATACGTCGACTGCACGTCCTACCCCGTCCGACCCGATCGAGTCCGGGATCGAGGATTTTCCTGAGATCCCGCCGTACGGCGAAGTGGGTCCGCTGGACGCCAGGGCACTGTCGAAGACGCTGTTCTCGCGGCTGGAGTCCCTCGAAGAGGGAACGCACGAGTACGCGTATGTCCGCAACACGCTCGTCGAGCTCAACCTGGCCCTGGTCAAGTTCGCCGCCTCCCGGTTCCGCTCGCGCAGCGAACCGATGGAAGACATCATCCAGGTCGGCACGATCGGCCTGATCAAGGCGATAGACCGCTTCGAGCTCAGCAGGGGCGTGGAATTCCCCACGTTCGCGATGCCGACGATCATCGGCGAGATCAAGCGGTTCTTCCGCGACACGTCCTGGTCGGTGCGGGTGCCGCGGCGGCTCCAGGAGCTCCGCCTCGACCTCGCCAAGGCGGGCGACGAGCTCGCTCAGCAGCTCGACCGCGCCCCGACCGTGGCGGAGCTCGCCGCGCGCCTCGACCTGACCAAGGAAGAGGTCGTCGAGGGGATGGCGGCGAGCAACGCGTACACCGCGAGCTCGCTCGACGCCCAGCCCGAGGAGGACGAGTCCGAGGGCGCGCTGGCCGACCGCATCGGCTACGAGGACCACGACCTCGAAGGCGTCGAGTACATCGAGTCGCTCAAGCCCCTCATAGCCGGGCTCCCCGCGCGCGACCGGCAGATCCTGTCGCTGCGCTTCGTCGCCAACATGACGCAGTCGGAGATCGGCGACGAGCTGGGTATCTCGCAGATGCATGTGTCGCGGCTGCTGTCGCGCACCCTGGTGAAGCTGCGCAAGGGGCTGACCCTGGAGCAGTGAGGCGCCGCCGCGAGGAGCGTACGTCCGGCACACCGGCCGGACAGCGCCTCGGCGGAAGAGCCGGTCCCGCTCGCCGGGACCGGCTCTTCCGCGTCCGGCCCCCGGCAGCGTGCGCGCATGCCTGAGCCCCGGCCGCTGTGTGCGGCCGGGGCTTTACGGATGACGGGTCAGACCACCCGGGCTCCGCGCTGCCACACCCCCGAGACCAGGGGCACACCGGGCCGGTAGGCGAGGTGGACGTGGGAGGGGGCGTCGAGCAGGGTCAGGTCGGCCCTGGCGCCCGGTACGAGCCGGCCGATGTCCGTACGGCGCAGGGCCCGCGCGCCGCCCGCTGTGGACGCCCACAGCGCCTCGTCCGGGGTCATCCCCATGTCACGTACCGCCAGGGCGATACAGAACGGCATGGAGGACGTGAACGACGAGCCCGGGTTGCAGTCGGTGGAGAGCGCGACGGTCGCTCCGGCGTCCAGGAGACGGCGGGCGTCCGGCCAGGCGGCGCGGGTGGAGAACTCGGCGCCGGGCAGCAGCGTGGCGACGGTGTCGCCGTCGGCCAGCGCCGTGACGTCCTCGTCGGTCAGGTGGGTGCAGTGGTCGGCCGACGCTGCGTCCAGCTCGACGGCGAGCTGGACCCCCGGGCCGTAGCTGAGCTGGTTGGCGTGGACGCGCGGGTGCAGGCCCCTGGCCCGTCCCGCGGTGAGGATCGCGCGGGCCTGGTCGCCGTCGAAGGCGCCCTTCTCGCAGAACACGTCGACCCAGCGGGCGTGCGGGGCGCAGGCGTCCAGCATCGGGCCGGTGACCAGATCGACGTACCCGGCGGGGTCGTCGGCGTACTCGGGCGCCACGATGTGCGCGCCCAGGTAGGTGACCTCGTCGGTGTGGCGGGCCGCGACCCGCAGGGCCCGCGCCTCGTCCTCGACGGTCAGGCCGTAGCCGGACTTCGTCTCCAGGGTCGTGGTGCCCTGACGGAGCGCCTCGTGGAGATACGCGGCGACGTTCGCCGAGAGCTGCTCGTCGGTGGCCGTGCGGGTGGCGGCGACCGTGGTGCGGATACCGCCCGCCGAGTAACTGCGGCCCGACATGCGCGCGTTGAACTCGGCCGTCCGGTCGCCCGCGAAGACCAGGTGGGAGTGCGAGTCGACGAACCCCGGAATCACCGCCCGGCCGCCCGCGTCGACCGCGTTGTCAGTGGCGGGTGCTTTGCTGGATTCACCGACCCAGGCGATGCGGTCGCCATCGATGACGAGCGCCGCGTCCTGGATCAGACCGAGCGGGGATCCGTCCCCGAGGGAGGGGTCGTTGGTGACCAGACTGCCGATGTGGGTGAGGGCGGTGGCGGGGTTCGTCATCGCGTGGTGCTCCTCCGGATACGGGTTCGGGGTCAGGGGCGCAGCGCCGCGATGGACTCGGCCAGCGCGTGCGGGACGTCCGGCACCAGGGCGTGGACTCCGTCGCGTACGACATGGCGGCCGCCCACGACCGTGTGGCGTACGTCGGCCGCGGAGCCGGCGAATACGGCGGTCTCCGCTCCGAGGTGCGGCACGGGGCCCGCTGTTCTGACCGTGTCGAGCGCGATCGTCGTGAGGTCGGCGAGCGCGCCGGTCTCGATGGCACCGCCGTCGGACCAGCCGAGCGCGTGGTAGCCGTCGGCGGTGGCCGCGCGCAGCAGGGCCGCAGCCGTCCAGTGGCCGCGGGTGCGCGAGCGCAGCCGTTCGTTGAGCTCCATGGCGCGCGCCTCTTCGAGGATGTCGATCACGGCGTGGCTGTCGCTGCCCAGGGAGAGCGGGCTGCCCGCGTGCTGCAGCCGGACGGCGGGGCCGATGCCGTCGGCGAGGTCGCGTTCGGTGGTGGGGCACATACAGGTGCCGGTCTCCGAGGAGCCCAGCAGGCTGATGTCCTCGTCGGTGAGATGGGTGTTGTGGACGCCGACGGTGCGGGGGCCGAGCACCCCGTGGTCGGCGAGCAGCCGGGTGGGGGTGCAGCCGTGCGCCGCAAGACAGGATTCGTTCTCGGCGGTCTGCTCCGAGAGGTGGACGTGCAGCGGGGCCTGCCGTTCCTCGGCCCAGGCGGCGACGGTGGCGAGCTGCCCGGCCGGGACGGCGCGTACGGAGTGGACGGCCGCGCCGATCCGGGCGTGGTCGCGGTCCTTGAGCAGGGAGGCCCGCTCGGCCCAGCTCTGCGCCGAGCCGTCGGAGAAGCGCCGCTGGTGCTTCTCGGGCTCCGCGCTGCGGTATTTGTCGATCATCCCGGACGCCAGGTAGGCGGTGTCGAGGAGTGTGATGCGGACGCCCGCGTCGGCCGCGGCGGCGATCAGTGCCTCGCCCATCGCGTTCGGGTCGTCGTAGGGGGTGCCGCCCGGTGTGTGGTGCACATAGTGGAACTCACCGACCACGGTGATCCCGGCCATCGCCATCTCGGCGTACACGGCGCGGGCGAGCGCGTGGTAGGTGTCCGGGGTCAGCCGGCAGGCCACGCCGTACATCACGTCGCGCCAGGTCCAGAAGGTGCCGGAGCCGACCTGGGCCGCGGACCGCAGGGCGCGGTGGAAGGCGTGGCTGTGGGCGTTCGCCAGGCCCGGGAGGGTCAGGCCGCGCAGGGCGGTCGCGCCGGGCGGCGGCGCCGGTACCTCCTTGCGGACGGCCGTGATCCGGCCCTGGTCGGTCTCCAGGACGACGCCCGGCTCGACATGCGTGCCGAGCCAGGCGTGCTCCAGCCAGTACGTCACCTGCACGCCAGGCCCTCCAGTACATCGGCGAGTGCGGTCACCCCGGCCAGGCAGTCGTCCTCACCGGCGGTCTCCGCCGGTGAGTGCGAGACACCCGTGGGGTTGCGTACGAACAGCATGGCGGTCGGGACGGACGCGGAGAGGATCCCGGCGTCGTGTCCCGCGCCCGTTCCGAGAACGGGCACCGTGCTGCCGTCGCCGCCGAGGATCTTGGCGAGCTCGTCACGCAGGGCGTGTTCGAACTCGACGACGGGGGTGAAGGACTCCCGGGTGACGCGTACGTCCACGCCGTCCCGCTCGCCCCGTTCCCTGGCCGCCTGCTCGATACCGGCGATGACCGTGTCCAGGGTGGACTGGTCGGCGGCGCGCGAGTCGAGCCAGCCGCGCACCAGGGAGGGGATCGCGTTGACGCCGTTCGGCTCGACGGAGACCTTGCCGAAGGTGGCCACGGCGCCCGCGAGTTCCGCCTGGCGGCGGGCGGCGATGACCGTCTCCGCGTACGTCAGCATCGGGTCGCGGCGGTCCACCAGACGGGTCGTCCCCGCGTGGTTGGCCTCGCCGTGGAAGTCGTACCGCCAGCGGCCGTGCGGCCAGATCGCGGAGGCGATACCGACCGGGTCGCCGCTGAGGTCCAGGGCGCGCCCCTGCTCCACATGGAGCTCGACGAAGGCCCCGATGCGGGCGAGCCGCTGCGGGTCGGCGCCGATGGCCGCCGGGTCGTACCCGGCCTGCTCCATGGCCTCGGGCAGCGAGACGCCCGCGCCGTCCTTGAGCTGGTGGGCCCGGTCGACGGTGAGCTGCCCCGCGGTGAGCCGGGAGCCGACGCAGGCGAGCCCGAAGCGGGCACCTTCCTCGTCACCGAAGTTGCTGATCGCCAGCGGCCTGGTGAACTCGGCTCCCCTGCGGCGGAGTTCGTCCAGCGCCGCGAAGGAGGAGACCACACCGAGGGGGCCGTCGAAGGCGCCGCCGTCCGGTACGGAGTCCAGGTGCGAGCCGGTGACGACGGCGTCGGTGCCCAGCGGGTCACCGAGCCAGGCCCACTGGTTGCCGTTGCGGTCGAGTTCGTAGCTGAGGCCGCGGGCCAGCGCCTGGTCCTTGAACCAGGCGCGGCAGTCGGCGTCGGCCGCGGTCCAGGCGTACCTGCGGTACCCGCCGGAGTCGGAGCTGCGGCCGATGGGCAGCAGCTCCGCCCACATCTCGTGGAACGAGGAGGTCACTGCTGCCCGCCCTCGCGCATCGGCACCCGGACGCCGCGCTCGTCGGCCACCCGCTCGGCGATGTCGTATCCGGCGTCGACATGGCGGATGACACCCATGCCGGGGTCGTTGGTGAGGACCCGGCGGATCTTCTCGCCCGCGAGGGCGGTGCCGTCGGCCACCGAGACCTGTCCGGCGTGGATGGAGCGGCCCATGCCGACCCCGCCGCCGTGGTGGATGGAGACCCAGGAGGCACCGGAGGCGACGTTGACCATGGCGTTGAGCAGCGGCCAGTCGGCGATGGCGTCGGAGCCGTCGAGCATGGCCTCGGTCTCGCGGTACGGCGAGGCGACGGAGCCGCAGTCGAGGTGGTCGCGGCCGATGGCCAGCGGGGCGGCGAGGGTGCCGTCGGCGACCATGTCGTTGAAGCGGGCGCCGGCCTTGTCGCGCTCGCCCTGGCCGAGCCAGCAGATACGGGCGGGCAGGCCCTGGAAGTGGACGCGCTCACCGGCCATCTTGATCCAGCGGTGCAGCGACTCGTTCTCGGGGAAGAGCTCCAGGAGCGCCTTGTCGGTCTTGTGGATGTCCGAGGCTTCGCCGGAGAGCGCGGCCCAGCGGAACGGGCCCTTGCCCTCGCAGAAGAGCGGGCGGATATAGGCGGGCACGAAGCCGGGGAAGTCGAACGCCCGGGCGTATCCGGCCAGCTGGGCCTCACCGCGGATGGAGTTGCCGTAGTCGAAGACCTCGGCCCCGGCGTCCATGAAGCCGACCATCGCCTCGACGTGCCGGGCCATCGACTCGCGGGCGCGCTGGGTGAAGTCGGCGGGCTTCTCGGCGGCGTACGCGGCCATGTCGTCGAATTCGACGCCGACCGGGAGGTAGGCGAGCGGGTCGTGGGCGGAGGTCTGGTCCGTCACGATGTCGATCGGCGCGCCTTCGGCGAGCATCCGGGGCAGCAGCTCGGCGGCGTTGCCCAGGAGGCCGATGGAGAGCGGCTTACGGGCGTCGCGCGCCTCGACGGCGAGCTGGAGCGCGTGCTCGAGCGAGTTCGCCCGGACGTCCAGGAAGCGGTGCTCGATACGGCGCTCGATGGCGCGCGGGTCGACGTCGATGCAGATCGCGACGCCGTCGTTCATCGTCACGGCGAGCGGCTGGGCGCCGCCCATGCCGCCGAGTCCCGCGGTGAGCGTGATGGTCCCGGCGAGCGTGCCGTTGAAGCGCTTGGCCGCGACGGCGGCGAAGGTCTCGTAGGTGCCCTGGAGGATGCCCTGGGTGCCGATGTAGATCCAGGAGCCGGCCGTCATCTGGCCGTACATGGTGAGCCCGAGTGCTTCGAGCCGCCGGAACTCCTCCCAGTTGGCCCAGTCGCCCACCAGGTTGGAGTTGGCGATCAGCACCCGCGGCGCCCACTCGTGGGTCTGCATCACGCCGACCGGTCGCCCGGACTGGACGAGCATCGTCTCGTCCTGCTTGAGGTTCTGGAGGGTGCGCACCATGGCGTCGAAGGAGCGCCAGTCGCGGGCGGCCTTGCCGGTGCCGCCGTAGACGACGAGCTTGTCGGGGTGCTCGGCGACCTCAGGGTCCAGGTTGTTCTGGAGCATGCGCAGGGCGGCCTCCTGCTGCCATCCCAGGGCGCTCAGCTCCGTACCGCGCGGTGCCCGTACCGGCCGGGGTCCTGACATGGTTGCCTCCTCGATCCCACACTATTGCATGAACTATTCACATCCTGACGCTCTGAATAGAGCTAGTCAATACACTCGGGCACCCCGCCTCGCCCCGGGGGCTGGATTGGCTGGATCACGCGCCCCGAGGACGGCTGGATCGCCCGGCGCCAGGAACGGGGTGCGCGGACCCTAATCCCGCCGGGCATGTTCCGCTGGAAAATGCCAGAACTCCCCTCAGGGGGCTGAACGTTGCGTAACTTGGCCGTCACTGCCGCACGGCCGCCCCCGCGGCCACGCGCATCACGCTGGGAGGGGAGTTCCGCGTGCCCGGAATCGACGAGTGTCTGCTGGAAGCCATGCGGCTGCCCGGCTCCCGCGGTGCCGCCGTGGTCGACTGGACCAGCGGGCTCGCACTCGGCACCATCGGCGAGTCACCGAACAACGACCACGAGGCGACCGCGGCCGAGACCGCGGAGCTGGCCCGGATGGCCGCGGAACACCAGGCGTTCGCCCCGGACCCGGCCCCGGACCCCGACCCGGCCCCTGCTGCCTCCGCCCCGGCCCCGACGGGCGTACCGGCGGACGGGCAGCCGGACGCGCCGACCGGCGGCGACGGACCGGCCGACGGACCGCCCGGCGCCGACGGAGCGCCCGGCGCATCGGCTCCCATCGTCTCAAGTCCCGCCGTCTCAACTCCCGCCGCACCAGCGGGCCTTCCGGTCGAGGACGTCATCGTCACCAACCGCACCGGCTACCACATCCTGCGCTTCGTCGAGACGACCTTCGACAGCAGCGTCTTCCTGCACCTCTGGCTCGACCGCGACGAGGGGAATCTGGCGCTCGCCCGATTACGGCTGCGGGACCTGGCCGAGCGACTGGTGCTGTGATGACCACCGCGACCGGCCCCAGACCCCCGGCCAGACCCGCGGGCGTCTCGCCGATGCTCGTCCGGCTCGCGGGCGAACGCGCCACCGGCGCACTGCTGCGGGACCGCGGCACTCTCTATCTGGTCGACGGTCAGGTGGTGCACGCCGAGAGCCCGGCCGCCCCCGGTATAGACGTCCTGCTGACCACATCGGGGCGGCTGCGCCCCGAAGGGTGGCGGCAGGCCCTGGACCGGGCCGGGGCCCACGGCCGGGTCGGCCGGTTCCTGGTCGAGAGCGGCCAGGTCGCGGACGGTGAGCTGGAGATCTGCCATCTCGGCGCCCTGCACGACGCGGCGTACTTCGCACTCGCCCCCAGCAGCGGCCCCACCCGTTTCCGTTACGGCGTCGCCCACTGGATCGGCCCCGTGCACCCCGTACCGGCGGACGCCGTGGAGCGGGAGGCCGCCCGCCGCAGGGAACTGCTCGACCGGCTCTGGCCGTACCCGGACATCGACACCGCCCCGGTCGTACGGGCCCGCAGCCACCCCGACACCCCGGTCACCCCGCGCCAGCGCGCCGTGCTCGACCTGGCGGACGGGGTCCGTACCCCGCCCGGCATCGCACGGGCGCTGGGCCGCCCGGCCTTCCACACCCTCATCGACGTCCGCAGGCTGGCAGCCGCCGGTGCCGTCGAGACCCCGCGCGCGCCCGCACCGCGGACGTCGGCGGTCCCCGCCCGGTTCGCCGACGCGGTCGCCGGGGTGTCGCCCGACCCGGATGTCGCCCTGCTCCGCCGGCTGCGAGACGCATTGGAGGCCACGCTGTGATCCGCGCTCTGCGGCAGCGCGCCGAGAGGAGACAACTGATGTCCGCGGAGGCCGAAGTGCTGGACGAGCTGCGCCGGCTGAGAGCCCGGGTGCCCCTGATCAGCGGGGCACTCGCGGCCAGCGCCGACGGTCTCGTACTGGCGCAGGACACCACGTCGGCCGAGGGCGAGTCCGTCGCCGCGCTCACCGCGGCGGCCCTCGGCGTCGCACAGCGGCTGACCGAGACGACGGGCCAGGGCGCCTTCCGTGAGCTGCTGGTACGCGGCGAGCACGGCTATGTGGCGACGTACGCGGCAGGCCCGTCCGCCGTGCTCACCCTGCTCGCCCAGCCCCGTATCAACGTGGGCCGGCTGCATCTGGAGGCCCGCAGGTCGAGCACCCGGATCGGCGAGCTGGTCGACGGCGCCCTCGACCGGACGGAGAGCCCACGGCCGGACAGCCCACGAGCGGAGAGCCCATGACCGTCAAGCCTCCCTCCCGTACCCGTACGACACCGCGAACGACCCGTTCCGCCACCCACAGGAAGAAAGGAAGTGCGCCTCCCATGGCGAACACCGAAACCGCACTCAAGGACGCGATGAGCTCGATCGAGGGCACCATCGGCGTGGCCCTCGTCGACTACACCAGCGGCATGGCCCTCGGCACGCTCGGCGGCGGCAAGGAGCTCGATCTGGCCGTGGCCGCCGCCGGGAACACGGATGTGGTGCGTGCCAAGGTGCGGACCATGGAACACCTCGGGCTCAAGGACGAGATCGAGGACATCCTGATCACGCTGGGCGGGCAGTACCACCTGATCCGGCTGCTCAAGGGGCGCGGGAACAACGGCCTGTTCCTCTATCTGGCGCTGGACAAGTCCCGGTCGAACCTCGCGATGGCCCGTCACCAGCTGAAGAAGATCGAAGCCGAACTGGAGGTGTGACCCGGCCGCGTCAGCGACGCCGCGCCCCGCCGGGTGCGGCGTCGCCCGCGAGGACGCCCGTCGAGCTGTAGCCCTTGACCGGCTTCCCCGCGGGGCCCCGTGCGATCCAGTCGGTACGGACCCAGAAGAGGACGTCGTCGGCGCGTTCGCGGCGGCCGAGGCGTACCGCCTTGAGCCAGAGCCCGGCGCCCGCTCCGGCGAGCGTCAGACCGCCGGCGGCCGGGAGCGCGAACGACGAGCCGAGCGCCGCGACGAAGGCCACGAGCAGCCACCAGCGGTGCGCGCGCCGCCAGTTCCTCACGGTCACGGCGCGGTCCTGGAGGAAGTCCGACCGGCCCGCCCGCGAGGGCGACTTCGACAGATGGACGAAGCGGCGGCCACGGACCAGGGCGACCACCGCGCAGGTGATCAGTGCGAGCGCCGCCCCGGCCAGGAGGCCGATCCTGCGCCCGGTCAGCCCGGGCAGCAGCGCCCCGGCCGCCGCGGCCACCAGTCCCAGCCACCACAGCGGTGCGGCCCCGGCCCGTACCAGCACCGCGACCCGCGCCACGGTCCGCGGCCGGCCCTTCCCCGACCGGCCCGGCCGCCCCGGCCGCCCCGGCCGCCGGCCCTGATCCCGTTCCCTGCCCTGTGCCCGCTGCTGTGTCTGTGTCTGCGCCTGTCCCCGCGTCTGAGTCTGTCCCCGCGTCTGCGTCTGCGCTCTGCCGCGCCCCACGTCCGTACTCCTTCCGCACGCCTGCTCCGGACCGAGCGGAGATTAGCGACGGTTTCTGAGTACGCCGTGAGAAGCCGCAGAGCGCCGGGCACCTCGCGGCCCCGCCCGGTACTCCGGTGCGTCCCCTACTCCACGAACAGCCCCCGCGCCGCCGCCCGTGTGTCGAACTCCTCCAGGCGTGACTGCGCCTCCGGCAGGTCGTCGCACATCGCTTCGAGGAGCACCCGCCCCAGCAGCATCGGCCCGCACACCGTGTCGAAGGCCAGGCCGGTACCGACAGCGGCCGGGACCAGGATGTCGCTGTGCCGGGCGACCGGCGCGAAGGCCGAGTCGGCGACCGTCACCACGGTCAGCCCCGCCGACTGCGCGTACGCGAGCGCGTCGACCACCTCACGCGGGTGGCGGGGCAGCGCGAAGCAGAGCAGCACCGTGGCCCCGGCCCGTACCGCGGCGTCGATACGGTCGGCCAGCATCGTGCCGCCCTCGTCGAGCAGCCGGACGTCCCTGTGGACCTTGGCGGCGAAGTACGCGAACCCCCTGGCCTGCGACGACGCGGCGCGCAGCCCCAGCACCGGCAGGGTCGGAGACTGCGCGAGCAGCCGGCCGGCCCGCTCGACCAGCGAGGGATCGGCCAGGACCTCGGCGAGCCGGCGCAGATTCTCCATCTCGGCGTGGACGGCCTGCTGGTACTCGTTGAGGCTGTCGTCGTCCGCCTCACGCCCGGCCGGTGCGACCTCCCGCAGATGGCGGCGGAGCGCCGGGTAGCCGTCGAAGCCGAGCGCCACCGCGAACCGGGTGACGGACGGCTGGCTGACCCCGGCCAGCTCGGCCAGTTCGACGGACGAGAGGAAGGGTGCCTCGGCGGCCTGCCGCACCATGCAGTGCGCGATGCGCCGCTGGGTCGGTGTCAGCCGGTGCCCTTCGAAGAGCTGTTGCAGCCGTGTGGCCGGGCTGTCGCTCATGCCGTCGTCCCCCTCAAGTTCCACATCCACATCAGAGTTCATTGAACCGCCCGCATCGCAGAGCCCCGCACTCCGGCCCCGGAAACCCCCTCAGAGGTCATTGAACCGGTCGAGCAGCGCGGCCGCGGTGTCGACGTCGTCGGTGAGCGGCCGGTCCGCGACATCCGGGTCGAGCGCCTCGTCCGCCAGGGCGAAGGCGCGGCCGACCGGCAGACCGGGGTCGATCCGCAGCTCGCGCAGGCGCAACGCCCTGATGACGGCGACCAGTTCGCAGCCCACCACATAGCGGTAGACCCGGGCGGCCCGCAGCGCCTGCCGGGCCGCGAGCGACGCGAAGCTGGCCTGTTCCTCGACACCCCGGGAGAGGACGGCGTGCCCGAGCGTGGCCGGTGCGGACAGGGCGCTCAGCTCACCGAGCGCGGCCCCGGCCGCGTACTCCAGGATCATCACGCCCGACGACGCGGCCTCACCGTCGGCGAGGAAGGGCCTGAGCCGGGTGAACCCGGGCTCGTTCAGCGCGGAGAGCCGGGAGGTGGAGAGCCGGGCGGTCTGAGTGAGGGCCAGTCTGAAGTGATCGAGCGCCAGGGCGAGTTGGGCCATGTAGAAGCCGCCGTGGTGGTAGGCCGCCATGTCGTCGGCCCGGATCAGCGGGTTCTCGGCCGCCGCGTTGATCTCGACGGCGATGGTGCGCTCCAGCAGATCGGCCGCGTCCTGCGCGGGTCCGTGGATCTGCGGCACACAGCGGAAGCCGTACGGGTCCTGGATGCGGCCCAGCGGCGGGGTGGGCCGCTCGGGTGCGCCGAGCAAGCGGCGGCTGCGGGCGGCGACGGCGTACGAACCGGGGTGCGGGCGGGCCGCGTGCACCGGCTCCGCGTATGCCTCGAACGAGCCGTCCACGGCGAGCAGGGACAGCGCGGCCACCATCTGCGTGGCGTCGACCAGGCCGCGCAGCTCGTCGAGTGCGAGCGCGGCCTGGCCGAGCGTGAGGGCGTTGCTGCTGATCAGGGCGAGTGCGTCGTTGTTGTCGAGGCGCAGCGCCGCGGGCGGCGGGCCGCCCTGCCAGGGGTGCTCGCCGGCCAGCGCGAGGCCCATCTGGGCGAGGGCCGCGATATCGCCGGTCCCGACCGAGCCGAACTCGTGGACGACGGGGTGGGCGCCGGACTCCAGGGCTTCGCAGAGCGCGGTGACGACGGTGGGCCGCAGTCCGGCCCCTCCGGCGAGCAGCTGGTTGGCGCGTACGGCGAGCATGGCCCTGACCTCGTGGCCCGGCAGCGGATCCCCGATGGCCCCGGCGTGCGAGCGCAGCAGCCGCAGCCCGTGGTCGGCGGCTGCGCCGGACGGCACCGACTCGTTACGGTTGGCGCCGACACCCGTGGAGCGGCCGTACACCCGGCCCGACGCGGCGAGCTCACGTGCCGCGTCCCACGACTGTTCAGTACGCTTCATCGCCTCGGTCCCGGGTACGGGCCTGGCCGTGCCGCGGGCGAGCCGGACCACATCGGCGACCGGAAGGGACTCACCGTCGAGGACCACGATGCCGGTCTGGGTATCCACCGTGCGGTACGGCATCATGCGCGAACGCCTCCTTATTCCGACATTCGGTCTTGCCTGCTGGACCTACGTCATCAGTGTTTTAGCGCAGCCCATTGACAAATTATTCAGACACCGAGAACTCTGCATGACCATATGCAGCCGGGCAAGGGATGACCGATGATCAAATTCGACTCCGTGCACAAACGCTTCCCGAACGGCACCACAGCGGTCCACGACCTCAACCTGGACATGCCCGAAGGACAGATCACGGTCCTGGTCGGCTCGTCCGGGTGTGGCAAGACCACCACCCTCCGCATGATCAACCGCATGGTCGACCCGTCGTCGGGGACCATCCGCCTCGCGGACAAGGACATCCTGGAGGCGGACGCCGCCGAGCTGCGGCGCGGCATCGGCTACGTCATCCAGCAGTCCGGGCTCTTCCCGCACCGGACGATCCTGGACAATGTGGCCACCGTCCCGCTGCTGCTCGGCTGGGGCCGCAAGAAGTCCCGCGCCCGCGCAGCCGAGCTGCTGGAGACGGTCGGGCTGACCGCCGACACCGGCAAGCGCTACCCGCACCAGCTCTCCGGCGGCCAGCAGCAGCGCGTCGGGGTGGCCCGCGCGCTCGCGGCCGACCCGCCGGTGCTGCTCATGGACGAGCCGTTCGGCGCGGTGGACCCGGTGGTCCGCACCCAGCTCCAGGACGAGCTGCTGCGGCTGCAGAAGGACCTCAACAAGACCATCGTCTTCGTCACCCACGACATAGACGAGGCCGTCCGGCTCGGCGACCGCATCGCGGTCTTCCGTACCGGCGGCCATCTCGTCCAGTGCGCCGAGCCCGCCGAGCTGCTCGCCCGGCCCGCCGACGACTTCGTGGCGGACTTCCTGGGCGCCGAGCGCGGGCTGAAGCTCCTGTCGCTCTCCACGCTCGCCGGGATACCCCAGACCTCCGCGCCCGTCGTCCGCGCCGACGAGCGGATATCCGCGGCGAAGCGGACCGGCCGCTGGCAGCTGGTGACATCGGCCGACAACAGGCCGCTCGGCTGGCTCGACGCGGACGCCGCACCGGCCGCCGGGGCCGGGACCGCGGGCGACGCACCGCTGCTGCCCGTCCGGGCGCTGCGCGACTCCGACTCGCTGCTCTCGGCGCTCAACGAGTCCGTCTCGTCCCCCGCCGGGCTCGTGGCCCGGGTGGACGCCGACGGCGCACTGACCGGCGTCACCTCACGCGACGCCATCCACGACCGTGCGGGCGAGGCCCACACGAGCGCGGGAGCCGGCGAAGCCCCCGCGCGGACCGGGACCGGGACGACCGAGAGCGCGAAGACCGCGACAGCGCAGACCGAGAGCGCGCAGACCGGCACCACCCAGACCGGCACCACCGCATGACCATCGACTGGGGCTGGTTCCCCGACCACACCGGTGAGATGGCCCACCTCACCGCCGACCATCTCTCCACCGCGGTGCCCGCCGTCCTCATCGGCCTGCTGATCGCGCTCCCGCTGGCGGTCGTCGCCCACCGGGTACGGGCGCTGCGCGGCTTCGTACTCGGCCTCTCGAACATCCTCTACACGATCCCCTCGCTGGCCTTCTTCGTCCTGCTGCTGCCCCTCACCGGGCTCACCAGGACCACGGCGATCACCGGACTGACCGCGTACACGCTGGTCGTGCTCGTACGGAACACCGTCGAGGGCCTGGACGCGGTGCCCGCCAGGGTGCGCGAGGCGTCCACCGCCATGGGCACCAGGCCGCTGCGCACCCTGCTCACCGTGGAACTGCCGCTGGCGCTCCCGGTGATCATGGCCGGGATCCGGGTCTCCACCGTGATGTCGATCTCGCTGGTGAGCGTCGCCAGCTACATCGGGTACGGCGGCCTCGGCCAGCTCTTCACCGACGGCTTCCAGCGCAACTACCCCACCCCGGTCGTCGCCGGTGTGATCCTCACCCTGCTGCTCGCGCTGGTCGCGGACGCGCTGCTCGTCACCGTCCAGTGGCTGTGCACGCCCTGGACCAGGCAGCGCCATTCCATGAAGAGGGGCGCCTGACCCATGCTGGAACTCCTCAAGAACCTCGCGTCCTGGCTGACCAGCTCAGCCCAGTGGTCCGGCGACGAAGGCATCGCGCACCGGCTGGTCGAGCATCTGCAGTACTCGCTGCTCGCCACCGTCATCGCGGCCGTCATCGCGCTGCCCATCGGCATGCTGATCGGCCACACCGGACGCGGCGCCTTCATCGCGGTCAACCTGGCGTCCTTCGGCCGCGCGCTGCCCACCGTCGGCCTGGTGACCCTGGTCTTCCTCGCGGGCGGGCTCTCGATCTGGCCGGTGTACATCTCCCTGGTCGCCCTCGCCGTACCGGTGATCATCACCAATACGTACGCGGGCATGGCCGCCGTCGACCCGGAGGTCAAGGACGCGGCGAAGGGCGTGGGGCTCCGCGGCCACCAGGTCCTCTGGCAGGTCGAACTCCCGCTCGCGCTGCCCCTGATCATGACCGGCATCCGGCTGGCGACCGTGCAGGTCGTGGCCACCGCCACCATCGCCGCCTACGTCAGCTTCGGCGGCCTGGGCCGGTACGTATTCGACGGGCTCGCCCAGCGCGATCTGGTGCAGGTGCTCGGCGGCGCGGTGCTCGTCGCCGTCCTGGCCGTCCTCGCCGACCTCGCCCTGGGCGGGGTGCAGCGGCTGCTGCTGCGCGGCCGACCCGACACCGCCCGCTGACTTCCTGGAGACCGAGATGAACCGACGTACCGCACTCACCGCCCTGCTGGCCGGCGCTTCGGCGCCCGTGCTGGCCGCCTGCTCGTCCGGCATCACCTCCCTCAACGGGGACAGCTCGGGCGGCGACGCCGGGAGCAGCTCGGGCGGGCTGGTCATCGGCACCGCCAACTTCACCGAGAACCAGATACTCGGCTACCTCTACGCGGGGGTGCTCAAGTCCGCGGGCATCAAGTCCACGGTCAAGCCGAACCTGGGCTCCCGCGAGATCATCGTCCCCGCGCTGAAGGGGGGCGACATCGATCTGCTCCCCGAGTACCAGGGCAGTCTGCTGCTCTATCTGAACAAGAAGGCCACCGAGACGGAGGCGGGCGCGATGCAGAACGCGCTGGCCGCCGTGCTGCCCGCGAGCCTGGAGGTCCTGCCGTACGCGGCGGCCGAGGACCGGGACAGCTTCGCGGTGACCCGTGAGACGGCCGACAAGTACGGGCTGAAGACCCTCGCCGATCTGAAGAAGGCCAACGGGAAGCTGGTGTTCGGGGCGGCCGCCGAGATGAAGAAGCGGGTCGTGGGGGTGGTCGGCCTCAAGGACCAGTACGGCGTGGAGTTCAAGGAGTTCAAGGCGCTGGACTCGTCGGGGCCGCTGGTCAAGGGCGCGCTGAAGAAGGGCGATGTGGATGTCGCCAACGTCTTCACCACGGACGTGGATGTCGCGGCGAACAAGTGGGTCGTCCTGGAGGACCCGAAGCACCTGGTGCCCGCGCAGCACATCGTCCCGCTGATCGCCGCCCGCAAGGCGGACGGCAAGGTCCGCAAGGCGCTGGCCCTGCTGGGCAACGCGCTGACGACGGACGAGCTGACGAAGCTGAACCGGCTGGTCGACAAGGACAAGAAGGACCCGGACCGGGTCGCGGACGCGTGGCTGAAGCAGCACCGGCTGATGGCGTAACGGGGGCTGCTTCTGCTCGGGGGCGCTGCCCCGGGCCCCCGGTCCTCAAGCGCCGGACGGGCTTGGTTTTCAAGCCCGTCCGGCGCTTGAGGACACAGCCAAGTCCGTCCGGCGCTTGAGGGCACCATCACGCCCGGCCGGTGATGGAGGCCACCGTCAAGCCGGACCCGACGGCGATGCCCCCGCAGCCGACCCGCGCTCCACCAGCCGCGGCGCGCACAGGATCCGCTTGCGCCGCACCCGCCGCCCCTCGATCGCCGCCACCGCCAGCCGCGCCGCCTCCGCCGCGATCTCCGCGAGGCCCCAGTCCAGCGTCGTCAGCGGGGGCGTCAGGACCCGGGAGACCGGGTGGTCGTCGAAGCCGACCACCGACAGGTCCCGGCCGATCGTGAGGCCCGCTTCGGCGGCCGCCGCGTACACCCCGTACGCGATCGAGTCCGAGAAGCAGAAGACCGCGGTGGACCGGCCGCCCACCACCCCGCGCGCGACCCCGGTCGCCTCCCCCAACTCCTGCGCGCACGGCACCACTTCGACATCGAGGCCGAGCCGGTCCGCGGCCTCACGCACATAGACGTCGGCCGGGCGGTCCGGGGTGCTGGGGCCCGTCGGGGTCAGCACCGTCACCCGGCGGTGGCCGAGCTGCGCCAGATACGTGAGCACCGCGCCGATCCCCGCGCGGTTGTCGAAGAGCACCTCCCCCGCCGTCCTGGCCTGCTGGAGAGAGTCACCGATGGAGACCACGGGCACCGCGTCGGCGATCTTCGCCCAGCCCTCGGCCGAGGGGTCGACGGGCGAGACGAGCAGACCGTCCACCCGCTGGTCACGGAGCTGCTTGGCGAGGACCAGCTCCCGCGCCGGGTCGCCGCCCGCGTCGAGGATCAGCGCATAGCGGTCCCCCGCGAGGAGTTCACGCCCTATGGCCGCCATCAGCTGCTGCTGCCAGAGGTCCTGGAGGTCGCCCGCGAGGACGCCGACCATGCTCGTACGGCCGCTGGCGAGGGCGCGGGCGATCGGGTCCGCCTCATACCCCAGCTCGGCGGCGGCCTTGCGGACCCGCTCCTCGGTCTCCTTGGAGACCTGCTTGCCGCGCAGTGCGTACGAGACGGCGGCAGTGGAGAGGCCGGTGGCCTCTGCCACCTCGCGGAGGGTGGTGCGCTTGCTCGGCCTGGCCATGACGGGAAGCCTACCGGCCGCGTCCGACAGCCCGCCGTGCCAATGGACACACCGGTGACGCCCGTTCCGGGCCCGTCACGAGCCCCTGCCGGGCCCGCCCGCGGCCCGCCCCGGACCGCGTCCCGGCATCCGGCGTTGACACACACCCTCGTTAAGCGTTTCACTGAAGCGCATCACTTAATCGCTTAACAGGCATGGAGCGGACCGCTCGGCAGACCGCACGACAGATCGGCAGACCGCACGACAGAAGGGTGAGCCTTGCTCGCAGACGTCCATCAGCACCTCTGGCCACCGGCCTTCACCGAGCTGCTGCGCGCCCGCACCACCGCCCCGCACCTCGACGGCTGGACGCTCCACCTGCGAGGAGAGCCGCCGTACGCGGTCGACCCGGCCGATCACGACATCGCGGCCCGCACCGCCCTGGCCCACACCGACGGGCTCGGCCTGGCGCTCGTCTCGCTCTCCAGCCCGCTCGGCATCGAATATCTGCCGCCCGCCGAGGCGGCCCCCCTGCTGGCCGCCTTCCACGACGGCGCACTGGCCCTGCCCGCGCCCTTCGGGGTCTGGGCATCGGCAGGACTCGTCGCCCCGGACCCCGAAGCGCTGGCCCGCACCCTGGACCAGGGGTGCGCCGGGCTCCAACTGCCCGCCACCGCACTGCTGGACGAGGCGGGCTGGGCGCACTGCGCGCCGCTGCTCGACACCCTCGCCCGCGCCGGCAAGCCGCTCTTCGTCCATCCCGGCGCGGCCCCGCCGAGCGGACCCGGCGCGCCGCCGTGGTGGCCCGCGCTGGTGCCGTACGTCCAGCAGCTGCACGCCTCCTGGTTCGCCTTCCGCGCGTTCGGCCGGCCGCGCCATCCCCGGCTGCGGGTCTGCTTCGCCGCCCTGGCGGGCCTGGCCCCGCTGCACGGCGAGCGGCTGGCGGCCCGGGGCGGCGGCCGGGGCACGGTCGATCCCGACGTCTTCTACGAGACCTCCTCGTACGGCACCCGGGCCGTGGACGCCCTGGTACGGGCGGTCGGCATCGACACCATCGTGACCGGCAGCGACCGTCCGTACGCCCTGCCAGTGGTCCCCGATCTCGGCGCCGAAGCCGCCGTCCACGCGCTGCGCGCCGCCAACCCCGCCCGCCTCCTGAAAGGAGCAACCCCGTGACGTACGACGCCGCGCTGCCCGACCGTAATCTCGACAAGCGCGAACTCCAGGCGCTGGTCGACGACTTGGCCACCCGCCCGGAGCTCTGGCGCTCCGAGGTCGCCTTCTCGGACACCGACCGGCACTACGCCTCGCTGCACCGCGACGAGTACGTGGACATCTGGCTGCTCTGCTGGACCCGGCAGAACGACACCGGCTGGCACGACCACGACATCTCGTCGGGCGCGGTCCGGGTGGTCCAGGGCGTGCTGACCGAGGCGAATCCGCGGATCGGCGGCCGGCACCTCGCGACGGCCGTCGGCGCCGACAGCTCCTTCTGCTTCGGCCCCGACCACATCCACCGGCTGACCGGGGCGACGGACGACGCGGTGTCGATCCACGCGTACTCGCCGCCGCTCTGGCGGCTCGGCCAGTACACCATCAGCGACGACGGACTGATGCGCCGGATTTCCGTCTCATATGCGGACGAACTACGCCCAATGGACAGCCCAGCTGCCTGAAGAAGCAACTAAAAATCCTGCACCTATTGACCTTCCATTCATCAAGACACACTCTGCATAGATCGATACATCGCCGGTCGGCACATACACCGGCCGATGATGGCAACGCAGTGGTGAGAGGGAGGCCCTCCGGTGGCAGACCTGGTGGAACAACGGTCGATCGATGTCGTCCCCGACGAGGAGCGCCACGGCAACGCCTTCTCCCAGTTCACGCTCTGGGTGGGCGCGAACCTGCACATCACCGCCGTCGTGACCGGGGCGCTCGCCGTGGTCTTCGGCGGCGGCGCGCTCTGGTCGATCGTCGGGCTGCTGCTCGGCAATCTGCTGGGCGGCACGGTGATGGCGCTCCACTCGGCGCAGGGCCCGCGGCTCGGACTGCCCCAGATGATCTCGTCCCGTGCGCAGTTCGGCGTCAAGGGCGCGGTGGTCCCGCTGGCCCTGGTGATCCTGATGTACATCGGGTTCTTCGCCAGCGGCACCGTCCTGGCGGGCCAGGCGGTGGGCAAGCTGACCCACCTCGGCGACACCACGGGGATCGTCATCTTCGCCGTGCTGACCGCGGCGATGGCCGCCATCGGCTACCGGGTCATCCACACACTCGGCCGGGTGGCGAGCATCATCTGCGCCATCGCCTTCATCTACCTGGGCATCCGGCTGCTCGACCGCATCGACCTGGGCACGGTCCTGCACGACCACAGCTTCTCGTTCCCGCTGTTCCTGCTCGCGGTCTCGCTCTCGGCCTCCTGGCAGCTGGCGTTCGGCCCGTATGTGGCGGACTACTCGCGCTATCTGCCCCGTACGACCAGCGGCCGCGCCACGTTCTGGTGGACGCTCGGCGGTACGACGCTGGGCTCGCAGTGGTCGATGACCTTCGGTGTCCTGGTGGCGGCGACGGCGGGCGACGCCTTCCTGAACAGCCAGGTCGGCTATGTGGTCGGCCTCGGCGGCGCCGGGCTGATGGCCTCGGTCCTCTACTTCGTCATCGCGCTGGGCAAGCTCACGATCAACGTGCTCAACACCTACGGCGGCTTCATGTCGATGGTGACGTGCGTCAGCGGCTTCCGCGGCCAGAAGACCCTCACCCCGCGCGGCCGCACGCTCTACATCATGGTCATCATGGTGGCCGGCACGGCGGTGGCCCTGGCAGGCAAGGACAGCTTCCTCGACTCCTTCAAGGACTTCCTGCTCTTCCTGCTGTGCTTCTTCACTCCGTGGTCGGCGGTCAACCTGGTCGACTACTACCTGATCTCCCGCGAGCGCTACGACATCCCGGCCCTCTCCGACCCGAAGGGCCGCTACGGCGCCTGGCGGTGGGACGCGCTGGTGGTGTACGGGATCGGCCTGGTGGCCCAGTTCCCCTTCCTGGCCACGTCCTTCTACACCGGACCGCTGGTCAGCAGCCTCGGCGGCGCGGACATCTCCTGGATCGTGGGGCTCGTGGTCCCGGCGGCGCTGTACTGGCTGCTGGCGCGGCGCAACACCTCGCACATCCCGGAGGCCACCATCCTGACCCCGGCCGCCCAGCCCGTACCGGAGCAGGTGCCGGCCCCGTAGCCCCAGGGCGGCGCGGTACGGATCCGGGGCGCTACGGACACCGGGCCGGTACGGATCCGGGGCGGCGCGAGGCCGGTGAGGTACCTCCGCGCCGGATGCGGGTGGGGTACCCCCCGTGCCGGATTGGGGGGTTAGCCCCACTGCTCAGCGCGCCCCGGATTCGTACCGTGGACCCATGGAAGCCAGCGACCCGGAGTTGAAGAAGGAACTCGACGCCGCCCTGCACGCGCGCAGGGAACTGGGCGAGGATTACGACTCGGCTCTGGTCGAATCGTTCCTGGAGAAGGTCGAGCAGCGGCTCGACGGCACGGTGGACCGGCGGGTGCGCCGGCAGATGGCCGAACAGCAGATGGTGGTCGCCCGGGGCAGCAGCCGTCCGCAGCAGCCCGAGAGCGGGTTCGGCGAGCGGTTCGGGTTCGGGATCGTCACGATGATCCTGGCCGTCCCGCTGTCGGCGATCGGGGTGGTCAACGCGGGGCTGCCGGGGCTCATCGTCACCTGGGTGGGGATCGTGGGCGTCAACACGGTCCATGCCGCGCGCGACGGCGGCCTGTTCCAGCGTCTGCGGTCCCGCTCGAAGTCCCGGCCGGAATCCGACTGGGAGGGCTGACCCGGCCGGTGGCGGGGCCGACCCGGCCGGTCCGGGCCGAGGCGGCTGCCGTACGGTCACCGGCCCCGCACACGGATGATCGCGGGGACCGCCGCACCCCCGGCGGACCGGGGGGCGGGACGACGGCGATCCCCGCGAGGGACGCGGGGCCGGGTCAGGGCCGGCCTACCGCGTCCATGGCGTCCTGGAAGCCGGGAGCCGCTCCGGAGGTCCGTGACGCCGTTCGTGGTGCCGGCTGGTCTCCCTTCCGGCACCCACCAATCTGCCGCAACCGTGTTAAGACGGTGCTGCGCGGGCGTGTCACCCGTGTACCGCTTGGGCGAATCCTGCTGCTCCCGCGCCGCCCTCTCCGCGCTCCGGCCGCTCCGTACCCCTCTCACGAGGACAACGATGTCAGCCTCTGTCGTCACGTAGGATCGGCGCCATGAGTCGCTGGGAGCCGAACGGGCGCGGGCGCCTGGAGCAGGCCGCACTGGAGCTCTACGTCGAGCGGGGCTACGAACAGACCACGGTGGCGGAGATCGCCAAGCGGGCCGGGCTCACGGAGCGCACGTTCTTCCGGCACTTCGCGGACAAGCGCGAGGTGCTGTTCGGGGGCGCGGAGGCGCTGCAGGAGCTCCTCGTGAGCAGGCTGGCCGAAGCGCCCGCCTCCGCCGCGCCGATCGACGCCGTCGCCGCCGCGCTCGATCCGCTGGGCGCCCATTTCCGTGCGCTGCGTGAGCCCGCCCGGCTGCGCCAGAGCGTCATCGCCGCGAACACGGAGCTCCAGGAGCGCGAGCTGATCAAGCTCGCATCACTGGCAGCGGCGCTGGCCGGCGCGCTGCGCGGGCGCGGCGTGGGGGAACCGGCCGCGAGCCTGGCCGCGGAAGCGGGGGTGGCTGTCTTCCGGGTCGCGTTCGAGACCTGGATCGGCGGAAACGGCGAACGCGATCTGTCGGAGATCGCCAGGGAGTCGCTCGCCGAGCTGAGGTCCGTGACCGCGGGCACCTGACCTCGCCGCCCGACCCGTCGACCTCGTCCGCCCCGCCCGGCCTCGTCCGCGACCCGGAAGACAGCCACCCCCGCCCGAATACGGCGGCCGGGCCCCCGGGGGCGGGCGCGAAGCCGCACCGCACCGGGCCCGGCACGGGCCGGCACAGACCGGGCCGGGCCGGGCCGACCGGAAGCCGACCGGCCAGGCGGGCCGACCAGCAGCCGACCCACCCGGTCAGCGACCGGGCCACCGGGCCGGCAGCCGGGCCACCCGATCAGCGACCCAGCGACCAAACCAGCAGCGCGGCCGCCCGACCAGTGCCCCCGCAGCCCTGTCACCCGACCGCCCGACCAGTGCCCCCGCAGCTCGGCGCCCCCGCAGCCCGGCCGCCCGTCCGCCGCCCTACGCCGTGCGGGCCCTGCGGGCCAGGTACGACAGCAGGTCCTGGCGGCTGACCACGCCCGTCGGCTTCCCCTCCACCAGCACGATCGCCGCGTCCGCCTTGCCCAGCACGGCCATCAGATCGGCGACCGGCTCGCCCGAGCCGACCAGCGGCAGCGGTGACGACATGTGCTTCTCCAGCGCGTCGTCCAGCGAAGCCCGCTGGGCGAACAGCGCGTCCAGCAGCTCGCGTTCCACCACCGAACCGATGACCTCGGCGGCCATCACGTCCGGGTGCCCGGCCCCCGGCTTCACGATGGGCATCTGGGACACGCCGTACTCACGCAGCACGTCGATCGCGTCGCCGACGGTCTCCTCCGGATGCATGTGCACCAGATGCGGGATGCCGTCCTCCTTCCCCAGCAGCACGTCCGAGACGCGCGGGTCGGTGCCGGGCTGCTCCAGGAACCCGTAGTCGTTCATCCACTCGTCGTTGAAGATCTTCGAGAGATAACCGCGCCCGCTGTCCGGCAGCAGCACGACCACGATGTCGTCGGGCCCGAGGCCCTCGGCCACCCGCAGCGCCGCCACGACCGCCATCCCGCAGGAGCCGCCGACCAGGAGGCCCTCCTCCTTGGCGAGCCTGCGCGTCATCTGGAAGGAGTCCTTGTCGGACACGGCGACGATGTCGTCGGTCACCGTCCTGTCGTACGCGGACGGCCAGAAGTCCTCACCGACGCCCTCGACGAGGTAGGGCCGCCCCGAGCCGCCCGAGTACACGGAGCCCTCCGGGTCCGCGCCGATGATCCTGACCCGCCCGTCGGACACGTCCTTGAGGTACCGCCCGGTCCCGCTGATGGTGCCGCCCGTGCCGACGCCCGCGACGAAGTGCGTGATCCGCCCCTCCGTCTGCTCCCACAGCTCGGGCCCGGTGGTCTCGTAGTGCGAGCGCGGGTTGTTCGGGTTGCTGTACTGGTCGGGCTTCCACGCGCCCGGCGTCTCCCTGACCAGCCGGTCGGAGACGTTGTAGTACGAGTCGGGGTGGTCGGGGTCGACGGCCGTGGGGCAGACGACGACATCGGCTCCGTACGCCCGCAGCACGTTGATCTTGTCCGTCGACACCTTGTCCGGGCAGACGAAGATGCACTTGTAGCCCTTCTGCTGGGCCACGATCGCCAGCCCGACACCAGTGTTCCCACTGGTCGGCTCCACGATCGTGCCGCCGGGGAGCAGTTCGCCGCTCTGCTCCGCCGCCTCGATCATGCGGACGGCGATACGGTCCTTCACGGAGCCGCCGGGGTTGAAGTATTCGACCTTGGCCAGGACGGTCGCCCTGAGTCCTGCGGTCACCTTGTTGAGCCTCACCAGCGGGGTGTTGCCGACGAGGCCGATCATCGAGTCGTGGATGTGCACCATGGCGGTCAGCGTATTGGACAAGATTGAGCGGCACCGGTCTCCGGGCAGTTAGCTGTTGTACAGCTCGGCCGGCCGGACACCGTACGGCAGGTGCACGGCTATGAGGAGGTGGCAGTGTCGAGGGCGAGGGTGGCGCGACGGATCGCAGCGGGCGCGGCGTACGGAGGGGGGAGCATCGGGCTGGTCGGAGCCGCCGCGGTGGGGGTGCTGCTGGCGGAGGTCCAGCTGGCGAAGCGTTCCGTCGGCGGCGGGCGGGCCCCCTGGGCGCCGAGCGCCGACGGGCGGTACGGGCTGGCGTTCGCGGGCCGTACGGGGCATCTGGAGCCGTTACGGCTGGCCATGCTCGGCGACTCGACGGCGGCGGGCCAGGGCGTACGGCGGGCGGGCCAGACCCCGGCCGCGCTGCTCGCCTCAGGGCTCGCGGCGGTGGCGGAGCGGCCGGTGGATCTGCGCAATGTGGCGCTGCCCGGCGCGATGTCGGACGATCTGGACCGGCAGGTGGGGCTGGTGCTCGCTGATCCGGGGCTGCTGCCCGAGGTCTGCGTGATCATGATCGGCGCGAACGATGTGACGCACCGGATGCCGGCCACGCAGTCCGTGCGTCATCTGGCGACCTCGGTCCGCAGGCTGCGTACGGCGGGCGCCGAGGTCGTCGTCGGGACCTGCCCCGACCTGGGCACGGTCGAGCCCGTCTACCAGCCGCTGCGGTGGCTGGCCCGGCGGGTCTCCCGGCAGCTGGCGGCGGCCCAGACGATCGGGGTGGTCGAACAGGGCGGGCGTACGGTCTCGCTGGGCGAGATGCTGGGCCCGGAGTTCGAGGCCAACCCCCGTGAACTCTTCGGCCCGGACAACTACCACCCGTCGGCCGAGGGATATGCGACGGCCGCGATGGCGGTACTGCCCACGCTCTGCGCGGTGCTCGGCCTGTGGCCGGAGACCGACCACCTGGACGCCACCCGTGACGAGGACATGCTGCCGGTGGCCAAGGCCGCTTCGGCCGCGGCGTCGGAGGCGGGCACCGAGGTCACCGGGGTCCGTGCGCCCTGGGCACTGCTGAAGCACCGCAGGCGGCGGCGCCTGCCGGAGACGGCGGAGGCCGCACCGCCCAGCGAGCGCCGGCACCGGCACTGGCCGCCCGGAAACCACACGCCGGGGAACCATCCGGACGGGGACCACCCTGACGGAGGCCATCCAGGCGGAAGCCACCCGGACGGACACCACCCCGTCGAGGACCACCCTGACGGAAGCCACCGGGACGGAAACCACCCCAGCGGAAGCCACCCGTCCGGGAACCGCCCGTCCGGGCCGCAGCCGCCGGTCGCTCCCGGTCAGGGGCCGGGCCGGGAGCCGGGGGTCGCGCAGCCGCCGGCCCCGCCATCCTGAGCGGTCGCTTAGAAAAGAGTCCCGCATCACACGCCGCCCCCGGTGACCTCGGCGGTACGTCCGGGTAACTTCCAATCAGCCCTGCCGCCGACCCGTAACGCCCGACCAGTAGCGCCGCCTGCCCAGCCCGCCGTCTCAGCCTCATGGAGCCGTGATGCCCGAAGCCGTGATCGTCTCAACCGCCCGCTCCCCCATCGGCCGCGCCTTCAAGGGTTCGCTGAAGGACCTGCGCGCCGACGACCTCACCGCCACCATCATCCAGGCCGCCCTCGCCAAGGTCCCCGAGCTGGATCCCCGGGACATCGACGACCTGATGCTGGGCTGCGGGCTGCCCGGCGGCGAACAGGGCAACAACCTGGGCCGCATCGTCAGCGTGGCCATGGGGATGGACCACCTCCCCGGCTGTACGGTCACCCGCTACTGCTCGTCCTCCCTGCAGACCTCGCGGATGGCGCTGCACGCCATCAAGGCCGGCGAGGGCGACGTCTTCATCTCGGCCGGTGTCGAGATGGTGTCGCGGTTCGTGAAGGGCAACTCCGACAGCCTCCCCGACACGCACAACCCGCTCTTCGCCGACGCCGAGGCGCGCACCGAGGCCGTGGCCAAGAGCGAGGGCGCCTCCTGGCACGACCCGCGCGAGGACGGCCTGGTCCCGGACGCGTACATCGCGATGGGCCAGACCGCCGAGAACCTGGCCGGGCTCAAGGGCATCACCCGCCAGGACATGGACGAGTTCGGCGTACGGTCGCAGAACCTCGCCGAGGAAGCGATCAAGAACGGCTTCTGGGCCCGGGAGATCACCCCGGTGACGCTCCCCGACGGCACGGTCGTCTCCGCGGACGACGGCCCGCGGGCCGGGGTGACCCTCGAAGGCGTACAGGGCCTGAAGCCGGTCTTCCGCCCCGACGGCCGCGTCACCGCGGGCAACTGCTGCCCGCTCAACGACGGCGCGGCGGCCCTGGTGATCATGAGCGACACCAAGGCGCGCGAGCTGGGCCTGACCCCGCTGGCCCGGATCGTCTCGACCGGCGTCACCGGCCTCTCCCCCGAGATCATGGGATACGGCCCCGTCGAGGCGTCGAAGCAGGCGCTGAAGCGGGCGGGCCTGACGATCGGCGACATCGACCTGGCCGAGCTGAACGAGGCGTTCGCCGCCCAGGTCATCCCGTCCTACCGGGACCTGGGCCTCGACCTGGACAAGGTGAACGTGAACGGTGGCGCCATCGCCGTCGGCCACCCCTTCGGGATGACGGGTGCGCGCATCACCGGCACGCTGATCAACAGCCTGCAGTTCCACGACAAGCAGTTCGGCCTGGAGACGATGTGCGTGGGCGGCGGCCAGGGCATGGCCATGGTCATCGAGCGCCTGAGCTGACCCCGCCGGAGCCCCCGGGCTCCACCGCCGCACAGCGAACCCTCGGCAATTCCACAGGAATCCCACAGCAATACGACAGATAAGCACGCAGCGAATTCAGCCAATGACGCTGCGTCGAAAAAAGCGCCCCGATTCCTCCGCGAGAGGGGTCGGGGCGCTCGCCATTCCATTACCCAGAGGCACCTTTGATGACGCCACTGTCACAACTCGGCACCGCTCACGCCTCTCGCCACTCAGTCGTGACCGAATCTCCCCCAGGATGTGACCTATATCCCGGGGTTACTTCATCCCCGCAGGTCACAGCCGAATCAGTGGGCAAACCAGGGCCCAAAGACCTGTCCAATTCATGACGTAATGCACTGACAGCGGACACACTCTCACGACAAGCTGATGTAGGAAGTCGGGGAACGATTGAATCCGGGAGTAAGTCAGTGAGCACTTTGTCGATTGCCCTGCTGCTGACGACGGCCGCCGCCACGGCCGTCGGCGCTGCGTCCCTGCATGCCGCACACGGCCTGCGCCGCCAGATCGCCGCCCTGCGCGACGACCTCGCGGGTGCGTCCGGCGGCACCCGGGGCGCGACCGTACCGGCCGCCCGCGAGGAGACCCCTGCCGCCGAGATACGCGCGGCCGTGGCCGAAGCGCTGGCCGAGGAGCGCGAGCGCGAGCTGGCCGAGGCGCGCGCCTTCTGGGCCGCGCAGGAGTCCCGCGACGCCGCGGACGCCCCGTCCCTGCTGGGCGGCCTGACCGGACTCGGCGAGGACGCCGCGTTCTTCCTGCCGCGCCAGACGGACTTCACCGGCATCGACCCGGCCTTCGAGACGGGCTTCGGTCCCGAGCTGGAACCGGCCGTCGAGGCGGGCGCCGACCTGGACGACGAGCCGGGCGCGGACGAGTACGCGCCGGACAGCGCCGAGCTGGCCGCGGCCCGCCGCAGGCACCCCTCGCACCCCGACTTCGTCCCGGTGCAGACACCTGTGGTGACCGAGCACGAGCGGATGGTCAACCGCCTCGAAGAGCTGGCCGAGACCCGCACCGCGCTCTCCGACGTCCGTCCCGGACCGCTCGGGACGCTCGATGTGTACGTCTTCACGGACGGCACCACGCTCTGTATGACGCCGGGCCACCGCGAGACCGCCGAGCGGCTCTCCGAGGCGCTGCGCGCGGGCGACAACCCGGTCCTGCTGGGCGGTTCCGGCATCTCCGGTGCGTACGCGCTGACCTTCACCTGCGGCGAGGAGAACGTCTACATCCTCGCGGACCGCGTCATAGCGTCGCTGTAACACCGCCCTCCCGGCACAGCCACAGCCGGCACAGCCACAGCCGCCGCGCACACCCCGGGCCGTCACAGCCCGGGTGTCACAAGACCGGGAGTCACAGCCCGGGTGTCACAGCTCGGAGAGTCAGCGCCCCGGGTGTCACAGCCCCGGTGTCACAGCCCCGATCCGGCCTCGGCCGCCTTCACCGACTTCACGGCCTCGTCCAGCTCGACGGACGGGGCCGTTCGCAGCTCTTCGGCCAGGTCATGCGCCGCGACGGCCACTTGGTCGGCGACGGCGAACACCCCGGCGTCCGGCATGATCCGTACGGCGGTGCCCGGAGACTCCAGGCGCTGGGCGCGCGCCGACAGTTCCCTGGCCAGCTCCAGCCCGACGGCGGCGGCGCCGCGCTGGAGCCGGCTCTGCGGGGCGGAGCGCAGCCGGTCGGCGAAGCGGTCCGCTGCGGCGGTGAGGGGCGTCGTATCGAGCACGCCGCGACCCTACGCGCCCGCCCCGGACTGTTGCCAACGGGCCTGAGCTGAGGCACGGTGCAGTGAAGGCACAGCAATACCGACTCAGCGCAATGCCTCCGGAGGCGCCGATGTCCCAAGTCTTCTCCGAAGAGACCCATCGCAACATGCTCTCCCGCATCCCCGAGTGCACGGGCCGTGAAGTGTCGGACTGGCTCCGCGCCGTCGACGAAGGCCCCACCCTCGTCCGCTTCGACGAGAAGGTCAGCTGGCTCAGGACGGAACACCAGCTTGCCTATGGCCATGCCAAG
Organism: Streptomyces sp. NBC_01089; assembly: GCF_045162975.1. Lineage (NCBI taxonomy): Bacteria > Bacillati > Actinomycetota > Actinomycetes > Kitasatosporales > Streptomycetaceae > Streptomyces > Streptomyces sp. NBC_01089. The sequence continues at coordinate 5,218,717 of NZ_CP108660.1, read as the reverse complement.
GCGATCATCCACGAGTACGACCTGCGACGAGCCGCACGCCGGCTCGTCTAGGTCCTGTCCGGTCGGTCCTCGTGGATCAGCCCGCGGCGTCTGGTGCGGTGCCTCGCAAGGCGGAGGATCGCCCCCGTACTGGACGTACTGGGGCGAATCCGACAACGCCGCGAGGTGCCGTGCCAGGCGTCGCGGGCCCACGAAGACCGACCGGACAGGGCCTGGGCGCCCCCGGCGAATACGAAGGCGAACCATGAAGGGGCCCGCCCGGACGTATCCGGGCGGGCCCCTTCGCCGACAGCTGCGCCGTCCAGCCGTCTGACCGTCCAGCCGCCTAGTCGTTGCCGCTGAAGATCGCGACCAGCCGCAGCATCTCCAGATAGATCCAGACGAGTGACATGGTCAGGCCGAAGGCCGCCAGCCATGACTCCTGGCGCGGGGCGCCGTAGGTGATGCCGTCCTCGATCTGCTTGAAGTCAAGCGTCAGGAAGAAGCAGCCGATCAGGATCGCCAGCACCCCGACGAGCGCGCCGAGCGGACCGAAGTCGCGCAGCCCGCCGTTACCGGCGATGCCGAAGGCGACCAGCAGCAGATTGACCACCATCACCATCAGGAAGGCCATCGCGATGGTCATGCCGATGCGGGCGTACCGCGCGGTGACCCGGATCCAGCGCTGCTTGTACGCCAGCAGGCTCGCGGCCGACACCGCCATCGTGCCCAGCACCGCCTGGAAGGGCGCACCGGACCACTGGCTGTTGTACATCTCGCTGATCACGCCGAGGAAGACGCCCTCGAAGAACGCGTAGCCGAGGATCAGCGCGGGTGCCGGTGTGCGCTTGAAGGACTGCACCATCGCCAGCACGAAGGCCACCAGCGCGGCGCCGATGGCCAGCCCGTAGCTGGTCGAGGAGACCGGCAGCAGCACCCAGGCCAGAGCCGCGCCGACAGCGACCGTGCCGAGCGTGACGGCCGTACGCGAGACGACGTCGTCCATCGTCATCGCGCCGGCGCGGGCGGGCGCCTGGGGGCCGTACGGGTCGGTCGCGTACGGATTCGTCGCGTACGGGTTGGCCGCGTAGGGGTTCTGTCCGGGCGGGGTCTGCGCGTACGGGTTACCTGCCGCTGGGCCCCCGGCCTGCGGCGCCGCGTTGAATCCCGCGTAGCCGTTGTCGCGGCTGAAGCCCCGTCGCGAGAAGACCGGGTTGCTGCTCCTCATCTCACTCCTCAGTGGCCACGGTGCGTGGCCTCGTGCACCAGAGTAATGGGACAGCAAAGAGAAGGGTGTAGTGCCTGGGAAGGATCTTTCCCCGATACCGGCCCGGCCGAAGGTGGCTGTGACGGCGGCACGGCGCCCCGAACTCCGGCTCGTTCTTCCGCAGCCCGCACCATCCACGCCCGCAGATACTGCCGGTCATGGACAGACCAAAAACTGAACGGCTCTTCGCCACACTCGCCGCATGCGCGGCCGGCGTCTCCCTGCTCGTGGGCGTCCAGGCCACCCCCGTCCGCAGAGACCTTCTGCGGCTCCCACTCGGTCGATGGCGCCATCTGGACCGAGTACACCCAGACACCCGGTGTGCAGCAGTCCCTCGGCTGTCCCACCAGCGATGAACTCGGCTTCCCCGACGGGGTCGGCATCCGCCAGCAGTTCCAGAACGCCACGGTCTACTGGTCCCCCGGCACCGGAGCGCACGCGGTGCACGGCAACATCGGATGGTGGTGGGGACAGTACGGGTACGAACTTCCAACAGCTGATGTGCCACGCGGAGTTCTCCTACCCCAACACCAGCGGTGGGCACTTCGGCGGTCCCATGACGGGAATCGTCGCTGGTGGCGGGCTTGTTCGCTACGGAGGACCGATACCTTCGGGGAAACGCACGGGGTATCCGGTCATGATTCGTCCGGTCCTATGAACCACCCGGGAAACAGCCCGCGTTGTGACGCCGACGAACAAGACCTCGGGCAGGGTCAGGCACGGGCGGGGTCTTCGGCAGCGGTGCCGGTGAAGTAGCGGCGGGCGTACAGCGCGACGTACACGAGGCCGATCAGCACCGGTACTTCGATGAGCGGGCCGACCACGCCGGCCAGGGCCTGCCCGGAGGTGGCGCCGTACGTGGCGATGGCGACCGCGATGGCGAGCTCGAAGTTGTTGCCCGCCGCGGTGAAGGCGAGCGTGGTGGCCCGCGGGTGGTCAAGGCCGACGGCCCGGCCGAGTGCCATGGAGCCGGTCCACATGAGCGCGAAGTAGACCAGCAGCGGCAGGGCGATGCGGGCCACGTCGAGCGGCTTGGAGGTGATGGCGTCGCCCTGGAGGGCGAACAGGATGACGATGGTGAACAGCAGGCCGTAGAGGGCGAAGGGGCCGATGCGCGGGATCAGCCTCGCCTCGTACCAGGTGCGGCCTCTGGCCCTCTCGCCGACGCGGCGGGTGAGGTAGCCGGCCGCGAGCGGGATGCCCAGGAAGATCAGTACGCTGCGGGCGATCTCCCACACCGAGACGTTGAGGCCGCTCTGCGCAAGGCCGAGCCAGCCGGGCAGGACACTCAGGTAGAACCAGCCGAGGGCCGAGAACGCGATCACCTGGAACACGGAGTTCAGGGCGACCAGGACGGCGGCCGCCTCACGGTGCCCGCAGGCGAGGTCGTTCCAGATGATGACCATGGCGATACAGCGGGCCAGGCCCACGATGATCAGGCCGGTGCGGTACGCGGGCAGGTCCGGCAGGAAGATCCAGGCCAGGGCGAACATGAGCGCGGGGCCGATGACCCAGTTCAGCAGCAGCGAGGGCAGCAGGAGCCGACGGTCCCGGGTGACGGTGTCGAGGCGGTCGTAGCGGACCTTGGCCAGCACCGGGTACATCATCACGAGCAGGCCCAGCGCGATCGGCAGGGACACCCCGCTCACGGTCACCGTCGCCAGCGCGTCCCCGAGCCCGGGCACCAGGCGTCCCAGGCCGAGCCCGGCCACCATCGCGGCGAGGATCCACAGAGCCAGGTAGCGGTCCAGGAACGACAGGCGCCCGGCCACGCCCCGATCGGGCCGCCCGGCCACGCTCCGGTCAGGCCGCCCGGCCGCGCCCCGGTCAGGTGCGCTCCGGTTCATGACGCGACTCCGCCGGTCTCCGCGTGGACGCGCAGGGCTTCGCCCGCCGGGCGGGTCAGGATGCCCGCGAGACGGTCGGTCATCTCCGGCAGCAGCCAGTAGTAGACCCAGGTGCCGCGCCGCTCGCAGTCGATCAGCCCCGCCTGCCGCAGCAGCTTGAGGTGGTGGGAGATCGTCGGCTGGGACAGGTCGAAGGCCGGGGTGAGGTCGCAGACGCAGATCTCGCCGCCCTCCCGCGAGGCGATCATCGACAGGAGGCGCAGCCGGACCGGATCACCCAGCGCCTTGAACACCTTCGCCAGCTCAACGGCCTGGTCCTCGCCCAGCGGCGCGGTCAGGAGCGCCGGGCAGCAGCCATTGTCCCCGGCGGCCCGACCCCGCACGGCACATTCTTGCTTCGACATACGTCTATATTGACAGGCTTCGATCCAAGGCGCAATGCTGAATCGACAGACATCAATGCAAGCCGATGGGAGTACCGCCATGTCTCGCGCTCAGCTCGCCCTGCGCGTCAGCGACCTCGAAGCGTCGATCACCTTCTACTCGAAGCTGTTCGGCACCGGACCCGCCAAGCGGCGCGAGGACTACGCCAACTTCGCGATCAGCGAGCCGCCGCTCAAGCTCGTCCTCATCGAGGGCGAGCCAGGACAGGACACCCGCCTGGACCACCTCGGCGTCGAGGTCGACTCCGCCGACCAGGTCTCCGCCGCGACCGGACGGCTCAAGGACGCCGGCCTGGCCACCTTCGAGGAGAACGACACCTCCTGCTGCTACGCCCTCCAGGACAAAGTGTGGGTCCACGGCCCCGGCCAGGAGCCCTGGGAGGTCTATGTGGTCAAGGCCGACGCCGGCACCCTCGGCAAGAGCGCCGACCCCGGCCCCACCGGCAGCAGCCGCTGCACCGGTCAGACCGACGGGACGGCGCCGGAAGCGGCGGCCGGCTGCGCCTGCGGCAGCTGACGCAGCTGCCTCGGCAATGACTTCGCGGTGCCTCAGGGGACACCGCGGAGTCCGAAGGAGGGGAAGCGGGCCGGCCGTACGCGCCCACGGCACACCCAAGGACACAGCAGGTGAGCCGGTTCGGGTCGCTTCCGCGGGTCAGGTTCCGTTTGCGCGGTGGTGCCCGGAACCGGACTTGAACCGGTACGCCCCCGAGGGGCAGCGAGGTTTAAGCTCGCCGTGTCTGCATTCCACCATCCGGGCAAGACGCGCGGCACCGCATTCGCGATTCAGAGACTATCCGGACGCGCCGCCCGGACAGCGGACCCTTAACCCGATGTTGTCTTATTTTATTGATGCCTGAAGGTCCGTCAGCCAGTGGATGCGCCATCGGCACATGCCGCACGTGGTGGCGGGCCCGTACCGGGGGGTACGGGATTGACGGAAAGTCGCCGTACCCCGCCGCCCGTACCGGCCGGGCCGCCCGGCCCGTGTGCCCCCGGCGGGCCGTCTCGGGGGTGGTGTCATACCGGAGGAGGAGGCGGCGCCCTCCCGGTCCCTCTCAAGAGGGCTACGGGAACGGGTATGCGGAGTGACGTTCCGGCGCCGGGCGGCAGACAGGATGAAGAGGTCCCCGCATCCCGTTCCGAACAGGAGCTCCACGTGACCTCGACCACCACCGCCCGCCGCGCCACCGCGGTGGCTGCCCGCGCCACCGACCTCTCCAAGGTGTACGGCCACGGGGAGACCCAGGTGGTCGCCCTGGACGGCGTCTCCGTGGACTTCCGGCAGGGCGAGTTCACCGCGATCATGGGCCCGTCCGGTTCCGGGAAGTCGACGCTGATGCACTGCGTCGCGGGCCTCGACACCTTCACGGCGGGATCCGTACGCATCGGTGAGACCGAGCTGAGCACCCTGAAGGACAAGCAGCTCACACAGTTGCGCCGGGACAAGATCGGCTTCATCTTCCAGGCGTTCAACCTGCTGCCCACGCTGACGGCCGCCGAGAACATCACGCTGCCGATGGACATCGCGGGCCGCAAGCCCGACAAGGCGTGGCTGGCGAACGTCATCGAGATGGTGGGCCTCAAGGACCGGCTCAGCCACCGCCCCACCCAGCTCTCCGGCGGCCAGCAGCAGCGCGTCGCGGTGGCCCGCGCGCTGGCCTCGCAGCCCGACATCATCTTCGGCGACGAGCCCACCGGGAACCTGGACTCGCGCTCGGGCGCCGAGGTACTCGGCTTCCTGCGCAACTCCGTGCGGGAGCTGGGCCAGACCGTCGTCATGGTGACGCACGACGCGATGGCCGCCGCCTACGCGGACCGGGTCATCTTCCTCGCCGACGGCCGGATCGTCGACGAGATGCTGGCGCCCGGCGCCGACGCCGTACTGGACCGGATGAAGGAGTTCGACGCCCGGGGCCGTACCAGCTGACCCGGGCCCGGCCGGCCCCACTCCGTACGGGCGACTCCGCCCGCTCCGCCTGCTCCTCACCTCAGGACTGACACCCACCATGTTCCGTACCGCCCTGCGCAATGTGCTCTCGCACAAGGCCAGGCTGCTGATGACCGTCCTCGCCGTGCTGCTCGGCGTGGCGTTCGTCTCCGGCACCCTGGTCTTCACCGACACCCTCAGCCACGCCTTCCGCAACCAGTCGGCCAAGAACTACTCGGACATGGCCGTGTCCGTCACCTCCTACTCCGACCAGGACAACCCCAAGGAGCCCCCCGGGGTCAGTACGAAGACCCTGGACCGGATCAGGGGCCTGGACGGTGTCACATCGGCCACCGGCCGCGTCAGCGGGTTCGCCGGCGTCGCCGACCACAAGGGCAAGCTGATCGGCAACGGCTGGTCGAACAAGGGCGGGAACTACTCCCCCGGCGCCCACGGCAAGGACAGCCAGTACGCGATCACCGACGGCTCGGGCCCGGCGCGGGCCGGCCAGATCGCGCTGGACCGGGACACCGCGGACAAGGGCGGCTACCACGTGGGCGACTCCGTGCGGGTCGCGACGAACGGACCGGTCCGTACGTACACCCTCGCCGGGATCTTCACCACCGACGACGGAGCGGTCGGCGCGGGCGGCAGCCTGGTCCTCTTCGACACCGCGGTCGCGCAGAAGCTCTATCTGCAGCCCGGCTGGTACCAGGACGTCAACATCGCGGCCTCCCCCGGCACTTCCGAGTCGAAGCTCCTCGCCTCGGTCAAGCCGCTGCTCCCCAAGAACGCCGAAGCCCAGACCGGTAAGGAGCTGGGCGACCAGCAGGCCAAGGACATCGAGCGGGAGATGTCGGGGCTGAGCCAGATGCTCCTCGGATTCGCCGCGGTCGCGCTCTTCGTCGGGATCTTCCTGATCTCCAACACCTTCACCATGCTCGTCGCCCAGCGCACCAAGGAGCTGGCCCTGCTGCGCGCCGTCGGCGCCTCCCGCAAGCAGGTCACCCGCTCGGTGCTCGCCGAGGCGCTGGTGGTCGGCACGGTCGCATCCGTGGTCGGCTTCGTACTCGGTATCGGCCTGGCCGTTGGACTGCGTTCCGCGATGGGCTCGTTCGGGGCGAAGGTGCCCGGCGGTCCGCTGATCGTGGCGCCCGGCACCGCGCTGGCCGCGCTGCTCGTCGGCGTGGTGATCACGGTGCTCGCCGCCTGGCTGCCCGCCCGCCGGGCGGCGAAGATCCCGCCGGTCGCTGCCATGGGCAGCGCCCATCTGCCCGCCACGACCAAGTCCCTGGTGGTACGGAACTCGATCGGCGCCGTCATCACCCTGCTCGGCGCCGTGGTGATCCTCGCCGGTGCGTCGGCCGGCTCCGGCGGCCGGATGATGATCGGTGCCGGTGCCTTCCTGGCCCTGATCGGTGTGATCGTGCTGATCCCGCTGCTCTCCCGGCCGGTCATCGCGCTCGTACGGCCGCTGCTGACCCGGGTGTTCGGGGTGTCGGGCAAGCTCGCGGGCCAGAACGCGGTCCGTAACCCGCGCCGCACCGGGGCCACCGCATCCGCGCTGGCGATCGGTCTGACGCTGGTCACCGGGCTCACGGTGATCGGGGTCACGGTGGGCCAGTCCGTGGACCGGATGACCACCGATAACTTCAAGGGCGACTACATGGTCGAGATGGCCAACGGCATGTCGCTCACCCCCTCCACCGTCACCGCGCTGGAGAAGGCGAAGGGCGTCACCGCGGTCTCCCCGCAGGCCGGCAGCCAGATCGTCATCGACGGCAGCGACCAGGCGGTCTCCGGGGTGAAGCCCGGCGACATCCAGCAGGTGCTCAGCCTCCCGGTGGTCTCGGGCTCGCTGGACTCGCTCGCCCACGGCCGGATCGCCGTCGAGCAGAAGACGGCGGAGAAGAAGGGCTGGAAGCCCGGCAGCAAGGTGTCCGCGAAGTACCTGGACGACAAGAAGGGCTCGCTGACGGTCGGCGCGGTCTTCGAGGAGAACCAGTTCGTCTCGCCCGTCCTGGCCCCCATGACGGTGCTCACCGCACACGAGAAGAAGCCGGAGATCCAGCAGATCTTCGTGAAGACGGACGGCGGCTCGGGTGAGCAGACCCTGGTCGACGCGATGGGCGGCAACCCGGCCATCTCCGTCCTGAACCAGCAGGACATCCGCAACGCCATGGGCGGCATGATCAACACCACCCTGAACGTCATGTACGGGCTGCTGGCGATGGCCCTGATCATCGCGGTGCTCGGCGTCATCAACACCCTGGCGATGTCGGTGTTCGAGCGTCAGCAGGAGATCGGGATGCTGCGGGCCATCGGCCTCGACCGGGCCAAGGTGAAGCGGATGATCCGGCTGGAGGCCGTGGTGATCTCGCTGTTCGGCGCGGTGGTCGGGATCGCGCTGGGGACCTTCCTGGCCTGGGCGGTCGGCCAGACCATCAAGTCGAGCATCCCGCACTACGTGCTGGTCATGCCGTGGGGCCGGATCGCCGTCTTCCTGGCGCTCGCGGCGGTCGTCGGAGTGCTGGCCGCCCTCTGGCCGGCCCGCAGCGCCGCACGGCTGAACATGCTGACGGCGATCAAGACGGAGTAGACGGTCCGCCACAGGTCATACGCAGGCGGGAGGCCCGGGACATCGACAGTGTCCCGGGCCTCCGTGCTGCGGTGTACCTCGCGTACCCCGGCCGGTCAGCGCCAGTCGCGGGTCCGGCGCGGCAGGCCGGAGGCCCCGCCCTCCGGGGTCTTCACGGCCAGCACCTGGTTGACGCCGATCCGGTTGTTCTCGAAGGCGAGCGCGGAGGCGGCCATGTACAGCCGCCAGACCCGGGCCCGGCCCGGACTCGTCAGCCGGACCGCCTCCGGCCAGCGCGCCTCCAGATTGGCGACCCACTCACGCAGCGTCAGCGCGTAGTGCTCGCGGAGCATCTCGACGTCACGGGCCTCGAAGCCGGCCTCCTCCAGCAGCTCCACGGTCCGGCCGATCGGTGACAGCTCGCCGTCGGGGAAGACGTAGGAGTCGATGAACGCGTCGATCTCGTACGCCGATTCGTCCCGTTCGGGGCGGCGGCCGATCTGGTGGTTCAGCAGCCGGCCGCCCGGCTTGAGGAGCGCGAACAGATCGTCCGCGTACTCCCGGTAGCGGACGGAGCCGACGTGCTCGGCCATCCCGATCGACGAAATCGCGTCGTACGGGCCGTCCTTGACGTCCCGGTAGTCCTGGACGCGGATCTCGATACGGTCGGTCAGGCCCTCGTCGGCGATGCGCTTGCGCGCGTACACGGCCTGCTCGCGGGAGAGGGTGACACCGGTGACCCGGGCGCCGTACTCGCGGGCGGCGTGGATGGCCATCGAGCCCCAGCCGCAGCCGACATCGAGCAGCCGCATGTCCTCCTTGAGCGCCAGCTTGCGGCAGACCAGGTCGAGCTTGTCGCGCTGGGCGGTCTCCAGCGTGGAGTCCTCGGCCCAGTAGGCGCAGGAGTAGACCATCGAAGGCCCGAGCACCAGTTCGTAGAAGTCGTTGCCGACGTCGTAGTGGTGACTGATCGCCTGCTGGTCGCGGCGCTTGGTGTGGACCGGGCCCCGGCGGCGTCTGATCTCCTCGGCGGGCGGGGGCGGCGGGGGCAGCAGCCCGCCGATGTCGAGCAGTCCGCGGGCGGCGGCCCGCAGCTTCGGGTCGAACAGCGGGAGGCGCGCCTTCTTGAGCTCCGCCGGGTCGTCGCGCTCCCAGATGAGACCGGCGAGCAGATCGAGCGCCGCGTACAGATCGCCGTCCACGTCGATCTCGCCCGCGACCCAGGCGCGGGCCAGGCCGAGCTCCCCCGGCTTCCACAACAGCCGCCGCAGGGCTCGCCGGTGACGGATCACGAGAACGGGCGTACCCGGCGGCCCTGACTCGCTGCCGTCCCAGGCCCGGATGCGGACGGGGAGCGGGGCTCCCAGCAGCTCCTCGGCGAGAGTGGTCAGCCGCAGCGCGGCGTCGGCCATGGCGCACACCTCCGTACAGATGGAAAAGGCTCAGCAGTAGGTAAACACCGAACACCCGCTGCCACAGTCCCAATACCACGTAACGGGAGCGTAAAATCCATGGTGGATACATGTACATCTGTCCCGGAACGCCGAAAGGGCCGCCCGCACCACGGATGGCGGGCGGCCCTTCGGGCCTGAACGGACCTGCTGTACTACGGGGTCAGGCCTTGGCCTTCTCGGCGTCGGCCTTCGACCCGGCATCGGGCTTGCCCGCTTCGGACTTCGCCGCGGCGGGACGGGGCGCCGGCTTGGCCGCCTCGTAGAACTCCTCGCGCGGAGTCTCCATGGCGCCGAGCGAGACGACCTCGCGCTTGAGGAACATCGCGAGCGTCCAGTCGGCGACGACGCGGATCTTGCGGTTCCAGGTCGGCACCGCGAGGCCGTGGTAACCACGGTGCATGTACCAGGCGAGACGGCCCTTGACCTTGATCTTCATCTTGCCCATGACGATCATCGCGACGCCCTTGTGGAGGCCGAGGCCCGCCACCGCACCCTTGTTGGCGTGCTCGTAGTCGCCCTGCGGGAAGCCGCGCATGCCCGAGATGACGTTGTCGCCGAGGACCTTGGCCTGGCGCAGCGCGTGCTGGGCGTTCGGCGGGCACCAGGCGTTCTCGACACCGGCCTTGCGGGCGGCCATGTCCGGGACCTGCGCGTTGTCGCCCGCGGCCCAGATGTAGTCCGTGCCCTGCACCTGGAGCTTCTCGGATGTGTCCACGTGGCCGCGGGGGCCGAGCGGCAGACCGTAACGGGCCAGGACCGGGTTCGGCTTGACGCCGGCGGTCCAGACGAGCGTGTCGGCGTCGACCTCGAGGCCGTTGTTCAGCACCACGTGGCCGTCGACGCAGGAGTCCATGCCGGTCTTGAGGTAGACCTCGACACCGCGGGACTCCAGGTGCTCCTTGCCGTACGCGCCGAGCTTCGGCCCGACCTCGGGAAGGATCTTGTCCGCCACGTCGACCAGCAGGAAGCGCATGTCCTCGCGCTTGACGTTGGTGTAGTACTTCGCGGCGTCCCTGGCCATGTCCTCGACCTCGCCGATGGTCTCCGCTCCCGCGAAGCCACCGCCGACGAAGACGAAGGTGAGCGCCTTGCGGCGGACGTCCTCGTCGGTCGTCGAGTCGGCCTTGTCGAGCTGCTCGAGGACGTGGTTGCGCAGGCCGATCGCCTCTTCGACGCCCTTCATACCGATGCCCTGCTCGGCGAGGCCGGGGATCGGGAAGGTGCGGGAGACCGCGCCGAGCGCGATGACCAGGTAGTCGAAGGGCAGCTCGTAAGCCTCGCCGACGAGCGGCGCGACCGTGGCGACCTTGCGGTCCTGGTCGATCGTGGTGACTCGGCCGGTGAGGATCTCTGCCTTGGGCAGCACGCGTCGCAGCGGGACGACGACATGCCGAGGCGAGATGCTGCCGGCAGCAGCTTCGGGGAGGAAGGGCTGGTACGTCATGTACGAGCGCGGGTCCACGACCGTGACGGTCGCTTCGCCGTAGCGCATCTTCTTGAGAATGCGTCGAGCTGCGTACAGGCCTACGTACCCGCCTCCAACTACGAGGATCCTGGGACGCTCCGTGGTGCTCATGGCAACGAGTATCCACCTCATGGGAGGGGGTACCTCGTGCGCCCCTTCACAAGGTCCCTGGACACCTCTGCTACACTGCGCGACCCGCATGACGCAGGTCACTCCCGCACAGGGGAACCAGCATGCCTCGGCGGACGTTGTCCACCCCTCTTGAGCTGGCCCTCACGGTGTCGCACCGGGTGGACCACCGCCCGGTGTCATCCGCCCGCAACACGCAGGACACCGCCCGCGAAGGACGCGACAGGGGCTTACGGGCACCCGCCGGGGGCGAATGTCCACGGATCTTCGGCCGACAGGCCCCAATTCCTTGTGAAGAACTTCACGAACTTTCTCGCGGCCGGTCGCCGGAACGGCCACCGAGGGCGCCCCGGAAGGCTGACAACGCTGTCAGAGCGCCCCCCGAAGGGGCCTCGCGAAAGCCGCCAGGGCGGGGCTCCGGCCGGCGTATCGCGAGGGCGGTACGCCTACGGTGATCACCCGCACCGGCGGGCCCGTCGCGCCCGGAAGGTCACTCGCCGGCGACGCTCCACGCGATGCCGTCGGGCATCGCCTCCAAAGCGTCACTCAATCCCGAGTCGTGTACGTGTACACGATCGTGCGTACACTTCCTTTATGGCCGAGAGCACTGTGACTGTACGGGAAGCCCGCGCACACCTGGCGGACCACATCAATCGTGCCGAGGAGGGCACACCTACGGTGATCACCCGCAACGGCGAGCCCGTCGCGGCCGTGGTGCCGATCGCGGACTTCAACGCACTGGAGGAAGCAGCCGACGTGTTGCTGGCCCGGGAGGCGGAAGCGGTCCTGGCCCAGGGCGGCCCGACGGTGCCTATGGCTGAGCTGCTGGCAGACCTGTTCGCCGAGCGCACCGACGACGCGGCGTGAAGTACGAGTTCCGGTTCACCACAGCCGCACAGCGGCAACTTCGGGCCATCGACCGGCCTGCCGCCATGCGCATCCTGGCGGCGCTGACCGCGCTCGGCGACGATCCGTACCGTGAGGACGCCGACATCAGGAAACTCACCGGCCCGTCGGGCCTCTATCGGCTCCGGGTCGGCAGCTACCGGGTCGCCTATCAGGTCGAAGACGGCGAGCTCATCATCCTCGTCGTCAAGATCGGCGACCGGCGCGACGTCTACCGCACCATCTGAGATCAGGCGGCCCGGAGCCCTGAGACTCCGGGCCGCCTCACAGCAGAGGGTCACTCGTCGTCGAGTGCGGCATGCCAAGCAATGCCGTCGAGGATGTCGTGCTCGCTGACGACCACCTCGCGGGCCCCGGTCCGCTTCATCACGGAGTGCAGGATCATCGCGCCCGCGCCGATGACGTCCACCCGCCCCGGATGCATCACCGGGATCGCCGCCCGCTCCTCGTGGGACGAGATCAGCAGGGTGCCGGCGATCTCGCCGACCTGCGCCGCGGTGATCCGGGAGTGGTGGATCGCGGTCGATTCATAGGCGTCGAGCCCCAGCGCGATGGCGCCGACCGTGGTCACCGAACCGGCGAGGCCGACGAGCATGCGGTTCCCGGACAGCGGGACCGTCTCCGCCGCCTCGTCCAGCGCGGCGTCGATGTCGGCACGCATCGCGGTGATCTCGCCGAGCGTCGGCGGGTCGTGGCGGACGTGCCGCTCGGTGAGCCGTACGCAGCCGATGTTCACGGAGCGGGCCGCCCTGACGTGCTCGTCCCCGACGACGAACTCGGTGGAGCCCCCGCCGATGTCCACGACCAGATACTCACCGCCCTGCCCCGCCAGCTCCTTCGTCGCGCCGGTGAAGGAGAACTCGGCCTCCTGGTCGCCGGTGATCACCTCGGGTTCGACGCCGAGGATGTCGCGCACCCCGCTGACGAACTCGTCGCGGTTCTCGGCGTCGCGGGACGCGGACGTGGCCACGAAGCGGAGGCGCTCGGCGCCGTGGGCCTTGATGACCTCGGCGTACTCCTTGCAGGCCGCGAAGGTCCGCTCCAGCGCCTCGGGGGCGAGCCGGCCCGTCCTGTCGACGTCCTGGCCGAGCCGGACGATGGTCATCCGCCGGTCCAGGTCGACGAGTTCACCGGTGGCGGGGTCGGCGTCCGCGACGAGCAGACGGATGGAGTTCGTACCGCAGTCAATGGAAGCGACGCGGGTCATATGGGTGTCCTCTCGTGGAGCCGGGGTTCCGTCCCGGCCCGGATCCTCAGAGACTGTCGCCGAGCGGGGCGGAGCCCTCGCCGTCCCGCGCCCGCGGCACGCACGGGCCCTTCGCCCACCACTCGGGCAGCATCGCGATCGCCTCGTCGCCCAGCGGGTTGACGCCGGGTCCCGCGGCCAGCGAATGCCCCACCAGGACGTGCAGGCACTTGACCCGGTCCGGCATGCCGCCCGCGCTCGGGAAGCCCTCCAGGACCTCGATCGCGTCGCGGCGCGCGAGGTAGTCCTCGTGTGCGGCCCGGTAGGCGGCGGCCAGTTCGGGGTCGGTGCGCAGGCGCTCGGTCATCTCCTTCATGACGCCGTTCGCCTCCAGCGTGCCGATCGCGGAGGCGGCACGCGGGCAGGTCAGGTAGTACGTCGTCGGGAACGGCGTGCCGTCCTCCAGACGCGGGGCCGTCTCGACGACGTCCGGGTTGCCGCACGGGCAGCGGTGCGCGATGGCGCGCAGCCCGCGGGGCGGGCGGCCGAGCTGCTCCTTGAACGCGCTGATGTCCGCGTCGGTGGGCTCGGTATGTTCGGTCTGCGGAGGGGGCGTTTCCATGCCTGCCTTGGATCTGAGTACGTGTGAGGTGAGTGCCTGTGAAGTGAGTGCCTGTGAAGTCAGGTGCGTGGCCGGAGGCGGAGGCGCGTGGCGTACGGCGTGGCTAGGGGCCCTTGGTACGGTCCGCGCTGTCCACGCCGTCCCACAGGTTCGAGTACCACGGCCGGTCAGCCGCGCCCTTGCCGCCGGAGCGCTGGGTGCGGGAGTCGGGATCGACCATCGTGTAGTTGGTCTCCCCCGGCCGCACATAGTGCAGTTGCTCGCGGGCCAGCCGCTCCACGTACGCGTTGTCCTGGAGGCGGGCCTTCTCGTCCCGCAGCTCCTCGACGCGCGCCTTCGCGTCGCTGACCTGGCGCCGCTGGTCGGCGATGTCGTTGCGCTGGGACACGTACTGCCGCATCGGATACGCGAGCGCCACCACCAGGGTGCAGAGCACCATCAGCAGTATCGCCGCCCGGCCGGTGAGCCGGGGCCTGCGCGCCTGGCGCCTGGACTGGGAACGGTAGACACGGGCCGCGGTCTGCTCGCCGAGCACCCTGAGCCTGGTCGCGGTGGAGAACCGGTCCCGGTTCCCTGCCATGCCGCCTCCCCGTTACACACGCACGTCCGTCCCCGGACACGGTACGGGACCGGGTACGGGGACGGCTGCGCGTGGCTGCGCCTTTACTGCTGATTCAGCTGATTCAGCTCTTTATTCAGTTCTTCGGCCGTGCCGGCGCCCGCCGTGTCAGCTGGAGCGGAAGCGCGGGAACGCCGAGCGGCCCGCGTACACCGCGGCGTCGTCGAGGATCTCCTCGATGCGCAGCAGCTGGTTGTACTTGGCGACGCGGTCCGAGCGGGCCGGGGCGCCGGTCTTGATCTGGCCGCAGTTCACGGCGACCGCGAGGTCGGCGATGGTGACGTCCTCGGTCTCGCCGGAGCGGTGCGACATCATGCACTTGAAGCCGTTGCGCTGGGCGAGCTCGACGGCGTCGAGGGTCTCGGTCAGCGAACCGATCTGGTTGACCTTGACGAGCAGGGCGTTGGCGGAGCCCTCCTCGATGCCACGGGCCAGCCGCTCCGGGTTGGTGACGAAGAGGTCGTCGCCGACGATCTGGACCTTGGCGCCCAGCTTGTCGGTGATGACCTTCCAGCCGTCCCAGTCGTCCTCGTACAGCGGGTCCTCGATGGAGACGAGCGGGTACGAGGCGACGAGCTCCTCGTAGTACTCGGTCATCTCGGCGGCCGAGCGGGACTTGCCCTCGAACTCGTACTTGCCGTCCTTGTAGAACTCGGAGGCGGCGACGTCGAGCGCGAGCGCGATGTCCTTGCCCGGCGCGTAACCGGCCTCCTTGATGGCCTCCAGGATGAGGTCGAGGGCGGCGCGGTTCGACTCCAGGTTCGGCGCGAAGCCGCCCTCGTCACCGAGGCCGGTCGACAGACCCTTGGTCTTCAGGACCTTCTTGAGGGTGTGGTAGACCTCGGCGCCCCAGCGGAGCGCCTCCGAGAAGGACTCGGCGCCGATCGGCGCGATCATGAACTCCTGGATGTCGACGTTGGAGTCGGCGTGCGACCCGCCGTTCAGGATGTTCATCATCGGAACGGGCAGCAGGTGCGCGTTCGGGCCGCCCAGGTAACGGAAGAGCGGGAGGTCGGAAGCCTCGGACGCGGCGTGCGCCACGGCGAGCGAGACGCCGAGGATGGCGTTGGCGCCGAGCGAGCCCTTGTTCTCCGTCGCGTCCAGGTCGAACATCGCCTGGTCGATCAGGCGCTGCTCGGTGGCGTCGTAGCCGACGAGCTCCGGGCCGATCTGCTCGATGACGGCGAGGACTGCCTTCTCGACACCCTTGCCCTGGTAACGGTTGGGGTCACCGTCGCGGAGCTCGATGGCCTCGAACGCACCGGTGGAGGCGCCGGACGGGACGGCGGCACGGCCCGTGCTGCCGTCGTCGAGGCCGACCTCGACCTCGACCGTGGGGTTGCCTCGGGAGTCCAGGATTTCCCGGGCTACGACGACGTCGATGGACGGCACTAGCATCTCCTTCTGGGATGTGACGCTATGGGCGCAGGGTCTCTTTGTCCTTGGCCTTGCGACAAGAGCCTAACCGGCTCGGGGGGATCAACCGGCAGGGCGCCCGGACCCTGGGACGAAAAAGGGCCCAAAAGATCGTATGACGGTGTGAAAGTCAGCAAATTTACTGACTGGTAACCGGCGGACAGGCCCCCGGCCCGGCGCGTACGGGGGAGTCGCGCCGGGCCGGGGGTGCTGGGGGAGAGCCGATATCAGCTCAGGTGGAGCTGCTGACCGGGGAAGATCAGGTTGGCGTCCTTCACGATGTCCTTGTTCAGGTCGTAGACCTTCTTCCAGCCACCGGAGACGTGCTCGGCCTTGGCGATCGTGGAGAGGGTGTCGCCGGCCTTGACCTTGTACTCGCCGTCGCCCTTCTGGATCGTCCGCGGCGCGGCGTGCTTCGGAGCGGCCGGCGCACTGGTGCGGGCCTCGCTGCGCGAAGCGGCCTGCTGGTCGCTGTGGCTGCTCTGCTGGTCGGCGCTCGACGAGGAGGAGCTGTTCGACGAGGTCGAGACGTCCGGGCTCGGGCCACCGCTGGTCAGGTTGCCGGCACCGGCGCAGGACCAGGCGCCCGGGCCCTGCATGGCGAGGAGCTTCTCGGCGGTGGCGATCTGCTGGCCCTTGGTGGCGAGGTCGGCACGCGGGGCGTACTGCGTACCACCGGCGGCGGCCCAGCTGGAGTTGTTGAACTGCAGGCCACCGTAGTAACCGTTGCCCGTGTTGGTGGACCAGTTGCCACCGGACTCGCACTGCGCGACGGCGTCCCAGGTGGAGACCGAGGCGGCGGACGCGGAGGTCGCACCGATCAGCGGCACGGCCACGGCCGCACCGGCGACACCGGCGAGCGTGGCGACACGGACGGCCTTCGAGGGGCGACGGTGCTTGGACTTGCTGGAAAACAGCATGAAGAATCTCCTCACCGACGCCTACGAGGTGAGCTGTCGGGTTCGGGCCAATGAGTTGCCCGGCTGCGCGGCCTAGCGCACAGCTTCACCCCAAGCCGGTCCCGGTTCGTGCCGTTCTCTGACTCTGAACGGACGGCCGGCCCCGGCGCTTACCTGGGTCCCCCGCTCCTGCCTGCGGCGCTTCTTAGCGTCAACTGCTTCCCTTCGACCGATGGCAGGATTCGGCGTGGCGATCGAAGAGGCCCGCGGTGCGAGCGGTCTGACCGTAATCACAGGACCCCCCGATATTCAAAGATGAACATCGGCGAGCAAATCCCTGGTTTACGACCACGCATGTCCCGTTTTCGCAGGTGAGGGGCGGCGTGCGCCGGGCGGACAGTCCGGACATTCAGCAGGACCGACGAGAGCCATGTCTCACTCGAACAGAAGCGGACATACAGGAGCTAACTACCCCTGTTTTGGGTCGAGATCAAGGCTCTGGCCAGGAACGATGAAGTCCGGGTCGTCTCCGACCGTCTGATGGTTCGCCGCATAGAGCGCGGGCCATCCGCCGGGCAGATCGTGCGCCTTGGCGATGGCCCAGAGGTTGTCACCCGCGCGGACGGTGTAGCTGCCGTCCGTACGGGCGTCATCCCGGGAGGGGTTTCCGCCGCGCGAGGCATGGCGGCCGGCCTCGTCGCGGCTCGTGCCCGACCCGTCGTCGGCGCCACCCCGGTGCTTACCGGCCCCCGAGTCGGCGGATGTCGCCGAGTCAGAAGGCGCGGGCGTCCCGGAGTCGGGCGTGTCGGGCGTGTCGGACGCACTGGAGTCCACGGTTCCCGAAGTACCCGCCTTGCCGGTCTTGCCCGTCTTGCCTGAATCAGGCGAAGAGTCCGAACCGCCCGTTGCGTCCGAAGAAGAGCCGGATGACGGAGATGACGGAGATGACGGAGATGCGGAGCTGGAAGGGGAGCCCGAGGGCGAATCGGACGGGCTCGGGCTCGCCGATGACTGCTTCGACGGTGTCTGCCCCGTATCGTCCGCATTCGCTCCGGCAGTCGCATCCGCGCTCGCGTCCGGGTCCGCCGCGTCCTTCCCCGAGCCGGCCGAAGCCGAGGGGGTCGGGCTCGCGGTGTCCGGGGAGCCCGGGTCCACGGTGGCCGTGTCCGCGTCCCCCTTCGTCAGCCCGGCGATGGCCGCGCAACTGGCCCAGGGCGTCGCACCCTCGGCCGCGTACACCTTCTGGGCCACGGCTATCTGCTGGGAGCGGCTGGCCAGGTCGGGGCGGGCCGCGTACTGCCCGCCGCCGTACTTGTCCCAGGTCGTCTGCGAGAACTGGAGTCCGCCGTAGTGGCCGTTGCCGAGGTCGGCGCTCCAGATGCCGCCGCTCTCGCACAGCGCCACCCGGTCCCAGGTCGTGGCGTCGGCCGCGTGGGCGCCGGTCGATGCCAGCAGCGGAAGGGCGATGGCCGAGCCCGTAACTCCTGCCGCTACGACAAGAGCTGGAGCCTGACGGGGGCGGCGGTGCCGACCGTTCCCGGTGCGCATGCGGTGGCCTTCCGTGTGACGGATGAGTCGAGGGGTGAACGTAGCCGCACTCGAACGCCAGTCACAAGTCGATGCAGCGGAGATCACGTGAAAGTCACATTCTTGACGGCACGTCAGTCATGTACTGGTCAGGCCGTCAGACCGGCGGGTCACCGGCCCGGGTGCCGAACTCCACCGGAAGCGTGCGCAATCCCCGCATGATGAGCCCGCCGCGCCAGCGCAAATCCCCCGGTTCCACCGCAAGTCGCAGCTCCGGAAGGCGCCGCAGCAGGGTGGCGAGCGCGGTCTGTGCCTCCAGCCGGGCGAGTGGGGCGCCCAGGCAGTAGTGGATGCCGTGTCCGTAGCCGAGGTGCTGGTTGTCGGTGCGCGAGAGGTCGAGCGTGTCGGGCTCGGTGAAACGCTCGGGGTCGCGGTCGGCGGCGGCCAGCACGACGAGTACGGGATCGCCCTCCGCGACGGCCTGCCCGCCCAGGGTCAGCGCCTCGGTGGCGAACCGCCAGGTCGCCAGCTCCACCGGTCCGTCGTAACGCAGCAGTTCCTCGACACCGGTGGCGAGGAGGCCGCTCTCCCCCGCCGCCAGTGACGCCTCAAGGCGTTCGCGCTGGTCCGGGTTGCGGAGCAGCGCGTACATCCCGTTGCCGATGAGGTTGACCGTCGTCTCGAACCCGGCGAAGAGCAGGATGAACGCCATGGCGGCCGCTTCGTTCTCGGTCAGGTGCTCGCCGTCGTCGCTCGCCCTGATGAGCCCGGAGATGAGGTCGTCGCCGGGGTTCTCGCGCTTGCGGTGGATGAGTTCGGCGAGGTAGTTCCGCATCTTCTTGACCGACCTGGCGACCCCGCCGCGCGGGCCGCCGCCGTGACGGATCATCATGCCCGCCCAGTCGCGGAAGTCGTCCTGGTCCTCGCGGGGGACGCCCAGCAGGTCGCAGATGGCGTAGATGGGGAGCGGGAACGCGACGTCATGGATGAGGTCGGCCTGCCCGTCCGCCACGAAGGCGTCGATCAGCTGGTCCGTCAGCTCCTGTACGCGCGGGGCGAAGAGCGCCACGGTGCGCGGGGTGAACGCCTTGGAGACCAGGCGCCGCAGCCGGGTGTGGTCCGGCGGGTCGATGTTCAGCAGATGCGTCATCAGCTCCGCCTTGCGCTCGCCCGGAATGCCGGTCTTGCCCTTGGCGTGCGGGGACTCCGCGTGGTGGGCGGGGTTCTTCGACAGCCGGGGCTCGGCGAGTGCCGCCCGCGCGTCCGCGTACCGGGTCACGAGCCATGCCTCCACGCCGCTGGGGAGCGCGGTCCTGTGGACGGGCGCGTTCTCCCGCAGCCAGGCGTAGGCGGGGTACGGGTCGGTCGCGAACTCCCAGGTGAAGAGGGCGGGGGCCGGGCCTGCGGTGCTGTTGTCGGTCACTCCTCGACGGTAGTCGTACCGGGTGCGGCCTTCTCCGCGGCCCGGATCGCGTCCCGGTACGCCCGTGCCGCGGCGCGCAGTGCCGCCTCCGGGTCCGTGCCGGCCGCCTCCGCGCTCGCGGCCAGGGCGAGCAGCCGGTAGCCGACGCCCTCGCCCGTCGGCAGCGGTACGTCGAGCTGCGAACCCCGCACCCGCGAGGTCAGCTTCGCCGCGAGCGCGAGGGCCGGCTGGCCGACCGGGACGCCGTCCGTCACCGATGTGCGCTGCTTCTCGATCGCCTTGGTCCGGTTCCAGTGGGCGTGGACGTCCTCGGCGGTCTCCGCCGTCTCGTCGCCGAACACATGCGGGTGGCGGCGGATCAGCTTCTCGACCAGGCCGCCCGCGACATCGTCGATGGAGAAGGGCTCGTCCCCTTCTCCATCCTCTCCTTCTTCGCCGGTGCCCTCCTGGGCGATCCGGGCGTGGAAGACGACCTGGAGCAGGACGTCACCCAGTTCCTCGCGCAGTTCGTCGCGGTCGCCGTCCTCGATCGCCTCGACGAGTTCGTACGCCTCCTCGATCAGGTACTTGGCGAGCCCCCGGTGGGTCTGCTGGGAGGTCCACGGGCACTCGCGGCGTACCCGGTCCATCACCTGCACCAGGTCGAGCAGGCGTGCGCCGGGCAGATCGTACGAACCGGGCAGCAGCTCCAGATCCGGCATCCGCACCCGGCCACTGCCCGCGAGCCTGGCCAGGCCGTCGGTCAGCTGCCGGTCGCCCTCGCCCGACGGGAGGACGACGACCGTGCGGCCGCCCGCGCACTCCTCGACCAGCCGGTGCGCGTCGGGTGCCGTCTGCTCGACGGTCACGCCTGCCTCACGGAGATACGGCAGCTCCGGATGGCCCGCGTCCGCGCAGAGCACCCGGTCCGCCGTGTGCAGCAGCTGCCAGGCCGGCCAGGACAGCAGTCCCGGCGCGACCCGGTGGCTGGTGGTCAGCAGCACGACCCGGCCGGGGGCGGCCGCGTCGTCAGAGGCGGAAGAGGCGTCGGGGGTGTTCTCAGCGGTCACCCGTCGAAACTACCCCGCCGCGCTGACTCCGGTCCCGGCGGACTGCGCGGTCTGCTCCTTGGTGACCTCGGTGATCCACGGCGTCTTGTACGCGCCGAGCTGGCTCTTCTTCGCGTCCCAGACCCCGTAGCGCGGATTGACGTCCACGCCCATCGCCCTGGAGGTCTTCATCATCGCCTGGAGCACGGCGCTCTGGCCCTGCGGAGTACTGAGCGAGGCGCCGCCCAGCTTCGCGGCCAGCTTCGACGCGGTGACCTGCTCCTGGAGTGCCTGGTCGATCTGGCCGGGGGCGATGCCGTTCTGCTGGAGGTAGACCTGCTGGAGCCGCTGCTCGCTGCCCGCCTGCTTGACCAGCTGGGCGCGCGCGTCCTGGACGTCCTTGCGGGTGACCTTCGCCCCGGCGTCCGAC
This sequence comes from Streptomyces sp. NBC_01089, assembly GCF_045162975.1. Taxonomy (NCBI): domain Bacteria; kingdom Bacillati; phylum Actinomycetota; class Actinomycetes; order Kitasatosporales; family Streptomycetaceae; genus Streptomyces; species Streptomyces sp. NBC_01089. The sequence continues at coordinate 5,197,569 of NZ_CP108660.1, read as the reverse complement.
GCGGCCTTCGCCAGCACCCGGTCGAAGATCATGGTGCCGAGCTTCATGCCGCTGAGGTTGTTGCTGCTCTTGATCAGCTCGGCGGCCTGCGGCGACTTGTTCTGCGCCGCGCGCACGTCGTTCACCTGCGTCTGGAGGGCGGCGACGGTGATCCGGTCCTTGCCCACGACGGCCGCGGCACCCGGGTGGGGCTGACTGCCGCAGGCGGCGAGGAGCGGTGCCGCGGCGACGAGGGCGACGGACACGGAGAGCGCAGTGCGACGACGGCGGTGCAAAGGAGCCTCCTGGCGGGCGAGTCTGTGCTTCGGTGCACCGGGCGGGTTTGTGCTTCGGTGCACAAGACCTTGCGTTGATCGATGTTAGGCACTTGGTGTGGCCGGGGCCACTGGTTCGACCAACGATTCAGGGGCTTCCCGGTTGTCGGGGCGGAGCATGATCATCCGGGAGATGACAAAAGTGAGCGGAATGGCCGCCGCCGCGGCGACCAGCGGCGCGTAGTGCGCGCCGATGTGCCCCACATCCACCAGCAGGTACACCCCGCCGGTCGTGATCACGAAATTCGCCGCGTTGGTCAGCGGGAAGAGCAGGAACTTCCGCCAGGTCGGCCGGATCCGGTAGGTGAACCTGGCGTTCATGAAGAACGAGCCGACCATGCTGAGGCAGAAGGCGACCGTGTGCGCCGCGAGGTACGGGAGCCGGGTGAGCAGCAGCAGGTAACAGCCGTAGTACGTCCCGGTGTTCACCACGCCGACGAGGGCGAAACGGACCAGCTGGCCCAGCTTGGCCGAAGCGGCCGGCCGTGCGGTGTTCATCTGCGTACGCGCTCCTGAGAACGGGCGGGGGTGAAGTCCCGGCGACGGTTGGGTGAACTCACCGTATTTCAGGCCGATTCAGCACATTCGCTGCCATATTCGGAGGATGAACCCCCGCCGTCCGGCAGTGACGCCCCGTCTCCGCGCCACCGTACTGGCCATGCTGCTCACCGTACTGGCCGTGTTCGCCGGGGACGCCGCGGCCCGGATCTACCCCTACGGGCCCCGCCACCGCAGCATCAGCGACCTGGGCAACCAGTACATCCCCTTCCACGCCCATCTGCAGGACCTGCTGCACGGCAGGGCCCACGGCGGGCTGTTCGTCAACTGGCAGTCGGGGTACGGCACATCGTTCCTGCCGGATCTGGGGACCTATCTGAGCAGCCCGTTCGCGCTGCTGGTGGCGGCCTTCCCGAAGGACCGGATCGACCTCGCGGTGTATCTGGTCACGCTGCTCAAGATGGCGGCGGCGTCGGCGGCGATGACCTCGCTGCTCCTCACTCTGCGCCCCGGCCGCTGGTGGGCGGCCGGGCTGTTCGGCGCCTCGTACGCGCTCTGCGGCTGGTCGGTCCTGGAGGCGTCATACAACCTGATGTGGCTGGACGGGCTGATCGCCTTCCCGCTGCTGTGCCTGGTCGGCGAGTGGGTACGGGGCGGGCGCAGACCGCTGCTCGGGCCGGTGGTCGTCGCGCTCGCGTGGACCGCGAACTTCTACACCGCGTACATGGCGACCATCGGGGCCGCACTGGTGCTGCTCGTACGGCTGCTGCTCACGGAGACGGGGGCGCGCCGCCGGATCCGGGTGCTGCTCAGGGCGGCCGGGACGGTCCTGCTCGGCATCGGTCTGGCCGCGCCGCTCCTCTGTACGGTCTTCCTCGGCACCCGGCACGCGTACCCGGGCTGGACCCGGGACTTCGCGCCCGCCGCCTGGACGGATGTGTTCGCCCGCACGCTCCCCGCGACGTACAGCTTCTCGACCCCGGCGCTCTTCCTCGGCACGGGCACCCTGCTGTTCGCGTGCGCGCTGGCCTTCCACCGGGCGGTGCCGCGCCGCGAACGGGCCGCGTGGGCGGGGCTCGTGGTGCTGGTGGCGCTGTCGATGCAGTGGAAGCCCACGCATCTGCTCTGGCATCTGTTCGCGACACCGAACGGCAGCCCGTACCGCCAGACGTTCGTACTGAGCGGTCTGCTGGTGATCGCGGCCTGGACAGCGCTGTCGTACGGGCTGCCGGGCCGCCGGGCACTGGCCGGCGGGGCGGGGGTGCTCGCGGCCGGGGCGGCCTGCGCGGCCTTCTCGCGGACGGTCACCGTATATACGTATCCGCTCTTCGGCCTGGGCCTGGCAGCGGTGGTAGGCGGACTGCTCCTGCTGGGGCGGGCGGGGCGGGTGGGGCGGGCCGCCGGGGCGGCGGGCAAACAGCACGCGGGCACAGAGCAGGCAAGCACAGAGCACGCGGGGCGGCCCCGGGTGCTCCGCTGGCAGCCGGTTGTCGCCGTGCTGCTGCTGGTGGGCGCGCAGGCCGGGCAGGCCGCGGCGACGACGGCGTACGCGGACCGGGTCAAGATCCACCGGCTCGACGACTACGCACCGTGGGGCCGCCACCTGGACGAGGAGGCGGCCGCGGTCGCCGGGGCGGACGGCTGGCCGCGCTACCGCACCGACCCGGGGCGTCAGCAGACCACCGGGAACGACCCGTTGCTGGTCGGCGGCGAGGGCGGCTCGTACTACAGCAGCATGACCCCCGACCCGTACACCCGGACCATGGCCGCGCTCGGGGACGGCTGGACCTCGCGCGGCCGGAACATCCAGTCGCTGGACAACCCGGTGACGGACGCGATCTTCTCGGTGGGCGCGCGCGTCAGCTCCGCGCCGGGCGCGAAGGGCGCGGGCGCGGTGACGGTGCGGCGCCAGGCCGCGCCCCCGCTGGTGACCGTACGGCCGCCGGGCCCGGTGCCGCACTTCGGGCGCTCCCCGTTCCGGAACCAGGAGCTGCTGCTCGGCGCACACGTATATACGTACGCGGACATCTGCCCGGCCGGCACCGACGTCTTCTACTCGGCCCCGGACTTCACCGGCCAGGCCCGGCTCGGCGACGGCGCCCCGGTGGAGCTGCGCGGCGGGCAGCGGGGCAGGCGCGCCGCGCTCCAGCCGATGGGCCGGGCCCCGGGCGACACGGCGGTCACCCCGGACCCGCACGGCAGGACGGGCTGTCTGTCCCGCCCGAAGCTGGCCACGGCGGTGGCCCGTCTGACGGCGACGGGCGCACGGTCGGTCCGGGTCACCGACGACACCGTACGGGCCCAACTCCCCCCGGGCTCCAAGGGAACGGCGGTGTTCGCGATGCCGCGCATCTCGGGCTGGCAGTGCCACCCGGGCACCGCGGCCGACCGCCCGGCCCGCTCCTATCTGGGCCTGGTGGCGGTGCCACTGCCCGCGGGCACGACAACGGTGAGCTGCGCCTTCCACCCACCGGGACTACGGCTCGGATCGGCGGCAGGGGGCCTGGCCCTGGCGGTACTGGTGGGGGCGGCCGTCGTACGGCGGGTGCGGGGCGGGGGCCCCGGCCGGGGAGCTGCCGCGTCGGCGGCAGCGTCAGGACCGCCGCCCCCCGCGCCAGAACCCTTTGTCCGGGGCGGTGTTGCGGCGGCGGTCAGCGCTGCCAGGCTGCCAGCAGGTCGGCGGGAGTGAGGGTGAGGTCGGGGCGTACACCGTCGGCGAGTCCGGCCGGGCACACCGCCAGCAGGCGGGCGGCGTCGGCGCCGGGGACGTAGTGCCTCGCGTCGGCGAGACGCTCCAGTTCCCGTGCGCCGAACCGCTTGTTCTCGCGCCACTTCACCGATCCGACGAGCAGCACCTCCTTTCCGGCCGCGGCCGGCAGGACGACTTCGTACTCGACGCTGTTGTCGCGGTTCCACCAGCTGCCGCCCTGGCCCGCGCCCCCCAGCCCCGGCATCCCCGGGCTGAGGCGCGACACCGCGTCCTGGACGAGAGGTTCGACCGCCCGGCCCCGCCAGCTGGGCCAGCCGCGGTCGAAAACGCCACGGGCGATGTCCGGGCGGCCCCGCGCGATGTGGGGCAGTTGCTCCTCGACGAAGCGGAACCAGAACCGGAGACAGGGGTCGGCGATGCGGTAGCGGCGGAGCCTGCTGCCAGGGCTGCTCCCGACAGGGACGTCGACAGTCACCACCCCTTTCTCCGTCAGCACTCTTATGGCACGCGTCACCGCTGTCTGCGCGGCGGAGCCCGCCTCCGGGAGTCTCCCGACGACCTGGCTGAAGGTGCCGGAGCCGATTTCCGTACCGCCGATCGCCGAGAGCACCCGGCGGGCCTGCTGGGCATCGGGGAACTCCGCGTCCAGCGAGCGCTGGCCCATCACCGCGAGATCGCTGTTCTCGTCGCTCAACTGCTCGTGCACAAAAGCTGTGGTGCTCGCCGTACGCGCGCGGTCCGCCACGAGGCGGGGGTACCCACCGGTGACCAGCGCGGTGTCGAACGCGGCCATGGGATCGGCGCCGGAGCCCAGCGCCTCGGCGCACTCGGCCGGATTGAACGGCAGGATCGTCCGGTTCTTCGCCCGCCCGTACAGGGGCCGGTCGTGCTCGGTGAGCCGTTCCATCATGGTGACGTCCGAGCCGATCAGAACGAAGAGCACAGGCGTGTGCTCGAGTTGCCGGTCCCAGGCGTTCTGCAGCTGCCCTTCGAGGGCTGGATCAGCTCCGGCGGCCCACGGGAACTCGTCGATGACCACGACGGAGGGCGTATCGCGGCAGGCGACGGCGATGCGGCCGAACGCATCACGCCAGTCCGCCGGCGGGGCGGCGAACAGAGTCTCCGCGTCCTTCAGCGGAGTGGTCGATGTGTGCAGATCCGCGGTGAGAGTCTGCAGCTGTGCCGCGGGCAGCGCGTTCTTGACCGCCGTGAAGTAGAGGTACGGCAGTCCGGCCCGCTCGACGAAGCGTGTGAAGAGGCGGGACTTGCCCACCTGACGCCGCCCCCGCACGGCGAGCAGCCGACCGGTGCCGGTCTCGCGGATGTGGTCCAGACGGCGGCCGAGGTCGTCGAAGACGTGTCGGCGTCCGTAGAAGTCCATGGTGCTCCGTATCCCAGCCGCGTCGTCCCAGCTCCGTGCCACCTGCCGGGCCGGCTCACTCAACGGCTCCCTCAACATACAGGGAAGTATCATACATCGATGTATGTTCGCTGCCGTGACCGTCCCGCGCACCGCTCATTCACGGGGCGGACCGGTGGATCTCACCGTGAGGACACCGGCGACTGGCAGGCTCCACGGCAACCGGCGCGGCCCGCCGAGCACACCGGCGGCGTATCCCGCTCCCGGCGCACACGTACGGGCGGGTTCAGCGATCTCCGAACGGATCCCTCATGACCAGCAGCACACCCGGGGCCACGCCTCAGGACGGCACCGAGCAGCTTCCGGCGCCTGCCGGGCTCGATGATGTGAAGGGGTGGTTCTTCGCGGCGGACCAGTTGCTCTTCGACTGGCTCCTGACCCGGCAGAAGGATCTCGCCGAGGCCGGCGATCTGCTGGAGGTGGGCGCGTATCTGGGCAAGAGCGCGATCTTCACCGGTTCCTATCTGCGCCCCGGTGAGCGCTTCACCGTCTGCGATCTGTTCGACGGGCCCGCCGACGACTCCGCGAACGGCGCCGAGATGGCCAAGTCGTACTCGACGCTCACCCGGCGGGCGTTCGAGGCCAACTATCTTTCGTTCCATGACGAGTTGCCGACCGTGCTGCAGGGTCTGTCCTCGATGGTGCCCGGCCGGGTCGCCGAGGGCAGCTGCCGCTTCGTCCATGTCGACGCCTCGCATCTGTACGAACATGTCCACGCGGACATCGCGACGGCCCGCGCGGTCCTGAAGCCGTACGGAGTCGTCGTCCTGGACGACTTCCGGGCCGAGCACTGCCCCGGCGTCGCCGCAGCGGCCTGGCAGGCCGTGACCAGCGGGGGGCTGCATGTCCTCTGCATCACCGGCACCAAGCTCTACGGGACCTGGGGCGACCCGGCCGCGCTGCGCGCCGGGCTGGCGGCGTGGCTCAGGACCCGTACGGACCTCTGGCACGGCGAGGAGTCCGTCGCGGGCGAACCGCTCATCCGCATCAGCGGCAAGAAGGCCCAGCTTCCGCCGCAGCCCGTGTCCCGCCATCCCGCTCCGCCGCGGGCCGCGCCGTCCCGTACGCCAGGGGCGGCCGCCGCGCCCCGCAGTCACCCGCCGCTGCACCGGTTCGCGGCGAACGTCCTGCCGCCGTTCCTCACCAGGGCCGCCGTGTCCGCGAGGCGGCGCGGGCAGGGAAGGTAATGCGAGGGCGTAGCCGGCTGCTACCCGTGCAATTGCATTCCTCTTAGCCGGCGAGCGCGGGAACGTACTTGTAACCCACCCCTACGACGGTCGCGATGACCTTTCGGTACTGCGGGCCGAGCCGTCGGCGCAGCCGGGCGACATGCACATCCACCGTGCGCTCACTGCCGGTGGAACCGGGCCAGAGCGCCGCGATGAGCTGAGGGCGCGCGTGGACGTGCAGCGGCCGGGAAATGAAGTAGGCCAGCAGGTCGAACTCCAGTTTAGGCAGTTCGAGTTGGCGTCCGGCGACATGAACGGTGCGGGCGTCGAGATCGACTCGGACCGGGTCGGCGGGCGGGCCGGGCGGTGCCGCCGCGGCCATTGCGGCGGCGCGCTCAGGAATGGCGCCCTGTTCGGGCGAGGGCGCGAACACGAGGTGGACCTCCGAGGATGTCTGGCGCACCGAGACGGGAACATAGCCCTGGGCCGCGAGCATCCACCGCCCGCGGGAAATCGGTTCGACGGTCACCGCCGGGCCGGCCGGCGGGCGACCCGACACAGTGTGCCAACCGGTCCTGGCGGGACCGTGTGCTGTGAAAGAGCCTGTGGACATTGGCTACTCATTCCCATCGGGGCGTGCAGAGCAGACGTTCACGGAATACGACCGCGTCGACAGCGGGCCCGGCAAACACTACACGTGAGGACTTAAGTTCGGAAAGTAACCTCCGCATGGTGGAGGTTTACGGGGTCCGGGTCCCGAAATGCGGTGCGAGGTAGCCGAGGGGCGCCCGCCTGCGTATCCAGTGAAATCAGCCCGTGATCCCTTCCGATCCCTCGCGATCCCCCGTGATCCGTAGTGCCGGGGCTTTCCCGATAAAAGGCGGGCGCCCGCCGGGGCCGAGCGCCTGGTATCGGACAATCCCCCGCTGCGGCGCACTGATCCAGATCTTGTGGGATGTGCGCCAACCAGCTTGCTTTCCACGGCAGTTGACTAACTCCTTTACGGGCTTGTTTTCGGCCGTCCTTTACCGCGTCAGTACGCTCGGACAAACAGAACCCGCCGCACATGTGCGGTCCTCAGCCCGGGTCCTCGCTGAGCAGGGCATAGGCGGTCGCGACGAAGGTGTCGCGGAGGCGGATACGGCGGGTGGCCACGGCCGCCACCGCCGTGCGGGTCGCCGGGCGGAAGCCGATGAATGCCTGCTGCCCGGTGGTGGCACCGGCGTGGAAGTACAACGGGCCCTGTGGCGAGGGGTGCTGGAACCAGGTGAGGGTGTGGGTGTGGCGGTGGCCGGCTCCGCGCCGGAGCAGCGGGCGGCGGACCACGTGGAGTGCGGACTCCAGTGGGGTGCCGGCCGGGTCCAGGTGTGCTTCCAGATAGGTCAGGAGGTCGCCGGGGGTCGCGCGTACGGCACCCGCGGGCTGGAAGCCGCCCATGACCAGGCCCGGTACGGGTGTCAGGCCGTTCGGTCGGTGCCCCGTGGCGTCGGTGCCGGGCCCGGCCGTACCCGGTGCGCGGGGCTCCGGTCCGTCCCGGCCCGGGTCCTCCGGGTCTTTCCGGTCCTCCGGGTCCTCCGGGTGCAGGCGGATGCCGGTCAGGGCCAGTGGGGCCAGGACATGGCGGGCGATCAGCTCCTCCCACGGGGTGGCCGTGGCGGCCGCGAGGGTGTGGCCCAGCACCGAGGCGCCGAAGTTGGAGTAGTGCCAGCGGGTGCCGGGGCGGTGGCGCGGCCGGTGACGGAGGTAGGCGGCCACGACGCGTTCGGCCGGGTAGCCCCCGTACGGGTCGGTCGACCAGCGTCTGAGCGCCTGCGGGTAGAAGTCGGCCGGCAGGGCGGGCAGCCCGGCGGTGTGCGTGATCAGGTGCCGCAGGGTCGCCGGGTTTCTGGGGGTGGGGTACGGCGCCCGGCCGGGTGACAGGTGGTGGGCGGCCACATCGTCGTACGAGAGGCGGCCGGCGCCCACGAGCTCCGCGAGGAGGAGGCCGGTGAACGTCTTCGACGCCGAGCCGATCTCGTACCGCTGCTCGTCGCGCGGGACGGCGGGCGGAGCGGCGCTGCCCCCGCAGTGGACCGTGCGGCGGCCACGGTGGCTGACGGCGATGACGATGCCGGGGGCGTCGACCGCTTCGGCCGCCTCGGCCAGGCGGGCCGCCGTTCCGGTCCGGGGGCGGGGCTGGGTGCGAGGCCGCGTGCGCGTCGGGCTCGGGGTCGCCCTGACCTCTGCCCCGGCCCGGGCCCCTGCCCCTGCGCCGGCTCCGGCTCCGGCTCCGGCTCCGGCTCCGGCTCCGGCTCCGGCTCCGGCTCCGGCTCCGGCTCCGGCTCCGGCCACAGTCCCCTCCCCCGCCTCCGGCCCAGCGCCCGTATCCGGCGGTGGTCCCGTCTCCGGCGGTGGTCCCGTCTCCGCTCCCGTCATGAGGCGGCCGGTGCTGCCAGGTCCGCCATGGCGCGGGAGACCGCCAGCGCGGAGGCGAACGCGGCCACCAGGGTCGGGTGGTAGACGAGATCGAAGACGTGCCCCTCGTCGCCCTCGGGCATCCCGCCCAGAACCGGCATCGCGCCGTCGGGCTGCTGGGCGGCGGCGAAGCCGCGCCACGCCGCCGGGTCCAGCGTCGGCTGCGGCAGGCACGCGTCCACCACGAGCAGCTCGCCGAGCAGGTCCCACCGGCCCAGGTCCAGCCAGTCGTCGAGCCAGACCGGCAGCCAGGTGGCCAGATAGCCGGCGGTCTCCGGGGGCAGCCCTGCCGGGTTCTCGCCCCAGTCGGTCAGATGGAAGACCGTGTGCGTGATGTCGTAGCCGATGTGGCCCTCCACCGTCCATGGCTCCGGGCGGTGCGCGAGCCAGGTGCGGGCGGCGGCCTCGTCCTCGGGCATGCCGGGCCGCAGGCCGAAGCGGCGTTCCATGGCGGAGAGCCCCAGGCGGCGGACCGGCAGCACTTCCAGGGCGCGCCCGCTGACGAGCCGGTGGTTGAGCCGGGCCGCCGCCTCGACCTGCGGGCTGCTGTAGCCCAGCTCCTTGAACGGTACGTAGACCTCGAAGGGCACCGGCGACAGCGGCTCATGGGTCTGGCCCTCGGCGAGCCTGGCCCCGGAGCCCAGCAGTTCGTGCCAGGCGTGGTCCAGCAGCTTGTGCGCGGTCGCGGCCTGCTGCGAGCCCGCGACGCCCTCACGGAAGATGACCTTCCCGATGAGGGCCAGCTCGCCGAGCGGCTTGAAGCGGTCCAGCATGCCGGTCTCGGGGGCCGGGTCGTCCTCCAGCCGGAAGCCGTCCCGGTGGCGGTACAGCCACTCCAGGGCGCGTGACCCGACATCGTGGATCTCCCGGATACCCGCGCCGGGACCGGTGCCGGCACTGCTGCCCGTGCCAGTGCTGCTGCCGGGGCTGCCCATGCTGCCGGTGCCGCTGCCCGTGCTGCCGAAGCCGGTGCCGCTGCCCGTGCTGCCGGGACCGCCGGAGCCGCCCTCGGCATCGCCGCCGTTCTGGTTCCGCGGGGTGTCGTTCATACGGAGCCTCCTGGGTCGGAGTCCGGGTCCGCCGGGCTGTGCCGGGCCAGGGTCAGGGCCGCTGCGAAGGCCGTGACCAGCGTCGAGTGGTAGCAGTTCAGGAACTCACGCGGCGCCTCACGCTCCCCTGCCCCGCCCCCCGGCGCACCACCGTCCCGTACCCGCGGTGCACCCGGCCGTACGCCCGGCCCGCCCGCCTCATCCCGTACGAGCGGCGGCCCCGTCTCCGGGACGGCGCCCGTGCCGTCCTGTACGGCGGCGAGCACCGGCCAGCCGGTCTCCACCAGGGCCGCCGGCGGCGGGTCGGGCAGACAGGCGGCGACGGCGAGCAGTTCGCCGCCCAGGTCCCAGCGGCCGTTCTCGAAGCACCCGTCGATCCACGCCGGAAGCCAGGTGCTGAGGTATCCGGCGATGTCGTCCGGCATACGGTGCGGTGCGTTGCCCCAGTCGGTGACGTGGAACACCACATGCGTCAGGGCGTACCCGGAGGCGCGCTCGAAGGTCCACGGTTCGGGCAGCCCGCCGAGCCAGGTGCGGCGCAGGACCTGCTCCGCCTCCGTGTGCGGGGGGACCCCGATCCGGCGCTCGGAGTTGAGCAGCCCCAGTTCGCGGTTGGCGTGCTGTTCGGTGAGCGCCCAGCCCCTGGTGGTGGCGACGACGGATGCGAGGCGCTCGAAGCCCTCGTGGCGCAGACCGTCGCCCGCGAAGGCGGCGTAGATCTCGAAGGGGTAGGTGGCGAACGGCTCGTTGCGCGCCAGGTCGAGGAGCAGCTCCCCCTCGCGCACCTGCTGCCAGGCGAACCGTACGAGCGAGGCGGCGATGGTGTGGTGCGGGTCGCCGGGGTGCGTGCGGCGGCTGACGGTGGTGCACAGCTGCGCCAGCTCCCCGAGGGGCTTCATGGTGCGGTTGACGTCGGTGTGGGGTTCCAGGACGTCGTCGGGGAGCACGAATCCGGCGCGGTTGTCCCGTACCCAGTCCAGGGCGGCGCCCGCGACTCCGTGCACAAGTCCGTTGCCCGGGGCACGCGTTCGCGCTTCGGGGGCGGCCGTCACCGCGCCTGTCCCGCCCTGATCAGTGCCGCGGCGCGCAGATGCAGGGCCACCCGGGGGTCCTGGCCGCCCATGAGCTGGACGAAGTCCAGGCCGGCCGCCAGGCCGAGGGTGTCGGGCACTCCGTCGAGTGTGGCCAGCCAGCGGCCGGCCCCGGCCGCCTGGAGCCAGTCGCGGCGCCGTACGGCACGGACGAATCCGCGGGCCACATCGACCGGCCTGCGGGCCGCGACCCGGTTGACCGCCGACGCGGAGCTGGGGCGGGCGAGCGGGGCAAGTACGGAGAGCTGGTGGGTGAACGCCTGCCAGGGCGCCTGTTCCAGCCACGCCGCCGCGGGTTCCACCGGCGCGGCGCCGGTGTCGGGCGCGCCGATGGCCGACTCCATCGCCCAGTGACTCCAGGCGGTCGCCGCCGGTGCGCCCGCGCGCGGCGGGAAGTCGATCACGGCACGCTGGAGCGCCGCCACGTCGCCGGGGTGCGGGTCACGTCCGTACAGCAGGCTCGGCAGCAGCAGGTCGGCCCCGATCACCCTGACCGCGGCGATCCCGGTGCTGTCGTCCTCGCCGATGCCGGCGGCGCCGCACACCGTGGAGAGGTGGTCTTCGCTCTGCAGAGCGAAGACCACCTCGGACGCCAGGTCACGCACAGCTCCCGCGATGCGGGAGGACGCACTTGACTGGTCCATGTGCGACCGCTTACGCCTTCTTCGGGCGCGGGGTGGGCGGCGAGAGCAGCAACGCGCCCGATCCGCCGATCAGTGCGAGGCTTGCGCACTCGCGCGAGTCACGGAAGACGCCTTCGGCCTCGCCCGGGTTGAGAGCGGCCTCGACATCCTCGTCCAGGTCCGTCGCCAGGCGGTCGGTCACCGGTTCAGTGGAGTTCATGACGCTTCCCATCCTTATGGGGTGATTCGTTCCTTGCGGTTCCAGTCAAACCCACGACCGGGAGCCACGCAAAGGGAGCCAGGAATCCTGGTCCTCAAGGCTTCAATTGAACGGTGAACAGCGCGGAGATCCTGCTCTTCACAGGTGTGGAAGAACCGAACCGGGCAAGCTGTCCCAAGTGAAACGAATCGGTTGTGTCGGTCTGACGGTCCTGGCAGCTCTCGCCGCATGGGGAGCCGCCGGGTGGGTCTCGTGGTGGTGGCTGTTCGCCGCTGTGCCGCTCGCCCTGCTCGGGCTGCTCGGCGTGTGGGACCTGACCCAGCGCAGACACACGGTGCTGCGCAACTACCCGGTCATCGGGCACGCCCGCTACCTCCTGGAGCGCGTGCGCCCCGAGTTGCAGCAGTACTTCGTGGAACGGAACTACGACGGGCGGCCGTTCGACCGCGACACCCGCAGCATCGTCTACGAACGCGCGAAGGGCACCGCGGCCGAGGAGCCGTTCGGCACCGAGCGCGATGTCTACGAGACGGGCTACGAGTCCCTGGTGCCGTCGATGGCGCCCTGCCCGGTGCCGCAGACCACGCCCCGGGTGCGGATCGGCGGGCCCGACTGCACCCGCCCGTACGACATGGCGCTGCTGAACGTGTCGGCGATGAGCTTCGGCTCCCTGTCGGCGAACGCGGTCCTGGCGCTCAACGGCGGTGCCGCGGCAGGCGGTTTCGCCCATGACACGGGCGAGGGCGGCCTGTCCGAATACCATCTGCGGCCGGGCGGCGACCTCGTCTGGGAGATCGGCACCGGGTACTTCGGCTGCCGCACCCACGACGGCGGGTTCGACCCGGCGCAGTTCGCCGACACGGCGGCGCACGACCAGGTGAAGTGCGTGTCGCTCAAGCTGTCGCAGGGCGCCAAGCCGGGGATCGGCGGGGTGCTGCCCGGCGCCAAGGTGAACGCGGAGATCGCCAGGGCCCGTGGCGTGCCGCAGGGCGAGACCGTCATCTCGCCCCCGTACCACCGGGAGTTCTCCACCCCGCGCGAGCTGGTGCGCTTCCTCGTGCGGATGCGGGAGCTGTCCGGCGGCAAGCCCACCGGGTTCAAGCTCTGCCCCGGGTCGCGGCGCCAGTTCCTCGCGGTGTGCAAGGCCATGCTGGCGGAGGGCACCGCACCGGACTTCATCATCGTGGACGGCGCCGAGGGCGGCACGGGCGCGGCCCCGCTGGAGTACGCCGACCAGCTCGGCACCCCGCTCACCGACGGCCTGCTCGACGTGCACAACGCCCTCGTCGGCACCGGGCTGCGCGACCGCGTCAGGATCGGCGCGAGCGGCAAGATCGCCACCGGCGCCGATCTCGTCAAGCGGCTGCTGCAGGGCGCGGATTACGGCAACGCGGCGCGCGCGATGATGTTCGCCGTCGGCTGCATCCAGGCGCAGCGCTGCCACACCAACACCTGCCCCACGGGTGTCACCACCCAGGACCCGCGGCGCGCCCGCGCGCTGCACGTCGGGGACAAGACGCTCCGGGTCCAGCGGCTCCAGCAGGCCACCGTGGCGAGCGCCCAGCAGATCATGGCGAGCATGGGTGTGGCGGACCCGGCGGACCTGCGCCCGCACATGCTGCGGCGCCGCATCGACCCGTTCACCGTCCGCTCGTACGAGGAGATGTACGAGTGGCTGACCCCCGGGCAGCTGCTCGCGGAGGCGCCCGGGTCCTGGGCCGCGGACTGGCGGGCCGCCGACCCCGACCGCTTCACCGTCTGAGCATTCCGGGCTCGTCGCCGAGCGCCGAGCCCGTTTCCCGTACGCAAACCGTTCGAACCGGAGGCTTCTGTGAGCCGTACTGTTGCCCGTGCCATCGTGGACGCCCTGAGTGAACTCGACGTCCGCCAGGTGTTCGGCGTCGTCGGGGACGCGCTCAATCCCGTCACCGATGCCATCCGTACCACCGAGGGCGTCGAGTGGGTGGGCTGCCGCCACGAGGAGGCCGCCGCCTTCGCCGCGAGCGCCCAGTCCCAGCTCTCCGGCCGCCTCGGTGTCTGCATGGGCACCGTCGGCCCCGGCTCCGTCCATCTGCTCAACGGCCTGTACGACGCAGCCAAGAGCCGCACACCGGTCCTGGTGATCGCGGGCCAGGTGGCGCTGGCCGACATCGGCAGCGACGCCTTCCAGGAGGTCGACAACGACGCCCTCTTCAGCGATGTGGCGGTCTTCCGGGCGACCGTCTCCTCGCCCGACCAGCTGCCGCAGCTGCTGGAGACGGCCGTACGGAACGCCTTCGGGCACCAGGGTGTCGCCGTGCTCACCGTGCCCGCCGACATCGGGGACCGGAAACTGGGCGCCGACCGCAAGGCCCGCTTCCCCGTCGGCCGGGCGGTGACCCGGCCCGAGGAGCCGGCCACCCGTGCGGCGGCTGAGCTGCTCGACCGGGCCGGGCGCGTCACCCTGCTCGTCGGCCGGGGCGCCCGCGCGTCCCGTACGGACGTGCTGGCCCTGGCGGACCGGCTCGCCGCGCCGATGGTGCTCACGCTCAAGGCGAAGGAGGGCTTCGAGGGCGCGGACAACCCGTACCAGGTCGGGCAGACCGGGCTGATCGGCAATCCGGCCGCCGCCTCGGCCCTGCACGACGCCGACACCCTGCTGCTGCTCGGCACCGACTTCCCGTACCGCGAGTGGTATCCGGAGGGGAAGACCGTGATCCAGGTGGACACCGAGCCCACGCACATAGGGCGGCGCGTCCCTGTGGAGGCCGGCCTGGTCGGGGATGTGGGCGCCACCGTGCGGGACCTGCTCCGGCATCTGGGCGCCGGGAGCGACCGCGACCGCGGCCATCTGGACCACGCCCGCAAGCAGTTCGAGTCCTGGCGCGAGGGGCAGGCCGCGCTCGCCGACCCGGAGCACGACAAGAAGGCGGCCGGGCAGGCCCGTTCGGCCCTGGACAATCCGGAGCACGGCATCAGGCCCGAGGCGCTGGCGGCCGCGGTGGACCGGCTCGCCGCGGACGACGCGGTCTTCACCTCCGACACCGGGATGGCCACCGTGTGGCTCTCGCGCTTCGTCGAGATGCGCGGGGAGCGGCGGCTGCTCGGCTCGTACAACCTGGGCTCCATGGCCAACGCCATGCCCCACGCGCTCGGCGCCCAGTGCCTGGACCGGGAGCGGCAGGTGGTCGCCTTCTGCGGTGACGGCGGGCTGAGCATGCTGCTGGGCGATCTGATGACGCTCCGGACGAATGAACTCCCGGTAAAACTTGTGGTGTTCGACAACCGCCGGCTCGGCATGGTCAAGCTGGAGCAGGAACAGGCGGGCCTGCCGGAGTTCGGCACGGTGCTCGACAACCCGGACTTCGCGGCTGTCGCCACCGCGATGGGCATCACCGGGATCCGGGTGACCGACCCCGCCGACCTGGAGGACGCCGTCCAGCGCGCCCTGAACACGCCGGGACCCGTCCTGCTGGACGTGCTGACGAACCCGGACGAGATCGCCGTACCGGCCAAGCCGACCGTCGAGCAGGGCTGGGGCTTCGCGGTCGCCAAGGTGAAGGAGATCATCCGGGGGCACGGCGAGTAGCCGACCCCCTGGCCGAACCTGCGGGCAGCGGGGTGACCACTCTTGACGGAGAGTCATTTCGGGCGAACAGGGGCGAGCCCCAACCATCACGGCACTTGACGTGACGCGTGGTCCAGGCCAATATCCAATTGGTCTGGACCAAGCACGTGGTGGCTCGGTCCCCTATCGGCACGCCAGGAAGGCCCGGCTGACCTTGCCCAGCACACCAAGCAGTGAACTGACGCACCTCGCCTACAAGATCCTCCAGCCTGGCTTCAAGGGCACCGAGGCACCGGACTGGCTGCTCCGCCGGATCGGTGAGGGACTGTCCAGTGTGGTTCTCTTCTCCCGCAACATCGCCAACCCGGGACAACTGATCCGGCTCACCCGGCAACTGCGCGCCGAGAACCCCGACCTGATCATCGCCATCGACGAAGAGGCCGGCGACGTCACCAGGATCGAGTCGCTGACCGGCAGCACCCGCCCGGGGAATCTGGCGCTGGGCGCGATCGACGACACGGACCTGACCGAAGCGGTCGGCCGGGACATCGGCCACGAGCTGCGCTCGGCCGGCATCAGCCTGACGTACGCGCCCAGCGCGGACGTCAACTCGAACCCCAACAACCCCGTCATCGGCGTCAGGTCCTTCGGCTCAACCCCGGACCTGGTGGCCCGGCACACCGGAGCCTGGATCCGCGGTCTGCAGTCCGCCGGAGTGGCGGCCTGCGCCAAGCACTTCCCCGGGCACGGCGACACCGCCGTCGACTCCCACCTCGGACTGCCCCGCTACAACGCGACCGCCGACGACATCAGGGAGCAGGCACTGCCGCCGTTCCGTGCGGCCATGGAGAGCGGTGTACGGGCCGTGATGAGCGGCCATCTGCTCGTCCCTGCCTACGACGCCGACCTCCCCGCCACCCTGAGCCCGCGCCTCCTCGTCGACCTGCTCCGCAAGGAGATGGGCTTCGACGGGCTGGTCGTCACGGACGCCATCGAGATGGGGGCCGTCAGCGGTCTCTACGGCATCGACGGCGCCACCGTGCGGGCCGTGGCCGGCGGCGCGGACGCGGTGTGCGTCGGCGGGGAGAGCGCCGACCCCGAGGTGGTCGGCCTGCTGAGCGCGGCCCTGGTGTCCGCCGTACGGAGCGGTGAGCTTCCCGAGGAGCGGCTCAGGGACGCCGTCGCCCGGGTCGAGGCGTTCTCCGCCTGGTCGAACGGCATCTTCCACGCCACACCTCCCCACCGGATCAAGTCGGACATCGGCTTCGTGGCCGCCCGGCGCGCGCTGCGCCTGACCGTGACGGATGGCGGGGCCCTCCCGCTCGGCGCGGCCCCGCACGTCGTGGAGCTCATCCCGACGATGAACCTCGCCATCGCCAAGGAGACCCCCTGGGGTGTCGCCACACCGCTGCGCGAGCGGCTGGCCGGTACGACATCGGTGGGGATCCACGAGGAGGACGTGGCGGCAGGCCCGGCCGTGCTCGACCAGTACGGACTGAAGCCCGCCGCGGGACGGCCGCTGGTCGTCGTGGTCCGGGACGCCTACCGGCACACCTGGATGACGGACTCCCTCAAGCACCTGCTGGGCGCCCGGCCCGACTCCGTGGTGATCGAGATGGGCCTGCCGACCTCAGGCACGCAGGGGGCGGTGCACATCGCGACCTACGGAGCCACCACCGCATCGGGGGTGGCCGCCGCCGAGGCCCTGGCCGGCTGACCCCAACACCGGCCGGCCCCGCCCGCCACCACCACTGACCCGCACCCGCACACCACCACACCGGCCACCTGCACCTCCGTACACGCACACCACCACGCACACGTACACACACCACCACGCACCCACACGCACGCACCCCCCGGCACCCACACGCACCCCCTGGCTGCCGCCCCCGCCGTGCGGTGCGGGCCCGGAGAACGTACGCGGCAGCACGCCGCCGCATCCGCCGTCGCGCGGATGAACTCCCCGCCCCCGCACCGCCGCCGTCCCGCCGGACCCCGTCCGCCGACGGCACCTTCCCCCCGCGGCCCCGCCCCCGGCTGCGGCCGCGCGTGACGCGCCGCCGCACGGCCGCGCCCGATCCATTCAGAACCAGCACCTCATACCTGGAGTGGTTGCATGCCGACGTCCGACCCCTACCTGTATCGAGCCGCATCGGACATCCCCTATTTCAGTACGGACGGGGAGGCGTACCTGGCGCAGACACCGTTGCGCGACATCAAGAAGTCGCAGCCGCTGCGCGTCCTTTCGGAGGAGGACTTCGCCTTCTGGCAGACCTACGGCTACGTCGTCGTGAAAGAGGCGATACCGGCGGCCGCCGCGCGGCGCCTGCTGGACTTCACCTGGGACTTCCAGGGGCTCGACCCCAACCGGCCCGACACCTGGTACGCCGACCGGGAGTTCCGCTCCGACCTGGACCGGGAACTGCACATCTACGGTTTCGTGGAGGCGTACCACCACCAGCTGATCTGGGACAGCCGCCAGGCGCAGCGCGTCCATGACGCGTTCACCGATGTGTGGGACTGCGAGGAGCTGTGGGTCACCCTGGACCGGCTCAATCTGAACCCGCCGAACATCAAGAACCGTGACCGCGCGCTGATCGCGCCCACGGACGAGGGCTTCGACATCGAGCTGCACTGGGACGTCGACACCACGCTCAGTGTGCTGCCGCAGCGTGTCCAGGGCATCATCGCGCTGAACGACACCGAGCCGGAGCGGGGCGGCTTCCAGTGCTCGCCCGAGCTCTTCCGCCAGTTCGACCGGTGGAAGCTCGCGCAGCCGGCGGGCCGGGACCCGATCAGGCCCGGCACCGACCGCGCTGAGTTCCCCGTCGTCCAGCCGGAGCTCAAGGCGGGCGATCTGCTGATCTGGAACGGCCTGCTCGCCCACGGGGTCGCGCGCAATATCTCGGAGAGCGGCGTCCGCGCCGTCCAGTACCTCTCGATGATGCCCGCGCTGGAGTCCCACCAGGAGATGCGGAAGTCCCGGATCGAATCCTGGCGCACCCTCTCCACACCGGACTGGAACAAGACGCTGGTCGGCGACGCCGTCCAGCACGAATCCCTCAGGTACGGCGCAGCCGAACTGAGCGGCCTCGGCGCCCGGCTGCTGGGGCTCGAATCCTGGGGCGACCGGAACACCGAGCGGTCAACCGGAGAACTGGCATGCACCGAATCTGTCTGACCCTTCCCACCAACAGGGCGTGCGCCGACACGATTTCGGCGATGCGCGCCGAGGCGCGGTACGCGGCCGACCACTTCGGCGTCGAAGCACATCTGCTGATCCTGGACTCGTCGGACGAGCAGGACTTCGCCGAGCACGCGGACGCCGCCGGCCGGCCCACCGGGACGCCGCGGGTGATCGTGCACCATCTGGGCGAAGCCCAACAGCGTTCCTTACTGCGCCGGTTGATCAGTGCAGCCGATGTGCCCAAGCCCGATCTGCTGCTCGACCTGATGCTGCCCTCCGGGGTCTCGTACGGCGCCTGCACGAACCGCGCGTTCCTGTTCGCCGCCGCGCTGGGCTGTGACTCCGTGCACCGCAGGGACTCGGACAGCACCTATCAGACGCTGGACGGCGAGCCGGTGTTCCCCGTCCACCATGAGCTGATGTCGCTCGGGAAACGGGCGCTCGACGCGGTGGACGGGGTGTCCGGGACCCGGCTGGACCCGGCCCACGCACAGCGGACGGTGTCCCTGGTGGGCGCCTCCTTCGTGGGCGAACTGTCCGTCGACATCAGCGAGATCCAGCGGCTCGACCCTGCCGTCTACCGAGACGTCGTCGGTCTCTGGGCGCCGCGCGAATGGCCGGACGAGGCGAAGGACCAGCTGGTCGCCGAGGCGTTCACCGGGGCGGGCACCGAACCGTTCACCGGGGACCACTCGGTCGTCGGACCGGTCGACCCGATGCGGGTGGACATGTGCAACATCAGCTTCCACCGCGACGTCTACGAGAGTGTGCCGCTGCCGCCGGCCACCGACACCATCGGCAGCGACTACTTCCTCATGCATCTGGTCCATGACGCGGGGCTGCCGGGCGTCCTGCACAACCGGCACATCGTGAACTACTACACCGGGGAACGGCGCACCGACGCCGGATTCATGGCGTACCAGCTGCGGTTGGTGAAGTTCTTCCTGTCGATGCTCTATTTCAACTCCGTGTACGACCGGCTGGCGGCGGCGGGCGACGCGCTGCTCGACGGCGAGCTGCGGCTCCGCGCCGACACGGTCGTCGAGTTCGTCCGGGACAGCAGCTGGCTGGACCGGGAGGAGAACGAGGAGCGGCTGCGCACCATCGACCGCTCCTACCGGAAACTCGGCGACCGGTACGCCGAGTTCGCCGGTCTGCTGGCGGCACGCGGCGACCGGCTCCTGAACGAGGCCCAGCAGGACATGGAGGATTTCGCGCTGCTGATCCAGGCGTGGGGACCACTGATACGGGTGAGCACAGAAGCGGGCATCCATGAGCACTAGGCATCTGAACACTCCCTTGCGGGAAGCACTGGCCGCGGCGTCCGACGACCGGATCATCTTCGATCTCGGCGGAATCCGCGAGCGGTACACGACGCTGACCTGGGAACTGCCGGGCGTAGCCGTCCGGTTCGCGATGAAAGCCTGCCCGGTGGACGAGGTACTCGACTGTCTGGCCGAGCAGGGCGCCGGGTTCGACGCGGCGGGGCCGCACGAGATCGAGCGGGCCATCAGGACCGGGGTGCCGGTCGGCCGCGTCCACTACGGCAACACCATCAAGTCCGACCGGAACATCGCCGACGCGTACCGGCTCGGCGTCCGGGACTTCGCCACCGACAGCGTGGAGGACGTGGCGGCCATCGCCGCCCACGCCCCCGGTGCGCGGGTGTTCTGCCGGCTGGCCACCAGCGGCGACGGCGCGCTCTGGGGGCTCAGCAAGAAGTTCGGCTGCTCGGGGACCGACGCCGTACGCGTGCTGGAGACGGCCCGGGCCGCGGGGCTGACACCTGCCGGGCTCTCCGTGCACGTCGGCTCGCAGCAGATGACCGCCGAGGCATGGGAGAGCGCGTTCGCGCGCCTCGCCGCCGTCCTGGTGGACCTGCGGGACCGCGGGATCCACCTCGACCACATCAATCTCGGCGGCGGGCTGCCCGCGCTCGGCTATCTCGACAGCCGGGGCAGACCGCTGGACCCGCCGCTGGACAAGATCTTCGCGGCGATCCGGGAGGGCATGCGGCAGCTGCGGGCGGTGTCCGCCGCCCCGCTGGACTTCGTCATGGAGCCGGGCCGCCATCTGGTCGCCGACCAGGGCGCCATCCGGGCCCATGTGGCCCGGCTGTCCACCAGGGAGCAGCTGAACGGCGAACGCCAGCACTGGCTGTATCTGAGCTGCGGCAAGTTCAACGGGCTGTACGAGATGGACCAGCTCCAGTACCGGCTGGTCTTCCCCTCCCACCCGGGGGCGCCCACCGTGCCCGCCGTCGTCGCGGGCCCCACCTGCGACAGCGACGACGCCTACGCCCATGAGCACCGGCTCGTCCAGGTCCCCGAAGGCATCACCTCGGGGGACCCGGTGTGGGTCCTGTCGTCCGGCGCCTACGCCACCAGTTACGCGACACAGGGCTTCAACGGCTTCAGCCCGCTGCCGTACACCGTGATCCGCGGACTGCCGGCCGGCGCCGGAGCACCGGCGGCGAAGGGGCTGCCGTCATGAGCCCGGACATCGAGATACGCAACATCACCGCCGACGACTGGAGCAGCATCGCGGCGCTGGAAGCCCGTACGTACGCGGACGACGCCCTCTCGGAGGGACGGGCCGCACTGGAGTCCCGGGCCCGCCCCTCACCGGCCACCTGCTTCGTGCTGCGCCTCGACCGCAGGACGGCGGGCTATCTGCTGGCACTGCCCTACCCGCTGTTCCAGTACCCCGATCTGACCCGGACCGAGAAGACCGTCTTCCACTCACCCAATCTGCATCTGCACGATCTCGTCATCGCCGAACGGCTGCGCGGCAGAGGGCTGGCGAAGCGGCTGCTGCAGCACCTCACGGCGACCGCCCGCTCGAAGACCCACGAACGCATCTCCCTCATCTCCGTCGCGGGCAGCGAGACCTTCTGGTCGGCGAACGGATACGCGGCCCATCGCGACATCGCGCTCCCCGGAAGCTACGGGACGAACGCGGTGTACATGTCCAAGGCGGTATGAAGTGACCCACCAAGACGTCGAGACCGGCCCGCGCCCCGCGGACCCGGCCGCCGCCACCACCGGGGAGCGGCGGCGCCCCGTCGACCTGATCCGCGCACGCGATCCCTTCCGCAGGGCGCAGCTGGCGATCGCCGCGCTCTTCTGCTTCCTGGGCTTCCAGTACGGGACGTGGGCGTCGCGGCTGCCCACGCTCAAGGCGCGGCTCGACCTGTCCGAGGCGGATCTCGGCCTGCTCCTGATGGCCTGCGGTGCGGGCGCCGCGGTGTCGTTCCCGCTCGTCACCGTACTGATGAGGCGGCTCGGCTCCCGCCGTCTCGCCTCACTGTCCGCGCTCTGCCTCGGGCTGCTGCTGCTGGCGCTGGCCGTGGTGCCGAACTATCCGGTCGCCGTGGCCATCGTGGGCTGCGACGGAATCGCCGTCGGCTGTCTGAACGTCGCCATGAACGCGCAGGGAGCCGCGCTGGAGACCGCGTACGGGCGTACGGCCATGGCCAGGCTGCACGCCACGTTCAGCGCCGGGTCGCTGGGGGCCGCGCTGCTGGCGTCCGGGGTGAACACACTGACCGGTTCGCTGGCCGCCCACTTCGGTGCGGCGGCCGTGATCCTGCTGCTGCTCGTCGGGTACGCCCAGACCGGCCTGCTGACGAAGGATCAGCAGCCTGGGGAGCCCGTGGAGTCCGGGGAGCCCGTGGAGCCCGGGGCGAAGAAGAGCAGGAGCCGGGGCCGCCGCCGGCTGGCCATGCCGGCGCGGATGACGCTGTGGATGGGGTGCGCGATGGCGTTCGGCACCGTGACCGAGGGCGCCATGAACGACTGGTCGGCGCTCTACATGAAGGACGTACTCAAGGCGGCGGCGTCGGTGGCCCCGCTGGGCATCGCCGTGGTCTCCGTGATGATGGTGCTGGCCCGTATCTTCGCCGACGGCTGGCGGACCCGCTGGGGCGACGGACGGATCGTCCTGACCGGCAGTGTGCTGGCGGGCGCGGGGCTGGCGCTCGCCCTGCTGGTCGGCGGGGTGGTTCCGGCGCTCGTCGGGTTCGCCTGCGTCGGTCTGGGCGTAGCGGCCGTGACGCCCTGTGTGTACGTCGCGGCCGCACGGCAGGGCCCTGAGGCGCTGGCGCTGGTCGCCGCGATGGGGACCGTGGGCCTGCTGGCCGGGCCCGCGGTGATCGGTTTCATCGCCAACGCCGGCGGCCTGGTGTGGGGCATGGGCGCGGTGGCGGCAGCGGCGCTGCTGGTCTCCGTGTGCGCCACCCGGATCCGCTGGGTACCGGTGGCCGAGAACTGACCGAACGGGCCGGTCGGGCGGGCGACCGCCACGGCCGGCTCAGCCGGTGGGCAGCTTCTCGGACGGGCAGCCGGAGAGGACCCGCTTCATCGCGTTCTTCTCCGCGCCCGTCACCCACAGCGCGTACTTCTTCTTCACCGCCACCTGCCGCGCGACATAGCCGCACCGCGCCGGCTTGTACGCGGGCAGCCAGGTCGCCGTGTCACCGTCGCCCTTGCTGCGGTTGGTGGAGGAGTCGACGGCCAGCAGGTTCAGCGGATCGTTCGCGAGGGCGGTCCGCTTCGCCTTGTCCCACTGCTGGGCGCCCTTCTGCCAGGCGTCGGAGAGCGCCACGACATGGTCGATGTCGACCTTGCTGTGCCCGCGTACGAAGTCGATCGTCGTCCCGGTGTACGGGTCCTTGACGAGCGTTCCCGACGCGACCTGGCAGTCACCGCTCTTGTACCTCACGTCCCGCAGATCGCGCTTGAGTACGTCGTCCCGGGTCGGGCAGTGGTTGTGGTCGGTGTCCGTCCAGGCGCTGCCGAACTCCTTGCGCGCGTAACCGGTCTTGGGCGCACGCCCCTTGACGGTCAGGGCATCGGCGGCGGCGAGCGCGGACCCGTGCGCCGCCTTCCCCGCGGGCCCGGCGGGAGCGCCGGACGAGCCGGATGAACCAGCCGATCCCAGGTCACCGCTCTTGCAGCCACCGAGGGCGAGCGCGGCGGCGACGGCCATGACTGCGGGGAGGGCGGAGCGCGTACGTATCAAGGAGAGCCGTCCTGAGGACTGGGGAGCATGACCGCACAATCCTAGAGATGACTGCCCGGGGCACTCGACGGCACACCTGACTGACGAACGCACGGCCGGCCCGCGGCCCGGCGCAGGGTCAGGCCGCGGGCCGGGTAACGGAGAAGGCCCTCCCCCTGCGTCACGACCCCAGGATCGACGCCAGGAACTCCCCTGTCCACGACAGGAGTTCGCGGCCCACCACCGGCTTTCCGCCGATCTTGCCCGCCGTCGGGCGCGGTACCAGGATCTGGTGGGC
Organism: Streptomyces sp. NBC_01089; assembly: GCF_045162975.1. Taxonomy (NCBI): domain Bacteria; kingdom Bacillati; phylum Actinomycetota; class Actinomycetes; order Kitasatosporales; family Streptomycetaceae; genus Streptomyces; species Streptomyces sp. NBC_01089. Next base: position 5,173,988 of record NZ_CP108660.1, on the reverse strand, counting down.
CGCCGCCTTGATGACCGTACGGGGGTAGAGCCGCTTGAGGCGCAGCTCCTGGGACTCCCTCAGTTCCACCGGCGCGAACCGGATGTTGGGGCCCTGGAGGACGATCTCGCCGACCCCGCACGCGCGTGCCAGCATCCGCAGGCCCGCCACGAGCAGCAGGTTCTCGACCTGCTCCGGCAGCTTGCCGTACCGGTCGGTCAGCTCCTCGCGTACCGCCCTGATGTCCTCGTCCGTCGTCGCGGACGCGATCGAGCGGTACGCCTGGAGGCGCAGCCGCTCGCCGGGCGCGTACGCGTGCGGGACGTGCGCGTCGACCGGCAGCTCGATCTTGACCTCCAGCGGCTGCTCCTCCTCGACTCCCCCGTCGACCGCCGTGCGGTAGTCGGCCACCGCCTCGCCGACCATCCGGATGTACAGGTCGAAGCCGACGCCCGCGATATGGCCGGACTGCTCGCCGCCGAGCATGTTGCCCGCGCCGCGGATCTCCAGGTCCTTCATCGCGACGTACATGCCCGCGCCCATCTCGGTGTGCTGGGCGATCGTCGCGAGCCGCTCGTGCGCGGTCTCCGTGAGCGGCTTCTCCGGCGGGTACAGGAAGTACGCGTACCCGCGGTCGCGGCCGCGGCCGACCCGGCCGCGCAGCTGGTGCAGCTGGGACAGGCCGAAGTTGTCGCCGCGCTCCACGATCAGCGTGTTGGCGTTCGCGATGTCGATCCCCGACTCCACGATCGTCGTGGAGACCAGCACGTCGAACTTCTTCTCCCAGAAGTCGACCACGACCTGCTCCAGGGCGCTCTCGCCCATCTGCCCGTGCGCGGTCTGGATGCGTGCCTCCGGGACGATCTCGCGCAGCCGGGCGGCGGCCCGGTCGATCGAGTCGACCCGGTTGTGGATGTAGAACACCTGCCCCTCGCGGAGCAGTTCACGGCGGACCGCGGCACCGATCTGCTTCTCCTCGTACGGGCCGACGAAGGTCAGCACCGGGTGCCGCTCCTCCGGGGGCGTGGTGATCGTCGACATCTCACGGATGCCGGTCACCGCCATTTCGAGGGTCCTGGGGATCGGGGTCGCGGACATCGTCAGGACGTCGACATTGGCGCGCAGCTTCTTCAGCTGCTCCTTGTGCTCGACACCGAACCGCTGCTCCTCGTCCACGATGACAAGCCCGAGGTCCTTGAACTTCGTCTCCGACGAGAAGAGCCGGTGCGTGCCGATGACCATGTCGACCGAGCCGTCCCGCAGCCCCTCCAGGGTCGCCTTCGCCTCGGTGTCCGACTGGAACCGGCTCAGCGCCCGTACGACCACAGGGAACTGCGCGTACCGCTCGGTGAACGTGCCGAAGTGCTGCTGTACGAGAAGGGTTGTCGGCACCAGGACCGCCACCTGCTTGCCGTCCTGGACGGCCTTGAACGCGGCGCGCACCGCGATCTCGGTCTTGCCGTACCCGACGTCGCCGCAGATCAGCCGGTCCATCGGGACCGTCTTCTCCATGTCCTCCTTGACCTCGGCGATCGTGGACAGCTGGTCGGGCGTCTCCACGTAAGGGAAGGCGTCCTCCAGCTCCCGCTGCCAGGGGGTGTCCTGGGCGAAGGAGTGGCCGGGAGCCGCCATCCGCGCCGAGTACAGCTTGATCAGGTCCCCGGCGATCTCCTTGACGGCCTTCTTGGCGCGCGCCTTGGTCTTCGTCCAGTCGGAGCCGCCGAGCCGGTGCAGCGTGGGGGCCTCACCGCCCACGTACTTGGTGACCTGCTCCAGCTGGTCGGTGGGGATGTACAGCCGGTCGCCGGGCTGGCCGCGCTTGGCCGGCGCGTACTCGACGAGGAGATACTCACGGGTCGCGCCCTGCACCGTGCGCTGCACCATCTCGATGTAGCGGCCCACACCGTGCTGCTCATGGACGATGAAGTCGCCCGTCTCCAGCGTCAGCGGGTCGATGGTCTTCCGGCGCCTGACCGGCATCCGGCCCAGGTCCTTGGACGCGGTGCGCTGTCCTGTGAGGTCGGTCTCGGAGAGCACCGCGAGCTTGATCGCCGGGTCGATGAACCCGTGGTCGACCGAACCGCACGAGACATGCACGACCGAGGGCGTCAGCTCGCCCAGGTCGGTGTCGAGCCGGGCCGCGATGCCCTCGCCGCCGAGGACCTCGACCGTACGGGCCGCGGGGCCGTGGCCCTCGGTGAGATACACCGTGCGCCAGCCGTCCGCGATCCAGCCCTTGGTGTCGGCCAGGGCCCGCGCCGTGTCACCCCGGTAGGTCTCGGGGGCGTGCATGCCGAGCTTGATGGTGTCGTCGGCGATCTCCTCGTCGGCGGCGAACGGGCTCACCGTCCACCACATCATGCCCAGCTCACGGGCGTGGTCCCGGACATCGGCGATCCCCCGGAGCGAGGCAGCGCCCACATCGATGGGGGCGTCGCCGCCACCGGCGGTGGCCGCCCAGGACGCCTGCAGGAACTCCTGCGATGTCGCCACCAGATCGGCCGCCCGGCTGCGGACCCGCTCCGGGTCACAGACCACGGTCATCGAACCGGCCGGCAGCACGTCGAGCAGCAGCTCCATGTCGTCCACCAGAACCGGAGCCAGCGACTCCATGCCCTCGACCGCGATCCCCTGGGCGATCTTGTCGAGCAGCTCGCCCAGCTCCGGGTGGGCCAGCGCCAGCGCGGCCGCCCGCTCCCGTACGTCGTCGGTCAGCAGCAGCTCACGGCAGGGCGGCGCCCACAGCCCGTGCTCGGCGATCTCCAGGGAGCGCTGGTCGGCGACCTTGAAGTAACGGATCTCCTCGACCTCGTCGCCCCAGAACTCCACCCGCAGGGGGTGCTCCTCGGTCGGCGGGAACACATCGAGGATGCCGCCCCTGACGGCGAACTCGCCGCGCTTCTCGACCAGTTCCACCCGGGCGTACGCGGCGGCCGCCAGCGCCTCGGTGATCTCCGGCAGATCGGCGGACGAACCCGACCGCAGCGAGACGGGCTCCAGCTCACCGAGCCCCTTGACCTGCGGCTGGAGCACGGACCTGATCGGCGCGACGACCACGCTGACCGGGCCGGCGGACGGGTCGTCGGCGCGCGGGTGCGCCAGCCTGCGCAGCACCGCGATCCGCCGGCCCACGGTGTCGGAGCGGGGCGAGAGCCGCTCGTGCGGCAGCGTCTCCCAGGACGGGTACTCCACCACCGCGTCCTCCTGGTCCGCGGGGAGGAACGAGCGCAGCGCGGCGGCCAGATCCTCGGCCTCACGGCCGGTCGCGGTGACCGCGAGCACCGTGCGCCGGGTCTCGCGGGCCAGCGCCGCGACGGCGAAGGGCCGGGCGGCGGGCGGGCCGACCAGATCGACATGCATCCGGTGCCCGTCGCCGGCGGCCTTCACCGCTTCGGCGAGCGCGGGGTCCGAGATGGCGGCATCGAGCAGACCGTGCAAGCTCATGAAGAACGCTTTCCGTCCGGGGTGGTGGTGCGGGTGGTGCGGGGTGCAACGCGAAGGGCCCGACACGTCGCACGGGCCGGGGGGCTCTCCAGCGTACGACTTCACGAAGAAGTCGGCGTCCCATGTCAACCGGACCGGCCTCCCCGTCGTATTCACCCATGAGACCTGTGCACGACCAGGACGAGACCCGTGCACGCCCGAGACCACGACCGAGACACCGTCGAGACCTGTCCACGCCTGGGAGCCGCATGACCGTCGAGGAGTTCGAGGAGTTCTACGCTCACTCCGCGAAACAGCTGGTGGGACAGGTGTACCTGATGACCGGCGACCTCCATGAGGCCCAGGACGTGGTGCAGGAGGCGTTCGTACGGGCCTGGGGCCGGCGCTCCGCGCTGTACCGGGACGCGGGACCCGAGGCATGGATACGCACGGTGGCCTGGCGGCTCGCCGTGAGCCGCTGGCGCAGGCGGGGCCGGAGCGCCGACGCCTGGCGCCGGCACAGCGACAGCCGCCCCTCGACCGTGCCCGAGCCCGATCCGGGCACCGTCGCCATGGTCTCGGCCCTGCGCCAGCTGACCGAGCGGCAGCGGCGGGTGGCGGTCCTGCACTACGTGTGCGACCTCACCGTCGAGCAGGTGGCCGCCGAGACGGGGCTGTCCGCGGGGACCGTCAAGACCCATCTCTCCCGCGCCCGGGCCTCGCTCGCGCCGCATCTCTCCGAGGAGGAGCACGGTGTCTGAGACCGAGTACCAGCCCGCGTACGAGGACGGGCTCCGCGCCCGCCCCGGGGCCGATCACGCGCTGGCCCGGGCCATGAAGCAGGCCGCCGAATCGGCCGGCCGGGCAGCCGCGCCCGCACCGGCCGCCCATGTCTCGGCGCGGGGTGCCAGGCGCAGGCGTCGGGTCCTGGCGTCGGCCGCCGCGGGCACCGTGTGCGTCCTGGCGAGCGGCGCCGCACTGGCCGTACTGCAGCTCAGGCCCGCCGCGCCCGCGCTCCCCGCGGCGCCGCCGAGCCCCCGGCACGCCCCGCTGCACTCCGCGGACGGCGGGGGTACGAGCCCGACGGACCGGCCGAGCCCGACGAGCCCGTCCATGGGCTACAGCTCGGCCACACCGGGCACGCCGTACCGCACCACCGCCACGGAAACGGTGCGGGGTGATCCCAGCGGTACGCGTACGGGTCCAGGTACGGGGACGGGGACAGGTCCGGGTACGGCGGCGGGGGCGCCCACGGCGCCGGCCACCTTCCCGCAATCGTCCCTGCCGCCGGCCGGCTGACCGTGCTTGGGCCGGCCTGACGATCCGGTGCGCCCTGCCGGACACGATCCAGCCCCGGCGGACGCGCCTGGCGCCCACCGGGGCTGATCCGTCCCCGTTCCCCCGTTCCCCCGGTGCTCCCCCGTGGTCCCCCGCTCCCCGTATCCCCCGGTCACTGGGCCCGGAACGGGCCTTCGCGGGTCAGTCGGTCGCGATCGCGTTCAGTACGTTCATCCGGCCCGCCCGGAACGCCGGGATCAGGGCGGCGAACAGGCCCACGAACGCCGATGCGACGAAGACCCCGATGATCGTGGGCCACGGGATCTCCAGGACCCCCATGCCCTCCAGCGCGAGGATCTTCTGGGCCGATGTGCCCCAGCCCATCCCGAGCCCCAGACCGAGCAGCGCACCGAAGAGCGCGATGACCACCGACTCCAGCCGGATCATCCGGCGCAGCTGCCTGCGCGAGAGGCCGATCGCCCGCATCAGGCCGATCTCCCTGGTCCGCTCGACGACCGACAGGGCCAGCGTGTTCACCACGCCGAGCACCGCCACGATGATCGCCAGGGCCAGCAGGCCGTAGACGATGTTGAGCAGCTGCCCGATCTGGTCCTTCAGCTCCTGCTTGAAGTCGGTCTGGTCCTGCACCTTGTACTGCGGGTACTTGGCCAGCGACTTCTTCAGCCCGGCGTACGCGGCCTTCTCCTGGCCGTCCTTGGCCTTGGCGAACATGATGACGTTCGGCGGCATCCTGTCGGCCGGCACATACCGCGCGGCCGTCGTGATGTTCAGATACATCGCGCCCTTGTCGACGCTCGTGTCGTCCGAGGTGATGGCCGCGATCCGCAGCTTCGCCGTCCGTCCGCTCCTGAACGCCACCGACATGGTGTCGCCGACCTTGATGTGGTGCCTCGTGGCGTAGGCGTCGCCGACGGACATGGCGTCCTTGCCGTACGCCGCCGAGAGGTCACCCGAGACGGTCTCGCGCCGCAGGTCCTGCGCGTACGTCGGGTCGGCCGCGATGACCGACTCGTCCTCGCTCTTCCCGTCGGGCGCGGTCAGCCTGGAGTCGATGGCCTTGTAGTTGGTGACGTGCTCGATGTCCGGCGCCGCTTCGAGTGCCTTCTGCGCCTGCGGCACGATCAGCTGGCCGCTGCCGCTCTGGATGATGAAGTCGGCACCGACCGACTTGTCCAGCTCGTCGGTGGCCGAGGCCACCATCGAGGAGCCGACGACCGACAGACAGGCCACCAGCGCCAGGCCGATCATCAGGGCCGCGCCCGTGGCTCCCGTACGCCGCGGGTTGCGCAGCGCGTTGCGCTCTGCCAGCCGCCCGACCGGGCCGAAGATCCGCAGGACGACCGAGCTGATCGCCCTGACCACCACACCCGCGAGGAGCGGGCCGATGACCACGAAGCCGATGAGGGTGAGGACCACGCCGGCGCCGAGGTAGAGCGAGCCCTGGCCCGACTTGTCCGCGCCGGCCGCGGCGAACAGGGCCGCCCCGCCCGCGCCGGTGAGCACCAGGCCGATCGCCGCCCTGAGCCATCCCGCCCTGCCGTCGGCGGGCGTACCCGAGTCCCGCAGCGCGGCCATCGGGGAGATCTTCCCGGCCCGGCGGGCCGGGATGTACGCGGCGACGATCGTCACGATGACACCGAGCAGCATGCCGACGAGCGGGGTCGTCCACTTGACCGTCAGGTCCTCCGTGGACAGGTCCATGCCGATCGAACCCATCACCTTCATCAGCCCGACCGCGAGGCCGACACCGGCGCCGACACCGAGGACCGAGCCGAAGACACCGAGCAGCAGCGCCTCGACCAGCACCGAGCGGTTGACCTGCTTGCGGCTGGAGCCGAGGGCCCGCATCAGTCCGATCTCGCGGGTGCGCTGGGCGACCAGCATCGAGAAGGTGTTGATGATCAGGAAGATGCCGACGAGGAAGGCGATTCCGGCGAAGCCGAGCATCGCGTACTTCATGACGTCGAGGAACGAGCCGACGTCCGAGCGGTTGGCGTCCGCGTTCTCCTTCTGCGTCTCGAACTTGTACGGGCCGTGCAGCACCGCCTGCACGTTCTTCTTCAACTGCGCGTCGCTCACACCGGATTCGGCGTTGACGGAGATGTTCGTGAAGAGGCCGGGGCCGCCCAGCAGCTCGTGCTGCGCGGTGGCGGTGTCGAAGTACACGACGGCCGCGCCGGGGTTGGTCACCTTGAACGTGGCGATCCCGGATATCCGGGCCCTGACGTCACCGCTGACGGCGATCGTGCGCAGCTCGTCACCCAGCTTCAGGTGGTGCTTCTTCGCGGTGTCCGCGTCGACCATCACCTCGGTGGGGCCGCGCGGGGCGTGGCCCGAGGTGATCTCCATCGACTTGGTCTCGTCGGAGGTCCAGTTGCCGGCGATCGTCGGGGCGCCGTTGCTGGAGCCCATGTCCTTGTTGTGGCCGTCGACGACCGTCACGCTCATGCTGCTGACGCCGCCCTGCACCGACCGCACCCCGTCGGCCTTCGCGACCTGCCGCACCGCCGATGCGGGCAGCGTGTCCGGCTTGCCGTTCTGGGTGCTGTTGTCGGTGCCCTTGGCCGACTTGGGGCTGACCGTGACATCCGACGCGGTGGCCGCGAAGAGCTTGTCGAACGTGGTGTTCATGGTGTCGGTGAAGACGAGCGTGCCGCACACGAAGCCGACCGACAGCAGGACCGCGACGGCGGAGAGCGCCATCCGTCCCTTGTGCGCGAAGAAGTTGCGCAGGGAGGTCTTCCAGACGGTCATGACGTCCGCCCGCGCGCGTCGAAGTCCTTCATCCGGTCGAGGACCTGCTCGGCCGTCGGGCCGTACATCTCGTCCACGATCCTGCCGTCCGCGAGGTAGAGCACCCGGTCCGCGTACGAGGCGGCCACCGGGTCGTGCGTGACCATCACGATGGTCTGGCCCAGCTCGGACACCGACTTGCGCAGGAAGCCCAGCACTTCGGCGCCGGCCCTGGAGTCGAGGTTCCCGGTCGGCTCGTCACCGAAGATGATCTCGGGCCGGGCTGCCAGGGCGCGCGCCACGGCGACCCGCTGCTGCTGGCCGCCGGAGAGCTGGGTCGGCCGGTGCTTGAGCCGGTCGGCGAGCCCCACGGTCTCCACCACCTGACGCAGCCACTGCGCGTCCGGCTTGCGCCCGGCGATGTCCATCGGGAGCGTGATGTTCTCGATGGCGTTGAGCGTGGGCAGCAGATTGAACGCCTGGAAGATGAAGCCGATACGGTCCCGGCGCAGCTGGGTGAGCTTCTTGTCCTTGAGCCCGGTGATCTCGGTCTCGTCCAGATGGATCTGCCCGCCGCTCACCGTGTCGAGGCCGGCGAGGCAGTGCATCAGCGTCGACTTGCCGGAGCCCGAAGGCCCCATGATCGCGGTGAACTGGCCGCGGGCGATGTCCACATCGACATGGTCGAGCGCCACGACCCGGGTCTCCCCCGACCCGTACGCCTTGACGACCTGCCGCGCTCGCGCGGCAACGGCCGTACGCCCTCCAGTACCCCCGTGCCTGGGAATGGTCACAGCCGTTGTCACGGTAAATCTCCTATGTCGGTCCTGCCCTGCTTGTCAGCAGGCATGGTTGAAGTCTGTCGATCCGGGATGCCCGGCACACTGGTGCACGTAGCCGCATCCGCCCTGGGGTTTTCCCCACCCCCACCCCTGCGGGCGACCATAAACAAACGCTAAGGACCGGCGCGCCCCCTCACGTCCTCCGCCGGGACGAACGCGCCCGGGCTGCAGGTAAGGGGCGGCCCCTAGGGGGATTCCACAGGGGGGATGCCTGCTTCTCAGGGGCGGCGGCGCCCCCGGCACAGCTGGAGACGCAAGACCTGCAGGACGGGGGGGCGGTGTCCGGTGGGACGCTCCCTTAGACTTGCAGAGTTCTGCAATTTGCGAGTTGTCCAATCGGCCAAGTGTGCCGGGCGTGGGGAGCGATGGTGGGCGGGTTCAGCGAGGCGGTGCGGGAGCGCATCTGTGAGGCGCGGTCCCGGCTGGCGGCCGCGTTGGAGGCCGAGGATGCCTACGAAGCGGCGATGGCCGAGGACGAACTCGATGACGCCCTGCGCCTGGCCCGCAAGCATCGCGTCAGCACGGAGACGGAGAACGGGGTGAGCGGGCAGTGAACGTGACAACAGTGCCGCTGTATCAGGCGAAGGCGGAGTTCTTCCGAATGCTTGGGCACCCGGTCCGCATCCGGGTCCTGGAGCTGCTGCAGGACGGGCCGCTGCCGGTCCGCGACCTGCTCGCGGCGATCGAGATCGAACCCTCGAACCTCTCGCAGCAACTGGCCGTGCTGCGCCGTTCGGGCATCGTGAGCGCGACCCGCGACGGCTCCACCGTCGTCTACGCGCTGGCGGGCGGGGACGTGGCTGAGTTGCTGCGAGCCGCCCGGCGGATCCTGACGGTGCTGCTGGCCGACCAGCAGCACCTGCTGGCCCAACTGCACGACGCCGAGACCGAAACGGACACCGCGTGAGGCCGGGCGGCCGCGGAGACGGCAACCGATGCGACACCAACCACCAAAACTGACCCATGACGGGAGACCCGCCGTGAGCGACGAGATCAAGAGCGAGCCGGCCCCCGCCGTGAGAGGCACCGAACGGGAGTCCGAGAGCTGGAAGGAGCGGGGGGTCGCCCTGCGCGCCTTCCTCTACATCTTCGGCACGCACGTCTTCGCGGGATTCATCTGGCTGCTGTTCTACCTGGGCGGCCACGCCAACAAATGAACGCGGCCCCAGCAGGCGAACCCATGACGAGAAGGTGCCACCAGCCAGGAGGCGCCGGAATCACCTACGACGACTTGCGCCGACGGGGCTTGGCCTCCGGTTCGGCGGCTCGAAGGTCGGCCAGCAATTCGGCCTGGCCCGCCAGTACGCCGGACAGGATCGTTCGCGCCACGCGCAGCAACTCTGCTACCTGAGGGTTGGCCAGCGAGTAGTAGACGGCGGATCCCTCCCGGCGGGGGACGACGAGGTTGGCCCGGCGCAGGACGGCCAGCTGCTGAGACAGGTGGGCTGCTTCGACGCCGACCGCGGGAAGCATTTCAGAGACCGCGTGTTCGCGCTCGCTGAGGAGTTCCAGGACCCTGACCCGTACCGGGTGGCCGAGGGTTTTGAAGAATTCCGCCTTCAGCTGGTAGAGCGGCGCGCTCACTGTGCCGACCCCTTGCCCGTAGGAGCAGCCCGGGTGCCGGACGGCCGCCGTCGTGCGTGCACCGTGCATCGCATCCATCCAAAACTCTTCGTCATGGGGACATCCTCGCGCCCTCAACCCAACCTGACAGCCTCAAGAATTTCCAAGTTCAGCAATTACGAAATCCATAAGCGGGAGGCACGGGGGTGCGTATCCACCGGTTCGCGGTCATACGGCGAGTTGGCGGGTGTCCGGGGATCTTTCACAGGGTCACAGAGGAAGGGTGATCCATATGCTTTTGCCCTTGCCGTCCGCGTCACCCCGGATGACGGCGGTGCCGCCCAGGCCGAGGGTGAGTTCCATGACGGTGCCCAGCCCACTGCCGTCGCCGGTCCCGGTGACCGTGGAGAACAGAGCAGGCTTGTGGGGGTGGCGGTCGTGGACCGCGAACGCGAACGTGTCCGATCCGGCCGCGTAGATCACAGTGACGTTCGGGGACATGCCGGCTGCGTGCCGGACGCTGTTGGTCACCAGTTCCGAAAGGATCAGGAGCGCCGGATCGACAAGGGGATGCCGACCGCTGATGCCCCATTCGGCAAGGACCTGCTCGGTCGTCTCGCGGACGATCCGCACCGCTGAGCCCATCGCGGGCAGGGTCAGGACATGTCGCAGGGGCAGGGAATCGAGCTGAGCGCTCACCGGGCCGCCCCGGCTCGGGAGGTGGTCATCGGGAAGCCTCTTCGGTGACGGGGGCGGCGGGCAGGAGGCCCGCCCGGTGCAGGTGGCTGCGGGCCCCGGCGATGGCCTCCCGTGTGGTGGTGTACTCCCGGCCCTCCAGCTGGAGCAGGTCAAGGGCGCCGACCGACTGCAGGGCCCGGCGCTGGGCGGGGCGTATCCCGGAGGCCAGCACGGCGATGCCGCGCCGGTTCAGTTTCTCCACGGCGTCCTTGAGGACCAGGGCCCCGGTGGCGTCCATCGTCGTGATCCGCGACATCCGCAGGATCACCACCCGCACGTCGGCCACCTCCGAAAGTTCCAGGAGAAAGCGGTGGGCGCCGGCGAAGAACAGTGGCCCGTCGATGCGGTAGGCGACGATGTGCTCGGCCAGCAGCGCTTGCTCCTCCTCGCTGTGCTCGCCGGGCAGGTCTGCTGTGAAGTCGACCTGGTCCATCCGGGCCTGATCGGCGACCGCCCGCAGCGTCAGGGCTCCCGCAACGACCAGGCCGATGACCACCGCGTACACCAGGTCGAGCGCGAGCGTGGCAACTGCGGTCAGCACCAGCACAGTCGCATCCGAGCGGGTCGCACGGGCCATCGCCCGCAGTGCACCGAGCTCCACCATCCGGATCGCGGTCGCCAGCAGCACCCCGGCCAGCGCGGCCAGCGGGATCTTGGAGACGAGCGGCGCGGCAGCGAAGACGATCACGGCGAGGACCGCGGCGTGGGTGATTGCCGCGAGCCGCGAGCCGGCGCCGGTCCGGACGTTGACAGCGGTACGGGCGATAGCCGCCGTTGCGGGGACACCACCGAACAGTGGGGCGGCCAGGTTCGCGATGCCCTGCCCGAAGAGTTCCTTGTCCGGGTCGTGCTGCTGGCCGACCGTCATACCGTCCGCGACGGTCGCCGAGAGCAGCGACTCCAACGCCGCCAAGGCGGCAACCGCGACGGCCGGGGCGAGCAGCGAACCCACCGCGGACAGATCAAGGAAGGCGAGCGACGGCGCGGACAGCCCGGAGGGCAGGTCACCGATCGGCTGGGCGGCGTCCAGGTGGAAGAGCTGGGCGGCCAGGGTGGCGGCGATGACCGCGACGATGGAGAAGGGGAGGCGGGGACGCCACCGGGCGCCGAGCAGCATGACGGCCGCCACCGCCAGGGCAAGGACGGTCGCGGTCCAGTTCGGTGCCTTCACGAACTCCCCGATGGCCCGCCAGGTCACCACCAGCACCTTGTCGCCCTCGGGCGTGGCTACACCGAGCGCGTTGGGGATCTGCTGCAGCCCGATGACACAGGCGATACCGAGGGTGAAGCCCTCCACCACCGGGGCGGGGATGTAGCGCATGTACCGGCCCGCCTTCAGCAGAGCGAGCACGATCAGCAGGACACCGGCCATCAGCCCGACGGTCAGGACCCCACCCGGCCCGTACCGCGAGACGATCGGCACCAGCACCACCGTCATCGCCCCGGTAGGCCCGGAGACCTGGAGGTTGGAGCCGCCGAACAGTGCGGCGAGCGTGCCCGCCACCACCGCGGTCGTGAGCCCCGCCTCGGCGCCCAGCCCGGATGAGACACCGAATCCCAGCGCGAGCGGCAGCGCCACGATGGCGACAGTCAGTCCGGCGAGCAGATCGCGGCGCGGGTTGCGGGCCATGACGGCGAAGTCGGCACGGGCGGGCAGCAGGGAGCGCACCCGGCCCATAGCCTGAGTGAGGAGCGTACTCACGAGGCCGCGACCTCGGCTTCCCACAGCTCCCCGGGGAGCTGGTTCTGCCCGGTCAGCATCTCGGCCGGAGTCCGCCGGGCCGCCCGCGTCAAGTCCGCCACGTCCACGCCCGCGAGGCGCCGGGACAGCGCGGAGGGCTCCACCTCGATCGCGGCCGGCACGTCGCGCACCGGCACCGGACCGCTCTGGAGCAGTTCCAGTACGCGTATGCGGACCGGGTGCCCAAGCGTCCGGAAGAACTCGGCCTTGGCCTGGTACAGCGGAACCGGCACGGTCTTCGGACTCCCTTCGCCGCCCCGATGTCCGGGGGCGTCTTCTGGCGCCGTGCCCGCGGCCACCTGCGGACACAACCAACACAGCATGTAGTGAATTGCATAATTTAGCAATTCACAGATTCCGAAGGTCTGTTCTGCCCGGGACGGCTACCGTGGCGCCGAACACCCCGTCACGGTCCGGCGCACGGCCGCGCAGCAGCTGGCGGGCTCACCCGGCGCCGCACGCGGGATTCATCGACGCACGGCGCGGACCACCGTGTCGAGTGCTTCGGCCTCCCCGACCGGACGGTGGGCCACCTCGGCCACGACAAGATCGGCGCACGGTTCCCACGCCTCGCGCACGAACTCGACACTGGACAGCACCCGCGCGTCCTTCGGCCCCCCGGTACCGTGCTCGAGGTTGCCGGCGTCGTGGCCGACCAGCAGCAGCGTGCCGCCGGGCCGGACCGCCCGGCAGGCGCTCGCCAGCACCGCAGCCATGTCCTGCCGGGGCAGCTGCAGATACGAGATCAGGACCAGGTCGTAGGCGGCCTCTTCGGGAATGTAGCGGGTGGCGTCGGCCACCGTGGCACGCACCGACTTCTGATCGCTGCCGACCGCGTCCATGATCCGGCGGACGGCGACCGGTGAGAAGTCGATCGCGTCCACCCGCCACCCCCGGCCCGCCAGCCACACGGCATTGCGGCCCTCCCCCGCGGCCAGATCCAGGGCCCGGCCGGGTTCCAGAGCGGAGGTCTCACGGACCACCCACCTGTTCGGCTCGACCGACCACACACGCTCCACGGCCCGGTACCGCTCGTCCCAGTCATCCGCGTCCATACGTACCCTTCCACCGCCGGTCTGCCGCGCCCGTCCCGGCGGACGCACTGGACGTTCCCCCGCCTTAACGCTACGGGACAGGTGACTGCCCAGGGCCCGGCAACCGGGCCATCACCCGCGGCAGGACCGGCCTCCCGGACCCGGGACTCCGCAGGGGAGGGAACAGGGCCGCTGGGCCGGGTGCGCGGTCAGGTGCCTTCCGTGGCCGGGGTCCTGCCCGTCAGTGAGGCCAGGCTGCTCCGCACATGGGACATGTGCGCCCGCAGCTCCTCCTGCGCCTCACCGTTCTCCCGCAGCACCCGTTCCGTCTCGCGTTCCGTACGCTCCGCGCGGACCCTGGCGTGCGCGATCAGCTCCGCCGCCTGCGCCTCCGCGTCCTCCTGGCTGTGCCGCGCCGACTCCTCCGTCGCCGACAGCGCCCGCTGCGCCTCGCCGAGACGGGCCTCGGCCCGTGCGATCAGGTCCGTATGGCGGGCGTCGAAGTCGGCCTCCCTCGCCGCCAGTTCACGCTCCGCCGCCTCGGCACGCTCGCCGTGCCCCTTCTCCAGCTCCGCCAGCGCCGCCGACGTACGCTCACGCATCTCCCGCAGCACACCCAGCGCCTCGCTGCGCCACTGCTTCGCGTCCTTGCGCGAACCGACCCGCAGCTCGTCGGACGCCTCCTGCGCGGCGGTCAGCACCTGCTGCGCGTGCGCCTCGGCCGCCGCCAGCGCCGCGTCCGCGTCCGCACGCGCCGCGTCCCGCAGCCCCCGCTCCGCCGCACCCGCCTCGTCGTGCAGCCGCTGGGCCGCCGCCAGCGCATCGCCGCGCAGCCCGGCGGCCTCCTCCGTGACCAGCGCGAGCAGCGTCCTGGCCCGCTCGCCCAGCGTCTCGTACGTCTGCGGGGCGAGCCCGGCCACCTGCTCGGCCAGCGCCGCCGACGTGGCCTCCATCTCCTTCGTCAGGACGGTCAGCCGCGCCGCACGCTCCCAGGCCCCGTCACGGTCGTCGGACAGCTCCGCGACGAACCGGTCGACCTGCTCGGGCCGGTACCCACGGCCCCGCACACCCGTGAAGCCATGAGGTGACACCGCTGCTGAACTCATCCGTCAAGCCCCTCTTCGAACACGATGCGCATCGGGTCGCCCCACGCGGCCCGGCGCACATCTTGGTGGATCATCGCGAAGTGCCCATACCGCGACACTCCGCCCATCCCATCCACCCAGGATGCGTCACCCGGCGCGGGAAGTCGGCATCGCCGTCCGGGACGGCTGAATTCAGCCCCCGCGCAGCCCCTGTTCAGGTCTCCCACGGCCGGAGCCGGCGGACCGCACGGTTCCGCCCCGCCCGCGCCGGCCCACCGGAAGGTGCGGCGCCCGTGCGCCCATACGGCAGAGGCGCCCGGCCGCTTCTCGCGGCCGGGCGCCTCGTACACGCACCGGATCCAGTGCCGTTCCAGTGCCGGTCCAGTGCCAGGAGTTACCTCAGAGCAGCCCGTCCCACATCTGCTCCAGCAGGACCGACCACCAGCTCTCCGGCGAACCGAGCGCCGCCGGGTCCAGCATCATCAGCTGCGCCTGGAAGTCGACCGTCCACCGGCCGGCCTGCTCAGGACTGAGGCCGAAGCGCAGCCGCCACATCCGGCCCAGCAGCGCCAGCGACCGTACGAACTCGGGCAGCCCCGAGTTCACGAACTGCGGCGCCACCGGCTGCCCGCCGGGCCCCGCCTCCACCGGCACCGCCACGATGTTCGCCGTGCCGTACTGCACACAGAGCGCCCGGCCGAAGTCGGACCCCATCACCAGATACGACCCCGCGTCGGACGCGGGCTGCACCTGACGCTGCGCGGCCAGCTCGGCCAGCGTCGGAACGGGCTGCCCCGGCACCGCCTGCGCCCAGAAGAACGGTCCGAAATCGACCGGCAGCCCCGCCCACACCAGCGTCTGCGCCACGATCTCCGGCACACCCTGACGGGACACCGCCCGCTGGTCGAAACGGAAGACACCCTGCGGCCCGAACGCCTGCGCCAGCTCGTGCGCGACCCCCTGCGGCGGGATCGGCGGCACCGGCTGCACCGCGGGCAGCGGAGCCCGCACCGGAGCCGGCCGCGCCGGACCGTCCGCGACCTGGTGCAACTCGCCCTGGTGCGTCAGCAGATGCTGCATCCCCTGCTGCCGGCTGGCGTGATCCCTGCCGTACGGGGCGACGCTGGTGATCCGGACCTGCGGCCAGGTCTCCCGGATCATCCGCGCACAGTACCCACCGGGCAGCTCGCACGACTCCAGCTCGGTGTGCAGCTCGATGACCTGCTGCGGCGGCACGTTCATGGCCCGCAGCTCGTGCAGCATCTGCCACTCGGGGTGCGGGGTGCCCGGCGCGGAACGGCGGATGAGCTGCTGCTCCGAGCCGTCCTGCGCGCGGTAGCGCAGCACGGCCTGGTACCCGGGGCCCACCGTCGGCAGCCCGCCGGGGGGCTGCTGCGGATACCCGTACGCGGCGCCCTGCGGCGGCGGCACGGGACCGGGCGGCTGCACCGGGCCGGGGGGCGGTGTCCGGCCGGGCTGCGGTGTGCTGCCGGGGCCGGCCAGCATGGTGGCCGCGTGGTGCACGTCGCCGCCGATGCTGCCACCGGGCGGCGGAGGCATCGGAGGCCCGGCCTGCCCCGGCCTGCCGGGCGGACCCGGCGGCTGCGGCACACCCGCACCCGGCACTCCGGGCGGACCCGGCGGCTGCGGCGCACCGGGCGGACCCGGGGGCCTGCCGCCGTGGCTGCCCTGACCGCCCAGACTGCCCTGGCCGCCCAGACTCGGACCGGCCAGCATCGTCGCGGCGTGGTGCACATCGCCGCCCGAACTGCCGCCCGCCGGCGGAGGCGTCGGCCGGCCGGGGGCCTGGCCGGGAGTCTGCCCCGGCATCTGGCCATGGCTCTGGCCGGGAAGCGGGCCGGGGGGCTGCGGCGCACCCGGGGCACCGGGCGGACCGGACTGTCCCGGCTGTCCCGGCTGACCCGGCTGACCCGGCTGACCCGGCTGACCCGGCTGACCGGACTGTCCGGGATGACCGGGTGTACCGGGCTGCCCCGGCGACTGCTGGCCCTCGGGGCCGAGCGACGAGACCAGCTGCGTCCGTACGTAACCACCGGCCGGCACACCCGGCGGCAGCGGCGGAGCCGCATCGGGCCGCGCACCCGGAGTGCCCGGGGCCCCGGGCGGAGGCGGCGTGGTCGCGCCACCACCACGCGGCGCCCGCGGGGGCGCCGTGGCCTTGCTGGTCGCGGCATCGGCAATGTCCTCGGCGCCCGGGCCGGGAGCCGCACCCTGCCCCGGAAGCCGGCCGGCAGCGGGCGGCGGCAGGGGCGCGCCCGGCGGAGGCGACGGCAGCTGCGAAGGCTGCTGCGGCAGCGGCGGCGGCTGCTGACCCGCCGGCGGCTGCTGGGGCGTACCCGAAGGCTGCTGGGAGTGTTGCTGGGACGGCGGCTGCGACTGCTGGAACTGCTGCGGCGGCGGCTGGGAACCGTCCAGCGCGGGCGCGACAGTCGTCCGCGGCAGCCCGCTGCCCCCGGACATCAGCGCCGTCTTGGCCTCGGGCGCGACACCGGGCGGCGGCGCCCCCTCGTCGTCCGAACCGGCCAGCGGCGGCGCGAACACCGTCGCGGGCAGCGGAACCGAACCGTCCTGGCCCCCCGGCACCGCATTCGTGTCGGTACCGGCCCACGGCGTGCCCTCCGCGGGAACACCCTCACGGGCCGTGGGCTCATGATCCCCACCGGCCCCGGAGCCCGCACCGGACGCACCAGCACCAGCCCCAGCGGATGCACCAGCACCACCAGCCCCGCCGGACACACCAGCCCCGCCCGACGCACTGGACGCACCCGACGCACCCGACGCACCCGTCCCGTCGGCCCCCGACCGCCGGTCGGGAATGCCCAGCTTGTCCGCCGCGTCCTGCAGCCACTCCGGCGGAGTCAGCAGGAACGACGTCTGGTTCAGATCGATCCGCTGCGACGGCTCCGGCGCCGCCGGTGCCTCACCCGAGGCCCCGTACTCCTCCTCGTACCGCCGCACCACCTCACCGACCGGCAGCCCCGGCCACAGCGTCGCCTCACCGCCGTCCCTGGCGATCACCAGCCGCTGCCGGCCGCCACCGCCCGAAGGGCCGTCGGCCCGGTCCTCCGCCCACACCACGAAACCGAGGTCGAACTCCCGTACCCGCACCTCACGGTGCTGATACACGGGAACGTCCCCGTTGACCCACTCTTCCGCGCGCTCCTGCGCCTGCGCAAAGGTCACCATCGGCTCATCACCCCTCGGCCGAGACCGGGACGGCCTGCGCGAAGCCGCCGTCCACCATCAGGTTCGCCACTGTCTCCAGCTCCGGCGGATTCCCCGCGAGCCGCTCGAGGAACGCGTCGAAATCCTCACCGCACGGCAACAGCAGCCGCTCCACCCGCTCAGCCGGCGGCCACGCGTCCTGGTCACGGGCATCGTCGTACGCACAGAACCAGACCGTGCCCACACCACCGCCCTTGACCTTCACGGCGACAATTCCGCCCTGGACGAAACCCACGCCCAGATAGTCCTTCGTCAGGTGGTCCCGCAAGCACTTGTTCACGTACACCAGGTCATTGACGGCGGCCTCGTCCCGCACCGTGAAGAACGGCTGGTCCACCAGCAGGCCCAACTCGGCGTCCAGCGCCGTACCGACCGGCGCACAGCCACCCGCCGCCTTCAGGAACGACCGGTACGCGGCAGGCAGCCGGTACCCCAGATCCTCCTCGGCGGCCAGCACCAGCTGCTCACCGACCGCCACCGACCCCCTGGGCAGCCCGAAATGGGCGGGCCGGGTGTCCTGCAGCGGACGCGTGCCCCGCTTGTTCTGGTCCACAGCAGCCGTCGCGAGCCCGCCGTGGTGCCGCAGCAACGCCTTGACCTCGACCGGCACCAGCTCCAGCCGGCGCGCGCCCGGCACGTGGTGCCAGGTCCAGCCGTGCGGCGTGGCGACCGCCGGGATCGTGTCCCACAGCTCGTGCCCCGACGCCGCCAGCGCGGCGTTGGCCGACACATAGTCCGTGAGCCGCAGCTCGTCCACGCCGAACCCCTCCGGGGGGTCCGCGATCTCCGCGGCCGCGCGCGCGTACGGCGAGAAATCCGGGAAACCGTTCCCGTCCACCCGCACACCGCGGGGGTGGCGCGCGGCCCGGACCGGGTCCGGGAAGCTTACGAGCTGCCCGGCATAGGCCGCGTTCGGTGGCGCGGCTTGCTGCCCGAGCCGACCTGTCGTCATGGCGGTTGCCCCCTGCTGCGAATGGCTTGGAGCGACAGCCTATGCGGTGGTGCAAGAGCCGGTCCCGCCCCGTCGCCGCACAGTCCCGGCCCCCGCACACCCACGTAACGGACGGTCACGTTCGAGTGACCCGCAGCCGACACACCACGCCGATCACAGGCCCCAGCTTCCCCACCCGGTGCCCCATTTGGCAGGCTGACCCCGCAACACGGGGGGCGCAACACCGGCGGCAGCCGCCGCGGGGTGGGAGGGGTAGCACGACCATGCACACCGCACAGACACCGCACACGCCGCACACATCACCGGCGGCACAGGCGGCACCGCAGACCGGCCCGGCACCGCACACCGCACCGCCGCACCGCACCGGACCGGCGGGCGACCCACGCCTGCGCTGGAGCAGCACCGAATCCCGCCCGCCCGAACTCCGCCACCGCAGAGACGGCATCCTCCCCACCGTCGCCGCCGCCCTCTCCGTCCGCGGCGCCGACACCCTCACCTCCACCGCGGGCAAGGCCGACCAGCCCCCCGCACTCCACCCCCTGGTCCAGGACTTCCTCACCACCCTCACCAGCGGCCAGCGTGAACGATTCACCGGACGCTGCCCCGAGGCGATCCTGCTCTCCCGCCACCTCACCGCCGTCGAGAGCACCCGCTCCAAACGCGCCTCCCGCAAACCCCTCACCAACGGCGAAGCCCGCCGCACCCTCAAACACGCCAAAATCACCGCACGCCACATCCGCGAGGACGGCGACCCGCTCCACGGCAGCTACGCACCACCCTGCCGCTCCTGTACGGCGATGCTCGCCCACTTCGGCGTACGCGCAGTCGACCCGACCACCGAGAAGGGCTGAACCACCGCCGATGCCGCCGCACCCGCAGGACGCACCGGACGCACCCGCCGCCACCGGCAGCCGCTTCCCCGAAACCGTGGACACCACGCTCCGCGAAGCAGGCTGGCTGCCAGGCCGCTGGGACATCCGGGGCGCCGAACAGTGGGCCGACACCCTCCGCGCCCACGTCTCACCCGCCGGCCACCAGCACGCCGTCTTCCCCGCGGCCGTCGAAGCCTGGGCCGAATTCGGCGGACTGCGCATCACCGGCCCCGCACCCGGCCGCCAGACAGCCCCCTCCCCCGTCAGGATCGACCCCCTCAGCGGCCTCCACCTCGCCCGCACCCTCGCCGACCTGGGCCGCGCACTCGGCACCGAGATGGCCCCACTCGGCGACGAAGCAGACGGCAGAGCACTGCTCGCGATCGACGCCGAAGGCCGGATCTACAGCATCGACCACACCGGCGACTGGTACCTGGGCCACGACATCGACCAAGCACTCGCCGCCCTCATCACCGGACTCCAGCCGGTCAGACTCGGCTCCGCACAGAGCACCGGCACCTAGCGAACGGACTCACGGAACGGGCGCGGAGAACCCGGGGGAAGGAAACCGCGGGCGGAGAACGGGCGCGGAGAACCGGGGAGGGGCAGAGACAACCGCCGCCCCACCGCCAACTCACCACCGTCGCCCCACCGCAGACCCGCCCGGCCCTCACCCCACCCCCGTCAGACCCGCTAGGGCGTGTCCGCAAAGTCGCGTCTGGCGCGCGACGCCCGGCACGCACTCTCGCCGCACCGGGCGAAAGCCCGAGTACGTCCAGTACGAGGACTTCCGCCCGGCACGCCGAGAGCACGCACCGGACGCCGCGCGCCCGCCCTGCGGGCGACGACGCGACTTTGCGGACACGCCCTAGGCAGGCCGCCGGTCCGGCAGCACCGCCGACACCCGGAACCCCCCGGCCTCCGTCGGCCCCGACACGAACACCCCGCCCAGCGCGGTCACCCGCTCCCGCATCCCCAGCAGACCGTTCCCCCCGCTCGGCAGCCCCGCATCCGCCGCACCCGCGTCCGACGGACCGTTCTCGACCTGCAACGCCACCTCGGCCCCCCGGTGCGCCAGCCGCACCCGCGTCTTCGCCCCGGCGGCATGCTTGTGCACATTGGTGAGCGCCTCCTGGACCACCCGGTACGCCGTCTGCTCCACCAGCGCGTCATACGTCCCGGCCGCACCCTCCACCAGCAGCTCCACCACCATCCCCGCCGCACGCGACTGCCCCACCAGCACATCCAGCTCGTCCAGACACGGCCCGTCCTCCACCGCGGCCGCCGCAGCGGCGGCCGCCGCCACCCCGACAGCCGCCAGCGGAACCGCGGTCGGCGGCACCGCCGCAGGAGCCCGCACCGGCTCACCCGAACGCAACACACCGAGCATCTCCCGCAACTCGGTCAACGCCTGCCGCCCCATGTCCCCCACCAGCGCCGCGTTCCTGGACGCCTTCGCGGGGTCCTTCAACGCCACCGCCTGCAGCGCCGCCGCATGCACCACCATCAGACTCACCCGGTGCGCGACCACATCGTGCATCTCCCGCGCGATCCGCGTCCGCTCCTCCGTCCGCGCCCACTCGGCCCGCTCCTCGGCCCGGTCCGCCAGCAGCGACAGCTCACGCTCCAGACTGTCCGCACGCTCCCGCAGACTCTCCATGAGCCGGCGCCGCGCCCCTATGTACAGCCCGAACAGCACCGGCGGCGCCGTCAGCCCCAGCGACATGAAGACGGACCCCAGCACCACGAACACCGGCCCCGGCGTCCCGTCCTCGGCGCCCACCCCGTGGCGCAGCCGCACGAACGTCACGATGAGCGTCCCGAGCGTCGCCATCACCGTCAGCGCACCGGTCAGCCGGCGCGGCACATCGGACGCGGCGAGCGTGTAGAGCCCGACGATGCCCATCAGGAAACCCATCTGGGCGGGCGTCGTGGCGATCGACACCAGCACCACCGCGATCGGCCACCGCCGCCGCAGCACCAGTACGAAACCGGCCAGCAGCCCGAACACCACCCCGAACGGCACGGGAAGCCCGGCCTGCCCGGAGAAATCAACGCCCTCCAACGCACATTCAAGAGCCGAGACGACACCCAGCCCCACATCCAGCACGGCACTACGCCGCCGTTCCCACCACCACCAGCCACGGGTGGTCAGCCCCGTGGCCGTGGCGTCATGCGCCCCCGTTGCGGTCATGGCAACCAGCGTACGGGCGGGCGCACCCCTGCCCCACGAATTTCAATGTGGGAGGTTACGCGCAATACGCCCCGATCACTCGATCCAGTGAATCGAGCAGGCTTTCGAACCGGACGTCCGCATTCCGGACGATGCTGTCGCCGTGACCGATATCCGCAGCAAAAACAGCAAGTACTCCGACTTCGAAGGACTGCGCGCACAGGCCGTAGCGCTGCGCAGGGAGGGGCTCAGCCGCCGCCAGATCCGCGACCGGCTCTTCGTCGACAACAACGACATCCTCAACCGCCTGCTGGACGGCGAGCCCGCCCCCGAGTGGACGAAACGCCCGAACGCGAAGGACGACCTGCGGGCGAAGGCGCGGGAATTGAGGCTCCAGGGCATGACGTACGACCGGATACAGCTGGAGCTGGGGTGCTCGAAGAGTTCGATCTCGCTGTGGGTGCGGGATCTGCCGAAGCCTCCCCGGCGTACGCGAGAGGACGCATCGGCGATCGCGAAGCGCGGCTGGGAGGCCACACTGCAGCGGCGCGAGACGGAACGCCAGGAGACCAAGCGTGCGGCCGCGGAGGACATCGGCACCCTGTCCGACCGGGAGCTCATGATGGTGGGGACCGCGCTCTACTGGGCCGAAGGGACCAAGGACAAGCCTCACGCCCGACGCGAGAGCGTGGCCTTCGTCAACAGTGACCCCAGCATGATTCAGGTGTTCCTGGCTTGGCTGGATCTCCTCGGAGTGGACCGCGGACTGCTCCACTTCCGCGTACTGATCCACGAGTCGGCCGACGTGACCGCAGCCGAGCAGCACTGGGCAGCGCTCGTCGGGAGCGACGCCTCGTCGTTCGGCAGAACCACCCTCAAGAAGCACAATGCGAAGACGGTGCGCAAGAATGTCGGCAGCGACTATCGCGGGTGTCTCGTCATCCAGGTTCGAAAAAGCGCTGACCTTTACCGTCGCATCGAGGGCTGGTGGTACGGCATAGTGGAGGCCAGCGTTTTGGGCGGGGAGTACTCCTCACCCGGTTGACGCACGTTCCGCCGTAGTGTAATCGGCAGCACGGCATCCTTTGGAGATGTTCGGTCTAGGTTCGAATCCTAGCGGCGGAGCAATGAGTGGTTCGGGTCCTGACCTCCCAGGTCGGGACCCGCCCCCATTTCCACCTCCAGGCCCCCCGGTATTCTGCGGATATCCACCCACCCGCACCCGAAGGGCACCACCGTGAGCGCCACTCCCCCCCAAGGTCTCGGTTCCGCGCAAACAGGGGGAGCGGCTCCCTCGGCTGCCGCCGCCGTCGTCGTTCTCGCGGCGGGTGCGGGCACCCGGATGAAGTCGGCCACCCCCAAGGTCCTGCACGAGATCAGCGGCCGCTCGCTCGTCGGGCATGTCATCGCCGCCTCCCGTGAGCTGGCGCCCGAGCAGCTCGTCGTGGTCGTCGGGCACGAGCGCGAGAAGGTCCAGGCCCATCTCGCCGAGGCCGACGCGAGCGTAAGGACCGCCGTGCAGCGCGAGCAGAACGGCACCGGGCACGCCGTCCGTACCGCGCTCGAAGAGCTGGGCGCGGCCCCGGACGGCACCGTCCTGGTCGTGTGCGGCGACACCCCGCTGCTCACCGGGGCGACGCTCGCCGCGCTCGCCGCCACCCACGCCACCGACAAGAACGCCGTCACCGTGCTGACCGCCGAGGTCCCGGACGCCACCGGTTACGGCCGCATCGTGCGCGATCACGCCACCGGCGCGGTGATCTCGATCGTCGAGCACAAGGACGCGTCCGAGGCCGAGTTGGCGATCCGGGAGATCAACTCGGGGGTGTTCGCCTTCGACGGGCGGCTGCTCGCGGACGCGCTGGGCAAGGTGCGTACGGACAACAGCCAGGGCGAGGAGTATCTGACCGATGTGCTCGGCATTCTGCGGGCGGCCGGTCACCGGGTCGGGGCGTCGGTCGCCGGTGACCACCGGGAGATCGTCGGGATCAACAACCGGGTGCAGCTGGCGCAGGCGCGTGCGCTGCTGAACGCGCGGCTGCTGGAGCGGGCGATGCTGGCGGGGGTGAGTGTGATCGATCCCGCGTCGGTGTTCATCGATGTGGCGGTGACCTTCGAGCCGGATTCGGTGATCCACCCGGGTACGCAGCTGCTGGGGACGACGCATCTCTCCGAGGGCGCCGAGGTGGGGCCGAACTCGCGGCTGAAGGACACCGTGGTGGGTGCGTTCGCGCGGGTGGACAACACCGTGGCGGACGGTGCGGAGGTGGGCGAGCACGCGACGGTGGGTCCGTACGCCTATCTGCGGCCCGGTACGCGGCTCGGTACGCGGGGCAAGATCGGGACGTATGTGGAGACGAAGAACGCCACCATCGGCGAGGGTTCGAAGGTGCCGCATCTCTCGTATGTCGGCGATGCGACGATCGGTGAGTTCAGCAACATCGGTGCGGCGAGCGTCTTCGTGAACTATGACGGACAGGACAAACACCACACAACGATCGGGTCGCACTGCCGCACCGGTTCGGACAACATGTTTGTGGCTCCCATCACGGTCGGGGACGGTGTCTACACCGCGGCGGGCTCCGTGATCACGAAGAGCGTGCCGGCCGGTGCGCTGGCCGTTGCCCGGGGCCAGCAAAGGAATATCGAAGGTTGGGTGGCCAGGAAGCGGCCGGGAAGTGCCGCCGCGCGGGCCGCTCAGGCCGCCTCTGATGAGTCCGGCGGCGAAAGCTGACCGGAAACACGTGCGTTCATCTGCGCGTACCGTGATAGACGCATGCTCGGCTTACGGGCCGGGACTCCGGGGTACGCCCCGGTACATACCTCCGGCTGGCTCGCCCAGCAGCAATCAACACGTCTGAGGAGACTGTGCTGTGACCGGGATCAAGACGACCGGCGAGAAGAAGCTGATGCTCTTCTCCGGCCGCGCCCACCCCGAGCTGGCCGAGGAGGTCGCATCCCAGCTGGGGGTCGACCTGGTGCCGACTAAGGCTTTCGACTTCGCGAACGGCGAGATCTACGTCCGTTTCCAGGAGTCGGCCCGCGGCGCGGACTGCTTCCTGATGCAGAGCCACACGGCTCCCATCAACCAGTGGATCATGGAACAGCTGATCATGATCGACGCGCTGAAGCGGGCCTCGGCCAGGAGCATCACCGTGATCGTGCCGTTCTACGGTTACGCGCGGCAGGACAAGAAGCACCGTGGCCGTGAGCCGATCTCGGCCCGGCTGATCGCTGACCTGATGAAGACCGCGGGTGCGGACCGTATCCTCACGGTCGACCTGCACACGGACCAGATCCAGGGCTTCTTCGACGGGCCGGTGGACCACCTCTTCGCGCTGCCGATACTGGCGGACTACGTGGGCGCCAAGGTGGACCGTTCGAAGCTGACGATCGTGTCGCCCGACGCGGGCCGGGTGCGGGTCGCGGACCGCTGGTGCGACCGGCTCGGTGCGCCGCTGGCGATCGTGCACAAGCGCCGTGACAAGGACGTCGCCAATCAGGTCACCGTCCACGAGGTCGTGGGCGAGGTGAAGGGCCGGGTGTGTGTCCTGGTCGACGACATGATCGACACCGGTGGCACGATCTGTGCGGCCGCGGACGCGCTGTTCGCGAACGGCGCCGAGGACGTCATCGTGACGGCGACGCACGGGGTGCTGTCGGGTCCTGCCGCGGACCGTCTGAAGAACTCCAAGGTGAGTGAGTTCGTCTTCACGAACACGCTGCCCGACCCGGACAATCTGGAGCTGGACAAGATCACGGTGCTCTCGATGGCGCCGACGATCGCCCGTGCGGTGCGTGAGGTCTTCGAGGACGGCTCGGTGACCAGCCTCTTCGAGGAGCAGGCGTAGCAGAGCAGGTCTGACAGCGGCCTGAAAGATCGATTTCTGGGACGGCCTCCCCGCCGGGTAGACTCACGGAGTTGCTCGGCGAGGGAGGCCGTACTCATGGGTACGGGACTCCGTTATCGACGCGCTCTTCGTAGCAGGCCGCGATACGTGGCCGGGTGACCCATCCGTTTTCGTCACCTCCGAGGAGTGCCACATGGCTGAGGTCAAGCTCACCGCTGAAGTCCGTTCCGAGTTCGGCAAGGGCGCTGCCCGCCAGATCCGTCGTGAGAACAAGGTTCCCGCGGTCATCTACGGCCACGGTGCCGACACCGTGCACGTCACCCTGCCGGGCCACGAGCTGATGATGGCGCTCAAGACCGCGAATGCGCTGCTGCGTCTGGACATCGAGGGCCGCACCGAGCTCGTCATCCCCAAGGCTGTCCAGCGTGACGCGATCAAGCGCAACCTGACCCACGTGGACCTGCTCGCGGTGAAGCTGGGCGAGAAGGTCACGGTCGAGGTCTCGGTGCACGCCGAGGGCGACCTGGCGCCGGGCGCCAACCTGCTGGAGTACGTGCTGAACACGCTGACGGTCGAGGCCGAGGCCACCCACATCCCCGAGTCGGTCACCGTCTCGGTCGCGGGCATGGACGCGGGCGACTCGATCCTGGCGAAGGATGTTCCGCTGCCGGCCGGCACGACTCTCGCGACCGACGAGGACGCGGTGGTCATCCAGGTCGTGGCCGCGCAGGCCGAGGAGCCGACCGCCGAGGCCGAGGCGGCCGAGGGCGCCGAGGCCTGAGCCTCGCGCTGAGTGTGTTTCCGCCGGTTGTTCCGGCGGGTCCCGGGGCCGTGGGTCCCGGAGTGTGTCCGAGTCCGCCGTCCGTGCCGTAAGGCGCGGGCGGCGGCTGGCTGTTCACCGGCTTCACCGGGCTTCGCCGGGAGTCGGACACGTGCAGATGGAGACGTGCAGATGACGCCCGACCCGACCGCTCCCTGGCTGATCGTGGGCCTCGGTAATCCTGGTCCCGACTACGCGGCCAACCGCCACAATGTGGGTTTCATGGTGGCCGATCTGCTGGCCGAGCGCATCGGGGGCCGGTTCAAGGCGCACAAGGCGCGCGCCCAGGTGGTGGAGGGCCGGCTGGGTCCGCCGGGGCCCGGCAACCGGCGGGTGGTGCTGGCCAAGCCGATGTCGTACATGAATCTCTCGGGTGGTCCGGTCACGGCGCTGCGCGATTTCTACAAGGTGGGGACGGCGAACATCGTCGCTGTCCATGACGAGCTGGACATCGATTACGGGACGCTGCGGCTCAAGCTGGGCGGCGGGGACAACGGGCACAACGGTCTGAAGTCGATGACGAAGTCGCTGGGTCCTGACTATCACCGGGTGCGGTTCGGTATTGGCCGGCCGCCGGGCCGGATGCAGGTCGCCGACTTCGTGCTGAAGGATTTCTCGTCGGCGGAACGCAAGGAGCTGGGGTACTTCGTGGACCGGGCGGCGGACGCGGTGGAGGCGCTGATCATCGAGGGTCTCGACCGGGCGCAGACCACGTACAACTCCTGACGGGTTGACCTGGCGTGGTCCGATGGCCAAGGATCGCGCCCCATGAAGCGGAGTCACGGCGTCCTGCTGTACGCGCGCCGGGCAGCCATGGGCTGTGTCGCGGTGCTGATCCTGGTGGCCGGTTTCTGGTCCTCGTGGGGCACGGCGCAGCATGTGCTTCTGGCGAAGGGCCGTGATCACGGGACGCTGACGGTCGCCTCGTGTTCCAAGGGCGTGTGTTCGGGTTCGTTTGCGCCGGCGGCGGGTTCGGCCGCGCACAGCGGTCTGGTCATCGACAGGTCGACGGCCGCGGACAAGGGTGAGCGGCTGCCTGTGGTGGTGCGTCCCGGGAGTGATGAGGCGATCCGGACGGGCTGGGCGGGTGCGTTGCACGCGTGGGTGCCGCTGGGGGGCGCGTTGCTGCTGGCGGCGCTGGTGATCGGGGGCGGGTTGCGGATGACGCGTACGGGGTGGGCGACGGGGGTCGCGGGGGCCGGGCTGCTGGTGGCGGCGTTCGTGGCGCTGTGAGGGCGCGCCGGTCGAGTGCGCCTCGGGTGCGCGGGGCGGGCGCGCCTCGGGTGCGCGGGGCGAGTGCGCCGGTCGGGTGCGCCTCGGGTGCGCGGATGCCTGTGGTGCCGCCGGGTGGCACCACCACAGGTCACGGGCCGGGGCGCGGGACAGGTGTCCGGCGCCCCGGCCCGTGGTGGCTCATCCTGTGTTGCGCAGTCCCGCCGCGACGCCGTTCACGGTGAGGAGCAGGGCCCGTGCGAGGGTCGGGTCGGCTTCTTCGCCGCGTTCGGCCGCTGCGCGCTGGCGGGCGAGCAGGGATACCTGGAGGTAGGAGATCGGGTCCAGGTAGGCGTCCCGGATGCCGAAGGTCTGCTGGAGCACCGGGTGGGAGTCGAGGAGCTTCTGGCCGCCGGTGACGCGCAGGACTTCCCGGACGGTCAGGTCGTGTTCGGCCTCGATGTCGGCGAAGACGTGCTTGAGTTCGTCGGGCACGAGGGTGTCGACGTAGTGCCTGGCGATCCGCAGGTCGGTCTTGGCGAGGGTCATCTCGACGTTGGAGATGAAGTTCTGGAAGAAGTGCCACTGTTCGTGCATTTCGTCCAGGACGGTGTCGAGTCCGGCTTCGCGCAGGGCCTTGAGGCCGGAGCCGACGCCGAACCAGCCGGGGACGATCTGGCGGGACTGGGTCCAGCCGAAGACCCAGGGGATGGCGCGCAGTCCGTCGAGCGAGACGCCCGAGCCGGGGCGGCGGGAGGGCCGGGAGCCGAGGTGCAGATCGGCGAGCTGGTCGACCGGCGTGGAGGCGAGGAAGTACGTCGGCAGGTCCGGGTCCTCGACCAGCTTGCGGTACGCGGCGTGCGCGGCGTCGGAGACGACCTCCATGGCGGCGTCCCAGCGGGCGAGTGCCTCGTCGGACTGGCGGGGCGCGGTGTGCAGCGCGGATGCCTGGAGGGTGGCGGCGACGGTGAGTTCGAGGTTCTCGCGGGCCAGGGACGGCACGAGGTACTTGTCGGAGATGACCTCGCCCTGTTCGGTGACCTTGATCTCGCCTTCGAGGGTGCCCCAGGGCTGGGCGAGGATCGCGTCGTGGGAGGGGCCGCCGCCGCGGCCGACGGTGCCGCCGCGGCCGTGGAAGAGCCGCAGCCGTACGCCGTAGCGGTGGGCGACGTCGCGCAGCCGGCGCTGGGCGCGGTGGATCTCCCACTGGCTGGTGGTGATGCCGCCGAACTTGGAGGAGTCGGAGTAGCCGAGCATGACCTCCTGGACGTCGCCGCGCAGGGCGACGAGGCGCCGGTAGGAGGGGTCGGCGAGCATTTCGTCGAGGATGACGTCGGCTGCGCGCAGTTCGTCGGTGGTTTCGAGGAGCGGCACGATGCCGATCTTGGCCCAGCCGCCGTGCAGGTCGAGGAGTCCGGCTTCGCGGGCGAGTACGGCTGCGGCGAAGACGTCGTCGGCGCCCTGGCACATCGAGATGATGTACGACTCGATGACTTCGGGGCCGAAGCGTTCGAATGCCTGCTTGAT
Organism: Streptomyces sp. NBC_01089; assembly: GCF_045162975.1. Classification (NCBI taxonomy): domain Bacteria; kingdom Bacillati; phylum Actinomycetota; class Actinomycetes; order Kitasatosporales; family Streptomycetaceae; genus Streptomyces; species Streptomyces sp. NBC_01089. The sequence goes on along the minus strand of NZ_CP108660.1, from coordinate 5,144,898 downwards.
GGTGTGGAAGACGCCGAGTGTCTTCTCGCCGTCGGCGTCGAGCGGGGCGGGGCTGGGGGCCAGCGGGCGCCGGGACCTGAGTTCCTTGGCGAGGAGCTTCTGCCGGTATTCGCGGGGCATGTCGGCGTAGCGCCAGGATTCTTCGCCGAGCCGGTCGAAGAGCTGGCCGAGTGCGTGGTGGTGGGCGTCGGCGTGTTCGCGTACGTCCATGGTGGCGAGCTGGAGGCCGAACGCGGCGAGGGTGCGGATGGTGCGGTCCATCCGGCCGTCGGCGAAGAGTCCGCCGCGGTGGTCGCGCAGTGACGCCTGGATGAGGGTGAGGTCGCTGAGGAGCTCGGAGGTGCCGAGGTAGTCGCGGCCGACGCGGTGCGGGGTGCCCTTGGCGAGGCGTTCGCGGGTGTTGACGAGCTTCTGCCGGATGCAGGTGGCCTTGAGCCGGTAGGGCTCTTCGGAGTTGAGGCGCTTGTAGCGGGGGCTGATCTCGGGGAGGCGTTCCAGGTCGAGCTGGAGGGAGTCGAGGAGTTCCTGGGTGGCGCCGGTGTAGCGGATGGAGTTGGAGAGCAGGCCGCGCAGGTAGTCGACGAGGTCGATGGCGTCGGTGATGCCGTGTTCGTGCTGGAGGATCAGCACGTCCCAGGTGACGGCGGGGGTGACGTTGGGGTTGCCGTCGCGGTCGCCGCCGATCCAGGTGCCGAAGGTCAGCGGGCGGGTGCCCGCGGGCAGCTCGACGCCGACGCGGTCGAGTTCGGCGGCGAGGTCTTCGAGGACGTCGCCGACGGCGCCCGCGTGGAGTTCGTCAAGGTAGTAGATGGCGTTGCGCGCTTCGTCCGCGGGTTCGGGCCGTACGACGCGCAGTTCGTCGGTCTGCCAGATGAGGTCGATGCTCTCGGCGAGGCGCAGGTCGTGCCTGCGCCGGTCGGCCTCGATGACGGGTGTCTCCAGCAGTTCGGCGATACGCCGCAGCTTGTTCAGTACGGAGCGGCGTGCGGCTTCCGTCGGGTGTGCGGTGAAGACGGGCCGTACGTTGAGGTTGCGCACGGTGTCGCGCAGGTGGTCGGGGTCGGCGTCCTTGAGCCGGTCCGCGGTGCGGGCCAGGAGTCCGCCCTCGGCGGCCCGTACGGCGCGCATCTCGCGGCCGCGGTGTACCTGCTCGGTGACGTTCGCCAGGTGGAAGTAGGTGGAGAAGGCGCGCACCAGCTTGGCCGCTGTCTCCAGGTCGGTGTCTCCGAGCAGCTCGGCGGCTGCTTCGCCGTCCTCGCGGGTGAGGGCGCGGACGCGCTCGACGAGTTCGAGGAGTTCGGGGCCCTCCTGGCGTACGAGGGTCTCGCCCAGCAGATCACCGAGACGGCGGATATCGGCGCGCAGCTCGGGGCTGGCGGTCGGGTTGGGGGTCAGGTCGGCACTGCTCACAGGTGCGGCTCCTTGCAGTGTTGGCACGACTGGCAAAGGGGGTCTGGGTGTCATTCCCAGAAGTCACAGAACGGACCGCGCTGTCCGACGACACGCACACAGGATAGGTGTCCGGTTGTCCGGCTCGCCGGGGCGTCCACGGCCCTCTTGCCGCGAGGCTGCTCGCTGACATACTTACGAGGCCGTAGGTTACGGAACCGTAGCCGGGCATCAGCCGCATTCCTCACCCCACGGGGGACGTCCTTATGACCATTGGTCCCGATCTGATCGACGACGCCCAGACCCCGACAGGACCCGCCATCCCCTCCGCGACGCTGGGCGGGGACAGCAAAGGTTCCGTGGAGCAGTTCGGTCTGCTGCTCTTCATCATCGTGCCGTTTCTCGCTCTGGTCGCGGCGGTGCCGCTGGCCTGGAGCTGGGGCGGTGTGAGCTGGCTCGATCTGGGTCTGCTCGTGGTGATGTACTACGTCGGTTGCCATGGCATCACGATCGGTTTCCACCGGTATTTCACGCATGGTGCTTTCAAGGCCAGGCGTCCGCTGCGCATCGTGCTGGCGATGATGGGTTCGCTGGCCGTCGAGGGGCCGCTGGTCCGCTGGGTGGCCGATCACCGCAAGCACCACAAGTTCTCCGACGCGGAGGGCGACCCGCATTCGCCGTGGCGGTACGGCGAGACCTTCCCGGCCCTGCTCAAGGGGTTGTGGTGGGCGCACATGGCCTGGATGTTCGACGAGGAGCAGACCCCGCAGGGCAAGTACGCCCCGGATCTGGTCAAGGACCCGGCGATCCGCTGGATCTCGCGGAACTTCATCTACTGGACGGCTGTGTCGCTGGCGATCCCGCCGCTGGTGGGCGGTCTGGTGACGATGTCGTGGTGGGGCGCTTTCACGGCGTTCTTCTGGGGTTCGCTCGTGCGGGTGGCGCTGCTCCACCATGTCACCTGGTCGATCAACTCGATCTGTCACGCGGTGGGCAGGCGGCCGTTCAAGTCGCGTGACCGCTCGGGCAATGTGTGGTGGCTCGCGATCCTGTCCTGCGGGGAGTCCTGGCACAACCTGCACCACGCGGACCCGACGTCCGCCCGGCACGGTGTCCTGCGCGGCCAGCTGGACTCCAGCGCGCGTCTGATCCGCTGGTTCGAGCAGCTGGGCTGGGCGTACGACGTGCGCTGGCCCTCGGCTTCCCGGATCGATGCCCGGCGCAAGAGCGAGCTCACAGAAACGGCATGATGACAGACGTGGCGATCGAAGGCAGCAGTACCAGCGGTGGCAAGAACCGCCCGCCCGCGGCCCGGCGTGCGCGCCGGGTCCGTATGACCGGGAAGGAACGCCGCGAGCAGCTGCTGGACATCGGCCGCACCCTCTTCGCCGAGAAGGGGTTCGAGGGCACGTCGGTGGAGGAGATCGCGGCGAAGGCCGGGGTGTCCAAGCCGGTGGTGTACGAGCACTTCGGCGGCAAGGAGGGCCTGTACGCGGTGGTGGTCGACCGTGAGATGCGTCAGCTGCTCGACCTGGTGACGGGTTCGCTGACGGCCGGCCACCCGCGTGAGCTGTGCGAGCAGGCGGCTTTCGCGCTGCTGGATTACATCGAGGAGTACACGGACGGTTTCCGCATCCTGGTGCGGGACTCTCCGGTGGCCCAGTCGACGGGTACGTTCGCGTCGCTGATCAGCGATATCGCCACCCAGGTGGAGGACATCCTGGGGATGGAGTTCAAGGCCCGCGGCTTCGACCAGAAGCTGGCGCCGCTGTACGCGCAGGCGCTGGTGGGCATGGTGGCGCTGACGGGCCAGTGGTGGCTGGACGTCCGCAAGCCCCCGAAGGCGGAGGTGGCGGCGCATCTGGTGAACCTGGCGTGGCACGGCCTGGACGGCCTGGAACCGAAACCTCGGCTCATAGGCCATCGGAAGGGCTGATGGTCCGGATCAGGCGGACAACGAGGGGCGGTCCGTCACTCGCTGTGATGACCCTTCGGGATTCCGCCCGCTACCGTGAGAGGGCAGGCCGAGAATCCCCGCATGGGAGGAATCATGACCGCCGAGCCGATCGCCGGATCAAGCTGCCGCTGGCCGGTGCCGCCGCAGGACGGCTACACCGTGGACGACCTGTTCACGCTGCCCGATCTCCCGCCGCATACAGAGCTGATCGACGGGAGCCTGGTTTTCGTGAGTCCCCAGCGGGATTTCCACAGCACGATGATCGACCTGCTGATGACTGGGCTGCGCCGCACAGTTCCGCCGGAACTGAAAGCCCGGCGCGAGATGACCGTGGTCCTGGACCGGCGCAACGGCCCCGAACCGGACGTCTCAATCGTCCGTGCCGAAGCGGTGACGGGCCTTGATCAGACCCGGTTCCAGGCTGCCGATGTCCTTCTCGCCGTCGAGGTGGTCTCTCCGGACTCGGAGTCGCGCGACCGTGACACCAAGCCGCACAAGTACGCGGCAGCCGGCATCCCGTACTTCTGGCTGGTCGAGATGGCCGGCGCCAACCAGCACCCTGTCGTGCGCGTCTATGAACTCGACCCGCTGTCCAAGACGTACGGGCTGTCCGGCATCCACCACGACCAGCTCAAGGTCGGCGTCCCGTACGACATCGACATCGACATCACGCTGGACGCGCTCAAGGAGCTCTGACCGGCTCGGGAAGGGCGTCAGGCCCTGGTGATGTCCTCGCCGATGGCGAAGCCCTTCGCCGGGCCCTCCTGGATCACCGCGTCCGTGCCGTACGGGACGCGGTGTTCGTCCGTGTAGACGGCTTTCTTCGCGTCGGGCGAGGTCAGCAGGACGACCGTGCCGTCGCCGTCGTGGTCGTCCACCAGAACATAGAGCGGGATGCCCGCGCGTGCGTACTCGCGGCGCTTGCGGATCCTGTCCCGCTGCTCGTTCTGCCTGCCGGGTGAGACCACCTCGATGACCGCGGACACTCCGGCGGCATCGACTCCGAGGCCGTCCTCGTCCGGGATCTCGTCCAGATCGAGCGGCCCCACGAAGAGGTCCGGGATCCACGATTTTCGGTGATGGATCACGTTGACGTCGTGGTGGACAACTTCTCCGTGGTCTCCACCTGCCAGGTGAGCATCCAGCGCTCGGCGGATTCGTCCGATGAGCACGCCATGACGGCGGCGGCCAGTAGGTGACACCTCGATGGACCCCTCGATGATCTCGGCCCGGTAGCCCTCGGGGAGATCCATGGCTTTCCACGCCTGCCAGAGGACCTCGTCCAGGTCGGAGACCGGGTCGTCGTCCACAGCCGGGGAAACCTCGTGTGCGAGAGCGGTCATCGTGAAGCACCTCCTCCATCAGTGTGGGCGCGGGCGCCACAGCGGCACAAGCGACACCGCCAAGTTAGGCAGCGCGGTACCCCGGTGCGCACGGGATGCTGTCCGATCATCCGAAAGGGTGAGGTCAGGCCACCGGCTCCAGGAATTCGATGCGGTTTCCGGCCGGGTCCCAGGAGTAGAAGCGGCGGTGGCCCGGCAGGTCGCCGTCCCACTTCACCTTCGCGCCGTGTGACTTCAGCCGTTCCGCGTACGCCTCGATGCCGGTGACGCGCAGCGCCGGGTGGGCCTTCGCCGAGGGGCGGTGGTCCTCTTCCATGCCGAGGTGGAGCTGGACCGGGCCCGTCTGGAACCAGCAGCCGCCCCGCGCGGCGAGGACCGGGGGCTTGGGGATCTCCGTCATGCCGAGCGCCTGTGTGTAGTAGGCGCGGAGTGCGTCCTCGGTGCCGGGTGGGGCGGCGAGCTGGATGTGGTCGAAGGCGGTGATCATCGGGTCTCCTTGCGTGCGACGGCGAAGATGCGGCGGAACGGGAAGACCGTGCCGTGCGGGCCCGGCGGGTATGCCTCGCGGAGCAGGTCGCGGTATTCGGTGAGGAAGGCGGTCGTGGCCTCCTCGTCGTCGGCGAGCGCGGTGAGTACGGGGCGCAGGGCGGTGCCCTTGACCCAGTCGAGGACCGGGTCGTCGCCGGTGAGGAGCTGGAGGTAGGTGGTCTCCCAGATGTCCGTGGTGCAGCCGAGACCGGTGAGGCGGGAGAGGTAGGCGGCGGGCTCCAGGACCGCTCCCGTACGGTCTCCGACGCCGGAGAGCCGGGACTTCCAGCGCGGGGATTCGCGCAGTGCGGCGAGGATCGTGTGGCTGGGTGCGGTGAAGTTGCCCGGCACCTGGAAGGCGAAGGTGGCGCCGGGGGCGAGGGCGTCGAGCCAGTCGGGGAAGCGGTCCGCGTGGCCGGGGACCCACTGGAGCAGGGCGTTGGAGACGAGCAGGTCGTACGGTTCGGCCGGGGTCCAGGTGGTGGCGTCCGCGGGGGCGAAGCCGAGGCGGGGGCCCGCGTACCGCTGGGCCTCCGCCAGCATCTGCGGGGAGTTGTCGAAGCCGGTGATCCGGGCGTTCGGCCAGCGGTCGGCGAGCAGGGCGGTGACGTTTCCTGCGCCGCAGCCGAGGTCGGCGATGGTGGCCGGGGTGCCGGGGATACGGGCGAGGAGGTCGTGGAAGGGGCGGGTGCGGTGGTCCGCGTGGCGCAGGTACTGGCGCGGATCCCAGGTGGGTGCGGTCATGGAGTCAGCATTCCCCCGAAACTCTCTCGATGTCAAGATAGTTGTCGTCGAGATAGTCGATACCAAGAGACTTCATGTCGACAGACCCTCTACACTGATCCACATGGAGGATGAGGTCGACCGGCTGGTAGCTGCATGGCGTCGCGAGCGCCCCGACCTCGACGTGGAACCACTTGAGGTCCTGAGCCGCGTATCCAGGCTGGCGCGCCATCTCGACCGCGCCCGCCGGCTCGCGTTCTCCGAGCACAGTCTGGAGCCCTGGGAGTTCGACGTCCTGACGTCGCTGCGCCGTGCGGGCGACCCGTACCAGCTCTCCCCCGGACAGCTGCTGACCCAGACCCTGGTCACATCGGGCACCATGACCAACCGCATCGACCGGCTCGCCACCAAGGGACTCGTCGAGCGGCTGCCCGACCCCAGCGACCGGCGCGGAGTGCTGGTGCGGCTGACCGACGAGGGGCGCGACCGTGCCGACCAGGCACTGGCCGGGCTGCTCGCCCAGGAGCGCGCCCTGCTCGCCGAGCTCTCCCGCACCCAGCGCGGCGAACTGGCCAGCCTGCTACGCCAGTTGACCGCCCCGTTCGACAACATCCCCTAACTCCGCCGGCCCGACACCCGCCCGTCTCGCCAGGGCGACCGCGGCCAGTGTGGAGTGCACTCCGAGCTTTCCCAGCACGTTCTGCATATGGGTACGGACGGTGTGCGGGGAGAGGAAGAGCCGCTCCGCCACCGCCTTGCGGCCCAGGCCCGCGACCATGCACCGCAGCACCTCGCGCTCCCGGGGCGTCAGCGCCTCGACCAGCAGCTCGCCCTCGGAGCGGTGCCGGTGGGCCAGGGTCAGCTCCCGCAGGACGCCGGTGAGCAGTGCGGGCGGCAGATGTGTCTCGTCCCGCAGGACGCCCCGTACCACCGCGAGCAGGCGCTGCAGCGAACAGTCCTTGGCGACCCACCCCGAAGCCCCCGTCCGGAGCGCCAGCGCGGCCCGGCGGGGGTCGTCCCGCGCCGCGAGGACGACCGTGCGCAGCGCGGGCCGGGCCGCGCGCACCGCCGCGGCCAGCGAGATGCCGTCCTCCGGGGCGCTCTCCCCGTCGGCGGGGACGGCGGCCGGGCGGGCGCCCCACCCAGGGGCGACGCCCAGGTCGGCGTCGGCCAGCAGCACATCGAAGGGGCGCCCGTCCGCCGCGGCCCGGTCCAGGCAGCGCAGCGCGGCCGGCCCGCTGCCCGCTGCCGTGACCTCCACGTCGGGTTCGGCGGCGAGGGCCGCGGCGAGCGATTCGGCGAAGATGCGGTGATCGTCGACGACGAGAACACGGATATGACCCAGCTGACCCATAGGAACCCCCACGCCCGCGCACCGGCCCCCACCGGTGGCTCTGATTCAGCGTACGGGCGCGCACCGGACTCGTCCGGTGATTGGCGAACACCGGTGGGTGACGGGCGCCCACCGGTGACCGGGTATCTCACCTACGGCCGGCCGTCCCTCAGGCCACCCGGCGCGTGGCCGCCTCTCAGGCCACCCGGCGCGTGGCCGCCTCTCAGGCCACCCGGCGCGCCCCCGCCGATGCCGTGGCCGGGAAGATCCGCGGCGCCGTGTACCCGGCCCCGGCGAACGCCTCCGTCACCGCCTTCGCCACCGCGTCCGCGTGCACCTCGTCGACCAGTACGACGGCCGAGCCGCCGAACCCGCCGCCGGTCATCCGCGCGCCCAGCGCGCCGCCCGCGTTCGCCGCCGCCACCACCAGGTCCAGCTCCTCGCAGGAGACCAGCAGGTCGTCGCGGAGCGAGGTGTGGCCGTCGGTGAGGATCGGGCCGATGCCGCGTATGTCGCCCGCGTCGAGCAGCGCGACCGTCCGCGCCACCCGGTGGTTGTCGGAGACGACATGGCGGACGTAGCCGCGCACCTTCGGGTCGGTGAGCCTGGCCAGTGCGTCGGGCAGCTGCTCGTACGCCACGTCGCGCAGCGCGGGGACGCCCAGGATCCGGGCGCCCTCCTCGCAGCCCGCGCGCCGCTCGGCGTACGCGCCGTCCCCCAGGGCGTGTTTGACCCTGGTGTCCACGACGAGCAGCCGCAGCCCCTGCGCGGCCAGGTCGAAGGGGACCTGTCGTATCGAGTGGTCCCGGCAGTCGAGGTGCAGGGCGTGGCCCTCGGCGCAGCAGGCCGAGGCCGTCTGGTCCATGACCCCGCAGGGCACCCCGACGAAGTCGTTCTCGGCGCGCTGTGCGATCAGGGCCAGCTGGTTGCAGTCCAGGCCCAGTCCGTACAGGTCGTTGAGGGCGAGCGCCGTGACGACTTCGAGTGCGGCGGACGAGGAGAGTCCGGCGCCGGTGGGGACGGTGGAGTTGAGGTGGATGTCGGCGCCCGTCACCGGGTGGCCCGCCTCGCGGAGCGCCCAGACGACGCCCGCCGGGTAGGCCGCCCAGCTGGTGTTGGTGAGCGGTTCGAGTTCGTCGGTGCGGAGCTGGACGACGCCGCCCTCGATGTCCGCCGAGTACAGCCGCAGTACGCCGTCGGTGCGCCGCGAGACCTGGGCGACGGCGGTGTGCGGCAGGGCGAGCGGCATGACGAAGCCGTCGTTGAAGTCGGTGTACTCACCGATGAGGTTGACCCGGCCTGGCGCGGCCCAGGTGCCCTCGGGCGCCGCTCCGTACAGCTCCTCGAAACTCATTCCTCAGCAACTCCCCTGCGTCGGGACAACACTGTCCTGGCTGATGTGCTGTGCGAAGGCCCAGGCGTCGGAGACGATCCCGGCCAGATCGGAGCGCGAGGGGGCCCAGCCGAGCCGCTCGCGTGCGGTGTCCGCGGAGGCGACGAGCGCGGCCGGGTCGCCCGCGCGGCGGCCTGCGGCCTGTTCGGGGACCGGGTGGCCGGTGACCTTGCGTACGGTCTCGATGACCTCGCGGACCGAGAAGCCGCTGCCGTTGCCGAGGTTGCAGATCAGGTGCTCGCGCGGGGCGGCCGCGTCCAGGGCGAGCAGATGGGCGTCGGCGAGGTCCGCGACATGGATGTAGTCGCGGACGCAGGTGCCGTCCGGGGTGGGGTAGTCGTCCCCGTACACGGAGATGGCGTCCCGGCGGCCCTGGGCGACCTGGAGGACCAGCGGGATGAGGTGCGACTCGGGGTCGTGGCGCTCGCCGTAGGTGCCGTAGGCGCCCGCGACGTTGAAGTAGCGCAGGCTGACCGCGGCCAGGCCGTGCGCCGCGCACTCGCCGCTGATCATGTGGTCGACGGCGAGCTTGGTGGCGCCGTACGGGTTGGTCGGCGCGGTGGGCGCGCTCTCCCTGATCGGTACGGTCTCGGGCTCGCCGTAGGTCGCGGCGGTGGAGGAGAACACCAGGGTGCGCACCCCGGCGGACCGCATCGCGGCGAGCAGCGCGGTGGTGCCGCCGACGTTGTTCAGCCAGTACTTCTCGGGGTTGACGACCGACTCGCCGACCTGGGACGAAGCGGCGAAGTGCAGCACCCCGTCGAAGGAGGGGTCGAGCCACCGGGCGGCGTCCTGGATGCGGCCCTCGATGAACGCGGCGCCGGCGGGGACGGACTCGCGGAAACCGGTGGAGAGGTCGTCGAGCACGGTCACGTCGTGACCGGCCTCCAGGAGGTGGGCGGCCACGACACTGCCGACATATCCCGCGCCACCGGTGACCAGGTACTTCTTGCTCACTTGCTCGCTACCTCTCGCAGTCGCTCGGCCGCGGTCTCCGGCGGCACGTCATTCACGAAGACGTTCATGCCCGACTCGGAACCCGCGAGGAACTTCAGCTTGCCCGAAGTGCGGCGAATGGTGAAAAGCTCAAGATGCAGGGCGAATTCGTCCCGGTTGATGCCGTATCCGTCCAGCTCCCCGAAGGGTGCCTGGTGGATGGCGGAGATGTACGGCGTCGGGGGCTCGCCCGCTCCGTCCCTGCCGCCGCCCGGCGCACCTTCCTTCCCGCCGCCCGCACCGTCGAAGATCCGGTCGAAGCGCTTCAACAGTTCCAGATACATCTGTGGAAACTCTGTGCGCGCGTCGTCGCCGAGGAAGCGCAGATCGGGCACGCGCTGCTTGGGGTAGAGGTGCACCTCGTACGGCCAGTGCGCGGCGTACGGGACGAACGCGACCCAGTGCGCGCCCTCCAGCACCACCCGGGTGCCGTCGGCCACTTCGCGTGCGACGGTCTCGTCGAAGAGGTTCCGGCCGCCGCTGCTCTCCTGGAACGCCTCGGCGGAGCGCAGCATCAGGGCGGTGCGCGGGGTGATGAAGGGGTAGCCGTAGATCTGGCCGTGCGGGTGGCCGAGGGTCACGCCGATCTCGGCGCCGCGGTTCTCGAAGCAGAACACCTGCTTGACGGCGGGGAGTTCGGCCAGTTCGGCGGTCCTGTCGGTCCAGGCGTCGAGGACCAGGCCGGCCTGCTCGGGGGTGAGGTCGGCGAAGGAGGCGTCGTGGTCCGATGTGAAGCAGACGACCTCGCAGCGGCCGGAGTCACCGGCGAGCGAGGGGAAACGGTTCTCGAAGACGGCGACGTCGTACTGCGCGTCGGGGATCTCGCTGAGCCGTCCGTCGCGCGAGGGGCAGAGCGGGCACTCGTCGGCCGGCGGGTGGTACGTGCGGTCCTGGCGGTGCGAGGAGATGGCGACCGCGTCGCCCAGCAGCGGGTCGGTGCGGATCTCGGAGTCGGTGGCGACGGGGCCCAGGGGGCGCCGGTCCACGGCGTCCCGGACCACGTCGTCCCGGCCGTCATAGTAGAGCAGCTCACGACCGTCGGCGAGACGGGTCGATGTCTTCTTCACTCTGGCGCTCCTCGCCCACTGCTACCTACCCAAACAGAACCGCACACAACAAACCACAAGCCAACAGAACAGTCAATGCGTATGCAGCAAGCGCTTTCATCAGGACATACCAACCACCCCGATCACAATCAAACAAAGAACACCAGGCGTGTGTTCAATTTTTGAACATGTAGGCGTAGGTTCCACAGCGGAAAAGTTCTGGCAACGAAGCGAGTACTCATGCAATACCTGGCTGCCGGACTCCGGCTCCCCACGAACGGGCTCGACTACACGATTCTGGCGATCTACTTCATCGTGGTCCTGGGCATCGGATTCGCCGCCAGAGCGAGCGTGAAGACGAGCCTGGACTTCTTCCTCTCCGGCCGTTCACTGCCCGCCTGGGTCACCGGCCTGGCCTTCGTCGCCGCGAACCTCGGCGCGACCGAGATCCTCGGCATGGCGGCGACCGGCGCGCAGTACGGCGTGGCCGTCGTCCACTGGTACTGGATCGGCGCCATCCCCGCCATGGTCTTCCTCGGCCTGGTGATGATGCCCTTCTACTACAAGTCGAAGGTGCGCTCCGTACCGGAGTTCCTGCTGCACCGCTTCGACAAGTCGGCGCACCTGCTGAGCTCCATACTCTTCGCCTTCTCGGCGGTCCTCATCGCGGGCGTGAACCTCTACGCCCTGTCGATCGTCGTGGAGGCGCTCCTGGGCTGGCCGCAGTGGGTCGCGATCGTCGTCGCCGGCCTCTTCGTCCTCATCTACATCACCATCGGCGGTCTCTCGTCGGCGATCTACAACGAAGTACTGCAGTTCTTCGTCATCCTCGCCGCGCTGATCCCGCTCACCATCCTCGGCCTCAAGCGGGTCGGCGGCTGGGACGGCCTCTCGAACACGCTCACCAAGAGCAAGGGCCATGACTTCATGACCGCCTGGGGCGGCACATCGATCGGCCACGCGAACCCGCTCGGCGCGAACTGGCTGACGATCATCCTGGGCCTGGGCTTCGTGCTCTCCTTCGGCTACTGGACGACGAACTTCGCCGAGGTGCAGCGCGCGCTCTCCGCGAAGAACCTCTCGGCCGCGCAGCGCACCCCGCTGATCGCCGCCATCCCGAAGATCTTCATCGTCTTCCTGGTGATGATCCCCGGCCTGGTCGCCGCCGTCATCGCCCCGAAGATCGGCACGCCCGGCTCGGACCTCACGTACAACGACGCGATCCCGCTGCTGATGCAGGAGCTGCTGCCCAACGGTGTGCTCGGTATCGCGGTGACCGGTCTGCTGGCCGCCTTCATGGCCGGTATGGCCGCCAACGTCTCCTCGTTCAACACCGTCTTCACGACGGACATCTGGGCGCGGTACGTGAAGAAGGACAAGCCCGACGCGTACTACCTGCGCTTCGGACGGCTGATCACGGCGATCGGTGTGCTGGCCTCCATCGGCACGGCCTTCATCGCCGCCAGCTTCTCCAACATCATGAGCTACCTCCAGACGCTGTTCTCCTTCTTCAACGTCCCGCTGTTCGTGGTCTTCATCATCGGCATGTTCTGGAAGCGCGCCTCGATGAAGTCCGGTGTGTGGGGCCTGCTCGCCGGTACCACGGCCGCGATGGTCAACTACTTCTGGATCTACAAGCAGGGCATCATCGACATCCCGACCGACCAGGGCGCCAACTTCGTCTCGGCGATCGTCGGGTTCGTCGCCGGTGCGGTCGTCATGGTGCTCGTCACGCTCTTCACCGCGCCCAAGCCGGTGGCCGAACTGGCCGGTCTCGTATACGGGACGGAGTCGCCGGACGCCCCGGAGGCGCCGGCCGAGGGGGACGACGCCTGGTACCGCAAGCCGGCCCTGCTCGGCTGGGGCGCGATCGTCGTCGCCGCCCTGTGCTACCTGCCCTACTCGCTCTGATCGGAGGCACCCACCATGTCTGAACTGCAGAACGAAGTCTCCGAACTGGAGAAGAAGTCCGCGACGGCGGCCCGCCTCTTCGACATCCGGCGCATCATCGGCGGACTGTTCGTGGTCTACGGCGTCATCGTCACGATCGCCGGGTTCACCGCGTCCGACGCGGATCTGAAGAAGGCCCAGGGCGTCAACATCAACCTCTGGACCGGGCTCGCGATGCTCGTTCTCGGGCTGTTCTTCCTGGTCTGGCTGTGGCTGCGCCCGGTGGCGCCGCCCACGCCGCAGGAGGCACCGGCCGAGGAGAAGACGCCGTAACGGAAGATCCCGTAACGGCCGTACGAGGGGCCGGACTTCACTTCGGTGAGTCCGGCCCCTCCGGCGTGTCCGGGCCGGTGGCGTCCCGTGCGGCCGGGTTCCGAGAGGCCGCGTCCCGGCCGGTGGCGTCCCGTGCGGTCGGCGTCGCCCGTACCGCCGCGTGGTCGAGCAGCCCGGTGCGCGCGGCGAGCGCCGCCGCCTCCAGCCGGGAGCCGACGCCGAGCTTCACCAGGATCCGCTGCACATGCGTACGGGCGGTGCTCGGCGCGATCCGCATCCCGGCCGCGATCAGCCGGGTGTCCTCGCCCTCCGCCACCCGGACCAGCACATCGACCTCGCGCGAGGTGAGCAGGCCCAGCAGCCGCTGCCCCTCGTCGTCCGGCTGCGCCACCGGGTGGAGCAGCTCGGTGAAGACGGCCTGCAGCAGCTGCGGCGCGACCGCGGTCTCCCCCGCGCGCGCCTGGGCCATGGCCCGCTCGACGCCCTCCATGCGCTCGTCGTGGCGTACGTAGCCCGAGGCTCCGGCGGCGAACGCGGCCGCGATACCTGACGAGTCGGTCACCGGGCCCAGCACCACCACGGACACCTGCGGCCGTTCCCTCTTGATCCGCGCGACCGGGTCGAAGACTCCGGGCCCGCCGGGTGCGGCCGTGCCGAACAGACAGACGTCGGGCGCCCGGCTCACCACGAGGTCGGCCGCGCCCCCGGTGGGTGCGGCCGCGGCGAGCACCCGGTGCCCGCGGAGTCTCAGCGCCGAGGCGAGTGCCTCGGCGAGCAGTCGGTGGTCGTCGACCACTATGAGCCGCACGCCCATGGAGCAGTCCCCCTGTTCCCCGTACCGGGAGCGGTCCCGGCTTTCCTGCCCCGGCAAGTTACACGCCCGTACGGCTCCGCGCGCCCCCGACGGCCATAGTGCGCCGTCCCGTTGGGGCCCGACGGCGCCCGCGTACGCCGATGGGGGCGCCCCCGTCACCGGGTGGCGCCCCCATCGGGGTGTCCGGGGAGAGTGCCCCGGGGCCTGCGGTCAGCTCGTGCCGAAACCGATGGCCAGGTAGTGCTTCTCCGAGTCGGACGACGTGTACTCGCTGAGCGTGTCGTCGGCCAGATACAGCCGGCCGTCGGCGAAGCGGATCTCGGCGCTGTCCGGCAGGAAGGTGGACTCGGCCCCGCGGACCGCCTCGTCGCTGGGGTTGTTCATCAGCAGCGTCTGCTTGAGCGTGGAGCCGTTGATCGAGACGACCTGGCCGCCCTTGTTGTACGGGCCGGTCTTGTACGCGATGACGTTGGAGCCGTCCATCCGCACCGGATAGGACGTGTAGCCCCCGCCCGCGTCGGCGCGGCCCGGGACGGCCTTGCCGGTGCCCAGGTCGAAGGCGACGATCTCGTTGGTCTGGCCGATCGCGTCACCGGTGCCGTCGTGCTGCTCGGTCGGGACGTACAGCCGGTCGTCGCCGACGACCAGGTTGGTGCACTGCTCGACCTCGGTGCTCCCGCACTTGCCGCCGTACTTGTCCGCCTGGGCCGGGATCCGGGCACGCAGCTTGCCGGTCTTCGCGTCGACCGAGAAGTAGTCCGAGATACCGCTGCCGTCGCCCGCGGTGTCGCCGACGTCGGCCGCCACGACCAGCGGGTCCGTGGAGACGATATGGGCGTACTCGACACCCGCCGGCATCTTGAAGGAGGAGAGCGGTGCGCCCGTCTTCGGGTTCAGGTTCTGAACACTGATCTGCGGACTGTCGTAGTCGCCGCACTTGCGGACGGCGACCAGGGTGGTGGCGCCGCCGCCGTATCCGGCGTCCTCGCACTGGTCGGTGGAGACCTTCGGCGCCCAGCGCAGCTCGCCCTTCTCCAGGCCCCAGGCGGCTCCGCCGTGGGTGCTGCCGGTGGCGACGGTGTCGCCGCCGAGGGTGACCTCGTCGACGCTGACCTTGTCGTCACCGTCCTTGTACGACTTCTGCCAGAGCAGCTTGCCGCTGTCGAGGTCGAGCGCGGCGACCTCCGAACAGCCCCAGAACTGCTTGGCCTTCGTCGGCACCTTCGGCTGGAAGGCGATGGCCGTCTTGTCGTCCTTGCTGACATGGCTGGTCGCGGCGCAGAGCGGGCCCGGCAGCGGCAGCTTCCAGACCTGGCGGCCCGAGACCGCGTCGTAGCCGTAGACCGCGTCGACGCCGGACTTCACATACAGCTTGTCGGTGGTCCAGGAGCCGTCGACGCCCGTGACGTCGCTGACCTTCGGGGCCGGCAGCTGGAAGAGGACCTTGGAGCTGGTGTCGGCGGGCACCTTCTCCTTGCCCCCGCTGCCCCCGGTGTCGCCGCCGCTCTTGTCGTCGCGGCCGGTCGGGCCCGCGGTCGACACGTTGGCTTCCTTGTCGCCCTTGCTCGACGAGTAGACGAAGCCCGCGGCGACGATCAGCACGATCGCGACGACCGCGGCGGTGATGATCTTCGCGTCGATGCCGAACTTCCCGCCACCGGCGCCGCCTCCCGTGCTGCCGGGCTGCGGCTGCATGGGCTGCGTCGGGTACTGGTACGCGGGTGCGCCGGGCTGCTGCTGGGGTGGCTGCTGGGGCTGCTGCTGCTGCTGCTGCGGGAAGCCGTACCCGGGGGCGCCCGGCTGTTGCTGCTGCGGATAGCCGTAGCCCGGCTGCGGGGGCTGGGCCTGCGGATAGCCGTACACCGGGCCCTGCGGGGACCCGGCCTGCGGCGGACCCGCGGGCGGGCCGCCGGCCGGCGGGGTCTGCGGTGCCGGCGGGGTCTGCGGTGCCGGCGGGGTCTGCGGTGCCTGGGGCGGCATCTGCGGCGGGACCGGCGGGGTGTTCGGGGGCGGGGTGTTCGGCGGAGTGTTCGGCGGCGGGGCCGGGGTGCCGTATCCGCCCGCCGGGGACTCCTTGGGTGCGCCGAACCCTCCCGGCGGCGGTCCGTTGGGCGGCTGGGGTGGCTGCTGGGGCGGCTGTGTCATCTTTCTGCCTTCGTGGAGGGGGAGTTGAGGATCCGGGGACAGCTCACTTGCCGAAGACCAGCATGGTCTTCTCGGTGGTGTCGCCCTTCTTGCCCCTGACCTGGCCCGACATCAGGAAGAACCGGCCGTCCTGATAGGCGACCAGCTTCGAGTAGAAGGAGTTCTCGATACTGGCCGTGGACTCCGGGTTCTGCAGGACCACACTCGCCTTGCCGCCCGTCGGCGGGACGGAGACGACCGCGCCGCCCCCGTCGTACGAAGGCTCCTTGTACGCGATGAGGTGGGAGCCGTCCATCCGCAGCGGCAGCAGCGTACGGTCGCTGCCCGCCGGGACCCGCCACTTCTCCTTGCCGGTGTTCAGGTTGAAGGCGACCACGTCGTTCGCGCCGCTCTTCACCTGCGTCGGCAGATACAGCGTGTTGGCGTCGGCCGCCGTGCCGACACAGCCCTGGAGGTCACGGTCGATGATGGACAGACCGCACTCGGGCTGGAAGCTGTCCTTCGTGGTCAGCTGGGAGCGCCGGGTTCCGTCGTGCTTGAGGACGGAGATGTTCCAGGACTTCTTCTTCTCGTTGGTCGAGTAGATGACCAGCGGGTCGAGCGAGTAGACCTTCTTGACCTGCCAGCCCGCGGGGAGCGGGAACGTCCACTTGGACTTGCCGGTCGACGGGTCGAGTTCCTGCACCTGCTCGGTGGCGTCCGGCTGGCCGCTCTTGGTGCACTCCTCGACCGCGATCAGCTTGGCACCGCCGGCGAAGGCGTCGGGCTGGCACGCGCCCGCCATCTTCCCGAAGATCTTGTGCCCGTCGCTGACCGAGAAGGCGCTGGAGGGTCCCATCCGGCTGGCGGTCACGGTGTCGCCCGCGATCGTCAGCTCCAGGGAGCTCATGATGTCGAAGCTGCCCTCCTGCGGGATCTGCTTCTTCCAGCCGCCCTTGCCCGCCTTCAGGTCGATGACCTGCATCTGGTTGCAGTCGGCCTTGTCGGTGTCATTGCTCTTGTACGCGATGACGATCTTGTCGTCGGGGGTGGTCTGGCGGGGCGCGGCGCAGATCGCGTGCGGGACCGGCACGCTCCACTTCTCCTTGCCGTCGTTCACCCCGTACGCGGTGACCGTCTTGTACATCGCGCGTACGACGACGTCACCTGCGAACCACATGCCGTAGTTCTGGGCGCCGTCCTGCGGCAGCGCGACCTTGTTGGTCTGCAGCCAGAGGACCTTGTCCTCGCCCGCTTTGCGGCCCGCGTTGAGGTTGTCGTCGCCGGAGCGCCCGTCGCCGCTGCCGTCGCCCTGGTCGACACTGGCGGACGCGGACGGCCGGTCGTCCGTGTTCTTGCTGTCGCTCGCGACCGGCTTCTTGCCGTCGTCGTCACCGTTCCCGACGGCCAGATAGACCCCGCCGCCGATGACGAGCAGCGCCGCGACGGCCGCGCCGATGATGACACCAGGCTTGCCCTTGAAGGGGTTCTTGCCCCCGCCCTGCGGCGGGACCGGTCCACCCGGGTACTGCTGCTGCGGATAGCCGTACGGGCCCGGCTGCTGCCCGTAAGGACCCTGCGGCTGCTGGCCGTACGGGCCGGGCTGCTGGGTCTGGCCGTAGGGGCCCGGCTGCTGGGGCTGCTGCTGCGGGTATCCGTAGGGGCCCGACTGCGGCTGCTGGGGGGCCTGCTGGGGATATCCGTATCCGGGCTGCGGCCCGGACGGCGGCCCCTGCGGCTGACCCTGCGGCGGCGTCGGCGGCTGGGCGGGTGCGGACGGCGGGCCGGGCGGTGTCTGGGGCGGCGGCGGCATCTGCGGCGGCTGGGCGGGCGGCGGCGGAGCGCCGAAGCCACCCGGCGGCGGGTCCTGCGGGGCGCCGAAACCGCCCTGCGGCGGCTGCTGGTCGGGGGGCGGCTGAGTCATCAGCACATACCTCTTTACGCGGGGTCCACTGCCCGACCGGCCTCCCCCGCAATTCCGGCGGCGACAACCACCGGAAAGGAGCGAATCGGGTGTGGACCCCACACATCAACGTCAGTCGAGCGGGAGTTCTTTCTATCACCCGGGGAACGCACGGAGACGGCCCGGTCCGCCCCTGTGCCCAAGGGAGAACCGGGCTGTGATGCCCTCGTTACGCGCGTCTCGCGGTACGGCCGGACAGGTCCTAGGCGTCCTCGGCGAGCTCCAGCCAGCGCATCTCCAACTCTTCGCGCTGACCGGCCAGTTCCCGCAGCTCGGCGTCCAGTTCGGCCACTTTCCCGAAGTCTGTGGCGTTTTCGGTGATCTGGGCGTGCAGCTTGGTCTCACGGTCGGAGAACTTGTCCAGCTGCCGCTCGATCTTCTGGAGTTCCTTCTTCGCGGCGCGGCCGTCCTTCGCGGACACCATGCCGGGGACCTCCTTGGCCACGGACTGCACGGCGGCCGGGGTCTGCGCGTCGATCACCTTGCGGCGGCGCTCCAGATACTCGTCGACTCCGCGCGGCAGCATCCGCAGGCTCGCGTCGCCGAGCAGCGCGAAGACGCGGTCCGTGGTGCGCTCGATGAAGAACCGGTCGTGCGAGATCACGATCATCGACCCGGGCCAGCCGTCGAGGAGGTCCTCCAGCTGGGTCAGGGTCTCGATGTCCAGGTCGTTCGTCGGTTCGTCGAGGAACAGGACGTTGGGCTCGTCCATCAGCAGCCGCAGGATCTGCAGGCGGCGCCGCTCACCGCCGGAGAGGTCGCCGACCGGTGTCCACTGCTTCTCCTTGGAGAAACCGAACTGCTCGCAGAGCTGGCCCGCGGTCATCTCGCGGCCCTTGCCGAGGTCGACCCGGTCCCGTACCTGCTGCACCGCTTCGAGCACCCGCAGGGTCGGCTTGAGTTCGGCGACCTCCTGCGAGAGGTAGGCGAGCTTGACGGTCCTGCCGACGACGACCTTGCCCGCGGCGGGCTGGGTGTCGCCCTGGGTACGGGCCGCCTCGGCCAGCGCCCGCAGCAGCGAGGTCTTGCCCGCGCCGTTCACACCGACCAGACCGATGCGGTCGCCGGGGCCGAGCTGCCAGGTCAGATGCTGGAGCAGCAGCTTGTCCCCGGCCCTCACGGTGACGTCCTCCAGCTCGAAGACGGTCTTGCCGAGCCGGGCGTTGGCGAACTTCATCAGCTCGGATGTGTCGCGCGGCGGCGGCACGTCCGCGATCAGTTCGTTGGCGGCCTCGATGCGGTAGCGGGGCTTCGACGTACGGGCGGGGGCGCCGCGCCGCAGCCAGGCCAGCTCCTTGCGCATCAGGTTCTGCCGCTTGGACTCCTCGGTGGCCGCGATGCGTTCGCGCTCGGCGCGCGCGAAGACGTAGTCGCTGTAGCCGCCCTCGTACTCGTGGACCGCGCCGCGCTGGACGTCCCACATGCGGGTGCACACCTGGTCGAGGAACCAGCGGTCGTGGGTGACGACGACGAGCGCGGAGCGGCGGGCGCGCAGGTGGCCGGCGAGCCAGGAGATGCCCTCGACGTCGAGGTGGTTGGTGGGCTCGTCGAGCACGATCAGGTCCTGCTCGGCGATGAGCAGCTTCGCCAGGGCGATCCGGCGGCGCTCACCGCCGGAGAGGGGGGCGATGACGGTGTCCAGGCCATCGGAGAATCCGGGCAGGTCGAGCCCGCCGAAGAGCCCGGTCAGCACGTCCCTGATCTTGGCGTTGCCCGCCCACTCGTGGTCGGCGAGGTCGCCGATGACCTCGTGCCTGACGGTGGCCTGCGGGTCGAGGGAGTCGTGCTGGGTGAGGACACCGCTGCGCAGACCGCCGTTGTGGGTGACCCGACCGGTGTCGGGCTCCTCAAGACGGGCGAGCATCCGGATGAGGGTCGTCTTGCCGTCGCCGTTGCGGCCGACGACGCCGATACGGTCGCCCTCGGAGACGCCGAGCGATACACCGTCCAGCAGGGCACGGGTGCCGTAGACCTTGCTGACGGCCTCGACATTGACGAGGTTGACGGCCATTGACGCTCCTGGGACGGGGGTGATCGATCTCCCAGGGTACGGCGCGGTGGGCGAGCCCATTGCGACACCTCCGATTCCCGCGTACAGTTTCCTGTACGTACAATTTTCCGTACATCCGGGAGGGAGACTCCATGCGGACCATGACGTACACAGAATCACGGGCGAAATACGCCGAAACGCTCAACGCAGTGGTGGATGACCGCGAGGAGGTCGTCGTGACGCGGGCCGGGCACGACCCGGTCGTGATCGTGGCTCTCGACGAGTACGAGTCGCTGCGGGAGACGGCCTACCTGCTCCGCAGTCCTGCGAACGCCCGGCGTCTGCTGGCGTCGATCGAGCGCCTCGAGAGCGACGGCGGCACCGCACGCGAGCTGGCCGAGTGAAGTTCGTCTGGGACGAATCGGCCTGGGAGGACTACGTCTGGTGGCAGGCCCAGGACCGGAAGATCCTCAAACGCATCAACGCCCTGCTGCGGGACGTCGCGCGTAACGGCAACGACGGCATCGGCAAACCGGAGCCGTTGAAGCACGGGTTCCAGGGGTACTGGTCCCGCCGCATCACCGATGAGCACCGGCTGATCTACAAGCTGGTCGACGAAGAGGTCCGGATCGCCGGCTGCCGCTATCACTACGGGCGCTGACCGGAAACCCGCAGCACCGTCGCCCCCGCCACCCCGGACACCGCGACCCGCGCGGACCGGCAGGTGCCCGATTCCAGGAGCTCCGCCGCGATCCGCTCCGCCGTGTCCGCGTCCTTCGCCAGGAACGCCGTCGTCGGGCCCGATCCGGAGACCAGCCCGGCCAGGGCGCCGGCCGTCGTGCCTGCCGTGAGCGTGTCCGCCAGGGACGGGCGCAGGGAGAGCGCCGCCGGCTGGAGGTCGTTGGCCAGGGCGCCCGCCAGGGCCACCGTGTCGCCGGTGCGCAGCGCTTCGATCAGCGCCGGTGCCGCCTGCGGCGGGCCGGCGCCGGGGGTGAGCCGGTCGAACTCGCGGAAGACCGTCGGGGTGGAGAGCCCCCCGTCGGCCATCGCGAACACCCAGTGGAACGCGCCGCCCACCTCCAGCGGTGTCAGCCGCTCGCCCCTGCCGGTGCCGAGCGCCGCCCCGCCGACCAGGCTGAACGGCACATCGCTGCCCAACTCGGCACACAGGGCGAGGAGTTCCTCGCGCGTCGCACCCGTGGACCAGAGCGTGTCACAGGCCAGCAGGGCGCCCGCGCCGTCCGCGCTGCCGCCCGCCATGCCGCCCGCGACGGGGATGTCCTTGTCGATGTGGATGTGCACACCGGGCTCGATACCGCGCCGGGCGGCGAGCAGTTCGGCCGCCCGCGCCGCCAGGTTCGTACGGTCCAGCGGGACCTGGTCCGCGCCGGGGCCGGTGCAGGTGATGCGCAGGGTGTCCGCGGGGGTGACGGTGACCTCGTCGTACAGCGAGACCGCGAGGAAGACATTGGCCAGGTCGTGGAAGCCGTCGGGGCGGGCGCCGCCCACCGCGAGCTGGACGTTGACCTTGGCGGGGACGCGGACGGTCACGCCCGCCCCGGCCGTCCTCCCGGTACCGGCGTGCGCCGTCATGCTTTGCCCTCCGCGATCCGTGCGAACTCCTCGACCGTCAGCGACTCCCCGCGCGCCTGCGGCGAGACACCGGCGGCGATCAGGGCGGCCTCGGCCGCCGGCGCCGACCCCGCCCAGCCCGCGAGCGCGGCGCGGAGCGTCTTGCGGCGCTGTGCGAACGCCGCGTCGACGACCGCGAAGACCTCTTCCTTGGTGGCCGTGGTCGCGACCGGTTCGGTGCGCCGGACCATCGACACCAGGCCCGAGTCGACGTTCGGCGCGGGCCAGAACACATTGCGGCCGATGGAGCCGGCCCGTTTGACGTGGGCGTACCAGTTGGCCTTGACCGACGGCACCCCGTACACCTTGCTGCCGGGCTCGGCCGCGAGCCGGTCGGCGACCTCCGCCTGGACCATCACCAGCGTCCGCTCGATCGACGGGAACCTGGCCAGCATCGTGAGCAGGACCGGGACCGCCACGTTGTACGGGAGGTTCGCGACCAGTGCGGTGGGCGGCGGGCCGGGGAGTTCGGTGACCTGCATCGCGTCGGAGTGGACGAGCGTGAAGCGGTCGGCCCGGGCGGGCAGCCTGGCCTCGACCGTCGCGGGCAGCGCACCCGCCAGCACATCGTCGATCTCGACGGCGACCAGCCGGTCGGCCGCTTCGAGGAGCGCCAGGGTCAGCGAGCCGAGGCCGGGGCCGACCTCCACGACCACATCGTCCCGGGTCACCTCGGCGGTCCTGACGATCCTGCGCACCGTGTTGGCGTCGATGACGAAGTTCTGGCCGCGCTGCTTGGTCGGGCGTACGCCGAGCGCGGCGGCCAGTTCCCGGATGTCGGCGGGGCCCAGCAGGGCGTCGGAGACTTCGGGTCCCTGCGGGGACGTCTCGGGGGATGCCTGGGGAGACGTCTCGGGGGATGGCTCGGAGGATGACTCGGGTTCAGTGCTGCTCACCCGTCAAGCCTACGGCCGCGCGGACGGCGCCCGGTGCGCGCCGGGCTCGCACCGCGCGCACCGGCCCGGCACCGCCCGCACGCCGGCTCGCACCGCGCCCCGCCCGGGCGCCCGTCTCGCCACAGGGCGCCGTTTCACACGGTGGCGCCGTCCAGGCCGAACGCCCGGACCGTGTTGGCCATGAGCGCGGCGGCCAGTTCGTCCTCGCCGGTGTTCCGTACGGCCGCCATCGCCCGGACCGTCACCGGAATGAGATACGGCGCATTCGGCCTTCCCCGATAGGGGGCGGGGGTAAGAAAAGGCGCGTCGGTTTCGACAAGGACGAGTTCCAGCGGGGCCACGGCGAGTGCGTCACGCAGCGGCTGGGCGTTCTTGAACGTCATGTTGCCCGCGAAGGACATGAAATAGCCCCGGGCCGCGCAGAGTTCGGCCATTTCGGCGTCACCGGAATAGCAGTGGAATACCGTGCGGTCCGGCGCCCCCTCCTCGTCAAGAATGCGGAGTACATCGGCGTGGGCCTCGCGGTCGTGAATAACCAGCGCCTTGCCGTGCCTTTTCGCCATCTCGATGTGCGCCCGGAACGAGCGTTCCTGCGCCGCCAGGCCATCGGGCCCGGTCCTGAAGTGGTCGAGCCCGGTCTCGCCGACGGCCCGCACCTGCGGGAGCCCGGCCAGCCGGTCGATCTCGCCGAGCGCCTCGTCCAGCGCGCCGTCCCCGCCCGAGGGGCGGGCCCCCTGCCGCGACCAGCCTTCGTCGTCGCCGAGCACGATGCGGGGCGCTTCGTTCGGGTGCAGGGCGACCGCCGCATGCACGCTGTCGTACGCGGCGGCCGTCTCGGCCGCCCAGCGGGAGCCCTTCAGATCGCACCCCACCTGGATCACCGTGGTCACACCGACGGACGAGGCCCTGGCCAGGGCCTCGTCCACGGTGCTGTCCTGCATGTCCAGATGGGTGTGCGAGTCGGCCACCGGCACAGCGAGCGGTGCGGGCAGCGGCGGCGCGGTGTCCTTGCTCATGGGTTCGATCCTATGGGGGCACCTCCCAGCCCCCCGGGGCTGGGGGAGGGCCGCCGTGCGAAGGCCGATCCTCGGTGGGCGCGGTGCTCTAACCGCGGTGCTGGAAGGGGTGCAGCAGGTCCCGGAGCTGCCAGTGGTGGCGCTCGGCGGGTGCGGGGGTCGCCCCGCCCACGGCCGCGGCCCCTGCCGCAGGCCCGGCGTCGGCTCCCCGGTGCCCGGTGTCCCGGTGCTCGGTGTCACCGACTGCCCCGAGCGGGCCGGCGGGGGCGGTGAGGGTGTCGGGGTAATGGAGCAGATTCTGCACCGATGAGACCCGCCCGGACCTCATGATGCGTACGACGTGACCGCCGCAGTTCAGACAGCTCGGATTGGAAAGCGGCGAAGGCACACGCTCGCCGTTGGCCCGGTATACGACAAAAGTCTCGCCGGAAGCGCCGACGTGGTGCTCGATCTCGTACGACTGCTCCCAGCCATGACCACACCGCATACAGGCGAAGGAATACGCCTCATGGGCGGTGCTTTCAACTATCTCACTCATGCCAGCTCCTCTTGTCCGACGGACAAGCCTTCCGTGGGGCGATTCCGTCCCACTTCCAGTGGACGCCTCCGGCCCCCGGAATGCATCAGGTGCTGCCGACTATTGGACCGGTTTTGGCCTGCTCGTGGCCAAAGGCCCCGTGATCACGTTGCCCGCTTTGCCAATCGCGCGGGTCCTTTACCTCCCGGTGGCACGCGGCCGCCGCCGGGCGCCGCACGGCCACCTTCCGCGACCGCGCGGCTGCGGTACGCGGCCGTAGGGGCGCCCTCAGGCACCGGCCGGCCCGCGGTCCCCCGCCGGGCCCTTTGCCGTGTCTTTGACCGCGCCCCCGGCCGCGCCGCCGCCCGAATTCCCGGCCGTGTTCCTGGCCGCGCCGCCGACCGCGCCCTTGGCCGCGTTCTTGGCCGCGACCACCGCGTCGAACACCTCGCGCTTGGGCAGCCCCGCGTCGGCGGCGACCGCGGCGATGGCCTCCTTGCGGCGCTCCCCCGCCTCCTCGCGCACCTGCACCCTGCGCACCAGCTCGGCCGGGTCGAGCTGCTCGGGCCCGGTGTCGGGGGCGCCCTCGACGACGACGGTGATCTCGCCCCGTACGCCGTCCGCCGCCCACTCCGCGAGCGCCTTCAGTCCGCCGCGCTTCACTTCCTCGTACGTCTTGGTCAGCTCACGGCAGACCGCGGCCCTGCGGTCGGCGCCGAAGACCTCCGCCATCGCGGCGAGGGTGTCGTCCAGCCGGTGCGGAGCCTCGAAGTACACCAGCGTCCTGCGCTCGGCCGCGACCTCGCGGAGCCGGCCGATGCGCTCGCCCGCCTTGCGCGGCAGGAAGCCCTCGAAGCAGAAGCGGTCCACCGGCAGCCCGGACAGCGCCAGCGCGGTCAGCACAGCGGACGGGCCGGGGACGGCGGTGACCTTGATGTCCTGCTCCACACACGCGGCGACCAGCCGGTAGCCGGGGTCGGAGACCGACGGCATCCCCGCGTCCGTGACCAGCAGCACCCGAGCCCCGCCCGTCAGCGCCTCGACCAGCTCCGGGGTGCGGGCCGACTCGTTGCCCTCGAAGTACGAGACGACACGCCCCGTGGTCTGGACGCCGAGCGCCTGCGTCAGCCGGCGCAGCCGCCGGGTGTCCTCGGCGGCGACGACATCGGCCGTCGCCAGCTCCTCGGCGAGCCGGGGCGGCGCGTCCGACACATCACCGATGGGGGTCCCTGCGAGTACCAGCATTCCTGTCACGACTCCATTCTCCCAGCCCCGTGCACACCACTCTCACAGTCGGGTTCCCTACGATGGCGCGGTGACGAGTACAGCGCCTCAAGCCCTGAAGGGCCACGACGCCGGGGAACAGCCGCCCACCTGGGGGCGCAGACTGCGCCGGTTCGGGTACGCGGCCCCGCGCGAGACGGGTCTGCGCGAGCGGCTGGTGCCGCCGTACGCCACACCGGGCCCGCAGGTGTGGAACGTGCTCGGCCTCTCCCCCGCCTTCGCGGAGCGGCTGCTGCGCTGGTCGGCCTGGGGCGGTCCGCTCCTGGTCACCCTGGTCGCCGGGGTGCTGCGGTTCTGGAACCTCGGCAGCCCGCACGCGGTGATATTCGATGAGACGTATTACGCGAAGGACGCCTGGGCGCTGATCCACCAGGGCTACGAGGGCCACTGGCCGGACAACATCAACAACGCGATCCTGGCGAACCCCTCGCATGTCTCGGTGCCGTCCGACCCGGGCTATGTGGTGCACCCTCCGGTGGGCAAGTGGCTCATCGGGATCGGTGAGCACTTCTTCGGGTTCACGCCGTTCGGCTGGCGCTTCATGACGGCGCTGCTCGGCACGCTCTCGGTGCTGATGATCTGCCGGATCGGCAGGCGGCTGCTGCGCTCGACGTTCCTGGGGTGCCTGGCGGGTGCGCTGCTGACAGTCGACGGGCTGCACTTCGTGATGAGCCGCACCTCGCTGCTGGACCTCATCGTAATGTTCTTCGTGGTGGCGGCCTTCGGGGCGCTGCTCATCGACCGGGACAGAGCCCGCGCCAGGCTCGCCGCCGCCCTGCCGGTGGGCGAGGAGGGCGGGCTGCGGCCGGACAGCGGCATCGCGAGCACGGCCGGGCTCGGCCCGCGGCCCTGGCGGATCGCGGCCGGTGTGCTGCTCGGCCTGTCCGCCGCGACCAAGTGGAACGGCCTGTACGTCCTGGTCTTCTTCGCGGTGATGGCGGTGCTCTGGGACGTGGGCGCGCGCCGCACCGCGGGCGCCGTCCGCCCCTACCGGGCCGTGCTGCGCCGGGACGTGCTGCCGGCCTTCGTCTCGACGGTGCCGGTCGCCGTGGTGACGTACATGCTCTCCTGGACCGGCTGGTTCGTGACCAAGGGCGGGTACTTCCGCGACTGGGCCGCCCACCGCGCGGGGCTCTCCCCCGATCACATCAAACTGCCGGTGCTCGGCACGGTCCAACTGCCACAGTTCGACATGAGCTGGGTCCCGGCGTCGCTGCGCAGCTTCTGGCACTACGAGGCCGAGGTCTACAGCTTCCACGTCAATCTGACCGAGGGGCACCAGTACCAGTCGAACCCGTGGAGCTGGCTCGTGGTGGGCCGCCCCGTCTCGTACTTCTACGAGTCCCCGAAGCCGGGCACGGACGGCTGCCCGCAGGGCACCGAGAGCTGCGCCCGCGAGGTGCTGGCGATGGGCACCCCGCTGCTCTGGTGGGCGGCGTGCTTCGCGGTCCTGTACATCCTGTGGCGCTGGGTCTTCCGCCGGGACTGGCGGGCCGGGGCCATCGCGTGCGGGATCGCGGCCGGGTATCTGCCCTGGTTCATGTACCAGCAGCGGACGATCTTCTTCTTCTACGCGGTCGTCTTCGTGCCGTTCCTGTGTCTGGCCGTCGCCATGATGATCGGCGCGATCCTGGGGCCGCCCGGGTCGAGCGAGCGGCGCAGGGCGGTGGGCGCGATCGGCGCGGGTGTGCTGGTCCTGCTGATCGTGTGGAACTTCATTTATTTCTGGCCGCTGTTCACCGGGGACGCGATCCCGCTGAGCCAGTGGAACAACCGGATGTGGCTGAACACCTGGATCTGATCCCGGTCGGATAACGACGCCCCCTGCGCCACTGGGGTCCCGTACGCTGCTGGGCGTAACTCTCTTGAACATGTTCAAGAGACTCCTGGGGAGGGGACGCCGTAGTGCGTAGCGGGGCGAAGATAGGCATAGCGGGCGGGGTGTTCGTGGTCGTGGCCGGTGGGGTCGGCTATGGCGCGTACAACCTCTGGAACGGGCTGACCGGTTCGGGCACCGGAGACGGCTCCACGGGGACGACCCAGGCCGCCCCCGCCCGCACCGGTCCGCCGACCGCGGACGAGACCAGCGGTGTGGCCAAGGACTTCCTCGCCGCCTGGGCGAAGGGCGACGCGGACCGGGCGGCGCAGCTGACCAACAACGTGGCGGACTCCCAGCCGCTGCTGGCCGGTTACCGCGCGGACGCCCATGTCACCAGGGTGACGCTGACGCCGGGTGCGGCATCGGGTACGAAGGTGCCGTTCACGGTGAAGGCCACCATTTCGTACGAGGGGAAGACCAAGCCCTGGTCGTACGCGTCGTCGCTGAGTGTCGTACGCGGTCTGACGACCGGCCGGGCGCTGGTGGACTGGGACCCGTCGGTCGTCCACCCGGACCTGAAGAAGGGCCAGACGCTCACCACCGGTGAGGCGGAGTCCGCGCCGATCAAGGCGGTGGACGTCAACGGTGTCGAGCTGACGAAGGCCAAGTACCCCTCGCTGGGGCCGGTCCTGGACTCGCTGCGGCAGAAGTACGGCGACAAGGCGGGCGGCAAGCCGGGCATCGAGACGTACATCGGGGCGAGCGGATCCGCCGGCGGGGCCACCGAGGGATCCGGGGACGGCTCCGCGGACAGTCCGGCCCCGGCCAGGACCCTGCTGACTCTCTCCAAGGGCACCCCCGCGCTGCTGCACACCACGCTCGACGCGCGGGCGCAGGCGGCGGCCGAGGTGGCGGTGAAGAAGTTCAGCGAGTCGTCGGTGGTGGCGGTCAGACCGAGCACGGGTGAGATACGCGCGATCGCCAACAACCGTGCCGACGCCTTCGACGCGGCGACGCAGGGCAAGCTCGCGCCCGGCTCCACGATGAAGATCATGACCGCCGCGATGCTCATCGACAACGGTCTGGCATCCGAGAAGAGCCCCCTCCTCTGCGAGCCGTCGGTGACCTGGCAGGGTCAGACCTTCCACAATCTGGACAACTTCTCCATCCCGGGCGGCACCATGGAGAAGGCGTTCGCCCGGTCCTGCAACACCGCCTTCATCAAGCCGGTCGGGAAGCTGAACGACCGCGGCATCGCGGACACCGCCCTGCCGGACACGGCGAAGAAGTACTTCGGCATCGGCTCCGTCTGGAACGTCGGCATCCCGACCTTCGACGGCAGTGTGCCGCAGACGTCCGGCCCCAACACCGCGGCGGCGATGATCGGCCAGGGGCTGGTCCAGATGAACCCGCTCAACATGGCGTCGGTCACCGCCACCGCCCGCAGCGGCGCGTTCCACCAGCCGGTGATCGTGCCCAGGTCGCTGCGCGAGGGGGACACGGCCACCGCGCGGCCGCTGCCCGCCGCCACCGCGCAGCAGCTGCGCGACATGATGCACATCACGGCGACGGCCGGGTACGGGACGGGCACCGTGGCGATGTCGGGGGTCGGTGGGTACAAGGGCGCCAAGACCGGCTCGGCCGAGGTCGACGCACAGGGCAAGTCCAACAGCTGGTTCACCGGGTTCAGCAACGACCTGGCCGCGGCCGCGGTCGTCCAGTCGGGCGGCCACGGCGGCGACGCCGCAGGTCCGGTGGTCGCGGCCGTACTGGCAGCGGGCTCCTGAGACCGTTACTGGCGGCGGGCTCCTGAGACCGTTCAACGAGTTCGCGTGGCAGGTACACCGGACGCTAGCGTTACGGGCCATGAGCACTTCCGAACCCCCTGTGAATCCCCGGTTCGCCGAGGCGCTGCGCCAACTGGGCCTGGAGGTCGAGGTCCGCGGCTTTCCCGAGGCGACCCGGACGGCGGCCGAGGCGGCGGCCGCGGTCGGCTGCGAGCTCAGCGCGATCGTCAAGTCGCTGATCTTCGAGGCCGACGGGGCGCCCGTCCTGGTCCTGCTGGACGGGGCGTCCCGGGTCGACGTCGAGCGCGTACGGGAGGTGCTCGGCGCCGAGAAGGTCAAGCGCGCCGACGCCGCTCTCGTACGGGAGACCACCGGCTACGCGATCGGCGGGGTGCCGCCCTTCGGCCACCGCAACCGCACCCGGGTCATCGCCGACCGGGGCCTGCTGGAGCACCCCGTCGTGTGGGCGGCGGCCGGCACCCCGCACACGGTCTTCGCCCTGGAGCCGAAGTCGGTGGTCGCCCACGCGGGCGCCACCCTGGCCGATGTCCGGGAGTCCGCCGCGTGACACTCACGGTCATCCTCGCCGTCGTCCTCGCAGCGATAACCCACGCCAGCTGGAACGCCATTGCCCACCACATCAAGGACCAGCTGGTCTCCTTCACCCTGATCTCCGGGGGCGGGCTGCTGGTCGGCGCGCTGGGCGCGCTGTTCGTCCCCTTCCCGGCCGCCGCCGCGTGGCCGTATCTGCTCGTCTCGGCCGCGCTGCACGTCACGTACATGCTGCTGCTGATGCGGTCGTTCACACTCGGCGACTTCGGCCAGATGTACCCGATCGCGCGGGGCACCGCACCGCTCGTGGTGACCGTGCTGGCCGCCGTCTTCGTCCATGAGATCCCGAACGGCTGGCAGTTGGCGGGCGTCGCGGTGGCCTGCGCGGGGCTCGTGGGGGTGGCCGTCTGGGGCCTGAAGGGCTCCCGCCCGCAGTGGCCCGCGATCATCGCGGCGCTCGCCACCGGCCTGGCCATCGCCTCGTACACCACGGTCGACGGCGTCGGCGTCCGCGACTCGGGCTCGTCGCTGGGCTACATCGCCTGGCTGATGATCCTGGAGGGCATCGCCATCCCGGCGTACGCGCTGCACAGGCGCCGCGGCCAACTGGTCGCCCAGCTGCGCCCGTACGCCACCAAGGGGCTGATCGGCGGCGCGATGTCGGTGGTCGCGTACGGCCTGGTCCTGTGGGCCCAGACCCGCGCGCCGCTCGCCCCCATCGCGGCGCTGCGCGAGTCGTCGATCATCGTGGGCGCGGCGATCGGAGCGCTCTTCTTCAAGGAGAGGTTCGGGGCGCCGCGAATCGCGGCGGCCGGGCTGATGGTGGTCGGCATCGGGCTGATGCTGCACACGGCTTAGCCGCTGACGGCCGGGTGGCGTCGGTCTACCTGGATTCGGGGTGCGTGGCAGCGGGCCCAGGGGCGGCGGGCTGCGTGGCCGTGGGCTGCGTGGCCGTGGGCTGGGTGGCGGCGGCCAGCAGTGCCAGCTTGTCGGCGCTGTCCGTGCCCGGGTCCGGGTGGTAGATGACGAGGGTCTGGCCGGTCGTGCCGTCGATGCCGAGCCGCTCCCGGTTCAGCCGGAGCGCACCGACCTGGGGGTGGTCGATCCGCTTGGGCCCGCCCTCGCACAGCGCCACGTCGTGGCGGGCCCAGAGCCGGCTGAAACGGGGGCTGCCGAGGGAGAGTTCACCGACGAGTTCGATGACCCGGGGGTCGTCCGTGCCGGTGCCCACGGACTCACGGAAACCGGCGACCATCCCCAGGGCGGCGTTCTCCCAGTCCGGGTAGAGGTCCTGTTCCGCGGGGTCGAGGAAGATGCCGCGCAGGCGGTTGGCTCCTGGCGTGAGGCGGGGTGACAGCGCGGTCGCCAGGGCGTTCGCGGCGAGGACGTCGAAGTAGCGGCCCTCGACCAGCGCGGGCAGCGGGAGCGTGGCGACGAGCTGGGCGATACCGGCAGGAACGGTCTCCTTGCGGGGCCGTCGGCGGCGCCGCCGGGGTGTGGCCGCGCCGAGGTTCAGCAGGTACGCCGTCGCGTCGTCGTCGAGCCGCAGCACCCGGGCGAGGGATTCGAGGACCTGCACGGACGGGTTGCGGTCGCGGCCCTGCTCAAGGCGCAGGTAGTAGTCGGCGCTGATACCGGCCAGCATCGCGACCTCCTCCCGGCGCAGGCCCGGCACACGCCGGACGCCGAACACGGGGATACCGGCCTGGTCAGGGGTGACGAGCTCGCGGCGGGCGCGCACGTAGTCACCCAGCAGGTTCGGTTCACCGGTCATACCGCCACTGTAGGTCGGCCACCGGCGTACGTGCCTGGTCCTGCCACCCCCAGGACCGCGGGGGCCCTGGCTCGGCCCGCGCCCCGGCGGCAGCGTGGTCGGCGGCCCACCGGGCCTGCCATTCCCCGCAGGACACAGCAAGGAGCGAACCCATGCCGACGACGTATCTGCTGGTACACGGTGCCTGGCACAGCGGGCAGTGCTGGGAGCGGGTGGTACCGCTCCTTGAGGCGGCCGGGCACCGGGTGCTGGCACCGTCGCTCACCGGATACGGCGACAAGGCGCACCTGCTCGGCCCCGATGTGGGGCTCGACACCCACGTCGACGACATCGTCGGGCTGATCACCGGGGAGGACCTCACCGATGTGGTGCTCGTGGGGCACAGCTACGCCGGGCTGGTCGTCTCGGCCGTGGCCCACCGCGTCCCGGACCGGATCGGCCGGCTGGTCCATCTCGACGCGATGGTCCCGCGGGACGGCGAGAGCGCCGCCGATGTCATGCCCGTGACGCGGTCCCTGATCGATCTCGCCCTGCGGTCCGAGAGCGGCTGGCGGGTGCCGCCGCTGCCCGAAATGCCGCCGCCGGCCGGGCTGTTCGGGGTCACCGACCCGGCGGACCTCGCCTGGCTGCGCACCATGCTGTCGGACCAGCCGGTGCGCTGCCTCCAGCAGCCGGTCCGGCTGGACAATCCGGCCGCGGACGCGATCCCGCGCACACACATCCACTGTGTGACCGGCATACCGGAAGGCTTCGCCCGCCGCCCGGTCCCCGCGGTCCAGCCCAACGGCGACCCCGCCGAGGTGTGGGAGCTGGCGGCCGGCCACGACTGCATGATCACAGAACCGGCCGGGCTGGCCGGGCTGCTGCTCGGGGTGGGGCGCCCGGGCCTCCGTCCGGATCAGGCCGGGCTCTGAGGCCCGTTCCGCACCGGCGCACCCGGCTCGTGGTCGACGACCCTGCCGTTCTCGATCAGCCGCTTGATGCCGTACGTGGCCACCGCGGCCACCGCCATCGCGGCCACCAGGAACCACAGTCCGGCCACCGCCGACCCCGTGCGGTCCACGATCACGCCGATTCCCATCGGGCCGAATCCGCCGCCGAGGTTGCCGACCGCGTTGATCATGGCGATGCCGGACGCGGCCTGCACCCCGGTCAGGAACCGCGACGGCAGTGACCAGAGCACCGGCTGACCGGCGAAGATACACATCGCCGCGAGGCTGATGAAGGCCATCTGGAGCACATGGTCGCCCGACGGGACCAGCGCGGAGCCCGCGAGACCGGCCGCGCCGACCGCCGCGTTGCCCGCGATCCACGGATAGCGGGAGCCGCTGCGGTCGGCGAGCTTGGGCACGACGTACAGGCCGATCGCCACGAAGACGTACGGGACGGCCGTGACGAAGCCGACGGCCGTCCCGGAGAGTCCGCCGAAGCCGTCCACGATCGTCGGCAGCCAGAAGCTGAGTCCGTACGCACCGAGCGGGAAGCACAGGAAGTACAGGGACATCAGGACCACGCGTTTGTCGCGGAGGGTCTTCAGCGGGGATTCATGGTCGCCGCCCAGCGTGCTGCTCTCGACGGCCAGTTCGTCGGCGATCCACTTCTTCTCGCCGTCCTTGAGCCAGCCGACCCGCTCGGGCCCGTCGGGCAGGACGCGCAGCGTGAGGAAGCCGAGGAGCACCGCGGGGACACCGGTCGCGATGAAGATCCACTGCCAGCCCTTGACGCCGAGGACCCCGTCGAGGCCGCCGAGCGCGCCCATCAGCGGATTGCCGATGATGAAGGCGAGCGGTGTGGACATCATGAACCAGCCGGTCATCCGGGCGCGGTAGCGGTACGGGTACCACTTGGTCAGGAAGTAGAGGACGCCCGGATAGAAGCCGGCCTCGGCCGCGCCCAGCAGGAACCGGGCGGTGTAGAACTGCCAGCCGGTGGAGACCAGCGCGGTGAGGGCGGTGACCAGGCCCCAGCTGATCAGGATGCGGGTGAACCAGCGCCGGGCCCCGAACCGTTCGAGGAAGATGTTGCTGGGCACCTCGAAGATCGCGTAGGCGATGAAGAACCCCACCTGGCCGAGGGTGAACGCGGCGTTGGACAGGCCGAGTTCGTTCTGGAGCGTCAGCTTGGCGAAGCCGATGTTCGAGCGGTCCACATAGGCGACCAGATAGAGCAGGACCAGGAACGGCATCAGCCGCCAGGTCACCGCCTTCATCGTGCCGGTCTCCGTGCCGGTCCTCGTGCCGGTCCCCATGGCGTTCCTCCCCGGTGTGGCGATCATCATTGACCCTTTCGGTGCGTCCCTGGACACGCCTGGACCGTATCGTGATTTGATAGCACCATTAAGAGCGGGCAGGACACGACTAGGTCACAGCCGGTTTCCACCGCATCGACGACGGCACTGGAAGGACCACCACATGGCACCGCAGCTGCGCAGCCGCGCCTGGTTCGGGGACGGCGGCAAGAACGGCTTCATCGCACGCCATCATCTGCGGGCCATGGGGCGCGGCGGCCACAATTTCGACGGCAGGCCGGTCATCGGCATCTGCAACACCTTCTCCGAGCTGACGCCCTGCAACGGCCATCTCCAGCTCATCGCGGACGCGGTGAAGCGCGGGGTGCTCCAGGCCGGCGGCTTCCCCCTGGAATTCCCCGCGATGTCGCTCGGAGAGCCGTTCCTGCGTCCGACCTCCATGCTCTACCGCAATCTGGCCGCGATGGAGATCGAGGAGCAGATACGGGCCAACCCGATCGACGCCGTCGTCCTGCTCACCGGCTGCGACAAGACGACCCCGGCCGCCCTGATGGGCGCGGCCAGCGCGGGCGTGCCCGCGATGGTCTTCACCGGCGGCCCGATGCTCAACGGCCGCTTCAAGGGCCGCAACGTCGGCTCGGGTACGGACATCTGGCGGATGACCGAGGAACTGCGGGCCGGGACGATCACCCAGGAGGAGTTCACCGAGTTCGAGTCCTCGCTGAACCGTTCGGCCGGCCACTGCATGACCATGGGGACCGCGTCCACCATGGCCTGTCTGGCCGAGGCGCTGGGCATGATGCTGCCCGGCGGCTCGGGGCTGCCCGCGGTCGACGCCCGGCGCGGCACGCTCGCCGAGGAGACCGGTGCCCGCGCCGTCGAGCTGGCGACGAGCGGCCTCACCCCGCAGCGGATCATGACGCGCCACGCCTTCGAGAACGCGGTCCGCGTCAACGCGGCCATCGGCGGCTCCACCAACGCGGTCGTGCATCTGCTCGCCATCGCGGGCCGGCTCGGGGTGCCGCTCACCCTGGACGCCTTCGACCGGCTGGGCGCCGAACTGCCCCTGCTGATCGACCTGATGCCGTCCGGCCGCTTCCTGATGGAGGAGTTCGCGTACGCGGGCGGCCTGCCCGCCCTCATCAACGACCTGCGCGAACATCTCCACCCCGACACGGTCACCGTCACCGGCCGCTCGCTCCTGGAGAACTGCGAGGGCGTCGAGGTGTACGACCGCGAGGTCATCCGCCCCTTCGGCGATCCGGTGCTGCCCGCGGGCAGCGGCACGGCCGTGCTGCACGGCAATCTCGCCCCGGACGGCGCCGTGATCAAACAGTCGGCGGCCGAACCGCGGCTGCTCAGCCATACCGGGCCCGCCCTGGTCTTCGACTCGCTCGACGACTATCTGGACGTCGCCGAGGACCCGGATCTCGATGTCACGGCCGACACCGTCCTGGTCGTACGCAACACCGGCCCCCGGGGCTATCCCGGCATGCCCGAGGTGGGCAACCTCGCGCTGCCGAAGAAGCTGCTCGACGCGGGCGTGCGCGACATGGTCCGTATCTCCGACGCCCGGATGTCCGGGACCGCCTTCGGTACCTGTGTGCTGCATGTGGCGCCCGAGGCCGCCGTCGGCGGGCCGCTCGCGCTCGTACGGACCGGCGACCAGGTGTGCCTCGATGTCCCGGGCCGTCGTCTCGACGTCCTGGTGGACGACGCCGAGCTGGAGCGGCGCAGGAGAGGGTGGGAGGCGCCGAGGCCGCCGGCCGAGCGCGGCTGGACGTATCTCTACACCCAGCATGTGACACAGGCCGACACCGGCGTCGACCTGGACTTCCTGGTCGGCTCGACCGACTCCGCCCCGCCGCGCCGGGCCTTCTGAGGAGCTGAGCCGTCACCATGACCGATACACCCATGACCGGCACACCCGTGACCGGCACACCCGTGAACACCGGGGCCAAGGACACCGAGGCGCTGGTCCGCGGTGTCTCGCCCGTGCTCGAAGTCCCCTTCCACGACAACGGCGATCTGGACCCGGACGGCTTCACGACCGTCGTCGACCGGGTGCTGGCCACCGGGGTCAGCTCGGTGATGTTCCCCGGATTCGCGAGCGAGTTCCACAAACTCGACGGCCCGGAGCGGGAGTTGCTGACCGGGCTGCTGCTCGACCGCACCCGCGGGGAGTCCGGTGTCGCCGCCGTCGTGTCCGTACCCGACCACGCCACCCGGCACGCGGTCGCCCAGGCCGAGGCGGCGGCCGAGCGCGGCGCCGACGCGCTCAATGTGCTGCCGCCGCACTTCCTCGGCCCGTCACGCGAAGCCGTACTGGCGCACGTACGGGCCGTGCTCGCCGCGGTGGACCCGCTGCCCGTCGTCCTGCAGTACGCCCCCGCGCAGACCGGTACCGCGCTGGACGCCCCCACGCTGCACCAGCTCGCCGCCGAGCACCCCAACCTGCGCTGGGTGAAGGTCGAATCGGCGCCGCCGGGCCGGCTCATCGCGGCGCTCGCCGCGGGGCGACGTCCGCTGCCTGCGCTGGTGGGCTACGCCGGGCTCCAGCTGCCCGACGCGCTGCGGCGCGGTGCGGTCGGGGTGCAGCCCGGGTGTTCCTTCACCGAGCTGTACGTCGAGCTGTGGCGCCGCTGGGAGGCGGGCGACGAGAGCGGCTGCGTCGCCCTGCACACCCGGATGACCCCGTACCTCTCGTACTGGATGCAGAGCGTCGAGCTGATCGTCGCCGCGGAGAAGGAGATCTCGGTGCGCCGCGGCTGGTTCGGGTCGGCGCACTGCCGTGCCCCCGGGTACCGCCTCGACCAGGAGGAGCTGCGCATGGTCGACCGCTTCTGCGCGGAGTTCGCCGGTCTGCTGCCGGAGCTCGCGCGATGAGCGGCCCCTCCGTGCTCACCTGCGGCGAGGCGATGCTGCTGATGGTCGCCGAGCCCGGCATCCCGCTGGAGCGGGCCACCGCCTTCCGCCGCTCGGTCGCGGGCGCGGAATCCAATGTCGCGGCGGGTCTGGCCCGGCTCGGGCACCCGGTGCGCTGGCTCGGCCGGGTCGGCGACGATCCCTCGGGGCGGGCCGTGCTGGCCCAGCTGCGGGCCGACGGCATCGACACCTCGTACGCCGTGATCGACCCGGCGGCGCCGACCGGGCTGCTGCTGCGTGACAGTCACCCGGCCAGGGCGATCGATGTGCAGTACCACCGGGCGGGCTCCGCCGCCTCGCTCCTCGCGCCCGGCGCGCTCACCCCTGATGTGCTGGGCGGCGCCGCGATCGTCCATCTCACCGGCATCACCCCGATGCTCTCGGACTCCGCGCGCCTGGCCACGCTGCGGCTGTTCGAACTGGCCCGTGAGGCGGGGGCGACGGTCTCCTTCGACCCCAACGTGCGGCTGAAGCTCGGCAGTCCGCAGCGGTGGCGCGAGGTCGTCGCACCGCTCCTGGAACGGGCGGACCTGGTCCTGGCGGGCGAGGACGAACTGGAGCTGCTCGGCGGGCCCGACCCCCAGCGGCTGCTGGCTGCCGGGGCGCGGGCCGTGGTGGTCAAGCACCGCGACAAGTCGGCCTCCTGCCTTACGGATGAGGGGAGTTGGCGCCGGCCGGCCTTCCGGGTCCCGGTGACCGACCCGGTGGGCGCCGGCGACGCGTTCGCCGCGGGGTTCCTCTCCGGGGTGCTGCGCGGCGAGCCGTACGAGGTGTGTCTGCGCAGGGCGGCCGCTGTCGCCGCGCTGGTCGTGCAGTGCGCCACGGACACCGACGGGCTGCCCGACCGGGCGGGTCTTGACCGGGCACTCGCCGCGTTCACCGGCGGCGCCGAGACCGTGCACCGCTGACGCACCCTTCCCCCCTCTCTCCCGCCCGTCCCTTCTCTCCAGGAGCAACACGTCATGGACCACCTGTACCGCTGGGAGACCGTCAGGGCCGTCACGGCCCAGCGCGTCTTCGGCATCGTCCGCACCCCCGGCCCCCGGGAGGCCGTGGCCGCCTCCGACGCCGTACTGGACGCCGGGCTGCACGCCGTCGAGATCGCCCTCACCACCCCGGGCGCGCTGCGTGCGGTGGCCCAGCTGACCGAGCGGCGTCCCGGGGCCCTGGTCGGGGCGGGCACCGTACTCGACGGGGCCGCCGCGCGGGCCGCCGTGGAGGCGGGCGCCCGCTTCCTGGTCTCGCCCAGCCTCCACCCGGAGGTGATCCGTACCGGCCACCGCTACGGCGTACCCGTCTTCCCCGGTGTGACCACCCCGACCGAGATGGTGCGGGCTCTGGAGGAGGGCGCCGACGCGCTGAAGCTCTTCCCGGCGTCGGCCGTCCCGCCGTCCTGGCTGCGCGATGTGCGGGCCGCACTCCCCCAGGCCCCCGTCATACCCACGGGAGGTGTGACAATCGAGAACGCACCGGAGTGGATCGCGGCCGGCGCCGTCGCCTGCGGCATGGGCTCGGCGCTGACCTCGGGCGGCGCACAGGCGGCGGGCGAGCGGGTCACCGCCCTGCTGGGCCGCCTGGCGGCAGCCCGCTGACCACACCGGACCGGACACATCGGCAGACGGGGAACGACGTGGAGCTTCAGGGCCTGCACGGCCAGGTGGTCGACCGGATCGGCCAGTCGCTCGCGGCGGACGAGATCCGGGCGGGCGAGGTGCTGCGCCTGGAGGACGTACAGGAGCGGTACGGCGTCTCGCGCACCGTGGCCCGCGAGGCCGTACGGGTCCTGGAGTCGAAGCGGGTCGTCACCAGCCGCCCCCGGGTCGGCATCACCGTACGGCCGATGAACGACTGGAATCTGTACGACCCCCAGGTCATCCGCTGGCGCCTGGCGTCACCGCGCCGTGAGACACAGCTGCGCGAACTGGCCGAGCTGCGGGCCGCGGTGGAGCCGTCGGCGGCCGCGCTCGCCGCGACGGGCGCCGGTGACGAGGCCCGGCGCGCCCTGAGCGCCCATGCGCAGGCGATGGCCGGCGCGGCCCACGCGGGCGACAGCCGGGGGTTCATCGCGGCCGACGCCGCCTTCCACCGGGCGCTGCTCACCGCGTCGGGCAACGGCATGTTCGCCCAGCTCTCCGAGGTCACCGAGGAGCTCCTGGTGGCGCGGCGCGAACTGCTGCTGATGCCGGAGCAGGTGGACATGGCGTCGGTGCGCAGGCACCAGGAGGTCGCGGACGCCATCGCCGAGGGCCGCGCCGGCGACGCGGCCCGCGCGGTGAGCACGGTCGTGGAAGCCGCCCGCAGCGAGGTCGAACAGCTCCTGGAGGGCGGCTCGGCCTGCGCCTTGGGCGGCTGACTCAGCTCCCGGGCCGCACGGTCACCGGCGCCGCGTCGGGCCCGTCGGCCCGCGCCGTCTCGGCGGCCAGCCGGCCCGGTGTGGTGAAGCGGCCGGACACGACCGCCACCACCGCGCCCAGCAGCATGGCCCCGGCGATCACGAGCAGCGGTGCGTCGAACGATCCGGTGGCGTCCTTGATGACGCCGATCAGCGGGGTGACGGCGAGCCCCGCGACATTGGCGAAGGCGTTGATGAAGGCCACCCCGGCCGCCGCCGCGACGCCGGTCATGAAGGCCGTCGCGCTCCCCCACAGCGCAGGCACCGCGGCCCAGGCCGCCCCGGTGGAGAGCGCGAGAAGGGCGAACCCCGCCACTCCGGGCCCTGCCGCCACACTCGCGACGAGCAGTACGCCCGATACGGCCATCGGTACGGCCATGTGCAGCGCGTGCTTCCCACGCCGGTCGACCGAGCGCGCGACGATCACCATGGCGACCACGGCCAGGGCATAGGGGACAGCGGTGAGCAGGGTGGTCACGAAGTCGCTCGGGTCCCCGAAGCCGCCCTGGATCACCTGCGGCATCCACAGGGTCAGGCCGATGCTGTCGAACGAGTACAGGAAGAAGAAGAGCGCGAGCAGAAGCACCCCGGGGCTGGTGAGCGCCTGGCGCACGGAGACCGCGCGCTGTCCCGCCATCTCCGCCCGCTCCTGGGCGAGACGGCCGGTGAGCCACCGCCGGTTGCGCTCGGGCAGCCACGCGGCGTCCTCAGGGGCGTCGGTCAGTGACTTCAGGACGATGAACCCGAGCAGTACGGCGGGCACCGCCTCGACGACGAACAGCCACTTCCAGCCGGGGGTGTCGAGCACGCCGTCCATCTTCATGACCAGGCCGCTGAGCGGTGAGCCGATGACCGTGGCGAGCGCGGCGCCCACATAGAAGCGGCCCATCGCCCGGCCCCGGTGGCCGGCCGGGAACCAGCGGGTCAGGTACCAGATGACGCCGGGTGTGAAGCCCGCTTCGG
Organism: Streptomyces sp. NBC_01089; assembly: GCF_045162975.1. NCBI lineage: Bacteria > Bacillati > Actinomycetota > Actinomycetes > Kitasatosporales > Streptomycetaceae > Streptomyces > Streptomyces sp. NBC_01089. The sequence goes on along the minus strand of NZ_CP108660.1, from coordinate 5,105,271 downwards.
CGGCGCCGAGGAACAGCCGTACCAGGTAGAAGGAGTGCGAACCCCCGACCAGGGCCATACAGCCGGAGACGACGCCCCACGAGATCATGATGCGGGCGATCCAGCGGCGTGCGCCGAGCTTGGCGAGCAGCACATTGCTGGGCACCTCGAAGACGACATAGGTGGCGAAGAACAGGCTGGCTCCCAGGCCGAACTGGGCTGCCGTCAGTCCGATCGCGTCGTTCATCGTCAGTGCGGCGACCGAGAGGTTGGAACGGTCGATGTACGCGACCAGGTAGCAGACGACAATCAGCGGCATCAGCCGCCTGGTCACCCGGCTCATGGTGTCGCGCTCCAGGCCGCCGTCGTCCCTGCCGACCACGCTGTCCTGATCAGGGCTCATCGGTCCCCCTCTGTCCGGTCCGCGGGTGTGCACCGTATGCACACCCTTTCTTAATGGTGCTATGATCGGCTCAATCGTGCGGGTGTGGACCGCCCCTGTCAACGGCCTGGTGCACACGGAGAGAAGAAGACGAAGCCGCAAGGCAGAGACGGAAGGCGGAGACCCTGATGTCCCGGACCGTGCAACGCGCCATGGAGATCCTGGAGTTCACCGGCACGGCACCGCGCACCCTGGCGGACATCTCGGAGCGGCTCGGCGTCCACAGGACCACAGCTCTGCGTCTGCTCCAGACCCTGCGGGACGGCGGCCTCGCCCGCCGGCTGCCCGACGGGCGATGGGGCGCAGGACCGCGGCTGGCCTCGCTCGGCGCTCACTCGTCCGGGCAGTTCGGGCTCGCCGACACCGCCCGCCCCCATCTCGCGGCGCTTCAGGAGCACACCGGCCACACCGTGCATCTGGCCGCGCTCCGTGACGACACGATTCTCTACATCGACAGAATCTCGCCGCCGGGTCCGGTCCGGCTGTACGCCAGGGTCGGCCGGCCCGTACCGCTCCACACCGCGGGCGTGAGCAAGGCGATCCTCGCGCACCTTCCGCCCGCCCGTACCGAACAGCTCATCGACGGCTGGGAGTTCACCCGCCACACCCCCACCACGCTCACCACCAGGGCCGCCTTCGACGATGAGCTGGCGGCCGTTCTGGAGCGCGGGTGGGCCACGGACGACGAGGAGTTCGAGGAGTTCGTGCACTGTGTCGCCGCACCCGTGCGCAACGCCTACGGCGAGGTGATGGCCGCCGTCTCGCTCACCGCGCTGCGCGCCCAGGCCGACCGCCCGGCGCTGCACGGCCTGGTGCCCGATGTGCGGCGCTGCGCCCGGCTGGTGTCGGCGGATCTCGGCTTCCTGCCCTGACGGTTCCCGGCTCCCGGTTCCCCTTCCCTCGGCCGTCCCTCCGCCTGCTCTCCTGCTCTCCTGGCCTTTCCCGCGCTCCTCTCCCAGCACCCTTACGCGACCGACCCCTTGGAGGTTCACCATGACCGCCCCCGCCTACGCCGCGCCCGCCGTTCATGTGGGCCCCGAGCCCGTGCCCGTCCTGCTCGAAGCGGTACGCGCCGGGGGCGGGCGGGTCGTGCCCCTCGCCGAGGCGGAAGCCCTCGTCTACTACGGCAGCGACGACCCGGCCGAACTCGACGGGATGCTCCACGAAGGCATCCGCTGGGTGCAGTTGCCCCACGCCGGGGTGGAGCGCTGGGCGGACGCCGGAGTGATCCGCGCACAGCCGGTCTTCACCGCGGCCACCGGTTCGTACGGAGACGCCGTCGCCGAGCACGCCCTCGCCCTCATGCTGGCAGCCGCGCGCGGTCTGCACCGGCTGGCGAGGTCCCGGGAGTGGAGCGCCAACCTCACCCGGGAGTTCGCGGGCTCGGCCGTCGCCGTCGTCGGCTGCGGTGGCATCGGCCGGTCACTGATCCGGCTGCTGAAGCCGTTCGGCTGCCGGATTCTGGCCGTATCCGACAGCGGCGCGGTCCCGGGCGCGGAGCTGACCGTGCCGCGCGCCGCGTTCCGTGAGGTCCTGCCCGACGCGGACTTCGTGGTGGCCGCGGCACCCGCGACCCCTGACACCCGCGGGATGTTCGGGGCGGCCGAGTTCGCCCTGATGCGCCGGGACGCCTGGCTGGTCAATGTCGCCAGGGGCGGCCTCGTCGTCACCGCCGACCTGGTGGACGCACTGAAGAACGGCACGATCGGCGGAGCGGCGCTGGATGTGACCGATCCCGAACCGCTGCCCGCCGGGCATGACCTGTGGGAGCTGGAGAACGTCCTGATCACACCGCACTGCGCGAACCCCCGCTCCTCGTACTGGCGTGGGCTCGCGGAACGGGTCGAGGCCAACGTGGCCGCCTTCGCCGCGGGCCACCCGCCCACCGGAGTGGTCGCACCCGTCCAGGGCTCCTGACCCCGGGCAGCCAGGGCTCCTGACACCGGGCAGCGAGCTCAGCGCGGGCGGGGCGCGGGGCGTCGGGCGAAGGCCGGGGCGTGCTCCGGGCGCGGGCCGAACGCGACCAGACGGGAGGGCAGTTGGCGGAACCCGGGCAGGTACCGGGTGGCCAGCACCACCGAGGTGGGCGGTCCGACGCGGCGGCCGGTGAGGACCGGGGCGAAGAACCCGTCGTGCAGCATCAGCTGCACGCGCTGCAGGACCGCCGTGGGCAGCCACCGCCGCCGCTGGACCTTCGCCAGGTCGGCGGTGGTCAGCCGGTCCCGGCGCAGCGGTTCGGCCAGCAGCGTGGCCGCCGCGACCGCGTCCTGGACGGCGAGGTTGATCCCCATTCCGCCGGCCGGGGACATCGCGTGGGCGGCGTCGCCGATCACCAGGAGTCCTTCGGTGTACCAGCGCGCAAGCCGGTTGAGCCGGACGTCGAGCAGGTGGACGTCGTCCATGCCGGGCAGTTGGTCGACGCGGTCGTCGTACTGCGGAATCAGGTCGGCGATCCGCGCCCGGAAGTGGTCGATGCCCGCGGTGCGCAGCCGGGCGTCGGATCCCTTCGCGGTGAAGTAGGCGATCTGGAAGTAGTCGTTCCTGGTGAGGCTCAGGGCGAACTCGCCGGTGCGGAACCCGGCAACCTGCCGGGGCTCCTGGGCCTGCTCCGCGGCGTATCTGGGCAGCCGGAACCACCAGGTGTCGAACGGGACCGGGAACTCCCGCGGCACCAGACCGGCGTCCTGGCGCAGCGCGGAGTGGCGGCCGTCGGCCGCGACGGTGAGGGTGGCGCGGATCTCCTCCTCCTCGCCGTCCCGGGTGCGACAGCGGACGCCGACGACCTTGCCGCCCTCCCGGATCAGCCCGGTCGCCACCGTATTCATCCGCAGGGTGAACGACGGTTCGCGCCGGGCCTGTCGCGCCAGCAGGTTGAGCAGGTCCCACTGCGGGATCATCGCGATGTAGTTGTACGGCGCGGGAAGGCCCCCGAAGTCGGTCAGCCGCATACGGCCGCCGTCCGACGTGGGCACCACCAAATCGCTGAGCCTGCTCTGCGGCAGCGAGGCGAACTCCCGGCCCAGCCCCAGCTCGTCCATCAGTCGCACGGTGGACGCGTGGACGGTGTCACCGCGGAAGTCACGCAGGAAGTCGCCGTGCTTCTCCAGCACGGTCACCTCGATTCCGGCCCGCCCCAGCAACAGGCCCAGCATCATGCCGGCCGGTCCACCCCCGGAGATGACGACGTTCATGGCACTCCCCTCCCCTCGTCCGTTCCGTGTGGAACTCTTATATACAGAGTCTGTGGAACGGTCTCATGTGTCAAGACGTATCATGTTCCACATGCAGGAACAGGACCACGAGCAGCTACAGGATCTGGTGGCCGCCGCCCTGACGGCGGCGGAGGAACGCGGCCGGGACGTCGCCGATGTCCCGCTGACGGCGATCGCCACAGCGGCGGGCGTCTCGCGCAGCACACTGCTGCGCCGGCTGGGCGGCTCACGGGGCGCGCTGGACGAGGCGGTCCGGCGGGCGGGCGTCGACCCCGGTGGCCGTCGACCGGTCCGCGAGCGCGCGATCGAGGCGGCGGCGCAGCTCGTCGCCGAACAGGGCCTCGGCGCGATGACCCTGGACGCTGTCGCGGAGCGGGCCGCGTGCTCGCTGCCCAGCCTGCACACGGTCTTCGACGGCCGCGACGGGCTGCTCGGCGCCGTCTACGAACGCTACGGCCCACTGCCCGACCTGGAGGCGCTGACCGCCGACCCGCCGGAGCGCCTGGAGGACACCGTGCTGGTGGTCTACCGGACCGTGATCACGGCGTTCGACCGCGAGCCGCGCGTGCTCCCGACGCTCTTCGCGGACCTCTTCAGCCGGCCTGACGGGCCCGCCGCGCGGGCCATGCGGGCCTACCTCCCGCGCTTCTTCGACGGTCTCGCCCAGCTCCTGCTGCCGCATGTGGAGGCGGGCCGGATACGACCGCTGCCGCTCCCGGTCCTGGTCCAGCTCCTGCTGGGCCCGATGATCACCCACATCCTCACGCGACCGGTCATCGAACCCATCAGGAGCCTTGACCTCCCACCCGTGAACGAACTCTGCGAACTCTTCACCGAGGCATACGTGCGCGCGGTCGGACAGCCGGGACAACGGGCCCGCTGACGCGCCCTACAAGCGGCTCGTGGCATCCGCTCGCCAGGTCCGGGAAGCGGGTCCGTGAGGCAGGTCCGGGAAGCGGGTCCGGGAGGCGGGTCGCGATCATGCTTCCCTCGTGTTACGGAAGTGTCCCGGTCCGGCCCCCGTGCAACCGCCGCCGCTCCCCTCCGCCTCCATGAACGAGAAGGGCCCGCGACCGAGTGGGCCGGTGTCCGATACGGAGAAGCAATGCGCAGCAACAAGAGGCTCTCGGCTCTCGCCCTCGTCGTCGTGGCCGCCGGACTGTCCCTGACGGCCTGCGACCCCGACAACTCCACCGCCTCCGGGCCGGCGTCGTCGTCCGACACCTCCGGTACGGCCGCGTCAGCCGGTTCCTCCAGCGCGACGTCCGCGCCCAGCACCGCGAGCGGCCAGGACGGCTCATCCGGCAGCGGTTCGGGCAACAGCTCCAGCACGAGCGGCGGCTCCGGCAACGCGAGTTCCGGTTCCGGCTCCTCCAATTCCGGCTCCTCCAATTCCGGTTCGGCGTCCGGCAGCACCTGCAAGACCGCGAACCTCGCCATCACGGCCCAGCACGGCATTTCCGGGGAGGGCCAGGAAGTGGTCAACTTCAGGAACAACGCCTCCACCTCCTGCACGATGCAGGGCTACGCGGGCGTCGACCTCAGGGGCAAGGGCGACACCGACGGCGTCAGCGCGACCCGCGGCGGCTCGGATGAGCGGCCCGTCGTCAAGCTGGGTCCCGGCGATTCGACCCAGTTCGTCGTGAACTACCCGGTCAACAAGAGCGGCGGCAGCGGCTACACATTCACCACCATGACCATCACGCCGCCCGACGAGACCCACTCCAAGACGGTGAGCACGTCCATCAACATCGCCGTCGACAACCCCGACGCCAAGTCCAAGACCGGCGGCATCGTCATCTACGCGGTCGGCACCGGCAAGTAGACCCGAGCCCGCCCTCCCGGTCATGGTGGGAGGGCGTACGCACACAGCGCCGACGGCCGAGAACGATCCCCCGCCGGCGCCGAACGAAGAGGGGCGCGAGCAGTGACGCGGGAGAAGGGCCGGGCGACAGCACCGGACGGAACGGACCATCCGGAGGCCCCCGGAAGGCCGGGATCTCCAGGAGGAGCGGCGGGAACCCAGGAGGGGCCTCGGCCCCCACGCGGAATCACCGCAGCCACCCTGGATCTCTTCCGCGGCAACTGGCGCGGCCTGTACGGCTTCTCCTTCGGCGTCGCACTCTTCTCCGCGCTCGTGGGCGCAGCCCTGGTGGCGGCGGCCTTCGCCCTCTCCTGGCACAACTTCGCCGTCACCTGGAAGCAGGCACGCGACGAAATAGCGTACGAGGATCCGCCCTTCGGCTACTTCTCGGAGCAGTACACCTCCATCGTTCTGCGCAGCCTCCCCTTCATGGGGCTGCTGCTGGTCTTCGCCGTCCTCGTGCTCGCCGTGCTGCTCGTCGCGAACGCCGTGGCCGTCCGCGACGCGGCGGCGGGCGGCCCCGCCCTGCGCCCCGGTGGCCTGTGGCGGCGCAGCCGCACGTACATCTGGCGCGGCTTCCGCGTCCAGCTGCTGACGCTCGTGTGCGTGGCGCCGCTGGCACTGCTGGCCTATCTCGTGGCGGCGTTCTTCCGGAGCGGGGGCATGATGGGCATCGAGATCCCGCGACTCGACTACTGGAGCAGTACGCCCTACCGGCTGCTGGGCAACAGCCTGACGTCCCTCGTCATCGCCGCCGGGGTCCTCGTATGGCTCCGTCTGAACCTCGCCACCGCCGCCGCGGTGAACGACGCGCCCACCGCGCGGGCCGCCCTGGCCCGGTCCTGGAAACTGACCCGCGGCACGCGAAGGTGGCGGGCCCTGTCCGTCTGCCTGCTGCTCGCGGCCGTCGTCACCGCCGCGTTCACCCTCCTGTCCGACGCGGCCGGGCCCGTCGCGCATACGGTCGGCCTCGCCGTGCTGTGGCTCACGCACGACAACCCCTACGCCGCGGGCGCCGTGATGGAGGTCGTCCCGACCGCGGTGGGCCTGCTGTTCCTGGCAGCGCTGGTCGTACCCCCGGTCGCCACAGCGCACGCGCTCCTGCGCACGGAGCTGCGACCGGCGGCGGATCCGGCCGGACACTGAGGCCCTGCCGCACTCACGCGTCACGTCCGCCGTCCCCGTCCGGCCCCAGCACGGCCCAGACGACCTTGCCGGGCCCGACGCGCTCGCCGAAGCCCCAGGTGTCGGCCAGCGCATCCACCAGGAACAGGCCGCGGCCGCCGTCCGCGTCCTGATCGGGTGCGGCCATGCGGGGAGGTACGGGCGACGCGTCGTGCACCTCGATACGGAGGCCGCGGCCGTCCCCGTCCAGCAGGAACCGGGTCTCGATCTCGCGCCCCGGCGAGACCACGGCATGCCGCCCGGCGTTGGTCAGCAGCTCCGAGAGAACGACCGCGGCCGGATCCATGAGAGCCGCAAGGCCCCAACTCTCCAGTGCCGTACGGAGTTCCGCACGCGCCCGCGCCACACAGGCGGGGTGGCGGCTCCACCGCCGCACGACGGCGTCCTTGACGATCTGCTCCATCAGCGCACCACCACACCGTGCAGCGGGCAGCGCGGCCCGACGTCGACACCGTGCAGGTCGAACCAGGCGATCCGGCTGTGCTCCAGACGTTCATGGGCCGGCGCCGAGAACGAGCCGAGATGCGGCCGGAGTTGATGCCCGAGCGGCAGGTACGCACGGCATACGAGCAGACGGCGCCGCCGCACCACGAGCGGGGGTGGCGGCCCGGTCCGCCGCCTCGCGGACCGATTCACGCATCGGGCCGCCGGTCCGGCGAAACGGGCAATAAACTTCAGCATGTCGACGCTCCTGGGTAGGCGTTGGCCACGCCCCCGGACTGTTGCTGCGGTCGCGGGGGTCTCGTGCGCTCCTGCCGCACTGTGACGAATAACTCACAGCCTGTGCCTTGCGTCGCTACGCTTCCAGGGGTTTCGACCTGACAACGCGAGGTTCAAGTACAGGAGTTGGTCCCGTGACCGGAACACCCAAGTCGCGCTCGATCCGCCAGAAGTACGGCGAGGAGCTGAGGATCCGGCGCGTCGCCGCCGGCCTGACGCAGGAAGCGGTGAGCGAGGCGGTGGTCTGCTCACCGACCCTGATCAGCCACTGGGAGGCCGGGCGCCGCCTCCCCACCCCGGACGACGCACAGCGACTGGACCGCGCCCTGGGGTCGGACGGGTTCTTCGCCCGCTGGCTGAAGGACCTGGGCTCGAAGTACGCGAGTCACTTCGCTCCGGTAGCGGAATTCGAGCAACAAGCCAAGGAAATCCGGCACTACGGGGCCTCACTGATCCCGGGCCTTCTCCAGACAGCCGCGTACGCCAAGGAGGTACTCAGTGCCCACGCCTCGCTCGACCCCACGACACCGGTCGACGAACACGTGGCCAACCGCCTGGCCCGTGCGCCGATCATCGAGAACCCGTCGGACACAGTCTTCTGGGTCTTGCTGGACGAGGCAGCACTGCGGCGGCAGATCGGCGGGCCGCAGACCATGGCAGAACAACTGCACAAGATCGCCAACCTCGCCGAGGCTCTACGAATCCGCCTGCACGTGCTGCCGTTCGGAGTCGGGGCCCATGCGCTCCTCGCCGGAATGCTGTACCTGATGAGCTTCGATGACGCTCCCCCCATCGCCTACGTGGAAGGCGTCGGCACCGGTCATGTCTTCGACGATCCCATCATGGTGAAGCACTGTCACCTCGCCTACGATCTGGCCTTGGGCGACGCGTTGTCTGCCAAAGAATCACTGGCCCTGGTCAGGGCCGTAGCAAAGGAGTACGAACGTGAACAGTAACGCGCGCATAGACCTCGCGTTCGTGAGCGACTGGCGCAAGTCCAGCTACAGCGGCCCCGGCAACGACGACTGCCTCGAAGTGGCCGACGGGTACGCCGACATCCCCGTCCGCGACTCCAAGAACCCCCACGGCCCCGCCCTGGTCTTCCCGGCCACCGGTTGGGAATCCTTCGTCACCGCCGTGAAGGGCGGACACCTCACCGCGTAACTACTCCTGATCACGCGGGAGGACAGAGCTGTTCGCGCACCCATTCAGGATCGGGGTTGACGTGCGGTCGGCCCGCGATGACAAGAGTCGGCACGGTCTCATTGCCGTCGTTGGCCGACCTCACCACGGCCGCTCCAGCCGGGTCACGCCAGATGTCGACCCAGTGCACGCGGCGGGCGCTACGGCCCAACCGGATGCGCAGTCGCAGGCAGTACGTGCAGCCCGGCCGCCAGAAGACGATCGGCCGGCCGTCGACCGCGCTGCGGCGTTGCGCTTCGACCGCGCCGATCGACCTCGGGAAGATCAGAGGCGAGGTCACACCTGCGAGCAGCAGAAACAGCAGCAGGAGCGCTACTGCCGGGGCCGGGTTCCCTCCGGAGATCAGCTCAGTCGCCACTACTGAGCCGGAGAGCGCCAGCAGTATCGGCGAGACCCACGTGCGCATCATGATGACGCAGGCTACCGGCAATTCAAGCCACCTGGTCCGAGAGATTCGGAATGCCCGGAAAACTCCCTATAGCTGTCATTATCGTCGGGCGGTGACCGCCCCGGAGGGCCAGACAGCCCGGACAGCCTTGAGGAGACACCCCGATGTCAGCGGACCAGCCGGCGGCCGACCAGCAAGCCGCCCTGCTCGCGGACCCGTTCGGGCCGCTGCGGACCAGGGGCTATCTGCTGCTCCTCGTCCTCACCGCGCTCCTCGGCGTCGTGCTCTCGGCCGGTGCCTACGGCTTCCTCCAGGCGGTCGACCACCTCCAGAACGCCCTCTATTCAAGCCTCCCCCACGCCCTCGGCCTTGACAGTGCGCCTGTCTGGTGGCCGCTGCCCCTGCTCGCGGTCGCCGGGCTGCTGGTCGCGCTGACCGTGCGCTGCCTGCCGGGCAACGGCGGTCACCAGCCCGCCGAAGGGCTCAAGACCAAGGGGGCGGCACCGGCCGCCGAGCTGCCGGGCATCCTGCTGGCCGCTGTCGCGTCCCTCGCGTTCGGTGCCGTGGTCGGGCCGGAGGCGCCGCTGATCGCGCTCGGCGGCGGCATCGCCCTGTACGCCTTCCGTCTGCTGCGGCCGGGTGCCACCGCGGCGCAGCAGTCCCTGGTCGCGGCAGCGGGCAGCTTCGCGGCCATCAGCGCGCTGCTGGGTTCGCCGCTGGTGGGTGCGTTTCTGCTGATGGAGGCGTCCGGTCTGGGCGGACCCATGCTCGGGATCGTGCTCGTGCCGGGGCTGCTGGCCGCCGGGATCGGCTCACTGGTCTTCACCGGGCTGGGCACGTGGGCGGGTTTCGGTGTCGGCACCCTGACCATCCCGAGCCTGCCGACCGCGGGGCGCCCCGATCTCGCCCAGTTCGGGTACGCGCTGGTGATCGGGGCCGCAGCCGCGCTCCTCGGTACGGGGGTCCACCGCCTGGCGCTGCGGCTGCAGCCGGGCGTGAACCGGCGCCGGACGGTGTGGACACCGGTGGTCGGCCTGGTCGTGGCGGGTCTTGCCGTCGCGTATGCCGAGGGGACCGGCAAGGGGACATCCGATGTGCTGTTCTCCGGGCAGAGCGCGCTGCCCGGCCTCCTCCTCAGCACCGGCTCGTACTCCGTGGGCGCGCTGGTGCTGCTGATCGCCTGCAAGAGCCTCGCCTACTGCGTGTCGCTCGCGGCCTTCCGCGGCGGCCCGATCTTCCCGGCGCTGTTCCTCGGCGCGGCGGGCGGGATCGCCCTGTCCCATCTGCCGGGCCTGCCGTTCGTCGCGGCCGCCGCGATGGGCATGGGCGCCATGGCGGTGGCGCTGCTCAGGCTGCCGATGACCTCCGTACTGCTGGCCACGCTGCTGCTCGGACATGACGGCGTCACTGTCATGCCGCTGGTGATCGTCGCGGTGGTGGTCTGCCATGTCGCGTCCGCGCGCCTCAACCCGCCGCGCACAACGGCCACGGCCACCCCTGCCACACCCGCCCCGGCACCCGCCTGACCCGGCGGGAGCCCCTGCGCGGCCGGCCGTCACCCCTCCGCGGCGCCCTCCCACACCGTCAGGAACGCCAGGCGCAGGCATCCCGCGAGCGCCGGGTGCTCGATGAACAGGGTCGTGGTGGAGCCCGCGCCCGCCACCGGGTCCGGCATGTCGCACAGCACCAGGGACGAGTCGGCGACGACCAGTTTCAGGGGCAGTTCGGCGGTGAAGCGGGCCTGTTCCCCCGCGTCGGCGAAGCGTTTGATGTGCTCCACCGTCCCGGGGTTGTCCAGGGCGTCGTCAAGGTAGATGGCACGGACCGTGCCGCCCGCCCGGTGCAGCCGGCGGACGACCTTGATGCCTTCGGTGTTCTCCTCGGGAGCGACGAACGGGGGCTTGCAGAAGGTCAACAGCTCGTGCCTGGCCTGCTGCTGGATGTCGGCGAAGCGTTCGGCTATCGCCTTCGGATCGCGCAGGATCTCGATGTAGTCCAGCGGGTCGGTGTGCACGCGCCCGTCGGACCAGACCGGCTGGAGCACGGCTGCGAGCCCCTCCGACACCCGCTCCAGCCGGTCGACGGACTCGCGTTGCAGTGCCATCAGGCGGGCCACGGCCAGCTCCGGGGTGACGGCGGAATAGGTGGCGACCCGCCCGGGGTGGGTGGTGACCAGCCGGCGCCGTACCAGTGCGTCCAGGACGTCGTAGACCCGCTGGCGCGGTACGTCCGTCTCGCGGGCCACCTCGGCGGCCGTGTACGAATCACGCCTGATGAGGCCCAGATAGACACGTGCCTCGTACCGCGCGAGGCCGAGCGCCACCAGATCGCTGATCGGTCCTTCTTCCAACTCCATGGCAAGACAAGGTATATGCCAACGGTCGCGGGTCGAGGGAAAGGCTTTACCAACGCCCGGTAGCTACTTGGGCAAGCGATTGAATAGCTTTCTATTTAGCCACCACTCACCGGGGTGGCAGTAGTCGAGTGAACAGCGCCACCCTCAGGATCCGCGACACTTCGTCCGGTACGTTCCTCGTTGTGCGTTGTCATGCACTTGACAGCGCTTGACATGAATGCCCCCGGATGTCCGTCCCGGACACCCAACCCCCCACGGAGGGCAGCTCCTTGCGATCCCATCGAAACGGTCTGCTGCGCCGCAGCGCACCGGCCCTGCTGTCGGCAGTGGCACTCATATCCGGCGGCCTCCTTGCCGCCTCCCAGACGTCCGCGTTCGCGGCGACGGGCTCCGCGGCACCGGCCGCATCCACGGTGCACACGCACCGGCTCTGCTCAGAGCCGTCCAAGCCCGGCTACATGGCGTGCAACGCGCTGGCCCGCACCGACATCAAGCAGCAGAAGTCGGTCGGCCACAACGCCGCCCCCTCCGGCTTCGGCCCCAGCGACCTGCAGGCCGCCTACAACCTCCCCAAGGACGGCGGCTCGGGTCAGACGGTGGCGATCGTCGACGCCAACGACGACCCCAACGCCGAGAAGGACCTGGGCAGTTACCGCTCCCAGTACGGCCTGCCCGAGTGCACCACGGACAACGGCTGCTTCAAGAAGATCGACCAGGACGGCGGCTCGAACTACCCGGCGCCCGACGCCGGCTGGGCCGGAGAGATCTCCCTCGACGTCGACATGGTCAGCGCGGCCTGCCCGCAGTGCCACATCCTGCTCGTCGAGGCCAAGTCCGCCAGCATGGACGACCTCGGCGCGGCCGTGAACCAGGCCGTCAAGCAGGGCGCCAAGTACGTCTCCAACAGCTACGGCGGCGACGAGGACACCACCGACACGCAGGCGGACGACCAGTACTTCAAGCACCCCGGCGTCGCCATCACCGTGAGCTCGGGTGACAGCGGCTACGGCGTGGAGTACCCGGCCGCCTCGCAGTACGTCACCGCGGTCGGCGGCACCTCGCTCAAGAAGGACAGCAGCACGCGCGGCTGGTCCGAGTCCGTCTGGGGCACCAGCGCGGGCGGCGAGGGAGCGGGCTCGGGCTGCTCCAAGTACGACGCGAAGCCGTCCTGGCAGAAGGACGCCGACTGCGCCAAGCGCGCCGTCGCCGACGTGTCGTCCGTCGCCGACCCGGCCACCGGCCTCGCGGTCTACGACAGCTACCAGGCCGACGGCTGGAACGTCTACGGCGGCACCAGCGCCGCGTCGCCGTTCATCGCGGGCGTCTACGCTCTCGCCGGCGCCCCCGGCTCGGGTGACACCCCCGCCTCGTACCCGTACGCCCACACCGGCTCCCTCAACGACGTCACCAGCGGGGCCAACGGGTCGTGCAGCGACTACCTGTGCAAGGCAGGCAAGGGCTACGACGGTCCGACGGGTCTCGGCACGCCGAACGGCACCGCGGCCTTCACCAAGTAATCCGCACCACCGACAGACGCGCCCACCGGCCCGACGCGGCCACCGGGCGACGCGGTGACCACGACGACGTGAACACCGCACCGTGAACGCAGCGGGCCCGAACCGGCAACCCCGGTCCGGGCCCGCTGTCCTGTCCGGCCCGTCTCAGCCCAGCGCGCCGCGCAGCCCCAGATTGCTGCTCAGCAGGCCGCCGTCCACCGGCAGCGTCACCCCGGTGATCCACGCGGCATCGCGCGACGCCAGGAACGTCACCGCCGCCGCGATGTCGTCCGGGACTCCCACCCGGCCCAACGGGTAGTGCTTCGCGGCCTGTTCGAGCGTCGCCTCCACACCGCGCGACGCCCATACGTCCGTGTGGATCGTGCCCGGCGCCACCAGATTGACCCGGACCCCGCGTGGCGCCGCGTGGCCCGCGAGCGTGCGGGTCAGGCTCGTCAGGCCCGCCTTCGCCGCGCTGTAGGCGTGATTGCCGAAGTCCTGAGCGCCGTTGACCGAGCCGATGCTGACGATCGCTCCCCTGCCGCCCGCCGCCGCGAGGTGCGGCATGGCGGCGCGCGAGACGCGGAAGGCGCCGCTCAGGGTGGCGTCCAGGTCCCGGTGCCAGGACTCGTCGTCCTCGTCCTCGAAGAGCGGGGCGTCCGGCGAGCAGGCGTACGCGTTGTTGACCAGGACGTCCAGTGCGCCGAACTCGGCCACCGCGTACGCCACGGCCGCCTCCACCGCCGACCGGTCGGTGACGTCGCACGGGAACGGCAGCGCGCCCGGCAGCTCCTTCGCCGTCCTCTCCGCACGGGCCCCGTCCAGATCGGTGACCAGGACGCGGGCGCCCTCGTCGGCGAATCTGCGGGCGGTGGCCGCGCCGATTCCCCTGCCAGCTCCGGTGATCAGGACCGCGTAACCCTCGAACCGCCTCGTGTTTCCCATACGGCGATCATGTCGCCGCGCGTACCGCCCTGACCAGGGCCTGAGCGCGCGGATCGGCGGTGACGCCCTTCTGCAGCGCGTTGGTCACGTACCCCAGCGCGATGCCCGCCTCCGGGTCGGCGAACCCGAGCGAGCCGCCCCGGCCGGGGTGGCCGAACGAGCCGGGGCCGAGCAGCGGGGCCGACGGGCCGTGCAGCATGAAGCCGAGGCCGAAGCGGGTGTTGACGACCAGGACGCGGTCCGGGCCCGATGACTCCTCGCTGCGGGCCAGGGCGAGCGTGGCGGGGGCGAAGAGGCGGCTGCCGTTGTCGACGTGGCCGATCATCGCGGCGTACACGCGGGCCAGGGCGCGGGCGGTGGAAATGCCGCCGGAGCCGGGGAGTTCGGCGGCGCGGTAGTCCGGGTCGTTCTCGTCGGGGAACGGCTCGATGGCGCCGAAGGCGCGGCTGGTCAGCGAGGTGGGGTCCTGGTAGGCGTCGCTGACGGACCGCTTCGGCCTGACCTTGAGGCCGCTGCCGACCGGCGGCGCGGCGACGCTGCCGATCCGGCCGACGCGGTGCGCCTCCTCGGCGGGCAGGCCGACCCAGAAGTCGATGTCGAGGGGGCGGGCGATCTCCTCGGCGATCCAGCGGCCGATGGTGCGGCCGGTGACCCGGCGGACGAGTTCGCTCAGCAGCCAGCTGTACGTCTGCGCGTGGTATCCGTGGTCGGTGCCCGGCTCCCAGGCGGCCTGCTGGGCGGCGACCGCGCGCGGGCCCGACACCCCGTCGACGGCCTCGGCGGGGGTGAGGGGGCGGTCGATGAGGGGGACGCCGGTGCGGTGGGCCAGGAAGTGCCGGACGAGGGCGCGTTCCTTGCCGCCCGCCTTGAACTCCGGCCAGTACGTGGAGACGGGGGCGTCGAGGTCGAGCTGGCCGCGCTGGTGCAGGAGCAGCGGGACGGCGGCGGCCACTCCCTTGGTCGCTGACCTGACGATCTGGGCGGTGTCCAGGGCCCAGGGCTCGGCGCCGTCGACGTCCTTCGTACCGGCCCAGATGTCGACGACCTTGTGGCCGTCGCGGTAGACGGTGACGGCGGCGCCGCGCTCCGCACGGTGCGTGAAGTTCCGTACGAAGGCGTCCCGGACCGCCTCGAATCCGTCCGCCACTGTGCCCTGGACGTCCACCACGTCGCGCTCCCACGTCTAGCTGTACGCCCGGACGGCGTACAGGGTCCATGGTGCGGTGCGGGTCTGCCGGGGCATGCCGGGGGGTGGGGTTTCCGGGTGTGCCGGGTGATCGGCGGGGGCCGTGCGCGCCGATCACCCGGCCCGGTTGTCGGCCGGGTGTCGGTGAGCGCGCGTCCGCTGTCGGCGGGCTGTCGGCGGGGGCGGCCAGCATGGGTGGTCCGGCCGCCGGTACGGGTGAGGATCCCGCGCCGGTGGCCCGGCCGGGGACAGCCGGCCGCACCGCCCGTACACAGGAGAGCCCATGCCCGCCACACCGTCCGGATCGCCGTCGGCCACACCGTCCGGATCGCCGTCCGCCACACCGTCCGCGGACCCCTCGGCCCCCTCGGCCCTGGCCGGGTCCCGGACGTGGGACGTGCACCGGCTGCCCCGGGCCGACGGCAGGACGTTCCTGGTCACCGGGGGCAACGCGGGCATCGGGTACTTCACCGCCGAACAGCTCGCCGGGACCGGGGCCACCGTGGTCCTCGGCAGCCGGGACGCGGCGAAGGCCGGAGCCGCCATGGCCTCGATCCGCTCCCGTGTGCCCGGGGCGCGGCTCCGGCATCTGCCGCTCGATCTCACCGACCCGGCATCGGTCCGGGACGCGGCGGCCCGGCTGGGCCCCGGACCGCTCGACGCGGTCGTGCTCAACGCCGGGGTGCTGCTCGACCGGCCGGAGCGCCAGGAGACCGCGCAGGGCCACGAGTTGATGTTCGCGACCAACCATCTGGGCCATTTCGCCCTGGTCCACCGGCTGGCGCCGCTGCTCAGGGCCGCGCCCGGCAGCCGTGTCGTGACCGTGGGCAGCTTCGCGGCCCGGTCGGAGCGGCTCGACCTCGACGATCTTCAGTCCCTGCGGGACTACCGGCCCAAGCGGACGTACGGACGGTCGAAGCTGGCCCAGATGCTGTGCGGCTTCGAGCTGGACCGGCGGCTGCGGGCCGCCGGGAGCGGGACGCTGAGTGTGGTGGTGCATCCGGGCGGCGCGCTCGACTCCCTCACACCGGCCCGCCCGCCGGTCCACGCCCCGACCGGCGGCGAACGGCTGCGGGGCCTGCCCGCGGGCCTGCTGCTCCAGGGCAAGGAGGCCGCGGCCCGGCCCGCCGTCCGGGCCGTCCTCGATCCGGCGGTGGTGGGCGGACGGCTGTGGGGGCCCCGGGTGTTCGGGCTGCGCGGCAGGCCGAAGCCCGAGACGGTCCGTGCGCACCTGGCCGACCCGGTGGTCGCCGGGCGGCTGTGGGAGATCAGCTGCGAACTGACCGGCACCGATCCGGCCTCGGGCCTCCTCCGACAGCGGGGCTGACGGCGGGGCCGACGGGAGGCCCGACAGCCACTCGCACCGCCGCGCCCGGACCGCCTCCCTCGGACAGCCGCGCTCAGACCGCCGTGGTCAGACCGCCGCGCGGGGGTTGAAGCCGAACGGCAGCTCAAGGCGGTGTGCCTGCATCAGTGCCTCGTCCGCCAGGATGTCGCCGGTCGGCCCGTCGCCGACGATCACACCGTCGCTGAGCACCACGGCGCGCGGGCACAGTTCGAGCGCGTACGGCAGGTCATGCGTCACCATCAGCACCGTCACCTCCAACGACCGCAGGATGTCGGCGAGTTCGCGGCGGGACGCCGGGTCCAGGTTGGACGACGGTTCGTCCAGGACCAGGATCTCCGGCTCCATCGCGAGAACGGTGGCGACCGCGACACGGCGGCGCTGGCCGTACGAGAGGTGGTGCGGGGGACGGTCCGCGTACGCCTCCATGCCGACCTGGGTGAGCGCCGCGACGACCCGCGCCTCCAGCTCCGGGCCACGCAGCCCGGCGGCGGCCGGGCCGAACGCCACGTCCTCGCGGACCGTCGGCATGAAGAGCTGGTCGTCCGGGTCCTGGAAGACGATGCCGACGCGGCGGCGGATCTCCGCGAGGTTGGCCTTGGCGACCGGCAGCCCGGCCACCGAGACCGTTCCGGCGCCGCCGGTGAGGATGCCGTTGAGGTGGAGGACGAGGGTGGTCTTGCCCGCGCCGTTGGGTCCGAGCAGAGCGACCCGCTGGCCGCGCTGCACCGCCAGGTCGACCCCGAAGAGCGCCTGGTGGCCGTCCGGGTAGGCGTACGCGAGCCCGGCGACCTCAAGAGACGGAGGGGCGGTGGGGGTCGTGGTCATAGGCACCATCCCAGCAGACAGACGCAGAGCGCGGCGAGCGGGAGTGCGGCGGCGGACCGCCACTGCGCGCCCGACGCCGTCACTTCGTCGATGACCGGCATGGTCCCGGTGTATCCCCGGCTGACCATGGCCAGATGGACGCGCTCGCCCCGTTCGTAGGAGCGGATGAAGAGCGCCCCGGCCGATTTGCCGAGCACTCCCCACTGCCGCACGCCGCGTGCCTCGAACCCGCGCGAGCGGCGGGCGATCGACATCCGGCGCATCTCGTCGGTGATCACGTCGCCGTAGCGGATCATGAAGGACGCGATCTGTACCAGCATCGGCGGGAGCTTCAGCCGCTGGAGCCCGAGGAGCAGCGAGCGCAGTTCGGTGGTGGACGCGAGGAGTACGGAAGCGGCGACGCCGAGTGTGCCCTTGGCCAGGACGTTCCAGGCGCCCCAGAGTCCTGGCTCGCTGAGCGACAGGCCCAGGACGTGGACCCGGTCGCCGGGGACGACGAACGGCATGAGCACCGCGAAGGCCACGAACGGGATCTCGATGAGCAGCCGCTTGAGGAGGAACCCGGCCGGGATACGCGCCACGGCGGTCACCCCCGCGAGCAGCACCGCGTACAGCGCGAACGCCCACATCGCCTCGCGCGGGGTGGAGACCACCACGATCACGAAGGCGAACACGGCGGCGAGCTTGCAGTGCGGCGGCAGGTCGTGGACCGGCGACTGCCCGTGCCGGTAGAGCCTGTGGGCGTGACCGGCGCCCATGTCAGACGGCTTCCGCGCGCGGGCCTGCCGTGGCCTGCGTACGGCGGCGGCGGACGGCCCAGAAGACGCCGCTGCCCACGACCACGGTCGCGCCGACGCCGATCAGCCCGGCGAGGCCGCCGGAGAGCCGGGCGTCCGTGATGTCCTTGACGCCGTAACCGGCGAGCGGGGAGTCGCCCGTGTGGTGCGGCTGCTCCTTGGCGTCGATGCCCTTGTCGTGGGCGACCTTCTCCAGGCCGTCGGGGCTGGCGGACGCGTAGAAGGAGACGAACCCGGCCAGGACGAGAGCGGTGATCAGCCCGATGCCCCAGATCTTGCGGGTGGAGCGCGCCGACCTGGCGGCGGCCGGGACCGGCTCGGCCGCGGGGGCGTCGACCAGCTCGCCGCCCACCCGGAGCTTGAGCGGGGCGGTCAGGCCGCGGGCGCCGTAAACCAGGTCGGGGCGGACGGCGATCACGGCGCCCACGGTGAGCGCGGTGATCGCGGCCTCGCCGATGCCGATGAGGACATGGACGCCGACCATCGCGGTCAGCACCTTGCCGACCGGGACGTCGGTGGTGCCGCCGAGCGCGTACATCGCGGTGAAGGCGAGCGCGGCGCACGGCACGGAGAGCAGCGCGGCGACGAAGGAGGCGGCGGTGATCGAGCTGCGGCGGCGGGGCAGCACCTTGACCAGGCCGCGGAAGACGGCGTACGCGACGACGGTCGTCACGATGGCCATGTCCGTGATGTTCACCCCGAGGGCGGTGAGCCCGCCGTCGGCGAAGAGGATGCCCTGCATCAGCAGGACGACGGAGACACAGAGCACCCCGGTGTACGGGCCGACGAGGATCGCGGCGAGCGCACCGCCCAGCAGATGACCGCTGGTGCCGGCGGCGACGGGGAAGTTCAGCATCTGCACGGAGAAGATGAAGGCGGCGACCAGACCGGCGAGCGGTGCGGTGCGCTCGTCCAGCTCGCGGCGGGCGCCCCGGAGGCTCACCGCGATCGCGCCCGCGGCGATGACACCGGTCACCGCCGATACGGGGGCGTTGATGAATCCGTCGGGGACATGCATGTGGTGACTCTCTCCTCGCGATGGCGCACCGGCGGTGGTGAACCGTTCGATGATAGAGCCCTGTTGCGAACAGCTCGCAAGAGCGCCTTTCTCCCAGCAGCGGCGGTCCGGCAGGGACCGAGCGGTGGCATCACCGCAGAAATATGGGACATTGGAATACAAACAGCCCCAAATGACGCATGTATCCGTACGACCGGATCGCCCGCGCTGCCGGAGCCTCCGCACCGCCGGGTCGGCCGCACCGCCGGATCGCCCGCGTCACAGATCAAGGGAGCGCACATGTCCCCCGCCGTCGAGGTGCCCGTACGAGGCCATGTGGTGACGGATGTCCCCGGCCAGTGGTCGGTGGTCTATGTCGCGCTCCAGTACGACCCGGAGCAGGACCCGGGCGCCGTGCGCCTCGTCTTCCCCGGCGACAACGAATGGGTCTTTCCCAGGGAGCTGCTCGAAGCGGGGCTGCGGACGCCCCGGCGCTCGGGCGACATCGGGGTCTGGCCCTGCGGGCGGGCCCAGGTGGTGCTGGAGTTCTACTCGGCGGACGGGGTCGCTGTGGTGCAGTTCGACAACGCGCCGCTGATCCGCTTCCTGCGCCGCACCCACGCGGCGGCCCCGCAGGAAACCGAACGGGCCGGGAAGGCCGCCCGCAGGGAGGCGCTCCGCGAGGACGCGCCCCTGAAGCAGACCGGAGCCCGGACGGAGGCCCAGACCGAGGCCCCCCATGCCGTGGGGCATGGGGGGCCGCTGCGGACCTGAGCCACCCGGGCTCCGGCTCCCTCAGGCGTCGATCAGCTCGCGCTGCGCCTGGGCCTCGATGTGCTTGTTCAGGCCCTCGCCCTCGACGTCCACGTTCGGCAGCGCCCGGTCGAGCCAGCGCGGCAGCCACCACGCCCGCTTGCCGAGCAGCGCCAGGACGGCGGGCACGATGGCCATCCGTACGACGAAGGCGTCGAAGAAGACCGCGATGGCGAGCCCGAAACCGATCATCTTGATCATCGAGTCGCTGGCGCCGATGAAGCCGGAGAACACCGCGATCATGATGACGGCGGCGGCCGTCACCACACGCGCACCGTGCTTGAAGCCGGTGACGACGGCCTGGCCCGGGCTCTCCCCGTGGACGTACGCCTCCCGCATCCTGGTGACCAGGAAGACCTCGTAGTCCATCGCGAGACCGAAGACCACACCCACCATGAAGATCGGCATCATCGACATGATCGGGCCGGTCTGCTGGACGCCGAAGAGCGAGCCGAGCCAGCCCCACTGGAAGACCGCGACGACCGCGCCCAGGGCGGCGACCACCGAGAGCAGGAAGCCGAGCGCCGCCTTGAGCGGGACCAGCACCGAGCGGAACACCAGCATCAGCAGCAGGAACGCGAGCCCGACGACGAGCGCCAGATACGGGACCAGCGCGTCGTTCATCTTCTGCGAGAAGTCGATGTTCATCGCGGTCGCGCCGGTGACCAGCACCGTGGCACCGGTGTCCGACTTGACCTGCGCACCCGCGTCACGGATGGAGTGGACCAGGTCCTCGGTCTTGACCGACGACGGCCGGTCCTTGGGGACGACGCTGATCGTCGCGGTGTCGTGCGCCTTGTTGTAGAACGGCTGCGCCACCGAGACCACACCGTCCAGCCCGGCGATCTTCTGGTGCACCTCGTCGACCGCCGCCTTGCCGTCGCTGACGCCCTTGACGTCGACGACCGTCGTCAGCGGACCATTGAAGCCGGGGCCGAAGCCGTCGGAGAGCAGGTCGTACGCACGGCGCTGGGTGGTGTTGGTGGGCTGCGCCCCGTCGTCGGGCAGGCCCATCTCCAGGGAGGCCGCCGGGATCGCGATGGCCCCCAGGCCGATCACACCCACGAGCAGCACCAGGACGGGGCGGCGCAGCACGGTGCGCGCCCAGCGGGTGCCGCCGTTGGCCTTGACCTCGGCGCCCGGCACCGGCGGGTTCTTGCGGGCCTTGCGCCCCACCACGCGCTTTCCGGCGAAGCCGAGCAGCGCGGGGATGAGGGTGAGCGCGATGAGGACGGCGATCACGACCGTACCGGCCGCGGCGAAGCCCATCTTGGAGAGCATCGGGATGTTCACGACGGCCAGGCCGACCAGGGCGATGACCACGGTGAGCCCGGCGAAGACCACAGCAGAGCCGGCCGTTCCGACCGCCCGCCCCGCGGCCTCCTGGGGTTCCCTGCCCTCGGCGAGTTCCGCCCGGTAGCGGGAGACGATGAACAGCGCGTAGTCGATACCGACAGCGAGGCCGATCATCATCGCCAGCGTCGATGTGGTGTTGCCCAGGTCCAGCACATTGGCCAGCGCCGTGATCGTCGAGACGCCGATACCGACGCCGATGAGCGCGGTCAGCAGCGGGAGCCCCGCGGCGATCAGCGAGCCGAAGGTCACGATCAGCACGATCGCGGCGAGTACGACACCGATGATCTCGCCGGAGCCGGTCTCCGGCATGGCCTGGAGCGCGTCACCGCCGATCTCCACCGTGTATCCGTTGTGGTCGGCCTTGTCCACGGTGTTCTGGAGCGAGTCCTTGGTCTGGTCGGTCAGCTCCATCGAGCTGACCTTGTAGGAGACCTGGACGTAGACCGTGCTGCCGTCCTTGGAGACGGCCTTCGCGGTGTAGGGGTCGGTCACCGATGAGATCTGGTGCGAGCCGGAGCTCAGCTCCCCCTCGACCTTCTTGACCTCGGCCTTGTTCGCCGCTGATGTCATCTTCTCGCCGGACGGGGCCTTGAAGACGACCCGGGCGGTGGCGCCGTCGGCGCTCGCCCCCGGGAACCGCTGCCCCAGCAGGTCGAAAGCCTTCTGGGCCTCCGTGCCGGGTATGGAGAAGGAGCTTGCGGTCGCGGTGGCGGCGGACGAGGCGCCGAAGCCGGCGAGCGCCAGCAGCGCCACCCACACCAGGGCGACATAACGGCGGCGCCTGAAGGCGAACCGTCCGAGCTTGTAGAGGTACGTGGCCACGAGGGCGTCTCCCGGTCAGGTCGGGTGGAAAAGGGCGTCATGAACCAGCCCGACGACGAGAGCGGCGTGTCAGGTGGAGAGGTGTTCAGCTGTGTCAGGTGGTGGCTCAGGTGGTGATCACAGCGACGATCACGGTGCTGATCGGTCGTGGATCACGGGTTGTCCGATGGCTGGGCGCCGAGAGCGGGGAGTACCACGGAGTCCAGATAACGGGAGAGGAAAGCCTGGTCGGCAGGTTGTTCCTCCAGCAGCTGCCGGGCGACGAAGGCGCCGACCAGCATGTGCGGGACGAAGGCAAGCGCGGGATTGCCGGCACTGACCTCGCCGCGCTCCACTGCGCGCTGCAGCATCTGGTTGAGCCCGGTCACCTCGGGTTCGATCAGAAGCTCGCGCAGCGCTTGGAAGAGATCCGGGTTCTCATGCACGGCATGCATCAGGCCCCGCATCAGGGCGGAGTTCCGCTCCATCTCGCAGTCGTCCTCGCGCGCCACCATGGACCGGAAGTCCCCGCGCAGCGAACCGGTGTCGACGTCTTCGATACGGACGGGCTTGTTGTACCGCAGAGCCCTGGCGACCAGCTCAGGCTTGCTCCCCCACTGGCGGTAGAGGGTGGCCTTGCTCGACCGCGTACGGGCGGCGACGGCATCCATGGTCAGGGCTTCGTAGCCGACTTCACGCAGCAGATCGAGTGTGGCCGCGTACAGCTCACCCTCGCGCTCCGGCGTCAGTCTGCTCGCCATCCCCGGCCTTCCCGAGCGAAACGGATTCGTACACCACGACGGTACGCCGCGCCCGAGCGAAACGACAACGTTTCGCTTGTGGACTCAGTCACGGTTGTCGGACGGGCATAAGGCCGGCCGGCGCACGGGCGGTCCGAGGGGCGCGGGTGACCGCTGGGGCGGCGCCACGAGTTGCCGGGCATCCGAGGCGCGGAAAGCATTGGGGGGTGAGCCAAGCCGATGCGGGAGACACCGCGTACCTCCGCTTCCCGAACCTCCATGGCGACCTGCTGTGTTTCGTGACCGAGGACGACCTCTGGGCCGCGCCCGTCTGCGCCGGGGCCGGCCGCCCCGACCGGGCCTGGCGGCTCACCGCCGACCGGACCCGGGTGGGCCAGCCGCGATTCTCCCCCGACGGCAGGCACATCGCGTACACGTCCTGGCGCAGCCTCGACCCGGAGATCCATCTGGCCCCCGTGCAGGGCGGGCCGTCCCGGCGGTTGACGTACTGGGGCTCGCTCGACACCCGGGTACGCGGCTGGACACCGGAGGGCGACATCCTGGCCGTGGCCTCGCACAACCAGCCGTTCTCGCACTTCAGCTGGGCCTACACGGTGGCCACCGACGGCTCGCCGGGCGCCAAGCTGCCCTGGGGCCCGGTGCACGACATCGCGGTCGGTGACATCGACGGTGAGCGCCGCACGCTGCTGCTCACCGGGAAGCCGCCGCACGAGCCGGCCGCCTGGAAGCGCTACCGCGGCGGCGCCACCGGCCGCCTCTGGCTGCACGGCCGGCGCCTGCTCGACGGCATCGACGGCCATCTGTCCTGCCCGATGCTGGTCGGGGGCCGGGTCGCCTTCCTCTCCGACCACGAGGGCATCGGCAACCTCTACTCGTGTCTGCCGGACGGCACGGATCTGCGCCGCCACACCGACCACGACAGCTGGTACGCACGGAACGCCTCCACCGACGGCCACCGGGTGGTCTATCAGTGCGCGGGCGACATCTGGCTGGCCGACGACCTGTCGCCGGGCGCGGTGCCGCGCAGGCTGGACGTCCGCATCGGGAGCCCGCGCACCGGTCGGCGCGCCTACCAGATCCCGGCGTCCGCCCATGTCGACGGGCTGTCCGTGGACGAGACGGGCCGGGCGAGCGCGGTCGCCGTACGCGGCAGTCTGTACTGGCTCACCCACCGCGACGGCCCCGCCCGCACCATCACCGACACCCCGGGGGTACGGGTCCGGCTGCCCGAGATGCTCGGCAGCGCGGGCCGGATCGCGTACGTCACGGACGCGGGGGGCGAGGACGCCGTCGAGATCGCGTACATGCCGCGCGCCAGCGGCGACCGGCCGCCCCGGCGGTACGCCACCGGTGAGCTGGGCCGTGTCCAGGAGATGGTCTCGGACCCCGCGGGGGAACGGCTGGCCATCGCCTCGCACGACGGGCGGCTGCTGCTGCTCACGGTCACCGACGACGGAACGGACGAGGCCCTGGGCACCGCGACGGACGGGGAGACGGCGGACGGGGAGGCTGCGGGCACCGAAATGGCGGACAGCGAGAAGGCGGCCGAAACGGAGGCGGACGGGGAGGCGGCGGACGGCGAGAAGGCGGCCGGGGCGGCGGCGGGCGGGACGGCGCCAAGCGGTCCCGTGACGGACCAGCAGCTCGCCGGTGAGGTCACCGAGCTGATCCGCTCGCTCAACGGCCCGGTGCGCGATCTGGCCTTCTCACCCGACGGCACCTGGCTGACCTGGTCGCACCCCGGGATCGGCCGCTCCCTGCGGCAGATCAAGATGGCGAAGATCGCCGGACCGATGGCACCCACCGTCGTCGACGTCACCAACGGCCGCTTCGAGGACGAGAACCCGGTCTTCACCAGCGACGGCCGCTATCTGGCCTTCCTCTCCTGGCGCGGCTTCGACCCGGTGTACGACGTCCACACCGGCGACCTGTCGTTCCCGCTGGGCTGCCGCCCGTATCTGGTGCCGCTGACCTCCACGACGCCCTCGCCCTTCGCGCTCTCCCCCGACGGCCGCCCCGCGGCGGGCGGCCTCGACCCGGTGGACGACCTGGGGGACGAGAGCCCGGACGGCAGCAAGGTGCTGGTCGAGATCGAGGGTCTGGAGAGCCGGGTCACACCCTTCCCGGTGCCCGCTTCGAAGTACTCCTCGCTCTGCCCGGTCAGCGGCGGCGGCCTCGTCTGGCTGCGCTGGCCGATCTCGGGCGCCCTCGGCGAGACGTTCGTGAACCCGGCCGACCTCTCGGGCCGCCCCACCCTCGAACACTTCGCCATCGCCAGGGCCCGCAAGGCCGAACTGGTCGACCACCTGGACTGGTTCGAGGTCAGCGGCGACGGCAGCAGGCTGGTCGTCATGGACCTCGGCGAGCTGCGCGCGGTCCCCGCGACCGAACTCGGCGACAACGACACCACGGTCTTCCTCGACCCGCGCCGCATCCTGCACGACGTCGACCCGCCATCGGAGTGGCGTCAGGCGTACGACGAGGCGGGGCGCATCATCCGCGCCTACTTCTGGGAGCCGCGGATGTGCGGCATCGACTGGTCGGCGATCCTGGCGCAGTACCGCCCGCTGGTCGAACGGGTCGCGTCCCCCGACGAGTTCGCCGATCTGCTCCGCGAGGTCCTGGGCGAACTGGGCACCTCGCACGCCTACGTCACGGCCGCCCGCCGCAACGAGGGGCCGCCGCACTACCAGCGGGTGATGGGCCTGCTCGGCGCGAACCTGGTGTGCCGGGACGGCGCGTGGGTGGTCAAGCGGATCCTGCCCGGCGACTCGTCGGACTCCAAGGCGCGCTCCCCGCTGGCCGGTACGGGCATCCGCGAGGGCGCCGTACTGACCCATGTCGACGGCCGCGCGGTCGACCCGCTCACGGGCCCCTACCCGCTGCTCGCGGCGGCGGGCGGCACCACGGTCGAGCTGACGTTCGATCCGGCGGGCCGCACGGGCGGCTCCCGCCGGGTCGCGGTGGTCCCGCTGATCGACGAACGCCCGCTGCGCTACCAGGACTGGGTGGCCAAACGGCGCGCTGTCGTACGGGAGTTGAGCGACGGCCGGTGCGGCTATCTGCACATCCCCGACATGGGCGGCTCGGGCTGGGCCCAGTTCAACCGGGATCTGCGCCTGGAGGTGTCACGCCCGGCGCTGATCGTGGACGTACGGGGGAACGCGGGCGGCCACATCAGCGAGCTGGTGGTCGAGAAGCTCACCCGTACGATCCTCGGCTGGGACCTCACCCGTGACGCCCAGCCCGTCTCGTACGCGTCGAACGCGCCCCGCGGCCCGGTGGTCGCCCTCGCCGACGAGGCCACCTCGTCCGACGGCGACATGATCACGGCGGCGTTCCGGCTGCTCGGGCTGGGCCCGGTGGTGGGCCAGCGGACCTGGGGCGGTGTGGTCGGCATGACCGGCCGGCACCGGCTGGGCGACGGCACGGTGATCACGGTGCCGATGAACGCGGCCTGGTTCGACGGGTACGGCTGGTCGGTCGAGAACCACGGCGTCGAACCGGACATCGAGGCCCTGCGCACGCCGCTGAACTGGGCGGAGGGGCGGCACGGTCAACTCGACGACGCGGTCTGGACGGCGCTCGACCTGCTGGCCGCCAAGCCGGCGGCGGAACCGCCGGACTACTCGGCGGTCCCGGACAAACGACGCCCCGGGCTGCCACCACGGTAGGGGGCCGAGCTTGCCGCCCGCACCTGCGGGGACGCGCTCATCGCCGTCACCGATGTCCTCAATCGCCGGACGGGCTTGAAAGATGGCCTCAAACGCCGGCCGGGCTGGTTCTTGCGGCGGTCGGCGGCAGAACCAAGCCCGTCCGGCGATTGAGGACCGGGGGGTCCGGGGGCAGCGCCCCCGTGCACACCGGCCCGCACAGCGAGAGGGCGCGCCCCCCGCCAGGGGAGACGCGCCCTCTCGCTGGATCCGCTTCAGGAGTCGAACTGGTCGCGGACCCGGTCCGCCGCCCCCTGGCCCCGCTCCTTCGCCTCGTCCTCGGGCCGCGAAGACCGCTCCGGAGCCCGGCCCTTCTCCTTCTCGTCGCCCATCGACTGCTTGCCCTGCTGGGCGAGCTGCTCCGCCTTGTCCTTGAACTGGTCCTTCATACCCATGAGGTTCACTCCCGTGTGAAGTGTGAAGTGTGAGGGCCGGAGAGCTGCGCCCTCCGGCCTCGACCAGACTGACACGGTGGAACATTCAGCGCATTTCGATCAGTAACGCTCCGTACGCGCCTTCTCGTCCGCCGCCCCGCCCGCACCCACGAGCCCCCGCCCGACCCCGGCGAGCCGCGGTTCGAAGCGCCGCATCTCGCGCTGGCCGACCGTGCCGATCAGCGCGGGCAGATACCCGCGTACGGACTGCATCCCGCGCAGCCACCACTGCGCGTACACATGCGAGGACCGGCGCTCGATCCCGGCCACGATCCGGTCGACGGCCGGGCCCAGCGGATAGGTGCGGTTCGCCGGCCACGGCAGCCGCTGCCGCAGCTCCCGCATCACGTCGTCCTCGTCCGCGCCGCGCACCATGTCCGTGTCCGTCCAGGACAGATAACCGACGCCCACCCGTACGCCCTTGTAGCCGACCTCGGCGCGCAGACAGTGCGCGAACGCCTCGACGCCCGACTTGGACGCGCAGTACGCGGACATCATCGGCGCGGGCGTGATCGCGGCCAGCGACGCGATCTGCAGGAAGTACCCGCGGCTCTCCGCCAGCACCGGCAGGAACGCCCGCGCGGTCACCGCACCGCCCACCAGGTTGACCTCGATGACCCGCCGCCACGCCTCGGGGTCCGAGTCGGTGAAGGGCCCGCCGGACGCCACCCCGGCGTTGGCCACGACGATGTCGACCTTGCCGAAGTGCGCCTTGACCTCCTGCGCGACGGCCGCCATCGCCACATGGTCGGTGACGTCGGCGTGCCAGTGCGCGCTCTCGGTGTGCAGCCGCCCCGACACCGCCTTCAGTTCGTCCGGCTCCAGGCCGACGAGCGCCACCTTCGCGCCACGCGCCGAGAGTTTGCGGGCCAGCAGTTCGCCGACCCCGCGTGCGGCCCCGGTGACGACCGCGACCTGGCCCTCCAGGCTGTTCCTGCTCATACGGCCTTCTCCTTGTCCACTCGGGCTGCCGGCTCGACCGGTACGTGTGCGGCGGCCAGTTCACGCAGCAGCGCGCCGACCGCTTCGGGGGCCTCCACCGGTGTCATGTGCCCGATGCCCGTCAGCTCGGTGAGGCCGGTGCAGTGCGGGAGCGCGGCGGCCAGCGCCCTGGCGTGGGCGACCGGGGTGAGCCGGTCGGCCGTCCCCGCGACCACCGTGGTGGGTACGGTCAACTCCCGTACGCCCGCGTCCAGATCGAGCCCGGCGAGCACCCGCGACCAGGCCACCCGGGCCGCCCGGGGGCAGGCGTGCACGATGCGCGCGCACGCGGCCACCCGGTCGGGGGCCGAACCGGGGCCCATCGTCGCGTACTTGAGGATCCGCTTCGACGCGGGTGTGACAGGGCCGAGCGGGGCGCGCGCCCCCAGGACCGCGCCGGTCAGCCGGGTCCGCAGCCGTCCGGGCCGCAGCGGCAGCACCGTCGACTCGGCGATCAGCCGCGAGCTGCCCGTACTGCACAGCAGGACCGCCGCCGCGTGCTCGCGGAACCCGGGCCGTCCCGCGGCGGCCATCATCGTCATCCCGCCCATGGAGTGGCCGGCCAGGACGGCCCGCTCGCCGGGGGCGAGGGCGGCGGCGAGCACCGCCTCCAGATCGTCGGCCAGCAGGTCCGTGGTGTACCCGCGCAAATCGGCCGCCGGTGTGCGCCCGTGCCCGCGCTGGTCGTACACCACCACCCGGTGATCCGCCGAGAGCGCGCCGATCTGGGCGTCCCAGAAGCGGGCCGAGCAGGTCCAGCCGTGCGAGAGCACCACGGCGGGGGCGCCGTCGGGCCCGTGCACCTCGGTGTGGATCCGCGTGCCGTCCGCGGATACGGCGGTCGGTTCGCGTACCGCTCGGGCGCCGCTCACACCGACTCCCGGTCCGCGACGCGGTCGTGGTCGCCGGTGCGCTGGCGCACCAGGGGCCGGCCGGGCCCGGCCCGTACGACGTCGTACTCGCCGAGGTCCACCCCCCGGGTGGCCTTGCGGAACTCGGCGGTGGTGCCGGGCCAGACCGTGGTGTTGCGCCCGTTGGCGTCGAGGTACCAGCTGGTGCAGCCGCCGGTGTTCCAGACGGTCCGCTTCATCCGCTCCTGGACGCGGGTGTTCCAGGCGCCCACCGCCGCCGGCCGCGGGTCGAGCGCGACACGGCCGCCCAGGACGTTCAACTGCCGCAGATAGTCGGCGAGATAGCTCAGCTGGGACTCGATCATCAGGATCATCGACGAGTTCCCGAGGCCGGTGTTCGGGCCGATGATCGTCATCCAGTTGGGGAAGCCGGTCGCCGTGGCGCCGCGCAGCGACTGCATACCGTCCTTCCACGCCTCGGCGAGCGTGGCACCTTCGGCGCCCACCACCCGCTCCGCGATCGGCATGTCCGTCACATGGAAACCGGTGCCGAAGATGATCACGTCCGCCTCGGTCTCGGTGCCGTCGGACGCGACCAGCGTATTTCCCCTGACCTCCTTGAGCCCGGACGCCACGACGTCCACATTGGGCTGCGCGAGCGCCGGGTAGTACGTGCTGGAGAGCAGGATGCGCTTGCACCCGATCCGGTACGAGGGCGTCAGCTTGGCGCGCAGCGCCCGATCCTTGATCGACCGGCCGATGTTGGCCTTGCCTATGGACTCGATCAGGCCGAGTTCGTTGGGGTGCTTGGTGAAGGCGCTGACCTGCAGCTCTCGTATGCTCCACAGCAGCCGCCTGCGGGCGGCCGCGGTGAAGGGCACCTTGCCGTGCAGCCAGCGCTCGGCGCCGCTTATGGCGCGGTCCATACGGGGCATCACCCACGGCGGGGTGCGCTGGAAGAGGGTGAGCCGGCCGGCTTCGGGCTGGATCGCGGGCACGATCTGGATCGCGGAGGCCCCGGTCCCGATCATCGCGACGCGCTTGCCGCGCAGGTCCGCTCCGTGGTCCCACTGCGCGGAGTGGAAGACCTCACCGGAGAACGAGTCGAGCCCGGGGATGTCGGGCATCTTCGGGTCGGAGAGCGGCCCGGTGGCGGAGACGACCACATCGGCGGTCAGCGTCCCCCGCGTGGTCTCGATCTCCCAGCGCAGTTCGCCGGAGTCCCAGCGCATCATCCGCACCTCGTGGTCGAGGCGGATGTGCGGCCGCAGCCCGAAGGTGTCGGCGACGTTCTCCAGATAGGCCCGGATGTGCGGCTGGCCGGAGAAGGTGCGCGGCCAGTCGGGGTTGGGCGCGAAGGAGAACGAGTAGAGGTGGGACGGCACGTCGCAGGCGCACCCCGGATAGCTGTTGTCGCGCCAGGTCCCGCCGACGGAACCGGCCCGCTCCAGGACGACGAAGTCGGTCACCCCCTCGCGGCGCAGCCGGACGGCGGCCCCCAGGCCACCGAATCCGGATCCGATCACCGCCACGCGTACATGCTCGTGCTCGGCCATGCTGCCGCCTCCCGAGTGCCCCGACTCTGCCAGTAATCACTGGCACTGTTGGAGAGTAGAGCAGCTTCGTACTCATGGGTAGGGGGCAGAGCAAGGAAAGTTCGCGCCGGTACGGCATAGGCTTCCGGCGTGGCAGAGGAAACAACGGGGCGCGAGTACCGCATGGAGGAGCTGGCCGAA
This sequence comes from Streptomyces sp. NBC_01089, assembly GCF_045162975.1. Lineage (NCBI taxonomy): Bacteria > Bacillati > Actinomycetota > Actinomycetes > Kitasatosporales > Streptomycetaceae > Streptomyces > Streptomyces sp. NBC_01089. The sequence goes on along the minus strand of NZ_CP108660.1, from coordinate 5,074,882 downwards.
GCGGCCGGGATCACCGTGCGCACCCTGCGCTTCTACCGCGAACGCAAGCTGATCCCGCCACCGCGCCGCGAGGGCCGCATCGCCTGGTACGACGAGCACCACCTGGCCCGGCTGCGGACGATCTCGGCCCTGCTGGAGCGCGGCCACACCCTCAGCGGCATCGCGGATCTCGCCACGGCCTTCGAGAGCGGCAGGGACGTGGGGCGGCTGCTGGGCCTGGCCGGCACCGAGCAGCCGGCCTGGACGGAGGAGGAGCCGGTCCGGCTCACCCCTGAGCAGCTCGCCGACTACTTCGAGGGCGAGGTGACGGCCGAGAACCTCGCGGCGGCCCTCGACCTCGGCTATCTCGCCACGGACGGCGACGACATCATCCACATCAGCCGCCGCCTGCTGGACGTGTCGGCCGCCCTGGTCCGCCAGGGGGTCCCGCTCGCGTCGGTCCTCGCGGCGGGCCACGAGGTCCGCAAGCACACGGAGGCCCTCACGGAGCTGTTCTCCGCCCTGGTCCACACCCATCTGCCGGACGAGGGCTTCGCGAGCGCGATGGAGCGGGTGCGGCCGCTGGCGAAGGACGTGGTGGAGGCGGAGCTGTCGATGTCACTGGACCGCCGGATACGGGCGGAGAAGAGCGGCACGGACGCGGAGTAGCACCGGCCGCCGCCCCCGCCCCGGCGCGCACGGCCCCGGCCGCCCCGCCCCGGCCGGTCAGCGCCGGCCGGGGCCGTTCCTACAGGTCGTAAGCCGCCGTCACCGGCGCGTGGTCGCTCCACCGCTCGTCGTGCGTGGCGGCGCGCTCGACCCACGCCTTGACCGCCTTCGCGGCGAGACCGGGGGTCGCCATCTGGTAATCGATGCGCCACCCCGCGTCATTGTCAAAAGCCCGCCCCCGGTAGGACCACCACGAGTAGGGGCCCGCCACATCCGGGTGCAGCTCCCGCACCACATCGACGTAGGCCCCGCCGTCCCCGGCGAGTACGCGCGTCAGCCACTCGCGCTCCTCGGGCAGGAAGCCCGAGTTCTTCTTGTTGCCCTTCCAGTTCTTGAGGTCGGCCTCCTGGTGGGCGATGTTCCAGTCGCCGCAGACCACGACCTCGCGGCCGTCGGCCGCCGCCCGCTCCCTGAGCCCCTGGAGATACGGCAGGAACTCCGCCATGAACCGCAGCTTCTCGTCCTGCCGCTCGGTGCCGACCTCGCCCGACGGCAGATAGAGGCTCGCGACCGTCACCCCGGGCAGGTCGATCTCGGCGTACCGCCCACTGCCGTCGAACTCCGCGCTGCCGAATCCGATCTGCACCCGCTCCGGCTCACGCCGGGCGTACAGCGAGACGCCCGCGCGCCCCTTGGCCGCCGCCGGGGCGTGCACGGTGAACCAGCCGTCCGGCTCGCGGACCTCCGGGGTCAGCTGTCCGGGCTCGGCCCGTACCTCCTGGAGGCAGATCACATCGGCGTCGGTCTGCGCCAGCCACTCCACGAAGCCCTTCTTGGCGGCGGCGCGCAGCCCGTTCACGTTTACGGTTGTCACAGTGAGCATCAAGGCACTTTACCGACCCCGGCCCGGAGCACACTCCAGCCGCATAGATGTACCATCTTTCGCATGAATATCCGGCCGGTCCGTTACGACCATCCCGACGCGGTCAAGCTCAACGACCAGGTCCAGCTCGAATACATCGAGCGCTACGGCGACGAGGGCGACATCACCCCGCTCGACGCCACCATGTTCGACCCGCCCTCCGGGCTCTATCTGCTGGCGTACGACGAGGACGGCAGCCCGGTGGCCACCGGCGGCTGGCGCAACCAGGACGGGGCCGGCGCCGAGGGGTACGCGACGGGGGACGCCGAGCTGAAGCGGATGTACGTGGTGCGCGAGGCGCGCGGCCTGGGTCTTGCCCGCCGGATCCTGGCCGCCCTGGAGGAGAGCGCCCGCGCGGCGGGCCGGACCCGCATGGTGCTGGAGACCGGGGACCAGCAGCCCGAGGCGATCGCGCTGTACACGTCGAGCGGCTACACACCCTGCGCCAAATTCGGCCACTACCGGGAGTACGAGAGCAGCCGCTGCTTCGCCAAGCCGCTCGCTCAGGGCTTCCTGGCCACCCCCACGTAGAACCCGCTCCGCTCCTGCTCCGGCGCGGGCCCGTCCTGGTACCACTCGGTCGCGGGCACCAGCCCCGGCGGGACGAGATCGAGCCCGGCGAAGAACGGCTCCACCTCCGCCAGGGTGCGCATCCGCAGCGAGATGGCGCCGTTGCGGTACGCCGTCCTGGTCTCGTCCTCCAGCTCCGGATGCTGGTCGGCCGTGCCGTGCGAGAGCACCAGCCAGCTGCCGGACGGCAGCGCGTCGACGAGGGCGCGGGTGATGCCGTACGGGTCCTGGTCGTCGGGCAGGAAGTGCATCAGCGCGATGAGCGACAGGGCGACGGGCCGCTCGAAGTCGAGCAGTTCCCGGGCGCGGGCGAGAATCGACTCCGGATCCCGCACATCGGCGTCGATGTAGTCGGTCGCGCCCTCCGGGCTGCTGATCAGCAGGGCCTCCGCGTGGCGCAGCACGATCGGGTCGTTGTCCGCGTAGACGACCCGGGCGGCGGGCGTGACCGCCTGGACCACCTGGTGCAGATTGGGCGCGGTGGGAATGCCCGTACCGATGTCGAGGAACTGGTCGACCCCGTTGCGCGCCAGCCACCCGGCCGCACGGTGCATGAAGGCCCGGTTGCGCGCCGCGTTGCCGCGCGCCTCCAACGGCAGCTTCTCGCCGACCTGTTGATCGACGGGGTAGTTGTCCTTGCCGCCCAGGAGCCAGTCGTAGACGCGCGCCGGATGGGGTCTGCTGGTGTCGATCAGAGGCTTGTCACTGCCGGCCGTCACGGAACGCTCCTCGAATGTTCGAATCACTGAGCCTCCACGGTAGTCGGGGCCGCCGGTCGCGGCCCGACGACGGCGCCATCCCACTGACGGGAGGGGCGTACCGGCACCGGAGGGAGAGGCGACGCGGGGCCGCACACCCCGCGCCCCTCTCACACACCGCACCCTCAGGGCCGGTGGCCGAACCGCACCCCCTCCCACGGCACTTCCGCCGGGAACGGCTCCGCTCGGCGCTGGCCCGCCGGGCGGGGCGCGGCCCGTTCGATCACGGGTTTCGCGTCCTCGATCCGGTCGAGCCACCCCAGCAGGGTGTCCCGGAGCCCGTCCGCGACCGACCGGTGCGAGTCGAGCCCCGCGAGGTTGTCCAGCTCGTACGGATCGGCCGCCAGGTCGTACAGCTCGGTCTCCGTGTAGCGGTCGGCGCCCGGGTCGTTCCAGGCGTCGGCGCCGGGTGCGTCGACCGCGTACTTCCAGCGGGACGTACGCACCGCACGGCCCACCCGGTCCTCGCTGATCTGCACGAACACGGAGCCGGGGCGGCCGGGGTCACGGCCGCCACCGGTCAGCGGCTGCAGCGAGCGCCCCTGCACACCGTCCGGCACCGGGATGCCGGCGGCGGCCAGCAGCGTCGGCATCAGGTCCACCGTGCCGACCGGTTCCCTGACCCGTCCGCCGCCGCTGAACCCGGGGCCGGTCAGCGCGAGCGGCACCCGGACCGACGCCTCGTGGGCCGAGCGCTTGTACTCGCTGTTGCGGGTGCGGAAGTGGGAGCCGTGGTCGGCGGTCCACGCCAGCACCGTGTTCTCCTCGGTCCCGAGGCTGCGCAGGGCGTCGCGCAGCCGCCCCACCCCCTCGTCGACCCGTTTGATCTGGCCGAGATACCCGGCGATGTGCCGGTGGGCGCCGCCCTGCGGGGCGCCGGGCCCGAGGGCGGCCAGGTCGGGCGGCAGCCAGGCGCCCTCGTAACGCTCACGGAAGCCGGTGGGCGCGGGGTAGTCGTCGGTCGGGTTCTGGTGGTGCGGTTCCAGCAGGGAGAGGAACAGCAGATACGGGCGGTCGTGGTGGTCGGCGACGAACCGGATGGCCGCGTCGACCAGCGCGTCCGAGCGGTAGCCGGGCAGCCGGACCGGCTCGCCGTCCTCGTCGTACACCACCGTGCGGTAGGCGTCCGAGGTGAATTCGAGCCGGTCCGAAGCGAGCCATTCCCCGTAGCCACCACGGCGGCCGGGCGGCACCGGGCCCGCCGGGCAGTCGTCGCCCGCCAGATGCCACTTGCCGATGTACCCGGTCGTGTAACCGGCCCCCGCGAACTCACCGGCGAGCGTGGGGATGTCCCGCGGGAGCGGAAGCCCGTTGCGGAACACCCCCGTCGCGGTGGGGTAGCGGCCGGTCTGCAGCGCCGAACGGGCCGGTGCGCAGACCGGGTTGGGGGTGATCGCCTGCTCGAAGAGCGTCCCCTCGCGGGCGATGCGGTCGAATTCGGGTGTCACCCCCGCCGGGTTGCCGTGCACGCCGGTGGTGTCCCAGCGCTGCTGGTCGGTGAGGACCACGATCACCTGCGGGGGCGCCCCGGCGGGGGCACTCATGCGCCGGCCGTCTCCGGCACCCGGGCGCCGGCTGCGCCGGATGCCCCGGACACGCCTGATGCGCCTGATGCTCCTGATGCGATGCCGAAGGCCGGGTCGGGCACCTCCTCGGGGCTGATGAGGGTGGACGGGCGGCCGTCGACACCGACCGGGACGTCCCCGTCGATGGTGACGCGGCGGAGCTTGCGCGTGTGCTCGTCGGAGTCGTCGACCCCGTAGTGCTGGGTGGCGCGGTTGTCCCAGATGGCGACGTCACCGGTCTGCCACTGCCAGCGCACGGTGTTCTCCGGACGCTCGATGTGCGACTGGAACAGGTCGACGAGGGCGCGCGAGTCCCGGCCGGTCAGACCGCTGACGCGCTGCACGAAGTTGCCGAGGAGCAGGACGCGTTCGCCGGTCTCGGGGTGGACGCGCACCACCGGGTGCTCGGTGAGGAACTTCGTCGACGTGAACACCTTCTGGTACTGCGCGAGTGCCTCGGGCCGGGCGTTGGGGCGTACGGCCACATAGTCGTAGTCGTTGGAGTGGACGGCGCGCAGCGTGTCGGCGAGGGCGCGCAGCGGCTCGGGCAGCCCGGCGTAGGCGGCTGCGGTGTTGGCCCACAGGGTGTTGCCGCCGTACGGCGGGATGACGACGGCGCGCAGGATCGAGAAGGCCGGGTAGGCGGGGACGAAGGTGACGTCGGTGTGCCACTGGTTGGCCCGGCCGCCGTGGTCGGAGTCGATGCCGAGCGAGTAACGGCCGTCGGCGGACGGGACGGTGGGGTGTGCGACCGGGGTGCCGAGGAGGCGGCCGAACGCCTCGTGGCTGTCCTCGTCCAGGTGGTCCTGGCCACGGAAGAAGACGACCTTGTTGGCCAGCAGCGCGTCCCGGACGGCGGTGACGGTCGCCGGGTCGAGGTCGCCTCCGAGGCGTACCCCGGAAATGACGGCGCCGATACGGCCGCCGAGCTTCTGGACGGTGACCTCGTCCGCGCCGGACTTTCCGGTGGCGGACTTTCCGGTGGCGGAGGCGGATGCGGCTGCGGTGGTTGCCGAGGACGTGGTTGCCGAGGACATGGCGGGATTCCCTTCGGAGGCCAAGATCATCCGGGGATTAATCTTGGAGAGGAATTAATAAGGCCGAGCGGCGGAGCCAGGGGCGGCACAGAAGAGAGAGCCGTACGTGGTCAGTGACGACGAGGGATGACGAGCCTTCGGGGGCCACGTTGATCACGGGCCTTCGGGCCTGCGTGTTACGGGCCCCGTGGTGACGGTGCGACTGGTTACGGTGCGGCGCGGCCGGGACGGCCGGGCCGTCCGGTCAGGCGGCGGTACAGCGACAGCCGCCCGGACACGCCACCCGCACAGCGGGGCGGGTGGCGTGGGCGGGCCACGCGTCGGGAACGGCCGTCGCGAACATGCCCCGGAGATTTCCAGCGCCCTTCCGTCCGCGTCAAGGGCCCTTCGCCTGCCGGACGGTGCGCGGGAGTGGTTGAATCGGCGTCTGCGCGGGGCCTCGGGCCGCACCGCCCCCGCACCCTGAAAGCGCTTCTGAGCAGCGGCTTTTCAGCCAGCCGTACGAGGTGCGCACACCCCGTCGCGAACCGGGCCCCAAACAGCGGCGCGATTTCATGCCGCCGTAACGTTGCGACCGCCCCGGCGGCGCCGGACGAAGGAAGTCCCATGACAGCCGCCCCCCGGATCTCCCGGGCGACCGGTGACGGCCGCCGCGAGGCCAATGCCGCATCGGTGCTGCGCGCCGTGCTCGATCACGGCCCCGTCGCCCGCCGCACCATCACCGAGCTGTCCGGCCTCAGCCCGGCCGCCGTGTCCCGCCAGTGCACCGACCTCGTCCGCCTGGGCCTGGTAAGGGAGTTGCCCGATCTCACGGAGAGCACCGGTGTCGGCAGACCGCAGATCCCGGTCGACCTGCACACCGGGGAGCCGGGCGGCCCGGTGGCGGGCGGTGTCCACATCGGCGTACCCGGTTCGACGTTCGGCCTGCTGGACCTGCGCGGACAGTTGCTGGCCCGGCGGGCGTTCCCGCACGACGGCATCGATCCAGGAGAGCTGCCGCGCCGGATCCGCCAGGGGCTGCGGGCGTTCCTCGACGACACCGCCGGGGGCCGCCGTCTGCTGGGGGTGGGCGCGGCCATCGGCGGGTGGGTGGATCCCGGGCCGGGGACCGTCGTACGGCACCAGGCGCTGGGCTGGCACCAGCGGCCGCTCGCCGCTGAACTCGCCCGTGACCTGGGCGGACTTCACGTACGGATCGACAATCACGCGCGTGCCATCGCCCAGTCCGAGATCCTCTTCGGGCGGCCGGCGGCGCGCCGCAGCCTGGTGCATCTCTTCGTCGGCAATGTGGTCGACGCGGCCCTCGGCATCGCCGGAGTGGTGCACCAGGGGCCCGGGTCGGGCGCGGGTGATGTCGCCCATCTGCCCGTGCCCGATTCCACGGTCGTCTGCCCCTGCGGGCGGTCCGGCTGTCTGGGCGCGACGGCCTCCAACACGGCTGTCGGGCTGACCGCCGTACGGCGCGGGATCGTCCCGGAGCCTGATGTGTTCCTGGTGGTGGACGCGGCGGCGGCCGGTGACCGGCGCGCGGACCGGCTGCTGCGCGAAAGGGCCCGCGCGGTCGGCCGGGCCGCGGCCCTGCTGCTCGATGTCCTCAACCCCGATCTGGTCGTGATCACCGAGAACTCCAGCCTGGTCAACCCCGAGTACCTGGAGGAGATCCGGGGCGCGGCGGTCGACCTGTCCCATGTCTGCGCCGACCCCGAACGGATCGTGATTCCACATGCCGAAACGGCGGTTCTGCCCGTGGCGGCCGGCACGATTCTGCTGAACCCGCTGTTCAGAAGCCCTCTGGCGGCTTTCGGCGCGTAGCCGCGCAGCCGGGTCCTGAGCCGGTCCCGGTATCAGGATCCGGACGGACCGTGTTGACCGCCCGGCGAAGCCACTGCCATATTGCTCCCGTGAACCCGGACATGCGCCTCATCTCCCGCAGGCACGTCGACCTCTGTCGGCAGGCCAGCGCGGTCTGTGCCCCGCGCGGCTGACCCGGACGCTCTCTCCACGGGCCCGTACCGGCTGCCCGTGACCCACCGCTGACCCGGCCCGGCCCGGTCACGCTCCCGGCCGTCCCGGCACCGGGCCAGGACCTCCCGTACCACCGCACCCCCGTACCTCCGCACCCCCGTACCCGTGTGCGCAACTCCCTTCATTCCCGAACCCGTTCGCGCCAGAGCCTCATGACGTACGGCTTACGCCTCACGGCTCGCGGCTCACGCGTCACGGCTCACGGCGTACGGGCCCTGCAAGCGCGCCTGGAACCACTTCGTACCGCTGCGGAAGCAATGCCGCAGCGCGCCCCGCCCCTCACTGTCTCTCACCGCCACAGGCAGGTTTCGATGACCGAGCTCCACCCCTCCATGCCCACCGGGCCGTCCCGCCGCACCGCCCTGCGGGCCGCGGGCGGCGCCACCCTGCTGACGGGGCTGGGTCTTTCGGGCTGCCGCTCCGCGGTCTCGGACGCCTCGTCCGGGACGCAGGGCGCCAGTGCCGCGCCCCGGCGCGGCGGCACCCTCGATGTCGCCATCAACAGCGACTTCACCCCCGGCCTGCTCTTCTCGCAGAGCAACCAGGCCCTCCAGCACCGGCTGATCTACAACACCCTGACCCGGTACGACGACCACCTCACGCCCCAGCCCGAACTCGCCACCTCCTGGACGTACGCCAAGGACGGCCGCAGCATCACGGTCAAGCTGCGCGAAGGCGTCACGTTCCACAACGGCCGGACGTTCACCGCCGACGACGTGATCTTCGCGGTGAAGAATCTGCAGAACCCGGTGCGCGCCGCCCAGTTGCGCAGCACCGCCGCCACCATCACCGGCTTCGAGAAGCGCGGTGACCACGAACTCGTACTGAAGCTCGCGCACCGCGTGAACAACCTCTTCGACCTCTTCGAGTTCATGATCATCACTGATCCCGGCACGGTCGACGACGCCGTCACCGGCAAGAGGCTGATCGGCACCGGCCCGTTCGAGCTGACGAAGTGGAGCCCGGGATCCGGCCTGAGCCTGACCCGGTACGACGGCTACTGGCTGCCGGGACGGCCCTATCTCGACCGGGTGGAAGTGCGGGTGATACCCCAGGCCGACGCGCTGAGTTCGTCCCTGCGCTCCGGCCAGTCCCAGCTCTCCTTCGACGTCCCCGGCAAGAGCCTGGGCACCGTCAAGGCCGACCCGAAGCTCGGCATCACCGACTACGACACCGGCGCCGGCGCGGTCTACCTCGGCGTCAACACCAAGGTCTCCCCGCTGGACGACCGTACGGTCCGGCAGGCCATCGCCTGGGCCGTCGACCGCGACCGCCTCCTCGACCAGGCGCTCGGCGGGTACGGTCTCGCCTCCGCCGCCCCCTGGCCCAAGTCGTCGCCCGCCTTCACCGAGGCACACCGCACCCACTACACCCACAACCCCGGCAAGGCCCGCGAACTGCTCAAGTCCGCGGGACACAAGAGGCTCGAACTGCCGCTGCTGCACATCGCGCTGCCCAGCGACACGGCGATCGCCGAAGCCGTCCAGTACGACCTGAAGCAGGTGGGCGTCGACGTCACGCTGCAGCCCACCGACTCGGCGACCGCACAGAAGAAGCTGATCTCCCAGGGCATGCCGGCCCTGTGGACCATGAACCACGGCTTCGCCCAGGTCCAGCCCTCCACGCTGGCCGTGAGCGCCTATCCGTTCAACGAGGCCAAGAACACCTCCAAGTACCACTCCGCGCACTACACCCGCGTGGTGCGGGAGGCATGGACACAACCGGAGTCGAGCGCGGCGCGGGCGAACGCCCTGCACGACGAGATCTCCGGCATCCTCCTCGACGAGGCGTTCATCATCGACCTCGTCGTCCGCGGACAGATCCAGGTCGCCGCCCGCCGACTGCACGGCGTCGCCCTGAACAAGTTCTCGTACCTGAACCTCGACCACGCCTACCTGGTGTGACATGCGCAGCTATCTGATCCGGCGGCTGCCGTCCGCCCTCCTCGTCCTGGTCACCGCCTCCTTCCTGATCTTCACCATCCTGCGGCTCGTCCCCGGCGACCCCGCGACCACGCTCGCCGGACCCGACGCGGACGCGGCGACCGTCGCCGCGATCCGGGACCGGCTCGGCCTCGACGCGCCGCTGCTCTCCCAGTACGCGCACTGGATCGGCTCCCTGCTCACCGGGGACCTCGGCCCTTCGTACGCGGTCGGCGGCCGGACCGCCGACCTGATCGGCCACGGCCTCGGCGCCACCACCGAACTCACCCTGGGCGCCCTGCTGTTCGTGATCGTGCTCGGTACGGCCTTCGGCATGCTCGGTGCCACGGCGCGCAGCCGGTGGATCCGCAGCGCGGTGCGGGTGACGACGACCGCGGCGCTCGCCGTGCCGCCGTTCGTCAGCGGGGTGCTGCTCGTGTGGCTCTTCGCGGTGAGCCTCCGCGTGCTGCCCCCGGGCGGCCGGGTCGCCTTCCTCACCGCCCCCGACCTCGCCGTGCAGTATCTCGTGCTGCCCGCGCTCTGCCTGGCGCTGCCGAGCGCCGCCGTACTCGGCCGCTACCTCGAGGACGGCATCGAGCGCGCGCTCGCCGAGGACTTCATCCGTACCGCAAGGGCGGCCGGGGTCGCACCGCGCCGGCTGCTGTGGCGGCACGCGCTGCCGAACGCCCTGCCGCCCGTGGTCACCCTGCTCGGCATGCAGACCGGCCAACTGCTCGGCGGAGCCGTACTCGTCGAGGCGATCTTCGCCTGGCCGGGCCTCGGCCAGCTCGCCGAACAGGGCCTCACCCTCCGCGACTACCCGGTCGTCCAGGACCTCCTGCTGCTCCTGGTCGCCGTCTTCGTCCTCGTCCAGCTGCTCACCGACCTCGTGTACGCCTGGGTCGACCCCCGGATCAGGTGGGAGTAACCGCCATGAGCTCAACCGCCGACCTCCACCCGACCGGCCCCAACGGCCCGCGTCTCCCGCCTGACCCGGACCTCTCCGCCGGGCCGGCCACCGGCCACTCCGCCACCGGCCCCGCGGGCCACTCCCCCGCAGGCCACTCCCCCGCGAGCCCGCGCCGTCCGGCCCGCAGCCGTCATCCGTACCGCGGCGCGCTGTCCACCGTCCGCGGCCGCACCGGTCTCGTCCTGGTCGGCGCCGTCGTCCTGGCCGGGCTGCTCGCCCCGCTCATCGCCGGGCACGGGCCCACCGACCAGAGCGGCCAGAGCCTCGCCGGGCTCGGCACACCCGGCCACCCGCTGGGCACCGACGACCTGGGGCGCGACCTGCTCAGCAGGGTCCTGTACGGGATCCGGGCCGATCTCGGCATCATCGCGATCGCGGTCCCCGGGGGCGCGGTGCTCGGCTGCCTGTTCGCCCTCGCCGCCGCGGCGCACCCGGCCGCCGACACCGTCGTCCAGCGCGTCTTCGACCTCGTCCTCGCCTTCCCCGGCCTGATCCTGGCCCTCGCGATCACCGCGATCCTCGGCCCGGGCAGGCTCCCCGTCATCCTCGTCATCGCGCTCGCCGAGGTCCCGGCCTTCGGGCGGCTGCTGCGCGGCAGCATCCTCGTCCAGCGGGAGCAGGAGTACGTCACGGCCGCCCGGGTCGGCGGCAGTTCGGGCCGCCGGGTGCTGGTCCGGCACATCCTGCCCAACGCCGCCGACCCGCTCATCGTCCAGATCGCGGTGTCGCTGAGCGTCGCCGTCTTCATCGAGGGAGCGATGAGCTTCCTCGGGGTGGGCGTACGGCCGCCCGCGCCCACGCTCGGAGCCGTACTGAGCCAGGCCATGCCCTATCTCGCCCAGGCCCCCACCTTCGCGGCAGGTCCGCTGATCACCGTGACCGCTCTCGTCCTCGGGCTCTCACTCATCGCCGAGGCGCTCAACAGGGAGATACGCCGATGACGGCCCAGGAAGCCCAAGCAGCCCAAGAAAATCAAGAAGTTCAGGCAGCCCAGGCAGCTCGGCCGGCTCAGGCAACTCAGGAAGCCCAGACAGCTCAGACAGCCCAGGACCTGCTCCAAGTCCGCGATCTCGGCGTCGAGTTCACCTCGCCCGAAGGACCGGCCCTGCGCGCCGTGCGGCATGTCTCCTTCGACCTGCGCCGCGGCGAGACACTCGCGGTCGTCGGCGAGTCGGGCTCCGGGAAGTCCACCACCGCGCTCGCCCTGACCCGGATGCTGCCGGGCACCGGCCGCATCACCACCGGCTCGGTCCGGCTGGCCGGGCAGGACCTGGTCACCGCGACCCAGCGGGAACTGCGCGCGGTGCGCGGCGCCCGGATCGGCATGATCTTCCAGGACCCGATGACGGCGCTGAACCCCGTCCTGACGGCCGGCCGCCACCTCGACGAGGTGCTCCGCGCCCACGGCAACCGCGACCGGGCCGCCCGCAGGGCCCGCACCGTCGAACTCCTCGACCGGGTCGGCATCCCCGAACCGCACCGCCGCGCGGACGACCACCCGCACCAGTTCTCCGGCGGCCAGCGCCAGCGCATCCTCATCGCGATGGCCCTGGCGGGCGAGCCCGACATCCTGCTCGCCGACGAACCGACGACCGCCCTCGACGCCACCGTCCAGGACCAGATCCTGACCCTGCTGGCCGACCTCAACCGGGAGACCGGCACCGCCCTGGTCCTCATCACGCACAACATGGGCGTCGTCGCCCGCGCCTGCGCCCGCGTCCTCGTCATGTACGGCGGCACCGTCGTCGAGGACGGCCCCACCGCCGAGGTGCTCGCCCGCCCCCGCCACCCGTACACCGCAGGTCTCCTCGCCGCGGTGCCCCGGCTCTCCGCCCCGTCCGGCACCCGGCTCACCGGCATCCCCGGCAGCCCGCCCGACCTCACCCTGCTCGGGGACGGCTGCGCCTTCGCCGACCGCTGCGCCTTCGCCGAGGCCGGCTGCCGTACGCAGACACCGGCGCTCACCCCGCTCCCGGGCGGGGTACGGGCCGCCTGCCCGCCCGCCGCCCGTCGCACCGAACCCCTGACCACCCCCGCCGCGCCCGCCCGCATCGACCGCCCCGCGCCGGGGGCGACCGTCCTGGAGGCCGAGGGACTGCGCAAGACGTACCAGGGGCGCGGGGTCCGTGGGCGCCGCTTCACCGCGCTCGACGGGGTGTCCCTGACGCTCGCCGCCGGCGAGACCCTCGGCATCGTCGGCGAATCCGGCTCAGGGAAGTCCACGCTGGCCCGCGTCCTGGCCCACGCCCACCCGGCGGACGGCGGCACCCTGCGGCTGCGCGGTGCGGACGTCACCCGGCCGTCGCGCCGCGAGCTGCACGCGGTGCGCCGGCAGGTCCAGATGGTCTTCCAGGACCCGTACGCCTCGCTCAACCCCCGGATGACGGTCGGGCAGATCGTGGCCGAGCCACTCGTCGCCTTCGGCATCGGCGACCGGGAGGAACGGGAGCGGCGGGTCGCGGGACTGCTGCGCAGGGCGGGACTCGACCCGGCGGTGGCCGACCGCTATCCCCGCGCGTTCTCCGGCGGGCAGCGCCAGCGCATCGGCATCGCCCGTGCGCTCGCCCCCGAACCGTCCGTCCTCATCTGCGACGAACCCGTCTCCGCGCTCGACGTGTCCGTACAGGCGCAGATCGTCGGCCTCCTCACCGACCTCCAGCGCGACCTCGGCCTCGCCCTGGTCTTCATCGCGCACGACCTCGGAGTGGTCAGGCAGGTCAGCCACCGCATCGCGGTGATGCACCAGGGGCGGATCGTGGAGAGCGGCAGCGCCGACGAGATCTGCGAGCGCCCCCGCGACCCGTACACCCGGGCGCTGCTGGCGGCGGCGCCCGATCCCGTACCCCTGGGGGAGCACGCGCGGCGCAGCGAGGTCCCGGCATGACCGCGCCACCACCCCGCGCCCCGGACCGCACCACTGCCACTGCCCGGCCGAGCACCCCTGCCCGGCCGCATTCCTCTCCCCGGCCCCACGCCTCTCCCCGACCCACGACGACGGAGTCCACACGCCCATGAGCACCACGACCCGACGCGACCCGTACGACGGCTTCCCCGGCCGGATCGGCCGTACCTTCGCCGCATCGGAGCCGGCCTGGCCCCCGCGCGCCACCCCGCCGGAGAAGGCCCCGAACATCGTGGTCGTCCTCGTCGACGACATGGGCTACAGCGACATCGCCCCCTTCGGCTCCGAGATCGCCACGCCCACCCTCACGTCCCTGGCCGACGAGGGCGTACAGCTGACCAACTACCACACCATGCCGCTGTGTTCACCGGCCCGCGCCGCGCTGCTCACCGGCCTCAACCCGCACCGGGTCGGCTATGCGATGGTCGCCAACTCCGACCCCGGCTTCCCCGGCTACGGCATGGAGATCGCCGACGACATCCCCACCCTCGCCGAACTGCTCCACGACTCCGGCTACGCCACGTACGCCGTCGGCAAATGGCATCTGGTCCGCGACTCGGCGTCCAACGCGGCGGACGACCGGAACAACTGGCCGCTGCGCAAGGGCTTCGACCAGTACTACGGCGTGCTGGAGGGCCTCACCAGCCTCTTCCACCCGCACCAACTGGTCCGCGACAACAGCCCGCTGGACATCGACGAGTTCCCCGACGGCTACTACTACACCGACGACATCACCGACCAGGCCATCTCCATGGTGAAGTCGCTGCGGGCCCACGACCCCGACAAACCGTTCCTCCTCTATCTGGCGCACAACGCCGTCCACGGCCCGCTCCAGGCCAAGGAGGAGGACATCGCCCGCCACCGGGGCCGCTACGACGAGGGCTGGGACGTCCTGCGCGAGCGGCGCTTCGCCGCACAGCTCGCCGCCGGTCTCTTCCCGCCCGGCACCGAACTGCCCGAGCGCAACAGCGAGGCCGGACTCGACGTCCCCGCCTGGTCCGACCTCACCGACGAGCAACAGAAGCTCTACGCCCGCTATATGGAGGTGTACGCGGCGCTCGTCGACAACATCGACCAGAACCTGGGCCGGCTCACCGACACCCTCGAAGCCCTCGGCGAACTCGACAACACCATCATCGTCTTCACCTCCGACAACGGCGGCACCGGCGAGGGCGGCGCCGAGGGCACCCGCTCCTACTTCAGCCGCTTCGTCCACCACCCCGCGCTGCCCGGCGACTGGACCCCGGACGTCGACCGCGACCCCGGCCTGATCGGCGGCCCGCGCAGCCTGGTGCACTACCCGCGCGGCTGGGGCATGGCGTCCAACACCCCGTTCCGCCTGTACAAGGGGCACACCTACGCCGGCGGGGTGCGGGTGCCGTTCCTGCTGTCGTGGCCGCGGGGCGCCCGCGAGGGCCGGCTCACCCCCGGGCTGCGCACCCAGTACCAGTACGTCACCGACGTCGCCCCGACCCTGCTGCGGCTGGCCGGCGTCGAGCGGCCGGCCGAGCGCCGCGGCGCCCCGGTCCAGGAGGAGGACGGGGTCGGCTTCACCCCCGTACTCGCCGACGCGGAGCACCGGTCCACCCACCCCGAGCAGTACTGCGAGATGACGGGCAACCGCAGCTACTACCGCGACGGCCACAAACTCGTCACCCTGCACCGCCCCGGCACGCCCTACGACGACAGCGAGTGGGCACTGTACGACATCAGGACCGACCCGACCGAGATCCACGACCTGGCCGCGGACCGGCCCGCCCTCGTCAAGGAACTGTCGGCGGCCTGGGAGACCGCGGCCCGGCGCAACGGAGTCTTCCCGCTGCCCGACGGCAGCGGCGCACTCGCCCGCCGCAACCCGGCGGAGCGCCGGCTCTCGCGCCCGCTGACCCTGCTGCCCGGCACCCCGGAACTGGAGCGCTACCGGTCGTCGCGGCTGACCGCGCTGCGCTCCTTCGAGATCACCGTGGCGGTCGACGAGGCGGGCGACGGGGTGCTGGTCTCGCACGGCGACCAGGGCGGCGGCTACAGCCTGTACGTGGAGGACGGCCGGCTCCACTTCGCGTACAACGAGTACGGCGTGCTGCACGAGACCGACGCCGGCCCCACGGG
Organism: Streptomyces sp. NBC_01089; assembly: GCF_045162975.1. Taxonomy (NCBI): domain Bacteria; kingdom Bacillati; phylum Actinomycetota; class Actinomycetes; order Kitasatosporales; family Streptomycetaceae; genus Streptomyces; species Streptomyces sp. NBC_01089. The sequence continues at coordinate 5,059,454 of NZ_CP108660.1, read as the reverse complement.
CCCGGGCGAGCACCTGATCGTGCTGGCGGCACGGGCCGAGCCGGGCCTGCGCTGGGCGTTCACGGTGAGCGTCGACGGCGAACGACGGGCCGCACCGCCCAGCGTCCACCAGCTCATCGGCATGGCCCCGTTCCAGGGCATCAGCGTGGGCCTGGACCGCAAGTCCCCGGTCTCCTGGCCGCTGTACGAACGCCACGGCGCCTTCCGCCACCGCGGCCGGCTCCGCTCGGTGACCTACCACCCGGGAGAACCGGGACCGGACTCCCCGGAGGCGGTGGCCGCGGCACTGAAGGAGGCGGCGGCCGCATTCGAGTAGGACCACGGGCGTCCGTGACGGCGCCGCAGACGTCTGCGGCGCCCCCGGAACGACGAAATCCCGGTCGGACGGAAACCGTCTGACCGGGATTTCATGAACCGCTCCGGGACGAACCCGGAACCGGTCCTTGCGGTGGACCTGTGGGGATTTGAACCCCAGACCCCCTCGATGCGAACGAGGTGCGCTACCAGACTGCGCCACAGGCCCTTGCAACGAGTGAAACTCTAGCACCCCGTCCGGGGTGCTCGGAAATCCGCTCCCTCGCTGGTCACCGGTGCCCGCCCCGGCCGGTCACTCATTGGCCGCGCGCGGCCGGTCCTCGTCCTCGTACTGGTCGAAGAGCGGTGTGCGGCCGCGCTCGCGGGAGCGGCGGGACGACGGGCTCTGCCGGTCCTGCGCGGGGGCGGGATCCGGGGCCTCGTCCGACGTCGGCTCGGGCACGCTGGACGAGCGGGCCGAGCTCCAGGTGTCCGGGGCACCGAGATCGATGCTGCCCGGCGCGCGGGGCGCGACCGGCGCAGTGACGTACGTCGGCAGCGGCACCGGGACGGGCTCCCAGCTGTCGCCGTGGTCACGGCCGCGCTCGCGCTGCTGGTCGACCCACTCCGCGTGGTCGGTCTGCTCGACCAGGGCGCGGCGCCCGGCCTCCTGCGCGGAGACGGCAGGTGCGGGCTCCGGCTCGGGGTGGCGTGCGTCGGCGTCCGCGCGCTGCTCGGCCGCGCCCGCGCCGGGGCGGCGGGGGCGGTTCTCGCGCAGCCGCTGCGCGGCGGCCTCGGCCCTGCGCCGGTCCATCGTGAAGGCGAAGCGGCGCCGCTCCTGGGTCCGCAGATACACGATGTACGTGCTCAGCAGCAGCGCGGGCGCGGCGGGCGCCCAGAGGAAGCCCAGGCCGCCGACCGCGGCGACGACCGCACCGACGGTGAACGCCACGAAGAGCAGCACGGTGGTGCGTCTGCGGCGTGCGAGCACTTTCAGGCGCCGGGCACGCTCGGCGGCCGGACTGCTGACGGGCCCGGCACGGCGCGCCTTCGGGGCGGACCGCCCCCGGCGGGCCGCCTGCTCCGCCCTGCCATCGGGACGCGCCGCATCGGGCGAATCAGCCGGGTCCGCCGAATCAGCCGGAGACACGGCGAAGGACCGGACGTCGACGGAACTCGGGGAATCCGTCGCACTGTCCGGCACCGCATCGTCGGGAACACCCTCACCGGCTGCGCGCTCCTGAAGCTCCCTGGCGTACCGGCGCTCCATTCCCGCCCGTCCGGACAGCAGCCGGATGGCGGTGCTGAAGCGTTCCGTCGGACGGGCCTCGTTCAGCTCGTCCTGCCTGCGGAGCCACATCGGCACCAAGTAGGCGGCCCAGGCCCCGACGATGACTGCGTAGATGAGGCCACTGCTGCTCACCCTCACACCGTAGAGGGGTCCGCATGGGGCCATCTGCCAATTGGCCCGGTGTGTCGCACGATCCGGCTGATATCTCGAACTTTTTTTGTGATTGTTCGGATCAACAGTCTCCGAATGTGGGCGTGTTCACTTCGGATGAGGTCCGATTGGGCAGCAATTTCGAACACTTATTTTATTTACGGGGTCTTCCCGCGCCTTCCGAGCAGCTCACGCTCTGCTCACGGTCAGTCCACGAACAGCCTCATGGCAGCTTCGGTGTCGTGCCGGGACGCGCCCGGCGCCATCTGTTGAGCAGCCCGTCCGGGACTTCCTCGGCGGTCAGCGCGAAGACCAGATGGTCGCGCCAGCCCCCGTCGATGTGCAGATAACGCGGCCGCAGCCCCTCCTCGCGGAATCCGAGTTTCTGCACCACCCGCCGGCTCGGTTCGTTCTCCGGGCGAATGCAGACCTCGATGCGGTGCATACCGACCGTACGGAAACAGTGGTCGACGGCGAGCGCCACCGCGGTCGGCATGACGCCGCGCCCGGCGACCTCCCGGTCGACCCAGTAGCCGACATGGCCCGAGCACATCGAGCCCCAGGTGATCCCGGCCACGGTCAACTGGCCGACCAGCCGCCCCTGGTACTCGATCACGAACGGCAGCATCCGCCCGGCGTGTGCCTCCGAGCGCAGGTGGCGGACCATCTGACGGTAGGTGGGGCGCTGTGCGACCGGGCCGCCGGGGGCGGGCGGCGGAACGGTCGCCTCCCAGGGGCGCAGCCAGTCGCGGTTGCGCCGGTTCACCTCGCGCCAGATCTTCTGGTCCCGCAGTTTTATGGGGCGGAGGGCGATGGGGCCTTCTGCCAGTTCCACGGGCCACGGTGAGAGGTTCAGCTCATGCTCCCGGCGGGTCTGGGGTGGTCGCCGCCCCGGATCTGGTCCACGGCGTGCACCAGCAGCCGTCCGAGTACGGCGAGTCCGTCGCGGACCCCGCCGGTCGAGCCGGGGAGGTTGACGACGAGGGTCGTGCCGGCCAGGCCGGCGACGCCCCGTGAGAGTGCGGCGGTCGGGACCTTGGCCAGCCCTTCGGCGCGGATCGCCTCGGGGATGCCCGGGATCTCGCGGTCGAGGACGCGCAAGGTCGCGTCGGGGGTGCGGTCGGTGGGTGAGATGCCCGTACCACCGGTGGTGACGATGACGTCGTACGCCGCCGCGACCCCGGCGCGCAGCGCCTGTTCGACCGGGTCGCCGTCCGGGACGACCTGCGGTCCTTCGACCGTGAAGCCGAGTCCGGTGAGCGCATCGGCGATGAGCGGGCCGCCCCGGTCGGCGTACACCCCGGCCGACGCGCGGTTCGACGCCGTCACCACGAGCGCGGTGTACGGCCGGGCCGCAGGAGCCTGAGCGGACGGCGTGGACGGCGTGGACGGCGTGGACGATGTGGACGGCGTGGCCCGGCCGGACGAGGTCGCCCGAGTGGCCTGAGTGTGCGGGGTGGCGTCGGGGGTGTGCGGGGTGTTCATGCTCCCGATCCCTCCGGGGCCGGGCGGCGGTAGGTGCCGGACTTGCCGCCGGTCTTCTCCTCGACCCGGACGTCGGTGATGACCGCCCCCTTGTCGACCGCCTTCACCATGTCGATCACGGTGAGCGCGGCGACCGTGACGGCCGTCAGCGCCTCCATCTCGACACCGGTGCGGTCCGTGGTCTTCACCGTGGCGGTGATCTCGACCGCCTCGTCCGTGACGCTCAGGTCGAGCTTCACCCCGGAGACCGCCAGGGGGTGGCAGAGCGGGATCAGGTCCGGGGTCCGCTTGGCCCCCATGATGCCCGCGATCCGGGCGGTGGCGAGGGCGTCTCCCTTGGGGACGCCCTCGCCCCTGAGCAGTTCGACGACGTACGGCGAGACAAGGACCCGTCCGCCCGCTCGTGCGGTGCGCGCGGTGACGTCCTTCTCCGAGACGTCGACCATACGGGCCGCGCCCGCCTCGTCGATGTGCGTGAGCCCTTGCTGCGTACTCATTGCTGTGGTGCTCCCGGTCCGGCCTGTGTGGTCAGACACGGTACCGCCACAGCGCCGCCCTCAGCCCAGGAGGACCACTTCCAGCTCCGTGCCGGGCTCGGCCAGGGCGGTGTCCTCGGGGATCACGATCAGGCAGTCGGCGTGCGCGAGAGCCGCGATCAGATGCGATCCGGAGCCCCCGACCGTGCTGACGGTGCGCTTCTCCGCGTCGTACCTGCCGCGCAGGAACTGGCGCCGGCCGACGGGCGAGCTGATCGCCGCACCGGTCTCCAGGGTGGCGCGGACCGTCGGACGGCGCACTTCCCTCATGCCCATCAGGGCGCGGATCGCCGGGCGCACGAACAACTCGAACGAGACATAGCTGGATACCGGATTGCCGGGCAGCGCGAGCAGCGGGGTGTGGTCGGGGCCGATCGAGCCGAAGCCCTGGGGCTTGCCCGGCTGCATCGCCAGCTTGCGGAAGTCGATGCCGCTGCCGTGCACGTCCTGGTCCCCGACGGACGACAGCGCCTCCTTCACCACGTCGTACGCGCCGACGCTGACGCCGCCCGTGGTGACCAGGATGTCGGCCCTGATCAGCTGGTCCTCGATGGTGGCGCGCAGCGCGTCGGCGTCGTCGGTGATCGCTCCGACGCGGTACGAGATGGCGCCCGCGTCCCGCGCGGCCGCGGCCAGGGCGAAGCTGTTGGAGTCGTAGATCTGGCCCTCGGCGAGCACCTCGCCCGGCTGGGTCAGCTCGCTGCCGGTGGACATGACGACGACGCGCGGGCGCGGGCGGACCCGCACCGAGCCCCGGCCGATCGCGGCCAGCAGCCCGATCTGCGGCGGGCCGAGCACCGTACCGGCTTCGAGTGCGAGGTCGCCGGTGTGGACGTCGCTGCCGCGCTCGCGTACATGCGCGCCCGGCTCGGCCGAGCGGTACACACGGACCTCGCCGCTCGCGCCCTCCGGCGCTCCGCTGGCGGCCCGCATGGTGGTGGCGGTTCCCCCGCCGGTGCCGCCGTCGGTCCACTCGACCGGTACGACGGCCTGGGCTCCGGGCGGCAGCGGGGCGCCCGTCATGATGCGGGCGGCCTGCCCCGGCCCCACCGTGGGCAGTTCGGCCAGGCCGGCCGCCACGTCCCCGATGACCGTCAGCACGGCGGGGAACTCCTGGCTCGCGCCCTCGACATCGACCGTACGGACCGCGTACCCGTCCATCGAGCTGTTGTCGAAGGGCGGCAGCGAGACCTCGACCATGACGTCCTCGACGAGGACGCAGCCCTGCGCGTCAGGCAGTTGCAGCTCGATCGGTTCGAGTGGACGTACTGCCGCGAGGATGTCGTCCAGATGCTCGTCCACCGACCAGATCGGGGTGTTGCTCACGTGCTACATCTCCTCGGTGACATAACGGCGAAGCCAGGCCCTGAAGTCCGGGCCCAGGTCTTCACGTTCGCACGCGAGTCTGACAATGGCACGCAGATAGTCGCCCCGGTCGCCGGTGTCATAGCGGCGGCCCTTGAAGACGACGCCGTGCACCGGACCCCCGGCCTTCTCGTCGTGGGCGAGCTGCTGGAGGGCGTCGGTGAGCTGGATCTCGTTGCCGCGGCCCGGCTCGGTCTTGCGCAGTATCTCGAAGACCGCGGGGTCCAGGACATAGCGGCCGATGATCGCGAGGTTGCTGGGGGCGTCGGCCACGGCGGGCTTCTCGACCAGGTCGGTGACCTTGACCACGTCGGACTCGCCGGTGGGCGCCACGGCGGCGCAGCCGTACAGATGGATCTGGGCCGGCTCGACCTCCATGAGGGCGACCACGCTGCCACCCTCGCGCTCCTGGATCTCCACCATGCGTGCGAGCAGCGGGTCACGCGGGTCGATCAGGTCGTCGCCGAGCAGGACCGCGAAGGGCTGGTCACCGACGTGCGGGGCCGCGCACAGCACGGCGTGGCCCAGCCCTCTGGGGTCGCCCTGGCGGACGTAGTGCATGGTCGCGAGGTCGCTGGACTCCTGGACCCTGGCGAGCTTCTCGGCGTCGCCCTTGCGGGTGAGCGCCGACTCCAGCTCGTAGTTGCGGTCGAAGTGGTCCTCCAGCGGACGCTTGTTCCGACCGGTGATCATGAGTACGTCGGAGAGACCGGCCGAGACCGCCTCCTCGACGACGTACTGGATGGCCGGTTTGTCCACCACAGGCAGCATCTCTTTGGGCGTGGCCTTGGTGGCCGGCAGGAACCGGGTACCGAGGCCCGCTGCCGGAATGACAGCCTTGCTGATCCTGGGCGGCAACTGAGTCATGCGTAGCACCCTATCCGCTGATATCTGGGCGGAAGATGATGCTCCGGTTAATAGATCCTCATACCCGAGGTGACGAGAGGATGACGGACTTCTCATGACGCCCGCACACTTCGACAAACCGTCTCTGCGGCGGCAACTCCTGGCCGCACGGGCCCTCCTGTCCCCCGAGGACGTCGCGGCGGCTGCCGCGGTTCTCGCCGGTCACGCCGTCGCGCTCCCGGAGCTCGCGCGGGCGCACACCGTCGCGGCCTATGTCTCGGTCGGCCGTGAGCCGGGCACCCGCCCGCTCCTGGACGCGCTGCGCGCCCGCGGGGTCCGGGTGCTGCTTCCGGTGCTGCTGCCCGACAACGACCTCGACTGGGGCGCGTACCGGGGCGCGGACTCGCTGGTGCCCGCCGGGCGCGGGCTTCTGGAGCCGGCCGGCGCACGGCTCGGCGTACGCGCGGTGCTCGAAGCCGACGCGGTCCTGCTGCCCGGACTGGCCGTCGACGGGCGGGGGATGCGGCTGGGGCGCGGCGGCGGCAGTTACGACCGGGTGCTCGCCCGGCTCGCGGGGGCGGCAGCGCACCCCGCCCTGGTGGTGCTGCTGTACGACAACGAGGTGGTCACGCGGGTCCCGGAGGAACCGCACGACCACCCCGTGCACGCGGTGGTGACCCCGGCGGGCATCCGCCGCTTCAACGCCTGAGCCGCCGCCGGGTCAGCGCCCGGGCCGGCCCGGAAGCCGACCCGGGCCGGCCCGACGCCGCCCGTGTCACGGCTTGAGCACCAGGGTGTCGACCGTGCTTCTGTCGACGGCGGCCTTGCTGAACGACCAGCCCAGCAGTTCGCCGTTGGCCCACTTGCTCTCCTGATCGGTGTAGTGCGCGCTGTACGCGTGCCCCGACTCACCGGTCAGGTTGATCCACTGCGACTTGTCGAGATCCTTGAGGTTCACGACCATCCGCATCGACGGGACCCAGACGACTCCGTACCCGCCGGCCGCGTTCCAGCCGGTGGCGTCCACCGCCGCCTCGCCGCCGCCCAGGTTGAACGGGCCGCGGTTGAGCATCCACTGGAGGATGCCGGGGCCGTCGGTGCCGAGCGTCTGGTTCTTGAGCATCAGCTGGTGCAGCCGGCCCCAGTTCCAGGTGTCGACGTCCTTGCCGAGCTTGGCCGTCAGCTCCCAGCGGGCGTCCTTCATGGCCCGCGCGAGCAGCTGGTCACGGTTGTGGGTGGCCCCGTCGAGGCGGGTCTTCGGCGTCTTCCACCAGTCGCTGTCCGGCTTGTCGAGCAGCTTGCGCACGACCTCGAACCACCGGTCGCCGCCGTCCGGCTGCGCCGAGTCGGCCGAGCGCTCACCGCACTCCCGTACCAGCTTGTCCTGTTCGTCGGCGGGCCCAGCCGCGCTGTTGGCGGGCGGCACATTGAGGCACTGGCCCTCCACCCGCAGCTCCTTGGGCAGCTTGTTGCCGAAGGCCAGTTTGAGGATGTTGCGCCAGACCGCGTTGAAGTACGCGGCGGCGGCCGAGTCCGACTCCTGGGTGTAGTCCCAGCCCTCCAGGAGCTTCTGCGCCTGGCGGACGTACGGGTCCTTGATGTTCAGCTTCAGCAGCCGCGGGGTCAGCAGCTTCGCGATCTCGCTGCTGTTGTCCAGCTGCATCTTCTGCATGTCCTCGGTCGAGATCTTCCCGCCGTCCTTGGTCTTCGACTCGATGAGGTCGGTGATCCGCCGGCTGCGGGTGCCGTAACCCCAGTCGTCGGTCAGCAGGTACGGGTACTTCTTCGGGTCGATCACGGCCTGGTTGGCGGTGACGATGTAGCCGCGCTTCGGGTTGTACTCGTAGGGCAGCTTGTCGAAGGGGATCGTGCCCTTCCACTGGTACTTGGAGTCCCAGCCGGGAGCGGGCATCGTCCCGTCGTACCCGTTGGAGCGGATCGGGATGGTGCCGGGCGCCTGGTAGCCGATGTTGCCCTGGGTGTCGGCGTAGATCAGGTTCTGCGAGGGGACGTCGAAGTCCTTGGCGGCGGCGCGGAAGCCGGTCCAGTCCTTGGCCTTGTCGAGGTCGAAGACCGCGTCCATGGAGTTGCCCGGCTGGAGCGCCGTCCACTTGAGTGCCACCGCGTAGCCCGCGCCGCGGTCCGGTGCGGCCGAGGTCACCGGGGCTTTCTGGCCGACCTTCGCCAGTTCGGTGTCCCGGTCGGAGACCAGGGGGCCGTTGTTCGTCTCTCTCACGACGATCTGCCGTGACTTCCCGCCGGCGACCTTGATGGTCTCCTTGCGGGTCGTGAAGGGCTTCTCCTCACCGTCGTAGAGATAGCCGTTGTCGGTGACCTTCTCCAGATAGAGGTCGGTGACATCGGCGCCGAGGTTGGTGAAGCCCCAGGAGATGTTCTGGTTGTGCCCGATGATCACGCCGGGCATGCCGGAGAAGGTGTAGCCCGCCACGTCGTAGTGGCAGTTGCTGTTGACGGTTCTGCAGTGCAGGCCCATCTGGTACCAGAGGGACGGCAGTTGCGGCGCCAGGTGCGGGTCGTTGGCCAGCAGCGGCTTCCCGGTGGTCGTCAGCTTGCCCGAGACCACCCAGGAGTTGGAGCCGATGCCGCTGCCGCTCGGGCCGAGCAGCGTCGGGATCTTGTCCAGGGTGTCCGAGAGCGAGGAAAGCTGCGACTGCACACCCTCGACCGCGTCGCCCGCGGTGTTCGAACCGCCCGTGACACCGCCCGGGTTCGCGTCCTGGTCGAACTTGCCGGTGACCGGGTCGATGCCGCCCTGCTGCACGATCGGCTTGTTCCGGCTGTACGGGTAGGACGGGTACAGGTCGCTGATCTGCTGGGCGCTGAGCCGCGACGTCATCAGGGAGCGGTCGATCTCGTCCTGCATGTTGCCGCGCAGGTCCCAGGCCATCGCCTTGAGCCAGGCCACCGAGTCGACGGGCGTCCAGGCTTCGGGCTTGTAGTCGTTGGTGAGATTCAGGGCCGCGTACTCGACGGAGATCTGCTTGCCGTCCTTGCCCTTCAGATACGCGTTGACCCCGGCCGAGTACGCCTGGAGGTTCTTCTTCGTCTCCGGCGACAGCTTGGTGTCGTACTCCTGCTGCGCGACCCGGTGCCAGCCGAGGGTGCGCAGGAAGGAGTCGGTCTTGACCTGGCCTGAGCCGAACATCTCGGAGAGCCGGCCGGACGTCATGTGCCGCCGGACGTCCATCTCGTAGAAGCGGTCCTGGGCCTGGACGTAGCCCTGCGCACGGAAGAGGTCGGCGTCGGTGTCCGCGTAGATCTGCGGTACGCCGTAGCTGTCGCGCTTGACGTCGACGCTGCCGGAGAGGCCGGGGACCTTGATCTCACCGGTCGTCTGCGGAAGGGACGCCCGCACGGTGCTCACGCCCCAGTACGTCCCGTACCCGATGCCCGCGACGAGCGCCAGCACCACGACGATCACGATCAGCCTGGCGCGACGCCCTTTCTTCCTGCGGGATTTCGTGCCGGAATTCGTGCCGGAAGGGGCGGCTGTGGTGGTGGCGGCGGGCATCGCTGTCCTTCGAGGGGCAGGGTGGTCTGTAGGTCCGACGGAGCGCTGGAGCAACCATAGGCGCAGCGCTCGGGCGCCAGGGACCTGGTATCCCCACCGCCATCGCACAAGTAAGCGAAGCGTCAAGGAAGCGTCAAGGATTAGGTAGGGTAACGAAGTAACTGCAGGCGTACGAGGGAAGGAACGGCCACTGACTGTCCACCATCTCAACGAGCTCCTGCTGATCTGCTCGCTCGTCCTGCTGATCGCCGTGGCCGCCGTGCGCATCTCCTCCCGCAGCGGCCTCCCCAGCCTGCTCCTCTATCTCGGCATCGGGATGGCCATAGGCCAGGACGGCATCTTCAACGTCAAGTTCGACAACGCCGAGATGACGCAGGTGATCGGCTACGCCGCCCTGGTCGTGATCCTCACCGAGGGCGGTCTCGGCACCAAGTGGAAAGAGATCAAGCCGGTCCTGCCGATGGCCGTCGTGCTGTCGACGGTCGGCGTCGCGGTGAGCGTGGGGATCACCGCCGCCGGCGGGCACTATCTGGTCGGTCTCGAATGGCGCCAGGCCCTGATCATCGGAGCCGTGGTGTCGTCCACCGACGCCGCCGCGGTCTTCTCGGTGCTGCGCAGGGTGCCCCTGCCGTCCCGGATCACCGGTGTGCTGGAGGCCGAATCCGGCTTCAACGACGCCCCGGTGGTGATCCTGGTCATCGCGTTCTCGACGGCCGGTCCTGTCGACCACTGGTACGTACTGATCGGCGAGATCGCCCTGGAGCTGGCGATCGGCGCCTCGATCGGGCTCGCCGTGGGCTGGCTCGGCTCGTGGGGGCTGCGCCATGTCGCGCTGCCCGCGTCCGGTCTCTACCCGATCGCCGTGATGGCCATCGCGATCACGGCGTACGCGACCGGCGCCATCGCGCACGGCAGCGGGTTCCTCGCCGTCTACCTGGCGGCGATGCTGCTGGGCAACGCCAAACTGCCGCACTGGCCGGCCACCCGCGGATTCGCCGAAGGGCTCGGCTGGATCGCCCAGATCGGCATGTTCGTCCTGCTCGGTCTGCTGGTGAGCCCGCACGAGCTGGGCAGCGACTTCTGGCCCGCGGTCATCGTCGGCCTGGTCCTGACGATGGTGGCGCGGCCGGTCTCCGTACTGCTGAGCCTGGCGCCGTTCCGGGTGCCCTGGCAGGAACAGACCCTGATGTCGTGGGCCGGGCTGCGCGGAGCGGTGCCCATCATCCTGGCGACCATCCCGATGGTGTCCGGGATCGACGGCAGCTCCCGGGTCTTCAACATCGTCTTCGTGCTCGTCGTCGTCTACACCCTGGTGCAGGGGCCGACGCTGCCCTGGCTGGCCAGAAAGCTCAGCCTCGGCAAGGGCGCCGACGCCGCGGCCGACCTGGGCATCGAATCGGCGCCGCTGGAACGGCTGCGCGGGCATCTACTGTCGGTGGCGATCCCGGAGAAGTCCCGGATGCACGGCGTCGAGGTCGGCGAACTGCGGCTGCCCAAGGGCGCGGCGGTGACCCTGGTCGTCCGGGACGGTACGAGCTTCGTACCGCAGCCGTCGACGGTGCTGCGGCGCGGGGACGAACTCCTGGTGGTGGCGACCAATCCGGTGCGCGACGCGGCCGAGGCACGGCTGCGGGCCATCGGCCAGGGCGGCAAGCTGGCGGGCTGGCTCGCCGACGGCGGCATCAACCGCCGGTAGCGGCAGCGCTCTGGCCTGTAGCGGCACCGCTCTCGTCGGCAGCAAGCACCACTCGCCAGTAGCGGTACCATGAACCGAATCGGTTCTGACCCGATCGACTTGATTGACCTGATTGACCTGATCGACCAACTCTGCCTGATGCAGAGCTGGCGCGACCGTATGGCGGTCGAGGCACCCACGTCGCGGTGCGTGCGCGGTATCCGCGCAGGTGTTCCGCACGACGAAACGGCCCGGCCTACCGCAGTTCCGCGCAAGAGGACAGCTCTCGGCAGCTCCCGTACGCATGCCTCCGCATGCCCGTACGACCAGGGGAGCGCCACCAGGCGGCAGAAAGGCTAGGCCGTGGTGTCCACGGTCTCCGAGACCCGTCCGGGGTACGGGCAGTTGCTGCGCACACCTGGCGCATGGACGTTCCTGCTGCCCGGTTTCGCCGCGCGGCAGCCCTTCGCGATGCTGACCATCGGCATCGTGCTGCTGGTGCAGCACACGACGGGGTCGTACGGCAACGCCGGCATCGTCGCCGCTGTGACGGGTGTCTCCATGGCGCTGTTCGCGCCGCAGAGCGGGAAGCTCGCCGACCGCTTCGGACAGCGCGCGGTGCTGTTCCCCGGCGTCCTGGTGCACACCGCTTCGGTGGTCGCCCTGACGGTCCTCGCGCTGGCGGGCGCCCCGCTGTGGGCGCTGTTCATCGCCGCTGTGCCGACCGGTGCCTCGGTACCGCAGGTCGGCCCGATGGTCAGGGCCCGCTGGGCCGCGAAGCTGGAGGGCTCGCCCCTCATGTCGACGGCCGCCGCCTTCGAATCGGTGACGGACGAGTTCACCTTCGTCATCGGCCCGGTGCTGACGACCGCGCTGTGCACCGGGATCCACCCGGCGGCCGGGCTGATCACCGAGGCCACGCTGACCCTGATCGGCGGTCTCGTCTTCGCGGCGCAGCGCCGGACCCAGCCCGCCGTCCGCGTACGTGACAACGACCACACGTCCGTACGGCACGTCTCCGCGCTGTCGGTTCCCGGTGTACGGGTGCTCGCCATCGCGTTTCTCGGGATCGGCGCGGTGTTCGGCGGCATGCAGGTCTCACTGACCGCGTTCGCCGAGGAGATCGGGCAGCCCGGAGTCAACGGTGTGCTGTACGGGGTCTTCGCCGCGGGCAACATGCTGGCCGGCATCGTCTGCGGAGCCGTCGCCTGGAAGACCGGGCCGAAGTTCCGGCTGCTCGTCGCCTACACGGCGCTGGCCATCACGGCATCCGGGCTCTGGGCGATGCACACGGTTCCGCTCATCGCGGGCCTCGGACTCCTGGTCGGCCTGTGCATCGCACCCGCGCTGATCAGCGGATACACCCTGGTGGACACGCTGGTGCCGACTTCGGCACGCACCGAGGCGTTCACCTGGCTGACCGGTTCGGTGGCACTGGGACAGGCCGCGGCCGTCTCGGTGGCGGGCGAGCTGACAGACGCGTACAGCTCAAGTGCCGGGTTCCTGGTGCCGATGGGCGGAACGGTCCTGGCCCTGCTCACCCTGCTGGCACTGCGGTCCCGGCTGACGCCGCGCGACGCGGGACCGGGCCTGGAAGCGGAGCCGGCCTCGGCGACGGCGACGGCATCCGCGTCCGATGCGGCATCGGGTCCGGAATCGGATCTGGCGTCGGATGTGGCGTCGGATGTGGTGTCCGGCCGGGGCATCAAGCGTGGCGCGCGGCGTGGGATCGGTCACCGAGTGCCCGTCTCAGTGGACTGATCCAGCGGAATACGTCACTATAGAGCGTCGTTAGCACTCACTGAGTGAGAGTGCCAGGAGGAGCAAGTGCCGACCTATCAGTATCAGTGCACCGAATGCAGCGAGGGTCTCGAGGCGGTGCAGAAGTTCACCGATGACGCCCTGACCGTATGCCCGAGCTGTGATGGACGCCTGAAGAAGGTGTTCTCGGCGGTCGGCATTGTCTTCAAGGGCTCGGGGTTCTACCGGAACGACAGCCGTGGCTCGTCATCGAGCAGCACGGCGGCGTCCGCGAAGTCCACCGGTTCGTCGTCCTCGTCGGACTCGTCCTCGGGTTCGTCCAGCTCTTCCGGTTCCTCGGGCTCTTCGGGTTCCTCGGGTTCCGACGCGAAGGCCGGTGCCTCGAAGTCGGCCGGTTCGGCGTCGTCCTCGTCATCGAGCAGCTCCTCCAGCGGCAGCTCGGCCGCCTGATAGCGCTTTCCCGGAAACCCCGCCGTCGGTCGACGGTGGGGTTTCCGTTGTGTCCGGGGCACCCAGGGCGTCGGGGGCGGGTCCTGAGCCCCGGATAGTGTGACCGGCATGGTGAATGTGGCGAACTCGGCAGACCGGGCGACCGCGGGGCGTACCCCGGCCCTGACAGCGGACATCGGGGTCATCGGCGGCTCCGGCTTCTACTCCTTCCTGGAGGACGTGACCGAGGTCGAGGTGGACACCCCGTACGGGAAGCCGAGCGACTCCCTCTTCCTCGGTGAGATCGCCGGCCGCCGGGTGGCGTTCCTCCCCCGGCACGGACGCGGCCACCATCTGCCCCCGCACCTCATCAACTACCGGGCGAATCTCTGGGCGTTGCGCTCCGTGGGCGTACGGCAGGTGCTCGGCCCGTGTGCGGTCGGCGGTCTGCGGCCGGAGTACGGGCCGGGGACGCTGCTCGTCCCGGACCAGATGGTGGACCGGACGAAGGCGCGCCCGCAGACGTACTACGACGGTCAGGTGCGGCCGGACGGCAGCATTCCGAACGTGGTGCATGTGTCGCTGGCCGACCCCTACTGCCCCGCGGGCCGCAAGGCAGCGCTCGCGGCGGCGCGGGGGCGGGAGTGGGAGCCGGTGGACGGCGGGACTCTGGTCGTCATCGAGGGGCCGCGGTTCTCCACCAGGGCCGAATCGCGCTGGCACGCGGCGATGGGCTGGTCCGTGGTGGGTATGACCGGGCACCCGGAGGCGGTGCTCGCCCGCGAACTGGGGCTCTGCTACACGTCGATGACGCTGGTCACGGACCTGGACGCGGGGGCCGAGGCGGGCGAGGGCGTCTCCCACGACGAGGTGCTGACGGTCTTCGCCGCCAATGTGGACCGGCTGCGCACGGTCCTCTTCGACGCGGTGGCGGGGCTGCCCGCGGAGCAGTCGATGGCCTGCCACTGCGCGCGGGCGCTGGATGGGGTGGACCCGGGGATCACGCTGCCTTGAGGGGCGGGCGGTTCAGGCACTGCTGAGCCCGGCTGCGGATGGGCAGGCGCGGGTGAGCCAGGCACCGCTGAGCGGCTTCGGGTGAGCAGGCGCGGGTGAGCCAGGCATCGCTGAGTGCGGCTACGGATGAGCGGGAGCGGCGAGCAGAGGCGGTTGAGCGGCTGCGGGTGAGCGGGTTGTCCACAACTGGCGAGTAGTCCACAGCTCTCAGCGGGACGCGGCGGAAGGCCGGATGGTGGGAGGCGCTCGACCCGGACTCCTCTCACCAGGCGGTGGTTGTCATGATCCCCATGCCCGTACCGGTCGTTTCCGCGCCCGAGCCGCGCGGAGTGCCCCCGTTCGCCCCGCTCCGGGTGCGCCCGGGACGGCGCCGTGTGCGGCGGGCCCTTGGCCGATGGCGCCGGACGGCGGTGGCGGGGCTGATCCTCATGGCTGCCGCCCTGGCCGCCTGGGCCCCGCGGGACGCAGGGGGCGCGGAGCCCCCGCCCAGCGCCAAGGCCGACGCCCGGGCGGATTCTCGGGCCGGCACCACGTCGGGCGGGGCCGCCGCCGTCCGGGCCCGCGGACCGGGAGCCCCGGCGGCCTCGGGCCCTGCTGCCATGGTGTCCGCGCCGGTACGTATCGCCGACGCGGCGACCGTACGGCTGCTGGCCCCCGGCGACCACGTCGATGTCATCGCGGTCGGTGACACGTCGGCCGACGGCACGTCGACCGACCACACATCGACCGACGACACATCGACCGGTGACCCCTCGGCGGGATCCGGCCGACCGGGGAGCGCCCGCGCGGCACGGGTGATCGCGACGGGAGCCCGGGTGTCCGACGTACCGGATGCGGCAGACATGAGAGACACGGATGCCGCGGGTGACCCCTCTCCCGGCTCCGGTGCCCTCGTCGTCCTCAGGGTGCCCCGCTCGACGGCGACCGCGCTGGCAGGCGCCGCAGCCACGTCGAAACTGGCGGTGACACTGTGCTGAAATCAGCGTCGGCTTCCGCGCCAATTAGTACTGATGCCCAGTCATGTACCCAACAGGGGCAGGGTAATTGGACAGTTTCGTGGCGCAGCGCCTTAGGTGGCGGAGCGGGCTGTTCCGCCCCCGGCGCACACGAAGAAGGACCGCTTGATGAGCAAAGAGAACCCCACCCTGCTGGAAGGCTTCAAAGCCTTCCTGATGCGGGGGAACGTCATCGACCTCGCTGTCGCCGTCGTGATCGGCGCCGCGTTCACGGCCGTGGTGAATTCCGTGGTGAAGGGCGTGATCAGCCCACTGGTCGGCGCCTTCGGGACCTCGCAGCTGGACTCGTACAAGTCCTGCTTCAAGGGTCCCTGCACCGTCGACGCCTCCGGCGATGTGACCAACGGCATCTACATCCTGTGGGGGTCCGTGCTCAACGCGGTCCTGACCTTCGTCATCACCGCGGCCGTCGTCTACTTCCTGATGGTGCTGCCGATGGCGAAGTATCTCGCCCGCAAAGCCGCCAAGGAGCAGACGATGGAGGAGGAGACGGTCGAGGCGGAGGTCGCCGAGGTGGCGCTGCTGCGGGAGATCAGGGACACCCTGGTCGCCCAGCGTGGCTCGGGCCACGGCTCCTGACGCCAGGCGCGCCTCAGATGTGGTGCGGCGGCTTCTCGTCGAGGAAGCGGGCCAGATCCGACGCACTGCCCCCGGAGGACGACTGCTCGCCCCAGCCGCGGTCCGAGTCGTCCGGGGACTGCTGGTCGAGCGGATCGTCGAAGACCAGCTTGGATACCGGCCTGGCCACCGGTGTCGCGCCGGAGGAGGTCGCGGAATCGCGGTCCTCGTCATCACGGGAGGCGCGGCCGGGAACGGGGGCATTGCTCATACGGCAAGGGTACGGCGCCCGGCCACGGTACGGCTCCGCCCGCTGTTCAACGGTCCTTGGGGTCGAGACGCCAGAGCGCGAGCACCGCCAGAAAGGACAGACAGAGGAATCCGGCGCCCCACCACGCGGTGCTTGTGTGTCCCTCCATCCACTCGTTGACGGTGATCGTCAGGGCCCAGAGCTGGCCGATCACGACCGTCATCGCCAGGGCGAGCCGGGCGGTCAGCTTGGCGGAGCGTTCAGGCTCCTGTTCGCTCCCGGCGCCGGGCCCCGGGCCGGTGTGCCGGATCCGGGGGTCTCCGTACCCACTGGTGGCGCGGATCTGTGGATACCGTTCGGTGAGCGGCCGGTTGAGACGGGGCTGCGCACTGCCGGGCCGGTATTCGGGCCGGGGAGAGCCGGGCCGGGGAGAGCCGGGCCGGGATGCATCGGGCCGCTGCGGCTCGGGCTGCTGCGGCTCGGGCTGCGACGGGTCGTGGCGAGGCGATTCAGGCTGCGACGGCTGGTCGCTCATGTCTGCTCCCCTCGGTCATGTGTCGTCCGTCTCACACCGGGACAGCCGATCCGTGCGGTCGATTCCGGGTCCGAGTCCTTGAACTGCCGGCACACCGCGTCCTTGATGTTCTCGCCGGAGCGAGCCGTGGCCAGGGCCCAGACGCTGCCGTCGTCCCGCTCCACGAGAAGCACCCGGGGCAGCCCGCGAGGGGGCGGGCCCGCGGTGACCTCACCGGTCCGCGCGTCGAAAACGCCCTCGTGGCAGGGGCAGTAGAGCTCGCCGTCGGCACCGCGGTCCTTGCGCCACAGAACACCGCAGGCGAGGTGGGTGCAGACAGCGGAGTATCCGACGAGGCTGCCGTCCGCGAGGCGTACGGCCACGGCTCGGTCCTCGTCGCCGGGAAAGCGGAAGGCGACGGACTCACCGGGCTGCAACTGATCGGTGACCTTCTTGGGGGTGGGCGCGGTCTCGCTGTCACCATGCCGCTCCAGCACTCCCCCGGCGACACCGAGGCCGCCGATGGCGAGCCCGCCGGAGACGGTGGTGACGATCCGCAGATAGTCGCGCCGCGTGGTGAGCGAGTCCGCGCTGATCCGGTCGTGCAACGCCTCGCGCGCCCCACCGTTGTCCGCCGCCCCACCCCCGGACGGGCCGGACGGGCCGGACGACGAATGCCCCGGCGGTTGCTGCCCGGGTGGTTGCTGGCCGCCCGGTGGCTGCTGGGTGACGCTCATCGCCCGCCACCTCCGCTCCCCGCACCACCGGTGCCCGTGCCCGTGCCGGTGACATCGGAACCACCACCGGCACCGGCACCACCACCGCCACCGTCGGAACGGCTCGCACCCCCCGCGCCACGCGCACCACCCGCACCGCCCACGCCCGGCGGCGCTTCTCTCACATCGACCCCATTGACCTCGACCACCGGCAGCCCGCCGGGCACCGGCCACTGGACCTTCTCCGCGGGGACCACCATCGCGACGCCGGTCTTGACCACGACATCGCCGAACGCGAAGGAGTCGGCAACCTGGACGCCGGGGCGCTCCGCCTGGAGCTCCTCCAGCGTTCCGTAGAACAGCGCCCCGGTCGGGCAGACCGTGGCGCACATGGGGGCGAGGCCGTAGGCGGTGCGGTCGTAGCAGAGGTTGCACTTCAGCTGGAGCTTCGCCTGGAGGTCGATCTTCGGTACGCCGAAGGGGCAGGCGTTGACGCAGTTGGAACAGCCGATGCAGCGGGTGGTGTCGGCCTGCTGCACCACACCGTCGGCGGTCACCAGGATCGCGTCGGCAGGACAGACCTCGGCGCAGGGCGCGACCGGGTCCTCGCAGTGCATACAGACCGTGGGAAGGGAGGCGACGGACTGGCCGGGGTCGGTGTAGTCGAGGTGGATCATCGACTTGCCCCGGTGCGAATCGCACTCACGGCATGCGGAGACACATGCCTGGCAGCCGATGCAGCGCCCCGGATCGATGAAGATCGTTCTGCCCATCATGGCGGACTCAGCTCCTCTCCGCCGTGCCACGCCCCTGCGGGGCCGAGGGCGGCAGGGGGTCGGTGCGGGAGATCTGCGCCTCGGGGTAGGCCGTGCCACCGGGGGCGACGGGCGGTGCGGGGACTTCGTCGACCCGCTGGGCGGCCTCGATACGGCAGGCGCAGACCTTGTACTCGGGAATCTTGGAACGGGGGTCGAGAGCATCGATGGTGAGGGCGTTGGCTGCGGTGGGAACGGGCCAGTGGTACGGGATGAAGACGGTGTCGGGCCGGATGGCCTCGGTGACCAGCGCGGGGAAGACCTCGCTGCCGCGCCGGGTGACGACCCGCACCGGGTCGCCGGATGCGAAGCCGTGCGACGGGTGCACCTCGACCCAGGGGCGCGGGGTCTGCTCGACCAGTCCGCCGAGCCTGCGGGTCTGGTTGCCGGAGAGGAAGTGCGCGACCGTGCGGCCCGTGGTGAGCGACATGGGGTGCTCGTCGTCGTACGGGTCCATCGGGGCGTGCCATTCGACGACTTGCAGATGGATCTTGCCGTCGGGGTGGTACGTCGTGCCGTCCTCGAAGAGCCGGGGGGTGCCGGGGTGATCGGTGGAAGGGCAGGGCCAGGCGATGCCGCCGGTCTCGTCGAGCCGTTCGTAGGTGATGCCGTAGTAGTCGTTGACCGTGCCCGCCGACGCGACGCGCAGCTCTTCGAAGACCTCGCGGGAGCCCGCGTAGGTGAACTTGTCGCCCACCCCGAGCCGCTGGGCGAGCTGCGAGATCACCCAGGTGTCGGTCCGTACGCCGGGGGGCGGGTCCTGTGCCTTGTTGTGCTTGACGACACGGGCCTCGGCGTTGG
Source organism: Streptomyces sp. NBC_01089 (assembly GCF_045162975.1). Lineage (NCBI taxonomy): Bacteria > Bacillati > Actinomycetota > Actinomycetes > Kitasatosporales > Streptomycetaceae > Streptomyces > Streptomyces sp. NBC_01089. The sequence continues at coordinate 5,040,406 of NZ_CP108660.1, read as the reverse complement.
CCATCACGCCCTCGTCCTCGGCCCAGGTGGTGACGGGGAAGACGACGTGCGCGTTGGCCGCGGTCTCGGAGAGGAAGAAGTCGAACTGGGCGTGGAACTCGGTGGTGTCGTACCCCTCCTTGACGACGCGGTAGTGGGGAAGGGAGACGAAGGGGTTGTTGCAGATGCCGATGAGTCCGCGGATCTCCTGGCGCTGCATCTGCCAGACCATTTCCATCATCGAGGTTCCGGCGGGCGGGAGTTCGGGCTCCTCGATGCCCCAGATCTCGCAGATCTGCCTGCGGTGCTCCGGGTTGGTGATCGAGCGGCCGCCGGGGAGGAGGTCGGACTTCTGGCCGTGTTCACGGCCGCCCTGGCCGTTTCCCTGGCCGGTGAGGGTGCCGTAGCCGGCGCCGGGGCGGCCGATGTGGCCGGTGGCGGCGCAGAGGTTGATCACGGAGAGGCAGTTCTCGACGCCCTGGGAGTGGTGCTCGATCCCCCGGGCATGCCAGGCCATCGCCCGCTCGGCGCCCGCGAAGGTCCGGGCCACCTGGACGACCTGAGCCGCCGGGATTCCGCAGATCTCGGCGGCGCGTTCCGGGGTGTAGTCGGCGACGGTGGCGCGTACCTCTTCCCAGCCGGTGGCGTGTGCCTCGACGAAAGCCCGGTCGTCGAGGCCCTCGCGGATGACCACGTTCAGTACGGCGTTGAAGAAGGCCGAGTCGGTGCCCGGCTTGAGCGCGACGTGGATGTCGGCGGTGCGGGCGATGGCCGTCTCGCGCGGGTCGATGACGATGAGGGACGCGCCGCGGTCCCTGGCTCCCCACAGGTACTGGGTCAGCACGGGGAAGCACTCCCCGACGTTCGATCCGGCGATGAGCAGGCAGTCGGTGAGGAGGATGTCGGAGAAGGGGTTGCCCGCCCGGTCGATGCCGAAGGCGAGTTTGTTGGCGCCGGCGGCGCTGACCATGCAGAGCCTGCCGTTGTAGTCGACATGCCGGGTCTTGAGCGCGACCCTGGCGAACTTGCCGACCAGATAGGTCTTCTCGGAGTAGAGGCTGGCCCCACCGAGCAGCCCGAAGGCGTCGTTGCCGAACTGCCCCTGGATACGGCGGATCTCGGCGACGGTGAAGTCGAGGGCCTCTTCCCAGGAGGTCTCCCTGAAGGGCTCGTCGCGCGAGCGGCGCATCAGCGGGGCGGTGAGCCGGTCGGGGTGGTTGACCTGCTGATAGGCGTTGATCCCCTTGGGGCAGAGCCGCATCCGGTTGATGTCGTGGTTGCGGGGCTCGACTCCGAAGACCTTGCCGCCCCGGTCGACCCGGAGGTACATGCCGCACTGCACCCCGCAGAAGCAGCAGTGGGTGGGGACGAGCGTCTCGCCGTTCTGGTCGGCGCGCCACTGATCAGCCGGGATACCGCCCGCGTCACGGAAGTTGCGGGTGCCCGGAGGCGCGATGGCCGGGTCGAGCGGCACGGCGGGCGCGGCCGGCTGAGCGGAGTTGCCCGGCAGCGTGGAGCCGTGCGGCTGAGCGGAGTTGCCCGGCAGCGTGGAGCCGTGCGGCTGAGCGGAGTTGCCCGGCAGCGTGGAGCCGTGCGGCTGAGCGGAGTTGCCCGGCTGGGCGGAGCCGTGCGGTGAAGCCGGGGCGTGCGGGGTGCTCACTTGAAGCCCTTCTTCACTTGGCTGAGGTAGGCGTTGCCGCGCAGTACCCGCTTGCAACGGGGGCAGTACTCGGTCCAGGCGTCGAAGCTCAGGTCCAGGTCGCGCATGGTGGCGCGGAGGTTGTCGACGTACGGGCCGGTGTCGATCGGCTCATGGCAGCGGCGGCAGGTGAAGACCTGTTCGTCCTGGCGGGCGGTGTACTTGAACAGCTGCATCCCGACGGCGGCGGGCCGCTGCACGATGTGGAAGAACTTGCCGAACGGGATGTAGATGAGCGTGAAGATCACCGACACCATGTGCAGCACGGCGAGGAACTCATAGCCGCCGCCGTGCAGGAAGATCGAGGAGAAGGTGAGGAGGAGGCCCGTCACGGAGATGACGATCAGCGCGAGCAGCGGTACGAGGTCGTAGGCGAAGCGCTGTCCCGTCATGGCGCCCCGGTCCTTCATCCGCCGCCACAGGAAGTACGCGGCCCCGGGGATGACCAGGACGGCCGCGACGTCGAGGCCGTGGAACATCAGCCAACCCACGATGTTCAGCGAGTCGAACCCGATGATCTTGAAGCCCCAGATCCGCATCTCGTACCCGGGCCCCGAGCCGCTGCCCGACGTGAAGGTGAACCAGCCCCAGGTGAGCGGGAAGGTGATCAGTGCGGCGAGGATGCAGCCCCAGAAGATCAGCTGGTGAGCCGCCCAGCGGGCGTGCGAACGGGCTCCTAGGAACTTCTGGAAGCCGAGATAGGTGGCGATCATCTTCGGCAGGGCGGTGGGCGCCTTGCGGAAGTTGGCGCGTGAGAAGAGGCTGCCCCAGCCCCTGTTGAAGAGCCGCCGGGCGCCGGGCGCGGAGATCCAGACCGTGTACCGGTAGGCGACACCGAAGGCGAGGAAGACGCTGGCGACGGCGTACGGCAGCAGGGCCGAGTCGAAGTCGCGCAGGAAGCGGCTGCCCAGCACGATGGCCACGATCAGCAGGAGCGAGACCGCGGTGCCCGCGGCCGTCGCGCGTACGGAGACCGGGCGCCCCGGCATCTGGCCGGCCGGGGCCTGGTTCGCGGGGGCCGGGCGTACGGAGTTGGGGGCCGGCGGCGGTGCGGCGGGGGCGGGAGGCGGCTCGGTCACTGCGCCACCGTAGTCGGCAATATCCGTTTTATGCGTTTTCTTCGGTGCGGGTGGCGAGGCTTCACGCAGATGCCGAACCGGCCGTCGGCAGGGAAATCCACCGGCGGCAGTGGTCCCATGGGGGTATGACCGCAGCAGACACCCCGTCGGAGCGCCCCGCAGCCACTCCGCCCTTCAGTACGGGCAGTACGGGCAGTACGGGCAGTACGGACTCGCCCGCCGGCGCCGGTCCCCGTACCGGCGTCCACTCCTCCCCCTGGCACACCGGCTCGCTCACCGACGTGGACGGGCTGCGGGTCGGACATGCGCGGGTCCCCGGTGAGCGTGCGCTGAGCGGCACCACCGTCGTCCTGGCGCCGCCCGGCGGTGCGGTCGCCGCCGTGGACGTGCGCGGCGGCGGACCCGGCACCCGGGAGACGGACGCCCTCGACCCGCGCAACCTGGTGCAGCGCGTGGACGCCGTCGTCCTGACCGGCGGCAGCGCGTACGGCCTGGACTCCGCGTCCGGCGTGATGGCCTGGCTGGAGGAGCAGGGCCGCGGCGTCCAGGTCGGGCCCGACCCCGCCCAGGTCGTCCCGGTCGTCCCCGCCGCCTGCATCTTCGACCTGGGGCGCGGCGGCGACTGGCGGGCCAGGCCGGACGCGTCGACGGGGCGCGCGGCCGTGGAGGCCGCGGCGCGCACGGCCCCGGGCACACCGGTCGAGGAGGGCGGCGTCGGCGCCGGTACGGGCGCGGTGGCCGGCGGGCTCAAGGGCGGCGTCGGCTCGGCGAGCGTCACCCTGGCGTCCGGCGTCACCGTGGGAGCCGTCGCCGTGGTCAACGCGGCGGGCTCACCGGTCGATCCGCGAACGGGCGTGCTCTACGGCGAGTACGGGCAGGGCCGGCCCGAATACCCGGCCGACGCCGTCCATGAAGAGGCACAACGCCTGCTGGCTCTGGCGCGCGAGGGAAATGCGCGCCCCCCGCTGAACACCACCATCGCCGTCGTGGCCACCGACGCCGAACTGACCCGCGCCCAGGCGCAGAAGCTGGCCGGAACAGCACATGACGGTCTCGCACGTGCGGTGCGGCCCGTCCATCTGATGCATGACGGCGACACCGTCTTCGCACTTGCCACCGGCACGGGCCACCGCCCCGACCTGAGCGTCCTCAACGACGTACTGGCCGCAGGGGCCGACGCGCTGAGCCGGGCCGTGGTGCGGGCCGTCCGGGCGGCGGAGTCGGTGGAGGGGCCGGGGGGCTGGTTCCCGGCCCACCGTGACCTGTACGGCACGGAGGCGGGAACCGATCCGAGCTGACGCGGCATCTACTGACGTACCGGACACATGAGTTGGCGGGGCGCCCGGGAACTTTTCGCACGCCCCCATCGTTTTGCCGAACGAAGGCCACGTTGTCAGACCCAGGGACTACGTTGAGTTCCGACCTCATGACTTGCCGCGACGGCCTGGAGAGACCTTGAGCCATTCGCATGAGACGACCGAGGAGCACCTCGCGCGACTCCTCGGGCGCGCACTGAACGCTTTCGAGCTGCCCGACGCCACCGTCGAGCGGCTCGGCTCCGCGCTGGCACACAGCACAGCGCTGCACTCCTCGCACCACAGCTCGGGCGCGGGGCTGCACCGCGAGACGTACCGGCACACGTTCCTCATCGCCGACGGCACCGATCTGGCGCTGTGGGAGCTGGTGTACGAGACGGGTACGGGCACGGGCCCGCAGTACGAGCTGTATCCGGGCGAGGCCGAGGCCAGGCTCGCCGTGACCCGGATCCGCGGGGCTGACGCCGCCGCGATGTTCCCCGACGACGACCCGGAGGACGACCTCGGGATCCTCGCCGCGCTCCAGTCGGCACCCCCGCCCGCGGTGGCCAGGACGTACGCGGCGGACCGCTCGGCCGACCACGCCCGCCGGCTGCTGCGCCGCGCGGAGAACCCGGACCGCCCCGGTGAGGACATCGCCGGGCTGCTGCGGTCCGCCTTCGCCCATCAGATCAGCCAGGCTCTCGGCAGCCAGTGCCGCTTCGAGAGCGTGGGGCCCGCCGCCTTCACCCTCTACGAGCACGCCTTCCTGCTGCTCGACGGCCAGGAGATCAGCCTCTGGGAGGTCGAGCACACGGCGACGCCCGACGGACGCCATATGTGCGAGGTGTACATGTCCCAGAGCGAGGCCCGCACGGCGATGGAGCTCCGCGCCCGCGTGCGCTGAGCTCCGTCCCGCATGTCCCTGTTACTGCCGTTGCTGCCGTTGCTGCCTTAGTGCCTTTAGTGCCTTAGTGCCTTTACCGCCGTCACCGGTCCTCCGCCCCCGCCGCGCGGACCAGCCGGGCGCCCAGCTCCGCCACGTACTCCACCAGTTCGGGCGGATGGTGCACGGTGAACTGCGCGTCCACCAGCGCGAGTCGCAGCCCCAGCCACTCCAGCGAGTCCGCCACCGGCGCCCGGAGTCGGCAGCGCCGCTCGTCCAGCACCTCGGGTGTGCCCATCCCGCCCGGCAGCCGTGCCGCCACGAACTCCGCCGGGGCCTCGAAGGTGACGTCGAGATCCACCGAGGGCTGGCGCCGCGACAGCGACCGGCTGACGAACTCCGCCGCGTCACCCACCGGAAGCTCGCGCGGCACGAACCGCGCCCCGGTCGCGAACGGCCGGCTCACCCGGTCGACCCGGAACGTACGCCAGTCGTCCCGGTCGATGTCGTACGCCACGAGATACCAGCGGCGCCCGGTGGAGACCAGCCGGTGCGGCTCGACCAGCCGCTTCGTCTCCGTACCGTCCCCGGCGCGGTAGCCGAACCGCAGCCGCTCGGGCCCGGTGGCCGCCCCCGCGATCACCGTGAGCGTGCTCGGATCGATCGTCGCACCGTCGCCGCTGGTCAGCGGGATCGTCGCCGCCTGGAGGGTGGCGACGCGGTGGCGCAGCCTGGACGGCAGCACCTGTTCCAGCTTGGCCAGGGCCCGTACGGAAGCCTCCTCGATGCCCTCCACCGCGTGCCCGGCCCCGGCGCGCAGCCCGACCGCGATGGCCACCGCCTCCTCGTCGTCGAGGACCAGCGGGGGCATGGCCTTGCCCGCCACCAGCCGGTAGCCGCCCTCCGCCCCCATCGTGGCCCGGACCGGATAGCCGAGGTCGCGCAGCCGGTCGATGTCGCGCCGTACCGTGCGCCTGCTGACGTCGAGACGCTCGGCGAGTTCACCGCCGGGCCACTCGCGCGGAGTCTGGAGCAGCGAGAGAAGGTGCAGCAGCCGTACCGGAGTGTCCGTCATGACAGCCAGGATGCCCGGGAAGTGGGACACAGCCTGACCTAGATGCCGGTTAACTTCCCGGCATGACCTCAACACCTCCGCCCACCGCGCCGGATGCACAGGACACCCGGGCCGCGCTCAGGGCCGACCGCCGCCGGTGGTTCGCACTGGCCATCGTGATGACCGCGGCCTTCATGGACTTGGTCGACGTCACGATCGTGAACATCGCGATCCCGTCCATCCAGAAGGACACCGGCGCCACGTTCAGCCAGATCCAGTGGATCACCGCCGGTTACGCCCTCGCCTTCGCCGCCGGGCTGATCACGGGCGGCAGGCTCGGCGACATCCACGGCCGCAAGAGGCTCTTCCTCATCGGGATAGGCGGCTTCACGCTGGCCTCCGCGCTGTGCGGCTTCGCGGCCGGCCCGGAGATGCTGGTCGCCTCACGCATCCTGCAAGGTGCGATGGCGGCGCTGATGGTGCCGCAGGTGCTCTCGATCGTGCACGCCACCTTCCCCGCGGAGGAACGCGGCAAGGTCTTCGGGCTGTTCGGCGCGATCGTCGGCCTGGGCGCGGTCTCCGGCCCGCTGCTCGGCGCGCTGCTCACCGAGTGGAACATCGCCGGTCTGGAGTGGCGCCCGATCTTCCTGATCAATCTGCCGGTCGGGCTGATCGGGCTGCTGCTGGGGCGCAGGTTCATCACCGAGTCGAAAGCTCCGAAGGCGCTCCGGCTGGACATCGTCGGTGTGCTCCTCGTGGTGGCGGGTCTGCTGATGCTGCTCTACCCGCTGACGCGCGGCCGTGAGCTGGGCTGGCCGCTCTGGGGGTATGTGTCGATGGCAGGCAGCGTCGTCGTGTTCGGCGGACTGGTCGCGTACGAGCGGCTGAAGGCCCGGAAGGACGGGTCGCCGCTGGTCGAACTGGAGCTGTTCAGGGTGAAGAGCTTCGCGGCCGGTACCGCGGTGCAGGCCACGTTCGGTGTGGCGCTGGGGATCTTCTTCCTGGTCTGGACGCTGTACATGCAGATCGGGCTCGGCTGGAGCGCGCTGCGGGCCGGGACGACGGGGATCCCGTTCTCGGTCGCGGTGTCGGCGGCCGCCGGTATCTCCGTACAGAAGCTGGTGCCCCGCTTCGGCCGCAAGGTGCTCCAGACGGGCGCGCTGCTGATGGCGGCCGGGCTGCTGCTCTACATCTGGGAGGCGGACCGGTACGGGACGGCGATCGCGTCCTGGCAGATGGCGCTGCCGCTGGCGGTGATGGGGGTCGGCATGGGGCTGATCGTCGCGCCGCTGACGGACGCGGTGCTCGCCGATGTCCCGAAGGAGCACGCGGGGTCGGCATCGGGGCTGATCAACACCGTGCAGCAGATGGGCAATGCGCTGGGGCTCGGCCTGGTGTCCGTGGTGTTCTTCGGTTCGATCAGCGACCGCCTGGCGCCGAGTGCGACCGGCCCCGCCTTCGTCCATGCCTTCATGGACTCGCTGTGGTGGGTCGCCGGGGTGCTCGGTGTGATCTTCCTGCTGATGTTCGCCCTGCCGAAGCGGGCACCGGCGGGCAGCGGTACCGACGTGTCGGCACCCGGCCCGGAGGAACACCCGGGGTCCGACCCGGACGGGACACCCAGGGAGCCGGCGCTCACGGTCTGAGCCACGGTGGGGCTTCGTACGCCCTGCGCCCGCCTTCAGACCGGCGCGCTCAAAGGCCGGGCGCACCCAAAAGCCGGGCGCGCCTTACAGAACAAACGCCGGCCGGCACCCGCAGTGGGCGCCGTCCGGCGTTTGTAGTCGATTCGCGGCCGGAGAGGGCTGCGAGGGAGTCGGGAGCAGAGGTTGGGCAACGGGCCTGGCCGCTCACGCCGCTGCGTCGAAGCCCACGTCGTCGGCCATCTTCTTCAGTTCGAGCAGGGCGTGCTTCTCGATCTGGCGGATCCGCTCACGCGTCAGACCGTGCTCCTTGCCGACCTCGGTCAGCGTCCGCTCCCGGCCGTCGTCGATACCGAACCGCATCTTGATGATCGAAGCCGTGCGGTGATCGAGCTTGCCGATCAGCTCGTCCAGCTCCTCACTGCGCAGCAGCGTCATCACCGACTGCTCGGGCGACACCGCCGACGTGTCCTCCAGGAGGTCACCGAACTGGGTCTCGCCCTGGTCGTCCACCGGCATGTTCAGGCTGACCGGGTCACGGGCCCAGTCCAGCACGTCGCTCACCCGGGCCGGCTTGGTGTCCAGCTCGGCTGCGATCTCCTCGTGCTCGGGGTCGCGGCCGTGCTCACGGTTGAACTCGCGCTGGACACGGCGGATCCGGCCCAGCTCCTCCACCAGGTGCACAGGGAGCCGGATGGTGCGCGACTGGTCCGCTATCGACCGGGTGATGGCCTGGCGGATCCACCACGTCGCGTAGGTGGAGAACTTGAAGCCCTTCGCGTAGTCGAACTTCTCGACCGCGCGCACCACGCCCGCGTTGCCCTCCTGGATCAGGTCGAGCAGCGGCAGGCCGGCACGCGGATAGCGGCGGGCGACAGCGACGACCAGTCGCAGGTTGGACCGGATGAAGACGTCCTTGGCGCGCTCCCCGGCGGCGACCAGCGCCTCCAGTTCCTCACGCGAGGCCCCGGCCGCCTCGCTCTGCACGGAACCGTCGAGGATCTGCTGGGCGTACACCCCGGCCTCGATGGTCTGGGACAGCTCGACTTCCTTTTCGGCGTCGAGCAGTGGCGTACGCGCTATTTCGTCGAGGTACATGCCGACCAGGTCGCGGTCGGCGATCTCCCCGCCTACGGCGCGAACGCTGCTTGCCCGGTCGGATCGACGGGCGACGGCACGGGTTGCCATGCGTGCTCCCTAACGTGAGTAACGTGATGAGGTCGCGAATCAGTGGCTCGGTGTGGGGCTCGGTGTGGTGCGGAACACCCTCTCCGGTGTCCTGCATCTGATGGAAACAACGACTGGAATCCGGACAGAATTCCCATGACCCGCTCTGTTTTTGGTGATCATGCAGTACCCTGTCCGGCCACCAAGGGAGAGCAGATGTCTGCGCAGCGTACGGAAGTGCAGGTCAGGCCGGGGAAGGAGGCGGATCTCCAGGCCCTCACCGACCTTTACAACCACTACATCCTTGAGACCGCGATCACATTCGACACGAATGTCTTCACCCCCGAGGAACGCCGCCCGTGGCTGCTCTCCCACCCTGAGGACGGCCCACACCGGCTACTGGTTGCGCAGGAGGTACCGTCTGCCCAGATCCTCGGGTACGCAACCAGCAGCGCACTCAGGCCGAAGGCCGCGCCGCCGGGCGCCTACCGCGAAGTCTGATCCCCGGCCCCCGCCCGCTCCCCCGGGCCGTTGCCCATGACCCATTACCCGAACTGCACCGACCGCTTCGCCAGCCCCATCCAGAAGCCGTCGATCACATCACGGCGGCTCTCAAGACCGTCCCCGGCCGCCCCCAGCGTCACGAACAGTGGCGCGAAGTGTTCGGTGCGCGGGTGGGCGAGCCGCCCCGACGGGGACTTGCGCTCGAAGTCGAGCAGCGCGTCGATGTCCCGCGCCTCCAGCGCCTCCCGCCCCCAGGCGTCGAACTCGGCGGACCAGCCGGGGGTGCCCTCGTGCCGCAGCGCGGCCAGATTGTGGGTGAAGAAACCGCTGCCGACGATCAGCACGCCCTCGTCACGCAGCGGGGCGAGCCTGCGCCCGATGTCCATCAGCTTGCGCGGGTCGAGCGTCGGCATGGAGATCTGGAGTACGGGTATGCCGGCGTCCGGGTACATCTCGACCAGCGGGACATACGCACCGTGGTCGAGCCCCCGGTCCGGGACGTCCTGGACGGGATGGCCCGCGCCGCGCAGCAGCTTCCGCACGCTCTCGGCGAGCAGGGGCGCACCCGGGGCGTCGTACCGCACCTGGTAGTAGTGCTCGGGGAAGCCCCAGAAGTCGTACACAAGGGGGACGGTCTCGGTCGCGCCGAGCGCCAGCGGGGCATCCTCCCAGTGTGCCGAGACCATCAGGATGGCCTTGGGGCGCGGCAGACCGGCGGACCAGGCGGCGAGCTGGCCCGGCCAGAGCGGATCGTCGGCGAGCGGTGGCGCGCCGTGGGAGAGATAGAGGGCGGGCATGCGTGCGGGGGCGGTGGCGGGCATGGGCGACAACTCCATTACTTGAAGTCTCAAGCATTTACTCAGGATCAGACCTTAGCCGGATCTAGTTTAATATTCAAGAAAGAGTCGTACAGTGGAGCACATGACCTCGGCACCGCCCCCTGACGAACCGCGCTGGCTCAGCGACGAAGAGCAGCGCATCTGGCGTGCGTACCTCCACGCCACCACGCTCCTGGAGGACCATCTCGACCGCCAGTTGCAGCGGGACGCCGGGATGCCGCACATCTATTACGGGCTGCTCGTGAAGCTCTCCCAGGCGCCCAGGCGGCGGATGCGGATGACCGAGCTGGCGATGGACGCGAAGATCACCCGCTCCCGGCTCTCGCACGCGATAGCGCGGCTGGAGCGGAACGGCTGGGTGCGCCGCGAGGACTGCCCGTCCGACAAGCGCGGCCAGAACGCGGTCCTGACACCCGCCGGTATGAAGGTGCTGGAGCGGACCGCGCCCGGCCATGTCGCAGCCGTACGGCAGGCGCTGTTCGACCGGCTCTCCCCCGAACAGATCGGCCAGCTCGGCGAGATCATGCGGGTGATGGCCGAGGGTCTCCAGCCATCGGGTGAGGACGCGGATCTGCCCTGGCTCCGCTGACCCCTCACTTCTGAGGCGCCCCCGCGGAACCAGGGCAGAACGTCCGTACCCGGCTGGGCTCAGTGCGCGATCACCGGGATCTGCACCTCGTCCTCGACCACGTCGGAGTCACCGGAGCCGGAGCTCGACACCGCCGGAGTGACCGAGGGACGACCGGCGTTGATGAGCGTCAGCGCGATCACCGAGGCGACCGCCAGGATGCCGACCGCCACCCAGATCGCGTTCGTGTAGCCGTGGACCAGCGCCTGGGCCTGGACCAGCTTCGGGTTGCCGCCGGCCGTCGCGTGCCCGACCAGGTACGCGGTGGTGGCGGACGCGGCGATCGTGTTCAGCAGCGCCGTACCGATCGCACCGCCCACCTGCTGCGAGGTGTTCACCATCGCCGAGGCGACACCCGCGTCACGGGGCGCGATGCCGTGCGTGGCGAGCGACATGGCGGGCATGAACGCCGTACCCATCCCGAGGCCCAGCAGCACCATGCCCGGCAGGATCACCGACGCGTACGACGAACCGACCTCGATACGGGTCAGCAGCAGCATGCCGACGGCCGCGACGGCGAAGCCGGGGCCCATCAGGAACCGGGCGGGCACCCGGGTCATCAGCCGGGCACCGATCTGCGTGGAGCCCGTGATCATGGCGGCGACCATCGGCAGGAAGGCGAAGCCGGTCCTGACCGATGAGTAGCCCTGCACGACCTGGAGGTAGTACGTCAGGAAGAGGAAGAGACCGAACATCCCGATGATGGCCAGGCCGAGCGAGGCGTAGATGCCACCGCGGTTGCGGTCGGCGACCACCCGGAGCGGCAGCAGCGGGGCCTTGACCTTCGACTCGACGGCGACGAACGCCCCGAGCAGGACGACGGTCGCGACGAACATGCTGATCGTGACCGGGTCGGACCAGCCGTCGGACGCGGCGCGCGTGAAGCCGTACACCAGCGAGACCAGACCGGTCGTGGAGAGCAGCACACCGGGGATGTCCAGCGGCGAACGGTTACGGCCGCCCGCGGGCTCCCGGATCACGAAGTACGCTCCGAGCGCGGCGACTGCGGCGAACGGGATGTTGACGAAGAACGTCCACCGCCAGTCCAGGTACTCGGTGAGGAATCCGCCGAGCAGCAGGCCGACGGCGCCGCCACCACCGGCGATCGCACCGAAGATGCCGAACGCCTTGGCGCGCTCCTTGGCATCGGTGAAGGTCACGGCGAGCAGCGACAGCGCGGCCGGCGCGAGCAGTGCGCCGAAGATGCCCTGCGCGGCACGGGAGGTGAGCAGCATCGCCTCGTTGGCGGCGGCGCCACCGACGGCGGACGCAGCGGCGAAGCCGAGCAGCCCGATGACGAAGGCGCGCTTACGGCCCCACAGGTCGCCGATGCGGCCACCGAAGAGCAGGAGCCCGCCGAAGGCGAGGGCGTAGGCCGTGATGACCCACTGCTTGTTGGCATCCGAAATACCCAGGTCGACCTGGGCGTGCGGCAGCGCGATGTTCACGATCGTCGCGTCGAGCACCACCATCAACTGCGCCAGGGCGATGAAGACGAGTGCTTTCCAGCGGTTGGGGTCAGGGAGTGATATGTCGGGAGTTTTCGACATCGAATGAGACATGGCGGGAGCCACCTAGGGGTGCGGAGAGGTCATGAGGAGTGCGGAGGTCGCGCTCCGGAGCGCGCCTCGGGGCGCACTTCGGTGATGCGTTGCGCGGGTGGACGTTCCGGGCGCGCGCTTCAGGCGCGCACGCGGGCGTCGGGCGTCAGAATCCCGGCATCAGAATTCGGACATCAGGATTCGGGCATCGGGCATCGAGGTCAGGCGTGCAATTCGGGCGTCCTGTTCAGGCGTGGTGTTCAGGCGTCGTGATCAAACGTCGAGATCGAGCATCGGGTGCGGTTCGAGCATCGTGTTCAAGCGTGGGGTCCGCGCGTTACCGCTGCGTTACGACGGCCGGCGGAGGTCTTCAAGAGTCGCCGGTGACCCGGGAAGGACCGTCCGTGCCGAGGTCTGGAGCCCGTCGAGGAACAGCTGTAGATGGCGGTGGACAAAGCGGTCGAGACCCAGGCAGCCCGTGCCGGGCAGTGGCCGGGTGAGCTGGGAGAGGGCGACGAACAGATCCCCGACGGCGACGTCGGAGCGCAGTTGCCCTTCCCCGCGCGCACGGCTCATGAGGTCCTCCACGGACTCCTCGAGCCGGTCGCGCGCCGCCATGATCTCCGCGTCCGCACGGTCGAAGCCGTCGGAGAGCATCGGGCAGAGCGCACCGATCTTCTCGTCGGCCGCTGCGTGCACAAAGCGGCGGAGAGCGGCGAAACTGTCGGGCTCCTCGGCGATGGCCGCCTCCACCTGGTCCGCGACGCGGGCCATGACGGAGAGCACCACATGCCGGAAGAGATCGATCCGGTCAGGGAAGTGACGGTAGAGCGTGGCGTTGCCGACGCCGGCCCGGCGGGCGATCTCGTCGAGCGGCACATCCGGCCCGTACTCCACGAAGATCTCACGCGCGGCCGACACGATCCGCTCCCGGTTGCGCAGAGCATCGGCCCTGGTGCGCGGCCGGACGGCGGTGGCGGTTTCCACGGCGCTTCCTTCCCTGCGGTCCTGGTTCCCGTAACCGGGGAGGGTCTCCCCGGTTCGCTGTGACACCGGTTCAAACGGGGAAACGGTCCCCAGTTATTTCCCCCGCCTCATGTGACGTGGGACACACCCCATTCGTCAGGAAAAGTCCACGATCGGCCCACCCAGCGCGCGCCCCCGCCTCACCCGACACAGGGTGATCGAACGAGTGCAGCTCGGAACCGTCGGCTGCCGCGGCCCGAAGGCGAAGGCATGCATCAGACCCGCCCCAGGTCGAGCGGCAGCCCCTCCGGCCGTTCCCGGACCTCCCGCTCCCGGATACGTTCGCCCCGGCGCCCGCTGGCCGTCGTCACCCTGGCGGCCCTCGCACTGGCCGCACTGACCTCGGGCAGCACCACCCTGCTGCAGAAGACCCCGCCGGGCGGTCCCGCGTCCGCCACCGGCCGGCTCTCCGTACGCGCCGACCGCCCCGGATCCGCCCTGTCGCTCGGCCCGTGCCGGATCGGCGGCGCGCTGGGCGTCCAGATGTCCGAGGGCCTGCCGACCGCACCGGGCTACGCCCGCTCGACCGGCAACATCCACGCCCTCACGCTCATGATCGACTTCCCGGACGCACACGGGTCGGAGCCCGCGATGAAGCGGTACGGCGAGTTCTTCCCGCAGACCGCCACCTGGTACCGCACCAGCTCCTACGGGCGGCTGGACTACCACCCCGAGGCCCCCGTCAAGCGCTGGCTGCGGATGCCGTCGCCGTTCAGCTCGTACGGAATACAGCGGGGCTCCCCCTACCAGCCGGGGTACCGGCGGCTCGCCCAGGACATCGTGAAGGCCGCCGACCGCCAAGTGGACTTCCGCAAGTACGACCTGATCAATGTGCTGGCCACCCCGAACGCGGGCCCGTCGGCGCTGGACACCGTGCTGTCGGTGACGTTCTCCGGCAATGAGGAGGCGCCCGTCGCCGACGGGGTGAAGCTCTCCAACATGTCGTTCATCTACAGCCGCCAGGACGACGGATCGGGCTCGTACAGCCACACCGGCTACCGCGTCCTGCCGCACGAGAACGGCCACACCTTCGGCCTCCCCGACCTCTACACGTCGAGCGGCGGCGGCTCGGTCGGGCACTGGGACATCATGTCCGAGGACTGGGGGGCCGACAACGACATGCTGGGCTGGCACAAGTGGAAGCTCGGCTGGCTGGACGACAAGCAGGTCAGCTGTGCGTCGACGCCCGGCACCCACGAGGCGACGCTCTCGCCGCTGGAAACGCGCGGAGGCACCAAACTGGCCGTGATCCCGATGTCCGAGTCCGCCGCCTACGTGGTCGAGATCAGGACCCGGTCGGGCAACGACGACGCGGTGTGCCGCCCCGGAGCGCTCGTCTACCGCGTCGACGGTGACGTCGACACCGGCCAGGGCCCCATCTCCGTCAGGGACAGCACCCCGGACAGCGGCGGCTGCACCCTGCGCGCCAATGTGCAGGCGGAGCTGTCGGACGCCCCGTACACGGTGGGCCAGACCTTCACCGACGCGGCGCACGGGATCATCATCAAGGTCACCGGCAAGGACAAGTCGGGCGACTACCAGGTCCGGATCACCCGCTCCTGACGGCCCCGCACCGGCCGCTCGGGCGCCCGCCGCGGATCAGCCGCCCCGTGACACCTGGTCCTGGACGGGCCCCCGCAGCTCGCGCTTGAGCACCTTGCCCGTCGCGTTGCGGGGCAGCGGCTCCGCCCGTACGAAGACGTACGCGGGGACCTTGAAGGCGGCCAGCGACTCCCCCACATGCGCCCGGAGCACCTCAGGGGTGGCGCCGCTGCCGTCCCGCAGCTGCACCACGGCGGCGACCTCCTCGCCGAGTACCGGGTGCGCGACGCCGAGCACAGCCGCGTCGAGCACATCGGGGTGCGCGTGCAGAGCGGCCTCCACCTCGACGCAGTACACGTTCTCGCCGCCCCGGACGACCATGTCCTTGATCCGGTCCACGACGCTGACCCGGCCCTCGTGGACGGTCGCGAGATCCCCGGTCCTGAACCAGCCGTCCTGGAAGGCGTCCGCGGTGGCCTCGGGGGCGTTCCAGTACCCGCGGACGAGCGCCTGCCCGCGCAGCCACAGCTCACCGACCTCCCCGTCGGCCAGCGCCCGGCCCGACCGGTCGGCGATACGCACCTCGGTGGCGGGGGTCGGGCGGCCGACGCTCTCGGGGTGGGCGCGGTACTCGGCGCCGAAATTCGCCAGGACGCCGCCGCTCGTCTCGGTCAGCCCGTAGCCGTTCCGCGGCTCGATCCGTCCGCTGTGCCGGGCCACCAGACCGCGTACGAGGTCGGGCGGGGCCGCGGCGCCCCCGGTGCTGAGCATGGCCAGGGTCTCCAGGCCGTCGCCGCCGCGCTCGGCCGCGTCGAGCAGCTGGAGCGCGGTGGCGGGCACACCCGCGTAGTGCGTGACGCCATGCGTACGAATGGCGGCCAGGGCCTTGTCCGCGTCCCACTTGCGCATCAGGACGAGGGTGCCGCCCGCGGCCATCGCCGCGTACACGCTGGTGAAGGCGGCCACATGGAAGAACGGGAAGGTCATCAGCGCCACCGGCGCCGGCCCCTCACCGGGAACGGCGCCGCGCGCCAGGACGGAGGCCGCCGCGTGGTAGAGGGGGTTCATCATGGCGCCGACCTGCGCGAGATGCGTGGCCACCGCGCCCTTGGGGCGGCCGGTGGTGCCCGAGGTGTAGATGATCGTGGCGTCGTCCTCGGGGCGGATCTCCACATCGGGCGGACCGAGCGCGGGATCGGCCGCGGGCAGCTCCTCGTAGCGCTCGAAGCGTGCGTACGGGAGGGTGGTGGGGGCGTCGGCGGCAGGGGTTCCGGCGGTGCCGGCCTGGCTCGGTGTGCTGCCGTCGTGGTGAAAGGCGAGGATCCAGGGGCGGTCGCCGCCGTCCGGGTCCCCCTGCCGGCCGGCCCACGGCAGGACCCGCCCCAGCCGCTCACCGTCGACCAGCAGCACCCGCGGCCGGCAGTCGTCCAGGGCGTACGTGAACTCGTCCTCGGTCCACCAGGCGTTCAGCGGTACGGCGACGAGCCCGGCCAACTGGGCGGCCCAGAAGGCGATCTGCCACTCGGGGTGGTTCCGCATCGCGACGACCGCGCGGTCGCCGGGCGCGAGCCCGTACACATCGGTGAACCGACGGGCGAGCGCGCAGGCGGCGGCGAAGAACTCGCCATAGGTGTACGTACCGCTCTCGGCGACGAGGAACGGCTGATCCCCGAAGGCCCAGACGGCTTCGACGAACTCCCGCAGGGTGCGCGGTCCGCTCTCGTACACCGGAGAACCGTCCTCGGCGGCGACCACGGCAAAGGGCGCACCGGGCGCACGCAGCGCGGCTTCGACCGCGGCGGGGTCGGGAGAGGCCGGGCCGGAGGAGGCTGGGTCGCGCGGGGCGGCGGGGCCGGGAGAGGCGGTGGGGGGCTCGGTCTGCGGCACTGAAGACCCTTTCTAAGCGCTTGCTCAGTCACCTGGGACGCTATGCCCGCATCTGCACCGGGTCAAGGAGACGTACACGCCCGCCCCCAACACCCCGCCACCGGACGGAACTCCGCGTGACCACGGCAGGACATCACCGCAGCAGGGTGGCGCAGACGGCTTTCCCGCCGTCGGCCTCGTTCCGTACCGCGACGGTACGGGCGAGCCGCTGGACCATCGGCCAGCCGAACCCGCCGGTGCACCCGGTCAGGTCGGGGGTGCGGTCCTGCGGATGGGCCGGGCTGGGGTCCACGACGGCGACTTCGACACTGCGCCGGTCGGCACTGAGCCGCATGACGGTCACACCTCCGGCGTGACGGAGGGCATTGGTGACGAGTTCGGAGACCAGCAGGACCAGATTCTGCGACAGGTGCGCGGGCGGCGCGGGATGCAGCCCGGCGAGAAACCGGAAGACAGCCTCCCGGGCGTCGGCCGCGAGACGCGGCCGGCAGACCCAGTCGGCGGACTGAGAGCCGTCGATATCGATGTCGGTGTCGGCACCGGCACCGACACCGACACCGACACCGGCATAGACACTCCCGTCGGCACGGGCACCGGCACTCACATAGCCACTTACATCGGCGCCGCCGACAACGCTCCGCTCACCGAATTCCTGATGCATATGACTCACCCCGCCTATAGAAACGTCCCTCTTGGCACGCCCGTTGATCTCCTGGTAGCTGCGCGCCTACCCCCACCGAGAGGATCCAGCGGAAATGCCTCGCAATTCACTCACGTACAGGAACACGCATGAAGGAGAAAGCGCGGGGAACCAGGAATCCCAGCCACCCGAGGCAAGCCCGCACCCGGAGCCGGCGAACACGCAGATGTGAGCAGATACGAGGTGACCTTGAGGCCCATCCGAAGAAGATATACGGACAAACCGCCACAGAACTCCCCTCATCTGCCCTGAGGGGATTGAAGCCATGCCCTCCGGGCAGGAGCGGATATTGAACGGGGTCCGCTACTTGGGGAGGCTGAAAAACATGACGCAGACATTCGCGCATGCCGCCACGACTGAGTCGGCACCTGCTGAGTCGGTATCTGCTGAGTCGGCTGAGTCGGCACTGACGGCACTTACCGCTACCGCACCGGCTCCGCCGGAGGTGGGCGATCTCCCCTGGATCGAAGACGCGGGGAAGGTCGCACCGAAGGACGCACGGGCACTTTCAAAGATCTTTTTTGACCAGCTCCAGGTCCTCGAAGAGGGCACGCACGAATATCAGTACGCACGCAACACCCTTATCGAGATGAACCTCTCGCTGGTGAGGTTCGCGGCCAGCCGGTTCCGTCACCGCGGCAGCGGCGAGATGGAAGACATCAACCAGGTCGGCACCATCGGCCTCATCAAGGCCATCGACCGGTTCGACCTGTCGCGCGAGGTCGAGTTCACCACTTTCGCCGTCCCTTACATCGTCGGCGAGATCAAGCGCTTCTTCCGTGACACCAGCTGGGCCGTGCATGTCCCGCGCCGGCTCCAGGAGTTGCGGGTCGAGATCGCCAAGGGGAAGGAACACCTGGCGGTCCTGCTCGACCGTGACCCGACCGTCGCCGAGCTGGCCGAGCACCTCCAGCTCACCGAGGACGAGATCGTCGAGGGCATCGTCGCGAGCAACGGCTACACCGCCGGCTCCCTGGACATGCCCAACGAGTCGACCGGCGACGGCCAGGCCACCAAGAGCGGCCGCACCTTCGCCGACGTCCTGGGCGAGGCCGACCCCGCCATGGAGACGGTCGAGGACCTGCACGCCCTCGCGCCGCTGCTGAGCAAGCTGGACAACCGCGAACGCCGCATCGTGGAGATGCGCTTCGGCGAAGAGCTGACCCAGTCGCAGATCGGCGAGAAGCTGGGCATCTCCCAGATGCACGTCTCGCGTCTCCTGTCGCGCATCCTCAAGAGCCTGCGCAGCGGGATGCTCGTCGAGGAGTAACGCACCCCCCGACGCCCCGCACAGCGATACGTGGCCCCGTCCGACACCACAAACCCCGGGTGTCGGACGGGGCCACGCGCAGGTCCGGCCCGCCCACCGCGGCAGCCGAAGTGCCCTCACCCACGGGAGACACGGCACGGGAGACACGGGAGGATGAGGCGACTCATTTGGCCTCACCGAGCAGACCGTACCCGGCCGTGTGCCCGGCTCGGATATGCTGGGTCGCCGGAAGAGTGCTCTCTATGCACTAACGGCGTTGCCACGGCGACGGTTCCCAGACAGGACAGATCTCGTCCATGACAAGCGACGCGAAGAGTGACGCCGCACCTGCCGGACGGGGGAGTCAGCGACTCGCCGAGACCGTGGCGGCGCTGATCGAGAAGGACATCGTCAAGGAGGGCTGGCGCACCGGCTCGGTCCTCGGTTCCGAGCGGGAGCTGATCGAACGCTACGGCGTGAGCCGCGCCGTATTCCGCGAAGCCGTACGGCTCATCGAGCATCACCAGATGGCGCGCATGCGGCGCGGACCTGGCGGTGGCCTCGTCGTCACCGAGCCGGATCCGGGCATCGTCCGCGATGCCGCGCGCGTCTATCTCCGGCACGCGGCCGTCAGCCGGCGCCAGCTGTTCGAGGCGCGGATGGCCCTCGAACTCGCGGGTGTCACCACCGCGATCGAGAAGCTGACGGAGTCGGGGATCGACCGCCTGACAGACGCGCTCGACACCGAGCAGGAGCTGATCGAACAGGGCGTGACGCTCGGGCACGCGCGCAATCTGCACCGCGTGATCGCCGAACTGGCAGGCAATCCGGCGATCACCCTCTTCGTCGAGGTGCTGGCCCAGCTCGACCAGGACATGGTGCAGGACGAATGGGAGTCCGGCGATCAGCCGGCCGCGGAGAACCGCGGCGCCGCCGCCGAGTCCCACCAGGCGCACCGGGCGATGGTCGCGGCGATCGTGGCCGGCGACGCCCCGCTCGCCCAGCACCGGATGCGGCGCCATCTGCAGGCCGTGGCCGAGCTGCTGAAGAACGAGTCGTAAGCACACAGCACAGCCCGCCCGTCAAAAAGTGCACTCTTTGCCGTCGGCATCAGGTTCACGTCTGAACTACTGCTGCCCCAGACCTTGCCATCAGGCAATGAGTGCACTCAAATATTGCTGAGCAGGCTGAGCAGTACGAGATCCACCGAGCACGGTTCGTGCCGTGGTCTCCAGCGACTCGCGAAAGGGACGTTCCCATGAACTCGCAGACCCGGCCGCACCACAGCGCGGACGACGGCGCGGACCACGCCGCAGACCACAGTACGGACCACGGCGCGGACGACCTTCTCCGCAATCTCGGCATCCCCGCCTGGGGCACTGTGTACGACCTGTCATCGGGCTGGTGGCGGCACATGCCCACCTTTGACGGCTACCCGCGTTTCGAGATCCTCACCTACAGCTCGCCGCACGGCCAGCGGACGTCTCGGCGCTTCCCCTTCGACAACCCCGATGAGAACAAGGTCCAGTTCGGCTACGTGTCCGAGCTGATGTCGGGAAGTCTGCACACCGGCACCCATATCGACGCGCTCTGCCACATCACCTGCGGCGAGAACGACGAATGGCACGGCGGTGTGTCCGCGAACGACGCGCTGGGCGACTACGGCGCCGAGAGCGGCGACGCGTCGGAGCTGGCTCCCATCATCGGAAGGGGCGTCCTGCTCGACGTCCCCGGAGCCCTCGGCCTCGACGTCCTGCCACCGCACTTCGCGATCGGCGAGCAGCATCTGCGGCAGGCGGCGGAAGCGGCCGAAGTGACGGTCCAGGAGGGCGACATCGTGCTGGTGCGGACGGGCCAGATGAAGTACTGGCCCGACATCGATCTGATCCGCAAGCACAGCAACGGCAGCGGCGTGGCGCTGGACGGGGCGCAGTGGCTCGTGTCGCAGGGCGCCCGCTATGTGGGCGCGGACACCATGTCCTTCGAGGTACGGCCGTCGACGGTGCCGGGGAATCAGCTCCCGGTGCACCTGTATCTGCTCCAGGAGCAGGGCATCCACATCATGGAGTGGGTCAACTGCGAGGGTCTGGCAGCCGGTTCGGTCTCCAGTTTCCTCTTCGTGGGCCTGCCGCTGACCATCCGCGGCGGCACCGGGTCGCCGCTCCGGCCGATCGCCGTGGCGTGACCGGGCGGGGAGGAGCGTCGAGATGCACGGCATGGTCTTCTCCGAGCTGACCCCGGTGGCGTTCGCCGCGCGCGCCGCCAAGGTGTTCGCCGACCGCCTCGCGGTCGTCGACGGCGATCTGCGGTACTCCTACGCCGAGCTCTGGCAACGGGCCGGGGCGCTGGCCGGTGTGCTGGCCGGGCACGGGGTGCGGCCGGGTGACCGGGTCGCGGTGCTGGCCCCCAACACCCACGTCCTGCTGGAGGCGCACTACGGAGTGCCGCTGGCCGGCGGTGTCCTCGTGGCACTCAACACCAGGCTGGCGCCCGCCGAGATCGCCTACATCCTCGACCACAGCGCTGCCGGGCTGGTCATCGTGGATGACATGTGCCGCGACCTGCTGACCGAGGCACTGAAGCTCGGCGCGACCCGGCCGACGGTGATCAACTCGGGGCAGCCGCAGGACGCGTACGAGTCCCTGCTGGCCGCCGCCACCCCGCAGGCGGTGCCGGTGACCGACGAGAGATCCCTGCTGTCGATCAACTACACCAGCGGGACGACCGGCCGGCCGAAGGGGGTGATGTACCACCACCGCGGTGCGTATCTCCAGGCGCTGGCGATGGCGTACCACGCCAAGCTGGACACGTCATCGCGCTATCTGTGGACGCTGCCGATGTTCCACACCAACGGCTGGTGCTTCCCGTGGGCGGTGACCGCGGCCGGGGCGGTGCACCACTGCCTCCGCAAGGTGAGCCCGCCGGACATCTGGGACGCCATCCGCGGGAGCGGCGTCACCCACTTCTGTGCGGCCCCCACGGTGCTGGCCATGCTGGCCGACGACCCCGCGGCGGCAGCACCGGCCCCCCACCCGGTCCAGGTGTTCGTCGGGGGCGCGCCGCCGTGGCCCGCGCTGCTCGCCAGGATGGGCGAGCTGGGCATCGGGATCCGTCATCTCTACGGGCTCACCGAGACGTTCGGCCCGGCCGTCGTGTGCGACTGGCAGCCCGAGTGGCAGGATCTGCCCGCCGAACAGCGCACACCGCTGATGGCGCGGCAGGGCATCGCGAACATCGTCGCCGAACCGCTGCGGGTCGTCGATTCCCAGGGGGACGACGTGCCGGCCGACGGCGACACGCTCGGCGAGATCCTGCTGCGCGGCAATGACGTGATGCTCGGCTACTACCGCGACGAGGCGGCGACCGCGGCCGCGACGACCGCCGACGGCTGGTTCCGCTCCGGCGACCTGGGCGTGCTGCACCCGGACGGCTATGTCGAGCTGCGGGACCGGGCCAAGGACGTCATCATCTCCGGCGGGGAGAACATCACCTGCGTCGAGGTGGAGAGCGCGCTCACCCAGCATCCGGCGGTCCTCGAGGCCGCGGTTGTCGGTGCCCCGCACCCCAAATGGGGCGAGGTTCCGATCGCGTACGTCACGCTCAGGGCCGGTGCGTCGGTCACGGCGGCAGAGCTGGGCACCTTCGTACGGGCCAGGATCGCGGGGTTCAAGGCACCGCGCCAGGTGGTCTTCCGCGAGCTGCCCAGGACATCGACCGGAAAGATCCAGAAGAACCTGTTGCGCGAACAGGCCGCGCACGCCGCGTACTTCGCGGCCGATCAGTCCCCTTGTCAGTGACCTGCGCCTGAGGAAGGCCGAATCATGCTCAAGACCAGGAGATCCTTCGCGCTCGCGGCCGCCTTCGTGGTGGCCCTGGCGGTCGGCGGTCCGGCGGCCGCCACCGCCGCGACGACGACCGACGCCGGGAGTGCCGCCCCGGCCGCCCAGGCCCGGGCCGCCCAAGCCCACGCCCAGGCCCAGGCCCAGGCCCAGGGCGGAGAGCAGGGCGGAGAGCCGGGTACGCCCACGCCGCGCGTCATCAGGGCCACCCGGGCAGCCCGGGTGGCACCGCTGGACCCGCCGTCGAGCTGGGGGCACGCGACCGTGCTGGAGGGTCCCGCCCTCGGGCCCGACGGCCGGCTGTACTTCGTCGACTTCACCGCTCCGGCCGGACACCCCAAGATCCTCCGGTACGACCCGCGGACGAAGAAAGTCATCTCTCTCCACACCGATGCCACCAGCCGCTTCTCCTCACTGCAGTTCAGCCCGGCCGACGGGAAGATCTACGTCACCGACTACGACAACGGGAAGATCGACCGGCTCGACCCGGACGGCACCGGCTTCACCACCGTCTTCTCCGGGCCCGTGGACGGCCGGGTGCTGGTGCCCGACGACATCGCCTTCAACAAGGCGGGCGACATGTACATCACCGACTACCACGGCTCGCTGGAGAAACCGGACGGCCGGGTGGTACGTCTCGACGCCCGCGGCGCCCACCCGGTCGTCCTGCAGAAGGGCCTGTCAGGCCCCAACGGCATCTCGTTCACGCCGGACTTCTCCGCCTTGTGGGTGAGCGAGTACAACCTCGGCCGCGAGGACCACTTCACCCTCGCGCCCGACGGCAAGAGCATCACCGGAGGCGGTGTGGGGATGTCCGCCAACGTCGGTGGCGGCGGCTTCGACTCCAACTCCGTCGACTCCGCCGGCAACGTGTACCAGGTGGTGCTCGGCGCCGGGAAGATCCTCGTATGGAACCCGTCCGGAGACCTGCTCGCCACGATCGTCATCCCGCAGCAGCCCCAGCCGGAGCCCCTCGTCAGCAACCTGGTGATCAAGCCGGGCTCGACCCACGGGTACATCACGGTCGGCGGCGACAACGGCGGCTACCTCTACACGTTCCACGCCCTCGCGCCGGGCCTCCCGCAGCCGGCCGGCCGCTGAGGCGGGACCGGCGGCCCTGGGGGGGGCCGCCTGCCCCCCCTCGGGCCTGACCGGTCCCTAGGACCTGTCCGCACTCCCGGTCGCGCCGGTGCCCGTGGCTTCGGCCAGGGCATCGGCGCGCACCCTCCGGCGGTCGGGCTTGTTGTTCGCGGTGAGCGGGATCGCGTCGAGCAGCCGCAGTTTCTTGGGGATCTTGTACCCCGCCAGGTCGGCCCGGCAGAAGCCGCGCAGCTCCTCCAGAGCGACCGCCCTGTCCCGGACGGCGACGATGCCCGCTTCGACCCGCTCCCCCCAGTGCCCGTCGGGCAGCCCGTACACCACCACGTCGGCGACGTGCGGGTGACGGAGGATCACTTCCTCCACCTCGCGCGGGTAGACGTTCTCACCCCCGCTGATGATGACCTCTTTCCGGCGGCCGGCGATGAACACCCAGCCGTCCTCCGTCCGTGAGGCGCGGTCGCCGATGTGCACACCGTCGGCCCGGAACGTCTCCGCGGTCTCCTCCGGCAGCCCGTAGTACCCGTGCCCCTGCCAGGGGCAGGCGACCACGAGATCGCCGACGACACCCGCGGGGACCTCGCGGCCGTCCTCGCCGAGGATCCGTACGGTCGCGCCGGGGAGCGGCCGGCCCACACCGGTGAACCGGCCTGCCAGCAGGTCCTCGTGGTCGAATCCCATGACCGAGCCGAACTCGGTGGCGCCGAATCCGGCACGGATCCTGGCGTTCGGGAAGTCGCGCAGCAGACCGCGTACGAAGTCGTCGGTGGACGGAGCGGACCCGAAGCGGATCGCGGTGACGTTCTCGCGGCGGGTCGTGGCGAAGTCGGGGTGGGCGCGGAGCGCGCTGAACATCGTGGGCGCGCCCATGAGACGGCCGGCGCCGCGGTCGATCGCGGCGAGTACGGAGCCCGCGTCGAACCGGCGCTGGATCCACACCTCTCCGCCAGCGAGCAGCGGAGCCAGCAGGTTCGTGCCCAGGGTGATGTGGAAGAACGGCGAGAAGAACAGCTCGATGTCGGCGGGTGTGCGCGGGTTCCCGTGCGCGCAGGTGTTCAGCCAGAGCCACAGGCTGCGCTGGGTGTGGAGTACGCCCTTCGGCGTTCCGGTCGTGCCGCCGGTGGCGAAGATGATGGCGGGGGCGTCCTCCGCCGGGGGTATGAGGGTCCCGCCGTGGCTGTGACTGTGGCCGTGGCTGTGGCTGTGGCTGTGGCTGGGACCGGCCAGTGGGGCCGTACGGTCGGCCACGGGCCTGCGCTCGCCCGCCGCGGTCAGCTCGACGACCCGGCAGCCCGTCTCCTGGGCGAGCGGCGCGTGGGCCGGGTCCGCGATCACGACAGCGGGGTCGAGCGTGGCGAGGTAGGCGCGCGCTTCAGGACCGGTCAGGCGGCCGTTGAGCGGGGCGGCCACCAGACCCGCGGCCAGCGCGCCGAGGATGACCACCGTGTGCGGAATCGACGGCTCCATGGCCGTCACGACCCGGTCACCGGTCCGCAGCCCGGAGCGCAGCAGCCCCACGGCGACGGCGTCCATCGCATCGGCCAGCTCGGCGAAGGTCAGTTCGCCCGAGTCGTCCCGCAGGGCTCGTCGATGAGCCCCGTGCGGTCCTGAGCCGATCGCGCGCAGCCAGTTCGGCAGTGTCAGTTCGTGACCCACGAAGGTGCTCCCTTGGTCGTCAGCCAGTGGTCGTCAGCCGGTGGTCGTCAGCCGGCGCAGTCAGCGCGAGGAGTTCGCTGCAGGCTATCGGCCGAAACGCCAATTGAGTACTCCCTTCTCGGTTTTGATTGACCGGCACCCACCGAGGATCCGACCAAGAGGCTCCACCATCTCCCTCATCCCCTCCCCCGGAGATGCGCGACTCCCCCGGAGATGCGCGACCCCTTGTCGACGACCCAATAAAGTGTACTCTTTTCATCAGAGCGCCTCACTCCTCCGATGGGAGCGACCGACGTGGCACCGCGGGACGCGCTGGATGCGCCCGCCCGCACGGTGTCGCGGATGGCGCACGACCGCACCACGGGGAGGGACTGATGGAGTTCGCTTTGAGTGACGCGGACACGGCGTTTCGTAGCGACCTCGTCGGCTTTCTGGACCGCGAACTCGCCGACGGATGGGACCGCTCCGAGCGTGGTCTCGGCAGCGCGGTGTACACCGACTTCTCGAAGGACTTCGTACGCACCCTGGCGGCCAAGGGGTGGCTCACACCGCACTGGCCGCGCGAGTACGGCGGTGGCGGCCAGGGCGCCTGGCAGCACTTCGTGCTCGGCGAGGAGATGTGGAAGCGGGGAGAGCCCCGCGGTCCGCAGTACATGAACGTGAACTGGGTCGGCCCCGCCCTCATCAAGTACGGCACCGAAGAACAGAAGAGGACGCTCCTGCCGCCGATCACCCGGGGCGATGTCTTCTGGTGCCAGGGCTTCTCCGAGCCGGAGGCCGGCACCGACCTCGCGGCCCTGCGGACCCGCGCGGTCCGCGACGGTGACGACTACGTCCTCAACGGCCAGAAGATCTGGACCTCGTACGCGAACCGGGCCGACTACTGCTTCCTCCTCGCACGCACCGGTTCCGTGGCGGACGGGCGGGACGGGATCTCCGTGTTCCTGCTGCCGCTGAGGACGCCGGGCGTCGAAGTCAGGCGGATCGACGGCTTCGTGGGGGACCACTCCTTCAACGAGCTGTTCCTCACCGACGTCAGGGTTCCCGGGAACTGCCTGCTCGGCGAGGAGAACAAGGGCTGGGACATCGTCCGCAGGACCCTCGCCTACGAGCGGGTCGGCGCCCCGCGCTATGCGCGGGCGGCCCTGGTGCTCGACGGGCTCGCCGACTGGTGCCGGGCGGCCGGTCTGCTCACGGATCCGGGCGTACAGGAGCAGTTCGGTGACGCGAGAGCGCTCTGCGAGGCCGCCCGTGTCCTGGTCTACCGGGTCATCGACGAGCGGGCCAAGGCGAAGGAGCCCTCGCCCATGGCCTATCAGGCCCGTGCGGCGATGGTGCAGGCCGAGCGTGCGGTCGGGGATCTCGCGCTCGATGTCATGGGAACCGAGGCCCTGGTCGAGCAGTCGACGGGCGACGCGCAGTTCCGTAACTCGCTCGGCGCCGGTATCGCCGCCGGCAGCTACGAAGTCCAGCTCAACCTGATCAGCCGCCTGATCCTGAAGCTGCCGAAGGAATAGAGCCGAAGGAACAGACGAGCGACAGAGACGAGCGGCAGACAAGCAACAGGCAAGCGACAGACGAGGAAGCGACGTGGATTTCGAACGATCGGATACGCAGCGGGCGCTGCTGGACGCACTGGCCACCCTGTTGAACCGGCACGCCGGGACCGGGCGCTGCCGCGAGCTGGCCGCGCGCGGGGCGTACGACCACGCGCTGGAGTCCGAGCTGCGCGCGGCGGGTTTCCTCGACCTGTTCGGCGAGGCCGGCGCGGGGCCGCTGGAGGCCACGCTGGCGGTCGAGCAGATCGGCGCGGAGCTCGGTGCGGTCACCCCGGTGCCGCACCTGCTCGTACTGCCCGCGCTCGGACTGCCGGTGCCCGAGGGGCCGGTCGTCCTGGCCGGCCCGTCGGGCAGCGGCGGCCCGGCGCCCGTACGGTACGGCGGCGAGGCCCGGCACATCCTCACGGCGGGCGCCGACCGGTCCGCCGATGGGCGCGCCGGTGAGCCCGCGGACCGGTGCGTCGCGGCGGAGTTGAGCCCGGACGACGCGGAGCCGGTTCCGTCGGCGTACGGCTTTCCGCTGGCCCGGGTGGTGCCGCTCCGCGCCCGTGACCTCGCTCCCGGGACCTCGCAGACCATGATCAACTGGTGGCGGGTCGGGGTGTGCGCCGAGGCTCTCGGCATGATGCAGCGGGCGTTCGACCTCACCGTCGAGTACGCGAAGGACCGCACGGTGTTCGGGCGGGCCCTCGGTTCGTTCCAGGCGTTGCAGCACCGCCTGGCCGAGTTGAGCGTGCTCGTCGAAGGCGCGCGCTGGCTCACCTACGAGGCGGCGTTCCTCGGCGCCACCGCGGAGTCGTCGGCGGTCGCGGCCGCGCACACGATGACCGCACTGCGGCGCCTGACGCGGGAGACGCATCAGATCACGGGTGCGGTCGGGCTGACCCGGGAACACGATCTGCACCTCTGGACCCTCCGGCTGCAGGCGCTCAGGGCCGAACTCGGCGGGCTGCGCGCGCACCGGCGAGCCGTGGTGACCTCGCGCTGGGAGGTCATGGCGGCATGAGTGAACCCGTCGCGTTCACCCCGGATCAGGAAGCGCTCGCCGGGTCGGTCCGGAGCTACTGCGCGGCCAGGTGCACCGAAGACGTCCAGCGGGCGGGCTCCGGGGCGTTCCCCTGGTCCTTCTGGCAGGGGCTGGCCGAGCTGGGCGTGCTGTCGCTCGCGGTGCCCGGCGAGGAGGGCGGCGCGGGCGAAATCGCCGCAGCGTCCATGGAGTTGGGTCGGGCCTTCGCCCCCGGACCGCTGGCGGCGACGGTCTTCGCCGCGCATACGCTGCCGTCCGTGTACACGTCCGCCGTCGTGTCCGGCGCGAGTCTGGTGTCGTGGGGCCGTCCCCCGCTGATGCCGTGGGCGCCGCTCGCCGAGGTGTTCATCGAGAGCGGTACGGACGGCGAAGCGGCCTGGCTCGCGCGCCCCGCCGGTGGGCCGACCGCACTGGAGACGCTGGGCAACGAACCGTGGGGGCGGGTTCCGCTGGAGCGCGTACTCCCGCTGGAACGTGTCCGGGCGGGAACAGACCTCGCGGACATGGCACTCGCGGGGTATCTGTGGGGCGCGGGACAGCGCGTACTGGACGCGGCCGTCGAGCACGCACGCACCCGGGTCCAGTTCGGCCGTGCCATCGGCACCTTCCAGGCCGTAGCCCATCCGATCGCGGACGCGGGCCTCGGGCTCGAAGCCGCGCGGCAGCTCATCAAGGTCGCGGCGAAAGCGGTCGACCAGCGGCACCCCCAGGGGTCCGCGCTGACCGGCGCCGCCCGGCTGTCCGCGGCGAGAGCCGCGATGGACGCGGCTTTCGTCTCCCATCAGACGCACGGGGCCATGGGCTACTCCGTGGAAGGGCCGATCGGCCACATCGCGCAGCGCATCAGGCAACTCTCCCTGTTGCCGTCGCACGCGAACCACACTGGCGAACAGGTACTGGCGATGTATTCGGAGAGTGGTCGGGAATGACACAGGACCAGCAGCACGGGGCGGACGGCGCGGACGCGGCGGACGGGGCGGACACGGCGGACGGCGCGGAGGGGGCGGGCCCGGTGGAGCCCGAGGTGCTCTTCGAGAAGCGTGAACACATCGCGTACATCACGCTCAACCGGCCGCACAAGGGAAACTCCCTGACCGGAACGATGATGCCGCAGATGAAGGCCGTCTGGAGCGAGGTACGGGACGATCCGTGGATCCGTGCGGCCATCGTCACCGGCACCGGCGACCGGCACCTGTGCACCGGCGCGGACGTGAACGTCGTGGCGGGCCGGGGCGGCATGAGCACCGGCACAGGCCCCCTGACCGACGAGGTCTTCTGGTCGCCGCGGCAGAACCGGGTCTGGAAACCGGTCATCTGCGCGGTCAACGGCCTGGCGGCCGGGGCCGGTCTGCACTTCGTGGTCGACGCCGACATCGTGGTCGCGTCGGAGCGGGCGAGCTTCATGGACACCCACGTCAATGTCGGCCTGGTGGGGGCGATGGAGAACATCGGACTCGCCAAGCGCCTGCCGTTGGGCTCGGCGCTGCGGATGACGCTGATGGGCAAGGGCTACCGGATGCCCGCGGAGCGCGCGTACCAGCTGGGCCTTGTGGACGAACTGGTCGCCCACGACCGGCTCATGGACACGGCGGAGGAGATGGCCCGGTGCATCGCCAAGAACTCACCCGCCGCGGTGTCCCTGTCTCAGCAGGCGATCTGGGGCTCGCTGGACATGTCGTACACCCAGGCGTGCGAGTACGGATGGGCGCTCCTGCGGATGCACTGGGCACACCCCGACTCGAAGGAGGGACCCAGGGCGTTCAGCGAGGGGCGCGAACCGAAGTGGACCACCGCGGCCGGCAAGGACGAGTGACATGGACTTCGGATTCACGCCCGCCGAGGAGGCGTTCCGCGGCGAGGTGCTCGACTTCCTGGCCGGACACCAGGGCCTGAACGGCTACTTCCACCGCGGGGAGAACACCGGGGACGGCGTACGGAAGGTCTACCGGGCGCTCGGGGAGCGTGGCTGGCTGTCGCTGTCCTGGCCGGTGGAGTTCGGTGGCGGGGGCCTGTCACCCGCGTACGAGTTCATCCTCTGGGACGAGATGGCCTACGCGCGGGTCGCCAGGCCGCCGATGGGTCCGGGCCTCGTCGCCAAGGCGCTCATGGCCCACGGGACGGCCGAGCAGTGCGAACGGCTCCTTCCCGGCCTCCGGCTCGGGCAGCTCAACTTCGCGCTCGGCTACTCGGAGCCGGATGCCGGCTCGGATCTGGCGGCGGTACGGACCCGGGCGACCCGGGCCGGCGACGAGTACGTGATCGACGGCGCCAAGTGCTGGACGTCCAACGCCCACTGGGCCGACTGCATCTGGCTGCTCTGCCGGACCGGGGCCCAGGACAGCAGGTCGCGCGGGCTCAGCGTCCTGATCGTGCCGCTGGACCACCCCAGTGTCTCGGTCTCCCCGATCCCCACGCATGACGGCGGGCGCCTGAACGAGGTCCGGTTCGACGGGGTGCGGGTCCCGGCCGGGAACCGTGTCGGCGACGAGAACGCCGGGTGGCAGGTGGTCGCGTCCGCGCTCGCGGTGGAACGGCACGTCCAGTTCCCGCCGAAGCGGCTGCGACGGGACCTCCAGGACCTCGTCTCCTGGCTGGAGAAGTCGGGCCTGAGCCACGATCCCGTCGTCCGCCGACGGCTGTCCGAACTCGCCGTGCGGGTCGCCGAGGTGGAGGCGCTGGCCCTGGCGCTGCTGGGCGAGATCATCAGCGGCGAGCCGTCGGCGGTCCCGGCGGCGTACCACAAACTGGCCGGTACCCGGCTCGCCCAGGAGATCGCGCGTTCGGCCATGGAGTTCGGGTCGAGCGAGGCGCTGGTCAAGGACAGTGACGTCGAGTTCATGTGGCGCCAGGCGATCCTGGAAACGGTCGGCGGCGGAACGTCGGAAATGATGCGCGGACTCATCGCACGCCAGGCGTTCGGCCTCGACAGCAAAGGCTGAGGGGTGAGGGGGCTGAGGGGCTGAGGACTGAGGGCCGTCGCGCCGCCTCATTGCCCACCCACGGCAGCTCACCGACAGCACCCGCGTAACAGCAACTGGGTAACAGCAACGCTCACCATGCCGTATGCCGCACGCTCATATGCCGCACGCTCAAGGGAGTCAGTCATGCCCGCTGCACCCTCCGCGTCGTCCCCGCCAAGCCCGGAGAGACCGGGAGGACCCGGGAATCCCGAGGGGCCCGGGAACCCCAGGAACCCCGGGAACCCACCACCCACGGCGCCGGATCCCGCCCTGCTGCGCAAGGTTGCGCTGTCGAGCCTGCTCGGCACGGTCATCGAGTACTACGACTTCCTGCTGTACGGCACGATGACCGCCCTGGTCTTCGGCCGCTTGTTCTTCCCCGAGTCGAATCCCACGGTCGGCACGATCGCCGCGTTCGGGACGCTGGCCGCCGGCTATGTCGCACGGCCCGTGGGCGGCGCGGTCTTCGGCCACTTCGGCGACCGGCTCGGACGCAAGACCGTACTCATCGTGACGATGGTCCTCATGGGCGCGGCGAGCTGTCTGATCGGGCTGCTGCCCACGTACGCGACCATCGGCGTCGCGGCCCCCGTCCTGCTGATCCTGTTCCGCATCGTCCAGGGCATCGCCATCGGAGGTGAGTGGGGCGGCGCCACGCTGATGGTCGTCGAACACGCCGACGCACGGCGCCGCGGCCTGTGGAACGGCGTGATGCAGATGGGGTCACCGATCGGCTTCCTGCTGTCCAGCCTCGCGGTCACCGCGATCACGCTTCTTCCCCAGGACCGGTTCGAGGCATGGGGCTGGCGGATCCCGTTCCTGTTCAGCGGGCTGCTGCTGGGCGTCGGCCTGTATGTGCGCGTCAGCATCACGGAGAGCCCGCTGTTCCAGCAGGCGGCGCGGGCCCGGGAGGAGCGAACGGGGGCGGAGCCACCCCGTATCCCGCTGGCCCAGGTGCTGCGCGCACCACGTGTCCTGGTCCTGGCGTGCGCGGTCGGCATCGGCCCCTTCGCGCTGACCGCCCTGATCGGCACCTTCATGCTCACCTACGCCAAGGCCGTCGGGTACGAGACGTCCGACGTGATGACCGGCCTCACGGCCACGTCGCTCACCGGCCTGGTGGCCATACCGGGCTTCTCCGCACTCTCGGACCGCCTCGGCCGCCGGGCGGTCTCGCTGGGAGGCGCGGCGGGGATCGTGCTGCTCGCCTTCCCGATCTACGCCCTGATCAATACGGGGTCCGTGACGCTGCTGATTCTCGGCATGGTGCTGGGACAGGTGGTCCAGAACGCGATGTACGCCCCGCTGGGCCCCCTGTTGTCGGAAATGTTCGGCACCCGGGTGCGCTACACGGGAGCGTCGATGGGCTACCAGCTGGCCGCACTGATCGGCGGCGGCTTCGTCCCGCTCTACGCGAGCAGCCGCCTGTCGGCTTCGGGCGACATCTCCAGCACCCCGCTCGCCACGCTGGCCATGGTCTGCGGACTGATCACGGCGCTCGCCGTCTGGCGCACGGCGGAAACCCGCGGCCGGGACCTGTCCGAGGAGCCGGCTGGAGCCCTTCCCGAGGACCTGCCCGAGGACCTGCCCGAGGGTCCGGGCGTCACCGCATAGAGATCCGGTACGCTGTTGTGGGTCTACAAGCCCCGCCTTCGTAGCTCAGGGGATAGAGCACCGCTCTCCTAAAGCGGGTGTCGCAGGTTCGAATCCTGCCGGGGGCACAGCGTTTACGCAGGTCACAGCATGTTTCGCCCTCTCGGAGAGCCCTTCGAGGGGGCGTTTCGCTGTGCGGGCGGGGAATCGGGGTCCAGGGCGCCGGTCGCCGGTCGCCCGCCTCCGGCGGTGTCGAAGAGGAGAGCGGCTCACCGTCAAGGCCCAACTTGCCCGGACAGGCCGCGCGTTGGCCTTGAAGGGTGCGTCGTGTCCGGCTCCGACCGGATGTGGATGCCGTTACCTGGCCCGGGCCGGGATGCCCGGAGCCGCGGACGTACCCCGGTACCTCAGCTTGTGGTCGTCGGTGGGCTCCCACACCTGTCTGCAGCCCGTGCAGTACCAGCGCCACCGGTCCGGCAGTTTCGGGACAGTGGTGCTGGTGTCCTTCCACAGGGGGCGCGGTTCGCGGCAGTGGGGGCATTGCGGTGGTCTCAGCACCATGGGGGTCTCTCCTCGGCCATCCCCTCAGCCTTGCCCCTGCGCCGTCGTGCGTCCTGCGGACTCGCTGCTGCCACCCGTACGGGGTACGGAGGGTCCTCTCCCGCTCGGGCTCAGGCGTGCGCTGTGCCGCAGGAACGAGTACGTCTTCGTGCCGGCCTGCAGCAGGTTGGCGCAGGCCAGCGCGGCCCACAGGCCCGTGAGGCCGTAGGCGTCGGCGACCGGGACCGCCAGTGCGGCGAGCACCCCGAACCACACCACCGTCGACACCAGGCTCGGGCCCGCCCGTCTGAGGCCGACCAGGGCGAAGCCCGCCACCGCCTGCAGCGCGTCCGCGACCACCACCGCGAGGACCAGCGGCAGCAGCCGTACCACCTGGTGGGCGAGCGAGGCGTCCGTGGTGAACAGGCCGACCACCGGGGTACGCAGGGCCAGCAGCGCCGCTCCGAGCACCGTGACCGCGCTCAGGGCCACCCGGACGCCCGCCCCCACACTGCGGCGGATCCTCCGCACGTCGCCCCGGGCCGCGTGCTCGGCGATCAGCGGGACCGTGGACTGGCCGACCGCGACCGCCGCGGTGAAGATGACGTTCACCAGCGACTCCGCGACGCCGTGCACGGCCGCCGCGTCCGTACTGATCCGCGCCGCGGCGAACGTCAGGACGCCCAGTACCGAGAACTTCACCAGGACCGTGCCACCGAGCGGGATGCCCACCGCCGCCAGCCCCAGCACCCGCCGCGGTTCGGGGCGTCCGGGCCACAGCGGCCGTCCGGCCAGCACCGTCCGTCTGCGCAGGGCGAGTTGGTTCAGCCCGGTGCTGATCGAGCTCGCGGCGAGCATGGCCACGCCCGCACCGGTCAGCCCCCGGCTCGGGAGCGGGCCGGGGCCGCCGACCAGCAGGACCGACAGGGTGACGGATACCGCGGTGCCGATGAGACCGGAACGCATCACCTGGGCGGAGTGGCCCAGCGCGACCAGGACCGATGTCGCCGATCCGCCCACGGCGATCAGCAGCACACTGCCCGCCAGCAGCCAGGGCAGCGGCCCCAGTTGGTGGAGTACGGCGGGCTGCACACCCCAGAGCCCGCCGATGTACGGCACCGCGGCGACCACCGCCGCACACACCCCGCCCACCGCGAACGCCAGCCACATCCCGCTCCGTACCAACGGCAGCAGTTCGTCCGGGGACTCACGGTGCGGGGTGATGAACGGCATCACCCCGCGCAGGGCACCCGCCACGGTGGCGGTGGCGGGCCCGAAGACCGCGACGGCCACGGCGAACGCGGCCAGCGAGGCGGTCGCGTGCCGCCCCAGCAGTACGGTGTCGACGAGCGAACCCGCCGACGCGGCAAGGGTGGTCGCGTAGAGCGGGGCCGCCGTCCTGGCGATGGCCGTGAACGCGCTGCGGTCGTTGCTCACATACGGGGATCCTGCCACTCCTGCCACCCCTGGCGCGGGCGGACAGCGGAAATCCGGCTCCTGGTGCCTCTGTATCGCCGTGTTGCTGTGCCGCCGTACCGCTGTGCCGCCGTACCGCTGTGCCGCCGTACCGCTGTGCCGCCGTACCGCTGTGCCGCTTTGCTGTGCCGCCGTACCGCTCAGAGACGCGCGGGACTCAGGGATGCATCCGCGCTCTGCCCGCCACCGCTCCCGCCCGCGAGCCCCGCCGCCTCCTTGATCGCCTCCACCGCACGGGCGATCCGCTCCGGCGACTCCCGTATCCGGCGGCTGAACTCCACATGCAGGAAGGGGAGTTCATCGTCGTCCGCGGCCCGGCCCTGGACGTTCGTGCGGCCTTCGAGCGAGCAGCGGCGCACCCAGACACGGCAGACGGCGAAATCCTGGCGGGACAGCGCTGCCGCCAGCCCTTCGCCCCAGGCGCGGCCGTGGTCCCCCCGGCCGGTGGAGACGATCACGTCGTAGTCGGGCTCGGTGGAGTTGGCGAAGCCGTGCAGCTGGATGCCCGGCAGGCGGTGGGCGATCAGTTCGGCGCAGACCGCGTGGAAGACGGTGTCGCGGCGGTGGGCCACGTCCGCCGCGCCGTTCTCGCCCGCCCTGCGGTTGGTGCCCGCCATGACCAGCACCCCGCCGGGCGTGGCGCGCCAGGCCCCCACCCCCAGCTTCTCGCTGTCGGCGTCGGCGACCGGGTGCGGGATCTGCGCGGACCACGTCACCACCGGCCGCGCCGGGTCGCCCGGGGCCCCGGCCGGCCGGTCCTGCGGCAGGTCCACGTACACCCGCCCCCACCCCCGGGTGACCTCCCTGGCCCGGTCCGCGATCTCGGCGAAGGGGCGGCCGGTGGCCGTGTCGGTGTACGTGGTGACGCCGAAGTCGACCTCGGCCAGGCGCTTTCCGGCCTCCGCGCGGCGGCCGTCCAGATACAGGCCGACGCCGTCGGCGACCGTGCGGCGCTCCAGGGCGGAGGGCGGGCGGAAGGCGCTGCGGCGGATCGTCTGCCGGGTGAAGTCGTCGATCCGCGCGGCGAGGTCGACACGCTCGCGCGGCTGCGCACGCGGCGGCCTCGATTTTGCGGAGTCGTTCCCTCCACTTGACGTGATGAGAACCACAGCCACCACTACCACTGCCATGACCAGCGATATCGCCAAGATCACTGTCCTACCGGCCCAAGGAGTCGTCATATTCGAGTAAAAATACACGGGTGACCCGACGCACTTATGTTCCCTTCACATCTCGCGCCGCAGCGACCGCTCTCCTCGCGCTGGCCGCGGTCGGGTGTTCGCTCCTGAACGGCGGCGGGCCGGACGCGTCGGGCACGTCCGGCAAGGGGAGATCGGGCAAGGGCGACGGCCCGTCGTTCACGGTGGCCGCGGCCGGCGACATCCTCATCCACCCGCCGCTCATCGACCAGGCCCGCAAGGACGCCAAGGCCGAAGGCAAGCAGGGGCTCGACTTCTACCGGCTGATGGCCGGGGTGCAGCCGGTCATCTCCCGGGCGGATCTGGCGATCTGCCACTTCGAACCGGTGGTGGGCAAGCCCAACGGCCCGTTCCGCAGCTTCCCCGACTTCCTGGTACCCCCGCAGATCACCACCGCGGTCAAGAAGATCGGGTACGACACCTGCTCGACCGCCTCGAACCACACCCTCGACCACGGCGCGGCCGGCGTGAAGCGCACGCTGGACGCACTCGACAAGGCCGGGCTGAAGCACACCGGTTCGGCACGCAGCAGCGCCGAGGCCGACAAGCCGCTGATCATGGACGTGAAGGGCGTCAAGGTCGCGCAGATCTCGTACGCCTTCGGGTTCAACGGGCGCGAGGTCCCCGCGGACAAGCCCTGGCTGGCCAACCGGACGGCGTTCGACCGGATCAAGAAGGCCGAGCAGCGGGCCCGCGCAGCCGGCGCCGATGTGGTCATCCTCAGCATCCACTGGGGCCGCGAGCACCACCCCGAGCCGAGTTCGGGGCAGATCGGCCTTGCCCGCCGGATCGCCCGGGAGACCGGGATCAACCTGGTCATCGGACATCACGCCCATGTCGTCCAGCCGATGGAGAAGGTCGACGGCACCTGGATCGCGTACGGGCTCGGCAATCAGGTCGCCCGGCACGAGGTGCCGTCCGGGCTGACCGAGGAGGGCATCATCGGCTGGTTCGACTTCCACAAGCGGGGCGGCAGCTGGGAGGTCAGGGCCCGTTACGTGCCGACGCTCGTCTCCATCCCGCCGGCGTCCGACGCCGCGAACCCGCCGGCCGCCGACGCGGTGCAGGACCACCGGCTCATCGATGTGGCGGCGGCCCTGCGCGACGGCGGGAAGCTGACCGCCGAGGAGAAGGCCCGCTACCAGCTGGCGTTCGAGCGCACCGAGGGCACGATGCTCAACCGCGGTGCCGCGCAGGACGGGCTGGAGCCACTGGAGAGACTGCCCGGCTGACCTGCGGCGGGGCCTGGCGGCAGCGGCCGTCCGGTGAACGTGCGGGGTCGCACGGGAGGCGACCCGGTGACCGGGGAGCAGCCCCCGTACGGCCGCCGGGCCGACCACCACGGCGGGCGCGCGGCGGGCGGCGTGAACCGGCCACGTGGCCTGAGTCACACCTGACATTTTCCTTACAACCGTTCCCAATTCGAACGTGTCATGCATTTTCGCGACGGCGTTCCGACGATCAAGCACCGTCCCGCTCACGCGCTGTCCCGCTCACCCGCTGTCCCGATCACCCGCTCACGCCCTGTCCCGCTCACCCGCCGCCCCGCTCACGCCCCGCCCCGCCCCGCTCACCGAAGTCCCCCGAAGTCCCAGGAAAGGGAATGCCCATGGCCGCCACGCCTGCGAAGCGGCGACACAAGGTCCGCCGCCGGGCCGACATGTCGCTGCTGGGTGGCATACGACCGCCCATCGCGGTCCTCTCGGTCCTGCTGCTCTCCCTGGCCGGGATCACGGCACTCAACCTCGGGCGTACGGTGCAGGACCCGGTCCCCGAAGCGGTGCTGACCTCGCAGCAGCAGTTCGCCGAGGACGGCGCCATCGCGCTGCGCGCCTCGATCGACGAGAGCTTCACCGACCTGGCCAGGACCGCGAGCCTCTTCAACGCCGGGGCGCCCGCGTCACCCGACGCCGTGCTCGACAAGGTCAGCAGCGTCTACCAGAAGTGGACGGGCACCGCCGTCGTCCAGATCTCGTCCGGCAAACTCCTGGCCGCCCGCGGCGAGAACGTCCCCCTCACCGCCGTCGACACGGCCAAGCTCAGCGCCAAGGACGGCCTCAGCCCCCGCATGGTCCGGCTCGCCAACGGCGAGACCCGGCTGCTCTCCTTCGCCGTGCTGTCGTGGCCCGGCGCCCCGCAGCAACTCCTGGTCGCCTCCAGCAATCTGCGCTTCCCCGGCATCAGCCTGGGCCA
Source organism: Streptomyces sp. NBC_01089 (assembly GCF_045162975.1). NCBI lineage: Bacteria > Bacillati > Actinomycetota > Actinomycetes > Kitasatosporales > Streptomycetaceae > Streptomyces > Streptomyces sp. NBC_01089. Next base: position 5,002,548 of record NZ_CP108660.1, on the reverse strand, counting down.
GTTCCGCTCCATCGCCGTCATCGACACCGCGGCGGAGATCCTCTCCAGCGACGGCATCCCCGAGCCCGAGCAGGTGCGGACCGCCACCCAGCGCGCCGACGCCAAACGCGCCGACAAGCAGCTCAAGAGCTTCGCCAGGACGGCGGCGGTCAAGGTACGCCGTAACCCCATATCGGCCAGGGAGCCGGGCTCCGGTGGTTTCCCCGGTGTCAGCGGAAGCCTGGTGGGCGACGTCCACACGGGCGACCGCAGCGTCGCCGGATACGCCTCGCTCGCCGGGCCGCAGCCCGGTGAGCCGACCATCGCCACCGGTCTCGGCCTCAGCGTCGTCGCCATGGTCCCGGTATCCGAGAACCCCACCGCCGTCGCAGGACCGCTCTTCGGCCTGACCGCGGCCGGCGCCCTGGTCGTCATCGGGGCCCTCGCCGTCGCGCTGCTGCTCGGCACCGTCCAGCGGCCCCTGATCCGGCTCTTCCTGGAGAGCCGCAGGCTGACCCGCGGCGACCTGACCCGCCCGGTCAGCTCCCCCTCGTACGGTGAGGCCGCCAGGATCGGCCGCGCGCTGGAGCGGCTGCGCCGCCAGCTGCTCGGCGAACCGGCGGACGCCACCGCTCCCCCGCGGCCCCGCAGATTCGCGCGCATCGGCGGTTTCGGCAGCCGCGGTCTCCTCCTGATCTGCGGCGCGCTGCTGCTCGTCTGGTGCGCGCCGATGCTGCTGCTCCTCAACCGCGCCGATGACACCGCCGTCGTACCGCAGCAGCTCGTCAACGACCAGCGCGAGCGCACCGACACCCTCACCGACCGGGTGCGCCGGGCGCTCAACGAGGGCCAGGCCGACCTCCTTTCGGTGGCCACGCTGATCGGCAGCGACACCTCGCCCGCCGATATGCACACCGTCCTGGAACGCACCCGCCTGGAGCACGACCGCTACCAGTCGCTGTACGTCGTGGACGCATCGGGGAAGGTCGTCGCGCACGCCGGCGACACCCCGCACCAGCCGGTGAGCCGCGCCAAGGCGGGCCATCTGATCCGGGTGCTCAACCACTCGGGCAAGAAGCCGCTCATCGTCGGGTACGCCGGGATTCCCGGCCGCAGCGGCTCCACGGTCATCGGCGAGTTCCACATCGAGTTCCTGAACGCGCTGCTCAAGCGGCCCGGACTCGGTGAGGTCCGGGTGGTCGACTCCGGCCAACGGGTCATCGCGGGCAACACCGGCTACCGGGCCTTCCACCGGCTGCCGGGCGAACGCCTCAGGGCCCTCGTCACCGGCACCAACCAGAAGACCGGTACGAGCGCGCACCCCAGCGGCATCCTCTACCGCGACGGCGGCTCGGTGCAGATCGCTGCGGCCGCGCCCTTCGCCGGCGGCGGAGCGGCGAAGACCCTCGGCTGGACCGTGGTCAGCCAGCAGCCCGCCCGCTCCCTGGCCATCCCCGAGTACCGCAGACAGAACCTCACGGTGCTCGGCGGGCTGCTCGGGATGGCCGCCGTCGCCGCCTGCCTCGGCTGGCTACACATCGTCGTCGTACGCCCGCTGCGGGCACTCGCCGACCAGGCCGAGGCGCTCGCCGACGGGGACCGCCGCACCGTCCTGTACCCGCGCCACCACGACGAGGTCGGCGCCGTCACCCGCTCCCTGGAGCTCGTACGCCAGCAGCTCCCGGCACAGTCCAAGCGCGACACCGCGCCCGCCGCGGCCGCGCCCCACGCACAGACCACCACCGCACCCCACGCCGAAAGGACCTGACCGGACGTGCTGTTCCTCTACACCGTGCTGGTGGTCTGCTGCGCGATCCTGCTGGTCGCGGGGATCGTCGAGCAGCGCCGCCACTTCATCAACCTGGAGCGGATTCCGTCCCGGGTCCTGGTGAACGGCATCCGCGGCAAGTCCTCCATCACCCGGCTCTGCGCGGGCGCGCTGCGCGGCGGGGATCTGGTGACCGTCGCGAAGACCACCGGTACCGCCGCCCGGTTCATCCACCCCGACGCCACTGAGGAGCCGGTCTACCGGAAGTTCGGCCTGGCCAATGTGGTCGAGCAGATCGGCATCGTGCGCCGCGCCGCCTCCTACGAACCGCAGGCGCTGGTGATCGAGTGCATGGCGGTGATGCCCGCGCTCCAGGAGATCAACCAGTCCAAGCTGATCCGCTCCACGATCGGCGTGCTCTGCAACGTACGCGAGGACCATCTGGCCGAGATGGGCCCGACCCTGGACGACGTGGCGCGTTCGCTCTGCCGCTCGATGCCCGAGGACGGGATCTGTGTCACCGCCGAGGTCGACCGGTTCGCGATCCTCCAGGAGGAGGCCGACGCCCGGAACTGCGAGCTGGTCTACGCCGATCCGGAGACGGTCAGCGACGAGGAGCTGCGCGGATTCAGCTGGTTCACGTTCAAGGAGAACGTCGCCATCGCGCTGAAGGTCGCCGAACTCCTCGGCGTGGAGCGGGAGACGGCGCTCAAGGGGATGTACGACGCGCCGCCGGACCCGGGTGTCCTGTCGGTCGAGCGGTATCTGACGCCCGACGGCAAGAAGCTCAGGTTCGCCAATGTCTTCGCGGCCAACGACCCCGAGTCGACGCTGATGAACGTCAACCAGCTGCTCGACCTGGGCGCCGTGCACCGCCCGCTGCACGTCGTGATCAACTGCCGGCCCGACCGGGTCGAGCGCAACGGCCAGATGGGCGAGATCATCCCCGATCTCCGGCCGGAGAAGGTCTTCGTCATCGGGCACCCCGCGAAGAGCGCCATCGACGCGATACCCGCCGAGTGGCGCGACCGCGCGGTGGACCTCGGCGGCGACCGGCGCGACCCGGACGAGTTCATGGGCGCGCTGCTCGGGCAGCTCGGCCCCGACTCCTCGCTCATCGCCATCGGCAACATCCACGGCCAGGGCGAACTGCTCCTGGAGCACCTCGCCGAGCTCCCGCCCGACGAGACCCCGGACACGGAGCCCGCCGTACCGGAGGAGCGCGGTCCGCAGCACCCGCACCATCCGCGGCACGACGAGACGCTGGGGCTTCAGCAGTACCGGCCGCATCTCGACCCGTACGCCGCCTACCCGGAGGCGTACGAGAGCCGCTACCAGCCGCACCACCAGTCGTACGAGCAGGCCGAGCAACAACCCCGGCCGCGCGGCATGTTCGAGCCCGCCGTCTATCCGGACCAGGCCCACCCGCCGCAGGACCCGCATGCTCCGCACGACCCGCACGACTCCCATGCCCCACACGATCCGCATGATCCGCACGCCCCGCACGACCCGTACCAGCAGAGCCGGCAGAACAGCGCAGGAGACCCCCGTTGATCCCCACCGTCCTGACGCCCGAGATCGCCGCCATCGGTATCGCGCTCGGCCTGATGTTCTCCCTGGTCTGCTATCTGACGACCAACCTCTCGCCCGGCGGCATGATCACGCCCGGCTGGCTCGCGCTGACCCTCGTGGAGGATCTGCAGCGCGCCGCGATGGTCGTCGGCGTCACCGTCCTCACGTACGTCTCGGTGCTGCTGCTCCAGAAGGTCGTCATCCTCTACGGCAAGCGGCTGTTCTCCGCCGTGGTGCTGACCGGGGTGATCCTCCAGGCGACGGTGATGATCGTGCTCCAGGTGGAGTTCCCGCTGATGTACGCCAACCAGACACTCGGCTTCATCGTGCCCGGCCTCATCGCCTACCAGCTGGTCCGCCAGCCCAAGGGGGCGACGCTGCTGGCCACCGGCTCCGTCTCGCTCCTCGCCTATGTCGTCCTGACCGCCGGCATCCTGCTCGGCGCCCTCCCGTCTGCCTGAGGTGATCCAATGACCGCTCCGCGTACCAAGCAGTCGAAGCGTGGCCGCAAGGTCCTGCATGCCACCACCGTCCTCGCGCTGCTCGCGGCCAGCGCGTACTTCACCGTCGAGCTGCGCAAGGACGAACAGGCCAAGGCGCCCACCGTCCAGGCCGTCACCGACAAGCCGGGGCTGCGGACGGCGGGCGACTCGCTGAAGGCGGGGAAGACCTGGGAACGGCTCAACTCGCCCGCCCGCACGGTCCTGCGCGACGCCGAAGGCAAGGTGCTCGCCACCTTCACCGACAACGCCCGCACCGCGACCCTCACCGGCCCGTCGCGCACCTTCGCCGAGCCCGCCAACACCAAGTCGAGGGTGGTCAGCGAGAGCTGGGTGCGGCTGATGCCCGAGAAGTGGAAGAAGGGCGCGGAGAAGCAGCAGTGGTTCCAGGACTGGTTCAAGAAGTACTACGGCAGCGAGGAGGACGACATCTTCGCCTTCGCCTTCCAGTACGTGGAAGGGGCGCCGGTCAAGAAGGACGACGAGGGTGTCCCGTACGCGGGTGACGCGAACTTCGGGCCGATCAACCCCGAGGGCAGCGAGGGCAACGACCTGCGCCTCGAACAGTCGGACTTCTTCGACTACCTCGGCATTCCGTACACCTTCCGCAACGGGGTCACCCGGCAGCCGCAGAAGGCGCGTTACCGGGCGATCGACTGCTCGGGCTTCATGCGGACGGTCTTCGGCTACCGCGCGCGCTACCCGCTCGCGCCGCTGGACGGCCAGGGCGACGGCCTGCCCCGCACCGCGAACGGCATCGCCCGCTCGAAGCTGGGCTCCGACGTCATCCCGCTCAAGGGCATCACACCGGCGGACCGGCCGACCTCGATCGATGTGCTGCAACCCGGCGACCTGGTGTTCTTCAAGCTCGACCAGCGGACAGGGCAGCGGCTCGACCACGTCGGCATGTACATGGGCCATGACACGGACGGCCACCTCATCTTCGTCTCCAGCCGTGAAGAGGTGAACGGCCCGACCATCGGCGACAAGGGCGGCACCTCGCGCCTCGACGGCAACGGCTACTACGCGGCGACGCTGCGCAGCGCGAAGCGGATCTGAGGGCCTGGGCTGACCTTCGGGGCAGGCCCCGGAGGTCAGTCAGGGGTGCCCCGAGTCCGGCTTGCCCGGGGTGAGGTGCTGGCCGGGGCCGCCCGCGGGCAGGCTGTCCTTCAGCTCGTCCGGGCACGGGGTCCCGCGCGGCAGCCGGTACGGCGACGCCAGCCGGTACACACCCGCCTTCGGGGCGAGCAGCTCCGTCCACTCGTCGCCGTCCGCGTCCTTGTCCGTCTTCACCAGACAGCCCCGGACATTGCTGAAGACCTTCGGCTCGCCCTCGGCGCGCCCCTTGGACGCCTCCGTCTCCTGCGGCGGTTCGACGCTCTTGCCCTTGTCGTCGACCAGCCCCAGCCACGGTGAGTACGGGATCCGGATCAGCACCCGGCCGCGCTTGTGCACCCGTACGGTCAGCTCACCCTCCTCCGCGCGCTCCACGGTGCCCGGCGGGTCGGCCATCGGCGTCGGCCGGTCGACCGCGAACAGCTGCCAGTTCCGGTCGCCCCAGAGCCGCTTCAGATACGGCAGGCCGTCCTGGACGAGCTTCTCCTCCTGGCCGGCCCCGGTGTCCGGCGCGCCCGTGGGCAGGACGACGTACCGGACCGCCCAGCGGGAGAGCCAGGACCGGTAGTTGACGGAGTCGAGCGAGTCGTCGTAGAAGAGCGGGTTGCGCTCCATGTCCGCCTGGCGGTTCCAGCCGCGGGCGAGATTGACGTACGGGGAGAGGGCGGACGCCTCACGGTGGCTGCTCGCCGGGACGACCTCGACCCGGCCCTTGTCAGCGCTGTGCTTCTGCAGCTCGTTGACCAGCGGGGCCAGTTCCCGGGTCCAGGAGGCGGCGGGGGCGGTGCGCACCACGTCGTCGACGCCCTTGAAGCCGATCCACACATTGAGCCCGATGAACGCGATCACCAGCGCGTACCACTTGCGCGACTTCGGCACGGTGTACGGCAGCGCCGCGAGCAGCACCACGCCCGCGATGATCATCGGCAGCCGGGAGACGTTCGAGCCGATCTGCGAGTCGATCAGCCAGGTCAGGATGACGCCCAGCGAGTAGACCGCAGCGCCGGTGCGGACCGTGCGCCACTCCTTGGGGACGAGGAAGAGGACGAACACCCCGTACAGGAAGGGGAGCGAAGCCGTCCCCACCGACATCGGCTGGGTGCCGGAGAACGGGAACAGCCAGGCGGACAGCGCGACCACGACGACCGGCGCGAGCCCCAGCGCATAGGCGCCGGGCCGCCGCTTGTTGAGGAAGAGCGCCGCCGCCACCACGCCCAGGAAGAGCCCGGCGACGGGGCTGCTCGCGGTGGCGATCCCGGCGAGCGGGGCGGCGACCCACGCCTTCGCCCAGCGCCGCTCGCGCCAGCGGTGCGGCCAGCAGAAGACGGCGGCGACGGCGCCCACCGCGAACATCGTGCCGAGGCCGAACGTGACCCGGCCGGAGAGCGCGTTGCAGAGGTACGCGAAGTCGGCGGCGAGCGCGCACAGCAGCGGATTGCGGACGGCGCGCAGCCGGACGAGGATCAGCGCGGTCAGCGCGGCGGAGACCGTCCCGGCGATCATCATCGTCGAACGGACACCGAGCACGGACATCAGATACGGCGAGACCACGCTGTACGAGACGGGGTGCATCCCGCCGTACCAGGCGAGGTTGTACGCGGATGCCGGGTGGCGGCCGACGAACTCGGCCCAGGCGTCCTGCGCCGCGAGGTCGCCACCGCTGTTGGCGAAGAAGAAGAACCAGAGGATGTGGGTGACGGCCGCCACGGCGGTCGCGGTGACGACGGGGTGGGCGGCCGGCCAGGCCCACGGCTTCCGGCCCGAGGGCCGCTGCTGCGGCCCGTCCCCCCGTGAGAGCAGGCCGGTAAGGCCCCCGGCGCGGGGGCTTCCTCCGCCTTCTTCACGTGTCGGGTCTGCAGTGGTCACCAAGGCTCGCTCTCCTGCGAAGGAGGACGCAGTCCCCGCGCCCAGAGTTGCCCAGCGACGCTAACACGTACGAAAAGGGCTGCCGCCGCCGGTCGTGAAGGCCGGCGGCGGCAGCCCTGATGCTCACTCGGACGCCCGGTCGGACGCCCGGTCGGACGCCCGATCGGGCACCCGGTCGGATGCTCAGCCGATGCGGGTCAGCTTCGCTCCGAAGCCGGGCTTGGCGAGGTCTCCCTGGAGGGCGACCGGGGCGGTGACCTTGCCCGGTCCCGAGCCGACGGTCAGCCGGCCGACGACCGTTCCGGCCTTCGCCGAGTGCGGGATGGTCTTGTTGGAGCCGATCTTGATGTCGACCTTCAGACCGGCCCAGCCCGCCGCCTCGAAGTCCTTCGTGGCGACGACCGGGGTCTGCCCGCCGAGCCCGTCGTCGACGTACCCGACGACCTGTCCCTTCTTCACCACGTTCCGCGAGGTGAGCGCGGATTCGGTGGCCAGCAGCGCCGACTTGCTCACCGCGTTCACCGTGTCGATGATCGGCGTCTTGTGCTGCGAGAGGATCGCTCCGACGATGTACTGCGTCGTGCCGCCGACCTGCTGCTTCGCGGCGAAGAGCAGGCTGGCACCGGCGTTGGTGGTGGAGCCGGTCTTGATGCCGATCGCACCGTTGTAGGGGACCAGCCGGTTGTAGTTGCTCCAGGTCTTGCCCGACGGGTCGGTCCAGCTCGGGAGCTTCGTGATGTCCATCAGCGACGGGATCTTCACGAGCTCCTCGCCCAGCTTCACCTGGTCGTCGGCCGTGCTCACCGTGGAGGCGGTCAGACCGGACGGGTCGGTGTACTTCGTCTGCGTCATCCCGAGCTTCTTGGCGGTGTCGTTCATCTTCTTCACGAACGCCGCTTCCGAGCCCGCGTCCCAGCGGGCGAGCAGCCGCGCGACGTTGTTCGCGGACGGGATCATGATCGCGCTGAGCGCGTCCTTCTCGGAGAGGACGTCGCCCTTCTTGATGGTGTTGAGAGTCGACTCATTGCCACTCTGGTCGTAGTGGCCTTCCTTCTCGGCCGTGGCGTCGACCGGGATCGACGCGCCCTTCGCACCGGGCTTCATCGGGTGGTCCCGCATGATCAGGTAGGCCGTCATCGACTTGGCCATGCTCGCGATCGGTACGGGCTTCTCGGTCCCGAAACTGTCCACGGCACCGAGCCCCGCCACGGAGATCTTCCCCTGGCCCTCGTTCGGCCACGGGAGTGTCACCTTGGACCCGCCGAAGGAGTACGACGGCGCGGAGGTCAGGGTCAGGCTCGGGTCGGGAAGCGGCCGTACGGACTGTACGACTGCAAAGATGATCAGCAGCAGGACGACCAGCGGCGTCCAGATCTTGAACCGCCTGACGACCGTGCGCACCGGGGTCTCCGGCGCGGCCGGCTTGTTGGTCAGCTCGGCGAGCAGGTCGAGCGGCGGCTTGGGCGGCAGCGGCTGCTGCCGGGTCGGCTCGACGATGCCCGGCTGCGCGGGGGCCGCGGCGCCGGCCGGAGCGGCGGGCGCCGCCGCAGCGCTCGCGGCCGGAACGCCGGCCGGGGGCTTGGCGGGCGACGGGACCGGGGCCGGAGCGGGGGCCGGCTGCGGCTTCTTGCGCTCGGCGGGTACGTCGTCGGGGCGCAGCGGCACGAAGGTGCTGCGCTTCAGCGTGGTGGTGGGCTGGTCGACCGGGCGTGAGGGGACACGGAAGATGCCGGTGGGCTGATCGACGGGACCGTCGTCCGCCTTCGACGCGGCGCCCTCGTCCGCCTTGGGTGCGGCCTTCTCTTCGGACTTCCCGCCGGGCTTGGCGTCGGGCTTCCCGCCGGGCTTGGCTGCCGGCTTCGGGTCCGTCTTGGCGTCCGGCATGGCTTCCGGCTTCGGAGTCGTCTCCGGCTTCGCGTCCGGCTTGGCTGCCGACTTCCCCTCGGGATTCGGCTCGTCCGCCTTCGCTTCACCCTTCGGCGTGGCCTTTGCGTCTGCGACGTCAGGCTTCGCGTCCGGCTCGGCGGCGGGCTTGTCCTCGGCGGTGGTAGCCGCAGCCACGTCCTTCCCGGCGTCGCCGGCCGGCTTCGCGTCGGGCTCATCGGCATCGGCATCGGCGTCAGCCGGTTCTGCATCCGCGCCGGTGTCCGAGGCCGTGCCCGCATCCGTACCGGCGTCCGCAGCACCGTCAGCGCCGGCGGCCGCGTCGCCGTCCGGCTCGGCGGGGTCGCCCGCGCCGTCCGAAGCGCCTGTGCGCGCCGTTCCGCCCGCCGGAGCGCCCTCGGGGGCGTCGGCGGCGGATACGGCCCCGGAGGCGCCCTGAGCGCCCTCGCTGCCCGCTTCGGGCGCGTCAGTGGCCATCCCGGGCATGACCCGGGTCTCCGCCGCATCCGACGGACCGGAGGCACCGGACGGACCGGACGCTTCCGGGCCGCCCGCGGCATCCGGCGCATCAGGCGTATCCGGAGCCTCCGCGGCGCCGTCCGCGCCGTCCGCGCCGTCCGCACCGGCTGCGCCCGCCGGCGCATCCGCGGGGGCGTCCGCCCCCGCGACCCACGCGGCCACCGCTTCACGCAGTCGGGCGTCGCCCGACTGCGAGCCGGATGCCGCGCCCGCCTCCGGATCCGGCACCGAGCGGAAGACCGCAAGCCTCGGATCGCTCGTACCGGGAGCCGTTCCCTCTGACGACTTCCGCTGCTCCGACTTGTCGGGGGACTCGCCCGCCACCGATGCCTCCTGGATACGCCGCGCGGGTTTTCCCGCCTGTCCGAACCATCTACCAGTGTCCTGTGTGGGCGCTTAACCGCTGCACCGGACGAGAACGACATACATCTAGATTCCAGTACAAAACACCCAGGCGCCCTCGACAGACCAATGTGAGAGGGGTCACCCTGTCACTCATCCACGCGGGGAGGCATGGATGGGCAGGAGCCGCAGAACGATTCCGGAAGAGCTTCTACTGCTCGCTCTGGACCCGACCACGGGTACCACAGCGCAGCCGCAGTCGCTCGACCTCGGCCTGGCCGGAGCCCAGCTAGTAGAGCTGGCTCTGGCAGGACGGATAGCCCCGGACGGGGATCGTATCGCCGTGGTGATGGCACGGCCGACAGGAGATCCGACACTGGACTCCGCACTGGAACTGCTGCGCAGGCGCGGCAGCCCGGTCCGGGCAGTCCACTGGATCGGCGGGCCCCGGCTGGGGCTCCGTCAGATTTACCTCGCTCATCTGGAGCGGTGCGGCATGGTGCATGCCGTGGCGGGCCAGATGTGCGGAGTGCTGCCGACGACTCGCTACCAGGCGACGGAGACAGCGATCAGCCGGGATATCAGAGCCCGGCTGGACAGTGCGATCCGCACCGGCGTACCGCCGGACCCGCGGACCGCGGCGCTCGCCGCGCTCGCTCACGCAGTGGGGCTCGGCAAGCACCTCTATCCCGGCAACGAGGGGCGTTCATCGCGCTCCCGCCTCCGGGACCTGATCAGACACGACCCCATGGGCGGTCTCGTGGCACATGCGGTCATGGACGTCCAGAACGGTGCGGCGGCACAGCCGCGCCGTGCAGCACCGGCACCGGGCAATGCCGCGCCGATGCCGTCGCACCACGGGTCCATGGCCCGCGTGGCGGCGCACTGAGAAGTCGGACGGAGAAGTCCGCCCGAGAAGTCACGAGAACCGCAGTACGGGTACCGCAGTACGAGTACCAGGAAGTACCAGGACCACCGCACCGACGTCCCCAAGACCCGGTTCGGGAGCCGCAATACGAGCGCGCGGGGCCGGCAAGTCGCCGGTCCCGCGCGCTCACTCTCTGGCCATTTCCCAGCGCAGCGCGTCGCATTGATGGCAATCTGCTGAGACGTAAGACCTACCGGCACATTCGCCGTGGGGCTCAGTACGTCAAAGCCGGAGGTGCAGTTCCCGTGGCGTCCAACGTCAATCCCACTGTCAGGCGGCGCCGGCTCGGCCAGGAGCTGCGCAGGCTCCGCGAACTCAAAGGCATGACGGCCGAAGAGGTCGCCGAGCGCCTGCTGGTCTCCCAGTCGAAGATCAGCCGCCTGGAGAACGGCCGCCGCTCCATCAGCCAGCGCGACGTCCGCGACCTCTGCGGGGTGTACGAGGTCGAGGACCACCGGATCGTCGACTCGCTGATGCAGATGGCCAAGGACTCGCGCCAGCAGGGCTGGTGGCACGCCTTCGGCGACATCCCGTACAGCGTCTACATCGGTCTGGAGACCGACGCGGCCAGCCTGCGCGTGTACGACCCGCAGGTCGTCCCCGGGCTGCTCCAGACCAGGCAGTACGCCGAGGCCCTGATCGCCGGTGCGCTGCCGGAGACCGCCGTGACCGACATCGAGAAGCGGGTCCAGGTCAGGCTGCGCCGCCAGGAGCGGGTCAGCGCCGACGAGTCCCCGCTACGGCTCTGGGTCGTCATCGACGAGTCGGCGCTGCGCCGGGTCATCGGGGACAAGCAGCTGATGATCGCCCAGCTGGAACACCTCGTGGAGCTGTCCCAGCTCCCCCACGTCACCGTGCAGGTGCTGCCGTTCGCCGTGGGCGCGCACCCCGGTATCAACGGGCAGTACGCCATTCTGGAATTCCCGGACGCGGCGGATTCCAGCGTGGTCTACATCGAGGGCGTCACCAGCGATCTCTATCTGGAGAAAGCGCACGATGTGCAGAAGTACAGCGTGATGTATGAGCACTTGCGTGCCCAGGCGCTCAACGTGGACCAGACACGGCAGTTCATCATGGATATCGCCAAGGGCTACGCGCGCTGAATGGCCGCGTATGTCCGATTCCTGCAATCGGGGTCGGCACAATACACCCCAGTCGCCCCGGAGCGTAAGACCGAACCGGCATAAGCCATCCGGTCGAGTGAACGGCCCTCTCGGCCAACGGAGTTCACGAGTAGCGTCGAGCGCGCCATCGAGAACGTTGGCGCACACCACTGCTTACCGGAGCGAACATGGCAATTCAGCAGGGCGCGACCGAGACCTGGACCAAGTCTTCGTATTCCACGGGAAATGGTGCATGCGTTGAGGTCAAGTCACCGCTTACTCAGGCCATCGCCGTACGGGACTCAAAAGTCGCCGACGGCCCGTCGATCACCTTTGTTCCCGATTCGTGGAACAGCTTCGTGAGCGAAGTGGGCCAGGGCGCATTCACTCTCGACTGACCCCCGGCCCCGTGATCACCCCGACCGTGAACAAGAGCCCTCTCGACTGGATCGCCGTCCCGGCCGAGGGGGCTCGGCCCTGAACGGCCGCACGTCCTGGCCGGCCGGCGCAGCCGAGCGACGCAGGACGTCGGCGCAGCCGGCCGAAGCAGGTCGTCAGCGCAGCTGATCGACGTAGCGGTCGGTCCCCGGCACGGTCGGTATGAACGGCGCCACCAGCTCAACCCGCCCCAGGCCGCGCTCGACCAGGTCCCCGTCGAGCCCGGTGAAGCACCGTTCCCAGACCTCTCTCGGGTCGCTCTCCAGGAACCAGAGCAGCGTGAGCCGGGTGTCCACCCCCTCCACCTGCTTCACATAGGCCATCCGGTCGCTGGGCAGCGGCGTCGGCCGGAAGATCGTCACCATCGCCGCGGGCCCGCCCGCGAGCCGCTTCGGCAGCCGCTTCGTCCGCAGCCATTCCAGCAACTCCGCGCGCTGCTCGCGGCCTTCGGTGTCGATCACCTCGACGACCAGACCGGCGTACGGGTGGTCGAGCGCGTGGAAGTCGCGCGGCCCGGCGGCACCGTCCCGGTAGACCGTCGCCTCGTGGTCCTGGAACGACGTGAAGACATGCGTACGGTCCTGATGGACCCGGCCGTCCCGGTTCAGCCGCTTGTTGATGCCGACGGTCCACTTCATGTGCTCGTCGTAGCGGCCCTCGGTCACCCAGTACGTCGTGATGTAGCAGCCGGCCGTCACCGGCTGGGCGACCGCCGACTTCTCCGGGTAGCGCAGTTCCTGGAGTTCCCTGGTGGCCACCCAGCGGCGGCCCGCGTACATCCAGGGCATCGCCATGGCCCCGGCGTAGAAGTGGTCGTCCTCGTACCACCGGTTGTACGCGTACTCATGGCCCGGGTGCGGCTCCACCATGGTGATCAGCGCATGGCCGGGCCGCACCCCGTACGGCCCGACCGAGGCCAGCTCTCCGTACACCTCGCTCCGCGTACCGCTGCCCGCGCTCCCGCTGGACGGTTCGTCCTTCATCAGCACCCCATCCTTCCTCTTCCCTCCACCACCGGACGGACCTACTCTGACGCTCCGTCAGAAAAACTGCCAGAGTCCGGAGGGCCCCACCATGGAAAGCCGCCCCGCCGAATCCCGGTCAGCTCAATTCCCGTCCGCCGCAGTGCCGGACGCGCCGCTCGCGGGGAAGACCGTCGTGGTGTCCGGGGTCGGGGCCGGGCTCGGTCACCAGGTGGCCGCGGCCGTCGTACGGGACGGGGGCAACGCCGTACTCGGCGCGCGCACCGAGGCGAATCTGGTGAAGTCCGCAGCCGATATCGACCCGGAGGGCGCCAGGACCGCGTACCTCTCCACCGACATCGGCGACGAGTCGCAGTGCGACGCGCTCGCCGCGCTGGCCGTCGAGCGGTTCGGCGGGATCGACGCGGTGGTCCATGTCGCCGCGTGGGACAGCTACTTCGGCGGGCTCCAGGACGCCGACTTCAACACCTGGCAGGGCGTCATCGACGTCAACCTGCTCGGTACGCTGCGGATGACGCGGGCCTGCCTGCCCGGGCTCAAGGAGCGCGGCGGGGCGGTCGTCATCGTCGGGACGCAGTCATCGGTGGCCGCACCGTCCGAGGTGCACCAGGCGGCGTACGCGGCGTCGAAGGGCGCGCTCACCTCGGCCATGTACTCCCTGGCGCGCGAACTGGGGCCGCACCGGATCCGGGTGAACACCGTGCTGCCCGGCTGGATGTGGGGGCCGCCGGTGCAGGCGTTCGTCCAGTTCACCGCGCACACCGAGGGCATCCCCGAGGCGGAGGTGCTCAGCCGGCTGACCGGCCGTATGGCGCTGCCCGAGCTGGCCACGGACGGCGATGTCGCGGACGCCGCGATCTTCCTGGCCTCCGACCGCGCACGGGCCATCACCGGCCAGTCCCTGCTGGTCAACGCCGGTGAACTGATGCGCTGAACAGGCGCGCCGGACAGTTCAGTCGCCCCTCCTCTTCTCGACCGCACGGGACCCGCATCCCGTGCGGTCCTGCTGTTCTGCCTCCGTATGAACACTGCTGGCGAAGTGCCCGCTCATCGTGTGGCCCGCGTCACTCCGGGAGCAACGGGTCCGGAGGTCAAGACGACGTAAAATCGTTCTGCTTACTGATCTGCGTTCATATTTGTGATCGCTCAACCCTTGACCGGCCCTTGGCGCAGAGGGTTCAATCCGTGAAGTCCCCGGTCCCGCACGGGGGCACCGCCCGATCGACGTACTGGCGAAGCGTTTCCCGTTCATCGAGGTTCCATCGCGGTTCATCGAGATGAACTCAGTACAGGCGGACCCCTGGAGGGGGCACATGAACAGTCTCGACTGGACCGTGCTCATTGGTTACTTCGGCGTGATGATCGCGATCGGCTTCTGGTCCCACAAGCGCGTGGACAACGTGAGCGACTTCTTCACCGCCGGCGGCAGAATGCCGTGGTGGCTGTCGGGCATCTCCCACCACATGTCCGGCTACAGCGCGGTGATGTTCACCGGGTACGCCGGAATCTCGTACCAGTACGGACTCACATCCATGGTCACCTGGTCGCTCCCGATCGCCATCGGCATCGGGATCGGCGCGAAGCTCTTCGCACCCCGGCTGAACCGGCTGCGGTCCAGGCTCCATGTCGCCTCACCGCTCGAATACCTGAAGGACCGCTACAACATCCAGACCCAGCAGGCCCTCGCCTGGTCCGGGCTGCTGCTGAAGATCGTGGACGTCGGCGCCAAGTGGGCGGCCATCTCCACCCTGCTCGCCGTCTTCACCGGCATCACCATCACCCAGGGCATCTTCATCACCGGTGTGATCACGGCCATCTACTGCACGGTCGGCGGGCTGTGGGCCGACGCGCTCACCGAGCTTGGGCAGTTCATCATCCAGCTGGTCGCCGGGGTCGCGATGCTGGTCGCCGCCATGGGCAAGCTCGGCGGGTTCAGCGCCCTGTGGACGATCTGGGACAAGCTACCCAGCGGCCACGCGGACCCGACGGCCGGCCCGTACACGATGACCTTCCTGCTCGCGTATCTCTTCATCAAGACCTTCGAGTACAACGGCGGCATGTGGAACCAGGCCCAGCGCTACATGGCCACCGACTCCCCACGCTCCGCGACCCGTTCGGCCACGCTGTCCGCCGTCCTCTGGCTGGTCTGGCCCGCCGTCCTCTTCTTCCCCATGTGGTGCGCGCCGCTGCTGGTGCACGCGCAGAAGCCGGACGCGTCGGACGCGTACGCGCTGATGTCCGAGTCACTGCTGCCGCACGGGCTGCTCGGCCTTGTCGTCGTCGGCTTCTTCTCGCACACGATGGCCATGTGCTCGTCGGACGCGAACGCCATCTCGGCCGTCTTCACCCGGGACATCGCCCCGGCGATGTCGAAGTCGGCCCGCGAGTGGAGCAGCCGCACCGGGCTGCTGGCCGCGCGGGTCTCGACGCTCGGCTTCCTCGCCCTGTCGATGGCGCTGGCGACCCAGATCAACTCGCCGACGTTCAAGGACATCATCTCGGTCGTCATCAAGTGGGTGGCCGGTCTGATGGGCCCGATCGCGATCCCGTTCATGCTGGGCCTGCTGCGCTCGTTCCGTAAGTCCGGACCGACGGCGGCGCTGGTCAGCTGGGCGGCCGGGCTGCTCGCGTTCTACTTCACCAACTACCACCTGGACGGCTCGGCCAACGCGGATGTCGCCCTGGAGTGGCAGGTCTCGCTGCCGCTCGCGGTCTCGCTGGTGCTGTACGTCCTGATCGGCTTCATCAAGCCGGAGGACACACCGGAGCGCGACGCGATCATCGCGAAGGTCAACCTGGGCGGCGACGGCGACGGCGACGGCGACGGCCCGGCCGGGGCTGCGGCCGCCGCGGTACCCGCGCAGGGCGGGGCGGCGGCCGACACGAAGGCGGTGCGGCGCGAGGGCGCGGACGACTGAGGCGCGGACGACTGAGGCACGGCGGCGCGGAGGCGCGGGGGCGCGGGGGCCCGTCCGGCAGGGAGCACGCCGGGCGGGCCCCACCACGGTCTTCGGCCCGTTCAGCCCCTCGGGTAGCGGGTCAGCCAGGCCGGGGTGGTGAGGGCCGGGCTGTGCAGCGCCGGGCCCTGCGTCATCTCCATCGAGAAGTCGTCGGCCAGTTGCAGCACCGTCCCGCGCCCCTCCAGCTCCGCGAGCCAGCCCGGCGGCAGCGCGGTCTCGCCGTGCAGGGTGCCCAGCAGACTGCCGCAGATGGCGCCGGTGGCCTGGGACGGGCCGCTGTGGTTCACGGCGAGGCGCAGCCCGTGGCGTACGTCCTCGCCGACGAGCGCGCAGTACACCCCGATCGCCAGGGCGTCCTCGGCCAGTTCGCCGTCGCCCAGCGACTCGACGCGCGTCGGGCTCGGCATCCCCTGGCGTACGGCGCCGAGCGCGTGCTGCAGCGCGTCGGTGACCGGCTGGTGGCCGGGGCGCGGAGTCAGCTGCCCCAGCGCGTGCTGCACCGCCGCGTCCAGGCTCTCGCCGCGCGCGAGCCCGTGCACGATGACGGCGTGCGCCCCGGCGCTGAGGTAGCCGGTGGGGTGGCCGTGGGTCTGTGCCGCGCACTCGACGGCCAGTTGGAAGACAAGGCCGGGCTCCCAGCCGACGAGCAGTCCGAAGGGCGCGGACCGGCTGACGGCCGACGCGTCGCGCGCCTCGGGGTTACGGGGTTTGTCCAGGGTGCCCATCACGTCGTCGCCGAACCCGGCCAGACAGCTGCGCGCGGGGTCGCGGCGGGTGTACAGCCACTCCTCGCAGGCGAGCCAGCCGTTGTCCGTACGGCGTTCGTCGGGGCCCCAGTCGCGCTGGGTCGCCGCCCAGCGCAGATGGGCCCGGTACACATCGGTGGGCGGATGCCAGGCGCCCGTGTCCCGCCGGACCTGCGCCCGTATCAGGCCGTCGACGGTGAAGAGGGAGAGCTGGGTCGCGGCCGTGACGGCCCCGCGCCTGCCGTACACGGCGACGAAGTCGGTGAGCCCGCCGGCGCCGTGCGCCTCACGTATCGCGTCGAGCCCGTGCCCCGCGACACCCGCCCCGAGCGCATCACCGAGGGCGCCGCCCAGCAGGCAGCCGCGCACCCGGCTGCGGAAGTCCTGCTGCTCGACGCGGCCCCAGAGGGGAGTGGTTGATGCGCTCATGGCGGAGCACTCTAATCGACCGGGACCGGCGGCTTAAGGGCGCGATCCGGCGGGCCGCACAGGCTGTCCGTGAGCTGTGGCGCACCGCCGTGGCCGGCCGTCGGCCGGGGGCCGGCCGGCCGGTCGCGTACTGCGCTTCAACGGTCCCGGGCAGCACATCGGCCGTTTCCCGGCGCTGGGGCCGCTGCCCGCGTCGGTGCGGTCGAGCCCCGGCCGTTCGACGTCCTCCGGGATGAGCGCCCGGTAACGGACGGTGCGGGCCAGGAAGTTGTCCTTCAGGGGCTGTTCCCCGCCCGCCGCTTCCCGTTAGCGGCCCGGCGCCCGACACCCGGCTGCGGATGACAGCTTCACTCGCGGTGAGCCACACGACGGCCGTTCCCGCATCACGCTTTCTGAGTTTTTGACCGCGTATCTGAGTTTTGGGTTAACACCCGAATCCAGCGCTGCTCGCCGGGCAGGGGATCGCCGTGGACAGTACCCGGACGACCCCGACGACAGGGCTTCCCCGCAGAACCGGCGACCGGTGCCCGGAGACCGCCGACCGGCCTCCGCGTGCCACGGCGGGACTCGCCCCCGGACCCTCCCGGGCAGGCGCCCACGACCCACCCGAACCGGCCGGACGCGGGTTTCCCTCCGCGCTGCGGACCGGTGGACGGCTGCCGGCCGTGGACGGTCTGCGGACCCTGGCCGTCGTCCTGGTCATGGTCTACCACCAGGCCCCGCAGTGGGTGCCGGGCGGATCCCTCGGGGTGGACGTCTTCTTCACGATCAGCGGATTCGTCATCACCCGGCTGCTGCTCGCCGAATTCGCCCGTACCGGCCGGGTCGCCATGGGGTCGTTCTACTGGCGAAGATGGCTCCGGCTCGTACCGGCGCTCCTGGCCCTCTGCCTGTTCTGCACCGTACTGGCCCTCACCACTCAACTCCCCGGTTTCGACGGGGCCTGGGCCTCCATCGCGCTGTCCGCCACATTCCTCGTCAACGTCGTCCGAGCGGCGCAGCCGGACCTCTACTCCAGTGTCACGTCCCTCCTCGGCCATGCCTGGTCCCTCGGCGTCGAGGAGCAGTTCTACCTCTTCTGGCCGCCGCTGCTGGTGCTGCTCCTGCGCCGTACCCGGGCGCGGACCGTACTCATCTGGACGGCAGTGCTCTGTCTTCTGCCGGCCCTCTGGCGCTTCGTACTGTGGAGCCCGAGCGCGGCGCACCGTATCTACAACGGCACCGACACCCGGGCCGATCAGCTGCTGGCCGGGGCGCTGCTCGCCCTGGTCATCGCCCGGCTGCACGCCGACGACCCCCGGCTGGCCGCGCTCAGGCGCTGGTCGGGACGGCTGGCCTGGCCCGCGCTGGCCGCGCTCGCCCTGATCGCCTGGCGCGTACCGCTGACGGGCGACAACGGCTGGAACGCCTGCTGGTACACGGTCGGTTTCCTGCTGACGGCGGTCCTGTCGGCCGTGGTCGTGGCCTCGCTCGAACTCAGGCCGGGCGCCCCCCTGGCCCGGCTCCTCTCCCTCGCGCCCCTCGCCTGGACCGGGCGCAACCTCAGCTACGGCCTCTACCTGTGGCACTACCCGCTGGGCCGACTGCTCTCCGACCTGGGGGTCGAAACCGGCCTGTTGGCCGCCACACTCACGGTCAGCTTCGCGGCGGCCATCGCCTCCCACTACGCGATCGAAAGACCCCTGGCCCGGCACGCCGGACGCTTCCGCGCCCGCACGGCCCCGGCGCCCGTCACGCCGTGAGCCCTTCCGGCGGACGACGGCGTCACTCGTCGTCCCCGCAGCCGCCGTCCCCGCAGTCACCGCCCTCGATCCGCCCGCCCCTGCTGTACGCGACACGGAGCACGTCCCCGAGCGACTCGGTGGCCCGGGTGAGCGCGAACCGTACGGCCCGCTCCCCCGCCGCCGCATCGGCCAGCACCGCCCGCGAACCGGCCAGCACCGCTTCCGCCGAGTCCATCTGCTGATCCTCCAGATCGTCGGCCAGCCGCGAGAGCAGACTGCGCGGGTTGTCCGTGCTGAGGTAGCACGGCTTGCCCTCGGGGGTGGTCCAGGGCAGCAGCCGGAGCAGAGAATCGGGCATGGTCGGCGCCTCACAGGGGAATCGGGGGTTCGGTTCTTGACTGACGAGCGGTGATTACCGTTCGTGTCCCGATGATTACGTCGTGGCCCTAGGCTCGGAAAGAGCGGCGCGATTGCCTTCGCGCACGGCAACAGGAGGGGATGGATGTCCGAACTCGCCGAAGCGGAAGAGGAGTCGGGGCGCGCGGCACTGGGACGCGCGCTGCGGTACCTGCGCGAGAAGGCCGGCAAATCGCTCAGCGAACTGGCGGCCGAGACACGGTACGACAAGAGCTATCTGTACCGGCTGGAGGTGAGCCAGCGGCTGTCCAAGCTCGCGGTGATGGAGGACCTGGACCGCCATTACGGGACCGGGGGGCTGCTGGTGCAGCTGTGGAAGGTGGCGCGGCGGGAAGCATTCAAGGACCGGTACAAGGAGTTCATGCGGCTGGAGAATTCGGCCTGTGTGATGTGGATGTACCAGCTGGCCGTACCGGGGCTCCTACAGACCGAGGACTACGCCCGCGAAGTGCTGTCGGCAGCCCAGACCAACGAAGGCGGAGCGGAGCTGGTCGAGGAGCAGGTGGCCGCGCGGATGAGCCGTCAGGACATACTCCATCGCACCCCGACGCCTCATGTGCGCGTGATCCTGGACGAGGTGGCACTTCGGCGTCGATCGAGCGATCCGAAGGTCTGGGGGGAACAACTGGAGCATCTGCTGGAGGTCGCCCAGCTCCCGTCAGTCGTCGTCCAAGTTCTGCCGTTCAGCGCGGGCGTTCACGGGCTCATGGGAAGCCACCTCTCCGTCTTGTGGCAGCCGGACGGCAGCTCTGTTGCCTACGTCGAGGGCAATGGATTCGGTGAGTTGATCGATGATCCTGACAAGGTGACCAGCTACCGCCTGGCTTACGATCGGATCCGAGATCTGGCGCTGTCCCCGTCGGACTCGATGACGTTTATCCGGGGCGTCTTGGAGGAGCACAGATCATGAACCGAACGCCCGACCTCTCCACCGCTCGCTGGCACAAGTCGAGCTACAGCGACGGAGGTCAGACGAACTGTGTCGAGGTCGCAGACAACTTCCCCGGCTTCGCCCCCGTACGCGACAGCAAAACCGCCCCCACCGGCCCCGCCCTGATCTTCCCCGGAACGGCCTGGGCCACCTTCGTGGAGTTCGCCGCCGGGCACTGAGCCCCGCCACCACACGGTAGCGTTGACGGTTCCGCTCTTCCGGGCAGCGGTACCGTCAGCCCCCGCAGCCCGCCCGCTGTTGCAAGAGGCTGTGGCACGCGTCACGGGAACGGGCGCAGGTCGCGGAGAGATACCGGGTGTGAGGGAACCACCAGAACCAAAGGCCCCGGAGAATCCCCCGGGCACCGAAGGTGCCATAGGCATAGGCACCGATGCCCCGGAGAACGAGGTGCGCCGGCAACTGCGGGCGGGGGACCGCGAAGCCTTCGCCGAGTTGTACGAGAGCTGCGCCCAGGCCGTCTACCGTCACGCCCTGCGGCTGACAGGCGACTGGTCGGCCGCCGAGGACATCATGGCGGACACCTTCCTGGCCGCCTGGCAGGGCAGAAAGCGGCTGGCGGAGGGCCGGGGCTCCCCGCTGCCCTGGCTCCTCGGCATCGCCACGCACAAGTGTGAGAACACCCGGCGGGGGCTGCGGCGGCGGCTGGCCTTCCTCGCCCGTCAGCCGCCGCCCGCCGACGTTGCGGACTTCTCGGCGGAGGCAACCTCCTGGCTGGATGACCGGAGCCGGCTGCGCGCCGTACACCTCAAGTACGGCAACCGCACCGAATGGGTCTTCGACAAGGACGACTACTCCTTCCTCGGCTCCCGCGAGTACCGGACGAAGGACGCCCCGTACGCGAAGGCCGGGACCCTCCTCTCCAGCACCGCCGAGATCGAGCACGCCATCGTCGACAAGGCCGGACAGACCCCGGGCAAGGCCCCCGGGTCCACCGGGAAGCAGCAGGCCGGCTGATCACTCCGCGCGTCTCTGGAGATGCGCGGGGAGGGGCACGCAGTGGCGGAAGGACGAGGTGCCGGGGACTGGGGGAGGCACCAAAGTGTGACGGTGCCGCCGGGAACCCGTCGGCCCGCCCCCTCCAACTGTCCCTGCGCACCCTGGATCCGACGTGGATCGATCAATCGTGTGCGCGGAACGTTCCGCAGGCGGGCCGCCGGTACTGCTCGGACGGCAGACCGGGACCGGTGTGACGCCCACTGCTCGTTGAGTGATCCCGACCGCGTGTCGCGGTGCCTCCCCCTCCCGGCCTGGACAGGCACCTCGGCCGCGGCCCAAGACGATCCTCGGCTCAGGGCCGGCGGTCCGCGACCTGCTGGGCGATGAGCGTGATAATCGCGTCGAGGCCGGCTTCGAGCGCAGCTGAGCTCCGCTGGGCCTGGCCGAGGAGCAGGCCGCCCTGGAGCGCCGCGAGCAGCGCGAGGGCGAGGGAGTCCGGATCGGCCTCCGGCCGCAGGGCACCGCGCTCGGCCATGTGCGCCAGCCCGTCCCTGATCGCGTCGGACCAGCGGGAGAAGCTCGCGGCCAGCGCGGTGCGCGCGTCAGCGTCTTGTCCGGCCAGTTCACTCGCCAGCGAACCGAGCGGGCAGCCGCCTGCCCAGTGCATCGAGCGCTGAACGCCGACGACCATGTCGCGCCAGGCGCGCAGGGCCTCGACGCTGTCAAGCCGCGCGAGCAGCTGCTCCTGGCCGCCGACGACCGCCTCGGTCTGGTACTCGATGACTGCCCTGGTCAACGCCTGCTTATTGGCGAAGTAGTGGTAGATCTGCGAGGAACTGACCCCGGCCGCGTCCCGGATCGCGGGCGTGCTCGTCCCGGCCGCGCCCTGGTCGAACATCAGCTGCGCGGCCGCTCGCACGATTCGCTCGCGCGTGGCCTGGCCCTTGGTGGTGGGCGGCGGCGCGAGGTGCGGACCCTCGAAGGACGACATGTCCTCAGAGTACCCATTCTGGATTTGACTATCCAAACCTGGAGCGAGCAGACTGGATTCAACGATCCATTCTTCGAGGTGGGAGTTCCGCAGTGAACAAGGACACGACGATTGCCGAGCAGTCCGCCGAAGTGGGCCGTCAGGCCGGCGAACGGCTCCCGGGCGAGGTCACCGCCGCCTTCGAGGCGGAGCTGGCCCGACTGGTGGCGGCCGGCGTCCCGGCAGGCGTCGCCGCGCCGGGCGCGAAGATGCCCGACGGCGACCTGCTCGACATGCACGGCTCCCCCACCACGCTCACCGCAGTGCTCGCCGGCCGCCCGGCGGTGGTCGTCTTCTACCGTGGCGCGTGGTGCCCCTACTGCAACGTCGCCCTGCACACGTACCAGAACACACTGGTCGGCGAACTCGACGCCCGCGGCGTCGCCCTGGTCGCCGTCAGCCCGCAGAAGCCCGACGCGTCGCTCTCGCTCGCCGAGAAGCAGGCGCTGACGTACGCGGTCGTCTCGGACCCGGGCAACCAGATCGCCCGGCAGCTCGGCATCGTGTTCACGCTCGGCCGTGGAGCCCGCGAGGCCCAGGCGAAGCTCGGCCTCGACCTCGCGGCGGTCAACGCGGACGGCTCCGCCGAACTTCCGCTGGCCACCACCGTGCTCGTCGACACGGACGGCACGATCCGCTGGATCGACGTCCATCCCGACTACACCACCCGCTCCGAGCCGGCCGAGATCCTCGAGGCCGTCGCCGCGCTGTAGCAGCGGATCCCTGCTCGCGCCTCATTCACCCCACCACCTTCCCGAGGTCAGCCCGCGGCGGCCCCGAACCACTTCGGCAGCCGGCCGGTCAGTTCCCGCTGGTCGTCGCCGGCCCAGGCCACATGGCCGTCAGGGCGCAGCAGCACGGCGGGGGCGTCCAATTCCTCGCTGACGTCGGTGACATGGTCCACCCGGTTCTCCCAGCCCGCCACCGAGAGGCCGCCGGTCTGGTCGAGCAGCAGGCCGCGGCCCGCGTGCATCAGGCCGTACAGGTGGCCGCGCTTCAGCTGTACGTCACGCAGGCGCCGGCCGAGCAGTTCATGGCCCTCGCCGAAGTCGTAGCGGATCGCGGTCGCGGTGATCTTCTCGACCAGATACCGGTTCACGTCATCGAAGTCGGCCAGCTCAGACACCAGCCGCCGCACCGCACGCGCGCCCGGTTCGGTGGACATCAGCTCCATCTGCGCCCGGGTGCTGTCCAGTACGTCGGCGGCCACCGGGTGGCGTTCGGTCTGGTAGCTGTCCAGCAGCCCTTCCGGGGCCCAGCCCGCGATCTCGGCGGCCAGTTTCCAGCCGAGGTTGAACGCGTCCTGGATCCCGAGGTTGAGGCCCTGCCCACCGGTCGGCGGGTGGATGTGTGCCGCGTCCCCGGCCAGCAGTACCCGTCCGGACCGGTATCGCTCGGCCAGCCGGGTGGCGTCGCCGAAGCGGGAGAGCCAGCGCGGCGAGTGGACACCGAAGTCGGTTCCGGCGAACCGTCGCAGCTGCTGCTTGAACTCGTCGAGCGTGGGCGGGACCGTGCGGTCGTCCGACACCCCTTCGGCAGGTACGACGACGCGGTACGTCCCGTCCCCGGTCGGCCCGAGGCCGAACCGCAGCTGGGTCTTGCGGACTTCGGTCACCACACTGGTCACCGTCTCCGGCGCAGCGGTCACCTCCATCTGGCCCAGCAGCGTCTCGACCTTGCTGGGTTCGCCGGGGAAGCCGATACCGACGAGTTTGCGCACCGTGCTGCGGCCGCCGTCGCAGCCCACCAGATAGCGCGAGCGCAGCACCGTCCGGTCGTCCAGCTCGACGCTCACACCGTCCTCGGACTGGCTCAGCCCGACCACCGCGCAGCCGCGCCTGATCTCCGCGCCCAGCTCGGTGGCGTGCTCGGACAGCAGGCGGTCGGTGAGGGGCTGCGGGATGCCGAGGACATACCCGTGTGCGGTGTCCAGCCGGTCGGGCGCCGGCTTGCTGAGGGCGGCGAAGAAGCCGCCGAGCGGATACTTCCTGCCTTCGGCGAGGAACCGCTCCAGCAGACCGCGCTGGTCCATCACCTCGATGCTGCGCGCGTGCAGACCGAGCGCGCGGACGTACGCGGGCGGCGCCGGTTCCTTCTCCAGTACGAGCACCTGTACGCCGTGCAGCCGCAGCTCGGCTGCCAGCATCATGCCGGTCGGTCCACCACCGGCAATGATCACGTCGATCATCACAAACCCCAATTCGCCCACGCCGAGTTCCACGAAGCCGACTCCCGGGTTCTGACTTCGAGCGGTGATTCTGCGCCATGACCGGGGCCTTGCCGCAAGCCCCCCAGTGCGCTATAAGTTAAGAGTGGCAAGAGGAGTGTCCAGTCCTCCTCTCTTTCTCCACTCTCTCCCTCATCACTCCCCGCACGCACTGCGGCTCACCGATGCCTCGGGGCGGGGGTCTCGGGGCGGGGGTGCGGTCCGCGGGCCGTGCCCGCGGACCACACCCCTTCCGGCTCCCCCTCAGTCCAGTACCGGCAGCAGCTCCGGCAGGTGTCCGTCCGATTCGCGGGCCGCCTGCATGCGTTCCTCCGGGACCGGGCCGTACAGCGTGTTCCGGGCGCGCGCCGGGCGGCCCGTCAGGTCCGCGATCGCGATCAGGTCCTGGACCGAGCGGTACGAGCCGTAACTGGAGCCCGCCATCCGGGAGATGGTCTCCTCCATCAGCGTGCCGCCCAGGTCGTTCGCCCCCGAGCGCAGCATCTCCGCCGCGCCCTCCGCGCCCAGCTTCACCCAGCTGGTCTGGATGTTGGGGATGTACGGGTGGAGCAGCAGCCGGGCCATCGCGGTGACCGCGCGGTTGTCGCGGGTCGTCGGGCCCGGGCGGGCGATGCCGGCCAGATACACCGGGGCGTTGGTGTGGATGAAGGGCAGCGTCACGAACTCCGTGAAGCCCTCGACCCCCTTGGCCAGCGCCGTCCGCTGGATCTCCGCCAGGGTGCGGAAGTGGCCGAGCCAGTGCCGGGGCTGGTCGACATGGCCGTACATCATCGTGGACGAGGAGCGGATGCCCAGTTCGTGGGCGGTCGTGATGACCTCGATCCAGGTCGCCGTGGGGAGCTTGCCCTTGGTGAGGACCCAGCGGACCTCGTCGTCCAGGATCTCCGCCGCCGTGCCCGGGATCGAGCCGAGGCCGGCCTCCTTCGCCGCGGTGAGCCACTCACGGATGGACAGGCCGGTGCGGGTCGCGCCGTTCACCACCTCCATCGGTGAGAAGGCGTGCACATGCATCCCCGGGACACGTTCGCGGACGGCGCGCGCGATGTCGAAGTACGCCGTGCCGGGCAGGTCCGGGTGGATGCCGCCCTGCATACAGACCTCGACCGCGCCGACGTCCCACGCCTGGGCGGCCCGGTCGGCGACCTGGTCGAGCGAGAGCGTGTACGCGTCGGCGTCCGTGCGCCGCTGGGCGAAGGCGCAGAAGCGGCAGCCGGTGTAGCAGACGTTGGTGAAGTTGATGTTCCTGGTGACGATGTACGTGACGTCGTCACCGACCACGTCACGCCGCAGCTCGTCCGCGATCCGGGTGAGCGCGTCAAGCGCGGGGCCGTCCGCGTGCAGCAGGGCGAGCGCCTCGTCGTCGGTGAGCCGCGTCGGATCGGCGGCCGCCTGGTCCAGGGCCTGCTTGACGTCGGTGTCGATACGGGACGGGACCATGCCGGGGGCCGCCTGCTCGCGCAGGGCGTCCCAGTCCCCGTACACCTCGTCGAAGTCGTCCCGGCGGTCGGAGGTGCGGCCCTCGGTGTCGATGGTGGTGTGCAGGTCGGTGCGGCCGGTGGCGGTGAAGCCCTCGTCGGGCTCCTGCCAGGGCAGCCCGGACGGCTTGACGCCCTCGCGGGCCAGACCGGTCCCGGGGTCGGCGAGCGCCCGGACGTGCGGCACCAGGCGGGGGTCGAGCCAGGGCTCGCCGCGCTGGATGAACTCCGGGTAGATGGTGAGCCGTTCACGCAGCTGGAAGCCGGCCGCCCCGGTGCGTTCCGCCAGTTCGTCGATGTGCGGCCAGGGGCGCTCGGGGTTGACGTGGTCGGGGGTCAGCGGGGACACCCCGCCCCAGTCGTCGATCCCGGCGCCGATGAGCAGCGCGTACTCCGCGTCGACCAGGTTCGGCGGGGCCTGGATACGGGCGGAGGGGCCGAGGATGTGCCGGGCCACCGCGATGGCGGCGGCCAGCTCCTCCAGCTCGGCGTCGGGCATCGCACGCATCGCCGTGTCGGGCTTGGCCCGGAAGTTCTGGACGATGACTTCCTGGATGCCGTGGTAGGAGCGCGCGATCCTGCGCAGCTCGAAGAAGGCGTCGGCGCGCTCCTCGTACGTTTCGCCGATCCCGATCAGTACCCCGGTGGTGAAGGGCACGTTGGAACGCCCGGCGTCCTCCAGGACGCGCAGCCGTACGGCGGGCTCCTTGTCGGGCGAGCCGTGGTGCGGGCCGCCCGGCTCGCTCCACAGCCGGGTCGCCGTGGTCTCCAGCATCATGCCCATCGAGGGGGCGACCGGCTTGAGCCGCTGGAGGTCGGTCCAGGACATGACGCCCGGGTTGAGGTGCGGCAGCAGGCCGGTCTCCTCCAGGACCCGGACGGCCATGGCGCGTACGTAGGCCAGGGTGTCGTCGTACCCTTCGGCCTCCAGCCACTCGCGCGCCTCGGGCCAGCGCTCCTCGGGGCGGTCGCCGAGCGTGAACAGGGCTTCCTTGCAGCCGAGTTCGGCGCCCCGGCGGGCGATCTCCAGCACCTCGTCGGGCGAGAGGTACATACCGTGGCCGGCGCGCCTGAGCTTGCCGGGCACGGTCACGAACGTGCAGTAGTGGCACTTGTCCCGGCAGAGCCGGGTCAGCGGGATGAACACCTTGCGGGAGTACGTGATGACCCCGGGCCGCCCTGCCGCTTCCAGGCCGGCGTCCCGTACGCGCGCCGCCGACGCGGCGAGGTCACGCAGGTCGTCGCCGCGCGCCTGGAGGAGCACGGCAGCCTCGGCCGTGTCGAGGGAAACACCGTCCCTGGCCCGCCGGAGCGCGCGACGCATGGCATTTGCGGTGGGGGCTGCGGGCTGCGGATCAGTCATGGACCGAGCATACGAGCGGCATTTCGCGCTGTCTGCGGCGCCTTGCCCGCGGTGACGTGCGGGTTGCCCGCGGTGCGGCCTTCGCGGGCCCCACCGCTGGTCAACCGGGCGCCGACCACACGTCGGGGCCGCCGCCGTGCCAGTCGATCAGCGATGTCGTCGCGACCTCCGCCTCGTCGACGCCCTCCAGACCGGCCCTCCGCAGCAGCTCGGCCACATCCGCGTGGTTGTGGGCGACGCCGAGGGTCTCCGTACCGGAGCGCACGCGTCGGCCCCCGGACGCGTCCGGCGGGTAAATGATGACCGGCACTTTCATATATCCAGCGTGCTCCTGGTCGGCTGTTCCGGCACCCCGGGGCGGCGCCCGTACTTCTCGCCGGGGTGTCCGCGCCCTCAGGACGCCAACAGGGCTTGCAGTTCGGCGTCGAAGAGCTGCCCGGAGTCGAACCCCATCCCGGTGAAGTGCCCGGCGAGCTCCAGGGACAGGACACCGTGCAGCCGGGTCCAGACGGTCAGGGCCCGGTGGAGGGCCGCGGGCGGGGCGGGATGGCCGTGCGCCCACTGCCGGTGGTCCGCCAGGTGCGCCGCGAACGGCGCTGCGGGGTCGCCGTCGGGGACCGCCGCGCAGGCGTCGAGCAGGACGGACATGACCTCGGCCGCGATGGCGGTGATGTCGTCGGGCGCGTGATAGCCGGGGATGGGCGTGCCGTACACCAGGAAGTAACGGTGGGGGTCGTCCAGGGCCCAGCCGCGCAGGGCATGCGCCAGGGCGGCGACACCGGCGCCGGACGCGGGCGCCCCGGTCCCTTCGGCCGCTCCGGGCGCCCCGGACGTCGTGGACGCCTCGGTCGCCCCGGCCGCCGTACGCAAAGTGTCCGCCAGGCTTCGGTACGCCTCGCGGACCAGTTCGGTGATCAGTTCGTCACGGCCCGCGAAGTACCGGTAGAGCGCGGGCCCGCTCAGGCCCATCCGCTTGGCGATCGCGTTGAGCGACAGCGCGGACGTACCCGCCGTCGCGATCTGCTCCCACGCGTGCTGCTTGATCTCCGCCCTCACCTGGGCGCGGTAGCGCTCGCGCGGGGTCTGCGCTCCCGGCTCCGCCACTGGACTGCCACCTTTCGCACCGTCTCGCACCTTCGCGCCCACAGTGCCCCATTCAGTTAGAGGCTATCACCAAGGTTATTGGTGCCCCCTTGAGGGTGGCTCCTTGAGGGTGGCTCCTTGAGAGTGGCCCCCTGACCCCCGGGTCAGCCGCCGACGCCCCTGAACTTCATCGACACCGCCCCTTCCGGCGTCCGGCGGCAGACCGACACCGTGCCCCAGACCTCGCCCTTCGGCTCCTGGAGGAGCGTGAGCGGCACGGGCTCCGGCGGGAAGTCCAGATCGGCGTCGGAGACGACCTGCGTGCGCAGGACGCCCGAGCAGCCGTCCGCGGAGAAGGCGAGCGTGGCTGTCACCGGCAGGACGTGGGTGTCGATGACCAGCACCGCCCGGCCGCTGTACTTCGGTTCCTGGAGCACACCCACCAGCTTCCGCCCGGCCGCCGGTCACCGCACATCGAGAGCCCGCGCCCGCCCCTCCGGCCCGACGGCGGCACCCCACCGCGCGATCCGGCCCGGGGCAGCGCCCCACCGCGCGGTCCGGCGCGAGGCAGCACCCCACCGCGGCGCTCCGGCCGGGGGGGGGGCAGCGCTCACGCCAGATACGGTGCGTAGCCGTCGAGCACCGTCAGTACGGACTTCTCGTCGGCGGGCGGCAGTTGGAGCACCACTTCCTCGATGCCAAGCTCCGCGTAGTGCGCCAGTTTCCCGGGGGTCGGCAGCACGGCGTACGGGACGACCTGGAGGTCCGCCGGGTCGCGGCCCGCGTCCTGCCAGACCTGGCGCAGCACCGGTATCGACTCGGTGAGCCCTCGGCCGCCCATCGGCAGCCAGCCGTCCGCGTACTCCGCGATGTGGTCGAAGAGCTTCGGCCCCGCGGCCCCGCCGATCAGGGTGCGGACGCTGCCGCCGCGCGGTTTCGGGTACGCGTGGCTGGCCCGTACGGACCCGAACTCGCCCTCGTACGGAGTCGGTTCCGCCGCCCACAGGGCCCGTACGAGCGCCATCCGGTCCCGGCCGAGCTCGCGGCGGCGCGTCCACTCCACCCCGTGGTCGGCCGCCTCCTCCTTGTTCCAGCCGAAGCCCAGACCGAGCGTGAAGCGGCTCCCCGAGAGGTGGTCGAGGGTCGCGATCTGCTTGGCCAGGTCGATCGGGTCGTGCTGGGCGACGAGCGTGACACCGGTGCCCAGGGTGAGGGCGTCCGTCACCGCGGCGGCCTGGCCCAGCGCGACGAACGGGTCGAGCGTCCTGCCGTACTCGGCGGGCAGTTCACCGCCCATCGGATACGGAGTGGCCCGCTCGACCGGGATGTGCGTGTGCTCGGGCAGATACAGCCCGCCGAACCCGCGCTGCTCCAGTTCCCGTGCGAGCCGCACCGGGGTGACGGTCTGGTCGGTCAGAAAGATCGTGGTACTCAGCCGCATGACGTCTGCCCTCATTCGCTGTGCGATCCGGGTGATCCGTGCCGTGGCCGCAGAGGGTATGACGTGCGGGCCGAAAATCCGAGCGCCGTGTCACGGTCTCTGTCCCGCCCCCTTCCCTTCTCGCCCGGTTCACGGCTGAATACCAGGGTTCAGCTGCACCTCCTGTGTCCCGCACAGACCGCTGGTGTCCCCACAGACCCCTGGAGCGTTGGCATGAACCCTGGAGACCACCCGACCCCCGGCGAACTGGGCAGGCGCGGACTGCTGGTGACGGGAGCGGCGGCCGCGCTTACGTTGGGAAGCGTGAGCTTCGCGAGCGCGGCGGACGGCGGTGGCGGCGCACCGGCCGGCCGCACCCCGGCCGGCAGCACGCCCCCGGACCGGACGAAGACCGTGCGCGGCACACTGCCGCCCGGCTCGCCCGACTATGTGTATCTGCCGGTCGACGTCCCCGACGGGGTCCGCGAGCTGGCCGTCTCGTACACGTACGAGAAACCTCCCGTCCCCGCCGGCACCCAGGGCAACGCACTGGACATCGGCATCTTCGACGAGCGCGGCACCGGCCTCGGCGGGGCCGGGTTCCGCGGCTGGTCGGGCGGTGCGCGCAGCGAGTTCTTCATCCGGGGCGACGCGGCGACCCCCGGCTATCTGCCGGGGCCGGTCCGCGCGGGCCGGTGGAACATCGCGCTCGGCCCGTACACCACGGCCCCCGACGGCCTCCCGTACACCGTCACCGTCACCCTGCGCTTCGGCCCGACGCCCGGGACGCCGAAGCCGGTGTATCCGCCGGTGCGGGCGAAGGGGCGCGGGCGCGCCTGGTACCGGGGCGACTGCCATATCCACTCGGTGCACTCGGACGGCAAGCGCACCCCGGCCGAGATCGCAGCGCTGGCCAGGGCGGCGGGGCTCGACTTCATCAACACCAGTGAGCACAACACCAGTTCGGGCCACCGGGCGTGGGACGGGCTGTGGGGTGACGACCTGCTGATTCTCACCGGCGAGGAGATCACCACCCGCAACGGTCATGTCCTGGGCATCTCCACCGACCACGGCACCTGGGTCGACTGGCGCTACCGCGCCCGGGACAACCGCTTCGGCCACTACGCCCGTGAGATCCGCCGCGCGGGCGGCCTGGTCGTCCCTGCCCACCCGCACGCGACCTGCATCGGCTGCAACTGGAAGTTCGGCTTCGGCGACGCGGACGCGGTGGAGGTGTGGAACGGCCCGTACACCCTGGACGACGAGGTGTCCGTGGCGGACTGGGACAACACCCTGGTCAGCCGCGGCACGGACTGGACCCCCGCGATGGGCAACAGCGACGCCCACAAGGACCCCGACCGGATCGGCACCCCGCAGACGGTCGTGCTGGCCGACGACCTCAGCAGGGAGGCCATCCTGGCGGGCATCCGCGCGGGCCACTCGTACATCACGGAGTCGTCGGCGATCACCCTCACCTTCGGCGCCACGGGCGGCCGCGCCGCCCACGCGGGGATCGGCGACCGGCTCCGGGTGGACTCCGGGACCCCGGTGACGGTCCGGCTCGATGTGACCGGCGCCCCCGGCTGCACGGCGCACTTCGTCACGGACCAGGGCACGCTGTACACGACCCCGCTGCCCACGTCCGGTGCGGGCACGGTGGAGTGGCGGACCACACCCGCGTACGCCGCCTATGTACGCGCGGAGGTCCGGCACGCCCCGGCGGCGGCCGGCCTGCCGGGGGCGCTGGCGGCGCTGACGAATCCGGTGTTCCTGGGGAGGTGAGTCCCGGGCGGCATCCTGTCCGCCGTCCCGTCCTGCGTCCCGGGCGAGGCGGACCGTGTGCCCGGCCCGCCGCGCCGGGAACCTAACATGGCCGTCGTGAGCAAGCGCAGGCCCGACAGGTTCTCCGCACGGCAGTGGCCGGACTGGAGCTTCTGGGCAACCCGGGAGAGCGGCGGCCGCGGTGGGCGGCGCCGGGCGATCACCGTCGTCGCCAACAGCGTCCCGCTGCTCCTCCTGATCCCCCGGGCCACCGACATCGCGGACAGCGGCAGGAACGTCTTCCTGATCGGTGCCGCCCTCACCGCCCTCGCCTGTTACTGCCTGGGCTACCCGCTCGTCCTGTGGCGCGGCCCCGTGGCGTCCCGGCGGTGGCGCGTCGCGGGTGTCGCCGGGATGCTCGCGCTCGGGGCCGTCCCGGCGCTGCTGCTGGGCTCCCCCGACTACCTGACCGACATGACGTACGCCATCGTGATCGGGCTGATGCTGCTGCCGTTGCGCTACTCCTGGCTGCTCGGTTTCGCCGTGGCGGTCGTCCAGGTCGTCTGGATGCGGCTGGGCGACGGGCGTGTGCAGTGGGGGGAGGTGGCGCTGCTCGTCGGCATCACCGCCGTCCTCGGCACCGTCTTCGCGCTGACCTTCACGATCGGCCATCTGCGGGCCGCACGGGAGCAGGTCAGGAGTCTGGCCGTGGCCAGGGAGCGGGAGCGGGTCGCCCGGGACCTGCACGACATCCTCGGGCACAGCCTCTCGACGATGACCGTCAAGCTGGGACTGGCCAGGCGCGTCCTGGAGCACTCCGGCGACATCGACCGCGCCGTCGCCGAGATCCGCGAACTCGAAAGCCTGTCGCGGCAGGCACTCTCCGATGTGCGGGCCACGGTCTCCGACTACCGGACGGTGTCGCTGGCCGCCGAGATCGCGGGCGCGCGCGTGGCGCTTCGCGCCGCGGGCGTAGAGGCCGAGCTGCCGACCGCGGCCGACAACGTGGCGCCCGAGCTGCAGGCGGTCTTCGGCTACGTGGTGCGGGAGGCGGTGACGAACGTGCTGCGCCACTCGGCCGCCGAGCGCTGCACCGTCCGGCTGGGCCGCGACTGGGTGGAGATCGCCGACGACGGCACGGGCCCGTCCGGGACGGTGGCCGGACACGGCCTGACCGGCCTCGGCGAGCGGCTGGCCGCGGTCTCGGGCACGCTGACGCACGACGAACGCCCCGGCGGCGGTTTCCGGGTGCTCGCCCGCGGGCCGTCGCCGGCGGCCCGGCCCACGATCACGGCGGCGCCGTCCGCCGGGGAGGAACCGGCATGATCCGTGTCCTGCTCGCCGACGACCAGGCGCTCGTGCGCGGGGCGCTGGCCTCGATGCTGCGCCTCGAAGCCGACATGGAGGTGGTCGCCGAGGCCGGATCGGGCGCCGAGGCGCTCGAAGCCGCGGTGCGCACCGGCCCGGACGTCGCGCTCCTGGACGTGCAGATGCCGGGCCCCGACGGGCTCGCGGTCGCCGCGGAACTCCGCCGCGTACTGCCGGCCTGCCGCGTGGTCATCTGCACCACCTTCGGCCGGCCCGGCTATCTCGCGCGGGCGATGTCGGCGGGCGCGGCCGGTTTCGTCGTCAAGGACTCCCCGCCCGAACAGCTCGTCGAGGCGATCCGGCGCGTGCACGCCGGGCTGCGCGTGGTCGACCCCGCTCTCGCGGCCGAGTCCCTCGCCAGCGGTACCAGCCCGCTCACCGACCGGGAGAGCGACGTGCTCCGCGCCGCGTCCGACGGTGGCACCGTCTCCGACATCTCCAGGTCGCTGCACCTGTCCAAAGGCACCGTGCGCAACCACCTGTCATCGGCCATGGGGAAGACCCAGGCACGCACCCGCGCCGAAGCGGTCCGCCTCGCGGAGGGCAACGGCTGGCTGTGACAGTCCGGCTGCAACGGTCGGCTGCGAGGGCCGGGGTACGGGGGCGGTGCGGCCGCCCCTGCCCCCGCACCCCGGCCGGACGGTCACCCCGGCCGGACGGTCACCCCGGCCGCGAACGGTCACCCCGGCCAGACGATCGACTGCATCTCGCTGTACGCGTGCAGCGCGTACGAGCCGACGTCCCGGCCCACCCCGCTCTGCTTGAAGCCGCCGAACGGCGCCTCCATGTTCCGCCCGATCGTGTTCACGCCCACCCCGCCGGCCCGCAGCCGCGCCGCCACCCGGAAGGCGCGCGCCACATCGCCGGACCAGACGTAGTCGAGCAGCCCGTAGTCGCTGTCGTTGGCCAGGGCGATGGCCTCCTCCTCGTCGTCGAAGGGGACCACCACGACCACCGGCCCGAAGATCTCCTCACGCACGACACGCATGTCGTTGGTGCAGTCGGCCAGCAGCGTGGGCGCCGCGTAGAAACCCTTCTCGAACCCGGGGCGTTCGCCGCCCGCGACGACCGTCGCGCCTTCCTTGCGGCCGAGTTCGACGTACGACTCGATCCGGTCCCGGTGGGCCGCCGAGATGACCGGCCCCACCACCGTGCCCCGCTCGGCCGGGTCGCCCACCGTCAAGTGACCGATGTATGCGGTGAGTTGTGAGACCAGACGGTCGTGGATACCGCGCTGGACCAGGACCCGGGTGGGCGCCGTGCAGATCTGGCCGCTGTAGAAGGAGAAGGTCGTGCCGATCCCGGACACGGCCGCGTCCAGGTCCGCGTCGTCGAAGACGACCGCCGCGCCCTTGCCGCCCAGCTCCATCAGCTGCCGCTTCATCCCCCGGCCGCAGACCTCCGCGATGCGTCTGCCGACCGCCGTGGAGCCGGTGAAGCTGACCATGTCGACGTCCGGTGAGTCGACGGCCGCCTCGCCCACCTCCGTACCGGTCCCGCTCACCACGTTCACCACGCCACGCGGCACGCCCGCCTCGGCCAGCGCCTCCGCCATCCGGAAGACGGACAGGGGGTCCTGCGGGGCGGGTTTGACGACCACCGTGTTGCCCATGGCGAGCGCGGGCGCGATCTTGCCCGCGGGGTTCGCCCAGGGGTTGTTGTACGAGGTGATGCAGGTGACCACGCCCACCGGCCGGCGGGCCGCGAGCGCCCCGAAGACGCCCGCCCTGCCCATCGGGCCCGCCTCGTTGATCTGCGGCGGCAGGCCCTGCTCGACCGGTTCCAGGGCGCCCTTCGCATAGCGCCGGAAGCGGGACACCCCCACCCCGACCTGCATCCCGCGCGCGGTCCCCGTGGTGGCGCCGCTCTCCGCCTGTGCCAGCGCCGCGTACGGCAGGAAGTCGCGCTGCATGAGGTCAGCGGCGCGGGCGAGGATCGCGGAGCGCTCCTCCGGCGCCGTCCGTGACCAGCCCGCGAAGGCCGCGCGGGCGGCGGCGGCCGCCGCGTACACCTGCTCGCGGCTCGCCTCCGGCGCCGGGCCCACGCTCTCCTCGGTGGCCGGGTTGATCACGTCGTAGTGCCCGCCGTCCGGCGCGACCCACTCGCCGTCGATGAAGAGTCCCTGGTCCCGGCGGACGGCCGGGTCCTGGTCCTGGCCCGCGCTCAACGGGTCGCCACCGTCCTGGTGTCACGGCCCGACCGCAGCACGGTGCCGGGCACGGCGCCGGTGATCTCGTCGTCCCTGATGGTCTCGACGCCGTTGACCCGTACCGACACGATGCCGATCGCCCGTGAGTCGAGCCGGGGGCTGTCGCCGGGCAGATCGTGCACGAGCGT
This sequence comes from Streptomyces sp. NBC_01089, assembly GCF_045162975.1. Taxonomy (NCBI): domain Bacteria; kingdom Bacillati; phylum Actinomycetota; class Actinomycetes; order Kitasatosporales; family Streptomycetaceae; genus Streptomyces; species Streptomyces sp. NBC_01089. The sequence continues at coordinate 4,967,322 of NZ_CP108660.1, read as the reverse complement.
CGCCGGGCCCGCCGCGATCCGCTCCGGGTCGAAGAGCACCAGGTCCGCGTGGAAGCCCTCCTCGATGCGGCCGCGCTCACGCAGCCCGAAGAGCTGGGCGGGGTCGTCGGTCAGCATCTTCACCGCCGCTTCGAGGCCGACCAGTTTGCGGCCGCGCAGACAGTCGCCGATGAAGCGCGTCGTGTACGGCGCCCCGCACATCCGGTCCAGGTGCGCGCCCGCGTCGGAGCCGCCGAGCATGACGTCCTCGTGCTCCCAGGTCCTGCGCCGCAGCTCCCAGGAGTCCGGGTCGTTGTCGGTGGGCATCGGCCAGAGCACGGTGCGCAGGTCGTCGTTGGCGCAGATCTCCACCAGGCAGTGGAACGGCTCCTGGCCGCGCTCGGCGGCGATGTCCTTCACCACCCGGCCGCTGAGGCCCTCGTTGGCCTCGGAGTAGGTGTCGCCGATGACGTAACGGCCGAAGTTGGCGAGCCGCCGGAAGACGCCCGCCTCCTTGCTGGTGGCGCGGCGCAGCATCTCGGCCCGTACGTCGGGGTCGCGCAGCTCCGCGATCCGCTCGGGCACCGGGAGCCCCAGGATGTCGCCCCAGCCGGGGATGAGGTTCAGCGCGCAGAACGTGCCGAGCGACATGTTCATCGGGGTGAGGATGGGCATCGTCAGGGCGACGATGCGGGCGCCCTCCTTGCGGGCGCGGTCGCTGGCGCTGAGCTGGCGCGGTACGCGTTCGGGTACGGCGGCGTCGATGGTCAGCACGTTCCAGTTGAGCGGGCGGCCCGCTGCCGCGCTCATCCCGATGAAGAGGTCGACCTCCTCGTCGCTGAACTGGTCGAGGCAGCCCGCCACGATGGCCTCGATCTGGGTGCCCTCGTGCTCGCCGACCGCCTTCGACAGGGCGAGCAGTTCGGCGGGGCGCGCGTGCCGGGACGCGACGGGTTCGCCGTCGCCGTCGGAGTGGGTGGACGACTGGGTGGTCGAGAGGCCCCAGGCGCCCGCCTCCATCGCCTCGTGGAAGATCCGCAGCATCTCGGCGAGCTGCTCGCCGGTGGGCTGTCCGCCGATCGCGTCGGCGCCCATGACGTGGCGGCGCAGGGCGCAGTGGCCCACCATGAAACCGGCGTTGACGGCGGTACGGCCGTCCAGGGCGTTCAGGTACTCCTCGAAGGTCGACCAGTTCCAGGGGGCGCCCTCTTCGAGCGCGACCAGCGACATGCCTTCGACCTTGGACATCATGCGGCGGGTGTAGTCGGCGTCGCCCGGGTGGTCCGGGTTGAGCGGGGCGAGGGTGAAGCCGCAGTTGCCGCCGGCGACGGTGGTCACGCCGTGGTTCATGGACGGGGTGGCGTACGGGTCCCAGAAGAGCTGTGCGTCGTAGTGGGTGTGCGGGTCGACGAAGCCGGGGGCGAGGACGAGTCCGGTGGCGTCCTCGGTGGTGGCGGCCTGCTCGGTGACGGTGCCGGGCTTCGCTACGACGGCTATGCGGCCGTCCCTGATGCCCAGGTCCGCGACGTACGAGGGGGCACCCGTGCCGTCCACGACTGTCGCTCCGCGGATGAGGTGGTCGAGCATGTGGTCTGGTCCCTTCTCTGCTCTTCTTCGGGCGGTGGGGCGGGTGTGTTGGGGGCGCCGGGTGAGGATGTGTGACCGGGGGAACGGTCACCTGTTCCGCCCTCAATCTCCCCCAGCCAACGCTGGGAGGTGCCCCCAGGACGGGCTTGAATCGCCGGGCCTGGGGTGCCCCGGGACGGGCAAACATGCGCATGGCTCCGGCCGGTGGGTCCGGGAAGGCCGCTCCCCCGTACTCACCGGCCGGAGCCGGACGGCAGCCGTCCGGGATGGAGCCGCCGTCCGCCCCGAGGTGGCAGACCCCTACGCTCCGGCCTGCCGGAAGCGGGTCGTCCGGTGCACCGGGTCCGTGTCGATCTGCGGGATGACATGCTCACCGATGAGCTTGATGCTGTTGAGCGTGTCCTCGCGCGAGATCCCGATCGGCAGCCCGAACGACAGCTGGTCCGCCCCCGCCTGCTCCCACCGCTTGCACTGCTGGAGCACCTCGCCGGGGTCACCGCAGATCATCAGCTCCTCCGCGATGAGCAGTTCGATGATCTCCTTGCTGTACTCGGGCAGCAGCTCGGGCCACTCCGGGATGCCCTCCGGCCTGGGGAACGTGTCGTGGTAGCGGAACAGCAGCGACTGGAGGTAGTTGAGACCGCCGCCGACGGCGATCTCGACCGCCTTGTCGTGGGTCTCGGCGCAGATCGCGGTCGAGGTCACCATGACGTTGTCGTTGACGAAGGCGCCGATCGGCTCGGCCTCCTTCACCGCGTTCTTGTACGACTCGACGACCCACTCCATGTCCGAGACCTTCTGGACGCTGAACCCCAGCACCCCGAGGCCCTTCTTGCCGGCCATGGCGTACGAGGAGGGGGACCCGGCGGCGTACCACATGCCCGGGTGCGACTTCCCGTACGGCTTGGGCAGGATCTTGCGCGGCGGCAGGGACCAGTGCTTGCCCTGGAAGCCGACGTACTCGTCCTGGAGCCACATCTTGGGAAACTCGCCGATGGTCTCTTCCCAGATCTCCTTGGTGTGGTTCATGTCCGTGATGCCCGGCATGAACCCGAGGATCTCGTGGCTGCCCGCGCCGCGCCCCGAGCCGAACTCGAAGCGGCCCTCGGAGAGGTGGTCCATCATGGCCACCTTCTCGGCGACCTTGACGGGGTGGTTGACGGGGGCCAGCGGGTTGAAGATGCCGGATCCGAGGTGGATGCGGTCCGTCGCGTGCGCGAGGTAACCGAGGAAGACGTCGTTGGCGGAGAGGTGCGAGTACTCCTCCAGGAAGTGGTGCTCGGAGGCCCAGGCGTATTTGAAGTGGGACTTGTCCGCCTGGATGACGTACTCGGTCTCCTCCATCAGCGCCTTGTGCTCGGCCTCGGGATCGGCCTGGGCGCGCTGCTTCGGTACGTATCCCTGTACAAAGAGCCCGAATTCCAAAGGGGTTCACCGTCCCTAGGTCTCTGACCGCTTACCTGACACACCGTCAGATCGCGGTGGAGTCGACTGTCGCATCGTGCGCGGGGAGCGTCAATAGCTGACGGGCTGTCAGATATGCGCTCAGAAAATGCTGACGCCGGCCAGCCAGCCGCCGTCGATGACGAACGGCTGCCCGGTGATGTACGAGGAGTCGTCGCCGGAGAGGAAGAGCGCCAGCCTGGCCACCTCGTCGGGCTTGCCCACCCGCCCCAGCGGCACCAGCTTCCGGTACAGCTCGTCCAGGGCCGCCGACGACTCGGCCGGATCGGCGTCCGGGTCGAGCTGGGCGGGATTGCTCATGGGGGTGTCGATGGCGCCGGGGCACATCGCGTTGACCCGGATGCCCTTGGCCGCCAGCTCCATCGCGGCCACCCGGGTCAGGCCGACGATCGCCGCCTTGGTCGCCGCGTACGAGCCGACGAACGCCATCCCGGTGAGCGCGGTGTACGAGGCGGTGTTGACGATGGTCCCGCCGCCGGCCGCCTCGATCTCCGGTGCGACCGTCCTGATGCCGAGGAAGGCACCGACCTGGTTGACCTGGACGACCTGCTGGAACTCCTCCAGCGGGGTCGACACCAGCTCGTTGAAGCGCAGGATCCCGGCGTTGTTGACCAGACCGTCGAGCTTTCCGAAGGTCTCCTTGGCCACCTCCACGGCGGCGGTCCAGTCCGCCTCCCTGGTCACGTCGAGCCGCACATACGCGGCCGACTCCCCCAACTCCTCGGCGAGCGCCGCTCCCTGCTCGTCCAGCACATCGCCGAGCAGGACCTTCGCCCCCTCGGCCACGAAGAGCCGCGCCTCCTGTTCACCCTGCCCGCGCGCCGCGCCGGTGATGACGAAGACCCGGCCGTCGAGTTTGCCCATACCGCTCTCCCTGCTGATTGAGGTGCGGACTGTCGGTTGAGGTGCGGACTGCTGAGTGAGGTACGGATCGGCTGATCGATGCGACCGCTACTGGTTCAGGTGCGGGGCCACATCGGCGGCGAAGGCCGCCATCTGGTCGGTGAGTTCGGTGCGGCTCCGGCTGCGGAACCGCACCTGGATCTGGTCGACGCCCATCGCCGCGTACTCCCGCAGGGACTCCGCGATGGCGTCGGGCTTGCCGGTGAGGGTGCGGCGGCCGACCGGGCGGCCCGGCTCCCCCACGTACAGCGGCTCGGTGATGGCGCCGATCTCGATCGGTTCCGTCACCCCGGCCGCCTCCCTGAGCGCCCGCAGCCGGGCGATCTGGCCGGGCAGCCGGTCGCGCGGGTCGCCCTGCGGCAGCCAGCCGTCGGCCCGCTCGGCGGCGCGGCGCACCGCGGCGGGCGACGAACCGCCCACCCAGAGGGGCACCCGCTCCTGGGCCGGCCGCGGCAGCTGGGCGAGACCGTCGAAGTCGTACAGCTCGCCGTGGTGTTCGGGGTACTCGGCGGGGCCGAGCGCGGCCCGGAGCGCGTCGATGGACTCGTTCAGTACGGATCCGCGCCCCGGGAAGTCCGCCCCGACGGCCTCGAACTCCTCCGGTACGTGCCCGGCCCCGACCCCGAGGATCAGCCGGCCGCCGCTGAGGTGGTCCAGGGTGGCGTACTGCTTGGCGGTGAGCAGCGGGTGCCGCAGCCCGAGGACGGCGACATGGCTCATCAGCCGTACCCGCTGGGTGACCCCGGCCAGGAAGCCGAGGGTGGCGACCGGGTCGTACCAGACGGTGCCCATGGCCTCGGCGAGCCGCCGCGGGATGGCCACGTGGTCGCAGCCGGCGATGTAGGCGAAGCCGGTGCGGTCGGCGGTGCGGGCGATCTCCGCCAGGTCGTACGGGGTTGCGGCGGCCTCCCACGCCTCCGCGTAGATGGTGCTCTGGGACTGGATGGGCAGTTGCATCCCGTAGACGAGCTGCCCTTCGGGAAAGACCCGTGTCATGGGTGGGACTCCTCCTGTGCGCCCTGTGAAAAGTGGCAGGAAATAACAGGACCTCGCACGCTCCGGTGCTCATGCCGGGCGCGGAGCGTCACCCCGCCCAGAGGCCGTCCGGCGTCAGGCCGAGCAGCTCGATCGCGTTGCCGCGCACGATGCGGTCCACCACGTCCGGGGCCAGGTGCCCCATCTGCGACTCGCCCACCTCACGGGACTTGGGCCAGGTGGAGTCGGAGTGCGGGTAGTCCGTCTCGTACAGCACGTTCCCCACCCCGATCGAGTCGAGGTTCTTCAGCCCGAAGGCGTCGTCGAAGAAGCAGCCGTAGACGTGCTCGGTGAACAGCTCGGAGGGCGGCCTGAGTACCTTGTCCGCCACCCCGCCCCAGCCGCGGTTCTCCTCCCAGACGACGTCCGCGCGTTCCAGGATGTACGGGATCCAGCCGATCTGGCCCTCCGCGTACATGATCTTCAGGTTCGGGAAGCGCTCGAACTTGCCGCTCATCAGCCAGTCGACCATCGAGTAGCAGCAGTTGGCGAAGGTGATGGTGGAGCCGACCGCCGGCGGTGCGTCGGCCGATGTGGACGGCATCTTCGACGACGAGCCGATGTGCATCCCGATCACCGTGCCGGTCTCGTCGCAGGCGGCGAGGAACGGGTCCCACTCGTCGCCGTGGATGGACGGCAGCCCCAGGTGCGGGGGTATCTCCGAGAAGGCGACCGCGCGGACCCCGCGCGCGGCGTTGCGCCTGACCTCGTCCGCCGCGAGCCGCGCGTCCCACAGCGGGATGATCGGCAGCGGGATGAGGCGGCCCCGCGCTTCGGGGCCGCACCACTCCTCCACCATCCAGTCGTTGTACGCGCGGACGCTCAGCAGCCCCAGTTCACGGTCGGACGCCTCCGTGAAGGTCTGGCCGCAGAACCGCGGGAAGGTCGGGAAGCAGAGTGCGGACTGGACGTGGTTGATGTCCATGTCGGCGAGGCGATCGGGCACCGAGTAGGAGCCGGGCCGCATCTGTTCGTAGGTGATGACTTCGAGTTTGATGTCGTCCCTGTCGTAGCCGACCGACGTGTCCAGGCGGGTCAGCGGCCGGTGCAGGTCCTCGTAGATCCACCAGTCGCCGATCGGCCCCTCATCGCCCTTGGCACCCATCACCGGGGCGAACTTGCCGCCCAGGAAGGACATGGACTTGAGGGGGGCACGGACGATGCGCGGACCGACGTCCCGGTATTTGGACGGGAGCCGGTCCTGCCAGACATGGGGAGGTTCCACGGTGTGGTCGTCCACCGAGATGATCTTCGGGAAAGTCTCCATGCTCTCCACCGTAGCGCCGATCTGACGAACCGTCAGCTATCGGTGCGGCTCTCCCTGCGGAAAGATGCGGCAACGCTCCGGCGCGCCGGTTGGCGGAGAGCTTGTGGAGAGGCACCCCCAGAGCTGACGTACTCGCCATGAACAAGGCAAACTGGCCTGTGCGATCGAGCGGACAGGTGAGGACGGGTGCGGACAGTGCGGACCGGACAACCGCCTGAAGCGCAGAGACGGCAGGAGGCAGGGGCAGCTATGGACCGTGACAGCGGGCCGCGTGTACCGGGGCAGCGGACTCCGCAGCAGGGCAGGGAGAACGGACTCACGTTCAGTGTGCTCGGGCCCGTGCGCGCCTGGCGCGACGGTGCGGCGCTGCCGCCCGGATCACCGCAGCAGCGCGCCCTGCTCGCCGCGTTGCTGACCCGCGACGGCCGCACGGCCACCGCGGGCGAGCTGATCGACGCGATCTGGGGCGACGACCCGCCCTCCCAGGCGCTGGCCGCGGTACGGACGTACGCCTCCAGGCTGCGCAAGGTCCTGGACCCCGGGGTCCTGGTCAGCGAGTCGGGCGGCTACGCGATCCGGGTACGGGCCGACTCCGTCGACCTGCACCGGGCGCAGCAGCTGGCCGCGAACGCCGAGAAGGCCGCGGGCACGGGCGACCGCGCCACGGCGCGCGCGCTGATCGACGAGGCGCTGGGGCTGTGGGACGGCGAACCGCTGGCGAACGTCCCCGGGCCGTACGCCGAGACCCAGCGGGCCGCCCTGGACGAGTGGCGGCTGCAGCTGACCGAGTCGCGGCTCGACATGGACCTGGACGTCGGCTGCCACGCGGAGGCGGTCTCCGAGCTGACCTCGCTGACCGCGGCCCATCCGCTGCGGGAGCGGCTGCGTGAGCTGCTGATGCTGGCGCTGTACCGCAGCGGACGGCAGGCGGAGGCGCTCGCCGTGTACGCCGACACCCGCAAGCTGCTCGCCGACGAGCTGGGCGTGGACCCCAGGCCCGAACTGGCCATGCTCCAGCAGCGGATCCTCCGGGCGGACGCGGAACTGGCCCGGCCTGCCGAGGAGTCGGCGCCGCCCGCGCCGACGGCCGCGCACCCCGCCCAGCTCCCGGCCACTGTGCCGGACTTCACCGGGCGGGCCGCCTTCGTACGGGAGCTGGGCGACCGGCTGGCCACCGCCGAGTCGTCGGTGATGGCCGTGTCCGCGCTCGCCGGTATCGGCGGGGTCGGCAAGACGACGCTCGCCGTGCATGTGGCGCACGCGGCGCGGCCGCACTTCCCGGACGGACAGCTGTATGTGGACCTCCAGGGGGCGGGGTCGCGGGCCGCGGAGCCCGAGACCGTGCTCGGCGCGTTCCTGCGCGCGCTGGGGACGGCCGACTCGGCCATCCCCGACTCGCTCGACGAGCGCGCCGCGCTCTACCGGACCGCGCTGGACGGACGCCGGGTCCTGGTCCTGCTCGACAACGCGCGCGACGCGGCCCAGATCCGCCCGCTGCTGCCCGGCACGACCGGATCGGCCGCCCTGGTCACCAGCCGGGCCCGGATGGTCGATCTGGCGGGTGCGCATCTGGTGGACCTGGACGTGATGTCGCCCGAGGAGGCGCTCCAGCTCTTCACGAAGATCGTCGGTGAGGAGCGGGTCGGCAGCGAACGCCAGGCGTCCCTGGACGTGGTGGCGGCCTGCGGCTTCCTGCCGCTGGCGATCCGTATCGCGGCGTCGCGCCTCGCGGCCCGCCGCACCTGGACGGTCTCGGTGCTGGCCGCGAAGCTCGCCGACGAGCGGCGCCGCCTGGACGAACTCCAGGCGGGCGACCTGGCGGTGAAGGCCACCTTCGAGCTGGGGTACGGGCAGCTGGAGCCGCAGCAGGCGCGGGCGTTCCGCCTGCTGGGCCTGGCGGAGGGCCCCGACCTCTCGCTGGCCGCGGCCGCCGCCGTACTGAACATGCCGGCCCGGGAGGCGGAGGACCTCCTGGAATCGCTGGTCGACACCTCGCTCCTGGAGTCGGCCGCGCCGGGCAGGTACCGCTACCACGACCTGGTCAGGCTCTACGCGCGTTCCTGCGCCGAGCGCGACGAACAGCCGCCGGTGGAGCGGGAGCTGGCCCTGTCGCGGCTGCTCGACTTCTATCTGGCGACGGCGGCCCGGGTGTACGCGATCGAGCGGCCCGGCGACCGGCTGGTCGACCACCTGGAGCCGGCGACGTACGAGGGCCTGGCCTTCGCCGACCGGCACGACGCCCAGGACTGGCTGTACGCGGAGGCGATGCCGCTGCTGGCGTGCGTCCGCCAGTCGGCCACCGGATCCGCCACCCTGCGGCGGGCGGTGGACCTGCTGTGGGCGGCGCTGGACCTGGCGGAGTCGGGGGCGAACTCGAAGGAGTACAGCTACGCGGCCGGCCTCCTGCGGGACGCGGCGCGCGCCGCACAGGACGAGCACGCCGAGGGGCGGGCGGCGATCACGCTGACCTATGTGCACCATGTGGCGGGCCGGTTCGACCTGGCGGGCCAGGACGCCGAGGAGGCCGACCGGCTCGCCGTACGGACCGGAGACCGGCTGTCGGCGTGCTGGGCGGCCAATCTGCGCGGCATCATGGCCATCTACGAGGGCCACTACGACATGGGGAAGACCCATCTCACCGATGCTGTCGAGGGGTTCCGGGGCTGCGAGGACATGGCGGGTGAGGCGAGCGCGCTCTGCAACCTCTCGCGGCTCCACCTCGTCACCGGGAACGTCAGCAAGGCGGTGGCGCTCTCCCGGCAGGGCATGGAGACGTACGACCGCATGGGCAACGCCCTCAAGGGCGCCAACGGGCGCTACGCGCTGGGGGTCGCGCTGACCCAGAGCGGTGACCTGGCCGCCGCGTCGGAGCGGCTCCAGGAGGCCCTGGAGGTGTTCCGCGACAGCCGGCAGCGGCTCTGGGAAGGGATGGCGCTCTTCCGGCTCGCCGAGGTCGACATCGCGGCGGGCCGCTGCGCCGAGGCGGCGGCCGGGGCGGAGACGGCACTGACCGTCCTGCGCGGCATCGGTGGCGACTGGCGGCGCGGCAACGTCCTGACCGTACTGGGCAGGGCCCTGTCCGGCATAGGGCAGTCGGGCCGGGCACGGGTCTGCTGGCTGGAGGCCCTGGCGATCTACGATGAGCTCAAGTCACCGGAAGCCGACGAGGTACGCGAGCTGCTGGCACCGCTGACGGCGGTCTGAGCGCGGGCCGGGAGCGGGCGGATTCCGGGCCGGAAACGGACCGCTCCGGAGCCCGTGGCGAGCGTTCATCATTTGTTTATCGCGACCCGACATTCTCATTCCACGACGAACCGTCGCGTCGGGGGGCAGGCGGTCGTCGGGAGGGCCCCGCACCGGCGAATTGAGATCGTCCGACGAACTGTCGGCCGACTATGGTGAGCGGCCTGCGGAACGCCCGTCCGGCCGCGCTCGGGGGAGCAGCCGGACGGGCTTCAGCACCACAGACCTTCACACACAGGGGAGTTGACCACCATGGCCGCCGAGCCGAAGAACGACGCCGCCGTCGATCCGGACAACGCGCATATCACGGACAAGCCCACCGTTGCGAAGCCCGCGAACGCGCACATCACCGACAAGCCGACCGCGGTGAAGCCCGACAACGCGCACATCACCGACAAGCCCGCGTGATCTGAGACCTTCACGACGGGGCACGGGGGAACCGGGGGAACAGTGGCCGTGGTGGCCCGGAGGGGGAGCCACCACGGCCTCTGCCGTATGTCCGCACCCATCATCCGACACTCCCGTAACGAGAGAGCTGCCATGACACTGACGAAGAAGCTGTTCGCCACCGCCGCCCTGGTGATAGCCACCGCGGCAGCATCCGCGACACCGGCCCTGGCGAACGGACATGTGACGGGCACCGACCCGTCTCACGCCCAGGTCCAGCCCACCACCGTGGGCCCGGCCAACGGCCACATCACCTCGGCCCCGCTGTAGCCACGAACGGCCCGGGGAAACCCCCGGGCCGTCCGCTACGCCCGCCCCCGCAGCTCTCCCTTCACCACCTTGCCGCTCGCGTTCCGTGGCAGGGCCGGTACGAACTCGACCTCGCGCGGGACCTTGTAGTTGGCCATCTCGCGGCGTGACCAGGCGATCAGGTCGTCCGCCGTCAGGGTCGAGTCCGGGCGGCGGACCGCGTACGCCTTGCCGACCTCGCCCAGGCGGCCGTCCGGTACGCCGACGACCGCGATGTCCGCGATGTCCGGGTGCAGGCCGATGAGTTGCTCTATCTCCGCCGGGTACGCGTTGAAGCCGCCGACGATGAACATGTCCTTGATCCGGTCGGTGATCCGCAGATTGCCCGCCGCGTCCAGCACCCCCACGTCACCGGTGCGCAGCCAGCCGTCCGGGGTGAACGCCTCCGCTGTCGCCTCCGGGGCCTCGAAGTACTCGCGCATGACGTTGAAGCCGCGCACCAGCACCTCCCCCGGCTCGCCCGGCGGGGCCGACACCCGTACCTCGGTGTCCGGGATCGCGCGGCCCGATGTCGAGGCGATGACCTCGACGCTGTCGTCGGCGCGGCACATCGTGACGATGCCGGACGCCTCGGAGAGGCCGTACGCCGTGATCACCGTCGCGATGCGCAGCTCCGAGCGCAGCCGCTCGACCAGTTGCAGCGGGACGACCGCCGCGCCCGTCACCACCAGGCGCAGGGCGCTCAGGTCGTGCTGGTCGCGGGACGGGTGGTCGAGCAGCGACTGATGGAGGGTGGGCGGGCCCGGCAGCACCGAGATGCGTTCGGCGGTGACGTTGGCGAGCACGGTGTCCACGTTGAAGACCGGCTGCGGCACCATCGTCGCGCCCCGCATCAGACAGGCGATGATGCCCGCCTTGTAGCCGAAGGTGTGGAAGAACGGGTTCACGATCAGATAGCGGTCGCCCTCGCGCAGCCCGGCCAGCTCGCACCAGATGCCGTAGCAGCGCAGGGTCTGCGCATGAGTGATGACCGCGCCCTTGGGGCGGCCCGTGGTGCCCGAGGTGAAGATGATGTCCGAGGGCGAAGCGGAGTCGACCGCGTCCGCCCGCTCCCGTACCGCCGCCCCGGAGACATGCTCGCCGCCCGCCAGGAAGTCCTTCCAGGTGCGGAAGGACTCGGGGGCGTCATCGGACAGCACCACCACCTGCTCCAGCTGCGGCAGACCGGGCAGCGGGCCGGAGCCGCCGCCCTGACCGGCCGCGCGCCGCAGCGATGCCACGTACGAGGTGCCGAGGAAGGTGCCGGTGACGAAGAGCAGCCTGGCGCGGCTGCCCTCCAGGACGTACGCCGCCTCGGCGCCCTTGAAGCGGGTGTTCAGCGGGACCAGGACCGCGCCCGCCGTCACCGCGCCGAGCGCCGAGACGATCCACTCGACGGTGTTGGGCGCCCAGACCGCGACCCGGTCACCGGCGTTCACCCCGGATGCGATGCACGCGGCCGCCGCCCGCTCGACCCGTTCGCCCAACTCCGCGTAGGAGATCCGGGTACGGCCGTCGACGACCGCCTCCCGTTCGCCGTACCGTTCGGCAGCGGACCGCACCAGCGCCGGAATACTGCCCCACTCCACGTCCCCGCGCATCGTATGCCTCCCACAACCAGTAGCTGACTATCCGTCAGATTAGCTGTAGCCTTCCCCGCTGTCAGCAGTCATGACGTCCCCGGAGGTGGCGATGGCAGTGGCGACGCTCAAAGACGCAACGGCGATAGTCGGGATAGGCCAGACCACGTTCGCGAAGCAACTCCCCGAATCCGAGAAGGCGCTGGCCTGCCGGGCGATCCTCGCCGCGCTCGACGACGCCGGGATCGCGCCGTCCGAGGTGGACGCGTTCTCCTCGTACACGATGGAGGACACCGACGAGGTCGAGGTCGCCAAGGCCGTCGGAGCCGGTGACGTGACCTTCTTCTCGAAGATCGGCTACGGCGGCGGCGGCTCCTGCGCGACCGTCGCCCACCTCGCCGCTGCCGTCGCGACCGGACAGGCGAACGTCGGGGTCGCCTGGCGTTCGCGGAAACGCGGCAGCGGTCCACGGCCCTGGAAGAACACGGCGGTGCAGCTGCCGACCCCCGCCCAGTGGACCCGCCCGTTCGGCCTGCTGCGGCCGGCCGACGAGATCGGCATGCTGGCCCGCCGGTACATGCACGAGTACGGCGCCACCCGCGACCACCTCTTCAACGTCGCGCTGGCCTGCCGCAACCGCGCCAACCAGAACCCGGCCGCGATCATGTACGAGCGCCCGCTGACCCGCGACATGTATATGACCTCGCGGTGGATCAGCGAACCGCTCTGCCTCTTCGACAACTGCCTGGAGACGGACGGCGCCCTGGCCTGCGTCGTCGTCTCCGCCGAACGCGCCCGCGACTGCCGGCGCAAGCCCGTGTACGTGCACGCGGCCGCCCAGGGCCTGCCCGCCCAGCACCACGGCATGGTCAACTACTGGAACGACGACCCGCTGACCGGGCCCGCCTGGACGGCGGCCCGGCACCTGTGGAAGCACGCCGACTTCGGCCCCGACGACGTGGACGTGGCGCAGATCTACGACGCCTTCACCCCGCTCGTCCCGCTCTCCCTGGAGGGATACGGCTTCTGCGGGCGCGGCGAGGGCGCCGGGTTCACCGAGGGCGGCGCCCTGGAGATCGGCGGCAGGCTGCCCCTCAACACCGGCGGCGGCGGGCTCAGCGAAGGGTATGTGCACGGCTTCAACCTCATCACCGAAGGCGTCAAACAGCTGCGCGGCAGCTCCACCGCCCAGGTGCCCGACGCCGCCACCTGCCTGGTCACGGCGGGCGAGTGCGTCCCCACATCCGCGATCCTGCTGAGGAGTTGAGTCCCGGTGCTCCAGCCAGAAACCGACGAGGACGGCGCGCCCTTCTGGGAGTACGCGGCCCAGCACGAACTGCGGGTCCAGTCCTGCGCACAGTGCTCGACGCTGCGCTTCCCGCCCCGCCCCTGCTGCCCGCAGTGCCAGTCCTTCGACAGTGAGTGGCAGCGGATGTCCGGGCGCGGCCGCATCTGGTCGTACGTCGTCCCGCACCCGCCGCTGCTTCCCGACTACGCGGCCCAGGCCCCGTACAACACGGTCGTGGTGGAACTGGCCGACGCCCCGCACATCAGGCTCGTCGGCAATGTGGTGGCGGGCCCCGGCGCACCGCTGAACTCGGTGGACCCGGCGCGGCTGCGGATCGGCGCCCGGGTGCAGGTCACCTTCGCCGAGGACGGCGGGACGACGCTGCCGCGCTGGCTCCTGGAGCGGCCATGAGCCTGCGCGTGGAGAGGAACCGGCAGACGGGCGTCGCGGTCGTCACCCTCGACCGGCCCGAGCGGCTCAACGCCGTCGATGTGGCGACCGCCGGTGAACTGGCCGCCACCTGGCGGGACTTCCGCTTCGACACCTCGGTACGGTCGGTCGTCGTCACCGGGGCCGGGACCCGGGCCTTCTGCACCGGCATCGACCGCTCGGCCGATGTGCCGCAGCCGCCGTCCCCGTACTCCGTCGACGACCCGCTGATCGCCATCGGCCCGAAGGCCAACGACCTCTGGAAGCCGGTTGTCGCGGCGGTGCGCGGGATGGCCTGCGGCGGGGCGTTCTATCTGCTGGGCGAGGCGGAGTTCGTGATCGCGGCCGACGACGCCACCTTCTTCGACCCGCACACGACGTACGGCATGGTCAGCGCCTACGAGACCATCTACCTCGCCCAGCGGATGCCGTTCGGCGAGGTCGCCCGGATGGCCCTGATGGGGACGGCCGAGCGGATCTCGGCCCGGCGGGCGTACGAGACAGGGTTCGTCAGCGAGGTGACACCGGCCGGTGACGAGCTGGCGGCCGCGGTCGGCTGCGCCGAGACGATCGCCTCGTATCCGACGGAGGCGGTGCAGGGGACCGTACGGGCGGTGTGGGCCGCGAAGGAGGGGGCCCGCGCCCAGGCTCTGGCGCAGGCCCCCCATCTGGTGGCGCTCGGCAATCTGCCGCCGGAGCGGCAGTCGGCGCTGTTCGGCGCCAGGAAGGGTGAGTTCCGGGTGCGGTAGGCGGGTGTGCGGCGGGGCCGGCCGGGCTGGCCGGGTGCGGTGGGTCAGTACGCGTACTGGACCGAGTCGATGCGGCATCGCGTGACCGAGCCGGCGTCCGACGGGACCGACATCGGCACCTTCACCGTCGCGCTGGAGTTGCCGTACACCGGGACGGTCGCGCTGCCGGTGTCCACGACGGAACCGCCCGCGCCGAGGAAGCTCATGCTGACCCGGTAGGTGTTGCTGCCGCTCGCCGCACGGGCCGACACCCGTACGGTGGCGGCGGCCGCGCCCTTCTTGGCGCAGGTCACGACGGTGCCGGTGGCCTTGGGGTCGCGCGTCGTCGACGAGGACGTACGGCTGCTGGAGCCGCTCGACGATCCGTAGGTGTTGTCGTCGTTGCTGTTGTAGTGGTGCGTGGTGGAACTGCTGTGGCTCTTGCTGCTGGAGCAGCCGCCGCCGGAACTGTGGCTGTGGCCGTGACTGTGGCTGCTGTGGCGCGAGAAGCCCGTCAGAGCGAGGACCACCCCCACCAGAACGGCACCGAACCTCAGACGTCGCATGATCATGTCATCTCCCCCGTTTCGGCGGACACCGTAGCAGGGTGCGTCGGCGGGGCGCGTCCCGCTGTGGTGGCGGGGCCACGGACCCCGGCGTAGCGTCGAAATCGAGATCCGGCGGAGGAGACCGAAGATGATGCGCAATGTCCTTGGCTCTCTCGTCGCTCTCGTCGGAGCTGCGGCCGCCGTATACAGCCCCTTCCGTAACTGGTACGACGGCCGCCACGGCAGCGAGTACCGCATCCAGGACCTGTTCAACGGCATCACTGCGCACAAGCCGGACGCCGGGGGCTCCATCCTGATCCCGTTCGCCTTCTCGGCCCTCCTCGTCCTGATCGGCATTCTGCTGCGCTCCCGTCTGCTGGTGACGCTGGCGGGCCTGGTCACTCTTGCCTTCACCGTGCTGTGGATGGTCCGCGTGGGCATCGCGGAGCACAGCCTCGCGATCAGCTCCGGGGGGCGCGGGCTGGGGCTCGGGGTGGGGGACGCGCTGATCGGTGGGGTGCTGATGTTGCTGGGGGCGGGGTTGATGCGGGGGCGGCGAGTGCCTGTGGCTCCGGCGCCGGCTGCGGATCCGGCCCAGCCCCCGGCTCCGGCCCAGCCGCCTTCGCCGTACGAGGGCGGTCCTGGGGGTTCGCCTGGGGGGCCGCCGAGTGTGCCGCCTGTTGCTCGGCCTTATGAGCCGGGGGCCGAGCACGACACGTTGTCCTTCAGCTCGGCTGATCTTCCTGCGGAGCTGACGGCTCCTGAGGAGCCGGGGGAGACGGGGGCCGGTGGCGGGGCCACGCGGGCTCGGCCTCCCGGGGAGTGACCGCCTTCGGACCCCCGCTCCTCAATCTCCCCCAGCTAACGCTGGGAGGTGCCCCCAGGAGGGGCTTGAATAGCCAGGCCATCGCCGGAGGGGCTTGAATTTGGGCTCAGTTCGGGCGGCCCGTGCCGGTGCCCTTGGCGGCGTCCAGGGCGTAGACGCAGCGGTCCTTGCTGCAGGCGTAGACGACTCCGCTGCGGACCACCGGTGAGCCGGTGATCTCGCCGCCCGTGGCGAGCTTCCAGCGGAGCTGGCCGCCTGCCGCGTCCAGTGTGTACAGACAGTGGTCCGCCGAGCCGAAGTGGATCCGGCCGTCCGCCACCACCGGCGCTCCGACCACCTCGCCGCCCGCCGCGAACCGCCACTTGGGGGTGCCGGTCACCGCGTCCAGCGTGTAGAGCGCGCTTCCGCTGCCCACATGGACATTGCCCTGCGCGACAAGGAGCGGGTGGAGGGACTGCCGGGACTCGGTGGCGATGCGCCAGCGGTCCTGGCCGGTCGTGACGTCGATGGCGTACACCGTGCCGAGGTAGTCGGCGAGATAGACACCGCCACCGGCCACCGCGGGTCCCGGTGCGAAGGCCGGGGCCGACAGGAAGACCGCGGGGGCCTCGAAGTGCCAGCGGACCAGGCCGGACGCACGGTCGACGGACAGGACGCGGGTCCCGGCCGCGATGTACACACAGCCGTCGTCGGCCGACGTCACCCGGACGGGCACTCCCCCGCACGCGGCGGCGTCGCCCACCGGGTACGACCAGCGCTCGGCGCCGGTACGGGGGTCGAGCGCGAAGAGCCTGGCGTCCTTCCAGACGTACACCGTGTCGCCGTGGATGGCAGGACCGGACTCCGGTGTCTCGAAGTCGGTCTGGGCGCCGCTCAGCTCCCACAGCTTGTCGCCGTTGGACGCCTCCCACGCCTGGACGCCGCCGCCCCGGGTGCCGGTGACGACCGTGCCGCGCTCGGCCCGGAGCGAGTACACCCACGCGTCGGTCGAGAGACGCCACAGGTCGGTGCCGTCGGTGCCGTTCAGCGCGTACAGCGTCGGCCCGTCGGACGCGTGGATCCGGCCGCCCGAGACGTCCATCGCCCACGCCACGTCCTTGGTCTTGAACTGGCGCCGGCCGCTGCCCACGTCCAGGGCGTGCACCTCGAAGGAGGTGACGTACAGCAGATCGCCGTCGACGGCCGGGGACCCCCAGACGTCGTTCGACATCCGGAAGCGCCAGGGCCGCCAGCGGGTGGGCTCCTCCGGGGCCGCCCGGGGAGCGGGCGGCGCGGCTGTCGGGGGCGCGGCCTCCGCGCTGTGCTGGCCGCCCGGGGGCCGTACCCAGCCCGTCGCGGGCCCGGCGGACACCGGGGCGTGGGCGCGGGCCTCCGCGACGCGCGGCCCGGGACCGATCGGCACCTGGGCGCCGGGCAACCGTACGGCCCCGTCCCGCCACCCGGTCTGGTGCGGCTGCGGCTGGGGCTGCGCCTGCTGCTGCGGGTGCGGCTGGGGCTGGGGCTGCTGCTGCACAGCTTGCACAGCGGACTGCTGCGGCTGCTGGTGCGCGTGAGCCGGCTGCGGCTGGACCCGGGGCTGCTGGGGCGGCGGCTGCGGCGGCTCGTACGCCGGTCTGGGCGGCAGTGAGGGGTTCGCGGGCCTCGGCGGCAGCGAGGGGTTCGCCGGCCTCGGCACGGACGGCGGACGGCCGCCGCGCCGGGTCTCGATCATCGCCGTGGCGCGGGCCGGCAGCCAGGCGGACGCGGTGCCGCTGTCGTCGCCGCCGGACGCGAAGAGATGCGGCGCCAGCTGCGCCTGGAGGTCCTCCGGGCTGGGCCGCTGGGTGAACTCCTGCTGCATGCACGCCTCGATCAGCGGCCGCAGTTCATCGGGCAGACCCGTCAGATTGGGGCCCTCGCGCAGCAGCATGAAGACCGTCTCGACCGGGTTCGCCCCGTGGAACGGCGCATGGCCGGTCGCCGCGAAGACCAGCGTCGACCCGAGCGAGAACACATCGCTCGCGCCCTTCACATTGCGCGAGTCCTTGGCCTGCTCGGGCGACATGTACGCGGGGGTGCCCACCGCGACGTTCGTCATGGTCAGCCGGGTGTTGGAGACGCCGGACGCGATACCGAAGTCGATGACGCGCGGCCCGTCCTCCACCACCAGCACATTGGACGGCTTGAGGTCCCGGTGGACCAGGCCCGCGCCATGGATCGACTGCAGGGCCTCGGCGATCCCGGCGGCCAGCCAGCGCACGGCCTGGGCCGGCATCGGCCCGCACTCATTCACTATTTCTTCGAGGGAGGGCGCGGGAACGTACGCGGTGGCCAGCCACGGCACGGCGGCGCGGGCGTCGGCGTCGACCACGGCGGCCGTGTAGAAGCCGCTGACGGCGCGGGCGGCCTCCACCTCGCGGGAGAAGCGGACACGGAACAGCTGGTCCTCGGCGAGCTCGGTCCGTACGGTCTTGATCGCCACACGCCTGCCGGAGGCCGAGCGCGCCAGATAGACGAGCCCCATACCACCGGCCCCGAGCCGCCCGAGCACCTCGAACGGGCCGATCCGCCTCGGATCGTGCTGCGTCAGCTGCTCCATCACGCGCTTGCCACCTCCCCGTACGGGCCCCGGGGAAGGGGGTCCGCGACATACAGCTGCGTTCAGCGTCTCACCACTGGGCACCACCCGGCGGTGCGCACCCCGATTGTTCCTGGCTGACGTGCTCGTTGCGAACCCGGGGGCGGATCGGGGTGTCTCACCGCGATCCGGACATGGCGCCCGCACCGGGCCGTGGCAGAGCCCCTGAGGCGCACGGGCAGGGCCGGTTCCTCTTGTACGGTGAGGCCCGGCCGGGAGTGACGCCCGTCACAGCCCGAAAGTGTTTACGGAAGTTGTCCACGGAAGTTATCCACAGCCTGTTGATAACAATATCAATTCCGTACGGCCCACGAGCCGCCCCGTTACCAGCCCGGACCCCATTTGCAGTCGGCCGAATCGCGCTCCGATCACCCCTCGGTAAGCTGACGGCATGACAGGACAAGTACGCACCGTCGACGGCCGCGTGGCCGGCCGACGAGGTCAGGCGACGCGGCAGAAGCTGCTCGACTGCCTCAGCGAGATGCTCAGCTCCTCGCCGTACCGGGACGTCAAGGTCATCGACGTGGCCCGGAAGGCGGGGACTTCGCCCGCGACCTTCTACCAGTACTTCCCGGACGTCGAGGGCGCGGTCCTCGAAATCGCGGAGGAGATGGCCAAGGAGGGTGCCGGACTGACCGAGTTGGTCTCCGGGCGCTCCTGGACCGGAAAGGCCGGCTGGCAGACGGCCGAAGAACTCGTCGAGGGGTTCCTCGACTTCTGGCGCCGCCACGACGCGATCCTCCGCGTCGTCGACCTCGGCGCGGCGGAGGGCGACAAGCGGTTCTACAAGATCCGCATGAAGATCCTGAACTCCGTCACCAACTCCCTGACCGACGCGGTCAAGGAGCTCCAGGCCAAGGGCAGGGTCGACAAGGACGTCAGCCCCGCCGCGATGGCGGGCTCCCTGGTGGCCATGCTGGCCGCCGTGGCCGCACACCAGAAGGGGTTCCAGACCTGGGGCGTGAAGCAGGCCGAACTCCGCCCGAACCTCGCCCTGTTGGTCCACCTGGGCATCACGGGCAAGAAGCCGACAAAGTAACCGCGGGGCGCCACCACGTCCTTCGTCCTGTCGCGCAGACGGCGGGCCACCGAGGTGGGTGGTCCGCCGTCCGCGTACCGCGCAGGGCACTCCGCGTACCGCGCAGGGCGTGCGCCTCAGCGGCGCTCCAGCCGGAACAGCCGGATCTCCCGGTCCACCCGCGCCTGGTACGAGGCGTACGGCGGCCAGAACGCCAGCGCCGTCGTCCACACCCCCGCCCTCTCCTCGCCCTCCAGGAGCCGCGCGCTGACCTGGATGTCCTGCCCCTTCCAGTTCACCTCGGCGTCCGGGTGCGCCAGCAGGTTGGCCGTCCACGCGGGATGGCCGGGCCGCCCGAAGTTCGACCCGACGAGGATCCAGGACCGCGGCCAGGGCCCCCGCTCCTGCTCCCCCTCTTTCTCCCTCGCGTCCCCCGCCGCCGTTCTCTCCGGCATGCACGCCAATGGCGTAACCCGTAGGACTCCGCTTCTCGCGCCCTTCGCCGTGAGGATCACTCCGGGCAGCATCTGCGCGCTGAGCAGCACTTTTCCCCGGGTCAGCCGGTGCACCGCACGGTCCATGGCGGGGACGACGTGCGGCGCGATCCTGGCGAACGTACGGGTGGACGACACCTTCTGCACCAGCCGGGTTCCGGGCAGCATCAGACCGCGACCGCCGCTCGCCCGGTGAAGAGCCCCGCCCGTTCCGCCGCATGCGCCCGCAGCCCGTGCACCGGGCCGAACAGCAGCTCGTCGGACGACGCCCGCTTGAAGTACAGCTGGATGTCGTGCTCCCAGGTGAAGCCGATCCCGCCGTGCAGCTGGACCGCGTCGGACGCCGCGCTGCGCAGCGCTTCCAGTCCCTGGGCGAGCGCGAGGCCGCCGGCCGCCGGGTCCCAGGCCGCGTAGTAGGCGGCCGACCTGGCCGCCTGCACCTGTACGTAGAGCCCGGCCAGGCGGTGCTTCACGGCCTGGAAGGAGCCGATGGGGCGCCCGAACTGCTCGCGTGTGCCGACGTGTTCGACCGTCCGCTCCAGCGCGCGGTCGGCCGCGCCGACCGCTTCGGCGGCCAGCACGGCGGCCGCCGCGCACCCGGTACGGGCCAGCGCGCCCGGCACATCGGCCGTACCGCTCCCCCCGTCACCGTCACCGTCACCGTCACCGTCACCGTCGCCATCCGTCGCGCCGAGCAACTCGGCCTCCGTGTCGCGCAGTTCGATACGGGCCTGCGGCCGGGTCGCGTCCAGCGCGGTCTGCCGTACGCGGGAGATCCCGGCCGCGTCGGCGCGTACGAGGAAGAGCAGCGTGCGGCTCCGCGCGAACCCCCCGGTGTGCGCGGCCACCAGCAGCACGCCCGCGCTGTGGCCGTCGAGCACCTGGTCGGCCTGGCCGTACAGCCGCCACCCCGCGCCGGTGGGCCGGGCCTGGACGCCGCCGGCCCGGCCGCCGCCCGCCCAGTCGCCGGAGTTGTCGCCGAGCAGTCCGAGCGCGGGCCCGAGGGGCGCGGCCAGGGTGGCGGTCAGCTCCCCGCGGGCGATGGCGGGGAGCAGTTCCGTGCGCTGGGCCTCCGTGCCGAGTGCGGTGATCAGCGGTGCGGCCAGCGCGGCCGTCGCGAACAGCGGGGACGGCAGCAGCGCCCGGCCGGTCTCCTCGCAGGCCAGCACCAGCTCGGCGGGGCCGCAGCCCACACCCCCGTACTCCGCGGGGATCGCGAGGCCGGGCAGCCCGAGCTGCTCGGCGAGGGTGCGCCAGAGTTCCTGGTCGTATCCGGCCCGGGTGGCCGCTGCGGCTCTGACCGCGTCCGGGCCGCAGCGTTTGGTCAGCAGTTCGCGCAGGGTACGGCGGATCTCGTCCTGCTCCGCTGTGAAGGCGGCATCCATGGGCGGGCCCCTCTCCTGATCTGACGGCGCGTCATAGTAAAGCGCGCGGATCCAGATGCACAGAGCCGGTACGGGAGACGTCCGACGCCATTGCCCGGCACCGGATCTGATGTACCGTCAGATTCATGTCATCCTCTGTCATATCTGCCCGGCCGCGGCGGCGGGTCGCCGTCGCCGGTGTCGCCCTGTCGGACTGCGGCAAGGTCGACGACGCCACTCCGTACGCCCTGCACGCCCAGGCCGCGCGCCGCGCGCTCGCCGACTCGGGGCTCGGCCGCGAGGTGATCGATGGCTTCGGCTCGGCCGGCCTCGGCACTCTCGCCCCGGTGGAGGTCGCCGAATATCTGGGCCTGAAACCCACCTGGGTGGACTCCACCTCCGTCGGCGGGTCCACCTGGGAGGTGATGGCCGCGCATGCGGCGGACGCCATCGCCGCGGGCCACGCCAACGCGGTGCTGCTGGTGTACGGCTCCACGGCCCGCGCCGACATCAAGGCCCGGCGCCGCACGTCGAACCTGTCCTTCGGCGCGCGCGGCCCGCTCCAGTTCGAGGTGCCGT
Organism: Streptomyces sp. NBC_01089; assembly: GCF_045162975.1. Classification (NCBI taxonomy): domain Bacteria; kingdom Bacillati; phylum Actinomycetota; class Actinomycetes; order Kitasatosporales; family Streptomycetaceae; genus Streptomyces; species Streptomyces sp. NBC_01089. The sequence goes on along the minus strand of NZ_CP108660.1, from coordinate 4,945,638 downwards.
ACGGCCACTCGCTGATCGCCAAGTACGCGATGGCCGCCCGCCGTCATATGCACGAGTACGGCACGACGCTGGAACAGCTCGCGTCGGTGGCGGTCCAGGCACGGGCGAACGCGGCCCACAACCCGGACGCCCTGTACCGCGATCCGGTCACCGTGGACGAGGTACTGGGCGGGCCGATGATCGCGGACCCGTTCACCAAGCTGCACTGCTGCATCCGCAGCGACGGGGGCTGTGCGGTGCTGCTGGTGGCGGAGGAGTACGTACCGGACTGCGCGAAGGCGCCCGTGTGGGTCCTGGGCACCGGGGAGCATGTCTCGCACACGACGATGTCGGAGTGGGACGACTTCACGGTCTCCCCTGCGGCGGTCAGCGGCCGGCTGGCCTTCGAGCGCGCGGGGGTCAGCCCGGCGGAGATCGACATCGCCGAGATCTATGACGCGTTCACCTATATGACGCTGGTGACGCTGGAGGACCTGGGGTTCTGCGCGAAGGGCGAGGGCGGCGCGTTCGTGGAGAAGGGCCGGCTGCTGCGCGACGGCGAACTCCCGGTCAACACCGACGGCGGCGGCCTGTCCGCCTGCCACCCGGGGATGCGCGGCCTCTTCCTGCTGGTCGAGGCGGTACGACAACTACGCGGCGAGGCGGGCACCGGCCGCCAGGTCCACAAGACGGGCGGCCGGCTGCCGGAACTGGCGGTGGCATCGGGGACGGGCGGCTGGTTCTGCTCGTCGGGGACGGTGGTGCTGGGGCGGGGGTAAGAGCCGAGGAGGGACTGCGGTCCACGACTGGCCCACGGCCGGTCCCGGCGCCCGCCGACGCGTTTCACACCATGGGGTGAACACCACGGGAGGCCCGCATGCAGGGTTAACGCTTGCATTAACTTGCGCGCTAGGTCTCAATGGGAAGTGATCCTCGTGGCCGAGGTGGCGGCGTGGTTCAGCGAGCTGATCAAACTGGACAGCACAAGCGCAGATCAGGTGGAGGATGCCATCGATACGTTGGCATCCGTGGGCCCCACACTCGGTCGGCCACTGGTCGACCGGATCAAGGGCTCCGAGCAGCACCATCTGAAGGAGCTGCGGCCCGGATCCACGGGGAGCAGCGAGGTGCGCATCCTGTTCGCTTTCGATCCGGTACGCCGTGCCGTGCTGCTCGTCGCGGGTGACAAGGCCGGCAACTGGCGTGGTTGGTACGACACCAATGTCCCGATCGCCGAGAAGCGCTATTCCGCACACCTCGCGGCACTGGAATCAAGGGAGTACGAATGAGCACCGTCAGGTGGGAAGACCTCAAGCGCCGCACGCACGAGGAGCGTGTGGCGGCAGGGCTGCCGGTGCGCTCCCCGGAGGAGAAGCAGGCGGCCATGGACCAGCTCCTTGCCGAGGTGCGGGCCTACCGGCTCGCCGAGATCCGCGCGGAGCAGGACCTGACCCAGCGCGAGGTCGCCTCCAGCATGGGCGTCTCAGCCCCCCGGGTGTCCGCCATCGAGAACGGTGCGGTCGACCGGACGGAGATCGCCACCATGCGGTCCTATGTCCAGGCCCTGGGCGGGCGGCTCCGCGTGGTCGCGGACTTCGGCGACACCGAGTACACCGTGGCGTAAGAGTGGTCGCGCCGGGATGGCCGGGGGCGTATCCGTCAGCGGCTCTCCGCGACCGCCACGCGGCCCGACCGCAGCGATGTCCGGCCGCTCGCCGGGCCCGCGAAGGTGTGCGTGAGGGTGAGGAGGTCCTCGTCCGACACCACGCGCAGGCCGTACTCCCCGAGCAGTGCGGCCATCCGCTGCGGCTTCCACAGGGAGCGCCACGGTTCGCCCGCCGTGAGGGAGTTGCCGAGTACGCGTGTCAGCAGCCGGCCCGCCGCCGCTTTCGCCGATGGTGCCTGGTAGTTGACGATGAGCGTGCTGCCCGGGGCCGTCCGGGCGGTGAGCGCGGCCACCGTGGCGCGTACCTGGTCGCGTGTGAGGTACGGGACGACGCCCTCCCACAGCCATGTCGTCGGCACCGCGGGGTCGTGCCCTGCGGTGTCCAGCACCGCGCCGAGGTCGTCGACGGCGAAGTCGACCGGCGTGAACCGTACGGACCGGGCCAGGGTCGGCAGCCCGGCGGGGCCGGCAGGTCCGGCCGATTCTCCGGGTCCGCCAGGTGCGCCAGGTCCGGCCGAGTCGTCCTCCCCCCGGCCCCCGGCCGCCCGCGCGGCGTCGGCGATGCGGGCGCGCTTGTCCTGCTGGGAGGCCGGATGGTCGGCCTCCCAGACATCCGTCCGCGAGAGTTCGGGCAGACGCCACGCGCGCGTGTCCAGACCGGCGCCGAGGATGACGAGCTGGCCGGTCACGCGGGCGCGCAGCGCCTCGTCGATCGCGACCGTCCGTGGTACGACCACGTCGGCGCACGCCCGCACACTCTCGTACGTGGTGCGCGCCCGCCAGCCCTGCGGCGGAGTGCCCGCGCGCACCTCGTCCACCGGCGCACGCTCCGCGGCGCTCAGCAGCCTGGCCGCCACCGGATCCGCGAACCGGTCGGCAGCGGTTCTGCCGTCCGCCGCTGCCCGCCCCTGGCAGACCAGCACGGCCGTCCTGCTGGCATCACGTGCGCTTTCACCCATGAAGCCGTATTCAACACCAGCGCCGCCCTCCCCCGGCCCGCTGCCGTGTCATACGTCGACCTGCTCGAAGATGTGCGGGTACGACACGATGTCGTCGGGGAACTCGGCGGCCATCCGCTGGAACTCCGGGCTGCCGAACGCCGTGGCGAGAGCCTCGGTCGACTCCCAGACCGCGACGTTCATCAGGAGTTGGCTGCCCGCCGTTCCCTTGTGCATCTGCAGGGAGACGAACCCCGGCTGAGCCTTCATGAACTCCGCCTGCCTCCGGAAGAGGGGCAGGAACGCTTCAGTGCTCTCCTTGGGAACGAAGAAGGTGTTGGCCAGGACGATGGGCCCGGTCTTCTCCTTGAACTGCGCGAACATCGGCGTGATCGGGTCCAGGCTCTCCAGCTTCGCCATCTTCGGTACTCCCTCTCGCTATCGGTGGTCCCACGGCGCCGGAATCGGCCACCGCCGTACTCGCTATCCGAGGACAGTTCCATCGTCCCGGCGTCGGCGGGCCGTGGAATCAGCCGTAGTTCCTGTCCGATGCGCGTCTACGGTCGCACCGGGCGAAGCCGTGTCATACGCGGGGATGACACCGGACCCTGAGGGCGCGGGCGAGCGGCCGACACGGGCGGAGGCGTGCATGATGGCCTGGTAGGCAGTGATCGGCTCGGGCGGATCGAGCTCGCTTCCATCGTCACCCGGTGGTGCCCCGCGGAGAAGGACACCCGAAGACTCCAGCGAGTACGGACGCCTCGTGGCGTCCGCGCTGGCGACTACGACAGACCGAGCCGACTGCCCGCCCCTGACAGACCAGCACCCAGCCCTGGCTGGCGCATGCACGGCCAACACAGTTGTCTCCGTCGGCCCGGCCAGTGCCGGACCAACGGAGACGGACGGACCGATATCAGAGTTCGTCGAGGAGGGCCGTGACCGAGCCGTCCTCGAAGATCTCCCTTATCGCGTGGGCGACGACGGGCGCAATGGAGAGGACCGTCACCTTGTCCTCGCCGGCCTCTGCGGCGGTCGGCAAGGTGTCAGTGAGTACGAAACGGCTTACCTTCGAGTTTTTCATGCGCCCGATGGCGGGCCCGGAAAGGATGCCGTGAGTGGCTGCGACAATGACGTCCTCCGCCCCGTTCTCGAACAGCGCTTCAGCTGCAGCGCAGATCGTTCCCGCGGTGTCGACCATGTCGTCCACCAGGATGCACACCCTGCCCTGAACATCTCCGACGACCTCATGAACGCTGACCTGGTTGGCTATTTCCTTGTCCCGCTTCTTATGGACGATAGCCAGCGGCGCACCGAGCCGATCACACCACCGGTCCGCCACGCGGACACGTCCGGCGTCAGGGGAGACTATGGTCAGTTTGGCGCGGTCGGTGAGTGCGGAAATGTGGTCTGCGAGGATCGGCAGGGCGAAGAGGTGATCGACCGGCCCCCCGAAGAATCCCACGATTTGATCGGTGTGGAGATCTACCGTGACGATTCGATCCGCACCAGCAGCCGTCAGCAGGTCGGCGAGCAAGCGCGCCGATATGGGCTCGCGCCCCTTGTGCTTCTTGTCCTGCCGTGCATACCCATAGAAGGGTGCGACGACGGTGATACTCCGGGCCGAGGCGCGCTTCAGGGCATCGATCATGATCAACTGTTCCATGATCCATTTATTGATCGGCGCCGTATGCGATTGAATGACGAAGCAGTCCGCGCCTCGTACCGATTCCTCGAAGCGAATGTAGATCTCGCCGTTGGCGAAATCATACGCCTTCGTGGGAACCAGCTCGGTACCGAGTTCGCGTGCGATGCGCTCGGCGAATTCGGGATGGGCACGTCCCGAGAAGAGCAGCATTTTGGCATCGAAGTTCACGGTGTTGGCCATCACTGGTCGAGGAACGTGTAGTCGGTGTAGCCGCGGTGGTCGCCACCGTAGAACGTCGCCTCGTCCGCCACGTTGAAAGGGGATCCGGCTTTGATCCGGGCGGGGAGGTCCGGGTTGGCCAGGAACAGGGCACCCAGGGAGACCGCGTCGGTCAGGCCGCCCTCCAGCACGGTTCGCGCCGTCTCGGCCGACGCGGGGAAGGAATCCGGTGTCATGTGCGGGTTGAGAATGAGGTTACCCCCCCACGCCTGGCGGATGGTGCGCGTGACAGGGCGGGTGACGATCTCGCACACCTCGAGGAACGCGAGCTCGGGAAGTGCTGGGACCAGTGCCCCGTAGATGCCCTCGGAGTCGCCCTCGGCGATGTCGTTGTAGGGGTTGGCCGGGGAAAGGCGCATGCTGGTGCGTTCGTTGCCGATGGCAGTGACCACCGCCTCTGTGACTTCCAGAGTGAAGCGGATCCTGTTGGTGATCGGACCGCCGTAGGCGTCCGTACGGTGATTGGTGTTCTCGGCAAGGAACTGGTGCAGAAGGAAGCCATTGCCTGCGTGGATTTCCACGCCGTCGAAGCCTGCTTCGATGGCGTTCCGGGCTGCCAGAGCGAAGTCAGCGACCGTCTCCGCAATCTCGTCCGTGGTGAGTTCTCGGGGGGCTGAGTAGTCGGCCAGGCCGTTGGGCGTGAAGCACTGACCTGCCGCCGTGACGGCAGAGGGAGCAACCGACTGGTGGGCGCCCGCGTAGAGCGAGGGGTGACCGATTCGGCCGGCGTGCATGAGCTGCGCAACGATGCTGCCACCCGCCGCGTGCACAGCATCGGTGACGCCGCGCCACGAATTCACCTGCTCGGGATGGTGCAGCCCTGGCGTGTTCAGAAACCCCTGCCCCACTGCGGAGGGCTGTATTCCTTCGGTGATGATGAGCCCGGCGGAAGCACGCTGGGCGTAGTACTGGGCCATCAACTCGGTCGCACCGCCGCACGGCTTGGCGCGGTTCCGAGTCATCGGCGCCATCACCAGCCTGTTCTTCAGCGGGATCTTGCCGAACTGGGCAGAGTCGAAAAGGGAAGTCATCGAATCATCTTTCTGAGGAGAGGCCACAGGCGAGCCGTGATGAGGGTGAAGGACCGAGACGTGGTGGATCGGCTACTCAGGAATGGGAGGTCTGGCACCTTGCATAGGCCGCAGCCATACGGCCTCCAACCTCGGCGGTGGATATGAGGACCGCCATGTTGGCCTGCGCGGTACGGCCTCCCGTGGCCCGGTCCACCGCATGCATCAGGTACTTCGTCAGCCCTTGCCCCGATACGCCGTCCTGCTCGGCCTGGGCCAGGGCATTGGTAATCGCCGTCTCGGCCTCAGCAGAGTCGACAGCGTCTTCAGGCCGCGGCGGGGCGGTCACGACGACACCACCGGGGTGTCCTGCAGCCCAGTGAGTGGCAACGGCCTTGGCGATGACGTCCTCATCGTCGATCCGGTGAGGCGACTTGATGCCGCTTGAAGCACAGTAGAAGGCCGGAAAGTCGTCCGAGCCGTAGGAGATCACCGGGACGCACTGGGTTTCCAGGTACTCCATGGTCAAACCCAGATCGAGGATCATTTTCGCGCCGGCGCACACGACGGCGACCTTCGATCTGGTGAGCTGGATGAGGTCTGACGAAATGTCCATGCTGTTCTGGGCGCCCCGGTGCACCCCGCCCAGGCCGGCGGAGGCGAAAAAGGGGATGCCGGCCAACTCGGCGGCCACCACGGAGGATGCCACTGTGGTGGCGCCCAGGCCGCCAGTGGCCAGGATGACGGGCAGGTCACGGCTGGAGACCTTGGGGATGCCCGGCGTCGAGGCGAAACGCTCGATGTCCTGGTCATTCATCCCGACTCGGATCGCGCCGTCCTGGATGCACAGAGTGGCAGGCACAGAGCCTCCCTTGCGGACAGCGGACTCGACCTGGTGCGCGGTCTCTGCGTTGTGCGGGTATGGGAGGCCGTGGGTGATGACGTTCGACTCCAGGGCCACGACCGCACGCTGCTCATGCAGGGCTTCGCGTACTTCTTCGCTGTAGACGATCGGGATGGACGTGCTCACGCGGTTCCTTCTGTCGGTATGGGGTTGGTGTAGTTCGGCCGCTTCCACAGCAAGTGGGGCTTGTCTTCTATCTCGGGGATATGCACACGCTTCTCCCAGAGAGACGGTTCGACAGATTCGACGGCAATCGACAGTGAGGATGCTTCGCAGGCGAAGACTCTGGTCATCGTTTCCGTCAGCGAACGGATCAGGTCTTGTTTCTCTGCTTCGGTGAATGAGCGGGGCCAGTGCTTGATATTGACGTGCGGCACTGCGACCTCCCTGAGTTGAGGTAAGACGTGATGGCAGGGGCAGCGTCTCGGGGCAAGACGGAACGTGCACAGGCTCGATCCGCGCGCGCGAGGAGTGCAGATGCTTGTTACCGGCCCATGACGGAGTGGACGGCGGAGATTAGCTCTCCGAGACCGCGCTCTTTCAGCACTCCGTAGTGGTCGCCGCGCAGGTCGATCACGGTGGGCTCTGCGGCCGAATAGCCCGCACTTCCCTCGACGAATGAATAGTCGTCACCTTGGGCCTTCAGGATAGCGACAGGTGCCTGAACTTGACGCTCCCTCAGCTCTTGGAAGCTGTACTCGAATTCGTATGTACGGGCGACGATCCTGGCGATCCGGCGGATCGTTTCTGCATCCAACTCGGGGAGTATTTCACGGATGAAGGAGACGAATGAAGCTTCATCCTTGGCCCTTTTGAGGCATTCCTGCAGTTCAGGCCCCTGGATCGCGCCGGCGAATACGGAGAAGAGAATCGTTACGTAAGCGGGGTTGCCGTAAGAGGACTCACGTCCCCACTCCTCACCGCTCTCCGCCCGCACCTGCGGGTTTCCCGGGCAGATGAGTAGTAGGTTGTCGACCTTCTCGCCGAACTGCTCCAGCTGCCAGGCCGCTTCGAAAGCGACACGTGCACCAAATGAATAGCCCCACAGGGTGTAGGGGCCGGAGGGCTGGACACGCCGGATTTCGGAGACGTCGGCCATGGCCATTTCCTGGATCGTGCCGAAGGGCACTTCACCGGGGTTGACTCCGTGAGCCTGGATGCCTCGGAACGGGCGCCCCAGTTCTGCGCCCCGCGCCAACAGGCGGAGGTTCATGGGGGAACCACCCAGACCGGGCCAGCAGAAGACGGGGCTGCCCGTGCCGCCGTCGTACAAGGGGACAAGGCGTGAGGCCCGGTGAGAGGCACCGTTGTCAATCAGAGTCGCGAGGTCGGCCAGCTTTGGTGTCTCGAAGATGCTCTGGAGCGGGAGCGTCATACCGAACTCGCGTCGGACCTTGTTGATGAGGGCCACCGCGTGCAGGGAGTTGCCACCGGAAGCGAAGAATTCATCCTGCGTCGAGACCTCGTCGTAGGAGAGCATCCGCTCCCACTCCGCTGTCAGCCAGCGTTCGGTGGGCGTCTCAGGGGCCACATAAGGCGCTGACATGCGCGCGGCCACCACTTCAGGAAGGTTCGCTGTGGCCTTGACATCGATCTTCCCGTTAGCCGTCAGGGGCAGGTCGTTCACCACCAGGACGCGGGCCGGGACCATGTAGTCCGGCAGGAACCGGGCGAGGTCGTCCCTGATCATCTCGGCCGGCCCCTTGGTGTGCACGGCGTCCTCGTTCATGCCTTCGTGATCGCTCTGCCCGGCGCTGATGGGACCGCCGATGAAGAAGTAGGAGGCAGGGGCGACGGGCAGGGCAGCGGAGCCGAGCAGATCGTCCAGACGCTGTGCGGTCGGGAGGGGGTTTCCGGTCTTTGAGGAGTAACCGGAGGACATCAGCCCTATGCCCGGGTGGCGCTGGAGGTGGTGCAGTCTGGCGCCGAGGACGATGTGGTGCAGCCACTGCTCCGAGGCGCGGGACACGGCGCTGATACCGAACGATGATCGGTCATAGACACCCTGGTTGATGGCAATGACGTGCTGCTTCTCCACGACCCCGGTACTGACCGGCTCGAGGGCGCCGTCGCAGTGGCGGTACAGGCCGGGAGCCAGGCCGTCGAAGATGTCGCTGTGCGGCTGCACGAATATCTCGACGTGATCAGGCAGGGGCCGGTCGTGGTTCTCCGTGATGGCGAAGGTTCCCAGGTAGTGGTCATCTTCGTGGACGTCCAGCCGGTCCTTCACGGACGGGTCGAATCCGGCCGGCTCGATCGTCAGGCCGTGGGCGGGCAGTATCGCCTCGTAAGAGCCGACCATGTGGCCGGCCTCGAACTCCAGCACTTCAAGGATGTTGTTCTTGTATACGGGCTCGATGGCTCGTCGCTTGCCCAGGAAATGGACGTGAAGGCGTCCCTGCGGACGATTGGCTGCCGCGTCCCCCACACGCACCAGGGTGTGCTCGATGGGGTGGTGGTAGTACACGCCCGACAGACCGAACAAGCCGTCGATTTCGAGGTACAGCTGCGTTGCGTACAGGGCGCCGGGAGACGCGTAATTGTACTTGGGGAGCAGGCGCTCGTCGCTCCGGAAGGGGCCGAACCAGCGGAGGATCTCGCCCAGCTCTCCCAGTGCAAGTTCCGTGAGGGGCTGGGAGTGCGTGAACGTCTGTACCGGAGCCAATAGTTCGAGCAGGCCACCCAACGCCAGAGGTTCGCCCTCGTAAGTCCGGTAGGTCTTACGTGCGAACGCCGCCCGGCGCTGCTCAGGTGTCGCCGTCTCACCGGGAAGCGCTACAGCAGGACGCTCGGCAAGCTGCTGTGCGTTGCGCAGGCCAGGGTTGGACAGCTGGGCTTTGACCTGCACCTTCGATGCCTTGGACTGGTGGTGGGCGGCATCGGCGCGCCCCTGGTCCATCACCGCAGCGGTGCGTTCGTTCAGCTCTATGGCGGCCACCAGGGCCTTTCCGCCGGTCCGGGGGTCGTCGGTGACGAGCGAGGCGGCCCGCCTCACCCAGGTGTGCATCTCGATGCGAGAGGCCACCTCTTCCAGCTCGATCCGGTATCCGCGGAGCTTGACCTGGTTGTCCACACGGCCGCTGAACTGGATGGTGCCATCGGGGTTCCACTGGCACAGGTCGCCTGTGCGGTACAGCCGCTCCGTCGGGTTGAACGGTGAGGCGATGAAACGCTGTGCTGTCTGTTCAGACAACCCGATGTATCCGCGGGCGACCTGGATCCCTCCGATGAACAGCTCACCGATCTCTCCGATATCGACCGGTTGCCTGTTGTCGTCGAGGATGTAGCACGTCACGTTGTCGGCGGGCACGCCGACAGGGACGATCCCGGTGTCACCGTCGTCCAGGGAGGCCGGATCGATCCAGTGTGAAGTGGCGTTGATCGCCGTTTCCGTGGGCCCGTACAGGTTGACCACTGACAGATGGGGCAGCGCCGCGAACAGATCTCTGGCCAGGACCTGAGTGAGAGCCTCTCCACCGGAGAAGACCCGGGTCAGCGAGGAGCAGGAATCGAAGAGGTCCGTGTCGACGAGGGCTCGCAGCAGGGTCGGCACCCCCTGGAGGGCGGTCACCCGGTGCTCGCGAATCGTCGCGACGATGGCCTCGGGGTCCCGGAAGATGCCGGGGTTTCCCATGACGACCCGGGCACCGGCCGCGGGGGCGAGGAGCTCCCACTGCGCGGCGTCGAAGCTCATGGGTGTCTTCTGGAGGATCGACACCTCCGGGCCGAGATGCCCACAGTTCATCAGCCACTGCATCTGGGAAACAATGCTGCACTGTTCGATCATCACGCCCTTGGGCTTACCGGTGCTGCCCGAGGTGTAAATGACATAGGCAAGGTGATGGCCGGCTGAGCCGGGCAAGGGGGCGGCTGGGCCGCGGGCGTCGTTTTCGGTCAGCACGGTGGTTCCCGCGGGGGCCAGGCGCAGGACTCTTTCCCGCAGATGCTCTTGGGTCACGATCACCTGGATTCCCGAGTCCTCGACCATGTACCTCAGGCGGTCTTCGGGATATTCGGGCGAGAGTGGGAGGTAGGCGGCGCCTGCGGTGAGAATGCCCCACACACCCGTCATCAACTCCACGGAGGGCTCCGTGTACAGGCCGACGCACGTATCGGGGGTGACTCCCAGGCGGACCAGGTGGGAGGCGAGCAAGCCCGCTGCGTCGGTCAGTTCCTTGAAGGTGAGTTGACCGCCTGTGTGAGTCACGGCGATGGCCTCGGGCCGCAAAAGGGCCTGCCGGCTGAGAAGGGTGTGTAGCGAAGCGCGTGCCGAAGCCCGCTGAGGAAATCCAGTGGTTGGTGCGAACGTGCTCATAACGGTGTTGCCCCCCTGGTAAAGAATTGAACGGTGCTCAGGTCGTGACACGCTCGGCGTCGGATGCCGGAGTTGATGTCTTCTCCTGTGTCTTCGAGCGTGGCTGTGCGATCACCACCGCTCCGATGACGGCGATCGCGCCCACGAGCTGCAGTGGACGCAGGGTCTGGTCGAGGAAGAGGTAACCGAGAACTGTCGCGCACAGCGGTGAGGCGAACGACAGGAATGAGGCCGCCAGTGCGGGCAGGCGTGCAAGGCCGTTGAACCACACGACGTAGGCGATCAACGCACCGATGATGCTCAGGTACGCGAAGCCTCCGAGGTTTTCCCAGGACAGGTGAGTCGGCAGTGGCTCGGTGGCGAGCATGACCGGCAGCAGCGCGAGTCCGCCCACCGTCAGTTGCCAGCCGGTGAAGGTCAGCAGGGACACACCTTCGGGCCTGCCCCATCGTTTGGTCAGGACGATGCCGCAGCCCATGGACAGGGCACCGAGGATTCCCGCCAGCACGCCGATGCCGTCGAGTCCAGCGTGCGGCTGGAGAACCAGCAGCGCCACCCCCACGGCAGCGAGCACACAGGAACCGACATGGACCGGCTTGATCTTGTCCTTGAGTAGGAGAGAACCCAGCAGAAGCACGATCATAGGCTGGATCGACATGACCAGAGCGGCGACCCCGCCCGGCAGGTGGTAGGCAGCCAAGAAGAGGCAGTAGAAGAAGGCGCCAATATTCAGGACGCCGAGAACCACTGCCCGGCCCCACCAGATTCCCCGGGGCAGCACACGAGTCGCCAGGAGCAGGATCAGCCCGGCAGGAAGTGCGCGCACCGTGGAGGCGAGCAACGGGCGGTCGGGGGGCAGGAACTCGGTGGTGATCAGGTAGGTCGAGCCCCACACCGCAGGAGCAAGGGCGGTCATGGCGGACGTCGTTGCCAGGCGGTGGCTGGTCACTTCTTGGCTCCGGAATCCGTGGTGCCGAAGAACCGGTCGCCGAAGTCACCGATCCCCGGGACCATGAAGGCGTGCTCATTCAGCCGCTCTTCGATGGCGCTGGTGACAATCCGCACGCGCGGCCTTTCCGTCGCGACGCGTCGCAGTCCTTCCGGGGACGACAGGAAATTGACCATGATGATGCGGTCCTCGGCAACGCCCGACTCCCGCAGGACGTCGATGGCCGCGAGCGCGGACCCGGCGGTGGCCAACATCGGTTCCAGCAGCAGCACGTGCCGTTCGGCGATGTCATCCGGCAGGTGCTTGTAGTACAGCCGCGGCAGCTTGGTCTCTTTGTCACGCTGGATGAGGATCTTGCCGACGCGGATACCGGGGTGCACGTCGCGCAGCTCGCCCTCCATGGCCTCACCGGCACGGATGACGGGCACCGCACAGAGCTTCGAAGCGAACTCCAGCCCGTGGAAGGTCGTGCCGAGGGGTGTGATGACTTCCTTCTTGGTGAAGGGAAGGAGGTCCATCCCCGCTTCCAGCAGAAGGCGGATGACGCGCCGGGCGTAGAACACGAAGTCCTCGCGCGAACAGTCCTTGTCCCGGATCACCGTATGCATCGCACGCAGCTGATCGGTTTGTGGCAGTAGGTAAACGTTGTGGCCTGTGGTCACGGGAAACTCTCCTGAAAACGGGAAATCGCTGAAGAGCGGAGCCTGGGTGGGGCGCCCGGAAACAGGCGCCCCACCCAGCTGCGAGGTCAGCCGATCTCGTCGAAGGCGCGGCGCGCCTCCGCGATGAAGACCGCGACCTTCTCGCGGTCCTTGCGTCCGTCCGGGCCCTCGAGACCCGTGTGAGCGTCAACGGCCGCGGGCTTCACCGCGCGGATCGCCGCACCGACGTTCTCCGGGTTCAGGCCGCCGGCCATCATGAGGGGCTTCGGGGAACGGCGGACCAGCTCTGCCGACACGCTCCAGTCGTGGGTGAGGCCGGTGGCTCCCTTGGCTCCGGTCTTCGGGTCGAACGTGTCGGTGATGTACATGTCGACGTAGGGGTGGGTGTCGTCGACCAGCTTCAGCAGCTCGTCGATGTTGCCCTCCCTGACCACCAGGGACTTCAGGACGAAGAGGTCCGGGCGCAGGGACTTCAGCTTCTTGAGCTGCTCGGTTGCCACGTCTCCATGGAGCTGGACCGCGATGACGCCCAGCTCGTCGCAGAACTGGCTGACTTCCTCAGCCTCGGTCAGGTAGCTGATGAGGACACCGGCATGCGGTGCCTGGAGCCCCTTGATGATGGACGTGGCGTCCTGTTCGGCGATGTCGTCCTTCCCGGAGGGCAGGCGCAGCGCGAAGCCGATCCAGTCCGCTCCCTCTCCGATAACCATGTCGGCCTCGGCGGCGTCGATGATGCCGGCGACCTGGACGAGCTTGTTCACGGTGGTCATGAAAACGTTCCCCTGTTATTGGTTGGTGCGCTTGCCTACGGAGACCCAACGGCGCATGTCGGTCTCCGTAAGGTTCTGATGGGTTCTGGATCAGATGGTTCGTACGGGATCTGTGGCCGTGCCTGACCATGGCCTTCTCAGGGCACAGTGACGAGCGGGGTGAGCGCGGTTGCCGCTGATCAGCGGCCGTAGACCTCGCTGAAACAGGTCAGGGCGCGATCCCGCCGGCCCGGGTGCACACGCTCCTCGGCCGGGTAGCCCAACGGCATGATCAGGGCGATGTGCAGGTCATCGCGGCCGGCAATGCCGATCGCCGCTTTGACTGCCTCCTCGTCCCACCCGTTCATGGGGCTGGTGGCCAAGCCCGCGCCCGCGGCCGCGATCATGAGAAACGACGCGACGATCATCGCGTCCTTGACGGCGTACTCACGCGCCAGCCCCCGAGCCTGGAGATCTTCCTGGAAGAGCCGCGCGTTCTCGGGCGAAGCAGCTGCGAACTGCTCCGTCCAGGCCCCGCTGCTACGAGCCTCCTCCCAGATGTCCCCACGCTCTTCCCCGGCGGCTGCGGACTCCGCCACGAAAACCAGCATCACCGGCGCCTCTCGAGGGTGCGGTTGCCCCCCAGTGGCTTCCGTGAGCGCCTTCAGCCTCCGCCCATCGGTAACCGTAACGATCGAACGAGCCTGGAGATTGAAGCTCGACGGCGCCTCCAGGGCCAGATCCGTCACCTCGTGGAGGAGAGAGGCAGGTACCGGGTCCGGCCGGTAGTGCCGCACGCTTCGGCGTGCACGGATGACATCCGCTACGGCGGAAGGAGCTGCCACTGCGATACCCACGAGGTAAACCTTTCGTGATGGAACTATCTGACGTCGAGAAGCTACGCCTGGGACTATGCTGGCGTCAAACAATTAGCGGAATTAACTAAAAGGACAGGTGGCAGACACCATGCGCGACTCGGTCGACCACTTCCTGGACCAGTGGACCGCCCAGCGGTCCGACCTGGACCTTGAGGCCATGGGTGCGGTAGCACGGCTCCTGCGGCTCTCACGGCTCGTGAACACTCAAGTCGGGCGATACTTCGCCGAACACGCCATGGAGACCTGGGAGTTCGACGTACTCGCCACACTCCGCCGCAGCGGCCGGCCCCTCACCCCCAAAGAGCTCGCCACCAGCGTCATGATCAGCTCCGCCGCACTCACCAACCGGGTGGACCGCCTGGATGCCAGCGGCTATGTCACGCGCCAAGCCGTCCCCAACGACCGGCGCAGCCTCCACATCACACTCACCGACAAAGGGCGCGAGCTCATCGACAAGACGGTCGAAGGACATGTCCGCAACCAACGGAAGATCATCTCCAGCCTCAGCGACGACGACTGCGACGAACTCAACCGGGTTCTACGGACCCTGCTGGTCTCCCTCGGAGACACACGTTGACCCCTGACGCACACTACGAAGGCCGGTACGCCAGAGGCCGGTGTCGCCGTTCAGGCCAACAGCTTTCTAGCGCGGCAACCCTGGAAAGCGACGAAGAGTGGGAGATACGCGAGTATCACGCGTGAGTGGACGTGCCCTTGGGCGATGCGTGTGCAGAAGAGGGCAAGCGGACACCCTCACTGCCGCACACCGAGCGTTTTCCGCTCCAAGGCGATGTGGCAGAACATCGAACACGACCTACCAGAACTGCCCCATCCGACCCACGCAACAGCCACACCCCCCCAAGCCCGCCGTCACCACCGGCCCCCCAACACCTTCCCAGCAGCAGCGTGGGTCCGACCACAACACCCCCGTGCCTGTGGTCGGACCCACGCTGCGGCGAACGGGTCGGCGCCCAACCCGCCTTCCCCCGCGGGGTGCTGGGATCTGGCCGACCCGAACCACGCCTGCCCATCTGGGCTAACAGAAGAACATCTCCCCGTTCATTTCCGCTGACGCCCATGAGACCCTAGGGACGCCTCAATGCACTGTCAACTAAGATGAACGGCCGTACGACGCCCGGCTCCGACCGGCACGGAGGAGGGGATACGGATGCCGACACTGTCCGAAAAACTCAACACGCTCTTCACCACGGTATGCAAGGAGGGCCGGGAGTACACGTACGAAGAAGTGGCGCGCGGTTGCAGCGAGTTGACGGGTGGGACCTTCTCCAAGACGTATGCCTGGCAGCTGCGCACCGGTCAGCGGGACAACCCGACCAAGCGCCATTTAGAGGCTCTCGCCGCTTTCTTCCGGGTCCCGGTGGCCTACTTCTTCGACGACGACACCGCCGAACGCGTCGACTCCCAGCTGGCCGTGGCCACCGCCATGCGCAATGCGGAGGTCCGTGACATCGCCCTGCGCGCGATGAGTCTGGACGACGCGGGCCGCAAATCCCTGGCCCGCATCATCCACGAGGTCAGCATCCTGCATGCCGCACGGCCCGCCGACGACCCCCGGCATCACGAGCCGCCCGACGACGAGGAGTAGGGGGCCCGGTGTTCCACCCTTGGCGACGCCACGCCGACGAAGGCGGCATACCGAGAGAGAAGCGTGCCATCGGCGCCCTGCGCCGCGGCTGCCGGCGGCGCCTGGAGACCCTGGCACTGCCGCGCTCGTACGATCTGCGTCTGCTCTGCGAGCACGTGGGCAGGGCACGCGGCCGGGCCATCCGTCTCGTGCCGATGCACCTGGACGCGACGGGCCCGTGCGGCGTCGTACTGTCCCTGCCGGGCGCCGACTACGTCGTGTACGAGATGCAGACCAGCCGCCACCACCAAGAGCACATCATCGCCCACGAACTGGCCCATCTGATCTGCGGACACCGCACCGCCACCCGGGCACACGCCACCACGTCCGGCGACGCGGCCGCCCTGCTCTTCCCCGATCTGGACCCCGCTCTCGTACGCGACCTGCTGTACCGGGAGCACTACTCGGATGTGCAGGAGCAAGAGGCCGAGGTCATGGCCTTCCTGATCGGCACTCGGCTGCGGGCCACCGGCACCTCCACCGGGCGGGCCCCCGCACCCGACAGCACCCTGGGCCGCATACAGAGTTCGCTCGACTGGCGACGACGGGACGACACATGACCAACCCCTGGTACCTGGTGGGCTCGTTGGCCTGCTGGGTCGCTTTCGCCTGCACGCTGCTGCCGCTGCTGCGCGGCTACCGCCGCGACCCGGCGGTCATCGCCCTGTGCGCCGCCTTCGGGAGCCAGGCGATGTATCTGCTGCTCTCGGTGCCCAAGTCCTGGACGGGCACTCTCTTCGGCACGGTCACCTGGTACAACGTCTCGGTCCAGATGTGGATGATCGCCACCCTGGCCTGCCAGCAGGTGCTGCTCGTCCACTGGACACACCCGATCGCCCGCGCCCGGACTGTCGCCCTGCGCCGCATGCTCGTCCTGGCGTGTGTGCCGACGGCGATGGCCGTGCTGTTCCTCTGCGCCACCCTCCAGGGCTCCCCGCACAACTCGTTCATCGACCGGCCCGGGTACCGCCCGTCCGACCAGCCCTTCTTCGTCGCGTACCAGGTCGTCTACCTCCTCACGCTGGCCACCGGGAAAGCGCTGGTGGCCCGCGCCTGCTGGGCGTTCGCCCGGCAGAGCGAGCTGTACGTACGCCAGAACGGGCTGTACGGGCAGCAGCACGAGGGCATCTGGCTGCGGCGCGGCCTGCGGACCGCCGCCGCGGGCGCCGTCGTCGAACTCCTCTACCCGCTGGGCCGGTTCGCGGACATCTTCCTTGCCTCGCACGGCTGGAACTCCGCGCAGTGGGCGGTGGTCTCCCGGAGCGCCCTGACGGTGGGCATGGTCCTCAACATCGTCGGCTGGACGGCCCCCCTGTGGGGCACGCGCGCCTCGGCCGCACTCGCCTGGTGCCGCGCCTACCGCGACTACCGCAGGCTGCGGCCCCTGTGGTGCGCACTGCACCGCGCCTACCCGCGCATCCTGCTCCAGCCGCCTTTCGCCCACGACATCGCCGCCGTACGCGATCTCCGCTTCCATCTGCACCGCAGGGTGATCGAGATCAGGGACGGCTATCTGGCGCTTGAGGGCACGTCCAGGGCGGCGGAAGATCTCCGCGACGGGCGGCGCGTGGACCTGGAGGCCGCCTGGATCGCGAGGGCCCTGGCGGCGGATCCCGCCGGGGAGACCGGTTCCCCGGCGGGAACGGAGACCCGGTCCACGCGAGCGGACGCATGGCCTTCCGGCGCACCCGATGGAGCGAGGCCGGCACCGGACGCGGGCACCATCCAGGACTTCTCCGCCGACGTGGCATGGCTGACGGAGGTCTCGCGCGCGTACGCCCGCGCGCACAGCTGACGTTGACATTGACGTTGACATTGACGCCGACACCGACGCCGACGCACAGCTGACCGGAGCAGGCGGCCCGGACCGGCCGCTCAGGCCGCGAAGGGCACAGGCGCCAGGCCCTGGCCCGCGCCCGGGACCACGAACAGATTGCCGGCGAGGGGTTCGACGTCGCCCAGGTCGCGCCGCGCCGAGGTGACGTACAGATCGGTCAGGTCAGGCCCGCCGAACGCGCAGGACGAGGTGAGCGACACCGGGAAGGAGATCTCCTGGTCGAGGCGCCCGTCCGAGGTGTACCTGCGGACCGCGCCGCCCCGGAACAGCGCCACCCACACCGCGCCGTCGGCGTCCACGCACAGGCCGTCCGGTGCCCCGGCCGTATCGGCGACCTCGACGAACACACGCCGCCCGGTGGCTCGCCCGGCGCTCATGTCGTAGTCGAAGACGTCGATGCGACCGGTGCGGGTGTCCACGAAGTACATCCGGGTGCCGTCCGGGCTCCAGCCGATGCCATTGCTCAGCTGTACGCCGTCGGCCGCCACGTCCAGCGTCCCGTCCGGGGACACCCGGGACAGCCACCCCGGGGCCGACTCGCCCGCGATGGTCCCGGCCCACAGGCGTCCCGCCGCGTCGATCCCGGTGTCGTTGCCCCGTACGCCCCGGTCCGACCAGTCCACCAGCCACCGCAAGGAGGTGTCGTCCGCCTCGGTGACGGCGATCCCGTCGCGCAGGCTGAGCACGAGGCCGCCTCCCGCGCGGGGGCGTGCCGCCGCCACCGGCTGGTCGAACGTCCACGTCGCGACGGGTCCACGGGCGGGATCGAAGCGGTGGACGGTACAGGCGTTCATGTCGACCCAGAGCAGAGTGCCGTCCACGGCATCCCACGCGGGGCACTCGGCGAACGACGCGCGCGCGGCCAGCGCGACCTGAGGGGTGGGCATGGAGGCTCCTTACGGGACGACGCAATGGCGGAAGTGCACGGACGGGGATCGATCGCCCCCGGGCCCGCTTCGGTCAGAGGTGCGGCCCGGTGTCCGGCCCTGCATGCGGTCCGGTGTCCGGCCCGGTGTGCGGCGCTGTCCGGTCCGCCGAGCGCGTGGGCCGCGGCCGTTCGGCCAGCGCGGCATCCACAGCGTCGAGCACGATGTCGGCACCGCCGTCCAGGACGTCGACGACCGGAAGCCCCAGACCTCCCAGCGCGCGTACGTTCTCCCGGCCCCGGGTGACGACGGCGACCACAGGGGCCCCGCCGAGCTCCTCCAGCAGGGGTATCTCCCGCTCCGGGGCCGCCACCGGCAGGTGTTCCCAGTGGTAGCGCGTCCGGCGGCGCGGATCGTGCACGAAGACGACGGCGTCGGGCCGGGAGCCCTGGAGTATCGAGGTGGCCAGGCCGCCGAAGGCGGGATGGAGGACGGACGCCTGGCCCTTGGTGATGAGCAGGTCGTGGTGCGGGTCGGCGGTCAGGACGAGGTGCTCGACCAGGCCGGCCGCCTGGAACACCGGGGCGCGGTCGATGATCGCCCCCGTCGTGCAGCCGACGAGCTGGCAGGTCTGCCCTGTGCCCACGTATCCGGTGTTCACCCCGCGCGCCCGTGCGGCGCGTTGGAGTTCGAGGGCGGCCGTGCGCTTGCCCACGACGCAGTCGCTGCCCGCGACGTGCACCACGGATGCCCGGGTCCTGGCCGACCGGCCCGAGTACTTGGGCAGATGGGGGTGGGGGCGCCGGATGTCGACGATCCGGCGGCCGTCCGCCATCAGCTCCCGCAGCTCCGTGCCGGCGAGCTGGAGGTGCAGGCAGGACAAGATGTGCAGACCGGCCCCGGCCGCCGCGCGCAGCTGGTCCCACCAGAAGGCGGGCAGATCGCCGGAGGGCAGCGGTACGTGCCGGAAGGCGCCGTCCGCCGTCTCTCCGTGGTCGGACTCGGTCATCGCGACGACAAACACGTCCGGGGCGTAGGCCAGCGCCTGTTCGACGCTCGACACGACCGGAACGTCCGTCCCTGGCACGGCGCCCGCAGTGGTCCGTGCCCCGTGGGAGCGGTCGACGACGGCGACCGTCTCCAGCACCGTGCTGTGCCGCAGCACCCCTTGCGCGGTCTTTCCCTCGGGGTGGGCGAGGACCCCGTCCGCGAACAGCACCGCCCGCAGGGGCAGCCGTGAGAACTCTTCCGACAGCATGGGGCCCGAGGCTACCGGCCGGTCCGGCAGAAGCCGGAGGAGGGGCCGGACCATGGGGCCGAGGAAGGGCCGGACCGCAGCGATGCGTCCCGGCCCCAGCCTCAAACCCAGCCCCGGCCCAGCTGGAACGGGCCTCCCCCGCTCAGCCCTTCATCCCCGAGAACGCGATGCCCTGGATGAACTGCCGCTGCATCGCCACGAACACCACGATCACCGGCAGCGTCGCGAGCAAGGACCCCGCCATCAGCACCGGGTACTCGGTCAGATGCGCGCCCTGGAGCGAGGCCAGGCCCGCCGACAGCGGCATCTTCGCCGGGTCCGTGTTGACGATCAGGGGCCACATCAGGTCGTTCCACGACCACAGGAAGGTGAGCACGCCCAGCGCCAGCAGGCCCGGCCTGGCCAGGGGCAGGGCCACGCGCCAGAAGACCGTGAAGGGGTTGGCGCCGTCCAGCCGGGCCGCCTCCTCCAACTCCTCGGGCAGACCCATGAAGAACTGCCGCAGCAGGAACGTGCCGAAGGCCGAGAACATCCCCGGGATCACCAGCGCCTGCATCGAGTCCAGCCAGCCCAGGTCCTGCATGATCTGGTACTGCGGCAGCAGGAACAGCTGCCCCGGCACCATCAGCACCGCCAGGAAGCCCAGGAAGATCGCCCCGCGCCCGGGGAAGCGGATCCGCGCGAAGGCGTACGCCGCCATCGAGCACAGCAGCAGCTGGGCGCCGGTCCGCAGCAGTGCCATCACGGCCGTGTTCACGAACTGCCGCCCGAACGGCACCGCGTCGAAGACCGCCTTGTAGTTCGACCAGTCCCAGTGCGCGGGCAGGATCGTCGGCGGTACCTGTACGGATTCGCCGAAGCTCTTGAAGGAGGTCAGCACCTCCCACACCAGCGGGAAGACCGTGACCACCGCGCCCAGCGCGAGCAGGACGTGGGCGGGCCAGAGCCTGCCCTGACGGCTTCTGTTCTGGGCACGTACGGAGCGCCCGGTGTCCCGCGTCGCCTCACGCATAGTGGACCCACCTCTTCTGCAACCGGAACTGGACGGCGGTCAGCGCCATGATCAGGACGAACAGCACACAGACGATCGCCGCCCCGTAGCCGCGCTGGTTGTCGAAGAACGCCTTCTGGAAGAAGAGCATCACGACGGTCTGGCCCTCGCCGTAGGCCGGGTTCTGCAGTGCGTTCTGTGTGTTGCCGCCGATGATCAGATACACCAGGTCGAAGACCTGCAAGGACTGGATGATCGACAGCACGGTGGTGAAGAACAGCGTCGGGCTGAGCAGCGGCAGCGTGACCGAGAAGAACTGCCGGATCCGCCCGGCGCCGTCGAGCGACGCCGCCTCGTAGTAGTCGCCGGGGATGGACTGGAGACCGGCGAGCAGCAGGATCATGTTGTAGCCGACGGTCATCCACACACCGACGATCGCGACCGCGAAGCGGATCGTGTGCGGGTCCGACACCCAGTACGTGCCGTTGATGCCGATCGTGGACAGCGCGTGGTTGAGGATCCCGGCGTCGCCGTTGTAGAGCCAGCGCCAGACCACCGCGACCGCCGCCGGCATCGTGACCACCGGCAGGAAGTAGAACGTGCGGTAGATGCCGGTGCCCGTCAGGCCCTTCAGGTTGAGCAGCACCGCCAGCACCATCGACAGCGGGATCCCCAGCAGGACGAGCCCGGTGTAGATGCCGGTGTTGCCCAGCGACTGCCAGAACTCGGGGTCGTGCACAAGGGTCCGGTAGTTGGAGAGACCGATCCAGCTGGTCCCGCCGAACGCGCCCCACTCCGTGAAGCTGTAGTACACCGTCTGCACCACGGGCCACAGATAGAAGACCGCGAGGCCGAGCCCGGCCGGGGCGATCAGGGCGTACCCCCACCACTTGTCCCGGTGCTGGAAGCGGCGCTCACGTCGGCGCAGTTCCCGCTGGTCCAGGCGGTCCTGGGGGGTGCGTTCCGCCGGTACGGCGGTTTCCGCACGCACATCGATACTCATCAGGACCGGCCCTTTCTCTCCTGTGCGAGCAGCTGGTTCATCGCGTCGGTCAGGGAGCGGGTGGCGCCCTTGAGGCTCTCGTCCCCGCTCCACGCCTTGGCGAGCCACATCTGCTCCTTGTGCGACCAGGCGGCGCTGTTGGCGGAGCTGGGGAACGGCACCGAGTAGTCGAGCGCGTCCAGGTGGACCTGGAGGTCGAACTTCGGCATCCCGGCCGCCCACGGCTTGGCGGTGCCGTTACGGGCCGGGATGGCCGTGCCGTACTTGCCCTGGAGCAGCGACGCCTGCTCACTGCCGAGGAACTGGACGAACTCCTTGGCCAGCTCGGGGTGCGGAGTACGGGCGTAGACGACGTTGGCCAGACCGTGCAGGACGGTGGCACGGTGGCGCCCCCTGGGCATCGGCGCGACGTCGATCTTGGCGCGCAGCTCGGGGTCGGTGTAGAAGGTCGCCGCGTTGTACGACGCCTCGTAGGTCATGGCCAGCGTGCCGGACTGGAACATCTGGGTGGGGTCCGTGTCGGCCATCTGCTGGAGGGTCGGCGAGGCCCGGTAGCGGTGGATCAGGTCGATCCACAGCTGCAGGCCCTCGCGGGTGTGCTCGTCCGAGTAGCCGGAGCGCGTCTTGTCCTTGGAGATGACCCAGCCGCCGGCCTGCGGTATCGAGTTGTAGTAGTTCTCCTGTGCGCGGACCGGCGCCCCGACTCCGTAGATCCCGCGCTTGCGGTCGGTGAGCCGCTGGGCGTTGTTGATCAGGTCCTGCCAGGTCCAGGAGGAGTCCGGATAGTCGACCTTGGCCCGGTCGAAGATCTCCTTGTTGAACCACAGCGCGACCGTGTCGAAGTCCTTCGGGGCGCCGTACTGGGTGCCCTTCCAGCGGTAGAGCGAGATCAGGTCGGACGGGAAGTCGGCGGGGTGCAGTACGGCGTCGGACCCCGTGGTCTCCAGTGGCAGAAGCTGACCGGCATCGGCGTAGAGCCCGAAGTTCGGTCCGTTCATCCAGAAGACGTCAGGGGCCACGCCGCCGGTACACGCGGTGCGTAGTTTGGTCCAGTACGTCCCGTTCGGGGTGAGCTGGACATCGACTTTCACCCCCGGCCGGGTGCGCTCGAACTCCCGCGCCGCCCGTTGCATGGCGGGCACCTGGTAGATGTCCCAGACGCCGTAGGTGATGCGCCCGCGCCGGGAGCCGCCGCCCGAGGGCGCCGATGACGAGCCGGAACTACAGCCGGTCGCGAGCGGGGCCGCCGCTAGCGTGGCGGCGGCCGCTGTGAGGAGGGAACGTCTACGCACGCGGAACCTTCCTGGGGGTGGAGCTCCCGTCTCGCCACACGGGAGAGCCGTGGAGCCGACGGAGGTCGTCTCGTGGGGGACGTCGCCCCACAACCGGATGGTCGGACGCTATTTGCTCAAAGTTGATGGGTCAATGGCTCTTCCAAGCATCTTTACGCATTCGAGGCCATCGAAAACCCCTCCGGAACGCCTCCAGGCACCCCTTCACCCGCCCCCCTCCGATGCCACAACACGGCTACCACGCAACGGGATTGACCACCTCCGGAGTGGGTAGAGGGCGCCATCGGGTGACCGAAAAGTCCTGATTGTGCTCGCAGGTAATTTTGAGGGTCGAGCAGGAACGAAGGGCGCCTCGAAGGGGTCATCGCCGTCGGCGGCACAGGCGCGGCTGACGTGACCGCCTTCTCACCGTACGACGGGGTCAGCGGGCAATCAGCGCGGCGGTTTGACCAGGGGTGATCGGGGAGCGGAGCCGTGGTGTCGGCGACATGTCGGGGGGCTGTCGGTCCCATGTCGGTGGGGGCTGGCACCTTTCGAGAGGACCTGGCGGGTGCCCATACGACCGTGGTTCCCGCCTTCCTCGCCTCACCCGAGTCCAAGGAGCGCACATGACGATCACCGTCCGACCGGGAAGCACCGTGATGTTCACCGGCGATTCGATCACCGACTGCCAACAGCTGGACAGCGAAGACGGTCTCGGGTTCGGCTACCCGCTGCGCATTGCGGGCGAATGGGGATTCCGGCACCCGGACCGGCCCGTGACCTGGCTGAACACCGGGGTTGGCGGCCACAAGGTGATGGACCTCGAAGCCCGCTGGCAGACCGACGTACTCGACGCGCGCCCGGACGTGGTGTCGATCCTTGTCGGGGTCAACGACATGGGCTGGCACACGCTGGACCCGAAGGGGTACGTGATCACCGTGGAGGAGTTCGAAGCGGGTTATGACCGCCTGCTCGCGCCCCTCGCCGAGACAGGTACGGACCTGATCCTCATCGAACCGTTCCTCCTGCCGATCCACGGCGTCGTCGAGGCCGGCGCCGGATACGCGCTCATCGGAGATGAAGAACGGAAGGAATGGCGCACCGACCTGGACCCGAAGATCCAGGTCGTGCGCAAGCTCGCCCGCAAGTACGGCGCGCATCTGCTCGCCGCCGACGATATGTTCGCCGAGCTCGCCGCGACGACCGGGCCGGAGCACTGGGCCGCGGACGGCGTACACCCGACGCCGGCCGGTCACACCGCACTCGCGGCGGCCTGGCTGCGCCTGGT
Source organism: Streptomyces sp. NBC_01089 (assembly GCF_045162975.1). Lineage (NCBI taxonomy): Bacteria > Bacillati > Actinomycetota > Actinomycetes > Kitasatosporales > Streptomycetaceae > Streptomyces > Streptomyces sp. NBC_01089. The sequence continues at coordinate 4,921,502 of NZ_CP108660.1, read as the reverse complement.
CGCATGACCGGGCCTCGCGATCGCCCGCACCTCGTCGCAACGCGCCCGCCGGCGCCGGCCCAACCCGGGTGCCACATCATGTGACCCCGGGTACGCCGAAGGGCGCCGCCAAAGTGGCGGCGCCCTACAAGGTGCGCGTGTGACGAGGGTCAGACCGGCAGCTGCTCCACGAAGGCCGTCCAGGCGGCCGGGGCGACCGTGAAGGTCGGGCCGTCCGGAACCTTGGAGTCACGGAGGTGCACGGCACGGGGGTGGGCTGCGACCTCTACGCAGTTACCGCCCTCGTTGTTGCTGTAACTCGACTTGCGCCAGTCACAGGCGACCTCGATGCACGCCCCGCCCTCGTTACCGCTGTAGCTGCTCTTGAACCACGCCAGTTCGGTGCTCATAGCCGATCTGCCATCCTCTCGATCAGTTCCGCCGACTCCCAGGGCGTGAGCGCCTGGGCCCGCAACATCCCGAAGCGGTCGATCATTTGGTTGACCTGCTGCGGCTTCGAGATCAACGTACCTCCGCCCTGGCCGTCTTCGTACGCCCAGTTGCGGCCGTCCGGTGTACTGAGCAAGGCGATCGGCCCATTCAGGCCCGCATGCGCGGTCCTCTCCGTAGGCATGACCTGCACCATCAAGTGGTGCATGGTCTGCATGCACTTGAGCACATGCAGCAGCTGGTTCCGGAGCACCGTCTTCCCGCCGATCGGCCGCTGGAGCACCGACTCCTCGATGACGTACGCCACGATCGGCAGCGGATCCCGGCTGAGTACCGCCTGCCGTTCCAGCCGCGCTTCGACATGCTTCTGGATCTCCGCCTCGGAGAACTGCGGGACGCGTTCCTCGTACAGCGCCTGGATGTACTCCTCGGTCTGGAGCAGACCGGGAAAGAACATGTTCTCGTACGCGCTGATGCTGGACGCGATCTTCTCCAGCCGCACCCACCCCACAAACGTGCGCGGGTACTTCTCGTCGTCCATCAGCGGGATGCACGACTTGAGCGCACCCCGGGCGTCCAGTACCGCGTCGGCGTCCTTGAGAAAGCTCGACGTCGGGATGCGCTCCCCCCGTTCGTACGCCCCGGCCAGCGACTCCGAGATGAGCAGCCGGTCCCCCACGTCCTGTCTCGTCAGCCCCGCCCGGGACCGGAAGTTCCTGATCAGGTCCCCTACATGCTTGCGTGCCGGGGACGGCTGCTGCGCCGTGTTCGCGTCACTCGACTTGCTGGCTGCCACAAGATCACCCCACCTTTCCACATCGTCCCGATGTGCACCGAGTTCCTCTGGTCACGCTACGCAATCATGCCGATGCTTGGAGGTATGACGACTGAAAAACTCCCCGATTGGGTACCGGCATCCGGCCACCAACTCCGGCTCACCGGGGTTCACTTCGACGCCATCCGGGTCCGGGGCGTGCGCGGCGAGGCCGTGCTGCACCATCTCGCCACGCTCACGGACGGGGCGCCGGGGCCCGTCGTACGGGAAGTCGCCGGGGGCCGGTGGACGTACTTCCTGATTCCGCCGGGAACCTCGTACGACTTCGACTGGCCGCCGGGTGCCACCTGTTTCGGGCCCGCCGCACGGGACCAGTACGTGGGGATTCCGGCGCCGCACGGCAACACGTATCCGCTGCACTGGCGCTGCGATCCGCCGGTGGAGGGGAAGTTCGTCGATCCGGAGCTGCTGCACATGGTGATCACGGCCCAGCTCTGCCGGGACCCCGGGTAGCCACTCTGATCCCGGACACCACTTCGCCGCGCGGATCCGCGCTATGTTGCGCCGATGCTTGCTCACCCACCCGCGTGGCCCGCCGCCGTTCCTTTGACGACGCCACGTCTCTCCTTGGAACCGCTCCGCGTGGAGCATGCACGTGAGGCGGTGTCCGTCTTCGACGATGTCCGTCTTCATACATGGACGGGTGGGACACCCAGCTCACTCGCGCAGCTCGAAGCCCAGTACGGGCGCCAGTCGGCAGGCCGGTCGCCGGACGCTACACAGGGGTGGCTGAACTGGATGCTGCGCAGGACATCGGACGGGCAGCTGATCGGCACGGTCCAGGCCACGTTGCACCGGCCGGCCGCCACGGATGCGCCTGAGGCGCAGCTCGCATGGGTGGTCGGTGCCGACTACCAGAACGCGGGCTACGGACGCGAAGGAGCGCTCGCCATGGCGTCCTGGCTACGTGCACAGGGAGTGAGCGGGCTGTCCGCGTACATCCATCCAGGGCATGACGCGTCGATGGGCATCGCACGGGCGCTCGGGATGAGGGCGTCCGATGTGGTGGAGGACGGCGAGGTCCGGTGGGCGTGCCCGCCGGGCCACGACGGCGTTCCTGAAGCCCCCTCGCCGAGTCCACAATGGCGTGCATGAACCCGACCGCCGATGACGACGACGCCGCCTTCACGGACTTCCTGCACACCCTGCGGGTCTGGGACCTGCCCGAGCTGCCCGGCTTCGACCCGGACACCGCCCCCGGCGCGCCCCTCCCCCTCTTCCGCGAGTGGCTGCGTTCCGCGGCGGCCGCCGGTCAGCCCGAGCCGCACACCATGACGCTCGCCACCGCCGACGCGGACGGCCGCCCCGACGTACGGACGCTGATGCTGCACGGCGCCGACGCGCGCGGCTGGCACTTCGCCTCGCACTCCGGGAGCGCCAAGGGCCGCCAGCTGGCGGCGCGTCCGGTGGCCGCGCTCGGCTTCTACTGGGCGGCGCAGGCCAGACAGGTCCGGGTGCGCGGGCCGGTGACGGCCGCGCCCGCCGCGGAGAGCCAGGCCGATCTGCACGGCCGCTCGACGGGCGCGCTGGCCGCCGCGCTCACCGGGCGGATGAGCGACGTACTGGGGTCGACGGCCGAGCTGGAGCGCGCGTCGGCGGACGCCTGGGAGCGGGCCCAGGCCGATCCGGAGACACCGGTGCCGGGCTGGACGCGGTACGTACTGGACCCGGTCGAGGTCGAGTTCTTCCAGGGCGACGCCCGCAGGCGCCATGTCCGGCTGCGCTACCGGCGTACGGAGAGCCGGGACTGGGCGCGCGAGCTGCTCTGGCCGTAAGGGGTGAGCGCGGCCAGCCGCCGGCGGCGCACGGTGCGGCCCGCGAAGCCGAACCCGGCGCCCGCAAGGGCGAGCAGCGTACCGGCGAGGAGACTGACGGTGAGCAGCAGCGTCATCGCCGGGTTGGTGATGATCCGGCCCCGGACCGCCCACACCGGCAGGGTGCCGGAGTCGTCGGCCAGGAACTGCCGGGAGTCCTGCGAGTCGGCGCGGTTGTCGTCGAGGGTGAACATCCGGCCGTGCGGCACGAGGACGTCGTACGCGTCCGATGCGCCCTCGACGCCGTCCTTGACGTACGGCTCGTCCAGCGGTTCGCCGTTGAGGACCAGCTGCGTCCCGTCGAAGACGAGGTGGTCGCCGCCGAGTGCGATGACGCGCTGGAGGACGTCGGCGCCGTCGAAGCGGTCCGGGGTGCGGTAGAGGACCACCTCGCCGTGGTGCAGTCCGCCGCCGTTGCTCTTCTCGATGGCCACCCGGTCGCCCTTGGCGTACGCCGGGAGCATCGAGTCGCTGGTCACGCTGACCGACTCGTACCCACGGAACCCCCAGAGGGCGGCGACGGCCAGCAGCACAACGCCCAGACCGCCCAATACCCACCCAGTGACCGTCAGTCCACGCCCATCACGCATACCGGACCCCCTTCGTCATCTGTTCCTGCGTACGGACCCCGCGGATCGTTACCCGCCGGGTGCGGGCCGGCCGGGGTGCGGGTTCGGGTACCGGCCCGGGTGCGGATCCGGGTACGGGTCTGTGGCGAGGCGGGCGTGCAGATGCGCGTCGCGGTAGGTGCCGGGCCGCTGGGCCCGGTGCATCCCGTCGCGCCGGGTGCCCTCGTACGCGTAACCGCAGCGCTCCGCGACCCGGCAGGAAGCGGTGTGGTCCACGGCGTGGCCCAGCTCGATGCGGTGGATGCCCGCCTGCTCGAAGGCCCAGCGGGTGCAGAGTTCGAGAGCGCGGCCCGCGATGCCACGGCCCCGGGCCTCGGGCAGCACCCAGTAGCCGACCGACGCCCGGCCCATGTGGCGGTTGATGGCGGAGAGCCCGACGCTGCCGACGATCACGCCGCCCTCGGTGACGGCGTACTGCGCGAGCTCGCCACGCAGCCAGCCCGCACGGCGGTTACCGATCGCGGTACGGGCGCCGGCCAGATCGGTGATGGGGCCCAGCGGGGTGTTCCAGCGCAGGAATTCGGGGTCGGTGAAACCGCGCAGCAGCGCATCGGCCCCGTCGTCACCCCAGGCCCGCAAGACCAGCCCGAAGCCGTCCACCTCCGGCTGGATCCCTATGTCGGTCATGCGGCTATTCAACACGCGGGGGGTGGGGGAGACGGGCGGGGGGAGGGGGGACGGGCATCCGGCGGGCGGGTGGCCGGGCGGACGGACAGCCGATCGGCGGCTGGTGGCTGACCCGGGGTCTGGCCTGACCTGGCCCCGGGCTCCTAGGACCTGTCCGGCCGGAACACCGGCACGCTGACGTCCGGCGTCAGTTCGCGGAACGTGACGCCCAGCTCCATCCCGATCCGGAGATCATCCGCCGGGCACTCGACGACCTCGGTCATCAGGCGCGGGCCCTCCGCCAGATCCACCACGGCGGCCACGTACGGGACGCGCTCACCGAAGGGCGGCAGGTCGTTCCGGTGCACCACCGACCAGGTGTAGAGCGTGGCCCGGCCACTCGACTGCTCCCAGGTCACGTCCTCGCTCCAGCAGTGCGGGCAGAACTCGCGGGGGTAGTGGTGCGGCCTGCCGCACGCCCCGCAGCGCCTGATGAGCAGCCGGCCCTCGGCGGCGGCCGACCAGTAGGGCGCGGTGAAGGCGTCCGGTTCCGGCAGGTCGAAGCGCGGGGCGGCGGACGCGGACGCCGGCGCGGGGGCGGAAGTGGGCTTCGTCATGGGGAGAGTCCGATCGCGGGGGCGGGTGACCGGGTCTGTCCGTGTCGCCCGCGGTAGCTTTCTGACGGTACGTCAGTTCAGCGGATGGAGGCCCTTGTGCGCAAGACCCCTGTGCGCAAGAGGTGTGCACGCGTGATCAATTCGCAATCGCTTCTCCGGTTGACCGCGACCTATCAAGCACCCACGTCACTACGCTCTGTTCCATGGACGACACGAAGGACGACCACCCCGTCTACGTCATCGGGGCCGGGCCGGGCGGACTGGCCGCTGCCGCCGTGCTGCGCGGGCGGGGCGTACGGGCCGTCATCCTGGAGAAGTCCAACGACGTCGGCGCCTCCTGGCGGCGCCACTACGACCGTCTGCACCTGCACACCACCCGGCGGCTCTCGGCGCTGCCGGGGCTGCCGATGCCGCGCTCCTTCGGGCGCTGGGTGTCGCGGGACAACGTGGTGCGGTATCTGGAGAAGTACGCGGACTACCACAGCCTGGAGATCGTCACCGGGGTCGAGGTCACCCGGATCGCCCGCGCCGACGGCCCCCGCTGGCTGCTGCACGCGACCGGCGGCCGGGAGCTGACCGGCAGCGCGGTGGTCGTGGCCACCGGCGACAACCACACGCCGAGGCTGCCCGACTGGCCCGGCGCCGAGACCTTCCGCGGGGACCTGGTGCACGCGGGCGAGTACCGCAACGCAGCGCCGTACGCGGGCCGGGACGTCCTCGTCGTCGGGGCCGGGAACACCGGCGCCGAGATCGCCGTCGACCTGGTCGAGGGCGGCGCGGGGCGGGTACGGCTGGCCGTCCGCACCGTCCCGCACATCGTCCGGCGCTCCACGGCCGGCTGGCCCGCCCAGCGCACCGGGATCCTCGTCCGCAGGCTGCCGGCCCGGCTGGTGGACCGGGCGGCCGAGACGCTCTGCCGGCTCTCCGTGCCCGACCTGTCCGCGCAGGGTCTGCCGCGCCCCGGTACGGGCCTCTACACCCGGGTGCGCGAGGGCGCGATCCCCGTACAGGACGTGGGGCTGATCGACGCGGTCCGCACCGCCCGGGTCGAACCGGTCGCGGCCGTGGACTCCTTCGACGACGGCAAGGTCGTCCTGGCCGACGGCACCCGGACAGCCCCGGACGCGGTGATCGCGGCGACGGGCTACCGGCGTGACCTCGAACCGCTGGTGGGACACCTGGACGTACTGGACGGGCGCGGCAGGCCCGTGGTGCACGGCGGCCGCTCCCCCGCGCAGGCCCCCGGGCTGTACTTCACGGGGTTCACGAACCCGATCAGCGGCATGTTCCGCGAGCTGGCGATCGACGCACGCAAGATCGCGGCGGCCGTTCTCCGGCAGTGAGGCCGCGCCCCGTGTCGCCCGGCCGCCCGGCAGCCCGGCAGCCCAAGTCCGGACGGCAGGGGGCAGCCCCGACGGCGGGGGTCAGCCCCGACGGCGGGGGCAGTTCAGGCGGCACAGGTCAGTTCAGACCGCGCGGGTCACTTCAGGCGGCGCAGGAAGGAATCGACGAGCCGGCCCGTGAACTCAGGTCCGACGGGCTCGCCCGTCACCAGGACCCGGTAGTAGAGCGGCCCCACGATCTCGTCGGTCTCGGCCGCCACGTCGAAATCCGCGGGCAGTTCCCCCCGCTCCACGGCACGGTCGAGCGGCGCGCGGTCCCGGCGGCGCTGCTCGTCCAGATACCTGGACCGGAAGTCCGCGGCGAACACCGGATCGTGCTGGGTCTGCGCCATGAGCGCCTTGAAGACGGCCCCGGGATCGGAATCGCCGAGGAAACGGCCCAGCCGCTCCAGGTGATCCCGCAGGTCGCGCGCGACATCGCCGTGGTCGGGCGGGGGCGGCTCCTCGGCCACATCCTGCAGGAAGGCGTCCATCAGGACATCGGTCTTGGTACTCCACCAGCGGTAGATGGTCTGCTTGGCGACCCCGGCCCGCGTCGCGATGCCCTCCATCGTGACGCCCGCGAAACCCTTCTCGGCGAGCAGGTCGTCGGCCGCCTCGAGCACCGCGTTCCGGGCGATCTCGCTGCGCCCGTGCCGGTTGCCGTGGTGGCGCCGGCCGGGCGCTCCGGCGGTTCCTGCCCCGACCGCCCCTGCCCCGGCGGTTCCTGCCCGGGCGGTTCCTGCCTCAGCTCCCATGGTGCCTCCTTACGCACAAGGATAGTCAGCCGCTCTAGACTGAACGCAACGGTGCGTCTACTCTAGGCCCATGACCTTCACCCACACGCTCGCCGACCCCCGGGTCGAGACCACGCTCAGCCGGATGTTCGCGAACGCCGAGCTCGACGACGCCACCGAGGCCCGTACGCGGGCCGAGCGCCCCCGGGCCGCCGAACCGAAAACACCGCAGGAGCGCGCCGACGCCACTGCGGAGATCTACATGCCGGTCTCCGCGGCGGGGGGTCAGCTGCTCTACAACCTGGTGCGGGCAGTCCGCCCCGCCACCGTCGTGGAGTTCGGCATGTCCTTCGGCATCTCCACGCTGCACCTGGCCGCCGCCGTCCGGGACAACGGCGCCGGGCGCGTCATCACCACGGAGCTGAGCAAGGACAAAGTCGCCGCGGCCCGCCGCACCTTCGCCGATGCCGGGCTCGACGATGTGATCACCGTGCTGGAGGGAGACGCCCTGGAGACCCTCGACGGCCCCGACGGTCTGGACGCACCCGCGGACTTCGTCCTGCTCGACGGCTGGAAGGATCTCTGCCTGCCGGTGCTGCGCCTGCTCGAACCGCAGCTGGCGCCCGGCACACTCGTGGTGGCCGACGACGTGAATCTGGGCAGCCTGCTTCCGTACCTGGAGTACGTACGTACACCGGCGAACGGCTACCAGAGCGTGACCTTTCCCGTCGAGGACGGCATGGAGATCAGCTGCCGCCTCTGAGCGCCACCCGAGCAACGAAAAGGAGAAGACCGAGGATGTGTGCCGCCTGCGGCGTACCCACCCACCTGGCCGACCTGGACGCGGCCCTGCCCACCGAGGCACAGCCCACGGCCCCGGCGGCCGGAGCGCCGTCCAGTACACCGGCCGGCGACCCGGGCGGCTCAAGCGGCCCGGGCGGCCCCGGTGCCCCGGCCCCGAAGTTCGCCGCGCTGCGCAACCGCGACTGCCGCCCGTATCTCTTCGGCGCGGCCCTGGCGATGATGGCCGACAACATCGAACACGTCATCACCTACTGGGTGTTGTGGCAGACGTTCCACTCCCCCGCCCTGACCGGTTTCCAGGTCATCAGCCACTGGGTGCCGTTCCTGCTGCTCTCGATGTGGTTCGGCTCCCTGGCCGACCGCTACGACTGCCGCCGCATCATCCAGGCCGCGCAGTGCCTGTTCATGGCCGTCTCCGTGACCTGGGGAGTCCTGTTCCTCACCGACTCGCTGCACATGTGGGAGGCGTGCGTCCTGCTCGTCCTGCACGGTCTGGCCGGGTCGCTGTGGGGCCCCGGTGAGCAGCTGATGCTGCACGACTTCGTGGGACCCTCCGAACTGCCCAGCGCCGTACGGCTGAACGCCACCTTCCGCAGTCTCGGCGTCCTCTTCGGTCCCGTGGTCGGCTCCGCGCTGCTGCTGGGGCTCGGCCCCACGGCGGGCATTTTCGCCAATGTCGCCTTCTACATACCGCTGACGCTCTTCCTCTTCCGTACCAAGTTCACCGGCCACACCCGCGACCACCACGCCCGACCACGGGTGGGGGTCCTGGAGTCGCTGCGCGTCCTGCGGGAGATCGGCGCCAACCGCACCCTGGTCAGCATGATCATCCTGGGCGGTCTCGGCTCGTTCTTCGTCGGCTCGTCGCTCCAGTCCTCGATGCCGATCTTCGCCCATGCCCTCGGTGCGGGCAGCGCAGGAACCGCGTACGGGGTGCTGCTGTTCGCCAACGGCGCGGGCGGGGTCGTCGGCGGCATCGTCCTGGAAGCCACCGGGTGGGTCAAACCCCATGTGCCCGCCGCCGTCATCAGTACCGCCATCTATGGCCTGACCAGCCTGTTCTTCGCCCTCACCGCCAGCTATCCGCTCGCCCTCGCGCTACTGCTCGTCGGCGGTGTCGCCAACCTGGCCTCGATGTCGATCGGCCAGACCGTCGTCCAGCTCATCGCCCCCGCCGCCGACCGCGGCCGGGTCCTCGGCGTGTACGGCATGTCCGCCAACGGGCTGCGCGCGGGCAGCGGTTTCACCGTCGGGCTGCTGGGCGCCGCCATCGGCGTCCACGCGTCGCTGGGCTTCAGCGCCACCGCCCTGTGCGTCGGCACCGCGGCGGCCGGCCTGCACGCCCTGCGCGGCCACCGGCGGGCGGCCCCGGCGGACGCCGCATAGCGCCGCCGGGGAGCACCGGACAGCGGCCGGACAGCGCCTGCGCCTGCCGGGCGGGTGGCACCGGGGAGCGCGCCGCCGGGTAGGCCAGAACCGGCCGACGGCGCCGTGCGGCGGTATCGGGCGGCGCCGTACGGGGAAGTGTCGTACCGGAGCGGGCGGTCGCACCGGAGCGGGCGGCGCCACACCCCGGCACCACAACCCGGCGCCACACCCCGGCACCGCAACCGGCCCCGGCCCAGCCCCCTCCACGAGTCTTTGCGTGCAGCACTGTTCCTGACGGGCCGTCAGTTCAGTAACCTGACGAAGTGTCAGGTACTTCGGCCATCGAGCAGGAGCGGGCGGAAACGATGCTTGGATCGACTCACGGCACCCTCACCACCGACTTCCATGCGCGCGTGGTGGCCTGCGGGGAGCAGCCACCCGCCGCCGTTCACGGCACAGCCGCAGCGGAGGGCGACCTGGACGTCAGCGGACGCCCGGTGTACGCCCCCGTACCGGACCTCGACCGGTTCTTCCGGCCCGGCTCGGTGGCCGTCATCGGCGCGTCCGACGCCGACGGCCGGCCGAACACCGGGATCACCCGCCAGCTGATCGCCTGGTCGGAGCGGGTGGGCGCGACACTGCACCCGGTGCATCCGACCCGTACCACCGTCTTCGGCCTCCCCTGCTCCCCCACCGTGGCCGACCTGCCCGAACCGGTCGATCTGGCCGTGCTCCTGGTCGCCGACCCGCTGCCGATGATCCCCCAACTGGCCGACGCGAAAGTGAAGTTCGCGGTGGCCTTCGCCTCCGGCTTCGCCGAGACGGGCGAGCAGGGCGCGGACGCCCAGACCCGGCTGACGGCCGCGGTCGAACGCTCCGGGCTGCGCATGCTCGGCCCCAACACCAACCTGAACGCCTTCGAGAAGTTCCGCGACGACCTGGACGGCCCGGCGGTCGCGCTGATCACCCAGTCCGGCCACCAGGGCCGCCCGGTCTTCGCCATGCAGGAACTGGGCATCCGGCTCTCGCACTGGGCGCCCACGGGCAACGAGGCCGATCTGGAGACCTCCGACTTCATCTCGTACTTCGCCGAGCGCCCCGAGGTCGGGGCCATCGCCTGCTATGTCGAGGGCCTCAAGGACGGCCGGTCCTTCCTGCTGGCCGCCGACCGTGCGGCGCGGGCCGGCGTGCCGGTCGTGGCGGTGAAGGTGGGGCGTACGGAGACGGGGGCCAGGTCGGCCGCCTCGCACACCGGCAAACTCACCGGCGCTGACCAGGTGGTCGACGCGGCGATGCGGCAGTACGGGGTGATCCGGGTGAACGGCCTGGACGAACTCCAGGACACCTCGGCCCTGTTGGCCCGCGCGAAGAAGCCGCAGGCGGACGGGGTGGTGGTGTACTCGATCTCCGGCGGTACGGGGGCCCACTTCGCGGACCTGGCGACGGCGGCCGGGATCGGCCTTCCGGTCCTCTCGGCGGAGAAACAGGCCGAGCTGCACACCTGGATACCCGAGTACCTGAACGTCGCGAACCCGGTCGACAACGGCGGTCACCCGGTGGGCGACTGGCGCGGCCGCAAGATCATCGACGCGATTCTGGCGGACCCGGACGTGGGGGTGCTGATCTGTCCGATCACCGGCCCCTTCCCGCCGATGAGCGACAAGCTGGCCCAGGACCTGGTGGACGCGGCGGAGGCCACGGACAAGCTGGTGTGCGTGGTGTGGGGGTCGCCGGTGGGGACGGAGGAGGCGTACCGCACGACGCTGCTCGGCTCGTCGCGGGTGGCCACCTTCCGTACGTTCGGCAACTGCGTCACCGCGGTCAAGGCGTACCTGGACCACCACCGCTTCACCACCGGCTACCGCTCCCCCTTCGACGAGGCCCCCCGGACGCCGTCCCCCTCGTACCGCAAGGCCCAGGCCCTGATGCGGCCGCACCAGCAGCTGAGCGAACACGCGGCGAAGCAGCTGCTGCGGGCGTACGGGATCCGCGTCCCGCGCGAACAGCTGGTGACCAGCGCGGCGGCGGCGGTACGGGCGGCCGGGCAGGTCGGCTACCCGGTCGTCATGAAGGCGTCAGGCGCCCAGCTCGGGCACAAGACCGAACTGGGCCTGGTGAAGGTGGGCCTGACCTCGGCGAGCCAGGTGCGGGACGCGTACCGGGAGCTGACCGACATCGCCCGGTACGAGTCCGTCGACCTGGACGGCATCCTGGTCTGCCAGATGGTGGAGCGCGGGGTGGAGATGGTCGTCGGCGTCACCACGGACGCGCTGTTCGGCCCGACGGTGACGGTGGGGCTCGGCGGGGTCCTGGTGGAACTCCTGGACGACACGGCCGTACGGGTCCCGCCCTTCGGCGAGGACCAGGCCCGCGACATGCTGGCCGAACTCCGGGGCCACGCGCTGCTGGAGGGCGGTGTACGGGGGGCGCCTCCGGCGGATGTGGACGCGCTGGTGGAGGTGGTACTGAGGATCCAGCGGATGGCCCTGGAACTGGGCGACCAGCTGGCGGAACTGGATGTGAACCCTCTGATGGTGCTGGGCCGCGGCCAGGGCGCGGTGGCGCTGGACGCGCTGGCGGTGTGCCGCTAGGCCCTCCGGGGGGGGACCGGGGGGAAGCCCTCCAGTCCCGGGCCCGACACTGGGGGAGCCCTCCAGCCCCGGGCCCGGCACCACCGCACCCCCGGGGGCTCCGCCCCCAGACCCCCGCTCCTCAATCGCCGGAGGGGCTGGGTATTCCACCCCTCCACCCCCGAGCCCGAAAGGCACCCCACCCCATGCCCCCTTCTCCCGAAGAAGACGCGATCCTCCACACCACCACCGACCACGTCTCCACCATCACCCTCAACCGCCCGTCCGCGATGAACGCCCTCACCTGGGACCAGCGCGAGGAGGTCATCGCCCTCCTGGCCACCGCGTCCGCCGACCCCGACATCCGCGCGGTCGTCCTCACCGCAACCGGCCGCGGCTTCTGCGCGGGCGCCGACCTGCGGGGCGGCGGCCCACAGGCCCCGGCCGAACGCGTCACGGGCGACGTGGCCCGTACGATCCGGCTCGGCGCGCAGCGGCTGATCGCGGCCGTCCTGGACTGCGAGAAGCCGGTGATCGCCGCCGTGAACGGCACGGCGGCCGGCCTCGGCGCCCAACTCGCCCTCGCCTGCGACCTCGTACTGGCCGCGGAATCGGCCAGGTTCATCGAGGTCTTCGCCCGCCGCGGCCTCGTCCCCGACGGCGGCGGCGCGTATCTGCTGCCCCGGCTCATCGGCCCGCACCGCACCAAGGAGCTGATGTTCTTCGGCGACGCGCTCCCCGCCGCGGACGCCGAACGCATCGGCCTGGTCAACCGGGTGATCCCGGACGACGACCTGCTCAAGACGGCCCACGAGTGGGCCACCCGCCTCGCCCAGGGCCCGACCCGCGCCCTGGCACTCACCAAGCAACTGGTGAATGCCTCACTGGAATCGGACCGCACGACGGCCTTCGCCGCAGAGGCGGCCGCCCAGGAGATCAACATGACAACGGCCGACGCGAACGAGGGCGTAGCGGCCTTCGTGGAACGCCGCACACCGCGGTACCGGGGGCGGTAGGGCTTGTCGCCCAGTACGCGACAAGGGCCGCTGCCGACGCCCGCGGCCGGCAGTGCCGCAACACCCTTCCCATCTGACGGGCCGTCAGCTTCAATGGAGGAGTGATGGGACACGCAGGGATGGCGGTCGCCGCCGTCCGATACCTCAGGTCCGTAGGCGCCCCGACAGCCACCGGGCCGGTCGACCCGCTCCCGCGCCCCGAGCTGCGGGCCGTGGCCGACGATGAGCGGCTGCCGGTCGACGCCGGAGAATTCCGGCGCGTGCTGGGCCACTTCGCGAGTGGTGTCACCGTCATCACCGCGCACGACGAGGACGGCCCGGCCGGCTTCGCCTGTCAGTCCTTCTCGTCGCTCTCGCTGGACCCGCCACTGGTCGCCTTCATGGTGGCCCGTACGTCCACGACCTGGCCGCGCATCGCCAGGGCCGGATTCTTCTGCGTCAATATCCTCGGCGCGGAGCAGGGCGGGCTGTGCCGTTCCTTCGCGGTGAGCGGTGCGGACAAGTTCGCCGGGGTGGCCCACGAACCGGCTCCCGCGACAGGGGCGCCGCTGCTCACCGGCGTACCGGCGTGGATCGACTGCCGTATCCACGCCGTGCACACCGGCGGCGACCATCTGATCGTGGTCGGGCGGGTGGAGAGCCTGGGCGGTGCGGATGAGGGAGAACCTCTGTTGTTCCACCAGGGGGCTTTCGGCCGGTTCACGGCCTGAGCGTCCGGCCGGTCCACAGCCTGAGCGTCCGGCCGCTTCAGGGCCTGAGCGTCTCTCCGCCCGGCCCGGACTCAGCCCACCGGAGCGGCGACCGCCGTCGCACCCGCGCCCCGCGGCCTCAGCACCACGGCCATCAGTGCCGCCGCCGCGCACATCGCTCCCGACGCGTTCAGCGCCGCGGCGAACGGCGCCGTCAGCCCGTACAGCGCGAGGTTCAGCGAGACCGCCATCCCGATCGTGCCGCGCGACCAGTGGAGCTCCTGGTGCAGAGGGTCGATCAGCAGCCCCGGCAGCGAGGCGAAGGCCGCGGCGCCGATGATCGTCACAGGCCGCCCGTACGAGTGGCCCGTAGGACAGCCTTCGATGTGATCGGGCCACGCCGGTCATGCCCTACAGCGGCACCGCCACCTCCGCATCACGGCGCAGCCCTCTGATCGCCGGTACCGCGAACAGCACTCCGCACACCAGCACATTGATCACCACCCCGGTCACCAGGACCCGCTTCATCCCGACCGCGTCGGCGACCGGACCGGCCAGCGCGCGCCCCACAGCGAGCATGATCAGCGAACCGGCCACGTCGTACGCGTGCAGCCGGTTGAGCGCCTCGGTCGGTACGTGCGTCTGGACCGTCGTCGACCACATGACCAGCCAGAAGGCGAACGCCACCCCGCCGACGAAGAAGCCGGCCGAGAGCAGCGCGAGCGGTACGTCGTACGCCAGCACCAGCAGATTCGCGATCACCCCGAACAGTGCGAAGGTGCCCGCGAAGAGCGGGCGGCGCGGCCGTGCGCGCATGGCGATCAGGCCACCGACCGCGTTGCCCGCGCCGTTGACCGTCATCATCAGGCCGTACACCGCCGAGCTGTGCCGCTCGGTGACCACGACCGCCTCCAGCGGTGTCAGCGGTCCGAGCACCGTCACCCCGTACACCGTCCAGACCGCGATGACGCCCCAGAGCCAGTTGCGCGCCTTGAACTCCCGCCAGCCGCCGACGATTTCCGAGACGAGCGTCTCACCGTGGGTGCGGGCCATCGGCGCCATCCGGATGAGGAAGAGGGAGCCGCCACTGACCGCGAAGGTCCCCGCGTTCACGCCGAAGACCGTACCGGGGCCGCCCACTCCGGCCAGCGCGCCGGCCGCCGCCGGACCCGCCATCGTCGTCAGCGACTCGGCGACCCGCAGGAGCGCGTTGCCGCGCTGCACATCGGGCACCACCTTGGGCAGCATGCTCGCGACACCCGGCTGGAAGAGAGCGGCGCCCAGGCCGTTGACCGCGCTCAGCCCGTACACGAGCCAGAGCGGCGGCGCGCCCGCCACGAAGACCACCGCGAGCACGGTGGTCGACACCAGTCGCATCGCGTCGGCGAGCACCATCATCCGGCGCGGCGTGAACCGGTCGGCCAGCACCCCGCCCACGATGACGAAGCCGGCGAAGCACACCATCCACGCGCCGAGGGCGAAGCTGACCGACGAGGCACCGTGGCCGGTGTCGAGCAGGCCGGCGGCCAGCGCGACCGGGACCATGCCGTCCCCGAAGCGCGCCACGGTACGGGCGGTGAAGAAGAAGCGGAAGTTGCGGTTCCAGAGGGTGAGCGGCTCACTCGTCGGGCCGCCCGGGGAGCGCGGGGCGGGCGAAGCGGTGGTCGCGCGGGAAATGACCTGGTCGGTCGGGTGCTTGTCAGTCACAGTGTCTGATGCATATCAAGGACAGGTCTGGACCACCAGACCCGTCTCATCGGCCACGGCCTCGGACCGGCCGGAGCTGCCCGACCTGCCCGACCTGCCCGACCTGCCCAGGGAGGAAACCGTGCCCGTCCGAATCCGCGTCCGCACCGGGACGGCGGGCAGGCACAGGACATCAAACGTGCGGGCGGCACCGGGAGTCCCACCGACCGTCTACCGGCGTGCGTTCCGGACGCGGACTCCCGCGTAACGCTCCGGCCGGGCGCCCCCTGACGCCCGGCCCCGGCCCCGGCCCCGCCGGCTTCGCCTCGTACGCCTGGCTCACACCACCTGTACGCCAGGCCGTTCCGACCGCACCTGGAGCCGGGCGAGCGTGCTGGCCTTCGCCTTCTTGCTGAGGACCGTGTCCACGACCCGGACCTGGGCGTCCACCGACGACTCCCCGATGTCGAAGAGGTGGTAGCCGCGGTGGGCGTCGATGACCTTCCAGTGCGGGTTGTCCGCCTTCAGCGGGTCCCACTGCTGGTGGAAGACGGTCTCGTCCTGGTCACCGTTGCTGGAGATCGACGTACCGACGAACTCCGCCCCGACCACGGCGGACTTCGGGTCGGCGAAGTCCTTCTTCAGGTCACTGATCATGGTCAGATGGCGGTCGCCCGAGAGCACCAGCGGATTGCGTACGGACTGGAACTGCCGCATCAGCGCGTTCCGTTCGACCTGGTAGCCGTCCCACGCGTCGTAGTACCAGAGCTTGCCCTTGCCCGGCATGAGGTCGGTCTCGGCCATCATGATCTGGGAGGCGATGACGTTCCAGGTGGCCGGTGACCTGGTCAGGCCCTTCAGCAGCCAGTCCTTCTGCGCCGCGCCCAGCATCGTCCTCGACGGGTCCTCGGCGCCCGCCTGCGTCGCGGCCTGGTCGGTGCGGAACTGGCGGGTGTCCAGGACGTTGAGCCGGATGAGCCTGCCGTAGTCGAAGCGCCGGTACATCTGGATGTGCGGGCCGTGCGGCACTGCCGTGGCCCGGACCGGCATGTGCTCGTAGTACGCCTGGTACGCGGCGGTGAGCCGGGCGACGAACGCGTCGTGCGACTGCTTCGCCGGGTCCTGCGGCACCTCGCCCGCGAAGTCGTTGTCGACCTCGTGGTCGTCGAAGGTGACCACCCAGGGCGCGTACGCCTGCATCGCCTGGAGGTCGGGGTCGGTGCGGTACTGGGCGTAGCGGTTGCGGTACTCGTCCAGGGTGTACGGCTCGCCCTTGCCGGTGTGCAGCCGTACGGAGCCGGCCGCCGGGGCCGACTCGTAGATGTAGTCGCCGACGAAAAGGACCAGGTCGGGGTCCTGCGCGCGCATGTCGGCGTACGGCGTGAAATAGCCGTGCTGCCAGTTCTGGCAGGAGGCGAGCGCGATACGGAGGCTGCCGCCGGCGGCGAGCGGCGAGGGCGCGGTGTGGGTGCGGCCGACGGGCGAGATCTGGCCATCGCAGCGGAAGCGGTACCAGTACTGGCGGCCGGGCCGGAGGCCCTTGGCGTCGGCGTGCACGCTGTGGGCCAGCGCGGGCACGGCCTGCTCGGTGCCGCTCCGGACGATTTTCGTGAACTTCGCGTCGTCGGCGACCTGCCACTCGACGGCGACGGCGGAGGCGGGCATCCCCCCGCCGTTCAGCGGGTCGGGCGCGAGGCGGGTCCACAGCACGACCGCGTCCGGCAGCGGATCGCCCGATCCGACGCCGAGTCTGAACAGCCCGTCAGGAAGTTTCGGGGCCGCGGCGGATCCGGTGGAGGCGGCGGGTCCGGTGGCGGATGCGGCGGAGGCGGCGGATGCGGTTCCGGAGAGCGAAAGCTGGGCGGTCGCAGCCGCACCGAGCGCGGCGGCCGATCCTGCGAGGAACCTGCGGCGGCCGGTGAGAGCGGAGCGTGCTGCGTCGTCTGCGGACATACGGATTGACTCCCTGGCTCCTGTGGGGTCTCTTGTCGCGCTTGAGATTCACAGGACGAGGTGGCCGAGGGGCTGAACGCCACGCATCGTGCGCATGACAGTTCCCGGAAGCGTCGGCCTGTCGGCGCCGGATCGCGTGAAACCCCTTGGCGCACTTGGCCTGTACGGAAGCCGGGCGGTGGCGGCCGGCTGAATTCCGGCCGGATCACGACTGCTCCGTACGGGAGGGAAAGTTGGCCCGAATGGGCAGCCGGAACCGGCTAACCGGTTTCCCGGTCGGTCTAGGGTGACCGCCCATGGCACCTCCCTCCGACTCCTTCGAAGCCGCTGTCGAAGTCACTGCCGATGCCGCTGCGGGCACTCCCGCGGGCTCGGCCCCGGCCATCCCGGGACCCGCGGCCGAACCTCCCGCGGACACCACCGGCTCCCCTGCGGGCTCCGCCGAGGGCTCTCCTGGGGGCTCTCCTGAGGGGCCCGCTGCCGGTTCTTCTCCGGATGCCACTGCGGGCTCTCCTGCCGACTCCCCTGCCGACTTCCTTGCGGGGGCCGCCGGCTCGCCCGCGGATGCGCCTGCGGGCGCGCCTGTGGATCTGGCCGCGGGTGCCGCTGTGGGCTTGGCCGCCGGCGCCGGCACCGACGCGGCCGGGCCGTTGCCCTCCGTGTGGCGTGAGCGGCGGTTCGTTCTGCTCGCGTCCGCGCGGACCATCTCGGTGCTGGGCAACGCCTTCGCCCGGGTGGCGCTGGCGTTCGCGGTGCTCTCGCTGCCGGGGTCCACTCCCGGGCGGCTGTCCCTCGTACTCGCCTGTCAGGCGCTGCCGCAGCTGGTCCTCATCCTGATCGGCGGCGTGATCGCGGACCGGATGTCCAGGTCCCGGCTGATGATGATCTCGGACTTCCTGGGGGCCACCGCGTACGGCGGCCTCGCCGCGATGACGCTCACCGGGCATGCGCCGCTGACGGCGATGTGCGTACTGGCGGCGCTGGCGGGCACGGCCAGTGCACTGTTCGCCCCGGCGATGTCCGGGGTCGTCCCGCAGATCGTCCCCACCGCGCAGCTCCAGCAGGCCAACGCGCTGCTGCGGGTCGGTATGAACGCCGCGATGGTGCTCGGGCTCGCGCTCTCCGGCGTGACCGTCGCACAGTTCGGCGCGGGCTGGGCGCTCGCCCTGAACGCCGCGTCCTTCCTGGTCAGCGCGGGCCTCATCCGGGGGCTGCGGCTCACGACGGTCGCACGGGCCGCGTCGTCCGGCTGGGCCGATCTCCGCGACGGCTGGAAGGAGTTCATCTCCCGGCAGTGGCTGTGGGTCGTGGTCTGCCAGGCCGCCGTCATGGTGGCCGCGGTCTCGGCGACGTCCGGGGTACTGGGCCCGCTGGAGGCGGAGGCGGACCTCGGCGGGGCGCGCGTCTGGTCCCTGATCGTCGCCTCGCAGGCGGTGGGCACCGTCGCGGGGGCGTCCTTCGCCGTACGGCTCCGGGTACGCCGCCCCGTCCTCGTCGCGGTCCTCGCGGTCTTCGTGATGGCGTTGCCGATGGGGCTGCTGGCCGCGCACGCGCCGGTGTGGGCGATCTGTCCGGCGATGTTCTGCTCGGGCCTGGCCAGCGATGTGTTCGGCGCGCTGTGGGAGACCACGATGCAGCGGGAGGTCCCCCAGGAAGTGCTGTCCCGGGTCAGCTCCTACGACTGGTTCGGCTCCCTCGCGCTGGCGCCGCTGGGGCTGCTGGTGGCCGGTCCTGTCGCGGCGGTCGTGGGGCCGAGGGCCGCGCTCGCCGGGTGCGCGGGGCTTACGGTTCTGGCGACTTGCGGGGCGCTGTTGTCGCCCCAGGTACGAACGCTGCGCGCGCCTGCGGCGGATACCTGACCGCACTCGGGGGCTCCGCTCCCCGTACCCCCGCTCCTCAAGCGCCGGAGAGGCTTGTTCTGGGCTCAGGTCCGCCGCGACGTGCCTCGGCACTTCGCCGACGACGGGTGCACATCAAGCCTCTCCGGCGCTTGAGGAGCGGGGTCCGTGGCGGAGCCCCGTGGCGGAGCCCCGCGGCGGAAGCGCGCCGCGGCGTTCGTTCAGAACGTCAGTACGCCCCGCGCCACCTTCCCCCCTTCCGCATCGGCCACCGCCCCCGCGAAGTCCTCCACCGGATACGTCCGTGTCACCAGCTCGTCAAGGAGCAGCGCCCCCCGCCCGTACAGCTCCGCGTACAGCGGAATGTCGCGCTGCGGGCGCGAAGCCCCGTAGCGGCAGCCCAGGATGGACTTGTCCAGGAACAGGGACGACACCAGGAACGACGCCTCCGCCGTCGCCGGCGGGGTGCCGAGTAGGACCGCCTGGCCGTGGCGGTCCAGGAGGTCGATGGCCTGGCGGATCAGTTCCACCCGGCCCACGCACTCGAAGGCGTGGTCGGCGCCCTTCGGCAGGACGTCCCGGACGCCCTCGGCCGATGTGAGGAAGTGCGTCGCCCCGAACTGCCGGGCCACCGCCTCCTTCGCCGGATTCGCGTCCACCGCCACGATCACCCCGGCACCGGCGATCCTGGCGCCCTGCAGGACGTTGAGGCCGATGCCGCCGGTGCCGATGACGACCACCGAGTCACCGCGGTCGACCTTCGCCCGGTTCAGTACCGCCCCGACGCCGGTCAGTACCCCGCACCCGATCAGCGCTGCCGAAGTGAGCGGGATGTCGGCGGGGATCTTCACCGCCTGGACCGCCTTGACGACGGTCCGTTCGGCGAAGGCCGAGTTGGACGCGAACTGGTAGAGCGGCTCCCCGCCCCGCGAGAACGGCCGGCCCGGCCGCCCGATCGCCTTGCGGCACATCGTCGGCCTGCCCCGGTCGCAGTCCGCGCACGCACCGCAGTTGGCGAGCGTCGAGAGCGCCACATGGTCGCCGGGGCACACATGCTTCACCCCCGCCCCCACCGCCTCGACCACACCCGCGCCCTCGTGCCCGAGCACCACGGGCGCCGGGAACGGGATCGTCCCGTCGATCACCGACAGATCGCTGTGACAGAGCCCTGCCGCCGCGACGTCCACCAGGACCTCACCGGGCCCCGGGTCACGTATCTCCAGGTCATCGACCACCTGGGCCTGCTTGCCGTCGAAGACGACACCCCTCATCTCGGCTCCCTCGGTAGGCCGAGCACCCGCTCGGCGATGATGGTGCGCTGGATCTCGTCGGAGCCGCCGTAGATCGTGTCGGCCCGGCTGAACAGGAACTGCCTCTGCTGTGCGTCGAGTTCGTACGGATTGCCGGGCGCCCACCCGGTCGGCCCGACGGCGCCGCCCGCCCCGCGCACCTGCACCGCCAGCTCCCCGAGCCGCTGGTGCCAGCCGCCCCAGAGCAGCTTGGCGACGCTCGGGGCGCCCGCGTCGTCCGTACGCCCCAGGGTGCGCAGCGCGTTCCACCGCATGGTGCGCAGCTCGGCCCACTGGCGTACCAGCCGGTCACGCAGTACCGGGTCCGCGGTGGCGCCCGACGCGATCGCCGTGCCGACGACCTCCGTCAGCTCGCGGGCGAAGCCGATCTGCTGGACCAGCGTGGACACCCCGCGTTCCAGGGCGAGCAGGCCCATGGCGACCTGCCAGCCGTTGCCGTCGCCGCCGACCACGCAGTCGGCCCGCGCGCCGTCGAAGAAGACCTCGTTGAACTCGCTGGTGCCCGACATCTGACGGATCGGCCGTACGTCGATCCGGCCCTGCTGGTCCATCGGGACCAGCAGGAACGACAGCCCGTGGTGGCCGCGCGAGCCGGGCTCCGTACGGGCCAGCACGAAGCACCAGTCGGCCTCCAGGGCCAGTGACGTCCAGATCTTCTGGCCGGTGACGCGGTAGGTGCCGTCGCTGTCGCGTACGGCGGCGGTGCGCACCGCCGCCAGGTCGGAACCGGCTCCCGGCTCGCTGTACCCCTGGCACCAGAGCGCTTCGCCGCGCGCGATCGGCGGCAGGAAGCGGGCTCTCTGCTCGTCGTCGCCGAAGGCGATGAGGGTGGGCGCGAGGAGGTTCTCGCCGATGTGGCCGACCCGGCCGGGGGCGCGGGCCGCCGCGTACTCCTCGGCCCAGACGACCTGCTGGGTCAGGGTGGCCCGGCGGTTGCCGAAGTCGCCCTGCCAGCCGATGCCGATCCAGCCGCCGCTGCCCAGCTCCCGCTCCCAGGCCCGGCGCAGCCCGGCGCCCTCGTGCTCGCTGCCGGGGCCGCCGGTGGCTTCGGCGGTGGCGAACTCGCCGGTGAAGTGGTCCTTCATCCAGTCCCGCGCCTCGGCACGGAACGCGGCGTCGTCAGGTCCGGGAGAGAAATCCACGCCGCCGCGCCTCCTCCTCGTGGCCCGCGCCACCACACCTCAGCACCGGCCCACCACGCCCCCGCGCCCGGCCGCCACGCTCCCGCGCCCGGCCGTCAGACATTGGGCCGCTCCTTGGCCGCCGCCGCCCGCGCCATCGCCTCCAGCTGCGCCAGCATCGGCATCGGGTCCACCCCGACCGTGCCCGGCAGGAAGTCGGCGATCCGCTCGGGTGTCCACGCGGCGCCCTCCGCGTACCCGGCGCGCAGTTCCCTCGGCTGGGCCCAGACCGCGATCTTCGGGCCGGCGATCGTGTACACCTGGCCGGTGATCTTCTCCTCGCGGGCCCGGTCCGAGAGGAGGTACGTGACGAGTGCGGCCACGTCCTCGGGCTCGCCGATCTCCTTCAGCTCCATGGGTACGTTCGCGGACATCCTGGTCCTGGCCACCGGGGCCACCGCGTTGGCGGTCACGCCGTACTTGTTGAGACCGAGCGCCGCACTGCGCACCAGCGAGATGATGCCGCCCTTGGCCGCGCTGTAGTTGGCCTGCGCGACGCTGCCCTGGTGGTTGCCGCTGGTGAAGCCGATCAGTGTGCCGCTGCCCTGTTTGCGCATCACCGCCGACGCGGCCCGGAAGACGGTGAAGGTGCCCTTCAGATGGGTGGCGACCACCGGGTCCCACTCCTCCTCGGACATGTTGAAGAGCATCCGCTCCCGGAGGATCCCGGCGACGCAGACGACGCCGTCGATCCGCCCGTACTGCGCCAGCGCCACATCGACGATCCGCTGTCCGCCCGCCATCGTCGAGATGTCGTCGGCGACCGCGACCGCCTGGCCGCCCGCCGCGACGATCTCCTTGACGACGGACTCCGCGACTTCGCTCTCCGGTTCACCACCCTCGATGGGGACGCCGTAGTCATTGACGACGACCCGGGCGCCCTCGGCGGCGGCGGCGAGGGCGACTGCCCTGCCGATGCCGCGCCCGGCTCCTGTCACGGCGATGACTTTGCCTGCCAAGAAGTTCCCCATGTCCGGCCCCTTCCCGCGGTTTCTGACGGTCCGTTAGATTTTACGGGTAGTCAGACAGCCGAGCACAAGACCCCCGGAGGCCCGATGTCACTGCCGGCCGCATTCCACGACATCGCCACACGCGTGAACAACTGGGGCCGTTGGGGCGCCGACGACGAGATCGGCACCCTGAACCTGATCACCGACCAGGTCGTACGGGAGGCGGCGGCAGCCGTGCGGACCGGCCGCCGTGTCCCGCTCGCGATAGCCCTGGAACAGGACGGCGTACAGACCGGGATGATCCCGGGACGGGTGAACCCGCTCCACGCGATGGTCCAGATCAACCAGGAGCTGTTCGGCCCCGGAACGGTCGCCACCAGCGACGACATCGTGACCATGAGCCTGCAGACGGGCACCCACTGGGACGCGCTCACCCACGCGTCGCACTCCGGGAAGCTCTACAACGGCCGCCCGGCGGAATCGATCACGGCCCACGGCGGAGCCGAGTTCAGCGGGATCGGCACGGTGCGGCACCTCGTGTCGCGCGGGGTGCTGCTCGACGTGGCGCGCGCCCGGGGCGTGGACCGGCTGGACGGCGGCCACGCGGTGACACCCGAGGACCTGGAGGCGGCGCAGGAACTGGCCGGGACCGAGGTGCGCGCCGGGGACATCGTGCTCGTACGGACCGGACAGATCCGGCTGTACCTCAGCGGCGACCGGAACGGCTACACCTATCCGTCGCCCGGACTCTCGGTCCGCACCCCCGAGTGGTTCCACGCCAGGGATGTGGCGGCGGTCGCCAACGACACCGTCACCTTCGAGATCTTCCCGCCCGAGAGCGAGGATCTGTGGCTGCCCGTACACGCCCTGCATCTGGTCGAGATGGGCATGCCGCAGGGGCAGAACTGGAACCTCGAAGAGTTGTCCACAGCCTGTGCGGAAGCGGACCAGTACAGCTTTCTGCTGTCCGCGACGCCCGAGCCCGTCAAGGGCGGCACGGGGGCGCCGGTCGCACCGGTGGCCCTTCTCTGAGCCGTATCAGCCGGGCGGTACGCCGAGCGGCCCGTGCGGCGAGGGCCCCCGTACCGCGAGAGGCCGGAGCCGTGGTTCCGGGTGGCGGCGTCACGGCAGCCACCACCCGGAACGGCGTGGGCACCGCCCCTCCCTGCCCGAGAGGAGCCGGTGCCGAACGCGATCCATATGCACCGAGATCCGAGCCCCCATACCCCCCGGCACCCTCGGCGTCCCCCCACGGGCGGACCGCTCCTGCAAGAGTGATCAGATCGCCACTCCGCGTCAACACCAGGGTAGAGCTTTGCGAGTTACACCCGATATGTGACGGCGTGGGAGGGGTCATACGCGGCGGTCTCACGGATAACTTCCCTGCGCTCCGGCGCACTTCCCGTGATCTCACACGCGCCCCTGTCCGCCTCACACGCCCCCGGAGCGATCTCGCACCCGCCCCGGTCGACCTCGCACCAGATGGACTTGCCGTGCCCCTCGGGCTGCCAGCCCCAGCGGTCGGCCAGCCCGTCGACGAGTTCGAGACCGCGCCCGTTGGTGTCCTCGCCCTCCGCGTGCCGGGGCCGGGGCGGGCAGGCGCTGATGTCGGCGACCTCGACCCGGACCGTACCGGCGACGTCGGGCGGCCCGAACAGCATCCGCAGCACCGCCGGACACCCCGTGTGCACCACGGCGTTGGTCACGAGTTCCGAGATCAGCAGAATCAGCGTCTCGGTCAGGGGCTCGTCCACCCCTATCCCGCACCCCACGAGCCTGGACCGCGCCCACCTACGGGCCCGCCCCACCTCTGCGGGATCGGGTCCGACCTCCAGCTGAACCTGAAGCACCTGCACCGCTCACACCATCCGAACCGGCCGGGGGTACCCCCCAGGGCTTGTCAAGCACCGGGGGAACATCGCCTAGCGCCTCTCAGGGATCACGGACCGTGATTCCCGTGAGAGACAGCATGGTTGACGTACAGTCACCGCAACAAGCGCTTCAGGCATATTCCAGCGCGAAGGAGTAGGCGTGGTGCATACTGTGCGACGCCTGCCGCGGTCAGTCGAACGAAGGCGCCTCTCGCACCCACGTACGGTGCGAACGGCGCGCATTCCCCGATCCGCCGCCACCCCAGAGGTGCCGGCGGGCCATCCGCGCAACACGGTCGTCCGCATCTCACGGAGCGTACCGGAGCGCGACGCCGACTCCGGCCCGTGACGGCCCGCTCGAAGGACACAACCCGGTATCAACGCTCGGTGACGCTCGGGTCACTCCCCTCAATCCTCAGAGCCCGGCGGCGATCAGCTCCTCGGCCTCGGTCCCGGTGATCCACTGCCCGGCCCGCACCCAGGCCCGTTTCAGATGGAGATGAACATCTGACTCCCAGGTGAATCCCATGCCGCCGTGTACCTGAAGGCAGTCCCGGGCGTTACGGACGGCCGCGTCATCGGCAAGCAGCTTGGCACCGGCCACTTCGGCGGCGGCCGGCTCGGCACCGGCCAGTGCAGCGCTGCCCATGGCTTCGGCGCCCGCGCCTTCCCCGCCCCGCCCTTCGCCGTCACCGGCCGCTTCGGAGGTCACCGCCGCCGCGTACACCGCGGCCCTGGCGACCTCCGTCCGTACGAGCATCTGCGCGCAGAGGTGCTTGACGGCCTGGAAGCCGCCGATCGGGCGGCCGAACTGCTCCCGCTCCTTGGCGTACTGGACGGCCAGTTCGGTGGTGCGCGCCGCGCTGCCGAGCTGGAGGGCCGCGGTGAGCAGGGCCGCCGCCGCGGGCCGTTGCGCGCGGTGGCCGTCCACCCGGTGCAGCGGTGTCAGCGGGTCGACCGACCGTACGGGGCGGGCATCAGCGGACTCCCCCACCACCTCGTCGGCCTCCGCGAGCCACTCCACCAGCGCACCGTCCGACGCCGTGACGACGGTCAGCCCGGTGTCGGCCCCCGGCACCGTGCCCGCCGCGAGATGCGTGGCGACCAGCGGGCCGGGCAGCAGCGCCCGCCCGGCCTCCTCGAAGACGAGTACGGCCTCGGGCAGCCCGAGGCCGACCCCGCCGTCCGCGTCGGACAGCCGGAGCGAGAAGAGCCCGGCATCGCCCAGTTCCCGCCAGAGCGCCCGGTCGATGACCGGCCGCTCTACTGCTGCCCGCAGCTCGTCGCGGCCGAAGCGGCCCGCCAGCAGTTCCCGGAAGCCGGTGCGCAGGGCCAGTTGGTCGTCGGTGAGCCGGAAGTCCATCAGCGCTCCTTGGGGAGGCCGAGGATCCGCTCGGCGACGATGTTCTGCTGGATCTGCGAGGTGCCCGCGGCGATCGTGTACGAGAGCGAGGACAGCCGGTCCTGGTTCCAGGGGTGCGCGAGGTCGAAGGCGTCGGGGCCCAGCACACCGGCGGCCGCCTCGTACAGCTCCTGGCGGGCCTGCGAGTAGCGGAGTTTGAAGACCGAGCCACCGATGCCGGGCACCCCGAAGCCGCCACCGCCCGCGCCGCCGCGCCCGCCCGCGCCGCCGCCCTGCGACTCGCTCACGTTCCACTGGGTGAGCCGCCACAGTGCGGTGAACTCGGCGCCGAGCCTGCCGAGCCTGCGGCGCAGCTGCGGGTCGGCGTCCCAGCGGCCGTTGTCCCGTGCCGTACGGGCCAGTTCGCCCAGGGTTCGGCGGCAGGCGACGACCTCGCCGACGAAGGCGGTGCCGCGCTCGAAGGAGAGGGTCACCATCGTGACGCGCCAGCCGTCGTTCTCGGCGCCGACCCGGTCGGTGACCGGTATCCGTACGTCGTCGAGGAACATCTCGGCGAACTCGGTGGACCCGGCGAGCGTCCGCAGCGGGCGCACGGTCACACCGGGTGCGTCCATCCGCATGGCGAGCCAGGTGATCCCGCGGTGCTTGGGCACCTCCTCACTGACCGGTTCCGTACGGACCAGCAGCTCGCACCAGTCGGCGACCTCGGCGTGCGAGGTCCAGATCTTGGACCCGTTGACCACATAGTGATCGCCGTCCCGCACCGCCCTGGTCCGCAGCGACGCCAGGTCGGAGCCCGCGCCCGGCTCGCTGAACCCCTGGCACCAGATCTCGTCCCCGCGCAGCACCGGCGGCAGCCAGCGTGCCCGCTGCCCGGCCGTCCCCTCGGCGGCGATCGTCGGGCCCGCGTGCAGCAGCCCGACGAAGTTCGCCCCGACGTAGGGGGCGCCGGCCCGCTCCGTCTCCTCCAGGAAGATCAGGTGCTGGGTGGGGGTGACGCCGCGGCCGCCCGCGTCGGCGGGCCAGTGCAGCCCCGCGTACCCGGCGTCGTACAGCATCCGCTGCCACGCCGTGTCGTACGCGCGCCGCCCCGGCCAGTCCAGCGGGTCCGGCGCGGGCGGCAGGGTGGGGAGCGCCTTCGCGAGCCACTGCTTCAGCTGCCCGCGGAAGACCTCTTCGTCCTCCGTGTACCTGAGGTCCATTACGGGAACTTCCGGGGCGGTTCGGTCATGGCATCCCTTCCGGTGTGTCCGATGCGTCCGGGGCGTCCAGCGGCCGGCCTCCAGCACGCCTAGCTGACGACCCGTCAGGAATCAGGCTAGCTCCGCCCCTCTGGACCGACAAGGCGCGGAGCTCTACGCTCTCGACACAATCTGACTACCCGTCAGCTATAGCTCACCCGTGAGCATGAGGGAGTTCGGGGCATGGATGAGACCGCACACGCACTGGGCGCCTCCCGCACACTGTGGGAGCTGGTCGACCGCCGCGCCGGGCTGACCCCGGACCGGCCCGTCCTGCTCCAGGGCGACCGCACCCTGACCTTCGGCGAGCTGCGCGACGGCGCCGAGCGGGCCGCCGCCGGCCTGTACGGGATGGGGGTGCGGCCGGGCAGCGTCGTCGCCTGGCAGCTGCCGACCCGGATCGAGACCGTGCTGCTCTCGTTCGCCCTGGCCAGGCTCGGCGCGGTCCAGTCGCCGGTGATCCCCTTCCACCGGGACCGCGAGGTCGGCTTCGCGCTGCGCGAGTCCCGGGCGGACTTCTTCGCCGTACCGGGCACCTGGCGGGGCCACGACCACACGGCGATGGCCGAACGGCTCGGCGCCCGGGGCGTGTTCGAGGTGTACGGCACGCTCCCGGACGGCGATCCCGGCGTACTGCCGCCACCGCCCGCCGACGGCACGGCGGTGCGCTGGATCTACTGGACGTCCGGCACCACGTCCGACCCCAAGGGCGTGCTACACACCGACCGTTCACTGATCGCGGGCGGCTCCTGCCTCGCCCACGCCCTGCAGCTCACGGCGGACGACGTCGGCTCGATGGCCTTCCCCTTCGCGCACATCGGCGGCCCGGACTACACGGTGATGCTGCTCCTGTACGGCTTTCCGGCCGTGCTGTTCGAGCAGTTCGCGATGGAGACCGCGCTGCCCGAGTACCGCAGGCACGGGGTGACGGTCGCGGGCGGCTCGACCGCGTTCTACTCGATGTTCCTCACCGAGCAGCGCAAGGTACCCGGGCAGCGGCTGGTCCCCACCCTGCGGCTGCTGGCCGGCGGCGGGGCGCCGAAGCCCCCGGAGGTCTACCACGCGGTGGTACGCGAGATGGGCGTCCAGCTCACCCACGGCTACGGCATGACCGAGGTCCCGATGATCACCATGGGCGCCCCCGACGACACCGCCGAGAACCTCGCCACCACGGAGGGCCGTCCACCGGCCGGGATGGAGATCCGCATCGTGGACGCGGAGGGCAAACCGCTGCCCGCCGGGGCCGACGGCGAGGTACGGCTGCGCGGCGAGGCGGTCTGCCAGGGGTACGCGGACCCGGCCCACGCGGCGGACGTCTTCGACGCCGACGGCTTCCTGATCACCGGCGATGTGGGCCACCTCAGGGAGACCGGCCATCTGGTGCTGACCGGGCGGATGAAGGACATCATCATCCGCAAGGGCGAGAACATCTCGGCCAAGGAGATCGAGGACCTGCTCCACCAGCACCCGGCCGTGGCCGACGCGGCGGTGATCGGTCTCCCGGACCAGGAGCGCGGCGAGCGGGTGTGCGCGGTGGTCGAACGGCGACCGGGCACCGGTGACCTGACCCTGACCACCATGTCGGCGTTCCTGCGCGGCGAGGGCCTCTCCGTACACAAACTCCCGGAACAGCTGGAGGTGGTGGACGCGCTGCCGCGCAACGACGCGCTGCGGAAGGTGCTCAAGTACAAACTGCGGGAGCTTTACGGGTGAGCTGCGGGGGTGAGCCGCCCGGCCGGGGCTGCTGAGCGGGCGTGCGGCCGGGCAGCCGAGCGGCCGGGGTGGCTCAGCGTGCGCCCCGGCGCCCCGGCGCCCCGTTACGCCGAGATCGGCTGGGCGTCGTCCGCCGTGGCGTCCTGTACGTCCGCGTACACCTCGAAGAGCCGCCGGACGCCCAGTGCCGCCAGCACCTTGTTCACATGGGCGGCGCCGCCCCGGCCCGACATACCGCCCACCTCGCCGCTGCCCGGCAGGATCAGCCGCAGCCGGCCCTGGCAGGAGCGCATCAGTCTGCGGGCCGCGATCAGTACGCCGACCCCGCTGGAGTCGCAGAAGACCACGTCCGAGAGGTCGAGCACCACGTCGTGGCAGCCGACAGCCACCGCGTCATGGACCCGCTGCCGGACCTCGGGAGAACTCACGAGGTCCAATTCGCCCGATATGCGCAGGACGAGCCATGCACCGCGTTCGGCTTCGATCACGTTCAGCATCACGGGACTGGACCTCTCCGCTGTCGGTCTGCCGGTCCGGAAAGATCCGGAAGTTTGCGTTCCACTCGGGCGGCTGCCCCGTTGGTCCCCCATGAAACACCGTTCCCACCATAAACACCCAGGCGATTTCAGACAGAAAAGCTCCTATTCAGCCATCCCCTTCAGTCATCCCCGCGCGACCACGCCCCTCGGGCGTCTCTACCACTACGGGCAGCTCCGGGGCCGCACTTGGTGCAAAGAGACGCACTTGTCGGCGCCTGCGGTTACTGTCGAAAGGGACGAGGGGCAGATGTTTGGGGGGCCTGATGCCGAAGGACGCGCCACCCCGGTGGGACCGCAGGATGCAGCAGCGGCTCGCGCGGGGCGAGGCAGCCGCGCTGGGTGAGCTGTACGACAGGTTCGCCTCGCTCGTGCACAGCCTGGCCCACCGCGTGCTGGACGACGACGAAGCGGCCGACCGCATCACCCGCGAGGTCT
Source organism: Streptomyces sp. NBC_01089 (assembly GCF_045162975.1). Classification (NCBI taxonomy): domain Bacteria; kingdom Bacillati; phylum Actinomycetota; class Actinomycetes; order Kitasatosporales; family Streptomycetaceae; genus Streptomyces; species Streptomyces sp. NBC_01089. The sequence goes on along the minus strand of NZ_CP108660.1, from coordinate 4,891,926 downwards.
TCGTCCATGTCTGGGAGCACCCGGACGAGTACGAGCCGAAGCACGGCTCCATGCGCTCCTGGGTCGCCACCCTCGCCCACCGCCAGGCCGTGGAGCAGCTGCGCACGGCCGAGACGGAGTCCCTGGCCGCCCGTGGCGAGAGCACCACGGAGGAGACCGAAGAGCTGGAGCAGAAGGTGCGCAAAGCATCGGCGGCGGCCCGCGCCGACTACATCGTGACGTCCATGCCCGCGCCCCTGCGCGCCGCGCTGGAGCTCGCGTACTTCCAGCGCAGGGACTACCGGCAGACCGCGGCCGACCTCGGAGTCACCGAGGACGAGGCGCGGCGCAGGCTCCGGCTCGGGCTCCAGCTGCTCTCCACGGCCAACACCCGGACCGCCGAAGGGGTCTCACCGCCCGGATACGGCCGTGCCCTGTGACGGGGCCGGCCGAGGAACCGGCCGGACGTCCCGATGAGGACCTTCCGGCGCGTATACCGGGACCCCGCGGAGCCGCCGACGACCTGGCCTTCCTGCCGGCGCCGCCGGTGAAGCTCTCGCACCGGGTCCTGAAGTCGCTGCTCGGCGCCTGGGCGCTGGCGGCCTGCTCCCCCGAGGAGACCGAGGCGGTCGAGGACCACCTCACGGACTGCGCGCCCTGCGCGGACGAGGCGCTGCGGCTGCGGGACGCCGTGTCGCTGCTGCACACGGAGCGGAATCTGGACCTGGACCCGCTGCTCAGGTCCCGGGTGCTCCAGGGCTGCCTGGGCCGCAGGCCGGCCCGGATCCCGGTCCCGGTGTGGGCGGCGCCGTACGACGCGGAGACCGCCAGGCTCGACGCCCTGCTGAACGACTTCGGCAAGGCCGAGTGGCACGCCCCGGTCAGGCTGAAGTGGTACGAGGACGAGCACGCCGCATCCCAGCGGACGACCGTCGCCGGTGTCATCGGCCATCTGCTGACCGTCGACGGCCTGGTCACGTCCGCGCTCGGCCTCGGCGACGACCCCGACGGCCCCCTGGGCGCCGAGCCACCGCGCTCCCCCGCCGAGCGCACCCGGCGGTACTGGGCGGCGCTCGCCACACCCCCGGACCGTACGATCCGCGAGCCGTGGCGCGAGCAGAGCCACACCCTGATCCGTACGGTCTCCTTCGCGGGCCAGGACGCCCCGGCGAGCGCCGTGCCGTACGGCGATTTCAGCCTGCCGCTGCGGGACGCGCTCCTGGACCGGGCCTTCGAGTGCTGGGTGCACGCGGAGGACATCGCGGACGCGGTGGACTATCCGTACGACCCGCCGGCCTCGTCCCACCTCAACCTCATGATCGACCTGGCGGCCCGGATGCTGCCCGCGACGCTGGCCGGCCGCCGCCGCTCCGGTCTGGCGAGCCCGCCCCGCGGCCCGGTCCCGGAAGGCCGGCCGGGCCGTTCACTGCGGCTGGAGATCGAGGGCGCGGGCGGCGGCGACTGGTACATCCCGCTGGACTCCCCGGCCGCCACGGGCTCCCCTGACCACTCCGTGGCCCATGTAGCCCTGGACGGCGTGGAGTTCGGCCGGCTCGCGGCGGGCCATGTGGAGCCGGAGGAGGCGGTCGCCGGGCAGGAGGGGGACCGCGAGGCGATCCGGGACGTACTGTTCGCGGCGGCGGCGCTCAGCCGGATGTGACCCCGGATGTGACCGTGGGGCCGCCGCTCACGACAGCAGAGCCGCGGCAAGCTCACGGGGCCGGGCCGCGAACGGGCTGTGGCTGCCCGGGAGGGTGCGCACCGTGAACGGGTTGCCGGGCATGGCCCGGTCGGCTTCCGCCGTCATCAGATCCTGCACGGCCGTCGGCAGCGCCCGGTCGTCCGCGCAGCGCAGGAAGGTCCGCGGGACGCGCCCCCACCGTTGCGGAGTCACGATGACCGGGGTGGTTGGGATCGCCAGCGGCAGATCGGGGCTCAGTGCCGAGCGCCAGCGGCCGAAGCGGTCCGGAGCGGTGTCGTGGTAGTGGGTCTGCCGCAGCTCCTCGACGTAGGCGGGATCCTGCGAGAGCGGGTTGATGCGCACGGCGCCCAGTTCCCCGGGGTCACCGAGGTTGAGACTCCGGCCCCGTGCCGTGGCGTTCTCGGGCGAGCCGAGATAGTCGGAGAACCGGGGCCGTCCGGCGGGTACGAAGGCCGAGAGGTAGACGATCCCGTCGACGAGTCCGGGCGCGCGCTCGGCGGCCAGTGACGCGGGGCCGCCGCCCGCGCTGTGCGCGACGAGCACGACACGACGGTGGCGGCGGGCCTGGCGCAGCGTGTCCAGCACGGCCTCGGCGCAGTCGTCCATCGTCACGGTGGCGAGCGCGGACTTCTCGGTCGACAGGCCCGGCTGGCCCGGCTGGAGGTATCCGCTGGGCAGGGGCGCGTCGAAGCCGTGCCCCGGCAGATCGACGGCCGTGCTCGCGGCACCGAGTGCGGCGAGTGCGCGCTGCGTCGCCGCCCACTGCCCGGAGCCGTGCCAGGCCCCGTGCACGAAGACGAAGACGCTGTCCGTGGCAGAAGAATCAGTCATGACCGCATTCCACGCGACCCGGCCCCGGTCATCCAGTGAGAGATCTGACAAGCTGGCCGACGATACCTGTGAGATATGGCCGGGAGGCTGACGTGGAGGCGCGGCACCTGCGGTACGCACTGGCCCTCGCCGAGCACGCGCACTTCGGCCGGGCGGCCGGTGCGCTGGGCATCGCACAGCCTCCGCTGTCCAAGCAGATCGCCGACCTCGAACGGGAAGTGGGCGCCCGCCTGTTCGATCGCACCCGCCAGGGGGTGTTCCCGACGGCTGCGGGCGCGGCCTTCCTCTCCCGGGCGCGCCGGGCGCTCGACGAGATCACGGCGGCCTCGGTCGACGCGGCCAGGGCAGCGCGCGGCGAGACGGGACGGCTGCGCCTGGGGTTCATCGCCTCGGCGCTGCTCGAACCCCTGCCGGACGTCCTCGGCCGGTTCGGCCGCGAACGGCCCGACGTGCGGCTGGAACTGCACGAGATGGCGACCAGGCGCAGCACGGCTGCGCTCGTCGCCGGTGAACTGGACGTGGCGATCGGCCTCGGCCGGCCCGGGGGCGTCGGGGCCGAGCAGTTGGTCTCGGTCCCGATCGGACACGACCACCTGGTCGCGGTCGTGAGCAGCACCCATCCGTACGCGGGTCAGGCGTCGGTGGACGTGGACCGGCTGCGGCGGCAGCCGCTGATCGTCGCGCCGGGGGAGGACGAGCCCGCCGTCGCCGCCGGGCTGCGGACCCTTCTGGGCAAGGACTCCCCGGCGCTCTCCGGCGCGACCGTCGCGAGGGACGTCCACACCATCATCGGCCTCGCCGCCTGCGGGGTGGGCGTCGGTCTGGGACCCTCTCGCATGCTGACGGCCCCACGGCGGGGCACGTGGTTCTGCGAGGTGACCCCGCGCACGCCGCTGCCCGATCTGGTCCTGTCCTTCAGCGCCCGGGACCGTTCCCCGGCGCTGAATGCCTTCCTCGACGTCATCCGTAAGAGCTGCCCCGAGGCCGGTGCCGCGCTCGACCACCGGCTCGGCCCACTCGGACCGGAGGGGTGTACCGCCCGCCGCAGCCGTACGACAGGGCCGGGCCCTACGTGAACACCACCGTGCGGTGGCCGTTCAGCAGGATCCGGTGCTCCGCGTGCCACTTCACCGCGCGTGCGAGCGCCTGGCACTCCACGTCGCGCCCGATCGCGACCAGCTGGTCCGGGGTGACCTCGTGGCCCACCCGTTCGACCTCCTGCTCGATGATCGGCCCCTCGTCGAGGTCGGCCGTCACATAGTGCGCCGTCGCCCCGATCACCTTCACGCCCCGCGCGTGCGCCTGGTGGTACGGCTTCGCGCCCTTGAAGCTCGGCAGGAAGGAGTGGTGGATGTTGATGATCCGGCCGTTCAGCGCCTTGCAGAGGTCGTCCGAGATGACCTGCATATAGCGGGCGAGCACCACCAGCTCGACGCTCTCCCTGCGGACCAGGTCGAGCAGTTCGGCCTCGGCCGCCGCCTTGTTGTCCTTCGTCACCGGGATGTGGTGGAAGGGGATGCCGTACGACCCGACCAGCTCGGCGAAGTCCGGGTGGTTGGAGACCACAGCGGCGATCTCGACCGGCAGCGCGCCCGTACGGGACCGGAAGAGCAGATCGTTCAGGCAGTGGCCGAACTTGCTGACCATCAGGACGATCCGCATCCGGTCCTCGGCGCGGTGGAGCTGCCAGTCCATGCCGAAGGAGTCACCGACGGCGGCGAAGCTGGCCCGCAGCTTCTCCAGGGACACCGGCTGCTCGGCCGTGAAGTGCACCCGCATGAAGAAGAGGCCGGTGTCCCGGTCCCCGAACTGCTGGCTGTCCTCGATGTTGCACCCGGTGATGAACAGATAGCTCGACACGGCATGCACAATGCCCTGTTTGTCCGGGCAGGAGAGCGTGAGGACGTACTGGTCGGTCATGACAGCAGGGTGCCACAACCGTCCGCCGTCAGGCGGCCCTGGTCACGATGCGGAGCACTTCCAGGGTGCGCGGCGCCACGTCCGGGTCGTCGCCGTCGGCCGCGGCCAGCCGCACATGGGCCTCCCGCGCGGCCCGTACCGCCTCCGGCCAGCCGTGGTGCTCCATATAGACCGATACGGGAGCATCCGCCCCGACCTGGTGCATGATGCGCAGCACGCGCAGCACGGCCACGTCCACGAGTGCGGCTTCCCCGGAGTCCCGGAAGACCGTCCCGACGTACTTCTCGGCGGACCAGTTGTCGAGCCAGGTGTCCTCGACCAGCCGGTACACGGCGTCGGTGACGTCTCCGTACTCCGGGCGGCCTGCCAGCCAGCACTCCTGGTGGAAGGCGGGGTCGGAGAGCATGTGCAGCGCGGAGCGCACATTGGCGCGCCAGCGCCACCACGGCATGTCAGTCAGCGGCATGCCGTCCATGGTGGTGGAGCGACGGCCGCGACGGGAAGCGTTCGGGGAAGCTTGCACGATTTCGATCGTACGTTCCCGGTGGGCGGAGCCTGCCGGACCCCCGCAATTCACCCGGCCGTCACCCAGCGTTGACGGCGGGCCACCGTCGCGTTACCCGTGGGACGGCAGGGTTACCGACCATGACCGGTTGGCCACGCTCCCTCACCGTCCTCGCGCTCTGCACAGCCGTCGGAGCCCCCGCCCTGCTCACCGGCTGCGGCGCGGCGTCCGGGGAGCCGGACGGGTCCAGGGGCACCGTCACCGTGATGACCTGGGCCCCCGAGTCCACCAACGCGACCTATATGCCGGGAATGCCCGCGATGGCCGCCGCCTATGCCCGCTGGGTCAACGCCGGCGGCGGTATCGACGGCCACCGGCTCCGCGTCCTCACCTGCAACGACCACAACGATCCGGTCGGCGCCGGAGCCTGCGCCCAGCGGGCGGTCAAGGAGGGCGTGGCCGCGGTCGTCGGCTCGTACAGCGTCTACGGCCAGTCGTTCATGCCGACGCTCGAAGCGGCGGGCATTCCGTACATCGGCGGATACGGCGTCTCCAGCGAGGAGTTCCGCTCCGCGCTCTCCTACCCGGTCAACGGCGGCCAGGCGTCCCTGCTGGCGGGCAGCGGCCGCCTGCTCGCCCGGGACTGCGAACGGATCGCCCTGGTCAGGCCGGAGAACGTCGACGGCGACGAACTGCCCGTCCTCCTCGACGCCGGCCTCGCGGAGAGCGGCCGGGGCCCGGCCACGGACATCCGCACCACCGAGGACGCGGGCGAGTACGGGGCACAGGCCGCCGCCGCGCTCAGGGCGGTGGGCGCGGGGCCGGGCGCCCCGGCGGACGGGAGCGGCATCGGGAGCGGTGGCGGGACCGGGAGCGGGACCGGGAGCGGGAGTGGGACCGGGGTCGGCAGCGGGACCGGCACGGGGTGTGTGAGCGCGGTGCTCGGCGGGCGTACGCAGACGTTCATCGACTCCTTCCGGCGGCAGGAGGGGTCCGGCCGGCCGGTACGGATCGCCTCCGTGCTCGGCAGTGTCGGACAGGGGCTGGTCGACAGCACGGGCGGCAAGGACGGCCCGTACGAAGGCGCTTACGTCACCGGCTGGTACCCGGTCGCCGGGGATCCGCACTGGAAGCCGATGCGGGACGTGATCGACAAGTACGCCTTCGACGACAACAGGATCGACCCCGCCGACGCCGGGGCGGAGACCACCTGGATCGCGTACACCGTGCTGAGAGCGGCCGTCGAGTCGCTCGGCAAGGACCGCATCACGGCGGACGACCTGACCCGGACGCTCGACGGCGGCCTCGCCGTACGGACCGGCGGGCTCACACCCACCCTGCGGTGGCGGTTCCAGGACATGCTGGCGTCACGGGACTTCCCCCGGCTGGTGAACCACCGGGTGACCTTCCAAGTGGTGCGCGGGGGGCGGCTGGTGGCGCTGCGGAAGGGCGCGGTGGATGTGGGGCCGACGCTGGAGAAGGCGTCGCTCACGGAGTGAACCGGGGCGGACCTGCCGGTCGTCGGCGGGGCGATCCCGATCGCGGCTGCCCCTAACGCGGCTGTCCCGAAGGCGGCGGCCCCGGCGGAGGCTCCTCGTACCGGCTCCGCCCCCGCCCCCGCCTGCCCGGCGTCAGAGCTGGTCGCTCCTGCGCTGCGTCAGGCTGTACTTGTCCGCGATGGCGTTCCACAGGGTCGACGCCTGCTTCTTCGCCGCGGTGGCCTGGCCGCTGGCCGCGTCCCCACGGCCGGCCGCCGCCGTCCGCTTGGCGTGGCCGTGCTTGCACTCCTTCTTGCTGTTGGCCGCGACGGCGTGGGCCCAGGCCGCGTACTGCTCGTCGGCGGTGGCCGACGCGTTCCACGCCGTGGTCAGCGCACCGGTCAGCTTCGCGTGGTCCGGCAGCTTGTCGACCGAGAGCGTGCCGAGCTTGGTCACCAGATCATGGCGCTGCTTGGCCGCGCCGCGCAGGTCCGACGCCGCCTTCGGGAGGTTCTGGCAGGAGCGGATGCTGCCGACCGCCGCGATCACCGCCGAGCGGCTGTTGTTGCTGTCGGCGAGCAGCTTGTCGAGCGCGACGGCCTGCGGCTGCGCCGGGTCCTTCGCCGGCTCCTGCGTTTTCGACCCTTCCGTGGCAGTGGCGCCCACGGGCTGCTTGTCGTCCTTCTTGTCCGAGCCGCCGCTGAGCAGCGCGCCCGCCCCGAGGCCGACGACGGCGCAGCCGACGACGACAGCGGCGATGAGCGGCGTACGGGACGACTTGCGCCGCCCCCCGGCTCCGCCTCCGGCACCGGAACCGGCCCGGGAAGCCGGCCCGGGCTCCGGGGCGTACTGCGGTGCCTGCGCGCCGGGTTGCTGCTGCGGCCGGCCGTACGGGTCGTTGCCGTACGGATCACCGCCGTACGGGGGCGGGGAGTCGAAACGCGGCAACTGCTGCGTCTCGCCAGCCGGTTGGGGGCCTGCCCCGTTGTCCGAACGGAAGAGGCTGTCGAACTCGGCGGGCGGCTGCCGGTCCTCGGGCGCGCCGGGTCTGATGCCGTAGGGAGCACCGGAGGGGGCGGCCGGAGCGGCCGGGACCGGCGGCAGGAACTGCGTGGGGTCCGCGTCGGACCCTGCGGCGGCCGGGTCGGGCCCCGACTGGGGCTGGTAGCCCAGGTACTGGGTGGACTCCGACGGGTTCCCGGACTGCGCGGGGACCGGGGCGATGAACTGCGTCGCGTCGCTGTCGCCCGCGCCCGGAACGGCCTCGGGGGGCAACGGCTGAGCGAGCGAGGGGGTTTGCTGCGCGCCCGGACCCTGCGCGGAGTGCTGCGGCGCGGAGTGCTGCGGCAGGCCGTGCTGCGGCTGGCTTTGCGGCGGCCCGCCGTACTGCGGTTGCCCCTGCGGGGGCCGGCCCTGCTGCGGATACTGCTGCCCCTGCGGGGCGGGCGCGCCGTGCTGCGGGAGCCGGTGCCCGGAGCCGCCCGGCTGAGCGGCGGGGGGCAGCGGCTGCGACGCGGGCGGCTGCTGCTGGTACGGCAATTGCTGCGGCGGCTGCTGGTACGGGAGCTGCTGCGGCGGCAGATGCTGCGGGAACTGCGGCGGCTGGTGCTGCGGCTGCTGAGGTATGTGGGGAGGCTGCTGCTGGGGCGGCTGAGGTCCGCCGTCCTGCGGCCCCCAGGGCTGGCCCCACGGCTGACCACCGGCGGGAACCGTGTGCTCGCCCGCGACTTCCGGGATCCACGGACCGCTCCCGTCGGACGGCAGTACGACACCTTCGTGCGCGCGCCGCACAGCGGGAAGCTGCGGCTCGTCGCCCTGTCCGTTCTGCGTCACCGGGACTCCTACTAACACGTGGACCTACGGAATCGTCGGTTCACGCTACCGGGTGAAAGGACGCGTCTGCCACGGGGCGGCGGATGGGGGTGTGCGATGTAACACATGCGGGGTGCCCGGCGCTGTACTTGGGGCGGTGGACGCCTGCGTACGCGCCCCAGTGGCTTGTTCTCGCCCCTGCCGTACACGGATCCCACAGCCCGCACACAGACCGGCCGGGCAGACCAGGGCGGGCAGACCAGGGCGGAGGCAGGGCGGTACGCGGTCGCCCGGGCACCGCCACACCTCCGCCTCCGCCCCCTCCTCCAACTCCTGGCACTCCCCCGCCGGCCCGCCGTGCGCTACGCCGCCCGGATGTCCATCCGCGCCCCCAGCTCCCGGACCACCGGCTCCTCCGCGAACGGCTCCAACCGCCCCCGCAGGTCGTCCAGATAGTCCGACCCGCGGCCCGACCGCACCGTGTCCAGCAGCTCCACCGCGCGGGTCCCCGTCCGGCACGCCTGTTCCACCTCGCGCTGCTGGAGCTGCGCCGTGGCCAGCAGGACCAGGCCGATCCCCCTGCGCCTGGTCTTCGTCTCCGGAAGGCCCGCCAGGGCCTCCTCGGCCCGGCTCTCGCCCGCCGCCCCCTGGCCCAGGTCGCGGTGGCAGTGCGCCAGCTCGTCGGCGAGGTACGCGCCGTCGAAGTGGGCGATCCACTCCGGGTCGTCGCCCGCGTCCGTGGCGGACTCCGCGCGGTCCATCGCCGCCAGGGCCCTCCCGGCCACCTCCTCGGCCGCGCGGGCGTCCCCCATCAGCGCGTGGCCGCGCGCCTCCGCCGCGTAGAACATCGACTCCGCCCGTGGCGTGACCCTCCCCCGCGCGCCCTCCTGGGCCGCCCGCGCCAGCTGCGCGATCTCGCGCGGGGTGCCCAGCTCGGCGGCGAGATGGCTCATCGAAGCGGCCAGCACATAACCGCCGTAGCCGCGGTCGCCCGCCGCCTGGGCCAGCCGCAGCGCCTGGATGTAGTAGCGCTGGGCGAGGCCCGGCTGACCGGTGTCGACCGCCATGTAACCGGCGAGTTCGGTCAGTCTGGCGACCGCGGCGAACAGCTCGCGGCCCACCCCGTCGCGGTACGAACCGGCCAGCAGCCCGGACACCACGCTGTTCAGGTAGTGCACGACGATCGGCCGCACATGGCCGCTGCCGAACCGGTGGTCAAGCTCGGTCAGCGCGGCGGTCGTCGCCCGCACCGCCTGTACGTCGGACGGCCCGACCCGCGCCCCCGCGGCCCGCGCCACCTGTGCGTCCGCTCCGGTGATCAGCCAGTCCCTGCTCGGCTCGACCAGCGCGGACGCGGCGACCGTGGAGCCGGAGAGGAAGTCCCGCCGGCCCACATCGCTGCGCCACAGCTCACAGACCTGCTCGATCGCGCCGAGCACGGTCGGCGAGAACTGCAGACCGACCCCGGAGGCCAGATTCTTCCCGTCGGCCATCCCGATCTCGTCGATCGTGACCGTACGGCTGAGTTTGCGGCCCAGCGCCTCGGCGATGATGCCCGGCGCCCGGCCGCGCGGCTGCTGCCCGCGCAGCCATCGCGCGACGGACGTCTTGTCGTAGCGGAGGTCGGCACCTCGCTCCGCCCCCACCATGTTCACGCGGCGGGCGAGGCCGGCGTTGGAGCAGCCGGCTTCCTGGATGAGTGCCTGCAGCCGTTCATTGGGCTGACGGGCGACGAGCGGCCTGGCGGCCATGAATACCCCCTGAGACGTGCGGCGATCACTGATCCGGTCGGGTTGATCACTGCCCGGGAAATGTCGGGAGAATGCGGTGGAAGACGGGAGTAATCCCGGCATTCTCCTTGCGTCCCGCTGAGGAATACCCGTTCCGGGGGGTGCATTCGCCTGCGCGCCCCCGCCCATGCCTCCATGCGCCCCACATGCCGTCAAACCGCTGCTCTGCCCCGCCCGTTGACCCCGTAACCCCAGGTGACGGCGGGAGTTGAGCTGTTCGTGAAAGAGACCACCACGGGCACGCAGGCCGCACCGATCCCCAGGCAGCGCACAGAACCGCTGCTGGACAGCGCCGTACGGTACGCGGAGGAGCGGCACTGGGACGTGCTTCCCGGCACCTGGCTGGAGGCGGTGGCGGGCGTCGAGCGGTGCTCCTGCGGCGACACCGCGTGCTCCGCGCCCGGCGCACACCCCACGCGCCCCGACTGGGCGGCGGAGGCCACCGGCAGCGCCGTCGCCGCCCGCGCCCTGTGGTCCGGCGAGCCGCGGGCCTCGGTCCTGCTGCCGACCGGGCGGACCTTCGACGCCGTCGACGTCCCCGAGACCGCGGGCTTCCTGGCGCTGGCCAGGATGGAGCGGATGGATGTGACGCTCGGCCCGGTGGCCCGCACACCCGACCGCCGGATGCTCTTCTTCGTCCTGCCGGGCGCCGGGGCCAAGGTGCCCGGTCTGGTACGGAGGCTGGGGTGGACGCCGTCCGCGATCGATCTGGCGGTGCGCGGCGAGGGCGGCTACGTCCCCGCGCCGCCCACCCGGGTCGGGTCCGCCGGTGCGGTGCAGTGGGCCCGGCGGCCGACGGCCGTCAACCGCTGGCTGCCCGACGGGGAGGAGCTGGCCGGGCCCCTCGCGTACGCCTGCGGCCAGGAGGCGCGGGACGGCCGCGGGTAGCGGGAGGGAGAGGGGCGGAGACGGCAGGGCCCCGGTCCGGTGGCGGCCGACCGTAGGGTGGTCGCAAAAGCTGGGACTCCGAAAGGCGCTGCACCATGCAGGACCAGGCAGCCGTACGGGTAAAAGGACTGTGGAAGCGGTTCGGGGAGCAGATCGCGGTCGCCGGGATCGATCTCGACCTGCCCGCAGGCCAGTTCATCGGTCTGGTCGGCCCCAACGGCGCGGGCAAGACCACCACACTCTCCATGGTGACGGGCCTGCTCAGGCCCGACCAGGGCACGGTCTCCGTGGCAGGCCACGACGTCTGGCAGGACCCCGTCGCGGTCAAGTCACGCATCGGCGTCCTGCCCGAGGGCCTGCGGCTGTTCGAACGCCTCTCGGGGCGTGAACTCCTCGCGTACAGCGGGCGGCTGCGCGGGCTGCCCGGCCCCGAGGTCGACAAACGGGCCACCCAGCTGCTGGACGTACTCGACCTGGCGGGCTCCCAGCACAAGCTCGTCGTCGACTACTCGACCGGGATGCGGAAGAAGATCGGGCTGGCCGCGGCGCTGCTGCACAACCCCGAAGTGCTCTTCCTCGACGAGCCCTTCGAAGGCGTCGACCCGGTGTCCGCGCAGACGATCCGCGGTGTCCTGGAGCGCTACACCCGCTCCGGGGCGACGGTCGTCTTCTCCAGCCATGTGATGGAGCTGGTCGAGTCGCTCTGCGACTGGGTGGCGGTGATGGCGGGCGGCCGGATCCGCGCCCAGGGCCCGCTGGCCGAAGTACGCGGGAGCGCGCCGTCCCTCCAGGAGGCGTTCCTCGAACTGGTCGGCGCGCAGGGCAGGAACGCCGGGGAGAGCCTCGACTGGCTGGGCGGTGGCCCGCGATGACCGCACCGGCCGCAGCGGCAGCCCCGAGCGCCTCCGGCACCTCACCGGCCCCGGCGTCGCTCACCTCCGTCGTCATCCGGCTGAAGCTCTCCCTGCTCCGCAACGGACTGCGCCAGTCGTCGGGCCGCAAGGCCGCGTACATCGCGTCCGTCGCCGCCGCCCTGTTCTTCGCCGCGCTGCTGCTGCTCGGCCTGGTCCTGCTGCACGGCCACGCGCACGCCGGCACCCTGACCGTCATCCTCGCGCTCGTCCTCGCGATCGGGTGGGCCGCGATGCCGCTGTTCTTCCCCAGCGGGGACGAGACGCTGGACCCGAGCCGTCTGGTGATGCTGCCGCTGCGGCCCGAGCCGCTGGTACGGGCCCTGCTCGCCGCCTCACTGGTGGGCATCGGGCCGCTGTTCACGCTCTGTCTCGCGGTCGGCGCCGCCTTCGCCGTGGCGACGAACGCGGCGGCCGCGGTGACCGCCGTCATCGCCGTACCGCTGACCGTGCTGGTCTGTGTGGCGCTGGCCCGGGCGGTGGCCGCGGCCAACGTCCGGCTGCTCACCTCGCGCAAGGGCCGCGATCTCGCCGTACTGAGCGGCCTGGTGATCGCGATCGGCATCCAGGCGGTCAACTTCGGTGCCCAGCGGCTCAGCAGGGCGGGCGGTCTCGCCGCGCTCGACCCGACCGGGGACGTGGTGCGGTGGCTGCCGCCGTCCTCCGCGATCGGCGCGGTCGGCTCGGCGAGCGCCGGGTCGTACGGAACGGCCGTGGCCCAACTCGCCATCACCGCGGCCTTCCTGGTGATCATGCTCCGCGTCTGGCGGCGCACCCTGGTCCGGCTGATGACCTCGCCGGACGGCTCGACGCTCGCGGCGGCCGGAGCGAGCCGCAAGGAGTCGGCGGGCGGCTTCTCACGGCTGCTGCCCGAGGGGCGTACGGGCACGGTGATGCTCCGCACCCTGCGCTACATCTGGCGCGACCCGAAGACCAAGGCCGCGTGGATCGCCTCGCTCGCGATCGGGCTGATCGTGCCGCTGCTCAACGCGGTGCAGGGCAGCGGCTCCATCTACTTCTCGTGCTTCGCGGCGGGGATGCTGGGCATCCAGATGTACAACCAGTTCGGCCAGGACACCTCGGCGTTCTGGATGGTCGCGCAGACCATCGCGTCGCCCCGGGACGCCTTCGCCGAACTGCGGTCGCGCGCGCTGGCGCTCGCGCTGGTCACCGTCCCGTACACCGCGCTGGTCACGGTGGTCACGGCCGGGCTGCTCGGCGACTGGGGCGCGCTGCCCGAGGCGATGGGGCTGGCCTTCGCGCTGCTCGGCGCGATGCTGGGGACGGGCGCCGTGACCTCGGCGCGCTTCCCGTACTCGATCCCGCAGGACAACGCCCACAAGAACGTCGCCCCGGGGCAGGCGGGGCTCGCCTGGATCTCGATCTTCGGCGGCATGGTCTCGGCCGCCCTGCTCTGCTCACCGGTGATCGCCCTGCTGATCGCCCTGCACGTCACGGGCAACGAGCCGTATCTGTGGATCCTGCTGCCGCTGGGCGCGGTGTACGGGGCGGGGACGGCCTGGGCGGGACTGCGGGCGGCCGCGCCCCAGGCGGCCGGCCGCCTGCCGGAGATCCTCCTGGCGGTCAGCAAGGGGTGAGGCGGTGCCCTGCTGTGGTGGGGTGGCGCGGGGTTGGTGGCGCAGGGTTGGTGGCGCGGGGTTGGTGGCACCGCGCGCGGGGTCGGTGGTGCGGGTGGGGCTCGCGGGGTGGGCCCTGCCGCTGTGGGCGGCCACCACCCCGAGTCCGTCCCGCTGGGTCAGGGCCTACGGGGCGACCACCGCGTCCAGGAACGGTTCTATCGCCGCGCGCCATGCCTCGGGCTGGTCGTAGTGGACCAGATGCGCCGCGTCGGCCACTTCCGCGTACTCCCCCCTGGGCAGCACCCGGACCATCTCCTGCGACTCCGCGCGGCCCAGCTCGCCGTCCAGTCCGCGGACCACCAGCGCCGGGCACTGCACCTGGGCCAGCTCCTCCCAGTGCGCGTCGAAGACCCAGGTCTCGCGGGACTTCAGCATCTGGCGGCGGGAGAAGACCGGCCGCCAGCCGTCGGCGCTCTCCGCCATCACCTCGGCGAAGAACTCACCGCGGGACGGATTGGGGCGCTCCACCCACGGGTCGTCCTCGCCGAACCACTTCCGTACGTCGGCGAGCGTCGCGAAGGGGACGGGCCAGGACATGAACCAGTCCTCCCATTCGCGCTGGGAGGCTATCCCCAGGGCGGAGGCCCGCATGTCGCAGATGACCACGGCCCGGACCAGGTCGGGCCGCTTGGCCGCGAGCTGCCAGGCGGTGAGGGCGCCCATCGAGTGGCCGATGAGGGTGACGGGCGCGAGCCCCAGCTGGATGATCGCGGCCTCGGCGTCGGCCACATAGGCGTCCCGGGTGTACGGGCCGTCGGCCGGCTTGTCGCTGCGGCCGTGGCCCCGCTGGTCGAGGGCGACCGCGCGGTGGCGCCCGGAGAGCCAGCGGGCGGTGGAGGCCCAGTGCGAGGCGCGGCCCATCAGGCCGTGCAGCAATAAGACACCGGGAGCATGCCCGGCGTCCCCCTCGGCCTCCTTGGGCGGGTCGGCGAACTCCCAGGCAGCGAGGCGTACGCCATCGGGTCCGGTCACGTCGATGCGCTGCACCATATGTTCAGGCACCCCCTTCAGTCCCCCGGGTGGTCGGTCCCGCACCTGCGGCAGGCCGCTCAGGATGGATCCGTAGCTGATTCACGGAGCTGATTCACACAGGCTATCGAACTCGCATTCGAAAATGCGGTTCCCTTGCTCAACACCCCACCTTCGAGTGACAACGCCCAAGGATTGAGGGTTGCTGCCCGGGGGAGATTTGGTGCGGGGGGCGGACCACTCGGGGATGAGGGTCCGGCCAGACCGACCTTGAGAGCTCGGGGCTCCAGGTCGGTGCGGGGGAGGTCAGGCCCCGGCGCTCACGAGCGCCGGGGCCCTCGCCGTCCGGGACCGGGCCGGCGAACCGACCCGAGACGTGATCCGAGACGTGATCCGAGACCTGGTCCCAGATCGGGACCCGGGACGAGATCGGGGCTCCAGGTCGGCACGAGGCCGAGGCCGAGTACGAGGTCAAGTACGCGGCCGGGTTCGAGACCCGGTGAGGCCATGACGGACGCATGCACCGCTCCCTCCCTGCCGGATGGGCGGACCACATGGGGTCGCATCGCGCCGGACCGGCACCGTCGTCAGGTCACAGGCGCCAGCCTCGCACGGCTTGCGGGCGGCCGGGGCGGTTCCCGCACCATTGCGCGGACCGGCCACCACCGCCCGCCCGGCCAGTACCGGACGGACCCCTGCCCCTGCTCCACTGCTCTCGACACAGCTCGCGTCTCGATACAGCTCCACGTCTGCATACAGCTCGCGTCTATACACAGCTCGCGCCGCTTCTCGCGCTACCGCTGCGCAGCCGCCGAGCCACCGCTTTCCTACTGCTTGGCGACAAAGACGTGCGAAGCCACCTCGGGGTTGAGCTCGGCGGCCTCTCCGCCGCTGCCCACCAGGACCCCGCCGGCCGACTCCGTGACACTCACCACCGAGCCGGGCTGCACCCCCGCGCGACGCAGCGTGTACATCAGCTGGGCATCGGTCTGGATCGGCTCACCGATCCGGCGCACCACCACATTCTTCCCGTCCGGCCCCGGGTCGAGCTCGGCCAGGCTGAGCAGGCCCTCGTCGAGGAAGGGATCCGCCTCGGCCTTCTCGCCCAGCTCCTCAAGGCCCGGGATCGGATTCCCGTACGGCGACTCCGTGGGGTGACGCAGCAGCTCAAGGACCCGCCGCTCCACCGCCTCGCTCATCACATGCTCCCAGCGGCACGCCTCGGCGTGGACCTGCTCCCACTCCAGGCCGATCACGTCGACGAGGAGACACTCGGCGAGGCGGTGCTTGCGCATCACGCGCGTCGCCAGCCTGCGGCCCTCCTCCGTCAGCTCCAGATGCCGGTCGCTCGCGACGGCCACCAGGCCGTCACGCTCCATGCGCGCCACGGTCTGGCTCACCGTGGGGCCGCTCTGGTCGAGCCGCTCCGCGATGCGGGCGCGCATGGGCACCACACCCTCCTCCTCCAGCTCGAGGATGGTGCGGAGGTACATCTCCGTAGTGTCGATCAGCCCACTCATACGTGCCCCTATGTTCCGCTACCGCTATGGCCCTCATCCAATTCTGACGCATACCTCCGACAACCGGCCCGCGCAGGACCGGGGCGGTATTGACACTGCCGTGGTACGGACCGCACCGTGATGCGCATGAGCAGCGAGAACAGCGGGAACAGCGGCCTCGCCGGCGAGTTCTTCGACGCCGCGATCGACCTGCTGCGGCGCGTACGGGACGAGGAGTCACCGAGCGTGACGGCGGCCGGTTCCGCGATAGCCGACACCGTGCAGGCGGGCGGCCGCCTCTTCGCCTTCGGCGCGGGCCACTCCTCACTCGCCGCCCAGGACGTGGTCTACCGTGCGGGCGGCCTCGCCCTGATGAATCTGCTCGGCGTTCCCGGCACCCTCGGCGTCGACGTCAGGCCGGCCACCCTCGGCTCGGCCCTGGAGCGGGTCACCGGTCTCGCGAGCGCCGTGCTCGAAGCCGGCCCGGCGGCGGCAGGCGACGTCCTCGTGATCATCTCGCTCTCCGGACGCAACGCACTGCCCGTGGAGATGGCGATGAGCGCCCGCGCACTGGGCCTGAAGGTCATCGGCGTGACATCCGTGGCGTACACGCAGCAGACGGCGTCGCGGCACTCCTCAGGTACGTACCTCAAGGACCACTGCGACATCGTGCTGGACAGCCGGATCGCGGTGGGCGACGCGGAGCTGACCGCCGAGGGCGTCGAAGCCCCCTTCGCCCCGGCGTCGACCGTCGTCACGAGCGCCCTGATGCAGGCGATGATGGCCTCCGCCGCGGGCGAACTGGCCCAGCGGGGCATCGAGCCCCCGCTGCTGCGCTCGGGCAACGTCGACGGCGGGCACGAGTGGAACCGGCGGGTGCTGGCCGAGTACAGCGACCGGATCTTCTACCAGCACTGAGGGAACCCGCGGCGGTAACTGTGCTTTCGTCCAGCCGAGTTGCGCACATATCAACCGGAACTCCCATTGAGTGCACCACGGTCCGGCCATAGGTTCGCGCCGAGACCGATGTGTCCGCCCGCGTCGGGATCACCGCATCCGCGCCCGCAGGAGGACAGGACCATGCTCGACGGCTTCACCCCCTGGCCCGGCGAGGAAGCGGCACGCTACCGGCGGGCCGGGTACTGGCAGGGCCGTACGCTCGGCGGCCTGCTGCGGGACTGGGCGCGGGAACACGGCTCACGGACCGCCCTGGTGCACGGGGAGAGCCGCATGACGTACGCGCGGCTGAACCGGCGGGTGGACCGCATGGCCGCCGGTCTCCGGCTGCGAGGCATCCGTCCGGGGAACCGGGTGGTGGTGCAGCTGCCGAATGTGCCCGACTTCGTCATCACGGTGTTCGCGCTGTTCCGCACCGGGGCGATTCCGGTGTTCGCCCCTGTCACCCACCGTGCTGCCGAGATCCGGAGTCTCGTCCGTACGACCAAGGCTGTCGGCTATGCCGGTCCCACTTCCTACGGTGGTTTCGACCACGCCGGGATGGCGGCCCGGATATCGGACGAATTCCCCTTTTTGCGACGCGTCTTCACCTGGTCCGGACCCGGTCCGCAGACCGGCGGATTCTCCGTGTCGTCGGACGGGTGCCTGTCCTTCCCGCTGAGCTCCATCGACGCCCCGCCGGAGCCCGACCCCTCGCTCGACGCCGGTTCGGTGGCCTTCTTCCTTCTGTCCGGCGCACCGGTGTCCGGCTCTTCGCCGTCCGGCGCACCGGTGTCCGGCTCTTCGTCGTCCAGCGGGCCGGTGTCCGCCGGGACGGCCGCATGGCCCGGGCTGATACCGCGTACCCATGACGACTACGCGTACCAGGCCCGCGCCGCCGGCGAACTCCTCGGGCTCTCCCGGGAGGATGTGTATCTGGCGGTTCTGCCCGCGGAGTCCAACTTCGCCTTCGGCTGTCCCGGCATCGTCGGCACGCTCGCCGTCGGAGGGACCGTCGTCCTGATCGAGGACCCGGATCCCGCGGAGGCGTTCCGCGCCGTCGAAAGGGAACGCGTGACGTTCACGTCCGTGGCGCCGGACATCGCCGCGCAGTGGCTGGACGCGCTGCCCACCGCGGCGGAGGACCTGTCCAGTCTGCGGGTGATGCAGACCGGAGGCGCACCGCTGCACCGTGCGTCGGCTGAACGGCTGCCGCCCGGGTTCGGCTGCCGGTTGCAGCAGGTGTACGAGAGGGCCGAAGGGGTGCTGTCCGCCACCCGCCTCGATGACGCGGAGAACACCGTCCTGGGTACGCGGGGGCGGCCGGTGTCGCCCGCCGACGAGATCCGCATCGACGCGCCCGCCCGCCCCGGGCAGACCGGGGAACTGCTGGCCCGCGGCCCCTACACCTTCCGCGGCTACTACAAGGCGGACGCTCACAACGCCGGCGCCTTCACCGAAGACGGCTTCCACCGCACGGGCGAACTGGCCCGCCTGGACGCACACGGCAACCTCATCGTCCAGGAGAAGGAGCCGTCCCGGGAGTAGCCGCCGAGCGGGGGCAGGGGCGGCGTTCAGGCCGCACCGGATCGGGCGGGACGGGCGGGGCCGGACCAGGCCAGGCCAGGGGCACACCGGATCGGTCCGGGCCAGGACGGGGCACACCGGATCAAGCCGGGCGGACCGGGCCGGACCGGACCGGGCCGGATCGGGTGGGGCCGGATCAGATCCCTCAGGCTCCCGCGCCGGCGCCCGCCCCCAGCGCCAGGGCCAGATCGATCGCGGAAGCCACCCGTAAGGCGACGCTCTCCGCGTACACCGCGTCCGGCCTCTCGAAGGCGCGTCGGCTCGCCCCGCGCAGGAACGTCACGACCCCCAGCGTCCTCCCCCGGCTCCGCAGCACCACGCACAGCGCGTGCACCGTACCCGGCGGCCACCGCCGCTCCGCCGCCCACGCCTCCGCCGCGTCCCCGGCCGGTCCGTCCGTCGGCGCCGACCGACGCGAGGCCGCCGCGCTGGTCCGTACCGCCCCGGTCCTGGCCACCGCCTGGAGCGCCGGATGACCGGCACGGTAACTCACCGGCAGAGCGGCGCCCGCCACCGGCAGACACGGCCCGGAACCACCACCTGACGGCGTCTCGGCCACCCGCACGAGCCGCGCGGCCGGAGGCTCCCCGACGGAGAGACCGGACGACAGGGCGCCGGAAGACAGAGCGCCGGAAGACAGAGCGCCGGAAGTCAGCGCATCGGAAGTCAGCGCGTCGGCGGATATGTCGATCAGCGCGTGGTCCGCGAACCCGGCCAGCGCGAAGTCCAGATACGACGTCGCCGCCTCCATCGGGTCCTCGCACTCCGCGGCCGCCCGCGAGGCGCGGTGCAGCTGATTGCCGCGGAAGCGCAGCTGGTTCGCCTCCTGCTCGGCCTCCCGGGCCGCGGTGATGTCACGGAAGAGCCAGCCCACCCCGAGCGGAACGGGCTCCTCCGCGAGCGGCGATGCCAGCCGCACGAACCCGCTGCGCCAGCAGCGCCGTCGCTCACCCTCAGCGGTCCGCAGCGTCACCCACATCTCGGCGGGCGCGGGAAGCGCCCCTTCGGCCAGTACGTGCTGGAGTGCGCCCTCCAGCTCCTCGGCGCCCTGCACGATCAGGTCGCCCAGCGGGCGCCCGAGCAGCGTGCTGCGCCCCGTCGAGAGGGCCCGCGCGGCATGGGCGTTCACGACGGTCGGCCGCAGATCGACATCGACCAGGACGACCCCCCAGGGCGCGTCGTCGAACATGGCCTCGCTGAGGGCGATCGCCCGTTCCAGATCGATCTGCGCGTGGACCTCGCTGAACGCGCAGTACACCCCGGCCGGTGTGCCGTCAGGTCCGTGCACCCCGGAGGATTGAGTCCGTACGAGCACCCGCCCGCCGTCCTTGCGCAGCAGCGCGAACTCGTGCACCTGGCGCCCCGGGCCGTGCATCGCCGCCATGAGCCGGCCCTGTACGTCGTCGGCGTCGGACGACCGCACCGCCCACCCCGCGAAACCGGCCCGGCCGACGGCTTCGTCGGCGGGCCAGCCGAGGATGCGCTCGGCCTCACGGTTCCAGTGCGTGACCACACCGTCCGCGTCGAACGCGCAGAGCGCGGCGTCCATCCCGTCCAGCAGCGCAGCCAGCAGATCGGAGCCAGGGCCACCCGGAGCACCGGAATCGCCGGAGTCCGCGGTGCCGTCACAAGCACCGGCCGGAACACCGGGCCCAGGAGTCCCACCTGCCCCCGACTGCCCACCGGGCTCGGGCTCATCGGGCCCCAGCGCACTGGCTGCCTCGATCCGGGAACCACTCATCCGGCACCCCCAACAGAACGCGTCCGCCGCATGTACTGCATGTACCGCACGTCGGATCATTCAACGCGAACGTGATGCAGCCCACACCCGACTTTGGGAAATAAGTTCCGGACAGCAACTCCATCCGGCCGGGACATCAGGTTCTGGCCGCCCCCCTCCGGGAGCCTGGTCGCGCCGGGGCATCCGGTGCCCTGTCCGGGATTTCCGCGGAGACCACTCGCACGAGCGGGAAACCCATCACGGTACGGCGAGGGTTGATCACTCTCGAACTCCGGCACCGGGGCGAGCAGATCCGCAGGAACCTGCAGAAGCGGGCCGGCTATCGCCGCAGACGGCGTTCAAAGAACCTCCGCCATCGGGCACCTCGCTACAACAATCGAACCCGCCCGCGAGGCTGGCTCGCCCCCTCTCTGCGCCACCGGGTGGACACGCCCCTGTCGGTCGTGCGCAGGCTGCGCCGACTCGCCCCCGTCATCGATACCGACATCGAACAAGTCGCTTTCGATACTCATGCCATGAGCGTGGGCAGGCCGCTCACCGGAGCCGAGTATCGACGCGGCACTCTCGCCGGTACCGAGATCCGCGAATACCTGCTTGCCGCATGGTCGCGGGCATGCGCGTACTGCGGAGCGACTGGTGTGCCACTGAACATCGACCACATCCGTCCACGCAGCGACGGCGGGTCCAGCCGCATCTCAAATCTGACTCTGGCCTGCGTCAGCTGCAATCAGGCCAAGGGCGCCCACCCGGTGGAGGTCTTCCTCGCGGACAGACCGGACCTTCTGACCCTCATCAGAGGCAGAGCCGAGGCGCCTCTGCGGGACGCGGCCGCCATGAACACCACCCGCCTGCAGCTCACCGACGCTCTCAGCCGACTCGGTCCTGTGCATGCCTGGTCGGGCGGCCGTACCAAGTGGAACCGCACAGCCGTAGGGCTGCCCAAGAGCCACACTCTCGACGCACTCGCCGTCGGCTGCCTCGACCACGAGAGGGGAGACACGATTGTGCGCGTGCCGACGTCCGTGCAGGTCGTCAGGGCAATGGGGCGCGGAACGTACGCCCGCACCACTCCGGACCGTTTCGGTTTCCCCCGCCTGCGCAGAACCCGTACCAAACGCCATCACGGCTACGCATCCGGCGACCTCGTGCGAGCGGTGGTTCCGAGCGGCAGGTGGGAGGGCGCATGGGTCGGACGTATCGCCGTTCGTGCCAGTGGGCAGCACCGCCTCAACGCTCCGACGGCCGGTTTCAGCGTCTCGCACAGACACCTTCGCCTTCTGCAGAGAGGCGACGGTTACGCCTGGTCCACCAAGGGTGAGATCCGGCTCGCCCATGAGGCTGTAGGTGACACCCGATATGCGGCCGTTAATTCGGTTGATCCGGGCCGGAGGGGCTCCTAAAGTCGACAGCACGCTCGAAAGGAGGTGTTCCGGAAGTGATTTCTTCTCGGACTTGCGAGGTGGCTGCGGGCTGACGGCCCGTCGTCGCACTCTGTGCAGTGCCGGCAGACCGCCGGCCGAAATCCCAAGCAGTCACCGACCCGCGGGCTCGCCGGTAAGTCCGGCCGGCTCCTCCGCAAGGAGGGACCAGAGCCCGCGGGTTTCTGCGTTTCTCCAGCGGGTTTCCGCGTTCACGTCCGGGCCGCTGCCGGGCGCGGGCCCGTTTCTCAGCCGCGCCCGGGCACTCCACCCGCGTCCCCGTCGCATCCCCACCCGTCCCTCACGGGCAGAGCCGCTCCACGCGCCACCCGGATGCGGGCTCCCCGTTCCCGGCGCTCACATAGCGCAGCCGGTCGTGCAGCCGGTTCTCGTGGCCCTGCCAGAATTCCGCTGTGCCGGGGGTCACCCGGTAGCCGCCCCAGTTCTCCGGTACCGGTACCTCGGTGCCCTCCGGGTAGCGGGCCGCCAATTCCTCGTAACGGCTCGTCAGTTCCTCCCGTGAGGCGATCACCGACGACTGGGCGCTCGCCCATGCGCCGAGTTGTGAGCCGTGCGGGCGGGTGCGGAAGTACGCCTCGGTCTCCTCGCGGGTGATACGGGCGGCCGTGCCGGTGACCATGATCTGGCGGGCGATCCGGTGCCAGGGGAAGAGCAGTGAGACCTGGGGGTTCGCGGCCAGTTCGCGGCCCTTGCGGGAGCCGTAGTTGGTGTAGAAGACGAAGCCGTCCGCGTCGAAGTGCTTGAGCAGCACCGTCCGGGCGGAGGGGCTGCCCTGCGGGGTCGCGGTCGAGACGATCATCGCGTTCGGTTCGTGCAGGCCGCCCGCGACGGCGTCGGCGAACCAGCGGGCGAACTGGTCCATCGGCGCGGCCGCGAGGTCCGCCTCCGCGAGGACGGCGGAACGGTACTGCTCGCGCATCACCGCGGGGTTCAGGCCGGGGGTCGTCCCCGGAGGCGGACCAGGGTTCGGATCGCGGTTCGGATCGCGGTTCGGGTCGCGGTTCGGGTCAGAGTTCGGCACGGGGCCATCCTGCCGCAAAGGGGATGTGTGCCGGATGTCACGCTTCCCCGCACCGGCGGGAGCCGTCAGACTCGTGCCTCCGCACGCGGACATGACAGCCGACGTGCGCACCGACCAGGAAGACGAACCCGAACCGCCGAACCGACCGACGAAAACGCATCACGAGGAGCCGCCCGATGTCCGACGCCGCAGCCGCTTTCGTACCCGGACTCGAAGGAGTCGTCGCATTCGAGACCGAGATCGCCGAACCGGACAAGGAGGGCGGCGCCCTGCGGTACCGCGGCGTCGACATCGAGGATCTGGTCGGTCAGGTCTCCTTCGGGAATGTCTGGGGCCTGCTGGTCGACGGCGCGTTCAACCCCGGGCTGCCGCCCGCCGAGCCGTTCCCGATCCCGGTGCACTCCGGGGACATCCGGGTCGATGTGCAGTCCGCCCTGGCGATGCTCGCACCGGTCTGGGGTCTGAAACCGCTGCTCGACATCGATGAGCGCACCGCACGCGACGATCTGGCGCGTGCGGCGGTGATGGCTCTCTCGTACGTCGCCCAGTCGGCGCGCGGACAGGGCAGTCCGATGGTTCCGCAGAGCGAGATCGACAAGGCGGAGTCGGTGGTCGAGCGCTTCATGATCCGCTGGCGCGGTGAGCCGGACCCCAAGCACGTCAAGGCGGTTGACGCCTACTGGACGTCGGCGGCCGAACACGGCATGAACGCCTCCACGTTCACCGCCCGGGTCATCGCGTCGACCGGCGCGGATGTCGCCGCGGCGCTGTCGGGCGCGGTCGGTGCGATGTCCGGGCCGCTGCACGGCGGTGCGCCGTCCCGGGTCCTCGGGATGATCGAGGAGATCGAGCGGACGGGCGACGCGAGCGCGTACGTGAAGCGGGCGCTCGACCAGGGTGAGCGGCTGATGGGCTTCGGCCACCGCGTCTACCGCGCGGAGGACCCGCGGGCCCGGGTGCTGCGCCGTACGGCCAGGGAGCTGGCCGCCCCGCGCTTCGAGGTGGCGGAGGCCCTGGAGAAGGCGGCTCTGGAGGAGCTGCACGCCAGGCGCCCCGACCGGGTGCTGGCCACGAACGTGGAGTTCTGGGCAGCGATCGTGCTGGACTTCGCGGAGGTTCCGGCCCATATGTTCACGTCGATGTTCACGTGTGCCCGTACGGCGGGCTGGAGCGCGCACATCCTGGAGCAGAAGCGGACGGGACGACTGGTGCGGCCGTCGGCGACCTATGTGGGTCCTGGGACGCGTAACCCCCGCGACATCGAGGGGTACGACAGCATCACGGGCTGATGTGACGGCGTCACGGGTGTTGATGCGGCGGCGTCACCGGCCGACGCGTCACCAGTCGATGCGTCACCCGCTGAGCGGCTGGGCTGCGGGGGCGCCCTCCCGCTCGGGGTGGAGCCGCTCGTCGAGCCACTCGTGGATGCGGGCGACGGCGTACCGCTGGGCGCCGGCGTGGCAGTGTGCGTCGGCGCCCTCGGCTTCGGTGAACGTCATCAGGGTCTTGTCCTCGGCGGTCAGGTGCGCGTAGACCTGCTCGGGCTGTCCGGCGAAGAAGAGGTCGTTCTCGGCTTCGCAGACCAGCACCGGGCAGGTGATGGACTCGGCGATGCCGTCGCGCAGGTGGTAGTCGAGGGTGCGGGCGAGGAAGCCGCGTGGGGTGTCGCCGCCCATGACGTACTGGCCGTGGGCGAGGGCCCACCGTACGGTGTCGCTCGCCTCGGCGGCCTGCTCCAGGGCTGCGTCGATGTCCGGGGCGGAGTCCGCCCGGAGCCTGGCGCCGACGGTGTCCGCGTCCGCCGCGACTTCGCCGCTGTCACCTTCGCCTTCGCTGTCACCTTCGCCTTCGCTCTCGCCGAACGGTGAGGTGATCGCGGCGCCGAAGTCGTAGATGCCGTCGACCGCGATCACGGCGGCGAGGCGTGGCTCGAACGCGGCCGCGCGCAGACACAGTTGCCCGCCGAGGCTCACTCCGAGCAGGGCGATGCGCTGCGGGTCGACGTCCGCGACGGTCAGCGCCCGGTCGATGGCCGCGCCCACGACCGTCTCCCAGTCCGGCCGGAACAGCAGGCCATGGTGGTGGCGGGTGCCGGGCTGGCCCGGGCCGTCGAAGGTCAGTACGTGGTAGCCGCGCTCCTGGGCGGCGAGCGCGCCCTGGACGTGCAGTTCTTCGGCGCTGCCGTCGAAGCCGCTGTGCATCAGCAGGAGCGGGCGGCGGCCGGGCAGCGGGCTGGGGTAGAAGTAGCCGGGCAGTTCGGCCTGTTCGAACGGGATCCGCACCGGGCGCAGTACGTGGGGGCCGGCCAGGGCGGCGTACTGGCCGAACGCCCCTGTCGCGCGGTCGTAGTTGTCGAGGATGCGCGGGTCGTGGGGATCGCCGTGCAGGAAGAACTCGGCGTTCCGGTAGTAGTTCCACGCCCGCAGGTAGCTGTCGCGGGCGCTGATCCGGTGGCCGCCCGCCAGGGCCCGTTCGGCATCGTCGAAGAGCCGGTCGGCGGTGGCCCGCCAGGCGTCGTGCCAGCTGTCGGGGTCGCCTGGGGTGATCTGTTCGGCGGTGGCGAGCACCTCGCCGAAGTCGGCGCCGCCGTAAGCGATGTGGCTCATCGAACGGACCGTCTCGAACCAGTAGGTGGGGTGGTCGGGGAACATCAGCTGCTTCATGGAGAGCTCCTCGCTGCTCGTTGCTCGTTCCTTGAGCGCGTCGACGCGCTGACGCCTGGCGCGCCGACGCGTCAGGCACCGGCGCGCCGACACTCTTTAATGCGTGTCCACTCGCTATAGCGACCATAGGAGCCACCACCCCTTAACGCAAGTGCTCACGCATTTGCTGCGGTACGGTGGTGTCATGGCTCAGAACCCAGCCCCCCGCAAACGCCCCGGCGGGCGCACGGCCCGCGTAGGACAGGCCGTGCACGAGGCCGTCCGCGACCTGATCGCCGAGCGCGGCAGGGACGGCTTCACCGGCCGCGACGTGGCCGAGCGCGCAGGGGTGCACGAAGCGACGCTCTACCGGCGGTGGGGAACCCTCGACAATCTGGTGCTCGATGTCGCTGTCTCCGTGGCGCAGCTGAACGAGAAGTCCCCGATCCCTGACACCGGTTCACTCCGGGGGGACCTGCGGGCGTGGGCGGCCGCCATCGTGAACGACGTCTCCCGGCCGGACGGGCTCGCTCTGCTGCGTACGGTCCTCGCGGTGCGCACCGACAGCTCCGCGGGGCAGAGCCAGGGCCGGGGCCGGGGCGACGGCCCGAACGACGGCCGCGGCGAGGGCGGGGACGGCGGGGACGGCCAGGACCGTCAGCTCACCGACTTCCTCTCGGCCCGCGCCATGGTGGTGCAACAGGCACTCGACCGCGCGGCCGGCCGCGGGGAGGCCGTCCCCGAACTGACCACCGTGTTCGATCACTTCCTCGCGCCCCTGTACCTCCGGGCGATCTTCGGCTACTGCGATCCGGCCCACGACCTCGACGGCCTCGTGGACCTCACACTCGGCGGCGCCCGGTAGGGCGCGGGGCCCCAACGGCGGCGAACCTGCTACCGCTCAGGCCGCGCACCGACGGTAGAGACGGTGGTCACCGTGGTCACGGGAATCCCCTCACCCCCTCACCCCCTCACCCCCTCACCCCCTCACCCCCTCACCCACCACGGTGAACAGCAGCCGTGGGTGGCGGCGGCTCAAACACGCCCCGCTGGTCGCGCCACTCCCGGCAGGCCGCGAGGCGCGCCATCACCCATGGGTCATGTGCGAGAGCCGGCGGCAGCAGGGTCGCTTCGTCGATCACAGCACCGGCCAGCTGCCGGGCGGTCAGGGACTCGGTGTCCCTGAGGTCCGCCCCGCTGAGGTCCGCGCCGAACAGCCGCGTATCGGAGAGGTGCGCGCCCCGCAGATCGGCCCGTACGAGACCCGCGCCATCGAGGCGGGCCCAGGCGAGCTTTGCCTTGCGCAGGTCGGCGCCGTTGACGATCGCTTCGCTCAGATCGATGCCCCGCAGATCGGCACGGCTCAGATTCGCCCAGGTCAAGAACGCCCGGGAGAGCCGAGGTGGTTCATCGAACTCGAAGGTACGCAGGAGCAGCCCGGCCAGTTCGGTGGAGCGGAGATCTATCCGGCGGGCCTCCTCCCGGTCCGGTCGCCGGGCCAGTACCTCCACGGCCGCCCTGATGTCGGCGGGCGGTTCGGTCCCCCAAGCCGGAACAGGGCGTTGCGGCCCACGAGCGTCCGGGCCGACGGGTTCCGGGCGGGGAGCCGTCCGGGCGTTCTCGCGGACGAAGACCGACAGAACGCCGAGCACCGTGGCGTGGTCCTGGGGTGACTCGGCCATCACGTGCTCCAGTCCGTACACGCCTCCGAGCCGTTCTTCGAGCTTGTCGGAGGCCAACTGCCCGATGGCCACGCTGAACCGGTCGGTCACCTGCCCGCGCCGGGAGAGACGGTAGCCCCGGGCGGTGTATCCCAGCCCGAGCAGTACGGACGCTCCTCCCACGGCGGCCAGCACCGTCTGGCGGACCGCGTTCAGCGCGTCTGCCTGTTCCTTGCCGTGGAGACCCCGGACCGTATCGCCCGCGAGCAGGGACGAGACCGGCCCCAGCAGCAGAACGATGGCCCCGAGGACAGCAACCGCCCCTCCCACCAGCCCGACAGCGACCCCATGGCGACGGAACAGACCCGCCAGCCCCCGCCACGCTCGTCGCACTCGCCGCGCTCGCCTCACCTGCTGATGCCCCATAGGGCGCTATCTCACCGCACCGGGGCAGGGAACGCCTAGCTGTCCGGACATCTGCCCGGCTGCCGTGCGCCTGCCTGCCACGCGCCCGGGCGGCTGCCTGTCGCCTTCCGGAAGAACACCGAGAAGTTGGACGCGTCGGGGAAGCCGAGTGTGCCGGCGCAGTTGGCCGCGGTGAGGCGGTCGTGCGCGAGGAGTCGTTTGGCTTCCAGGACGAGCCGGTCGACGATGTACGCCTTCGCCGTGCGGCCGGTGGCCTGCTGCACCGCTCGGGAGAGGGTGCGGGGCGCGTAGCCCAGCGCCTGGGCGTAGTAGCCGGCGTCGTGATGTTCCCGGAAGTGCGCTTCGACGCAGGCCCGGAACTGCCGGAAGACCGGATTCGCCGCCCTGTACGCCGTCGGCCCACTCGCCGACCCATGCGCCGCCCCCGTCCCGCCGTGCGGTGGCCGCAGCCGGGCGATGAGCGCGGACAGCAGGATGTCGGGCAGCTCCTTCGCCGCCGGCGTCTCTCCGGGCGGGGCGGACGCTTCGAGGAGCAGATGGTTGCGCGCGGCGTCCACGAACGGCCAGTCCGCGTCGGGGATGCGCCACCGCGCGACCAGGTCGGGGGATGCGACGAGCTCCCGGGTGGCGCGGGTGACGGGCGCGGTCGGGACGAACAGCACCACGTGCCCCGTCACTTCGGCGATGTCATCCCAACGGTGCACCGCACCAGGAGCGACCCACACCGCGGACCGCTCCCCGAGCGGGTGTCGGCGGAAGTCCACGGTGACCGATCCGTGCCCGGCATCAACGAGGGCGAGGACGTGGAAGTCGGCTCGTTGGGTGCCGCCGTCGTTCAGCTCGCGAAGGCAGCCGAACGTCATCGTCTCCACGGCGGCGGCACCGGCGTCACCGGCAGCGGCACCGGCACCGGCACCGGCACCGCCGACGGGCTGGTACGTCATCTGCCGGATCCCGGCCGCAGTCCCGGTCCCGGCCACGCCCGCAGTCTCGGTCTCGGTCTCGGTCTCGGTCGCAGTCATGTGTCCAGTTTCCACGATCGGCCGACCAGCCGCGCCGATGCGCCGGGAGGGGCTGCGGAGATTCAATCGCCATGGATGATCCGCCGTGTACCACCGAACCGAGGAGTTGCGATGAGTACGGCCCAGCAGTCACCTCTGCCCACTTACGACCATCGGCCGGGAACCGGACCGACCCTGGTGTTCCTGCACTACTGGGGTGGTTCCGCCCGTACGTGGGACCTCGTCGTCGGCCGCCTCGCGGGGCGCGACGTACTCACCGCCGACTTCCGCGGGTGGAGCCGATCAAGCAATCTGCCCGGCCCCTACACACTCCACCGGCTCGCGGACGACACACTCGCCGTCATCGCCGACGCGGGCGTCACCGACTACGTCCTCGTCGGGCATTCCATGGGCGGCAAGGTCGCGCAGCTGATCGCGGCGGCCCGGCCCGCCGGACTGCGCGGGATCGTCCTCGTCGGGCCCGGTCCGGCGAAGCCCGCCGCGCAGATCACTCCCGCGTACCGGCAACGCCTGTCCCACGCGTACGACTCCGACGCATCCGTCGCCGCCGTACGGGACAACGTCCTCACCGCGACCGAGCTGCCCGTATCGGTCATGTCGCAGATCGTGGCGGATTCGCGTGCCGGTGCCGACGCCGCCCGCGCGGAGTGGCCGCTGCGCGGCATCGCGGAGGACATCACGGAACACACCCGCCTGATCGGCGTCCCCGCGCTCGTCATCGCCGGGGAGAACGACCGCGTCGAGCCCGCCGACGTGCTCCTCGACAACCTGGTTCCCTACCTCGCCGAAGCCGACTTCATGGTGATCCCGGGCACGGGCCACCTGATACCGCTGGAAGCACCGGCCGACCTGGCCGACGCGATCGCAGCCTTCGCACCAGTTGCCTGACCGCCCGCGCGCACCACGGCGGCCCGCTCCCCCGCTCGCTCTCCCTCTCCCTCTCCCTCTCCCTCTCCCTCTCCCCCGGAGGGGGTGCGTGCGTCCGAAGCGCCCCCGGAGCATGCTGAGTTCATGACCTTCAGCACCGCATTCACCGAACTGCTCCCCGTGCGGCACCCGGTCGTCTGCGCGCCCATGGGCGGGATCGTCGGCGGAGCCCTGGCCGCGGCTGTCTCGAACGCCGGTGGGCTCGGCATGGTCGGCGGAGGCCGGGGTGAACCCGACTGGCTGGAGCGGGAGTTGTCCCTCGTCGCGGAGTCGACGGACAAACCGTGGGGGGTCGGTTTCCTGACCTGGGCCATCGGCCCCCAGGCCATCGATCAGGCCAGCGTGGCCATGGCCTCGTCGAGGGTGACCCCCTCGTTCAGCAGGGCGGAGATCACTTCCGTGATCGGCATCTCGACGCCGTGCGCGTGGGCCAGGGCGAGGATCGCTCCGGCGGATTTGACGCCCTCGGTGGTCTGCCGGGTGGCGGTCGTCGCCTCCTCGACGCTCAGTCCCCTGCCGAGGTGGTTGCCGAAGGTGCGGTTGCGCGACAGCGGGGAGGTGCACGTGGCCACCAGGTCACCGAGGCCGGCCAGACCGGCGAGAGTGGCCGGGTGGGCGCCCATGGCCACAGCCAGCCGGGTGGTCTCCGCCAGCCCGCGCGTGATGAGAACAGCTGCGGCGTTGTCGCCCAGGCCCATGCCCGAGGCGATACCGACCGCGAGGGCGATGACGTTCTTCATCGCGCCGCCCAGCTCGCACCCGGTCACGTCGGTGCTGGTGTACGGCCGGAAGTACGGCGTGTGGCAAGCCTGCTGGAAGCGGCGGGCCGCGTCCTCGTCGAGGCAGGCGACAGTGGCGGCAGCGGGCCGGCCATCCATGATCTCGCGAGCCAGGTTCGGCCCGGACAGCACCGCGACCCGCTCCGCGCTCACGCCGGTCACCTCGGTGATGATCCGGCTTGCCCGTTCTCCACTGCCCAGTTCGATGCCCTTCATCAGCGACACGATCACGGTGTCGGGGCCGATGTACGGGGTCCACGCCGTGAGGTTGAGCCGCAGGGACTGCGCGGGGATGGACAGTACGAGGTAGTCCGCGCGGTCCAGGGCCGCCGCCGGGTCGGTCGTGGCCGTCAGGGCGGTGGGCAGCTCGATATCGGGAAAGTAACCGGGGTTGTGGTGGCTGGTGTTGATCGCGTCGGCGATCTCGGTGCGGCGGGCATGCACGATGACGCTGGTACCGGCGTCAGCCAGGATCTTGGCGACGGCGGTTCCCCAGGAACCGGCCGAGAACACCGCCGCACGGGCACTACGGCGGTGGCTCACTGCGGGGCCTCTCGTCGGGGTGGCGGCCGGGGCCGCTGCATCGTATCGCCGCACCGGCCCCGGCCATCTGCGGAACACCGGCAGGCGCACTGGTCGAGATCGGTGAGTTCGCGCAGACCGTTCAGTGACTCGACCACCGCCGGCGTCAGCGGGAAACCGACGTCCGTGGAAATGCCGACGGGAGAGCCAGCGCGAACAGGGCCACCGCCAGCAGCCAAGCGGGCATATTGCCGGACGGATAGAGCACGATCGCCCACCAGGCATGTGTTGAATGGCCGTTGGGCCCAATGGCGCGGCCGAGGATGATGTTGAGGACGAGAAACATCAGCCCTGCTCCCGCTGCCGTGGCTTCGTTGGCCATCCGGCGTACGAGGAGCGCGACGCCGAGAAGGACAGTGACATTGCGGGCGATGTCCATGCCCACCAGGAGTCCGGCCACGTGTGCAAGTGCCACAGTGAGGATGACGGCTCCTTGATCGAGCCGGCGAACCGGCAGGACCGCCGTGGTCTCCACTTCATGCAGTCGCCGTTCCAGGCAGTACATGACGGCGATGACGACAAGGACAGGTGTGAAGTAGGCGAGTTGAGCGCCTCCCGCCCCTCTGGTGAGGCTCGGGACGGGTACTGTGCTCGTCCCGATCGCTGAGCAGATGAGAATGAGCACGGCCAGCGCCGCGGGGACGGCCCACCAGCGGCGCACGGTGATCGCATAACGTTTCACGAGCGAACCTTGCCGCAGTGCTTCAGGCTCACGGACGCACGGGTGAACCAGGCGAGTTGGTCTCCAGCAGGAAGTCGCCGGACACTTCGGAGCGTCGCCCGGTCCTGGGGAGTCAGTGCCTCCCCTACGTCCTTCTCCTTGAGCCCGACCACCAGAGCTGCCCATGCGGCGGGAAGGGATCCCGGCTGTTCGCAGACTCCGACCCCCGCGTGGGCGGCTGTTCCGGTGACCGCCGATTCCGCAAAGTTCGCGTTGAAGTCGGCAGCGTCCGGGTGGGCGCCACGCGGAGGCAGAGACCAGTACAACGGCCAGATACCCGATCTGAGCGGGTCCTGCGCCGAGGCGATACGCAGTTCGTCCGGGGCGGCTATGCCGGCATCCTTCAGCCGCTCGACGGGAGCCAGGGCGTCTTGGCGCAACTGCTGTGCGTACGGCCCGTATTCCGGCGGTACACAGATCCTCGGAGCCTTTCCGGTGCAGTACGGAGCTGCGACACGAAGGTGCGTCGGAGTGCCGTAGCCCCAGTCGATCACGGCGGCACGACCGGCGATGAAGGTGACTGTTGCCACGGCCAAGGCCAGGACAACCGCCACGGCGCGTCGGCGTCTACGGGCCAGGAGCCAGAAGGCGAGGGCCAGGCCGGCGGCCACTCCCCATGGCACCAGATAGACAGCTGGGGAGATCAGGTCGGTGACACTCGACTGCCCGTCGATGAATCCACCCAGGTGACGTATCCAGGCGTTGGACGTCGCCTGTGGAACGGACAGCCACGCCCAGCAGCCGATACCGGCAGCGGGCGCCGCGACACTCCTGGGCAGAACGCAGCCAAGACACCAGCCGATGACCAGCCAGCCCAGGGAAATAACGACCAGGTGCGCCACAGCGAGCCAGCCGGTTCCGCTGGGCATCACGCCCACCGCATGGTGAGCCATCATCAACGCCGCTGCGACGAGTACCACCAGCAGCATCAGGACCGGGGACACAGCGCGCAGGAACCGCGGTAGTGCACTGCGTCGGCCGGTGAACCGCAACGCGCCGAGCCGCCGGTGCCGGCCCGCCTCCCACGCAGCAGCCGCAGCTATCGCCGGGGCGATGATGGCGACGGCGTATGCAGCCGTTTCACCGGACTGAACGCCATATCTCGAAGGTGCAGTAAACGTGACGTCGTCGATATACAGGTAGGTGTATATCAGGATGGGGAGGGCCAGCCAGGGTGCCGCCGAGGCGCGGAGATTCGCCCAGGTAATCATTCGGCCGCCTCCAGGAGCGACGCGTAGGCACTCTCCAGGCGTCGCCCGGCCGCACAATCCGGGGCCGCCTGACCGGCGAATTCCTCAACGGTACCCCGGAACCTCGGTTTCCCTGCCTCAAATACCACTACCTCATCGAAAGCCTCGTCGAGGTCGCCGATATCGTGGGTGGAGACGATTACGTGGACACTTCCGCGCAGCGAAATCAGCAAGTCGAGAAACCGGCGACGCTGGTGTGGATCGAGCCCAACGGTCGGCTCGTCGAGAAGCAAGAGCTCAGCATCATGAACGAGCGCCTGGGCAATAGCGATCCGTTGCCGCTGACCACCGGACAGGTTTTTTACCTTGGTGTTGATTTTTTCGGTGAGGCCGACTCGTTCTATCGCCTCTGGAGCCGCATTCCACGCCGCGCTTTCCCGCATACCCTTCAGCCATCCCACATAGGCGACCTGCTCCCTGCATGTCAGCCCGGGGAGAAACCCTGGATGCTGCGGCAACCAGGAAATCTTGCCTCGATAGGACCGCGACTGTTTGCGGCCGGCCGAGTCCAGCCTTCCGTACAGGACACTTCCCGATTGCGGCAGCGCAGCACCGGCACCGAGGGTGAGAAGGGTGCTCTTGCCCGCGCCGTTGGGACCGAGGAGGACGGTATGGCCGGGCGAGAACACGATGTCCAGCCGGTCAAGAACCGGACGTGAACTGCGACCGTAACGAAAGGTGCAGGACTGGTAGTGCAGTGGCATGGAGTACGTCTTTCAAGGGACCGCGGGTATGAACCGTACGCTTCCCGTGAAGGAATAGTGACCAAAAATTACACACGCGATCAGACCCACGTCAACAGACCGTTGAAATTCACCGAGTGCGGACTTCCCCCGCATTTGCCCTATTGCAGTCCGCTTTCGAGGAGGTCGCGCTGGAGAGCGACCACGGCGGCGTCGTCGTCCAGGCGGCCGCCGACGTGAGCGAGCAGGTCGGTCTGCAGGGTGTGGATCAGTGCCGTGGGGGTCTCGTCCGTCCAGACGGCGGCCCGTTCCGTCAGTGGGTAGAAGGCACCGCGGGCGTTACGGGCCTCGATGACCCCGTCGGTGTACAGCACAAGCAGATCTCCCGGCTCCATGGTGAAGGTGTCGACGTGGTAAACAGTGCGGGTCAGCCCGCCCAGGCCCAGTGGTGGGGCGGGATGGACGGCGGGCAGCAGGGTCGCTTGCCCTTCGTGCAGCAGCAGGGGTGGCGGGTGACCGCACGAGACCATTTCCACCCTGGGGGACCCGTCGGGGATGTCGATGACGGCCGCGGTGATGAAGCACTCCCCGGCCGTCTCCGCTTCGATGGGCTCGGTCAGGTTCCAGGACACGCTGTGCTCCAGGTAGGCCATCAGGCCGGGCAGCGTGGCCTGGCGGTGCGCGGCCTCCCGGAAAGCACCCAGCAGGAAGGCCGCGTCGCCGATCGCGGTCAGGCCCTTGCCCTTCACATCGCCGATGATCACCCGGGTGCTTGTCGGGGTGCGTACGGCCGCGTACAGGTCACCGCCGATCGAGGCGTGCTCCTGCGCCGCCATGTACATCGATGCCACCCGCAGCGGGCCGATCCGTCGTGGCAGCGGCCGCAGCACCACTCGCTGTGTCGCCTCCGACACCATCCGTACCTGTGCCAGCTCACGGGCGCGCCGCTCCCGCAGATAGCGGAAGAGAGTCACGAGCGCCGAGACCGCCAGCAGGGCGATGACCTGCTGCTCGAACTGCAGCGTGTCCAGCAGGTGGCTGTTCATGCCGATGACGAGCATGCCCACCACCGCAAGGGCGGCGATCATCCCGGTGACGAGGGTGGAGGCGAAGGACGCGGCGAGCGCGGGCGCCACGACCAGCAGCGAGGGGCCCATCGGCCGGCTGTTGGGCGTCAGTACGTCGGTGAGGACGATGGCCGCGATCAGGCCGAGTGGCAGCGCCACCATGGCGTTACCCGTCTGCCGAGGAGAAAGACGGTACGCGAACGGCTGCCGCAGGCCCATGACATCCGGTGTACACCCTCCGGGGCGGCCCCGCAGATCCGGACCGGCGGGTCCTGAAGGTACGGAAAGTACTGACGTGGCGCCGGTCCGGCGGCGTCAGTGGGACCTGCGCGGATGGGGCGGTGCCGGGATCGCGATGAGGTCCAACCCCCGATCGCTCCGGGAAGTGGGCGGCACACATAGGGTGTTGGGATGTCGCTGAGCCACATAGTTCTCTCGTCCGGTCGCTCGATCGAGCTCACCGAGCTGCGGATGTCCTCGACCTATGGCGGGATGCCGGAGGGCTACCCCTGCAAGCCCATCAACGACATGAAGATCAGCGGCCTCCTGCGGGAGGCCGACAGCGCCTCTCCCTCCGCGCCGGTCCACCTCGTCCCGCCCTTCCGTGAGTACCCGAACCAGGCCGGTCGCGCCCTCGGCCCTGTCGAGGTGCTGCCCTCCGTGGCCTGCATCGGTGTCTTCCACTCGGTGGCGGTCGCTGCCGGGCTCGATCCGGTGCTGCACCGTTCCGCCCTCACCGTCGTCTGGTTCCAGCCCGCCCCGGCCGTACCGTCGGGCGAGGACGCCGACCCCGCGCTCCGCATCATTCACTGGGACGAGCTGGCCCAGGACTACGAGGTCTAGCAGCGTCGGCGCGGTCCTCGACCGCAACGGTCTGCGGCCGCTCGTCAGCGAAGAGATCCGCTGCCGCGCCGGTGCGGGCGGGCCCGCTGCCGGCCCAGCCCTCGCTCACCTGCCCGTGAACAGCGTGCGGTGCAGCATCACGCGTGCGCGGCGGCTCCGGTGCCCGGACTCCGGGCTGTCGGCCGGTGGCATCGCGGCCTCGGCCATCCGGATCGCCGTCAGCACGTCATCGGCCACCACTCCCGGGTGGACGGTGCCGCTCGCCCGGCCGTGTTCCAGTACCGCCGCAAAGGCGTCCGTGGTGCGGGATGCGAGACCGGTGAACCAGGCGATGTCCGCGCCCGCCAGTACGTGGACGAGGCCGCGGTCGTGTTCCAGCATGTCCAGGACGAAGTCGAACAGCTCCATGGCGCCCCGCGGGTGGTCCCGCAGGGCAGCGGCACGCTCCTCGATCCGGGTGACGTTGTCCTCGAAGACGGTCGCCGCGAGCTCCTCGCGTGAGGCGAAATGGCGGTACAGCGTCGTACGGCTGACCGCCGCGGCGCCCGCCACGTCCTCCAGCGGCACGTCGGGACCGCGCTCGGCGAACATCCGGCGGGCAGCCGCGAGCAGCTGCTCGCGATTGCGCGCGGCATCGCGGCGCAGGGTCCTCCCGGCATCCGTTGGCATGCGGGAAGGATATCCGCGCCCCCCTCAGGACAGGTCACACGGAGCCGCGGGACCACCTTCGCGGACCCGCGGGACCACCTTCGCGGACCCGCGGGGCGGCCTTGGCGGAGCCGCGGGGCGGCCTTGGCCCGGAACCGTACACCGATGTACGGTTCTGCAATCGCGGCCGAACCGATCACGGCGGGGCCTTGCCTGCCGGAGGGCGCGGGCGCGTCCGAATCCAGAAGGAGACACCGTATGGCTGCCCCCCGCGCCTCCGCCGGCCTCACCCCTGACGGCCTGTCGGACCCCGGCGTCGATCTCGAAGCACTGCGTGAGAAGTACCGGGCCGAGCGCGAGCGGCGGATCCGCCCGGACGGCAGCGCCCAGTACCGCGGCGCCCGGGGCGAGTTCGGGTACTACGCCCAAGACCCGTACACGGAACCGGACTTCACCCGCGAGCCGCTGCGGGACGAGGTCGAGGCAGTCGTCGTCGGCGGCGGTTTCGGCGGCCTCCTCGCCGCCGCGCGGCTGCGGCAGGCGGGCGTGGAGTCCATCCGCGTGATCGAGGACGGCGGGGACTTCGGAGGCACCTGGTACTGGAACCGGTACCCGGGCATCCACTGCGACATCGAGTCGTACGTCTACATGCCGCTCCTGGAGGAGGTCGGCTACGTGCCGAAGTGGAAGTACGCGCCCGGGGAGGAGATACGGCAGCACGCGCAGGCGATCGGGCGGCACTTCGGGCTCTACGACGACGCCTGCTTCCAGACCCGGGCGACCGGACTGCGCTGGGACGAGGACGCGGCGCAGTGGCTCGTCAGCACCGACCGCGGCGACCACATGCGTGCGCGCCATGTGGTGGTCGCCACCGGAACGCTCAGCCAGGCGAAGCTCCCGGCCATCCCGGGCATCGAGACGTTCACCGGGCACACGTTCCACACCAGCCGCTGGGACTACGCGTACACCGGCGGCGACGCGGACGGGAATCTGCACAAGCTCGCCGGCAAGCGCGTCGCCCTCATCGGCACCGGCGCCACCGCCGTCCAGGTCGTGCCGCACCTCGGCTCCGACGCCGGACACCTCTACGTGTTCCAGCGCACCCCGTCCACCGTCGATGTGCGGAACAACCGCCCCACCGAACCGGATTGGGCCGGTTCGCTCGAACCGGGCTGGCAGCGCCGCCGCATGGAGAACTTCCTCAAGGTCGTCAGCAGTGTCCCGGTGGACGAGGACCTGGTGGACGACGCCTGGACCAGCAGCGCGCGGCTCCAGGAGAAGATGATCCCGACGGACGCCTACGCACAGGTACCGCCCGGCGTGCGGGAGCGTGTCTACGAGATCGTCGACGGCCGGAAGATGAACGAGCTGCGCGCCCGTGTGGACGAGCTCGTACCGGACCCGGAGACGGCCGGGAAGCTCAAGCCCTGGTACCGCTACATGTGCAAGCGGCCCACGTTCAGCGACCACTACCTGCAGACCTTCAACCGGGACAACGTCACCCTCGTCGACACGGCGGACAGCCACGGGGTGGAGCGGTTCACCGGGACCGGCGTCGTGGTCGGCGGGCAGGAGTACGAGGTCGACTGCGTCATTTTCGCGACCGGGTTCGAGGTCGGTGTCTCGGGGATCCTGTCCGGCAGGCTCCCCGTGCACGGGCGGGGAGGCGCCTCCCTCTCCGAGGTGTGGCGGGAGGGCCCGATGACGCTCCACGGCTTCTACAGCCACGGCTTCCCCAACCTCTTCCAGCTCGGCCCGCTCCAGAACGCCTCCGCCGTCAATTTCGTCCACGTACTCGACGAACAGGCCATCCACGTCGCCGAGGTCGTCGCCGAGGCCCGAAGGCGCCGGGCGCGGTACGTCGAGCCGACCCGCGAGGCCCAGGACGACTGGGTGAGCACGCTCAGGAAGAACGCACCCGACCTGAACAAGTTCCAGGCCGAGTGCACCCCCGGCTACTACAACAACGAGGGCATGCCCCGCGCGCGCAACGACAGGTACGCCGACGGGCCGGTCACCTTCCACGCGCTGCTCAGGAACTGGCGCGCCGGCGGCGGCCTAGACGACGTACTCGTCCAGGGCAGGTGAGAGGGGGCTCCACGAACGATGGCCGCGGAAGCCGATGACCTGCCACTCGGGCCCGGGCCAACGCGATAGCCTCGGGCGGCACGGTCACCGGAATCCGGCTCGACGCCGACCCGGACGCCCACGGCCCCCAGGCGCTCTCGGCGTACATGGGCAACGTCGGCCACCCCGCTGCCGCCGAGACGCAGGCCGCCGCGATCATGTTTCTCGCCTCCGACGCGGCGAGCAACATCAACGGCGTTCTCCTGCCGGTGGACGGCGGCTGGGCCGCTGTCTGAGCCGCTGTCCGAGCCGGAGACACGATGCCGGTCCCGCCCCGTCACCCTCAGCCCAGCGCCCGCTCCACCAGTGCGCCCCACTGGGCCACCACGCGTTCGCGGCGCTCCCCGTCGTCCGTGAGCAGGTTCGCCAGGCCGAGGCCCCGGGCCATGTCCAGCAGGCCCTGGACCGTTTCGCGTACGCCGGGCTCCGACTCGTCCGCCCGCAGCAGCTGTACGGCGATCCGGTGCGACTCGCGGCCCACCCGGGCCTCCAGTTCCGTGACCCGGACGTGCAGGTGGGGCTCGTTCGACGCGGCCACCCACAGGTGCAGGGCGGCCCGGAACAGCGGGCCCGTGTAGAGGCCGACCAGGGCCGCCACCACGGTGCGGCGGTCCTGCGGGGGCAGCGTGCGCAGGGCCGTGGAGCGTTCTTCGGCCACGTACTCGACCGCCGCCGTGAACAGGTCCTCGCGGGTCGGGAAGTGGTGCTGCGCCGCGCCCCGGGAGACGCCCGCGCGCTCCGCGACCGCGGAGACGGTGGAGCCCGCCCAGCCGCGTTCGGCCAGGCAGGACACCGCCGCCTCCAGCAGGCGCCGACGGGTCGCGCGGCTGCGGTCCTGCTTGGGACCGTCGCGGGTCGTGCCGGCGTTCCCCGGGCCCTTGTCACCGTCCCGGGCCGTGCCGACGCCTCCCGGACCCGTACCGCCGTCCCGGTTCGTCACAACACCCATGCCGGATCCCGTCGTTCGAGGAAGGCCCGTACGCCCTCGTGCGCCTGGGCGGACGCGAAGAGGGCCGCCGAGTGGGCGATGAGGTCTTCCGTTCTGCGGTCGAAGTTCTCCAGCACCGTAGCGGTGACCAGCGACTTCGATGCGGCCAGGCCCTGCGGGGAGGCCCGGCGCAGTCCGTCGACGACCGGGGCGAGCGCCGCGTCCACATCGTCGGCGGCAGCGGTGATCAGTCCCGTACGGGCCGCTTCCGCCGCGTCGAACCGTTCGCCCGTGAGGTAGTAGCGGGCCGCCGCACGCGCGTCCATGCGCGGCAGCAGCGGCATCGAGATGACGGCGGGGGCCAGGCCGAGCCTGGACTCCGTGAAGGCGAAGGAGGCCCCCGGCCCCGCCATCGCGATGTCACAGGCGCCGAGCAGCCCGAGCCCGCCCGCTCTGACGTGCCCGGTGACCCGGGCGACGACCGGCAGGGGGTGCGCGACGATCGCCCGCATCAGCCGGACGAACGCCGCCGGGTCCGGCGGCCCCTTGAGGTCCGCGCCCGCGCAGAAGGTGTTGCCGGTGTGGGTGAGGACCACCGCGCGTACGGAGTCACCGGCCTCCCCGGCAGCCGCCAGTGCCTGCGTCAGCTCCGCCACCAGCCGCGCGGAGAGCGCGTTGCGGCTCTGCGGCGCGTCCAGGGTGAGGGTGGTGATCCCCCGGTCGTGGGCCGTCCTGACCACGCTGGTGGGCACGGTGGGCGTCGTGGGTGTGGATGTCATACGGGTCCCTCCCCTGTACGGCCCGCCCTGTCCGCCCTGCCCGCCCCGCGCTCCCGTTCGCGCAGTTCACGCCGGAGGATCTTCCCCGAAGTGGCGCGCGGGACCGCCCCGATGAACTCGGCCCGCCGGATCTTCTTGTACGGGGCGACGCGCTCCGCCACGTACGCCATCAGCTCGTCCTCCGTGAGGCGCGCCCCTGGCTGCCGGACCGCGAACGCCTTCGGGACCTCGTTCCCGTCCTCGTCGTACACTCCGATGACCGCCGCGTCGGCGACCTCGGGGTGGGTGAGGAGCAGCGCCTCCAGCTCCGCGGGGGCCACCTGGAAGCCCTTGTACTTGATGAGTTCCTTCACCCGGTCGACGATGAAGAGCCAGCCGTCCTCGTCCACCCGGCCGACGTCCCCGGTGTGCACCCAGCCGTCCCGGTCGATCATCGCGGCGGTGGCCTCGGGCCGGCCGAGGTAGCCCTTCATGACCTGCGGGCCGCGGACGGCGACCTCGCCCTCCTCGCCCACGCCCAGGTCCCGGGCGGGCTCGTCCAGCGACAGGATGCGCATCTCCGTGCCGGGGAACAGCTTCCCGACCGCTCCCGGCGGCGGGTTCTCCGCGTCGAGCGGGACGACATGCGTGCCGGGTGACAGCTCCGTCATGCCGTACGCCTGGCGCACCGGCGGCAGCCCAAGCCGGGCCGAGCACGCGGCGGCGAGACCGGCGTCGAGCGGTGCGGCCGCGCTGACGATGTACTCCAGCGACGACAGGTCGTAGCGGTCGACGGACGGGTGCTTGGCCAGCGCCAGGACGATCGGCGGGGCCACGTAGAGCCCGTTGATGCGGTGCCTCTCGATGGCGTCCAGGAACTGGCCCAGTTCGAACCGGGGCAGCACCACGACCGTCGCGCCGTACCGCAGCGGTGCGTTGAGCAGCGCGGTGAGTCCGTAGATGTGGAAGAACGGCAGTACGGCCAGGATCCGCTCGCCGGGGCCCATGCGGGCGAACGGGTGCAGCTGCGCCAGGTTGGTGGCGAGCGACCTGTGGGTGAGCATGACGCCCTTGGGGGTGCCGGTGGTGCCCGATGAGTACGGCAGTACGGCGACGTCGGCCGCCGGGTCGATCGGCACGGCGAGGTCGGGTACCGGGTCCCCCGGCGCGGCCAGGTCGAGGACCGAGCGGTGTCCTTCGGCGTGGTCGCAGACGAATATCTCCGCGACCCCGCCGGCCAGTTCGGCCGCCCTGCGGGCCACGTCGAGCAGCCGGGAGACGGTGATGATCCAGCGTGCGGCGGAGTCCCCGATCTGCTTGGCGAACTCCTCGGGGGTGGCCAGCGGGTGCACGGTGGTGACCGTGGCGCCCGCCCGGCTCGCGCCGTGGAAGACGGCGGGGTAGGCGATGCTGTTGGGGCTGTGCAGGGCGACCACATCGCCCTTGCCCACCCCGGCGGCGGCCAGTCCCGCGGCCACCGTCCGGTGGAAGGTGTCGAGTTGGCGGTAGCTGACCGTGGTGCCGTCCACCGCGTCGATCAGCGCGGGGGCCTCTCCGTACTCCCGCGCCCGGCCCAGGACCGCTTCGTGGATGGGCTGGTCGAGGA
The DNA here is from genome assembly GCF_045162975.1 of Streptomyces sp. NBC_01089. Classification (NCBI taxonomy): domain Bacteria; kingdom Bacillati; phylum Actinomycetota; class Actinomycetes; order Kitasatosporales; family Streptomycetaceae; genus Streptomyces; species Streptomyces sp. NBC_01089. The sequence goes on along the minus strand of NZ_CP108660.1, from coordinate 4,850,608 downwards.
CCGGGACGTCTGCGTACTCACTGCGGAACAACACCGGAATCGCGCTCCTGTCAGTAGGACTTGGGGAGACCCAGGGACTGGTGGGACACGAAGTTGAGGATCATCTCCCTGCTGACCGGCGCGATCCGGGCCACCCGGGACGCGGTGATGAGCGCCGCCAGGCCGTACTCGCGGGTGAGGCCGTTGCCGCCGAGTGTGTGTACGGACTGGTCGACGGCCTTCACACAGGCTTCGCCCGCCGCGTACTTGGCCATGTTGGCCGCCTCGCCCGCGCCCAGGTCGTCGCCCGCGTCGTAGAGCGCGGCGGCCTTCTGCATCATCAGCCGGGCGAGTTCCAGCTCGATGTGGGACTGGGCGAGTGGGTGCGCGATGGCCTGGTGGGAGCCGATGGGCTCCTTCCAGACCTGCCGGGTCTTCGCGTAGTCGACGGCCTTCGCCAGGGCGTAGCGGCCCATGCCGATCGCGAAGGCGGCGGTCATGATCCGCTCGGGGTTGAGCCCGGCGAAGAGCTGGAGCAGCCCGGCGTCCTCGCTGCCGACCAGGGCGTCGGCGGGCAGCCGTACGTCGTCGAGCACCAGCTCGAACTGCTTCTCCGGGGCCTGGATCTCCATGTCGATCGGGGTGCGGTGGAAGCCGGGCGCGTCCCTGGGCACGAGGAAGAGGCAGGGCTTGAGACGTCCGGTGCGGGCGTCCTCGGTGCGGCCGACGATCAGGGTCGCGTCGGCCAGGTCGACCCCCGATATGAAGACCTTCCGGCCGGTGAGCAGCCAGTCTCCCCCGCTGTCCCGGCGGGCGGTGGTGGTGATGCGGTGGGAGTTGGATCCGGCGTCCGGCTCGGTGATGCCGAAGGCGAGGGTGAGCGAACCGTCCGCGAGGCCGGGCAGCCAGCGCTGTTTCTGCTCGTCCGTGCCGAAACGGGCGATGACCGTGCCGCAGATGGCGGGCGAGACGACCATCATCAGGAGCGGGCATCCGGCGGCGCCCAACTCCTCCAGGACGATGGAGAGTTCGGCGATGCCGCCACCTCCGCCGCCGTACTCCTCGGGGAGGCTGACCCCGAGGTAGCCGAGCTTCGCCGCTGCGGCCCAGAGCGCCTGCCGGTCGTAGTCGCGGTGGCTCGTGCCCGCGTGGCGCTTGCCGAGGGCGGCCACGGCGGCGCGCAGGGCCGCGCGCTCCTCGGTCTCGACGGCGGTGCCGCCGGTGGCGGTGTTCCCCTGGGCCGTGTTCTCAGTTCCCACGCTGGTGCTCATGACTCCAGAACCTCCTGTGTGTCCGGCTGCGTGCCCGGCTGTGCGCCCGGCTGTTCGGTCCGTACGACGGCGAGCAGTGCGCCGACCTCGACCTGGTGGCCCGGGGCGGCGTGGAGTGCGGTGAGGGTACCGGCTGCCGGGGCGGTGATGCGGTGCTCCATCTTCATGGCCTCCAGCCAGATCAGCGGCTGCCCCGCGGTGACCGTGTCCCCGGCCGCGAGCCCGTCAGCGACCCGGACGACCGTGCCGGGCATCGGTGCGAGCAGCGAGCCGGGCGCCGTGCGGGCGGCCGGGTCGGGGAAGCGGGGCAGCCGGGTGAGGGTGTGCGGGCCGACATGGGCCCGGTCGCCGTGCACCTCGACGTCGAAGTGGCGCAGCACCCCGTCCGCTTCGAGCGAGACCCGCCGGGGTGTGGCGGCGTGCAGCCGCACCCCGGGGAAGCCCTCGGCGCGCAGCCCGTCCCGGGTGAGGCGGTAGCGGATCTCGTACACCTCGCCGTCGGGCTCCGAGCGGTAGCTCTTGGACTGGGGCTGGGACGGTACGTTCCGCCAGCCGCCGATCCTGGCCCCCGCCGCGTCCGCGAGGGCGGCGGCGAGTGCGGCGAGCGGTTCGGGGGCCGGGGTGGTGAGTCCGGGCAGCTGCCGGTCGTAGAAGCCGGTGTCGAGGCGCGCGGCGGCGAAGTCCGGGTGGCGCAGGGACCGTACGAGCAGGTCGCGGTTGGTGACCGGGCCGTGGATACGGGCGTGTTCGAGGGCGTACGCGAGGGTGCGCAGCGCTTCGGTACGGGTGGGGGCGTGGGCGATGACCTTGGCGAGCATCGGGTCGTAGTGGATGCCGATGGTGTCGCCGCCGGTGTAGCCGGTGTCCAGCCGGACGGTGGGCGTTCCGGTGAGGGTCCCGGCGGGCGTTCCGGTGACGGTCCCGGTGGGTGCTCCCGTGCGTGTTCCGGTGGGTGTTCCGGTGGGTGCGCCGCCGTTCGAGGCGCCGGTGCCCGGCACGTCCAGCCGGTGCAGGGCGCCCGTCTGCGGGGCCCAGCCGGCGGCCGGGTCCTCCGCGTACAGGCGGGCCTCCACGGCGTGACCGTGCGGCTGCGGGGGGCCGCCGGGCGGGAGCGGTTCACCCTCCGCTGTCCGGAGCTGGAGCGCGACCAGATCGAGGCCGAACACGGCCTCGGTGACGGGGTGTTCGACCTGGAGCCGGGTGTTCATCTCCAGGAAGTACGCCCGGTCGCCGCTCTCCGAGACGAGGAACTCGACGGTGCCCGCGCCCCGGTACTCCACCGCGCGGGCCGCCGCCGTGGCGGCCTCGCCCAGAGTGGCGCGCAGGGCGTCGGGGAGGCCGGGGGCCGGGGCCTCCTCGATGACCTTCTGGTGGCGGCGCTGGAGGGAGCAGTCGCGGGTGCCGAGCGTCCAGACCGTGCCGTGCGCGTCCGCCATGATCTGCACCTCGACATGGCGCCCGCGCTCCACATACGGCTCGGCGAACACCTCGCCGTCCCCGAAGGCGGACCGCGCCTCGGCGACGGCTGCCGTCACCTCCGCGTCCAGCGCGTCGAGTTCGCGTACGACACGCATCCCGCGGCCGCCGCCGCCCGCCGCCGCCTTGAGCAGCAGCGGCAGATCGGCGGCGGTGGCGGCGGCCGGTTCGACGGGGGCCAGCAGCGGGACACCGGCCGCGGCCATGAGTTTCTTGGCCCGGGTCTTGGACGCCATCGCCTCGATGGCGTCGGCGGGCGGGCCGACCCAGGTGAGCCCGGCGCCGGTGACCGCGCGGGCGAATCCGGCGTTCTCGGAGAGGAAGCCGTAGCCGGGGTGGACGGCGTCCGCGCCCGCAGCGAGCGCGGCGGCGACGACGAGATCACCCCGGAGATAGGTGTCGGCGGGGGCCGCCCCCGGCAGCCGTACGGCGGTGTCCGCCTCCCGTACGTGCAGCGCGTCCGCGTCCGCGTCCGAGAAGACGGCCACGGTCGCGATGCCCAGGGCGCGGCAGGTACGGAAGATACGGCAGGCGATCTCACCGCGGTTGGCGACAAGGAGGGAGCTGATCATCTTCGTTCTTGTCCTCATGTCCGTCCTCACATCCGGAAGATGCCGAAGCCGCCGCGGGCGCCCTCGACCGGTGCGTTGTGGAGGGCGGACAGACACAGGCCGAGCACGGTCCTGGTGTCGCGCGGGTCGATGACCCCGTCGTCGTACAGCCGCCCGGACAGGAACATCGGCAGGGACTCCGACTCGATCTGCTGCTCCACCACGGCGCGCAGTGCGGCGTCCGCCTCCTCGTCGTACGGCTGCCCCTTGGCCCGGGCGGAGGCGCGGGCGACGATCGACAGCACCCCGGCCAGCTGCTGCGGCCCCATCACGGCCGACTTGGCGCTGGGCCAGGCGAAGAGGAACCGGGGGTCGTAGGCGCGCCCGCACATGCCGTAGTGGCCCGCGCCGTAGGAGGCGCCCAGCAGGACGGAGAGATGCGGGACCTTCGAATTGGAGACGGCGTTGATCATCATCGCGCCGTGTTTGATGATGCCGCCCTGCTCGTACTCCTTGCCGACCATGTAGCCGGTGGTGTTGTGCAGGAAGAGCAGCGGGATGTCGCGCTGGTTGGCCAGCTGGATGAACTGGGCGGCCTTCTGGGACTCCGCGGAGAAGAGGACGCCCTGGGCGTTGGCGAGGATGCCGACGGGGTAGCCGTGCAGCTCGGCCCAGCCGGTGACCAGGCTCGGCCCGTAGAGCGGTTTGAACGCGTCGAAGTCCGAGCCGTCGGTGATGCGCGCGATGACCTCGTGCGGGTCGAACGGGGTCTTCAGATCGCCGGGCACGATCCCGAGCAGCTCCTCCTCGTCGTACCGGGGCGGCTCGACGGGTCCCGGCGGATCCGGCTGCGCCTTGCGCCAGTTGAGGCGGGCGACGACACGGCGGGCCTGCCGCAGCGCGTCGGGTTCGTCCAGGGCGAGGTAGTCGGCCAGCCCCGAGACGCGGGCGTGCATCTCGGCGCCGCCGAGCGACTCGTCGTCGGACTCCTCACCGGTCGCCATCTTCACCAGCGGCGGACCGCCCAGGAAGACCTTCGACCGCTCCTTGATCATGATCACGTGGTCGGACATGCCGGGTACGTAGGCGCCGCCCGCAGTCGAATTGCCGAAGACCACGGCGACGGTGGGTATCCCGGCGGCGGAGAGCCGGGTGAGGTCGCGGAAGAGCGCACCGCCGGGGATGAAGATCTCCTTCTGGGAGGGGAGATCGGCGCCGCCGGACTCGACGAGGCTGATGCAGGGGAGGCGGTTGGCGTACGCGATCTCGTTGGCCCGGAACGCCTTCTTCAGCGTCCACGGATTGCTGGCACCGCCGCGCACCGTGGGGTCGTTGGCGGTGATCAGGCACTCGACGCCCTCGACGGTGCCGATGCCGGTGATCATGGAGGCGCCGAGCGGGTGGTCGGTGCCCCAGGCGGCCAGCGGGGACAGTTCAAGGAAGGGCGTGTCGGGGTCGAGCAACAGCTCGATGCGCTCACGGGCGAGGAGCTTGCCGCGCTTGCGGTGCCGCTCGACGTACTTCTCACCGCCGCCCGCGAGCGCTCTGCCGTGCTCGGCCTCCAGCTCGGCGAGCTTGGCGAGCATGGCCTCGCGGTGCGCGGCGTATTCGGCGGACGCGGGGTCGACACGGGTACGGAGGGTGGTCATCGGGGCTCCTGGGACGGGAGGTCCGGCGGTGTGCGGGACGGCTCGGGATGCGGGCGCGGACGGGAGGCATCCGGGGTGGGGGTGGTTCGGGCTTCGGCTTCGGCGGGGGCGGTTCCGCATCCGGCTCCGGCTCCGGCTCCGGCTCCGGCGGATGCGGCCCCTGCTGCGTCAGCGGCCGGTGCGGCAGCGACAGGCGCCGCGCCGGCTCGTGCGTACTCCTCGACCTCCGGCGGTACGTCGACCAGTCGGCTCCGCAGCCACTCCCCCACCCCCTTGCCCTGCGCGTCGAACCGTTCCTGCGCCGCGACGCCCTCCCCCAGCAGGCCCTCCACCACGAAGTTCAACGCCCGCAGATTCGGCAGCACATGGCGCACCACCGCCAGGCCCCGCGTCTCGGGCAGCAGCTCCCGGAACCGCTCGACGGTGAGCGTGTGCGCCAGCCACCGCCACGCCGTGTCCGTGCGCACCCACACCCCCACGTTCACGTCGCCGCCCTTGTCGCCACTGCGGGCCCCGGCGACCCTCCCGAGCGGGACACGCCGTACGGCGCCGCCCCCGGGAAGACCGCCGGGCAGCGGCTCCGGCAGCACGGGCCCGGCAGCGGGCGCCGATGCTGACGCGGACGTACAGACAGGGCGGCCCGGCACCAACACCCTTCCCCCGTCCGGGAGTACGGCCACCTCCTCCACCGCGTCCCGGTCCACGTACACCGCGTCGAAGACCCCGTACGGCGCGCCCTTCCCCGGCGGCGCCGTCACGTGGAATCCCGGGTAGCTGCCGAGCGCCAGCTCGATCGCGGCGCCGCTCACCACCCGCCCGACCGCCTCCCGTTCGCTGTCGCGCACCACGAGGCGGAGCAGGGCGCTCGCGCACTCCTCGCTGTCGGCGTCGGGCCGGTCCGTACGCACCAGCTCCCACCGCACGTCCGCCGGGCGCCGCCGCCCGGGGCCGCCCTCCGCCGCCGCCCCGAAGGCGTCCTCCACCTGGGCGCGGACCAGCGCCGCCTTGGCCTCGATGTCGAGCCCGGTGAGCACGAACACGACCTCGTTGCGCCAGCCGCCGATCCGGGTCACCCCGGCCTTGAGCGTGCGGGGCGGCGGCTCACCCCGTACGCCGGAGATCCGCACCCGGTCCGGCCCGTCCTGGGTCAGCCGTACGGTGTCGAGCCGGGCCGTGACGTCGGGCCCCGCGTACCGGGCGCCGCCCGTCTCGTACAGCAACTGGGCGGTCACCGTCCCGATGTCGACCACACCGCCCGTACCGTCGTGCTTGGTGATGACGGCGGATCCGTCGGCTGCGATCTCCGCGACGGGGAAGCCCGGGTGGCGAATGTCGTGCCCGGTGAAGAAGGAGTAGTTGCCGCCGGTCGCCTGGGTCCCGCACTCCAGCACATGCCCGGCGGCCACCGCGCCCGCGAGCGGGTCGAGGTCGCCGGGCCCCCAGCCGAAGTGCCAGGCGGCGGGCCCGGTGACCAGCGCGGCGTCCGTCACCCGGCCGGTCACCACCACGTCCGCGCCGCCGTTCAGACACGCGGCGATTCCGGCGCCGCCCAGATAGGCGTTGGCGGTGAGCGCGCCGTACGGCAGCGGCAGGGCGTCGCCCTCGACATGGCCGACCCGTACGGGGACACCAACCCGCTCGCTCAACTCCCGTACGGCGTCCGCCAGTCCGGCCGGGTTGAGGCCGCCCGCATTGGTGACGATCCGCACCCGGCGGTCGTGCGCCTCACCGATGCACTCCTCCAGCTGGCGCAGAAAGGTCCTGGCGTAGCCGGCGCGCGGGTCCTTGAGGCGGTCGCGGCCGAGGATGAGCATGGTCAGCTCGGCGAGGTAGTCCCCGGTCAGCACATCGAGCCGGCCGCCGGTGAGCATCTCCCGCAGCGCGCCGAACCGGTCGCCGTAGAAGCCGGAGGCGTTCCCGATCCGCAGCGGCCTCACGCGGACCCCTTCGCGGGGCGCCCGGCGCCGGGCGGTCCGGCGAACGCCTGCGCGATCCCGACCCACCGGTCGGCGTCGGCGCCCGTCGCGCACAGGGCCAGGTCGTCGCGGTGGGCGCGCTGGGTGACCAGCAGGCAGAAGTCGAGCGCGGGCCCGGTCACGCGCTGGACGGCGTCGGCGGGACCGTACTCCCAGAGCTCCCCGCCCGGCGCGGTCAGTTCGACCCGGAACTCCTCGCCGGGCACGTCGAGTCCCCGAGCCCCGAAGGCGAAGTCCCGGGCCCGCACACCGATCCGCGCCACATGCCGCAGCCGCGCGGTCGGCCGGCGCCGCACACCCAGCGCGTCCGCGACGTCCTGGCCGTGCGCCCAGGTCTCCATCAGCCGCCCGGTCGCCATGGACGCGGTACTCATCGGCGGCCCGTACCAGGGGAAGCGCGCGCCGGACGGCGCGGCCCGCAGCGCCTCCTGGAGCCGTTCGCGGCCGTCGCGCCACCGGGCGAGCAGCACGGCGGGGTCGAGCGCCGCGCCTTCCTCCGCGCCCTCGTCCACAAAGGTCGCGGGGGCGGCGAGCGCCTTCTCGACCTCCGCACCGAAGCTGTCCGGTGCGGTCACCGCGAGGTGCGCGGCCCGGTCGGTCCAGGCGAGATGGGCGATCTGATGGGCGACGGTCCAGCGGGGCGCGGGGGTGGCGACGGCCCACTCGTCTCTGCCCAACTCCGCTACGAGAAGGTCCAGTTCGGCACTCTCGCCGACCAGATCATCCAGCACGGCACCTGCATCGGACACGGAACGCTCCCTCCGGGGGCACGGCTTCGTGTCCGGGAGCATGGCAGCGGCCCGAAAAACAAGCAAGCGTGCTTGCATTATTTTTTACGAAGCACCGCCGAGGGCCGGACGTCCAGGAACGGACGCAGCAGCGCGAGCAGGGCCTGCGGCCGGTGCAGAGGAATGATGTGGCCGCAGTCCTCGATGACGTGTCCGGTGAGATCGTCGGTGACCGGGCGGAGTTGGCGTTCCAGCGCGGGGCCGACGGGGCGGGCGCCCAGCGCCATCGTCGGCACCGTCAGACGGGCGGTGGCGGTCGCCCGCTCGATCTGCAGGGCACTCTCGGGCAGGGCCCGGTAGTACGAGAACGCGCGGCCCAGCGCATCGCTGCCCGTGTACGCGCGGACAAACGCGTCCCGGACGGCAGGAGGCACCCCGTCGCCGAGTGTCCCGGTGTCCAGGAACCAGTCGATGTAGTCGGCCTCGTGGCCTTCCAGCACGGTCTCGGCGAGTCCGGGCGCGGCGGTGTGGAAGCCGAACCACCAGGGCGGGCCGCCGGCGAGGAAGTCCTCGGCGCCGGGCAGCCGGCCCAGCAGCGACTCCATGACGACCAGGCGCCGGACGAGACCGGGGCGGCGCAGGGCGAGGAGGAAGGCCGGCGGTGTGCCCGCGTCGATGCCCACCACCGCGGCCGAGGACACACCGAGCGCGGTGAGCAGCGCGGCGGCGTCCTCGGCCAGGGTGCCCGCGTCGTGCCCCGAGGCGGTCCCGCCACTGGCGCCGAACCCCCGCAGGTCGGGCGCGATGACGCGGTAGCGGTCGGACAGATCGGCCATGATCTCGGTCCACAGCTCCCAGGTGTGCGGAAAGCCGTGGAGGAGCAGGACGGCCGGGCCTGATCCGGCGAGGGCGACGTTCAGTTCGACGCCATTGACAGGGATGCGCCGCAGTTCGGGCATGAGGGAGTCCCATGAGTGGTGAGGAAGGGGTGGTGAGGAGAGGGGTGGCGGGGAGGAGAGGTGGCGAGGAGGAGAGGCGGGGGTGGTGAGGAATGGTGACAGGGTCACGGTAGGGAACTACCCTGGTCCGCCCAAGACGGCACTTTCTCCTCAGGTGGTGAGCTCCGGGTGACCACACCCAGGTCCGATGAGCCCGGCCGGCGGCCCCACGAGCGTGGCGATCTGCTGGATCCGGACTGCCCGACCCGCCAGTTGCTCGACCGTATCGGCACCAAGTGGACATCGATGGTGGTCAAGGTGCTGGCCGAGAACGACCCCGAGGAGGTCCGGTTCGCGGAGCTGCGACGTCGCATTCCGGGGATCTCCCAGAAGATGCTGTCCGTCACGTTGCAGGGCCTGGCCCGGGACGGCCTGGTCGCGCGCCGCGTGGAACCCACCGTGCCGCCCGCCGTCCACTATCGGCTGACCGGGCTCGGCCTGTCCCTCGAAGGGCCGCTCTCCGCTCTGAGGGCCTGGGCCGAGACGCACATGCCGGAGATCGACCGCAGCAACCGCAGGAACGTCAGGGCCTGCGCGGAGCGGGAGCCGGGTTCGGCGGTGCAGTAGACGCACGGTCGATGCCGAGTTCGCGCGCCAGCGCCTCGTCCGTCCACTCCAGCATCGTGGCGCGGGCGAGCGAACCGGTGTACCCGGTGTACGAGGTCATCTGCACCGCGAGCCCGTCGAGCAGCGCGGTCAGCCGCCAGGCCGCCGCCGCCGGATCCGGGCAGCGGAACTCGCCCGCAGCGACGCCCTCCGCGATGACCTCGGTCAGCGCGGCCTTCCACTGCCGGTCGAGGCCCCGGGTCACCTCCCGCAGAGCCGGGTCCCGCAGCGCCGCCGACCAGCCCTCGATCCACAGCCGCCAGCCCTTGGCCTGCCCCGTCGGCGCGTACCAGCGCACCGCCGCACGCAGCCGGTGAACCGCCGTGGTGCGGCGCCCGAGCAGCTTCCGCAGCTGGGCGAGGTCGCCCTCGGCGGCGTACTGGAACGCGGCCGCCACCAGCTTCTCCTTGGTCGAGAAGTGGTACAGCACCAGCGCGTTGCTCACCCCGAGCGCCGTGGCCACATCGGCGATCCGCACGGCGGGCACCCCGCGCGCCTCGATCTGCTCGACGGCGGCCCGCAGCATCTCCGCGCGCCGCTCCTCCACGCTCAACCGGACTCTTGCCATGCCGTCACCCTAGGGCGCCGGACCCCCTGACCTCCCGGCCGCCGTCCGCCGTGCGCCGTACGGCGATGACGTTGTCGGTGACGGTCGCGGTCCGGCCCTCGGGGCCGGTGGCCGTCCGCCGGGGCGCGTGGCACCGCTCGGTGTGCCAGCCGGCGTCGAGCCGCAGGGACGCCAGCACTTCATCGGGGGCGGGGAACCGTACGTCCTCACCGGCCTGCCAGGACCAGGGCGCCACCGACGCGTGCTCCACCACGAGCAGCAGACCGCCCGGCGCCACCGCCCGGGCGGCCCGGCGCAGCACCTCGTCGCGGGGGATCTCGACCGGGGTGTGGAAGTAACTGGCGCCGACCAGGTCGAAGGTGCCGTCGGGGAACGTCCTGGCCAGGTCGTGTCTGACCGGGTGGACCCGGTCGGCCGCACCGGCGGCCGCGGCACCCGCGGCGACCCGGTCCAGGGCCGTGGCGGAGATGTCGGCCGCGGTGACGTCCCAGCCGCGTGCGGCGAGCCAGAGCGCGTCGCCGCCGTGCCCGCAGCCCAGGTCGAGCGCCCTCCCCGGACGCGGCGCCAGTACGGGGACGAGTTCGGCCAGGACCGCGTTGGGCCTGGTGCCCCACTGCGAGGGGAGCGTCGCGTAGTGGCTCTCCCAGAAGGACGCGGAGTCGGTGGCGCTGTTCATGGGCACGCCTCTCTGATGGTCGGTCGGTGCGTGTCTGCTGAGGACACTGCGCCGCCCGCCACCGGAGTTGCAAAGGTTCATGCTGTTTCGGCATCGTGAAGGGCATGGTCGCCGTACCGAGGGACGTGCTGGCAGCGGTGGGGCCGCGCCTGCGGGAGCTGCGGCACAGGCGCGGCCTGACACTGGCCGAGCTGGCGGAGCGGACCGCGGTCAACGCGAGCACCCTGTCCCGCCTGGAGAGCGGCGACCGCAGACCGACCCTGGAGCTGCTGCTGCCGCTCGCGGAGATCTACGCGGTCCCCCTCGACGAACTGGTCGGAGCACCGCGCACCGGCGATCCGCGCATCCATCTCCGGCCGGTCACCCGGGACGGCATGACGTATGTGCCGCTCAGCAGCCCCGGCGGCGTACAGGCCCACAAACTGCTGATACCGCCCGGGCCCGGCACCGATCCCGAGCTGCAGACGCACGCCGGTTTCGAGTGGGTCTACGTGCTCGCCGGACGGCTGCGGCTGATCCTGGGGGAGCAGCGCCTGGCGCTGAAAGCCGGTGAGGCGGCCGAGTTCGACACCCACGTACCGCACTGGCTCGGCTCCGACAACGACCGGCCCGTGGAGCTGCTCATCCTCTTCGGACGCCAGGGCGAGCGGGCCCATCTCAGAGCCCGCACCGACTGACCCGGCTGCCTCCGCCCGGTGCCGGGCCGCCGGTCTCCCTGGCGCCGGTCAGGTACGCGGCGCGCCCGCCGACGTCAGGATGCGGTGGATCAGACGGGCGCCCGCCCGCGCGGTGCGGTGGTCGGCGTCGAGGCCCGGGTTCAGCTCGGCGACATCGACCAGCAGGGGAGCCCCGGCGGCCGCCACGCGGGCGCATACGTGCTCGATGATCTCCATCTGCACGCCGTACGCGGCCGGGGCGCTGACGCCGGGGGCCGCACCGGCGGGCAGCACATCGAGGTCGATGCTCAGGTGGACGATGTCGCAGCTCGCCAGGAACGCGTCGACGAACCCGTCGACCAGCGGCAGGTCGAACATGCGGCACTGGGTGTCCGGCAGATACCGCACACCGAGCGCGTCGGCGGTGCGGAACAACCGCTCGGTGTTGCTCGGCTGACTCACCCCGAGCACCCAGTAGTTCAGCTCTTCACCGCGCTGCTGCTCGGCGTGTGCCATCTGGAGGAACGGTGTGCCCGAGCTGGGCCGTACGTCGTCACGCAGGTCGAAGTGGGCGTCGAGGTTGAGAACTCCGAGGCGGCCGCCCTCGCGCACCGCGCGCGTACCGGCCAGCCCGATGTAACTGCCGTAGGCCACCTCGTGGCCGCCGCCGAGCACCACCACCGGGTGGCCGCGGTCGACGAGCGGGGTGATCACCTGGCCGAGGCGGTGCTGCCCCTCTTCGAGATGGCCGTCGGCCACCTCGATGTCGCCGATGTCCAGCGCCCGCAGCGGCCTCGGGAGCGCCATGGGCGCGAGGGCGGCGCGCAGTTCACGCGGTCCTGCCGCCGCGCCCTGGCGGCCCTTGTTCCGGCGGACGCCCTCGTCGCTGCGGAAGCCGACGAACGCCACGTCGCCCGGTTCGGCCCGGTCGGGGTCGAGGCCGGTCACATGGTGCCAGCGCAGATGGTCCGTACCGGGCCCGTCGTCACGGCCCGTCCAGGGCTCGGGCGCCACGTCCGCGGTGGGCACCGGAGCGGTGGCCGCCGTCGGCGCCGCCGCTGTGGTGGCCGCCGGCGCCGCCGCTGTGGTGGCCGCCGTCGGCTCCGGTGCGGTGGTCGCCGTCATCGGTCGTTCTCCTCGGTCATCGGAATGCGCACCCCGCGCTCGCGCGCCACGGATGCGGCGTGGTCGTAGCCCGCGTCCACGTGCCGGATGACGCCCATGCCGGGGTCGTTGGTCAGTACTCGGGCCAGCTTCTGGGCGGCGAGTTCGGTGCCGTCGGCGATGCAGACCTGGCCCGCGTGGATGGAGCGGCCCATGCCGACGCCGCCCCCGTGGTGGATGGAGACCCAGGACGCGCCGGACGAGGTGTTCACCAGGGCGTTGAGCAGCGGCCAGTCGGCGATCGCGTCGGATCCGTCGAGCATCGACTCGGTCTCGCGGTACGGCGAGGCGACGGAGCCGGAGTCGAGGTGGTCACGGCCGATGGCGACCGGGGCGGACAGCTCTCCGGAGGCGACCATCTCGTTGAACCGCAGCCCGGCGCGGTGGCGTTCGCCGTAGCCGAGCCAGCAGATACGGGCGGGCAGGCCCTCGAAGGAGACCCGCTCCCCGGCCATCTTGAGCCAGCGGTGCAGGTGCTCGTTCTCCGGGAACAGCTCCATGATGGCCTTGTCGGTGGCCGCGATGTCCTTGGGGTCGCCGGACAGGGCGGCCCAGCGGAACGGGCCGAGGCCCTCCTCGAACAGGGGGCGGATGTGCGCCGGGACGAAGCCGGGGAAGTCGAAGGCGCGGGCGTAACCGGCCTTGCGGGCCTCGTCACGGATGGAGTTGCCGTAGTCGAAGACCTCGGCGCCGGCGTCGAGGAAGCCGACCATGGCCTCGACGTGCCGGGCCATGGAGGCGCGGGAGCGCTCGGTGAAGTCCGCCGGGTCCTTGGCCGCCTGCTCGTGCCACTCCGCCAGGCTCACCCCGACGGGGAGGTAGGCCAGCGGGTCGTGCGCGGAGGTCTGGTCGGTGACGATGTCCAGGGGCGCGCCCCGCCGCAGCAGCTCCGGGAAGACCTCGGCGGCGTTGCCCGCCAGGCCGATGGAGAGCGGCTTGCGGGCGTCGCGGGCCTCGGTGGCGAGGCGGAGCGCGTGGTCGATGTCGTCGGCCGCGACGTCGAGGTAGCGGTGGGCGATGCGGCGCTCGATACGGGTGGGGTCGACGTCGACGCAGATCGCGACGCCGTCGTTCATCGTCACGGCGAGCGGCTGCGCGCCGCCCATGCCGCCGAGACCGGCGGTCAGGGTGATCGTCCCGGCGAGCGTGCCGTTGAACTTCTTGCGGGCGACGGCGCCGAACGTCTCGTAGGTGCCCTGCAGGATGCCCTGGCTGCCGATGTAGATCCAGGAACCGGCCGTCATCTGGCCGTACATGGTCAGCCCGCGCGCCTCGAGGGAGCGGAACTCCTCCCAGTTGGCCCAGTCACCGACCAGGTTGGAGTTGGCGATCAGCACGCGCGGCGCCCACTCGCTGGTGCGCATGACGCCGACGGGCTTGCCCGACTGCACCAGCAGCGTCTCGTCGTCCTTGAGCGTCTTCAGGGTGCGGACGATGGCGTCGTACGCGGGCCAGTTGCGGGCGGCCTTGCCGGTGCCGCCGTAGACGACCAGGTCCTCCGGGTGCTCGGCGACCTCGGGGTCGAGGTTGTTCATGAGCATCCGCAGGGCGCCTTCCTGCTGCCAGCCGAGGCAGGTCAGTTCGGTGCCGCGGGGCGCCTGGACGGTCCGGGGGCGGGCCTCCGGGGAAACGCTGGTCATGGTGGCTCCTGGGAAGGATCGGGGTGAGGGGGCACCGGTGGTACGGCACCGGCGTGCTCCTCCATCACAGGACGCGGGCCGGGCGGGGGCCATGCCTTCTGCCGCGGTTTCTCGGATCCGAGACCGGGAATCCGGCTCACCTATAATTTCTCCGTCGGGAGGCGCGGAGATTTTCTCCGGCCGGGGGGCGCGGGGACCGACCGGTGACAGGGGAGGGTGAGCGGCGTGACCGTGACGGCTGCGGACCTGGCCCGGCTGTACGGGGAGCGCGCGGCCGGGGCCGTCCCGGCGTACCAGCGGATCAAGGACCTGGTGGCGGAGCAGATCCGCAGCGGGCGCTGGCGCGAGGGCGACCCGCTGCCGTCGGAGAGCCAGTTCGTCGCCTCGCTCGGGCTGTCCCGGATGACGGTCAACCGCGCGCTGCGCGAGCTGGCGGCGCAGGGGCTGATCCGGCGGGTCATGGGCGTCGGCAGCTTCGTGGCCCTGGCCAAGGGCAGTTCGGGCCTGGTCGAGGTGCAGAACATCGCCGACGAGGTCCGCAGGCGGGGCCACCGCTACGACGCCCGGGTGCTGTCGGTCCGTGCCGAGCCGGCCGACCGCAGGGCCGGCGCCGAGCTGGGGGTCGCCGCGGGGCGGCCCGTCTTCCACTCCCGGGTCGTGCACAGCGAGAACGGCGTGGTCATCCAGTTGGAGGACCGCTACGTCAACCCGGCCTTCGCGCCGGGGTACGTGGAGCAGGACTTCACCGAGCGCACACCGTTCGCCTTCCTCTCCGACGTCGCCCCGCTCGACCGCGGGGAGCACATCGTGGAGGCGGTACTGCCCAGCGCCGACGAGTGCGCCCTGCTCGGTGTCGCCCCGTCGGAGCCCTGCCTGCTCATCCACCGCCGCACCTGGTCGCGGGGCGCCCTGGTGAGCATCGCGCGCCTGCTGCACCCGGGCTCGCGCTACCGCCTCGAAGGCGCCTTCGAGGCGGAGTGACCCCCGCCGGGCACCCGTCCGGAGACCGCGGACGTCAGCCGGGCCGCGCCCTGCTGGAGGGCGTCCCGCACCTGGCCGGGGTCGTGCGGGCTGTGGTGCGTGTGCCAGGTGCTGCTGAGCGCCGCGACGGGCCGCCCGTGGTGGTCGAAGGCCGCCACACCCAGCGAGCGGAAGCCACGGGAGACCAGCTCGGTCTCCTCCGACCAGCCGCGTTCCCGGTCCCGGGCCAGTAGGTCCAGCAGCTCGGCGAGCGACCGCGGCCCCTTGCCCGTACGCGTGATGAGGTCGCCCGGCCGCGGGAAGAGGGCCCGTACCTGGGCGTCGGAGTGGGCGAGGATGGCCCGGCCGTTGGCCGTGAGATGGGCCGGCAGCCGGACGCCGATGTCGGTGACGAGGTCGGCGTCCAGATCGCCGGAACGGACCGTCGACGGGCGCTCCTTGAGCAGATAGACCGTCTCGGCGCCGTGCAGGATCCCGAGGTGCACGGTCTGGCCGAGCCGGGCGGCGAGGGTACGCAGCACGGGACGGGCGAGCCGTTCGAGTGGCTCGTGGCGCAGATAGGCGGAGCCGACCTCGAAGGCGGCCATGCCGAGGCCGTACGCCTGCTCCTTGGGCAGGTAGGTGACGAATCCGCGCTCGGCCAGCACCGCGAGGATGTGGTACGCGGAGGAGCGCGGGATGTCCATGTCGCGGGCGATGGCGGCGGTCTTCACCGGCCCGGAGCGCCCCGCCAGGTACACCAGGATGTCCAGGGCACGGCCGACCGCGGGCGATGTGCTCGACGCCGGGCCCTGCGCGGCCCCGTGTTCATTCACTGGGTCGCTCACCGGCTCCACCCATCGGGTTCACTCACTGGATCACCTCTTGACATCACCTGTATATACAGGAATATACAGGGTGCTCCCCACGGTTGCGTGGCGCTCAAGGCGCCGGAGAGCCCCACTCCGCCCTACCTCCCGCAAGCGCCGCGCACCCCCCATCACCGCTGGTCCCAAGGGAGGACACAGTTGGCTTCCGAAAAGGCGACGCTGAGCCGAGGACTCAATTCTCGGCACATACGCTTCATCGCACTCGGTTCGGCGATCGGCACCGGACTCTTCTACGGGTCGTCCGAATCGATCAGAGCGGCCGGGCCCGCCGTGCTCCTGGCCTACCTCATCGGCGGCGCCGCCGTCTTCCTCGTCCTGCGGTCGCTCGGCGAGATGGCCGTCAGCTCCCCCTGCGCGGGCTCCTTCGGCGAGTACGCCACGAAACACCTCGGCCCGCTGGCCGGCTTCACCACAGGCTGGACGTACGCCTTCGAGATGGTCATCGTCTGCATCGCGGACATCACAGCGGTCGGCGTCTACATGGGCTTCTGGTTCCCGGATGTGCCGCGCTGGATCTGGGTGCTGGCCGCCGTCCTCGTCATCGGCGCGCTCAATCTCGTCAGTGTGAAGGTCTTCGGTGAGCTGGAGTTCTGGCTGTCCCTGGTGAAGATCGTCGCCATCGTCGCGATGATCCTCGGGGGCATCGCCGTGATCGCCTTCGGCCTCGGCAGCGGGAGCGACCACGCCGGCCTGTCGAACCTCTGGGACAACGGCGGCTTCTTCGCCCACGGCGCCCACGGCTTCGTCGTCTCCTTCGCCGTGGTCATGTTCGCCTTCGGCGGCACGGAGATCATCGGGGTCACCGCGGGAGAGGCCGACTCCCCGGAGAAGACCATCCCGAGCGCGGTCAACTCCATCCCGGTGCGCATCATCCTCTTCTACGTGCTGACCCTCGCGGTCATCATGGCCGTCAACCCCTGGCAGCACGTCGGCACGTCGGGCAGCCCCTTCGTCCAGATCTTCACCGGCGTCGGCCTCAAGTCCGCCGCCACCGTGCTGAACGCCGTCGTGCTCACCGCGGCCCTCTCGGCGATCAACAGCGACATCTTCGCTGCAGGCCGCATGATGTTCGGCCTGGCGGAGCGCGGCCAGGGGCCCGCGGTCATGCGCCGGCTCAGCCGCAACGGCGTGCCGTGGGTGACCACCCTCATCATGATCGGAGCGCTGCTCATCGGCGTACTGATGAACTACCTGATGCCGGGCAAGGTCTTCCTGATCATCTCCTCGATCGCCACCTTCGCCACGGTCTGGGTGTGGCTGATGATCCTGCTGACCCAGGTGAAGGCCCGCCGGGACATGCCGGACGACGACCGGGCCGCCCTGAAGTTCCCCGTCCCCTGGTGGCCGTACGGGCAGATCGCCGCCGTCGTCTTCATGGTCGGCGTCCTGGTGGTGCTCGGCTTCTACGGGAGCACCCGTATCGCCCTGGTCGTCGGCGTCGTCTGGCTGGCGCTGCTCGCGGGCGTCTTCCGCCTCTGGGTGGGCCCGCGCCTCGCCGCCCGACGGCTCCCGGACGGGGCGGACACGCCCGGGCCTGCGGCCGTTCCGGCGGGCGGGCGGTAACCGGCACCACCGGCGGCCACCCTCGGCGATTGTGTCCGGGATCCCAGACCTCACCCTGTCTGGGATCCCGGACACATCTGTCCCGGCAGCTGTCGCGTCCGGCCCTGACATGCGGCTTCATGGAAGACATGAACATTGTTGTAGGAATCGGCCCTCTCTCCGCCGAAGACGTCGTCGCCGTCGCACGCCACGACGCGCACGTCGAGCTCTCCCCGGAAGCCCTCAAGGAGATCGCGCGCAGCCGCGAGGTGATCGAGAGCCTCGCCGACGACGTGGTCCCCCACTACGGCGTCTCCACCGGCTTCGGCGCGCTGGCCACCCGCCACATCCCCACCGACCGGCGCGCCCAGCTCCAGCGCAGCCTGGTGCGTTCGCACGCCGCCGGTTCCGGCCCCGAGGTGGAGCGCGAGGTGGTGCGCGCCCTCGTCCTGCTGCGGCTGTCCACGCTCGCCACCGGCCGTACGGGAGTGCGCACGGAGACCGCCGAGGCGTACGCGGCGCTGCTCAACGCCGGCCTGACCCCGGTCGTCCACGAGTACGGCTCCCTCGGCTGCTCCGGTGACCTCGCGCCGCTGGCGCACTGCGCGCTCGCCGTCATGGGCGAGGGCGAGGTGCGGGACGCGGACGGCGTACGCAAACCGGCCGGCGAAGCACTGGCCGACGCGGGCCTCACCCCGGTCACGCTGCACGAGAAGGAGGGCCTCGCCCTCATCAACGGCACCGACGGCATGCTCGGCATGCTCGTCCTGGCCGCTCACGACCTGCGGAAGCTGCTGCGCACCGCCGACATCGCCGCCGCGATGAGCGTCGAGGGCCAGCTCGGCACCGACGCCGTGTTCGCCGCCGACCTCCAGGCGCTGCGCCCGCACCCGGGCCAGGCCGACAGCGCGGCGAACCTGCGCGCGCTGATGGCCGGTTCCGGCATCGTCGCCAGCCACCGCGGCCCCGAGTGCACCCGGGTACAGGACGCGTACTCCCTGCGCTGCTCCCCGCAGGTGCACGGCGCGGCCCGCGACACCCTCACCCACGCCGAGACCGTCGCATCGCGCGAGCTGGCCAGCGCCGTCGACAACCCGGTGGTGACCCACGACGGCCGGGTCGAGTCCAACGGCAACTTCCACGGCGCGCCCGTCGCCGCCGTCCTGGACTTCCTCGCCATCTCCGTCGCCGACCTGGCGTCGATCTCCGAGCGGCGCACCGACCGCTTCCTCGACGTGGCCCGCAACAACGGTCTGAACCCGTTCCTCGCCGACGACCCGGGCGTCGACTCCGGCCACATGATCGCGCAGTACACGCAGGCGGCGATCGTCTCCGAGCTCAAGCGGCTGGCCGCGCCCGCGTCGGTCGACTCGATCCCCTCCAGCGCCATGCAGGAGGACCACGTCTCGATGGGCTGGTCCGCCGCCCGCAAGCTGCGCCGCGCCGTCGACGGGCTCACCCGGGTCCTCGCCGTCGAGATCTACACCGCGGCCCGCGCGCTCGACCTGCGGGCCCCGCTGACCCCGGCGCCCGGTACGGGTGCTGTGGTCGGCGCACTGCGCCAGACCGTCGAGGGCCCCGGCCCCGACCGCTGGCTGGCCCCCGAGATCGAGGCGGCCGTGCGCTATGTCGCCGACGGCGCCGCTGTGGCCGCGGCGGAGTCAGCGGTCGGCCGGCTCAGCTGACAGAGGCTGCACACGGGGGGCCGGCCGCGCGGGGGGCGGTATCCGTACGGAGGGCCGGCGCCCCAGAGCCGACGCCTCGGGGGGCCGGCGCCCGTGGGCCGGCGCCCCGGGGGCCGGTATCCGTAACACGTAACGGACGGCCGGCGTCCGGTGGTGCTCACACGCCGCACGCCGGCCCTTCGTCCACGCTCGGTGGCGCCTCCAGCACGCCGCCCACCCGGCGGGTCAGCTCCCTTGCGGTACGGGAGACATGACCCGCGATCCGCTCCCGCTCCTCCGGCCCCACCGCGGCGCCGGGGAAGGTGACCGCGACGCCCGCGATCGGGTGGGCGCTGTGGTCGAGCACAGCGGCGGCGACCGAGGAGAAGCCGCGGGTGACCTCCCCCTCCTCCGTCGCGTAACCGCGCCGCCGCACCCCGACCAGCAGGCTGTGGAGCGCCGACAGCGAGTTCGGCCCGGTCTCGTTACGGGAGACGAACGCCGATGCGTCCGGGAAGAGCGCCCGCACCTGCGCCCGGGACAGCCGCGCGAGCACCGCCCGGCCGCTGGCCGTGAGGTGGGCGGGAAGACGCACCCCCACATCGCTGACCAGCGGCGCCCGGCCCGGCGCGCGCTCCTCGATCACATACAGGACCTCGCGCCCGTGCAGCAGCGCGAGGTGCGCGTTGTGCCCGGTGCGGTCCACGAGCTGCGCGAGCGGCAGCCGGGCCAGCCGCTCGAAAGGCGCCTGCCTGCTGTACCCCGACGCGAGCTCGAAGGCGCTGACACCCAGCCCGTAACGGCGCTCCTCCGGCAGATGGACGACGAAGTCCTCACGGGCGAGGGTGTCGAGCAGGTGGTACGTCGTCGACCGGGGCAGCCCGACGTCGCGGCTGATGGCGGCGGCGGGCACCGGGCCGGCCTGACGGGCGAGATAGCGCAGGATCGCCAGCACCTGGGCGGCGGCGGGCACAGTGGACATATCGCGAGCGTACGCGCGCCGGGCAGCGCAGCCGTGACCCCGGCCGCCACATGTCTCGGATGCCAGACAGTAGGTACTCCACCGACGTGGCGGGACGGCCCGCGGCTGGGGCTACATGGAGACATGGCACCTGCGACCACCACCCTCGTCACGAACATCGGCAGCCTCGTCACGAACGACCCCTCGCTCGGCGCGGGCCCCCTGGGTCTGCTCCGCGACGCCGCCGTCCTGATCGAGGGCACGGACATCGCCTGGGCCGGGCCCGCCGGCACGGCGCCCGCGGCGGACCACCGTGTCGACGCACAGGGGCGCGCCGCCGTCCCCGGCTTCGTCGACTCGCACAACCACCTGGTCTTCGCGGGCGACCGCACCGAGGAGTTCAACGCCCGTATGTCGGGCCGCTCCTACACCGCGGGCGGCATCCGCACCACCGTCGCCGCCACCCGCGAGGCGAGCGACGAGGAACTGAGCGCCACGGTCGGCCGCTACCGCGCCGAGGCGCTCCGGCAGGGAACGACCACGCTGGAGACCAAGTCCGGTTACGGCCTCACCCCCGAGCAGGAGGCCCGTGCGCTGCGGGTGGCGCGGGAGCACACCGACGAAGTGACGTTCCTGGGCGCGCACATCGTGGCGCCCGAGTACGCCGACGACCCCGCCGGGTACGTCGATCTGGTCACCGGTCCGATGCTCGACGCGTGCGCGCCGTACGCCCGCTGGATCGACGTGTTCTGCGAGAAGGGCGCCTTCGACGGCGACCAGGCCCGCGCGATCCTCACCGCCGGCATGGCCAGGGGCCTGCTCCCCCGGATCCACGCCAACCAGCTCTCCTACGGGCCCGGTGTGCGGCTCGCCGTCGAGCTGGGAGCGGCCTCGGCCGACCACTGCACCCATCTGACGGAGGCCGACGTCGACGCCCTCGCCCACGGCAGCACCGTCGCCACGCTGCTGCCCGGCTGCGAGTTCTCCACCCGCGCCCCCTACCCGGACGCCCGGCGGCTCCTGGACGCGGGCGCCACCGTCGCCCTGTCCACCGACTGCAACCCCGGCTCCTCCTTCACGAGTTCCATGCCCTTCTGTATCGCCATCGCCGTACGGGAGATGGGCATGACCCCCGACGAAGCGCTCTGGGCCGCCACCGCCGGCGGGGCGCGGGCGCTGCGCCGCGACGACATCGGCCGCCTCGCACCCGGCGCCCGCGCCGACCTCGCCCTCCTCGACGCCCCCTCCCACGTCCACCTCGCCTACCGGCCGGGTGTACCCCTGGTCTCGGCGGTGTGGCAGGCGGGCCGACGGCACCGTCCGGACGCTTCGCGGGAACTCACCGAGTCCGCGCCGAACGCAACAGGCACCAGCACCAGCACCGTCACAGGCACGAGCACACGAGGAAGCGAACGAGCGTGACCAGCGAAGTGAGCATGACCAGAGAGCCCAGCGCGTCCGGAGCGTCCGGAGCGTCCGGAGCGTCCGGAGCGTCCGGAGCGTCCGGAGTGTCCACGGCGCCCGCCGAATTCACCGAGTCCACGGCGTCCACCGAGCCCACGGAGTCAGGCGAGTGGCGTGTGCTCCGGGCACACGACCGGCCGGTGACGCCCTGGAAGAACGGCGGCGGCATCACCCGCGAGGTCGCCGCAGGCCCGGCCGGGGCGGGCCTCGACGACTTCGCCTGGCGGGTGAGCCTGGCCGAGGTCGGGCAGGGCGGGCCGTTCTCCTCGTTCCGCGGAGTCGACCGGGTCATCACCCTCGTGGAGGGGCCGGGGATGGAGCTCACGGTCGACGGAGCCCCGCACCCGATCGCCGCACCCCACCAGCCCTTCGCCTTCTCGGGAGACGCGGCCACCACCTGCCGGCTGCTCGGCGGGCCCATCGCCGATCTCAACGTCATGACGCGGCGCACCAGCGCCACCGCTCATGTCCGCATGGCCCACGAGGACTTCTCCCTCACCCTCCGCGGTGGAGAGCTGGTCCTCGTGCTCGCCCTGCTGGGCAAGGTGACCTTCGGGGAGCCGGGTGTGGTCCTCGACCGGCTGGACGCGGCCGTGTTCTCCGACAGGCACAACGGCGCGGCACGTACTGCTTCGGCACGTACTGAAGCGGCACATACCGAAGGGGCACATACCGAAGCAGTACGTGTCGACGGCGCGGCGGCGGTCATCACCCTGACCGCGGTTCCCGGCTCGCCCGGCCTGTGACCGGTGGAACACATGGGCACGAGCCGATCCGACGGGGGACGACACGGCCGTGCCGCCACATCAGCGGGCTGACGTCCGGAGCCCCGTCGCCATCCGGCTGCGGGAGCTGATGGAGGGCTGCCGGCTGACCCCCGCCCAGCGCCGCATCGCACACAGCATGCTGCGCAGCCCCGACGACGTACCGTTCCTCTCCAGCGTCGCGGTGGCCGGTCTTGCGGGTGTCAGCCAGCCGTCCGTCACCCGGTTCGCCCTGGCCCTCGACTTCGACGGCTACCCGGCCCTGCGCCGCCACCTGCGGGAGACCGTCACCGCCGGGCCGGAGCTGGAGTCAGGGCCGGGGCCTGAGCCGGAACTTGGACCGGCCGCCGCCCCCGCGAACGCCTACCAGAAGCTGGTCCAGGACGAGATCGACAACCTCCGCGACCTGTCCACGGCCCTCAACGACCCGGGGCCCGTCGTCCGCGCGGCCCGCCTGCTCGCCGCCTCTCACCCGCTGCCGGTTCTGGGTCTGCGGGCCGCCGCGGCCCAGGCCGTCGACTTCGCCCATGTCGCGCGTACGGCGCACCCCGGCATCCGGCTGCTCGACGAGGGCGGCACAGCGCTGACCGACCGCATCGACGACGCCGTGCGGGCCGGCGCATCGGCCCTGCTGTGCTTCGCCGTGCCCCGGCATCCGCGCGAGGTTGTCGACGCCCTCGTCCACGCGCGGGCGGCGGGCCTGGCCGTCGTCACCGTCACGGACAGTTCCTTCGCGCCGGTCGCACCCCACACCGACCTGCTCCTGCCCGTCGGAACGGCGCACCGGTTCGGCACCGCCTGCGCCCCCGCACTGCTCGGCCGCCTCCTCCTGCGGGCCACCGGCCAGGGCGGGACCAGCGCCGCGGACGCCGTCTAGCCGGCCGGCCGTTCCGGCGTGCGGCCCGCGACGGCGGCCTGTGCGCCCGCAGCCATGTGTCCTGTCGTCATCCGTACCACCCGAAGCGCTCCGCGATCACCGGCAGCCGGTCCGCGACGATCGCGTGGGCGGCCGCGCGCGGTGTGGTCCCGTCGGCCTCCGCCCTGGCCAGCATCCGGTCGATGAGGTCCCGCATCGACCGCCTGATGTGCGCGAACGCCTCGTCCGCGTCGGCGCCGATGTCACCGAAGAGCGTCCACCACCACCAGGCGTTCGTGGCGGAGTTGACGACCACGTCGGGCAGTACGGCGATACCGCGCTCCGCGAGCAGTGCCTCAGCCTCCGGCAGTACGGGCATATTGGCGGCCTCGACGATCCAACGCGCCGAGATCCGGGCCTGGTTGGCCGTATCGACCGCGTAGGACACGGCGGCCGGTACGAGCACATCGGCGTCGGCGGAGAGCCAGGCCTCGCCGCCCGGCAGCTCCACGTCTCCGGGGCCGAGCGCGGTACGGTCCACCGCCCCGTACGCGTCCCGCGCGGCCAGCAGCGCCTCAACGTCGAGCCCGTCGGGGTTGGCGACCGTGCCCTTGACGTCGGCCACGGCCACGACCTTCAGACCGGCCGCGGCGAGGAACCGGGCGGTCGCGCCGCCCATCGTGCCGAGCCCCTGCACCGAGACCCGCGTGCCCGCATACGGGACGCCCGCCCGGTCCAGCACCGCCAGCACCGACTCGGCCACACCGCAGCCGCCCGCCAGTTCGTCCAGACCGATGCCGTCCACCTCGACCGCGAAGGCGTCGGCCAGCCGCTGCCGGGCCGCGGCCTCGTCGTCCAGCAGGGGATGGACGGCCTGGACGGAGGAGACCAGGCCGGCCTCGGCCGCGGCCCGGTCCACGGTGTCCTGGCTCAGGCCCAGGTCCTCGCCCGTGGTCCAGAACCTCTCGATGTACGGCCGCATGGCACGCAGATACCGCACCAGTACGCCGTACGCCTCGGGGCTGCGCGGATCGCAGTCGATACCGCCCTTGGCCCCGCCCAACGGGATGTAACGGGCTGTCGGGTCACCGTCGTTGTAGTGCAGGGCCTCTTTCATGGTCATGCCCCGGGCCAGCCCGGCGACCTCGTCCAGGGTGCAGCCCTCCCGCATACGCAGACCGCCGCTGGCCACACCGCGCACCAGCCGGTCGACCACCAAGTGCCCGTTGCGGCCGGTGACATGGTCGGTCCAGGTCAGCGAGATCAACGGGGCGGCGGGGACAGTCGTGGGGGCAGCGGCGGGGGCAGTGGGAGTGGCGGGTGGGACCAGCTCGGACATGGCGCCTCCAGAGACGACAGCAGAAGCGATTTACTGAACCGTCAGTCAGTATCTGGAGGAGGAAGCGCCGCTGTCAACGACAGCGCTGCTGAACCATCGGTCAGTCAATGCCGGCGGTCGCCGCCGCGGCGGCGGCCGGTGACTCCGGGCCGGGTGTTCCAGGACCACATGTGCGTGCACCGCGGGCACTGCAGATGGACGACCGGGCCCTCGTTGGAGATCAGATAGCGCCAGTGCTCGAAGCAGTTGCGGCGGGAGGCGCAGGTCGCGCAGTGCCGGGCGTCGTCGCAGACGGGGCAGGCCACCCAGGCGCGGCGGCCGGAGTCGGCCTGCGGATCAATGGGCAGCCGCACGGCCCGGCCCCTCCCCCGGCAGAACACCTGCCGCCACCAGCATGTCGTAGGTGCGCTGCTGCTCCGCGTCGAGGCCCGAGTAGAGGAGGGCGTACGCCTCGTCCTCACCCCGGAGGACGGCCGCCGGGTCCCAGCCGGACCCGAGCGCGGCCACGACCTCGGCCCGCCGACGGACCTCGTCGGAGGTCAGGTCGAAGGCGAAGGGGGTCAGGTCGGTGATGTTGTCCGGTTCCATGGCGGTACTTCCGATGTATCTGATGTATCCGATGCGCTGACAGATTCCCACCATCTGTACCAGGCACCCACGGCGGCAGGGAAGGGTGACCTAAGTCGCCCCGGGGCGCCCCCGCGGCGGCGCGCAACCAGGACCACCGGCGGGGCGCGACCGGATCCCCCGACGGGGGCGGCCCGTTGCCACCGCGGGGCCCCGCCGGGCCCGCCCGTGCGCGCCCCGGCACCCTCAGGGATCTGTGACGTACTTCATGGCCGGACGGGACGCGGGACAGCCCGCCGGACCAGCGAAAGCCCGGGGCGCGCGGGCCGCGCAGAAGGGCGCGGCATCCAGCCTCTTACGGACCGGCCGGCCCCCGCGTCACTTCCCGGTGACCTGCGTCCGTACCGCCCCCATGCTCGCCACGATCACCAGCGCGATGGCCAGCGCGTCCACCCCGGACAGCGCCTGGTGCAGGACGAGGAAGCCGGCCGTCGCGGCGATGGCAGGCTCCAGGCTCATCAGCACCGCGAAGGTCGAGGCGGGCAGCCGGCGCAGGGCGAGCAGCTCCAGGGTGTACGGCAGTACGGACGACATCAGCGCCACCGCGGCGCCCAGGCCCAGGGTGCTCGGGACGAGCAGCTTGGAACCCGCGTCCGCGATACCGAGCGGCAGCATCAGCAGGGCGCCCACCGTCATCGCCAGTGCCAGCCCGTCCGCACGCGGGAAACGGGCGCCGGTGCGGGCGCTGAAGATGATGTACGCGGCCCACATCCCGCCCGCCGCGAGCGCGAACGCCACACCGACCAGGTTCAGACCGCCGAAGCCGCCACCGCTCAGCAGCACCACTCCGCAGAGGGCGAGTCCGGCCCACAGCAGGTTCACCAGCCTGCGTGAGGCGATCACGGAGAGGGCGAGCGGCCCGAGCACCTCCAGGGTCACGGCCGCGCCCAGCGGGATGCGGTCGGCCGCCTGGTAGAAGAACCCGTTCATCCCGGCCATCGCGACCCCGAAGACCAGGACCGTGCCCCAGTCCGTCCGCGACAGCCCGCGCACCCGGGGACGGCACACGACGAGCAGCACGACCGCGGCGACGGCGAGCCGCAGCGAGACCACCCCGAGCGCCCCGGCCCTCGGCATCAGCCAGACGGCCACGGCCGCCCCGAACTGCACCGAGATCCCCCCGGACAGCACAAGCCCGAGCGGCCCGAGCCGCCCCCGCAGCCCGGCGGCCCCGGAACCACCGGGGGCGGCCGGGACATCAGTGGTCACGGCGGAGGGTTCGGTCAGCGCGGTGTCGAGGGCCTTGGCGTCGGCGGGGGCGATCGGATCCATGACGTCCACAGTAAGTGCCCTGAGCGGGATCTCCCTCTTACGGTTTCCGGCTGCTTCCGTCCCCTTCCCTGGAGCGGTCCAGCCCCTCCGCCAGTACCTCCGCCAGATGGCGGGCCGGGCGGCCGCCCAGGTCCGTCAGTTGTTCCAGCTGGGTGCGGCAGGAGAAGCCGTCCGCCAGGATCTCCGTCCCCGGGTGTGCCGCCCGCACCGCGGGCAGCAGCTGTTCGTCGGCGCAGGCGACCGACACCTCGTAGTGGCCGCGTTCGAAGCCGAAGTTGCCCGCGAGGCCGCAGCAGCCTCCGCTCAGTTCGCCCGTCAGGCCCGCCTTCGCGCGCAGCCGGCGTTCGGCCGCGTCGCCGAGGACCGCGTGCTGGTGGCAGTGGGTCTGGCCCGCCACCTCGCGGTCGAGCACCGGGGGACGCCACTGCGGGGCCTGTTCCTCCAGGGCCTGTGCGAAGGTCCGTACCGACCGTGCCAGCCGGTGCGCGCGCGGGTCGTCGCCGAGCAGCTCCGGCAGGTCGGTCCTGAGCGCGGCCGCGCAGCTCGGTTCCAGTACGACGACGGGCAGCTCCGCGTCGAGCAGCGGCTCCACCCGGTCGAGGGTGCGGCGCATCACCGTGCGGGCCAGGTCCAGCTGGCCGGTCGTCACATAGGTCAGCCCGCAGCACACCCCGTCCGGCGGCAGCGCGATGCCGAGCCCCGCCGACTCCAGGACCCGCACCGCCGCCCTGCCCACCTGCGGGGAGAGATGGTCGGTGAAGGTGTCGGGCCACAGGACGACCCGGGCGGGCGGCTGCACCCGGGTGCCGAACCAGCGCCGGAACGTCTGCGGCGCCAGCGCCGGAATCGTCCGCTCCGGAGCGATCCCGCCGAGGCGTTTGGCGAGCGACGCCAGCGGGCCCACCCCGGCAAGCGCGTTCACCGCGCGGGCGTACGGCGCGGCCGCGCGCAGCCAGCGCGGCAGCCGGCCCATCGCGTAGTGCGCGGCGGGCCTGCGGCGGCCCGCGTAGTGGTGGTGCAGGAACTCCGCCTTGTACGTGGCCATGTCGACGCCGACCGGGCAGTCGCTGCGGCAGCCCTTGCAGGAGAGGCAGAGGTCGAGGGCGTCGCGCACCTCATCCGAGCGCCAGCCGTCCGTGACGACCTCACCCGCGAGCATCTCGTGCAGCAGCCGGGCGCGCCCGCGCGTGGAGTGCTGCTCATCGCCGGTGGCGCGGAACGACGGGCACATGACACCGGCCCCGGACACCGTCTCCGTACGGCACTTGGCGACGCCCACACAGCGGCGTACGGCGGCCGAGAAGTCACCCTTGTCGTGCGGGTAGCCGAACTCCACGTCCACCGGCTCGCGGGGCAGCACCGCGAAGCGGAGGTTCTCGTCCAGCCGGTGCGGCCGGGCGAGCACCCCGGGGTTCAGGCCGCCCGCCGGGTCCCAGACGTCCTTGAACCGGCCGAAGAGGGCGACCAGTTCGTCCCCGTACATCTTCGGCAGCAGCTCGGCGCGGGCCTGCCCGTCGCCGTGTTCGCCGGACAGGGAGCCGCCGTGCGCGACGACCAGCGCGGCCATCTCGTCGGAGAAGGCACGGAAGCGGGCGACGCCGCCCGGGGTGAGCAGGTCGAAGTCGATCCGTACGTGGATGCAGCCGTCCCCGAAGTGGCCGTACGGCGTGCCGCGCAGCCCGTGCGCGGCGAGCAGCGCGCGGAACTCCCGCAGATACGCGCCGAGCCGTGCGGGCGGCACCGCGCAGTCCTCCCAGCCGGGCCATGCCTCCGCGCCGTCCATGGTGCGGGTCGCGGTGCCGCTCGCGTCCTCGCGGATGCGCCACAGGGTGCGCTGGGCCGCAGGGTCGTCGATGACGAGGGCGTCCAGCGCGTCGGCCGCCCGCACGATCGCCTCGGCCCCGGCGCGGGCCGACGCCCGGTCGGCGCCGCCCGTCTCGACGAAGAGCCAGGCGCCGCCACGCGGCAGCCCGGCGGGCTCGCGCACCAGGTCGGCCGCCATGCCCTCGACGGTCAGCGGGTGGTGCGGGAGCAGCCCGGCCGCCGCGTCGGCCGCGTCGCCCTCGTGGGCGTAGCCGAGGACGGCGAGCGCCCGCGCGCGGGGCGCGTCCACCAGCCGTACGGTCGCCTCGGTCAGCACGCCGAGCGTGCCCTCGCTGCCGCAGAAGGCGCGGGCCAGGTCGGTGCCGTTCTCGGGGAGCAGGGCGTCGATCGCGTAACCGGAGATGCGGCGCGGCAGACCGGCCGGGTAGCCGGTGCGCAGCAGCGCCAGATGGGTGTCGACCAGCTCGCGCAGGCCGGGCGGTGCGCCTTCCCAGCCCTGGCCGATGCGGTGGGTGCCGCCCTGATAGGCGGCGGTGGTCAGCCGGACGACGTTGTCGGCCGTGGTGCCCCAGGCGACCGAGTGCGAGCCGCAGGAGTTGTTGCCGATCATCCCGCCGAGCGTGCAGCGGCCGTGCGTGGACGGGTCGGGGCCGAAGGTCAGGCCGTGCGCGCCGGCCGCCGCCCGCAGGTCGTCGAGTACCACCCCGGGCTGGACCACTGCGGTCCCGGCCCCGGCGTCCAGCGAGACGATCGCGCGCATGTGCCGGGTGAAGTCGAGGACGACGCCGGTGCCGGTGGCCTGGCCCGCGATGGACGTACCGCCGCCGCGCGGCACCACGGGCACCCCGTGGGCGCGGCACGCGTCGAGCGCTGCCGCCACGTCGTCGGCGTCGCGCGGGGCGACGACACCGAGCGGGACGCGGCGGTAGTTGGATGCGTCCATGGTCATCAGCGAGCGGGCGGTGACCCCGAATTCGACGTCTCCGCGCACCGACCGGCGCAGCGCGTGCTCCAGGTCGCCGCCGGCCCTGTCGCCCTTCCCGCTGCCGGCCTCATCGCGGAGCCTGCGGCCGGCCTTGGGGTCGGCCTTGGGGTCGGTCTTTCGGTCGGCCTTACTGCCGGTCTTTCGGTCGGCCCTGTGCTCGGCCCTGCGCTCGGCCTTGCTGCCGGTCGGACGGCCCCTCAGGCCGTCGCTCCGACCGCCCTGCTGACCGTGTGTCTGCCCGTCCTGGTGCTCGCCCATGGTTCCAGCATGCCCCTGTGCACAATGTGTTCCAGAGTCAACAATTTCCACACCGGCAACTTCCCAAACCGATCACCAACCCTCCTATAGTTGACAGGTGTTACGCAGGAATACTCGTATGCCTTTAGTCCACGCATGACCGCCATGACCGCTTTACTCCACTCTCACCCCTTCTGACCTATCCGTCCATGAGGACTCCGCCAGATGACAGAGCGCCCCCCGCTCCGCCCGACCGCGCTGGCTCTGCTGATCTCCGTGATCGCTTCGGGCCTGCTGTGCGTATGGGCGGTGGCCGCAGCCCCCGCCTCCATACGCACCCCACTCGCCTGGTGCTCGGCCGGGGCAGCCCTGCTGTTCAGTGCCGCTGTCGCCACCGCCGTCCACGCGGTGACCCACGCCACCAGAACGTCGCGGACCCTCCGTGCCCGGATCGATCAACTGAGCGGGGAGAACTCCCAGTTCGGTGCGCGGGCCGCCCGTCTCACCGCCGAGTACGAGACCAGGACCGCCCAGCTCACCGCCGCCCACGAGGCGAAGACCGCCGAGCTGACCGCGCAGCGTGAGGCCACCGCCGCCGGGCTCACCGCCGAGTACAACGCGAAGTCGGCCGAGCTGGCCGCCCGGATCAGCCGCGCCGAGTCCGAGCGCTCCGCCGCCCTGTCGGCGGCCGCCAACGCCGCCGGCCGGATGCAGGCCCTGGCCACCGGCATGCTCGCCGACCTGCGCGAGATGGAGCACCGGCACACCGACGAGGACGTACTCGGCGACCTGCTGCACCTCGACCACCGCACCGCCCAGGCGGGCCGGCTGGCCGACTCCATCGCCGTCCTGGCAGGCGCCCGCTCCGGCCGCCGCTGGGCGAAGCCGATCGTCATGGAGTCGATCCTGCGCGGCGCGATGGGCCGGATCGCCGGATACCAGCGGGTACGCCTCCACTCGACCAGCGAGATCGCCATCGCCGGACACGCGGCCGAGGGCATCATGCACGCGCTCGCCGAACTCCTGGACAACGCGGCGAACTTCTCGCCGCCCACCGCCGAAGTCCATGTGTACGTCGAAGAGGTCCCGGCCGGGGTGATCGTCACCATCGAGGACAGCGGTCTGGTGATGGGCGACGTCCAGCTGCGCCGCGCCGAACGGGCCGTCACATCGGAGACCACCCAGCAGACCGACCTCGCCGGTCTGTCCGGGACCAGGCTCGGCCTCGCGGTCGTCGGGCGGCTGGCCCGCAAGCACGGGCTGACCGTGTCCTTCCGCCCGTCGGCGCGCGGCGGCACCGGTGTCCTGGTGCTCCTGCCGCACGAGCTGATCACCCGCACCCCCCGGCCGACCGCCCCGGCACCGACGGCGGTACCGGCCGCGTCGGCCGCGCCCACGCAGCACACCCGGACGGCCGCGGCCCCGCTGCCCGCCGAGGCCCCGCAGCCCACCGGAGCCCCCCAGCCCGCACCGGCCCCGCTGCCCACCCGCTCCCCGGCGCCCACGCCCGCGCCCGCCGCGCAGACCAATTCCGCAGCGCAGCAGCCCACCTCCGCAGAACAGAACAGCGCCGCACAACAGACCACCCCCGCACAACAGAACAGCACCGACCCCGAGCCCGAACCGGCTCACTCCACCGCCGAGTTGGGTGAGAGCGGGCTGCCCAAGCGGCGGCGCGGCCAGACCATGGCGGCCGCGCATCCGGACGGCACCCGGATCCCCGGCTCGTCCAAGCCCGTCGACTCCACCTCCTCCACGACATCCGCCGCCAGGTTCAGCACGTTCCGCCAGGCCGTACGTGGCGATTCCCCGAACCCGGAAGGCAGCAGCTCATGAGCACGACCACCACCGACGAGAAGCTCAACTGGCTCCTGGAGAGCCTCCTGGAGCGCACCCCGGGCACCCGGCACGCCCTGGTTCTCTCCCGTGACGGCCTGAAGCTCTGCCGTACGTCGGCGCTCTCCGTCGACCAGGCCGACCAGCTGGCCGCCATCTCGGCCGGTATCCAGTCGCTCTCGCACGGTGCGTCCATCGAGTTCGGCGACGGCACCGGCGGCGTACGGACCGCGATGGCCGAGTTCTACGGCGGCGTGCTGTTCATCGTCGAGGCGGGCGACGGCGCCCACCTCTCCGTCGTCGCCGACGAGACCGCCGATGTCGGCCTCATCGGGCACAACATGAGCGAGCTGGTCGAGCAGCTGGGCGAACACCTCAGCGCCGAGCCGCGCGCGTGACCGCCCCCGTGCCCAGGCCGAGGCCCGGCCGTGACGACGACCCGGACCGCCTCTACACCGTCACCGGCGGGCGCAGCCGGTCCGACGCCACCGCCTTCGACCTGGTGACCCTGGTCGTCGGCGAGTGCGACCCGACGCCCGGTATGCAGTCCGAGCACGCCACGATCCTGCGGATGTGCGGCCGCCCCACGGCCGTCGTGGAGATCGCGGCCGCGCTGAAGCTGCCCGTGTCCATCACCCGGATCCTGCTCTGCGACCTGCTCGACACAGGCCGGATCAGCGCCCGCCACCCGCGCACCGCACGCGGCGCCGACAGCCTTCCCGACCCTCATATCCTGGAGCAGGTGCTCGTTGGACTCCGCAGCCTCTAACCAGAACGCCCTGGCCGGCACCGCCGACAACGGTCTCAAGATCGTCATCGTCGGCGGGTTCGGCGCAGGGAAGACCACCATGGTCCGGTCGGTCAGCGAGATACGTCCGCTGAACACCGAGGAGACGATGACGCAGGCGGGAGCGGCCGTCGACAACCTCGACGGGGTGCACGCCAAGACCGCCACCACCGTCGCCTTCGACTTCGGCCGCATCAGCATCGACGAGCGGACGATCCTCTACCTCTTCGGCGCGCCCGGCCAGGAGCGCTTCTGGTTCCTCTGGGACCGGCTGTTCTCCGGCACGCTCGGCGCGGTCGTCCTGGTCGACACCCGCAGACTCGCCGACTCCTGGTACGCCATCGACCGCCTGGAGCACCACGGCACCCCGTTCATCGTCGCCTGCAACGACTTCGGCGGCCCGGTCCACTCCCTGGAGCAGCTCAGGGAGGCGCTGGACCTCTCCCCCGAGATCCCGCTGATCGACTGCGACGCCCGGGACCGTACGTCGAGCAAGTACGTACTGATCACCCTCCTCCAGCACCTGCACGCCCTGTCCTCAGCGACGTCCGCACGGGAGCCAAGCACCACATGACCACCGACACCCCGCCCACCCCGCTGAGCGGTCCGCGTTTCCAGACGGAACCCACCCAGCTCTACCGGGAGATGCGGCGCGCGCACGGCCCGGTGGCGCCGGTGCTGCTCGACGGCGACATACCGGCCTGGCTGGTGCTCGACTACCGCGAACTGCACCAGGTCACCGCCGACCCGGTGCTCTTCAGCCGGGACTCCGACCTGTGGAACCAGTGGGACAACATCCCCGAGGACTGGCCGCTGCTGCCGATGATCGGCCACAAGCAGCCGTCGATCCTCTACACCGTGGGCGAACGGCACCGCGAGCGCGCCGCGATGATCGGCGACGCGCTGGAGTCGGTGGACCCCTTCGAACTGCGGCGCGTCTCCGAGCAGTACGCCGACGAGCTGATCAACTCCTTCTGCGGCAAGGGCGATACGGAGATCATCGGCCAGTACGCGATGCTGCTGCCGGTCCGGGTGCTCGCCCGGCTGTACGGGTTCCCGGACGACGAGGGCCCGGCCCTGGTCAAGGCGTTGAACGACATGATCGACGGCCGTGAACTCGCCCTGGCGGGACAGCAGCACCTCGCGCAGTCGATGGCCGGTCTGCTCGCCGCCCGGCAGGCGTCGCCCGCCGAGGACGTCGCTTCGCACATGCTGGGCAACAAGGCGGGCTTCACCGTCGAGGAGATCGCCCAGGACCTGATGGTCATGATGGCCGCGGGCCACCAGCCCACCGCCGACTGGATCGGCAACTCGCTGCGGCTGATGCTGACCGACGACCGGTTCGCCGCCTCGCTCTCGGGCGGCCGGCACAGCGTCGCCGAGGCGATGAACGAGGTCCTCTGGGAGGACACCCCCACCCAGAACGTCGCCGGCCGGTGGGCCGCGCGCGACACCCACCTGGGCGGGCGGCACATCCGGAGCGGCGACATGCTGCTGCTCGGCCTCGCCGCCGCCAACTCCGACCCGCAGGTACGCACCGACGGTTCGGCGCTGACCGGCGGCAACAACGCCTTCTTCTCCTTCGGCCACGGCGAGCACCGCTGCCCGTTCCCGGCCCAGGAGATCGCGGAGGTCATCGCGCGTACGGGGATCGAGGTCATCCTCGACCGCCTCCCCGACGTCGACCTCGCGGCCCCGGGGGAGAGCCTCACCCGGCGCCCCTCCCCCTGGCTGCGCGGCCTGTCCACCCTTCCCGTCACCTTCACTCCGGTCCCCGCGCTGTGACCCGAAGATCCTCGGAGCACGGCCGTTCCCGCCACAGGAGGCACAGATGAGCTGCCCGGTCGACCACGGAAGCCACGCCGAGAGCATCGCCCTGGACCCCTTCGTCCAGGATCTGGACGGCGAGAGCGCCGCCCTGCGCGCGGCGGGCCCGCTGGCCCGTGTGGTCCTGCCGGGCGGGGTGGCCTGCTACGCGGTGACCCGGCACGCGGAGGCCAGGCAACTGCTCACCGACTCCCGGCTGGTGAAGGACATCAACGTCTGGGGCGCCTGGCAGCGCGGTGAGATCCCGCTGGACTGGCCGCTGATCGGACTGGCCAACCCGGGCCGCTCGATGCTCACGGCCGACGGCGCCGAGCACCGCAGGCTCCGTACGCTCGTCGCACAGGCGCTGACCGTGCGCCGGGTGGAACGGCTGCGCGCCGGTATCGAGAAGCTCACCGGCGGGATGCTGGACCGGCTGGCGGAGGTGCCGGCCGGGGAGACGGTCGACCTGAAGGCGGAGTTCGCGTACCCGCTGCCGATGAACGTGGTCAGCGAGCTGATGGGCGTCGACCCCGTCGACCATCCCCGGCTGAAGACCCTCTTCGAGAAGTTCTTCTCGACGCAGACACCGCCGGACGAGGTCCCGCAGATGATGGCGGACCTCGGCGCGCTCTTCTCGAAGATCGTCGAGTCGAAGCGGGCCCAGCCGGGCGACGATCTGACGAGCGCGCTGATCGCGGCGTCCGAGGACGGCGACCACCTCACCACCGAGGAGATCACCAACACCCTCCAGCTGATGATCGCCGCAGGCCACGAGACGACGATCAGCCTGATCGTGAACGCGGTCGTCGCCCTCCAGACCCACCCCGAGCAGCGCCGGATGGTGCTCGCGGGCGAGGTCCCGTGGGAGAACGTCGTCGAGGAGACGCTGCGCTGGTCGACGCCGACCTCGCACGTCCTGATCCGCTTCGCGTCCGAGGACATCGAGGTGGGCGGCACGGTCCTGCCGAAGGGCGAGGGCCTGATCGTCTCGTTCGGCGCGATCGGCCGCGACGAGGAGACGCACGGCCCGACGGCCGGCGACTTCGACATCACCCGCACCCCGAACCGCCACATCTCCTTCGGCCACGGCCCGCACGTCTGCCCCGGCGCCGCGCTCTCCCGCCTGGAGGCGGGCGTCGCACTGCCCGCGCTCTTCGGCCGCTTCCCCGAACTGCATCTGGCGGTCCCCGCGACGGAACTGCGCAACAAGCCGGTGGTCACCCAGAACGACCTCTTCGACCTGCCGGTGAAACTCGGCGGCTGAACCGCACCTGCCGCCCCCGGGCGCGGGGGAGCCACGAGGGCGGGGCGGGGCACCGCCGTCACCCGCCCCGTGGCGTCCGTCTCAGCGGCCGGACCCTCTGTCCGCAAACGCCCGGAACCGGCTACGCTCCGGCTCGTGGCTGAGATCCGGATTCCCGCTGACATCAAGCCCGCCGACGGCCGTTTCGGCGCGGGCCCCTCCAAGGTGCGTACGGAGGCGCTGGACGCCCTCGCCGCGACCGGTACTTCCCTGATGGGCACCTCCCATCGCCAGGCCCCGGTGAAGAACCTGGTCGGCGCCGTGCGCGCAGGCGTACGCGACCTCTTCCAGCTCCCCGACGGGTACGAGGTGATCCTCGGCAACGGCGGATCCACCGCCTTCTGGGACATCGCGACCCACGGACTCATCGAGTCCAAGTCGCAGCACCTCAACTTCGGTGAGTTCTCGTCCAAGTTCGCGAAGGCGTCGAAGCTGGCCCCGTGGCTGGCCGAGCCGACCGTGATCGCCTCCGACCCGGGCACCCACCCGGACCCGAAGGCCGAAGCGGGCGTGGACGTGTACGCGCTGACGCACAACGAGACCTCGACGGGCGTCGCGGCCCCGATCAAGCGCGTCACCGGCGCCGACGAGGGCTCCCTCGTCCTGGTGGACGCCACATCGGGCGCGGGCGGCCTGCCGGTCGACATCGCCGAGACCGACGTCTACTACTTCGCCCCGCAGAAGTCGTTCGCCTCCGACGGCGGCCTGTGGATCGGTGTCTTCTCACCGGCCGCACTGGAGCGCGCGGCGCGCATCCACGCCTCGGACCGGCACATCCCCGAGTTCTTCAGCCTGCCGACGGCGATCGACAACTCGCTCAAGAACCAGACGTACAACACCCCGGCCCTCGCCACGCTGTTCCTCCTGAACGAGCAGCTGACCTGGATGAACACCCAGGGCGGCCTGGACTGGACGGTCGGCCGCACAGCGGCGTCCGCGCGCACCCTGTACGGCTGGGCCGAGCAGTCCAAGTACGCGACCCCGTTCGTCACCGACGCCGCCAAGCGCTCGCAGGTCATCGGCACCATCGACTTCGCGGACGAGATCGACACGACGGCCGTCGCGAAGGCGCTGCGCGCCAACGGCATCGTGGACACCGAGCCGTACCGCAAGCTGGGCCGCAACCAGCTGCGGGTGGCGATGTACCCGGCGATCGACCCGAAGGACGTCGAGGCACTGACGGCCTGCATCGACTACCTGATCGAGCAGCTGTAAGGCTCTCGCACCACGGCGTACACGAGAGGGCCCCGGCAGCCACTGAGCAGGCTGCCGGGGCCCTTCGCCGTACGGGGCACGGCCGTCGTCAGTGGTCAGCAGTGGTCAGCCGCCCTCGGGGTGCGCATCCGGCGAGACCGTGGCAGGGCCCACTACGGAAGCAGCGTGAGAGCGGGGATGTGCCCGGGCTTGATGACGCTGAAGTGTCGGCTGTCGAGCGTGGCTACGTGGTCGACGCCGAAGCGTTCGGCCACAGCGACCACCGAGGCATCGACCCCGCCGAGCGGAAAATCGGCGTACTGAAGGACCAGCTCGCCCATGCGGATCAGATCAGCAGGTGTGAGGTGGACCAGTTCGAACGTGCCCCTGGCGACCTCGGCCAGGAAGGCCGCCTCGGCCTTGGGCCAGCGCTCCAGCAGCCAGCACACCTCGGTGAGGACGGGGCTGGGCAGCAGTCGACGGCCGCTGAGCGAAAGGAGGAGCGACGCACACTCGGCGTGCCGCCGATCGTTGGCGTTCAGCGCTGCTGCCAGAGGTCCCGTGTCCAGGACCGTGGCCCTCACGCCTGGTCGCCGAAGCGCTCGCGCATCCGCTCGCGGATGTGGTCGTCATGCCGGTCGGCCATGTCTGTGGGCCCGTCGACACTGCCGATCAGGGCGGCCAGCCCTTCGGGGGCCGCCTCTGCCGGGTGCGTGATGGGCAGCGACTCGGCGACCTGCGCCAGCTCGGCGTCCTGAGTGACGAGCAGACGCAGGCGGCGCACCTGGGGCGGGGTGAGCCGGTCCACCAAGTGATGCATGTCCTCGTAGTCGTACGCAGCGGTCACCTGAGCAAGTGTAGGGCGACGTACGGCAAACCGTCACAGGTCGGCCGGATACGTATGCCCGCCTCCCCAAGACGCCGGTCCCGCGACCCGGCCCGATCTACGGATCCCGCCCCGGACCGCATAAAGTATGCCGGCCGGCCGGCGCCCGACCCCACCCATCCCTTCCTGGAGGCCCCCTCCCCATGTCCGAGGCGAAGGGCCCGCGCCCGCTTCCGCGTCTGCAGGGCGACTGCGCGAACTGCTTCGGGCTGTGCTGTGTCGCCCTCCCCTTCACCGCTTCCGCCGACTTCGCGGTCAGCAAGAGCGCGGGGCAGCCCTGCGGCAACCTCCGGCCGGACTTCCGGTGCGGCATTCACACCCGGCTGCGCGACAAGGGGTTCCAGGGCTGCACGGTGTACGACTGCTTCGGCGCCGGGCAGCAGGTCTCGCAGGTCACCTTCGGCGGACGGGACTGGCGGCCGGCACCGGAGACCGCGCAGCGGATGTTCGCCGTGTTTCCGGTTGTGCGCCAGCTGCACGAACTCCTCCAGTACCTGTCCGAGGCCCTGACCCTCACCCCGGCCGCGCCGGTCCACCCCGGTCTCCGCCGACTCCTCGGAGCGACCGAGGCACTCACCCGGCTCGGCCCGGACGAACTGGCCGCGCTGGACGTCGAGGCCCACCGCCAGAAGGTCAATGAGCTACTGCTCCGCGCCGGCGACCTGGTCCGCGCGACGGCGTACGACCAGCCCGGCGCACCGCGCCCCACACCGGACGGCCGGACCGCGAACGGCCGCACCGAGGACGGCCAGGCCGAGGACCGCCGCACACCGGACGGCCGCGCGAGGAACGGCCGACCGAAGCGGGACCGGCAGCAGCAGAACCGACAGCAGCGAGGACGGTCGAAGAAGGACCACCGGGGCGCGGACCTCATGGGCGCCCGCCTCCGCGGCGCGGATCTGCGCGGTGCCACCCTGCGCGGCGCCTGTCTGATAGCAGCCGACCTGACGGGCGCCGATCTCCGCCTGGCCGACCTGATAGGCGCCGACCTGCGCGACGCCGACCTCACCGGCGCGGACCTCACCGGCTGCTTCTTCCTCACCCAGCCCCAGCTGAACGCGGCGAAGGGCGACGCGACGACCACGCTCCCCCCGTCGCTGGTCAGGCCGGTTCACTGGGGCGCGTAGGAGGGAGTGACCGGCAACCCGTGCGCCCTTCCCACTCGTCCGGGCGGCCGTTTCACGAACCCGCTCTGCAGCCCCGACCGGCCTACCATGATGTTCTCGACACCAGCCACCAGGAGGCCCTCATGTCTGCCGCAGCAGTCGAGCACCCCTGTGACGGCGAGCCGCCGACCCTGCTCGAAGAGGCCGACACCCTCATGGAGCAGCTGCCCGGCTACCGCGTTGAGATCATCGGAGGCATCCTCACCGTGACCCCGCCCCCGGACGCCCCGCATGCACGCGCTCTGACCAAGATCATGCGCCCGTTCATCGCTGCCGACCTGGACGACGGGCAGACCGAAGTGCTCCAGGGCGTGGGGGTATGGCTGCCGACCGGCGCGGAAGACTTCGTCATCCCCGACCTCGCAGTGGTGGACGCTGACATCGACGCCCACGTCATCGCGCACAACTGCTACGACCCGGTCGCCTTCCGCCTGGTCCTGGAAGTCACATCGACCAACTACAACCAGGATCTGCGGGCCAAGGTGTCCGTGTACGCCGAAGCCGACATCCCTGTCTACGTGATCGTGAACCGCAAGCACCAGCGCGTCCACGTCCTCACCGAGCCGGTCGGCAGTGACTACGCGAGCCATCAGATCTTCGCCGCGGGGCAGCAGGCCCCGCTGCCCGCCTCGATCGGCGGTGACGTCACCCTCGATGTCGCGGCGGTCCTCCAGGCCGGTTCGAAGGTGCGCGCCCAGGACTGAGGACCGGCCCGGCCCGCCGCCCCACCCGTGGCGCCCGCCTCACTGCGGTGCATCTCACCTCCGCCGTCCGCCGAACAGCCGCTTCGCCCCCATGAACAGCAGGAACAGCACGGCGAAGACCCCGATCCCCCACGCCGTCGGAGAGCCGCCGGAGCCGTCGGCTCCCGTGTCCGATGAGCTTTCGCTCCCGGACGACGACGTACCGCCGCCGTCCGATCCCTTCGGCTTCTCCACGGGGAAGCGCAGCACCCGGCTCTGTGCACCCTCGGAGCCCATCATCAGCGCCGATCCGTCCGGTGTGTACGTCACCGACTCGGCCTGCCCCTGGAACGGCACGCCCAGCTGGTGCTCGGTGCCGAGTCCGCCGCCCGGCTTCCAGTCGTACGACTCCGCCCCCAGATAGCCCCGCAGTGTGAGCTGCTTGCCGTCCGGCGAGAACGC
Organism: Streptomyces sp. NBC_01089; assembly: GCF_045162975.1. Taxonomy (NCBI): domain Bacteria; kingdom Bacillati; phylum Actinomycetota; class Actinomycetes; order Kitasatosporales; family Streptomycetaceae; genus Streptomyces; species Streptomyces sp. NBC_01089. The sequence continues at coordinate 4,811,159 of NZ_CP108660.1, read as the reverse complement.
GCCGTCGGTCACCCACGGCACCTTGTCGATACGCCGGAAGACGTTGGTCTTCGACGCCGACAGCTTCTCGGGCCCCACGTACAGACCGCCCTTGGTCTGGTTCTTCGACGCGATGTAGACGCGGCCCGTCTTCGGGTGCACCATCAGCGCCTCCGCGTTGCGCGGCCCGTCGGCGTACTTGACGGTGAACTGCGTGGCCCTGACCGTCTCTTCCTTCTTCAGCTGCTTCGGCTCGGGGAAGCGGTAGATCCAGACGTGGTCCCAGCTCCCGTCCAGGTTGTCGCCGATGTCACCGACGTAGATGTCGCCGTCCGGCCCGATCGAGATCGCCTCGACATCGCGCGGCGCCCCGACCCCGCGCATCGTGACCCGGGCCACGGTCTGCCCGGTCTTCGAGTCCACGGCGTAGACGTACGGGCCGTCGCTGCTGTCGTTGTGGGTCCAGTAGATCCCGGGGTGGAGCCGGCTGGCCGCCAGCCCGCTGGACTCCGTGATCCGTGGATCCTTGATGGTGAAACCGCCGTCGTCCGCGGCCGCCGGCACAGCCGGGACAAGGGCGAACAGGACGGTGGCCGCAGCCCCGGCGACGTACTGAAGCGAACGCATGCCCCCAAGATTGCCACCCCCGTCCCATCGGCGATGATGACAGGATGCGTCTGAGGATGATGTTCGTCGGTGACTCGATGACCATAGGCCGCGCCGGCGACTACACCTGGCGCTACCGCATGTGGCAGCACCTGGGCGACAGCTGCGAGATCGTCGGCCCCCGCACCACGCTGTACGAGCCGGACGCGGAGCCGGGCACGGAGCCAAGTCCCGCGCCGGGTACGGCGTCGAGCGCCCAGCCGCACACCGCCGAGCCGCACGCCGCCCAGCCGCACATCGCCGAGCAGCACACCGCCCGGCCGGGCACGGCGTACGCGGACCCCGCCTTCCCCGCCGAGGCCCGCCGCCATCTGTCCGGCTGGGGCGAAGGCTGGCAGCACATGGCCCCGGTCATCCGCGAGACCGTCGCCGCGCACCGGCCCGACCTGCTGCTCGTCTCCCTCGGACTGATAGACCTCGGCTTCTACACGGACGCCGGACAGACCGCCCGCAACGCCCGCCGCTTCCTGGCCGAGGCGCGCGAGGCGAACCCGCACATCCGGGCGGTGATCCTCCCGGTCATCCCGAACATCCGCGCCGAGACGGACGCGCCGTTCGCCGAGGAGGTCGCCCACTTCAACGTGCTGCTGGCGAAGACCCTCGCCGACCTGGACGAACCGCGCTCACCGCTGCTGCTGGCCTCGCCGCCCCCGTCGTACGACATCCACACCGACACGTACGACGGGACGCACCCGAACCAGAGCGGCGAACGGAAACTGGCGCGCGCCTTTGCGGAAGCACTGCAGCAGGGCTGGGGCATCGGCGGTCCTTACGCGCCGGAGGGAAACCCACCAGCCGTACGGGGCACAGCCGTCGCGGCCCTGTGACTTGCCCTCGGGCTTGGCCCAACGGACCTGGACAGCGGTGATGACCGAGGGTTCTCATGGGAGCGCCGTATCCGGTCTCGGGCGCCTCCCTGGGACCCGCCGAACTTTCCCGAGGACCGCACAATGCGCGAACGCAAGGAGCGGACGTCCAGCACCGCTCACCCCCGCACATCCGCCGTCACCGCACAGCGAGCCAGGGTGACCGCATCGGCCGAACACCTGGCATCGGCCAAGCCCTTCGCCTCGTCGAAGCCGATGACGGCCGACGCCATGCGGACCCTCCAGCGCACCGCGGGCAACGCGGTGGCCTCCCGCCAACTGGCCGTGCAGCGGGCCCCCGGAGTGGGGGACGCCTGGGACGACTCCAAGGTGTTCAAGGACCCCAAGGACGCCATCAAGTACGGCAGAAAAGTCTGGGGCGGCGCCCTGGACCAGATGAGCGGTCGCGAAGAGGAAGCGCTCAGGGACTACACCAACGAGCCCAAGAAGGACTTCCAGCTCGGCTATCCCACGTACCGGGAGACCAACAAGTACCTCCGGGGGCAGTTCGTCGAGAACGCCGGCAAGCACGGTATCGACGACGTGAAGGCTCATGTCAGGAGGCTCGGCCGGGCCCTTGAGACGCAGCCGATTCCTCACAACGTCATCGCGACGCGCGGTTGCAACTTCCTCCCGGACGGTATGGCGAAGTCGCCCTGGCGGATGGAGGGGCGCAAGTACACCGAACTCGGGTTCCTCTCCACGTCGCTGGGCCCGAGGCCCGTAGCCCCCTACGACCAGGAACCGTTCATCTTCCGGTACCGGATCCCCGAGGGCACGCCCGCCATGTGGATGGAGTTCATCTCGCACTTCGGCGCCGGCGAGATGGAACTGCTCCTCAAGAACGACTCCAGGTACCGGGTCGACAAGGTCACGCCCTACCAGAACAAGTACGGCGAGGAACAGTGGTACATCGACGCCACCATCCTGGTCCGCCCGGAGAACGTCGCCGCGGCGAAGGCCAAGACGGCGGCGAAGGAAGCGGCCAAGAAGGGCGGCGGCGGGGGCGGCAAGTACGCCTCGCACGGCGGCTCGCAGTACCCGGCGGGCTCGTCGCACGGCAAGGGATCGCTGTACGCAAGTGACCAGGCCCAGAAGCACTCCAGCAAGCAGTCGAGCAAGTACGCGAAGTACGACGCGTACTGACCCATACTGGGCGCATCAGGACGTGGGCGCGTACGACAGTGACGCGTTGAAGACGCACGAACAGGGACGGACGGCAAGCAACCACCATGAGTGACGGGCAACGACGCAATCCGAGGTTCGAGGAGCCGCTCTCCTTCACCCCCGTGCCGGGCGGCCCGGAAGACTACGCGAACACGGCCGACGGCCCGGTGCGGTACGTGGAGGTCGTCGACGGCAAGGGTCTCCTCGGCTACCTCTGGTTCCAGGACGCGGCGGACGCCGCCGACTTCATCCCCTGCAAGAGCCGGGGTGTCGAGTCGCGGAGCGCGGCCGTGCAGTGGGGCCGGCGGTTGCGCGTCCACAAGGAGAGCGGCCTCACCCCGGCCCAGGCGATCGCCGGCCTGGCCGCCGAGGCACCCGCCGAGACCGCAGGCCGGGTCGCCCCGGGCGAGCCGGCCGAATCCGCGAGCGAGTCCGCGCTGCGGGAGCTGGCCGCAACCAAGTAACCGGGCCGGTGGCGTGGGCCGGGCGGCGGCGTGGGCCGACCGCCCGGCCCACGACCGTCTGCTACACGACCATCTGCTGCACGGACTCCGCTATCTGACCGTCTGCTTCACGGCTGACGCAGCGTGTGCAGCAGCTCCGGGCCGGGCCAGGCGCGACGGCCGCCCGGGCGTTCGGCCTCGTGCACCAGGGCCATGAGCCGGGCGTTGACCGGTGCCGTCAGACCGTGCCGTTCGGCCAGGGCGACGACCTCGCCCTGGAGGCCGCCGATCTCCGTCGCCCGGCCCTGCTCCAGGTCGTCCCACATCGAGGACCGCGCCTGCGCGTCCACCTGGAGGCTCGCCGCGGCGATACGGCGGAACAGGGCGTCGGGCAGCCGCAGAATCCATGGCATGAGCCGGGCCGGTACGGGACCGAGCCGGGCCGGCCGGACCCCCGCCGCGGCGAACGCCGCCAGCGCCTCCTCCTGGCACAGCGCGAGACATGACCGGTACGGGCGCGCGCCCAGCTCTTCCCGCAGTGGCAGGCCGGACAGCGCGTTCACCGCGTTGTTGAGGTTCATCAGCAGCTTGGCGTGCTGTACCTCAGTCATGTCGTCGCGCGGCTCGACCGGCAGCCCGGCGGCCGTCAGCGCCGCCACGAGCGGGGCCGACGCGGTGCCGCCGTCGAGCATCAGGGCGCCGCCCGTGCCCTGGTGGAAGGTGTCGGGCGCGGTCCGCGCGACGTTGTACGGCACCATCCCGGCGAGCACGGTGACGCCCGGGAGTTCGTTCCGCAGCAGACGGGTGTTGTGCAGCCCGTTCTGGAAGCTGACGACGACGGCGCCGGGGCGGAGCCGGCCGGCCAGTTCCCGTGCGGCCGACACCGTGGCGGCGGACTTGACGGTGACCAGGACGCAGTCGGCGTCGGCCACCGCGTCCGGCTCCGTCGTGAGCGCAAGCCGGTCCCGGGGAACGCGGACGGGTGGGCGGCCGCCGCCACTGAGCGTCAGCCCCTCGTGCAGCGCGTCCAGCACGGAGGGCCGGCCGATCAGTGTGACGTCCGCGTGCTGCGCGAGGTGGCCGCCGAGGTAGCAGCCGATGCTGCCCGCGCCGAACACCGCGATCCGCGGCCGCTGATCGCCTGTGGGGTGAGGCATGTCGGCATCGCTCCTGGTCCGCAGTGGTTACCCGAAAGTAGGCGGGATTGGCCCGGGGAGCAAGGGCTCCGGGAGCAACGGGCCTGGGCGCAAGAGGCCCGGGCCCGGCCTCCGCACCGCCCCCTCAAGCGCCCGCGCTGCCCGCCTCAGACACCCGTACTGCCGTCGATCCGCTCGCGGATGAAGTCGGCGTGCCCGCCGTGCCGGGCGTACTCGCCGATCATGTGCGTGTAGATCCACCGCAGGCTCACCTCGCCGCCCCTGAACGGAGCGGTGTCGTCCAGCGACCGCGAGGCGCAGTGGGCACGGGCCACGCCGATCTCGTCCTGCCAGGTCTTCCTGACCGTCTCGAACGAGCGGTCTTCGGTGACGACGAACCCTTCGTCGCGCCCCTGCTGGTCGGCCTGCTGGGTGTAGAGGGGTGGCGCGTCCTCCCCCGCCAGCACCCGGCGGAACCAGTTCCGCTCGACCTCGGCCAGGTGCTGGACGAGCCCCAGCAGCGTCAGCGGCGAAGGCGACACGGAGGCCGTGCGCAACTGCTCCTCCGTGAGGCCCTCGCACTTCGTGGCCAGCGTGGCCCGGTAGAAGTCGAGCCAGCTCTCCAGGGTCGTGCGCTCGTCCGCGGTCAGGGGCGGCATCGGTCGTTCAGTGCTCGTCATACCCCCAGCCTGCCAGCAGGGTCCGACAACGGGGCCTCAGGCGTAGAAGTTCCGCTGCCACCGGTGCTTCCCCAGTACGGCGAGCTGGTCCGCGGTCAGCGTCCGTCCGTCGCTGACGGCCGTGTTGCGCTCCACGTTGCGTACGGTCCGCATCCCGGGAATGACCGTGGAGACCGCCGGTGAACTCAGGACGAACCGCAGCGCGGTCTCCGCCATCTCGTCCGGCGCGATGCCGAGATCGGCGACGATCGCCGCCACGCGCCGCTCGACCTGGGCCGGGCGGTCACCGCGGAAGTAACGGTTGCGCCAGTCGTCCTCGGGAAACGTGGTGTCCGCGGTGATACGGCCGGTGAGGCCGCCCTCGTCCAACGCCACCCGCACGATGACGCCGACGCCGTGCTCCTCGCAGGCCGGCAGCAGCGCGGCGGCGGGCGCCTGGTCGAAGATGTTGTAGATGACCTGCACGCTGTCCACGGCCCCGCTGCGCACGAGCGCGAGGGCGTTGTCGGGATCGTGGTCGTTGACAGAGACACCGAACAGGCGGATCTTCCCCTCCTGCTTCAGCGCGGCGATGGTCTCCAGCCAGTCGCCCCGGCCGACCCAGTCGTCGCTCCACACATGGAACTGCAGGAGGTCGAAGTGGTCCAGGCCGCTGGTGCGCAGGCTGGTGTCCAGGGTCCGCCGGATGTGCTCACCCGAGAACGCCTCGGCCGGGTCGAGACCGAAGGGCGGCGGCCAGACCTGGTTCTGGGGCGGCACCTTGGTCGCGACGAGCACCTCGTCACCGGCGCGCTCACGGACGACACGGCCGACGATCCGCTCGCTCTCGCCGTACCCGCGCGCGGTGTCGATGAAGTTCACCCCGAGGTCGATCGCCCGGTGCAGGGCGCGGACGGACTCGTCCTCCGTGGCCCCCACCCAGCTGGACGCACCGATGCCCCAGGCGCCGTAACCGATCTCGGACACGGACAGTCCACTGCGTCCCCATGCGCGGTATCGCACCATCATCCCCAACGTCGTGGTCTTGAACGGATTGATCGAACCCAGGCAGCAGGCTGAAATCACTGAGACGGTAGGCGACTTGAACGGCGACCGCAGCCACTTTTCACAGCGGCCGACCAACGCCGCCGGTCAGCCGGTGGATGAGTCACACCCTCTTCCGTGGTTTGTCAGAGGCGTGTCACAGAGCATGGCCTCCCCTGGGACAGCGGTTGCTGGTGTGATCAAATGCAAACGCCCCGGGAAACCTCCGGAGCGCACCGGCGCTGTGTGCGGTCCGGCCGTACGGACGCACGGCCGCACGGCCGCACGGGGCGCGAGACGTATCGCGTACGTCGCACCTCCCGGTCCATGCCGCCGCGCCCCGGACCGCAAGGCGGAATCGTGCGGCGCCCCGCATCCAGCACCACGGCGGCCGTGCGCCTTCCGGCGTACGAGCCCTCAGGCGAAAGGGAGCGAACAATTCACAAGACCTTGAAGAAGGCCGCAGTCGTCGGCGCGAGCATCCTGGCGTTCTCCGGCGTCGCCGCAGGAGTGGCTCAGGCGACGCCCCGGCAGGGCGCGGACATCTACTAGCGGACATCCACCAGGGGAACGGCACCCTTCAGGACTGCACCGACCCGGGCAACGCTTTGCAGAAGCACGGGAAGATCGTGGGCTTCGCCTGCACGGAGGACCAGGGCGGCAAGACCTACGAACTCACCCCGTCCTACACCGACCGATCCCCTCCGTACCCCTGCGGCCCGCCCGCAGGAAGCCGACCAGGACACCCCACGCGTAAGGAAGTAGACAGTCATGGCACGACCAGAGTCCCGCAAGAAGGTCATGGGCTGGGCCGCTGCGGCCACCCTGCTGACGGCGGCGCCGCTCCTCGCGGCGTGCTCGGGCGATGCGCACGCACACTCCTCTTCCGCCTCGCACGACAGCAGCAGCCCCTCCCCCAGCGCATCGGACAACTCCGGCGCATCGGACAGCTCCGGCGCTCCGTCGGACGGCGGCTCCGGTGCACAGGCGGACGACCAGTCCACTGTGTCCTCCGCCGTCGGCGCCTGGGTGGACGCGGTCATCCAGCAGGACGCGAAGCGGGTCTGCCGGCTCTCCTCCGTGCCGGGCAAGGGCTCGGAGCCGCCGAAGGCCACGACCCCGCAGATGTGCGACGCGTCGACCACGCAGCAGATGGCTGTCGGCCTGAAGTCCATGAGCAAGGCGTTCACACCGAAGAACGCCTCCGGTCGCCCGAAGGTGAAGGTCGACGCGCCCACCCCGCAGGGCGACAAGGCGGTCGTCCCGGCGGCCAAGGTCATGATCGACGGACAGCCGCTGCGGAAGATCCTGCTGTCCCGCTCGCACAATGTGGACCCGAAGACCTTCACGTTCAAGGCGGAAGCGGACAAGATCAACGGGAAGTGGTACGTCGGGGACTCCGACACCGACAGCGGTACTCAAACGCTCAAGCCTCGGACGCCCTGACGAAGAAGCCACGGGTCACAACGGACCCTGATTCCCCAGCAGGCGCCTGACCTGAGAAGCCCCCAGGGACCCGTACCGGTCATACGCCTCGCGGGCGTCCGGGACGAAGCCCTCGCGGCCCACCAGGTCGGCGAGTTCGGACTCAGTCACCCAGTAGGGCCCGGCGACTTCGCGCGCGTCGGGCCGTACGGGTGTCGTGACGACGACCTCGTGCAGCCCGAGCCAGTACGGGCTGATCGCCCCGGAGCACAGAAACTTCAGCACGAAACGCGGAGCGGCCCGTACACCCAGCTCCTCCGCCAACTCCCTCGCCGCAGCCGCTTCGTACGACTCGCCGACCCCGACGGCCCCACCGAGCATCCAGTTGAACTGCCCCGGGAAGCGCGAAGCGTGCTCCGGGCGGCGGTGCACGAGGATCCGGCCCTCGCCGTCCCGGCACACGATCGTCGCGACACGGTGCGGCCATCCCCGCCGAATCGCCTCCGCCCGGTCGACAACGGCCACCACCCGGTCCTGTCCGTCGACCCGCTCCACCAGTTCGCCCATGGCGCCACGATGACAGAGGACTGCTCATTCACCCGCCCCGCGTGGGTGTGGATTCCGCGTCCTCCAGGACCGCACAGCTCAGGGCGCGGGACACGGAATCGATACGCCGACGCGTTCAGCAGCACCTCGATGCGGGCGCCGACCACGTGTGCCTGCAGGTGCTCACAGCTGATCCGGCCGCGCTGCCGGATCATGAGTGGCGAGAGCTGGCACCTGCCCTGATGCCCCGTTGATTCATCAGTCCGTGATCCACAGACTCCTCACGCCCCCGCCGTCCGGGTAACCCCCGGCAGATCAGGTGGCGTTCCCGTGGTCCAGGTCACGGCGATGTTCAGGTGCGCGATGCGCCAGCCGTCCGGCGTACGCCGCAGCTCGGCCCGGAAGACGCCGCCCACCGTGAAGACGGGCTGGGCGTCCGCGCCCCGTGCTTGCAGGGTCGAGTCGTGGTGCACATGCCTCATCAGGGCGTTCCATGACGCCGTGTTCCTTCCCGAAGCGGCGTCGGTCCTGACCAGGACGTCCGAAGACATGTGCTGCGTACGGGCGTAGCGCTCGATCGCCTCCTGTGTGTGCTGCTCGATCTCGCTGCCCCGGGACGTGCCGAGCGGGGTCACCGTCCGCACGTCGTCGGTGAAGTAGGCACGGGCCCAGCCCTCCGCGAACTCCCGGTCGTCCAAAGTGCGGAAGTAGGCGCTGATGAGTGTGGTGATTTCGACGTAATCCGCTTGGTTCGTCATGGTGCGATCTTTTCCCCTCAACCACGCTTGAGGTCAACACCATGCGCCGCGCCGCACCGCGCGCCGCGTCAGCTCGGCTGCTGCCGCTGGATGAAGGCCAGCAGCGCGGCCGTGAGTTCCGCGGGGGCGTCCTCCTGTACGAGGTGGCCCGCGCCCGGGATCGGTTCGAGGCGTGCGCCAGGGATGCGGGCGGCGAGTTCCCGGCCCTTCGTCGCGGGGATCCAGGTGTCTTCCTCGCCCCAGCACACCAGTGTCGGGACGCCGATCTCGCCGTACCGGCCCTGCACCTGGTCGGTGTAGCGCTCGTCGGCCTGGGCGATCTGCCGGTAGAAGGCGCCCTGGCCGGGGTCACCGAGCCACGGCTGCACCAGGCGGTCGAGGACGGCCGGGTGCAGTCCGGGGCTGCTGGCGGAACTCACGTACTCGCGCACCAGGGCCTGGTGGAGCGCGGGCGGCAGTTGCCCGAAGACCTCGGCGTGTGCGCCGACCAGCCGGAAGAACGGGGAGCCCCACGGCGCCAGCGCGACCGGGTCGACCAGGGCGAGCGCGCGGTAGCGGGCGCCGTGCAGCAGATGTGCCCGCAGCGACACAGCACCGCCGAAATCATGGGCCACCACGAGCGGTTCGTCCAGCCCCCAGTGGGCCAGCAGTTCGGTGAAGACCCGGCCCTGGGCGGCCAGCGAGACATCCTGACCGGCCGACATCTCCGACGCCCCGTAACCGAGCATGTCCCACACGAACACCTGGTGGCGGCGGGCGAGTGCACGGGCGACGGCGCGCCAGACGTACGAGGAGAAGGGCGTGCCGTGGAGGAGGACGACCGGATCGTGGTCCGGTGATCCCAGATGGTTCCATCGAATATCGCCCGAAGTGCTGCGGAATGTCTCGGGCAGTCGCCATTCACTCACTGTGTGGTCCCTCTCTCCTGCACCCCAGCACAACCGCCCACCACCCACCGGCAGGGGCACTTCAACTCACAGGTCGCAGGAGTACCTTGAGGCAGCTCCCGGCGCAACGACCCGCCCCCGCCGCCGGGTGTTCCTTCACACAACGGCCGGGCCCCGAGGGGCCCATGGGCACCTTTCCGGCGCCTTTCGGGCACCGCAGCGGCAGCGAGAGGCGGGCCCCCCTTCGCACCGAACCCATGTGCGGATAGTGTGAACAGAATGCGAGTTCACTGATCCAACTGTGAGGAAAGCATGGGGAAGGCCGAAGAGCGCAGCACCCTCTACCACGAGTTCCTCAGACTCGCGGGACAGGTCGAGCGGCTCCTGACCACCGACCCGGCACAGACAGCCATGAACCCGGACGAACTGGCGCGCTGGAAGAAGCTGAACCGCGAGCCGGAGGCGAAGACCGTCCTCCACCGCCGCGACTCTCTGCTGATGCCCGGCTGCATACCCCTGTCCGACACCCTCCGCGAGTGGAACGCCCACGCAAAGGAAGTACTCCGGACCGCGCCCCAGCAGCCCGCACGCTGAAGCGACCTTCCGACGACCGCCCTGGCGGACCGGCACCCGGCCGCCCGCCTGCGCACGCCCTGGCGGCCCCGGCGCACCCGGCCGCCCGTCTGCGACTGCCCTGGCCCCGGCACGCAGTCGCCCCACCCCGGATGGCCCGCGCGTCCTTGATTCGAGCACACTCCAAGCGGTTGGCTGAGGCCCATGAAGTACACGCAGCTTGGACGCACCGGACTCAAGGTCAGCCGACTGGTCCTCGGCACGATGAACTTCGGGCCCCAGACCACCGAGACCGACAGCCACACGATCATGGATTCCGCGCTGGACGCGGGCGTCAACTTCTTCGATACCGCGAATGTCTACGGCTGGGGCGAGAACAAGGGCCGGACCGAGGAGATCCTCGGCACCTGGTTCGCCAAGGGCGGTGAGCGGCGCGACAAGGTCGTGCTCGCCACCAAGATGTACGGGAACATGGGCTCCTCGCCCGAGGCGTGGCCCAACCACGACAAGCTCTCCGCGGTCAACATCCGCCGTTCCGTCGAGGCTTCGCTGAAGCGGCTCCAGACGGATCACATCGACCTCTACCAGTTCCACCACGTGGACCGGAACACTCCGTTCGAGGAGATCTGGCAGGCGATCGACGTCCTGATCCAGCAGGGCAAGGTCCTCTACGCCGGCTCGTCGAACTTCTCCGGCTACAAGATCGCGCAGGCGAACGAACTGGCCGCCCGCCGCGGCTCGGTCGGGCTCGTCAGCGAGCAGTGCATCTACAACCTGATGGAGCGCCGCGCGGAGATGGAGGTCATCCCGGCCGCGCAGGAGTACGGCCTGGGGGTCATCCCGTGGTCGCCGCTGCACGGCGGGCTGCTCGGCGGGGCGATCCGCAAGGAGCGGGACGGCAGCACAGGGCGCAGCTCGTCGGGCCGTTCGGCGGACGCGCTCGCCGACCAGGCCGTACGGGCGAAGATCCAGGCGTACGAGGACCTGCTCGACAAGCACGGTCTCGCACCGGGCGAGGCCGGTCTGGCCTGGCTGCTGACCCGGCCGGGTGTGACGGGCCCGATCGTCGGTCCGCGTACGTCCGACCAGCTGGATTCGGCGCTGCGCGCGATCGATCTCGAGCTGCCGGAGGCGGTGGTGTCCGGGGTCGAGGAGATCTTCCCCGGTCCTGGCCCGTCACCGGAGGCGTTCGCCTGGTAGGCGGCTCTCAGCGCCGCACGCGGGCGGCCGCCGTCACTGTCCGACGGCGGCCGCCACCGCGACGACGACGAACAGCAGCACGAGCACACCGGCCATGATCCGGTTCCTGGTTTTCGGGTCCACGCTCCGAGGTTACTTGCCGGGCCCCAGCGGCCAGGCGGCGACCACCTCGTACCGTGGCTGCCGCCCGCTCCGCACAAGCGCCAGTTCCCGCACGGCCCACGGGCTGCTCACGAAGCCGGCCAGGGCCTCCGCGTACGGGCCGAGTCCGGTGCGGCCGTCACCGCGGGCGAGGGTGAGATGCGGCACGTACGGGTGCTCACGCCCCACCGGTACGCCCGCCTCCGCCGCAGCCGCCTCCACCCCGGCGGCCAGCCGCCCCGCCGCCTCCACGCCCCCGCCGGCGCCCGCCCACAGCGCCCGGTCCCCGAACCGGCCGCCACCGGCGATACGCAGCGGGAAGGCCGCGTACTCGCCGGCGGTGAGCGCGAGCCGCGCCTCCAGGGCGGGGACGAGAGCGTCGTCCACCTCGCCCAGGAAGGCGAGCGTGAAGTGCCAGCCGGACCGCTCGGTCCACCGCAGCTGCCCGGCGCCGGGCAGCGCCCGCGCCCGGTCGACCAGCGCCCCGAGCTGAAGGACCGCCTCCTGCGGGGGCAGCAGCGCCACGAAAAGCCTCATGCGGACCAGTGTCCCGGGTCACGCGGTACGTCCGGGTCACCTGGACGTACCGCGTGACCGGTGGCGGATGGGCCAGTGGCCCGTTTCCGGCGCATCCCGGTCACCGTGCGTATCGTTGTACCGCGCGACTGCCCGCACCCTGCGGCAGTGGGGAGGAGCGCCACCATGACCGTCGTCGACGACAGGATCGAGATGGCCGACAGTCTGGACCTGCTCTTCGAGCAGGTGGAGTCCGTCCCCGAGGGCTACCACGTAGAGATTGTCGGGGGAACCATCCACATGTCGCCGCAACGGGACGCGCACTGGCAGATCATCCGCAGGATCGTGCGGGCGCTGGAGGACGCATACGGGATGGACGTCAAGGTCACCTCCGACGTCCGCATCGACTTCCCCGGCCATCTGAACGGCTTCGCCCCCGACGTGGCGAAGTTGCGGGCCGACGCGACGAAGGACGCGCGGGGGCGCTGGCGCTACCAGGACGTCGAGCTGATCGCCGAGGTGATCTCGGAGGGCACGGCCGCCAACGACTACGGTCCGAAGAAGGCCGCGTACGCCGCCGCCGAGGTCCCCGTGTATCTGATCGCGGACCCGTACTCGGGGGCCTGCCATGTCTTCACGTACCCGAAGGACGACGAGTACCACGGCACGGTCACGCTGGACTTCGGCTACCCCATCGACCTGACCGGAACCGCCGTCGGCCTCACCCTGGAGACCGCCGACTTCCCCCGCGACTGAGCCGACTGAAGGATCGCGATGGCCGACACCAGCGACGAGCGCACTCTGGACTCGATGTTCGAGTGGCTTGAGCCGACCCCCGAGGGATTCAAGGTCGAGATTGTCGGGGGGAACATTTTCATGTCACCGCAGCGCGACACGCACTGGGACATCATCGCGGATATCTACGATCAGCTGCGCACCGTCTACCCCCGTCAGCGGGTGAAGTCCGATGTGCGTATCGACTTTCCCGGGCTGCTGAACGGCTTCGCCTCGGACGTCGTGGCTCTCGTGGAGGGGGCCGTCAAGGACGAGAAGGGCACTGGCGCTACCAGGACATCGAGTTCGTCGCCGAGGTGATCTCCAAGAACACCGCCGCCAACGACTACGGGCCCAAGAAGGCCACCTACGCCACCGCCGGTGTTCCCGTGTACGTCATCGTCGACCCGTACACCGGCAGGTGGCAGCTGCACACCCTGCCGAAGGACGACGAGTACCACGGCACGGTCACGCTCGACTTCGGCTACCCCATCGACCTGACCGGAACCGCCGTCGGCCTCACCCTGGAGACCGCCGACTTCCCCCGCGACTGAGCCTGAGCGGCCCGAGCAACTGAGCGGCCGAGCGACTGAGCGGCTGGGACCGGCAGCACAACACCGGCGGGCCGGGGCTTTCTGCCCCGGCCCGCCGGTGAAACCGCCCGCGCAGCCCGTGCCGCCCGTGCCGCGCAGCCCGTACCGTGCCGCGCAGCCCGCGGCTCACGCCGCCGTGGCGAGCTGTTCGCGCGGGACGAAGCCCACGTGCCTGCGGCCGCGCCTGAGGTCGACCTCCAGGCGGAGGTTGGCCGCGCGGGCCAGCATCAGGCCGACGCCCATCGCCGCCAGTGCGCAGATCGCGCCACCCAGCGTGAAGCTCACGCGGACGCCGTACGAGTCGGTCAGCCAGCCGAAGAGCGGGCCGCCCAGCGGTGTACCGCCGGTGAAGACCATCATGAACAGGCTCATCACGCGGCCCCGCATCTCCGGTTCGGTGCCCATCTGGACCGAGGAGTTGGCGGTGACGTTGACCGTCAGGCCCAGGATGCCGATCACCGTGATCAGCGGGACGAACATCCAGATCGACGGGGACCAGGCGGTGATCACCTGGAGAGCGCCGAAGGCGATCGCGGCTCCGACCAGGATGCGCAGCCGGGACGTGCCGCGCCGGGCCGCCAGCAGGGCTCCGACCAGCGAGCCGATGGCCATCAGTGTGTTGAAGAGGCCGTACATCCCGACGCCGCCGTGGAACGTGTCGTCGGCGAACGCGCTGAGCCAGATGGGGAAGTTGAACCCGAAGGTGCCCACGAAGCCGACCAGGACGATCGGCCAGATCAGATCGGGGTGCTTGGAGACGTAGTTCAGGCCCTCGCGGAGCTGGCCCTTGCCGCGCGGGGTGCGCTGCGTGTGGTGCAGCTCGCTGCTGCGCATCAGCAGCAGTCCGGTGAGCGGGGCGAGGAAGGAGAGGCCGTTGGCGAGGAACGCCCAGCCGGGGCCGACGGCCGCGGTGAGTCCACTCGCGACGGCGGGGCCGATGAGCCGGGCGGACTGGAAGTTCGCCGAGTTGAGGCTGACGGCGTTGCGGACCTGGTCCGGGCCGACCATCTCGGAGACGAAGGACTGCCGGGTCGGGTTGTCGATGACGGTGACCAGGCCGGTGAAGAAGGCGGTCACATAGACGTGCCACACCTGGACGTTGCCCGTGAGGGTCATCGCGGCGAGGAAGAGGCCGCCGATGCTCATCGCGCCCTGAGTGCAGAAGAGCAGCTTCCGCTTCGAGAAGCGGTCGGCGATGACTCCGCCGTACAGACCGAAGAGCAGCATCGGCAGGAACTGCATGGCCGTCGTGATACCGACGGCAGCGGACGATCCCGTGATGCTCAGGACCAGCCAGTCCTGGGTGATACGCGCCATCCAGGTGCCCGTATTGGATACGACGGCCCCGCTGGCGAACAGCCGGTAGTTACGGACCTTCAACGAGCTGAACATCGAGGTCCGGGTAGCAGTTTCTTGCGGTGCGGGGGCGGAGTCTGCTCCGGGTCCCGTACTCAACAGTGGTCGCCTCCTGGGCGTAGACAAGGTCACCGGGGCGACCGCGTACAAGGGTCAGAGCTGGGCGAGTTTCTCCAGGACGGGGGCAGCAGCGCGCAGCTTCTCCCAGTCGTCCTCGTTCAGCCCTTCGGCCAGCTCGGCCAGCCAGACGTTGCGGCGGCGGCGGCTCTCCACGAGCATCGCCTGCGCCTCCTCCGTCTGCCTGACGACCTTCTGTCTGCGGTCGTCGGGGTGCGGTTCGAGCCTGACCAGGCCCTTCGCCTCCAGGAGCGCCACGATGCGGGTCATCGACGGCGGCTGCACATGCTCCTTGCGGGCCAGCTCACCCGGGGTGGCGGAGCCGCAGCGGTGCAGGGTGCCCAGGACCGACATCTCGGTCGGGCTCAGGGACTCGTCGACGCGCTGGTGCTTGAGCCTGCGGCTCAGGCGCATCACGGTGGAGCGCAGTGAGTCGACGGCAGCAGCCTTGTCGGCGGGTGAAAGGTCAGGCATGTTCGTTAGCGTAACTCATTACCTATGCTAAAGACCAACCGAGTATGCCATCCGGTGAGCGACATCACCCGTACGAGTGAGACGAGGCGCGAAAGTGACGCGCGGCGGCCGTCGGGCAGCCGACCCTGGCGGGTATGGCATCGACTGTGCTCAGCCTGCGCATAGACGGGGAACTGCTCCACCGTCTCCGGAACCACGCCGCCAAACGCGGAATGAGCGTCCAGGACTATGTGGTCCGGACGCTCATTCGCGACGACTTCGACGAGCGGTTCAAGTCCGCCGTCGACGAGACGGAGAAGTTCTACGGGCGTACGTAGCCGCCCTGGCGCGGGGCGGCCACGGGCATCAGGTGAGGCCGAGAGCCGGCATCGCGTAGTAGAAGACGAAGACCGCCGACACGATGTACATCGCGGCCGGCACCTCGCGCCAGCGCCCGATGGCGATCCGCAGGACGGTGAAGGAGATGAAGCCGATCCCGATGCCGTTGGTGATCGAGTAGGTGAACGGCATCATCACCATCGCCAGGAACGCCGGAATCGCGATGGTGAAGTCGGACCAGTCGATGTCCTTGACCGAGCCGGCCAGGATCAGGAAGCCGACCGCGAGAAGCGCCGGGGTGGCCGCCTGCGAGGGCACCATGGTCGCCACCGGCGTGAGGAACAGCGCCACCGTGAAGAGCAGCCCGGTCACGATGCTCGCGAGCCCGGTACGTGCGCCCTCGCCGACCCCCGCGGTGGACTCCACGAAGCAGGTGTTGGCGGACGACGAGGTCGCACCGCCCGCCGCGACCGCGACGCCGTCCACGAACAGCACCCGGTTGATACCGGGGAAGGTGCCGTCCGGCCGCGTCAGCTTCGCCTCGTCGCCGACACCGAGGATGGTGCCCATGGCGTCGAAGAACGACGAGAGCAGCACGGTGAAGACGAACAGGATGCCGGTCAGCACGCCGACCTTGTGGAAGCCGCCGAACAGGCTGACCTGACCGACCAGGCCGAAGTCCGGCGACGCCACCGGGTTGCCGGGCCACTTCGGGGTGGTCAGACCCCAGTCGGGGACCGTGGCGACAGCGTCGACGATCACCGCGGCGATCGTCATCGCGACGATGGAGATCAGGATCGCGCCGGAGACCTTGCGGACGAGCAGCGCCAGCGTCAGCAGCACACCGACCACGAAGATCAGCACCGGCCAGCCGTGCAGATGGCCGTCCGAGCCGAGCTGGAGCGGCACCGTGGTGTGCGCGGCGTCCGGGACACGGGAGACGAAGCCCGAGTCGACCAGGCCGATCAGCAGGATGAAGAAGCCGATACCGATCGCGATGCCCTTGCGCAGGCTGAGCGGCACGGCGTTCATCACGCGTTCCCGCAGCCCCGTGGCGACGAGCAGCATCACGACGATGCCCGCCAGGACGACCATGCCCATGGCGTCCGGCCAGGTCATCCGGGGCGCGAGCTGGAGGGCGACGACGGTGTTCACACCGAGTCCGGCCGCCAGCGCGATCGGCACATTGCCGATGACGCCCATGAGCAGCGTGGAGAAGGCGGCGGTCAGCACGGTGGCGGTGACCAGCTGGCCGCCGTTGAGCTGGTGGCCGTTCATGTCGTGTGCACTGCCGAGGATGATCGGGTTCAGCACGATGATGTAGGCCATCGCGAAGAAGGTCGCGAAGCCGCCGCGGATCTCCCGGGCGACGCTCGAACCGCGCTCGGTGATCTTGAAATAGCGGTCAAAGGCATTCTGCGGCCCGCCGGATGGCGATGGTGGAACAGCGTCGACCGGAGCGGTGGCCGAGGGTGACATGCGCGCGACCTCAAATGTCATGTGATGAGAAACGGCCATATTTGGACGTTTAAACGAAAGGAACGAGCCAATCGAAAGCCGTTTCAGTATGAATACATAAGTCGAAGATCGCTATCTCCGCGCGTAGAGCCTTGGGCCACCTGGCCCGGCAACGGCCGGCGTTCCCCCGCATAGACTGTCGGCCATGGCGAAGTGGACACCCGTACATGAGGCACCCGAACCCCTGGAGGGGCCCGTCGTCGCCACCATCACCGGCGGCACGATCATCTGGTTCGTCCTCTTCGTGGTGCAGCTGCCCTTCTACGGCTGGTTCGACGACCACGGACACCTGTGGTGGCTCTGGACCTGCGCGGCCGGCGGCGCACTCGGGCTCGTCGGGGTCTGGTACGTACGGGGACGCGACGCGGCACTCAAGCGCGCGGCCGCCCAGGCGAACGCGGAGCAGGCGAACGCCGAGCGGACGGACGCCGAGCAGACGGACTCTGGACCGGACAGCGGCACCTGAGGAGACCCCCAGGGTCCGCCTCCGGGTCCGTACGGCCTCAGGACGAGCACCGTCCTGTCCCCTCTCCTCCCGAGGGCTGATCTTCCGGTATCTCACCGGGTAAACGTGCGGTTCTGGCCTTAACGTCGGATCCATGACGCAAGGGCCGTATATCGACGCGGGGGCCGAACTCGACCCCGTCCACCCCGTCGAGCTGCCGCGCCCCGCCCGGGCGACCGGGCTGACCACCGCCGAAGTAGCCGAACGAGTCGCCAACGGCCAGGTCAACGACGTCCCCGTACGGTCCAGCCGGTCCACCGCCGACATCGTCCGGGCCAACGTCTTCACCCGGTTCAACGCGATCATCGGTGTGCTCTGGCTGATCATGCTGTTCGTCGCGCCGGTCCAGGACAGCCTCTTCGGCTACGTGATCATCGCCAACACCGGCATCGGCATCATCCAGGAGCACCGCGCCAAGAAGACCCTCGACGGACTGGCCGTGATCGGCGAGGCCAAGCCGACCGTACGGCGCGACGGGACCGCGGACGAGGTCTCCACCTCCGACCTGGTCCTCGGCGACCTCATCGAACTGGGCCCGGGCGACAAGGTCGTCGTGGACGGCGAGACCGTAGAGGCCGAGGGCCTGGAGATCGACGAGTCGCTGCTCACCGGTGAGGCCGACCCGGTGCACAAGAAGCCGGGCGACCCGATGATGTCGGGCAGTTTCGTCGTCGCGGGCGGTGGGGCCTTCACCGCCACCCGGGTCGGCCGGGAGGCGTACGCGGCGCAGCTCGCCGACGAGGCGTCCCGCTTCACGCTCGTCCACTCCGAGCTGCGCAGCGGTATCTCCACCATCCTCAAGTACGTGACCTGGATGATGGTGCCGACCGCCGCCGGGCTCATCATCAGCCAGCTGGTGCACGAGCGGCACGACCTCAAGGACTCCATCGCCAGGACCGTCGGCGGGATCACCCCGATGATCCCCGAGGGGCTCGTCCTGCTCACCTCGATCGCCTTCGCCATCGGCGTCATCCGGCTCGGCCGCAAGCAGTGCCTGGTGCAGGAACTCCCCGCCATCGAGGGGCTCGCCCGGGTCGACGTGGTGTGCCTGGACAAGACGGGGACGCTGACCGAGGGCGGTATGAACGTCACCGGGCACCGGCTGCTGGGCGGGGCGGACGAGACGTACGTACGGCAGGTGCTCGGGGCGTTTGGCGCGTCCGACCCACGGCCGAACGCCAGCCTCCAGGCGGTCGTCGACGCCTACCCGGACACCTCGGGCTGGCGCTGCACCCGCGCGCTGCCCTTCTCGTCGGCCCGCAAGTACAGCGGGGCCGCCTTCGGCGAGGGCGACGGCGAGTCGTCGGCCTGGCTGCTCGGGGCGCCCGATGTGCTGCTGCCGGAGGGGGACCCGGCGCTGCGGGAGGTCGGCCGGCTGAACGAGGAGGGGCTGCGGGTGCTGCTCCTGGCACGCGCGGCGGGCAGCATCGACGACGCGGAGGGCGGCCCCGGGGACGCCGACGAAGACGACGGCGGCCCGGACAGGGATACGGGTACGGGTACGGGTACGGGTACGGGTACGGACAGGAGTACCGCTCCAGGCAGCGCAGGCAGCGCAGGTACGGTTCACGACCCCGTGACGGCCGGGGCGCGCCCCACCGCGCTGGTGGTGCTCGAACAGCGGTTGCGGCCCGAGGCGGCGGACACCCTGGCGTACTTCGCCGACCAGAACGTCGCCGCCAAGGTGATCTCCGGTGACAACGCGGTGTCGGTCGGAGCGGTGGCCGCGAAGCTGGGGCTGGACGGCGCCACCGACACCGTCGACGCCCGGCAGCTGCCCGCGGACCGGGAGGCGATGGCCGAATCCCTGGACTCCCACTCGGTCTTCGGCCGGGTCTCGCCGCAGCAGAAGCGCGACATGGTCGCGGCGCTCCAGTCGCGCGGTCACACGGTCGCGATGACCGGGGACGGCGTCAACGACGTACTGGCCCTCAAGGACGCCGACATCGGCGTGAGCATGGGATCGGGCTCGGAGGCGACGCGGGCGGTCGCCCAGATCGTGCTGCTCAACAACAGCTTCGCGACGCTGCCCTCGGTCGTCGCCGAGGGCCGCCGCGTCATCGGGAACGTCACCCGGGTCGCGACACTCTTCCTGGTCAAGACGGTCTACTCGGTGCTGCTCGCGATCCTGGTGTCCTGCTTCCAGATCGAGTACCCGTTCCTGCCACGGCACTTGACCATGCTCTCCACGCTGACGATCGGCATTCCGGCGTTCTTCCTCGCCCTGGCCCCGAACAAGGAGCGCGCGAAACCGCACTTCGTACGGCGGGTGCTGCGGTACTCGATCCCGTGCGGCACCATCGCCGCGGTCGCCACCTTCGTGGCGTACATGATCGCCCGGCACTACTACGTGGGGGCCGGGTCCCTGGACGCCGAGACGAGCGTCGCGACCCTGACCCTGTTCCTGGTCTCGATGTGGGTCCTGGCGATCATCGCCCGCCCGTACACGTGGTGGCGCATCTGCCTGGTGCTGGCGATGGCCGGGGCGTTCCTGCTGGTGATGGTGGTCCCGGCGCTCCAGCACTTCTTCGCGCTGAAGCTGGTGGGGGCGCCCATGCCGTGGCTGGGCGTGGCGATCGCGGCGGTCGCGTCGGTGGGCATCGAGCTGGTCTGGCGGTGGGTGGACCGCCGCTACCCGGGCTGAACCGGCGGGCACGCACGCCCGCAGCGCTGGATGCTGCCGCTGCGGGCGGGCCGGCGGGCGGTGCTACTTCACGTCGACGAAGTCACCGGTGGCGATGGCCGCCGGAGTCGTGGTCGTTCCGGCGAAGTTGTAGCGCCAGTAGCCGTCCTCGACCGCCTTGACGGTCGTCTTCAGGTTTCCGGTGCTGTTCGTCTTCACCGTCTTGAGGGTGGTGTAGGTGTTGCTGTTCTTCTTGCGGAACTGCAGCCTGACCGGCTGGCCGACGTAGCCCTGGTACTTGTACGTCTCCCAGTTGGCACGGGCCAGCTTGCCGGTGACCGTGATGGTCTTGCCCTTCTTCACCGGCTCGGGGGCCGCGTTGACCGTCTGGGTCGAAGCGCGCTGCACGTGCTGGGACTTGAACGCCGCGCTGTCGACCGAGCCGCCGTCCTTGGCGAGAGCGGCGGCGTAGACCTTCCACGTGCCGGCGAGGCTGTTCTTCTACAGGTCGTTCTGCGAGCGCGGGTCCACCTTGAAGGAGACCTTGCAGGTGGACGTGGTGGCGTTCACCTTGGTGCACTTGGAGACCTGGGTGGTGTTCTCGTCCACCTGCGGGCCCAGGTAGCCGTCGACGTCGGTGTCGATGTTGCTGCCGTGCCAGAGGAAGACGACAGCGTCCTGGATACCGGAGCTGTCGGTGGCCGTGACGCTCGCCGTGATGGTCTTCGCGACCGTGGTGCCGAGGACGATGTCCTTGCCGCCGTTCACGGTCACGCTGGTGATACGGGTGTCAACTGCGGCCCGGGAGAGGGCCTTCGCGCCGAAGGGCGCGGTCCTGAACACGGAGCGGGCAGCGCCCACGGCACCCACGCCATGAGCCCCGTCCGCCTGGGCGGCGGCCGGAACGACGAGAGCGGAGAGAGCCAGGGCGCCGGTGACGGCGGCCACGGTGGCACGTATACGGCCGGGACGGGTGCGCGGGGGACGAAGTCGGCCACATGGCCGCGCAAGGCGGCCCCGAGAGTGCAGACCGCCGGAAGGACCAGAACTCATCGGCCGCTCAGTCGAACCAGCGGTCCCGCTCCAGTTCCTCCGTGCGCGACGGGTCCTCGATCAGTGCCGCCACCTCGAAGCGGCGCGGCCACTGCCCCGCCGCCCAGGCGAGCCCCGCCGCCACCCCCTCCAGGGTGGCCGCGTGCAGCACCCCGTCACGGGTGCGGTGCCAGTCCAGTTCGACGCCGTTCGCGAGCAGCTCCTCGTGCTCGATGTACGTACGCGGAGTGCTCGGCCCGAGCAGCGCGCGGACCGCGTCCGGGACCTGGTGCTCGTCCCCCGCCGTCGTCACCTCGGCCTCCACGCTCTCGCTCAGCCGCCCGACCTGGAGCAGTTCGGCCAGCTCGGCCGCCCGGTCGGGGGCCACCGGGAGCAGCGCGGCCCCGGATGTGAGCGGGAGCAGGTCGGGGGCGTCGGCAACCAGCGCGTCGGCCGCGTCCACCACCCGTACCTCACCGTCCACCACAGCCCGCAACTCGTCAGGGAGCGTCACCTGTTCCGGGTCGAGCCGGGCCAGCTCGCCGTACAGCGCGTGCAGTTGGCGTGCCGACACCGCGCGGTCCGGGTCGGCCAGCCGGGTCAGCAGCTCGGCCGCGCCGCCCGGCTCGTCCAGCAGGGCGGCCACGGACGTCCGTACGCCCAGGGCGCGCAGCACCTGCTCGTCCTCGAAGCCGGTCGCGTCCGCCTCGTCGTAGAGACCGGCCAGCAGCGGGTCACCGCCCGCGGCCCGCAGCCCGGCCGGGCGCCGGCCGCCGAGCACCGGGTGGCCGCGCAGCCACCAGGCGGTGTACGAGCGTACGGATTCGGTCGTACCGTCCGGCAGCAGCACCCGCACCGGCTGGGTCAGGGCGTCCCGCAGCGGCGGGCGGGAGAGCAGTGCGAGGGCCTGCGGCCACTTGTCGTCGTCGACCAGTTCCAGATCCCGTACGGCGACGATCTCCGTCGCGACCGGTGGCACCGGGCCCTGCTCCAGCTGGTCCAGCACGTCCTCGCACCAGACATCCACCGCGTCGAGCAGCCCGGCGTCGTCCGGCTCGGCGAAATCGCCCTCGCGCGGTTCGAGTTCATCGGGGTCGAGGACGACGTCCGTGGTGCGGACCAGGGCGAAGGTGGCGAGCACCCCGCAGGCGGTCAGCGGCTGTTCGCCCCAGCGCTCGGCCAGTTCGGTGTCGCAGAGGGCCAGTTCGCCCTCGTGCATGATCTCGGCGAACGGGCTGCCGGGCAGCACCAGTTCACCGGCAGGCACGGTCTCGCCGTCCTCGTCGGGGAGGGCCAGCGCGGCGAGCCAGGGCTCGTCGCCGGGCTCAAGCTCCGCCTCCCGTACGAGCGCCAGCACCACATCGGCGAGGTCGTCGGCGCCCAGCGCCCCCTGGTCCTCGTCGTCGTACCAGATCTCCCCGGCGTCCATCGAGGCGGCGACCGCCGCCCGCACCTGCGGGGTCGTCAGGACCGCCCGCGGGGTGGCGGGCAGGGCGCCCAGCTTCTCCAGGAGGGGGTGCGCGGCGTCCGGGTGGGCGACCTTCAGGCCGAGGCGGGCCAGGTCGGCGGGGGTGTCGGCCAGCGGCAGCAGGACCTGCCGGGGGCCGACGGCGGTACGTCCCGACGCGAGCGGCACGGGCAGCCCCGAGAGCCGGTCCGGGTCGACCCCGGCCAGCGTCTCGTACAGCCGGCGCCACCAGGACGGTGCGCGTTCGGCGCCGCCGATCCGGTCGATGGCGTCGCCGAGCGGCAGCCGGCCGACGCCCAGGGTGCGCAGCTCGGCGCGGCGTTCGAGCCCGGCGGGCAGCAGCGTCGGCAGCACTTCGGCCAGCACCCGTACGGTGTCGTCGCCCGCACCCTCGACGACTTCGGCCTCGAAGGGGCGCAGGGCCTGGCGGCGCGTGCCGCTCTCCTCTTCGGATTCGCCGGTCACGTCCTCCAGGGGCGCGGCGGGCGCGAGGAACGCCACCCGGTGCAGCCGCTCCAGGATCGCGGCCCGCAGTGCGCCGTCGAGTTCGCCCTTGCCGAGCGGGCCGGGCACCAGGTCGATGGTGGCGACCGATACGGGCTCCCAGCCGCCGAGCAGCTCGGCGTACGCATCCGCCGCGCGCTGCACGAGGAAGTCCGTGAGCGGGCCCGGCGCGGGGTGGCGGCGGGCGGTGTCCAGCGGCAGCGAGGCGATGAGCAGCGCGGGCACACCGAGCGGTTCGTCGGTCGGGGTGGGCGCGTGGACGACGGGGGCGGTGCCGGGGCGCACGGGGGCGCCGTCGCCGTCGACCGGGACGGCCCAGGTGACCGACCAGTGCGGGCGCAGCCGCTCCTCGACGGGCCGGTCGGCGAGCAGGGCGCGCTCCAGCGGACCGTGGTGCGCGACGGTGCGCCAGCGGTGGATTCCGCCGCCCGAAGCGCTGTCGTCGATGTGGACGTACGCCCCGTGTTCCGAACGGGTCAGGGTGCGGACGCCGTCCGGGGTCTCGATCACGATCTCGGCGAGGCCGGGCAGGGTCAGCAGCAGCGCGTCGTCGACCGAGGCGACGAGCCGCCGGGCCAGGTCATCGGCGCCCGCGTCGCGCAGCGGGAGGATGACGACGGTGTCGTACCCGTCGGGGGCGGTGCCTTCGGCGGGCAGCGGGAGACGCAGCAGCGGTACGTGTCCCTCGCGGCGGCGCAGTTCGTCGGCGAGGCCGCCGGGTGCCGTGTCCGGCTGTCCGGCCGTGGTGCGGACCGCCGTACCGGATGACGTATCGGATGACGTATCGGACGCCGTACCGGATGCCTGGGTGCGGGCCGCTTCGGCCGCCAGCTCGCGGGCCTCGGCGAGTGACCACCGGACGCCGCCGTGCCGGCCGACGACCGCCGGCTCGTCGCTCACCGCGAGGACGGCGGCGAAGCCGACGCCGAAACGGCCGACGGCCGCGTGGGTGTCGGCCTCGGTGCGCTTGGCCGAGGCGCGGAGCGTACTCAGCGACTCGACGCCGGTGGCGTCCAGCGGGGCGCCGGTGTTGGCGGCGACGAGCACGGCGGGGGCGTCACCCTCGCCCGGCCGCAGGGTGAGCCGGAACCGGCCCGGCACGCCGGCGCGGGCGGCCGCGTCGGCGGCGTTCTGGGCGAGTTCGACGACGAGGCGGTCGCGGTAGCCGCCCAGCGCGAGATCCTCCTCGGCGTTGGCGTCCTCGCGGAACCGGGCGGGGGTGGTGGCCCAGGCATCGAGCACACCACGCCTCAGGCGTGCCGTCCCGAAGGGGTCGGCTGCGTCTGTCGCTTCCACGATCACGGCTTGTGCTCCTCTGTGGGGCGGGGTACGGGGACCGTCCCGGTCCCGGCTGAAGGTACCGCGTGCCGGGGGCGGCGAGGGGCGCGGGTGGGAGCACCCGGGGCGGGCTTGGCTTGTTCCCCTCCCCGGCCGGCCGTCTTTCCGTAACCCGGACCCCGCCGGCGTCAGGTCGCGGCCCGCAGATGCTCTCCGGCCCATTCGACGAAGGGGGTGAGGGGGATGCCGAGGGCCCGTGCGTATTCCGGACGGGCGGGCTGAGCGTGTTCGTTGATGTGCGCCTGCGCGAAGCCCATGCCGGGCATTCCGGCGGCACTCGCCTCCTCCTCGGTCATGTCGGGTGCCGTCAGCCCGGCCCCCAGACTGCGGGAGAGGATGTCGGCGATCTCCGCCATCGTCAGGACCTCACTCGCCAGCTCCAGCTCGACTCCGTCGAACCGCTGCGGTGCGGCGATGGCCGCGGCTGCGGCCCTGCCGATGTCGTCGACCGCCACGAGGGAGAGCCGGGTCGCGGGCTTCAGGAGGCTCACCAGGCCGCCGTCCACACCACGGGGGAACATGATCTTCTCGGCGGGGAGAAAGTTCTCCATGAAGTAGCCCGGTTTGATGAGCGTCCAGTGTGTGAAGCCGGCCGTGCGCACCCGGTCCTGGATGCCGGCCTTCGCGGTGTAGTACGGCTCCATCCAGGCCCAACGGCCCCTCACCCAGTCGACATGCCGGCCGGCGCCGGAGACGGAGCTGTGCACGAACTGCGGTACCCCGGCAGCCCGCGCGCCCTCGATCAGGTGGACGGCCTGGGCCACCTCGCCCTCGAAGCCGCGTCCGTCCATGTCGGGCATCTGGACGGAGAAGACGGCGCGGGTTCCCTCGGCGGCGCGGGCCACGGAGCCGCGGTCGTCGAGGTCGCCGGTGACCAGCTCGGCACCCAGCGCCGCGACGGCCCCGGCCCGCCCGGTGCCCGGATCACGGACCAGCGCCCGGACGGGGATGCCCGCCGCGAGCAGGGCGCGGGCGGTGGCGCCGCCCTGCCTGCCCGTGGCACCAACAACGAGTACTGGCTGGGATTCTGACGTCATGATGCCCCTCGGCCGGTCGCGGACAGCTAAGTGGCGAGGCCCGCCACTTACCTTTCGGTACGATACGGAGGGCCCCGCCACTTAGCAAGCCGGAGATGACTCGATGACCGTCCAGCGCGCAGACGCCCGGCGCAACTACGCCCGCATCCTCGCCGTGGCCGAGGACGAGGTCGCCGCACACGGCGCCGACGCCTCCCTGGAACAGATCGCCCGCACCGCCGGAGTCGGATCAGCCACCGTGCGACGCCACTTCCCCAGCAGGCACGCGCTCCTCGACGCGGTGTTCAGCGAACGGATCGAGGCCCTGCGCACCCACGCCACCGAACTGGCCGACGCACCCGACGCCCGCGCCGCGCTGCTGGACTGGCTGGCAGCGCTCACCGCGTACGCCACCTCCGCACGGGGCATGGCCGACGCACTGACCCCGGCCGGAACCGACGGTCCGGAGCATGTGAACGCCTGCTCGGCCAAGCTCACCGCCGCGGCGGGCCCCCTGCTCCACCGCGCCGCACAGGCGGGCGCGGTGGAGCAGGACGTGACCATCGGCGACTTGATCGCACTGGTCACGGGCATCGCCCTGGCCACGGAACATCACCCGGACCCGGGCGCCGAGGCGGACCGCCTGCTCGCCCTGACCGTGCGGGGAATCAGCCCGCGGACATGACCGGGGGCGGGGGCGGCGAGCGCGGCTGCCGTCGAGGCGAGTGCGGCCGCCGTCGAGGCGAGGGCGGCTGCCGTCGAGGCGAGTGCGGCCGCCGTCAAGGCGAATGCAGCTGCCATCGAGGCGAGGGCGGCTGCCGTCAAGCGGACGCCGCGTCCAGGGACCGCAGTTCGGCATCGGAGAGGCGCAGGTCCGCCAGGGCGGCGAGGGCCGGCACCTGCTCCACCACCCGCGCGGAGGCGATCGGCGCGACCACGGTCGGCTGCTGGGCCACCCAGGCGAGGGCGACGGTGGCCAGCTGTACGCCGTGTGCCGGCGCGATCTCTTCCATGGCGGCGAGAACCCTGGTGCCGCGCTCACTGTCCGCGTAACCACCGGCCAGGCCGGGCATGTCGCGCACGTTGTCCACCGGGCGGCCCGGCCGGTACTTGCCGGTCAGGAACCCGGAGGCGAGAGCGAAGTAGGGGACGCAGGCCAGCCCATCCCGCTGGACGATGTCCCGGCGTTCGCCCTCGTAGGTGTCACGGGAGACGAGGTTGTACTGGGGCTGGAGCACCTGGAAGCCCGCCAGGCCCTCCTGGTGGGCGAACCGCAGCATGGCGTCAAGGCGTTCCGGGCTGATGTTGGACGCCCCGAGGGCCCGCACCTTACCGGCGCGCACCAGGCCGTCGAACGTCGTGACAACGTCCTCGACCGACACGGATTCGTCGTCGAAGTGGGCGTAGTACAGGTCGATGCGGTCGGTCCCCAGTCGCCGGAGCGAATCGTCCACGGCCGCCTCGATAGTGGCGGGCGCGAGACCCTTGCGCTCCGGGTGGTCACCGACCTTCGTGGCGATGACGATGTCGTCCCGGTTGCCGCGCGCGGAGAGCCACTCAGCGATGATGGTCTCCGACTGTCCGGGCTGATTGCCGGGAAATTGGTAGATGTACGAGTCCGCGGTATCGATGAAGTTCCCGCCCGCGGCGGCGTAGGCATCGAGCACGGCGAACGATTGCTCCTGGTCGGCGGTCCAGCCGAATACGTTGCCGCCCAGACAGAGCGGCGCGACGGAAATCCCGGTCCGGCCAAGCTTCTTGTGATCGAACATGTCCTCATTCAACACCCGGTAGGCGAGCGGGAGAGGGTGCCTTCCCACGAGGACCCGCACACACACCGGACACAACCACCTGACGCACACGCCTGCCGGCCACGTGGAACAGTGGATGCCCGTCATCTTTCATCCACTGTGCGGGGGAGCATGAAGGAGAACAGGGAAAAGGAGAACGACGGACTCCGGCTGTCGCTGACGACCGGCATCCTGGGCACTTGCACGGCGGCGCTGGCGCTCGCGCTCGGTCTGGCGGCCATCGCCGAGGCCATGTCCGGGAATTCGATCGTCTGGTGGCAGATCGCCGTCGTGCCGGTCGCGTTCTTCATGGCGGTCAGGGCGGAGTCGGTGTCCCGGCAGACCCTCCAGTACACCAGGCGCGTCCTGACCTCGCGTCCCTTGAAGGGCGCCGCACTGCACGAACACCTGGAGGACCACACCTATGTGCTGTATCTCCGGGCCTTCGGCCGTGACCGGGACCTGGGCACCACCCAGCCGGTGCGCGGCGTGTGGGCCTGGACGCTGGCGCTGGTCGCCCTGGCGTCGGTGGACTCCCAGCGCACCTGGGAGGAGCGCATCATCCTGCCTTTCCTGCGCCTGGGCCGCGTGATCAGCGTCGGCGAGCCCGGCGAGACCCTGCCCCGGCTCGGCGCGGCCCGCTTCTACCTCCCCCACGACAACTGGCGGGCCACGGTCTCCGAAGCGATCCGCCGGTCCCGGCTCGTCGTCATGGTGGCGTCGATCAGCCCGGACGAGTCTGCCGATGGCACCCTGTGGGAGTACACGGAAGCGGTACGCCTGCTGCCGGCCGAACAGCTCGTACTCATCATCCTCGACGACCCGGACAGCTATGACCGCTTCCGGCGACTCACGGCCGCGTACGCGGACCGGCGCGCCCCCGAACTCGACCCACAGGGCGCCCGATTACCTCCGCTCCCGACGCTGCCCGACCACCGCGAGATCACCCGGACCACCACCCGGACCACCACCCGGGCCGCCCGGCGCTCCAGGCGTGCCCCTCTCATCGGCGCGATCGTGTTCGGGGCGGGCCGAGAGCCCGAGTTCGCCCCGCTGACCGGGTCCGCACACGCGGTGGCCCGCCTCTCGCCGCGTCTGGCCGTGCGACGGGCGGTCCGCGACTTCATCGCCCGACTCGAACTGCGGCTCCCGGGGCGGGCCGTGAGGCCCTGGGGAGTTCCCCGGCAGCTGCGCTGGATGTTCCTGGTCCTCTCGCTCTGGCTCCCGTACACGGACTTCATACGCAAGGGCAGGCACGGGAGCCCCGGCACCAAGGCCATCTTCATCGCCCTGCCCCTGCTGCTCTTCTACGGCTACGTCAAAGCACGTCTCGAATCCGGTGAACAGGAACTCGACCAGGGGGTACGGATACTGCCGCCGGATGTCGCCCCGGCCGCACCCCCGGACAAGCGGGAGAGCCGTTCCGCCCCGCAGACCGAGTCGACGCGGTCCTACGTACACCGGCAGTGGTCCCTATGGTTCTACGGAATGACGGCTCTGGCGGCCTTCACGCCCCTGGGCGCAGCGCACCTCGGCACCCGTATGTGGCTGTGGGCCTGCCCCGTGCTCGTGGCCCTGGGCGTGTACTGGTTCCGCATGACCCTGCGCCGCACCACCGCCTACCGGCGCCGCCCCCGCACCCCCGAGGACATCTACACCGAGGAGAGCGTGCTGCTCCTGCATCCGGAGACCGGCCTCCCCGGCTGGGACGAGCGAGCGCACCGGGCCGTCGAGAAGTGGTTCCCGGGGTACGGGGAATTCGTCGCCGTCGGCCCGGCGGACGACCCCGCGCCCGGCAGCCGGTGGGCGCGCCTCGACCTGCCAGGGGAGGACACCCGCCCCATGGTGTCCGCCGCCTTGGTCCATGCGTGGCTGGTGGTCGCGGTGGCCGTTCCTGAGGCGGAGAACGTATGGCGGTTCTGCGAGGCCGTACGCCTGCGCAACCCACCGCACGTGCTGCTCCTCGTGACCGGCGATGCGGAGCAGTACCGCCGGTTCGCGGCGGAGGCCACCGCCGAGTTCCGGCGCGGAGCCGAACGCTTTCCGCGACGCGGCCCCCAGGTCCGCAGATTTCCCCGGCTCGTGGACCTCCCGCGTACGGCGCCCGCCGCCGACGAGGCCCAGCTGTCCGCCGTGATCCGTTTCACCAAGGGCTGGGGCACACAGCTGCACACCTTCGACCCGCCGCTCCTGTTCACCGAGGCACGGTCCTTCCGGTCACGGCAACGCGTCTGGAACGAACTCCACCCTCACATGGACAAGTTGCGCGTGCGGGTGTGACGGGGCGGGGCGCTCCTGGCGCCGACGCCCCTGGACTCCGCCGGTGACGCCCGCGTGCATTCCGGCAGAAGCTCTCAGGTGATGTCGTCGACAAGGGCCTCCAGGTGACGCTCCCCGTCCCGGGTGTGCGCACCGGCCGCCAGTGCGGCCTTGGCGAGACGGGCTGCGGCGGGTTCACCGAAGAGCCCGTTGAGGAGCTCGTTGGCCTTCCGCAGGCCCTGCGTGGTCGACTCGGCCGCGGAGTCCGCGGAGTCGACCGCTTCGGTCGCGGCGCGGGCGACGCCGGGAGGCAGAGCGGCGATACGGGCGGCGAGGGTGTCGACGACGTGGTCCAGCTCGGCGTCCGGCACGGCCCGGTTCACCCATCCGATCCGCTCCGCGGTCGCGGCATCGACCAACTGCCCGCCGAGGATGATCTCCAGGGCGCGTGCGCGGCCCACCAGGCCGGGCAGATACGCGGTGCCTCCCGCGCCCGGGATGATTCCCAGCCGGCACTCCATCTGCGCCATCCCGGCGCGCTCCAGCGATGCGAACCGCATGTCCATCGCGGACAGCAGTTCCGCACCGCCGCCGCGCGCCAGTCCGCGCAGCTTGGCGATGGTGATCTGCGGCAGCGACCGGATGCGTTCATGGAGCCGCATCATCGGGTTGAGGGACTGGTCCTCCCCGGGCGCAACGGGGAGGGCGACGAAGGCCGCGGGGTCGTCGGCGGCCGTCATGTCACCGTGCGCGACGAAGAAGTCCGGATCCGCGCTGTCGAAAACGATCACCCGGATGTCCTGGTCGCCCGATATGGCGTCCGCGAACCGGTCCAAGTCCGCCATCAGGGCCGCGTCGAGCAGATTGATGGGCGGGTTGTCGATCACGACGTACGCCACACCGCTGCTGAGAGAGATCTTGAGGGTCCGGGTCGAGTACGCGTCAGTCATGATTCCCGCTTCACCGTCAGGCCAATAAGTATCTGATGTATACCTAGTAGCCTGGATACACTTCAACGAAATCAGGTATCGCGAGGGAGACCGACGTGCCCGAAGTGGAGCTCAACGGCGACGGCCGGGAACTGCTCGACCAACTCTTCGACAAGTGGTCCCTGCTGGTACTGGCCGCACTGTGCGACCGCCCCCGGCGCTTCAACGAACTCCGGCACCACCTGCCCGCCGTCACCCCGAAGTCGCTGACCGCATGCCTGCGCCGGCTGGAGCGCAACGGCATGGCCGAGCGAGTGGTCGTGTCCACGGATCCGGTGGCGATCGAATACCGCATCACCCCGCTGGGCCGCACCCTTCGGCCCCCTGTGCACGCCATGCTGGAATGGGCCGTCGATCACCTCGACGCGGTCGACGCCGCGCGCGGTCACTACGACGAGCGGCGTGCGGACAGGTAACAGCCGCCGTAGCGCGGTGGTTCACTTCCGGGATGCCGTCACGAGCAGCGTGTCAGCGGTGCGCTGCCTACCGCCGGGCGCAGGCAGCACATCGACGGTGATATCGGACAGCCCGGCCACGTCGAGCAGCTTCGCCCACAGGTGTTCTTGGAGCACCCAGCGGCGCATCGTGGTCGGGCTTCCGTCCGGTGTCTTCGCCAGGATGTCTGCGTGCACGACATCGGTCTCGGCGGGCTCGCCGTTCAAGTAGTGGGCGAGGGTGGAGAAGACCAGCCGGCCACCGGGCCGCAGCGCGGCGCCCGCGGCCGGCAGGAGGTCGCGCGGGTCGGTGAAGTCGACGGCACCGAAGACGCTGTACAGCACGTCGTAGGAGCCGTGCATGGCGCGCAGGTGCTCCAGGACGTCGGCGTGCACCAGGTGCAGGCGCGGCGCGAGGTCGGAGTAGAGGCCGGTGGCCATGGCGTGCTGGGCAGCGGAGGCGTCGACCGCGACGACCCGGGCGGGCTGGTGACGGGCCACCAGGTGGGCAGCGTGCCGGGCGGATCCGGCGCCGAGGTCACCGACAAACAGGCCGGTCAGGTCACCGAGGACTTCCGCGCCCGGCCCGCCGTCCTGGCTCCACGACCAGGAGAAGGTCTCGGGGACAGCGTGATCGGTGGCGGCGCGTGTGCGGCCGTAATGGTGCCAGAGGTCAGTGGAGGTCGTCGTCACCCGCCTCGTCCTGGCCGGTGCGCGCCTGGAACGGACCGGTTCGGCGGAATCTCACCCGTACATGCGCGGGGCCGGGGTGGTCAGACGGTGCCGACCTCTCCGCCCTTGATGCCTGCCACGAAGGAGACGAACGAGCTGGTGTGGAAGTCCAGGACCGGGCCGCTCGGGTTCTTGGAGTCCCGGACGGGGACGACGCCGCACGAGGCGATGAGGTTGGCCGCGACCTCGATGCAGGCGCCGCCGTTGTTGCTGTACGAGGACTTGAACCAGCGGGGGGAGAGTTCGGTGGTCACGGGGTGCCCTTTCGTAACTGGCTGATCATGGCCACAGACGACGCCTGGGAGCGCGCTTCGGCTTGCAATTGATGGTAGGCCGCGAGCAGCGGCAGCACGAACGTACTTTCCCTTTCGAGATGCCCCCGGTGCGCGGACTCGGC
Source organism: Streptomyces sp. NBC_01089 (assembly GCF_045162975.1). Taxonomy (NCBI): domain Bacteria; kingdom Bacillati; phylum Actinomycetota; class Actinomycetes; order Kitasatosporales; family Streptomycetaceae; genus Streptomyces; species Streptomyces sp. NBC_01089. The sequence continues at coordinate 4,778,916 of NZ_CP108660.1, read as the reverse complement.
GTACGAAAGGAGTTGGCGGTCCGGAAGCGTCAGTATGTAGAGGGGCAGGTCGAACGGGCGGTGCTCTCCCATGTCGTACGGGGCAACCTGAAGCACGGTGTTCGGCAACTCGGCGAACTTGACCAGACTCGCCAACTGCGCGTCCATGACGGCGGAGCCACCGATGGGCCGACGGATGCAGCTTTCGTCCAGCACCACCAGGATCAGTGGCGGAGGCGTCCGAATGAGCGCGGATTGCCGCTCGGCAACGAGCATGACGCGCTCGTTCGCCTGGTCGGGCGTAATCATTCCCCGTCTTACGGCGCTCTCCGCGAGGACTGCCGCGTACTCGGGCGTCTGAAGCAAGCCGGGGATCACGCCCACTTCGTACAACCGAATTTCCGCTGCCCGGCTCTCATGCCGGACGTACTCCGGAAATCCCTCCAGCAGTGCCGTTTGCCGAACGGCCTGGCTCTGGCGTTGGAGCCGGTCCCCCGTACCGAGCGCCCGGTCAGCACTTGCCGCAAAGCGGCGAGTTGGAGGGCGTCGACCAGTTTCGACGGCTGAAATATGCGTCCCCGAACACCCCGTCCGCTCCCCCAGTTCGTCCTGTGTCCAGCCACGTTCATCCCGCAATCTGCGCAGAAGCTGACCGAACGCCGCCTTCGGGGACTTCTCGGGGTCCAACTCTTTTCTGTTCAAGGCCCATCACTCAACTCTCTGCACAAGTAACGCAAGTTGAAGACACCACGACTCTAGGTCACGCTGAGCCCGCTTGGTAGCGGAACGACTACGGAGAGGAGTGGCTATGGCTGCACAGAACAACACCCCGGACAGGCAGGCACCTTCGCGCGTCCCGGATCTCGGCACGCTCATGGTCGATACGGGGCACGGCAACCGAACCGGAGAATTCCGCGGGCTCGCCGGCCCGTACTGGTCGCTGCGGCCGGTCAGCGGTGGCTCCGAGTGGGAAGCGGTGCCCGAGCGAGTCCGGCCCCCGACCCCTGCAGAGCGGCTCACCGCCGAGAACGCACGGATCAACGCCCGGAGCCGCAGGGGGCTCGAATGGTGACCCCTGCAGAGGAGCCGTGCCGGAAGTGCGAGGAGTTCGACCTCGACGAAGCGGTCGCCAGGGCCGAGCACGACGCGAGCAGGGAGACCGACTGCCGGGTCCTACGCAGGCGGCACTGGCAGGCCGACCACGGAGGGCAGCAGCCGTGACGTACGTACTGGTCCGACTGGCTCTCGTCGCGGGGGTACTCCAGGTCCTCCTGCGGCGACGCCTCCCCCGCGTCCTGCGCGCACTCGCCCCACAACGAACCGGGGCGCCCGCCCTGTTCGCGGAGCTTCAGCGCATCGAGACGGACCTCGCGTACCGCGCGCGGTTCTTCGCGGGGTTGAACGCCGCGCTCACCGAGCGGAACGCGGAGCGCGTCGCCGAGTTGGAAGCGCTCCGCACGGCAGCCCAGCACCTCCGGAGCCTGATCCGTTCCGGCAACAGCGGGCGTGCCGTCTGACCGATCGGTCCGGGATCTGGTCATGGAACGGTCCCGCTGGTGACGGTGCCCTGATCGGGCCACCTCACGAGCACCGGCACCGGCACCGGCACCGGCACGGGAGCATCCGGGTGCTTCGTCAGTGCGGGATCAGCGCAGGAGGCGGAGGCGTCGAGGCGGGCCCCCCGCTCCGCAGCCCACCCCCACCCCTCAGGAATGCCCCAGGTCGTCCGCCCCCGGAGTTGTCTCCGTCGAGACCGAGCCGCCCTCCGGGTCCGGGCGCAGGGCGAACGGGTCCGCCGCCGTCGAGTCCAGTACCAGGGGCGCCGGGCGCAGTGGCTTCGGCATGACCGCTGCCTCCGAGTGGCCGCCGCAGCCGTACGACAGGGACACCACATGGCCGTCCGCCGGGCCGAATTCGTTCCCGCAGACCCCGAAAGCCTGCCGCAGTGAACCGGAGAGCGGGACCAGGAAGGCACACGTCACACAGGAAGCCGGGGCCGCCTGGGCCATTGGGGTCTTCGCGCCGTACTCCTCGTCCCAGCGGTCCGCCGCCTGGTGCAGGCCGTACCGGGACAGCACCCGGGCCCGCCGCATCCCCAGCTCGTCGGCGACCGCGGCGACCGTGCCGCGGGCCGGGACCGCCGTGCGGTCGGTGACCTCGGCGTCCTCCGCCTCGACCCGCTCCGCCAGCTCGTCCGAGAGTACGGAGTTGGGCGGCGGCGCGTCCTCGCCGGAGAAACCGGGCTCCAGGCGCAGATCCTCCGCCTCGGTGGGCAGCAGGTCACCGGGCCCCATGTCGCCGGGGCGCAGCCGCTCGCTCCAGGGCACCCACTCGGGGGCCAGCAGCGAGTCGGAGCCGGGCAGCAGAACCGTCTCGTCGAGCGTGACGAGCTTGGCCCGGGATGCCCGGGCGACCGTCACCGCCCAGCGCCAGCCCCGGTAGCCCGGCTCCTTGCACTCGAAGTAGTGGGTGACCACCCGGTCACCCTCGGCCACCACAGAGACGTGCTCGCCGACCACCCCGGGGAAGGCGGCTTCCTCCGCCGCCTCACGGGCGAGGCCGACCGCCTCGGCGCACAGGCGGTCAGGGGTACGGCTTCTCGTCGTCGCAGCACTCACAGGTCTCGCTTCTCTCCTACGCCGTCTCACGGGTGCGCCGGACGAACTTCGCGTACGAGCAACGGGCGGAGCGGACCGGAGGACCGCGTCAACGTCCGCGCCCGACATGCCCGGGCGCGCGCCTTCTCGTACCCATTCTGCGGGATAACGGAGAGGCGCACAGCCAAGGACAACCGCCGGTGGCGCGCTGGAGGCTGCCGGCCGCACCCGGGCGGAGGAGCCCGCGGCGTCTGGCGCCGTGCATCGCAAGGCGGAGATCGCCCCGGTAACCGAAGTCACGGGGCGCTTCCGACAACGCGGCGAGGCGCGGTGACAGGCGTCGCGGGCCCGCCCGGGAGTGGTCGGCAGCCTCCGTGCACGCTACCCCTTCTCCGGCTCTCGTCCCACCTGCGCGTCCGAATCCCGGTTCGGGTCGTACGGGGTTGGGGCACTATGACGGGGTGACCACCGCAAGGTCGTCCGACGGATTCAGCCCGGCGCGCAGGGTGGGGCGGGCCGTCGGCCATGCCCTCCAACGGCCGTTTACTGCTACCGCAAAAGGGATCAGACGGGCGACGAACGCCCATGGCGCGGGCGAGTCGGGCCTCGGCAAACTGATCGAACTGCACGCCGTGAACAGCGCGGGTGACGTGATGATCACGGTTGCGCTGGCTTCGACCGTGTTCTTCTCCGTACCGACCGGTCAGGCCCGCGGCCGTGTCGCGCTCTACCTTCTGGTCACGATGGCGCCGTTCGCGCTGCTGGCCCCGGTGATCGGCCCGCTCCTCGACCGGCTGCCGCACGGCCGCCGGGCCGCGATGGCCGCCGCGATGATCGCCAGAGTGGTCCTGGCGCTCGTCATGTCGGGCGCCGTGGCCACCGGCGGCCTTGAGCTCTATCCGGCGGCGCTGGGCGTCCTGGTGGCGTCGAAGGCGTACGGGGTGGTGCGCAGCGCGGTCGTCCCGCGGCTGCTGCCGCCACGGTTCTCGCTGGTCAGAGCCAACTCACGGGTCACGCTCGGCGGGCTGCTCGCGACCGGTGTGGGGGCGATGGTCGGCGCCGGACTGCACCGGATCGGCCCCGCCTGGCCGCTCTACGGTGCGTCGGCCGTCTTCCTGTGCGGGGCGTTCCTGGCCTTCGCGCTGCCCCGCAAGGTGGACTCCGCCAAGGGTGAGGGCAAGGCCCGGCTGGTGGAGCAGGCCGACGAGCGCAAGCCGTCGCTGCGCACCGTGGGCCCCTCCGTGCTGAACGGCCTGGTGGCGAACTCGGCGCTGCGCTCGCTCTCCGGCTTCCTGATCTTCTTCCTGGCCTTCCTGCTGCGCGAGCATCCGATGGCCGGGCAGAGCGCCGCCGTGTCACTGGCCGTCGTGGGTGTCGCGGCCGGCGGGGGCAACGCGCTGGGCACGGCGGTCGGGGCGCTGCTGCGCTCCCGCGGGCCCGAGATCATGATCGCCGTCCTGCTCGGGGTGGCGCTGGGCACCGCGGTCCTCACGGCGGTCTTCTTCGTCTCGGTCATGGTGACAGTGCTGGCCGCTGTCGCCGGCTTCGCACAGGCGCTGGCCAAGCTGTCGCTGGACGCGATGATCCAGCGGGACGTCCCCGAGACCGTACGGACCTCGGCGTTCGCGCGCTCGGAGACGGTGCTCCAGCTGGCCTGGGTGGTCGGTGGCGCCATCGCGATGGCCCTGCCGCTGAACGGCATGCTGGGCGCGTCGGTGGGTGCCGCGCTGGTCGCGGTGGGTGCGATCACGACCGTACGGGGGCTCCTGACGGCCGCCAGGCGCGGCTCGCCGCACCCCCGCGTGGCGTGACCTGCGCCGGGCGATAGCCTTCGCCCCATGACCGTTGCGCTTCTTACTGGTAAGGGCCGCCGCACCGCCGCCGCTCTCGGTGCCGTGTCCGCCGGACTCCTCGTCCTGTCCGCCTGCGACAAGCCGACGCCGCTGGCGACCGTGACGGTCGGCACGAACTCGGTGCACTCCGAGGCCGCCTGCTACAACGACGGCAAGGCCCTGGACATGGCCGCGTCCAAGGCGTGCGCCTCGAAGAAGAAGGGCACCAAGTCCATCAAGGTCGACCCGGACAAGACCGTCCGGATCGGGGTGGACCCGAAGATCGCCGACAAGGGCTGGGTGCTGCTGCTCAACGGCCAGCAGCTGACCGCCGTCAGCAAGAAGACCTACACGACGGTCCCGGGCAACGTCTTCTTCAACTCCCAGTACGGCGCCAAGGGGAACTCGTCGACCGTCGCCATCGCCGAGGGCGACGGCACCACCAAGGTCTTCGGGCTCTGGTCGTTCGTCTTCAAGAAGGACGCCTGACGCCTTGCGTGTACTCATCGTGACCGCGGTCCCCGCTGAGCGGGACGCGGTCACGCGCGCGTTCGGGTCCGGTACCGAGGACCCGGACGCGGGGACCGGACGTTACGACGTGATCGCGGCCGGGGTCGGCCCCGCCGCCGCGGCCGCCGGTACGGCCACGGCGCTCGCGCGCGGCTCGTACGGTCTGGTGGTCTCGGCGGGCATCGGCGGCGGCTTCCACGCCGCGCCGGGCTCGCTGCTCGTGGCCGACGCGATCGTCGCGGCTGACCTGGGCGCCGAGACGCCCGAGGGCTTCGTGCCCGTCACGGGTCTCGGCTTCGGCTCGGTGGAGCACCGGCCGCCCGCCACGCTCGTACGGGCGGTGGCCGATGCCACCGGTGCGACGCCCGGCACCGTACTCACCGCTTCCACCGTCACCGGCACCGCGGAGCGGGCCGCCCGGCTGCTGGCCGCACACCCCGCGGCCGTGGCCGAGGCGATGGAGGGCTTCGGGGTGGCCGAGGCGGCCGCGCAGGCGGGTGTGCCGGTGCTGGAGATCCGGGCGGTCTCCAACGCCGTGGGCCCGCGCGACCGTGACGCCTGGCGCATCGGCGACGCGCTGTCCGCGCTCACCACGGCTTTCGGGAAGCTCGCGCCCGTACTGGAAGGTTGGAACCGCACATGACCGAGGCAACCGAGGCACCGCTCCTCACCGACGCGCTGAACATCGCGTTCTCGCCCTGCCCCAACGACACGTTCGTCTTCGACGCCTGGGCCCACGGCCGGGTGCCGGGGGCGCCCCGGATCGATGTGACGTTCGCGGACATCGACATCACCAACGGGATGGCCGAGCGCGGCGAGTTCGACATCCTGAAGGTGTCGTACGCGGTGCTGCCCTGGGTGCTCGACGAGTACGCGCTGCTGCCGTGCGGCGGGGCGCTCGGCCGCGGCTGCGGCCCGCTCGTCCTCACGCGGGGGCCCGGCGTGGACCTCACCGGGAAGACGGTCGCCGTGCCGAGCGAGCGCTCGACGGCGTATCTGCTGTTCCGGCTGTGGGCGGCCGAGGTCGTGCCCGGCGGGGTCGGCGAGATCGTCGTGATGCCGTTCAACGAGATCATGCCGGCGGTGCGCGACGGCAAGGTCGACGCGGGCCTGGTCATCCACGAGGCGCGCTTCACCTACCAGGAGTACGGGCTGCACTCGCTGGCCGACATGGGGCAGCACTGGGAGTCCACGACGGGCCTGCCGATCCCGCTGGGCGCGATCATCGCCAAGCGGTCACTGGGCGATGAGCGGCTGCGGGAGCTGGCCAGGACGGTCCGCGCCTCGGTACGCCAGGCGTGGGACGACCCCGAGGTGTCCAGGCCCTATGTGCTGGGCCACGCGCAGGAGATGGACCCGGCGGTCGCCGACCAGCACATCGGTCTTTACGTGAACGAGTTCACGGCCGACCTCGGCGAGGACGGCTACGCGGCGGTCCGCGGGCTGCTCACCCGGGCGGCGGCCGAAGGGCTCGTACCGGCGCTGCCGCCCGAGGGGCTGGCTTTCGCCGCGGAGTGAGCCGGGCACCGAAGGGGCGGCCCCCTGCGGCCGCCCCTCTGCTCGCCCCCCTTGCTTGCCCCTGCTTGCCCCCTGCCGGCCCCTCACTTGCCTCTCGCTTGCCCCTTGCTCCCCCTTTGCTCCCCCCTGCCTGCCCCTCACCTGCCCGAGAGGCTCGCATCCTCCGCGGCCTGGACCGCTTCCGTCCCTGCCGCTGACTCCGCCGCCGTCCCCGCCGCTGCCTGAGCGGCCGGCTCCGGCTTCGGCCCGCCGCGGCCGGGGATCGCCAGGACCACCAGTGCGGCCACCAGCGCCACAGCGCCGCCGATCACGAACGCCGTACGGAAGCCGCCCTCCGACGGGATCGTGACGCCGCCTGACGACACGGTCATCTGGGCCAGCACCACGCCCATGACCGCGCTGGAGACCGACGTACCGACCGACCGGGCCAGGGAGTTGAAGCCGTTGGCCGCCGCGGTCTGGGAGAGCGGCACCGCGCCCATGATCAGGGCGGGCATCGCCCCGTAGGCGAAGGCGACGCCCACGCTGATCACGCAGCCGAAGACCACCAGGCCCCAGACCGAGCCCATCAGGACGGTCGCCAGGCCGTAACCGATCGCGATGATCACGGAGCCGGCGAGGAGCGACACCTTGGGGCCGCGGATCGCCGAGAGCTTCGCGCCGAGCGGCGAGACCGCCATCATCACCAGCCCGGACGGGGCCATCCACAGGCCGGCCACGACCATCGACTGGCCCAGGCCGTAGCCGGTGGCCTCGGGGAGCTGGAGCAGCTGCGGCGCGACGAGCGACTGCGCGTACATCGCGAAGCCGACCACGACGGACGCCAGATTGGTCAGCAGCACCTGGCGCTGCCCGGTGGTGCGCAGATCGACCAGCGGGTCCCTGGTACGGAGTTCGAAGACGCCCCAGACCAGCAGGATGACGACCGCGGCCGCCAGCAGCCCCAGGGTGTTCGCGCTGCCCCAGCCCCAGTCGCCGCCCTTGGAGACGGCCAGCAGGAGGGCGACGAGACCGGCGGCGAGGCCCACGGCCCCGGCGTAGTCGAAGCGGCCTTCGGCGCGGACCGGCGCCGCGGGTACGAAGAGCAGGACCAGGGCGCCGAGTACGGCGCTCAGTCCCGCCGAGCCCCAGAACAGCATGTGCCAGTCGGTGCTCTGCGCCACCGCGGCCGCGACGGGCAGGCCGAGCGCGCCGCCGATGCCGAGCGATGAGCTCATCAGCGCGATGGACGAGCCGACGCGCTCCGGCGGCAGCACGTCGCGCATCACGCTGATGCCGAGCGGGATGATGCCCATGCTGGTGCCCTGGAGCGCGCGGCCGATGACCATGGGGGCCAGCGACCCCGCGAGCGCACAGATCAGCGAGCCCACCACGAGCAGCCCGACGCAGACCAGCATCAGCCGCCGCTTGCCGTACAGATCCCCGAGACGGCCGGTGACGGGGGTGGCGACCGCACCGGCGAGCAGGGTCGCGGTGATGACCCAGGACGCGTTGCCCTGGGTGGTGTGCAGCAGCTGCGGGAGCTGCGCGATGAGCGGTACGACCAGGGTCTGCATCAGGGCGGCGACGATGCCCGCGCCCGCCAGGACGGCGACGACGGGACCGGTCCTGGCGGGCGGTGGCGCGGTGGCGGTCGGTCTCACGGGAACTCCTCTTCGGCTGGGCGCCCGATGACGGGCATGTGCAGCATACACATCTTATGCATGATGCACACACGCGTGCTATACAGGCAAACCGGCAGGGCAGACCGGCACCGGGAAATGCGCGAGAGGAGACGCCGCGTGCGTCAGGCGAGCGACAACTTCGAGCGGGTCGAGCGGGAAATGACACTGCTGGCCCGGTACCGGTACATGGCCATGGCGCAGACCACCCGCCTGGAGCGCAGCGCCTATGTCCTGCTCTGCCGGATCGAGGTCGACGGCCCGCTCTCCATCGGGCAGCTCGTCGAGGCACTGGGCCTCGACACCTCGACCCTGAACCGGCAGACCGCGGCGATGACCCGCGCCGGGCTCGTCGAGCGCATCCCGGACCCGGAGGGCGGTCTCGCCCGGAAGTTCCGGATGACGGAGGAGGGCGCGCAGAAGCTGCACGCCGACCGCGAGGACGCCGTCACCAATCTGGAGCGGGTGCTCGCCGACTGGAGCCCCGAGGAGGCCGGCGCGTTCGCGGCCGCCCTGGAGCGCTTCAACACCCGCATCGAGACGATCATCGGGCAGCCCTGGCCGCGGCCGTGACGGCGGCGGCGGGCGGAAAGACCGGTGGGCCGGGGCGGGGATTTCGCTCCCCGCCCCGGCCCACCGGGGGACCGTGCCCGTACGGTCAGACGTCCAACTGGTCGGCGACCGCCCGCAGCAGGCCGGCGATCTTCGCCCCGGCCGCCTTGTCGGGGTAGCGGCCGCGCTCCAGGCTCGGCGTGATGTTCTCCAGGAGCGTCGTCAGGTCCTGCACGATGGAGGCCAGCTCATCGGGCTTGCGGCGCTGGGCCGCCGCCACCGACGGCGTGGGATCGATGATGGTCACGGTCAGCGCCTGGTCGCCGCGCTGGCCCGCGACGACGCCGAACTCCACGCGCTGCCCCGGCTTCAGGGCATCGACTCCGGACGGGAGCACCGACGAGTGGACGAAGACATCGCCCCCGTCGTCGCGGGAAAGAAAGCCGAAGCCTTTTTCCGAATTGAACCATTTGACCTTGCCGGTGGGCACCGTCTGTCCTCGTCCTCGTAGTCGTAGAAAACGGCTCTGGATAGCACTGCAGCGGGTCACCCGACCCGCCGGGACTCAGGCTAGTGGTCCGGCTCGTCGACCGGGGACCAGTAACAAGACGTCATTTCGTAGTTCCTCCGGGCTGGGAACTACCCTGGCCGGGTGAGCAATGAAACCCAATCGGCCGACGCCCCTGCCGACACCCGCGCCGGTGACCGGCTGGTGCAGGCAGGCGCGATCATCTTCTTCGTGGGAGCGGTGGCCACACTGGTCACGGTGGCCCCGCTGTTCCTCGGGACGCACCCGTTCCCGTCCATCGCGTATGCCGTGTGCATGCTGATGGGTGTCGGCTTCGTCGTCGCCGCCGCCGGGCTGCTGCGCTCCATCGCCGACCAGCGCCGTCGGGCACGCGCCGCGATGGCGGGTCAGACGTCCGCGGTGACCCCGGCCGCGTAGCCGTCCAGCCACGCGGGGAACTCGGTGAGGTCCGTCAGGACCACATCGGCTCCGGCCGCGCGCAGTTCGTCCGCGCTGATCGGACCGGTCGGTACGGCGACGGACAGCGCGCCCGCCGTGAGCGCCCCGCGCACGTCCCCGATGTGGTCGCCGACGTACACCGAAGCGCCGTGCTCGCGCAGCGCCTCCGCCTTGGCCTCCGCCCAGAGCCAGCCGATCACGGCGTCCGGCTCGATGCCGAGGTGGACCAGGTGGCGCACGGCGTCCGGCTGGTTCTTGGCGGTGACGACGATCGCCCGGCCGCCGAGCCGCCGCACCGCGGCCACCGCTTCGGCGGCGCCGGCCATCGCCGTGGTCGGCTCGATCGCGCATGTGGGGTAGATCTCACGGTAGCGGTCGCGCATCGCCGGAATCTCGGCCTCCGGGAACCACTCGGCCAGCTCCGTCTCCAGCGGCGGCCCGAGCCGGGTGACCACGAGATCGGCGTCGATGTACGTCCCGGTCTCGGCGGAAAGTGCCTGGTAGGCGGCGTGGATCCCGCGCCGGGAGTCGATCAGGGTCATATCCAGGTCGAAGCCGACCGTCAGCGGGTGTGAAGACATGCGTTCCATCCTCCATCCTCCCGGTACCTGACCGGCCCGTCCCGAATGGCTGAGCTTAGACTTAGCCAAGCCTTACCAACTTTCGGAATGGGTCAGATGTCAACTCCCGTGGCCCGCCGCCGCGTCGCCTGGACGGCCGGCGCCGTCGTGGCCCTGCTGCTGGCGGTCCTGCTCAGCCTCGCGGTCGGGGCACGGGCCATCGCGCCGTCGGCGGTGATCGACGCACTGCTGCACGGCGGCCACAGCAACACCGCCGAAGTCGTACGCCAACTGCGGGTGCCGCGCACCCTCATCGGCCTCATGGTGGGCGCCGCGCTCGCCCTGGCCGGGACCGTGCTCCAGGGCATCACCCGTAACCCCATCGCCGACCCCGGCATCCTCGGCATCAGCCAGGGCGCGTCGGTCGGCGTGGTGCTGGCCATCGCCTTCGCCGGGATCCACAGCCTCACCGGATACGTCTGGTTCGCCTTCGCGGGGGCGGCGTTCGCCTCGGTCGCGGTGTACGCCATCGCATCGCGGGGGCGCGGCGGCGCCACCCCGGTCAAGCTCGCGCTCGGCGGCGCCGCGATCAACGCCCTGCTCGTCTCCGTGGTGCAGGCGGTACTGACCACCAAGGCGTCGGCGCTGGACGAGTTCCGCTTCTGGCAGGTCGGCTCGATCAGCGGCCGTGACACCGACATCGTGGGCCAGATCTGGCCGTTCCTGCTGGTCGGGGTGGTGCTGGTGGCCTCGGTCGCGCGGGGCCTCGACGCACTGGCGCTGGGCGACGACATGGCGCGCGGCCTCGGCCAGAAGGTCGCGACCGTACGCATCGTCGGCGGCATCGGCGCCACCGTACTGACCGGCGTCGGCGTCGCGGCCGCGGGACCCATCGCCTTCATCGGCCTCGCGGTGCCGCACATCGCCCGCGCGATCGTCGGCAGCGACCACCGCTGGGTGCTGCCGATGGCGGCCCTCATCGGCCCGGTGATGCTGCTGGTCTCCGACACCGTCGGCCGGGTCGTGTTCCCGCCGAGCGAGGTGCCCGCCGGTGTGATGACGGCCCTGATCGGGGTGCCGTTCCTGGTCACCCTCGTACGCCGGAAGGCGGTCCCGGCGTGACACCGGCAGCTCCCACCACCGCACCTCCCGCCGCGGCCGTGCGCCCCGCCGGGTACTCCCTCGTCCGGGCCGGGGGCGGCACGTTCCTGCTGCACCGGCGGGCGGCGGCCGTCGCCGTGGCGCTCGCCGTGCTGCTCGCGGTCACCTGTGTCGCGTACCTCTGCGTCGGCGAGGACTTCATCGCACCCGGCGAGGTCCTCAAGGTCATCACCGGCAGGCCGTCGCCCGACGAACTCGTCGTGGGCACCCTGCGGCTGCCCCGGATGGTCGTCGGGCTGCTCGTCGGCGCCGCCTTCGGGGTGGCCGGCGCGCTCATCCAGACCGTCGCGCGCAACCCGCTGGCCAGCCCCGACATCATCGGCATCAGCAAGGGCGCGGGCGCGCTCACCGTCGCCGCGATGTCCCTCGGCGTGACGTCGGCCGCCGTCCTGCCGTACCTCTCGGTCATCGGCGGCATCACCGCAGCCGCCCTGGTGTACGTCTTCGCCTGGCGCGGCGGACTGCACGCCACCCGCTTCGTGCTGATCGGCATCGGCTTCGCCATCGCGCTGGGCTCGGTCACCCAGCTCTTCCTCACCAAGGGCGACTACCTGGTCGCCCAGCAGGCCCAGATCTGGCTCACCGGCTCGCTGAACGGCCGCGGCTGGAGCCAGGCCCGACTGCTCGGCTGGGTGCTGCTCGCGCTCGTACCGGCGATGCTGTGGGCCGCGTACGCCCAGCGCACCGTCTCCATGGACGACGACACCGCGACCGCGCTCGGCATCCGGCTCGGGCGGGTGCGGCTCGGGCTCGTCCTGCTCGGCGTGGTGCTGGCATCGGTGGCGACCGGCGCCGCCGGGCCCGTCGACTTCGTCGCGCTGCTCGCCCCGCAGATCGCCCGCCGGATGACCAGGACCGCGCAGATCCCGCTGCTCTGCTCGGCGCTGATGGGCGCGTTCATCGTCGTACTCGCCGATCTGCTCGGCCGCAAGCTCCTCTCGCCCACCGAACTGCCGGTGGGCGTCCTCACGGCGGCGGTCGGCGCCCCGTATCTGATCTGGCTGATCGCGAAGAATCACGGTGCCCGCGGCCGTAGTGGAGGAAGCTCATGACCAGCACCCCGCAGGCCACCGCACCGGCCAGGCTGACGGCACGTGAGCTGACCCTCGCGTACGACGACCGCACCGTCGTCGAAGGACTCGACCTGGCCGTGCCCGACGGGCAGGTGACCGTGATCGTCGGGCCCAACGCCTGCGGCAAGTCCACCACCCTGCGGGCCCTGGGGCGGCTGCTCAAGCCGCGCGGCGGCGCGGTGCTGCTGGACGGCGCCGAGCTGGCCCGTACGCCGACCCGCAAGATCGCCCAGTCCATCGGGCTGCTCCCGCAGTCCCCTTCGGCGCCCGAGGCGATCACCGTCGCCGACCTGGTGGCACGCGGCCGCCAGCCGCACCAGCACTGGTGGCAGCAGTGGTCGGACGAGGACGAGCGCGCCGTCACCGGCGCGATGGAGCGCACCGACATCACCGCCCTCGCCGAGCGGGCCGTGGACGAACTGTCCGGCGGGCAGCGCCAGCGCGTCTGGATCGCGATGGCGCTCGCCCAGGAGACGGATCTGCTGCTGCTGGACGAGCCCACCACCTACCTCGACATCGCCCATCAGGTCGAGGTGCTCGACCTGATGCGCCGGCTCAACAAGGAGCGCGGCAGGACCGTGGTCGCGGTGCTGCACGACCTCAACCAGGCGGCCAGGTACGCCGACCACCTGGTGGCCATGAAGCACGGCCGGATCGTCGCGGAGGGGCACCCCGGGGAGATCGTCACCGCGGAGCTGGTACGGGAGGTGTTCGGCCTGGAGTCGGTCGTCATCCCCGATCCGGTGACCGGGTCGCCGCTGGTCGTGGCGGGGGCGCCGTGGGGCGCGGACGCGGGAGCGGGTGCGGACGCGGGAGCGGGCACGGCAGGCGGGGGCGCCGCGGCCGAGAACTGCGCGGCCGACGTCTGAGCCCCTGCCGGGACGCCGTCCGGAGGACCACCATTCCAGAGGAACGCCGTCGAAGCAGTCGAAGCAGGCCAAGCAGGCCAAGCAGTCGAAAGGGCTCGTCATGAAGCGCTTACTCCTCGGTGGGGCCGGCCGCGACCACCGCCGCCGTACCACCACCGGTGCTCTCGTCATCGCCGCCGCGCTGGCTCTCACCGCGTGCGGGTCGGGTGACACCAGCGGCAAGCCGTCCGCGGGGACGGCCGCCACCCACACCATGAAGACGGCCATGGGGGATGTACGGGTCCCGGACCACCCCCGGCGGGTCGTCGTCCTGGACACCGCCGAGCTGGACTCCGCCATCACGCTCGGCGTGAAGCCGGTCGGCTCCACCCACGCGGACGTGAAATCCGGGTTCCTCGACTATCTGCCCAGGGACAAGGTCGCCGGGATAAAGGACGTCGGCGAGATGCTCCAGCCGAACATGGAGGCCATCGCCGCCCTCAAACCCGATCTGATCCTCACCAGCAAGATCCGGCACGGCGACAAGTACGCGCAGCTCAGCGCCATCGCGCCGACCGTCATGACGGAGAACACCGGCTACCCCTGGAAGGCCAACTTCCGGATGCACGCCGAGGCTCTGGGCAGGCAGGCCGAGGCCGGGAAGGCCGTCGCCGCGTACACCGCGCATGTCCGGCGGGTCGTGGCCGCGCTCGGCGGGCCCGCGAAGGCGGCCGCCACGAAGGTTGGTGTGGTGCGGTTCGTGGAGGGCGCCGACATCCGGATCTACGGCAGGAAGAACTACATCGGCACGATCCTCGCGGACCTCGGCGTCGGCCGCCCGGCCATCGTCGACAAGGCCAAGGACGGCTTCACGTACGACGTGAGCCCCGAGCGGATCGACCTGGCCGACTCGGACGTGCTCTTCCACTCCACGTACGGAGACCCGGCGAAGGCCAAGGAGACACAGACGACGCGCAGCGGTCTGTGGAAGAACCTGACGGCGGTGCGGGACGGCAGGTCGCACGGCGTCGACGACCAGCTGTGGATCCAGGGCATCGGCTACACGGCGGCCGACCGGATCCTCGACGAGCTGCAGCGGGATCTCACGAAGCGCTGACCTCTGTTGCTGGTCCTGTCGCCGGGCCCTGTCACCGGCCCGTGTCGCGGGACCGGCCACCGGGCCCGTTCAGCACTGTGCCGCCGCACCCTCAGGGGTACGGCGGCACAGTGCTGAACGGGTGCCTCAGGCTCCGGCCTGCAGGGCGCCGATCTGGGTACCGGCGTCGACCGAGAGCGAGCCCTCGGCGGAGGACTCGCCCGGGATCGTCCCGCCGCCCGGGGTCCTGAGCGTGAACGTGACCTCATTGGCCTTGGCGCCCGCGGCGGCACTGGGCACCTGGATGTCGAAGTGGACCGGGTGGCCGGGGCTCAGGGTCACCGCGGAGGTCTGCTTGCCGTACGCCTTCGCGGTCACGCCGTCCAGGGAGCCGTGGTTGAGGAACCGCACGCCGCTGGGCGAACCGGCCAGCTTGCACGACTCCGTGCCGGGCGCCGCGGTCAGCGTGACCCGGTAGTGGCGGTGGCCGGCGCTGGAGGCATCCGGGGTGATCTTCGCGGTGTGGTTCGCGGGGCGGCAGGACGAGACCTTGACACCGGTCGCCGCGGACGTGTGGGCCGTGGTCGATGCCTGCGCGACTCCCACTCCGGCAGCTCCTGCCAGCGCGGTGGCGGCAACCGTCACGACGAACCTACGAGACATACCCATGGCCAGCTCCTTCGCATCCGCTCACGGTGCGGCCGGTCGTGCAACCCGCCGAACCCCTGTCTGCGAACAGCTTGCCCGCTCTACCGGCCAAGATCGTCACGAGAGAGCAACACGCCTGCTACAGACGTAAACGGGGACAGAGCAGACGCCGCGGGCCGTGCGATCCGGTCCGCTGCCGGGCCCGTACGAAGGCATCACGGCGGTGCCACGGCACCGCTCACGGCAGCCGCCTTCGCGACCGCCACACCAGATACAGCGCCGAGGCCCCGGCCGCCACCCGCAGAACGACCGGCCAGACCCCGGAGATCGCGTCGCCCATGCCGTGCGCGGGGATCGGTGTGCCCCAGCGCCCGTCGGCCCGCCCCCACAGCCAGACGATCCCGCCCGTCAGGGCCAGCCCCGGCAGGCCGAGCACCGCCCACTTCGCCTCGGCGCGGCTGAGCCTGCGGGAGACGTACGCCAGGAGCCAGCCGGCACCGAGCGCGATCAGCGAGCCGATGACGGCGCCGACGACCAGCAGGGCCGCGGCGAGCAGCAGGAACGGGCTGGAGAAGCCCCCGGCGACGGCCCGCACGCCACCGCCACCACCGGCCGGCCGGCGGCCGAGCAGCGAGCGGCCGCGCAGGGGCTGCGCCTCCACGGACTCCTCGCCGTCGGCGTCGTCCTCCTCGGCCTCGTCCTCGCTGAGAGCGTTCGGGCCGTCTCCCTGCTCAGCCCCGGGCGGCGGCTTGAGTATCTCGGGGATCTCCACACCCCCGGTGAAGCCCGGCACCGCGTCACCCGCGCCGAAGGGGCCCGGCTGGACACGCCACCAGTCAGGTTCCCCGCCGGACGGGCCCAGTTCGTCCTCGCCCGCGAGGTGCGGGGGTGAGGCGGCCGTCGAGCGCGGGGGCGGCGGCTGCGGCTTCTCGCCCCTGCCGCCCAGCCCCCACCGCCCGCCGCCGGGGCCGCCGGGACCGGTCTTGCCCGCCGCCGGCTTGCCCAGACCGAGGCCCAGGCCGACTTTGCCGAGGCCGGTCCTGCCGGACGCGCCACCGCCGTCCCCGCCCGTGCCCGTGGGGTCGTTGCGCCGCGGGCGTGGCATACGGCCCGCCCGGTCCCGTACGGGGTCGGGGCCAGGCTCGGCCGCGCCCGGCGGCGGGCCGCCGCCCGTCGCCGCCGCCACCTGCTCGGCCGGTGTGCCGAGCCGGCCGAGGATACGGCGTACGGCGGCCTCGCCGCCCGCGTCCGCCCCGGCACGCTGCCGGTCGATCTCGCCGCGCAGCGAGGCGACGAGCCGCATCCGGTCGGCCGACGTCAGTTGTCGCTGGGCCAGGTCACCGACCCGGCTCAGATAGTCGTAGACGAGCTGATCGCTCTCGATCCCCACGGAGTCGCACCCCTTCACGCCGCTCTGCACCGACCGTAGCCGCCCCCACCGCGCACCGTCCGCACTCACCGGCCCCTCCACCGGCCTTTGCCCGACTTTTCCTCTGCGCCTCCCGATGCCGCTGCCCTTCCTGCCTGATGCCCGCCGCGGTGCGCATACCGGCGCCCGTCCCATCCCCCATCCCGAAGCCCGCCCCGACACCGGTCCCGACGCCTGTCCGGATGCCCGTCCCTGCGCCCCTCCCGGTGTCCTGCCCGCACTCGCGGAGGCGAAGTCATCGGGCTCGCGGAGGCGAAGTCATCGGGCCGAACGTGGGGCGGTGCGCCATCTCCCCGCAAATCTCAGTAACGTGGGCCGGATGGGGACCCGTCCGCTCTATGGGAGGCGCACGTGCCGGAACGAACACGCAGCACGCCACCGCGCACCCTCGCAGAGGCCCTGCGCACCCGCGACGACGCGTCACTGACCGGGCTGCTGCGGGCGCGGCCCGATCTGCTGACGCCGGTGCCCAGCGATCTCAGCCAGCTCGCGACCCGTGCGGGCACCCGCGCCTCGGTCGTACGGGCGCTGGAGCACCTGGACCGGTTCACGCTCCAGACCGCCGAGGCGCTCGCGGTCGCGCCCGACCCCGCCCCGTACGAGACGCTCCTCGCCCTCATGGCCGGTGACGAGTGCGATCCGGAGGTCGCCGACGCGCTGCCCGGCGCGGTCGAGCGGCTCCGTGAGCAGGCGCTGATCTGGGGCACCGACGACCGGCTCCGGCTCGTCCGCACCGCCCGCGAACTCCTCGCCCCCTCCCCCACGCACCCCTCGCCGACCGGCCTCGGGCCGACCGTGGCGGAGGCGACGGTCGGGATGTCGCCCGGCCGCGTCCAGGAGATCGTCACCGCGGTCGGCCTCGCGGGCACGCACGACTCGGTCTCCGCGGTCGCCGCGCTGACCTCGCTGTTCACCGACAGGACCCGGATGTCGGCGCTGCTCGACGAGGCCCCGAGCGAGTCGCTGAACGTCCTGAGCAGGCTCGTCTGGGGCCCGCCGTACGGAGAGGTGGCCGCCGCGCCGACCCGGCCCGTGCAGTGGCTCCGGGACCACGGGCTGCTGCTGCCCGCCAGCGCGCGCACGGTGGTACTCCCCCGGGAGGCCGCGCTGCATCTGCGCGCCGGGCGCGCGCACCAGCACGCGGAACCGCGGCCGCCCGCCGTGCTGCCCGCCCGCGAGTACGGTCCACAGGCTGTGGACGCGGCGGCGGCCGGGCAGGCGTTCACCGCGCTCTCCACCATCGAGGACCTGTTCAAGGACTGGGACGAGGGCGGCCCCACCGTGCTGCGCTCCGGCGGCCTCAGCGTCCGCGACCTCAAGCGGACCGCGGCCGCGCTGGACGTGAGCGAGCCGCTGGCCGCCTTCTGGGTCGAACTGGCCTACGCGGCCGGGCTGCTGGCGGCCGACGGGGAGGCCGACGAACGGTTCGCCGCCACCCCCGCGTACGACCTCTGGCTCGACTCGCCCGCCCAGGAGCGCTGGGCCGACCTGGTCACGGCCTGGCTCACCGCCACCCGTACGCCCGGACTCATCGGCGGCCTCGACCCCAAGGGCCGTGCCCTGTCCACGCTGGGCCCCGAACTGGACCGGGCCGCCGCCCCCGAGGTCCGCCGCAGGATCCTGGCCCTGATGGCGACCCTCCCGGAGGGCACGGCGCCCGACCCGGACTCGCTGCTGACCCGGCTGCGCTGGGAACGCCCGGTGCGCGGCACCGCGTCCGGCCGCAGCCCGGGCCCCGGCAGTCCTGGCCCGGCCACCACGGCGGACATCCCGACGGCCCGCCACACACACGGCGCGACCCCGGTCGGCGATCTGCGCTCGCGCATCGCCCAGTGGACGCTGAACGAGACGGAGCTGCTGGGCATCACAGGCCGCGGCGCCCTCTCGACGCACGGCAGGGCACTGCTGGGCGACCTCACGGCCGACAGCGGCCCGCGCCCCGCGCCGACCCCCGCCGAACTGGCGGCCGCCCGCGCCCGCGCCGCCGACGCGATCACCCCGCTGATCCCGGAGCCGCTCGACCACGTCCTGCTCCAGGCCGACCTCACGGCGGTCGCCCCCGGCCCGCTGGAGCGCCCGCTCGCCGCGCTGCTCGGGGTCGCCGCCGACGTCGAGTCCAAGGGCGGCGCCACCGTCTACCGCTTCACGGCGGGCTCGGTACGCAGGGCACTCGACGCCGGACAGACCGCGGCCGACCTGCACGCCTTCCTGGCGGCCCACAGCCGTACGCCGGTGCCGCAGCCGCTCACGTATCTGATCGACGACGTCGCCAGGAAACACGGCCACCTGCGGGTCGGCGCGGCCTCCTCGTACGTACGCTGCGACGACGACGCGGTGCTCAGCGAGATCATGGCCGACACCAGGTCCCAGCCGCTGCGGCTGCGCCGCCTCGCACCCACGGTGCTGGCCTCCATGGCGGGACCCGCCGGGCTGCTCGAAGGGCTGCGCTCGATGGGCTTCGCCCCGGCCGCCGAGTCGGCCGAGGGGGACGTCCTGATCACCCGCGCAGACGCCTACCGCACCCCGCCGCGCGCCGCACCCGCCCCGGTCCCGGAGGGCCCGCCGGTCCCCGACGACGTCCTGCTCGGCGCGGCGCTGCGGGCGATCAAGGCGGGCGACACGGCGGCCACGGTGGTGCACGCGCCGGTGCAGGAGCACGGGGACCTGCCGCGCACCCCGTCGGGGGAGACGCTCGCCACGGTGCAGGCGGCGGCGATGACGGGCGCCGCGCTGTGGATCGGCTACGTCAACGCGGACGGCGCGGCCAGCAAGCGCGTGATCGCCCCGGTCAGGGTGGAGGGCGGCTTCGTCACGGCGTACGACCACACCGCGGACGACGTCCGTACGTATCCGCTGCACCGCATCACGGGCGTTGCGGAGCTGACCGACGACCCGTCCTGACAGCGGACCACCAACGGGACGCCCTGGTAAGGGACTTGGCGCCGGACTTGGCGGGTGACCTGTCGGCGGCTTTGGTGGGCGACTTGGCGGCGGACTTCTTCGCGGACGTCTTCCGGGCCGGGGCCTTCGCCTTGGCCGCGGGCTTGGCGGCAGGTTTGGCGGAGGGTTTGGCAGGGGCCTTGGCACGCGGCTTGGCGGCGGGCTTGGCCGGAGACTTGGCACGGGGTTCGGCCGCGGGCTTGGCGGACGACTTGGCCGGAGATTCAGCAGCCGGCTTCGTCGCGGGTGTCCGCCGGGCCGTCCGCTGCCACCAGTGGGTGCGCCGGGGGTGCAGCGCGCGGCCCAGCCGCCGGCCGAGCAGCAGATACCCGAGCAGCGCGCCCGTCGTGTTCAGGATCACGTCGTCGATGTCGAAGGCCCGCCCGGTGATCAGCAGCCCCTGCGCCGTCTCGACGAGAAGCATCACCACGGCGGTCACCAGGACCACCCGCAGCAGCCCGCGCGCCTTCGGTATCAGCACGGGCAGCAGCACCCCGAAAGGCATCCCGAGCAGCAGATTGCCGCCGATCTGCTTGACCGTGTCCCGGAAGGCCGGCTGGTCGACGTACGTACGGATCGAGTCGCCCGGGGTGAGGTTCGTGTGCGTGAGGTCCACCGAGGCGGCGGAGGGCACCAGCGTCACCTTGGCCAGGGCGACGGCGAAGCCGACCATGCAGGCGAAACCGAGCAGTAACACGAGGGTGCGGAGCACTGCCGAGCCCCACGTACGGCGCTGCA
The DNA here is from genome assembly GCF_045162975.1 of Streptomyces sp. NBC_01089. Lineage (NCBI taxonomy): Bacteria > Bacillati > Actinomycetota > Actinomycetes > Kitasatosporales > Streptomycetaceae > Streptomyces > Streptomyces sp. NBC_01089. The sequence goes on along the minus strand of NZ_CP108660.1, from coordinate 4,758,807 downwards.
GTCGCGGTTCGGAGTGTTCGGAGTCCATGACGCAGCGTGTACCCCCGCCGGAATGCGCGACACTGGTGGTTTGGCCCTGCTGGTTCAGCCTGACTGGCTCGGCCCCACCGCATGCTCACGGCGCGAAGGGACTCATGGCGTGAACGGACCTCTCATCGTCCAGAGCGACAAGACACTGCTCCTGGAGGTGGACCACGAGCGGGCGGACGCCTGCCGTCGCGCCATCGCACCGTTCGCGGAGCTGGAGCGCGCGCCCGAGCACATCCACACCTACCGGCTGACCCCGCTCGGCCTGTGGAACGCGCGGGCCGCGGGGCACGACGCCGAGCAGGTCGTCGACGCGCTGGTCGAGTTCTCCCGCTATCCCGTGCCGCACGCGCTGCTCGTGGACGTCGCCGAGACCATGGCCAGGTACGGCCGTCTCACGCTCTCCAAGCACCCCGTGCACGGCCTGGTGCTCACCTCGACCGACCGGCCCGTGCTGGAGGAGATCCTCCGGTCGAAGAAGGTCGCCCCGCTGGTCGGAGCCCGTCTCGACCCCGACACCGTGGCCGTGCACCCCTCCGAGCGCGGTCAGATCAAGCAGACGCTGCTGAAGCTGGGCTGGCCCGCCGAGGACCTCGCCGGTTACGTCGACGGCGAGGCGCACCAGATCGACCTGGACCAGGAGGGCTGGTCGCTCCGGCCGTACCAGCAGCAGGCCGTGGAGAACTTCTGGCACGGCGGCTCCGGTGTGGTCGTCCTGCCCTGCGGCGCGGGAAAGACCCTGGTCGGGGCCGGTGCGATGGCCGAGGCCAAGGCGACGACGCTGATCCTGGTCACCAACACCGTCTCGGCCCGGCAGTGGAAGCACGAGCTGGTGAAACGTACCTCCCTCACCGAGGAGGAGATCGGCGAGTACAGCGGTACGAAGAAGGAGATCCGCCCGGTCACCATCGCCACGTACCAGGTGCTGACGACCCGCAGGAAGGGCGTCTACCCGCACCTGGAGCTGTTCGACTCGCGCGACTGGGGCCTGGTCATCTACGACGAGGTGCATCTGCTGCCCGCACCGGTCTTCAAGTTCACCGCCGATCTGCAGGCGCGGCGCCGGCTCGGGCTCACCGCGACGCTCGTACGGGAGGACGGCCGTGAGTCGGACGTCTTCTCGCTGATCGGGCCCAAGCGGTTCGACGCGCCGTGGAAGGAGATCGAGGCGCAGGGCTACATCGCGCCCGCCGACTGTGTGGAGGTCCGGGTCAATCTGACGGACACCGAGCGGCTCGCCTACGCCACGGCCGAGGCGGAGGAGAAGTACCGCTACTGCGCGACGACCGCGACCAAGCGGAAGGTCACGGAGGCCCTGGTCCGCAAGCACCAGGGCGAGCAGACCCTGGTCATCGGCCAGTACATCGACCAGCTGGACGAGCTGGGCGAGCATCTGGACGCACCGGTCATCAAGGGCGAGACGACGAACGCGCAGCGCGAGAAGCTCTTCGGGGCGTTCCGCGAGGGCGAGATCAGTGTGCTGGTCGTCTCGAAGGTCGCGAACTTCTCGATCGACCTTCCGGAGGCGACGGTCGCCATCCAGGTCTCGGGGACCTTCGGCTCACGTCAGGAGGAGGCGCAGCGGCTGGGCCGGGTGCTGCGTCCGAAGGCGGACGGGCACGAGGCGCGGTTCTACTCGGTGGTGGCGCGGGACACGATCGACCAGGACTTCGCGGCGCACCGGCAGCGGTTCCTGGCCGAGCAGGGGTACGCGTACCGGATCGTGGACGCGGACGAGCTGCTGGCGGGTCCGGCCGCGGCACTGGAGCTGACGGATCCCACGGAGACGGGCGCCGCGGACAGCGGTTCCACGGGCAGCGGCTCGGCGGACACCGGCTCTGCGGACAGCGGCTCTGCGGACACCGGCTCTGCGGACAGCGGCTCTGCGGACACCGGCTCGACGGATACGGATGAGGGGACTGCTCCCTGACGACCGGGCCGCGGTCAGCATGGTGAGCGCGGCGGGGCGGTGGGCAGGCTTGGCGACGCGGCGGCTTGGCGGCGCCGGTTCAGCGGGGGCCGTGCTCGCCGAGGATCATGACGCTGAAGGCGGCCGACGCGAAGGCCCCGACCGCGCGGACGGCGCTGCGGACGGGCTGCGCCACGGAGGTACGGGACACGGACGTGCGGGACGCAGAGGTACCGGACGCGGCGGTACGGGACGCGGACGTGCGGGCGGATGTGCCGGGCGGCGCGGTGGCGGTTGCTGTGGTCATGTATCCATGATGGTTTTCCGGCAGCCGCGGGGCGTCAGGCTGTGGTCGTAACGCACGGGCCGGGCGCCTACGACTCAAGGCCCATGGGATCCCCTACGGGTAGGACACCGCCCGCGCCGCACGTCCGCACGTACGTGACGCGAGGAGAGCGAGGCACAGGTGGCGATCCGCTGGAGCCTGACCGTGGACTGCGCCGACCCGGCCGCGCTGTCGCGCTTCTGGGCGGAGGCGCTCGAGTACGCCGAGCGCCCCGCGCCCGAGGGGTTCGCGACCTGGCCCGAGTGGCTCCTGCACCACGGTGTCCCCGAGGACGAGTGGAACGACGGCGCCTACCTCTGCGACCCGGCCGGGACCGCCCCCGCGCTGTCCTTCCTGAAGGTCCCGGAGGGCAAGGCGGTGAAGAACCGCCTGCACCTGGACGTGCAGGCGGGTGGCGGCCGCGAGACCCCCTGGGAGGTGCGGTGGCCGCGTGTGCTGGCCGCCACCGAGCGGCTGACGGCCGCCGGGGCGAGGGTGCTGCGCGAGGAATCGCTCCAGGGCAAGCCGGACCATATGGTGCTGGCCGACCCTGAAGGCAACGAGTTCTGCGTGGTGTGACGTGGTACCGGGGGCAGGGAGCCCGGTAACCCGGGGCCCGTAGTCCCTAGTGCCGCATCAGAGAACCTTTGCCCCGTAGCGACGTGACGCGCTGTTGGGATGCCTGTCCGGGTGGCAGAACGGGTACGCGTCCGCGGCCGGCCAAAGACCTTCACCCTCCCCGAACGCCGGGAGATCAAGAAAATTGCCAAGTCCAAGCCAGCCGAGCAGGGCCTGCCGTTTTCGACCTGGAACCTGGCCAAGCCGGCCGACTTCCTGGTCGCTGAGGGGGTGGCCGACGACATCAGCCATGAGGGCCTTCGGGTCCTGCTCCACGAGGAGCTGACCTATGCCAACCCCTGCTCGTCTGCGTACAAGCCGAATTTCACGACGCGCGTCCTCAGTGCGTCAGGCCTCTGTGATTGTCGTCATCGCCCCTGGCAAAAGGCGGTGGTGAACCAGGTGTAAACGGGAGCAGGTCCGTCGTCCAGCGCCGCCCCCTGGCACGCTCGTCCGGCGGAGGGGCGTCGATCGCCTCGGATATAGAGGTGAGGACGCAGTGGACCTTGGGGGAGACGCCCTCACACCGCCAGCCGCGGGCCGGCGGTGGGCGGCGAACCGGTAGCTGAGACCCCGCTCAGCGACAGCCTCAGGCCACCGGCATGGACCTGCAACGAGACATCGACGCCGAACAGTTCCTCGCCGGGGCCGGATGGACGCCGCCCATCTGCTGCATCGGCTCGATCAAGCCGACACCGCCGGGCGACAACAGGGCAAACGTCGCCTGATGCGGCACTAGGCCATCGTGTTGTGCACGATCCAGCCCTCGCCGTACAGCTCCTTGCCCGTCTTCGGGTCGTAGACGGTCGTCTGGCAGTCGAGATACGTGGGAATCGACTGCGCGTAGTACTTGTCGATCTCTGCCGCGACCGAGCCTGTCGCGCCCAGGCTCGCCCCGGTCACCTGCCCGTCGAACACTGCTTCCACCGTGTACTCGACTATGCGGCCGGCCTGGATCTCGGCCTTGACGTTGTACTCCGTCATTTCGTGATGCTTGCGGTTACCGCCCTTGGTGAGCGGCGTCAGGTTGTCCAGGGTGTCGCCGGGGCCGCCGAGGTTGTCGTTGAGGAGGTGGCCCTGGACCATGTACTTGGCGAACCAGTCCCCGGTCGGCGTCCCCTTCTTGGGCCACCAGCTGGGCTTGACCTTGGGCTTGCCGCCGTACTTCACGTCCTTGGCGTGCAGTTCGGCCTTCATGTAGCTGCCCACCCCGCTCCTGGACGAGGAGGCGTAGGAGACTTTGTGGCGGCCCCGGTAGGCCCGCTGGATGGCCCGGGAGACCGTCGGCTGCTCACCCTCCGACGTGGCGCCGTCGCCCGGTCCCGAACTCCCCGCGGAATCGGCACTGCTGGTGGAGACCGCTCCGCTCATCACCCGGTGGGCGTTCTCCTCGGCCTCGCGCTCGAACCGGTCGGAGGGGTCGCTCACCCGCAGACCGTTGCCGTTGTCCGTACCGGCGACCGGTCCCTGGCGCTGCTGGATGACGTGCGTGAGCTCGTGGGCGAGCGTGTGCTTGTCCGCGCCGCCCTGACCGATGACCACATGGCTGCCGGATGTGTACGCGCGCGCTCCCAGCTCGGCCGCCGAAGCCTGGGCCGAACTGTCCGCGTGGATACGGACGTCGGAGAATCCGGTGTCGAACCTGGCCTCCATTTCGGCGCGCACCGAACTGTCCAGCGGGCTTCCCGGCTGCCGCAGGACGTCCTGGGCCGCGGCACGCTGCACCGCGGGCCCCGCCGCCTGGTGCCCACAGCCGGCGCCGTGCTCGTGCAGCTCCGGCGTCTCCTCGTGCCCGGCCTGGCGCAGCATCTGGACCACGGCCGCGTTACCCGCGGTGCTCTGCAGCCCGAGGATCCCGCGTGGAGCTGCGGTACGCGCCGGGTCCGCAGGCCGTAGGCGGCGAGCCGCCGACGTATCCCTCTTCGCCTCGGACGTCTCGCGCTGCGCGGGTTCCATAGCTCTCCTCAGCTCTGGTCAGGCCATTGGTCAACTTGCCTTTCTACGCGAACCGGTCGGAGGAAGCCAGGTAAGCAAGGGCAGAGCCAGGGTCCGAACAGGCAGACCTACGGCGGTCGCACGGCGCGGGTCTCCACTCTTGCCACCGGCTACATAAAATGATTCATTGACGTGTCGAGTGAATGAATACATGCCAGACGCGAGAGGATTCCTCATGCCTGCCCGCGAGATTGCCGCCGTCACCCTGGGCGATGAGCCGATCACCGTCGAGCAGTTCGTCGCGGTCGCACGCCACGGCGCCCGGGTCGAGTTCGACGCGACGTACGCCGACCGGGTACGCACATCACGCGCGCTGGTGGAGCGCTTTCTGGCCGAGAACCGCCTGGTGTACGGCGTGACCACCGGATTCGGCGACAACGTCACGAAGGTGATCGACCCGGCCGACGCCGAGCAGCTGCAGCGCAACATCGTGCGCTCACACGCCGTTTCGGTCGGCGAACCACTGCCCGTCGAGATCGTCCGCGCCATCGCTCTCATGGAGTTGACCGGCCTCGGCGAAGGCTTCTCCGGCATCCGCATCGAAACCCTCGAACTGATCCGGCGGATGCTCAACTCCCGCGTCACACCCTACGTACCGGGCGAGGGCTCCGTCGGCTATCTGGCCCCGGAGGCGCATATGGCCCTGGTGCTGCTGGGCGAGGGCCGGGCCTGGTACGGCGACGAATTGCTGCCCGGGGCCGAGGCACTGAGCCGGATCGGCGAGCAGCCGGCGCGGCTCGGCTGCAAGGAAGGGCTGTCGCTCACCAACGGGACGCACTCGGTGACCGCGATAGCCGTCCTGGCCACCTATGACGCCAATGTCGCAGCGGCCACAGCCGATGTCGCGGCGAGCCTGTCCGTACAGGCACTCAAGGCCACCGTACGGGCCTACGACGCCCGGCTGCAGGAACGCAAAAAGCACCCCGAGCAGGCCGCGGTCGCCGAGAACCTGCGTCGGCTGACCGAATCCAGCGCGCTCAGCGCCGAGTTCATCGACCACCGGCTCCAGGACAGCCTGGCCCTGCGCGCCGTCCCGCAGATGCACGGCGGCGCGAGGCGGGCGCTCGCCCAGGCCAGGGAGGTCATCGTCGAGGAACTGCACTCGGTGGGCGACAACCCGGTCATCCACCCCGAGGGCGAGGACGGGGTGGCGCTGATGGGGGCGAACTGCGACAGCACGTACGTCGGCATCCAGGCCGACTCCATGGTGAACGCGATGGCGGTGCTGGCCAAGGTCTCCGAGCGCCGCACCGACCGCCTGGTCAACAGCAACTTCAGCGAGCTGCCCGCGTTCCTGACGCCCAGGCCGGGGCTGAACAGCGGCTACATGATCGCGCAGTACACGGCGGCCGCACTCTCCATGGAGCTGCGCTCACTCGCGGTGCCCGCGTCGGCGGACACGGTCCCCACATCGGCCGGCCAGGAGGACGCGGTCAGCAACGCCTACCTGGCGGCGCTGAAGGCGTACCGGGCGGCACACAAACTCGCCTACGTCGTGGCGATCGAGGTGATGTGCGCCGTACAGGCACTCGACCTGCTGGCACCGCTCGCCCCCTCACCGGCCACGAACGCGCTGCGCGCCAGGATCCGGGAGACCGTACCGACGGTCGCCGAGGACCGCTTCTTCCACACCGACATCGAGCACATCACCGAACTCGTACGCAGCGAGGAAGCACTGCGCACGGTCGAGGACGTGGTCGGGCCGCTGCACCGCTGACGGCATCGCTCACGGACTCCCGTCCAGTTCGCCGAGCCCATCGAGCCGGCGATTGATCCGGTGGGCGAACTGGGCTGCTTCCGCTACGGAGATGGAGCCCAGGGAGATCATGTGGGCGGGGTGGTTGCAGGCCGCGCACGGCTCCTCGATGCCGATGTCGTCGAAGTCGACCTGGAGCCGCCGCAGTGCGTTGACGAACGCGGTGGCAGCGTCCTCGGCGTTCTCCCGGTCGTTGTTCGTCCAGTACCCACGATCGACCGGACCGAAATCCGTCATGGCCTGACCCCCTTGTCGTCACTGACCCGCTCACGAAGCCGGTCCGTCGTGGACGACTCGTCGGCGTCGTCCGCCGGGGCGTCGGGACAGATCGGGTTGCCGCACCGGCAGGGCGGCCACTTGAGTACGGAGATCTCGAATTCGGGCTGCTCGCTCATTCGGTCCAACTGCCTTTCCAGTCCGGCGATGACATCGCGGAGCAGGTCCTTGGTGGGTGGCGCGTATCCGGTACGCGGCACCCACGCCGGCGCCAGCCGCCAGAACCCGCCGTCCGCCACCAGGGATGCCAACCGGGCTGCTTCGGGGCCCAGTTGCTCCGTCACGGGGATGCGATCCCAGGGCAACGCCCGCTCCTCTCTGTAGTCGTTCCGCTACCGAGTGGGCTCAGCGTGGCCTAGAGTCAGGAACCCTTCAAGTAATCAGAAACGAAGGAAGGGTTGGGCGCGCGCATGGTCAACCGCAAGGAGCTGGACCCTGAGAGCAGCCCGGAGGCTGCATATGGAGCACACCTCCGCAGGTTGCGGGAGAAGCATGGTTGGAGCCAGGAAGATCTAGGCGAGAACCTGGGCTATTCGAGCCAGCACATTTCGGCTGTTGAAACTGGCAGGAAGCCGCCAACCCTCCCTTTCTCGCGTAAGGCCGATCTCGCCTTCGGTACTGCCGGTTCTGCTGATTCGCTGGAGCGCGAGTGGCGCGAGATGCGGCGCGGCTCGCTCCTGGAAGGGTTCCCGGAGTACGTGGGCCATGAGGGCCGGGCGGTAGAGATCCGGCTGTACGAGATCGGAATCATCCCCGGGCTCCTGCAAACACCCCAGTACGCAAAAGTGCTGGCCGAAAGCTCGGTGCGACGGGATGCCATCACGCCCGGCCAGGCGGACGAACGCGTCTCGTTCCTGGCTGAGCGGCAGGCGGCCGTCATGCGAGCCCGTCCGCCCATGCTGTTCGTGATCATGGATGAGAGCTGCATCCGCCGGCCCATTGGCGGAGCGGCCGTCATGGAGGCCCAGTTGGCCCGTCTGGTGCAGTTTGCCGAGCTGCCGAACACAGTGCTTCAGGTGGCACCGTTCGAGATAGGCGAACGCCGGGCGTTCGATCTGCCCGTCAATCTCCTGACGCTGCCGGATCGATCCGTGATCTGCTACGCCGAGTCCCAGTCGCAGGGACACCTGGACCGGGAGAGTGCATCTGTGATGCCCATGCTGACGACCTACCATCAACTACAGGCCGAAGCACTGTCGCAGGCAGCATCCGTGGCCATGATCAACGAGGCACGAAAGGGCACCCCGTGACGACCGACGAGTCCCCCCGCTGGTTCACATCCTCCTACAGCAACAACGGCGGTAACTGCGTAGAGGTCGCAGCCAACCTCATCGCCTCCCACGGCATCGTCCCCGTACGTGACTCCAAGAACCCGGGCGGCCCCGTACTGGACATCCCCGCCCAGGCATTCGCCTCCTTCGTGGCGGGCGTCAAGGGCGAGGCCGACTCCGTCTGACCACCCCCGGCCCGGCACACACAGGTCCTGAGCTGCTCCCCCTCGTGCCCTGCACGGTGGGACAGCTCAGATCGGCAGGTCCCAGCCCGGACCGTCCTCGGCGCCGATCCACACGCGCTGCCGGGCCGCAGAGACCGTGATGCCGAAGTCCTCCTGGTGTGGTGCGCCGAGTCCCTGCCAGGTCTGCACAGCCGTTTCGACCTGATCCCACAGCCGGACCGGTCCACGCTGCACGACGGTCCAGCCACCGTCGGCCCGGGATGCGGTCCGCGACTGGGAGCCGGTGGACACATCCCAGAGGATCTGTTCGGACCCAGCCCCCATCCGCTCGGCCGAAGGTGCGGCGAGCTGGGCAACCCAGCTTCCGGTCCACGTGCCGATGATCGCGGGATCCATCCCGGTCGGGCGCTCCTCACCGGGCAGCAGGACCAGCGCCGGGCGCGGTGGGCGATCGTGCGGGCGGGCCGGCATGAAGCTGGTGTACCCGGTCAGGAACCGCCCGGCGGCAGCACCGGGGCCAGTCACCGTAAGCAGCGCCAGCCCGGATGCGTAGCTCCATCCCGAGAGGGTGACCAGCAGCTTTCCGCCCGGCTTCACCTGGTGCAGCCACGGCACGGGGATGTACCGGACCGAGCAAGTGGCGATCAGGCGGTCATACGCTCCCCCGCCCGGATCTCCCCTCAGTCCGTCCCCGGTGATCAGCCGGGGAGCGTACCCGGCTGCTTTGATGGCGGACGCCGCGGCTGCGCCGACCACCGGGTCGTACTCGACGCTGGTGAGACTGTCGTCGCCCAGACAGTGCGCACCGAGGGCGGTCGAGTACCCGGTTCCCGTACCGATCTCCAGCACTCGCTGCCCCGGCTGGACATCGAGTCGCTGCCACATGCGCAGGACCAGTGACGGCAGCGTGGACGACGACGAGGGGGAACCCACGACAGCTGTTCCGCGTGCGACATCATCGGGCCTGGTGCGGCCGTCGAGTTGAGTGATGAGCGTCCGGTCGGTGTAGACGCCGCGCAGCCATCCGGCATCGCCCTGGTGGACGGGCCGATAGCGGGTCGGGACACTTCCCGGCACCTGTTCGAAGTAGGAGCCGACGAACAGGTGCCGCGGAACAGTCGCGGCTGCTCGGCGCCACTCGGGATCAGCGAGCGTGCCGTCCTCGGTGAGAGCGTCCGCCAGAGCGGCACGCAAGGGAACAGATGCGCTCATGTGCCAGAGCCTCTCTGGAGCTGGTCGGCGATGGCGTGGGCAACAGCGTCGGTGGTCCCGGCCGGCTGCCACGCCCACTGGCCGCTGGGGTTGCACTCCAGGAAGTACCAGGCACGGTCGGCTGTCACCGCGAAGTCGAAAGCACCGAACGTCAGCCCGAAGTCCGCGAGATAGGAGGCAATGGAGTCCGCCACCGCCTCCGGAATTGCGATCGGAGTGCAGCGCATGAGGTCCTGCCGGTAACGCCAGTCGAGATCAGGGCTGTCGATCCTGGTTCCGGTAAGCCGGTCTCCAACAGCCGTCACTCGTACGTCGAACGCCTTGTCCACCTTGGCCTGGAATATGTGCGGGCACACAGCCACGGCACTGGTGATCTCATGACCGTGTACCTCCCTGACCCACACGCTGTGCGGCTGATCGCCGATGCGGTAGGGCGTGTTCCACACCGGTTTGTAGACCACTCCGCCACGCTCATGTGCCACGAAGTCCCGGGCGTCGCTCTCGTTGTCGGTGATCAGCGTGTGGGGAAGCAGGAACCCGCTCCGTTGGGCCGCCGCGAGCTGAGCGGGCTTGTACTCCGCGGCACGGTTGCTCCACGGATGGTTGACGTAGTGCGCTCCCGGGAGGGAGGCGAGGATCCCCCCTGTTCCCCAGTAGGACTGTTCTGCTGAGAACCTGCGGTCCTGCCCCTGGAGGCCGGGAGCGCCCTCGTAGGGCGACGGTCTGCGGACCCAGACGGACCGTACCCGCGTGAGGTCGAGTTCCCGGCTCCGGGTACGCAGGGTGCCCCTCTGGTCGCCTGTGCGGTAGGCGGCGGCCAGAGAGGCCCCCTCGTGGAAGTCGGCTCCCGGATCGACGCGCACCACGGAAACCCGGCGCCCGGCGAGCAGCCTCAGCACCACGTCCGCAGTCACGTCGCAGGAGTTGGTCAGCACCAGCACCGATCCTCGTTGGTCCTCCATCAGCCAGAACTCCGATCCTGGTCGTAGGACTCGTGCGAGTCGGTATCCGTAGCCCCACCCGGACCGGACCCGTCGCCCGGAGTGGTCGCGGTGGGTGTCAGTCCGCTGGTGCTGGTGCCATGACCACCCAGCTCGACCGTGCGCCCGTGCCCGTCCACGATCGCTGCGATCTGTGTGCCTGCGTCGATCACGGGGGTGAAGTGTGGAACCGCGACAGTGGCCGCGTACGGCATCATCCTGCCCGTGCCCCAAGGCGTAAGCATCTGCGTCATACGTGCTGCACCTCCCATTCGGAGGTCCATCGTGGTGCTGCGGGACGGCCGCTTCTAGCCCGATTCCCGTTGCTGCAACAGTTCGTCGCGGATGGCCCCCAGAAGGCTGCGCATGTCGTCACCACGCAGTGCGTTGCGGGCGAAACCGTCGAACTTGGATACGTACAGCGCGACATCCCGCGGGTCGGTCACGACGACCTCGGCGTGGACTGTTTCGACTGTCACCGCGCGGTCGTCGCGGATCACGAACGCGTGGTTCGGTATGTCGTGCTGCCTGCCCACCAGGGGCACCACCCGTATGTCCAGATGGGGAAGCCGGGACATGCTGACGAGATGATCGAGCTGTCCGGCCATGACCAGCGGGGGGGGGACGATGAGCCAGCGAAGTACGGGTTCGGTGACCACGAAGCGGAGCGTCCTACTGACGTCGTACAGCAGGGTTTGCCGTTCGAGCCGCGCGCTGACGGTCTCACGGACAGTCGCTTCGGTCAGATCCTCATGCCGGGAGAGGACCGCCCGCATGTATTCGGGAGTTTGAAGCAGTCCGGGCACCAGAGCCGGCTGGAAGAGACGCAACAGGCTCATCCGGGCTTCCACGGACTTGAGTTGTCTCTGGGCCTTGTGCAGACCGGCTCGCTGAATCAGCCGCCATGCGGTCGCCTCGGTCGCCACCGCCCGAGCGGCGTCCATGTACTCCGACTTTGCATCCTCCGATATGCCAATGGCTGTGAGGATGCGATCCACGTCGTCCGCACTCGGCCCGAGCTTGCCGGTTTCGATCTTGCTGAGCTTGCTCGCAGACATGACAGCGCCACGGGCGACTGCTTTGGCTTCCCTGCCGGAAGCGTTCCGCAGTGCTCGCAGCGCCGCACCCAACTCCGAACGGTTCACTCGCCGTGCTTCGCCCACCAGTCCGTGAAGGGCACGGCGTGCCTCAGAGCCGTGTCCCGGCAGGCAACGAATTCAGCAGCCTCGTCCTGCGAAAGCACCTCGGCCCCGGTGAACGCCCCTCCCTCCGCGTAGCGCATCGGCGCAGGAACGGCAGAATCGAAGAGCCAGAAGTCCCCCACACCTTCCGGCAGCGGACTGGGCCGGTCGGTCACGTCAAGGATGAAGAACTCCTCACCGGCTGTGGCGTTCGTGACGTACCCCCATCCCAGTTCGAACCGCAGATACGGAGTCAACGGCCGGGCCAACACGTGGACGCGGTAGAGGCGTCGCCCGGAGGCAACATACGACCGCACCTCTGCCAGCCAATCGGCGTTGTAGTTCTCCGGCCGGGGCTGCCCTTCCACGAAAGCGCGATAGGCGTCCGTGTTGCCCGAACCGCTGTAGTCGCACAGGGTTTCCAGCCGGAAAGCTTCGCGGGAGAAGTGGTCGAACATGTCCCCGAGCGTCCTAGCCAAGCTGATCACCGAACGCCTTCAGGATCAGCTCCATGGGGACTTCCACCAGGGTCTCGTGCGCGGGGATCTCCAGACCGTGATCGGTCGGGGTCTCTCCCTGCACGAGGATCGTTCCACGATCGGTTCTGTAAATGGTGGGGCAGTCCTTCTTGTCGCACGTCGTCGCCAACACGGTCGGCTTCACAGGCGTTCCTTTCCGTGACCGGTGCGTTCGTCATTGATCCTGGCGGGGCCGGGAAGCACAGGGCAAGTGCCCGCACTTTCCACAACGGGAAATCAGTTGCCCGGAGCTGCGCCGCGTCGAGGTGAACGGCGATCTCAGCCTGCCCGTCGATCGTTCAGGCCCCCCGCAGCGTCGCGGTGGCGATCTCCTGGAAGTCGCGCACCAGTCTGTCGCGTCGGTCCGTGCGGGCGGCCAGGCATGTCTCGAACCCTGGGGCGTCCGTGACCGGGAGGTGGACGAGATCCGGGCGGGAGTACGAGCGCGCGACGCTCAGCGGGACGAGTGCGATGCCGTGTCCTGAGGCGATCAGCTCGAATTTCTCCTCCAGTGACGACGTCCGCCGCTTCGGTGCGTCGAGCATCCGCTCGTCGGCGAGGTCCGCCGAGGTGAGTTCGGCACGGCAGGCCAGCGGGTGCGCCGCGGGCATACAGGCGACTCGGGGATCGAGGCCGATGGGGATGGTATGCAGCCCCTTCGTGTCGAACGGGCGGCGCAGATAGCCGACTTGGGCCCGGCCGTCCCGGAGCGGTGCGTCCGGCTCCCACCAGCGCACCGGGACCACGTCGGTCTCGACCTGCGGGTAGCGCGATGCGAACACGCGGAGGGCGTCCGACACATGCAAGCCGGGCGCGAAGGCGACCGCGAGCCGCTGGACGCCCAGGCCGATGTCGTGGACCCGTCGTACCGTCGCCGCGACCACCGCGAGGATCCCCTGCGCCTCCTCGTACAGCTGCTTCCCGGCGGCGGTCAGTTCCACGCTGCGGGTGGTCCGTGTGAACAGATCGCACCCCAACTCCTGTTCCAAGGAGCGGACTTGACGGCTGAGGACCGGCTGGGTGATGTACAGCTGCTCCGCCGCCCGGCCGAAGTGACGGTGCTCTGCCACAGCGACGAAGTAGCGGAGCTTACGCAGATCGAGATCCATGCCTTCAAGGTATCAATCGCCGGGAAGGGTATTGGACGGCCGACCGGCCGGGCCCGAGACTCGACGCATGATCGTCATCACCACTCCCACCGGCCAGATCGGCAGCCGGCTCCTGGACATCCTGCTCAACGAGGCCCCCGCCCGCGGTGAAGAACCCCGCGAAGAACCCGGTGAAGAACGGGGTGAAAGACGGGGCGAAGAACGGCGCGAAGAGCTGCGCGTCATCGTGCGCGACCCCGGCAGACTCCCCGCAGCGGCCCGCGCACGCGTCGACGTCGTCACCGGCTCCCACGGCGACGCCGAGGTCGTCGACCGGGCCTTCACCGGCGCCGACGCCGTCTTCTGGGTCGTCCCGTCGGGCGCGGCGGCACCGAGCCTGGACGCGGTGTACTCCGGGTTCACCCGCGCCGCGGCGGAGGCGTTCACGACCCACGGCGTACGACACGTCGTCGGCGTCTCGGCGCTCGGCCGCGGCACACCCGCCGCCGGTCGCGCCGGGCATGTGACCGCGTCGCTGGCCATGGACGACCTCATCGCACGTACGGGCGTGGCCTACCGCGCGCTCGCGAACCCGTCGTTCATGGACAACCTGCTGCGGCAGGTGGCGTCGATCCGTGACCACGGCGTGTTCACGGACACCGTCGTCGCCGACCGCAGAGCTCCGGCAGCCGCCACCCGGGACATCGCCGCGGCCGCCGCCGGCCTGCTGCTCGACCGCTCGTGGACGGGGACGGGCGAAGTCCCGGTACTGGGCCCCGAAGACCTGTCGGCGAACGACATGGCACGCACCATGTCCGAGGTGCTCGGCCGCCCGGTCCGCTACGAACGGCAGTCGCTGGACGACTGCCGCGCCGCACTCACCGGACACGGGATCGGGGAGGCGGTCGCCGCGGGCTACGTGGACATGGCGCGGGCCAAGGACGACGGCCTCGACGACGGTGTACGCCGTACCCCCGAGACCGCGAGTCCGACCACCTTCCGCACCTGGTGCGAAGAGGTCCTGAAGCCGGCGGTGCAGGCATGAGCAACAGGACCGCTCTCATCGTCGGGGCGTCCCGCGCGCTCGGGCTCGCCCTCGCCACCGAGTTCACGCGCCGTGGCTGGGACGTCATCGGGACCGTACGGGGCGAAAGCCGTACGGGTCTGCACGAGCTGGCCGAGAAGTCCGGGGGCAGCGTCACGGTCGAGTCCCTGGACACGACACGGCCGGAGCAGATCAGCGCGCTGCGCGACCGCCTGGCGGGGCGCACCCTCGACCTGCTGTTCGTCAACGCCGCCATCACCAGGGGCAATATCCCCGTCGGCGATGTCCCGGAGGAGATGTTCGTCGAGGTCATGGTCACGAACGCGCTCAGCCCGATGCGCGTGGTCGAGTCCTTCCGCTCACTGGTCACGCCCACGGGGACGATCGGCGTCATGTCCTCGCGCCAGGGCAGCATCGGCCTCAACACCAGGGGCGGCCAGGATGTCTACCGGGCGAGCAAGTCGGCTCTGAACCAGCTGATGCGCAGCTACGCCGTCCGGTACGCCGATGCCGCGCACACGCTCCTGCTCATGTGCCCCGGCCATGTCCGCACCGAACTCGGCGGCCCGGACGCGCCGTTGAGCATCGACCAGTCCATCCCGGGCGTGGTCGACACGATCGAACACCACAGCGGCGAGCCGGGCCTGCAGTTCCTCAATTACCAGGACCAGGAGGTGCCCTGGTAGCCGGTGGCCGGTGGCCGGACGCAGGCGTCGGTGTCGGTGTCGGTGTATCTCCGCGTCAGTGTCAGTTCGGTGCGTCGAGCGGCGCGGGATCGCCCGTGACCTTCACCGTCACCGCAGTTGGCTGAACGCCTGGTCGGCGTCGGCCACGGCCTCGGGGTGGACGTCGGGGGCCGTCCGGCCGTCGGCGATCTTCTGCCAGTTGGCCCTGGCGAGTACCCGCTGGACCGCGAGCACCTGGGCGGCGCGCAGGCGCGCCTGGATGCCCTCGCCGAGGGCGTCCGCCAGCGCTTCCTCGTCCTCCAGCTGGTACCGCGTGAGCCGTCCGGCCAGGCTCGGTGTGGTGAACACCAGCCGGTGGAACGCCACCACTTGAGGGTGATCGTTGAGGCCGGTGACGGGGTCGTACCGGTCGAGGCCGGCCCGGAAGTGCCGGTGCAGCGCCGCTACCGGCCCGGTGCCGGACCCGCGGTCACGTACGACGCGCGCCGCCTCGCCCTTGTGGTCCGCGAACCGGTGCAGCACCAGGTCTTCCTTGGTGGGGAAGTACCGGAAGAGAGTCGGCTTGGAGATCTCGGCCGCCGCGGCGATGTCGTTGACCGAGACGCGGTCGAAGCCGTGCTCCAGGAACAGCGCGACGGCCGCGTCGCCGATGGCGTCGCGCGTCCGCTCCTTCTTGCGGGCCCGCAGCCCCGTCGGCTCGCTCATCGGACCACCGTAACATTCGCAACCCGGTTGCTTTTTTAACCGGGTAACGTTTTCATGGCGGCATGCAGCAGACAGACATGCCCCCTGTGCTCGTCACCGGGGCGACGGGCCGGATCGGACGCGCCGTCGTCGGCCAACTCCTCGACGCGGGGGTGCCGGTGCGCGCCCTCGTCCATCGCTCCGATGCGGCGGCGACGCTGCCCGCGGAGGCCGAGGTCTTCACCGGCGACCTCACCGTGCCCGAGTCGCTCGACCCGGCCTTGACCGGCGCGGGCGCGGTCTTCCTCGTGTGGACCGCCCCGCCCCGGACCGCCGCGGCAGTCGTCGAGCGGCTGGCGGCCCACGTACGGCGAGTCGTCTTCCTCTCCTCCCCGCACCGGACGCCGCACCCCTTCTTCCAGCAGCCCAACCCGATGGCGGCGCTGCACGCCGACATCGAGCGGCTCATCGCGGCCACCGGGCTCGAATCGACGATCATCCGGCCGGGGATGCTCGCGTCGAACGCGCTGGCCTGGTGGGCGCCCGCGATCCGGGCCGGGGAGGCCGTCCGGTGGCCGTACGGCGCTGCCGAGACGGCACCGGTCGACGACCGCGATGTCGCGGCTGTCGCGGCGCGGATGCTCCACCGGGACGGATACGCCGGAGGGGACTACGTCCTCACGGGCCCCGAATCGCTGACCCAGGCCGCGCAGGTGGGCGTCATCGGGGACGCGCTGGGGCGCCGGATCGCGTTCGATGAGATGACTCCGGACGAGTTCCGGAGCCTGTCGGAGGGCACGGCGCCCAGCTCGGTGGTCGAGATGCTGCTCGCCGCGTGGAGCGCGGCGGTCGGACAGCCCGCGTACGTCACCACCGCGGTGGCCGACATCCTGGGGGCGGCGCCGCGAACGTTCCACCAGTGGGCCGCCGACCATGCCGCGGCGCTCACGGAGGGCCCGTAACCCGTCAACTCGTCCAGGCCGGGGCGTGACGGGGGCGGAGCACTTCCCCCGATCCGCGCCACGGCGGCGCGACATACATCCGCTGGGCGCCGGCCATGGCTCCGCGTGGGAAAACCCATTGGCCCGCGCCCCCGCTCCCGGACTACAATCGCGCCTTCCCCCGCCTCCCCCAGGGAGCGCCGCCGCCCGGACGGAAACCGGCGGCCGCCACGTCGTGATCAGCCGTACCCGCCCGGAGGCTCCACCGTGCCCACGCACGTCCCGCAGGACATTCCCGACGACGCACTCCAAGGCGCGCCCCACGACGCACTGCAAGGCGCGCCCGACGACGCACCCGACGGCACGCCCGCCGATCCCCTCGCCCGCGAGCGTGCCCACCTCACCGGCTCCCGGGCCGCCCTGCGCGCCATGCGGGAGGACGTCCAAGGGCTCGACATCCGCGACGTCACCGCGAACTGGGTCAACGCCGCCGTCCTGCAAGCGCAGATCGACGACCGCATCAAGGCGCTCGCCGACCTCTCGCACACCCCGCTCTTCTTCGGCCGCCTCGACTACCAGCACGCCCCCGGCGCGGAGCTCGCCGAGGGCGGCGGCGGCGAGCGGTTCTACATCGGGCGCCGTCATGTGCACGACGCCGACGGCGACCCGATGGTCATCGACTGGCGCGCCCCCGTCTCGCAGCCCTTCTACCGGGCGTCCACCAAGGACCCGATGGACATCGGGCTGCGCCGCCGCTTCGGCTACACGGGCGGTGAGCTGACCGCGTACGAGGACGAGCATCTGGCCTCCCCGGCCGCATCCGACCGGCAGACCACCAGCAAACTGCTGCAGGCCGAGATCGAGCGGCCCCGCGTCGGGCCGATGCGGGACATCGTGGCGACCATCCAGCCCGAGCAGGACGAGATCGTACGGTCCGACCTCGGCGGCACCGTCTGCGTCCAGGGCGGCCCCGGCACCGGCAAGACCGCCGTCGGGCTGCACCGGGTCGCGTACCTGCTGTACGCGCACCGCGAGCGGCTGGCCCGCACCGGCACCCTGGTCATCGGGCCGAACCGGTCCTTCCTGCACTACATCGAGCAAGTCCTGCCCGCGCTGGGTGAGTTGGAGGTCAAGCAGGCCACGGTCGACGACCTGGTCACGGGCGTCGAGATCAGGGGCACCGACACCGCGGCCGCCGCCGTCATCAAGGGCGACGCCCGGATGGCGGAGGTGCTGCGCCGGGCCCTGCGCTCGCATGTGACCCTGCCGACCGAGCCCGCGATGGTCGTCAGGGGCTCGCGCCGCTGGCGGATCCCGGCGTACGAACTCGGGGAGATCGTCAGCGAGTTGCTGGCCCGCGACATCCGTTACGGCGCCGCGCGCGACGCCCTCCCGCAGCGCATCGCGCACACCGTGCTGGTCCGGATGGAACAGGCGGGCGAGGCGCCCGACGACCGGGTGCAGGACGCGGTGGCCCGTAACCCCGCGGTGAAAGCCGTGGTCAAGGCCGCCTGGCCGCAGGTCGATCCGGACAAGCTGGTGCTGCGGCTGCTCGGCGACGCGGAGTTCCTCGCCGCGCACGCGGAGGGCATCCTGACCGCCGACGAGCAGCGGACCATCCTGTGGGAGAAGCCGGCCCGGTCGGTGAAGTCCGCGAAGTGGTCCCTGGCGGACGCGGTACTGATCGACGAGGCGGGGGATCTGGTCGCCCGTACGCACTCGCTCGGCCATGTCGTCCTCGACGAGGCGCAGGACCTCTCGCCGATGCAGTACCGCGCGGTGGGCCGCCGCTGCACGACCGGTTCGGCGACGATCCTCGGCGACCTGGCGCAGGGCACCACGCCCTGGGCGACGTCGGGCTGGGACGAGGCGCTGCACCATCTGGGCAAGGGCGACGCGCATGTGGAGGAGCTGACGGCCGGTTTCCGTGTACCGCGTGAGGTCATCGCGTACGCGTCCCGGCTGCTGCCGCACATGTCACCGGGGCTGGCGCCCGTCTCGTCCGTACGGGAGAACCCCGGCTCGCTGGAGGTACGGACGGCCGACGACCTGGACGCGGCGGCCGTCGCCGCCTGCCAGGACTCCCTGTACCACGAGGGCTCGACGGGCCTGATCGCGGCCGACGCCCGTATCCCCGCCCTGTCGGCGGCGCTGACGGCCGCGGGGCTCGCGCATCTGGAGCCGGGCCAGGAGACCAGCGCCGACTCCCGGCTGACACTGGTGCCGGCCTCGCTCGCCAAGGGCCTGGAGTACGACTACGTGGTGCTGGACGAACCGGCGGCGGTGGTCGCGGGCGAGCCCGACGTACGCACCGGCCTGCGCCGTCTGTATGTCGCGCTCACCCGTGCGGTGTCGGGCCTGATCGTGACGCATTCGCTGCCGCTGCCGGAGCAGATCTCAAGCCCTTCCTGAGGGCACCTCCCAGCGTCAGCTCGGGGGGGAGAGAGATTGAGGAGCGGGGTTCTGGGCGGGGCCCCGCTCGCCTCAGCCGCCGTCGAGCACGCGCCGCCACTCCCGTACCGCGTCCGCGTCGACCGGCAGCGCCCATCCGCCGGGCCGGGCCGCGCCCCCGATGTGCACGGCGTCGACCCCGGCCGCCAGCAGCCGCGGCAGGTGCGGGAGCCCCAGCCCCCCACCGACCAGGATCTGCGCCTCGTACCCCGGCTGCCCTCTGCGCGCGGCCTCCGCGAGCAGAGTCGGCATGCCGTCGGAGACCCCGGTGGGGGAACCGGCCGTGAGGTAGGTGTCAAGGCCGGGCAGGTCGGCGAGCTCCTTGCGGAGCGCGTCGCGGTCGGCGGCCCGGTCGATCGCCCGGTGGAACGTCCACGGGCAGCCCTCGATCTCGGCGACGATCCGCTCGACGGCCACCAGGTCGGGGTTGCCGTCGGCGTCCAGGAAACCGAGGACGAACTGGTCCGCGCCGTCGGCCCGCAGATTCCGTGCCGCCGTCACGAGCGCGCCGACGTCACCGGCCGCGAACCCGTCGGTGAGCCGCAGCATCACGCGCAGGGGGATGTCGACGGCGGAACGGATCGCCGCGAACGTCTCGCGGGACGGTGTCAGGCCGTCGGCCGCCATGTCGGTGACCAGTTCGAGGCGGTCGGCACCACCGGCCTGGGCGGCGACCGCGTCCTCCGCGGAGAGCGCGATCACCTCCAGAACTGCACGGTTGCTCATCAAATCCCTATCTTTGAGGGCCACGGATCCAGCGAGGGCTAACAGGGGCTACAGGTCTAGTCCAGTGGACACCCTACGGCCCTGCCCCCCGCCTCCGCAGCCCGCACCCGGCCCCACGAGGTGGTGATCCGCCGGGCGGCGACCGGCACCGGCCCGCACCGGCCGCGGCACCGGCACACACCGGCCCCCGCCCGGCGCCCCGGCCCCGGCACAATGGCGTCATGCCTCAGGACGCGCCCCACGGCCCCGCCGACCTCGCCACCCGCTGGCACCAGGCCCTCACCGCCGCCCGCGAGGGTGCCACCGCGCCGGGCACGCCCGCCGCCGGCCCGCACACCGGGCAGCTGCCCGACCGGGACCCGTACGCCGAGAACCTGCTCGCCCGCTGGGCCGAGCCGCACCGCCGGTACCACACGACCGCCCATCTCACCGCTGTGCTGGACCACATCGACACCCTCGCCGGACACGCGGCCGACCCGGCGGCCGTGCGGCTCGCCGCCTGGTTCCACGACGCGGTGTACCGGCCGGACCGCTCGGAGAACGAGGAGCGCAGCGCCCAGCTGGCCGAGCGTGCACTCGCCGAGGCGGGGGTGCCCGGGGCCCGTACGGCGGAGGTGGCCCGGCTGGTCCGGCTGACCGTCGGCCACGATCCGCAGCCCGGCGACACCAACGGTGAGGTGCTGTGCGACGCGGACCTGGCGATCCTGGCCTCGGACCCGGCCGCGTACGCGCGGTACGCGGCAGCCGTACGGGAGGAGTACGCCTTCGTACCGGACCAGGCGTTCCGCGAGGGCCGCTCGGCGGTACTGCGTGAACTGCTCGGGCTGCCGAGGCTGTTCCACACGGCTCACGGGCAGACGCGGTGGGAGGACAAGGCGCGCCAGAACCTGGCCACGGAGCTGGAACTGCTCACGCTCTGACGCAACGGGCCGAGTGGGCCGAGCGGGCCCGCACGAACCGCACAGGCCGTACGCAGGACCCCACCCGCACCGCCGCGCATCACCCTGCCACCCGCTCAGCGGCAGACGTCGCCCCGGCTGCGGGCATTGGCCAACGCGTTGCGGGCGATCAACTGCTCACGCGCGGTGACCGCCCTGAGGGCGTCATCGGGGCACGTCCACTCGGCGCCGCCCGCCGGCGGCCGCAGCCGTACGAACCCGGCGTCGCGCCCGATGACCTCGCCGACCTGGCCACGTCGGGTGTCCATGACATACGAACCGTTCACCGGCCCGCCGTCCGCCTCCTGGGCATCTGTGCTCACCGTCATGTCTGTCCTCCTCCCCCAAGTCCCCCGTGACATGCACAGCGTGACCATGCACCACCCACCCGCACCACCTGGACACACCGGACCTGCACCACCTGGCCACATCATCCGGCCACACAGGAGAAGGGCACCGCCCAGGAAACGGACACCGCCACGGCGCGCGGGAACCCGGGAACCCGGCAACCCGGCAACCCGGCAACCCGGGAACGCGGGAACGCGGGAACGCGGGAATGTCAGCTGCTACGCCGTCGTTGGCACCTGGCATGCCCGCTACCACCGAACGCGCCCGTATGCCGCTCGCCGTCCACATACTGGGGCTCGCGGTTTTCGCTCTGGGTACCAGTGAGTTCATGCTGTCCGGGCTGCTGCCCGACATAGCCGACGACATGAACGTGTCCATCCCGCGGGCAGGTCTGCTGATCTCGGCCTTCGCGATCGGCATGGTGATCGGCGCCCCGCTGCTCGCCGTCGCCACCCTGCGACTGCCCCGCCGCACCACCCTGATCTCCCTGATCACCGTCTTCGGCCTGGGCCAGGTGGCAGGCGCGCTCGCCCCCAACTACGAACTGCTCTTCGCCTCGCGCGTCATCAGCGCCTTCGCCTGCGCGGGCTTCTGGGCCGTCGGCGCGGCGGTAGCCATCGCGATGGTGCCGCTGAACGCCCGGGCCCGAGCCATGGCCGTGATGATCGGCGGCCTGTCCATCGCCAACGTGCTCGGTGTCCCCGCGGGCGCCTTCCTCGGCGAGCACCTGGGCTGGCGCTCGGCGTTCTGGGCGGTCGGCGCCGCCTCCGCCATCGCCCTCGTCGGCGTGGCCACCCTGATCCCCCGGATCCCGCTGCCCGCCGAACGCCCCCGGCTCCGTACCGAGCTGAGCATCTACCGCGACCGCCAGGTCTGGCTGTCCATCGTCGTCACGGCGCTCGCCGCGGGCGGCGTCTTCTGCGCGTTCAGCTATCTGGCACCGCTGCTCACGGATGTGGCGGGCCTCGCCGACAGCTGGGTCCCGACGGTGCTGGCGCTCTTCGGCGTGGGCGCGCTGGTCGGTACGACGGTGGGCGGCCGGGTCGCGGACGCCCACCTCTTCGGCGTCCTGCTGACCGGCATCGCGGCCTCGACCGTCTTCCTGGTGGCCCTGGCCCTGCTGGCCCACCACCCGGCCGCGGTGGTGACCCTGTCGTTCCTGCTGGGGACTTCGGCCTTCTACACGGCCCCGGCGCTGAACGCCCGGATGTTCAACGTGGCGGGCGCGGCCCCCACCCTGGCGGGAGCCACCACCACGGCCTCCTTCAACCTGGGCAACGCGGGCGGCCCCTGGCTGGGCGGCGCGGTGATCAGCGGCGGCTTCGGCTTCGCGGCGACGGCCTGGGCGGGCGCGGCCATGACGGTGGTGGCGATCATCGCGGTGACGCTCTCACTGCGGCTGTACCGCTCGGGTTCACGGGTGGTGGCCCGCTCATCGGACCTCGCCCCGGAGATGGTGGCCACGGAGAACGTCTGACCTGCCGGGTCAGGGTTACTGCATCGTTCACTCGTCCGTGGGACGCTGAGCGAAGCGGTGCGATGCCCTGCCGCTGTCGATCTACGCTCGCCCCCGTCGGGCCACCGAAGAAGGGAGTCGCGATGACCGCCGCGATGGCCGAGAACGACCGGATGCCGCACCGTCGTCCGTGGGACGACCTGCTGCGGGCCTGGCGGGAGCTGGACGTGCCCGAGGGGTGGCGCGCCGAGATCGACGGAGGGCAGATCCTCGTGGTACCGCCACCACACGCACATCACAACGGCATCGCGGAAACCGTGCAGCGCGTCCTGTACCGGACACTCGCCGATGAGCTGGGCATCTACCAGACCCTCGGAATCCACATCGCGCCCCTGGGCAAGCTGTACGTTCCCGATCTGGTCGTCATGCCGAAGTCGCTCATCGCCGCGGCCGACCCCGACACCAGCGATCCCGTGGACGCCGCCGAAGCGCTGCTGGTCGTCGAGATCACGTCGAGGAGCAACGCCAAGGACGACCGGACCAAGAAGCTCTGGGCCTACGCGCACGCCCCCGTGCCCGCCTATCTCCTGATCGACCGTTTCGACGAGCACGGCCCTACGACGACACTCTTCAGCGCGCCACTGAACGGTGCGTACAAGCACAGCGAGCGCGTCCCGTTCGGCGAGCAGCTGAAGCTGCCGGACCCCTTCGGTGGCTTGCTGGACACGGGCGCTTTCCCGGTCTGACGGGCACAGCGCTCCGGGCTTCCCACACCGACGACCTGCCCTACGCCGGCCGCCCCTTCGGCCGGCGCAGGCCCGCTGTCGTGAGTCTGCGGACCAGTTCCTTCGAGCCGATCTCGACCGCTCCCGCCGCCACCGCGTCCGCGTACCGGTGCGACGGCAGGTCGTAGTGGTCCCGTTCGAAGGCGCGGGGCGGGCAGCCGATGGACGCGGCGAACGTGTGCAGTTCCTCGTACGAGACGTCGCTGACCAGGTGCGACCACATTCTGCCGTGGCCGGGCCAGGTCGGCGGGTCGATGTAGAGCGTCACGAGAGCGCGCCCACCGGGGCCACGATCACGGCCTCCTTGGCGCAGACCCAGTGCGGGTCGGGGCCCAGTTCCGGCTCGACCTCCAGGGCGTGCGGGTCCTGGCAGACGGGGCAGAGCGGCCAGCGGCCGTACCGTTCGAGCAGCGCGTCCTGGACGTCCTGGGCGACAAGACCGGCGACGAACTCGGCGCCCTGCGGCCACTGCTCCACCCACCAGCGGCGGTGCGTCACCGCGTCCTCCACCAGCGAGACCACATCGGCCTCGGCCACATCGCGGGACGCGAGATCGGCGAGCACCAGCGCCCGCGCTTCGTGCAGGGACTGTTCCAGAGGGGTCACGGGATCCATGGCTCCATTGTCCCCGGTCGCCGCGGAATGCCGCCGGCACCCGGGGAAGGCTGCCCGCCCCGGGAAGGCGGCTGTCGCCCGGGAAGGCGGCTGCGGAAGGGTTGACGTCCCCCAGGGGCGAAAATATCTTTCACTTGTGACCAACAATGTGAAGGAAATTTTCACCGGCACGTCCGCCCCTCCCGCCCCCGCAGCCCTCGCCGCCAAGGTCCGCACCCTGGCGCCCTCCATGACCCGCTCGATGCAGCTGGTCGCCGAGGCCGTCGCGGGCGATCCGGCCGGCTGTGCGGCCCTCACGGTCACCGGTCTCGCCGAACTCACCGGCACCAGCGAGGCCACCGTGGTCCGTACGGCCCGCATACTCGGCTACCCCGGTTACCGGGATCTCCGCCTCGCCCTCGCCGGGCTCGCCGCCCAGCAGCAGTCCGGCCGGGCGCCCGCCGTCACCGCCGACATCGCCGTCGACGACCCGATCGCGGACGTCGTCGCCAAGCTCGCCTACGACGAGCAGCAGACCCTCGCCGACACCGCCGCCGCCCTGGACACCGTGCAGCTCGGCGCCGCCGTCTCCGCGCTCTCCACGGCCCGCCGTATCGACATCTACGGCGTCGGCGCCTCCTCGCTCGTCGGCCAGGACCTCGCGCAGAAACTGCTGCGCATCGGTCTGATAGCGCACGCGCACAGCGACCCGCACCTCGCCGTCACCAACGCCGTACAGCTCCGCTCCGGCGACGTGGCCATCGCCATCACCCACTCCGGCGCCACCGGTGACGTCATAGAGCCGCTGCACACCGCCTTCGAGCACGGCGCGACGACGATCGCGATCACCGGCCGCCCGGACGGCCGGGTCTCGCAGTACGCCGACCACATCCTCACCACGTCCACCGCCCGCGAGAGCGAACTGCGGCCCGCCGCGATGTCCTCCCGTACCAGCCAGCTCCTGGTCGTGGACTGCCTGTTCATCGGGGTCATGCAGCGGACGTACGACCGGGCGGCGCCGGCGCTCTCCGCTTCGTACGAGGCACTCGCCCACCGCCACACCCCGCGCACCAGCAGCCGCTGAGCCCCTCGCCTCACTCCCTCTGTCTCCCCCTGTCTTCCCCTGCCCCTCCCCACCTCCCACCGCAGAAGCGCTGAACCGGAAAGAGCCGCACACCATGACCTCCACCGCCTCCAACAACTACGGAGCGCTGCGCGCCCAGCTGGCCACCCTCACCACCGAGGCGTTCCGGCCCGAGCTCGCCGAGATCGACCAGCTGCCCACCGAGGAGATCGCCCGGCTGATGAACGGTGAGGACGCCACCGTTCCGGCGGCCGTCGCCGCGCAGCTGCCGCGGATCGCCGCCGCCATCGACGCCACCGCCGAGCGGATGGCCCGCGGCGGCCGGCTCGTCTACGCGGGCGCGGGCACCGCGGGCCGGATGGGTGTGCTGGACGCCAGCGAGTGCCCGCCGACCTTCAACACCGACCCGTCCGAGGTGCTGGGCCTGATCGCGGGCGGCCCCTCCGCCATGGTCAAGGCGGTCGAGGGCGCCGAGGACTCCAAGGAGCTGGCGGCGGCCGACCTGGACGCGCTCAAGCTCACCGCCGACGACACCGTGGTCGGGATCTCGGCCTCGGGCCGCACCCCGTACGCGATCGGCGCCGTCGAGCACGCCCGTACGCTCGGCGCGCTCACCATCGGCATCTCCTGCAACGCGCAGAGCGCCCTCGGGGACGCCGCCGAGCACGGCATCGAGGTGGTCGTCGGACCCGAGCTGCTCACCGGGTCCACCCGGCTCAAGGCGGGCACCGCGCAGAAGCTCGTCCTCAACATGCTCTCGACGATCACCATGATCCGGCTCGGCAAGACGTACGGAAACCTCATGGTCGACGTCCGGGCATCGAACGAGAAGCTCCGCGCCCGCTCGCGCCGCATCGTCTCGCTCGCGACCGGCGCGGACGACGCCGAGATCGAGAAGGCGCTGACCGCAGCCGAGGGCGAGGTGAAGACCGCCATCCTCATCGTCCTGGGCAGCGTGGACGCCCCCACCGCCACACACCTTCTCGAAGAGACCGGGGGACATCTGCGTGCCGCTCTCCGGTCCGCGGCCCGGACCAGTTGACTCTGGAACCCCCGCTCGACCCGAGAGCGACCTGAACCAGAGGCGCCACGCACCATGACCTCCTCCAGCACACCGGAAGACGGAAACCGCGGCGACAAGAACCGCGCCGTCGCCGCCGCGATCCTGCCCCTCGTGGGCGGCGCGCGGAACGTCACGTCCGCCGTCCACTGCATGACCCGCCTGCGGCTCGGCCTCGCCGACCGCTCGCTCGTACAGGAAGAGGCGCTGAAGGCCCTGCCCGCCGTCATGGGTGTGGTCGACGACGACACGTACCAGATCGTGCTCGGCCCCGGCACGGTCGCCCGCGTCACGCCGGAGTTCGAAGCACTGGTGGCGGAGGGCCGGGGCCGGGCAGCCACGCCCGAGCCGGAACCCACCGCTCCGGCCACCCCAGCCGCTCCGGTCGCTCCCGCGGGCGTGGCCGGAAACGCAGGGGGCGTAGCCGGCACCGCGGACGGCGTGGCCGCCGCAACGGCCGACGAACTGGCCGCCCAGGGCGCGGCCATCAAGGCGGCGCGGAAGGCGAAGAACGCGACACCGTTCAAGCTCTTCCTGCGGCGGATCGCGAACATCTTCGTGCCCCTGATCCCCGCCCTCATCGGCTGCGGCATCATCGCCGGCATCAACGGTCTGCTGGTCAACGCGGGCTGGCTGCCGGGCGTCACCCCGGCGCTCGCCGCCATCGCGTCCGGCTTCATGGCGCTGATCGCGGTGTTCGTCGGCTACAACACGGCGAAGGAGTTCGGCGGGACACCGATCCTGGGCGGTGCGGTCGCGGCGATCATCGTCTACGCGGGTGTGACGGACGTGTCCGCGTTCGGCGAGAAGCTCTCCCCCGGCGAGGGCGGCGTCCTCGGCGCCCTGGGCGCGGCCGTCCTTGCGGTGTACGTCGAGAAGTGGTGCAGACGCTGGATGCCGCAGTCCCTCGACGTCCTGCTCACCCCGACCCTCACGGTGCTGGTCTCCGGCCTGGTCACGCTCTTCGGCCTGATGTACGTGGCCGGCCAGGTGTCCAGCGCCATCGGCACCTTCGCCACCTGGCTGCTGGCGCACGGCGGCGCGGTCGCGGGCTTCGTCCTCGGCGGCCTCTTCCTGCCGCTGGTGATGCTGGGCCTGCACCAGGCGCTGATCCCGATCCACACCACCCTGATCCAGCAGCAGGGCTACACGGTGCTGCTCCCGATCCTCGCCATGGCGGGCGCGGGCCAGGTGGGTTCGGCCATCGCGGTCTATCTGCGCCTCCCGAAGAACAAGTCGATCCGCAGGACCATCAAGTCGGCGCTCCCGGCGGGCTTCCTGGGCGTGGGCGAGCCGCTGATCTACGGTGTCTCGCTCCCGCTGGGCCGCCCGTTCATCACCGCGTGCGTCGGCGGCGCGTTCGGCGGCGGCTTCGTCGGCCTCTTCAACCAGCTGGGCACCACGGTCGGCTCCACGGCGATCGGCCCCTCGGGCTGGGCACTGTTCCCGCTGCTCAAGGGCGACCACACGCTGACCGCGTCGATCGCGATCTACGCGGGCGGGCTGCTGGCGGGCTACCTCGCGGGCTTCGTGGCGACGTACTTCTTCGGCTTCAGCAGGACCCTGCTCGCGGAATTCAACGTCGACGCGGAACAAGCGGCGACGCCCCGCACGGCAGCGGCCCCGTCAGCGCCCCCGGCGACCCCGGCGGCTCCCGGAACGACCACACCGGCCCCGGAGGAGGAACCGAGTACGGCCTGATCCGGACGTCGGGTGACCGATGAGTTCGGGCCGGGCCGGGAGTCGGTACGTGCAGAAGGCACCCGACCGTCCGGAGGAACCATGTCCGCCCGTAGCAATGCCTTGCCCCCCGTCGTCGACGCCGCCACCTGGGAGAAGGATCTGGCTGCTCTGCGCGTTCGGGAGAAGGCCGCCACCCGCGAGCTCGACGCCATCGCGGCTCAGCGCCGCCGGCTGCCGATGGTGGAGATGCCCGACTACGTACTGCGGGGAGAGGACGGTCCCGTCCGGCTCGTCGACATGTTCGGCGACCACCCGCAGCTGATTGTCTACAGCCACATGTGGCATGAGGGCGCCGAGTGGCAGTGCCCGGGCTGCACCGGCTTCACCTCCCAGTTCACCCGGCTCGCGGGCCTGGAGAAGTTCGACGCCCGGTTCGTGATCGTCACCCAGGGCCCGATCGACGAGGCGCTCGCCTACAAGCGCAAGGTGGGCAACACGATGACCTGGTACTCGACGTCGGACAGCACGTTCGGCAGCGATATCGGCGCCCCGCCGAACGACGGATTCGCGGTCAACGTGTTCCTGCGCGACAGCAACGGCACGGTCTACCGCACCTGGCACACCAGTGGCCGCGGCACCGAGCAGCTGAGCTATCTGTTCGGCCTGGCCGACCTCCTGCCCTACGGACGCCAGGAAGAGTGGCAGGACTCCCCCGAGGGCTGGCCCCAGTCCCCGACCTACAGCCGCTGGGCCACGCCGCAGGAGATCGCCGAGGCATACGGAGAAAGCGACCGCTGAGGCGCCGGAACACCGGGGTTTGTTCGGCGAGTTCGGGAACGCTGTCGCCGACCTCGCCCAGAACTTGGGGTGGTGCCGGCGGGCGGTGAAAACACCCGCCGGCACCGTCACTCAGGGGCGCCGACGCCCCATCTTCGCCGACTTGCGGTTATACCCCTTGGTGTCCCACCACTCTTCCAGCAATGTACGAACGATATGCACGAGTTGCTGAAGTCGTTCGGGGTCCGGGGTGGGCGAGGTGAGCACATCCAGAAGGGACTTGTCGTCCCAAGGGAGAGTGAATTCCCAGTGTTCGTCCGGGATTCCTTGCCTTTCGACAGTGAGCCAGTACGTCAACGTCACACTTCGATCCGGACGGTGATCGACCGAAAGCCCAGTGACGTCGAATCTGACTTTCCCATCACCGGTCGTGTAAGAACGGGCCAGAGCCTGCTCGGCCGGCGTTCGGGCCGTCATGCACACCGCCGCCCTTCCACCGCAAGACCTTTAAGCTCACATCCAGTGAGAAGGTCATTTCCCCGACCACTTCACGAGGAGGTCACCTTGCGGGCGGCGGCACACCGCCGAGTGATGAAATGCTGGGGGCCAAGAATGCGGAGTGCAGCAGCGTAGGCTTTCTCCGCCAGCGCAGGAGCCTCTTCGGTGTCGCCCCGTAGTCCCAGGCAGAGGGCCAAGTCCCCGTTGACCATGATGGTCCACGGGTGCTCCACCCCCAAGTGCGCCGCCCGGATATCGACCGTTCTCCTGAGCTCGGAAATCGCCACTTCCTGATCGCCGTACCCCCAAAGCAGCGAGCGCAAGATTATACCGGGCCGATGCGGTCTGAGGGTGGTCAGGGCCGAAGTGGGAGATGTGAGCGCCAAGGGCTTCCTGCGCTCGCTCCCACACCAGACTCCAATCAAGTTCCTGGGCTTCCAAATATGCGATGTCGTCTGCCGCTGAGGTCGCACCGACTGTTCGCCATGGACTTTCCGGAGACCGTGACTCCTTGGCCTTTCGCATTGCCGTCGCACTGATCAGGGGGGCCGTGATGGCGATCACGCCACTGCGCTCACCGTGAAGGCTGGGTACGAGATCCATCAACTGCCGGGCAACACGGAGTGAAATTCCATAGTTGCCCATCAGGTAATGGCTGTCCACCTCCGTAAGCAACACCTCCGCAGTGTCGGCATGCGTCGGCCCAAGGATGCGATGCCTGATCTCGCCGGCCCGATGGAGGAGCTGAATGGCTTCCGCGTTCCGCCCGCCCTTCGCGTAACACAGCGACAACTGAACGCAGGCGTCCGCTTGGAGGAGCGGCGCTTTCTCCGCCAGTGCCGTCGCCGCGTCCAGCGCCCTCTTGAGCACGGGCTCCGCTCCAGCGAAGTCCCCACTCATGTGGATGATCTTCCCCAGTGCGATTGAGTCGGCGACCGTCACGAAGTCCTCTGCTGCTCCCTCTCTCGAAACGGAAGCGGAAGCGGATTCAACCAGCTCTGCGGCGAAAGGCAGAGCGTCTGCCCACTGGCCCGCAGCATCGTAGGTGTCTCGCACCCGGCGTGCCGCGTCCAGAACATGGCCGGCGGTGGCGCTGTTCTCCAGGAGCGCCAGCAGGTGCGGCTCCACCAGACGCATCGTGTTCGCGTCCCCGCCCTGCAGAACGGCCCGGTTGACCAGCGCTGAGGCCGCCACGTGCAGTTCCGCTCGCTGTCCTTCGGGAACGCCCGCCACGATTGTTTCCAGCAAGAGTCCATGCGCGGTGACGCACCGTACTCGTCGTCCGCCCACGCCGGCCGGCACCTCGAAGAGGTCCACGAGCGACGCGGACAGCAGGCCACGCAGTCCAGCCTCGATGCGTTCGCCCGCGAGACCGGGTACCCCCACCTCGAGCATCGCCGACGGAGCGAGCAGCGCCACAGGTACTGGAGCATGCCCCCAGCACGCCAACAAGCTCAATATGACCGTGGATTCGGGCAGCCCACGCTGTGTCAGAGGTCGTTAAGTCCGATCTTCCCCGGTTGGTGATCACTCGATCGTGGTACTGGTTCCCGTACGGGCCGACCGTTCGTCATGTGCATGCTGGGATGCGGGTATGGACCGAAGACCGTATCCGAGCGACTTGTCGGATGAGCATTGGGCGTTGATCGAGCCGATGATCACGGCCTGGAAGCAGGACAGGACGGCACGGTCGGCGACCGGCGATCCCGGGACCTGCGATCTGAGGGAGGTCGTGAACGCGATCTTCTACCAGAACCGGACGGGCTGTCAGTGGCGCTATCTGCCCCATGACCTGCCAGCCTGGTCGGCGGTGTTCTACTACTTCGGCCTGTGGCGCGAAGACGGTCTTGACCAGCGGATCCAGGAACTCCTGCGCTGCCAGGTACGGGAGAGAGCCCGGCGATTAGAGGACCCGTCCCTCGTAATCTTCGACACCCACGTCCGTCCGCGCGGCCGCGGGTGTCCCGAAGACCACGACGGGACTGGACGCCAACAAGAAGGTGTCGGGCCGCAAGCGGGGACTGGCCGTCGACGTGCTGGGGCTGGTCATCGGCGTCGTCGTCCTGGCCGCCTCCGCCCACGACAACACCGCCGGCACCGCCCTGCTCGACCAGACCGCCGAGCGGTGCGGGATGCGCCTGGAGAAGGTCCTGGTGGACCAGGGCTTCAAGGACGAGGTTCTCATCCACGGTGCCCTGCTGGACATCGACGCCGAGGTCGTCCGCCGCAACCCGGGCGACCAGGGCAAAGGCTTCGTCCCGCAACCGAAGAGGTGGATCGTGGAGCAGGTCAACGGCACGTTGATGCTGCACCGCCGCCTGGCCCGCGAGTACGACCACCGCCCCGACACGTCCGCCTCGCGCGTCTACTGGGCCTCGATCGCGAACATGGCCCGCCGCCTCACCACACCGAGTCCGGCCTGGCGCGACACCCTCGGGCTGGCCGCGTGAACGTCATCGAGCTCCTGGCCGACCTCCAGGCCCAGCACGACGAGACCACAGCCCGGGCCGGTGAACTGCGCGACCAGATCCAGCACTTGACCGCCTTACTGGCCGAGACCGAAGCGCGACTCACGGACCTGGCCACCACCCAGAAGGTCATCGCCGAACTCGCACCGGTTGGAGGCCAACCCGCACTGCCCGAGACGAACACCGCCTACCAGGCCATCGTGAACACCTTCAACCAGCACCCCGACCAAGAGTTCCGAGCCCGTGAGCTGCACGAACTCCTCGGCATGCCCACCGACGAGGCATCCGTCAACATCACCCGCAGCCGCCTCGGACGCCTCACCCGCCAAGGCTTCCTCACCCAACCCGGACGAGGTCGCTACCAAAAACGGACTTAACGACCTCTGAGGTCATCAACCTGGACATCGGCCATCTCAGCTGCCTCGGAACCCGCTCGCGCAGCCGCGAAGCCCAGGCCGGATACGACATCGCCGTTCACAACGCAGCACACGGACTGCGCGTGGTGATGTTCGCCCCTGACCTGACTCCCCGCAATCCGGTGCCGGGACTGACTATCCACCGCGGCCAGCCGCTGACCGCGGCTGAGATCGAGGCGAAGGTTACGGACATGGCCAACCGCAACGACCGGGCGGATCTGATCGTCATCGACCGCCTACAGACGATGCACGCCGATTCCTACCAGCGTGTCACCGGTCCCGAGCACGTTGAGGTCGTGTCTGTCCGGCTAAAGCAGATCGCCATGCGCGAGCGCCTCGGCCAGCCACCGGTTCTGCTCGTTGCCCGGCTGGAACGCCCCCGTCGGGAAGGGCAGGAACTGCACCTGGACGACCTAGGCATCGCAGCAGATCTGGAGTACCACGCAGACACCGTGGCCCTCGTCGACCGCACTGAACCGGCCGCAGTCAACGTCCTGGTCTCCAAAGACCGGTCCGGCCCAGCACCCCGCCGCCTTACCGTCCACTGGTAGAGCCGGCAGCTTGTCCCGGACCGGTGAGGTGAACGTGCGGCGGTCACCACCCGCCGCTCTGGCGACAGATGTCCCGAGGGCAGGCCGGTTTCAGCGGTGTCTGGCGATCGAGCAAACCGTGAAGAGGCGGCCCTCAGCCATCAGGGATCGCATTGATGGCACCACACGACCAGCAGTCCCACTTATGCGTCGTCGTCCAGAACCCCTTGGGGCGCGATGTAGTTGGTCTCCCATCAGCTCCAGGGAGCGCACCACAGAGCGACGGCAACTTGTCGTTGTTCGGTCAGCCTCCCACGGCCACCCTTTGGGCTCGCTTCCAGCGGGCGACCGCCGTCGTGCGCACGACCGACTCCAAGACACCGCGCCACACACAGGGCGGTCACCCTTGGCCCCGCTGCGTTCGTCGGCCGACTTGATCGTCTTCGAGGCGACTGGACCCGCTTTGGGCCGCATCTCGGCCCCAGCCCCTTCGCGAGGGATCGGGGGGGGAACGTCCGAGCGGGCAGGCATGGTGACAGGTAGCGCGACCTGTCATGGGCGATGGGGCTTCGGAAGGTCAACCTGCGCTCCTCCGCCAGAAGCTCGATCGAGTGAACCGCTTGGTTCATGAGCTGTGATGATGTTCCGCCGAACGCCCTGGGAATCGGGAGCGACCGCCATCGGGAGGACTTCACTCCCGATCTGAGGGGCGCCTCGGTGACTTCTAGGGTGCGGATCATGAGCATTCCTACGGAGCCGATCGGCAGCCTTCCCCGTCCACGCGCGCTGCAGCTGGCGTTCACCGAGCACGCCGCAGGGCGTCTCGGCGACGCAGAGCTGGCGCGCGTCCAGGGCGAGGCTGTCGCGGACGCCCTCGCCCGGCTGGAGAAGCTGGGCAGCCCGGTCCTGGTCGACGGTGACCAGGGCAAGCCCAGCTCCCTCACCTACCCCCTCACCGGCCTTGCGGGCCTTGCGGCCAACGGCGTCGTCATCCCTTTCGCCGACGGGCACACCCGGCAGCTGCCCGCCCTGACCGGCGGACCGTTCCGCTACCAGGTCCGGGCCGAGACCTACCTCCGTACCGCCCGCACCCACACGGACCTCCCCATCAAGCAGGCCGTGGTTGCCCCCTCGGCCCTGAGCCTGCTCTACCCGGCCGCCGGCATCGACGGATACTCCCGTGAGGCGTTCCTGGGTGACCTCGCCGACGAGGCCGAGGCCGAGATCCGCGGGTGCCTCGATGCGGGCGCGCACCGCGTCGCGCTGGACTTCACGGAAGGCCGGCTGTCGTTGAAGCTCGACCCGTCCGGCGGGCTCCTCGACGACCTCGTTGCCCTCAACAACAAGGTCCTGGGCCGGTTCACCGAAGACGAACGAGCCCGCCTCGGTGTACACACCGACCCCGGAGCCGATCACAACTCCACCCACAGCCTCGACGTCGACTACGCCGAACTGCTGCCCAAACTGTTCCAGCTCAAGGTCGGCAACTTCTATCTCCAGCTGGCCGGCGAGCCCGACCGCGAGCGCGCCCTGCAGGCGATCAGCGAACAACTGCCTCCCGGGGTCCGTGTGTTCGTCGGCGTCACCGACCCGAACGACCTCAGGGTCGAGACCCCCGAGGAAGTACGCGACCGCGTCCTGGAGGCCGCCCGCCACATCCCGGTCGACCAGCTGGGCACCTGCGACGACGCCGGCTTCGCCCCCTTCTCCGACGACACCTCCACCTCGCGGGACACGGCCTTCGCCAAGATCGATGCCCGCCTGCGGGGCACCGAGCTCGCCGCCCAGGCCCTCGGCCTGTAGTCGTGCCCAACGCTAAGTGCTTCACTCGGCGAGAGTCGCCGAGTGAAGCACTCAGTCACAAGGGTGTCTGATCTGTCGCAGCGAAGGCTGGTGACCGGCTTTCTCACCGATGGTTAAGTGCCCAGCCGTCAGCAGCTCTCCGATCTCTGTGACGCCGACGTGTCCGCCGGCGGGTGCTGTGTTCGTCATGCCTTGAGGATCAAGCCCCCGGAGAGTCTCCTTGCTGTGCCACCCAGGGGAGAAACGGCGGCCGGTCCACGGGTGGCCGGCATGCGCCTTGGTGAGTTGAGCGGACAGCGCTCGGCCAGCCGGCCGGGTCAGCACGGCAGTGCGGCCTACGTACCGCAGTCGCCCGCCGGAGTCGAACCTGCCCAGGAGCACGGTGCGCGGGAGGGCCAAAGTGCCGCTCACGCCGCCGACCACGGCCTCGGTAGTCGCCCTCGTCCACTGGTGAAGTGTCGGTATTCGAGAGTTGCAGTATTTGCCCGCTGAGTGACAAGCCCCTGAGCCCGGCTGGCTTCGATCACTTCTTGCGACAGCGGGTCAGCGGGTTGCGACAGGGCTGTCACAAGCTTCGAAGAGCGCTTGACCTTGCCCCAGAGGGAGAGCCGACAGTGTCTCTGTCGATCACATGAGCGGGCGGTTGTGCTCGCTGGTCAAGGACGAAGAGGGGAGGTCGCGTGACGGCGACCTGCGTCATTCTCGACATCGGCGGCGTGCTGGAGATCACGCCGGAAACCGGATGGGTGCAACGATGGGAAGAGCTGCTGGAGCTGTCACTGGGCACTGTCCATGAGCGGATGCGCGACGTGTGGCGGGCTGGGAGCGTCGGGAGCATCAGCGAGCGAGAGGTTCACGAGCAGGTGGCGGTCCGTTTGGGACTCGACGACCTCCAGAGTGAAGCCTTCATGGCTGACCTCTGGGCGGAGTATCTGGGAACGCCGAACGAGGACCTCATCGACTATGTGCGGGGGCTGCGCGGAAGCTGCGGGCTGGGCATCTTGAGCAACAGCTTCGTCGGCGCCCGGGAGCGGGAGACGACGCTGTACCACTTCGACGAATTGGTAGATCAGATCGTCTACTCCCACGAGATCGGCATCGAGAAGCCCGACCTGCGTGCCTTCGAGGCCGCATGTACCAGCTTGAACGTGCGGCCGGAGAACTGCCTGTTCATCGACGATGTCGCGGTCAACGTCGAGGCTGCCCAGGCGGCGGGCATGCAGGCGCACCTGTTCGAGGACAACGCTCGGACCATCGCGCGCATCGCGGCTCATCTTGACGCCGGGCCCCTGCTCCCGGGGAGTGTCCCGATCGTGTGATGTCGGCCTGGTCAGTTTTCCGCGGCATCGGACCGGCGGAATTCACCGCCGAAACCCGTGAACAAAGCCACCGGACCCGGTCACGTCAGCGACGACAAGTATTCGGACCAGTTCTCGCCGGCGAACGTGGCCCAGCGTTCGGCTGTCTTGGGGTGGATGCCGAGCAGGTCGGCGATGATCATGGGCGGTAGGTCGACCAGGGCGTCCATCATGGCGGTGTTCCGAGCTGCGCGGGCTGGCAGGCCGTGGTGTCTCAGTGTGTCGGCGAGGCCGAGGGGGTTACGGGGGCGTCCAGGGCTCTGGCCGGGCAAGAGGAACCTTCGTCCGGCCGTGGTGCCGTGCTGGGACCGGCTGTGTCGGAGCTGTTCGTCGATGAGGCGGGCGAGTTTCGGCGGGAGCATGAAGGGGTGCTGGTTGACTGCCAGGTAGGTGTGCTTCTGGTCGCGGCTGATGTGATTTTCGGTGAACTCGACGATGCGGGTCAGGGGAAGGGCGTAGAGGCGGACGAGAGCAGCCGCGACGCGGACGTCCAAGGGCAACGTGGTGTCGTTGAAGCAGCGCAGCAGCTCGTTTCGGGCGTCGTCGTCGGCTTGGAAGTGGCCGGGTAGCTGTGAGGCTGGGTGCTCGATGATGAGGCCGGGCGGGCAGAGGCGTCGGGCGACCGCAGAACGCTGGTCAAGCCCGGGCCGGTGACGCACACCCCCTGAGCCGATCCGGCCCCGATATATCAGGTCCAAAAAGGGCACGGACATGACCAGCGCGTTCCCGGAGATCGCGAGAGCGGCTGCGGAGTCTCTACCGGCCGGGACCGGGCTCGTGTGCGACATCCCGCACGTTCCTCTGAGGTCTGCTGAGAGCTTGTCCCTGTGGCCAGGGGCTTCTTCCTCCGTTGGGCGCTCTTCCGTCCGGTGACGGAACTTCTGGATTCTTGAAGCTTTCTCATGTCGCCCGACCGGCCTGCGGTCTGAGCGAAGGCGAGGAGGCTCGGGCCGGCGGCACTGGCAGTCGCAAGAGGCCCTCGCAAGCAGCAGGCGCCGGCAGGCCGCCCGCGACCCGGCCCGGCGGCGATGACGCCTCCTGCGCGGGGCGATGGCCGGGCGGGACCGGCAGCCGTCGACCTCGTCCGTGGGCCGACCAATCGCCGCACAGAGGTGACTGGTCTTGTGCTCGGCGACACCGGGCCCGCGCAGATGAACGTAGTTTCTGCCGCTCCTGGGGAAGCTATTTGATCTTCGCGGCGATGGTCCGGACGAACTCAGGGAGCACATCGTCCCGCCAGACGAAAGGTGCTGGGGCCGGCGTGCCCTTGAAAGTCACGGTGGTCTGCCCGCCTACGGTGAACAGCAGCGGGCCTTTGCGACAGTTCCAACTGCCCTCTTGGAGCCCGGTGATGGCACAGCGATCCGCACCCCCCGCACCCTGGTTGGTATTGATTCCCAGCGCGGCACGATCGACGTAGCTGACAATCAACTTGGGGTCGGCCACGGCCTCGATCCGGAACCAGAACAGGGTAGCGGCGTAGGTCTCGCCCGGAAGGCGCATGCTGTAGAGGCACTGGCCGGACTCGGACCTGTCACTCTTCTTCCACGAGGAGTCCGCAGCAAATTCCTTGATCGACAAGGCGTTGATCGGACGGCTCTCCTGTTTGATGTCATTGGCGCCAGGGAGGATCGCCTTGATCTCCTCCTGGTCCACGAACGAGCACGCGTCCGGCCACTGATTCGCGGCCAGGATTGCCCCATCCTTGAGTTCAGGAAGGTTGACAGTCGCGTCTCGGGGGGCGGCCTTGCCTATCGCAACATCACCCTCGGACGTCATGTAGGTAGCGACCAGGAGCGTCAGCAGCACGACATTTGACATCAGCAGGGTGAGCATCATGGCTCTGTTCTTCCACATGGCGGCCGATTCTCCCCGAGGAGCGAGCTGATCGTCGCCCGCATCCGCTGAACCGAGGCATCCCGCTGCCGGGAGATCCCGGACACACCGCAGAGCAAGACCGGCCGTCGGTTCCCGTGAACCCAAGGGCCAGAGCCGCCGGACAAGGCTGAAGACCAATCATGTCCAGGAGCTTGAGCGAGACCTGGCAGCGACCCGCACGAGCCTGCGGCAGATGATCCGGGAACGTGCTCTCGAACCCGGGCCGAACGGCCCTGAAGGCCACGCTTGATCATGAGCACCGCTGTTGCAGATGAATTCGGTTGCGGCGGGAGCGGCGTGCCCGGTGAGGTAGTTCCATGGATAGGGCCGCTGAACAGGAGCAACGAACGACAGCAGGAAGAGTCCATAAGGTCACCCGGCAGCTGGCTCCATGGCACAGGTCAGCGGTGCTCTTGGCGACGACGCCACCAGGCCCGATCCCGGGCCAGCCACCACCGGCACCGAACGATTCGCATGTGAAGATCACGGTATGCGGCGTGGAGGACCGCGGATGCCGCGGAGTTGGCAGCTATGGCTGCCGACCCTAGGCTCGCCAGTCATGACAGTTCTCATCACGGTGTGGGGAGCATCTCCCGGCGTGGGCAAGTCGACGCTGTGTGCGGGGTTGTCCCAACGGCTGGCAGAAACAGGGCTGCGGGTGGACCACTTCCGCGAGGAAGACATCCTGACCCGACCGCAGTTCGCTGCGGTGGCCCAGGAGTTCAAGACCACAGGCACGGTCGCGCCGAGGACGTTGATCGCTGCGACTGCAAAGTTCGTCGATGAGGCCGTGGCGAGCAGCGACGACGTGGTGATCGCAGACGCGTTGATGCCATTCGTGCCGACGCTCCTCGCTATGGGACACAACGAGGAGACGATCGCCGT
Source organism: Streptomyces sp. NBC_01089 (assembly GCF_045162975.1). Lineage (NCBI taxonomy): Bacteria > Bacillati > Actinomycetota > Actinomycetes > Kitasatosporales > Streptomycetaceae > Streptomyces > Streptomyces sp. NBC_01089. The sequence goes on along the minus strand of NZ_CP108660.1, from coordinate 4,720,372 downwards.
CTTCATGACGGACCTGACAGAGGCTCTCGCGCCGGTCCGGCCGGTCATGCTCTTTCTCGATGGGAACGCTGAAACTGCCTTGTCCCGAGCCGCGACAAGGGAAGGTGAGCAGTGGTTGGACTGGTACGTCGGGAAACTCGCCAACTACGAGGTAAGCCCTCCAGTGGCCGACGTGTCTTCGGCGGTGCAATACCTGCTGCGTGAGCGTGCAGTGACGCTTGACGCGGTCCGCCGGAAAGGCTGGGGTCTCGTTGTGGTCGAACGAGCTGACGAGCTGCCCCCGGGCGAGGTACTGCGGATCGCGCAGCGGGACCTGAGACCGTGGCTCGGAAGCACCATCACACACGGGTAAGACGGGTCAGGCCATGCGAATCGGCCGCCGACGCCCCGACCGTAACGATCTACGGCTGGAGTACCCGCAGCCTATGTTCGGTTGACGACCTGCGTTGACGAGACTGACCTCGCAGCCAACCGCTACCGCAACCGCGGCAGCGGCCAGATGGAAGACATCGTCCAGGTCGGCACGATCGGGCTCACCAAGGCCATCGACCGGTTCGAGCTCACCCGCGAAGTCGAGTTCACCACCTTCGCGATCCCCTACATCGCTGGTGAGATCAAGCGATTCTTCCGCGACACCACGTGGTCCGTCCACGTTCCCAGGCGCCTGCAGGAACTGCGCGTCACCCTCGCCAAGGCCAAGGAGGAATTCGCCACCACCCTGGGCCGGGAGGCCACAGTCGCCGAACTGGCCGCGTACCTCGAAATCAGCGAAGAGGACGTCGCCGACGGCCTTATTGCCTCCAACGGCTACACCGCCGGCTCTATCGATCTGCCCATTGAGGGAGGCAGCGACGCCGGTCCCAGCGCATCCGGCCGCACCTACGCCGATATCACCGGCAGCTGCGACCCCGGCATGGAACTGGTCGAGAACCTCCACGCGCTGGCCCCCCCTGATGGAGACCCTGGACGAGCGCGAGCGTGCCATCGTGCAGATGCGCTTCGGCCAGGAAATGACCCAGTCCGAGATCGGCGCGTGCCTGGGAGTGTCCCAGATGCACGTCTCACGCATACTCAGCCGCATCATCACCCGGCTCCGCGACGGCCTTCTCACCCAGGACTGATCCTGCCCAGGGCGCACCGCTGTAGTGAACCCGCTCTTGCCATACGGTCGGCGCCGTCGTTGTAGAACGTCAAGCACGGAGCGCCGACCGGCGACTCGTCCGCGGACCCGGCCCGACCGGGTTCGTGCCGACGAGGCGTACGCGTCGCGCAAGAACCGTGCCTACCTGCGCCGACGCGGTATCCGCTGCACTATCCCGGACAAAGTCGACCAGGCGCGCAACCGCAAGAAGCTTGGCTCGCGCGGCGGCCGGCCGCCCAAGTTCGACACCGAGGACTACAAAGCGCGGCACGCGATCGAATGCGGCATCAACCGCCTCAAAAGACACCGTGCCGTGGCCACGAGATACGACAAACTCACGGTCCGCTACGAGGCGACCGTCCTCATTGCGGCCATCAACGAGTGGCTGTGAGCAGGCGGCTCAAGGCCGGAAGCACGCCCCGCAGGTCGTCGTCGTCCACCGTGACGGTCGCCTCCTCGCGCGCTTCTGTCGAGGCGTTGAACGCCACGCTCGATCCGACGGATGCGAACAGCGGCAGATCGGAGCGGCTGTCCCCGACGGCCGCGCACGAGCGGGAAGCCAGCCCCAGCTCTCGCGCCTGCGCGAGAGCGAAATCCCGCTTGTCGTACTCGTCGAAGTGACAGGCCACCCGACCCGTGAACCGGCCGTCGGTCGTCTCCAGCCGAGGGCCGCTGAACCTATGGAAGCCGAAGCGGTCAGTCAGGTAACTGCCGACCGGCGACCAGGCGAGGGTCGCCAGTATGGGCACCAACCCGTTCTGTCGACACCAGGTCACGATCTCCGTGATGCCCGATACCAAGGGAAGCCCGGCGAGCCAGCCAGAGACCTGATCTTCGGGAACCCCCGCCCAGCCCGCGGCATCCAGCTCGGAGACCTCCCGATTGTCCAGGGCGCCGGAGGCGTAGGCGTCCTCGGCCTTGGCCAACTCGTCCCGATGGCCAAGGAAGCCGGCCAGAAAGACCGACGAACTCGTGCCGGGGACGAGGGTGCCATCGACATCGAAGAACACGGCGCCCGCATGGTCGGATGAGAACACCGCCCAAGGATCCACTGCGTCGCGAAACTGCAGATCGGGGGGCGCCCCGGGTACTTCCGATACACGCCCCAGGTGGTGTCCGCAAGGTCATGGAAGGCGGAGTTGCAGGCAGGCGAGGGTGACCATGGCCTCGTAGTGGGTGGCTCGTTTGTCGTAGCGGGTCGCGAGGGCTCTGTTCTGTTTGAGGCGGCCGAAGCAGCGTTCGACGACGTTACGGCGGCGGTAGGCGGTGCGGTCGAGACGGCTGAGTGATTCGCCTCGTCCCAGGCTGCCGTTGATCTGGTCGATGCGTTCGGGGATGGTGCAGGCGATTCCGCGTTTACGCAGGTAGGAGCAGATCTTTCGGGATGAGCACCCCTTGTCGGCGGCTATCCGTTCGGGCCCGGTCCGGGGTCTTCCCGGGCCCGGCCGGGCGATGCGGATGCCATCCATGACGGGTTCGAACTGTGTGCAGTCGTTGCTGTTGCCGCCGGTCAGGGTGAAGGTGAGAGGCCGGCCCTGTCCGTCGCAGGCCAGGTGCACAGAGGGACGGCGCACCGCCGCCCCAGCACCGTCCGGTCCCGGCCAATGCACAGCAGACGCTCGACTTCGGCTGACCCGGCGACAGCGGGGCCGGACAGGATCGCCCTGTCCGGCCCCGCTGCTCCTACCCGACTGCTTACCGGCTGAGCTTGAGTTTTAACCCCAGGCCGGCTTGCCCGCCCCGTCTCCGCGGTATCCGCCGCCGATCCCGCCCGCCTCAGGGCGGACGCCAAGAGAGCGGAGGCGTGGTCGCGATGGAGCGGGGAGCCGGTCGAAGGTCAGGACCCAAGCCGGGAGTCGTCAGACGAAGAAGGCGTTCATCCCGGGCACGTCGGAGAGATAGGTCTCGATACTCGCGATCTTTCCGTCGCGGAGCCGGCAGACCGTGGCCAGGTATTCGTCCAGCACGGCGTCCTCCCGGTTCGCCGTGTTGTGCAGGGAGAGCGCCAGGTTCTCCCTGCTGACCAGGAGATGCAGCAGCTCGAAGTCGAGGCCGTACGAGGCGATCAGCTGAGCGCGCTCCACCACCGCGTCGGCGCCCTCGGCTGTGCCGGAGATGGTGTTGTCGCCGGGCAGGGTCCAGGTGGCGTCGTCGTGCAGCAGGGCCCGGATGCCGTCCCAGTCACCCGAGACAAGGGCCTGGTGGAAGGTGCGCCCGAGGGCGAGGGGGGCTTCGTTGGTGGACATGGCATTCCCTTCACAACACTAAAGCGGCGATCTCCGCTTTAGTGTGACCGTAAGCCCCCTGCCCACTAAGGCACAACTCTTTGCTTTAAGGTGGAGGGGTGAACGCTGACGCATCGACGAAACGGCCCGGCGGCCGCAGCACCCACGTCCGTGCTGCCGTGCACAGCGCCGCGGTCGCGCTGGTGGGCGAGTTCGGCGCCGACCAGGTGACCCTCCCCGCCGTGGCCCAGCGCGCGGGGGTCAACTCCAGCACCCTCTACCGGCGCTGGGGTACGCTCGCCGCACTCCTGGCCGACGTCGCCAAGCACCGCAGCGACGCTGGCGCACCCCCGCTCGCCGGCGACCTGCGCACCGACCTGGAGAACCAGGCGCTCTGGACACTGACGGAGCTCTCCCGGCCCGGTGGCATCGCGTTCTTTCGCGCCGAGGTCGCGCCCGACGTCGACGAGCGCCACGACGGGCTACGTGAATGCCTGCGCAGGGTCAGCGAGCGCTTCCGCCCTGTCCTCGACGCGGCGCGGGAGCGCGGCGACGCGCCCCCGTCCCTGGAGCAGGTTCTGGATCGGATCGTTGCGCCGCTCTACTTCCGGGTGGTCTTCTCGATCCCCGCTACGGATGAGGCGTACGTCCGCGACCTTGTCGCGGAACTGCCCGGCAAGCCTCAACCTGAGTTGTGAACTTCGCTCGGCTCCTCGCTCCAGCGGAACCCGCCCGGAGCCGCACACACCTCGGGCCCGGGAAGAAGAGGTTACGGAACACCTGCAGGACAGCCCCATGGTCACATGCCGTTACAGAACCTCTCGTCATCTGCCTGACCCGGACGGAACCGGCAGCGGATCCCGCGGAGACAGGGCGGGCAAGCCGGCCTGAGGTTAAAACTCAAGCTAAGCGCGGGGACCGTGTTTGCGACAGCCGGCCCAACCAGCGTGGGGCAAGCCGACGCCCAGGGACGTCGGCATCAACACCGGGGGTGCCGCCGGACCGCTGCTCGGCGATCCGGCCCCCGGCCACTTGCTGGTCCTCAGAGGCGAAGCAGCACTGCCGTGGTCCCCAGTGCCGGGACGGCAACCGTCGTCGAGCCGTCAGCATCCGGCTCCAGGCGCACGCCCGGGGCGCCGAGGTAGTCGGCGGCCACCGTCTCGGCGACCGGGAAGCCCGGGGTGATCCGGCAGGCGACCGGCTCCTGGGCGTACGACTGGAGGCGGACCAGCACCCGGCCGGGGGCCGGAACCGTGAGACCCACGGTCCTGATCCGCGGATCGCCGATGCTCAGCAGCCCGTACGACGCCTCCGGCTGCTCGGCCGCCTCACCCATGGCGCGGACGGCGAGCAGCGGGCGGCTCCCCGCGGCCGCCGTTCGCATGCCCAGCTCAGGGCCCCCGCACTCCGAGGTGGGTGCTACGGCCACGCTGTACCGGAAGACGTGGTCGAAGGCCTGCTCCGAAGGGAAGTTGGTGTCCCAGATGTTGTTGTGCGCCCACGAGAAGAGGGTGCCGGGCTCCTCCTGGGCCAGCGACTGCGGGTAGGGCGCATAGGGAATCGCGATCCCGCCGACCTGCACCAGCGGGGCGTCCTGGGTGGCAACGGCGGCGGCCGTGGCCCCCTCCTCGAAGCTCACCCAGCGCCGGACCGCGCGCATGTGCCGAGCCGAGCCCGGCACGACCGGCAGGCCGGTTCCCGTCATGCCACCGGTCGCCTCCATGCGCACGACCGGGTTCCGCATGGCGAAGGGGAAGGCGAAGAACGCACTCTCCTTGGTCAGGGTCGCCCGCTTGACGATCCGGTTCTCGAGATCGATACGGGCCTGGCCGTGCGGAAGGTGGACGCGTACACACAGCTGCTCGGTGCCGGCCGGTGCGCATGCGTAGACGAGCGTCTGGCCGGTCGCGTCATCGAAGCGGTCCACCAGCGCGGCCGCCGGGGCCGAGGTGCGCGAGGCGAGGAGATGCATCGAATCGGTCGCCGTGGTCTTGCTCGACTGGTGGTTGAAGCCACCCGCTGTGGCGTACTCGTCGTACACATAGCCGTTGAGGCCGACCGTCGCGTCCTGCCGCACCAGCTCCCGGCCGGTCCGCTTGTCCGTGACCGAGCTGATCCAGGCAGAACGCAGGTCGACGGTCACCCGCAGGAACTCATTCTCCAGAACGGCCGGTCCCTCTACGGCTGTTGGGGGCGGTGGAGCGCTCTCGGCCGGGACGATGTCCACACGGACCGCACCGTGGGCGGGCACGTCCTGGAGCCGGAACAGCAGGAAACGGCCGGCGGCCCGGTGCAGCTCGTTGCTCTGAGCCTCCTCGGTGTGCTGCAGGGGCGCGCCGTCGCGCCCGTCGAGCACCCGGACCCGGTCCTCCAGCGGGGCCGTGCTCTCCGGGAGGAACAGCCGTACGGTCTCCGAACGCTGCCAGCTGCAGGTGTTGGTCACATAGAAGCCGGCCCGTGTGCCCTCGCGGGGCGAGAGCCGGGTGCCGAGTGTCGCGCCGGCGCCGTCGAGGAGTGTCTTCGCGTCGTCGTGGGCACGGAGCGCCTGCGCGTACTTCCAGTGCCACTGCCGCTCCCCGGACGCATGACCGTGGTCGCCGTGCGTCCAGGGGTCGCCGCCGCCCCAGGTGTGTTCGTTGAACAGCGATGCCGCCCGGTAGACCCCGGGGGCGGACGTGGTGATCTGCGAGCTGCCCGCTGCTCCGAGTATCTCCGCGTGCCCGGCCACCGTCTGAGCGTCGGCCAGCGCCGCCTGGCCGTCGCGCGTGGCGGCCAGCGGGACGGCGCCGGCCCCCACACCGTCCACCCACCAGTCGCTCCAGTCACCCTCGAAGGTCTCCAGCCGGTCGCCGAGACGCGCCTCTGCGTCGAGGAAGAAATCCTCGTTGCGTGAGGTGCGCAGGACGGGGAAGGCCCACTCCTCGTTCCACCGGCGTACGGTGTCCGCGATCACGCGGCGCGGCGGACCATTGTCCGCGAACTTGCCCAGCACCCGCAGGTGCAGGATGTCCCACGGGTAGGGGTCGCCCTTGAACTCCTCGTCCAGGACCGGGAACCCGGGGATGCCGCGGCCTTCGTGCGGATACTGCCGTGTGGCCAGCGCCGAGAGATAGTGCGGCAGGAGGTCGTCGACCCGGTCGAAGGACTCGTCGAACCCGAGGATCGACCCCTCCATGTACGCCAGTCCGTGCGGAGTGTCGGTGCGCCAGACCAGCACACTGCGGCCGCTCGGTGCCTTCCAGCGGAACAGCCGGGGGAGCGCCCCGCCGCCGACATGGTGCGGCACCGCACGGCCGGCCCAGTTGTGGGCCACCGAGAGATAGCGGATGCCGCTGTCCGCGAGGACGTCGGGCAGCCCGACGACCTGCCCCGGGACATCCGTCTGCATCGCGGTGGTGATGTCGATGCCGTGCTGCTCGCGGAACTCCCTTATGGGGCGCAGTAGTTCGTGCAGCTCATCGGTGGAGCACGTCTCCGTGTGCAGGTTGAACGGCATCGCGGTGAGTTCGATGCGGCCTTCGCGTACCCGCTCCAGGAACCGCGCGACCTGCTCCGGCGGACGGTTCGCCGACCAGTTCTCGAAGCTGAAGAAGCCCTCGACGGCCCAGCGGAACATGGACGCGTCGGGCCGGTCGTCCGTCGCACGGCACAGTTCGAGGAGGGAGTCGAGATACTTGCGGCCCTCGGCGAGAACGGTGCCCTGCGGGTCCGTGTAGCCGATGTCGAGGTGGGCGTGCTGCACCAGATGCAGCGTCCAGTGCCGTTGCGGGGTCAGCCGCACCTCGATCTGCTCGCCCTCCGCGATCTCGGGCAGCTCGACCAGGAGCTGGACCGGTGAGTCCACCTCCGGTACCAGAAGCCGGACGTCGCCCCCAGGGCCGGGTATCAAGTCGCATCGCACAGCGGTGCCGGACAGGGTGGTGACACGGGCCCGCGTGAGAGGGCGGTCGGTGCCCACCCGTACGGACTGGAGCAGACCGCCGTCGCCGTCATGGCGCAGCAGCGGCTCGCAGGACAACCGGACGGCGTGTTTACCGAGGACGCCGGTGGCGCTCACCCCACGGTCGCGCAGGATGTCGCGGGCGATGTCGGAGTCCCACCAGGAGGGGCGGGAGAGCTGGGGGCGGGGCATGGAGAGGGGTCTCCGCTCTGGCGTGGTGCCGGTTCGGTGCGTTTCAGCGGTCGGTGGTGGAGCGTGGGGCCCGGACGTCCGGGGGTGATTGCTCAGGAGCGGTCGGTGGCGAGGCCGGCGAAGATCTGGACCATCGCGGACTGTTCGAGGGTCTCGGCGGGCGCGGACGCGTCGTAGTCACCGCCGCCCGACGGCTGGAACCGGAAGAGTCCGTCCGACGGGTCCCGGTTCTCCTTCCAGGTACGTTCCGCGTAGGCGCTCTCCACCTGCCGGTAGGCCGGGTCGGGGCGTACGCCGTTCAGGATCCGGAGGTTGTCGAAGTAGATGGCGTTGAAGATCGCCGGCTGGTCGTGCAGCCGGTCGCCCTGCTTCCAGTACGCGAGGGACGCGTCGGCGTCCGCCACCGCGCGTTTCAGGTACGAGTGGTCGCCGGTCGCCAGGTACAGCGTGGTGGCGGTGCCGACCATGGCCCCGGAGTTGTAGGTCCACAAGGTGGTGTCGACCGTACCGTCGTCACCGCGGCTGTTCCGGTAGAGCCCCGGGCTCTGGCGCAGGCAGGTCCGGTTCCACGCATACCACTTCTGTGCGCTCTTCAGGTAGCGGCTCTCGTGCTTCACCTGGTAGAGCCTCGCGGCCAGCTCCGCTGCGAGACCTGTCACGTTCGCGGCGCGCGTGGTGTTGCTGGGAGAGTCGACCCAGTCCATGCCCCCGGGGCAGGTCTTGGACGCGTCGTCGTCCCAGCCGCGGCTGACGATGTCGAAGGTCTGCTCCGCCCGGCCGAGGTAGGTGGTGTCCCCGGTGGAACGGTACTGGTCCAGCAGCGACAGCCCGACGACGGAATTGTCGTCGTAGAAGACGTCGCCGCCCTGTCCGAGCGGCGCCGGCAGGTACGAGTCGTAGCCGGGCCGGCCGTCACGGGGTTCGAAGTAGCGCTCCAGGGTGGCGAAGCGCTCGGCCGCGTCCGCCCTGTAGGCGGTTCCGGCCTTGGGCAGGCCGGCCATGTCGACCGTGGCCGCCGCGGCTTCGCGCATCGGCCAGAGAAAGGAGTGGGCGTTGTCCGTGGTCTGTTGCGGGGTCTTCTCCTGGTAGAGGCCGTGGTTCTCCGGGCCCTGGTACAAGTGCTTCTGGAGTGAGCCGTACGTGGCCTCGGCGCGGCCGGTCCACGGGTCCGGGGCCGGTTTCGCGGCGGCGAGAGCCGGCGCGGGGCACAGAGCGGAGCAGAGGACCGGGGCGGCGGCCAGGACAAGGGCGGTGCGGACGGGGATCTTCACCGTGGGGTGCCTTTCGGGGGAGCGGCCGATGACCGCGGGGCGGGGCCGGTGGCGGGCTGTCGCCGCGGAGGGTCAGCCGAGCTTGAGGCTGCTGACGAAGAAACGCTGGGCGGAGAAGAACAGGACGACGGTCGGCAGGGAGACCAGCAGCGCGCCGCCGAGGACGACCGGGGGGCCGACACTGGAGTAGTTGCCCTGGAGCTCGGCGAGCGCGGCCATCACCGGGCGGATGTTCCGGCTGGTGGAGAGGGTGATCCCGAAGAGCAGGTCGTTCCAGACGGCGACGAACTGGAAGACGAACGCTGCGACCATCGCCGACCGGGAGAGCGGTACGTGGATCTGCCAGAAGATCCGCCACCAGGACGCGCCGTCCAGCCGTGCCGCCTCGATCACCTCGCCGGGGAGCGTCTGCGCGAAGTTGCGCATGATGAAGTACGCGAACGGGATCGCTACCGCGACGTACACGAGGAACAGCCCGATCTGCGCGTCGTAGAGGCCGGTGTTCGCGTACGCGAGGAACAGCGGCCGCAGGAAGACCTGGAGCGGCAGCAGGGTGCCCGAGTAGATCAGCCAGAACCACAGGGTCTTGCGCTTCACTGGCATGATCACGGTCGCGAAAGCGGCGGTGGTGGCCACCACGATCGCCGCGGCCGCACTGGTCACCGCGTACATCAGACTGTTGCCCATGGCGGGTCCCAGCCTGGCCCGGGTCCAGGCCTGGGACATGTTGCCGAAGAGCCCGAAGCCCCCGTGCGGCCACCAGTGCGGGCTGCCGCCGTACTCGGCGGCCGGCACCAGTGCGTTGACGAGCAGCAGCCAGGTCGGCACGGCCCAGAGGAGGGAGACGACCACCAGGACGGTGTTGCGGACGGCGGTGCCGGCGGAGATGCGGCGGGTGGACATGGTCAGGCGCCTTTCGGGGTCAGCTGGCGTCGCAGATAGAGCCAGGAGGCCAGCAGCACGATGACGGTGAGGACGACCGCGACGGCCGCGCCGGCGCCCGGACGCAGGGCGAGGAACGTCTCCTGGTACATCGAGACCGCGAGTGTCTCGGAATTGCGGCCGGGGCCGCCCTGCGTGAGCACCCAGATCAGGTCGAACGACTTCAGTCCGTTGACCAGGCTGCTGCCGACGACGATCACGGAGACCGTCCTCAGCTGGGGCAGGACGACGTACCAGAACTTGCGCCACCCGTCGGCTCCGTCCAGGGACGCGGCCTCCAGGGTTTCCGGGGGGATGGTCTGCAGACCGACCAGGAAGAGGATGACGGCCACGCCGGTCGACTGCCACGTGTTGGCGACGATCATGACCAGTGTGTTGCCCGGCCATTCGAGCAGCCAGCCCTGGGCGAACGATCCCAGGCCGAGCGCCCGGAGCGCCTGGTTGGCTGCGCCGTCCGTGGTGAGGATGAAGTTCCACACGACGGCCACCGCGGAACCGGATATGGCGTACGGCAGGACCACGAGCAGCCGCGCCACCCGGGACCACCCGGAGCCGTTGGTCATGACCGCGATGCCCAGGCCCAGAACCAGTGGCAGGGCGACCGTGCCCACCACCCACATCAGGGTGTTCTCGACGGACTTCGCGAGGACCGGGTCGGTGAGGAAGAGCCCGTAGTTGGTGAACCAGGTGAAACCGGAGATCCGTCCGTCGCTGAAGAAGCCGCGGTACAGCGTCACCGCGAACGGGGCGAGCAGCAGAGCGGCGACGAGCAGGACGGCGGGTGCCAGGAATCCTGCCCCGGCCAGCCGGTCCTTCAGCCTGCGCGGGGTTGTGCGGCCGGTGACGGACGGCGGGACGCCGGGCGCGGGGGAACCGGCCGCCGTGGGGCGCCGGTCGAGTGCCGATGTCATGACTCGTCCTTGTTCCAGGCGGCCCACTCCTTGGCCGCCCGGCTCGCCATGCTGCGCAGCGTGGCCTCGGGTGACATGCCCTGCGTCATGAAGGCTCCAAGGTCGTCAGTGTTGCCCTGAATGAGATTGGGCGGCCCGGACTGTCCGTACCGGGGGAGCTCGGTCCAGTGCTCGCGCACGGCCCGCGCCTTGAGACGGGCGAGTACCGGATTGCCGGTGACCGCCTTCGGGTTGGCCGAGCCGTCCTGGAGGAAATCGGTCCACACGCGCTGGACCGAGGGGGCCAGCCAGTGAGCGGCGTTCGCCATGGCGGCGTCGTGCGACACGGCCTTCTCCGGTACGGCGAGAACACCGGCCTCGGTGACCACGGACCGCTTGGTCGAGGCGTCGACGGGAGGCAGGACGAAGGCGTCGAACCCCTTGCCCGGTTTCATTCCGGCGGCGGCCAGCCCCTGAGACTGCCAGGAGCCGTGCAGGAACATGCCGACCTTGCCGGTCTTCAGTGCGGCGGGCCCGTTGTTCTGGTCGAAGTCGGCCGGGGTCATCCAGCCCTTCTTCATGAACTCCTGCCAGATCTGCATGGCCTTGTGCGCCTGCGGATCGGTGTAGCGGGCCCGGCCCGCGATCAGATCGGCGTAGAAGACCGGGTCCACCTTGCTGATGAGCTCCTCGAACCATTCGTACGCCGGCCAGTTGCCGTTCTGCGTGGCGACGAACGGTATGACGCCTGCCTTCTTGAGCACTTCCGCGTTGTGGAGCAGCTCGTCCCAGGTGTCCGGGGCGCGGAGTCCGTGCCTGTCGAATACCTCCGTGTTGTAGAACAGCACGTAGTACGACTGGTAGAGGGGTATCCCGTACACGGCGCCCCGGTAGGACATCGTGTCACGGAGGGTCCTGGTCACCCAGCCCTTCCGCTCGTACGCGTCCCATACGTGCGTCAGGTCACTGAGGCTGCCCGTACGTGCGAGCTGCTTGAGGTCGTATCCCGACTGCCATTTGATGAGGTCCGTCGCCTTGGTGGTCTGCAGCGAGATCTGCGTGACCTGCGTGTAGGCGGTGGGGTTGGGGTTCGAGAGCGGGCGCAGTGCGTACCCGGTCAGCTTCTTCAGCTCGCGTCCGGCAGCGACATACCCCGCGTCCCAGGTCGGGTTGTCGTTTGCCAGCGATGTCGTGCCCCGCATCGCGGCCGTGCTGTCGCCGCGTGCGCAGCCGCCTGCCAGTGCGGCCGCGGCGCCGGCCCCGAGGCCCGCCAGCACGGTGCGCCGGCGGAGCGGGTGAGACGACGGCTGTGTCGTCTCGCCGGTTGATCTCATGGGTTCACTTCCCTCTGGATCCCGGGCGGGGTCCCTGGCTCTGGGGTGCGGTGTGGGAGATCCGCCGGATGCGCGTACATCGTTCGTATGCGCTCCGGGTTGCCAGGATGTTAACGACACCATGAGGTCGAAACAAGAGGTGTGCTCCAAAATTCAGCGTAAGAGCACTGCTGGCTGCGAGTAAATCCTCCGCTGCGCTGGTCGCCCTTGTTTGAGTCGAGTGTTATCGATACCATCCAGGCGGTTGTCGGCCCACGTCTTCAGGAGCCCCCTGTGCACCAGCCCCGTCCCTACGAACGCAACCCGCGGTACGCCGCTTCCGGCGGCACCGTCGTCACCGGCTGGGCCGCCGCGGTCGCGGATGTGTCCACCGCCCCCACCGTTCTCGCACTCGACGGGCCCGCCGCGCTGGACTGGGCGGCGGTTGCCGGCGGCCTCGCCGCGGCCCTGCGCGCACGGGGCACTTCGGTGGCCGTGCTCGACGTACGTGAGCTGTGGTCCGCGTCGGCCGTCGAGAGGCTCTGTGTCCCCGCCGCGGACGCCGACCCGTTCTTCCTGCCCCTCGCCGAGTTCTCCATGAGTGACCTCTTCGGAACGCCGCCCGTCCAGCAGCGCCCGCACGAGGGTGTCCTGCTCGTCTTCGGCCCCGGCGCCGCCCTGAGCGGGCCCGACCTGCTGTGGTGGGCCGATCTGCCCAAGCGGTACGCCGAAGAGGCCGTCACCGGGGGGTTGCCGGGAGCCAACCTCGGCCGTCCGGGTGCACCTGGTGAACTGCGCAGCCTCTTCTACACCGACTGGCCCGTCGGTGACCGCCACCGGGACAGCCTGGCCCACCGGGTCGACCGCTGGGTCGACCTCCAGGGCGAGAAGGGACCCGCCTCGCTGGACGGGGCCGCGGTACGTGCCACCCTCGCCGCGCTGGCCGCCGGCCCTGTCCGCACCCGCCCGTTCTTCAACTCCACACCGTGGGGCGGCCAGTGGGCCGCGCGTGAGCTCGGTTTCGAGCCGCGCAACGGCAACACCGCCCTCGGCTACGAACTCATCGCCCCGGAAGCAGGGATTCTGGTCGGGCAGGACGAGACCGCCCAGGTCGAGCTCCCCTTCCAGCTGCTCTGCGAGCTCCATCCCGAGGAGTTCCTCGGCCCGGATGTCCACCGGCGGTTCGGGACCTCCTTCCCCATCCGCTTCGACTACCTGGACACCGTCGGCGGAGGTAATCTCTCCCTGCATCTCCACCCGCAGGAGCGGTACATGCGCGAAACGTTCGGCTGGCCCTACACCCAGCACGAGACGTACTACGTGACCGCGAGCGAGCCCGGTGCACAGGTCTACCTCGGCCTGCGGGACAGTACCGAGGCGGACGTGATGCGCGAAGAGGTCGTGGCTGCGGCGGACGGGACCCCGCTGCGCGTCGGGGACCACGTCATGACGCACCCGGCCGAGGCCGGACAGCTTTTCATGATCCCCGCAGGCACCCCGCACGCCTCCGGCGCGGGCAACCTGGTTCTCGAGGTCAGCGCGACTCCCTACCTCTACTCCCTGCGCTTCTACGACTGGCTGCGCAAGGGGACGTCCGGCGCGCCCCGGCCCCTCTCGTACGAGCACGGGTTCGCCAACCTCGACACCACGCGGCGCGGGCACGACGTGCTCAAGGACCTCGTGCAGCGGCCGCGGACCCTGCGTGAGGGGCGGGGCTGGCGCGAGGAGGTCATCGGTGAACTGCCCGAGATGTTCTACGCGGTGCACCGCTTCGTCATCGAGGGACCGGAGGCCGCCGATGACGACACCGCGGGGCGCTTCCACATCCTGAACGTTTCGTCCGGTGACGGCGTCGTGGTGGAGATGCCGGGCGGCCTCCGCCACGACCTGGCGTTCGCGGAGACCCTCACGGTGCCCGCATCCGTCGGCCGCTACCAGCTGCATCCCGTGGGCGACCGCCCGGTGCACGTGGTGAAGTCACTGGTGACGCAGGTATGAGCCGGGTGCCCGTGCTGGAGATCGGCGGCACTCATGTGACGGCTGCCGTCGTCGACACCGAGGCGGGACTGCTCGCTCCCGTCCCGGCCGTACGGCAGCCGGTCCCCGCCGACGCCCAGGCCGGTGAACTCCTCGACGCGATCGCCGACGCCTCCCGGTACCTCGATCTTCCTGAAGCGGCACACTGGGGCGTTGCGATACCGGGCCCCTTCGACTACGACGCCGGGATCGGGCGCTTCCGGGGGATCGGCAAGTTCGAGTCGCTGCACGGCATCGACGTGGGCGCGGAACTGCTGGGCCGCCTCCCGGCCGGCCCCCGCCGCATCAGCTTCGTCAACGACGCCGACGCCTTCGCCATGGGCGAGTACCGGGCCGGCGCGGCCGCCGGCCGGCAACGGGCCGTCTTCATCACGCTCGGTACCGGGGTCGGCTCCTCGTTCCTCGACGGCGGGCAGCCGGTGGGGCACGGACCCGACGTCCCGCCCGGGGGAAGGGTGCACCGGCTCACCATCGACGGCAGCCCCCTGGAGGAGGTCGTCTCCCGCAGGGCGGTCCGCAGGTTCTACGCGGACACCTCAGCAGTGCCCGGAGGGGGCCGTGTGCCGGACGTGCGCGACATCGCCGGGCTGGCTCGCGCCGGCGACCCGCACGCCACGCGGACGATCCGGCACTGCTTCGGGGCGCTGGGACGGGCCCTCGCGCCCTGGTGCGAGCGGTTCGCTCCGGAACTCATGGTCGTCGGCGGGTCGATGACCGGTTCCTGGGACCTGCTGGGGCCGGCCGTCCGAGCAGGCTTCGAGGCCTGGGCTCCCGGAACCGCGCCACCGGTCGCCACCGCCCTGCGCCCCGCCGACGCACCGCTCATCGGCGCCGCTCACTGGGCTCTGCACCGGTCCGCCGGCGCCCCGCCCGTACGGACCTAGAATGACGGCGTCCTTGACCGACCGGCCGCACGACGACTCCGCAGGAGGGATGCCCATGGCACAGCACCGAGCGGGTGACGCAGGCGCGCCGACGATGCGCGATGTAGCCGCCCGCGCCGGCGTCAGCGCCATGACCGTCTCCCGCGTGCTCAAGGACGACACCCGGGTCAGCGGGGACACCCGGGGCCGCGTCCTGGCCGCTGTCGAGGCACTCGGTTACCGGCGCAATGAAACGGCGCGCAGCCTGCGCCTGGGCGGCAGCGGAATGATCGGGCTGGTGGTCACCAACCTGGCGAACCCGTTCTACTCGCGCCTGGCGCTCGGCGTGCAGGAGGTGGCGTCCGAACACGGGCTGCGGGTACTGCTCAGCAACACCGCCGAGCAGGTCGACAAGGAGCGCGGACTCGTCGAGGACCTGGCGTCCCGTCAGGTCGACGGCATGATCGTCGTGCCGGCGGGCAGCAGCCACCACCATCTCGCACCCGCGGCCCTGCGCGGCATGCCGATCGTCCTGGCATCCCGGCCCCCGGCCGGAATGGACGCCGACTGTGTCCTGGTCGACGACTTCGGCGGAGCCGAACAGGCCACGAGGCAGCTCATCGCGGACGGCCACCGCAGGATCGGCTTCCTCGGTAACCCGCCCGCGCTCTACACGGGTGCGGAGCGGTTCCGTGGGTACTGGGCCGCCCACGAGACGGCCGGAATCGAACCGGACGAGAACCATGTACGGCGCGGACTGACCGATGTGGCCGCCGCCGAGACCGCCGCACGCGCGCTCCTGCGGGACCCTGATGCACCGACCGCGCTCTTCTGCACCAACAACCGCCTCACACAGGGCGCCATCCGCGCCGTGTCCGAGCTCGACAGACCGGTCGCGCTGGCCGGGTTCGACGACTTCGACCTGGCCGATGTCCTGGGCCTGCCGCTGACGATCGTGTCGTACGACGCCGACGAGGTCGGCCGCCGTGCCGCCCAGATGCTCATCGACCGGATCAACGGTTCGCACGCGGAGCCGATCCCGGCCCGCAGAACTGTCGTCCCCACACACGTCATCCGCTACGGGACGCGCTGACCCCAGCCCCGTGCCGACCTTTCCACGGCACCGGCTTGCCGTCTCCGCCTCCCGGCCCTCCCCACGGAGCACCCATGCATCACGACCGCACCCTCACCGAACGCCGACTCGACCGCGTTCTCAACCAGCGCCTGCGGCCCGCGGTACACCACCGCAGGACGCCCCTCGATGTCGCGATATGGAACGTCACCGGCGAACCCGTCCCGGTGCCCGAGGGGATCGCCGCCCCGTACGAACCGGTCAGCACCGGCGCGATGTGGGGGCCCGCCTGGTCCACCAGCTGGTTCCGGATCAGCGGCACGGTCCCTGCCGGATGGGCCGGGCAGCGCGTCGAGGCGGTCCTCGACCTCGGCTTCGGCACCACCCAGCCCGGCTTCTCAGCCGAAGGCCTCGTCCATCGCCCCGACGGGACCCCAGTGAAGGCACTCAACCCACGCAACACGTGGCTGCCGATCACAGAACAGGCCACCGGAGGAGAGGAGTTCGTCTACTTCATCGAGGCGGCGGCCAACCCGGTCATCTTCGACTCGGGTACCGACGGCGACCCCTTCGTCCCCACCCGGAGTGGTGCCGTCGCCCCCTGGCTGCGCGGCGACGAGACCCCGGGCGAGCCGCTCTACCGGCTGACCCGGATGGATCTCGCCGTCTTCGACGCCCCCGTCTGGGAACTCGTCCAGGACCTGGACGTCCTCTCCGGGCTGATGCACCAGCTGCCGGAGGACTCCACCAGGCGCTGGCAGCTGCTGCACGCCGTGGACCGGGCCCTGGACGCCGTCGACCTTCAGGACATCAGCGGTACGGCTTCGGGCGCGCGCGCGATCCTGGCTCCCGCACTCGCCTCTCCCGCCCATGCCGGCGCCCACCGCATCTCGGCCGTGGGGCACGCGCACATCGACACCGCCTGGCTGTGGCCGGTGCGGGAGACCGTTCGCAAGGCGGCACGAACCGTCTCCAACGTCACCGCGCTGATGGACGACCACCCGGACTTCCGTTTCGTGATGTCCCAGGCACAACAGCTCGCCTGGCTCAAGGAACAGCGGCCCGAGGTCTTCGCCCGCGTCGTCGAGAAGGTGCGGAGCGGGCAGTTCCTGCCGACCGGCAGCCTCTGGATCGAACCCGACACCAACCTCTCCGGCGGAGAGTCCCTGGTCCGGCAGTTCGTGCACGGAAAGCGCTTCTACCTGGAGGAGTTCGGGGTCGAGACCAAGGACATGTGGCTGCCCGACACCTTCGGCTACAACGCCGCCCTGCCGCAGCTCATGAAGCTGGCCGGCATCAGGTGGTTCCTCACCCAGAAGATCTCCTGGAACACCACCAACGCCTTCCCGCACCACACCTTCTGGTGGGAGGGCATCGACGGAACCCGTATCTTCAGCCACTTCCCGCCCGTCGACTCCTACAACGGGGACCTCTCCGGCGCCGACATCGGCCACACCGAGCGCAACTTCCGGGACAAGGGCGCCGCCAACCGTTCCCTCGTCCCCTTCGGTTACGGCGACGGAGGGGGCGGCCCCACCCGCGAGATGCTGGCACGCGCGGAACGGCTGGAGAACCTGGAGGGCTCGGCCCGCTTGCAGATGGAGGGACCGGCGGACTTCTTCACCAAGGCCGAGGAGGAGTACGCCGACGCGCCCGTCTGGGTCGGCGAGCTCTATCTGGAGCTGCACCGTGGCACGCTCACCAGCCAGTTGGCCACCAAGCAGGGCAACCGGCGCAGCGAACACCTGCTGCGCGAGGCCGAGCTGTGGGCGGCGACCGCGGCCCTGCGCACCGCGGAGCCCTACCCGTACGACGTGCTCGACCGGGTGTGGAAGACCGTGCTGCTCCATCAGTTCCACGACATCCTGCCCGGATCGTCCATCGCCTGGGTGCACCGCGAGGCCGAGGAGACGTACGCGGAGGTGGCCCGGGAGCTCCGCGCGCTCATCGACACCGCTCAGCGCAGTCTCGCGGCGGGCCCGGACGAGAAGGGAGCCGAGACGGTGTTCAACGCCGCGCCCCACCCCCGCGACGGCATCCCCGCGCTCGGTGGCGCACCGCGTCAGCAGGCCGCCCGGGCGGTAGCCGCCCGGACCACCGAGGACGCCGGGTTCATTCTGCACAACGGCCTCGTGCGCATCACCATCGATGCCAGGGGCCTGGTCACCTCGGCATACGACCTGACGGCCGAGCGCGAGGCGCTCGCCCCCGGAACGGTCGGGAACCTCCTCCAGCTCCACCAGGACTTCCCGAACCAATGGGACGCGTGGGACATCGACGCGTTCTACCGCAACACCGTTCGCGACCTGACCGAGGCGGACGAGGTCACCGCGGTGCCCGGCGGCGTCCGCGTCGTGCGGAGCGTCAACGCGTCCCGTATCACTCAGCTGCTCAGCCTCAGCGAGGGCAGCCGCCGTCTCGACGTCGACACGAAGGTGGACTGGCACGAGTGCGAGAAGATCCTCAAGGCCGCCTTCCCACTCGACGTGCGCGCGGCGGAGTCGAGCGCCGAGATCCCCTTCGGGCATGTCCGGCGGCCCACGCACACCAACACCACCTGGGACAGTGCCCGGTTCGAGATCTGCGCCCACCGCTACCTGCACATCGCGGAGCCCGGCTGGGGCACGGCGCTGGTCAACGACTCCAGCTACGGCCACGACGTCACACGGGACGTGCGTCCCGACGGCGGGACCACCACGACGGCTCGGATCTCCCTGCTGCGCGCCCCGCTCTTCCCCGACCCGGACGCGGACCGGGGCGAACACCGGCTGCGCTACGCGCTGGTGCTCGGCGCGGATATCGGAGACGCGGTCCGCGAGGGCTATCACTTCAACCTCCCCGAGCGTGCCGTGCCAGGCGGCGCGACCGTCGAACCACTGGTGTGCACGGACAGCGACGAGGTCGTCATCGAGGCGGTCAAGCTCGCGGACGACCGCTCGGGCGATGTGGTTGTCCGCCTCTACGAGTCCGCGGGCGGACGGGCACGGACCACGCTCTCTGCAGGCTTCCCCCTCGCTAGTGCACAGATCACCGATCTGCTGGAGCGGGCTCTCGAGGACGAGCCGGCGCTGCCCTGTACACGGTCCGAAGTGACGCTTTCCTTGCGACCGTTTCAGATCCTGACGCTCCGTCTGAAACCGGTCGATTCCGAGGCAGCAGCAGCCAAAGGTCTGTCAAACGAGCGGCACTGGGCCACAATTGGTGGCGACGAAGTGTGACGGTCTTCGTTGGCATGGCATGGCGTGATGGCAACGAGCGAGTGGACGCGGTGTTTTAGGGGCTGTCGGCCGTCGTCAAGGGCGTGACGGACCAGGGTGAGGCCATCCGGGTATCTGCGCGGGCCCGGGACGATCCGGTGCCGTCCCCGGCGTGCGGGCCGGGTGCACAGCTTTCACGGACGGGTGGTCGGGGCGCAGATGGCCCTGGCGTTCGGGGTAGCCGCAGCCAGCCGATCGGTGGCCGCACTGGTGGTGTGCACGCTGCTGCTCGGTGGCGGCTGGTCGTTCGTGCACTCCACGATCCAGTCCTGGGCCACCGGTCTGTCCCCGGCGGCCCGCGCCACCGGCGTCGCGATGTTCGGCCTGGCCCTCTACGTCGGCAGCGCTCTGGCCAGCGCCCTCGCCGCGGGGCCTGCCGAGCACCAGGCGTACGGGGGCCTGTTCCTGACGGCCGCGATCCTTACCATCCCGCTGACGATCGCAGCGGCCGTGGGCCGTGCCCGGTACCGGTGTTGACCTGCCTGCGTCCGGGGCACAGCCTGGGCGTCGGCAACGGGAGAGAGGTCCGCCCCTGGCACCGCGAGGACCGCCGCCACTGGGTCATCGCCCGCCGCAGCGGCAGCCGGCCCAGGAGATCTCGTACTACATCGATGCACTGGTCGGTCTGGCGGCGCAGACGACAACAACAAGCCCGCCTCACCACAAACGACGCGGACACAGCCCATGACACCTGGCCACCTGACGCACCAAACACCGTTGCAGCACTAACCGTTCCGGTCAGCGGCCTATGTTCGGCTGGCCCGGCACGATAAGCGGCCGCCGCAGGCCCGCACGACGGGGTGATGATCCTGGCTGCTCCTGTCCCTGACGAATCGCGCCGATGAATATGGGTTGTTGCAGCTGACTCGAATCAGTTGAATGCCTGGGCGGGCGGGACTTTGCCCTCTCGCGTCGGGACGGGAGGGGCTCCGTGGCCAAGAAGAAGTCGTCGCTGAAGAACCGGCTGGCCCGGTTTCAGGCAGCTGGGCGCCTGGAGGTCGCGGCCTTTCAGCCCGATACGGGCGGGCCGTCCCTCGCGGACATCTGCTGCCGGCTGATGCAGCAGGTGGCGCCCCTGAAGGACAAGGAGGCCGCGAGGCTCACCGAATATCTGGAAGGAGAACCGACCTTCACCCCGGACCGGGCCACCGGCTGGGTGGTCGGCATGCTGGCGGCCGACCTGGCGTACGGCACGAGCGCCGACGACGCCCTGGTGGACGACACCCGGCTGCGGGCGATCGAGGACGATGTCATCGAGGCCCTGGGCCCGGCCGCCCACTGGTACGCCACAGGCGACCACCCCCTGTCGCGGTTCCGGCCGGCCGGCTGCGGCCGGGGCTGGATGACCCTCACCCCCGCAACGTACGACCTGCTGCTTGCGGCACGTGGAAACGGCTTCGATCTGGTGCTGTTCCGGACACAGGAGGACTGACCGCGACCGGGGGGCCCTGGCCTGGCTATGGCGTACGGCCCTCGACAAAACGAATGAAGTCGACTGGACACGGTGCTCGGGCTGCTCCGAGCGCGCTGTCAGGTGTGGTTGCGGAGTCGGTGGAGGTCGCAGGGCCAGGGAGTAGACGAATACGGCCGCGAGCGTCATCACAATGGGCGGTCGGGTCGTGTTGGCGATACGAACTGAGGAAGGGGCTGGTCGTGAGTTGTGCTGCCACTCGCCGGAACGGATCAGGCCGTGGACCACCGTGACGTTCTCTGCGGGCTGGGGCACGCGGGCGGTGCTTGAGCACTGTCGGGGGAAACCCTCACCAGGGTCCCCCAAGGGGCTCGATCCTTTGTCCCGCCGTGCGAACCGGCGACGCGATGATCCCGGGTGGCGACGACTTCCGTAGCGCCGGGGCGGGTCAAGGAAGGGGTGCGTCTCTGCGGTGCGCTGGCTTCGTGGATGAGCAGGGTCTCAGAGGTCGTTAAGTCCGATCTTCCCCGGTTGGTGATCACTCGATCGTGGTACTGGTTCCCGTACGGGCCGACCGTTCGTCATGTGCATGCTGGGATGCGGGTATGGACCGAAGACCGTATCCGAGCGACTTGTCGGATGAGCATTGGGCGTTGATCGAGCCGATGATCACGGCCTGGAAGCAGGACAGGACGGCACGGTCGGCGACCGGCGATCCCGGGACCTGCGATCTGAGGGAGGTCGTGAACGCGATCTTCTACCAGAACCGGACGGGCTGTCAGTGGCGCTATCTGCCCCATGACCTGCCAGCCTGGTCGGCGGTGTTCTACTACTTCGGCCTGTGGCGCGAAGACGGTCTTGACCAGCGGATCCAGGAACTCCTGCGCTGCCAGGTACGGGAGAGAGCCCGGCGATTAGAGGACCCGTCCCTCGTAATCTTCGACACCCACGTCCGTCCGCGCGGCCGCGGGTGTCCCGAAGACCACGACGGGACTGGACGCCAACAAGAAGGTGTCGGGCCGCAAGCGGGGACTGGCCGTCGACGTGCTGGGGCTGGTCATCGGCGTCGTCGTCCTGGCCGCCTCCGCCCACGACAACACCGCCGGCACCGCCCTGCTCGACCAGACCGCCGAGCGGTGCGGGATGCGCCTGGAGAAGGTCCTGGTGGACCAGGGCTTCAAGGACGAGGTTCTCATCCACGGTGCCCTGCTGGACATCGACGCCGAGGTCGTCCGCCGCAACCCGGGCGACCAGGGCAAAGGCTTCGTCCCGCAACCGAAGAGGTGGATCGTGGAGCAGGTCAACGGCACGTTGATGCTGCACCGCCGCCTGGCCCGCGAGTACGACCACCGCCCCGACACGTCCGCCTCGCGCGTCTACTGGGCCTCGATCGCGAACATGGCCCGCCGCCTCACCACACCGAGTCCGGCCTGGCGCGACACCCTCGGGCTGGCCGCGTGAACGTCATCGAGCTCCTGGCCGACCTCCAGGCCCAGCACGACGAGACCACAGCCCGGGCCGGTGAACTGCGCGACCAGATCCAGCACTTGACCGCCTTACTGGCCGAGACCGAAGCGCGACTCACGGACCTGGCCACCACCCAGAAGGTCATCGCCGAACTCGCACCGGTTGGAGGCCAACCCGCACTGCCCGAGACGAACACCGCCTACCAGGCCATCGTGAACACCTTCAACCAGCACCCCGACCAAGAGTTCCGAGCCCGTGAGCTGCACGAACTCCTCGGCATGCCCACCGACGAGGCATCCGTCAACATCACCCGCAGCCGCCTCGGACGCCTCACCCGCCAAGGCTTCCTCACCCAACCCGGACGAGGTCGCTACCAAAAACGGACTTAACGACCTCTCAGGGCGTCGAGTGAGAGGTGCCAGGTGCGACTGAGCCGCTCCCGAGCACCGCTCTCCAGGCTCGCTCCTTGGTCCAGCAGGACGGCAGGATCCTCGCCCAGTCGTTCCAAGTACTGCTCGACTGTCCAGCTCTCGAGCAGCTGTTGGGAGAGAAAGCCACCGGCCAAGGTGAGCGCCAGCGGATGAAACCCCAGCCGCTGCGCCAACCGCATCGTCGCTTCGGGCTGGTGATCTCCCGGCGCCAGGTCGTGCAACAGCTGCGCTCCCTCAACCGCCGGCAGCACATCAACCCGGTGCATCCGCGCCCCCACGTCGGTCCAGGCGGGATCGGCGGACTGACGGCTGGTCACCAGTACAGTCCCCTGCGGACTGCCCCGCAGCCAACCATCCCGAAGGGCCCGCGGGTCATCCGCGTTGTCCAGTACCAGCAGCCAGGGCTCGGGGGACATGTCGAGCCGTTGCCACACCAGATCGGCCGCGGCCCGCCGGCCCTCCTGGGCGGCCCGCACCTCGTCCGGCGACGCTCCCCTGTCCGCCGCCACCGCCAGCATGCCGCTGCGGAGCTGTGACTCGGTTGAAGCGTCTACCCACAACGCAACCCGGGACGAGGCCGATTGGTCGAACAGCCACCGTGCCACAGCGGTCTTCCCGCAGCCCCCGAACCCGTGCAGCACGTGCACCCCACCGCCCGCGTCCAGGGCGGCCAGGAGCTCCTCGCGCAGTTCCTCCCTGTCGCGCAGCACCGCACGCAGCGGTGCCGACAGCGCCACCCGGACCGAGGCGGGGCCGGTGGCGGCCCGGGCTGCGTTGTCCGGCGGGCCATGGTGATGGTGTTCGGTGACTTGGATGTCCCGCTCGGACTGGAAGATCCGCCCTTGCCCGTAGGCCGCGGCACGCACCGAAGGGTCCTCGCTCATGCGCCCTCGGTCCCGCTGATCCGCAGGTCGCGACCCGCTTGGTAGACGCGGGCCCGGCCGGAGGCCGTGGCCTGCTGAGTTACAGCGGGTGCCACAGCATCTTCCGGGGCCAGCTCGGCAACCGTCGCCCTCAGCTCCTCGATGAGCTCGGGATGAGCGGCGATGAGACGCCAGATGCGGCCCTGCCACTCGGACCTGATCTCGGCTTCGGCCTCCCGATCGCCGGCGGCCTGCGCACCGAGCAGCTCATCGCGAGTCACGTCGAGCTCTCCGGCGACGGCCGGGGCCCGGTCGGGCTGGGCGCGCTGCCACAACGACACGATCCTGCCCCTGACGCTGTGCCAAGCATCCGTAGTCAGCATGGTGACCAGGGTTGTTCCCGCGGTACTTGCCAAGGCAGCGATCTCCGGATCCATGACCGTCCCCCTCCGTTACGCCTCATGGACAGAGCATCACCCTAGGCCAAGCGTGCCAACCGAAACACTGCTTGACCAGCCGTCTTCGGGGGGGGGCCTGGAACGGGTCAGCTCATTCGTACAGGAAGGGGGCGCGAGGGGAGGACTGTCCTTCGTCTGATCCGGGCGCCCGCCTGGTCTGCCGGCGCAGGCGTGGTGGAATTGCAGGCGGGTGGTGGCCCCGGTTCCGACGGGGCCACCACCCTCTGTTCTGCCTCTTTCCGGGACAGCCGGGATGTCCGGGACAGCCGGGACCGGTCAGGCCGGTTGTGGCGGGGT
Source organism: Streptomyces sp. NBC_01089 (assembly GCF_045162975.1). NCBI lineage: Bacteria > Bacillati > Actinomycetota > Actinomycetes > Kitasatosporales > Streptomycetaceae > Streptomyces > Streptomyces sp. NBC_01089. The sequence continues at coordinate 4,696,302 of NZ_CP108660.1, read as the reverse complement.
CAGCGGTAGCAGGTGGTCACGAGAACCGTGTCACCCGCGTGGACGACCGTCGGGGCGTGCGGCGAGAGCGAGACCACCGCGTCCTCCGGCTTCTGGCAGTCGGCCTTCTGGACCCGGGTGAAGTTGGGTGTGAGGCCGAAATGGACGAGCGTCGCCCTGGCCCTCGCCGCGCTCACGCCGGCCAGCCGCTCCGTGGCGGTCCCGCCGTCGCTGGTGCGGACGAGCAAGGTGGTGCTGCCGGTGGCGGTACTGGCGGTCTGGGCCGTGGTGTGCGAATCGCCGCCGACGGCGCCGACGGCCAGGGCGGTGCCCGCGCCGGCCACGACGAGGGCGGTGGCGATGCCCGCGATGGCCGTGGCCCGCTTGCGCCGGGCCCCGCGCGCGATGGCGGCCGTGTCGAAGTCCGGCGTCCGGGCGGTGTCTACGAAGTCGTTCATGGCATTCACCAGTTCCTGCTCGAAGGATGTGCAGCCGGAAGGCGGCGAATCATGCGAACTCATCGGATTCCTCCCGTGGGCTGCGGTGTTGAAGGGCCGGAGAGTGCGGGGAACTGGCCTCTGAGCTTGTCCATACCGCGGGCGAGCTGGGACCGCACGGTGCTCGGTGCGATCCTCAGGTCCGCCGCGATCTCGTCATCCGACAGGTCATGGAAGTACCGCAGTACCACGACCGTCCGCATGCGCATCGGCAGACCCTGGAGAGCCCGGACCAACTGGTCCCTCGTGTCGACCCGCCCGTACTGATCCCCGGGAGCGGCACGGTCACCGCCGTCCTGATGCGGGACCGTGCGGCGGAACCTCCGCCAGCGGTCGTTGGCCAGGTTCACCATGATCCGCCGTACGTAGGCTTCCGGAGAGTCCTTGGCGGCGATGGTGCGCCACTTGCGGCAGGCCCGCTCCAGGGTCTCCTGGACCAGGTCCTCCGCGGCCTCATGATTGCCCGTCAAGACGAGGGCACCTCGGAACAGTACGGCCGACCGGGCGACGACGAAGCCGTGGAAGTCACTCCCCGACTCCGTCGGCTCGGGCTCGGTGCGTCCGGTACGGACATCGTGCTCGGTTGCCAGGTCCACATCCCCTCCCTTCCTGTCACCCCTCCTCGACGGGAAAGCGGTCCCGTGTGCTGCACGCACTTCGTGAGACCTGGGTCACAGCACCTGGTCGCCGCCAGATCGGCCAGGGGGTTCCGTTCGGCCCAGCGGCGGCCCGTGTGAGGAGACCGGCCGCGCTCCCTGCCTTCTGGCAGGATTCCCCCATGTCGTCGGCCGGCGACCCGAGGGTGTCGTCCGGCAGACCACAGGAACCGTTCCCGAAGGAGACCCCATGGCAGCAGAGCCGTTCTCGGTGGACATCAGCGTGCGCGGATACGAGACCGACTCGCAGGGCCACCTCAACCAGAGCGTCTACCTCCAGTACGCGGAGCACGCCCGGTGGTCGCTGCTGCGGCACGGCGGTATCCAGCAGAGCGACCTGCTCGACAAGGGCGTCGGGCCCGTGACGCTGGAGACGACCATCCGTTACCGGCGTGAACTCCGTGCCGGGGACGGGGTGGAGGTGACCTGCGCCTTCGTGTTCGGCGAGCGGAAGACCTTCCGGATCGAACAGGTCATCCGCAGGACGGACGGGACCGTGGCCGCCGAAGTGACCGCCGTGGCAGGGCTGATGGACCTCACCGCGCGCAAGCTTGTGGAGAACCCACGCGAATACTTCCGGACCCTCGCCACGGACCCGTCTGCCTTCGGTCTCTGACGCCGGTCGGACCGACATCGGTCTGCCCGACGCCGGTCTGCCCGACGCCGCTCCGACGCCCGGACCGGGCCGCACACCGCAGCCCGGCCGTCACCATCACCGTCGCCTCACCATCACCGTCGCCTCGCCCCCACCCTCACCCCCTCGGTCCCGCGGCCGCGTAGGCCGCAGTCCCGGTGATCGTGAGGGCCAGGGCTGTCCAGGTGCCCGCTGCCGTGCCGGGCGGCAGCAGCATCCAGGCCGCCACCCGCATCGGCATCGGCGCACCCGCCGGGACCGGGGCGAAGAACGCGAACGAGAGCCAGGCGAACGGCAGCGTCCAGGCGTACGCGCCGCCCCAGAGTGCCGCGCCCAGGGCGGCCAGGCCCATCAGACCCGCGCTGTCCCGGACGATGAACCCGGTGGTGGCCATGGAACCGCCCATCGCCTGCACGGCCGGCAGCACCGCCCCGACGACCACCCCGCAGAGCAGTACATGTGCCGCCCTGCGCGGCGCCCAGCGGATCGCGGCCGTCCGGTCCAGCGCGGGGTCCTGGCCGCTGAGCCCGGTCGAGGCTGCCATCGCCCCCGTGGCGAGGACGAGCACGGTCAGCCGCGGGTCGCCGCCGGGCCCTCCGCCGCCGCCCCGGGCCAGTGCCCACACCGCCACCGCGCTGATCACCACCGCGGCCAGCGACGCCGGTACCTGACGCGACCGTGCGTACAGCGTCAGCCACCTCAGCCTCATCGGGACGCGGCGCGCTTCAGCGCGTCGAACGCGTCGCCCTCGCAGGAGAGCGCCGCGGCGCGCATCGCCCTGATCCGCCGGAGCTGCTCCGCCCGTGGCAGCGCCTCCAGTTCCTTCCACACCGGGCGGGCCTTCGCCTCGGCCTCGCGGCGCGAACTCGCCGGGGAGATACCGGGAAGCGGCTTCAGCTCACCGAGGACCCAGCCCACCGCGACGGTCTGCGCGAACTGGTCGCCCCCGAAGCTGCTCCAGCCGACGGGGGCGCACGCCGGCGCCATGCCCTGGGCGATCAGGGACCAGGTCAGCTCCTTGCCCTTCGCGGCGGCGACGAGAGCGCCGTCGAAGTCGAGGAGCACGGTGTCGCCCGACCACTTCGGCATGGAGCCCTCCGGCACCACGGCGGTGTTCTCCCGGACCGAGACCGGCGCCTGGCTGCCCAGCGCGCCGTGCAGCAGCCGCAGCGCCTCCTTTCCTGGACCGGCCAGGCCGTCGAGCCGGGCCTGCTGGGTCTTCGTCACGCACACCGGGCCGTCGCACACCAGCTCCGCCGCGGCCCGGTCCACGACGTAGATACGGCGCGGGTCGGACGGAAGGACGAGCAGGGCGATCACCGCGCCCGCCAGGAGCGGCGTCAGGGCGAGAAGCCGGGCGCGGCGGCCCGTGGCGACCAGCAGGGCGAAGCCGGTCGTGGTCAGGGCGAGCAGCCAGATCGTCTGCCCGATGTGCACGGCGGCGGAGAGCGTGACGAACGCCTGGCGCACGTCCTGCACCGCGGGGGACAGCAGGGAGAGCCGGTTCGGCTCCGTGCCCTGGAACTCGGACGCCGTGGCCGTCGCCGTCCGGCCCACCGCCGACTGCATGAGGGCCGTGAACACGAAGGTGCCCATGGCCAGCGCGGGCGGGGTGAGCACGGAGGGCAGGGCCCGCCCGGCCCCCATGCCCAGCACCGCGCCCGCGACGAGAGCGAGCGCCCCGATCAGCGAGACCGGCAGCCAGCCGAGGTGGGTGTATCCGGTGTGGGCGGCCACCTGGACCCCGCCCGCGACGACCAGGAGCGCGAAGGCGGCGGCCAGCGTGATCGCTGTCGCACCCGCCGGTACGGCCGCGCGGTGCCGGGCGGGCCGCGGTGTGCTCGTCAGCAGCTCGGACATCTTCGACCGGTGGTCGCGCAGCCCCTGGAGCGCCCCGAGCCCCACGGCGAGCGGCCACAGATAGAACAGCACGGAGCGGGTCCACAGGGCCATGGTCGTCCACTGCGCGGTCCACGCCGCGGTGCCCGTCCGCCACTGGCCGTGGATCAGGGACAGGAACGCCAGCGCCGTCACCAGGACCACGCCGCCCGCCCACGGTGCGACGGAGCGCCTCAACTCGGTACGCAGCACACGGGCGTTCACCAGGTCCCCCTTCCCTGCCCGGGGTTCTCCAGCAGCGCCGAGTAGCCGCGCTCCAGAGGGCTGTCGCCCGCGTGCCCGGGCCCGCCCACCGAGGCCAGCTCGTCCGGCGGCCCCTGGAAGACCAGTCGGCCGTCGGCGATGACCAGCACATCGGTGCACGCGGCGGCGACGTCCTCGACCAGATGGGTCGAGACGAGCACACAGGTGTCCGTACCCAACTCCTGGAGCAGCTGCCGGAAGCGCAGCCGCTGCGCCGGGTCCAGGCCGACGGTCGGCTCGTCGAGGAGCAGGATCACCGGGTCGTTGACGATGGCCTGGGCGATGCCGACCCTGCGCACCATGCCGCCCGACAGGGCCTTCATCCGCTCGTCGGCGCGGTCCGCGAGACCCACCCGCTCCACGGCGCGCTGCACGGCCCCGGGGATGTCCGGCCCCGGCACCTCTTTCAGCCATGCCATGTACTCGATGAACTCGCGCACCGTGAAGCGCTTGTAGTAGCCGAACTCCTGCGGCAGATAGCCGATCCTGCGGCGCAGCGCCCGGTGCTCGCCCGTGCCGCCCGTGGGTTCGCCGAGCATCTCCAGGGTGCCTTCGGTGGGGCGCAGCACGGTGGCCAGCGTTCTGATGAGGGTGGTCTTGCCCGCCCCGTTGGGGCCGAGGAGGCCGTGGACGCCGGTGCCGATGGCCAGGTCGATCCCGTTGACGGCCATCCGTTTCCGGCCCGCCCTGACCTTCAGGCCGGTGGCCCGGATCTGCCAGGCGTAGGCCGTGGGCGCCAGGTCGGCCGCGCTTGCCGCGGACATGTCGTGGTGTTCCTTCCGGAGGGTCATCGGTGGGCTCCCAGCACGGAGTACGCGCCTCTGCGTACGATCACGACGGCCGTGCCGAGCACGAGGAGGGCGCCCCACCCGGGCAGGCTGCCCGTCTGCAGGGCGACGGCCGTACGGCTGGTGACCAGGCTCGGTGCCACGACCGCGAGGGCCCAGAGGCCCGCGAGCCCGGCGGCGGCCCGGGTCACGCCGACGACACCGCCGAGCGCCAGGGTCGCCGAGGTGAAGGCCAGACAGGGCAGCAGCCACTGGGCGGCCGTCACCCCGGTCAGCCACCCGGCCACCAGCAGCGCGGGGACGACCACGGCGAGCACGGACGCGGTGCGCCGCAGCACCAGATACAGTCCCGCCCTCGGCACCGACGCCGTCAGCTCGTACGCCGGGTCGAGGCCCCGCGACCACGATGCGGCGACGCCCAGTACGGGCAGGACCGGGGCGAGCAGCAGCACCAGCGACACGGCGCGAGATGCCGCAGCGCGTCGCCGACGTCACCGCCGACGGTCGTCGCGAGCGCCTCGTCCTCCGCGGCGGGCGCCGCGTCGGGGAGCGCGGCCGCGGCAGGCGGTTCGGCGTGGTGGGCCCTGCGCCGGAAGGCGTCCACGAGGCGGCGGGCCGCGATCGTCCACAGCCATCCGGCGGCCGTCCCGCCCGCGGCTGACCCCACGAAGGCGCCCGCCGCGCGCCACACGGCGAGATACGTCTCCTGCATGACCTCGGCGACGATCTGCTCGTCGGCGCAGCGGCGGCGCAGCCGCAGCGCCATCCAGGGCGCGGTGCGCCGGTACAGCTCGTCGAACGCCGTGCGGTCGCCCTTGGCCACCAGCCGGACGAGTTGCTCCTCGTCGAGCGCGCGGGGCGGTGCCTTCCTGACTGATCTCACACCGGGTAGACGCCCGGGCCGGGCCACGGGTTTTCCCCTGGACGTGATGCGCGCCACATACGGGACGCGTACGGGAGTTACTGCTCCGCGATGCCCTCGAAGGCGATGACGTGGTCGATGGTGGCCCGGACCAGATACTCCCCCGGCACCGAGTTGCGCTCGCCGTACGCGTCGGCCAGCTCGTCGCCCATGTAGCGGGCGCCGATCCGGGTCGCCCAGGTCCGCAGCCCTGGGTCGTCCTGGTCCAGGCGGGCGGTGCACTCCAGCATCACGTATCCGTAGGGCGGCACCTGATCGTCCACACACAGCGCGACGTGCGGATCGCGCAGCAGGGCCTTGGCCTTGACCGAGGCGTGCCAGGTGGTGAAGACGACCTCCGGGCGGCCGCCGGCGGCGCTGTCGTCCAGCAGGAACCACACCGGGGTGACATGCGGCCGGCCGTTCCTGCGCTGTGTGGCCAGCTTCGCGGTGCGCGTGCCCGACAGGACGAACGCCTCCCACTGACCGTCGGACATGGGCTTCATAGGATGCGGTCTCCTTGCGCAGAGGGGCGAAGAGCGACGAAGGGGGAAACGGAACAGGCCGGCGGGAAGCGTACCCCCGCCGGCCTGCCAGGATCGGCTGCCGGATCAGCTGCTGAGCGGGAAGAAGTCGATCAGCATCATGTCGCGTACGCCGGTGGTGGCGCCCGCGGCGGGTGTCACCGCGGAGACCCCGTGGAAGACCCGGCGGTCGTCGATGACGATCGACTCGAAGGGCTCCAGCAGCAGCGTGTTGAAGACCGGCACCCGCTCACGGTCGTACAGCTGCGACTCACCGCCGGTGACATCCAGCCGGTTGATGAGGATCTGGGCGACATAGTGGTGCCCGTCCTCGTGGATGCCCTCCGGGGCGGGCGGCCACGCCTCGTCGCGGCGCGCGGTGATCCGTATCTGGTGGACGCCGATGCCGGCGGTCGCCGGGTCGAACGGCCCGGGCAGCACATCGAGGAAGGCGGACACCAGCGACTGGAGCACCGGGGAGGCGGCGGTGTCGGCGCGCATCGGCTCGAAGTGCCGCTGCACACCGCCGAACAGGGCGTTCACCTCGGCGGACTGCTCGAAGGCGGTGACCGCCGCGGGCACGATCCGGTCACCGTCGAGCCGGAACTGGCTGTAGCGCCGCCGGCGGAAGGTCGCACCGCCCTTCAGATAGGCGTCGACCGGCATATCCTCCCAGGACGCGGTGAACTCCTTCACCTGCCAGGCCGCGTGCGCGCTCAGCGCACGCGTCAGGAGTTCCGGCGAAGAGTGGCGGAACGGTGTGGTCGTGACGGTGGTTGCGGGCATGGAACTCACTCCTCTTCGATACTGACGTACGTACGGGTGCGGAACAGAGGGTTCAGACGTGCGCCGCGGCGGTCTCCAACCGTCCTGCGGGGGTGGGCTCCTGGGGACCTGACGCCGGTACGGCGGAGACCCGGAACGCCGCAGCGGTGGCGATCAGCGTCTGCTCCACCTCCCGGCTGGACCTGCCGCGGAAGCGGAACCGGCCGCCGACGTGCTCGTAGTACGCGTCCGCGAGCGGCAGGATGTCGCCGACCCGCAGCAGCGCCTCGGCATAGGGGCCGGGGGTGCGGCCGGTCATCGAGGTGACCTCGGTGATGCGGCAGGGCCGCTCCTCGGGCGCCGGGATCAGCAGATAGCCGCCGACTTCGCCGCCGTCGCGCAGCGGACCCTCCGGCACCGGCCGCCCCAGCTGGAGCTGGAACGCGGCGTCCATCAGGTCGTAGCCGTGGATCTCGCGCCAGACGAAGGGGATCTCCGCCCCGCCGACCCGGGCGCCGACTTCGAGGAAGCTGCACCGGGGCGGGCCGTCCGACGAGTCGACGAACACCTCCAGATGGAAGACCAGCGGCTCGTCGGAGAGCGCCCGCAGATACTCGGCGGCGCTCACCCCGATGGCCCGGTTGATCTCCTCGTCGTCCTCCTCGACCGAGCCCAGGAAGTCACCGGTCCTGAAGCCCAGGCAGGTGTTGACATAGCGGGAGGCCCGCCAGTGCTGGATGTCGCGGCCGGTGAAGACACCGTCGACGTGGTAGATCTGCCCGGAGTTGAAGCCCTGCACCATCATCGGTGTGTCGTTGAGCCGCACGGACGGCACATCGTCCGGGCCGTCCAGCTTCACGACGCCCTCGCTCGAACTGCCCATCACCGGCTTGACGATGACCGGCCAGCCCTGGGTGCGGCCGAACTCCAGGACGACCGAGCCGTCGACCGCCAGGGCGAACTCCGGCAGCTCAAGACCGGCGGCCGCGACGGCGGACGCCATCAGGTACTTGTCCCGGAAGTGCGCCAGCTGCTTGACCCGCTGGCCGGGGACGTCCCACTCCTCGCGCAGCTGCGCCGCGATCAGGAGATCGTCCTCCTTGAGCGCCACGATCCGGTCGGGGCGGCCGTGGCGTACGGCGAGCACCCGCAGCGCGGCGCGCACCTCCTCCAGGTCGTCCGTCGCGGTGACGACGGTGACATCGCCCGCGGCCGCGGGCACGGATGGCCGGCCCACCTCGGTCGTGATGTAGGAGACCTGGTGGGTCTCGTGGTCCAGGTAGTCCGCGTAGCGGGCGTAACTCTCCCGCCAGCGGTTGATGACGACGATGTGCGGACGCGGGGCACTGGTTCCGTTCATGGGGTCACGCCTTCCGCTCGGAGAGCTCGTACATTCCGTCGCCGTCGAGGTAGTGCAGGGTGTTGGTGTCCCTGCGTACGACTTCCTCCTCCTCGTGGAACAGCCGCACGAAGCCCACGTACGTGCTGTCGTTCGTGGTGGGGACGACCTCTCCGCCGACCGGTACGAACTGGGACAGGTCGTGGAAACTCTCCAGCTCCTGCACGGACTTGAGGTGCCGCAGCGAGCGCAGGGTGCCGGAGGTGCCGGAGACCAGCCCGACCGAGGAGAAGTACCGGTCGATGCGGTACTCGTCGTCGCACCGCTCGTGGAAACGCTCGGGCCGTACGTACGCCTCGGCGGTCCAGTCGAACGGCGACTCGCCCGTGGCCAGCTGGACGTAGTGCGGGAGGTCGCCGCCGCAGATCCGGGCGCCCATCTCGATGAGGACCGGTCCGGTGGCGGTCATCTTGATCTCGATGTGGGACGGGCCGTGCCGCACGCCGAGCGCGTCCAGTACCTCGAAGGCGTACGCGACGAGCTGGTCCTGGACATCGCCGCGGCGGGGCAGCAGGAAGACCGAGTTGCTGATGTCGTGGACGCCGTTCACGGAGATCCGGGTGGTGCCCATGACGTCGGTGACATGGTGGCGGCCGTCCCGGCTGACGGTGTTGACCATGTACTCGCCGCCGAAGAGGTGTTCCTGTGCCACCACCCCTTCGTTGCGCTCGGAGAACAGGTTCTCCGAGCCGGCCAGCTCGCGGAACGCGGCCACGCTCTCCTCGGGCGTCGCACAGAACCTGACGCCGTCGTTGCCCGCGCTCTTGAGCGGCTTGATCACCGCACGGGTGCCCAGCTCCTCGTGCCAGCGGCGGAGTTCGTCCTCGCTGCGGGCCAGCAGCTGACGGGCGCCGCGCACTCCGGCGGCCTTGACCGTCTCGATCATCGTGAACTTGTCCCGGCGGGCGGCGCTCAGGGCGGTCCCGTTGCTGGGCAGGCCCATGGCCTCGCTCAGCCGGTCGGCGAACTCGACGCCGAACTCACTGCCCGAGAAGACCGCAACGGGCTCGTAGGCACCGGCCGCCCGTACGGTTTCGGCGAGGTCTCCGGTGTGGATGATGTTGTCCGCGTAGAGCGTCAGGTCGAGCGAGCCCGCGAAGGCCGCCGGCACCTGGGGGGTGCTCTGGACCCGTACGCACTCGTACCCGGCCTTGCTGAACTCCGGTGGGAAGAACCGAGCAGGTGCGAAGGCGTCGACGATGACGACGTAACCCTTGGTGTTCACAAGTCTCTCCAACAGCTTGTCTTCGGAACGCCGGACAGGTGCAGCCGGGCGGCGTGTCATACGGGGCGTGCGGGTGTGCCGGGCGGGTGTGTCCTACGTGGGTGTGCCGGGCGTGGGTGTGCCGTACGTGGGTGTGTCAGGCGGCCGTGTCGGCCAGGGCCGGGGCGATCTCGCCGTCCCGTACGGCGTTCCTGGCCAGGTAGGTGCTGCGGGCCAGGCCGAGCAGGGCCAGTCCGGCGCTCGCGAGGCCGATGACGGTGAAGGCCCACACGGGGCTCCTGGCGTCCAGGACCGCACCGGACAGCGGGGCGCCGACGCTGTTGCCCAGCGTCATCGCCGCGCTGTACACACCCATCACGAGTCCCCGGGAGCCCGCCGGGGCAAGTGCGCTGGCGGCGGCGCCCGTCGAGGCGAACGAGGGCGAGCACAGACCGGCCGGCAGCACCATGGCCAGGCACAGGAGGCGCCAGTCGCTCGTGGCGAACCCGCCGATGAGCGTGGTGAGGCCGACGAGTGCGGCCAGACCGGCCGCCGGGATCGGCGGCTTCTTCAGCATGCCGTAGGTGAGGGCGCCGAGCAGCGAGCAGAATCCGCAGACGGTCAGGACCAGACCTGACCAGCCGACCTGCCCCGACTCGCGCAGCCCGCCCACGATCGCGGTCTCGTAGCCCGATGTGGCCAGTGTGGTGGCCGTGGTCGCGGCGAGCACGGGGATCAGCCCGCCCTTGAGCCAGTCGCGTACCGGAACCTTCGGCGGCTTGCCGTTCGCCGTCTTCGTCGCGTCGCGCACCTGGGGGTTGAGCAGCCACAGGCCCACTCCCGCGATGGCGACGACCAGGCCGAGGCCCCGCATGGAGACCGTGCTGGAGATGGACGTCGCGATGGTCACGCCCAGGGCCGGGCCCACCATGTAGGAGATGTTGGACGTCATGGCGTCCAGGGCGAAGGCGGTGTGCCTGAGCTCCTCGGGGACCGCGACCGCGAGCCTGAGGCGCACGATCGAGAAGCCCGGGAGATTCAGCAGCCCGGACACGACCGCACCGGCCATGAGCAGGCCGTACGGCAGGCTCGGCCCGAGGCCCCAGAAGAGCAGCTGCCCCACCAGACACACGGCGAGCACCGGCCGTGCGCCGTACCTGTCCATCATCCGGCCCTGGATCGGGCCGCCGACCGCGACGCCCACGGTCCACACCGCGATCACCAGCCCCGCGGCGCCGAATCCGCGGTGCAGTCCGAAGACGACAGCCAGGTTCATGACCACGGGGATCGCCACGACGGCGATCTTCGAGAAGAACCCCAGCAGCATGAGCAGGGCGATCCCCGGCTGGGCGAGAACCTGCCGATAGGTTCCGGTACGCATGTCAGGTGTCCCATTCCGTCGTATGGGCTTCCGCGGCACCGACGGCCACCGCGATCTGCTCCAGGAAGGAGCGCTCGGTGAACCGGTGCCGCTGCCAGAGCGATTCGAGCCTGGCGGGCAGGGCCGCACGGGCGTCGAGCTCGCAGGTGATGATCATGTTGGGGTGCTCGACGCCGTCGATGGTGAGCGTCTGGGTCCTGACGACGTCGAGTTCGCGCCGGGCGTCCTCGACGAACTCCGGGCTCAGTTCACGTACCGGGAACTGAAGAGCAACACGCTTGAGATCCCGGCCGTGGTCCATACCATCGGGCCAGGTACCGTCCAAAATCGACACCAGGCAGTCGTAGGTGTTGAAATCCGTGGCCGCTATGCAGGGGGTGGTCGTTCCGGTTACCCGCGGATTGATTTCGAGGATCCGGTACACGCCGTCCTCGTAAATCATGTCGAGTCCGACAGCGCCCTGGAGATTGAGGACCCGGCCGAGCCGCTGCAGCTTGACCGCGATGGGGGCGAAGGCCCGGTCGGCGGCTTCGCGCGGCGCCACCGAGCGCAGGCGGCCGAAATTGAATACGGGACCTTCTTCGGCGGGGCCCTGCCACACTACGGGGTGGACCACGTACTCCCCGTATGCGCCGACTACTTCGACGGAACAGATCTCACCGGAGACACAGCGCTCCAGGATGAAGTTTCCGTCGTGCGGCTCCGCCAGGTGGCGTTCGAGCGCCGCCTCGTCGGGGATCACCACCATGCCGGCCCCCATGCAGTCCCAGAGCGGCTTGCTCAGCACGGGAAAGCCCATGTCGGAGACCTGGAGGAGGATCGAGTCGACGTAGGCCGGGATGAGCAGCCCGCGGCCGGCCAGGACGTCGCTGTCGACGAGCACACCGTGCGGGGTGTCAAAACCCTGCTCGATGAGCATGCGTTTGGTCTCCCATTTGTTCGCCGTCAGCCCCGTGGCGAACACGCTGTGCATGACCATCGGAATTCCGAGTGGTTCGAGCCTGCGCTTCACCACCGCGTCGCGCAGGGCGTTCTCGTCGGCTATGGAAAGCGAAATGACGCCATCCGCCGACCAGTCGATGACTTTCTTGGCGAGATCGTCGGCCGATATATCGACCGGCACCTTCTCGGAGGTTCCCGGGAATTCGTCCGGGCCGCACTCGCCGTCGGTGTAGAAGAGCCTTGCCTCGATGCCGTCCCGCTCGAACCTTTCGGACAGGTTCTGCAGGAAAGGCTTTGTCTGCTGGATCTCGATGGAACGCAAGAATGCGATTCTGCGCATGCTGAGTCACCCTTCCGGGGAGCTTCGGCCGTGAACTCGGCCGTGCTGTAAGCGCGATATGAAGACCTTGACAGCCGCAACGACCGCCGTGGGGGGATACTCGGTGTCCTAAGCTGGCCAGACCGGAAGAGGTTCTCGACAAATGGGGCATTCACGGATGCAACGGGACGGCGAAATGTCCCTGCTTGAGAACAACTCGCTGTCCGTCTACGAATGGGCCCTGCGGAATGGCACGCTCCGCGCCGGCAGCACGGCGGCGGCCGATCTGGGCCTGACCGACGAGGAGTTGGCACAGGCGCGGGCCGACCTGCTGGACCTGGGGCTGCTCCTGCCGGCCGGCGACGGCACGGGGGAGATTCCGGCCGACCCGGCCATCGCCGAGATGATGGTCGGCGCCCCGCTCGAACAGGAGATAGAGCAACGGCAGCAGGCCCTGATCCGCGTCCATGAGCAACTGCGCCCGCTGTCCCCCCTCTTCGCCGAGCACACGCTCACCGGGCGGCAGGGCGAGGGGATCCGTTCCTTCGACGAACCCGCCGCTGTGCAGCGCGAGTTGTCGATGATGACCCGGCTGTGCAGCGAGGAGATGATCTCCATCCAGCCAGGTGGGGGGCGGAATCCGGACACTCTGCGGGGCATCGTGCAGGAGAGCCTGTCGATGCTGGAACGCGGGGTGCGGCTGCGCACTCTCTACCAGCACACGGCCCGGGCGAGCCTGACGACCAGGGCCTACGTACGGGAGGTTTCGGCGGCCGGCGCGCAGATACGCACCACGGCCGAGGTGTTCGACCGGATGATCATTTTCGACCGCGAAACCGCCTTCGTACCGCAGCCGCGTACCGACGGCCGCCCGCACGGTGCTTCGATCGTCACCGACCCCACCGTGGTGGGCTTCCTGTTCCGGATGTTCGAGAGCATCTGGGAATCGGGCCAGCCCTTTGATACGCAGCAGTCCGAGTACCAGCAGACCGCCGAGCAGCTGCGGATATCGATCCTGCGGCTGATGGCGGCGGGCCTCAAGGACGAGGTCATTGCGAAGCGGCTGGGCATGGCGACGCGTACGTGTCGCAGGTATGTCAAGGATATTACGGATGAACTGGGAGCGGCGAGCCGATTCCAAGCGGGCTATATGGTTTGGAAATTGGGGCTTCCGCTGGAGCCGGAACGCGGAGAGTGACCGTCCTGAGGGGCGGTGGACAGCCGCGGCCGGTCATCCCGGCAATGCGCCGGCCTCGCAAGCGAACCACCACTTCTGCACCGGACGATCGGCTAGACTCCACACGTTTCGGTGGACAGCGGTCCCTATAAATGGAGTTGGCTATGTGCTCAGCAAAGCCAGTGGCACTCGTTCCCAGTGCGAAAGCCCGCACGGCGTATGTCGAACTCCTCCGCGGCGAGACCCCCGCGCTGACGCAGCAGGAACGTTCCCCCGCACAGGCCGGGAACCACTCCCCCGACCACGAGACCATCCAGGAACTGATCCGGATGGGGATGGTGAGCGAGGACGCCTCCGCGCCCGCCCAGGTGTCCCCGGTGGACCCCGGCATCGTCGAGGCGCGGCTCGGCAGCCTGCTGCGCTCATCGGCGCTGACCATGCTGGAAGAGGCGCGCTCCCTGACGGACCTGCTGCGCCCGCTGATCGGCGAGGCCCGCAGCGCATCGGCGGGCGGCGGGGAGCCCATCGTCCGGATCGAGGGCAAGGCGGCGATCAGCGCCATCGTCGGTGAGACCGTGCAGCAGGCCGCCAAGGAGCTGCTGACGGCGCAGCCCGGGGGCGGCAGGCCCAGGGCCACGCTCGCCACCATCCGCGAGCAGACCGGCACGCTGCTCGACCGCGGCGTCGAGATACGGACGCTGTACCAGCACACCGCCTGGCACGACGGACCGACCCGGGAGTACGTCTCCGAGGTCACCGCGCTCGGGGCGCAGGTACGCACGCTGGACGAGTTCTTCGACCGGCTCATCATCGTGGACCGGAAGCTGGCGTTCATCCCGGCGGACACCGAACGCGAACGGGCCGTCATCATCCGCGAGGCGGCTGTCGTCCGCTTCCTCGTGGAGGTCTTCGAGCGCAACTGGCAGCGCGCCAAGATGTTCCAGGGCTCCCGCACCCCGAACGAGTCGGTCGACATCAGCGCCGGCCTGCGGGAGACGATCATCCGCTGCCTGATCCACGGGGACAGCGACAGCAAGATCGCCAAGCGGATCGGGCTCAGCACCCGCGCCTACTCCTCCCATCTGGCCAAGCTCAAGGCCGAGTTCAAGGCGGAGAGCAGATTCCAGCTCGGCTATCTGCTGGGCCAGCTCGCGGCGGAGGAAGCGGCATCCGGCGCGAACGAGGCGGTCCCCGGCACCGAGGGGTTCTGACCCGCCCGGTGCCGGGGCACTCCGACCGGTTCCTCAGGTCCCGGCCCCGGCCGCGACCGGACGGGCCTCGGACTCGGTGTCGGTACGGGCCTCGGACTCGGTGTCCGTACGGGCCTCGGATGCGGCGTCGGTACGGAGTTCGGACACGGCGTCGGCAGGAGCACCGGTACGGGCACCGGCCTGCTGAACGGCCCTGCGCACAGGCTCCGTCCGCGCCGCCTCCGTCAGGCCCGCCTCTGTCAGGGCCGCCTCTGTCAGGGCCGGCGCCTCCGCCGGGCGCCGCCTGCCGACGAAGGCCAGCCCGTGGTACCCGACGAGTGTCACGAGCGTACCCAGCGCGATCCCGCTGATGGAGAAGGTGTCCGTCAGCGTGACCGAGACCCCGCCGATCCCGAGCACCGTGCCGGCCGCGATGGGGACGAGGTTCTGCGGGTTGGCGAAGTCCACGGCCGCCTTGATCCAGATCTTCACGCCCAGCAGCCCGATCATCCCGTACAGCACGACGGTGATGCCGCCGAGTACGCCGCCGGGGGTGGCCGCGACGAGCGCACCGAACTTGGGGCACAGGCCGAAGACCACCGCAGCTCCGGCCGCCGCCCAGTACGCGGCCGTCGAGTAGACCCGGGTCGCGGCCATCACACCGATGTTCTCCGCGAACGTGGTCGTCGGCGCTCCGCCGACCGATGAGGACATCGCGGTGGCGAGACCGTCACCCAGGATCGCCCGGCCGAGCGTGGGGTCGAGGTCCTTGCCTGTCATCTCGGCGACCGCCTTGATGTGCCCGGTGTTCTCGGCGAGCAGCGCGATCACCCCCGGGAGTACGAGGAGGATCGCCGACCCGGAGAACGTCGGCGCTTGGAAGTGCGGCAGCCCGACCCACGGTGCCGACGCGACCCCGGACAGCTGCACCCGCAGATGGCGGCCCACCTCGCCGCTCGGGCCAGGCGATGTGATCGGTCCGGCGAGCCGGTCCAGCAGCCAGGACAGCAGAAAGCCGGAGACCAGCCCGACGAACACCGCGAGCCGTCCCCAGAATCCGCGCAGCAGCACCCCGGCGCCGACGACGACACACATCGTCACGAAGGCCACCCACTGGTCCTGCGGCCAGTAGATCTTCGCGACGACCGGCGCCAGGTTGAGCCCGATGAGGAGCACGACGGCGCCCGAAACCACGGGCGGGAACGCCTTGTTGATCAGGCCCGGGCCCGCGTAGTGGACGACAAGGCCGACCAGGGCGAGCACCAGACCCGCGACGAGGATCGCGCCGGTGACGGTGCCGGTGCTGCCGCCCGCGGCCCTGATGGCCGCGACCGCGCCCACGAAGGACGCGCTGGTCCCCAGATAGCTGGGAATCCGCCCCTGTACGACGAGCAGGAACAGGACGGTCGAGAGCCCGGACATCATGATCGCCAGGTTCGGGTCGAGGCCCATGACCACCGGGAACACGAAGGTCGCGCCGAACATCGCCACGACGTGCTGCGCGCCGAGCCCCACCGTGCGGGGCCAGGACAGCCGTTCGTCCGGCATCACCACGGCTCCCGGCAGCGGACGGCTGCCGTCGCCGTGCAGACTCCAGCCGATGCCGAGCAGATGGCGCGGCGAGCGGTACGTGCCTTTCATCTTTCCCTCCGGTCCATGGCGGGGCCGCCGCGCGCAGTGCCCGGCGGCCCCACAGCGTTCGATGGTCGATGGACGGTGCCCGACGGATGACGGATGACGGCAGGCGGCCGACAGCTCCGTCAGGGCTCCACCCGGCTTGAGATGCCCGCGATCGCCGCGTCGGCGCGCTGGTCCGCCAGGTCGGGACTGGGCGCCTGGACGATCACATGGCCGAGCCGGGTGTACTTGCGGTGGGCACTGCCGATGAGGTCTCCCGGCTGCACATAGGAGCGCACGAGTGCCACATGCGGACTCTGCGCCAGCCCCTCGAGACCGCGGAAGACACCGTGGCGCACCGTGCTGATGAACCTGATCGCGGCGGCGTCGGTGCGCCGCGGCCGGGTGCCGGGACGTTCGCCCAGGACCGTCTGGAGGTACACCGCGGCCGTGTTGACCCCGGTCGCGAGCTCGATCGCCTGCATGGTGGGGACGTCGGGCGGCCCGACGTCCACCGCGATCACCGTCGGCCCGGCCTCCGTCACCCGGAGATCGCTGTGGGCGACTCCGTCGCGCAGGCCGAGCGCGGCCAGCCCGCTCTCCACCGTCGACAGGATCAGGGCCTCGGTCGGCAGCCCGAAACCGGCCGGCATCGTACGGCCGGTGTCCTCACGGAACCGGCCGGTCGTGGTGTAGTTCCGCAGGATCGCCAGGTGCGTGAAACGCCCCTGGTGCACGGCCGTCACCACACCGCACGACGCGCCCTCCACATGCTGCTGGACGAGGACGGTCGTATCGACGGGCGCACCGTACGGCAGGCTCTTCCGGCGCCGTTGTGCCATCCGCACCATCCCCGCCAGGTCGTCCGGGGAGTCCACCGGGATCACCCCCACCGAGCCGTCGCTCTCGGCCGGTTTCACGACGAGCGGGTAGCCGAGCCCGGCCGCGCTCGCGGCCGGAATCCCGTCGTCGAGCGCCGGTACGGCCAGGGTACGCGGGTGCGGAACTCCCCGTTCGCGGAACGCCTCCGCCATCAGCCACTTGTTACGGGTCGCGGGGGCGACGGCGGGGTCGTGCCCAGGCAGTCCGAGCCGGGAGGCCAGCAGGGCGCCCAGCGGGGAGAGGAACTTCCAGCTGACCCCGACGCCCCCGACCCCGCCCTGGACGCAGTGCTCGCTGAGCTGCTCCAGGGCGTGCAGCGGGATGCGGAAGTCGGTGAACACGACGCCTGCCAGCCGGTTGCGCAGCGCGTCCCCGTAGTTCCGGTAGAGCGCCCGGTGGGTCGCCACATGGAGCCTGATGTCCAGCTCATCGGCGGCCTGTGCGAGGCGTTCGGCGACTTCGCTCTCCGCTCCGAGGAGCAGCACTGTTCTGGCCACGGCTGGTCAACTCGCCTTCCGCGGAGTGCCCCAGGGCAGCCCGTCGTGCTTCCGGGCCGTCACGTGCCGTAGGCCCTGCTGAACTTCCCGATGATGTAGTCGCCCGAGCGCACCGGCTGGTGCCTGGGCGGGTTGTCCGGCCCGGTACAGGTCGGAATGCACTCGATGAGCGCGTCGTAGGAGGGCTGGTGGAAGAAGGGCACCGAGTACCGCTCCCGGCCGGCCAGCTCCCGCGGCGGGTTGACGACCCGGTGCACGGTGCTCACCCACCTGTTGTTGGTCCAGATGGCCATCAGATCGCCGATGTTGACCACGAACGAGCCCTCGATCACCGGGACATCGAGCCATCGGCCCTCCTTGTCGAGGACCTGCAGCCCGCCGGGCCCGTCGTCCTGGTAGAGGATGGTGAGGCTGCCCCAGTCGCTGTGCATGCCCTTGCGCAGCTGGCCGGGCGCCGGCGGCACGGGCTGCTTGGGGTAGAAGTTCGCGGTCAGATTCGTCATGTGGTGCCGGATCTTCTCCTCGAACCAGTCCTCCGGGAGGTCGAGGGCGAGGGCGAAGAGCCGCATGATGTCCGCGGCCAGCGTCTCCATGGCCGCGTAGTAGCTCCGGTACGCCTCGGCGAAGCCGGGCAGTTCGGGCCACCGGTTGGGCGTGCGCAGCGCCGGGTCGGCGTCCGGCGGAAGGGCCGGGTCGCCGGGCTCGCCGAGGCGGTTGACGGTGTACGTCTCCGACACATCCGGCAGGGCACGCTCCTGCTCGACCAGGGCTTCCTCGTTGGACGCGGCGAGGCTGCCCTCGCGGCCGAAGCCGCGCATCAGCGGGTCGGACGCGTCCGCCCGCAGCGCCGCCTTCCGGGCGGCGGGCAGCGCGAAGAACTCCCGGGTGGCCCGGTACATCTCGGAGATCGTGTGCTCCTGGACGCCGTGTCCGACGACGACGAGGAAGCCGCTGGTCCGGCAGACCTCGTCGATCACCGCGGCGAGTCTGCGGTCCGCGCTCTCCCCCGTACGGGCGGAGCTGAGGTCGATCACGGGGACGTAGCCGTCCACCACCGTGACCGGGTCGGCCTCGCGCGGCTTGCTCTCCAACTTCACTACCGACATCATTCCCACTTCCGACTTCCGACTTCCGATTTCAGCCCCAGCGCGGAGGCGGAGGCTCCCACGATCCGAGCAACTCGATGAACTCGTCGGCGTCCGCGACCGCCGGGAGCGTCCCGGCCTCGCCGGGCCGGAGGAAACCACTGGCGGACATCCGGCAGTTCATCCGCAGCAGCCGGTCCCAGTACCCGTCGACATTCAGCAGCGCCACCGGCTTGTGATGGCGGCCGAGGATCAGCCAGGCCCACACCTCGAGGATTTCCTCGACGGTGCCGACACCGCCGGGGAGCGCCACGAAGGCGTCCGCCAGGTCGGCCATGAGCTGCTTGCGCTGGTGCATGGTGTCGACGACATGCAGTTCGGTGAGGCCCTGATGGGCCACCTCGGCGTCGACCAGATGGCGGGGAATGACCCCCGTGACCCGGCCGCCGGCGGCCAGGGCCGTGTCGGCGACGACACCCATGAGGCCCGCCGCACCCCCGCCGTAGACAATCTCGTGTCCCGCCGCGACCATCTCCTTCGCGAAGACGGCCGCCTCGTCCCGATAGGCCGCCCTGTTGCCCAGGGCAGATCCCGCGTAGACCGTGATGCGCATGGCAGAGATCTCCGTCCGGTCAGGGGCTCACACGCCCGCACTTCTCGAAGGACGCGTGGGTCAGCGGCATCAGCCGCGCGAACTCGTTCTCCATCTGCTCGGCGACCAGCTCGATCTCACGCTGGGGGTGCGACACATAGGTGGCGTCCGAGCGGTTGGTGCGCAGGGCGAGGAAGTGCATCAGTGAGCGGGCGTTGCAGGTCGCGTAGACCGTCGAGTACGTGGCCACCGGGAGTACGATCCGGGCCAGTTCACGGGCGATCCCGGCATCGAGCAGCCGCTGGTACTCGCGGAACGCCGCCCGGTACGCCTCGCTGGTGGACGTGGACAGCAGCTCGTAGTCCTGCTCGGTGCCCTCCACGTACTGGTAGTGGCCCGGCTTGCCCTCCTGGCGGAGCATGCGGTCGCGGTCGGGCACGTAGAAGACGTTCTTGAGGTCCTTGTAGCGGGCGCTCTCCTCGTTGAACGACCACATGCGGTGGCGCATCATGTGCCGGATCGTGAAGATCGGCGCGTGCACCAGGAAGGTGAGCGAATTGTGCTCGAAGGGGCTGCCGTGACGGCTGCGCATCAGATAGTTGATGAGCCCCGCTATATACGCGTCACCGCGTTCCTCGCGATGTGCTTCCTCACCGGCGGTGGATACCCGGGCCGCGCGTACGACCGCGAGATCGGACGCGGTGTGGTCGACGAGTTCGGCGGTGATCGTGGAGCGGAGCTCGATCTCGGGGCCGAAGACCGCGGATTCGGCAGTTCCGGTCCCGGTTTCCAGGGCTGTGGTGATCGTCATTCGTTCTCTCCTCGGCTGAGGTGGCGGGATTGCGTCGGCCGGAAATACAACAGATCAGTCCCAGCCGTGGTCGCCTGCGGGGGAGGCGTCGGCCGCCACGCGGGTGGTGGAGGCGTGCTGACCGGCCGCGAGCTGGGTGACCGCACCGGCGCCGACGGCCGATACGAACGCCGCGCCGGCCACGGTGGCGACCAGCGCCGCCTTGACTCCACGGCGAGCGGCGACGGTCTTGATCTGGTCGTTGTACTTCCGCATGGCTTCTTTTCCTTTTCGCTGAGTCTGCGAGTCTTCGAGTCCGCTTGTGCGTTCTCCGTGCGACCCCTTCGCACATTTCTATTCTTCGAGAAGAGGACGCCCGCTATAAGGTCAGACTTGCGCAGTGCGTAAGTAGGAACCATGGGACCGGGCGTCCGACCAGCAGAAACGGTGAGGCTCCGGTGCCGCGGCCGACTGGGGAGCCGACTGCGGCAACGGAGCCTCACCGTCGCGATGCTGGTCTTTGTACGGGAACGGAAAACCGCTTCCGATTCTTTTGGAGGATCCTCCCTGCCGGAATGTTTCCTACCGGAATACTTACTACCGGAATGCGGGCTACCGGCTATCCGGAATCTTCACTTCCCGAATATGCCCAGCGGGAATGCGGGCCTGTGGGCCTGCGGGCCTGCGGGCCTGCTAGCGGTCGAGGCCGCAGACGGCCCGTCCCGGCCGCTGGACGCTGCCGGACTCCTGCACCAGGCCGGTGCCGGCCTCGTCGTGGATCTGCCGTACGGCGAACGTCGCCGTCACCACGGCGGCGCGGGCGTGCCCGAGCGCCTCCCGGGCGGAGTCCACATCACGGCCGGCCCTGGGGAGCCCTTCGACCACGTCGGCCGCGCACTCGATGAGATGCAGCGCGGCCCGCGCCAGCCGGTCGTCGCACGGAAAACCCTGAGCCACCGCCTTGTGGGCCGTCTCCAGCAGCGCTGTCGCGGTCAGCTGGGTGTCTGTTTCGGTCACGGCTGAGGTCCCCTCGATAGGTCGGTCCACGTCGATAGGTCGGTCCGCGCCGGCGCCGGTCGAGCACGATTCTGTTGCCGCGCCCGGGATCCCGGAAGGGTCACATCCATGCAGGTGCAGAGAACTGCACCGCGACCAGGGCGAGTTCACGGCCCGGCGGCCCGCACGGCGGCACGCCGGGCCTTTAGACTCGGCGGTCAGCCATCTTGACCGCAGGGGAGCATGCTGTGCGCAGTACCGCAGTGACAGGCAACGGCGACCGCATCAGGTGGGTCGAACTCCCGGGCGCCGAGCCCTCACGTGTCTATCTGCACGGCCTCGGCGCGACCTCACCCGCCTACTTCGCCGAAGTCGCGGTCCACCCGCTGCTGGCGGGCCGCAGGTCGCTCCTGATGGACATGCTCGGCCACGGCATCAGCGACCGCCCCACCGACTTCGGCTACACCCTGGAGGCGCACGCCGACGCCCTCGCGGCGGCCCTCACCGCGGCGGGCGTCTCCGGCGCCGAGGTCGTCGCGCACAGCATGGGCGGCTCGGCGGCGATCGTCCTCGCCGCGCGCCACCCGGAGCTGGTCTCCCGCCTCGTCCTGATCGACGCCAACCTCGACCCCCTGGTGCCCACGCTGGGAACGCTCGGCAGCAGCGGCATCGCCGCCTACTCCGAGGAGGAGTTCCTCGCGTACGGCTGGGCCGAGGTACGCGACCAGGCCGGGGCCCACTGGTGGTCCACCATGCGGCTGGCGGGCCGGGAGGCCCTGCACCGGAGCGCCACCCACCTGGCCCACGGCAGCACACCACCGATGCGCGAGCTGCTGCTCGGCCTGAAGATCCCGCGCGCCTTCCTGTACCCGGAGGCCGACGGCGCCCTCCCCGGCGCCGACGGCCTGACCGCGGCGGGCGTATCAGTGACCGCGATCCCGGACTGCGGGCACAACATCATGCTGGACAACCCGGACGCGTTCGTCAGGGCCACGGCAACAGCACTCGGGGCCGCCTCGGAGCCGGGAGCCTGAGCCTGACGTTCCGAGCGCTCTTCACAGTGCCGGGACGGAGCGCCTGATCTTCCACCCAACCACCCTCGCCGCGCACCCTGTTGACCAACCGTGACCGACTTGCCACGGGCAGTTGCCAGGCTCTAGCGTGCTCGCAGACGTGCCCCCTTACACGCGACGGCAGGCCCCTGCCCACGGCTGTGCCCGCGCCGCCGAAGCCCGGGCGGCCGCGATCCGGTCGCCCGAGAGGACCCGCACATGACCGTTCAGCTCATTCGTGCCGGAAGCGGGGCAGGATGGAGGCGAGGAGGCGACGCCATGACCCCCAGCCCCGCTGACCACGCCCAGATGTCCGTCGAGGACTTCGAGGAGCTCGCCCGCCATGCTCCCGAGACGGTGCGGCTCGAATTCATCAACGGAAAGCTCGGAGTCAAAGCCATGCCCGATGGCAATCACGGCGAGATCTTCATGTGGCTGATGCGTCAGTGCATGCAGCAGCGCCCTGATCTGAACCTCATGCCCGAGCGTGGACTTCAGGTCGAGAAATACCGCAAGGGCCGGGCCCGCACGGACGGGACGCTGGTCCCCCGCGGGCACTTCAAGGGGCATGGCGAGTGGTCCGTCACCGATGGCGCTCTCCTCGTGGTCGAGATCACCTCCCATGACCGGGACACCAACCGCCGTGACCGCGTCGAGAAGCCCGTGGCGTACGCCGAGGCGGAGATTCCCGTCTATCTCCTCATCGACCGCGAGGACAACGCCGTGACGGTGTTCAGCAGCCCGAAGGGCGGCACCTATCAGGAGAATGTCTCGTACCCCTACGGGAAAGCCGTCGAGCTGCCCTCTCCGCTCGGTATCACCCTGGAGACCGAGGAACTCAAGGAGTACGCAGACTGACGCTCGCGGAGCCCGGTGAGTGCACCGCCGAAGCAACCGCGAACGCCCGAGGGCGGTACCCCTTCGAGAAGGGGTACCGCCCTCGGTCCGTACTGCTTGCCGTACTGCTGCTGGAGCAGCCGATCCTCGTTGCGAGCCGAGGATCAGAAGTCCATGTCACCGCCCGGCATGCCGCCCGGGGCGCCGCCGGGGGCGGCCTTCTCCGGCTTGTCGGCGATGACGGCCTCGGTGGTGAGGAACAGCGCGGCGATCGACGCGGCGTTCTGCAGCGCGGAGCGCGTGACCTTCGCCGGGTCGATGATGCCCTCGGCGATCATGTCGACGTACTCGCCGGTCGCGGCGTTCAGACCGTGGCCGACCGTCAGGTTGCGGACCTTCTCGACGACGACTCCGCCTTCGAGACCACCGTTGACGGCGATCTGCTTCAGCGGGGCCTCCAGGGCGAGCTTCACGGCGTTGGCGCCGGTCGACTCGTCACCCTCGAGCTCAAGCTTCTCGAACACCGCGGAAGCCTGGAGCAGGGCCACGCCACCACCGGCGACGATGCCCTCCTCGACGGCCGCCTTCGCGTTGCGAACGGCGTCCTCGATGCGGTGCTTGCGCTCCTTGAGCTCGACCTCGGTCGCGGCACCGGCCTTGATGACCGCAACACCGCCGGCGAGCTTCGCCAGGCGCTCCTGCAGCTTCTCGCGGTCGTAGTCGCTGTCCGAGTTCTCGATCTCGGCACGGATCTGGTTGACGCGGCCCTGGACCTGGTCGCTGTCACCGGCACCGTCGACGATCGTGGTCTCGTCCTTGGTGATGACGACCTTGCGGGCGCGGCCGAGCAGGTCGAGACCGGCGCTCTCCAGCTTGAGGCCGACCTCCTCGGAGATGACCGTGCCACCGGTGAGGATGGCGATGTCGCCGAGCATGGCCTTGCGGCGGTCGCCGAAGCCCGGGGCCTTGACGGCGACGGACTTGAAGGTGCCGCGGATCTTGTTGACGACCAGGGTCGACAGCGCCTCGCCCTCGACGTCCTCCGCGATGATCAGCAGCGCCTTGCCGGACTGCATGACCTTCTCGAGCAGCGGAAGGAGGTCCTTCACGTTGCCGATCTTGGAGTTGACGATCAGGATGTACGGGTCGTCGAGCGACGCCTCCATACGCTCCATGTCGGTGGCGAAGTACGCCGAGATGTAGCCCTTGTCGAAGCGCATGCCCTCGGTGAGCTCAAGCTCGAGACCGAAGGTCTGCGACTCCTCGACGGTGATGACGCCTTCCTTGCCGACCTTGTCCATCGCCTCGGCGATGAGCTCGCCGATCTGGGTGTCAGCGGCGGAGATGGAGGCGGTCGAAGCGATCTGCTCCTTGGTCTCCACGTCCTTGGCCTGCTCCAGGAGAGCGGCGGAGACGGCCTCGACGGCCTTCTCGATGCCACGCTTCAGGGCCATCGGGTTGGCACCGGCGGCGACGTTGCGGAGGCCCTCACGAACCAGCGCCTGCGCGAGGACGGTCGCGGTGGTCGTACCGTCACCGGCGACGTCGTCCGTCTTCTTGGCGACCTCCTTGACCAGCTCGGCGCCGATCTTCTCGTACGGGTCCTCGAGCTCGATCTCCTTGGCGATGGAAACACCATCGTTGGTGATCGTGGGGGCGCCCCACTTCTTCTCAAGGACGACGTTGCGGCCCTTGGGGCCGAGGGTGACCTTGACGGCGTCGGCGAGCTGGTTCATCCCGCGCTCGAGACCGCGCCGTGCCTCCTCGTCGAACGCGATGATCTTGGCCATGTGAAGTGGTCCTCCCGGACAGGGGGTGGAAAGCGTCAGACCTGGCGGTGCCCGCGACGGACGGCCTGCTTGCCCGGTGGTTCCTTGCCCCACCCGGCCCGCGAGCCTCACCAACCCGGCCCTTCTGTCACTCTCACTGGGAGAGTGCTAACGCCAATGATTAGCACTCGACCCCTGCGAGTGCAAGCGCCTTCGATGGATGCGACCCCTGGCCCGGGACAGCCCGGACGCGCGAGAGGCCCGCTCCCCTCTGTGGGGTGCGGGCCTCTCGTGCGTGAGTGGGCCGGTGGCCGATCGCGCCGAGATCAGACGGCGAGTTTGACCATGTCCGCCTGCGGACCCTTCTGGCCCTGCGAGATCTCGAACTCGACTCGCTGACCTTCTTCAAGGGTGCGGTAGCCGTCCATCTGAATCGCGCTGTAGTGGACGAAAACATCCGCACCACCGTCGACCGCGATGAAGCCGTACCCCTTCTCCGCGTTGAACCACTTGACGGTGCCCTGAGCCATGCCTAACTCCCCTATTACTGGCCCTTGCACAGAGCCCGCACTTCGCGGGATCCGGGTCAGACCTTGCGCCGGAACGCGTCGACCGCGGCTGAATGTATCTGCCCAACTGCCCTCTGCAACAGGTCAATCGGACGAGAATTCTGAGCGAGACCGACCGCACCATTGGGCGGATTCCCGAGGATCCCCGGGCAAGTCGGGCCGGGCAAAGGGCACTTAGGCCGCAAAGAGATCGAGCACATTGCCCACACATTGGCGCCGGCTCAGCAGCTCACGGCGCGGACGATCAAGGGGGCTGCCCCAACTCTACCGTGTTCAACCATGCAGAATTGCCCCCTCCGCCTGGGGTGCGGAGAGGGCAATAGGCATAGCGGACAGCAGAGCGGCGAGTGCCCCGGAGGGCACGCCGCGGCGCCGGAGAGGGCGCTCAGCCGCCGGCGACGGCCGGGATGATGGAAATGCCCGCGCCGTCGGGCGTGGCCGTCTCCAGGCCCTGCTCGAAGCGCACGTCGTCGTCGTTCACGTACACGTTCACGAAGCGGCGCAGCTTGCCCTGGTCGTCCAGGACGCGGGCCGCGATGCCGGTGTGGTTCTTCTCCAGGTCGGCGATGACCTCGGAGAGGGTGCCGCCGTCGGCGGCGACCTCGGCCTGGCCGCCCGTGTAGGTGCGGAGGATGGTGGGGATACGGACCTTGACGCTCATGCGGATTGCCTTCCGGGGATGGGCAGCGGTGTCAGACGGTGGACGGCGGGCCGGCCGGTGGACGGGGCGGCCGGTGGACGGCGGGTCAGGCGCCCGTGGCCAGACCCGCCTCGCGGAACGCGTCCAGGGTCGGACGGATCGTCGCGGTCGGGCCGGACGTCGGGGCGACCGCGTCCAGGGTCTTGAGGCCGTCGCCCGTGTTCAGTACGACGGTGGTGAGGGACGGGTCGAGCAGACCGGCCTCGATGAGCTTCTTCGTGACGCCGACGGTCACACCGCCCGCGGTCTCGGCGAAGATGCCCTCGGTGCGGGCCAGCAGCTTGATCGCGTCGACGATCTGCGCGTCGTTGACGTCCTCGACGGCGCCGCCGGTGCGGCGGGCGATGTCCAGGACGTACGGGCCGTCCGCCGGGTTGCCGATCGCCAGGGACTTGGCGATCGTGTCCGGCTTCTGCGGCCGTACGACGTCGTGCCCGGCCTTGAACGCGGTGGAGACCGGCGAACAGCCCTCGGCCTGCGCGCCGAAGATCTTGTACGGCTTGTCCTCGACCAGGCCGAGCTTGATCAGCTCCTGGAGCCCCTTGTCGATCTTCGTGAGCTGGGAGCCGG
Organism: Streptomyces sp. NBC_01089; assembly: GCF_045162975.1. Taxonomy (NCBI): domain Bacteria; kingdom Bacillati; phylum Actinomycetota; class Actinomycetes; order Kitasatosporales; family Streptomycetaceae; genus Streptomyces; species Streptomyces sp. NBC_01089. The sequence continues at coordinate 4,669,848 of NZ_CP108660.1, read as the reverse complement.
AAGCGATCGGGATGACGATCTGGTCCGGCAGCTGCCAGCCGAGCTGCTCGCAGATCTCGTACGCCAGGGTCTTGGAGCCCTCGCCGTAGTACGGGCGGAGGTTGACGTTGACGAAGCCCCAGCCCTCACCGATCGGGTCGCCGATGAGCTCGGAGCAGAAGCGGTTGACGTCGTCGTAGTTGCCCTCGATGCCGACCAGTTCGCCGCCGTACACCGCGGCCATCACGACCTTGCCCTGCTCCAGGTCGTGCGGGATGAACACGCAGGAGCGGAAGCCGGCGCGGGCAGCGGCGGCGCCGACGGCACCGGCCAGGTTGCCCGTGGAGGAGCAGGAGAGCGTGGTGAAGCCGAAGGCGCGGGCGGCCTCGACGGCGATGGCGACGACACGGTCCTTGAAGGAGTGCGTCGGATTGCCGGAGTCGTCCTTGATGTGCAGCGCGCCGGTGACACCCAGCTCACGGGCGAGGTTGTCGGCCTTGACGAGCTTGGTGAAGCCCGGGTTCAGGTTGGGCTGGTCGGCCACACCGGCGGGGACGGGCAGCAGCGGGGCGTAGCGCCAGATGCTGTTCGGGCCGGCCTCGATGCGCTTCTTCAGCTCGTCGGGGGAGCCGCTCGGCAGGTCGTACGCCACTTCGAGCGGCCCGAAACAGGACGCGCAGGCGAAGAGGGGGCCGAGCGGGAAACGCTCGCCGCACTCACGGCACGAGAGGGCCGCCGCGGGGCCGAGATCGACGGTCCCGGTGGAGTCGTTGGTGCTGGTGATGGTCTGCACAGCCATGGTGGCGAGGTCCTCTCCTCATCTTCCTCGCGACGTACTTCGCCACGAGACGGAATTGGCACCTTCCCCACCATGACCTCGCGGTCGGCGGAAGGTTGCCGGGACTTCTACGGGCCGTTCCCTCAGTCCCTCTGGATGAGCGCTTATGACGCGGGCCTCGAGGCCCGGCGTGTTTGTCCGCGAGTGCTGACCCCGGCATGCCGTGGCCATTCGCGTTGTTCAAGACTGTAACCGAAGGCCGGGACGGTTGAGATAGTCGTCCGAACCGCGAGATGGCTCACAGTCAAGGAGACGCGCCGTGCTGGAAGAGGTGGACCGCTGGCTGACCAGGCGTTCCTGGTCGGCGGCCGACCGTCCGCTGGACCGGCTGACCGCCGCCAAGCGCGGCACGACCGTGAGTGTCGTCCTGCCGGCGCTCAACGAGGAGGCGACGGTCGGGGCGATCGTCGAGACCATCCGGCGGGAGCTGATGGACACCCTGCCGGTGCCGCTCGTCGACGAGCTGGTGGTGATCGACTCCGGCTCCGCCGACCGTACGGCCGAGGCAGCGGCGGCCGCCGGGGCGCGGGTCGTGCACCGGGACGAGATCCTGCCGCGGATCCCGGCCGTGCCGGGCAAGGGCGAAGTGCTGTGGCGTTCGCTGCTGGTGACCGGCGGCGACATCGTCTGCTTCGTGGACGCGGACCTGCGGGAGTTCTCCGCGGACTTCGTCTCCGGGATCGTCGGACCGCTGCTGACCGACCCCGACGTGCAGTTCGTGAAGGCCATGTACGACCGGCCGCTCGGCGAGGCGGCCGGCCAGGGCGGGCGGGTGACCGAGCTGGTGGCGCGGCCGCTGCTCAATCTGCACTGGCCGCAGCTGGCCGGATTCGTCCAGCCGCTGGGCGGCGAGTACGCGGTGCGGCGCTCGCTGCTCGAACAGCTGCCGTTCCCGGTCGGTTACGGCGTCGAGCTGGGCCTGCTCGTCGACGCGCTGCACACGGTGGGGCTCGACGCGCTGGCGCAGGTCGACGTGGGCTCGCGCAAACACCGCCACCAGGACGGGCTGGCGCTGGGGCGGATGGCGGCGGCGATCTACCGCACGGCGCAGCTGCGGCTTTCGCGGGGGCAGCTGGTGCGGCCCGCGCTGACGCAGTTCGAGCGCGGGGCCGGCGGGTTCGTACCGAGGACGTACGCGGTGGACACCGAGGAGCGGCCCCCGATGCGGAGCGTCGGCGAGTACGCGGCACGGCGGGCGGCCTGACCGGAATCCGTACGCGCAAGCCGTCCATGGATGCCGCCATGGATGCCGCCCATGTGTGCCGTCCATGGAAAGGTTTTGGCCATCGCCGGCGCGAGAATCCGAACCTGGCTTTGATCCGCGATATCCGTGCAGTCACCGCACTCTGAACGGTAATGAGCACCGCAATGCCGTAAACAAACGACGGATTTCGTTGCGGTGATGCTTTAACGAACCCTTGACGGAAATCCCCGTCGGGAGTTGTATTCGGTCACCGGAGCGGCGTGGACGTCCTCGCGGTCCACCCCGCATGTGCGGCACCCGTCGGTGAATCCCCGAAGGTGCCTCCCCCTCATGCCGCCAGCCTCATGCCGCCAGCACCGATGGGACAACGGATGACCCATACGCCCGACACGACCGTTGCCGCGCCCCCCGGGGAGCCGGAAGCCGACACCCGTGCCGTGACGGCGGGGGAAGCCCCCACGCTCACCCGGTCCATCGGGGTGGTGGGAGGCACGCTGCTCACGCTCTCCTGTCTGACCCCGGCATCGTCGCTCTTCGTGATCGTGCCGGACTCGTTCGCCACCCTGGGCACCGGGACGGCCCTCACCATCGCCATCGCGGGTGTGCTCTGTATCGGTGTCGCGTTCACCTACTCCGAGCTGGGCACGCTCATCCCCAGCTCCGGTGGCGAGTACGCCATGGTCGGCACCCTCATGGGGCGGCTCGCCGGATGGCTGGTCTTCATCCTCTCGCTGATCGTCGTCATGATCGTGCCGCCCATCATCGCGCTGGGCACCGCCGACTATCTGGCGCCGATCGTGCATCTGAACCCGCAGTACACGGCGGCCGGCGTGATGCTGCTCGCCACCGCGATGGGCCTGCTCGACCTGCGGGCCAACGCCTGGATCACCGGCATCTTCCTGGTCCTGGAGGTGGTGGCCTGCGCGGTCGTCGCCTTCCTCGGCTTCACCCACACCAGCCGGTCCGCCTCCGTGCTCGTGCACCCCGTGATGGACGCGGGGCACGGCCACAGCTCGGCCGTCACCGCCGGTCTGATCGTCACCGGTCTCGCCACCGCGCTCTTCATCCTCCAGGGCTTCTCGACGGCCGTGTATCTGGCCGAGGAGATGGACAACCCGCGCCGCAACGTCTCCCGCACCGTGCTGTGGACGCTCGGCATCGGCGCGGCCGTCGTACTGATCCCGGTGGTCGCGATCACGCTCGGCGCCCCGGACCTCAGGACGCTCGCCGCCGGTGATGTGGCGGGCATGGTGCAGACCTGGAGCAACTCGGGCGTCGGCACGTTCGTCAGCCTCTGCATCGCCCTCGCGATCATCAACGCGGCGATCGTGATGGTCATCCAGAACTCCCGCGTCGTCTACTCGTCGGCGCGCGACGCGGCCTGGCCGACCGCCGCCAACCGCGTCCTGTCCCACATCGGCAAGCGCTACAACTCCCCCTGGGCGGCGACGCTGGCCGTCGGCGTGCCCGGAGCGGTCCTGTGCTTCGTCAATCTGGACACGCTGAGCGATGTCACCGGTGTCGCGGTGGCCGCGATGTACGTCTTCGTCGCGCTCGGCGCGCTGGTGTCGCGGCGCGGAGAGCACAAGCACCGGCTGGCCTGGCGCATGCCGCTGTGGCCCGCGGTGCCCGCGCTGCTGGTCGTCGTGCTGGCCTGGGTGCTGTACCAGCAGAGCGCCAAGAGCCTGGTCATCACCGGCATCATCGTGATCGCGGCCGCCGCGTACTGGGCGCTCTACCTCAGGCCCCGGCAGGACACGCACTGGGTGATCTCCGTGCCCGAGGACGAGCGCGCCCCGACGGTGGACGAGATCCCCGCGCCGCTGCGCTGACTGCCGCCGCTCCCCCCGTCCCCCGCCGCGTCGCCCGCACGTTTGAGCGTCCGCGGCACGGGCTAAGTTCGCGTCATGGCCTCTCCGCACGCCGCCCGCGTCCTCGTCGCCTCCAACCGGGGCCCCGTCTCGTACACCCTCCGCGACGACGGTGAACTCACCTCGAAGCGCGGCGGCGGCGGTCTCGTCTCCGGGCTCTCCGCCGTCGAGGGCAACGCCGAGTCGCTCTGGGTCTGTGCCGCGCTCGGCGACGGCGACCGGGCCGCCGTGCGGCGCGGGGTCGCCGAGGACGGGGTACGGATGCTCGACATCGACCCCGAGGTGCACGCCGACGCGTACAACGGCATCGCGAACTCCGTGCTGTGGTTCGTCCACCACATGCTCTACCAGACCCCGCTGGAGCCGGTCTTCGACGCGGAGTTCCGGCGCCGCTGGGACGCGTTCCGCACGTACAACCGGGCCTTCGCCGACGCCCTGGCCGCGGAGGCAGCCGACGGGGCCGCCGTGCTGGTCCAGGACTACCACCTGGCCCTGGTGCCGGGGATGCTGCGCGAACTCCGCCCCGACCTGCGGATCGCGCACTTCTCGCACACCCCGTGGGCGCCCCCCGAGTACTTCCGGCTGCTGCCCGACGACGTCGGCGCCGAGCTGCTGCGCGGCATCCTGGGCGCCGACCGGGCCGGATTCCTGACCCGGCGCTGGGCCGACGCCTTCACCGCCTGCTGTACGGAGGTCATCGGCGGCACCGGGGACAGCACTGTGATCTCGGTGCACGGCCTCGGCGCCGACGCGGACTTCCTCCGGAAGCGGTCCCACGAGCCCGATGTGGACGAGCGGATGGCCGCGCTGCGCGAACGGATCGGCGGCGGCACGGGCGAGGGGCCCGACGGCCGCCGGAAAACGATCGTCCGGGTGGACAGGACCGAGCTCTCCAAGAACATCGTGCGCGGGCTGCTCGCCTACCGGGAGCTGCTCGACACCCGGCCCGAGTGGCGCGGCCGGGTGGTGCACATGGCGTTCGCCTACCCCTCGCGGCAGGACCTCGCGGTCTACCGCGACTACATGGCCGAGGTGAGCCGGGTCGCCGACGAGATCAACTCCCGTTACGCCACCGCGGACTGGACCCCGGTCGCGCTCTACCTCAAGGACGACTTCGCCCGCTCGCTCGGCGCGTACCGGCTCGCGGACGTCGCCCTGGTCAATCCGATCCGCGACGGTATGAACCTGGTCGCCAAGGAGGTCCCGGTGGTGACCGACCGCGGCTGCGCGCTGGTGCTCTCGCGGGAGGCCGGGGCGTACGAGGAGCTGGGCGGGGACGCGATCGCCGTGAACCCGTACGACGTGAGCGCCACCGCCGCCGCGCTGCACGAGGCACTGACCATGCCGGACGCCGAACGCGCGGAGCGCAGCGAGCGACTGGCCGCCGCGGCGACGGCGCTCCCGCCGCAGCAGTGGTTCCTGGACCAGCTGAACGCGCTGGGGCCGGCAGCCGGGTAGCCGTTACGCCCTGGCCACGTCGGCGGAAGCCGTTACGCCGTGACCGCGTCGGCGAGCGCCGCGAGCAGGGCGACCACCGCGCCAGGACCCGGCACCACCAGGTCGGCGCGGGCGGCCAGTTCGGGCACCTCGTCGCCGCCGCTGCACACCAGAAGCCCCGGCACACCCTGTGCGCGGAGTGCGTCGACGGCGTCGTAGGCGGGCAGGTCCCCGAGGTCGTCCCCGGCGTAGAGGACGGCCCCGGCGCCCGACTCCCGTACGTACGCGGTCAGCGCCACGCCCTTGTCGACGCCGGGCGGGCGCAGTTCGAGGACCATCCGGCCCGGCTCCACGATCAGTCCGTGCCGGGCGGCCAGCGCGGCCAGCGGGGCGCGCAGGGCATCGAAGGCGGCTTCGGGGTCGGCGGCGCGGCGGGTGTGGACCGCGACGGCCCGGCCGCCCTTCTCCTCGATCCAGGTGCCGTGTCCTGCGCTCTCCGCGTCCAGCAGCGCGGGGAGTTCGGCGCGGGCGGCCGCGACGCCGGGGTGCGGGGCGGGGGCGTCGACCGTACCGGTGGCGGCGTCCCAGCGCTCCGCGCCGTAGTGGCCGAGCACGACCAGATGTTCGAGCCCCGCGACGCCGGCGAAGCCCCCGTACCGCACGGCCACATCGGCCGGACGCCCGGTGACGACCGCGACGGAGGCGATCACCGGCGCGAGCGCGACGAGTGCGGGGACGGTGCCCGGGTGGGCGCGGGCCTGTTCCGGGTCGGGGACGATATCGGCGAGGGTGCCGTCGAAGTCGAGGGCCACGACGGCTTTCCGCGGCCGGGCCAGAAAGGCCGCGAGGCCGTCACGGCCCGCGGCGGTGGCGGGGGTCGGCAGGGTGTTCGGTGAGCTGCCCATGGGGCGACCCTAGCGCCGCGGCACCAGCATGCCGGCAGCCCCTGCGGGAACGGACCGCCACACTCTGTCAGGCACCCGGAAGGAAGAGGCAGAACGGGTGGCCGTGCGGGTCCCGCAGAACCCGGACGTCCTGCTCGGGCTGGTGCTCCTCCAGCGTCGCACCCAGGGCGAGGGCACGCTCGGTCTCCGCCTCCAGGTCGTCGACCTGCACGTCCAAGTGCCCCTGCATCTGCTGCGTTCCGGGGCGCTGGGGCCACACCGGTGGCGTGTGGTCGGTTTCCAGCTGGAAGCTGAGCGACGGACGTTCCCGTTCCGGAGCCCGCAGCCGGACCCACTCCGGCCGGCGATCGACTTCCTGCCACCCCAGCAGGGCCCGGTAGAAGTCGGCCAGGGCAGGAGGATCGGGCGTACCGAGCACAAAGGCACCGAGCGTCGTCGTCATCCCTCCAGCTTGCCCACGGCCACCGCCCCACGCATCCGCGGGGACAGGACCCGTCAGCGCCGTTCGCGGCGGGCCGCGCGGACCCGGCGCAGGCGGTTGACCGTCACCGGGTCGTGGGCCAGGGCGGCCTCGTCGTCCAGCAGGGCGTTGAGGAGCTGGTAGTAGCGGACCGGTGAGATGCCGAGCTGTTCTCTGATCGCCCGCTCCTTGGCGCCGGTGCCCGGCCAGGAGCGGCGCTCCAGCGCGAGCACGGCACGGTCACGCTCGGGGAGCGCGGGGCCGGGGTCCCCGGGGGGCGTGTCATCGTGCGCGTCGTCGCCAGTCACGCCAGTCATATGAGCCAACGTACTGGGGAGCCCGGCGGCCGGGCTACTCCGCGCTCTGCGCGGACGCCGCCTCGCTCTGGATCTGGTTCAGGACGCTCGCCGGGTTGCCGCCCGGCTCCACCGCCTTGCCGATCCCCTTCTTCATGTCGTCGCTCACCATCGACCAGGACGTGTTGCCGACCGGCGGCAGCTGCGAGTTGGGCAGCTCGTCCAGGAAGGTCTTGAGCGACTTGTGGTGCGGGTCGTCCGCCAGCGTGCCGGAGGCCGATGTGGTGGTGGGCAGCAGGTTGTACTGGCGGGTGAGGTCGAGGACGTTCTTGTCGCTGAAGACGTCGTCGAGGAACGCGCCGATCTGGGTGCGGTGGCCGTTCTGCTTGAAGCCCATGATCCAGTCGGCCACGCCCATGGTCGCCTTGGTCGGGCCGCTGATACCCGGCATCGGGACCATGCCGACCTTGATGCCCTTCTCGGCGGCCTGCTGCACCAGCTGCGGATGGCCGTTGAGCATGCCGACCTGCCCCTTGGTGAAGGCCGCGTACGCCTGCCTGCGGTCGAACCTGGCCGGCGCGACAGGACCGGTGAGCCCCGCGCCGACCAGATCGTTCTTCAGCCAGTTGAAGGTCTTGACGTTCTGCGCCGAGTCGATCGTGTACGTACCGACGCCGTCGGTGAGCCCGCCGTCGCCGCTGAGCAGCCACTGTGTCGCCTCGACCTGCGCCTCCTCGGTGCCGAGCGGGAGGGCGTACGGGTACTTCACGCCCTGCGCCTTGAGCGCCTCGGCGTCGGACTTGAGGTCCGCCCAGGTCTTGGGCGCCTTGAGGCCGGCGTTCGAGAACATCTTCTCGTTGTAGAAGAGCAGCCGGGTGGAGGCGACGAACGGCATCCCGTACTGCACCCGGTCCTGCTCGCCCGCGTCCGAGAGCGAGGTGAGGAAATTGGACTGGACCCCGATGGAGAGCAGGTCGTCCGCGCTGTAGAGCTTGCCCTGGTCCGCGTAGTCGGCGTACGAGTCGAGCTGGGCTATGTCGGGCGCGTGGCCCGACTTGACCAGCTCGGCGACCTTCGCGTCGATGACCTTCCAGGAGTAGACGGAGACGTCGACCTTGATGTGCGGGTTCTTCGCCTCGAACGCGGCGGCGAGCTTGTCCCAGTACTGCTGGTTGCTCGGGCCGTCGTTCGGGTCGTAGTTGGCAGCGACGACTTTCAGGGTGACGTCACCTGATCCGCCGTCCGATCCGCAACCGGAGAGCACCGCCGTCATACCGAGCGCGGCAACCGCCGCAGTAAGCCCCAAGAAGCGCCGCCGCACAGCCCTTTTCCCACCCTCTGTTGCACTATGTTCCAGCCGGTCCCCCGTGCCGTACCGTCGCACGTGGCTGCGATTTTCCCTTACGGCCATCCGGCGGTCCACAGCAATCCGGTCTCGCTTCGGCAACACGGGCCACTGAGGCACCGGGTGGAGCACCGGCCGGGGCGGCGGGTGGCGCACCGCGGCGCCGGGCCCGTTCCTTGCCCGGATCTTTGCCCGGACTTTGTATGGATGCGCAACAATCCAACAGAGTGGACTAGACCTTTTTCGGTTATCCGAGCCACACTGTCCGGGTGACTGCATTCTCCCGGGGAACCACCCCCGGTCTCCCGGCCGAAAACCATGTCATCGCCCTCGACGTGGGCGGCACCGGCATGAAAGCCGCCCTGGTCGGGGCGGACGGCACCCTGCTCCACGAGGCGCGCAGGGCCACCGGCCGGGAGCGCGGCCCCGAGGCGGTCGTCGCCTCGATCCTCGACTTCGCCGCCGAGCTGCGCGCCTACGGCGAGGAGCACTTCGGCCGGACCGCGTCGGCCGCGGGAGTGGCCGTCCCCGGCATCATCGACGCCGAGAACGGCGTCGCGGTCTACGCCTCCAACCTCGGCTGGCGCGACGTCCCGATGCGCAAGCTGCTCAGCGCCCGGCTGCACGGCATCCCGGTGGCGCTCGGCCACGACGTCCGCACGGGCGGGCTCGCCGAAGGCCGGATCGGGGCGGGCAAGGGCGCCGACCGCTTCCTCTTCATGCCGCTCGGCACCGGCATCGCGGGCGCCATCGGCATCGAGGGCTCCATCGAGGCGGGCGCCCACGGCTACGCCGGGGAGATCGGCCACATCGTCGTACGCCCCGGCGGCGTCGACTGCGGCTGCGGGCAGCGCGGCTGCCTCGAACGGTACGCGTCCGCCTCCGCCGTATCGCTGGCCTGGGCCGAGGCCGCGGGCGACCCGGAAGCCGACGCGGCCGACTGCGCCAAGGCCGTCGAGTCCGGCGACCCGAGAGCCGTCGCCGTCTGGCAGAACGCCGTGGACGCGCTCGCCGACGGTCTTGTCACCGCGCTCACCCTGCTCGACCCGCGCACCCTGATCATCGGTGGCGGGCTCGCCGAGGCCGGGGAAACGTTGTTCGTACCACTCAAGGCAGCGGTGGAGGAACGCGTGACGTTCCAGAAGCTGCCCCTCATCGTCCCGGCGGCCCTCGGGGACACCGCTGGATGCCTGGGCGCAGGGCTGCTCGCCTGGGATCTTCTCTCCACGGAGGTATCCGCCTGATGGCCGGAAGCGAAGCAAGCACAGTCCTCTCCGGCGCCCGCGTGGTGCTGCCGACCGGGACCGTCGACGGCGGCCGGGTCATCGTGGAGGGCTCGCGCATCGCGGGGAGCGCTCCCGAGGACGCCCGGGTCGTCGACCTCACGGGCCACTGGGTGGTCCCCGGGTTCGTCGACATGCATGTGCACGGCGGCGGCGGTGCGTCCTTCACCTCCGGCACCCCCGACGAGGTGCTCAAGGGCATCGACACCCACCGGCGGCACGGCACGACGACGATGGTCGCGTCGACCGTCACCGGCGAGATGGACTTCCTGGCCGGACGGGCCGCGGTCCTGTCCGAGCTGGTCGAGCAGGGCGACCTGGCCGGCCTCCACTTCGAGGGTCCGTTCATCTCGCCGTGCCGCAAGGGCGCGCACAGCGCGTCGCTGCTGCGCGACCCCGACCCGTCCGACGTCCGCAAGCTGATGGACGCGGCGCGCGGTACGGCGAAGATGTTCACCCTGGCCACCGAGATGAAGGGCGGCATCGACTCCGTACGTCTGCTGGCGGAGAACGGTGTCATCGCGGCCGTCGGCCACACCGACGCCACCTACGAGCAGACCGTCGAGGCCATCGAGGCCGGCGCGAGCGTCGCCACCCACCTCTACAACGCGATGCCGCCGTTCGGCCACCGCGACCCCGGGCCCATCGCCGCGCTCCTGGAGGACGAGCGGGTCACCGTCGAGCTGATCAACGACGGCACACATCTGCACCCGGCCGCGCTGGAGCTGGCGTACCGCTCGGCGGGCCCTGCGCGCGTCGCCTTCATCACCGACGCGATGGACGCCGCCGGCTTCGGCGACGGCGTCTATCTGCTCGGCCCGCTGGAGGTCGAGGTCAAGGAGGGCGTCGCCCGGCTGGTCGAAGGCGGCTCGATCGCGGGCTCCACGCTCACCCTGGACACGGCCTTCCGGCGTGCGGTGACGGTCGACAAGCTGCCGGTCGACGACGTCGTACGGTCCATCTCGGCCAACCCCGCGCGGCTGCTCGGCCTGTACGACAGGATCGGCTCCCTGGAGCCGGGCAAGGACGCGGACCTGGTGGTCCTGGACGCCGACTTCGCCCTCACCGGAGTGATGCGCAAGGGCGCCTGGGTGATCGAACCGACGCGAAACTAAGCAGTTTCGAGCAGAACTGAGCAGAATTTCTGCTTTTACTGACGGAGAGTGGTGGTCCAGGGGTGGGCCTGCCGCTCTCCGTTTGGCATGATCAATCAAGTGCTGCTGACCGTCACCCTGAACACCGCCCTGGACATCACCTACCACGTCCCCGCGCTGATCCCGCACGCCAGTCACCGAGTCGAGTCGGTCACCGAGCGCGCGGGCGGCAAGGGCCTGAACGTGGCCCGGGTGCTCGCGGCACTCGGCCACGAGACCGTCGTCACCGGCTTCGCCGGCGGGACGACCGGCGGGGTGCTCCGCGAGCTGCTCGCCGGGCTGCCGCCCACCGACGCGCTCGTCCCGGTCGCCGGGACCACCCGGCGCACCATCGCCGTGGTCGACGCCTCGTCCGGTGACACCACCCAGCTCAACGAGCCGGGCCCGACCGTCTCGGCCGACGAGTGGGACACCTTCCTCACCTCGTACGGGAGACTGCTGGCCGACGCCGAAGCGGTGGCCCTCTGCGGCAGCCTGCCGCCCGGCGTCCCGGTCGGCGCCTACGCCCAGCTGGTGAAGCAGGCACGCGGCGCCGGCGTCCCGGTCCTCCTGGACACCAGCGGCGAACCGCTGCGCCGGGGCATCGCGGCCCGCCCCGACCTGGTCAAGCCGAACGCCGACGAACTGGCCCAGCTCACCGGCTCCCGCGAGCCGCTGCGCGCCACCCACGACGCCCGCCGCCGCGGCGCGCACACGGTGGTCGCCTCACTGGGCGCCGATGGCATGCTCGCCGCGTCCCCCGAAGGCAGCTGGCAGGCCCTGCCGCCGGCCCGCTTCCAGGGCAACCCCACGGGCGCGGGCGACTCGGCGGTGGCCGGACTGCTCTCCGGCCTGGTGGAGCGGCTCCCGTGGCCCGACCGGCTGGCCAGGGCGGTGGCGCTCTCGGCGGCCACGGTGCTGGCGCCCGCCGCGGGCGAGTTCGACCGGAAAGCGTACGAGGACCTGCTTCCGCAGGTCCTCGTCACCGAGCGGATACCGTCGGTGTAACGCGCGAGGCCGGCCGGCCCTCCCGGACAGGCCCTGGTCGCGGGGGCCGGTCGGCACTCCGGCGGCGGGCCCTCAGGAGGACTTGCCGTCGCGGGTCTGCAGGAAGACCTGGTCCAGATTGACCCCACACTGATCACCGTTCTCACAGGAGATCTTGATCGTGTTGGAGCCCTTCTTGAGGTTCACCAGGTTCCAGGTGTTGGTCCACCCCTTCGAGGCGTCACCGTCCGGGGCACCGGCGTAGTTCTTCATGTTGACCGAACCGGGCTTGGCATCGCCGTTGACCGTGAGCGTGGTCTTGGCGTCCTTGCCCGGCACGCCGTAGTTGACCGACAGCCGGTAGGTGCCGGCGGACGGCGCGTCGACCGTCCAGGTCGCCGAGTCACCCGGCTGGTTGAGGACGACATACGTACCGTCGGAGCCCTTGGCCCCCGGTACGTCCTTCGCCGTCGTCGCCGCGCCGCCGAGCTGCAGCGTCGCCGCGTCCTGCTTCGGCAGGTCGGCCTTCGGGGGCGCCGACGCACCGTGGCTCGGCTGAGCCGACTCGGACGAGGAGGTCCGGCCGCCGCCCGCGTTGTCCGCCGCGGAGTCCTGGCCCTTCGAGTCGCCGCCGCTGGTCGCCAGCGCCACACCGATGCCGATGACGACGACCGCGACCACCGCGACCGCGCCGATCAGCAGGCCCTTGTGGTTCGGGCCGCCGCGGCCGCCGCCGTTGCCCTGCTGGTACGGGGGCTGCTGGACGGGAGGACCGCCGGGGTACGTCTCGGGCGCCGCGTACTGCGCGGTGGGCCTGCCGTACGCCTGCTGCTGGCCGTACTGCTGGGGCGGCTGCCCGTAAGGCTGCTGGGGGGCCTGCGGTGCCTGCTGCCCGTACTGGCGCTCGCCGACGGTCCGCACCTGGTTGTACGACGTCCGGGGCACCCCGGGCTGCCCGCCGGACGTCGGACCCGGGTACCCGTATCCGCCGCCGCCGGGCGGGGGAACGGCACCTGCTGCGCGGCCGTCCTCGTACAGATAGCCGAACGGATCGTCGTCCTCGGGCGTGCTCGCGCCGTTGTTGCCGGCCGTCATCCCTTGCACTCCTCACACATCGCTGACCCGGGCGAGCCTACCCCGTACGGATGAACAGTCCGGCCAGTCCGCACTGCGCCTGCCCCCGCCGGGAGGCCCTATCCGGCCCGCCGGTGCAGCTTCGACCTGGAGCGTTTCTCCACGTACATCCGCTGGTCGGCGGAGCGCAACACCTCTTCGACGGTCATGCCGCAGCTGGCCCAGCCGATCCCGAAACTGGCCCCGACGCGGACCGCCCTGCCGTCCACCCTGATGGGCGGAATGATCGCGTTGCGCAGCCGGACGGCCAGGTCGGCCGCGTCCGCCGAGCCGAGGCCGTCCGCCAGGACGACGAACTCGTCGCCGCCGAGCCTGGCGACCGTGTCGCCGTCGCGCACCCCGGACGTGAGCCTGCGCGCCACCTCGATGAGGACCGCGTCCCCGGTGTGGTGGCCGAATCTGTCGTTGATCGACTTGAAGCCGTCGAGGTCGCAGAAGAGCACCGCGAGGCCCTTCGTCCCGTCGTCGGCCTCAGCGCCGGGCCCTGTCCCGCTCCCGTCGTCGGTCTCGCCCGACGGGGCGGCCGTGTGCACATGCTCGTAGAGGCCGCCCGCCCCGCCGCCGAAGGCGAACGGGCTGGTCCCGTACGAGTGCTCCACCCCCGTCGGCCCCTGCTCGTACGCCGCGTCGAGCGCCTCGATGGCCGTCTCGCCCACCGCGTCGGGCCACTCGCAGAGCCGGGAGCTGAGCCGGGCGCGCAGCTCGGCGCTGTTGGGCAGCCCGGTCAGTGAGTCGTGCGACGCGCGGTGCGCGAGCGCCAGCTCGTGGCGCTTGCGCTCCTCGACGTCCTCGACGTGGGTGAGCAGGAACCGGGGACCGTCGGTGGTGTCGGCCACCACCGAGTTACGGAGCGAGACCCAGACGTACGAGGTGTCGCGGCGCCGCAGCCGCAGCTCGGCGCGGCCGCCCTCGGCCGAGGTCCGCAGCAGGGTGCCGACGTCCTCGGGGTGGACCAGATCGGCGAAGGAGTACCGGCGCATCGCGGACGCGGGCCGGCCCAGGAGGCGGCAGAGCGCGTCATTGGTCCGCAGCAGCCGGCCGTGCTGGTCGCCGCCCATCTCCGCGATGGCCATCCCGCTCGGCGCGTACTCGAAAGCCTGCCGGAAGGACTCCTCGCTGGCGCGCAGGGCCTGCTGCTCGCGTTCGAGACGGACCAGGGCGCGCTGCATATTGGCGCGCAGCCGGGCGTTGGTGATCGCGATGGCGGCCTGGAAGGCGTACATCTGGAGCGCTTCCTGGCCCCAGGCGCCGGGGCGCCTGCCATTGCGCGGGCGGTCGACGGATATGACGCCGATCAGCTCGCCGCCCGAGGCGTCGGTCGCGTACATCGGCGCGAAGAGCCGGTCGGAGGGGTGCCACTCGTCCTCGAAGCGCGGCTCGGGGCCTGGATTGTGCACCTGCGGCACGTCGTCGTGGTCGAGGACCCAGCCCTCGGTGTACGGGATGAACCGGAGGTCGCCCCAGGCCACGCCCATGGAGAGCCTGCGCTCCCAGGACGTACGGGGGCCGACACGGCCGGACATCAGGGCGGCGGCGGAATCGTCCCCGGCGAGGGCCGCGACCATGAGGTCGCCGTCCGGGCGCACCAGATTGACGCAGGCCAGCTCATAGCCGAGACCGGCCACGATGCCGTCGGCCACGGTCTGCAGCGTGTCCGCCAGACTGCGGGCCTGATTGAGATTGGCGACCGCTTGATGCAACTGCCGCAGGGTCGCAAGACGGACGTACGGCTCCGACTCGCTCTCCATCGTTCGCTCTCCCCGAGACCTCGACAGCAACTCCAGGGTTCTTTGTCGGCGCTCTTGGTGCAGTGTCTCCGCCACTGAATCACAGCGAGCTGTGCGTCAGGTACGCAGGGTCAACAATTTATGCCGGTCGTGACTCAAGTCACAACAGTTCCAGAAGGGTTGAATGAGAAGCAACGGGTGTGGCAGGGCGGGCCGCGGGACCGGTGGCAGGTCCGTCGGCAGGGCCGGCAGCGCTTCCGGCGGCGGTCCTAGGACCCGTCTGGTCCTGTGGCCCGATGCGGGTCCGCGGCGGGCGCGGCTAGCGTTCCCGGTGTGTTCCAGCTCGATGTGTCCCAGACGGTCCCCGCCCCGCGCTCCGCGCCCATCCCCCATCCTGAGGGGGTGAGCAACGACGATTTCCGTGCCGCCATGTCCCGGCTGACCGCAGGCGTGGTGCTGGTGACGGCCCATGACGCGGACGGCGGCCCCCGGGGCGCCGACGTCGGGATGACGGCGACCGCGTTCATGTCCGTGTCGCTGGAGCCGCCGCTGGCGATGGTGAGCGTACGGAACGGCTCCCGGATGGACGACCTGCTCGCGGAGCAGCCGTACTGGGCGGCCTCGCTGCTGGCGGACGGCCAGCGGCAGATCGCGGGCCGGTTCTCGATGAAGGGCCGCATCAGCGACGATCTGCTGTTCGCCGACGTCCCGTTCACGCGCGGGGAGGTGTCGGGGGCCCCGCTGGTCGGTGGCGCGCTGGCGACGCTGGAGTGTGTGACGGAGCAGCGGGTGGAGGCGGGGGACCACACGCTGGTGATCGGCCGCGTCCTGACGGCGGACCTGCCGGTCACCGAGGGCAGCCCGCTGGCGTACTTCAGGGGGCAGTACCGGCACCTGGGGTGAGGGGCCTGAGGCGGCCCCGGCAGCCGGGGCGAGAGAGGCGATCGGGGCGGCGGACGGTCAGTCCCAGCCGCGGCCCGCGCGGCCCCGCTTGGTGTCGCTGCGCTGCTTCTTGTTCCGCAGGCGCCGCTCGTTGATGCCGCGGGGGATCTTCGTGGCCCGCCGCGGCTTGGGCGGCGGCGCCGTGGCCTCCGCGAGCAGCGAGGCGAGCCGGACCGCGGCCATCTCCCTGTTGCGCCACTGCGACCGGTGCTCCGACGCCCGTACGGTGACCACCCCGCCGACGAGCCGCGGGGCCAGCCGCTCCAGGGCGCGCTCCTTCCAGACCGGTGGCAGCGCCTCCGTGTTCGCGAGGTCGAAGCGGAGCTCGACCTGCGTGTCACTGGTGTTGACGTGCTGACCGCCGGGTCCTGACGAGCGCGAGAAGCGCCACATGAGTTCGGCCTCCGGCAGGGAGACCGCACCACGGACGACATAGGGACCGGACATGTCTCCATGGTCGCTGGTCCCGGCCGGTGCGTCATCCGCTTTTCACGGCCGGCCGGGCCACGCGCCGGGTAAAGAAAGCAAAGAGGGCAAAGAGAGTTGGAACCTCTCGGTCCCCTGCCGACGTTATGGCGGGTGACGGTAGCGTCGTGACCACACGAAGCCCGCGCACAGAACGGAAAGGGACATCCCCATGGCTGTAAGCCTGTCCAAGGGCGGCAACGTCTCCCTCACCAAGGAGGCCCCGGGCCTGACCGCCGTCACGGTGGGCCTCGGCTGGGACGTCCGCACCACCACCGGAACCGACTTCGACCTCGACGCCTCCGCCATCGCGGTGAACACCGAGGGCAAGGTCTACTCCGACGGCCACTTCGTCTTCTTCAACAACAAGGCGACGCCCGACCAGACCATCGTGCACACCGGTGACAACGTCACGGGCCAGGGCGAGGGCGACGACGAGCAGATCAAGGTCAACCTGGCCGGTCTGCCCGCCGACATCGAGAAGATCGTCTTCCCGGTCTCGATCTACGACGCGGAGAACCGCTCGCAGAACTTCGGCCAGGTGCGGAACGCCTTCATCCGCATCATCAACCAGGCAGGCGAGGCCGAGATCGCCCGCTACGACCTGAGCGAGGACGCCGCCACCGAGACCGCCATGGTCTTCGGCGAGCTCTACCGCAACGGCGCGGAGTGGAAGTTCCGCGCGGTCGGCCAGGGCTACGCGTCGGGCCTGGTCGGTATCGCCCAGGACTTCGGCGTCTCGGTCTGACACCACGGTGCCCCGGTGACCCGGTGACGTCACGGGCCGGGCTCACGGCAACTGCCGGGGGCCCGGCCCGTTCGACGGTCGTTCGGCGGTCATTCGGCGGTCGTTCGGCGGTCGTTCGGCGGTCGGGACCGTACGGCGGTCCTGCCCGCTCGTCGGTGCGGTCGTGCTCCAATGGCCGGGTGAGTGACATCAACGTGTCCCTTGGGCCGCTGGAGCGGGTCAACGACCGCTGGATCGTGGGGAATTGCCTGCGGCCGGACGGCGCATGGCTGGAGTTCCGCGCCGACGGGCTGTACCAGCACGCGGGGCGCGAGGGCCGCACGGGGAAGACCGAGGAGCGGGTGATCCCCTGGTCCAGGGTGATGCTGATCGGTTTCACCCTGGGCGGCAAGTACCCCCCGAAGGGCTCGTACGGGGTGCGGGCGCTCCTCGGCGGGCTGCCGGGGCCATGGCGGGGGCACGGGCGCGGCTATCTGCACCTGACGCTGCGGCACCCGTACGAGAACGGGCTGGTCGCCTTCGACCGCCACCCCCGCTGGTACGACCTCACGCACCTGTCGTGGTTCCAGGAGTTGCTCCGCCAGACAGCCGGCGAGGGCGAGGCACACCGGTTCGGCGACGCGGAGTGGCTGGGCCGCGCGGTCGGAGCGCTGGCGGGCCGGCGGATCCGGTCGGCCCGCGGGATGCGGGAGGCGGTGGCCGCGGCCCGGCAGCTGTGACACAGGACGCGCGGGCCGGGACCGATACCGCCCTGGGCCCGGCCCGCCCGCTTCCCTCCCGCTTCTATCTGGCGGCTCTGGAGCGCGACCCGGACACGGAGCTGACAGCCGTGTGCGATCCGGACACGACCCGGCTCGCCTCCGCTCCGAGGCTGTCCGCTCATGACCGCCGGGGAGGACGGGGCCAAGCGCACGGTGCACGGGCCGCTCGTCAAAGTGCTCACCCACCGGCGGGAGGGCCGGGGCATGGCACTGGAGCCGTTCGCCGCCCGGTGCGTCCGCCGGGGCGAAGTGCACGAACTCGTCACCACCGACCACACGGAGACGGCCGCCGGAGCCCGGATCGACCGTGTGGGGTTCCTGGGCTTCGTGGAGATCGGCTGTGCCGGGGAGACGCGGGTCAGGTTCGAGCAGCAGGCCCGGGCGGGGCGCACACCCGGTGGCGGTACGACGGCCTGACCGGGTACGCCCCGGCGGCGGTACGACGCCCTCACCGGGTACATCCCGGCGGCGGCTACGACGGCCTGGCCGGCTTGTCCTTGCCGTACAGCCAGGTCTTCCAGATCGCGCTCAGGTCCTTGCCGGTCTTCTTCTCCGCGTACCGCGTGAAGTCCGCCGTACTGGCGTTGCCGTATCTGTGGTCCCTGGCCCAGCCCCGTACCAGGGCGAAGAACGCGGTGTCACCGGCCTTCCTGCGGATCATCTGGAGCACCATCGCGCCCCGCCCGTACACCGGTGAGGCCGAGATCTCCTTCGGGCCCGGCGGGTCGGCCGGCGGGAAGTCCCAGTTGCCCTCGGAGTCGTACGCGTCGTCGAAGTGGTCCTGGACGCTCTCGCCGCCGTGGTCGGCGTCCCACAGCCAGGTCGCGTACGTCGCGAAGCCCTCGTTCAGCCACATGTCGCGCCAGGACTCGGGGGTCACCGAGTCGCCGAACCACTGGTGGGACAGCTCGTGGACCAGCGTCGACAGGCTCGCCTGGTCGCCGGGGAGCACCGGCCTGGTCTGTGTCTCCAGCGAGTAGCCCGCGGCCCCGGCCGGGGCGATGACCGCGCCCGTCGAGTCGAAGGGGTACGGGCCGAACTGCTTGCTCTCCCACGCGATGATCTCGGGGATCCTGGCCACCGCGGAAGCGCTGCTCTCCGCCTCCGACGGGGCGACCGCCGTGAAGACCGGCAGTCCGGACGGGGCCGTGAAGGAGTGCGTCCGGTAGTGGCCGATCGCCAGCATCGCGAGATAGCTCGCCATCGGCCGGCCGGTGTGCCAGTGGAAGGTGGTGCGGCCCGCGCTGGTCCGCTGTGAGGTCAGCCGGCCGTTGGAGACGGCCTGGAGCCCGGCCGGGACGGTCACCGTGATGTCGTACGTCGCCTTGTCGGACGGGTGGTTGTTGCCGGGGAACCACGCCATGGAGCCGGTCGGCTCGCCGAGGGCGAGTGCGCCGTCCTCGTCGTCCGGCAGCCAGCCCTCCTCGGACGCGTCCGGGTCGGTGATGGTCTTCGGCTCGCCCCCGTACCGGACGACGGTACGGAAGGTGGCGCCCCGCGTGAGGTCGTGGTGCGGGCGGAGGGTCAGTTCGCTGCCGGCCCGGTTGACCGGGGCGTACCGGCCGTCGACGGTCGCGCCCCGCACGGTCATGCCCGTGAAGTCCAGGCTGAACGCGGAGAGGTCCTGGGTGGCGCGGGCGGTGATGTCGGCGGTGCCGGTGAGCCGGCCGGAGTCCGGATCGTAGGCGAGGGTCAGGCTGTAGTGGCTGACGTCGTAGCCGCCGTTGCCCAGCCGGGGAAAGTACGGGTCGGGGTCGTGCAGCCGGTCACCGCCCGGCTTCCCGTGCACGCCACCGCCGCACGCCGCGAGGAGCAGCAGGGCGGCACCCACCGCTGCGGGGACGGCTGTACGGCGTCGGCGCTGGTCCACGTCTCGATCCTATGAGCGAGCAGCGGAGACGTGCACCGCGGGGCGCGCGGGGTGTGCGGGGTGCACGGGGTGCGCGGGGTGTCTGGGCATCGTGAGGCGCGCGGGGTGTCTGGGTGTCGCGGGGCGGGGCGGAACCGGGCGGGCGGGGCCCGGGGGCCGGGCGGCGCCCCGGTGCGCCCGCCCGTGACACCATCGGGCTGTGCTCGACATCGGCTACTCCCTCTCCCGGCGCTTCCCGGATCCCCCGCAGACCGACTACCGCCGTGCGGACGTCCAAGCGCTGCGGCACGACCTCTTCTGCGGCGACGTCTACCTCGCCGACACCAAGGCGGACCGCGAGGTGTCCACAGCCTGGGGATGGGTTCCGGTGCTGGACTTCGCGTGGGCGCTCTGCGACATCGTCGAACAGATCGACCGGGACCCGCGCGGCAACCGCGCCTCGCGGCCGCAGCACGCGGAGCTGGACTTCACCGAGTCGACGGACCGGATGCTTTTCGAGCGGCGGTTCGGCTGGGTGGATGTCGCCGCCGACTGGATGCCGGTGGAGGAGGACCCGCTGACCTTCGGGCACAAGCTGCTCAGGCGGGAGGCCAGGGACTTCCTGCACGACCTGATCGCGGACCTGGCGGACATGCATGAGGGGCTTGCGGACAACCCGGTGATCTGGGACCTGCAGGGGCGGTTCCCCCGGGTCTAGGGCGGACCGCCGTGCGGTGCAGCGGGGCCCCAGCGCCGTAGGGGTCGAGGCCCGGGTGCCGCAGGGCCCAGAGCCGTAGGCCCCAGCAGCGTAGGCCCCAGCGCCGCAGGGCCCAGAGCCGTAGGCCCCAGCGCCGCAGGGCCCGGTGGCGGCCGTCCGGGGACCGGGCCCGCCGGGGCTACTCGCCCGGCACCGCCACCCGTACCCCGATCTGGGCCGCGAACGCCGGTGCCAGCGACAGCAGTTGCGCCGGGCTGATGACCGCGCCCGCCAGCCGCTCCACCCCACGGGCGATGTCCAGCTCGGCCACCGTCCGCAGATCGACGTCCTTCATCCGCACTCCGCTGAAGTCCGCCCCGCGCACCGTGCACCCGGTGAACTCCACCCGCTCCAGCCGCGCCGACCCGAAGTCCGGTTCCGCCAGGACGCAGTTCTCGAAGACGACGTCCTTGAGGCGCGCCTCCCGAAGGTTCAGATAGTCGATCTTCCCGCCGCGCACCACCACCCGCTCCAGCACCGCTCCGTGCAGCTGCACACCGCCGAGCCGTGCGTCCAGCACCTCGACATCGCGCAGGGACGCCTCCGCGAGATTCGTACCCACGCCCCTCGCCCCGGTCAGTACGGAGTCGATGAAGCGCGCCCGCACCAGCTCCGTCGTCTCCAGCACACACTCGCGCAGCGAGCAGTCCATGAAGCGGGCCCCGCGGCCCGACTGTCCGGTGAAGTCCTCGCCGGTGAACTCCAGTCCGTCATAATCCCCATCGGGCTCAAGGCCCCGCCCGGCATAGGGACTCAGGGGTGGAAGCCGCACTTCCGGTCGCCGTACCTGTGGGGTTCTCTTCGTGCCGTTCCGTGCTGCCATGTCTTCATGGTGACCCACACCACTGACATCGAACCTTCCCGGATGTCACATCTGCGTCCGCTCCATCCGTCCTGATGACAGGAGAGCGTCCGAAAAAGAGCGGGCACCCTCCGGAACAGACACAGGACAGGACAGCAGGACAGGACAAGAGGAGACGGATCATGCGCCGCATCACCGTGGTCGGCGGAGGTTTCGCCGGGCTCACCGCCGCCATCACAGCCGCCGAATCGGGTGCGCGGGTCACCCTGCTGGAGGCGCACCAGGCCCTGGGCGGCCGGGCCCGTACGGCCGAGGGCCCGTACCGCGTCAACGAGGGACCGCACGCGATCTACCGCGGCGGGCCGCACTGGAGCTGGCTCAAGACGCGGGGGCTGCTCGGCCCGGTCGTGGCCGTACCGCCCCTGGAGGCCGCCCGGCTGCGGGTGCACCGCGGCGGGGCGCTGCGCAGGACACCGCCGCTCGCGCTGCTCAGGCTGGCACGGCGGCCCGCCGGGCAGGCCCCCGTCGACCAGGATTTCCTCACCTGGGCCACCTCCCAGGTCGGCGAGGCGGGCGCCCGCGCGGCCGCCCACTTCACGGGGGTCGCCCTCTTCCACCACGACCCGGGCTCGCTCTCCGCCGCGTTCGTCCAGGCCCGGCTGCGCCGCGCCGCGTCACTGCCGCCCGAGGCGCACTTCGTACGGGGCGGCTGGGGCGCCCTGGTCGACCGGATGGCCGGCCGGGCCCGGGAACTGGGCGTACGGATCGAGACCGGCGCCCGCGTCGCCGAACTCCCCACCGCTGAGGGCCCGGTGATCGTCGCGACCTCACTGGAAGCGGCGGGACACCTGCTCGGCGACTCCGCCGGTCTCAACTGGCCCAGCGGCCGTACGACGCTGGTCGACATCGCGCTCAGGACCCGGCGCGGCGACGCCTGGGTGATCTCCGACCTCGACGCCCCCGGCTGGCTCGAACGCTTCACCGCCCAGGACCCGACCCTGGCCCCGGCCGGCGAGCAGCTGATCCAGGGGCAGCTGCCCATCGCGCCGGACGAGGCGAAGGCGGACGGTCTCGCCCACGCCGAGCGCCTGCTCGACCTGGGCTTCCCCGGCTGGCGCGAGCGCACCACCTGGCGCGGCTCGTCCGTCGCGGCCGGGCGCACCGGGGCGGTCGACCCGCCCGGCACCACCTGGCGCGACCGGCCGGCCGTCCGGCGCGGCGACGGGGTGTTCCTCGCGGGCGACCGGACCGCGGCGCCGGGCATGCTCGCTGAGGTCTCCTTCAACAGCGCGCTGGAGGCGGCCACCCTGGCGCTGACCTCAAGCGGGATCGAGGTTGCACCGTAGTACGGGAACGGGCGCGGGTGCCGGGGGAAACGGTGTGGGCGCGGGGCACGGGTGCACGGAGGCACGGGCCCGGGTGCGCGTCAGCCAAGAACCACCACTCACCCGGCCCGACCCCCACCACCAGGAGCGCACCACCAGGACCGCACCCGCGCCACCAGGCCCACACCACCTGGACAAGAAGCGAACCGCCCCATTCTGTGATCCTCTGGACAAATGAGCGACGCGGCGACCTCCACCCCGGGGCCCACCAGTCCCGACCAGCCCGACCCCCACCGCTGGTGGGGGCTGGGCATCATCGCGCTGGCGCAGCTGATGGTGGTGCTCGACGCGACCATCGTGAACATCGCCCTGCCGTCCGCGCAGCACGACCTCCACCTCAGCAACGGCAACCGCCAGTGGGTCATCACGGCGTACACCCTGGCGTTCGGCGGGCTGCTGCTGCTCGGCGGCCGCGTGGCCGACCTCGTCGGCCGTAAACGCACGTTCATCATCGGCCTCATCGGCTTCGCCGCCGCCTCCGCCCTCGGCGGCGGGGCGGTCAACGGCTCCATGCTCTTCGCCTCCCGCGCGCTCCAGGGCGCGTTCGCCGCCCTGCTCGCGCCGTCCGCGCTCTCCCTGCTCACCACGACCTTCTCGCTGGGCAGGGAGCGCGCCAAGGCGTTCGGGATCTACGGCGCCATCGCGGGCGCGGGCGCCGCCATCGGATTGCTTCTCGGCGGCATCCTCACCGAGTACCTGGACTGGCGCTGGTGTCTGTACGTGAACGTGCCCATCGCGGCCCTCACCGTCTTCGGCGCGTTCATGCTGCTCAGCGACCGGCAGGGGCAGAAGGAGAGCCATCTCGACATCCCGGGCGCGATCCTCGGCTGCGGGGGTCTCGTCGCGATCGTCTACGCCGTGAGCGAGGCCGAATCGCACGGCTGGTCGTCGACCCTGGTGATCGCCCTGCTCATCGTGGGCGCCGCACTGCTCTGCGTCTTCGCCTGGTGGCAGACGCGCGCCGCCCACCCCATGCTGCCGCTGCACATCATCAAGGACCGCAGCCGCGGCGGCTCGATGATCACCATGGCGATGGCGACGCTGGCCATGTTCGGCCTCTTCCTCTTCCTGACGTACTACCTCCAGAACGTCCTCGGCTACAGCCCCATGCGCGCGGGCATCGCCTACCTCCCGATGTCCGCGATGATCATCATCGTCTCGACCCAGGTCTCGGCCCGGCTCCTCCACTACGTACCGCCGCGCCTGCTGATGGCACCCGGCATGCTGATCGGGGCCGGCGGCCTCTTCGCGCTGACCTACATCGGGCCGCACTCCAACTACGTCGAACACATCCTGCCGGGCACCATGCTGCTCGGCCTCGGTATGGGCCTCGTCTTCATGCCGGTGATGGCGACAGCCACGTCGGGGGTGGCCGCCCAGGACTCGGGCGTCACATCGGCGACCGTCAACACGGCCCAGCAGGTGGGCGGGTCGATCGGTACGTCCCTGCTGAACACGATCGCGACGACGACCACGGCGAGCTACCTCGCCAGCCATATGCGGCCCGGCATCAACAAGATGCAGCAGGCCCAGCTCTCGAAGACAGCCGTGGTGCACGGCTTCAACATCGCGACGGCGTGGGCGGCCGGCATCATGGTGGTGGGCGCGGCACTCGCCTTCTTCATGGTGACCGCCCACTCACCCAGCCGCCGCGAGGCGGCCGAGGCGGAGGCCAACGGGGAGACGGCGGGCTGATAGGGCGGCCTCAGAGGGCGGGCCGACCGAGGTCTAGCCGGCCAGCAATCGCTCGAGCATTCCGCCGAGCGCCGCGAGTTCGTCGGCCCCGAGTGCGCTGAACGTCGTGCGCGCGACCCGCTCCGTGATCTCACGCCCCTCGGCGAAGACGCGCTCCCCCTCGGAGGTCAGCTCCGGACGGATCGCGCGTCCGGCTCCGGCGACGCGCCGGATCAGCCCGCGCGCTTCGAGCCGCGCGGCGAGCGTGCCGAACGCCTGATCGGTCTGAAACGTCAGGACAGCGAGGTCATGCAGGGACGCACCGGGGTGGGCCCGCAGGTGGCGCAGAGCGTCCCACTGCACGAGCGTGACGTTGAGCGGGCGCAACGCCTCGCTCGCTGCGCGGTGTTGCCTGACCTGAAGGCGCTTCACCGCGTGGGCCATCTCCGGGATCGACATTGCCATGTGCAGAGCTTAGCCGGGCAAGCCATCTTGTTTATATAAACATGTTGATACATGATGGCCGCATGAGTACACCGGCCTCCATCAACATCCCCACGCCCTCAGGCGATGTCCCGCTCACCGTGGACCAGCGCGGCAGCGGCCGCCCGGTCGTCATCCTTCACGGTGGGGCAGGACCGGCATCCGTCACCGGCTTCGCCGACCTCCTGGCCGACGCCACGGGCACGCGCGTCATCACCCCGACCCATCCCGGCTTCGGCGGCACCCCGCGCCCGGAGGCCCTGACCACGATCGGCGGCCTCGCGGAGGTCTACGCGGGCCTGCTCGACGCGCTCGAACTCAACGACGCCACCGTGATCGGCAACTCGATCGGCGGATGGATCACCGCGGAGCTGGCACTGCGCCACCCCGCCCGCCTGGGACGCATCGCGCTCGTGAACGCGGTCGGCGTCGAGATAGCCGGGCACCCTGTCGCCGGCGCGCTCCCGCCCTCCCAGCTGGCCGAGTACAGCTGGTACGACCCGTCGAAGGCCCCAAGCCTGGACCCTGCGACGCTCCCGCCCTCGGCTCTCGAAGTCCTCGCCGGCAACCGCGCGGCACTCACTCTGTACGGCGGCCCGATGACCGACGCGGGTCTCCTTGCGCGGCTCATCGGCATCGATGTGCCCGCACTCGTGCTGTGGGGCGAGGCGGACCGCATCGCGGATACCGACTACGGCCGCGCCTTCGCAGCGGCGATTCCCGGAGCACGGTTCGAACTCCTGCCCCGGACCGGACACGTGCCACAGCTGGAGACGCCCCACCTGCTGGTGGAAGCACTCCGAGCGTTCGTCACGGGCTAGATTCGCAGCGGGTCTTCTTCATCTCTGCCAGTCTTCCGAACCCCCGGCAAGGCCGCCCGGGCCCTTGGCCCTTCCCAGAGCCTGCACACAGGGCGTGAATACTCTCAGCCAACGCTCCAATGCGCCCTTGGCCCAAGGCGGACTCGGGACAATAGTCATGGAACGTCATAGAACCTGCACGACAGTGGAGGCTGCCATGCCCCTAAAGTTCGTAGCCAAAGACCCGGACACCGACGGGGCGAACTGCCCCACGGTTTGGGTGGACGAGGGCAGGCAAGAGCTTGTGTTCCAAGGCTGGAAAGCGGATGACTCGATGCGCGCCGACTGCCTGGCGGCCGGTCCGATCCCTGACAGCGAAGAGGTAGTACGGCTGCCCCTGCGTATGGTGGCCGCCATTCGGGAGGCTTGTGATGTGGCGGAACGCTCCTCCGTTCAGTGAACTGCTGGCCGACTGCCGGGAGTCGGCCGTGCACCTGGAGATGCGGGACCACTACGACGACCCGGACGAGGCCCCACGCGTCACGGCCTGGAGGGCGGGCCACAGGCCGGATCCGGGTAACCGAGCATCGTGGTGGCGGCCATGGCTCGACATGGTGGCGGAGGCAGTGGGGCGTGGCGTGGCGATCCGCCGCTCCCGCATCGTGTCGGAGCCGGTCAGCGAATACACCCGGTACCTGTATGACGGGACTTTCACGAACATCTCGGCCGGTGAACAAATCCGCTGGTTGCCCCGACAGCAGGCATCAGACATCGCTTTGCCCGGCAACGACTTTTGGTTGTTCGACGGCCATCTCGTCAGGTTCGGATATTTCTCAGGTGAGGGCATCTACCTGGGGGATGAGGTAACCGATGAGCCGGCGGTGGCAAAGCTCTGCGGTGAGGCATTCGAGAGCGTGTGGGCAAGAGCGACACCGCACGAGGACTACCGGATCTGACGGATAAGACCAGCACGCATGCCCGGATCGCCCTCATCAAGTGTTCAGGCTGCCCGCAAAGCCGTTGCTGAGCGGTTGCGGGAGATTCGCAGGGATGCAGGCTTGAGCTCCAAGGCAGTTGCGGACGCCTCAGGTTGGTACAAGTCGAAGGTGTCACGGCTCGAAAATGCCGTGACATCCCCTTCTGACGAGGACATTCGGGCCTGGTGCCGGGCCTGCGGGGCGGACGGGATGGCCGGCGACCTCATCGCTGCCTCCCGCACGGCAGACAGCATGTACGTGGAATGGCGTCGATTGCAGCGCACCGGTCTGCGTCGACTGCAGGAGTCGTACGTGCCCCTGTTCGAGCGCACGCGGGTATTCCGGATCTACTGCTCCAACGTGGTCCCCGGGCTGCTGCAGACGGACGGCTACGCCCGTGCACTTCTTGGCTCTATCGCTGCGTTCCGCGAGGCTCCCGACGATGTCTCGGACGCCGTAACCGCCCGCTTGGAGCGTTCCCGTGTCATCCGTGAGGGGAACCACCGTTTCGCCCTCCTGGTGGAGGAGTCCGTGTTGCGCCACCGCGTGGGCGACGCAGCGGCCATGGCAGGCCAGCTCGGATACTTGCTCTCGGTCATGGCCCTGCCGTCCGTCTCACTCGGCGTGATCCCGTTCGCGAGTGAACGCCGCATGTGGATGATCGAGACCTTCAGTATCTACGACCAGACACAAGCACAAATCGAACTACTGACTGCTCAAGTCAATGTCACCGCGCCATCCGAGGTTTCCCAGTACTTGAAGGCGTTCGGGGAACTCTCGAAGGTGGCCGTCCACGGGGCTGCTGCGCGTGCCTTGATCACGAATGCCATCGACTCCCTCCAGTGATTCGCGTGGAACCCTGTGGAACTTCCTTGGTATGAGTCCGCCGGTGTCCCTAACGTTTCTGGACATGGCAACTGCCGAGAGAGCCGCTCCGGAGCGTAGACCGGTCCTCCTGGCCGGTAAACACAACAACCCCTTCCAGGCGGGCCTTTCAGGCACCATCAACCACATGAGGAGTACGTCATGAACGCAAGCAACGCACTGCCCTGGTCCATGGCCCCTACCGAGGACGACAGCAGCTCCGGCAACAAGCACGGAGGCGGCGGCCAGGGTGAAGGCGACGACTCGGGCCACAGTGACTCCCATGGCGGCGGCAAGTGACCGAGCACGAAGTGGGGGAGGCCGGACCGAAGGGGCTGGCCTCCCGGCTCGTGGAGGCGGGCGCCCTCACTGCCGATTGGCTCCCGGCCTACGAGGCCGTACCCCGGGAGGGGTTCGTCCCTGACGTGATGTGGCCCGGTCAGGTGGAGGGTGTGGGCCAGGGAGAAGCCGTGAACCGCCGGGCAGACCCGGGCCGCTGGCTCCGCGCCGTGTACTCCGACGTGTCGCTCACGACACAGTGGGACGACGGCAAGCACTCTGACCCCACCGTCAAAGGCAAGTCCCCGACCTGCTCCAACTCCCAGCCCTCCATGGTGTTTTCCATGCTGGCCGCCCTGGACGTGCAGGAGGGCTCCCGCGTCCTGGAGGTGGGCACGGGGACCGGCTGGAATGCCGCCCTTCTGTCCGAACGCGTCGGGTCCCACAATGTCGTCACGGTGGAACTCGACCCGGAGAACGCCATGAGCGCGCGCACGCGCATCGAGGCGGCCGGGTATCACCCCAGCACCATCGTGGGAGACGGAGCGGCCGGGCACCCGGACGCAGCCCCGTACGACCGCGTACTGATCACGGCGTCCATGACGAAGATCCCCCGGGAACTGGTCAGTCAGGTCCGGACGGGCGGCGTGATCGTCGCACCGTTCACCACGACGTACGGAAGCGGAGCTGTGGTCCGGCTCACGGTCCAGGAGGACGGGGACGCCTCCGGTCCGTTCGTGGCGTCCTCCGCCTTCATGCGCATCCGGCAGCAGCGCACAGTCCGCAAACACACGCGGGAGTATTTGCGCGGGCTGCCGTGGCCCGCCGACGGCGTGCAGAGCACCACCCGTCTGTCCCCCGATGACGTGGGCGGATGGCTGGAGATGTTCGCCATCGGCCTCACGACCACGGAGGTGTTCCCGTGGATGGAGGAGTACGCGGACGGGTCGTACACCCTTTGGTTGCGGGACATGGCGGTGACCTCCTGGGCCACGGTCGATTACGTCCCGGGCCAGGAAACGTTCGAGGTGTACCAGTCGGGCCCGCGCGTTCTGTGGGACGAGGTGAGCGCCGCGTATGCGTGGTGGGATCAGGAGGGTCGGCCCGGGTTCGCACGGTTGGGACTGACTGTGGACGCCCGGACGGGTGCCCACACTCCGTGGCTGGACTCACCGGACCACAGAGTCCCGGTCATGGGGTGACTTCCCGGGACTGGTCCCCGCTGTCCGCTCACCCGTGGCGGATGGCCGGGACCTTCGCGCGCGGCCCGTCTACTCCGGCGCGCCCAGCCCGGCCAGTGCGTCGTCCGTCAGCCGGTAGACCGTCCACTCGTCCTGCGGGCGGGCGCCCAGGGACTCGTAGAACTTGATCGACGGCTCGTTCCAGTTCAGGACCGACCACTCCAGCCGCTCGTAGCCGCGCTCCACACAGGTCCGCGCCAGTTCGGTCAGCAGGGCCTTGCCGTAGCCGCCGCCTCGCAGCTCCGGGCGTACGTAGAGGTCCTCCAGGTAGATTCCGTGGACCCCGCGCCACGTCGAGAAGTTGAGGAACCACAGGGCGAATCCGGCGGGCTCCCCCTCCGGGGTCTGCGCGATGAACGCGAACGCCGCCGGGCGCTCGCCGAACAGTGCCTCGTGCAGCTGGGCCTCACTGGCGCGGGCCTCGTCCAGGGCCTTCTCGTACTCGGCGAGCTCAAGGATCATCGCGTGGATGACGGGGACGTCGGCGGCTGTGGCATTGCGAATCATGCGGGCAGACTAGCCAACCGCCCGGCGCTCAATGACCTCGGAGCTGCCCGTTCACCGTGCTCCCGGCGGGTCTCCGGGCTCGGGCGTCAGTCATCAGTCGTCGGTCACGGGGCCGATCTGTTCTGCGGCCGCAGACGGATGTCCCGGCCGCGCCTCCTTGGCAGCATGGTCTCTTCTTCCGTTCTTCCGTACGCGATGATCCGAGATGAAGGGGCGTGCCTGTGTCTCCGCAGCTCTTCGACGATGACGATGTCCGCGACCGGCTCGATGCCAGGACGGCTGTCCTGACCGTCCGATCGGCGATTCTGGCCGGGTACGAAGGCACCCTGTTGGCGCCGCCGCGTGTGCGTGCCGACCTCGGTGACGGGCATCTGGTCTTCACCGCCGGGCGGCTGCGCGCGCAGGAACTGTTCGGCTTCCGCGCGTACGACACCGTTGCCGGTGCGGAGCAGTTGGTGGCCGTCTGGGGTTCCCGGGACGGCCGGTTGTCGGCGCTGGTGCACGGTTCGGAGCTCGGCGCGCGACGGACCGGCGCCATCGGCGCGGTCGCCGTCGACGCGGCGGCCAAGCCCGGCGCTGTCCGGGTGGGCCTGGTGGGTGCGGGGCCACAGGCATGGGCGCAGCTGTGGGCCATGCGCGCGGTCCGGGAGGTCGAGGAGGTCGTGGTCGCGTCCCGTCGTCCCGAACGTGCCGAAGCCTTCGCCCGCAGGGCCACCGATGAGCTGGGGGTCACCACACGCGCGACACGGTCGGTCGAGAACGCTGTACGGGACCGGGATGTGGTGATCGTCGCCACCAACAGCGCGGTGCCGGTCCTGGACGCCGACTGGATCGCCCCGGGAACGCATGTGACCACCCTCGGCCCCAAGACGGCCTCGCGGCATGAAGTGCCTGCCGCCCTGGCCCACCGCGCCGCCGTGGTCCTCACCGACTCACCGGCCCAGGCCGCCGGTTATCCGGAGCCGCACGTCTTCTCCACCGACTCGATGGTTGACCTCGGGGCCGTCCTGGCCGGGGCAGCGGCTGCCCGCACCGATCCCGGTCAGATCACGGTGTTCTGCTCGGTCGGTCTGGCCGGCACCGAAGTCGCCCTCGCTGCCGTGCTGGTGGGGCAACCGGCCGACCGGCCATGACAAGACATCGGCTACGTCAGTCACGTCGCCTCGGACACCGCCGCACCGCCGCACCGCCGCACCGCCGCACCGCCGCACCGGCTGAAACGGCTGAACCGGCCGTCCCGACTGAACCGGCCGTCCCGGCTGAACCGCCCGGCCCGCCCGCCACACCCCGACCTCAGTCATGGGCGAGTCCCGGAGGGGCCGCCCCCGGCGCCAGCAGCGCCCGGCCGATCTCCGTCATCTCGGGGTCCAGCCGCCGGCCGCCCTCCACCACGGTCCAGAGGCTGTTCTGCAGGACCCGCCCCAGCGTCCAGGCCCGAGCCCGTTCCCGGTCCGCCGCCATCCCCAGCGCATCCGTCATCAGATCGAACCGCCGCAGCAGCCCGCCCTCCCCGAAGCGGTTCCACAGTGCGGGCAGCAGCTCGAACCCCGGGTCGCCCGCGAGCGGTTTCGGGTCGATGGCGAGCCAGGGCTCACGGCCGGCTGCCAGGACGTTGTCGAAGTGCAGGTCCCAGTGGAGCAGCCGGTCCCCCGGCTCGTCCGCCACCTCCCGTACGGCCGCAGCGCAGCTCTTCAGCAGCCGCCGCTCGGCCGCGTCGGCCAGCGCGTCGACGGCGTCCGGTACGCGGTCGAGCATCCGGGCCGCGATGTCCGCCAGCCGGCGCGTGCCGTCCGGTGCGGGCACGGACGTCAGCCGGGCCAGCAGCTCCGCGATCACCTCGGTCGCCGCCAGGACGTCCGGCACCGCCGCCAGCGGCCGTGCCTCGTCCAGACGCTCCAGCAGCATGGTCCCCGTCGCCGGGTCGTGGTCGAGCAGCCGGACGGCTCCCCGGCCGTCCCAGACCCGCAGCGCGACCGGCTCCCCCACGGTCTCCTCGTCCACCTCCTGGAGCTTCAGCGCCGCCCGCGCTCCGTCGGCCTCGCGCACCACGGGCAGCACGACCGCGATCCGGCCACGCATCGGCGGGCCGTCCTGCCGCAGCCCCCACCGGTCCAGGAACTCCCGGGCCTGGTCCTGGGCCTGGGCCGGCGCAGGGTGGTGCGGAGCGACGTCGGCCGCGCCGCCGTTCCCCGTTCCGCCTTCACCCGACAGTTCACTCATGTCCGCCATGTCCACTATGTTCGCGTTCCCCTCCTGCCGCCACGCCGGCTCCCACTCTCACACTCCCCGGCCCCGCCACGGCGCGGTGTCCCCCGCGCCACCGGGGCCCAAGCAGCAGAATCGGCGCATGAACCGCGCCCGCCACGCCGTCGCCTCCTACCTCCGCAGCGCTCCGGGCACCTATGTCTGGCTGGCCATTCTCTTCGTCACCACCATCGCGCTGCACCAGATGTCACCAGGTTTCGAGCGGCACTACCTCGGCAGGCGCTCCACCAACATCCATGAACTGTCCACGCACCCCGTCCGGGTGCTGATCCAGAGCGCGATGTACATCGACGGCGGCGGCTGGATCTCGTACGCCGTCCTCTACACCGTCTTCCACGCACAGGCCGAGCGCTGGCTCGGCACCCTCCGCTGGCTGACCGTCGCCGTCCTCGCGCACGTCCTCGCCTCATTCATCAGCGAGGGAGCCCTGCTCTGGGCGATCCGCCACCACCGGGCCCCCGAGTCGGCCGTCAACACCCTCGATGTGGGGGTGAGTTATGCGCTGGCCGGGGTGATCGCCGTACTGACCTACCGGATCGCGCGGCCCTGGCGGTGGGTGTATCTGGCCGGTGTCATCGCCGTGTTCGGCCTGCCGCTGTTCACCGACCGCACCTTCACCGACCTCGGCCACTTCACCTCGGTACTCATCGGCCTCGCCTGCTACCCGCTGACCCGGGACATCGGCGGAACACCATGGAACCCCCTGAGTCTCCTGGCCCCCCTGCGGCGCTACGCTCCCGGCAACCGCCGGCGGAACACCGAACGGCCCTGATCAAGCGGCCCGAACCGGCGGACCGGTCCAGAAGGCAGAGGTCCCCATGAGCTCCACCGTCAGTGGCACAGGCAACGGCACCGTCAACGGCGGCATATCGTTCTGGTACGCGGACCGGGGCACCCCCCTCGCCCGCGAGCCCCTGCCGGGCGACGCGAGCACCGACGTGGTGATCGTCGGCGGCGGGTACACCGGGCTGTGGACGGCGTACTACCTCAAGAAGGCCGTCCCGTTCCTCAACATCACCGTGCTCGAAGCCCGGTTCTGCGGCTACGGCGCGTCCGGCCGCAACGGCGGCTGGCTCTACAACGGCATCGCGGGCCGCGACCGGTACGCGAAGCTGCACGGGCACGAAGCGGCCGTCCGCCTCCAGCAGGCCATGAACGACACGGTGGCCGAGGTCGTGAAGACGGCGGCCGACGAGTCGATCGACGCCGACATCCAGCAGGGCGGCGTCCTCGAAGTCGCCCACACCCCAGCCCAGTTGCAGCGGCTGAAGGACTTCCACTCGGTGGAGGTCGCCTTCGGCGAGACGGACCGCACCCTGCACGGCGCCCGCGAGACCGCCGAGCGGATCCGGGTCACCGGGGCCGTCGGCTCGACCTGGACCCCGCACGGCGCACGGCTGCACCCGGCGAAGCTGGTCCAGGGCCTGGCCGAGACCGTCGAGGCGCTCGGCGTCACGCTGCACGAGTCGACCCCGGTCACCGAGATCAGGCCCAAGCACGCGGTCACCCCGTACGGAACGGTCCGCGCGCCCTACATCCTGCGCTGCACCGAGGGATACACGGCCGGCCTCAAGGGCGCCCGGCGCAGCTGGCTCCCGATGAACTCCTCGATGATCGCAACCGAACCGCTGCCGGAGTCCGTCTGGGACACCATCGGCTGGGAGGGCGGCGAGACGCTCGGCGACATGGCGCACGCGTACATGTACGCGCAGCGCACCGCCGACGGCCGGATCGCGCTCGGCGGGCGCGGTGTCCCGTACCGCTACGGCTCGCGCGCCGCCCGCGCCGACCGGGCCGGACGCACCGAGCCCGCCACCATCGACGCGCTGCGCGAGATCCTGGTCCGCTTCTTCCCGGCCACGGCGGGCGTACGGATCGACCACGCCTGGTCCGGGGTGCTGGGCGTCCCGCGCGACTGGTGCGCCACGGTCACCCTGGACCGGTCGACGGGCCTGGGCTGGGCGGGCGGTTACGTCGGCTCGGGTGTGGCCACCGCCAACCTCGCCGCCCGTACGCTGCGCGACCTGATCCAGCAGGACTCGGGCCAGGCGGGCCCGACCGACCTCACCACGCTTCCCTGGGTGAACCACAAGGTCCGCAACTGGGAGCCGGAGCCGCTGCGCTGGCTGGGTGTGCACGGGATGTACCGGGCGTACCGGGCGGCGGACGCCCGCGAGCTCTCCGCCCGCAGCACGGCCACCGACCGCATCGCGACGATCGCGGACCGGATCGCGGGGCGCTGAGCCCCGGGCCTGATCCTGGGGCCTGTTCCTGTGGGGCGCCAAGTCCGGGCGTACGGGCGGTAATCGGGAGTTCACGGTGGGCTCGTCCGTGGTAGATAGAGGGCACAGCAGACACACAGGACAGTCGGCACACAGCACAGTCGGCACAGTCGGAGTGACGGCCGCCCGGCGCCTTGTGCGCCGGGCGGCCGGCTGCGGGGCTATGGGCTACGGGCTACGGGCTACGGGGGGATGCGGGATGTCCGGAGATGAGGGGCAGGACGGAGCCGGAGGCGCCGGAGGCGGCGTCGGTGAAGCCGGCAGCGTCGGGGGTGTGGCCGAAGTCGGGCCCGGTGGATTCGGTCCGCCACCGCCGCCCCCTCCCCCGATGCCCAGTGTCCCGCCCACGCCTGCCGCACCTCCCACCCCGCCCGCGCCCGCGGACCCGCTGCGGGCCGCCGCCGTGGCGCTGCTGAACCTCAGCGGCCTGGGCCTCGGTTATCTGCTGCTCGGGCGGTGGCTCGCGCTCGCCGTGTGCTGGGCGGCGACCGGTGCGCTGCTGGCGGTCGCGCTGCCCGCCGACCCGGACGGTGTGCCCGTCGGCGTACGCGTCGGATACCTAGCCGTCCTCGCCCTGGCCGCCGTCCACGGCGCGTACCGGGGGCTCCGGCACACCCTGGCCTGGCCGCCGCGTTCGCCGGTCGCGCTCGTGCTCGGCCTGGTGCTGCTGGCCGCGCCCGTCGGGGGTGCCGTGCTGTACGACGGAGCGCGCGACGAGGCCACCCAGCGGATGCTCCTCGACCGGCTCGCCGACGCGGACCGGCTGGTGACACAGGCGAAGGGCCAGAAGTTCACCGATGCGCGGGCGTCCTACAGCAAGGCCCTGACCGCGTACCACGACCTCCGCACCCACCACCCGGACTCCCGGGCCGCCCGCCGCCTCCCGGCCTCGCTGCACACGTACTACGAGACGGTCGCCGCACCGTTCGGCGAGAAGAAGTACTGCGACGCGGTCGAACCGCTCACGTATCTGCGGACGGTGCCCGGGACCTACGGCAGACAGCAGCTCGGCACACTGGCCGGGTGGCCCGACGACAGACTCGCCACCTCGCTGTACGAGTGCGGGGTGACCGGCCTCGGCACCAGCGACGACATCACGCCACCGGGCGGGAATCTGGGGCAGCTGCTCACGACGTTCCCCTCGTCCGCACAGGCCGCGAAGGTGGAACCGGCCGTCAGCTCCGAGATCGACAAGGCGGCGGGCGAGCTGAACGGGCCCGCGCCGTGCGCGGCCAACGAACGGCTGAAGATCCTCCAGGGCCAGGCCGTGGGCCTGCCGGGCAAGGAGGCGGGGGTGGACGGCACCCTCACCGACGCCCTGCGCAAGGACGCGGCGGCCGCGGGCAGGAAGGTGCGGTCGGGTACGTACGTCTGCGGTGTCGACGAGTACAAGAAGGGTGACTTCGACGGGGCGTTGAAGACGCTGACCGACTTCGCGAGCGCCTACCGGAGCGACAAGAACCGCGCCCGCGCCCAGAAGATCGCCATCGCCGCGGAGATCGCGCAGAGCGAGGCGGCGGCGGGCAGGCATCTGCCGTCGATGGCGTCCGGCGGCAGCATCCCGGTCACCCTCAGCAACGACAGCCCGGACGAGGTCGAGATCCTCTACACCGGGCCGGTCACCGGAAGCTTCAAACTCCCCGCGTGCAAGGGCTGTTCGGCGTACTCCAGCGACGTGGCGGCGCAGAACGGCGCCTGCAAGGGCGGCAGGAGCTATCCGAAGCGGACGATCTCGCTGCCGCCCGGCACCACGTACTTCCTGCACAAGTCCGTGAACACCTCGGGCACGGGCCCGGCCACCACCGCGGGCAGCAGCACGGCCAGGATCCAGCCGGGTTACACGTACACGGAGTGCGCGTACGTGGTGGAGGAGACCGGTACGGGGTCGGGCTACTCGTCCTGACCTGTGCCGTACGGCCGCCCACGGCCACCCACGGGCACCCACGGCCCCCCACGGGCGGCCACCCGCGGGCGGCGCCGGATCAGGGCCGGGTCAGAACGCCGTGCCGCCCGGGAGCATGTCACGGGCGGCGTCCGGTGCGCCGTGCGGGTCGGGTGCCGGGCTCTCGGCGGCGAGCGTCAGCGCCCTGAGCCCCACCACCAGTCCGGCCCTGACGTCCACCGGCAGCCGGCCCACCAGTGCGGCGACCTCCCGGTGCCGGTGTTCGAGGACCGTGCCGACCAGGGCCGCGCCGTCGTCGGTGGTGCGCAGGACCACCTCGCGCCGGTTGTCCGGATTGACCTTGCGGTCGACCAGACCGCCTGCCTCCAGCCGGTCCACCATCCGCATCGCGGTGGACGCGTTGACCTCCATCGTGGCCGCCAGCGCCGCCAGCTTCACCGGGCCGCTGGAGTCCAGCACCACCAGCGTCCGCAGCTGGGGAAGGGTCAGCGCGCTGCCGACCTCGGCGAGCGCGCGCGCCGAGAGTCCCACCAGCAGCCGCGCTGCGGCCATCACCGCGGCGGTGACCTCATCGGTCTCGTCCGTGGGGCCGGTCTCGTCCGCGGGGCTGATCTCGTCCGCGGGGCCGGCCGCGTCCCCGGTGCGGCTGCCCGCTGTCGCCTGCTCGCCCGTCATGCGGTCCGTCCACCGTTTCCGACCGCCGGGCTGTCCACCCGGGCGGTCCTGTCCGCCGGGTTCACCCGGCTGCTCATCAGGCCGTACATCAGGCTGTTCACAAGACCGCAACCATCATTGCAGTCTGCAATGATAGTCTCGGTCTCGCTCCATCGCACTGCTCGAAAGTGACCGCTCGAAACAAACCGCTCGAAACGCTCCACTCGCACCACACCGCTCGCCACACCGCTCATCCGTACCGCACCCAGTATCCGGGCATCCGCACCTGGCGCCTCCCGCGCCACGGGCCGCCCGTCCCCGTACTGCCACCCTCCGCACAGGGCACCGGCAGCCCCCAGGGCAATGACGCCCTTCACCGCCCTCGCGCGAACCTCTCGGACGCAGGACGCCGGCACCGCACCACTCGCGGTCACCGCCTCACCCGCGGTCATGCCGACGCCCCCTTTCCGTGCGCCCGCGGCGGCCTTGCCCCTGCCTGCTCCACCAACGGAGGAACCTGTGATCCCGCCCGCCCCTGCCCCGCATCCGGACCGCGCCGCCGACCGGCTCACAGCCCCGCGGAAGGTCAAGAGCCTGGGCGACTTCGGCGTCCAGCCCCGGGTCGCGCTGATCGCCCTGCTCGCCCTGCCGGTCGGTGTGGCCGCCGCGCTCGTCGCCGTGGCGCTGCTCAAGCTGATCAACCTGTTCACCAACATCTGCTTCCACGGGCAGTTCACCTTCGGCACCACCACACCGGGCTCCACCTCGCACTGGTGGCTGATCCTGTTCATGCCCATCGTGGGCGGGCTGGTCATCGGCGTGATGGCGCGGTACGGGTCGGAGAAGATCCGCGGCCACGGCATGCCGGAGGCCATCGAGTCGATCCTCTTCGGCGGCAGCAAGGTGCAGCCACGGCTGGCCGTGCTCAAGCCCGTCTCGTCGGCCATCGGCATCGGCACCGGCGGGCCCTTCGGCGCCGAGGGGCCGATCATCATGACCGGCGGCGCGGTCGGTTCGATCCTCGCCCAGTTCCTCCATGTCACCACCGACGAACGCAAGAC
The DNA here is from genome assembly GCF_045162975.1 of Streptomyces sp. NBC_01089. Lineage (NCBI taxonomy): Bacteria > Bacillati > Actinomycetota > Actinomycetes > Kitasatosporales > Streptomycetaceae > Streptomyces > Streptomyces sp. NBC_01089. Next base: position 4,632,550 of record NZ_CP108660.1, on the reverse strand, counting down.
GCTGCTGGTCGCCGGTTCCGCCGCGGGCATGGCGGCCACCTTCAACTCCCCGCTGGCCGCGATCCTGCTCGCCGTCGAGCTGCTGCTCTTCGAGTGGCGCCCGCGCTCGTACATCCCCGTCGCGGTCGCCGCCGTCACCGCGACCCTGGTCCGCGAACCGATCCTGGGCAGCGCCCCGCTCTTCGGCGGCGCCCATGTCCCGGCCCAGCTGCCTCTCTCCGCGTACGGCCTGTGCCTGGTCTCCGGGCTGGGCGCCGGGCTGCTCGCCCTCGGCGCGACCGCGCTCGTGTACTTCTCGGAGGACATGTTCGCCAAGCTGCCGCTGCACTGGATGTGGTGGCCCGCCATCGGCGGCCTGATCATCGGCGCCGGCGGGCTCGTCGAGCCCCGCGCGCTGGGTGTCGGGTACGACGTCATCGACCAGCTCCTCACCGGCCGGGCCACCGTGGGCCTGATCGTCGGCATCCTCGTGGTGAAGACCCTGATCTGGGGGCTGTCGCTCGGGTCCGGCACCTCGGGCGGCGTCCTGGCCCCGATGTTCATGATCGGCGGTGCGCTGGGCGCGGCCGAGGGGCTGGTCTTCCCGGCCGTGAGCCCCGGCTTCTGGGCCCTGGTCTCGCTGGCCGGGGTGCTCGGCGGAGTCATGCGCTCCCCGCTGACCGGCATCGTCTTCTGCCTCGAACTGACCCATGAGATGAACGCGATGCTCCCCATGGTGATCACCGCGTCCTCCGCCTATCTCCTCTCGGTGATCATCCTGAAGCGGTCGGTCCTCACCGAGAAGCTGGCCCGCCGTGGGCTGCATCTCAGCCGGGAGTACTCGGTGGACCCGCTGGAGGTCCATCTCGTACGGCAGCTGGAATCCCCCATCACCGCCACGTTCCGCACCGATGAGACCGTGGCCGACATCAAGCGGGAGCTGACCGCCCCGCACGGCAGCCATGACGTCGACGGGTTCCTGGCCCAGCGGCTCTACCCCGTGATGGACCCGGCCGGGCATCTGGCCGGTGTCGTCACCCGCTCCGACTTCCTGTTCAGCTCCCTCGACGGCCCGACCCCGCTCGGCGAACTCGCCAGGCCGGCGGTCACCGCGTACCCCGACGAGACCCTGCGGACCATCGCGAACCGGATGGCGACGCACCAGGTCACCCGGGTCGTGATCGTCGACCGGGACGACCCGGACCGGCTCGAAGGGCTGCTCAGCCTGCGCCAGTTGCTGGAAGCGCGCCGGATAGACCTGCACGAGGAGCACCACGCGGAGCGCTTCCTCAGCCTCGTCCCCCGCCGCTTCCGGCGCCCGGCGGGCGCGCCGGTACCCAGCGCGGTGGTGGCCGGTTCGGCCATCTCCGGTTCGGCCATCTCCGGTTCGGCGGCCTCCGGTTCGGCGGTGACCGGCTCGGGTGCCCCCGCGTACGGATCCGGGCCGCGCGCCGAAGTGGCGAAGGACGTACAGCAGGACCGGTAGTCCAGCAGCCCAGTGGCCAGCGGCCCAGCGGCCCAGCGGCTCCGTGAGGGGCGGCCGATGCGTAAATCGGCCGCCCCTCACGGCTGTTCACGCACGGCCCCTTGTCGCCCCTCTTGTCACGGCACCCGGACGCGCAGCAGACTGCTGCCCGACAGACAGACATTGGATGTCTAGACCATTCTGGGTCATTCGTTCCACTCTGCGTCCACGGACCGAAGGAGTACTCATGGGAACGCCTGTCGGGCGACGATCCGTACTGGCCATAGGCGTAGGCGTCGCATCCTTGCCACTCCTGCCCGCCGCACCCGCAGCCGCAGCCACCGGAAAGGGCAGCCCCGGCACCGCACCGCTCGGCAAAGATCGGATTACTCCCGCACCGCAGATCGCGATCGACGGGTCCGACACCCCGGACACCATCGTGCGCAAGGCCGCCCATGTCGTCCCCCGGCCCTCCCAAGTCGCCTGGCAGCAGCGGGAGGTGACCGCCTTCACGCACTTCGGTATGAACACCTTCACCGACCGCGAATGGGGCTCGGGCGCCGAGGACGAGGCCACCTTCGACCCGTCGGGGATGGACGCCGACCAGTGGATGCGCGCCTACAAGGCGGCCGGCGCCCGCCAGGTGATGTTCACGGCCAAGCACCACGACGGCTTCGTCCTCTTCCCGACCCGCTACACCAACCACTCGGTCATCGCGAGCCCTTGGTGGATCCGCACCGACGGCTGCTCCGACGCCGAGCGGGACGCCACCGCCAAGGCCCGCGCACAGGCCGAGGCCCACCGCTCCGACGACCCGGCCGCCTACTGGCGGGCCCGCAACGCCGGCTGCCGCAACCCCCAGGGCGACATCCTCGGCACCTACCTCAAGGCCGCCCGCAGGGCCGGCCTCCGGGTGGGTGTCTATCTCTCACCCGCCGACGGCTCCGAGCAACCGCACGCCTGGCACGCCCAGTACGTCGAGAAGATCCGCGCGAAACAGGCGTCGGGCCGGCAGCTCAGCATCGAGGAGCAGGCCACGGTCGACGACGGCGACCGCGCCCCGGGCGGCCAGGGCCGCTACGGCAGCGACAGCCCGGTCGTCCGCCGTACGATCCCGACCCTGGTCCCGGACGACGACCGGGCCGCCGCGCTCGCCGCGCACCGGATCCCGTCGTTCACCGTGCGGGCCGACGACTACAACGCGTACTACCTGAACCAGCTCTACGAGCTCTTCACGCAGTACGGCCCCATCGACGAGCTGTGGCTCGACGGCGCCAACCCCTGGACCGACGCGGGGATCACCGAGAAGTACGACTTCACCGCCTGGTTCCGGCTCATCCACGCGCTCTCCCCCGACACGGTCACCTTCGCGGGCCCCCAGGGCACCCGCTGGATCGGCAACGAGAACGGGGTGGGCCGCACCACCGAGTGGAGCGTCACCCCCGCCACCGCCGACCCGCACACCGCGCACGGCGAAGGGCTGCTCCCGGACGGCGCCAGTGCCGCCGACATCGGCTCCCGCGACAAGATCACCGCACCGGGGGTCGAGTACCTCCAGTGGTTCCCCGCCGAGGCGGACGTCTCGCTGCGCCCCGGCTGGTTCTTCCACGCCGACGAGAAGCCGAAGACACCGCAGCAACTGCTCACGATCTACGAGGAGTCGGTGGGCCGCAACGCCGTGCTCCTGCTGAACGTCCCGCCGGGCAGGGACGGCCGCATCGCCGCTCAGGACGTGGCATCGCTCACCGCGTTCGGGGACTCGGTCTCCGCGACGTACGGCCGCAACCTGCTCACGGCGGGACGCGGCCGCCGCGACCCCGCCCTGCGTACCCTCACCGATGGGCGCCTCACCACGGCCTGGTCACCGTCGGGCGCGGCCACCACGGGCGCCGTCACGGTGCGGCTGTCCGGGGCCCGCGCCTTCGACCGGATCCGGCTGGGCGAGGACATCACCCGCGGCCAGCAGGTGGAGGGGTTCGCGGTCGACGTCTGGACCGGCACCGCCTGGCAGCAGACCGCGACCGGCACCACCATCGGTTACGCCCGGATCCTGACGCTGCCCGAACCGGTCACCGCGGACCGCGTCCGGGTCAGGATCCTCCAGGCCCGCACCACCCCGCGCCTCGCTTCGGTGTCACTCCACCTCAACGTGCCTCCGGCGTAAGGCGGTTGGCGCCCGCGGACATCACCCGGCCGCGACCGCGTGCCAGCCGTTCTCCAGCAGGTCGAAGGCGCGGGTGATGGCCTGGCGCGGGTCGTCGTGGCCGCGGGCGGCGCGGGGGGCTTCGAGCGCGAAGTGGGCCAGGGCGGCGCAGGCGGGGTCGTCCGCCGGCAGCCCGCTCTCCTCGGCGATGACCCGGGCCAGGGCCCGGGAGTGGCGCAGCCACATGCCCTGGACGTAATCACGCAGCGCCGGGGTGCTGTCGACCAGGTCGAAGAACGGGGTGAAGCGGTCGTCGCCGCCCGCGGCCGCCATCCGGTCGCGCAGCGCGTGCTCGCGCAGCGCCGCCGGGATCGACCTGCCCCGGGGGCGTTCGCGTACGGCGGCGAGCAGGCGGGCCTCCTGGTCAGCGTCCTCGTCGAGGACGAGGGCCTCCTTGACCGGGAAGTGCTTGAAGAGGGTGGTGGTGGACACGTCGGCGGCGTCCGCGATCTCGCGGATGCCGACGTCGTCGTACCCGCGCTCCAGGAACAGCCGCAGGGCGGCGTCGGCGATGGCCCGGCGGGTGGCGGCCTTCTTGCGCTCGCGGCGCCCCGGCGGCGCGACGGCGGGACCGGGGGTGGATCCGGGGGTGGATCCGGGGGCGGCAGAGGCAGCGGTGGGGGCGGTGGTGTCAGGGTCCGGCATGGCCACGAGTCTACCCCTTGGGTTGCACGACTAAAAAAGTGCAACTGTTGCACTTAGTGAGTCGGTGTGCTCTTCTGGGACGGCGGCGGGCTCGGCGCCGCCCGACCCGAACGGAGCACGCACCGCCATGAACACCACCCCCAGCCCCCGCATCGCGATCATCGGCGCCGGTCCCGGTGGCCTGACCTGCGCCCGCATCCTTCAGCAGCACGGCGTCACCGCCACCGTCCACGACCGCGACACCGGCCCCGACGCCCGGGACCAGGGCGGCACCCTCGACCTGCGCCAGGACGACGGCCAGCTCGCCCTGCGCGAAGCCGGACTCATCGACGAGTTCTTCCGGCTGTCCCGCCCCGAGGGCCAGGAGATGCGCAAGCTGGACACGGCGGGCACGCTCCTCTTCCGTCACACCCCCGCGGACGGCGACCGCTTCAAGCCGGAGATCGACCGCGGTCTGCTGCGCGGCCTGCTCCTCGACTCGCTCCTCCCCGGCACCGTGCACTGGGGACACACCCTGCGGGCCGTCGCAGGACCGGCGGACGGCCCCCGGCAGCTGCACTTCGCCGACGGCACCACGGCCGAGGCCGACCTCGTCATCGGCGCCGACGGCGCCTGGTCCACGGTCCGCCGCGCGCTCTCCCCGGCCACCCCGCAGTACACCGGCATCAGCTTCACCGAAGCCTGGTTCGACGACGTCGAGAACCGGCACCCCGACATCGCCGCCCTCGTCGGGCAGGGCACCACGGCCGCGTCCGACGGCGACCGGGCCCTGTTCGCCCAGCGCAGCGGCGGCGACCACATCCGCGTCTACGCCATCCAGCGCGTCCCCGCCGACTGGCTGGCCGCCCACGGCCTGACCACCCAGGACACCGACGGCATCCGCGCACGGCTGCTCGGCCAGTACCGCGACTGGTCACCCCGGATGCACCGGCTGATCACCGACAACGACGGCCGCTACGTCGACCGCCCCATCCACGCCCTGCCGGTCCCCCACACCTGGGAGCACAACCCCACGGTCACGCTGCTCGGCGACGCGGCCCACCTCATGCCGCCGCTCGGCGTCGGCGTCAACCTCGCCATGCTCGACGCCTGCGAACTCGCCCTGGCCGTCGTGGGCGGCAACACCGTCGCCGACGCCGTCCGCACGTACGAGAAGAGCATGCTGCCCCGCTCCGGCGACATGCAGCGCGCCCTCGACCACGCCACCGACGGGCTGCTCTCCACGGACCTGCCGCCCGAGTTCGCCACCGACGCGAGCCGTTGAGCCGTTAAGTCGCAGGCGGAGGGGGACGGACGGGCCAAGGGGAACGGGGTCAGCCGCTGCGGGTGCGCGGGGCTGCGTACTGCTCGTCGGTGACGTGTTCCAGCCAGGTGGTCTCGGGCCGGTCGTCGCCGGGTGCGGTGCCGTCCCACAGGGCGAGGTGCTGCATGAACCGGTCATCGGCCGCGCCGTGCCAGTGCTCCTCACCGGGCGGACAGGTCACCGTCTCGCCGGGGCGTGCCTCGTACACAGCGCCGTCGCGGGTGCCGACAAGCGCGGTACCTGCCACGACGTGGAGGGTCTGGCCGACGGCGTGGTGGTGCCAGGCGGTACGGGCGCCGGGGGCGAAGCGGACCATGTTGGCGCGGATCCGGGAGGGCTCGGCGCCGGCGTGGATGACGTCGAACCAGACGTCGCCGTTGAACCACTCCGCGGGTCCCTTGCCGGTGGGCCGGGGCTGGACGAATTCCATGGGGTGCTCTCTTTCTGCCGGGGTTCCGGCTGTTCTTCTCTGCCGGGGTTCCGGCTGTTCTTTCCTGCCGGGGTCCGGCTGTCTCAGGCCGCGTCGTCGTACGAGAGGCCGGTGCCCCACGCACGGGACGCGCGGGCCTGTCCGGTGATCTCCGCGCCCTTGGCCTCGGCGGTGGGGATGGAGTCGTCGCCGGCGACGAACCGCAGCGGCGGCTCCTGCATGCCGATGACGTTCAGCAAGGCGTCGGCGAGCCTGGCCGGGTCTCCCGCCTGCCGGCCGTTCATCGACTGCCACATCGTCTTCATCCCGGCGGTGCGCTCGGCGTAGTCGTCCAGCGACAGCTCCGCCCAGCTGGTGGAGGCGTCCACCAGCAGTTCGGTACGGAAGAAGCCGGGCTCGACGATCGTGGTGCGGATCCCGTAGGGCTCCAGGTCGTAGCGCAGGGACTCCATCCAGCCCTCGGCGCCGAACTTCGACGCCGCGTAGGCGACACAGAACTCCTGGCCGACCAGACCGGCGATCGAGGAGACCGTGACGATGTGCCCGGACCGCTGGGCCCGCATGACGGGCAGGACGGCCCGGGTGACGTTCATCGGGCCGAACAGGTTCGTCTCGATCTGTGCCCGCATCTGGGCGTCCGAGATCTCCTCGAAATAGCCGGCTTGGAAGGCGGCCGCGTTGTTGATCAGTACGTCGATCCGGCCGAACCGCCGCACGGCGGCCCCGACCGCGGCGCGGGCGGCGTCCGGAGAGGTGATGTCCAGGGAGACGGCCAGCAGATCGTCGTTGTCCTGCTCGCCGCCCAGGGCCTCGATGACCTTCCGCGGGTCGCGGGCGGTGGCCACGACCCGGTGACCGGCTTCCAGCGCCTGCCGGACGATGTCGGTGCCGAGACCGCGTCCGGCACCGGTGACGAAGATGACCTTGCTCATGAGAACTGCTCCTTGCTTTCCTGCTCCAGTGGCAGGTCGGCTCAGTACGACGCCATCCACACTGGCGCCTGTTCCCTTGCCCGAAAAGAGGAGAGATTCTTCCTGGGAGGAAATTGTCCCTCCCAGGATCCGTGAATCCGGTGCGATAGTGGAGGGCATGAGCAGCAATCCCGGGCGCGACGAACTGGGCGAGTTCCTGAAGGCCCGGCGCGGCGAGCTGACCCCGCGTGCCGTGGGCCTCCCCGACAGCTCCGCCCCTCGCCGGGTGAGCGGACTGCGCAGGGAGGAGGTCGCGCAGCTCGCGTCGATCTCCACCGATTACTACACCCGTCTTGAGCAGGGACGCATGCCCGCATCGGCGCCGGTCCTCCAGGCCCTCGCGGAGGCGCTGCATCTGGACGACGACCAGCGCCGCTATCTGTTCGGCCTGGCCGGGAAGGAGTCCGCCAAGCCACGCCGGCGCACGCTCCAGAAGGTGCAGCCGCAGCTGCGCAGGGTGCTGGACGATCTCGCCTGCACCCCCGCCGTCGTGATGGGCCGCCGGATGGACGTCATCGCGTGGAATCCGCTCGCGGCAGCACTGGTCACCGATTTCTCACTGGTCCCCGAAAAGCACCGGAATTACGTACGGATCCTTTTCACCGACCCCTCGATGCGCACCCTCTACGCGGACTGGAAAAGCGTCGCCCGTACCGCGGTCGCGCAATTGCGTATGGAGGCGGCGAAGTACCCGGACGATCCGCGGCTGACCGCGCTGGTCGGGGAACTGTCCGTGCGGGACCCCGATTTCCGCACCTGGTGGGCCGCCCACCACGTCGCCACCCTGAGCGTGGGCACCAAGATCCTCCACCACGCGGTCACCGGTGAACTCTCCCTGGACTGGGACACGCTGACCGCCAGCACCGACCCCGACCAGCAACTGGTCGTGTGGACCGCCGAGGTCGGCTCACCCACCCATGACGGACTGCGGATCCTCGCCTCCTGGGCCGCCGCCCAGCACCGGACCACCACGCACCCGGCCGGCTGACCGGCTCGGCCTCCACGCACCCGCGCACGCACCCGCACCGAATCGGGCCCGGCCTGGACCCGTCCCGGCGCCGCCCCCTAATGTTCGACGGGTTCGACGGGTTCGACGTGCTCGACGTGGGCCATGGCCTCCGACGACGGCGGAGGGCCGGGGTACGTCCACCGCGGCGCCGGTGGGGTGAGGCGGGGCCTGGTGGAGCGGTACGAGATCGAGACGTTCCTGGCGTTGGCCGAAGAGCTCCACTTCGCGCGGACCGCTGAACGGCTGCGTGTCACTCCCGGCCGGGTCAGCCAGACGGTCAAGGCGCTGGAGCGGCGTATCGGCGGTGCCCTGTTCGAACGTAACAGCCGTCGTGTGGCCCTCACCCCGGTCGGCCGGCAGCTGCGCGACGAGCTGCTCCCCGCGTACCGGCAGATCCAGCGGGCCATCAGCAGGGCGACGGCGGCCTGTGCGGATTTCAGCGGTGTGCTGCGCGTCGGATTCACCGCACCCTGGAGCGGTGACCTCATCGTGCGGGCCGCTGAGGTGTTCCACGCCCGCCATCCCCGCTGCGCCGTCGAGCTGCAGGAGGTGACGTTCCACGCCGCCATCGAGGCGCTGCGCGACGAAGACGTCGACCTGGCGATCGCCGAGCCCCCCGTGGTGGAGCCGGGCATCGTCGTCGGCCCCGTCGTGCTCTCCGAACGCCGCGCCCTCGTGGTGCCCGCCGGCCACTTCCTGGCCTCGCAGGAAACGGTGTCGCAGGAAGACCTCGCCCTCCTGCCGCTGGTCACGGCCGCCGGGGTCTCCGAAGCCTGGCGCGACGCCTTCTATCCCCGGCACACCCCGCAGGGCCGCCCCATCACCTACGGCCCGGCCGCCGTGGGCTGGCAGGAGCTGCTTTCGCTGGTCGGGGCGGGCAAGGGCGCCACGGTGGCCACCGTCCGGGCGGGCGACTACCACGGCCGCCCCGACGTCATCTACGTACCGTTCGACAGCGCACCGGCGGTCGACTACGCCCTGATATGGCGGGACACCGGCGGTCCCCCCGGAGTCCGGGCCCTCATCGACACCGTCCTCGAACTCACCTCACGACGCCCGGACGCCCCTGCCTGAGGGGGCAGTTACGCTCCCGCCACCCGGCGCCCGTCACCGCGCGGCAGCGTCAGCGTCGCGGCCGTCGTCAGTACGAGCCCGGCCGCCGCCAGCAGCATGCTCCACCGCATGCCGGTCAGGAACGTGCCCGCCCCCGCGAGCAGCGCCCCGAAGACCGCCACCGCGATCGCACCGCCCACCTGACGGCCCGTGTTGAGTACGGCGCCCGCGGTCCCCGCCCGCTCCGCCGGTACCGCGTCGAGCAGCAGCGCGGTCAGCGCGGGGACGGTGAGCGCCCCGCCGAGGCCGACCGGCACCATCAGCGCCGCCACCACCCACACATTGGTGTGCGCGCCGACCGTGGTCAGCGCCACCAGCCCGGCCGCTCCGACCAGTTGCCCCGACACCATCGGCATCCGCGGCCCGAACCGTGCGGCCAGCTTCGCCGATGCCAGGTTCACCACGGCGACCAGCGCCGTCATCGGAATGAACATCACGCCCGCGTGCAGCGCGGTCTGCCCGCGCTGCTGCTGGAGGTACAGGCTGAAGATGAACACCCCTCCGTAGTAGGCGGCGTTGAGCATGAAGCCGACCACCAGGGACACCGCCACCACCCGCGAGCGGAACAACGGCAGCGGCAGCATCGGATGCGCGCCTCTGGCCTGTGCGGCGAGGAAGGCGGCCGCCGCGACCACAGCCACCAGCAGCGCCACCACCACGAGCGGCCGGCCGAAGCCCTTGTCCCCACCGTCGATCACGCCGTACGTCAGCGCGCCCATCGCGACCACCGCCGTCACCTGCCCGACCGCGTCCAGGCGCGCGGGCAGCCGCGGGGAGGCCGGCACCCGGGCGAGCAGGGCGAGGGCCAGCAGGCCGGCCGGCAGGTTCACGAAGAAGATCCAGCGCCACCCACGGATGCGGTGAGCGCCCCGCCGACCACCGGGCCCGCCGCCACCGCGACCGCGCCGCCCACGGTCCAGACGGCGATCGCCCGCGCCCGCTTCGCCTGGTCAGGAAAGCCCTGCCTGACCAGCGCGAGCGACGCGGGCATCATCACCGCCGCCGCACCTCCCTGCACCAGCCGCGCGGCCACCAGCACACCGATCCCGGGCGCCAGCCCGCAGGCGGCGGAGGCCAGCGCGAAGAGCACAAGCCCGCCGCCGTACGCCCGCCGGGCCCCGATCCGGTCGGACAGCGCGCCCGCGGAGAGCATCAGCGCGGCGAAGATCAGCGTGTAGCCGTCGACCACCCACTGCAGACCTGACATGCCGACACCGAGGCTGCGCCCGATGTCGGGCAGCGCGACGGTGACGATCAACGCGTCCAGCGAGATGAGGAAGAAGCCCAGCAGAGCGGCGCCGAGCACCACCGGAGGCCCGCCCCGGGCGGCGGACGGCGACGACGCGGCGACTGAGGCGGGAGCTGAGGTGGTCATCGCCGGGCGGCCGCCTGTACGGGAAGGTCCTGGTTGCCCTCGCCCCAGGTCGCGGTCATCACCACGGTGTGGATCAGCCAGCGGCCGCCGGTCCTGGTCAGCTCCCAGCGGTAGTCGCCGCCGAGCGTCCACAGCGGCGCCCCATGGGCGGTGGCCAGCCGGTGCGTGGCCTGGAAGGAGGCAGTGCAGACGGCGCGGTCCCCGTCGGTCTCGACGAGCTGGTTGGTGATCAGATGCTGGGTGGCGTCGTAGCCGCCGAGCGTCGCCGACCAGGCGTCGGCGATCTCCTGCGGGGTGAGCTGGGCGGGCGCGCCGCCGGTCAGGCTCGTGTAGTCGAGCAGCACCTTCTCGGCGAACAGCCCGCGCAGCAGGTCCCACTCACGGCGGTCCGCGTGCACGGCCATCCGCGTGCAGGTCTCGGCAACCGCGTACTTGGACCCGACGGACTCAGCGGACTCAGCGGACTCGGACATGACGGGTGATCTCCTGTCGGCAGTACGGGTGTTCAGAGCGTGCGGTGTTCAGGGCCTGCGGTGTTCACAGCGTGCGGGCGAAGTGCTCGGCCGCCGCGTCCGCGGCGAGGCCGACCTGCGGCGCCTGGTCGTAGAAGTCGAACTGGGTTCCCTCGGTCCACAGGAACTTCCGGTCTCCCGTGAGGCCGTCGTAGAAGAGCCGCGCGCCGTCCGGGATGGCGGCGTCCTCGCTGTGTACGAGCAGCACGGGCGCGGAGACCTTCGGAGCGAGCGCGACGGCGTCGAGGTCCAGCCACTCGGACCAGGCCATGACGGCGTACCTGTTGGGCCACTCGGCGATCCCGCCGCGCTCCGGGTTGAGGTAGAAGTCGATGTCGAACGGCATGGCCGCGTCCGGGTCGCTGCCGCTGACCACCGGCACATAGGCGACCTCCCCGGTCTCCTCGTACCGCCGCCGGGCCGCGGCCGCCGCCGTCCTCTTCGCCTCGATGCCCTCCGGGCCGCCGTAGTTCTGCTCGCAGATACGGCGGTCGTGCAGCCAGGGCGCCACCAGTGCCAGCGACCCCACCCGTGTGTCGTCGGCGGCGAAGGCGCTCGCGTACATCGCGCCCGCGCACACCCCCAGCGCGCCCAGTGGTCCGTCGCTCACCGCCGGGTGCGCGGTCAGGAAGTCCGCGGCCGCGCGGAGATCGCGGAGCTTCAGTTCCGCCGACTCGTAGTCGCGGGGCTCGCCTCCGGACTCGCCGTAGCCGGTGAAGTCGAATGCCAGCGCCGCATAGCCGCGCCGCGCCAGCTCTTCGGCGTACCGGTCGGCCATCTGCTCCTTGACGCTGGTCCATGTCCCGGCCACCACGACGCCCGCCACCGGGCGGGCCGTGCCGTCCCCGTCGGTGGCGGGGAGAAAGAGATGACCGGTGAGCTCGGCCGTACCGCTGACGAACCGCACCTGTTCACGCAGGGGCATAGCAGGGCTCCTCGGGAGAAGGGGACACGCGGACGCACGACCGTCCGGTAGCCCCTTCACGTTGGCATCGGCCAACCCCTCGAACAACGCCCCATCCGTAAGCCCTGGTTGAGCAGAACTAAACTCAGCCGTCGAGTTCGATGTCCACCCGCGCGACGGTCCCGCCCCGGTCGTCGAACAGCACGACGACGTTCGGGCGGCGGCTCATGCCGCGCCTCCGGCGGCGCGCGCCTCCAGCACCTCGTCGTCACAGGTACGGGCGTCCGTCAGATGTGGGAGCCGCCGTCGACCCTGATCTCCGCTCCCGTGAGGTAACTCCCGTCCCGCGAGGCCGCGAAGGCGATGACACCGGCGATCTGCTCCGGCTCAGCCGCGCCCAGCAGCGACCGGATCCGGCCGTAGTAACTGGCGTCCAGCTCCGGCGGCAGGACATGCGGCCCCACCAGCGGGGTGGCGACCGTGCCGGGTGAGACGGGCACGACGCGGATGCCCCGGTGCACCACTTCGGCGGCCAGCGACAAGGAGAACGCCAGCACCGCGCCCTTCGAGGCCGAGTACGCGCTCATGTACGGGTTCCCGTGCGCGGCCGACGACGAGGCCACATTGACGATGACGCCCGTCCCGTCGGGCAGATGCCGCAGCGCCTCCCGGCAGAACAGCGCCGTGCCGACGGCGTTGACGGTGAACAGCTGCTGCATGTCGGCGACGGTCAGCCGGTCGATGGGCGTCGTCCGGTGGATGCCCGCCACGTTGACCAGGGCGTCGATGCCGCCCAGCTCCGCCGCGGCCGCCCGTACCGCGTCCACGACGGCGCTCTCGTCGGAGACATCGGCGACACGGGTCGCGATCCGCCCCGGCCCGGTGACCGCCGCGGCGGTCTCCCGCAGGCCGTCACCCGAGAGGTCGACGGCGAACACCGCCGCCCCCTCGGCCACCAGACGTACCGCCGTGGCCCGGCCGATGCCGGACCCCGCCCCGGTGAGCAGGACATCGACACCCTCGAAGCGGTTCATCACGGCCCTTCCGCCGGCGGGGCGGTGAGCGGCCCTTCCGCCGGCGGGGCGGTGAGCGGCCCTGAGACCGGTCCGCCGGCCGCGGCCACCCCGGCCCTGCGGCCGAAGAACGTGCCGTCACCCAGCGACGTACCGCTGATGTACCCCTCGCCGTGGATTCCGGACGCCGCCCGGCCGGCCGCGAACAGCCCGGCGACGGGGGTGCCGGACACATCGAGGACCGCGCCGTCGACGGTCGTACGGAGCCCGCCGAGGGTGAATCCGGAGGCACCCGTCCCCGCACCCGTCTTCCCGCCCTCGCCGTTGAAGCCGAGGCGCGGGTCGATCGCGGCGAAGGGCGCCTTCAGCGGCCGCAGCCACCGGGCGTCCTTGTGGAAGTGCGGGTCCCGGCCCTCCTCGGCGTACCTGTTGTACGTGGCCACCGACGACTCCAGCGCGCCCGCCGGCATCCCGAGCTCCGCCTCCAGCTCGGCCAGGGTCTCCCCGGCGAACCGCGGGAGCACACCCCAGCGGTCCGCTTCGGGCACGTCCTCGTAGCCCTCCTCGTCGACGATCACCCAGTACGGACCCGGCTGGGTCAGCACCGCGGCCACGCTGTACAGGCCCGGGTAGACGTCCTCGTTGATGAAGCGCTGCCCGTGGCCGTTGACCAGCATGCCGCGGACGGCCATCGCGGGGAGAGCGGTCAGCGCGACCTCGGTGACCGACATGCGCCGGGTGGCCGCTCCGATCGCGGTCGCCATCCGGATGCCGCTGCCGTCGTCAAGACCGTCACTGACCTTGCCGTGGCCGATGAGGTGCGGCGCGTGGTCGGCCAGCATCTCCTCGTTGTCGACGAAGCCGCCGGTGGTGAGCACCACCCCCTTGCGGGCGCGGTAGGCACGCTCCTCGCCGTACTGCCGTGCGGTGACGCCGACGACCCGGCCGTCGTCGTCCACGATCAGCGCCGTGGCCAGGGTGTCGGTGTGGGTGAGCGCCCCGGCGGCCCCGGCGGCCGCGACGAGCTTCTCCATGATCAGCCAGCCGCCGTACGACTCGGTGGCGCAGCGGTGGCCGCGCGGCGCGGGGCGGGCGACGGTGTTGTACGGCCAGGCGTTCTCGCCCAGCCACATCAGACCGTCCTTCGACAGCGGCATCCAGGTGGGGGCGTCCCACATGCTCTCCTGGAAGGTGAGACCGCGGTCGACGAACCACTGGAAGTGCCCGGCGCTGCCGTCGCAGTAGACCCGCAGCTTCTCCTCGTCGGCGTGCGGGCCCAGTGCCGCCTTCAGATAGGCGAACATGTCGTCCGCGGTGTCCTGGAAGCCGCACGCCGTCTGCACCGGTGTGCCGCCGCCGAGGTAGAGCTCGCCGCCGGACAGGGCCGACGAACCGCCCGGCCCGCCGGCCCGCTCCAGTACGAGGACATCGGCGCCGGCCGAGGCCGCTTCGAAGGCCGCGGCCGCGCCCGCGCACCCGAAGCCGACGACGAGTACGTCGGTCTCGGCGTCGTACCGCGCGACGGACGAGGCGGGGACCGGTGTCACCGGCCGGGAGAGGGACGCGGTCCCCGCCTTACCGGCGGCAGGTGCCGGGACACCCTGCCCGGGCGTGGGCGGGGCGGCCCGCTCCGCCGTCGGCGGGACGCCCTGCCCGGTTGCGGGCAAGTCCCCTGGTCCGGCGGTGACTTCACGCGCGGTCGAGTCGTGGCTCAGCGCCATCTTCCCTGCCTTCCACGTCCCTGTGGGCAACGGTCCTTGGCACCGTAACCGGGGCCCCGCGGGGGCGCGCCTCGATTGTCCCGGTCAGCGGGAAGGGGCGTTCCGTGCGCCCTCTCGTACAGCCCGCGTCAGGCGTGGAGGAGGTGGGCGGATACCTCCCGTGGTACGTACCGGCTTCGACAGCGGTAGCGGTCGGGGACCGCGCCGGAACTCGCATCCTGCATATTCAACGGCGGGAGCAGGTCCGGGTGACCGGGCCCCCGAGGTGGCACCAAGGGTTGTGGTGCCTGCACGGTCGTGAATTCATGCAGGGTTCCAGCGGAGGGTCCGACTCGTTTGAGCCAGGGTAACGCGATGACCGACGACGTTCTTGAATCCGAACTCCGATTCGAAATTCTTGGCCCGATGAACATCAGATCCGGTGGCAACCACGTCGACCTCGGCCCGCCCCGCCAGCGCGCACTGCTCGCCGTCCTCCTCATCAACGTCGGCCGGGTGGTCCCCCTCACCTCCATCATCCAGGCCGTCTGGGGACAGAACCCCCCACGTCAGGTCACCGGAACGCTCCAGGCGTACGTCTCCCGGCTGCGCAAGGTACTGCGGCACCACGACCGGTCCGTGCGGCTCACCCACCACCTCCACGGCTATCTGCTGGAGGCCGACGCCCAGTCCGTCGACGCCGTGGTGTTCGAGGCGAAGGCCAGGGACTGCCGGAAATTCCTCGAAGGCGGTGACCCCGGAGCCGCCCGTTCCGGAGCCTGGTCGGCCCTTGAGCTGTGGAAGGGCACACCCCTTGAGGAGCTCTGCGACTACGAGTTCGCCGTGATGGAGGCCGACCGCCTCGGCCAGGTCCGCCTCCGCGCCCTCGATGTGTGGGCCCAGGCATGCCTCCAGCTGGGCGCGTACGACGAGGTGACGATCCAGCTCGGCGAGGAACTGCGCCGGGACCCGGCTCTGGAGCGGCTGGGCGGGCAGTTGATGCTGGCTCAATACCACTCGGGGCAGCCGGCGGAGGCACTCCAGACGTACGAACGGATCCGGATCGCGGTGGCGAAGGACCTGGGGGCCGATCTCAGCCGGGAACTGCAGGCCCTGCACGGGAAGATACTCCGGCAGGACCTCGCGGACCTACCGGTGCCCGGCTCACCCTCCCACCCGGCCCCACCCTCGCAAGCCCCCTCCGCGCAATCGCCGAACTCGCAGGCCCTGCCCGCGCAGGCCCCGTCCGCTCAAGCGCCGTCCTCTCAAGCGCCCTCCGCGCAGGCCCCGTCCGCTCAAGCGCCCTCCGCGCAGGCCCCGTTCTCGCAGGCCACTCCGGCGCACGCCACTCCGGCGCCCGGCTCTCCCACACCCGCCCCTCCGACGCCCGGCCCGCCGGTGCCGCCGGCACCGCAGGCGGCCACACCGGCCACCCCGGCTCCGCAGCCCGGCCGTCGGCTCGCGGGCCGCCGTACCGAGGTGGCGCGGCTGCGGGAACTCCTGGAGGGCGTCCGCCGCGGGCGGGGCCACGCCCTCCTGGTACTGGGCGAACAGGGCATCGGCAAGACCGAGTTGCTGCAGGAGATGACGCAGCTCGTCAACCCCGACGTACGCGTGGTGCGCTCGTCCTGCAGCGCGATCCCCTCGTCGCCCGTCTACTGGATCTGGGAACAGGCCGTACAGCAGCTGGGAGCCGAGGACGCGCACAGCGCGGATCTCCCGCCCCAGGCCGACTGGACACCCGCCCAGCACTTCGCCCACCAGATGCGGATCTGCCGGGCCGTGCTCACCGCAGCCGAACGCGGCCCGCTCGTCGTGCTGCTGGAGGACCTGCACTTCGCCGACGCGCGGGTACTCGACCTGCTTCACCTTCTGACCAGGCAGATCGGCCATGCCCGGGTGATGGTGCTCGCCTCGCTGCGCGACCACGATCTCGCCAAGGACCAGACACTGCGGCGGGCCGTGGGGCGCATTCTCCAGGAGAGCAACACCAGCACGGTCTGGCTGAAGGGCCTCACCGACGCACAGAGCCGCGACCTCATCACCGCGGTCCGGGGCACGGCACCCCCGGAGGACGAGGTGCGCAGGCTCCAGGAGGCCACCGGCGGCAACCCGTTCCTGCTGCACAGCCTGCTGTCGGCGCGGACGGCGGCGACGCCGCCGCAGGGGCAGGGGCAGCAGGTGCCCTTCGAGGTGCGTGAGGTGCTGTACGAGCGCCTCAGCGAGTGCTCGGCCGACACCCGCGACGTCCTCACCCTGTGCGCCGTGATCGGCGTCCGCATCTGGCGGCCCCTGCTCGCCGGGCCGCTGTCCTCGCGCGGTCTGCCGCCGTCCCTCGTCGACGACGTACTGCGCACCGGTCTGCTGCGCCCCGACGCCACCGACGAGAGCCATCTCTCCTTCACCCACGGGCTCGTACGCGACTTCCTCCTGGAGGGCGCGCAGCCCCTGACCCGCGCCCGGTGGCACCAGGAGGTCGCCGCCGTACTGGCCAAGCGGCACCAGCCGGGCGACGACACCGCGGAGATCCGCCGGCACTGTCTCCAGGCGGCCCGGATCCTGGGCGCCGACGAAGGCGTACACCCCCTCCTCGCCCTGGCCGACCAGGCGCAGGCGCGGTTCTTCCACCACGAGGCGCAGCGCCATCTGGAGGACGTGGCCGCTGTCATAGCGGCGCTGCCCGGGGACGAGAGGACATCGGCGGTCGAGCTGTATCTGCACAAGCGGATGATGTGGCTGCACGCCCTGCTCGAAGGCTACGGCTCCCCGCGGGTCAAGCACGCCTACGACCAGGCACGGCAGCTGGAACGGACCCTGGACAACACACGGCCCACGGAACTGCTCCATACCCGGGCCATCGTGGCCATCGCCGAAGGCCAGTACACCGCGGCGGCGGAGACCGCCGGTCTGCTCCATGAACTGGCCGAACACGGCGGGGGCCAGGCGGCCAGATCAGCGGCCTGTTACGCGGACGGCGTCACGCTGCATGTGCGGGGCCGTCTCGACCAGGCACTCGACGCACTCGGCCAGGGCGTCGCCATCATCGACCGTCTCCTGGACGCGTCCGGCGGCCGGCCCAGCGCGGACAACGGCCTCCTGCACGACCAGCGGATCGACTACCGGGCCTACCTGGCACTCACCCACTGGCTGAACGGCGACCAGCGGCAGGCCCGCCACTACCGCTCCGAGCTGCTGCAGCTGACCCAGTCGGACCGCTACGAACGGCCCTGGGACCGCGCCTTCGCCCGCTATGTGGACGCCCTGCTCGCCATCGCGGACGGCGACGTCCAGGGCGCCTGGAAGGCAGGAAAGGCCGGGGTGGACCTGACCACCAGGTGCCAACTCGTCTACTGGCACGACATGCTGGCCGTTCCGCTCGGCTGGGCCGAGGTGCGCCAGGGCATGCACGAGAGAGGACTGGCGCGGATACGGGCAGCGCTGCGGGCAGCGGCCGGACACCGGACCCTGCTGCGCCGCACCCTGCATCTGGGGCTGCTCGCCGACGCGCTGCGGCACGCGGGCTGCGAGGGCGAGGCGCGGCGGACCATCGCCCGCGCCGCCCAGGAGATCGAGGAGCGGGGCGAGTACGTCTATCTGCAGCCGCAGTGGCCCTTCGCCGACCTCCTCCAGGACCATCTCGTCGAAGGGGCGTCCGGGGTGACGCCCGGGTACCGCACCGTGTCCACGCAGGGGTCAGCCGACTGACAGGTCCGTGTCGACCGATGCCGTCGCCAGCGGCGTCGGTCGCCGCAGCCGGGCCAGCACCAGATGCGCCGAGGCGGCCGACAGCGCCAGGACCACGCAGGCGGCCCAGACGACGGCGGAGCCGAACGCCTGGATGAGCTGCCCGCTGAGCAGCGGCGCCAGGGCCACGGACGCACTCCACACGGACAGGAACCACCCCTGGTACGTGCCGTGACCGTGCGCCGGTGCCAGGGCGGCGACCAGTGCCATACAGGTCGGCCAGACCACGATCTCCCCCAGGCTCCACAGCACGACCGTCGCCGCGTACCCCGGTACGGAGTGGACGACCGCGGTCAGTCCCAGACCGGTCCCGGTGACGAGGGTGGCGGCGGCCAGCGCGATCTCGGGGCGCATCCGCCCGGCCAGCCTGGTCAACGGCAGCTGGAGCACCGCGATGACCAGACCGTTCATCATCATGACGAGGCCGTAGTCCGCGGGGGAGAGATGGTCGGCCGTCATGGTCAACGGCAGGGCCACCAAAGGCTGCTGGAACAGCAGGCCCAGCAGCAGCACCGAGCCGAGCAGCACCAGGAACGGCCGGTCGCGGTGGACGCCACGGGTCCGCGCGGCCGAGGTCTCCTCACTGGTCGCGGCCTTCTCGGGGCGCGTCTCCGGCACCCACCGGTAGACCATGGCCCCGGCCGCCACATTGGCCAGCGCGTTGACCACGAACAAGGTGAGGAAGCCGTGCTCGGCCGCCGCCCCCGCGGTCACGGCGGCGGCGGAGAACCCCAGATTGGTGGCCCAGTACAGCAGCGAGTAGGCGCGCGGCCGGTCGTCCTCGCCCACCAGGTCGGCGACGGCCGCCGCCCGGGCGGGGCGGGACGCGTTGAGTCCCAGGCCCACCACCAGGGTGCCCAGGAGGACCAGGGCCGGGGAGCGGGCCGTGCCGAGCAGCACCATGCCGGTGACGGCGAACGCCTCACTGGCCAGCAGCACGGCCCGGCGGCCGATACGGTCCGCGAGTACGCCGCCGAGCAGCGAGGCGATCCCGCTGCCGACGCCGAACACGGCGAGTGTCAGACCGGTGAACGACGCCGAGTAACCGCGCTGGGTGGTCAGGTAGATCGCCAGGAACGGCACCACGAACCCGCCGGCGGAGGTGATGAGCATGCCACCCCAGAGCCACCAGTAGGAACGCGGCAGTCCGCCCACGGTGGGCCGGAGCGAGGTCACCAGGCGCCGGGCGCCCCGGCGTACCGCACGGTCGCTCTTGCTCAACCCTGTTCCTCGTATTCGACGTGCAGCGTCCTGGCCAGGTAGTCGCGGTAGGTCACGGCCGCGGCGTCGGAATCGTGCCGGGACAGCACGATCGCCGGGTATCCGGACCAGTCCGGGTAGCAGCGCACCTGCGCGCCGGGGCCGACGGTCTGCACCACGTAGTCGACCTGCGGGTCGGTGCGCACGACGTCCAGTCCGCGTACCCGGTTGATCCGTCCGCCCTTGCCGACCGGTACGAGGTAGGCCGCCGCATGACCGGTCGGCACCGGCTCCTCGCTCCAGCAGAGCGGTTGCCGGCCGAGATGGATGCGCAGCGCCTCGGCGGCCAGGTCGATGCCGCTGCTGACGTGGACGAGGTGGTGCATGAAGCCCCCGCCGCCGATGCGCGCGCCCATCTCCAGCAGCACCGGCCGCACCCCGCCGACCAGCCTCAGCTCGGTGTGGGTGGTGCCTTCGGTGACGCCGAAGGCGTGGTGGGCGCCGATCACCTCCGCCTCGATCGCGGCCAGTATCTCGGCGGGCAGCTGGGCGGGGGCCCGCAGCGTGGTCTCCTCGAAGTAGGGGCCGGTCAGCTCCCCCTTCCAGCTGATGGCGCAGACCCGCACCTCGCCGTGGAACACCAGGGACTCGGCGGAGATCTCCGGCCCGTCCAGATACTCCTCGACCAGCACACCGGCCTGCTCGGCCGTCCCCTCGCCGGGCGCCAGATGGGTGTCGACGAGCTCCCGGGTGCGGGCGACGGCCTGCTCCAGACCGTCCTTGTCGTCGGCGCGGATCACCCCGAGGCTGGAGAAACCGCTCGCCGGTTTGACCACAACGGGGAACCGCAGGTCCAGTGCCTCGATCCAGCTGTCCGGATCGCCGACGACCCGGAAGCCGGGCGCCCCCAGGCCCGCCTTCCGCAGCCGCTGCCGCATGCTGCGCTTGTCGCGCACCACCGCGGCCGCCTCGTCGGACAGGCCGGGGAGCCCCAGCTCGCGCGCGGCGCGTGCCACGAACGGCACGACCTTCTCGTTGCCCGCCATGATTCCGGCGAAGGGCTCCCGCCGGTAGCGGTCGGCGAGCGCGGACAGGGCTCCTTCCGGGTTCCCGTCGATGTCCAGCGGCAGGACCTCGACGACCGCGTTGGCCCGCGCGGCGGACTCCGCCGTGTCGTCCCCCCTGGGCACGAGGACCAGGTCGATGCCGGCACGCGCTGCGGCGTCGAACACCCAGGGATGCGTGGACAGTTGTCCGACGAGGACGAGTTTCGGGCGCTGTGGCATGACGGCTCTCCGAAGGTTCGGCTGCATGGGCGGGTCGGGGGTGCGCGGCGCCGGCCGGTACGGTCCTGCCGCAGATTACCCGGGTGATCTTGACGTCGGCTTGCAATCCCTTTGATGTGCGGGGCTCAGCGGCGGTCTCAGCGCACGTGGCCCTCGGCATCCGTCCTGCTCAGGACCGATCGCAGACCGTCGGCCAGTTCGTCGGCGTCCTCACGGGTGAAGATCAACGGCGGGTTGATGACCAGGGCGTAGGGGTTGGTACGCAGGATGATGCCCGCCTGTACGCGAAGGGCGTCCGCCACCTCCGACGTACCGTGCGGCAGCGGCCTGCGGGTCGCCCGGTCCGCTGTCAGCTCCACGGCCATCAGCAGGCCGAGCCGCCGGACCTCGCCCACGACCGGCAGGTCGGTCAGTCCGGCCAGCCGCCGGCCCAGATAATCACCGACCGCCGTGGCGTTGCCGAGCAGCCCCTCACGCTCGATGATGTCGATGTTCGCCAGCCCCACCGCGCAGGCCGTGGGGTGGCCGGAGTAGGTGTAGCCGACCGGGAAGCCGAGGTCGCCGGTCACGGTGGCCGCGACCTCGTCGGTCGTGAGGACAGCGCCGTGCGGGAGGTACCCGGAGGTGATCCCCTTGGCCGTGACCATGATGTCGGGGGTCACACCGAAGTGCTCGGCGGCGAACCAGTGCCCGGTACGCCCGTACGCCGTGACCACTTCGTCGGAGATCAGCAGGATGCCGTAGGAGCGCAGCAGTTCGGCCACGCGCGGCCAGTAGTCGGCCGGCGGTACGACCGCGCCGCCGCCGCCCATGACCGGCTCACCGATCATCGCGGCGATCCGCTCCGGGCCGATCCGCTCGATGGTCCCGCGCAGTTCGGCCAGGCAGAAATCGGTCACGTCGGCGCCGTCGAACAGCTCCTGGCGGTAGGGGTGCGGCGGGGTCAGGAATTCGACGTCCGGGAGTGAGGGCCCGAATCCCTCGTGGTAGACCGGGAAGCCCGAGACGCCGCCGCTGCCGTAGCCGATGCCGTGGTAGGCCATCCGCCGGGACAGCACCCAGGTCCGCCCGCTCTCGCCACGCCTGTGGTGGTAGAGGCGCGCCATGCGCAGCGCGATCTCGTTCCCCTCGGCCCCGCCGCTGGTGTAGTAGACCCGGTTCAGCCCGTCCGGGGCCAACCCGGTGATCCGCGTGGCCAGTTCGACCGCACGGTCGTTGCTGAGGGGCCCCCAGGTGTGGAAGTACTCCAGCCGGGTCATCTGCTCGGCCGCGGCCTGTGCGAGTTCCTCGCGGCCGTGACCGACCTGGCACACCCCGAGCACGGCCGAAGCGTCCAGGTACTCCCGGCCGGCGGCGTCGCGCACCCGGCTGCCCGAGCCGGACACCAGCATCGTCCGGTCGGTGCGGTGCGCGGGAAGTGTGGGGTGGATGAGCGTGGCACGGTCCGCGGCAACGAGCCCTGCGGCGAGCGCTTCGGGCACGGCGGAGGTTACAGAGGTCACGGTGGACTCCTTCGTCACGGCTGGGGCTCCTGTCCACCCTCACCGCAGCCGCTTGCCGGACGCTGGACGTTCCGCTGCGCCCGCAAGGGCCGCCGTACGCCGGGCACGGGCCCCGCCCCGCCGCCCGGCAGGCGCCGCGTCAAACGGACGCCAAGAGCGCGGTGCGACAGTCGAGCCTCCTCCCCCGCCTTCCTGTCCCGCCTTCCTGTCCCGCGCTTGCTGTCCTGCGCTTGTTGTCCCGGCGCCGCGACCCGAAAGGACCATGGTGAAGTCAATCCTCTTCTACCTGCCCACAGTTGGCAGCCACGATCAGATCCTGCGCGGCATGTCCGGCGTCAACCCGCAGAACTACCAGAACATGCTCTGGCAGCTCACCCGGCAGGCCCAGGCCGCCGATGAACTCGGCTACTGGGGCCTGTCCTTCACCGAGCACCACTTCCACGTCGAGGGGTTCGAGGTCTCCAACAACCCCATCATGCTGGGGCTGTACCTGGCCATGCAGACCAAGCACATCCGGGTCGGCCAGATGGCCAACGTGCTGCCCTTCCACAATCCCGTACGGCTCGCCGAGGATCTGGCGATGCTCGACCACATGACCCGCGGCCGTACGTTCGTCGGGATCGCGCGGGGCTTCCAGAAGCGGTGGGCCGAGATCTTCGGCCAGGTGTACGGCGTGGGCGGAACGCTCTCCGACGCCGGCGACAAGGACCGGCGCAACCGCGCGCTCTTCGAGGAGCACTGGGAGATCCTCAAGAAGGCGTGGACCACCGAGACCTTCTCGCACTCGGGCGACCAGTGGACGATCCCCGTCAAGGACCTGGAATTCCCCTACGACGCGGTCCGCCGGTACGGCCGGGGCGTCGACGAGAACGGCATCGTCCAGGAAGTCGGCATCGCGCCCAAGCCGTACCAGCGCCCCCACCCGCCGGTCTTCCAGCCGTTCAGCTTCAGCGAGGACACCTTCCGCTTCTGCGCCCGGGAGGGCGTGGTGCCCATCCTGATGAACACCGACGACCGGATCGTCCAACGCCTGATGGACCTCTACCAGGAGGAGGCCGAGGCGGCGGGGCACGGCACACTGCGCCGCGGCGAGCGGGTGGGCGTGATGAAGGACGTCCTGGTGTCACGGGATGCCGACGAGGCGCACCACTGGGCGGCCCGCGGCGGCGGCTTCATCTTCGAGAACTGGTTCGGCCCCATGGGCTTCACCGAGGCACTGCGCAACGTCGGTGAGACGGGGCCGATCGGCTCGGACTACGGAACGCTGGTCGAGCGGGGTCTCGAATGGGTCGGCACCCCGGACGACATCAACCGCAAGATCGAGAAACTGGTGGAGAAGCACGACCCCGAGTACCTGCTCCAGTGCCAGTACTCCGGTCTGATCCCGCACGAGGTGCAGATGCGCAGCCTGGAGCTGTGGGCCACCGAGATCGCACCCAACTGGCTGTGAACAGGAGTGGTGACGGTGGACCACCAGGTATTCGAGATCGACGCACTCCCCCTGCTCGGCGGCGGGACCCTCACCGGCGCCCGGATCGGGTACGCCGTGCAGGGCAGCCTCGACCCGGACGGCAGGAACGCCGTGCTGTGCCCGTCCTTCTTCGGCGGTGACCACACCGGCTACGACTGGCTGATCGGCGAGGGCCTGCCGCTGGACACCTCCCGGTACTGCGTGATCACGGCGGGCCTGTTCGGCAACGGTGTCTCCAGCTCTCCCAGCAACCACCCGTCGGGGGCGGACTTCCCGCTGATCACCCCGCAGGACAACGTCGCCGCACAGCACCGGCTGCTGACCGAGCACCTGGGCGTACGGGAACTGGCCCTGGTCACCGGGTGGTCGATGGGCGCGGCCCACTCCTACCAGTGGGCGGTCTCCCATCCCGGGATGGTGCGCCGCATCGCCCCGGTCTGCGGCTCCGCGGTGACCAGCGAGCACAACCGGGTCTTCCTGACCGGTCTGGCCGCCGCGCTGGCCGCCGACGGCGGCGCCGAGCGGGGACAGCGGGCCGCGGGCCGGGTCTTCGCGGGCTGGGCGGCCTCCCACCCCTTCTGGGCCGGGCGGTCCTACCGGGACATGGGCTTCACGGACCGGGAGGGCTATCTCGCCGGGTTCTGGGAGCAGTTCTTCCTGGCAGGGCCGGCCGCGACGGATCTCCTGGCCATGGTCCGCACCTGGGAACACGCGGACGTGGGGGCGACCCCCGGCCACGACGGCAGCGCCGATGCGGCCCTGTCGTCGGTCACGGCCGAGGCCGTGCTGCTTCCCGCCGCCCTCGACCAGTGCTTCGCGGTCGCGGACGAGGAGCGGGCCGCCGGCCTCATGCCGCACACGGCCCTTGAGGTGATCCCCGGGGTGTGGGGGCATCTGGCCGGGGCCGGCGCGAACCCCGCCGACCGGGAGTTCGTCGGCGGAGCACTGCGCAGGCTGCTGGCACGTCAGCCGGCGGCGGACGCGGTACCGGCCGGGTGACGGCCGGTTGACGTACGCGGCCCCAAGGGAATCGGACGGTGCCTGGTGCACCGTCCGATTCGCTTGGGGCCGCGTACGTCTCAAGCGCACGATCAGGTCGAATAGTCGGCGTTCAGCCGTACGTAGCCCTCGGTCAGGTCGCAGCCGTACACCGTGAACGCGCCGTCGGCGATGCCCAGTTCGATGCCGATGATGACCTCGGTGCCACCCATCTCGGCGGCCACGGCGTCCCGTACCTCGTCCTCGTCGCGTGTGCCCGGCAGGCCGGGCGGATAGACCGCCACGTCACCGAAACGGATGACCACGCGGTCCTGCTCGATGTCGGTGTCGTCGGAGCATTTGCCGATCGCCATGGCGACCCGGCCCCAGTTGGGGTCGCCGCCGTGCACCGCGGTCTTGACCAGCGGGGAGTTGACCACGGCCTTGCCCACGCGCTTGGCCTGGGCGTCGTCCCTGGCCCCGGTCACCTGGACCTCGATCAGCTTGCCGGCGCCCTCGCCGTCACTGGCGATGTCCTTCACCAGGTCCAACGCCACGCCGTACAGGGCCTCTTCGAAGGCGTCCGGGCTCACGTCGCCCGCCAGGCCGTTGGCGAAGAGCGCCGCCGTGTCGCTGGTGGAGGTGTCGGTGTCGATGCTGACGGCGTTGAAGGTGCGGTCCATCACCCGGCGGAAGATGCGGTCCTGCTCCCCGGGGTCCAGCCGGGCGTCGGTGGCGAAGAAGGTGAGCAGGGTGGCCATGTCGGGTTCCATCATCCCGACGCCCTTGGCGATGCCGACCAGAGTCGCCTCGCCGATACGCCGGCGGACCAGCTTGGGCCGGGTGTCGGTGGTCATGATGGCGCGGGCGGCCCGCTCGAAGCCGCCATCCGGGAGTGCGGCGGTCAGGGTCTTCAGATGGTCGCGGATGGCGGGCATCGGATACTGACGGCCGATCACCCCGGTGGAGGCGATGAGGAGTTCGTCCTCGGGCACCCCCGTGGCGCGGGCGGTCAGCGCGCGTACCTCGCGGGCATTGCACTCCCCCTCGTCCCCGGTGGCGACGTTCGCGTTGCGGGCCAGCACCACCACGCCACGGGCGTTGTGGTCCGCGCAGGCGGCGCGGCTGATCACGACGCTGGGGCCCGCGAAACGGGACCGGGTGAAGACCGCGCTCACCGTGCTCGGCACGGTGGACATCAGGACGGTGAAGTCGTCACGCCCGTCGTCCAGGAGACCGACCGGCGCGGTGTGCACCGCGAATCCCAGCGGTGCCTCGTTCTCTGTCATGCTCACTCGTCTCCCGGAGCAGATAGGGGACAGTCCATGATTATCTATACCATGCCATGCATACACATGCGAGTGGTCGGGCGCTGACACTCCGCGCACACACACGGGGAGCCGGTCGGCGGGGGCGCGTACGAGCCCCCGCCGACCGGCTCCCCGGACCGTGCCCGCGGTTCAGCTGCGCGGGGTGAAGCTCACCACGTCACCCGCCCGCTCCCCGCCGGAGAGCTGCCCGTTGCGGTCGGTACGGATGTAGACCCGGTGCAGCCAGCGGTCCCGGCCGTCCCAGCGGGGGGTGAACGGCGTACGGGCGTGTGTCGTACGGAAGTTGTCGACGATCAGCACATCTCCCGGCGTGAGATGGACCGCCTCGGTGACCTCGTCGAGCGCCTTCGACAGCGCGTCGACCGCCTTCGTGTCCTCGGGCCCGGCCGGTTCGAGCAGCTCCCTGTCGTACCCGAGGTAGGGGTCATCCGGGTCGCCGTACAACGGCTTGACCTGCGCGATCGCACCTGGATCCGGTACGCCGCCACGGAAGGCCACGTCCACGGAGCACGGCATCCTGCGGTCGTAGAGCCGGGCGCGCTGCTCGGCGGTGAGCAGCGGCAGCGCCTTGCGGACCGAGGCGACCAGGGTGGCCGCCGTACGCTCGTGGTCCGCCCGGGAGCAGCCCAGCATCACGTAGTTCGGCTGGAGGGTGTGGTACGTCATCTCCGTGTGGAACTCCAGCAGCACCTCGGAGGTCTCGGACGACAGGTAGTGGGCGTTCGGGGAGGGGTAGACGTCGTGGTAGACGCTGCCGGCGCGCAGCTCCTGGTACCCCGTGTGCAGGCCGAGACGGCGGCCGACGGCGCCGAGCATGGCCTCCATGACCAGCAGTGGACGGTCCACCGGTGCCGGGGTGCTGTTCGGGGTCGTCGGCAGCGCCTCGTCCTCCTCCACGGGCAGGCCCCGCAGCAGCAGGTAACCGTCCTGGTTCCCATGGGCGTTGAACGAGTCCAGCTCGGCCACCAGGCCGGCGGGCAGGCCGGCGGCCGCGGCCTTCGCGGATTCCAGGAAGGCGTACAGGTCGGCGCGGGGGACCCGCGGCAGCGACGCGGCGAGGGCGCGCAGGTCCCCGGCGAATGCGGTGCAGTCGACGACTGTCACTGGGATTTCCCTTCGTGAGTGTGGGCGCGGGCGTACTGGTAGAGGAGCTCCGCGCCGATTTCGGTGGCGAGGATCGAGGTGATGCCGCCGTGGTCGTAGAGCGGCGAGACCTCCATGACGTCGAATCCGACCGGCCGCAGGTCACCCACCCCGCGCAGCAGGGCCAGCACCTCACGGGACGACGGGCCGCCGGGGGCCGGTGTGCCGGTCCCGGGGGCGAACGCCGGGTCCACGACATCGACGTCCACCGACACATAGAGCGGGGCATCGCCGGCGATGTCCCTGGCCAGGCGTGCGGTGGCCTCGACGCCGAGCGAGGCGAACTCGTCGGAGGTGACGATGCGTACGCCGTGCCCGCGGGCGTAGTCGAGCGAGTCGGGCCGCGGGTTGTGCCCCCGGATCCCGATCTGCACCATCCGCTGCGGATCCACCAGCTTCTCGTCGATGGCGTGGCGGAACGGCGTGCCGTGGTGGTATTCGCCGCCGTAGAAGGCGGGGTTGGTGTCGCTGTGCGCGTCCAGATGGAGCACGGCCAGCGGCCCGTGCTTGGCGGATGCGGCCCGCAGCGCGGCGAGCGTCAGCGAGTGGTCACCGCCGAGCATGAGGAACGCGGCGTTGTCGGCGAGCAGTTCGGTCAGCCGCTGCTGGGCGGTGTCCATCGCGATGTGCATGTTGAACGGGGTGAGATCGATGTCCCCCGCGTCGGCGCACCGGATCAGATCGAAGGTGCCCGGCCCGCGGTCGATGCCCACGCCGTGGATGAGTCCTGACTCGTTACGGATGGCCCGGGGGCCGAACCGCGCGCCAGGCCGGTAGCTGGTGCCGCCGTCGTACGGGGCGCCGATGACCACGACGTCCAGGCCCTTGGGGTCCGGGTCGTGCGGCAGGCGCATGAACGTGGGGAGCTGTGCGTAGCGGGGGGAGACGTTGGTGTCGATGCGTTCCACGCCGTCATGACTCCTTCGGTGTCGACGGAATGACGGGGCACGGGAAGACGGAGCACGGGATGACCGGGCGGGGGATGACCGGCGCGGGGTGGCCGGCCGTCATGCGATCGCCGGTGAGGTGCGCGCCAGCCGGTCGGCGACCAGCTGCACGGTCCGCGCGGTGTCCACCTCGTCCGGGTGCCGCCCGGCCACCACCACCTCGTCGAACAGTTCCTGTACGACCATTCGCTTGGCGTGGTGCACACCGGCATCGCCGACACCCGCCCCGGTGAGCAGCCGGCTGAACGACGAGGTGGTGCCGGAACCCTCGTGCACGCCGAGCTTGGGGCGCAGCACGGTCTGCGCGGGCAGCAGGTCGCCCATCGCGGCGCGCAGCACCCACTTGTCCTGCCCGTAGCGGCGCTTGAGCCCCGCCTCCAGGGAGACCAGGAGGTCGAGAACCTCGCGGTCCCAGTAGGGGTGAGTGGACCAGTGGCCGCCGACGCCGGAGAGCACGGGAGACATCTCGTTGAGGCCGTCGAAGGTCGCCATGTCGTGGGACAGGGCGGTGTCCAGGGCCGGCAGCCGGTCCTCGCGGTGCATACCGCCCAGCGGGATGTCGGCCCCGTATCCGGTCAGGATGCGCCGGCCCGCACCGTCCATCCGCAAGTAGAGAGCGGTGAGCGGGAGCAGGTACTCGATGATGTCCGGGTCGAGGGACTCCGCGGCCCGGACGGCGTGCGGCAGTCTGCGCAGCAGTTCCGCGGTGGTGATGGTGATCTCGCTGTGCGTGCTGCCGATGTGGTCGGCGACGACGCGGGCCTCGGGGAACTCGTCGGCGTCGTCGGTGCCCATCGACACGGTGTCGATGGGGCCGCCCCTTCCGTGGGCGGCCAGCGCGGCCACACTGGAGGAGTCGATGCCGCCCGAGAGGACCACCAGCGGAGTCTCCGGGCCCGTACGAGCGCGGACCGCGCGCTCCAGACTCCGGCGTACCGCTTCCACGGCCTCCTTCTCCGGCAGGATCCGGCGGGACAGCTGCGGCGTCCAGGTCCGGTGGGCGGTGCAGCCGCCGGTGCCGAGCGCGACCTCGACGACTGTTCCGGCCGGGACCTGGTGCACCCCGGGGAGCCGGCGGACCGGCCGGGCCGCGGCCAGCGGCCGGCCCTCGGGGGCGCCGCGCAGGGCCTTGGCCTCGGTGGCGGCCAGCACCCGTCCCGGCGCCGCGGTCAGATAGAGCGGCACCGAGCCCGCGTGGTCGGTGGCGAGCACGACCCGGCCCGCGGTGTGCACCAGCGCCGCGAAGCGTCCGTTGAGGAGCCGGAACGCGTGCAGGTCGTAGTGGTCGAAGAGCGCGAGGACGAGCCCGGCGTCATCGGCCGGGTCGGTGCCGCGGGGCAGCACCGACCGGAGTTCGCCCTGGTTGTAGAGCTCCCCGGCGAACACCAGCGCCGAACCCCGCCCCCGCGCCGTGGCTCCCTCCGGAGCCCCGGTGTGCAGAAGACTGGTGTAGAGGGTGTGGCCGTCCAGTACGTCTCGCGAATCGGCGCGGAGCCCCAGCGATGCGAAGGTCCCCTGCGGGACCTGACCCGCACCGCGGTGGACGGCGGTCAGAAAGCCGATGGCGGCAGGCAGTGTCATCTCAGATGCTCAGGGCGCCGAAGCCGCCGGACGTGAAGTCGTAGTTCACCGGCACCTCGATGAGGAACGGCCGGCCGAGAGCGGCGCCCTTGCGCAGCGCGGCGAGCAGCTCGTCGCGGGTGCCGGCCCGCACCGCGTCCACGCCGTTGGCCTGGGCCAGCTTGGTGAAGTCGACGCCGGTGAACTTCACCGCGGGGTCGTGGGAGCGCTGGTGGCCGAGGTTCTGGTACAGCTCGATCAGCCCGTTGGTGTCGTTGTTGACGACCACCGTGACGATGGGCAGGTTGAGCCGTGCGATGGTCTCCAGGTCGGCGCTGTTGGAGTGGAAGCCGCCATCGCCCGCGATGAGGAAGGTGGGCTGTCCCGGCCGGGCCATCTGCGCGCCCATCGCCGCGGGTATGCCGTAGCCGAAGCTGGAGCAGCCGGCCGAGGTCAGGAAGCCGAACGGCTGGTCGGCGCGGGCGAAGAGCACCCCGTAGTGCCGGAAGAAGCCGATGTCGGACACGATGGTGCCCTCCCCCGACTCGGCGGACTCCCCCATCACCGTGTTCATGCAGTCGATCACCTGGTGGACCCGCATGCCGTCCGTGTAGTGCTCGGGGTCGGCGAGGAACTCGGCGACCCGCTCACGCAGCGGGGTGATGTCGTGCGCGGTCTTCGGCGCGAGCCCGGCCGTCCTGCCCTCCACGTACTCGACGAAGGCCAGTACGTCCGCGACCACGTCCACGTCGGGCCGGTACACCCGCGGGACGGGGTTGACCGTGGGAGACACCCGGACGGTCTTCTTCGGGCCGCCGCGCTCCCACATCGAGGGCCGCAGGTCCTCGGCGTAGTCGTAGCCGAGGGTGAGGATCGCGTCGGCGGGGCCGAAGAGGGCCTCCAGCGCCGGGAAGGAGAGGATGCCGTCCATGTAGCCGGTGACCGCGCCGTAGTTGAGCCGGTGGCCCTGCGGCAGCACGCCCTTGGCGATGTACGTGGTGATGACGGGGATGTTCAGCCGCTCGGCCAGGGCCCTGATGGCCGGTACGGCACCCGACCTGATCGCGGCCGCACCGACCACCAGTACGGGGTGTTCGGCGCCCGAGAGCAGTTCGGCGGCCTTCTCGGCCGCGTCCTGCCAGCCGTCCTGGACCGCGCCGACGGGCTTGCCGGGCGTGTGGGCCGGCGGGGCGACCCGTGTGGTGTCGATGTCGCTGCCGAGCAGGTCGACCGGGAGCGAGATGAAGCTGGGGCCGACCGGCTCGGTCATGGCCGCGGCGACCGCCGAGTCCACGAGGTCGGTGATGTCGTCGGGACGCTGCAGCTCCACCGCGTACTTGGTCAGCGGACGCATCACACCGACCGCGTCCAGGCACTGGTGGGTGTCGTTGGGGAAGATGTCGTGCGACTCGGACTGAGCGGCCAGCGCGATGACCGGCGAGCGGTCAAGCACCGATGTGGCGACACCGGTGGACAGATTCGTCATGCCGGGGCCCAGCGTCGCCCAGCACGCCTGCGGCCGGCCGCTGATCCGGGCCAGCACGTCGGCGGCGACACCGGCCGTGAACTCGTGGCGGGTCAGGACGAAGTCGATGCCCTCCACCTCGTCGAAGAGGATGGATGCGGCCTCCCGGCCGACCACGCCGAAGACGGTCTCGACTCCGTGGTCACGCAGGCGCTGGAGCAGCGCGTGTGCGGTTGTCGGGTTGTTGCTCGGGGTGGTGGACACGCGCGACATGGAAACTCCTCGTAGCTTACGGATGCTGCTCGGTATCGGGCGGGGGATTTCGACCTGAGCCGCTGCGTACCGTGGAATCGGCCCGCTCGGCACGCAGTTCCCACTGTGAAGACCGTGCCTTGCACGCGTATGGACGCCGCGCTTGCAGCAAATCCGGTACGCCCCGGGGAACACCGGCCGGTATTCCAGCGAAGCGTCAAACGACCGGACTCGGCGGGCGTTGTGAGCCCCGGTGAGAACGGATACCGTGCTGCCGTCCATACAGCACAGCCAATTCGCCCTGCCGACCGGGGAATTCACCACTCCCCCGTATTAAAGGCCGTATGGATTCAGCCATATGTCCCGATCCCGGCTCACCCGTACACCGGAGGTTCCGTCATGCCCTCGTCCTACGCTCCGCCCCTGCGCGACCTGCGCGGCCTACGGGTCAGCGCCCAGGGGTTCGGCTGCCTGCCGACCACGAGCTTCTACGGCCACCCGGACCCCGGCCGGGCGATCGCCACCATCCGCGCCGCCCTGGACGCGGGCGTCACGCTGGTGGACACCGCCGACGTCCAGGGCCAGGGGGCGGGCGAGGAACTGCTCGGCCGCGCCCTGGCCGGGCGGCGCGACGGCGTCGTGATCGCCAGCAAGTTCGGCATGGTGCGCGCCCCCGACGGCACCTTCGACGGCCTGTGCGGCGAACCCGCCTATGTGCGCGCCGCCTGTGAACGGTCACTGCGCCGCCTGGGCGTGGACCACATCGACCTGTACTACCAGCACTGGATCGACCCCGCGGTGCCCGTCGAGGAGACCGCTGGCGCGGTGGCCGAGCTGATCCAGGCGGGCAAGGTCCGCCACTTCGGGCTCTGCGAGCCCTCGGCGGCCACGCTGCGCCGGGCGGACGCGGAGCACCCGGTGACCGCGGTGCAGAGCGAATGGAGCCTGTGGAGCCGGGACATCGAGGCCGAAGTGGCCCCCGCCTGCCGGTCCCTGGGGGTCGGGATCGTGGCGTACGCCCCGCTGGGCCGCGGCTTCCTGACCGGCGGGATCCGCACCACCGACGACCTCGCCACCGACGACTTCCGCCGCGGCCAGCCCCGGTTCAGCGCCGCCGGCCTGGCGCACAACCAGCTGCTGCTGCGGCGGCTGCGCCCCGTCGCCGACCGGCTCGGCCTCACCCTGGCCCAGCTCGGCCTGGCCTGGCTGCACCACCGGGGGGCCGACGTCGTGCCCATCCCCGGAACCAGTGATCCGGCCCATCTGACGGAGAACCTGGCCGCCTGCGCCGTACGGCTGGAAGCGGACGATCTGGCCGCCGTGGCTCGGGCCGCGGACGTCCCGGTGCACGGAGACCGCTACGCGCCCGCGATGCTCGCCATGACCGGCAACTGAGTGCGCTGCAAGCCGGGCGGCAGAACGACGTCAAGGCAGCGCCAAGCGCGCCCTGCGATCGTGGATCACGGCCGCTCGGACACCCCCCTTCCTCGATGCGGCGCGCTTTCCGGGAATTCCGGCAGTTCTGGAGGTCGTTCATGCCCGCGGCAGTAACCCCTATGACGGACGAGCAGCGGAAAGCTGTCGTCACCGCGTATCTCAAGGCATTCGACAATGGCGGGACCGGCCACGACGGGACCCCCATTCTCGACTACTTCGCCGATGACGCCCAATTCTTCTTCCCCAAGTGGGGACTGGCGCACGGAAAAGCCGAAATAAGCCGGACGTTCGGCGATCTCGGCAGCGCGGTCAAGTCGGTCGAGCACCATTTCGCGGCCTTCAACTGGATCGTCACCGGAACCGACCTGCTCGCGGTCGAGGGAACCACACACGGTGAACACCGGGACGGGCCCTGGCGGGTGGGCGTGCCCGAGTGGGGGGCGGGCCGCTGGTGCGGGGTCTTCGAGGTGCGTGACCTCCTCATCCAGCGCGCCTTCATCTATCTGGACCCCGACTACGCGGGCAAGGACGTCGCCCGCTATCCGTGGCTCTGACGCCGCGCCCGTCCCGACCCCGCCACCCCTTTCCCCCAGCACAGGAGCACTGATGGACGTCCTGGCCGCTCTTCAGCAGAGGCCCAGCCTCAACCTCTTCCCGATCGAGAACCGGCTCTCGCCCAGGGCCGCCGCCGCGCTCGCCACCGACGCGGTCAACCGCTACCCGTACTCGGAGACGCCGGTGGCCGTCTACGGCGACGTCGCGGGCCTCAGCGACGTCTACGACTACTGCGTGGACCTCACCAAGGAGTTCTACGGCGCACGGCACGCCTTCGTGCAGTTCCTCTCCGGACTGCACACCATGCACACCGTGCTCACCGCCGTGACCCCGCGCAGCGGCCGAGTCATGGTGCTGGCGCCCGAGGACGGCGGGCACTACGCCACGGTCACCATCTGCGAGAGCTTCGGCTACCGGGCCGACTACATCCCCTACGACCGCAAGCGCCTGCAGATCGACCACAGCGCACTCGCCGCGCGCATAGCCGAACAGCCCGTCGACGTCATCTACCTGGACGCCTCCACGACCCTGCACCTCCCGGACGCCCGGGCGCTGCGCGCCGCCGCACCCGACGCCCTCATCTGCCTGGACGCCTCGCACCTGCTCGGCCTGCTGCCCGCCGCGCCGCAGACCCTCGTACTCGACGGCGGTTTCGACAGCATCTCCGGCAGTACGCACAAGACACTGCCCGGCCCGCAGAAGGGCCTGTTCGTCACCAACAGCGACACCGTCGCGGAGAAGGTGGCGGCACGCATCCCGTTCACCGCGTCGAGCTCGCACTCGGCGACCGTCGGCAGTCTGGCGATCACCCTCGAAGAGCTGCTGCCGCACCGGGTGGACTACGCGCGCCAGACCATCGCCAACGCCCGCCGGCTGGGCGAGGAACTGGCCCGGCGCGGCTTCGACCTGCCCGGCGAGGACTTCGGCTACACCGATACCCACCAGGTCTGGGTGCATCCTCCCGAGGAGTGCTCTCCGCACGAGTGGGGCCGTGCGCTCACCCGCGCCGACATCCGCACCACCACGGTGGGCCTGCCCAGCAGCGGCCGTTCGGGGCTGCGCCTCGGCTCCCAGGAGCTGACCCGCTGGGGCATGAAGGAGGCCGACATGGCCGCGGTCGCCGAGCTGCTGGCCCGGCTGCTGCTGCGCGGCGACGACACCGGCCGGGTTGCCGCCGATGTCGCCGACCTGGCCCGTGAGTTCCCCGGCGTGGCCTACGCGGGACAGCCCGCCCCGGTCACCGTCACCTGAGGGTCCTCGTACTATGCCCGCACGGGGGCGCGCCGCGTCGCACCGCGGCACGTCCCCGGCCGGTACGACCGGAGGAACTCCCCGAGATGTCGCACTCCATGGAGAACGCCCGCCCGGCGCACGGCAGTCCGGCGCACGGCAGTCCGGCGCACGGCAGTCCGGCGCAGGCCGGTGAGCCGGCGGCGGCCACCGAGCGGTTCCGCCGGGTGGCCGGCCACTACCCGACCGGACTGGTCCTGGTCACCGCCCCCCGCCCGGCCCCGCACCTGCCGCCGCCCGCGATGGTCATGGGAACCTTCACGTCCGTGTCACTGCAGCCGACCCTGGTGGGCTTCCTCCCCTCGAAGTCATCGACCACCTGGCCGCGCATCCGGGCGGCCGGCCGGTTCTGCGTCAATGTGCTCGCCGCCGACCAGGAGCAGCTGTGCCACAGCTTCACCAGCGCCGCGCCCGGCCGCTGGGAGATACCGCACCGGGAGACCGCCACCGGCTCGGCCGCGCTGCGGGACGCCATCGCCTGGTTCGACTGCGAGCTGGCCGGTGAAGTGGACGCGGGCGACCACTGGTTCGTCACCGGCGCCGTCCGCGATCTGGGAGTCCAGCGGTCAGCGCCGCCGCTGGTCTTCCTCCGGGGCGGCTACGGCGCCTGCAGCCCCCGCCCCGGCACAGCCGTGTTCCAGCGGTGAACGAATCTGCCCGGGGCCCCGGGCCGCGTCGGCACGGTCGGCGCGGTCACGGGGCCGGACATGTCACCGGCATGCTCACGCCACTCAGGGTGTACGCGGCCGCCTGGCACGGCACGACCGTTCCCTGCGCCGGGCCGGCGGCCGGCAGGGTCCGGGCGAACCAGCGGACCAGGTCGTGGAAGGAGTAACGGCCCAGTTCGAACTGCTCGACCAGGTGGACGTCCAGCAGATGCTCCAGCGTCTCCTCCGCCCGGCGCGGCTCGGTGCCCAGGAGCGCGGCCGCCGTGGCGACGTCGAGGTCGGCTCCCGTATGCAGACTGAGCAGCCGGAAGTCGGCCTGGCGGTTGGGCGGCATGGCTTCGTACGAGACCCGCAGCACGCTCGCGACACTGCAGTCGCCGGACTCCAGCTCCCCCAGGATGCGCGAGCTGTCCCGCAGCCGTTCGGCCAGAAAACCCAGGGTCCAGTGCGGCCGCTTGCGCAGCCTTGCGCCCGAAATACGCAGGGCCAGCGGCAGGTTGCCGCAGAGCCGCACGAGTTCGGAGGCCGCGTGGGGCTCGGTGGCGACCCGGTCGGCGCCGAGGATCCGGCTCATCAGCTCGGTGCTGTCGTCATCGCCGAGCAGGCCGAGTGACAGCCCCGCCGACCCTTCGAGTTCGGGCAGTCGGACCCTGCTGGTGATGATGACAAGGCTCCCCGGGCAGGTCGGGAGCAGCGGCCTCAGCTGCGCGGCCTCGGCAACGTTGTCAAGAATCAGCAGAAGCCGCCGCCGAGCGGTCGTGGCCCGCCACAGGGCCATACGCCCGACCACGCCGTCGCTCATGGAGTCGGCCGGCACGCCCAGCACCCCCAGCAGCGCGCCCAGCGCGGCCCCCGCGGACAGCGGCTGCTCACCCGAGGTGAAGCCGCGCAGGTCGAGGTAGAGCTGGCCGCCGGTGTAGTCCTCCGCGAGCAGGTGCGCCACATGCACGGCCAGCGCGGTCTTGCCGCTGCCACCCATGCCGTCGATCACCAGGACGCGCGGCCCCGGATGCCCCTCGTTCGCCGGGACGTCCTCGATGAGCCTGCGCACTTCCTCCTTACGGCCGGTGAAGTCCACCAGATCGTGGGGCAGGGTGCACGGGGCCGCTCCGGTCACCGCCGGCGGCCGTTGGGCCGCGGCCACCTCGGCCCGCCGCGGATCCTCGAACTCCAGGGCCCCGCGCAGGATCGCCACATGCAGCTCCGCCAGCCGGAAGCCGGGCTCTATGCCGAGGTCCTCGGCCAGCAGGGTACGCAGCCGGGCGTACTCCTCCACGGCCTCGGCCTGACGCCCCGAGCGGTGGAGCGCCAGCATCAGCTGACCGCGCAGGGACTCCCGGAACGGGTGCGCGGAGATGAACTCACGTAACTCGCTGACCAGTTCTCCTGCCTCACCACGGGCGAGACGCAGGTCGAAGCAGTGCTCGGCCGCGGCGATACGGCGCTCCTCCCAGCCGGCCGCCGCGGCCTCGATGACGTGTCCGCCGGCGTCGGCGAGGATGGATCCGCGCCACAGGTCGAGCCCGGCCCTCAAGTGGGTCACGGCTTCGTCCAGGAGCCCTTCCGCGTGGGCCTCCTGGGCATGGCGGACCCGGGCGTCGAACACCTTCAGATCCACCTGGCCCTCCGCCACCGTCATGCGGTAGCCGGGGGGCTCGGTGGCGATCAGTTCACGTCCTGAGGGGATACGCCGGCGCAGGGCCGCCACGGCCTTGCGGATCTGCTGGAGTGCCGTGAAAGGAGGCTTCTGATCCCAGACCGCCTGAATCAGCCGCGAAACCGGGACCACACGCCCCGCTTTCAGCAACAGCATCACCAGAACACGTTCGTTGACAACGCCGCCGAGTTTCAGGCGCCGCTCCCCATCCCACCCTTCCAATGGCCCGAGGATTCCGAAAAAGACGTCGTCATGACTGGAGTTCGACTGCATTGCCCGTGCTCCAACTAGTGCCGGCCCCGTCGCGGGCTATCTGCCCCTGGGACGTCGGCGCCATGCCACGTATGAGCAGATTTTCTTCGCGCTCGACCGGAGCCGGCGCGCCGGGCGGATAGCGGATTCAACGGTTCCGGAAACGCTCCGGCCGCCGGGACGGCCCTTGCGACCGCCCGGACGACGGCACGCGACCGCTGCCGGGACGGCGCACAGGGCCGCCGATTGGCCGGGCATATCGGTGTTTAGCGCTTCTTGTCCCCCTGGCATCAAGCTGACGTGCAGCATGTTGATCCATGCCTGGCTATGCATTCCCATCCAGCCCCCGGCAGAGTACGGGTAAGTCCACAACCGCTCATAAGCGAACAGTTTCTGAACGATCGGGGTGCCCGCAGAGGGCCGCCCTGTGCTCGGTGGCGCCCGTTCGCGCCCACGCATCCAGCCATCGCGACCCGGTGGTGAGTAAGGAACGACTGGCACATGCCCGTTTCTACGTCACGGAGGCAGGAGTTTGATTCTCACCGGTAACGAGATCGAGCGTGAGTACCGAAATGGTCGCATCACGATTGATCCGTTCATTCCCGAGCAGGTAAATCCGAACAGTTACAACTTCCGGCTGGGGAAGACGCTGCGGGTGTACAAGGACCTGCCCCTCGACGCCCGGCGTGCCAACGAATTCGAAGAACTCACCATCCCCGACGAGGGGTACGTCCTGGAGCCGGGGCGGCTGTATCTCGCCCACACCATCGAGGTGCTCGGCAGCGAGCACTACGCCCCGACGTTCGCGGCCCGGTCGTCCGTGGCGCGCCTCGGGCTCTTCATCAACCTCTCGGCCAGCCTGGGCGACATCGGCTACACCGGCCAGTGGACACTCCAGCTGTACTCGATGAACCGGGTCAGGGTCTACCCGGGGATCAACGTCGGCCAGATGATGTGGTGGCGCCCGCAGGGCAAGGTCCTGCTGTACGACGGCAAGTACCAGGGCTCCGTCGGCCCGCGGTCCAGCGACATCCACGTCGACTTCGAGAAGCAGTTCGCGCGTCAGCGCTTCCCCGGGCTCGGCGCGAGCGGCGACTGGGCCGAGGTGGGGCCGAAATTCGGTCAACTCGCGCAGGTCCACCTCGACTTCCCGGTTCCTCCGGCATTCTGTGTTCCGGCGGCCGAGTTCACGGCCGCGCTGGACGAACGACAGGCGGCGGAGCTGAAGAACGCGTTCACGGATGTCCGGGCGACCGTCGGCGCCTTCTTCACGGAGTCACTGGCCAGGATCACGGACACGGCCCGCGGGATCCGGATCCCCGAAGCGACGCGCTCGCTGCTGCGCACCCGGCTGCAGGACATGTTCACCCTGCCCGGCGACCTCCTTGCCGTCCGCTCGTCGGGACTCGACGAGGACGGTGACAACACCAGCCTGGCCGGCATCCATCACTCCGTCCTCCACGTCGACAGCGCCGACGCCGCGCTGGAGGCCATCGAACGCTGCTGGCAGTCCCACTACGAAGCCCCGGCCGTCGCCGCCCGCGTACGGAGCGGCGACTTCGACGCGATGCCGCGGCTCGCGGTGTTCGTCCAGCGGATGATCAAGCCGGACCTGGCCGGTGTCGCCTTCACAGGACTCGACTCCGGGGCGCACGACACCGGGGCGCACGACACCGGGGCACAGGAATCCGGGGCGCACGAATCCGCGGCGCACCACGTGACACTCGAATACGTCGAAGGGCTCGCGGACGAACTGGTGGCGGGCACCGCCGACCCGGTCTGCGTCGACAGCGCCTCGCTGGAGTCCTCCGGCGCAGCACCCGCCCCCCATCTCGACGCGCTGCGCCAGGTGGTCGCGATGGTGCGCGGCCTCAGGGAGCGCGCCGGTCACGAGATCGACGTGGAGTGGGCCGCCGACCCGGAGGGTGTCCACCTGATCCAGGTACGGCCGGTCACCGCGCGCCGCTCGGGCCCGACCACGGACGACAAGCCGGTCCTGAACGTGCTCCGGCTCTACTTCGACGAACTCACCGACGACTTCGAACTCGGCGCGGTGGCAGCCGTGTACAGCGGTTACGCGGCGAAGCGCGGCCCCGCACACCGGCTCGCGCACGAGAGCGGCGTCACGGTCGGCCGCGGCTGGGTGGTGCGCTTCAACGGCCGGGGTCTGCACGACGACGACTGCGCCGCCTCGTTCGCCGCCCTGCTCGCCGAGGGCCACATCCGCGAATGCGTACTGGACTTCGGCGAGACACTGCGGCAGATCGTGGTTCCCAAGGAGGACGTCGTCGCACGGCTGGCCGGGCTGACCGGCGCGGAGACGGACAGTACGGCGCTCCACAGCGTCGTCGTGCGCGACTTCGTCCGGGGCCGGCTCGGGGTGATCTCCCGCCGTACGGCCGAAGGCGGCCTGGTGGTGGAGTACACCGACGAGGGGCTGATGGCCCTCAACCGGGGCACCGCGGGCGGCGACACACTCCTGGTCGCGGACACCACCCGCCCCAGTACCGCGGAGGGCAACCTCACCGCGGCGGACTCCGCCCGGCCGCTCGTACCCCACCTCGACGGCATGGCGCGCTTCACGCTCGCCATGTACGAGCGCTACGGCGACCTCACCCTGGAGTGGGTCCTCGACCAGGACCAGCTCTTCTTCGTGGACTACTCGCTCCTGGGCGGCGACACCGCGGTGACCGTCTCCCAGGGTGAGGTCTGCATCTCGGGCGGCCACGCCGAGGGACCGCTGCTGCGGCTGGACGACGACGAGCTGCTGCGCAGGCTCTCGATCGGCCCGGCCGTCAGCATCGACAAGTCGCAGGACGTCAGCGAGCACGAGGGGCTCGCCGATATCGCCGACCGGGTAAGGGCGTTCAGCGAGAAGCCCATCATCCACGCCGCCCGCCCCTACGCGGTGCTGTCGGTACTCCTCGACGATGTGGCGGGCTTCGTCTTCGACAAGGGCTCCGCCCTCGGCCACCTCGCCATCCTGCTGCGCGAAGCCCGCATTCCCGCTGTCTCCGCCGCCGATGTCCACGGGACGCGGGCGGTCATCACCGACGGCACCGTCGCCACGACCCATGACGCCCCCAAGGAGCAGTGACCATGACATCAACGGCCGACACAGCGCACACCCGGCGGGCCTGGCTCGTCCTGGGCGGCCTCCATCTGCTCAACGGTTCCCGCGCCCTCGCGAAGGGCGACCCCCTCGTCCTGGCCGAGCTCGCCGAACCGCTGGAAGAGGTGTTCCCGAGCAACACCGTGGTGCTGCGATGGGCGGACCTCGGTGCTGTCTCCCTGAGCGCCGGCCGGTACGGGGAAGGACACACCACCGCCCACGGCAGTGTGCCCGCGGACGAGCTCTTCCCCGGCATGCTGCCGGGGAAGGCACTCTCCGCCCTCCTCGACCCACCGGCCGTGCCCCTCTTCTATCTGTCGCTGTCGGACGGTGAACTCCACGTCCACAGCCAGGTCCGGTTCCTCGCCGAGGACGCCTGCTTCATCCGCACCACCGCCGAGCCGCTGCGTTCCGACGACCCCCTGACGCTCGACTGGCTGCCGGAGGCCGTGCGCCTGCACGCCGGGAACTACCTGTTCCTCAACAACCACCAGCGCTACTACCAGAAGCTCTTCCCCGGCAAGGAACTGGAGTACAAGTACACGCTCGAACCGCCGGTGGACTCCTGGACGCTCATGGTCGAGATGTACCGCGAGCTGCTCGACGGAGTCCTTCCCGGCTACATCCCGGAGTTCCGCGACGAGTTCCAGGCATGGGACTACGCCAACCACCTGTTCGAGATCACCGGGCCCACCGAGGCCGAGCGGGGCTACGCGTCCTTCATCCCCACCACCGACGGCAAGCACCTGCTGAAGCGCAAGTGGTATGTGGAGGACGGATTCGAGCGGCGTGAGACCCACACGTACGGTCTCGACCTCACCGACGACGGCGGCTTCGAGCGGCACATCACCGAGGTGCTGGGCGTCACCGGGGTCCGGCTGCCGTCCTTCCGGCGGGTGCGTTACGACATCAACTTCGAGTCCGTCCGCACGGGCCACGTCTACGGAATCTTCTACGACCACTGCAGCCTGGTCGACGACCCCGGCGTCACCCTCAACCAGTGCGAGCTGGAGTACCTCCGCAGCCGGGTGGCGGTCCCGGCCGCGGAGGCGGACGTACTCGAAGAGATGTCGGCGATCACGACCTGGCTGGAGAGCTTCCTGCGGGCCCGCGGCCTGAACGACGAGGCGGGGTTCTACTCCAAGCGCACCTTCCTCAAGGACACCGTGAAGCTCCGGCCCGACCTGCTGCGGACGGTGGGCTGATGGGCACACCCCTGAGGGGCACGCGGGTCGGGGCGGTCCTCCTGGACATGGAGGGCACCCTGTACGCCAACGGCGCGGCCCTGCCCGGAGCCGTCGACGCGGTCGCGGCACTGCGCGAACTGGGCGTCGGGCTGCGCTTCCTGACCAACACCGACTCCCTCACGGTCGAGCGCGTCCACGGACAGCTCACGGAGTACGGCTTCGCCGTACGGCCCGACGAGGTGTTCTCACCTGTCGTGGCGGCCGGCCGGCTGCTGGAGGACGAGAAGGCGGTGACGTACGGGCTGGTCTCCGCCGATCTGGAGAGCACCCTGCCCACGGTGAGCGCCACCGGTCCTTACACCCATGTGGTGGTGGGAGACTGCCGGGACCGCCTGGACTACGCCCGCCTCGACGACGCGTTCGGCGCCGTCAGGGCCGGGGCGAAACTCCTCGCCCTGCAGAACGGCCGCTACTTCAAACGGCCCGGCAGGGACCACATCGACACCGGTGCGCTGGTGGCCGCGCTGGAGTACGCCACCGGCGAGAGCGCCCAGGTCCTGGGCAAGCCCGCCCCCGCCTTCTTCCAACTGGCCGCCGAATCCATGGGACTCGGCGCCCGGCCCGCCGGTTGCCTGGTCGTCGGCGACGACGCCACGACGGACGTACGCGGCGGCCACGACGCGGGGATGCGCACCGTCCAGGTGCGCACGGGCAAGTGGGCGGACCAGCGGGCGGACGGGCTGACCGGGCACGCCGATCACGAGATCGGCGACATCCGTGAACTGGCCGCGCTCGTCTCGGAGGTGAACAGGGAGTGACGGTCTACTGGGTCGTCTTCGACGCAGCCGCACACTGGGTCGTCGACCGGCTGGAACGTGAGGGCTCCCTGCCCGCGGTGTCCCGGCTGCGCCGCGGCGGCAGGATGACCGCAGCCCGGCCGGCCCGGCCGAACTGTCAGACACCGCCCTCCCTCGCGACCCTGTTCACCGGGACGTGGGCGAGCGAGCACGGGGTGACCGGATACTCGGTACCGGGCGCGGGCCAGGGGATAGGCAGCCATGTCAGCGGCTTCTCACCGGGCTATCCGGCGGTGTCCCCGATCTGGCAGACGGCCGCCGAACGCGACCTCACCAGCGCGTTCGTCCATGTGCCCTGGGTGTTCGGCGGCACCAACCGGGTCGAGCCCGCGGTCGAGGGCGCCATCGAGGCGTACAGCCGCCGAGTGGTACGCCACGACATACTGCGGCTGCCCCTCCC
The DNA here is from genome assembly GCF_045162975.1 of Streptomyces sp. NBC_01089. NCBI lineage: Bacteria > Bacillati > Actinomycetota > Actinomycetes > Kitasatosporales > Streptomycetaceae > Streptomyces > Streptomyces sp. NBC_01089. Next base: position 4,589,634 of record NZ_CP108660.1, on the reverse strand, counting down.
CGCCCAGGACGCGGTCCCCTGGCGCATCGGGCCCTTCACGGTGGAAGTCACCGGACCCGTCGACGGCGGGGGCGTGCACATCAGGACCGGGCACGGACAGGTCACCCTGACCGCACGGGGGCCGTGGCGGCCCCTCGCCCTGGACGACCGGCACGGCACCTGGATGGGCCTGACCGGATCCGGGGACGACATGACGCTGGTGCACACCGGCGTCTGGGAGCCCCGGGTCGACGGCAGCAGCACCGACCTGGTGAAAGCACTTGAGGCATGCCCCCCGTTCGCCGGTGAAGGGGTGGGGCCTCTCTACCGGCGTGGTGTATTCGGCCCCCGGCTCGTGGACGGGGGCGACGGCACGGCGGAAGACGCCTTCCTGGCCTCACTGCGCTGTGTCGCCGATTCCTTCGGGGCCTGTGCGACGGCGGTGCTCGCCAGGCACAGCGCCGATCTCGTCGTCGTCTATCTGCCGCTCACCGACGACATCGGTCACGAGATGCTCGGATGGTGCGACGAGCGCAGCGCGGCCCACCGGCCGGACATGGCCGACGCCGTCTGGGACCGCATCCGGCAGTGCTACGGGTGGGCCGACGACGTTCTCGGCGAGGTCATCGACCGGGCGGGCGACGAGGACACCGTGGTGCTCGGCGCCGACCACGGCATGGTGGGCAGCACCCACCTCGTCCACGTCAACCAGGCCCTGCTGGACGCCGGGCTGACCGTACTGACCGGACACGACGCGATCGACTCCGTACGCTCACGGGCCTTCTACCACCCGGCCAACAACGGCTCCCTGTGGGCGGGCGCACGGAGCGCGTCCGACCGCGACGAGGCCACCGCGCTCCGGCAGGCCATGGACGTGATCGCCGGGATCACCGAACCGGCGACCGGGCAGACCCTGCTCCGGGGTTTCCAGGACAGCCACGGCCGGCGCATTTCGAGGGACGAGGTCACCTGCGGACCTCTCTTCGTCTGTTTCGCGGACGACTACCAGCCCAGCTCGGTGCTGGACCCCGGCGGTGCCGTGGTGTGCGCGACCCCCAAGTCGGGTGCCCACGTGGTGAACACGGGAGACCCCAGACTCCACGCGATTCACGCCGCACTCGGACCGGGCATCCCCGCCGGCTCGGATCCCGGGGTCCTCGACAACACGGCGCCCGCCGCGCTCGTCGCACGGCAGCTGGGCTTCTGACCGCACCGGCTTCATATCCAGGAGGACGCACCGCGCATGCATCCCGATTTCCCGCACCACCTGACCCCGCTCGATCTGGCGGCCCTGCGGCACAGCCGGGTGGAGAAGTTCCTCTCCTCCCGTGGGCTCAGCCCCGACTGGCTCACCGGCATCATGAAGGACCAGGTCGGCGACGGCCTGCTGATGCTGACCAGCTCACCCGTGCACGGGCTGGCCAACGCCACGTCCGACTTCGACTTCATCCGTATCCAGCCCGAGCCGATCGGCGGGCCCCGGATATCGACCAAGATCTTCGAGCAGGGGCACCACCTCGAAGTGGTGTCGTTCAGCGAAGCCGAGGTGACCGCGAACCTGGCGGAGCTGAGGCGTCTGGCCGCCGCACCCTTCAGCACGACCGTCGACGGGTTCCGCTCCTGGGACAAGACCCGGGAGCCGCGCCGTAAGCAGACCGAGCGCATCGTCAACGGCATCACCCTGGACGGCAGCGCCCCCTTCCTCGACGCGCTGCCCTCCCTCAGCACGGTATGGGCCCGCGCGGCCCTGCAGACCGCCGCCGAGCAGACGGCCCACCTGGTGCTCGCCGAGCGGGCGGGCGAGACACGCGGGAGGGTCGGGTACGCCTTCAACGTCCTGCTGCACCTCATGGACGCCCTGCTCTCCCACCACGGCGACGTCTACACCACCCGCAAGTGGTACGTGCTGCGGTGGACCCGGATGGTGCGGGACGGAGACTGGCGCACCCCGGCCGCGCGCCGCGCCGCCGAAACGCTGGAGGGGCTGCGTAAGGACGTCGCCGCCGCACTGTCCCCCGAGGCCGCGGGAGAGCCCCTGGGCCCGGCCTACCAGGCGCTGCTGCGCGATGTGCTGGAGGCCGTCGGCCATCAGGGCCGGATCGCCGTCACCCTGGAACCCGCCCCGGGCGGGCCCGCGCCCTTCCTGCCCGGTGCGTCGATGCTCGTATCGGCCGAGAGCGCCGTACTGCTGCCCGGACGTGACCACACCCGGCAGCTGCCGCTGACCGCTCCCGGCGCCGAACTGCCGGATCTCGCCGGTCTCGCACCCGAGGACGCGGCCGTGGTGCTCCGCGCAGTCCGTGCCGGAGCCGCCCGGCTGACCGTCGTGCCCGAGAGCTGAGGAGAAACCGAGTGACCACCGCACGCCACCCCAGGGCGCACGAACTCGCCCTGAGTCTGCCCGCCTTCCCTTCGGTGACGACAGGGCACGCCATGCCGTCCGCGCAGGGGGTCGCCGCATGGGTCCAAGCGGCCTGGCTGATGCTCGCCGAGGGCCGGGCCTACGTCGAGGACCTGGAAGGCGGCGAGGAACAGCCGCAGATGCAGCAGGCCGTCAAACTCCGCTTCCTGGAACAGCTCCTGGACATCGACCTCCGGCTGGCGGGCCGCGTCCCGGTCGACGACGCCCACTGTCTGGCCGTGGCCCTGGAGTACGGCATGACCGAGGTCCTGGGCGCATCCGGCACCGACCTGGTCGAAGTCTTCGGCCTGGAGGAGGAGTTCGGCGGTGACGAGTGCCAGGTCGGCTCCGTGTACCCGCTGTGGGAGCGGCTGCTCGCCGCGTTCCCCGGGGAGCTTCCCGACCGGCTCGTCGCGGAGGGCCAGCGGGACATGCTGCTCACTCTGCGGACCTGGGCCGAACTGGCCCGCAGGGCAGGGCTCGACATCGGATTCCTCGCCCCGTTCATGAAGGCGGCGTGACCGGCCGCCGCATGACCGGCCGCCGCACGATCCACCGCGGCATGACCCACCAAGGTGAGGAGAAGTAGATGCCCGACGTCACGGTCAGCCGTGTGCTGCCCGACCACAGCGCCGACGAGGTCTGGAACCTCGTCAAGGACAGCAGGGAAATAGGCTCACGGGCCCGGAGCGTCCTGCACGTCCACTCGGTGTCGCACGCGGAGAAGCTGTTCCGGATCACCGACTGGAAGGTACTGCTCAACGGCAGCGCCGTCTCCTGGCGCCAGCGGGAGGCGGCGGGCCCAGGGCACAGCCTCCGGTTCGAGCAGACCGAGGGCGACCTGGAGAGCCTGTCAGGGGTGTGGCAGGTCCGCGCCCTCGGTCCTGACACCACCGAGCTGACCCTCACGATCAGCTTCGAACTCGGCGTGGACGGTCTCGCCCCCCTGCTCGATCCCATCTGGAGCCAGTCCTTCCGCGCACACGCCGACGAACTCGTACGCAGCGTCGACCGCCTGGCCCTGTGAAGGCCGGAAAGGCAGCCATGCTCTACCTCAACTTCCTGCACACCACCATCGAACTCGACGTCGACGCGGCCGCGGAAGCGGCCTTCGGCCGGATCCGCCGGTTCTTCCGGCACCTGCTGGACGACACCCCGCGCAACGAGACGACCTTCCGGGTCGCGGTCGCCCCCTACGACCCCGACAGCGACGTGGACCCGGCCGTCTGGGCCGTACCGGAGTCCGTCGTACGGCTCAGCAGCGCCCGGGAGTTCACGTTCCACGCGCACATCGTGGACGACGCGGACCGCCGGAGCTACACCAACCGGAACATGGTCCTCGACGCTCCTCACGACGCCATGAAGGACCCCGTCTTCCGCACCCGCGTCACCGAGCGGGCGGCCGTGCAGATGATCGACTTCCTCCGGGATCTCGTGATCAGGAACGAGGAGCAGCAGGGCACCGTGGTCCTGCACGCCTCCGGCATCCACGACGGACGGCGCGCCGTCTGCATCGCGGGCCCCAAGGGGGCGGGCAAGACCACCACCATGCTGTCCTGCCTGCGGCGCGACGACTGGTCGTACTTCAGCGGCGACAAGGTCTTCTGCACGTTCGACGCGAGCGGTGTGACCGTTCACCCGTGGCGGGACTACCCCTACGTGGGCGTCGGCACGATCCGGGCCGACAAGCGTCTGGAGCAGCTCGTCCGGGACGGCGTCGACGCCGCGGTGGACACCTACGAACCCGGGCACAAGATCCTCATCGATCCTGATGTCTTCGAGGAGTGGCTCGGCACCCCCTTCGACGCGACCCCCAGGCCGCTCGCCGCGCTGTTCCTGCCCCGCGTCGAGCCGGGCGAACCGCTGCGTGCGCGCCGCCTCGACTCCGACAACGAGCGGTGGGCCCACCTCAACAAGATCATCGACCGCCAGGCCGACACGACGTTCTTCACCTGGCAGTCGTATCTCGTCCCGGACTACACGGAGTTCTACCGGTCGCTGTCGCGGCTGCGCCAAGTGGCCGCGGACCTGCCGATGGTCAGGCTCACCGGAACCCTCGATGTCGATCCGTCCGATGTCCTGAAGAACCTCGACTCCGCGAAGGAGACGGCGTGACCACCACCACGGCCGGTCTGCGTATCTGCGTGACCGGGCTCGCCGGCGCGGGCAAATCGACCTGCGGTTCGCTCATCGAGGAGTGGGCCGCGGCCCGCGGCCTCTCCTTCTCCCGGGTCAAACTGGCCCAGCCGCTGTACGACCTCCAGCGCGCCGTGTACAGCAGAGCGAACGCCCCGCTCGCGGAAGGGGCCCAGGACCAGGTGCTGATGGAGGCGCTGGCCGACGCCATGCGCCGGGCCAATCCGCGCTCCCTCGCGGAGGACTTCCTGGCCCGCCTGGAGAGTGCGCAGGCACAGGTCATCGTGAACGACGACCTGCGGGACCCCCATGTGGACGCTCCGGTCCTGCGGGAACAGGGCTTCCGCGTCGTACGCGTGCGGTGCGACGAGGACACCCGGCAGAAACGGCTGGCCGGCCGCAGCGACCCGTCCCGCACCGACAGGTCCACCAGCGAACTCGACGCCATCACCCCGGACGCCGTGATCACCAACGACGGCGAGCTCTCCGACTACCGCACGGCGATATCCGGCCTGCTGGAGGGATGGCTGTGATACTCAGCGGCCCGGAGATTCTCAGCGAGGTGCGCGCCGGGCGCATCCACATCGACGACTTCGATCCGGAGCGCATCGAGCCCAACAGCTACGGCTTCCGGCTCGCGGAGGACATCCTCTGGTACGAGCAGGACATCATCGACTGCTTCGAACCGCCGAAGGCCCACCAGGTCACGATGGGCTCCGACGGAATGGTCCTGGAGCCCGACCGTCTCTACCTCGGCGGCACCATGGAGGCCATGGGCAGCCCCCACTACGCGGCTGAGCTGTACGCCTGCCTGTCCACCTCCGCCATGGGGATCTGGATCCAGTACTCGGCGCCGCTCGGGCACAGCGGTGCGGTGTTCCCCTGGACACTGGAGATCAAGGTCGCCCATCCTGTCCGGGTGTACCCGGGCATGATGATCGGCAAGCTGGCCTTCTGGGCGATGCAGGGCACCGCCGTGGACTACAACGGCAAGTACACCGGCTCCACTTCGGCCGTCGCGTCCCGGCTGAGTCTGGACGCCCATGTCCCAGGCTGACCTGTTCCATGTCCTGCTCGGCATCGCGCTGCTGCTGGCCGCTGCCCACGGACTGGGGCGGCTGTTCGTACGCCTCCGGCAGCCCGCCGTCGTCGGAGAGATCCTCGGCGGTCTGCTCCTGGGACCCACCGTGCTGGGACAGGCCGCCCCGGGACTGGCCGACTGGCTCTTCCCTTCCACGGGCGCCGGCGCGGTGGGCCGTGACCTCGTGTACCAACTGGGCCTGCTGCTGCTCATGTTCACCGCGGGCGCGCACATGCGGAAGGTCTTCTCGCGCCAGGACAGCAAAGCGGTGGTGCTGACCGCGACCATCGGCATGGTCGTCCCGTTCGCGGTGGGTCTCGCCGGCATGTCCCTGGTGACATCGGACGGGCTGATGGGCCCGGCCGGCAACACCGCGGCGCTGACCATCGTGGTCTCCTGCTCGATCGCGGTGACCAGCATCCCCGTCATCTCGCGGATCCTGCTCGACCTCGGGATCATGCGCAGCGCCCTCGCCCGCGTGGTGCTGTCCGTCGCGGTGCTGGAGGACATCGTGCTGAACGTCCTGCTGTCGATCGCCCTCGGCATGGTCGCCGGCAGCTCGCACTCCGTCTTCGGACTCGCCAGGACGGTGCACGCGGGGTCGGGGACCGGGGCTGCCGTGTACTACGCGGCGGCCTCCATAGGCTTCTTCCTCTTGGCCCTGCTGGCGGCGTTCCTGCTCAGAAGACTGCCGAACGGCCGTGCGTGGCGGCGGCCGTGGGACTCGGTGGCGATGCGGACCACGGTCGTACTGGGCACATCGGCGCTCTGCCTCGTCCTCGGGGTCGCTCCGATGTTCGGCGCGTTCGTGGTCGGTCTGCTCACCGGCACCACCACCGGCCGCGCCGGGACCGGCGCCGCGAGCCCCACCCGTACGGTGCAGGACTTCGCCGCGGGCTTCTTCATCCCGGTGTACTTCGCCGTCGTCGGACTGAAGCTGGACCTGATCCACTCGTTCAGCATCGGTTTCACGCTGGTCTTCCTCGCCGTCGCCTGCGTCGCGAAGGCCAGCAGTGTGTACGCCGGAGCGCGGTTCGCCGGCCGGCCGGGAGCGGAGTCCCTCGACCTGGCCGTCGCGCTGAACGCGAGAGGGGGCCCGGGCATCGTCATGGCGACCACCGCCTACGACGTGGGCATCGTCAGCGCATCGCTGTTCACCACACTGATCGTCACCGCGGTCCTCACCTCGCAGCTGGCCGGCTGGTGGCTGGAACGCGCGGTCCGGGGCGGCCGGGTGAGCCCGGCCCCCGATACTCGGGTGGACGACCGCGCCGCGACCCGCTCACCGTCCCCGGCGGGGACCTCATGACCGGATCCCCCGCATCGCAACCGAACCGGCGTCAGGGAGAGGAGACCCGCCACATGCCGCAGCGCGCCGCCAAGAAGGCAGTGGTCAAGCACATCTTCGTCATCGGGGGTGTCGCTTCTTCCCTGGGCAAGGGTCTGACCGCGTCCAGTCTTGGTGCGCTGCTCAAGGCCCGCGGCCTGCGGGTCACGATGCAGAAGCTCGACCCGTATCTGAATGTCGACCCGGGCACGATGAACCCGTTCCAGCACGGTGAGGTGTTCGTCACGAACGACGGCGCCGAGACCGACCTGGACATCGGGCACTACGAGCGTTTCCTCGACGTGGACCTCGATGGTTCGGCCAACGTCACGACGGGGCAGGTGTACTCGACGGTCATCGCCAAGGAGCGGCGTGGTGAGTATCTCGGTGACACGGTGCAGGTCATTCCGCACATCACCAATGAGATCAAGCACCGGATCCGGCGGATGGCGACGGACGATGTCGATGTGGTGATCACGGAGGTCGGCGGGACGGTCGGTGACATCGAGTCGCTGCCGTTCCTGGAGACGGTGCGCCAGGTGCGTCATGAGGTGGGCCGGGACAATGTGTTCGTGGTGCACATCTCGCTGCTGCCCTACATCGGCCCTTCGGGCGAGCTGAAGACCAAGCCCACCCAGCACTCGGTGGCCGCGCTGCGGAACATCGGGATCCAGCCGGACGCGATCGTGCTGCGCGCCGACCGTGAGGTGCCGACGGCCATCAAGCGCAAGATCTCGCTGATGTGCGATGTCGACGAGGACGCGGTGGTGGCCTGCGTCGACGCCAAGTCGATCTATGACATTCCGAAGGTGCTGCACACCGAGGGCCTCGACGCGTATGTGGTGCGCAAGCTGGATCTGCCGTTCCGTGATGTGGAGTGGTCGACCTGGGACGATCTGCTGGACCGGGTCCACAACCCCGACCACGAGGTCACCGTGGCCCTGGTGGGGAAGTACATCGATCTGCCGGACGCGTATCTGTCGGTGACCGAGGCGATCCGGGCGGGTGGGTTCGCCAACCGGGCGCGGGTCAAGGTCAAGTGGGTCACGTCCGACGACTGCCGCACGCAGGCGGGTGCGAAGAAGCAGCTCGGGGACGTCGACGCGGTCTGCATCCCGGGCGGGTTCGGTGAGCGCGGGGTCGACGGCAAGGTCGGTGCCATCCAGTACGCCCGCGAGAACCGGATCCCGCTGCTCGGCCTCTGCCTGGGCCTGCAGTGCATCGTCATCGAAGCCGCGCGGAATGTCGCGGGTATCCCGGATGCCAATTCCACGGAGTTCGACGCGGGTACCGCGCATCCGGTGATCTCCACGATGGAGGAGCAGCTGGCGTACGTCGAGGGTGCTGGTGACCTGGGCGGCACGATGCGTCTGGGCTTGTATCCGGCGAAGCTGGCGGAGGGTTCGCTGGTGCGTGAGGCGTACGAGGACCAGCCGTACGTCGAGGAGCGTCACCGCCACCGTTACGAGGTCAACAACTCCTACCGGGCCGAGCTGGAGACCAAGGCCGCACTGGTGTTCTCCGGAACCAGCCCCGACAACAAGCTCGTCGAGTACGTCGAGTACCCCCGCGAGGTCCACCCCTATCTGGTGGCCACCCAGGCCCACCCGGAACTGCGCTCCCGGCCCACCCGGCCGCACCCGCTCTTCGCGGGCCTGGTCAAAGCCGCCGTCGAGCGCAGAACGGCAGTATCCACAAGCACCCGAGAGTTCATCGCGCCGTGAGGCCCGAATTACTCAGCTACCGAAAGGAGCCGCAATGAGCCCCGCCTCACCCCGCCCGGTCGTGGCCATCGTGGACGGTTACTCCACGGGCAGCCACCTGGCCCCGCTCTTCGCCGACCGGGGGTACGACTGCGTCCATGTGCAGAGCACCCCCAGACTGCCGGAGCTCTACACCTCCACGTACCGGCCAGGCGATTTCACCCATGAGGTCGTCCACGCGGGCGACGCGCGGGCGACGGCATCGGCGCTGCGGGCGTACGCGCCGACGGCCGTGCTGCCGGGCGCCGAATCAGGCGTGGAACTCGCCGACCAGATCTCCGAATCCCTCGGGCTACTCACCAATGGGACGGCCCTCACCGAGGCCCGCCGGAACAAGTTCCGCATGATCGAGACGGTCAAGGCGGCGGGACTGCCCGCAGCGGACCAAGTGCTCGCGACCGACCTCGAAACCCTTCTCACCTGGTACGGCGACGTGCCGCGCACCGTGGTGCTCAAACCGGTCAACAGCGCGCTCAACGACGGCGTTTCCTTCTGCACCTCCCGTGCGGAGGTCATCGACGCGTTCACCGCGCTCCTCGGCACCGACTCGGCGTTCGGCCTGAACAACCGTGCCGTCGTGGCCCAGGAGTACCTGGTCGGCGCCGAGTACTACGTGAACTCGGTCAGCCGGGACGGCAAGCACTATGTGTGCGACGTCTGGAAGACCCAGCATCTGCAGGTCAACGGGGTCCGCGATCTGCTCGGCGGCTCGCAGCTGATGACGCGCCGCGGCCCAGAGCAGGACGTGCTGGTCGCCTACGCCTTCGGCGTGCTGGACGCGCTCGGCATACGCAACGGTCCCGCGCACACCGAGCTGAAACTGACGCCTCAGGGGCCGCGCCTGGTCGAGACCGGGGCGCGGGTCTGCGGCGCCCAGCTCCCGCTGCTCACCCGCGCGGCGCTCGGCAGCAGCCAGCTGGAGTGGACGGTCCTCGCCTACACCGACGCGGACGCCTTCCACGCCCGCGCCGAGCAGGACTACGTCGTGGATCAGCACGCCATCTGCGTGAACATGATCGCCCCCAAGGAGGGCAAGCTCAGCGGCCTGCCGCGGATGGACGAGGTCCGCGCGCTGGAGAGCTTCCACGACGTCCTGCTGAAGGTCGCTCCCGGCGGGCTGATCAAACAGACCAGGAACGACCTGACCTATCCGATGCTGGTGCATCTGCTGCACCCCTCCGAAGGTGTCACCGTCAGGGACTACATGACGGCCCGTTACCTCGACGGGGAGGGCTTCTACGATGTCGATTAGGCGCAACGCCTCCGTCGTGGGGCCCCTGTTCGTCACCGGCTACTGCATCATCAACTCGACCAAGTCGGTCCTCGAAGGCGCGCTCGTCCAGGACCTGTCACCGGAGTTCATCGCCCTCAACTCCTTCGTCCTGGCCCAGCTCTTCTACTTCCTGACGCTGCGGGACAAGAAGGCGCTCTTCCGTGATGTGCGCCGCTGTCTGCCTGACGTCATCATGCTGAACATCATGACGGCGATCTGCTGGATCGCCGTGCTCTACGCGTTCACGGTGTTCGAACCCGCCATGGCGAACGCCATCATCATCGGCCTGGGCCCGACCGTGACCATCCTGCTGGGGTTCAAGCTGCGTCCCGGAGTCCGGGCCTACCGGCTGGAGATCGCCGCCGCGGCCGGGATGCTGGCGGTGATGGCCTATCTCCTCGTCGAGGCGCTCGACGGCTCCAGCGCGATCGGGAGCGTATCGACCGGGAGCATCATTTTCGGTGTGTGCATGTGCGTGGCCACTTCCGTCTCGCTGGCGGGCATCACGTACTACACCAAGCGGCTCAGCGACCAGGGGATGGTCGTACGGCAGATGATGGCCTCCCGGTTCCCCGTCCTGATCGTCTCGACGTTCGCGCTCATGCTCTTCAGGTCCAGCTTCGGCACCTACACACTTGCCGACACCGGCGCGATTCTGGCGATCAGCATCGTCGGGGTCATCATTTCGCTCTACCTTCTCCAACAGGGCATCGTCCGCACCGAGCCGATCACCGTCTCCATGCTGTACGGCATGAACCTGGTGATCACCTATCTCACGCAGTTCCTCGACCCGCGGCTGCACCAGTCGTTGAGCACTTTCGTCGGTATCGCGCTGATCACGATGGCCATGGTGCTCGGCACTCTGACGCGCTGGCGTGCCGACCGTAAGAAGGAAGCGGCCGCCGCTCCGGTGGCCCAGCCCGAGACCGAGGGCATCGAGGCATGACACTGATCGCCCACCTCAGTGATCTGCACGCGGGCGCCGGCGCGGACAGCGGCGAGCGTATCGCCGCTGCCGTGGCGACGGTCGCGGCGACGCCGGGGACGCTCGACGCCGTACTGATCACAGGTGATCTCGCCGATCACGGAGCCCCGGAGGAGTACCGGCAGGTCGCGACGGCGCTCGCCCCGCTGCGGGAGCGCTGCCCGGTGCTCGTGTGTCCCGGGAACCACGACAGCCGGGAGGAGTTCCGGAGATGGTTCCCGGATCACGGCGACGGCCCGCACCGCACGCCCGGCACGCCCGGCGCGCAGGGCAGCAGTGGCCCTCTGAACCGGTCGGTCCTCCTGGATACGAACGGCCCGCGTCTCCTGCTGTGCGACTCGTCCGTACCGGGAGCCGCACACGGAGTTCTCGACGAGGAGACCCTCGGCTGGCTCGACACCCAGCTGACCGCCGCCCCGGACGTGCCGGCCTTCATCGCCTTCCACCACCCGCCGGTTCCGCTGGGCATGCCGTACATCGATTCCATCGGCCTGCGGGACCCGGAGGCCCTGGCGACGCTCATCGAGCGGCATCCCTCGGTGAGGGCGGTATGGACCGGCCATGCCCACACGGCCGCCTTCGCCACCTTCGCCGGTGTCCCGCTGCTGAGTGCCCCCGGCATCGTGTCGACCGGACTGATCACCGCGGAGCAGCATGCGGATGCCACCGGATGGAAGAGCACCACCATGCGGCCTCAGTACTTCCTCCATCTCTTCGAACACGGGCGGCTCGTCACGCACGTCCGCAATGCGGAGGAAACAAGGTTGTAATCGGCCGGCCTGCTCACAAATGACTGAAAGCTCTCTATTCGCCGCCCATGGGCGGCTATTCTGCGCGGCACCCCGGTATGAGCCAATACATTGGAGGTTGTCTTGGACACGGAGACAGTCAGCCGCGACGTACTGATCGACGTGTACAGCCATGTGCTGAATCACGCGCCGAATCAGGAGATGGAGCACAGCGTCGTCTCGGCGAGGCTCGCCGAGGAGCTCTCACTGTCCCGCCCGGCGGCCGAAGCCGCGGTCGAGTATCTGCTGACCAGGGGATTACTGCGCGTCCTTTCGGGCGGACGGCTCATCGCCGTCCCGCCGGACGAGGCGGCATCCGAGGTCCTCATCCCCCTGGAACGGGAGATACGGACGCGGCGGGCCCGTATGGACCGGACCCGCCGCGACCTCATGTCCTTCATGCCCGTCTTCGAGGCGAGCGTCTCCCCCCAGCAGCCCCGCAACCAGTTCCAGCTCATCCATAACCGCACCGACGTGCATTCGGTCATCGCCGACCTGACCGGTCACTGCAAGGAGGAGATCCTCACGGCGCAGCCCGGAGGGGGCCGCGAGGAGAGCGTTCTCGCCGAGGCGGTGCCCCGGGACGAGGACGCCCTGAAGCGGGGCGTCCGGATGAAGGTCCTGTACCAGCACGCCGCCAGGCTGAGCCTGGGCACCAGTGCCTACGTCGAGCGCATCAGCCGGCTCGGAGCCCATGTACGCACGCTGGACGACCGTTTCACCCGCATGCTGGTCTTCGACCGGAAAGCGGCGGTGATCCCGGTCCCGGACAACCCGCACGCCGCGGCCCTCATCCAGCAACCGCACGTGGTGGCGCTGCTGGTGGAGGTCCATGAGCGGCTGTGGCTGGCCGCCGAGCCGTTCACGGTGGGCACCTCGCGGCAGCCCGACATCACCGAGGGCCTGCGGCAGACGATCATCCGGCTGCTGATCGAGGGCATGACCGACGCCTCCGTCGCCACCCGCCTCGGCATCTCCGTACGCACCTGCCGCCGCCACGTCGCCGAGATCATGGCCGAAGTGGGCGCCCAGAGCCGCCTCCAGGCGGGCTATCTGCTGGCTGCCCAGGAGCGTACGAGAGCCTGACGCGTCACCGGTGGTGGACTCGTACGCGAAGACGGACACCCGGGCGCGGCGAGGACCGGCGCCGGGGCCCCTGCCGTCGTCCGTGGGGGCAACACGCCTGTGACAGAACGAGGACGTCGCGGAGGACGGGCTGTAACCCGGTGCGGGATAGAAATACTTCAGTCCGCACGCACCGCGCCCGCTCTGGGGGAACACCGTGAAGTACACCCGCATAACCGCTCTCGCCGCCGTCAGCCTCGCCGCCACCCTCTCGCTCACCGCCTGCGACAACGGCTCCGGGCAGGACTCGTCGTCCAAGGGCTCCTCGTCCGCGGCTGCCTCGTCATCGGACGGCAGCTCGAAGGCGGAGGGCGGCTCATCGGAGAGCGGCTCGGGCTCGGACTCCTCCTCTTCGTCCTCGGCCGGCAGCACGGCGTCGAAGGGTTCCTCGGGCTCCGGTGCGAACACGGAGTCCCGCGCCGGCGCCGCGAACGGCGGGACGGCGAGCAGCGGCAAGCTCCCGATCTGCAAGACGGCGGACCTGGCCATCGACGCCGCGGACGCCTCGCCCGACGGCAAGGCCGGCATCATCGACATCACCATGGTCAACCGGGGTTCGACCACCTGCTCGGCGAGCGGCTACGCGGGCGTCGACATCACGGACGCCGACCACACGTCGGAGCCCATCACCCGCGGCAAGGCCGTACCGCGTATCACCAACCTGAAGCCCGGCGACGCCGCCGTCTTCAACCTCTCCTACACCATCGACCCCACCGGCAAGAGCTACACGCACCCGACCAAGCTCGAGGTGACGCCCCCGAACGAGACCCACACCGTGAGCGTGAAGTGGCCGGCCGGCGCAGGGCAGGTCAAGGGCTCCTACGTCGGCGTCGAGGTCTACCCCACACACAACAAGTAGAGCCGGTACAAGCGGCCGGGGCTCCGCCCCGGGAGACGGCCAAAAGGCTTTGCGCGGGCCGCCGTCCGACTGCTGGGGTGGCACGGTGACCCAACACGAAGACGCGGTGCCCCCTCACCATGACGCGGCAACTGTCCGGCCGTTGACACGGGCCTGGGTGAGCCGGCACCTGGAGGCCGGTGAGCGGATCGTCGGAACCGTGGCGCTGCACGGCGGCATCACCGCCGAAATGCGGAGGCTGACCATCGGCGGACGGGACGGAGGCACCCGCGACCTGGTGCTGCGGACCTTCGTCGACGTGGAGCAGGCCGAGGACTGGCTGAACAGGGAAGCGGGCACCCTGACTCTGCTCACGGGGACCGGCGTGCGGGCTCCAGGACTCATCGCGGCCGACCCGACCGCCGCGCAGTGCGAGTACCCGTCGCTCCTGATGACCCACCTGCCGGGCAGCCCGGTCATCGCCGACGAGGGACTGGAGAAGCGCGTCCCGCTGCTGGCCGGCCAACTGATGGCGATCCACGCACTGCGCCCCGCGGAACGGCCGGGAAAATACCTGACGTTGACGACCCCCGACACCGTCGTGACTCCGAAGGACGCCGACGCGACGGCCTGGGCGGCGGCGATCGGCATGATCCGCAATCCCGCCCCGCCCTACGAAGGACGGTTCCTGCACCGGGACTTCCAACCGGGCAACGTACTGTTCGACGCACCGCCCCCGAGCCCGGAGACCCCCCGGATCACCGGCGTCATCGACTGGGTACAGACCTCCTGGGGCCCGGCCGACCTCGATGTCGCGCACTGCTCCACCAGCCTCGCGCTGCTGCACGGCCCGGCATGGGGCCTGCGATTCGCCGAAGCGTACGAGAAGGCCGGCGGGTCACTGGCAGCGGCCACGGACGAGCGCCGGTACTGGCTGGTACGGGACGCGCTGGCGGCCTCCGAGGAAGTACAGGAGGTATCGCAGCCATGGCGGGAGGCGGGCAGGACAGAGCTGACACCCCGGGCCGTGGAGAAGCGCCTTGACACCTACCTCACCACCCTGATGGACACCCTGCGCTGAGCCCTGAGGCTCCGGGCGGGGCACCCCAGACATGAAAAACCCCAGGTCACGCCCTATGCGACCTGGGGTTTCCTCGAGCCCCCTATCGGATTCGAACCGATGACCTACGCATTACAAGTGCGTTGCTCTGGCCAGCTGAGCTAAGGAGGCGCGTCGGAGCATTCTAACCGCAGCGCGAGGGTGGTCACGCCGGAAATTTGCCGGGTCCGGAACTACTGACAGACCGCAAACCGCCAGGTAGCGTCTCGTTGCAGTTCACCCGTGTGGACTACACCACTCACCTTTACTCGGATCGTCCGGCACGTTCCTGCCGGTGAAGGAGCACACACTCATGGCAACAGTCACGTTCGACAAGGCCACCCGGATATACCCCGGATCCACCAAGCCCGCCGTGGACGCGCTGGAGATCGATGTCGAGGACGGCGAGTTCCTCGTCCTCGTCGGCCCCTCCGGCTGCGGCAAGTCGACCTCCCTGCGCATGCTCGCGGGTCTCGAGGACGTCAACGGCGGCGCGATCCGCATCGGTGAGCGTGACGTCACGCACCTTCCGCCGAAGGACCGTGACATCGCGATGGTGTTCCAGAACTACGCGCTGTACCCGCACATGACCGTCGCGGACAACATGGGCTTCGCCCTCAAGATCGCCGGTATCAACAAGACCGAGATCCGCGCCAAGGTCGAGGAGGCCGCGAAGATCCTCGACCTCACCGACTACCTGGACCGCAAGCCGAAGGCGCTCTCCGGTGGTCAGCGCCAGCGTGTCGCGATGGGCCGTGCCATCGTCCGTGAGCCGCAGGTCTTCCTCATGGACGAGCCGCTGTCGAACCTCGACGCCAAGCTCCGTGTCTCGACCCGTACGCAGATCGCGTCGCTCCAGCGCCGCCTCGGCATCACCACGGTCTACGTCACGCACGACCAGGTCGAGGCCATGACCATGGGCGACCGCGTCGTGGTGCTCAAGGACGGTCTGCTCCAGCAGATCGACTCCCCGCGCAACATGTACGACCGCCCCAGCAACCTCTTCGTCGCCGGCTTCATCGGCTCCCCCGCCATGAACCTGGTCGAGGTCCCGATCACCGACGGCGGCGTGAAGTTCGGCAACAGCGTCGTCCCCGTCTCCCGCGAGGCCCTCGCCGCCGCGTCCGAGAAGGGTGACACCACCGTCACGGTCGGTGTCCGCCCCGAGCACTTCGAGGTCGTCGAGCACGACGAGGTCCCGAAGTCCCTCGCCAAGGAGAGCGCCGAGGCCCCGGCCGGCCTGGCCGTCGCCGTCAACGTCGTCGAGGAGCTCGGCGCCGACGGTTACGTGTACGGCTCCGCCGAGGTGAACGGCGTGGACAAGGAGCTCGTGGTCCGCGTCAACGGCCGCAAGGTCCCGGACAAGGGCACCAAGCTCCACGTCGTCCCGCGCACCGGCGAGATCCACGTCTTCTCGACCTCGACCGGCGAGCGCCTCAGCGACTGACGGCCTCCGCCAGGACCGCCCGCGGCCCCGCACCTCCCCCACCGGGAGGCGCGGGGCCGCGGCGCGTTCCGGGTAAACACCCCGGCAGAGCGGGCATTTCGCAGCGTGCCGTCAACACCTGATTCGAAAAGCAAACTCGAACCATCCCCCGCACGAGTGACTAAATGTCGCCAAATCATCACCGACCGCTACGCTCCACAGCGTGACCCACACAGCCCGCCGAATCGGCCGAACTCTCGCACTTGTCCTGCCCGTCGTCCTGGTTCTCTCCGGGACGCTCGCGGTCACCCGCGTCCCGTGGGCAGGCACCTCCAACGGCTCGCAGATGCTGACCGCCTCCAGCAAGGAGGCGCCGGTGCGCGCCAAGACCCGTACGCCGCAGGACATTCTGCGTGACGAGCTCCTCGTCGAGCTCCAGGAGAAGGATCCGGGCAAGGCCCTCACACACCTCCAGCGCGAGGTCGAGAGCCGGCCGTCGCTGGCGAGCCACTGCATGTCGATCGCCCGCTCGCTGGGCCGCGCCGCGGTCGAGCGGTACGGGCCGACGCGCGCCCAGTCGTTCTCCCGCCCGGTCTGCGACACGTCCTTCGCGTACGGAGTCGCGCACCAGCACTGACCCCCACCGAGTACGGCGTGAGGGCCGGCGCTCACACCGGCCGGCACCGGCGTTCTTGAGGCGTACCAGGTCATAGGGTGCGCCTCATGACGACGACCGCTGATCCTCACGCACACGCGCTGCCCACCCAGGCCGTGGTCCTGGCGGGCGGCCAGGGCTCCCGGCTGCGCCCGTACACCGACGACCGTCCCAAGCCGATGGTCGAGATCCCGGGCACCGGTACGCCGATCATCGGCCATCAGCTGGCCTGGCTGGCGTCCGAGGGTGTCACCGACGCCGTCATCTCCTGCGGCCATCTCGCCGAAGTGCTCCAGGAGTGGCTGGACTCCGCCGAACTGCCCCTGCGGGTCACCACCGTCGTGGAGTCCGAGCCGCTCGGCCGCGGCGGGGGTCTCAAGTACGCCGCCGCCCGGCTGCCCCACGCCGACCAGCCCTGGTACGCGACGAACGGCGACATCTGGACGCGCTTCTCACTGCGCGAGATGGCCGCCTTCCACACCGAGCGGGACGCCGTCGCCACGCTCGCTCTCGCCCGCCCGCGGATCCCGTGGGGCGCGGTCGAGACGGACCGGTTCGGGCATGTACTCGACTTCATCGAGTCGCCCCCTTCGCCGTACCTCATCAACGCGGGCATCTACGTCTTCTCCGCGGGCTTCACGGCCCTTCTGCCGGACCGCGGCGACCACGAGCGGTCCACCTTCCCGCGGCTGGCCCGCGAGCGCAGGCTGGCCGGTTACCCGCTGCCGCACGGGGCGTACTGGCGGGCCATCGACACCGCCAAGGACCTCACGGAGGCGGCGAAGGAGCTCAACCGGCCCGTCTCGCCGCACGGGTAAGCCGCACGGGTAGGTCGCACGGGTAGGTCGCACGGGTAGGTCGCACGGGTAAGGGGCGACCGCCCTGGCGATCGCCCCTTACCCGCACACATCCCGCCGACTCCAGCTGACTCCATCCGTCAGCCGAAAGGCCGGTCAGCCGCCCGGCCCGTCAGCCCGTCAGCCCGTCAGCCGAGAAGCCCGCCGATCGGGTTCTTGTTGCTCCCCCCGCCGGACGAACTGCCGCCCTCGCCGCCGCCCGACGTACCGGAGCCGCCGCCGGCGCTGCTGCCACCGGTGCTCGTACCGCCCGAGGCCGACGGGCCCGCGCTGGTGGCCGCCGGGGGCGGCGGGGCCTGCTGCTGCTGTTGCTGCTGCGACGGCTGCTGCTGGCCCGTCCCCTGGGTCGCGCTCGGCTGCTGCCGGCCCGTGGAGCCGGCGGTCGCGCTCTCCCGGACCGCTCCGGGCGTCGACGGGTGCGCCGAGGCGTGCGCCGAGCCGCTGGCGGAGGGCGCGGGCGACCTCGACGTGCGCTGCTGCGACGGGCTGCCCGACGCGCCGGGCTCCTGCGGAAGCGGCTGTCCCGGAAGCCGGTTGGTGGGATCGGTGTTCGGGCCGGGTACGGTCACGACCTGGGCGGAGCGCACCGCGCCGCCCAGCACCGCACCGATGATCATCGTCAGCCCGACGACCACCGCGGCGACGACAGCGCCGCGCCGCAGCACCCGGCGCCGCAGCTCGGCGAGTTCGGACCGCGGGCCGAGCGTGCGCCACGCCTCACCCGCGAGGCGGCTGTCGATCGAGTAGACCGGGGCGCCCGCGATGATCAGCGGCGACCAGGCGGCGAGATAGATGATGTCCGGCGCGTCGTACACCGGGACGGTCCGCCAGCTGACCGTGACGACGAGCGCCGCCGAGAGCAGCGCCCCGAACACCCCGGCGACCCGCTGCCAGAGTCCCAGCACGGTCAGCACACCGACGACGACCTGCAGGAACGCGATGGTCAGCCCGGCGCCCACCGGGTGCGACAGCGCGAAGTCGCGGAGCGGACTCGCCAGCGCCCAAGGGTGCAGCGAATGCAGCCACTTGACCATGGAGCCGCGTTCGCCGCCGTCGAAGTAGACGGGGTCGCAGAGCTTGCCCATGCCGGCGTACATCGAGATGAAGCCGAGGAACACACGGAGCGGGAGCAGCACCACGCCGAGGTTCATCCGGCGGTCGGGGTAGTAGGCGTGCCGGATACCGTCCGAGCCCGGCCGCTTGCCCTCGGTACGGCTTCCGCCGCCGTCGGGGCCGTAGTCGAGGCCGTCGTCGTACGCCTCGTCGGCGTCGTCGGGGGCATGCGCGTACGCGCCGCCCGAGTAGCGCTCCTGCTCGTCGTACGCGCCGACGGCCTCGCGCATCCTGGGCAGCAACTGCGTGCCGGGGCCCTCGCCCCCGGGGCCGCCGCGCTTGGGGCCGTCCGCTCCGTCGACGTCGATACGGGGGATGACCTGGGTGGCTCCGGCGTCCTGGCCGGATGCGTAACCGACCTCCTGGACGCCGGAGTTCCGCACGGCCTGGAGAAGTCTGATGGCCCCGGTGTCGTCGGGGGCGGACTTCCCGCTCCACACGACAGGCGCCCTGCGCCGCCCGCCCGCGCCGGCGGCCGCGGGGATCCTTGCCGTGTCCTTCAGGCGCGAACCGGCGGGCCGCGGAGTCGAGTTCGGTGCGAGCTGCACCCGGAAGCTGGCGTGGTTGACGACGACCTGTGCGGGATCGCACGGCACCTTGACCATGCTCAGCGCGGGTAGGTCGTCGAACCCGGGTGTTCTGGTGTCCACGCTCATCTAACCGAGTGACACAGGTTTAGGACACTGCCTTGACACCCCGGATCTGTCCGCGACCCGTCAACACCCCGCGCGGTCCCGGGTACTGGAGCCGCTCAGGCCCGGCGGCGCGCCGCCTCGTACAGGACGATGCCCGCGGCCACACCCGCGTTCAGCGACTCCGCGCCACCCGGCATCGGGATCCGCACCCGGTAGTCACAGGTCTCGCCGACGAGCCGGCCGAGGCCCTTGCCCTCGCTGCCGATGACGATGACGACCGGGCCGCCCAGCGCCGCCAGGTCCTGCACCTCGTGCTCGCCGTCCGCCGCGAGGCCGACGACCGTGATGCCGGCCTTCTGGTAGCCCTCCAGCGCCCGCGTCAGGTTGGTGACCCGGGAGACCGGCGTACGCGCGGCCGTACCGGCGGACGACTTCCAGGCGCCCGCCGTCATCCCGGCCGCCCGGCGCTCGGGCACGACCACACCGTGGCCGCCGAACGCGGAGACCGACCGGACGATCGCCCCCAGGTTCCGCGGGTCCGTCACCCCGTCGAGTGCCACGATCAGCGGGTCCTCATTGGCGTCGTACGCGGCGGACGTGAGGTCCTCCGGGTGCGCGTACTCGTACGGCGGGACCTGGAGGACGAGACCCTGGTGGTTCAGGCCGTTCGTCATCCGGTCCAGCTCCGGGCGCGGGGCCTCCATCAGGTTGATGTTGCCGCGCTGCCCGGCGAGCTGGAGCGCCTCGCGCACCCGCTCGTCGTTGTCGATGTACTGCTGGACGTAGAGCGTCACCGCGGGGACGCCGTCGCGCAGCGCCTCGTACACCGGGTTACGGCCGACGACCATCTCGGACGTGCCCTTGGCCCCGCCCCTGCGCGGCGCGGGGCGGCGGGCCGCGGCCTGCCGCGCCTGAGCGCCCGCGATGCGGTTCTTCTTGTGCCCCTTGCGTTCGGACGCGGGGGGCGTCGGCCCCTTCCCCTCCAGGCCGCGGCGTCGCTGGCCCCCGCTGCCGACCTGCGCGCCCTTCTTGTTGGACGTGCGGCGGTTCCTGCGCTGGCTGTTCCCGGCCATGACCTACCTGTTTCTCTGCTGCTCAGTTCGTACTACGTATAGGAAAGTGTGCCGCGAACGGCGGCGTGGCGCTCACCGCGGGCGTCACCGCGGGCCGAGAGTCCAGCGCGGACCGTTCGGTCCGTCCTCGATGACCAGGCCGGACTGCTGGAGCTGGTCGCGGATCGAGTCCGCGGTCGCCCAGTCCTTGCGGGACCTGGCGGCCTCGCGCTGTTCGAGTACGAGCCTGACGAGCGTGTCCACCGCCCCGTGCAGATCCTCGCCGCGGTCCCCCTCGCCCGCCCACGGCTCGTCGAGCGGGTCGAGACCGAGGACACCGAGCATCGCCCGTACCTCGGCCAGTCTGGCGACGGCGGCTTCCTTGTCGTCGGCTGCCAGCGCGGAGTTGCCCTGGCGGACCGTGGTGTGCACGATCGCGAGCGCCTGCGGCACACCCATGTCGTCGTCCATCGCCTCGGCGAAGGCGGGCGGCACCTCGGCGGCCGGGGCGACCGCGCCGCCGGCCTTCTCGATGACCCGCTGGATGAACCCCTCGATCCGGGCGAAAGCCGACTCGGCCTCCCGCAGGGCCTCCTCGCTGTACTCGATCATCGACCGGTAGTGCGGGGTCCCCAGGTAGTAGCGCAGGACGATGGGGCGCCACTGCTTGACCATCTCACTGACCAGCACGGAGTTGCCCAGGGACTTGGACATCTTCTCGCCGCTCATGGTGACCCAGGCGTTGTGCAGCCAGTACGCCGCGAAGTCGTCGCCGTACGCCTTGGACTGCGCGATCTCGTTCTCGTGGTGCGGGAAGATCAGGTCGATCCCGCCGCCGTGGATGTCGAAGGCGCTGCCCAGGTACTTGTGGGCCATGGCGGAGCACTCCAGGTGCCAGCCGGGCCTGCCGGGCCCCCACGGGGTCTCCCAGGAGGGCTCACCGGGCTTGACGGACTTCCACATGGCGAAGTCCCGCGGGTCGCGCTTGCCGGTCACACCGTCCTCGGCGGGCTGGCGCAGCCCGTCCAGGTCCTGGTTCGAGAGCTGGAGATAGTCGTCGTACGAGCGCACGTCGAAGTAGACGTTGCCGTCGGCCTCGTAGGCGTGACCGCGCTCGATGAGGACGCGCATCATCTCGATCATCTCGGTCATGTGGCCGGTGGCACGCGGCTCGTACGTGACCGGCAGGCAGCCGAGCACGTCGTATCCGGTGTTGAACGCGCGCTCGTTCTCGTAGCCGATCGCCCACCAGGGGCGGTTCTGCTCGGCCGCCTTCTTGATGATCTTGTCGTCGATGTCCGTGACGTTCCGGATGAACGTGACCTCGTAGCCGCGGTACGCGAACCAGCGGCGCATGATGTCGAAATTCAGCCCGGACCTGATGTGCCCGATGTGCGGGGCCGCCTGCACCGTGGCGCCACAGAGGTAGATCGAGACACAGCCCGCAGAGAGCGGAACGAAGTCGCGGATCTGCCGGGCGCTGGTGTCGTACAGACGAATAGTCACTGCACCAGGGTAGTGGCCCCATACCAGTGCCAGGCGACCCTTTGCCCGACGGGGCAGGGAAGTGTGACGCAACAGTGCCCCGGAGCGCCCGCCCGGCGGCCGGTGAACGGCCGCTGAACGGGGCTCGTGCCTGCGCGGGGCCGCTCGGGCCCGGCCCGGGAGTCCGTGATGACCGGGATGCCGACGGCGAAATCCAGCCGTCAGACCCCGCCGACGACCTTGCGCGGGGTGATCCTGACGACGACCCGGGCGGCGTCGTTGGCGGAGTCCGGGTTGAACTCGGCGTACGGCTTGCCCGTGTACTTCAGCGCCAGCTCGTCGATCAGTTCCTGGCCGCCCTCGGTGGTGAGCGTCGCCGTGCCCCGGATCTCCGCGTACGAGTAGGGGGCGTCGAAGGGCTGCACCACCACCGTGACCCGGGGGTCGCGGCGGAGGTTCTTCTCCTTGCGGCGGTCGACCGTGGTCGAGATCAGGACATCGTCGCCGTCCCGCTTCGCCCAGACCGGGCTCACCTGGGGACTGCCGTCGGGCTGGATGGTCGCGATGTTGACGAAGACGGGGCTGTCGAGGAGTTCCTTGAGCTTGTCGCTGAGTGCGGCAGACACGGGCTTGGCCTCCGATTGCTGAACAAGGGTGCGGAAGGGGTACTGACGGAACGGGTACTGACGGAAGGGGGTACGGCTTGCGCCCCCATCCCTACCCCAAACAACGCGGCCCTGTCCCAGCTTCCCGGCGGAGCGTCGCCGCCCCTGAACGGAGCAGCCGCCCCGGGGACGGGGTCGCCGCCCTGGAGTGGGGGCGACCCCGTCCAGGAACGGAACGGACCGGACCGGACCGGAACAGGAAGGGACGGGACGTGATCGTCCGAAAGGGCACCGGACGGCCGGCCCCGCCACCGTCCCTTACGTACGGACCACCAGGGCCGTCGCGATGGCCGCCAGCCCCTCGCCCCGGCCGGTGAAGCCGAGCCCGTCGCTGGTGGCGGCCGAGACCGAGACGGGCGCGCCGACCGCGCCCGAGAGGATCTGCTGCGCCTCGGCCCTGCGCTTGCCGATCTTCGGCCGGCCGCCGACCACCTGGACGGCCACGTTACCGATGGTGAACCCCTCGGCGCGGACGATCCTGGCGGCCTCGGTGAGCAAGGTGATTCCGGATGCGCCCGACCACTCGGGGCGGCCGGTGCCGAAGTGGGCACCCAGGTCGCCGATCCCGGCGGCCGAGAAGAGCGCGTTGCAGGCGGCGTGCGCGACCACGTCGGCGTCGGAGTGCCCGGCGAGGCCGGGGCCCTCGCCCTCCCAGCGGAGGCCGGCGCACCAGAGTTCGCGCCCCTCCTCGAAGGCGTGGATGTCGGTCCCGATGCCGACCTGCGGCAGCACCACCTGCGGGGGAACCGTCGAGGGCTGCTGCCGCTCGGGCTGCCCGTGTTCAGAAACCACTGTTGATCCTCCTGCGGGCGAGAACCGCCTCGGCCAGGACCAGGTCGAGCGGCCTGGTCACCTTGAACGCCTCTTCGTGCCCAGGGACCACCACGACCCGCACACCGAGCTGCTCGACCATGCTCGCGTCGTCGGTGACGTCGTGGGTGACGGTGGCGTGCGCGCGGGCGAGCAGCGCGCGGTCGAAGCCCTGCGGGGTCTGCACCGCGCGCAGCAGGGCACGCTCCGGGGTGGCGACGACCGGCTCGGGGGCGCCGTCGGCCCGCGGCTCGACCTGTTTGACGGTGTCGGCGAGCGGCAGCGCGGGCACGACCGCCGGGGCGCCGTTCCGTACGGCAGCGACGACCGCGTCCACGGTCTCGACGGGCACGAGCGGCCGGGCCGCGTCGTGCACGAGGACCGCGGTGACGCTCTCGGGCAGTACGCCGATCCCGAGGCGGACGGACTCCTGGCGGGTGTCACCGCCGGGTACGACCAGCAGCTCGGTGCCCACCGGCCAGGAATGGCCGGCCAGCAGGGCCTCGACCTCGGCGGCACCGTCCGGCGGGGCCACGACGACCACGAGGGAGACCGCACGTGATCCGGCCATCGCCCGTACGGCGTGGACCAGCATGGGGGTTCCGTTGAGGGCGCGGAGTGCCTTGGGGGCTCCGGGACCGAGCCGGACACCGCGGCCGGCGGCAGGGATCACCGCGGCGGTGGTGTGGCTGGATCCAGCCGGAGCGGCGGCAGGAGATCCGCCGGTGGAGCTGGTAGGGGACGGGGTCCCGGGCTCGTCTGACATCGGTTGCGCGTTCAGGGTTTGTGTCCTCAGCCGACATGGGTATGGCCTGGGAGTGCCGGGCGCGACGCCCTGACCGGCCCCTTCCGTGACGACTGGTCGAGTCGGCATCCCGGGCCCGGCACACCACGTACCGATCAGTATCGGTCACGGTACGGCTCACGCAGCATCGCTCCATGAAAAACAGGCGAACAGCAGTACCGACCGCCGTCCGAAGCCGCGGAGGCCAGGAGACCCTGGGCCCGCGGTGGAAGCGCTGCGCGAGAAAGCAACATGCCGTGGCGCCCGATGACACATGGAGTGATCCGGTCGGAGAGATCCGAGCGGACTGATCCATGTGGTCAGCGGGCACCACGGCATTCAAAGCGTGAAACAGGCGAAACGGGTCAAGCGGTTCAGGACGCGAGGACCTCGTCGAGCAGAGCCTCGGCCTTGTCTTCGTTGGTGTTCTCCGCGAGAGCGAGCTCGCTCACCAGAATCTGGCGGGCCTTGGCGAGCATGCGCTTCTCACCAGCGGAAAGTCCGCGCTCACGCTCACGACGCCACAGGTCACGGACCACTTCGGCCACCTTGATGACGTCGCCGGAGGCGAGTTTCTCAAGATTCGCCTTGTAGCGACGGGACCAGTTCGTGGGCTCTTCGGCATACGGTGCGCGAAGCACCTCGAAGACCCGGTCAAGTCCTTCCTGACCAACCACGTCACGCACGCCTACGAACTCCGCATTGTCCGCCGGCACACGAACAGTCAAGTCGCCCTGAGCGACCTTGAGCACCAAGTAGGTCTTGTCCACGCCTTTGATCTGGCGAGTTTCGATAGCCTCGATCAGCGCGGCCCCGTGATGGGGATAGACCACGGTGTCGCCAACCTTGAACGTCATGTGACAGGTACCCCTTCCGTGGCTATCCAGTCTAACACGAGAACGGCTTCTTCTGAATGACGTTTTCGCAGGTCAGGGCATATCTCGGGGCTTGACAACAGCAACACGAACGTGCTGCGGACAGCTCCCCCGGGACGGTATTCGCAGGTCGGAGCGGCTCTGCGTACGGAGAGAAACGCGGACACCACAGGGATCCGAAGCCTTCCCACAGGCGGCTAACGTCCCGATTTGCCGCATTCGAAACGGTGAACTTCGCGACCTCAGTTCGGATGTCGATCACCCATACGGACGCAATCAGAAATTGATCACTGTGCGCCGGAAGAGGGTTTTCCGTAAGGAATACGTGGCGGCCGGGAGCGGCAGAGGGAATTGATCACTCGCGATATGTGAACGGCGTACGAAGCCAAGAGTGCGGACCCGTGAGTCAGGGCGTGAGTCGGGGCGTGAGTCCGAGCATGAGCCGGACCTCGAGTTCGGAGCATGAGCCGGAGCGTGAGTTCGGACCGTGAGCCGGAGCCATGGGGCGGGCGCCCGCGGCATCCGCCGGGTACCCGTACCGCCCGCGGGGCGGGTCGGGTGCGGGGCCGTGACGACGGCTCGGTAACCTGAGGCCGCTGACACACCCTTAGGGAGGCTTTACCCCCTCCCGCCCCCTGTCCCGTCCTGTCCGTACGTCCTAGGAGAAGCCGCCGCCGTGAGCAGCAGCCTTCGACGCGGCGTCCTCGCCGCTTCTGCCATCGTGGTCTCGATCGCCGCCCTGTCCGCCTGTGGCGCGGGCAACAACGCGGCGACGATCGAGGTCAAGCCGGACAACGCCGCTACGTCGGTCGGTGTCATCAAGGTCCAGAACGCGACGGTGATCACCCAGCCGAAGGCCACGGTCAAGGGCCCCGCCGTCATCTCGGCGACCCTCTTCAACAACGGTGACACGAACCAGACGCTCCAGGACGTCAAGCTCGCGGGCTCCAGCTCCGCGGTGAAGCTCACCTCGGCCAAGGGCAAGGGGCCGATCTCGGTGCCCGCGCACGGTTCGGTGATCATCGGTGGCAGGAACAACGCCGCCGCGGTGCTCGCCGACGGACGCTCGGCGGCCGCCGACGGCTCGACGCAGAACCTGGTCTTCCAGTTCAGCGAGACCGGCCGGGTGGCACTGGCCGCGCTGGTCGTCCCCGCCACCAGCTACTTCCACGGCTTCGGCCCGAGCAGCCTGCCCGCGACGCCCTCCGCCCCGGCCACACCGGGCGGCAAGGCGACGCCGGGCGGCAAGGCCACTCCCGGGGGCAAGACCACCCCGAGCGGGAACACGACCCCCAGCGGTAACGCGACTCCCGGCGGCGGCACGCCGGCCGGCACGGGCACGGGCACGGGCACGGGCACGGGCACGCCGAGCAGCTGACCCCGCACCGCGGACGCACAAACGCGCCGCCGCACATACAGAGGTGCCCCGCCGGACAGTCCGATTCCGGCGGGGCACCTCTGTATGTGCGTAGGCGTAGGCGTACGCGTACGGTTTACGGCTCGAACTTGTAGCCCAGCCCCCGGACCGTCACCAGATAGCGGGGCGCGCCCGGGTCCGGTTCGATCTTGGCGCGCAGGCGCTTCACATGGACGTCGAGGGTCTTGGTGTCCCCGACGTAGTCCGCGCCCCAGACCCGGTCGATCAGCTGCATCCGGGTCAGGACCCGGCCCGCGTTCCTGAGCAGCATCTCCAGCAGGTCGAACTCCTTGAGCGGCAGGTCGACCTTGGCGCCGGAGACCGTCACGACATGGCGGTCCACATCCATCCGGACCGGACCCGCCTCCAGGGCCGCGGGCGAGACCTCCTCGGGCTCGCCCCGGCGGCGCAGCACCGCGCGGATACGGGCGACCAGCTCCCGTGACGAAAAGGGCTTGGTGACGTAGTCGTCGGCCCCTATTTCCAGCCCGACCACCTTGTCGATCTCGCTGTCCTTGGCGGTCACCATGATCACCGGGACGTTGGAGCGGCCGCGCAGCTGGCGGCAGACTTCGGTGCCGGGCAGCCCCGGCAGCATCAGGTCGAGCAGTACGAGGTCGGCGCCGTTGCGCTCGAATTCGTCGAGTCCGTCGGGGCCGGTGGCCGCGATGGCGACCTCGAACCCTTCTTTACGGAGCATGTAGGACAGGGCGTCGCTGAAGGATTCCTCATCCTCGACGACAAGCACTCGGGTCACGGAAGGACCTCCGGGGCAGGAATGGGTTCAGAGGACAGGAAGGTCGCGAACGGCTGATCACCGTCGTCACCGTCATCGCCGACAGCGTCGTCGGGGTCGGCGGGAGTGTCCGGTGCGGCGGCGGGTGCGGGGGCCGGATCCTTGCGGCCGCGTCGATTGCGTACGGAACCGGCTTCCGGCAGCCGCAGGGTGAAGGTGGAGCCCTGGCCCTCCGAGCTCCACACCGTGACCTCCCCGCCGTGCGAGGCGGCCACGTGTTTGACGATGGCGAGGCCCAGGCCCGTACCGCCGGTGGCGCGGGAGCGGGCCGGGTCGACACGGTAGAAGCGCTCGAAGATCCGCTCGCGGTCCTTCTCGGTGATGCCGAGGCCCTGGTCGGTGACGGCGATCTCGATGAGTCCCCCAGAGCCGAAAGCCTGGGAGGTGCCCCCTCCGCCGGGGGCGGAGGAGCGGCGGGCGGCGATGCCGACCCGGGTGCGGGCCGGTGAGTAGTTGACCGCGTTCTCCACGAGGTTTCCCAGCGCGGCGGCGAGCTGGGAACGGTTTCCCCAGACGTGGAGGTCGGCGGTGCCGCCGGCGGCCATGGTGATCTGTTTGGTGCCCGCCTGGTGGCGGCAGCGGTCGATGGCCTCGGCGACCAGGACGTCGACCCGGACCGGCTCGGCGTCCTCGAGGGGGTCGTCGTTCTGGACGCGGGAGAGATCGATGAGCTCTTGGACCAGATTGGTGAGCCGGGTCGCCTCTATCTGCATCCGGCCCGCGAAACGGGTGACCGCCTCCGGGTCGTCCGATGCGCCCATGACCGCCTCGGAGAGCAGCGAGAGCGCGCCGACCGGGGTCTTCAGCTCATGGCTCACGTTGGCCACGAAGTCGCGCCGGACGGCTTCGATGCGCCGGGCCTCGGTGAGGTCCTCGACGAGCAGCAGCACCAGCCGGGAGCCGAGCGGCGCCACCCGGGCGGAGACGGCGAGCGCCTCGCCGCGGCCGGTGCCCCGGCGGGGAAGGTCGAGCTCGACCTGTCGTATCTCCCCGTCACGCCGGGTGTCCCGGGCCATGTGCAGCATGGGCTCCACGGCCAGCTTCCCGCCCCTGACCAGGCCCAGGGCGTACGCCGCCGAGCTGGCCTTGACCACCGCGTCGCTCTCGTCGAGCACCACGGCCGATGAGCTGAGCACGGAGAGAACGGTGTCCACGCCGGGCGGCAGCACATCGTCGGTGTGCAGGGAGGTCCGGGTGGGGCGTGCCAGCTCGCGCTCGCTCCAGCGGAACGCCAGCACGCCGATCACACCGGTGCACAGCCCGGCGATCGCGCTTGCTGCGGCGACCGCCGCGTTCACGTCCATGTGTCCAGGTTATGCGGCCCCACCGACACATCCCCAGCCATACGGGTGTCTGCTCGAACGTTCGTCGCTCAGAGTTCACCGAGGGGATAGGGCCGGTTCACTTGGGATGACGGAAACGGACGCGTGGCCCACCGACCGTGGAAGCGTGGAGGTGGGGACACCTCTCCACCGGTCAGCCGTACATGATCAGCCGTACAAGAGAGGGACTCCCATGCGGGACGCGTACCACGAGGAACTGGACTCGATCGGCGAGGGACTGGTCGAAATGGCCCGGCTCGTCGGTTCGGCGATCGGCCGGGCCACGACCGCGATGCTGGACGCCGATCTGAAGCTCGCCGAGAGCGTGATCGCGGCCGACCAGAAGGTCGACGACCTCCAGCACGACCTCGAAGCACGGGCCATCGCCCTGCTCGCCAGGCAGCAGCCCGTCGCCACCGATCTGCGCATCGTGGTCACCTCGCTGCGGATGAGCGCCGACCTGGAACGCTCGGGCGACCTGGCCCAGCATGTCGCGAAGCTCACCCGGCTCCGCTACCCGGACCGGGCCGTTCCGCATGACCTGCACGCCACGATCCTGGAGATGGGACAGCTCGCGCAGCGGCTGATGGCGAAGGCCGCGGAGGTCATCATCACGATGGACGTCGACCTGGCGCTCCAGCTGGAGACGGACGACGACGAGATGGACCTGCTGCACCGGACGCTCTTCCAGCACCTGATGGACGACCGGTGGAAGCACGGCATCGAGACGGCGGTCGACGTGACGCTCCTCGGCCGCTACTACGAGCGCTTCGCCGACCACGCGGTCTCGGTGGCCAAGCGGGTGGTGTATCTGGTGACGGGCGAGCACGCCGACGAGATCCAGTCCGCGCCCGCCCAGGTAGAGGGGGCGTGAACGGCGCGCTTGCGCGCATGCGCCGTTGATGCGCCCCACCTGGGTGGGTATGGGATGGCGGAGGCAGTACGTCCTCGCATGCCGAGCAGGAGGAAATCATGGCCGATTCCCCCGTCACCGAACCCCAGCAGGATGCCCCGATCGAAGTGCACCATCTGCGCGTTCTCGGAGCCTGCGGCTGCGGCTCGGGCTGCGGCTGCGGCTGCCAGTCCGGCGCTCCGTGCCAGTGCGGCGGCTGCCAGGGCTGAGGCGAACGGTTCCGTACGACAGCGAGGCCCCGGCCGTACCACCTGACGATGGATCGCGGTGGTGCGGCACGGGGCCTTCGCTGTGCCGCTTACGGGAGGTACGGGCGGCGGTACCTGGGGAGGAGGGACGCTCCCCCGCCCACCCGGCCCCCTGATCTACCGTCAAATTCACCTGATCCGCATCATGTTGCCGCGCGGCGCGAGGACACTTCGCCCTGCCGCGGGCATGGCATGGCACGGCATGGCATGGCACGGCTGCGTTACGTCAAGCGGGTGGAACGGTGTGGGCGAACAAGTGACCCGGGCGGCCACACGGAGTGACGCGCGACGCCCGGGGGACGGATCGCGGTGCGGCTCCGCGGGCGTCATGGCCACGACGGGGCGCGACACCACCGCTGAGGGAGACCATGGGTTGGACACGCACACGTCGGGCAGCGGCCTCGGTCGCCGCCGCCGGGGTGATCGCCATCGTCGCGGCGGCTCCGTCACCGGCCGTCGCGGGCACACGGACCGAGGCAGCACCGTCATCAGGGACCACGTCATCACGGACCACCACTCCCCGGCCACCCCAGCTCCCGCGTGACTTCCGCGGAAAGGGCAAGTGGGTGGTCAGGGATCTGAACATCACCGTGCCGTTCACCTGGCAGGGCAGAGACGGCGACAGCCAGATGGTCGCGGGAGGCCCGCAGTACCCCATCTGGTTCACCAACCTGATCTACCACGACACGCTCTACACGCTGACCTACAAGTGGCCCGGCCTGAACGACCATCCGTGCTCACAGATTCCCGGTGTCAATCTGGACCAGTTGAACCAGGTGTTCAAAACCGCACGGTTCGTCGGGCCGGAGATCCTGGAACAGCACCCGCGGCGGTACGTGAACCACTGGAGGGCCGGCGTCGTCCAGCCGACCCGTCCCCCGGGGAAATTCCTCAGGTTCCCGCTCGCACTCGGCGACATCTACGTCGATCAACACAATCGCGGGACGTTCTGGCAAGTACTGCAATTCGGTATCCAGAACCTCTACGACCCGGAGCTGGACGAGTGGCTGGTGATGAACACCTTCGACCACCGGCCCGGAAAGGTGACACTTCCCCGGCGCTGCCGGACAGCAGCGTGACCTGACTTCCGGCGGGGGGCCGGGGCAGCCGGAAAGGGACACGGCTACCGAGTGGTGCGGACGGCGGCGTCCAGCACTTTCGGCTGGGCGTCGACGAGATCGCTTGCGATGCCGGCTGACGTTCCAGGAGCCTCGGAGACCGCTTTGCAGACCGCCGGCGTGGAACCGTGGCGTACAGCAAGCACGCTGGCGGAAAGCTCCAGGCCGCCCTCGCCCCGGTTCCATGCTCACCTTGCCTCCCCCTTCACAGACGCGCGGTCGGCATCCGAGGTACTCGGCTCCGTAGTACAGCTGCGTCCCCGGCTCTGTCCGGGGGCGGCCCGGGAACAGCCCGGGACCCAGCCGACGGCCGGGCTTCGTCGATGGCCAAGAGCGACCTGCCAGCGCCGGCCGCGCGCCCTCAGCTCGACTCAGTACGAGTCAAGGACTATGGGAAGCCATACCGACTCAGCCGGAGCTTCCATGTCTTCCAGAGACTCAGACATCGACTTCACCTTCAGTCAGGCCGTAACAGTGCGTGCCGTGCACAGCGCTCTGGCCGTCGCAGGGTGGTCGTTGAAAGAGCCCCTGGGCATCTCGTACATGGTGAACGAGGACAACGGTTACGACTGGCAGTCCACGAACCCCGGCCTCGAGGACGAGGTACTCACGCTGCTGGACGCCCCCGAGAAGCTGACCTTCGAAGTCGGTGTCTGCATGTACCACCAGGAAGCCGGAACAGGCGGCCAGTTCCTCTTCCGGGCAGGCCGTACGGAGTGCGCCTTCATCCCGACCATCAACCGGCGCAGCCTGCCAGAAGCACCGGAATTCACCGACCTGGCCTGGTACCTCCAGGCCCTGGTGACGCCCCTGCTGCCGATCGGGCTCCACAGCTACGAGGCGTCCGACACCGGGTTCTAGCGCCCTGCCGTCCGACGGGAACCCCCGCCCCGGTCACCACTTCGTTCCTGGCGACAAATACCGCAACGCACCCACTGGGAGCTAAAGTTCAGCTCGTGCAGCAGGGGTGCTGCACACGTTCAATGATCGGCCGGCAGCCCCTCGGGGGCTCTGAACCGGCCGGTGCGCTGGGGGGCGACATGCTGGAAATGGTCAAAGGCGCCAATGTGGGGCTCGGCTCTCTGAGCGAGGATGCCGGCTCCGTCGTAGTGAGCCTGGCCTGGTGCAGCGCGACGGGAGACGGGGACGCGGACGTCTCCGTACTGCTGTTGGACGCGGACGGCAAGGTGCGCAGTGACGCGGACTTCTTCTTCTACAACAACCCGGCCGCACCGGACGGAAGCGTCCAGTTGCTGGGCAAGACACCGACGGCTGACGGCAGTGAGGACCGCATCAGCCTCGACCTGAGCGAGATTCCCTCGGCCGTGGAAAGGGTTGTTGTGACGGCGAGCCGGTACGGCGGCGCGCCGTTCGGCGAACTCGACGGCCTCCGGGTGACGATCGCCGACCGTACGGGCGAGGCGCTGCTCGGCTTCTCCATAGCCGACGCGGGCGCCGAGACCGCCTTCATCTTCGGCGAGCTGTACCGGCGGAACGGGGAATGGAAGTTCCGCGCTGTCGGCCAGGGTTACGAGTCGGGACTGGCAGGTCTGGCGACGGACTTCGGAATCGACGTGGATGATTCTCCCGAAGAGCCGGTGGAAGAGCCGGTGGAGGAGCGGGCGGGGGAGCCGATAGGCGAGCTGCAGGAACTCGCCCTTGAGGCCATCCCCTCACTCTCCGGGGCGGACGCCGAGAGACCGGAGAGACCGGATAGACCGGATAGACCGGACAAGCTCCTGATGGCCGTACCGGCACAGCCGACGGCCCCCGAGGCATCCGCAGAGAAGAAGCGGCGCCCGCGGACCGCCAAGAAGAAGGTCGTCCTTCCCAAAGTGGCCCGCAAGTCGCTTGCCGAGAACGAGGCGTGGCGGCAGTCCCGGCTCTTCCCGGCCTCGTCCCTCAAGAACGACCGGGAACGGGAGACACGGGCGACCTCCGTCCTGCTCTCGGTGATGGCAGAGGTACCGGAGTTCGGGCGCAGGCTCACCACGGCGTACGGAGCTCCCGCAGGCCGCATGGAGACATTCACCGAGGTTTCGCTGCCGTACGGGGAGACGCCCAAGCGCCCTGACGGGGTCATCCGGGTCGAACGGGCAGGCAAACTGTGGACCGCGCTCGTGGAGACGAAGACCAACGGCAACCCGCTCAAGCCCGAACAGGTCCAGGACTACGTGGACATCGCCGCCCGGCGGGGCTACGAGGTGGTGATCACGCTCTCCAACGACGTGGAGCTGGAGGGCAGGCCGCTCATCGATATCAAGATCGACAGGCGGCGCAAGAACAAGGTCGCGGTCCGGCACCTGTCATGGGCCGAGGTGACCCACCAGGCGCAGATGCTGATTCGCCACGAAGGTGTCGGCAATGCGGCCCATGCCTGGCTCCTCCAAGAGTTGCTCCACTATCTGCAGCACGAGAACTCCGGCTGCCACGGCTTCCAGAACATGGGTCCCGCCTGGGTGCCGGCCCGCAAGGGCATCGAGGACGAGACGCTCTGCCAGGGCGACAAGCGGGCCGTCGAGGTGGTCGAGAGCTGGGAACGGCTCGTGCGCCAGGTCTGCCTCCGGCTGGGCGGCGAACTGGGGCAGAAGGTCCTGCCCGTCCAGCGCGCCAAGCGCGGCACTGATCCCCACACCCGCCGTGCCGCACTTGCCGACAGCTTCTGCGGAGACGGCCGTCTGAACGCCGAGATCCGCATCGACGGCACACCGGGCATCATGGCCATCGTGGCCGACCTGCGTACGAGCAAGCTGCGGACCTCCATCGAGGTGGAGGCGCCCGAGCAGGGGTACCCGCTCACCTGGGCCAAGCGCCTGATCCGTCAACTCGCGGAAGCCCCCGCCGATCTCCACATCGAGACCCTCGTCCCGGGCGAGAGCGGAGGCCCGCGTGGCACCCTGGAACGCTTGCGGCCCGAGCCTGCCGACCTCCTCCCGAAGGACGGCTCCCGGATCACCGGATTCCGCCTCTCGCTCCTGAAGAGCATGGGCAGCACGCGCGGCAGCGCGGAGTCCGGATTCATCCGCAGCGTCGACAACGCGGTGGACCGCTTCCACGCCACGGTGGTCGCCCAGCTGGAAACCCATCCGCCACGTCGGCCACAACCTGCCCCGGCGACGCCTGCGGGGTGACGGGGCCGGGCCGGGCCGGGACGGTGCGACGTCGGAGAAGCCGTTCCCGCCCAGCGCGGCCGTCGGCGCGTGTATCGACGGGCAGGACCGGGGGCCGGCCCGGGCGACGACCTGACGACGACCTGACGACGACCTGACGACGGTCACCGTGAACGCGGAACTGGGCGAACACGTCCGGAGATGCTGCCGGGCCCGGTCATCGACTGAAAACAGGAATCTGACAGCCTCCTGACACTCTCTCCGTACCCTCCAACCCATGCGATCCCCGCCCGTTCCGTCGGCCGGCCCTCCGTCCGTCGCGGCGCATCACCGCGGCGGCCGGGGTGGCCGGGGTGGCCGGGGTGGCCGTACGCAGGGCGGGTTCCGCGACGCCACGGGCGCGTCCTGCGCCGTCCCCTCCCACGACGGCTAACAACGCCACCTGGGCGGCCCGCAGTCCGGTCCGGGATCGCAAAGCCGCTGTACGACCGGGGCCGGCGGCCCTGAATGGCGCCCCGGTCCGACATCTACCTTCCACATGGGTGAGGCGAATATGAAACTTGGACGCACAGGGCGTGCGAAGTTGCTGCTGCTTGCCGCGCCCGTAACAGCCTGTGCTGTTTGCTTCACCTCGGCAGAGGCGTTCGCAGCCGCCGGTGGGTCCGGTGCTCAGCCTGCGCGGCACGGGGTGAGCGAGGTGCGTTACAACCTGGGCGACGAGGCTTTCCCGCCGCCCAAGTCTCTCGGATACGTGGGCAACAACGAGCTGGACGGGGCCGTTTACTACCCCGACGACATCTCCTCGGGCACCCACCCGCTGATCATGATCGAGCATGGATTCTGGGACACCTGCGCCGACGCCGACGCCTCCACGTCACTCGCCGCAGCGCAAGCCGCACTGGCGAAGGACGAGCAGAGCGGTGACACGGCCGACGCGGCGAAACAGGAGGCGATCATCAAGGCCGACTCGGACCGGCTGTCGGCCTGGCCGTGCGCATCGGGGGTGCGGCAGATCCCCAGCTATCTCGGATACGACTATTTGGGCCGTGATCTGGCGAGCCAGGGGTTCGTCGTTGTCTCCATCGGCGCGAACGGCATCAACTCGACGTCGTCCGGCCAGGCCGACACGGTCTATCAGGAGCGCGCGGCACTGATCAACGCCCAGTTGCGTATGTGGCAGCAATTGTCGTCGACGGGCGAGGGCCCGCTGCACGGCAGCTTCGTCGACGCCAGGTCCGGACGTCCGTCGACGGTGAACTTCAAGAACCATGTGGACCTGAAGAACGTCGGGCTGATGGGCCACTCCATGGGCGGCGGCGGAGTGATGCAGGAGATCGCCGACAGCAGCCGTGACACGTGGCCCAAAGGTGTGTCCATCAACGCCGCGTTCGCTCTCGCACCCACCGCCACCTGGGACGTCGATCCCATCACCAAGACATCGTTCGCGGTGATGTGGGGCACGTGCGACCAGGTGAACACCGGGGAGTACTTCGACTGGAACAAGGACGACAACAGCGCACCGATAGCCCAGTACACGGTGCCGGGCGGTGTCCACGACTTCTACAACAAGCAGTGGTCACCCAGCAGCGGCCAGGTCAGCGCACATGACGACGCCGTTCCCGGCAGCAAGCCAGGCACCTGCAAGTCCCAGTTCCCCGGAGCCACCACCCCCCAAAGCGATCAGAAGGAACTCCCGGAGCAGCGGCAGCGCCGGATCACCCAGGATTACGCGAGCGCCTATTTCGCCGACCACCTGCTCGGCCGGACGCAGTACGAGCCCTACCTGACGGGAGAGAAGCCCTTTCCCGGGATGGGCGGTGCCGTCAACACTCAGCTCGACGGGGGCAACAACTGAGCTCGATCCGTGTGAGGGCCCCCACGGCCCCCACATGCACACCCCCGCCCAGCTGAAAGCGCCCTGCCCACGGAGACTCCGCGGGCAGGGGGCTTAAAGCCTCGGGGCTTACTTCTTCTTGCCCTGGGTCTTGTCGGGGATCTTGGTGAGCTGCGTTTTGGCAGTTCAGGACGGCCTTCGTGAGCAGCTGAGCGGTCGTCATTGGTTGTCATTGGCCGCTGTTGAGCAACCTCGGACGGCCCAGAGACCGCCCAGCATTGATGCTCCCCGGGCGCCTCAAGTCCGACCGTTGTCAGTGGCTGGGGCTACGGTCACAGACGCGCGGTCGGCAGCCGAGGTACCCAGCTCTGTAGTGCAGCTGCATCCCCGGCTCTGTCTGGGGGCGGCCCCGGAACAGCCCGGGACCCAACCGACGGCCGGGCTTCGTCGATGGCCAAGAGCGCGACCCGCCGGCGCCGACCGCGCGCCCCTTCGTCCCAGCGTTGGTAGCCACCCACGGTTGCGATGGTCGCTCTCTCCGCTGGTATGCCCCAGCTCGATCACGCTCAAGGACGGTCCAGCATCACACCTCCGATTGGCGTCGCCCGCGTCTGTACTACAAGATCCCGTGGGGGTGACTATGGAACGGGATGTGCTGGCACAGCTTCTGGCCGGCGATGACGAGGCGTCGGCCGCTGCCCTAGAGGCGTTTCACAGCAGTACTTCCTACGTTGTCTGGGACGGGACTCCTCATGCTGGTTCGCTCGCCCGGATCTACGGACGCCGCCTTCGGCACACACAAAGGACAGGCATCCAGACCGTGGGCCTGGAACGAGCAGTGCAACTCCTCGGCCAACACGACCGCCCCGTGCGTCTCGGTCAAGTCAAAGCCGCCGATGGGAGATGGGTCTTCATGCTGTTCCTCACCGAGGACGCCAGCGCGTTGGTGGCATGCACCGGTGTGCGGCAGAGAGAGCCCTGAGCGCTGCTTTGTAAGCCTGGCACCCACAGCTGATCCGTCACCGCAGCTCACCCCATCTGGGCACTGGGACGGCTGTCACAAGCTGTGGACGCCGTAGTGATCCTCCAGTGACCGTGGTTGACCGCTCGATCTGGCCCGCATCTGACACGCGTGCCCAGAGCTCAACCCGCTCGCTCACGACACCATCAGCCGGCTCCCCGTAGCGGAGGACGGCATGCGCCGACCGGAACGGAAGCGCACGCACGCCTGGCTCCATCACCCGCTAAGAGCGTCCGCGTCAGGCCCGTAGGCGAAAATGACGACCTTGCCCCCACCGAACTCGTTACCGTCGACCTCGCCAACACCCGGCAGCTGCGACCGCAGCCCCGATGGACCGCTCGACCTCAGAAACCAGTGACTACCGATCAGGTTCACCGAGGTCTTCGCCACCCAGCCGGAAGAGAGCAATCACGGCGTGCTCCGGAGGTGTCGCCGGCAAGTCGAAGAGGGCGTCCTGCATGGCAGCACCCTCCCATTGATAACTGACAGTCGACCTCTGTTCGGGGTATCCGAGCTGTCAGCGCCCGACCGACATTCGCTTCACAAGTTCACCCAGCCGCTCTTGGGTGCCTCACGAGAACGTCTTCTCGGATCACTCAAGTCCCATGACGCTGCTTCAGGTGTTCCGCTACGGTTGATCTATCGCTCGGAAGGTGGATGTCGAGGGGCCCATGCCGACACTGCTCTACTACCCTTTGGTTAGACCGCCCCAGGCAGTCCTACATCAGGCGCTGTTGTACTGGGACGACATCGCGTCCGTAGTACCGGGCGATCCAGAGGTCTACGAGGTCGCGGTCTCGGAGGAGTTGAAGGGCCTCAAAGAGAGAGGGCTCTACCACCCCATCGTTCTGGGCCAGCAATACAACCAGCCTCTTGACGACTTGCTCCACCTCGATGTCTTGATCAGGGAACTTCGTGAACTGGCCGCCAGTCCACCAAGCCCTCAGGTCTCCGTCATGGACGCCTTCCTCTTCCGCTCAAAGGTCGGATACCTCTTGGAGTCGGAGATCATCCGCCTAGGCTTGGGGCGGCGGCTTGGGAACGCACGGACGCCACTTGGCGCAGCTGTAGCTGTTTCCAGGGAGGTACAACTCCTCTTGATCGGCACGTTGGCACAGGAAGTAGCTCTCACGGCCGATGCTCGCGCCTACACGCCGTACACGGATCAACGATCTTCCTACGAAACGTCTTTGCGCCCCATAGCTCCTGGCTTCGGTGTGGCGGCCTGGCGGGTGGAGTTGGGCCGCCTGCTTCCGATGCCAGCGCCAGGGACACCCACTTCTGAGGTTCTAGCTTTTCGCGACAGGTATGCCTCCGAGCGGGAGCGCTTGATGCGTGCTACGCAGACCATGCTGAGCGATCTATGCCGTGAATGGGAGCATCCAGCCGACGTGCTGCAACGAATGCGGGTGGAGCTGAACCACGCACGCGGGGATTATCAGTCGGCGGCCCGAGCGAGCCGTACAGCCTGGGTGCACAGGTCCATCTCGGTCACGGTGGGAGTAGCTACAGCCGCTGTAGGCGCGTTGGTCTCCCGGATCTCGACTGGGTCGCTGGCATAGCGGGCAGCATCGGGTTCAATATCGCTACCCGAGAAGTCCGCCCACTGTTCTATGCGAAGAGAGAGCATCCGTTTAGCTACCTGCACCAGGTGGATCGCGAGCTAGCGTAACGACGACTGCCCAAGCGCTCGTTGCCGACGCAAGCCGCTCGCACCTCGACTGCGTGGATGAGACTACTGCTTTACGAGTTCGATCTTCCCTCAGCTTGGTCGGGACTCGCCTCATGAACCGGTGCCGTCCGGGGCTGCTGTGCGCTGCCCGCCTCCGGGGCCGTTGATGTCAGCACTGGATGTCACCGGAACCGCTCGGGCACCGGGCAAGCCTCTAGCGGCTCCTCCGGGTGCCCAGCGCCACCAGGTGTGCTGATCGGTGCACCGCCACAGTGAGCGGCATGTCCGCCGACCGTCGTCGTCCCGCTTTGAGAGTACGAGCCCGCCTCCTGCCAGCGGTTGGCCGCACTCGGGGCAAGAGGCTGAGTCGTTGGCCATGTGGGACCCTAGACGGGGCTATCGAATGATCGGGATCTCATGGACGATCTCGCAGTGAGCGGCGGGCACGATGATGTCCGCCGTCTCCACGGGCCGACCCTCGTCGCTGTAATACGTCCGTCGGATGTGCGTGACGAGGGCCGCCTTCTGGATGCCCAGGATTGACGCCTCCTCGCCGGTCGCCTGGCGCGGCTCCGGCTGCTCCACCGCATGGCTGACGGTGATGCCGATCTCGGCCATGCGGTTCACGACGCCCGCCCCGGCGTGCGGCCCACCCTCGGGGAGGACGACGAGTGTGCCGGCGGTGAGGTCGTACGGTTCCCAGCTCGTCGACAACTGCACCGGCCTGGCGTCGGCCAGGAACTCGTACACGGTGCGGACGCACAGGTCACCTTCGGCGATACCGAGCCGAGCCGCGATGTCCGTCGGTGCGGGGACCTTGGCCTCGATCCTGCTCTCCCAGTCCCCCTGCTTGCCCACGGCCTTCGTGTCCGCGCGGAACGGATACGGCGGTTGCTCAGACATGGCGACGGGGGCTGCTCTGTGCCTGCTTCGGAGGCAAGCGCCGAAGGCATCGCAACCCGGCTGTCCGCCCTCGGACTCGCTCCCCGCGCGGAACTCACACCTACGTCACGTCGATCGAAGCGGAGGTACCGGAGCCGCTCTCCGCCGACACGTGGCGAGGGGTCCTGGAAGCGCTGGCGGAAGCCGATCGATTCGGGCTCCTCGCCAACAGCTTTAACGGCCGTACCTTATGGCCTGTCTTAAGTCTGCTGCTGGTTTTCGGTGTTGGGTGGGCTGATTTTGATGAGGTAGTCGGCGAGGGAGGTGAGGATCTCGTCGGCGATCTTGGTTCAGGTGAACGGTTTGGGGTTCTCGTTCCAGGTGTCGATCCAGGCGGTGATGTCCTTCTCCAGGGCTGTCACGGAGGTGTGGACGCCGCGGCGGATGAGCTTGTCGGTCAGCAGGCCGAACCACCGCTCGACCTGGTTCATCCAGGAGGAGCCGGTCGGGGTGAAGTGGGCGTGGACACGGGGGTGTTTACCCAGCCATGTCTTGACCTCGGCGATGTTGTGAGTGGTGTCATTGTCACAGAATTCAGTAGCCCACGGTAAACCGCTCATTGACGTGCCGTGCGTGCTCGATCTCGTCGACGACCGCGACAGCGAAGTCATCGGTAGAGATCCGACTCCTACCGTCCGCGCCCACGACGAGATGGTCCAGCGCGCTGCGGTACGTTCCGCTTCGGGAGCCGGGCCCGATCAGTGTGGGGGGACTGATTATCGTCCAGCGAACATCGTTGACGGTGCGGACATAATCCAGTGCGTCGCCACTCGCGTGCATGATCTGGAGCACAGGCTCCGGCAGTCCAACTGTGTCCCAGAGCCGTCTGTCGGCTGAGATGCGCAATGATCCGGCTCCGCCGACTGAGATCAGACGGGTGCCTGCCGGGCCGCCATCGAGCGCGCGCAGCCCGGCCACCAGCGATCTCACGGCCGGTTCGGCTGTGGCGAGATGCCCCGGGCCGTTGCCGTGACCACCACCGACCGCGCTGACCACGACATCCTGGCCCCTGGCGCCAGTACTGACCGACGTCGGCTGGAGGACGTCGCCGGTCACGACGCGCAGCCCCGGATGAGTGCGGGTCAGCTTCGCCCGATCGCGGACGACGGCCACAACGTGATGACCACGATCGAGCGCCTCGCCCAAGATGCGACCGCCGATCATTCCAGTAGCGCCGAAGAGAGCGATCCTCGCCAACGGTGTCTCCCAAGAAAATGCGTAACGGTGGAACCTTTGTTTGCCTCAGCGTAAATGGACCCAATAGCACGAGGCGGTCTGCTGTTGGCCACAGAGCGGCGGTGTCCATGACGGCCGCCGACGTCCAACCTGGGAACGTAACCTCGGCGGATAAGTTCCTGTGATGACTTGCCCCCACTGCCGGGGTTCAAGAGCTGGCCGTTGCTTTTGGGTCCGAGGTATATCGAGCGCGACGAGGAAGCCGGTCACTGCCTCGATCCGCCGACGGGCGGCCGCGTCACCTGCCGCTCGGGGAAGCGGAGACCGGCTCGAAGGCGGTGGTCGGACGGTAGCCGAGCCGGCCCCGGGTCAGAAGGAGGACGAGAAGGGCCGCGGCCACCGATGCCAGGAGGAAGGCGTAGGTGGTGTCGTCGTCGGGGAGCCGGGGAAACATGGCCGTCCAGGCGACGGAGAAGAAGTTGTTCACACTCGTGTGCATGAGCATCACGAGCGGCATGCTCTCGCCGGATCGGTTGAACACCCAGGTCATCGCGAAGCTGAAGCAGAGCGTCGTGGTGAGGAACGCCCCCACCTTGGCGAGATGTACGTGCGGGCCGCCGCCCCATTCGGTGAGGAACAGCGGCAGGTGCCAGGCGCCCCACAGAACGCCGACCAGGAGGGTGGCGGGCAGCGGGCCGAACCGTTCCTGGGCGCGCGGCATGGCGAACTCCCTCCAGCCGGGTTCCTCGGCGAGCCCCGTGGTGATCAACTGCAGGACCAGGCCCGGCAGGTACGCCGCCAGCACGGCGGAGGTCGGCGTGGTGGGGCCGCGGTCGCCCAGGGCGGTCGCGGCGATGGTGAGTGCCGCGGGCACGGCGAGCAGCACGGCGACGTACCAGCGCCAGCTGAGCCGGAACCTGGTCATGCGCCTGCCCCAGGTCCGTAGACCCCGGCGCCCCTCCGTGAGCCCGGTCAGCAGGAGGGCGGAGACGATGGGTCCGAGATAGGCGCCGGGCAGCACGCCGGTCAGCTGGCTTCCGCTGCTGCCTCCTGGAAACGTGAAGTGCCATACGCCGAGGCCGTTCTCGGACAGCACGTACGGGGTCCAGGCCGCCCAACTCAGCGAGAAGGCAAGCAGAAAGAACCAGAGCAGCGGACGGCGTCGGAGGCTGTCGCGCAGTCCGGAACCGTTGGGCGCTCGCCTGGGGCGGTGGCGGTCAGGCAGGCCGGTGTGGATCCGGTCAGCAGAAATGTGGCTGGGCTGCTGGTCCTGGTCGGCATGGAGGGTTCCGGTCGGCTGGGAAGTCCGGGCTGCTGGGACGCCTGCTCGGCTGCCTGTGGAGGCGTGGGTTTCGTGTTGGCGCACTGGATTGTTCCTTCGGGCGGGCCGGTTGATGTGTTCAGCACACCATCGCCGCGCCGTCGGATCATTCCCGTGTGCGCCTCGAAACGGGGTACAGCAGGCTCTACCTCGCCCTCGCCGTGGCGCCCTCCAGATACCTGAGTACGGCGGTCACCCTCCGGTCCACGTGGTCGGTGGGCGACAGGTCCAGCTTGGCGAAGATGCTGCGGATGTGCTTGTGGACCGCGCCCTCCGTGACGACGAGTTGTTTCGCGATCGCGCTGTTTCCCAGCCCTTCGGCCATGAGGGCGAGTACGTGCCGCTCGCGAGGGGTCAGCCGTTCCAGGCGGGCGTCCCGGTGGGACCGGGTGAAGAGCTGGGCGACTATCTCGGGGTCGATCGCTGTGCCACCGGCGGCCACCCGGTGCAGTGCGTCGAGGAACTCCTCGACCCGGCCCACCCGTTCCTTGAGCAGATAGCCCACCCGGCCCACGCCGTCGCTGAGCAGCTCGGTGGCGAAACTCTGCTCCACGTAGGCGGACAGCACCAGGATCGCCAGGCCGGGTTGACGGCGCCTGGCCTCAACGGCCGCGCGGATGCCCTCGTCGGTGTGGGTGGGCGGCATTCGCACGTCGAAGATGGCGACGCTGGGCTTGTGTTCATCGATGGCGGCGAGTGCCGCCTCGGGAGTGCCGGCCGTTGCCACCACCTCGATCGATTCGGCACGCAGGAGGAGGGCCAGGCCCTCGCGCAGCAGCGGGTCGTCCTCGGCGATCACGATCCGCGGGTCACTGTCCACAGGGGAGTACCACCTCAAGGGTTGTCGGGCCACCGGCAGGGCTGGCCAGGCTGAGTGTTCCGTCGTGTGCCTCGACCCGGCGGCGGATTCCGGTGAGGCCGGAGCCGCCGCCCTCGTCGGCGCCGCCCCGGCCGTCGTCGGTGATGGTGAGGCGGAGGTTTGCGCCGTCGGCCCGCACGCTTACGGCGGCCTGTTGTGCACCGCTGTGCTTCGCGATGTTCGTCAGGGCCTCGGCCACCACGAAGTAGGCGGTCGCTTCGGCGGAGACGGCGCACCGTGTAGGGACATCGACGTCCGTACGGCAGGGCACCGCGCAGTCGGCGGCGAGTCCTGTCAGGGCCCCGGCAAGGCCCTGGGCCTCCAGCACCGGGGGGAGAATGCTGCGGGAGACACC
Source organism: Streptomyces sp. NBC_01089 (assembly GCF_045162975.1). NCBI lineage: Bacteria > Bacillati > Actinomycetota > Actinomycetes > Kitasatosporales > Streptomycetaceae > Streptomyces > Streptomyces sp. NBC_01089. The sequence goes on along the minus strand of NZ_CP108660.1, from coordinate 4,546,378 downwards.
GCGCAGATCGGCCAGGGCCTGTTCGGCGGCGGAGTGCGCACGCTCCAGGATGTCGATGACCTCGTCCGTGTGGTCCGGCTCGCGGACCAGCCGGCGGCGGGCCGCGCCGAGTAGCACGGTGACGGAGATCAGCCGGTTCTGGCTGCCGTCGTGGAGGGCGCGTTCGATACGGCGCAGCTCGGCGGCGTGCGCGTCCAGGGCCGCGGCCCTGGACGCGGTCAGCTCCAGGACTCTGGCGGAGAGGTCGGTGTCGGAGTCGGCGGCGAGGAAGCGCTGGGCGGGCTTTGCCTGGAGCCGGACCAGCGAGGGAGCGAGTCCCAGGATGAGAGCGATCCACCCCACCCCGAGCAGGGAGACCGCGATCGCGTCCAGCCATGTGTGCGCGGTGCCGATGCCGATAGAAGCGGCGGTGGTGTCCTTCGGGGCGAACCGCCAGTACAGCGGGAAGGCCGTGTCACGCACCGCGAGTACGGGGAGGACGATGCCCGTCAGCGCCAACAGCAGTCCGGCCGAGGCGTGCTGGAGCAGCCAGCGCACCTCCCGCCGGGTGGTGGGATGGACGAGTCCTGCGCGTGGGCGCGTGGGCGGCGAGTCAGGGGCGATGATTTCGTGGCCCCGGCGGGCGAGCCGTTGGCGTTCGTGCCGGGCCAGGGCGTGCAGCGCACCCAACGCGGGGCCCACCAGCAGCAGACCTGTGCCGGTGAGCGACAGAGCAGCCGTGAGCAGCAGCAGAATCACGAGCGCGAGCGCGGAAAGCGCGGTGCCGAAGCCGCCGGCCAGCTCACCGATCGCGGCCCCGGCGGCTCTGAGCACCGCGGTGGTGGTTTGCTCCGCTCCGCGTAGGCGTGGTGTCCGCCGCAACGTCCCCGTCATCCTTCCCTCCCCGATCGCTTCCGCTTTCCTGTGCCAAAAGGGTTCCGGCGGCCCGGCGAGATCACCCGCGAAGAGTTACAGCCTGCTGTACCACCGGTCGAACAGCCTGCTGTACCCGCGGTCGAGCAGTCTGCGGGATCGTCCGGAGCGGAGACCGGCCGATAGCGTCAAGCGTGCCTTCGACCACCAGATTCGCAGAGGACTTCCCCCATGACGAACTTCGTCTCCCCGCCCCCGCAGCCGCGCCGTCGGACCACCTTCCGGTCCGTTCTGTGGGCCATCGTAGGTGTGAGCACTGCCATCAACCTCGCGGCGTCCTTCGGCGGTTCACACACCGGCACTCATCTGGGCTGCGGCATCGTGACGGCGCTCGGCGCAGGTATCCTCGCCGCGCACGCCCTGCGAGCGAATGCCTCCGCCTGACGGCCCGTAGACACCTCACAACCGGGCTACTGCCCGCAAGAGTGTCAGCCGGATGCCAGCCGACGCGGCCCGTCACTTCCCGTTCGCCCGTCATGGACGACTGCGAGCGGGTGCCCGCGCCGACCGCCCCGGCGCTGGGAAAGAATGGGGCCCCTTCCTGGAAGAGTTCTGCGCCCATCTGCGGACCCTGGGAGCCGACGCCCACCCCTGCCACATCGGCCAGTTCGATTACCGTGACGGCCGGGTCTGGCTCGGGGACCGGGCCGTCGACATCATCCACCGCATCTTCCTCGTCGAGGACCTGCTCGAATCACCCGACGCGCCCGCCCTGATGGACCAGGTCGTCAGCGCTGCTGCTGCCGGCGAAGTAAAACTGTTCGTCCCACTGGACGCGGAGGTCTACGCCAGCAAAACCACACTCGCGATGCTCTCCGACGAGGACAACCGGCGCCTGCTCGCGGCTTCGCCGGCGTACTGGCGCGCGGCACCCGCCTGGAGACCGACACGGGCATGGTGAACATCGCCAACGGCGCACACGGCGGTACGGCACTGTATGAACTGGCGCCCACGGGCATCGACGGGTGAATACCTCGGCTCACTCCACCTGGCCCGTACGGACCGGCACACGTCGCACGGAGACCGGCCGACGACGAAATTGCCCGTCAAAGGGCCCTCCCGACGGCCGCGCGGATGCCGAGGACGTCCGTCCTCAAGCAGCCGCGGGGCAGTACCCCGCTTGGCGTGCCCGAGGCCGCGACCGCGGTACGGCATCTGCAGCGGTCGCACAGGGCGGCGGCCGCGTGGGGGTCGAGCGGGGCCCTCGAACGCGGGACACGCACCGGCCGCGACCGGCAGTTGATGACAGTCCCTGACGTGTACAGCACCATCGCTGGTACACACCGCACAACCACAAGCCTGAAGGGGTAGGAAATGACGGGAAGTTCGATACCCGAGGAAGAACTTGCATGGCTGGACGCGACGGCGCAAGCCGACCTGGTCCGCCGCAGGGTGGTGTCGCCGACGGAGCTCGTGGAGGCGGCGATCGGGCGGATCGAGCGGCTCGACCGCAGGCTCAACGCCGTGGTCACGCCGCTGTTCGAGAAGGCTCTCGCCGCGGCGGGTGCGCCCGGGCTGCCGGACGGCCCTTTCCGCGGAGTGCCCATGCTGCTCAAGGATTTCCTCTGTCTCACCGAGGGCGATCCCGCCTACGGTGGGATGCGCGCGCTGCGGGACCGGGACTGGCGCGCTCCTGAGGACTCCGCCCTCGCGGCCCGTTTCCGCGCGGCCGGATTCGTGTTCTGCGGGAAGACGAACCTTCCCGAACTGGCGACCAGCACCACCACGGAACCGCTCGCGCACGGGCCGACCAGGAACCCCTGGGACCTCACCCGCTCCCCGGGGGGATCGAGCGGCGGATCCGCGGCCGCGGTGGCCGCGGGCATGGTCCCGGTGGCACACGGCAACGACATGGCGGGCTCGATCCGGATGCCGGCCAGCGCCTGCGGAATCGTCGGCCTCAAGCCCTCGCGGGCGCGTACCACGCTGGGCCCCGCATACGGCGAATACTGGGGCCCGGTGACCCACGAACACGTGCTGACCAGGTCGGTCCGCGACACCGCGGCCGTGCTGGACGCGACGGCGGGGCCCTCGTCCGGCGACCCGTACACCGCCCCTCCCGCCTTGCGGCCCTACCGCGAGGAGGTCGGCGCCGATCCCGGCGTCCTGCGGATCGGGTTCCGTACGACTCCGCCGGGCGCGACGATCCCGGCCCACAAGCACTGCGTGGCGGCGGTCGAGCACGCAGCCCGCCTGCTCGACTCGCTCGGCCACCGCGTTGAGCCGACGAGCGCCGCCTGCCTGGACGATCCGGCCCTCTTCGAAGCACTGGTGCCGATGTTCTCGGCGGTCCTGGCCTGGGAACTCGACCAGTGGTCGGAGCGTGTCGGTGAGCGCCTCGAACCGGCGGACCTCGAACCGATGAACGGGCTGCTGGCCGAGGTGGGCCGCTCGGTCACGGCCGCGCAGTGGCTCTCCGGCACCCAGGCGTGGCAGCGGTGGGCGCGTGGCGTGGCAGGGCTCTGGGACGAGGAGGTCGATGTGCTGCTCACGCCGACGCTGCCCGCGCCGCCCGCGCTGCTGGGCGAACTCGCGCCCACGGCGCAGAGCCCCGAGGAACTGGTGGCCGCCGTGAGCGGGGGCATCGCCTTCACGGTGCCGTTCAATGTCACCGGCCAGCCCGCCATCTCCCTCCCGCTGTACCGCAGCGACGACGGGCTGCCGATCGGTGTGCAACTCGTTGCCGCCTACGGACGGGAGGACGTGCTGATCCGGCTGGCCTCACAACTCGAACAGGCCGCTCCCTGGTCGGGGCAGCGCCCCCCGTCCTTCGACTGAACGAATCGGTAAGGAAGGGGCGCGCGTGCCTGGCACACAGCGCCACGCCGGCACGTGCGCACCGGCCTTCACCGAACTACGCGTCCCGACCCGGTCGTTGGGGGCCCTATGGGTTTGGTCAAGGTGATGGTGCGGGTCGGGGTTCGCAGAAGGTGCCGTCGCGGAGCATCGCGAAGAGGAGACCCCCGCCGAAGCGCGCAGGGCCCTCAAACGACGTCTCTCAAATGTCGTCTATCGGATCATGAAACGAGACCAGCGGAGCCGGCTTGCACCAGCGGCTTGACACACAGAGGCGCTAATCAGCGGTCAGTCAGTGCCTCCGGGCTCGGTGACACCACCCGCCGGATCACGGTCAACAAGGGGGGAAGTCATGCCGAGCCCGGAGGCCGGTAGCCCCGTTGCGGGGTCACCGAAACGATAATGGGGGGAGCGACGCGGGGGGAGCGAGTGGCACAGTGCTCGTTCCCCCGCGCTGACGTGGCCGCCCTGATGGTCTGGTGCACCGTCGTCCGACTCGCCCCCTCGCCCGCCCGGGTCGCACACCATGCGGCCCAGCCCTGTCCGCCGTTCGACGGCCACGCTCCCTGCTCTGCGGTCACCGTCCGGCGTTTGACACTCGCCTTCCAGGCAACTACTTTCCTATCAGGAAACAGGTTCTGATCGAGAAACACCAAGGAGGCCATCATGACCCGAAACCCCACACCCGCCGAGGCGTCAAGCGCGCTCCAGGACGTCCAGCAGCGGCGGGAGGAGGCGCTCGGCTCGGCGCGGGACTCGCGCTGGGTCGCCGTCCTCTTCGGCATCGCCGTTTTCGCCCTGCTCGCCGCGCCCGACTTCTTCGGGCAGGGCGTCGAGTCCGCGGTGAACGTCGCCTTCGCGGCCGTGGCCGTCGCCTACGCGGCACTGCTGCGCAGCAGGCGCGGTTCAGCGCTGCTGGGGCGGCGGACCAAGGTGCGGCAGGACGCGGTCTCGCCCCGGTTCGCACTGTGGAGCAGGGTCATCATCCTGACGGTTCTGGCCGTCGGCATCGTCGCCGCCTTCGTGCCGCACCCGGGCCTGTCCGTCCCGTACGCGCGGACGATTGCCGGCGCGGTACTGGGCGCGATCCTGATCCTCTTCGGGAGCCGTCTCCAGAGCGCTCTCGCCTCTCGCGCCACGGGCGCGGAGCGTGGACGATCCGGGGCGCTCGATGGATCGGCCTGACTTCGACCCGGTGCTGCTGGACCCCACCCGCCTGTCGATCGTGTCGTTGCTCGTCGGCACCGAGTGGGCGGAGTTCGGCTGGGTGCGCGAAGCGGCGGGACTGTCGGCCTCCGCACTGTCCAAGCAAGTGGGCACGCTCGGCACCCACGGATACGTCGACGTGGAGAAGGGCTACGTGGGCAAGCGCCCCCGCACATGGCTGAACCTCACCACCGCGGGCCGCGAAGCCCTGGAACGCCAGGTCACGGCATTGCAGAAGATCGTCGACGACTCCCGGGCAGAGGGCTCCGAAGCACGAGTCCAGAACCCCGGACCCGGCGAACGCGGCGGGCGCACCACGCGCGGGACGTGAGCGTGCGCGGCGGCGGGAGGCCGCCAGCACCGGCGGGATGCGAGAGCTCGCGGCCCCCGGACCGTCGCAGCGACGGTCGGATACGGTCCTGATTCAACCGGTACGGCCGCTCACACTGCCCTCGTCCGAGCCGGTGCCGCGCTGCTGCTGGTACCCGCTCAGCACGGCGTGCAGGAGGCGCGGCTTCAGCCGGTAGTCGCCGGTGCCGGTGCTGGTGCTGGTGCTGGTCAGAGTTCGCTTCCGACCAGTGAGATCCGACGTGATCACACCAGGCGGCCGCCGGTCACTCGGGTGGCGGCCTGCTTGAGCCTGCTGAGCAACGGGACGACCTCGACGTGGGCCACTCCGGGGAGGCTGCCCAACTGCTCAGTGACAAAGCTGAAGAGTTCGGTGCTGTCGCGGCAGGTCACTGCGGCCACGATGTTCGCGGCGCCCGTGACCGCGGCGACCCAACTGGTCTGTCGACAAGCGGAGAGCGTTTCGCAGATCGTGACGATGCGGTCCGGCGAGACATGAAGGAACAGCGTGGCCGAGGTGTGGTAGCCGAACGCTTCCAGCATCACGTCCACGTCCACTGTGACCGCGCCACTGTCCAGTAGCGCCTGGAGACGGCCTCTGACGCGAGAGAGCGGCCAGTCGAGGGTGCGGGCCAGCGCTGACGCGGTGGATCTGCCGTCCTCGCGCAGTTCCTCCAACAGCGGGCGGTCTTCGAGGAGGACCGGACTGTACGTCGCCTTCCGTCGGCGCGGATCGCAGCCCTGGAGAAGATCTCGTTTCGCGTCCTCCCTCAGCGGTTCCTCGAAGCCCGACCACTCGGCAGGGCCGCCGGAGTACGAGTGCAGCACCAGGTGGGTGGTGAACGAGAGCACTTCTGATGTATGCGAGATCCGGGGCAGCACTCCCGTGCCTCCCGCAGCATCGGCGGGCAGGGTCGTGGTGCACATCAGCTCCGCGCCGCCGGAGTGCAGAGCGACCCAGAAGACGTCGTTGCGTGCGGCCAGCGCATGGCCGAGGCGTACGGCGGCAGCGGGGCGGCACTGCAGCCGCAGCAGCCAGAGCGGATGTCTGGCGGAGGCGGCCGCCTCGCTGACCAGGACGCGGAGCACACCTGCCTCGCGCATGGTGCGGTAGCGGCGGGTCGCGGTCTGCTCCGATACCCCCACTACCTCGGCGATTCGTCTCATTGGGGCTCGCCCGTCGAGCATCAGGCATTGGAGGATTTGCTGATCCACAACATCCATCACTGAAGTTTCGTTCTTCTGGGCGGACCGCATGGGAGTTATTGGCAGATTCTAGTAGGCTCCCTGGAGCTTTCGCCGTTGCGTGGCGAACACTCGGTACATGAGCGTTTTGAACCACCAGATCGTCTGGTCCCGCGATGCAGGGGCCTCCGCCCGTTTTCTGGCCGACATGATGGGCTTCGAGCCTCCGGTGAAGCTGGGCCACTTCGTGATGGTGCGGGTGAGCCCTGACGTCACCTTCGACTTTATGAGCACCGACCGCGACATCACGGCGCAGCACTACGCCTTCCTGGTCAGCGAGGCGGAGTTCGACGTGATCTTCGCCGGGGTGCTGGAGCGGGGCCTGGAGTACTGGGCTGACCCCCGGCATCAGGACGCGGGCAACATCAACCGCCTCGACGACGGCCGCGGAGTCTACTTCAACGACCCCAGCGGTCATGAGTTGGAGATTGTCACACGCCCCTACGGCAGTGGCGGGCTCGATGCCGAGCACGTCAACCCGCTGCTCATCGAGGAGGTCACGGTGAACGGGAAGTTGCCGGATCTGTCATCACCGAGCCGTTGACCGACCGTCCCCTCGTCCAGTTCCCGATCGCCGGCACCCAGCCGAACCGTGCGGGCAAACCCACCGCTCGGTGGATCGCCGAACAGGCCGCCGGGAGCGGCGTCTTCGACATCAAGGCCGTCGACCTGGCCGAGACCGACCCGCCGGTACCCGCCGAACCGGGGCACCCGAGTACGCGCGAGTACGACTGACATCCACGCGGGCGTTCAGCGAACCGCCGTGGCACTCGAACCGGCGATGATCTCGCTCCGGCTGCACGTTGTCGCCTTCGTCCCGATCCCGCTCATCGACGACTTCTCCACCCGCGGAGGGACGCCCTACCGAACCGATCGAGCACGGCCCCACCAAAGCCTTGGACGCTCTGCACCGGGCATTGCAGCCGAAGACGGCCTGACCCGAGCGCCGGATCACCCCGCCAGTCTCTGAAAGCGAACCATCATGCCGAAATTCCACGAGTTGGACGCCCACGTTGCCCTCGCTGACCAGCTCAACGAGGAGGGCGGACCTGTCATCCTCGTCAACGTCCTGTCCGTCGCCCCCGAAGATGTCGACCAGCTACTGCTGGCCTGGTCCACCGACGCGGCCGCTCTGAAGAATCAACCGGGCTTCATCTCAACCCAGTTGTACCGCGGTATCGCAGGCAGCAGCACGTTCCTCAACCACGCCGTCTGGGAGTCGACGGGCCACTATCGTGCGGCCCGGCTCGACGACAGCGTGCGTGCACCCGCTCGCGAGCTCTACCCGGCCAGCCTCGTCGCCACCCCGCACCTGTTCCGAGCGCAGGCCGTACCGGGGATTTGCGTCGCCTGACACGTTGGCGCACGGCAGCGCTGTGCTCCGAACTGACCGGGAACGGCAGGTTGCGCCGCCGGATAGCCGTACTACTGCTGGGGACACCCGGGCCGAGCGGCGGCGCCTGCTGGTGGAACGCGTACGGGGAGGGCTGGCCGGAAGGAGGAAACGCCGCACTACAGAAGAGCGGTACGAGCGAGATCGCGCCCAGCGCGGCGCTCACAGTCGCGACCACATCGCCCAGTGCGGCGATGGCGTTGGCATGCGACGAGAGCCATTCGACTGCGGCGGCCACGCCTGCATCGATCGCGTCGAGCACGGCGTCATCGAGCTTGCCCGGCACCTTACCGATGTCCTTGAGGGCACTGCCCAGCTTGTGGAGTGCTCCCGGTTCGTTGGGAGCGATGTCCATTGCTTTGTCCAGGCGTCGCGCGACAGACTGCTCTTCCAAGGCGTAATCACTGGCCGGTTTGCATGCTTGGGCCCGGATCTTTTCCAGTTCACCCTCCGCGATGCCTGCCGCCAGCTCGGTGGATGACGGGTCCTTCTCGGTCCGCTCACGCTTGCGCGCTTCGGCACCGTCCTTCGGACTGTCGAAGGAGGCGTGCTTGGGCGGCAGGCCGGCGAGCTTGCCCTTCAGCGCATCATGCTTGTCGCGCGCGTCCTGGGCCCTGCTCTCCAGAGCAGCTGCCTTGCTCCGCCATTCCTGCATGCCCTCGAACCAGTCCCGCAGGGCCGTGGCCGCCTTTCGGAACGACCGCTTCGCCTCGTCGATCTTGGGGCGGAAATTGTCGTCGAACTGCTCACGGAACGCCTCGGCGTGCTTCCCCTGGTGACGCTTCGGGTCCGTCTCCGCCTCGTCTAAGCACGAGTGACGGCCCAGCACACCAAAAAGCCCCCCACCACGCGGAGAACCCGCAGGTGGGGGGCTTACAGCTGCCTGCTTACTTCTTCTTGCCCTGGTTCTTGACCGCCTCGATGGCCGCCGCTGCCGCGTCCGGGTCCAGGTACGTGCCGCCCGGGTTGACCGGCTTGAAGTCCGCGTCCAGTTCGTACGCGAGCGGGATGCCCGTCGGGATGTTCAGGCCCGCGATGTCCGCGTCCGAGATGCCGTCCAGGTGCTTGACCAGGGCGCGCAGCGAGTTGCCGTGTGCGGCGACCAGGACCGTGCGGCCGGCCAGCAGGTCCGGGACGATGCCGTCGTACCAGTACGGCAGCATGCGGACCACGACGTCCTTGAGGCACTCGGTGCGCGGGCGCAGTTCCGGCGGGATCGTCGCGTACCGGGCGTCGTCGCTCTGCGAGTACTGCGCGCCGTCCTCGAGGGCCGGCGGCGGGGTGTCGTACGAGCGGCGCCACAGCATGAACTGCTCCTCGCCGAACTCGGCGAGCGTCTGTGCCTTGTCCTTGCCCTGGAGCGCGCCGTAGTGCCGCTCGTTCAGCCGCCAGGAGCGGTGCACGGGGATCCAGTGGCGGTCCGCGGCCTCCAGCGAGAGCTGGGCGGTGCGGATGGCGCGCTTCTGGAGGGAGGTGTGCACGACATCGGGGAGCAGGCCGGCGTCCGTGAGCAGCTCACCGCCGCGGACCGCCTCCTTCTCGCCCTTCTGCGTCAGGTTGACGTCCACCCAACCGGTGAACTGATTCGTCGCGTTCCATTCGCTCTCGCCGTGGCGGAGGAGGATCAGCTTGTACGGTGCGTCGGCCATGCCCCCGAGCCTAATCGACGGCCCGGGGGCCGCCGATTGACGCCCTGGGTCAATTGAGTGGCAGCCCGGAAGAGCCCCCACGTAATGTCTCCTCAGTCGGAGCACCACTTACATCCGGCCCGTTCGGCGCTCACTCGCAGGCCCGCCCGCTCGCGTGTGCGGAGACGTGTGCAGAGGCGTGCGCGGAGGCGTGCGCGGAGGCGTGCGCGGAGGCGTGCGCGGTTGCGTACGCGCCCGAACCCGCCGGGCCACTCAGCCATGGGGGAATGCACCATGTCCGCAGCCGTTCTCACCGGGCTCAGACGGGCCGCACGGGAGAGTGTCTCGGGTCTGCCCCGGGAGTTCTGGTGGCTGTGGACCAGCACCCTGATCAACCGGCTCGGTGCGTTCGTCGCCACCTTCATGGCGCTCTATCTGACGCTCGACCGCGGCTACTCCGCCTCGTACGCGGGTCTTGTCGCCTCCCTCCACGGCCTCGGCGGTGTCGTGTCCTCGCTCGGCTCCGGTGTCATGACCGACCGGCTCGGCCGGCGGCCCACGCTGCTCGTCGCGCAGGTCTGCACGGCCGTCTCGGTGGCGCTGCTCGGCTTCATGCGGGATCCGGTGGCCATCGCCGCCGTCGCCTTCCTGGTCGGTATGGCGTCGAACGCCTCCCGCCCGGCCGTGCAGGCGATGATGGCCGACATCGTGCGGCCCGAGGACCGGGTGCGCGCCTTCTCGCTCAACTACTGGGCGATCAACCTGGGGTTCGCGGTCTCATCGGCAGGCGCGGGCCTCGTCGCGCAGTACAGCTATCTCGCGGGCTTCATCGGCGAGGCGGCCCTGACCCTGGTCTGCGCGGTGCTGGTCTTCCTCAAGCTGCCGGAGTCCCGTCCGGTGCGTACGGCCGTGGAGCAGGCGGACGAGTCGGCGGTCCGGCTGGGTACGGTGCTGCGCGACGGCCGGTTCATGAGCGTCGTCGGGCTCTCCTTCCTGGTCGCGCTCCTCTTCCAGCAGGCGTCGGTCGGGCTGCCGGTGGCGATGGGCCGGGACGGCTTCAGCAGCGCCGACTACGGGATGGCCGTCGCGGTCAACGGCGTACTGATCATGGTGCTCCAGATCCCGGTGACCCGGTTCATCGAGCACCGCGATCCGCGCCGGCTGCTGATCATCTCGTCGGTGGTGGCCGGGTACGGGTTCGGGCTCACCGCGTTCGCCGGTTCGATCGGTCTTTACGCGCTGACGGTCTGCGTCTGGACCCTCGCCGAAATCGTCAACGCCCCCACCCAGACAGGGCTGGTGGTCCGCCTCTCCCCCGTCCACGGCCGGGGCCGCTACCAGGGGATGTACATGATGTCCTGGGCGGGGGCGGCGCTGGTGGCCCCGCTGATGTCCGGGGTGATCATCGACCGGTTCGGGGCGCGGTGGCTGTGGGCGACGTGCGCGGTGCTGGGCACGGTGGCCGCGCTCGGGTACGGGGTGCTGATGCGGCGGCTGACGGGCGACGGAGCGGCCACCCCTACCGCCCCGGCCAACCGATCCACCTCGCGCGTCTCCCCCGCCCCGGCCAACCGATCCACCTCGCCCGTCTCCCCCGCCCCGGCCAACCGATCCACCTCGCCCGTCTCCCCCGCCCCGGCCAACCGATCCGCTTCGCCCACCTCGCCGATCTCGCCCGCCCCGTCCACCCCTCGGCGCCGTCCCGTCACACCCGCGCGCCGTCCCCCGTCCGCTGTTGTGGGGGCTGCGGTTCCGCCGTCACCCGGGTGCCCGGATGGAAGTACGAGCAGATGAAGGCGAGGGCGAGCGCGCCTGCCATCCCGTAGAAGACCACCCGGTTCGCCTCGGCGAAGTCCAGCCGGATCGCGCCCATCGCATGCCGCGTCGCGCTCGCGACCGGCCCGCTGCCCGTCGGCCCGCTCGTATCGGCATGGCCGGTCACGGCCTCGGCGATGCTGTGCGCCGTGCGTTTCGCCGCGCTGTCCGGCAGGCCGTCGGCGCGCAGGGTGCGGGTGACCCGGTCGGTGGTGACATGGGTGAGGACCGTGCCGAACACCGCGAGGCCCACACTGGCCGCGTAGTTGCGCACCGTCTGCGTGATGCCGGTGACCTCCCCGTACGACGCGTCGATCGCGCGGTTGACCGCGTCCGTGGACGCCGGGGCGAGCAGGAATCCGATACCTGCCCCGGCCAGCGCCGCGTAGGGCCACTGGTCGTGCATCGCCAGTGTCGTCATCCGGTGCGCCCACAGGGCGAATCCGATGGCGCCCAGCGCGCAGCCCAGCTTCAGGGCAGGCCGGGCGCCGCGCCGGTCCAGGATGCGTCCGCCCCACTGGGAGGCCAGGCCGAAGCCGACGAAGAAATAGAGCAGGTAGAGGGCCGCCTGGTTCGGTGAGGCGCTCAGCGACACCTGCGCGTACACCGAGGCGAAGAAGAAGACCGGTACGAACGCGAGCATCGCCAGGAACAGCACGACCACATCGACGGTGAAGGCCCGGTCCCGGAACACCCGGAGCCTGATGAGCGGATGCCCGGTACGCAGCTCCAGCGCGCCGAACACCACCAGGACCAGCAGACCGCCCACGATGCAGAGCCAGGTGGCGGCACTGTCCCAGCCCCATGCGGACGCCTGCTGGAGTCCGAAGACGCTCAGCCCCATCCCCACCGCGACAAGCACAGCGCCCGGCACGTCGAGGGGCTCGTGGGTCGCGTTGCGGGGGATACGGGCCTTCGCCGTCAGGACCAGGGCGATGACGGCGACCGGCACGTTGACCCAGAAGATCGCCCGCCAGGTCCAGTCGGTGAGCCAGCCGCCGAGCAGCGGTCCGACACATGTCAGGGCGCCCGACAGGCCGAAGAAGAGCGCCAGCGCGCGCCCCCGGCGCTCCACGGGGAAGACCGCGACCACCACGGCGAGCGCCGCGGGGAACATCAGCGCCGCCCCCACGCCCTGCACCGCCCTGAAGGCGATCAGCCAGGTCTGGGCGCCTCCGCCCCTGGGCACCGCGCCGCACAGCGCCGACGCGATCACGAAGACCAGCGTGCCGGTCACCATGATCCGGCGGTGCCCGAAGATGTCCGAGAGCCGGCCGCCGAGCGCGAAGAACGCGGCCAGGGTCAGCAGATAGGCGTTGACCACCCACTGCATCCCGGACGCGGAAAGTCCCAGCTCACGGATGATGTCCGGCGCCGCGACGGCCACGATCGTCTGGTCGATGAACGTCATCGAGACGGCGAACAGCATGGCGGCCAGCGTCAGCGTCTGGTTCGGCGCGAATCTGCCGGCGGCGGGTGCGGAAGAGGAGGAGTGATCCCCTTTGTCGCTCATGGACGAAATAGTCCACCGGGGCCGGGCATCCCGCACGCGGGGAACGCCCGGCCCTACCCTGCCCCGGGTCGGGCCGGGCCGGGCCTGGCAGGACGGCTACGGGTGCAGCCCCCGCTGGGCCTCGTGCAGATTGGCGGGGCGTACGGATTCCGGCGCACCGTACGCCTCCAGGCGCGTATGCAGATCGCCGGTGAAGTCCGGCACGTCGATCTGGCCGAACGGTCTGACCTTGCTGATGCCGACGCTCGCGCTGTACGGGGCGAGGCCGTCGATCTTCATCAGGCCCTCGCGGCCGTTGGTGACCCGGATGTTCCAGTGGGTGAACCGGGCGCCGAAGAGCGGACCGGCCGAGGCGTCCCCGCCATGCTGACCGTCGTTGTTGACCGTGATGTCGGTGCGCACATTGGCGAACGGCAGGCCCCGGTGCGAGTCGAAGGTGCCCATCTCCATCACCCCGCGCGACCAGACGTTGTGACTGGAGAGCCCCTCGACGTTGATGCCGTGCAGCTGGGTGCCGGCCGGGGCGGGCACCGTGCGCTCGGCGATCGTGAAGTCCTCGACGAGATTGTCGTGCGACCCCTCCCGGCAGAAGTACGGGTGGTGCGAGCCCCGGCCCTCGACGCGCGTGCGGCGCAGGGTGGTGGCGGAGGCGGCGACCAGACCGAAGCCGTTGTCGACGTCGCGTACGACGACGTCGTCGGCCCAGCAGTCGTACGCGCACTGGAACGCGACGCCGTTGTACCCCTTGTCGAGCAGATGCGGCGACTGCGGGGTGAGGACCGCTTCGAGCGTGAGCCCCTCCACGGCCGACCCGGTCAGCGGTGCGACATGGGTGGTGAGCCGGGGGTCCCACTCCGGGCGGATGTCGAGCGGGAGGGGGCGCTCCAGGGTGAGCCTGCGGCCGTGCACCGCCGTGATGCGCACCGGCCACTCGTAGGGGACGTACGAGGTCAGCTTGGTCTTGTCGTCCCACTCGTACGCCTCGGGGCCCGGGCCGCCGCCCGCCATGTGCTCCAGGAGCGTGTGCCCCGCGTCGTCCGCGAGCCGGAGCAGTACGAGGTCGCCGCGGCCGAGCTTCGCGGTGTCCGCGACGGTGACCGTGCGGTCGCCCTGTCGCGCCGGGGCGACAGTGGTGAGGGTGCGCCACTCGTCGCGTCCGTTGCCCGTCCATCCCTCGAAGGGCCAGGCCGCGGAGGTGATGGCGGCCGTCAGGCTCGCGAACCGCGCCTCGGGGCAGAGCCAGATGAGCCCGCCCGCCCAGGACCACGAGGACTTGTCGCCGCCGTACCGGGAGCCGTAGGGACCGATCAGCTCGGTGAGGCTCTTCGTCGCGTGGAGCGTGGTGCGGCCGCTGCCCGCGCCGCGCAGCACGACGTTGCTGTGCCCGATACGGATGAGGTCGTCGATACGGAAGGTGCCGGGCGGGACGAGGACCGTGCCACCGCCGCGCCTGCCGGTGTCGGCGATGGCGCGGTTGATCGCGGCCGCCGAGTCGGCGGAACCGTCGGGGACCGCGCCGTACTCCCGGACGTCGGCCACGACGGGGAGCCGGGGGAAACGGCGCTCGCCCGTACGCCGGCCCGCGCCGCCGATGTACGGGATCTGGGGGTGGGTGTACGGGGTCCGGGTGAACTCCCGCCAGAGCGGGCCGGCGGACGGGGCCGCCCGCCCCTGCGGTGCGGCCTTGGCCGCCCCTCCCGTCGCGACGACGGCCGCGACGGCCGTGGCGCTGCCGAGCAGTGCACGTCTGCTGATGATCCCCACGAGAGCCACCCTTTCCCGGGTCTTCACGTATATGAACATCGTTCATGAGTGCGTCGGGACGTGAGCATGCCACGGCAGCCGGGAAGCAGGGAAGGGGTGTGCATACGGGAGTCGCACCGCGCTGGTAGCCGGTACAGACCGTGCGGGCGGACGCGGGTGCGTCAGTCCTCGACCTCGCGGGTCAGATGCGTGAACGCGTCCAGGTTCCGGGTGGGCTCGCCGCGCGACACCCGCCAGGCGTACTCCCGCTTGATCGCGCTCGCGAAACCGAGTTCGAGCAGCGTGTTGAAGGGCCCGTCGGCCGCTTCGAGCACGGATCCCAGCAGCCGGTCGATCTCGTCCGGTGTGACCACGGACAGCGGGAGCTTCCCGGCGAGGTAGATGTCGCCGAGCGAATCGATCGCGTAACTCACCCCGTACAGACGGAGGTTTCGCTCCAGCAGCCACCGGTGCACGGCCGCGTCGTTCTCGTCGGGGTGCCGGATCACGAACGCGTTGACCGAGAGCGAGTGCTTTCCGACGATCAGCGAGCAGGTGGTGGAGAGCTTCCGGGTGCCGGGGAGCTGCACCACGTAGGAGCCGGGCTCCGGGCTCTCCCACTGCAGCTCGGCGTCCCTGAACGCCCGCTCCAGAACCTCTCGTACGTCCGGGACGTCTCGTCCGTCCGCGACCTCTCGTCCGTCCGCGGCGTCTCCCGCGGCGGCACCGCCAGCCTGATCAGCCATGGTGCGAGCGTACGCGACGACGGTGTTCGTGCACGGCCGCCGTGTAGACGTCCGCGGTCGCCGAAGCCGCCGTGTCCCAGCCGAACCGGCCCGCGCGGCGTGCGGCGGCCCCGCCCATCTCGTCCACCAGCCCCGGGTTGTCGATGAAGCGGCGCAGCGCCACCGCGTACCGCTCCGGGTCGTGGCCGGGTATGAGGAAGCCGGTCGACCCTTCGCGTACGGCGACGGGCAGCCCGCCGACCTCGGCGGCCACCACCGGCGTTCCGGCCGCCTGGGCCTCGATGGCGACCAGGCCGAAGGACTCGTTGTACGAGGGCATGACCAGCACGGACGCGGCCCGGAACCAGTCGGCGAGCTGGTCCTGGCCGACCGGCGGGTGGAAGCGCACGAGATCAGCGATGCCGAGGCGGGCGGCCAGCTTCTGCAGGCCCTCCGGCTTGGCGAGGCCGCTGCCGCTCGGGCCGCCGACCACCGGCACCACCATGCGCTTGCGCAGCGAGGGGTCCTGGTCGAGCAGGACCGCCGCCGCGCGCAGCAGGATGTCGGGGGCCTTGAGCGGCTGGATCCGGCCGGCGAAGAGCGGTACGAAGGCGTCCTGCGGCAGCCCGAGGCGGGCCCGGGCCGCCGCCCGGCCGTCCGCGGGGCGGAAGCGGTCGAGGTTCACCCCGGGGTGGACGACGGCGACCTTGCCCGAGTCGGCCTCGTAGTGGCGTACCAGCTCGTCGGCCTCCTCGTCGGTGTTGGCGATGAGCCGGTCGGACGCCCGCACGATCTGGGTCTCGCCGATGACGCGCGCCGCGGGCTCGGGGGTGTCGCCGTCGGCCAGCGCGGCGTTCTTGACCTTCGCCATGGTGTGCATGGCGTGGACGAGCGGCGCGCCCCAGCGCTCGGCGGCGAGCCAGCCGACGTGGCCGGAGAGCCAGTAGTGGGAGTGCACCAGGTCGTAGTAGCCCGGCCGGTGGCCGGCCCATGCCTGCATCACGCCGTGGGTGAAGGCGCAGAGCTGGGCGGGCAGCTCCTCCTTGGCCAGGCCCTCGTAGGGGCCGGCGTCCACATGGCGTACGAGGACGCCGGGCGCGAGATCGACGAGCGGCGGGAGGCCGCCCGTGGTGGCGCGGGTGAAGATCTCCACCTCGATGTTGATCGCGGCCAGCCGCTTCGCCAGCTCCACGATGTAGACGTTCATCCCGCCCGCGTCGCCGGTGCCCGGCTGGTGCAGGGGGGAGGTGTGCACGCTGAGCATGGCGACCCTGCGCGGCTTGCGGAGCCCGGCGAACTTCAGCCGGGGCGGCCGCGCGGGTCCCGTGATCCGGCCGCCGAGCCGGGACACGTACTGGCTCACGTGGGCGGTCCTCTCCTCGCGCGGGCACGCTCGACTCCAGGGCAGGCGCACCCCGTCAGACGTCTGGAACAGCGGGACGCGCCGTCGCATTTCCGCTTTACCGAATAATTACCTTGACGCTGCTCACCTACGCTCAGCACATGGCCCAGTCGTCACCACCCCGCCGCTCCGCAGCCGCCCGTCCGGTGGGCGCGGTGACCCGTGGGACCACCAACCCCAACCGGCTGCGTCGTATGGACCGCTGGATCGCCGCCGTCCACGGGCCCGCCCTGCGGCGCTCGGCCGACCCCGTCGCGGTGGACCTCGGGTACGGGGCGGCGCCCTGGACCGCCGTGGAACTCCTCCAGCGACTGCGGACGGCCGCGCCCGCAGCCGAGGTCGTCGGCATCGAGATCGAACCGGCCCGGGTCGCGGCCGCGAAGCCGTACGAGCGGCCGGGGCTCACCTTCCGGCACGGCGGTTTCGAGGTGCCGCTGGGCGGCCGCCGCCCCTCGCTGATCCGGGCGGCCAATGTGCTGCGGCAGTACGACGAGGAGCAGGTGGCCGCCGTCTGGGAACGGCTGTGCGCGCGGCTCGCCCCGGACGGGCTGCTGGTGGAGGGGACCTGCGACGAGATCGGGCGGCGGCATGTGTGGGTCGCGCTCGGGCCCGGCGGGCCGCGCACGGTGACGTTCGCTACCCGGCTCGGCTCGCTGCACCAGCCGTCCGACCTGGCGGAGCGGCTGCCGAAGGCGCTGATCCACCGGAACGTGCCGGGCGAGCCGGTGCACGCCTTTCTGCGCGACTTCGACCGCGCCTGGGCGGCGGCCGCCCCGTACGCCTCGCTCGGCGCCCGGCAGCGCTGGATCGCGGCGGCGCGTTCCCTCTCCGCCGACTGGCCGCTGGCCGACGACGTCCGTAGATGGCGGCAGGGTGAAATCACCGTGAACTGGGCAGCGCTGGCGCCTCTGCCGGGAACTCGGGCCTGACTCCGTTCGTCGGACCAGGCAGGGAGTGACGCGGGGAGCGGGTGGGGCCGGGGAGTTGTTGTACACCTCTGTCGCATTCGTGCGGGGCATGGCACTATCGCGCCAGCGCCACCTAAGTTACTGACGGTAAATCAGGTCTGTTTCAGCTCTGGAGGGGGAGCTCGTGAACCGACGCCGCTGTGTTGCCGCCGCAGTCCCGCTGGTCTGCGCACTGACCGTGCTGACCGCGCCGACTGCCGCGTACGCCGATCCCGGGCCATCGGGATCCGCGTCCGCCGGCTCGGGCTCTGACTCCGGCTCCGGCTCCAGTACCGAGCGGCTCGAAGCCGTCCGTAAGAAGATCGACGGCCTCTACCGCCAGGCCGGGTCCGCCACCGACGCGTACAACCTGGCCAAGGAACAGGCCGAGAAGCAGTCGTCCGAGATCGTGAAGCTGGCCCAGCGCATCGTCCAGGGCCAGTCGAGGATCACCGCGCTGAAGAAGCAGGCCGGCGCCGAGGCCCGTGCCCAGTACCGGGACAGCGGTCTGCCGCCGGCGGCGCAGCTGATGCTGAGCGGCGATCCGGACAGCTTCCTGGACGGCGCCGACCAGCTGCGCGCGGGGCAGCAGGCGCAGAAGAACCTGCTGGCCGAAATGGACCGGACGCAGAAGGACTTGACGGCGTACACCCAGGACGCGAGCGACCAGTGGCAGAAGCTGGAGTCCAACCGCAAGGAGCAGGCCAAGAAGAAGAAGGACATCGAGCAGAAGATCAAGGCGGCCAAGAAGCTCGAATCGGGCCTGGCCAAGAAGGAACAGGCGCGGCTCAAGAAGCTTGAGGAGCAGCAGGAGTTCAAGGCGCAGACGGCCTGGCTCAGCTCGGGAATCCTCAAGGAGATCAACAACAAGGCGAGCGCGGAGGGCAAGAAGGCCGTCAAGTTCGCCACGGACCAGATCGGCAAGCCGTACGTGTGGGGCGCCACGGGACCGAAGTCGTACGACTGCTCCGGGCTGACCTCCCAGGCGTGGGCCGCGGCCGGTGACCCGATCCCGCGCACGTCGCAGGAGCAGTGGAAGCAGCTGCCGCACATCCCGGTGAAGGACATGCGCCCCGGGGACCTCATCATCTACTTCTCGGACGCGACCCACGTCGGGATGTACATAGGCGACGGAGCGATGGTGAACGCCCCGCGGCCCGGCAGGAACGTCACGATCGGCGGCGCGGGCTCGATGCCGATCCTGGGCGTGGTCCGGCCGGACAAGTAGCCGGCCGGCCCCGTGTGGGCCGCTCCTGTCGGCCCGCTCCGTCGGCCCGCTTCCCGGCCGCTCCTTCGGCTGCTCTCCCTGCCGTTCCTCCGGCTCTTCATCCGACCGGCTCCCCCAGCCCTTCTCCCGGCCGTTCCTCAGGTCACCCCCATCCCCCTTCCGTGGCGTGCGTCACCCCGGGCAGGCCCGGCGGCCGAGTGACGTTCGTCATGGGCCGGCACACCGCCAAACCGCCGGATGCGGGCCTGGAGTGGGCATATGACCCCGGTGGTTTCTCCGGCGCCATTCCGCTGGAGCCCCGCCAACCGCTAAGGTCCCCGTCTGGTGGTGCGTCGACTGGCGCTCCACCGCGCCCTCGGGGGGAGGGAAGGAAACCGAAGCGATGGAGAACGGTCAGACCGTTCTGCCCCACCAGACCAGGGGACCGGACTCCACCGGCAGCACCGACCTGACGCTGCTGGTGATCGAGAACGATCCAGCGGGCACTTTCACGGTCCCGGAGCTGCTCGACGCCTCCGGGACGCGGGTACGCGTCCGTACCGCGCGGAACCTCACCGAGGCCGAGCGGCTGCTCACGGACGACGTGCACTGCATCCTGCTCGACCTGGCACTGCCGGGAGCGGACGCGGACGACGAGCTGTCCGTACTCCGCCATGTCCTGAAGCTCGCGCCCGGCCATGCCGTACTGGCCCTGGCCTCCTCGGGCCATGTGGAGAGCGCGGCGGACGCGGTCCGGGTCGGGGCGCAGGACTACCTGCTCCGCGAGGAGCTGGACGGCAGGCTGCTGAACCGCGCGGTCCGGTACGCCGTGGAGCGCAAGCGCGCCGACACCGCGCACTACAAGCTGGCCGAGTCCCGGCTGCGCGCCCAGGAGAACGCCCGCCTGGAGCGCGGCCTGCTCCCGACGCCGCTCCTCGGGGGCTCGGACCTGCGCTTCGCCGCGCGCTACCGGCCGGGCCGCTCACGCGCGCTGCTCGGTGGCGACTTCTACGACGTGGTGCGGACCCCCGACGGCACGGTGCACGCGATGATCGGCGACGTCTGCGGGCACGGCCCCGACGAAGCCGCGCTGGGGGTGGAACTGCGCATCGCCTGGCGGGCGTTGACGTTCGCCGGACTGTGCGGGGACCAGCTGCTCTCGACGCTGCAGCGGGTGCTGGAGCACGAGCGGGAGAGCGAGGAGCTGTTCGCGACGCTCTGTACGGTCGACATCGCCCCGGACGGCCGCCGCGCCGGGCTCTGCCTGGCCGGGCACCCCGCCCCGCTGATCTCCCGCGACGGCGGGACCGCGCAGCTCCTCCCCCAGGACGACGGCGGCCCGGCACTCGGGCTGCTCCCGCAGGCCCGCTGGCCCCGGCGCCAGGTCGAACTCGGCTCCGCCTGGAACCTGTTGATGTACACGGACGGCCTGATCGAGGGCCGGGTCGGCCAGGGGACGCAGCGGCTCGGCCAGGAGGGCATGGTCGGGATGATCGACCGCCAGCTGACGGCGGGGCTGCGCGGCGAGAGCCTGCTGGAGGCCGCGGTGGCGGAGGTCCGCGACCTCAACGGCGGCGAACTGACCGACGACGTGGCGGTACTGCTGCTGGAGCGCCGACGGGGTACGCACCTGTAGGCACCGGCCGGCCGCGACCAGCGGGTGCGACCAGCGGGTGCGGGGACGGGGACGGGAAACGCCCCGGATGCCATGGCGTCCGGGGCGTTACGTGCCGGTGGGGGGCGGGATCCCCAGTCCGGATCCACAGTCGGGAGCGGCGGTCGGGATCGGCGGTCGGGATCGGCGGTCGGGATCGGGGCGGAGGGGGCTACCGCCCGCCGTTGTACGGGCCGTACGGTCCGTCGCTGCTGGAGCCGCCGCCTCTGCGGCCGCGGCCGCCACCGCCCGAGATCTGCCGGACCGCGGGACGCACATCCACCATGTAGACGATCGTCGCGATCAGCCCGATGACGGGCAGGAACGACAAGATCGAGAACAGCCAGTTCACGACGAACGCGATGGACAGGATGATCAGCCAGAACGGCTTCGTCTGCTTGCTCGCCGCCCGGTACGCGTCCTCCCGGCGGATCGCCGCGTCCACCACCGCGAAGCCGCTGAAGAGGATCAGCGCCAGACTCAACAGCGACATCAACCCTGCGAAACCCTGCATCAACACTGCACAACACCGCCTGTTCGACCGGCCATCAACACGGCCAAGCTACCGGGAGAACGGGCCGGGCACCCAGGAGGTGCCCGGCCCGGCCCGATCCATCCGAGTCCGTCCCATGCGGAGGGCTTCCCCGCTTCGCGGACTTCCCCGGAAGCCCTACTTCCCGGCCGGCGGCGTGTTCTTCTTCGCCGCCGTGCTGCGCGGGGTGGGGCTCTTCCTGGCCGCCGCGGGCTTGGCCTCGGCCTTCACCTCGGACTTCGAGGCCGCGGCAGAGGTGGGCGAGGACGTGGACGTGGAGGTGGACGCGGGCTTGGCAGCGGCGCGGGGCTGAGCGATCCGCGACTCGGACCTGGCGCCCGGCTTGGGCGCGGCCTTGGCCTCCGCACCCGGCTTCGGGGCGGTCCCGGTCCTGGCCTCGGTCCTGGACTTGGGCGCGGTCCGGCTGCCGGCCGCGGTCCGCGTGGTGGTCTTGCCGGCCGGCTTCGCGCCGGACTTCGGCTTGGCCTGGGTGTCCGGCTCGACGACCGTGCCGAACACGACGATGTCGTCGGCGGCCTCGCCCCGCCACTGCCGTACGGACTGCTCGCCGCGCTCGGCGACCTTCTCGTACGTCTCACGGGCCCGGACCGCGTACTCCGCGGCCACACCCACACTGCGCAGCGCCAGATCCTGCGCGGTCTCACCGAGCTTCTTCAGGTCGGTGTCGAACGCCCCGATCACCTCGTTGACCTTCGCGGTCACGGTGGCCTGGGCCTCCTTGGCCTGCGTGGTCACACGGTCCTGGACGTCCTTGGGGTCGGTGTTGCGCACCGCGTCGATACGGGCGGGCGCCTCGGCCTGGAACTTCTCCAGCAGCGCGGGCACCTTCTTGGCCTGCTGCACGGCGAGATCGGCCGTGCCGGCCGCGAAGTAGAGGGGGGTCGGGTCGGTGAGGGTCTTGCGCAGGTCATCGGTGATGGCCATGACTGTGGTCCTCCCGGATCAGTTCTGTTCGTGGTCGTCGCGTACGTCTCGTACGCCGCGTACGTCGTTCTGTACTTCTTGATGCACGTCTTCGCGCACGTCTTCATGCACGTCTTCGTGCACGTGTTGTTCGCCGTGCGCTGCGCGCTGGGGCGGCCGCGCGGCATCACTGCCGCCCGCCTGGCCGGTGTCCGCCGTGCGGGGCGCGTCCGGATCGAGCCCGTTCTCCTTGCGGAAGGACTCGTAGATCTGGAGCAGCACCTGCTTCTGGCGCTCGGATATGGAGGGGTCGGCCAGAATGACGGCGCGCGTCTCCAGCTCGTCCCGCTCCCGCTCATCGAGGATCCCGGCCTGGACGTACAGGGTCTCCGCGGAGATCCGCAACGCCTTGGCCAGCTGCTGGAGGATGTCCGCGCTGGGCTTGCGCAGGCCGCGCTCGATCTGACTCAGATACGGATTGGACACCCCGGCCGCATCGGCAAGCTGGCGCAGCGAGAGCTGCGCGGAGCGCCGCTGCTCGCGCAGGTACTCACCGAGATTGCCGACGTTGAGTGATGCCATACGACGACTCTGCACCCAAGTCGCTAACTTTTGCAAGCAGGCGCTTGCAAAAGTGTTACATCTGACCCGCGGGGCGGGGTACGACTTTCAGTTGCTGAGCGTGGACGCCCTTGAGGCCGGTCTCGCCGATGAGGTCATCCTGCTGTGGTGGGACAGGGGCGGTACGGGTCAACGCGACTTCAGCGGGCATTCCGGCGCGCGACGCTCCAGGAGCGCGCCGAGATCACCGGGTGTCCTGTCCGGCCATGTCGATGTTTTCCTCGACCCAGGTCCGCAGGAGGTGCAGCGGTACCGCTGCACTACGGCCGAGGGCAGTCAGGGCGTACTCCACGTGCAGGGGGACCGCGGGGTAGATGGTGCGGTCGACGAGCCCGGCACTCTCCAGGCGTCGCAGGGTCTGGGTGAGCACCTTGGGGCTGACGCCCTGCAGGAGTCGTTGCAGCGCGCCGAAGCGCTGGGGGCCGTCGTCCAGGGCCCCGATGGCCAGTGCTGACCACTTGTTCGCCAGGAGGTCCAGCATGGCGCGGCAGGGGCACTGGGCCGAGTAGACGTCGTGATGGGCGTGCTGGCCGGTCAGGCAGTCGGTGGTCACGAAAGCGCTCCTCAGCTGCATGCTTCCCATAGGGAAGTAGGTTCCCTTGATGGTAACTACCTCCCCATGGATACGTTCAAGCCCATGAGACGGAGGGCCGGTAAGCGGCTTTTCGGCATATGCGTTTCGAGGGAGATGGCCCATGGTGTCGATGCGCGCGGTGGTGCAGCACACGTTCGGTGGCCCCGATGTCCTGCAGGTGGCGGAGGTGCCCCGGCCCGTGCCGCTGCCGACCGAGGTTCTGGTTCGGGTGCTCGCCGCCGGGATCAACCCGGTCGACTGGAAGACCCGGAGCGGCGGCGGCATGGCCCAGGTGCTCGGCGAGCCCCCGTTCACCCTGGGGTGGGACGTCTCCGGCGTCGTGGAGGAGGTCGGCTTCGGTGTGACCACCCTCAAGCCCGGCGACGAGGTCTACGGGATGCCGTGGTTCCCCCGCGCGGCGGGCGGATATGCCGAATACGTCACCGCTCCGGCCCGCCAGTTCGCCCGCAAGCCGCCGAGCATCAGCCACGAGCAGGCCGCCGCCGTACCCCTGGCGGCCCTCACCGCTTGGCAGGCCCTGGTCGACACCGCCGACGTCCGACCGGGCCGGCGCGTGCTGGTCCACGCCGCCGCCGGAGGCGTCGGACACTTCGCCGTCCAGTTCGCCAAGCACTTGGGCGCCCACGTCACCGGCACCGCCAGCAGCCCCCGTCACCAGTGGCTCACCACCCTCGGCGCCGACGAACTGATCGACTACACCTCGGTCCGCTTCGAGGACGCCGCCAAGGACATCGATGTGGTCATCGACCTCGTCGGCGACGCGCACGACAACACCAGCACCCGATCGCTCGACGTGCTGCGCCCCGGCGGACTGGTCGTCGCGATCCCCGCCGGCGTCTCACCCGAACTCCACGATGCGGCCCGGTCCCGGGGGCTGCGCACCAGCGCCTTCCTGGTCGAGCCCGACAGCCCGGCCCTGACCCGCATCGCCGAACTCATCGACGCCGGCGAGGTGAGCGTGGAGGTCGAGGAGGTCTTCCCGCTGGAGCAGGCCGCCCAGGCCCACACCCGCGGCGAGAACGACCGCACCCGCGGCAAGCTCGTCCTGAACGTCTCCTCCTGACTCCTGCTCAGCCGCTGCCTGGCACAAGGGAGTTCGCTGTGTTCTACGAGATTCGGCGCTACCGGACCCGGCCAGGCGAAATCCCTGCCCGCACGGTCGATCACCCGCTCCGCCGCCACTGCCCTCGTCGAAGCGGTGCGCACGGCCGCCGAGGAGATCGGGTTCGAGGCAGTGGGTCAGTCTCCGAACCTGGTGACAACTCGCCCCAGAAGCACTCGGAAGTGACAGCTACCGCGTGAATCCAGTGACAGAAAGAGCTGGAATCCCAAGAGGACGTTCCAGGTCAGAGACCGTCACTGGTGACAGCCGGCGCTGGAAGGCACACGGGGTCAGGCAGTCGACTGCCCGTTCCGGAAGAGCTGTCCGGTGGGTCCGTCGGCGCCGAGCATGGCGGCCTTGACGATGTCGCGGGCGCTCTCGGCGGCCGGGCGGTCGTTTGCGTCGTCGCCGCGCTCGGGGTGGGTGGCGGTGTTGCCGGGATCGACGGCGTTCACGAGGATCGGGGTGTCGGCCAGGGCCCGGGCGAGGACCGTGGTCAGGGCGTTGAGCATGTACTTGGCCATCGAGTACGCCGGGGAGCGCAGGGGCGCCCCGAGGTCGAGCCCGGTGGCGATCTGCTGGGCCGACAGGCTGGAGACATTCACGATCCGGGCGGCGGGCGCGGCCTTGAGCAGCGGCAGCAGCGCCTGGGTCAGCGCCCAGGGGCCGATCACGGAGACCTCCATCGCCATGCGCAGGGTGTCCATGTCGGCGTCCAGCGCGTCGAGAACTCGGAAGTCGGGCATCGCGCCGGCGTTGTTGACCAGGACGTCCAGGTGACCGGAGGTCTCAGCGAGCCGGCCGGCCAGTTCATCCACGCCTGCGGGGTCGGACAGGTCCAGGCGCAGAGCAGTGGCCGCGTGCCCTTCCTGGCGCAGCTGGGCGGCCAGCGGCTCGGCAGCTGTCTGGTCACGGGCGGTGAGGAACACCTGGTAGCCGCGCTGGGCCAGGTCCCGGGCGACGGCGAAGCCGAGTCCGGCCGGGCGGCTCGCTCCGGTGATCAGGGCGGTCCTGGTGGCCATAACGCACACCTTTCAATTACTGGGGGGTGATTTGCGGCAGATTCGCGATGCTTCGATGCCACACCACGGCATGGCACGGCACGGCACGCGAACGCCATTCGACAGTAGAGCACTGCTCGTGCTTACGCGAACGATGCTCGTTCCAGTGGAACGTCGTCCGTCCGGGCGGTACGGTCGGGGCATGGCATCGACCCCCCAGCAGCGGCGCGCCGCGCGGCACCACCAGCCCGTCTCCGAAACGGGCCCGAGGCGGGGCCGGCGCGCGCAGCCGATCACGGTTGACGCGATCATCGAGGCGGCGCTCGACATCGTGGCGCGCGAGGGCTATCCGGCGCTGACCATGCGCCGCGTGGCAGCCGCTCTGGACACCGGATCCGCGTCGCTGTACGCCCATGTCGTCAACAAGGACGACCTGGACGAGCTGCTCATCGGCCGCCTGAGCGCCGAACTCACCCTGCCCCACCCGGATCCCGCCACCTGGCGGGAGCAACTCACCGGCGTCTGTGGCCGGCTGCGCGACCAGTACCTGCGCTACCCGGGCATCTCCCGGGCCGCGCTCGCGGCCGCGCCCACGAACAACGACACACTGCGCCTCGCCGAATGCATGCTCGCCCTGCTGCTCACCGGCGGCGTGGCTCCGCAGGCCGCCGCCTGGGGCATTGACGCCCTGTCGCTCTACATCAGCTCCTACACCCTGGAGATCTCCCTGCTCGGCCGCAGCGACCGCGAGTGGCTTGTCGGCCGCGACGACATGCTGCAGCGGTACGCCGAGCTGCCCGACGCGTTCCCGCAGACCAAGCGCTACGCCGCCGAACTCACCGCGGGAGCCGACCACGAACGCTTCGACTTCACCATCGGGCTGATCCTCGACGGACTCACGCGCCGCAGCTGACGCAGGGCCAGGACGATGGCCACGTCGGCCGACCAGGCACTCCCGTGGTCGGAAGAACAGCCGGTCCCCCGATAGTTGACCTTCACCTTGGGGGAAGCCACAGCATCGGTGGGGCCGGGCGACGCGCTCGGCATGAGGAGGAACGGGGGGAACGCGCATGGGGCTGCTGACCATCGGGGCCTTCGCGAAGGCGTCCCGTCTGTCGCCGAAGGCGCTGCGCCTTTACGACGAGCTCGGCCTGCTGCCCCCGGCCCGCGTCGACCCGGTGAGCGGCTACCGCTTCTACGCACCGGCACAACTCGACCAGGCCCGCCTGGTCGCCTGGCTCCGGCGGCTGGGGATGCCCCTGGCCCGTATCCAGTACGTCTCCACGCTGGAGCCGGGCCCGGCGGCCCAGGAGATCCGGTCGTTCTGGGCCCAGGTCGAGGCCGACACCGCCACGCGGCGGGACCTCGCTTCCTTCCTCATCGACCATCTGTCCCGGAAGGACCCCGCCATGTCTCCGACCACCAAGCCCCTGGGCATCCGCTACGCCGCCCTTTCCGACACGGGCCTTGTCCGCGAGAGCAATCAGGACACCGCCTACGCGGGCCCCCGTCTGCTCGCCGTCGCCGACGGCTGCGGCGCCCAAGGGGCTCCCGCCAGCGCGGCCGCCGTCGACGCGCTCAAGCACCTCGAAACCGGGACCATCGCGGAAGGCGATCTCCTCAACGTCCTGGAGGAAGCGGTCGAGCAGGCCAAACAGGCCGTGCACGACGTCACCCGGGCCGCCTCCGCATCGGACGGGACCACGCTCACCGCCATGCTCTGGACGGGGTCACAGCTGGCTCTCGTCCACATCGGCGACTCCCGTGTCTGCCTGCTGCGCGACGGAGAACTGTTCCAGATCACCCACGACCACACCCTGGTGCAGTCGATGGTCGACGAAGGCCGCCTCACCCCGGAGGAAGCCGTCTCCCACCCCCAGCGGGCACTGCTGATACGCGCCCTGGGCCATGGAGCCGCCGACGGCACCGCGGATATGCGCCTGCACGACGCTCAGCACGGAGACCGGTACCTGCTCTGCTCCGACGGCCTGTCCACCGTCGTACAGGCCACGGAAATTCGCCGGGTGCTCACCGACGTCAGGGATCCCGAACAGGCCGTACGCGAACTCGTCGCCCTCGCCAACGGCTACGGCGGTCCCGACAACGTCAGCTGCGTCGTCGCCGACGTCATGGAGCTGCGGCGTTGACAACCGATGAGAGCCGATGAGAGCGGATGAAGGGTCCGGTCCGCACACAGGGCACTTGCGACGCAACGGAACCACGCAGGAGCGGATCGGCGTCCGTCCCTGACATACGAGTTACAGGATCACGGATCACAGCTCCCACATCGCGGATCACCGATTCGCTGGACACGACAGAGCCGGGGACATGACAGACACAGACACAGAGAAAGCCACCCGATACCTCTACCTCGCCCGGCACGGTGAAGCCTCGGCGGACGAGACCACCCTGACGGACAGCGGTCGGCGTCAAGCCGTTCTGCTCGGGGAGCGGCTCCGGAGTGCCCCGCTCTCGGTGATCCACCACGGGCCGCTCCCCCGGGCGCGGCAGACGGCCCAGTTGATCGGCGCGCAGCTCGACGCCGTCCCGCTGCGCCAGTCGGAGCCGGCCGGTGACTACATCCCCTACCTGCCCACGAAGGAGGAGCTGCCGCCGGATTCGGCCGATGCCCTGCTCGGTTTCCTCGCGCAGTTCTCGGAGGAGGAGCGCAACGGCGGTCCGGCGCTGGCCCGGCAGGCAGTCGCGGAATTCACCGGCCCGGCCGACGGCGACGGTCCCCGCCATGAGCTGGTCGTCACGCACAACTTCCTCATCGGCTGGCTCATCCGGGCCGCCCTCGACGCACCCCAGTGGCGCTGGCTGGGCATCAACCACAGCAACGCGGCTCTGACGGTCCTCCGCTACACACCCGGCAAGCCGTCCGCCGTGCTCTTCTACAACGACATGCGGCACCTGCCCGAAGAGCTGCGCTGGACCGGCTTCCCGCCCGAGCTCCACATCTGACCCGCCACGGTCAGGCGCCCGGACGCGCAGCGCCCTCCTGGGCTTTGCGGGCGAGCAGATGGATCTCCTGGAACTGCCGCCGGTCGGTCGGCTGAGGTGCGCGAACCATCCGTGCCACCTCGGCCAGCCCGGCCTCGCGCAGCATCGCGGCCAGCTGGTCCGGCGACCAGCGGTACGCCGGCGCGACCGCGTGATCGAAGACCTGCGGCGGCTCGGCCGGATCGTCTCCGGCCGAGAAGCCGATCAGGAGGTGGCCGCCAGGTGCCAGCACACGGTGGAGCTCCCGCACGACGGCGGGGAGTTCCTGGGGCGGGGTGTGGATGATGGACCACCGCGACAGTACGCCGGCCAGCGCACCGTCAGCGATGTTCAGGGCTGCCATCGAGCCCACGTCGAACCGCAGGTCCGGATAAGCCCGCCGGGCCAGCTCGATCATCACCGGAGAGGCATCGACACCGAACGCCGCCAGCCCCAACTCACCCAGATACGCCGTGACATGACCAGGACCACACCCCACATCAGCCACCCGGCCCTCTCGCCGCACGCCGACCTCACCGACAGCGCCGACCGCGCCGACCGCCTCGGCGAAGACATTCAGGAACGCGCGGTCCAGGGGGCTGTCCCGCAGCGTGTCGTCGCGGAACAGCTCCGCGTAGGTGGAGGCCGCAGCGTCGTAAGCCTCCCGGGTCGTACGGCATGCATCGTGTTCGGCCATGCCCGCGACAGTACGTCCCCCGCCCGCCGTCCGTGGATGCCGACCGGTATTCACCCCGTCCAGCGTTAGCGTGGTTCCCGTGATCGTATGGCTCAACGGCACCCATGGTGCAGGCAAGACGACGACCAGTGCGCTCGTACAGCAGCTGATGCCCGGCTCACGGGTGTTCGACGCCGAGAAGGTCGGCGAGACGCTCATGGACATCACGCCCGGGCTCCCCTGGACGGGCAACTTCCAGGACTGGCCGCCCTGGCGGCCCCTCGTGGTCGAGACCGCGCGCCACGTACTCGACTACACCGGCGGCACTCTGGTGATGCCCATGACCGTGCTGGTCGAGCAGTACTGGCGCGAGATCATCACGGGCCTCGCCCAGCACGCCATCCCCGTACGGCACTTCGTCCTCCACGCCGACCAGGACACCCTCCGCGGGCGCATCAGAAGGGACACCGTCGTCGGCCCCGACTCCCCGTTCCGCCTCCAGTACCTCGAGCCCTACGCCGAGGCGGCCCGCACCTGGCTGCACGACGCTGCCGAGGTCATCGACACCACACACATCACCCCCGCCCGGGCCGCCCAGCAGATCGCGGACGCCGTCAAGGAGTGAGCGAGGCGTCACGCCCCGTGGTGGAGGTGCCGGGATCACCGGAAAACGGCTGGTTCGCGGGGCCTGCGGAACCGGGTAACGTCTTTGGCATGTCCTTCCAGGTCATGTTCTTCCAGACGCCGATTCACGAGTGAGAGCGTGACGGGCCTCTGCTGACGTCCTTCGACGTCGCCGCCGCCCCCTCCCCCACCGACGCACCCGTAGATCACTTCACATCACCACCGGGAGAACCCATGACCGTCAGCAAGAACATCAACAACCCCGTGGGCATGGGCGGCGGCCAGCGCAAGAAGCTGTCCCGCGCCGAACGGCAGAACAACGGCCCGCACCGCAACCTCGACCGCCGGGGTGCAGCCGACCAGAAGGCCGAGCTGGTGCGCAAGATGCGCGAGAAGGCAGCCGCAGCCGACGGCGCCGCGCAGGC
Organism: Streptomyces sp. NBC_01089; assembly: GCF_045162975.1. NCBI lineage: Bacteria > Bacillati > Actinomycetota > Actinomycetes > Kitasatosporales > Streptomycetaceae > Streptomyces > Streptomyces sp. NBC_01089. The sequence goes on along the minus strand of NZ_CP108660.1, from coordinate 4,516,362 downwards.
GGGCGACGAAGGCACCGCACCACAGAGCTGACGCACCGCCGCCGCAGTGCCGTCCGGCCCCTGGGAGGGCCGACGCCCGCGCCGGCCCGCGCTACGCCTTCGGCGCCTGCGAGATGCGCACCATGTTGCCCGAGGGGTCACGGAACGCGCAGTCCCGCGGCCCCCACGGCTGCTCGATGGGCTCCTGGAGCACCTCGGCGCCGGATGCCCGTACCTTCTCGAAGGCCGCGTCGAGATCGTCGGAGCAGAAGACGATGTTCGGCAGGACACCCTTGGTGAGCAGTTCCTGCAACGTGTCGCCGTCGGCCTGGGACCGGCCCGCGTGCGGTTCCGAGATCACGATCTCGAGGCCGGGCTGGGCCGGGCTGCCCAGGGTGACCCAGCGGAACGCGCCCGACGTCACGTCGTTGCGGACTTCGAGCCCGAGCGCGTCACGGTAGAAGGCGAGGGCCTCGTCCGGATCGTTGACGGTGATGTGGCAGTACTGCAGAGCGATGGTCATGCGGCCCAAGCTAAGTCCTGTCCTGGCCCGTTTCCGCAATTCCGCCGCTTGCCGCCGGTGTGTTCCTGGTCGGACGGGTACGGACCTTCGCCACACACGCGGGCATCGCCCGCACGGCACTGTGTTCCCGGGCGCGGTACGCGGTCGGCGACTCCCCCACGAGTTCACTGAACCGCGAGCTGAACGAGCCGAGCGACGTACAGCCGACCTCCATGCACGCGTCGGTCACACTCGTGCCGCCGCGCAGCAGCGCCATCGCCCGCTCGACGCGGCGGGTCATGAGATAGCTGTACGGCGTCTCGCCGTAGGCCGCGCGGAACTGCCGCGAGAAGTGTCCGGGCGACATGAGCGCGTGCCGGGCCATCGCGGGCACGTCGAGCGGACGCGCGTACTCCCGGTCGATCAGATCCCGTGCCCGGCGCAGCTGCGTGAGGTTTTCGAGATCACGCGATTTCATGGCTCCCAGATTACCGCTCACGCCCCCGACCTGCGTAAACAGTGGGCACTGAACGCTCACCCGCCTGGACCCCGTGCGGCGGCCGCTGTCTCAGCGCGGTCAGCCCGCCGTGGCGCGGAACCGGAGGCGGTACTCCGTCGGTGTCGTGCCGAGCCTGCGGCGGAACGCCCGTACCAGCGTGTCCGTCGTGCCGAACCCGCAGGCGGACACGATCCGTTCGAGCGTGGCATCGGTGGATTCCAGCTGATGGCGGGCCACTTCGACGCGCGCCGATTCCACATAGGCGCTCGGGGTCATGCCCAGCTCGGCCTTGAAGATCCGGGTGAGCTGCCGCTCCCCGACATGGGCGTACGCGGCGAGGTCCGCGACGGTGAGCCGTTCGGTGATGTGCCGCATGATGTGGTGGCGGAGGTCCTCCACGCGCCGCGTCGTGGAGAGAGGTTCGAGGGGGACGCTGAACTGGCTCTGCCCGCTCGGCCGTTTCAGGTACATCACCAGCTGGCGGGCGACACGGAGCGCGAGCGCCTCGCCGAAATCGTCGGCGACCAGGGCCAGTGACAGGTCGAGGCAGGCGCTGATTCCCGCGCCCGTCCACACGTCGCCCTCGCGGATGAAGATCGGGTCGGCGTCGACCTCGACCCCGGGGTGATCGGCGGCCAGTTGCTGCGCGGTCGACCAGTGGGTGGTGGCGCGCTTGCCGTCGAGCAGACCGGCGGCCGCCAGCAGATGCGCGCCGACGCAGACGGAGGTGACCCGCCGCGCCCCGGCGGCGAGCGTCCGCACCCGGGCGACCACGGCCGGGTCGGCGAGAGCATGGACACGGCGGTCGCTGTCGATCTCGACCGCACCGGGCACCAGAAGCGTGTCGATGCTCCTCGTGGACACCTCGTCGAAGGTGGCGTCGGGCAGGACGCGCACACCGGCCGATGTGGTGACGGGGTCCATGGTCCCGGCGGCGAGGACGACGTCGTACCCGGCCGCAGCGCCTGCCTCCCCGGCACCTGGTTCCGCGCCCGGCTCCCCGCCCGTCGATCCGCCCGTCTCCCGTCGCACAAGCGAGAACACTTCCGGTGGTCCGGTGATGTCGAGCAGGTCGACGCCGTCGAACAGGACGATGACGACGAGTCGTCCGACCGTACGCATGGAGCCCCACCCGGTTGTTGTTCCTGTGTTCCTGGCCAGGCCGGCCCCGTGTCTGCCCAGGCCGGCCATGTCTGGATCTGCAGGTTAGACGACATTGCCGACACTCTCCGGCGGGCCGTAGCTTTCTGGACACAGCTCATCGAGCTGGACGCACTCACCGAGCGCGTGACATCCGGCACGGATCCCGAGGCGGTACTCCCATGGCTACGACGACCCTGCGCGAGCTCAACGGCTTCGACGAGACGCCCGCGTCGCTCGCCGACGCGACCCTGGTCCTCGTCGACTACCAGAACACCTACGTCGGCGGCGTACTGGAGCTGGAGGGCTGGCGGGCCGCACTCGACTCCGCCGCCGCGCTGCTGGCCAGGGCCCGTGAGGCCGGTGCCGGGGTCATCCACGTCATCCATGACGGCGGCGCGGGCACCCCGTACGACATCCGCGCCGAGACCGGCCGGATCCACCCGGCCGTGGCGCCCGTCGAGGGCGAGCCCGTCGTCGTCAAGACCGCGCCGAACGCCTTCGTCGGCACCGATCTGGGCGAGCGCGTCGATGCCGCCGGCCACCAGGACGTCATCATCGCCGGGTTCATGACCCATATGTGTGTGACGTTCACCGCCGAGGGCGCCTTCCTGCGCGGAAACCGGCCCACCGTGGTCGCCGACGCCTGCGCGACACGCCCCCTGCGCTCGGCGGGCGCCGAGGGAGGCATCGGCCTCGGCGCCGCCCAGATCCACCACAGCGCACTCGCGACGATCAGCGACCTGTACGGGGTCGTCGTCACGTCCGGGAGTCTCTGAGCCGTCACGTCCGGGAGTCTCCGATCCGGAGGACATGGGGAACCCCGACTCCGGACCGGGCCGCGGCTCAGAGAGTCAGGCGGTACTGCCACCAGCGGTGGCTGATCCGCAGCTTGGCCGACTTGAGCGCCGCGCCCAGCACCTCGTCGTCCTGCTCACGCACCTGGAAGGACTCAACGGACGGGTGGTCCTCGCGGACCTGCTCGACGAAGTCAGCCACCAGGGAGCCCAGTTCGGGCGCTTCCACGCCGTGGTGGCCGACCTTCTCGACGTACACCTCGGGGCCCGCGACCACGGCGGCGATCCGGGCCGCCGTACGTCCGTCGGCCGTCAGCAGCTCCAGGCCCTGCCACCCCGTGCCCCCCGGGGCACGGCGGGTCCGTACGGCCGGCATTCCCTCGGGGCGCTGCCAGCGGGCCAGCGCCGAGACGCCCCACTTGCGGCCCAGCTCCCGGTGTACGGAAGCCTCCAGCTCGGCCGCCGCACGGGCGTCCAGCTCCGCTCCGGTGTCACCGCGGTCCAGCCAGTCCAGCGCCCGGAATCCGGCCACGCGCGCCGCGTCGGCCGCCGCGCGGAAGAGGGCGACCAGGGCCGCCTCCTCGTCCCCTGTGCCGTCGGGATCGGCCACGGAACCGTGGACGATGCGCTCGCGCTCCCGGGTCACCAGCAGCCACTCGACGGTCGCCGCCTTCGGCTCACGGCCGGTGAACACGGGGGCCCACCCGAGCAGCGTGCCGTCGTCCGAGCGGGCGGTCGCCACGCCCAGCGTCCCGGGGTGCGGGCGGCTCCCCGCGGGCGCCGGGGTACCGGCGGGCAGCCCGGCGCACAGTTCCTGCCACAACTGGTGCTCCGCCCGGGGGGTCCGGTCGAACTCCACCACGATTTCCATGTCGTCCCCACTCACGCAGCCCACAGGTGACCGTCCCCGGCACCCGCGAGCGTCGACGAAGACCGGCGGGCGGGCGGGGACGCGGCCTTCCCGCGCCCCTCATCTGCCTGCTCAACCATGGTCCTCAATATGCGCCATGCCTGCTTCAGGGGGTGCACCCGGCCCCCGCACGAGTGATCGAACGAATATCACACCCCTGCGGCGGGACTCACTCCCCACCGGAGGACGCCATGAGTTCCGCGGGCAGTTCCCGGCAACCGCCGGCCACCCCGGAGCCACGGGCCTACCGGCACCCACCTACCGGCCCGCCCCCGCCTACCGGCCCCACAGGATGTCCAGGACCGGCTCCCAGGTGTTGAGCACCAGGTCGGCGCCCGCCGAGGCGAGTTCGTCGACGGCCGGGTCGCTCGTGGCGTAGCCCAGGAACGGCAGGCCGATCTCCTGGGCCGCCCGCAGGTCCGGCACCGAGTCGCCGATCACCAGCGTCGTCTCGCGGTCCGCGCCCAGCCCCGCCAGCGCCTGCTCCAGTGTGTGCGGGTGCGGCTTGAGCAGCGTGAGGTCCGCCGTCGCCCGGCCGTGGATGTGCGGCCCGAAGCACGCGTCGAGGCCGCGGCCCTTCACGTACGCGCGCACCGTCCGGGACGAGTGGTTCGTGGTGACGGCCAGCCGCCCGCCGGTCGCCGCCCAGGTGCGCACGACGCCGTCCGCGTACATCGCGGGCCACGCCCCCGCGACGGCACGCTGCTCCTGGCGCGTCAGCCACTCCTCCAGGTCCGCCACGAGATCGCTGTCCGGGTGGAGGGCCCCGACCGTACGCAGGATGGCGAGCGGATCGGTGAGCCCGCCGAGATCCGTGTCCGGGGCGAGTGCGGTGACCCCGCGCTCGTCGAGGAAGGCCCGCATCCCGTCGGACGCGGCCCGCTCGGCGCTCGGGCCGAACAGCCGGCAGAGCGGTCCGTCGAAGCCGAACAGTACGGAGCGGGTCGCGGTGATCCGGTCTCGGAGGTTCTCACGGATCACGGATACCGCCTGTTCGCTTCGCGTCGGGCCGGCCGTCGCAGTCGGGTCGGTCTCATCGGTCACATCAGCCGCCTCTGAAGTCACTCGGACAGGCTGCCCATGTCCGGTCCCTTCGCAGTCCTGACTGCATCGAACCACTTCTGAGGCTCTTTCACCACGTTCCGCTTTCCCTGCGGACGCTTCTGCCCGTACGTCAAGACGCCCGTCGCCGGACGGGCGTTCCACATCGGGGGCACATCCCGTACGTTCCGCTGCCACACCGCGCAGGCCGCCGCGATCCGTTCCGTATCCGGCACCCGGCGCAGCCCCAGCGGCCCCCGCGCGGCGGCGAGCACGGCGCGGATCCGCTCCGCGGTCGCCGCACGCTCCGCCGGGCCCGCCCGGTGCGGCAGCGCCAGCGTCAGCCGGATCACGTCGATGTGGACGGAGAGCAGCCGCTCGAAGTCCAGATAGATCCGCAGCGCGCCCCGGTGGCCGCTCAGCGCGCCGGGCCGGCTCGCCGCGACCGCGGAGCGCCAGGCCCGGAGCGCCGCCCTCCGATGGCTGCCCGTGGCGTACCGCATCCGGCCCAGATGGGCGGCTATCTCGTAGACCGGATCGCCGAAGAGCGCCAACTCCCAGTCGATCAGCGCCAGTTCACCGCCAGGACCGACGATCAGGTTCCCCGCGTGGGCATCCGTGTGCAGCAGCGCGAACGGCCGCTCGCCCAGCCCGGCCGCCCGCTCCCGCAGCCTCCCGAGCGCCCCGTCGTCCACTCCGAGCGCGGCGAAGAGCTCTTGGTGGGCCCGGCTGCCGCGGCCCTTGACCTCGGACTCGGTGAAGTCGACGAGCGTACGCAGGAATCCTCCGCAGTCCCCGTCCGCGGGCCAGCCGTCGGGCAGTGGCGGCAGCACGTGGGAGGGTACGGCGGCCATCTGCCGGAACAGCGACTCCAGTTGGCCCGTGTACGTACGCCCGGGGCGGCGCCCCGCCACGCCGCCGCGGCCGGAGAGCGGCACGCCCTGCGCGAAGGAGTGCACGCTGAAGCCCGGCCGGTCGGCGAGCACCCGGGGGCTGCCGTCCACCCGGCCCGCGATGGCGCGCAGCAGTTCGCCCTCCGGCCAGATCCGCAGATTGAACTGGACCGCTTCGGGAATGGGCGCGCGCACCTTCACCGGCGTACCGGCGGGGAGCGCGGCCGCTTCGGCGAGGTCGGGCGGCAGCCGTACGCGGTAGTTCCGGTGGTAGTAGCCGCTGAGAGGCTCTCCTTCACCGGCGGCTCGGTACAGCAGGTCCCAGCTGTCGGCCGTACGGCCGGAGGCGCTGCGGGCTACATCAGGCATGCGGCTCCTGCGCTCTCGTGACCGGAAGCTCGCCGGCGGACCGTCCCTGGCCGCTGCCCACCTTCATACCAAGAGTACCGATGGCCTCAAACCCGCCGAGGTGAAAGGGAGTTGAAACGAACGGCTGCGCCCGTGAGCCGCCGGGCCGCGCCCGTGAGCCGCCCGCCCGCGCCCCGGCCGACCGGGCCTGCCGTCCCCGCGGCCTACCCGCCGACCGCCTCCGTCAGGGCCGCCAGATCCTCCACGAAGTACTCGGCGCCCGCCTCAGCGAGCCGCAGCAGCTTGGCCGGACCGGTGCCGTAGCCCACGAACGGGACGCCGAGCGCGGCGGCCGCGAGCGCGTCGGCCGGCGAGTCCCCGATCATCAGCCCGTCGGCGGCGGCCGTACCGGTCTCGGCCAGCAGCCGCTCCAGGCAGTACGGGTGCGGTTTCATCAGCCGGGGGTCGTCGTGCCGTCCGACGACCGCGCCGAAGTACTTCTCGATTCCGTGCAGTTCCAGATAGGCGCGGGCGGCGGCCTCGCTGTTGTTGGTCGCGATGACCAGCTGCTTCCCGGCCGAGAGCAGCTCTTCCATCAGGTCGAACGCACCGGGGGTGGGCTCCGCCGTGGCGGCCGCCTCCGTCTCCAGCTCCTCCAGCCGCTTGCGCAGGGCGGCGACCAGCCCGTCCGGATCACTGGGGAAAGCGTTGTGGGCGCGCCTGAGCACCGCCAGGGGGTCGTGCGGGTCGTCCGGCTTCGACCAGTGCGGCAGCCCCGCGGCGGCCATGGCGCGCAGTTCGGCGGCGATCGCGGGGGCGCGCAGCCCGGCGAAGAGCCCGCAGACCGGGCCGTCGAAGTCCCAGAGGACCAGCGAGGCACGGGAGAGCAGCACGCGCAGCCCGGGGACGGCAGTGGCAGCGGGCGGCCGGACGAGAGGCAAGCGGGCGGGGGAGGAGGGCATAGGGGAGACAGGAGAAGGGCCGCCGGAGGAGGGGGCACCGGGAGAGGGGGCGCCAGAAGAAGGGCCACCGGAGGGGAGGGCACCAGAAGAAGAGGCGCCAGAAGAGGGGGCGTCGGAGGAAGGCAGCACGTCAGTCGCCGAAATCCGCATCTTGGGCCAGCTGGTCCCAGTAGGAGTCGAAGAATTTCTGCGCCGCTTCCACCTTCAGTGCCTGTCCGGGCTTCGTGTACGGGAAGAGCGTCGCGCCCACACCGAGCGAGTCGAGGATGGTGACCTCCACGCCGTCGATGGGCTCAGGTGTCCACTGCTCCAGGGTGTAGTAGCCCTCCAGCAGCTGGTCCTTGTTCAGCAGGTACAACTTCAGCGGCGGGGTGAAGGGCACGGTCCGGATCTGTACCGACACCTCGGGCACCAGCCCCTGGTGGCGCAGCCGCAGCAGGGAGTGGCGCAGCGACCTGGCGTGGTTGATCACCATGTCCCGGTGGCGTTTGCGCGGCCGGTCGTCGTCGGGGTCGTCGACCCCCCGCGGGAAGGCGAGCCGTATCCCGGTGATGTCGGGGAGCATCAGCCGCAGCGCGATGCTCTGCGGGCGGATCTCGCCGTCGCTGATCCGGGCGACCTGCGCACCGAGGTGCTGGGCCATCGTCTCGGAGGTCAGCGAGAGGACGTCCATGGTGATCGACTCGGCATCGAAGGCGGCCCGCAGCCTGGGCTGGAGGGTGACCTGCGCGGGCTGCGCCGACGGTACGGAGTGCGCGACGGCCGGGTCGGCGGGGCCACCCGTCACGGTCGCAGGGCGGCCCCGGCTGGACGTGATCAGCCCCTCGGCCCTGAGCACTTCGAGCGCCCGGCCGACGGTCTCGCGCGATACGCCGTAGGCGGCCTGGAGTTCACGCTGGGAGGGCAGTTGGCTGCCCACCCGGTGCACTCCGTCGGCGATCCCGGTCCGCAGGTCGTCCGCGATGACCTGGAACTTCCTGCCGTCTGTGCTGCCTGCGTCACGTGGGGCCACCGGACCACCGTACAACTACCGGGCACCTCAGCGTAATTGACAGGACCGAACAGGCAGGGGCACTTTCCCGGCCAACCAACCAGGCCAGTGACCAGACAAGTTTACGGACATCCAACCAGCGGGCATACCACTGTCAGGCCAACCAGGCCAACTTGTCTGGTACTTGACTGCAAGAACTCTCCACGGGGCATACGAGCCGATACAACGGTGTGCAGGCAACGGGTGCTCCCCGCCATCCCGAAGGAGGGAACCCCATGCCTACCGCAGCTCTCCTGGTCGCAGGACTCGGATTCATCATCGAGCAGACCGTTCAGTCCGCGTTTGGAATCGCAGGTCTCATCGGATTCGGCATGCTCACCATCGGCGTGAAGGCGGGCAGTGTGCCGTGCAGCTGTCTGGGCGCCTTCATGCTCTTCGTCCAGGTGAAAGCCCTGCTCGGCTGACGGCCCCGGCTCGGCCGACGACCTCGGCCGGCCGTGACCCTGCTCAGAAGCCGTCGGAGCACCAGGGCCTGACCGCCGTACGGAACAGTGCCTCCGTGACGGCGACCGCACCCGGCCTCTCCTCCGAGATCCGGCCCAGCGCGGCCAGCCGGACGGCCGAGGTGTCGCCCAGATACAGCGCCCCCAACTCCCCCACCTCCAGGGTGACATCGGCCGGGTCGGAGGTCGGCGCACAGGCCGCGCCTCCGGGCGCCGCGTCCAGCCGGTAGCGGCCCGCCGCGAGCCCGTCGTGGTCCCGTACCTCCAGGACCACCGTGCCGGTCGCCTCGTACGTCCGGGCCTCCAGCGCCCGTACGACATCGAGCAGCCGGATCCACAGATAGTCCGCCTGCTGGGTGATCCTGGCCGCGCGCGGGTCGGGCAGCAGCGACGGCAGCAGATCGTCCGGGCTCCGGTGCTCGGCCTTCACCGTGGTGATCCAGTCCACCGAGCAGAGGAAGTGCCACAGGGCGCGTTCGGCGGCCGTGGACACGGCGATCAGGTCCTGCACGGTCGCGGTGTTGAGCGGCTGCTTGGCGGCGCCCCAGTGGTCGTCTGCGGTGTACACGAGCAGGCCCTCGATCTCACCCCGGGGCGAGCGGTAGACCGCGTAGAAGGGCTCGGTCCACGGGTGGCCGGGCCCCGCCGGTTCCAGGCCCGTGCGCACGGCCCACCAGCGCTCGTCCCTGCTGATCGCGCCGGGCTGCGACTGCCGGAAGCGGGCGTGCAGTTCGGGGCCGAGCTTCCGTACGTCCGCGCCGTCGGCCAGATCGATCCGGCCGCCGCACTCCGGGCGGGCCCAGCGCCGGTCGAGCCCCGCGCGCGGCACGTCGACCGTCCAGTCGGTGGCGCAGGCGGCCGGGCCGAAGCCGAACCGGCCGTAGATCGGGTACTCGGCGGCGATCAGCGTGGCCAGCGCATCCCCGCGCTCCTTGGCCGCCGCCAGGTCGACCGCCATCATCCGGCTGAGCAGACCGCGCCTGCGGTGCGTCGGCGTGACCGTGACGCTGGAGACCGCGTCCGACGTGAGCGAGGCTCCGCCGACGACGGTGATCTCGTGCGCGAAGGACCGGAAGGTCGCGACACAGCGCCCGCCGTCGAACGCCCCCTGAGTGCGCGCCAGATCGGTGTGCGGGCGGCGGCTGCGGACCTCCTCGTCGGAGACCACAGGTGACTGGAGGAAGCCGGTGCGACAGGCGCGCAGCCAGTCGGGGAACTCGGAATCGGAGACCGTACGGACGTCAACTGCCATGGTGGCCACGGTAAGCACCCATCCTTCGGACTGTCGCGCGAATTTAGGACCGCCCCGTCAGGACGACCGTCGTCCGGCCCGGACAACCGTCGTCCCGTCCGGACGGCTTCAGACCGTCGCGCGGATCTCGCCGACCTTGGCGGCGCCGCCGAGCAGCGGCGCGTCCGCCAGCCTGGCCAGCACCGGGCTCTCCACGCCCATCCGTTCCAGAGTCCGCGCCAGCACCGGGCCGAGCACCCGGGTGGCGCCGTCGTCGACCTTGAAGGCCAGCGCCCGGCCGTCGGGGAGCGCCAGCGCCTGGACCGCCTCGGCGCCCATCTTGGAGAGCGTTCCCGGCAGTGCGCGCATCACCCAGGTGTCGGGCCTGCGGGTGCCGGCGACGTACTCGGGGTGGGCCCGCATCGCGTCCGCGACCCGGCGCTCCGGTGAGCCCTCGGGGGCCAGCACGAACGTACGGAACGCACGGGCCAGGCCCACCAGGCTGATCGCCATCAGCGGCGCCCCGCACCCGTCCGTACCGACCGATGCCACCCGCTCGCCCGCCGCTTCCTCGACCACCGTCAGGACCAGCCGCTGGAGCGGGTGGGAGGGGTCGAGGTAGGAGTCGGTGGGCCAGCCGTTCAGCGCGCAGACGGCCAGCATCGCGGTGTGCTTGCCCGAGCAGTTCATGGTGACGCGCTCGCGCTCGTGGCCAGCGGCGAGATATCCCTCGGCCTCGACGGGGTCCAGCGGCAGATCGGCCGGGCACTGGAGGTCGCTCTCGTGCAGCCCGTACTCGCCGAGCATCGTCCGTACCAGCGCCCGCTGGAACTCCTCGCCCGAGTGGCTGGCCGAGGCCAGCGCCAGCCGCTCGCCGGAGAGGTCGAGCCCGGCCCGCAGCACGGCGGCCGCCTGCATCGGCTTGTTGCTGGAACGGGGGAAGACGGGCAGTGACGGGTCGCCGATCGCGTAATCGACGCTCCCGTCGGCCGCGAGCACCACCAGTGAGCCCCGGTGCCGGCCCTCCACGAAGCCGGAGCGCACGACCTCCGCGAGGACCGGGGATACAGGGGCGGTGGTGGTGGCGGTCATCATCGGCCTTCCGGAACGGGGCCGCCCACCGGAAGGATCGCCTCAGGTGAGCAGGTCGTCTACTTGCGCTTCGCCCTCACGGTACCTGCGGGCGATCTCCGCGCTGCAATCGTCCGCGGTGCGCTGGAGGTGCTGTCTGCGGCTGGAGACCTGCTGCTCGTAGCGGACGAGGCGGCCCATTCCGGTGTGCAGCTCTTCGTCCGTACGGGCGCCGAGGTCGGACAGCTCCACCTCGGCGAGCATGTCGGCGGCCAGCCTGCTGTTCTCCGCGCTGCGCGGCGTCGAGAGCGTCACATGGCGGGCGGACGAGCGGTGCGACGACGGCACGTCGGCCAGGATCTCCGAGAGCCGCTCGACGACCGGGGACTCCGGGCCCGTGCGCCGGGACAGCTCGGCGCGGAGGATGTCGATCCGCCCGTGCAGCATCCGGCGTACGTAACTGAGGTCGGCCTCGTCCCGCTGGGCGTCCCTGCGCAGCGTGCGCAGCTCGGGCAGGCGCAGCCCGCCGATGTCGTGCTCGGTGACCGCGGGGAGCATGGCGCCCGCTCGTTGCGCGGGTGCCCGTTGTACGGAGCTGATCCGGGTCATGGATACGGGACCGGACGACTGCCCGGCGCCAGATGTGCTCATATGCGTATTCCGTCCCCTCGACCGGTGCGGTGCACCGCCTCTCGTGCATGGTGCCACTCCCGGTGGTGCCACTGCTGGCTCTCCGCGCCCGTTCGGCCCCGGATAGGTTGGACCGCATGCGTGCAGTGGTGCAGAGGGTGGACGGCGCGAGCGTCGTCGTGGCTGGTGAGACGGTGGGTGAGATCACCGGCGAGGGTCTGTGCGTCCTGGTGGGGGTCACCCATGAGGACACAACGGAAAAAGCGGCGCAGCTAGCCCGAAAGGTATGGTCGCTCCGGATCCTGTCGGGCGAAAAGTCGTGCTCGGACGTGAATGCACCTTTGCTGGTGATTTCGCAGTTCACGCTCTACGGAGACGCCCGGAAGGGCCGCCGCCCGACCTGGAACGGGGCGGCGCCCGGCGAGCTGGCCGAGCCGCTCGTCGACGAGGTGGTGGCGCAGCTGCGCGCCCTGGGCGCGACGGTCCGCACGGGCCGCTTCGGTGCGAGCATGCGGGTCTCGCTGACGAACGACGGCCCGTTCACGGTGCTGCTGGAGATCTGAGGCGGTCCTGCGCGCCCCTGCGGGAGAGCGGGAGATCCGGGCCGGGCTCGGTCCGGGCAGTCCGAGCAGTCCGAGCAAGTCCGTGCTCAGGCCGCGCAGTCCGGGCTCAGGCGTACTCAGGTCGTACTCAGCCCTTCGGCGCCTTGATGATCTTCCCGTTCCTGTCGACCGTGTGGGTCTGCCAGTAGGTGTCCCACTTGTCGCCGACGTGCTCGGGCACCTTGCCCTTCGGGTAGCGGGTGTAGCCCTTCGGCGGCTCGTGGCCCTTGGTTTCGCAGGCGCTGCCGGTGGAGCCCACGTTCAGGACCGGGTACTCGCCGCCGCCGCAGACCGCGTCCGCCTGGGAGCAGCCGGTGACGGCGAAGGCCGTCGATACCGCCGCCAGCACGAGGAGGGGCACGGAGCGCCGGCCGCGTCGGCCGCGACGGCCTCCGGACGGGGCGGTACGGGGACGCAGGGACGCGCGCATGGTGCACTCCTCGGGATCGGTGTAGCAGCCACTCTGCCCCGCCCCGGCGACCCGATCATGAGTACGGCTACTCAAAGCCCCTGTAGTCACCCCCGGACACCGCCTACGGCTCCACGACGACTTCCTGGGCCGCCGCGGTGTCCCCCGCCAGCAGCTCCGCGTCCACCGGCACATTGCGCTTCACCAGCGCCAGCGCGATCGGCCCCAGTTCGTGGTGGCGGGCCGACGAGGTGACGAAGCCCAGCCGGCGGCCCTCCGCGCCGTCCGACGCGAGCCGGACCGGCGTACCGGGCCCCGGCAGCACCACCTCGCTGCCGTCCAGGTGCAGAAAGACCAGGCGGCGCGGCGGCTTCCCCAGGTTGTGGACCCGGGCGACCGTCTCCTGCCCCCGGTAGCAGCCCTTCTCCAGATGGACCGCGGTGCCGATCCAGCCCAGCTCGTGCGGGATGGTCCGGTGGTCGGTCTCCAGGCCGAGCCGCGGCCGGTGCGCCTCGATCCGCAGCGCCTCGTACGCGAGGAGCCCGGCGACCGGGCCGTGCTCGGCCGCGTACGACTCCAGCTGCTCCCGGGGCAGGAAGAGATCACGGCCGTACGCCGTCTCCCGTACGACCACGTTGTCCGGCACGTCGGCGATCGAGCCGGCCGGCAGATGGACGACCGCGATGTCCTCGGTGCGGTCGGCGATCTCGGCCCGGTAGTAGAACTTCATGCTCTCCAGGTACGCGATCAGCTCCTGCTGCGTGCCCGGCTCCACATGCGCCCACACCGTCTCGCCGTCGTCCACGAGATAGAGGGCGTGCTCGATGTGGCCGTTGGCGGAGAGGATCAGCGCCTCGGTGGCCACACCCTGCGGCAGCTCGCTGACGTGCTGGGTGAGCAGCAGATGCAGCCAGCTCAGCCGGTCGGGTCCGGAGACGGTGACGACGCCGCGGTGCGAGAGGTCCACGAGGCCGGTGCCGTCCGACAGCGCGCGCTGTTCGCGGAACAGGTCCCCGTAGTGGGCGGCGACACCTTCGTCCCGGCCTTCGGCGGGGACGGCACCGGGCAGTGACAACAGCGGACTCTTCATGTCCGCAAGCCTACGGCCGCCCGGCGGAAGGCTACGAACCGCCGCCGGAAGCCGGGGGCTCGACGGCCTTGGCCGCGCACTTCGCGCACCGCCCGAAGATGGCGAAGTGCTTCATGTCCGTCTCGAAGCCGAACGACTCACGCAGCTGCCCGGTGAAGCCCGCGGCCACACTGATGTCCGCCTCGATGACATCGGTGCAGTCCCGGCAGACCAGATGGATGTGGTGGTGCCGGTCCGCGAGGTGGTACGTGGGAGCGCCGTGCCCGAGATGGGCGTGGCTCACCAGGCCCAGTTCCTCCAGCAGCTCCAGCGTCCGGTAGACGGTGGAGATGTTCACGCCGCCCGCCGTCTTCCGCACCTCGGTGAGGATGTCGTCGGGCGTCGCGTGCTCCAGCGTGTCCACGGCCTCCAGCACGAGCTGTCGCTGCGGGGTCAGCCGGTACCCGCGGCTGCGGAGGTCGCTCTGCCAGTCAGTGGTCACCACACCCCCAGTGTAGGAGCGGCCTACTTGAAGAAGGCGACTCCGTCGTCAGGAAGGTCCTTCAGATCCTTGACCCACTCGCTGGGGTCGACGGTCTTCTTGAGATGCGCGGACATGTACGGCCGCAGCTCGACCTCGGGGGTGGACTTCTCGCCCACCCACATCAGATCGCTGTTCACATAGCCGTAGAGCCGCTTGCCGCCGCTGTACGGGCCGGACGCCGCGGTCCGCGCGACCGCGTCCGTCACCAGGTCGATCTGCGGCTTCTGGTCGGCCAGCTCGCCGTACCAGATCTCGACGACGCCCTGGTCGCGGACCATCACGACCTCGACCTTGCGGTCCTCGTCGACGCGCCAGTACCCGGACTCGGTCTCCAGCGGCCTGACCTTCGCGCCCTCGGAGTCCAGCACCCAGGTGTGCGAGGTGTACTCGAGGAAGTCGCGGCCGTCGTGGGTGAAGGCGACTTCCTGGCCGAAGTTGCACTTCTCCTCACCGGGGAAGTCCGCGACACCGGCCCCCGTCCAGTTACCGAGGAGGAAGACCAGCGGGACGAGGCTCGGATGGAGGTCCGACGGAATCTCGATCATGAGGGCTCAGACGATCTGTGAGAGGGGGGTTCGGGCTGTCGCTGCGGGCCGCCCGGCGGTCAGCGCTGGCCCTGGTACAGCTTCTTCACGGAGAGACCGGTGAAGGCGATGACGCCGACGCAGACCAGGATCAGCAGGGCGATGTAGAAGGCTTCAAGCACGAGGTGCTCCTTGTATGAGCGACTGCACGGACAACGGCGGCCGCGTGAACGTGAAAGCATGAGGGGCCGGGTCCTAGCCTAATGGGTGGGCGCCGAGCCTTCTCTGCGAGGCCCGGTCCGGCTCCGCGGGGCAGGTCAGGCCGGGCCGCGGGTTCCGGTTCACCGTCCGGTTCTCGGATTACAGTTCGGCCATGGCGCAGAAGAAGCTAGTGATCAAGGTGACCGCGGGATCCGACGCCCCCGAGCGCTGCTCCCAGGCGTTCACCGTGGCCGCGGTCGCGGTGGCCAGCGGGGTGGAGGTCTCGCTCTGGCTCACCGGGGAGTCCGCGTGGTTCGCCCTGCCGGGCCGGGCCGCCGAGTTCGAGCTGCCGCACGCGGCGCCGCTGCCCGATCTGATCGACTCGATCAGGGCCGGCGGACAGATCACCGTCTGCACTCAGTGCGCGGCCCGCCGTGACATCACCGAGCAGGACGTGCTGGACGGCGTACGGATCGCGGGCGCGCAGCTCTTCGTACAGGAAGCGATGGGCGACGGCGTCCAGGCGCTCGTCTACTGACAGCTGACGGGTGACAGCTACCGGCGCCGCTTCTTGCCGTCCAGCTCGTCCCACCACTCGTCGGACGTGCGGTCGCCCGACGGCGGCAGATCCTTCTGCTTGTCGTCGGATCCCCGGCCCGGTGGCGGCTCGTCCCACCAGCGGTCGTCGGGGCCGCGCCGGTTGCCGACGATCGCCGCGACCGGCGGGATGACCATCGCCACGAAGCACATGGCGATGGCGGCAGGCACCGACCAGAGACGTACGAAGGCCCAGGCGGAGATGAAGAGCAGCAGACAGCCGCCCATCAGCAGGAAATAGCCGCGCCGACGTCGCGAGTACATGCCTCCAGCGTAAGACCGATCGGTAACTCCCCGCCCCCGGAAGGCGCTCGGCATTTTCCCGGCCATCCGCCCGCCCCGGAACGGCGCGGAGGGCCGCACCCGGTCCAAGTGGCGTCCAACCCCCTGGGGTGCGGCCCTCCGGCCGGATCGGATGGCCCGATGGCCTCCGACAGCTCCGTCAGACAGCGATCGCGATCTCCGCGAGGCCGCCGGTCTGCGCGACGACCGTACGGTCGGCCGTGCCGCCCGGGACGAGGGCGCGCAGCGTCCACGTGCCCTCGGCCGCGTAGAAGCGGAACTGTCCGGTGGCCGAGGTCGGGACCTCGGCGGTGAACTCGCCGGTCGAGTCCAGCAGGCGTACGTAACCGGTGACGGGCTCGCCGTCACGGGTCACGCTGCCCTGGATCGTGGTCTCACCGGGCTTGATCGTCGAGGCGTCCGGGCCGCCGGCCTTCGCTCCGCACATGCTGTTCTCCTGAGGGGCCTGAGAGGTTGAGGGGCCTGAGGTGGGTGAAGGCCGGTCCTACTTGTTGGCGCCGAGCTCGATCGGCACGCCCACGAGCGAGCCGTACTCGGTCCACGAGCCGTCGTAGTTCTTGACGTTCTCCTGGCCGAGCAGCTCGTGCAGGACGAACCAGGTCAGCGCGGAGCGCTCGCCGATGCGGCAGTACGCGATGGTGTCCTTGGCCAGGTCGACCTGCTCGCCCTCGTAGAGAGCCTTGAGCTCGTCGTCCGACTTGAAGGTGCCGTCGTCGTTGGCGTTCTTCGACCACGGGATGTTGCGGGCGCTCGGCACGTGGCCGGGGCGCTGCGACTGCTCCTGCGGGAGGTGCGCGGGGGCGAGCAGCTTGCCGCTGAACTCGTCGGGCGACCGGACGTCGACCAGGTTCTTGTTGTTGATCGCGGCGACCACGTCGTCGCGGTAGGCGCGGATCGACTCGTCCTGCGGCTTGGCCTTGTACGTGGTGGCCGGGCGGGACGGCACGGCGTCGACCAGGTCGCGGGAGTCGAGCTCCCACTTCTTGCGGCCGCCGTCGAGCAGCCGGACGTCGCTGTGGCCGTAGAGCTTGAAGTACCAGAAGGCGTACGAGGCGAACCAGTTGTTGTTGCCGCCGTAGAGCACGACGGTCGTGTCGTTGCCGATGCCCTTCTCCGACAGCAGCTTCTCGAAGCCGGCCTGGTCGATGAAGTCACGGCGGACCGGGTCCTGGAGGTCCTTGGTCCAGTCGATCCGGATCGCGTTCTTGATGTGGTTCTTCTCGTACGCGGAGGTGTCCTCGTCGACCTCGACGATGGCGACCTGCGGGTCGTCGATGTGGGCCTCGACCCAGTCGGCGTCTACCAGAACGTCGCTGCGGCTCATGCGGAATCTCCTCCGGGGATGGGGAATCCCCTGCTCCTGCGGAGCCCGGGGACGGTGCGGCGGGATGGTGCGATGGTGTCGGCGTACGGATCCACGGAGACCGGGAGACAGAGCGCGTCCGGCACCGCGGGGGTCCCGACGGACGGTCGGGGGACCCGGGGGATACGGGAGTCGGAGCTCCCGCTCAGAAGGCGCGACAGAGCATGGCGGCGACGCGGCACAGGTCGACTGCCCGCCGCTTCGTGAGATCCGCCTGTTGCTTCATGGGGTCGATCGTAGGGAAGTACGGCCGGAGATGTCACCGCCGTTTCAGACAGTGAGACGCGATCGTCCACGATGCGGGACAATCTCTCGACACGGCACACACGGCCCGGAATTCCCACGCCTGCGTACCTGCCCACCATCTACGGACCGGACGCCTCCGTCTCACGGGCCGGACGGACGGGCCGGGTCACCGGCGGGAGTGCGCCTCTGGCTCCACGGGTCACACCGGCCCCCACGGGCCGCACCGGCTCCAGGGGCCTCACTGACCGGTCAGCGCGACATTCGTACCCGTGACACCGATGTCGACACCGTCCGGTGTGGCCCGCAGCTCGCTGAGCTTCAGACCGGACGGCAGCCCGCCGATCGCGCTCTCGAAGTCGGTCTGGCCGCGGACCAGACCCTCGAGACCGGGGATGCCCTCGCCAGGCACCGTGTCCGCGTGGACCTTGATCCGGTTCGTCCCCACCATGGTCACCGACGACGTCACACTGCGGCTGACCGTGCGCCCCAGGATGGCGACCGAGCCGGTGACCTTGACCTTGCCGTTCCCCGCGTAGGCGACCTTGGCGCCGGAGTCGGACGCCTTGGTGAGGTCCGCGTACGAGATGTGCGCGCTGCCGCTGGCGCGCGCGGCCACGGCGCTGCTGAAGCTGCTGGAGACCGTGACGTCGTGCAGTTCGGCCCGCACCTCGGTGATCCGCATCTGGCGGCCCGACGCGTTCGCCTCGACGCCCTTGAGCGTGACGTCGACCCGGCCGAGCTTCTTGTCGAGCACCTGGGTCAGGAACGGGAAGCCCTTGATGTCCACGTCGGGCGAGGCCGAGAGGTTCTCGCTGCTACGTATTCGGTCGGCCGCCTTGTTCTCCGCGACATGCACCGCGATCCGGTCGGCGAGGACGAAGAGCCCGCCCAGCACCACGACGACGATGAGCAGTGTCCGCAGTGCTCGCATGAACGGTGTCCCCCTGCTCGTACCCGAGTCCTCGTGTGCCGGTGGCACAGGCCCGAGCCTAACGGCCTGTTCAGTTGATGATCCGGCCGATCAGACAGATCGCGGGTGCTGCGGCCGACAGCGGCAGGGCCACCCCGGCCGTCATGTGGACGAACCGGGACGGGTAGTCGTAGCTCGCGACGCGCAGCCCGATCAGGGCGCAGGCGCCGGCCGCGAGCCCGAGCAGCGCGCCCTGCACCCCGAGGCCGGTGACCGCGCCCGCCAGGGCTCCGGCCGCCGCGGCGGCGATCAGGGCGGCGACCGCTCCTGCGGGGCCTGGCAGCGGGAGCGCGCGGACGACTGCGGCGGCCGCCACCGCCGTACAGCCGACCGTCACCGCGTCCGTCGAAGCGGCCAGGATGCCGGTCGCGACGATGGTGAGCGCGGACGAGGCGATGGTGGCCATCAGCCCGGCCATCCGCTCGTCGGCCGGTGCGTGGCTGCGCAGCTGGAGTACGAGGGTGAGCAGCACCCAGACACCGAGGGTGCCGATGATCGCGGCCGGCCCGTGGCCGGCGCCCGCGACGAGCAGGGCGATGTCCGCGACGACACCGCCGAGGAAGGCGAGCGCGATGCCCTGCCGGGCGGGCCACATCCCGTTCAGCCGGAACCAGCCGGCCGCGGTGACGGCCTGGAGCACCAGCAGCGGCACGACCAGCGCGTACCGGCCGCCGAACGCGGCCGCGGCGAGCACGATCCCGAGCCCGGCCGTCAGCGCGGCCGGCTGCATCCCGGGAGCGATGATCGGCGACCGCCCCTCGGCGCGGGCCCGCTGCGCGTCGGTGACCCGCGCCTGGCCGACGGTGCTGGGGGCGCTGTACGCGGGCCCGTCACCGGGAGCGGCCGCGGCGGGCGCCTGCGCGACGACGGGCTCGGGCCGCGCGGCGTACGGGGCGGGAGCGGGCGCCTCGGGCGGGAGGGGAAGCGACTGCGGCGGAAAGTAGGTGGACCCGGTCCCGGCGTAGGGCTGCTGAGTCTCGTGCCGCGGGGGCTCGGGGTTGCTCTGCTGGTACGGGGGCTGCTGCTGCCCCTGCTGGGAGGGGGCCTGCTGGGAAGGGGCCTGCTGGGAGGGGGCCTGCTGGGCGTACGGATCCTGCGGATACTGGCCCTGACCCTGCCCCGGGTACTGGCCCTGCCCCTGACCCTGGCCCGGGTACTGGCCCTGCCCGGTTCCCTGCTGGGGATACGGATGGGCGTACGGGCCCTGCGATGCCTGCTGGTCCCGCGGTGCCTGCTGGGCGTACGGGTCCTGCTGGTACGAGGCGGTCTGTGGTGCCTGCTGGGCCTGCTGGGCCTGCTGGGCCTGCTGGGCCTGCTGGGCGTACGAATCCTGCTGGTACGGAGCGCCCTGCGGTGCCTGCTGGTACTGGGCGGCCTGCGGCGGAGCCGTGTACGGCTCCTGGCCCGACTGCTGCACCGGCTGCTGCACCGGCTGGAACTGGGTGTCCCAGGTCTGCCCGCTCCAGGTCTGGGTGAACGGATCGTGCGGGTGCGGTTCCTGGGACCCGTCCGGATCCTGGTAGGCCCGCGGGTCGGGCTGCGGCGGCGGCTGCTGCCCGTACGGATAGGACTGCTGATCACTCATGTGGGGGGTCACCCTCCTGCGAACGGCGGGAGCACCTCGACCGTGCCGCCCTCGGCAAGCCGTACCGTCTCATGGCCACGGGTCCCCACGGGATCGCCGTCGACGAGGAACGAACACCGCCGCAGGACCTGCGGCAGTTCCCCGGGGTGCCGCTCGCGCGCCGCGTCGAGTGCTTCGGCCAGGGTGGCGCCGTCGTACGGCTCCTCGGCTGTCCCTGCGGCGGCCTTGGCGGCGGCCCAGTAGCGGATGGTTCCCGCGGGCATGGGTACTCCTCATTGGTTTGCGTCGCGCGGGTCCATGATGCCGGGTGCGCCGGCGGGGACAGCGTCCGCATCGACTCCACATCAGTCCACCAGCCACTCCCCCACCCGCGCCAGCAACTCGTCCGCCGCCGCGTTCTCCGCGTGCCCCATCCCCGGCTCCACCCAGAGTTCCGCCCCCGCCCCGGCGGCCGCGGCCAGCATCCGGGGGTGGTCCAGCGGGAAGTAGGGGTCACGGTCGCCGTGCACGATCAGCAGGGGCGTCGGGGCGATCATCGGCACCGCCTCCACCGGTGACAGCGGGACCGGGTCCCAGTCCTGGGTGTGGATCCGGGTCCGGAGGCCGAACCGGCCCACCGCCCGCCCCAGCGGCCGGGTGACCACCCAGTGCAGCCGCCGCATCGGGGCCGTCCCCCGGTAGTACCACCGCGCCGGGGAACTCACCGCAACCACCGCATCCGTACGCGCCGCGTCCGCACGGGCCCCACCCGTACGCGCCCCACCAGCACGCGCCCCACCCGCACCCGCCGCGTCCTTGAGCGCACCGTCCGTACGCGCCCCCGCAAGCTCCCCGCCCGCGGACCCGCCGCTCCCCGCCCCGTACAGCGCCGCGTGCCGCAGTACCACCGAGCCGCCCATCGAGAAGCCGACCGTCACCACCCGGCTGTGTCCGAGGCTCCGGGCCCACTCGACCGCCGCCGCCAGGTCGAGCACCTCCTTGTCGCCCACCGTCGAGCGCCCGCCCGACCGGCCGTGTCCACGGAACGAGAACGTGACCACGGCCGCACGCTGCGCGAACACCCCCGCCGCACGCCGCACCGCGGGCCGGTCGACCGCGCCGGTGAAGCCGTGCGCGACCACGATCGCCGTGCCGCCAGGACCCTGCGCGAACGGCTCGTACAGCGCCTCGATCGGGACCCCGTCCCCGGTGCGGAGGATCACTCTGAGTTCGCCCGGAGTGACCAAGGGAACAGAGGCCCTCCGGAAACGGTCTTCTGGCGCGGAAGTCATGTGGGCTATTCTGGTGGGATGAGGACCTGGGCAAAGTTGCCCCCAGGTCCTTTTGTGCTTTCGGCGCGTTGTATACGAACCGCGTATACGGAAACCCGTGCCGGCCGCCCGCGCAGCAAGCCCCGGGCGCGGGGTAGGCGCAGAGAAAAGCTGAGCGCAGAAAAAAGCAGTGCCCCATCGCAGGGACCGAGGAGGAACCGACGTAATGGGCGAGCGAAATATGCACGACCGTATGACGACCACGGCAGGTGGAGCGCAATGAGTTCTCTGCTGCTCCTGACCAACGCCCTCCAGCCGTCGACGGAGGTGCTGCCCGCGCTCGGACTTCTGCTGCACAGCGTGCGGGTCGCTCCCGCCGAGGGTCCGGCGCTCATCGACACCCCGGGGGCCGACGTGATCCTCGTGGACGGGCGCCGGGACCTGCCCCAGGTGCGCAGCCTCTGTCAGCTGCTGCACTCCACGGGGCCCGGCTGTCCGCTGGTCCTCGTCGTCACCGAGGGCGGCCTCGCGGCCGTCACGGCGGACTGGGGAGTGGACGACGTCCTGCTCGACACCGCGGGCCCGGCCGAGGTCGAGGCGCGGCTGCGGCTCGCGACCGGCCGCCAGCAGATCACATCGGACGACTCCCCGACCGAGATCCGGATCGGCGACCTCTCGGTCGACGAGACGACGTACAGCGCGAAGCTCAAGGGCCGGGTCCTGGACCTGACCTTCAAGGAGTTCGAACTGATCAAGTACCTCGCGCAGCACCCTGGCCGGGTCTTCACCCGGGCCCAGCTGCTCCAGGAGGTCTGGGGGTACGACTACTTCGGCGGTACGCGCACGGTCGACGTCCACGTACGCCGGCTGCGCGCCAAGCTGGGCCCCGAGCACGAGTCGCTGATCGGGACCGTCCGTAACGTCGGCTACCGCTTCGTCACCCCCGAGAAGGTGGAGCGCGCCGCCGAGGAAGCGCAGGCCAGGGCCGCCGAGCGGGCGGCCGGGGCACTGACCCGGACGGAGGACACGGCGGACTCGACGGAGCCCGCGGTCCGGCCCGTAAAACGGTAGGTCCACCAGCAGGTCCATCCGCGTAGACTGCCGCGCGTGGCCAAGGTGACGCGGGACGATGTGGCGCGACTGGCGGGGACTTCGACCGCGGTCGTCAGCTATGTCATCAACAACGGACCGAGGCCGGTCGCCCCGGCCACGCGCGAGCGGGTAGTCAACGCGATCAAGGAGCTGGGGTACCGGCCGGACCGGGTGGCTCAGGCCATGGCCTCACGGCGCACCGATCTCATAGGGATGATCGTGCCGGACGCCCGGCAGCCCTTCTTCGCGGAGATGGCGCACGCGGTCGAGCAGGCCGCGGCCGAGCGCGGAAAGATGGTGCTGGTCGGCAATTCCGACTACGTCGACGAGCGCGAGGTCCACTATCTGCGGGCCTTCCTCGGGATGCGCGTCTCCGGTCTGATCCTGGTCAGCCAGGGCATGAGCGAGCGCGCGGCCGCCGAGATAGAGGCGTGGGACGCCCGGGTGGTGCTGCTGCACGAGCGGCCCGAGGCGATCGACGACGTCGCGGTGGTCACGGACGACGTCGGCGGCGCCCAGCTCGCCACCCGCCACCTCCTGGAGCACGGCTACGCGTACGTGGCCTGCCTGGGCGGCGTCGAGTCGACGCCCTCCGTCGGTGACCCGGTCGCCGACCACGTCGAGGGCTGGCGGCGCGCGATGCAGGAGTCGGGCCGCTCCGTCGAAGGCAGGCTCTTCGAGGCCCCGTACAACCGCTACGACGCCTACCAGGTGGCGCTGAAGCTGCTCGCCGGCCCCGACCGGCCGCCGGCGATCTTCTGCTCGACCGACGACCAGGCCATCGGTGTCCTGCGGGCCGCCCGGGAGCTGCGGATCGATGTGCCGACCGAGCTGGCCGTGGCCGGTTTCGACGACGTCAAGGAGGCGGCCCTCACGGACCCGCCGCTGACGACGGTGTACTCGGACCGCCCGGCGATGGCGCGCTCCGCGGTCGATCTCGTACTGGACGACGCGCTGCGGGTCGCGGGGTCGCGGCGGGAGCGGCTGAAGCAGTTCCCCTCGGCGCTGGTCGTGCGCCGTTCCTGCGGCTGCGGCTGACGGTTCCGCCCGCGCGTCCTGCCCTCGCGGGCCGGACCGACCCCGTCCGGCTGTCCGGACCAACCCCGCCCGCCCGTAGGGATGTCGGGAGGGGCGGCGGGCCTTTATATCGGGCATACGGGGTTCTGTCGGGCTTCTCAGCGGGCACTCAGGAAACTCTCATGGTCGGTGGCAAGGCTATGAGACATGACCGAGAACCCGGAGCAGTACCCCAACCCGCAGCAGGACGATGCGTACGCGGCCCGGTCCTACCCGCCGCCGCCCGCACACCAGCCCTCGGCGGCCTGGCCGCCCCCGGCTCCGGCCGCCCCGGCGGATCACATCAAGCCCAAGCGCGCCAAGCGGCCGGTCGCCCTCCTCGCCGCTGTCGCCATCGTCGCCGCGGTCATTGGCGGCGGTTCGGCGGCGCTCGCCGAGTCCCTGATGGACAACGGCAGCAACGGGGCCAACCCTGCGGGCACCGTCTCCGGCACCACCGTCTCGCAGTCGAGCAAGGGCACGGTCTCCGGTGTCGCCCAGGCCGTCTCGCCGAGCATCGTCGAGGTCAAGGCGACCTCATCGGCCGGGCAGTCCACCGGGGCAGGCGTGATAGTCACCGCCGCCGGTGAGATCGTCACCAACAACCACGTCATCTCCGGTGCCGACTCGGTCAAGGTCTCCCTGAGCGACGGCAAGACGTACACCGCGAAGGTCGTCGGCACCGACCCCGACAAGGACCTGGCGCTCATCAAGGTGGACGGCGCTTCCGGCCTCAAGCCCGCCTCGCTCGGCGACTCGTCCGACGTGGCGGTCGGCGACCAGGTCGTCGCGATC
Organism: Streptomyces sp. NBC_01089; assembly: GCF_045162975.1. Lineage (NCBI taxonomy): Bacteria > Bacillati > Actinomycetota > Actinomycetes > Kitasatosporales > Streptomycetaceae > Streptomyces > Streptomyces sp. NBC_01089. The sequence goes on along the minus strand of NZ_CP108660.1, from coordinate 4,492,259 downwards.
GGCTCCCCCGAGGGCCTGACCGGCACCGTCACCAGCGGCATCATCTCGGCGCTGAACCGGGACGTCACCGTCGCCAAGGAAGAGAGCCAGGGGCAGGGCCAGGACCAGGGCCAGGACGGCCAGGGGCAGGGCGGCCAGGGCTACGGGCAGCAAGGCGGCGGCGACGGGAACTGGCCGTTCCAGTTCGGCGGGCAGCAGTTCAACGGCGACACCGGCGACTCCACCACCACGTACAAGGCGCTCCAGACCGACGCCTCGCTCAACCCCGGCAACTCCGGCGGTGCGCTGATCAATATGAACGGCGAGATCATCGGCATCAACTCGGCGATGTACTCGGCCAGTTCGCAGAACAGCGACAGTTCGAGCGACGCCGGGAGCGTGGGGCTCGGCTTCGCCATCCCGATCAACACCGTCAAGGCCGACCTCGCCCACCTGAGGGCGGGCGGCACCAACAGCTAGTGCCTGTCCGGTCGGTCTTCGTGGATCGGCCCACGGCGTCCGGTGCGGTGCCTCGCAAGGCGGCCCGGGCCCACCAAGACCGACCGGACAGGACCTGCCACCCGCCGGCGCACCCACCGCGCCGGCCGTCCCCCCGGAGGGCCCCGTGACCGTCACTGTCACCGTCAACCGAGCCAGGCACGCCCTGCTGACCGCGGTCTCCTGGAGCAGTCCCGCCGACCTCGGACTCGCCCTGGCACTGGTGCAGTCCCAGGCCGAGCAGACCGAGCAGACCGGCCGGACAGACCGGAACGGCCGGACCGGCCGGCCAGGACAGCCCGGGCAGCCCGGGCAGCCGGAACAGGCCACCCGGCCAGGACAGGCCGCGGCGCGGGCCCCCGAGGTGCGCGCCGCAGCGACCTCGGCGCCGGCCTCCGCCGCCCGCCCCAAGGGGCGTGCCGCACGCCGCCGCCGGTCCGCCGTGCGAGGCTGAGGGACGCCACACGAAAACCGACGCCCCGCCAGCGAACGAGGACAGAGAACCGATGAGCCCCGCCGAGGACGGCCACGACCAGCAGCGCATCCTGATCGTCGACGACGAGCCCGCCGTACGCGAGGCGCTGCGCCGCAGTCTCGCCTTCGAGGGGTACGGGACGGAGGTCGCCGTCGACGGTCTGGACGCGCTGACCAAGGCGGGCCCGTACGAGCCCGACCTCATCGTCCTCGACATCCAGATGCCCCGCATGGACGGACTGACCGCGGCCCGCAGGCTGCGCGCTTCGGGGTCGACGACCCCGATCCTGATGCTCACCGCCCGCGACACCGTCGGCGACCGGGTGACCGGACTCGACGCGGGCGCCGACGACTACCTGGTCAAGCCGTTCGAGCTGGACGAGCTGTTCGCCCGCATCCGCGCCCTGCTGCGGCGCAGTTCGTACGCGGCGACCGCGGGCGAGGTCCCGGACGACAACGTGCTGTCCTTCGCCGACCTGCGGATGGACCTCTCGACGCGTGATGTGGTGCGCGGACAGCGGCGGGTGGAGCTGACCCGTACCGAGTTCACCCTCCTCGAGATGTTCCTGGCGCACCCGCGCCAGGTGCTCACCCGGGAGCAGATCCTCAAGGCGGTGTGGGGCTTCGACTTCGAGCCGTCGTCCAACTCGCTCGATGTGTACGTGATGTACCTCCGCCGCAAGACGGAGGCCGGTGGCGAACCGCGCCTCGTGCACACGGTGCGGGGCGTGGGGTACGCGCTGCGGACCGGGAGCGCCGAGTGAGATCCAGCCGGCCCGTGCGCTGGTTCCAGCGGCTTCCGCTGCGCTCCCGGCTGGCCATGCTGACGGCTGCCGCGGTGGCGTTCGCGGTGGCCGTCGTCTCGGTGATCTGCTGGTTCCTGGTGCAGGGGAAGCTGTACGACGAGATCGACGCCAGGCTCGCCGGGCAGATCACCACCAAGACCGTCCCGCCCTCGACCCTGCGCAGTGTCCTGGACAGTTGCCAGCCGCCGCAGCACAACGGCAGCTTCGGCCAGCAGCCCTCCCTCTCGTACTCCCAGCTGGTGCAGTCCGACGGCACGACCTGTCTGACCGGCGGCCCCGCCACGGTGAAGGTCACCGAGAGCGACAAGACACTGGCGAAGTCGGGCAGAACCGAGATCGCCAAGTACCGCAACGGCACCGACTCCGACGGGCGCGCCGTCCGCGTCCTCACGGCGCATGTGTACGCCGACCCGGGCGTGCCCTACCAGGGCATCGTGCAGATGGTCGCCTACCCGCTGGACGACACCCGCAAGACGCTCAACGAGCTGGCCCTGCTCCTCCTCGCCGTCTCCGGCATCGGAGTCCTCGGCGCGGGCGCCGCCGGTCTGTGGATCGCGCGGGCCGGGCTCAAGCCGGTCGACGAACTGACCGAGGCCGTCGAGCATGTGGCCCGCACGGAGGACCTGACCGTCCGTATCCCGGTCGAGGGCGAGGACGAGATCGCCCGGCTCTCCCGCTCCTTCAACTCGATGACCGCCGCGCTCGGCGACTCCCGCGACCGTCAGGCGCAGCTCATCGCGGACGCGGGGCACGAGCTGCGCACCCCGCTCACCTCGCTGCGCACCAACATCGAGCTGCTCGCCCGCAGCGAGGAGACCGGCCGCCCCATCCCGCCGGACGACCGCAAGGCCCTGATGGCATCGGTCAAGGCACAGATGACCGAACTGGCCGCGCTCATCGGTGACTTGCAGGAGCTGTCCCGCCCCGATGCCGCCCATGCGCCGGAGACCCTGGACGTGGTCGCGCTGCACGACATCGCCCGGTCGGCCCTGGACCGGGCGCGGCTGCGCGGCCCCGAGCTGACCATCACCGCCGACCTCGGGCCCTGGTACGTGCAGGCCGAACCGGCGGCGCTGGAGCGGGCCGTGATCAACGTCCTGGACAACGCGGTGAAGTTCAGCCCGCCCGGCGGGACCATCGATGTCGTCCTGGCCGATGGCCGGCTCTCCGTACGGGACCACGGGCCGGGCATTCCCGCCGACGATCTCCCGTACGTCTTCGAGCGGTTCTGGCGGTCCCCGTCGGCGCGTTCCCTGCCCGGCTCGGGCCTCGGCCTGTCCATCGTGGCCCGTACGGTCCAGCAGTCCGGCGGCGACATCGCGCTCAACCCGGCGCAGGGCGGCGGCACGGAGGCGGTCATCCGGATCCCGGGCGCCGCGACACCGCCACCGGAGGAGCCCCCGGCGCCCGGGGAGACGCCCGGGGAGACGCCCGGCGAGTGACGACCTGTACCTACGCGCGCGGTTTTCCCCGCGCTGCCTGCCGTCGGGTGGCGTCGATGGTGCCGAGCAGGGAGAGCGCCTGGGCGCTGGGGCTGCCGGGTTCGGCGTGGTAGATGACGAGTTGCTGGCCGGGGGCGTCCCGTACGTCGAAGGCTTGGTAGGTGAGGGTGAGCGGGCCGACGTCGGGGTGGTCGAGGTGTTTGGCCTCCTGGGTCTTGCCGCGTACGGAGTGGGCCTGCCACAGGGCGGAGAAGTCGGCGCTCTGCGCGGTCAGTGAGCCGATGAGCGCGAGCAGCCTGGGGTTGTCGGGATCGAGGCCCGCGGCCTGGCGCAGGTTGGCCACGGTGGCCTGTGCGCTCCACTCCCAGCGGGTGTAGAAGTCCCGGCCCGCGGGGTCGACGAAGGTCATGCGGGCGAGGTTGTCCGCGGGGTCGAAGGGCGAGTACAGGGCCTCGGCCAGGGCGTTGCCCGCCAGGATGTCCAGGGTGGTGTTGAGGACGAACGCGGGGGTGTGGGGGTAGCCGTCCATGAGCCGGCGCAGTGCCGGGCTGACCGTGTCGCGCTGCTGGGCCGGCCGGTCGGCGGGTGCGGTGCCGGCCAGCCGGCAGGCGTGTGCGCGGGCGTCGCTGTCGAGGTGCAGGGCCCGGCTGAGGGCGTCGATGACCTGGGCGGACGGGTGGCGCTCACGGCCCTGTTCGAGCCGGGTGTAGTAGTCGGCGTTCACTCCGGCCAGCACCGCGACCTCCTCGCGCCGCAGCCCGGCGACCCTGCGTACGCCGTAGCTCACCATGCCGACGTCTTCGGGCCGCAGGCCGGATCGCCGGGCGCGCAGGAAGTCTCCCAGTGCGTTGTCAGACATATCTCCAGGTTAGGGCGCCGTCCTGGGCGCTGCCTGGGTGTGCGGCACCCAGGCAGCACACGCCCTGGCCGGAGGCCGGCGGGGCGCCCAGACTCGGCCGGGGCGAGGGGCGGCACGGGGGAAGACGCGCAGGGAGAGCAGAGATCGTGATGACGACGACAGACACCGGACGGCACACCACGTCCGTGGACGACGACGGCCTGAGCGGCACGGTGGCGGTGGTCACCGGCGCCGCGCGTGGTGTCGGCAGAGCCACCGTGGCATGGCTGCACGCCCGGGGCGTGCGGGTTCTGGCCGAGGACATCAGGCCCGAAGTGGAGCACCTGGCCGTGGAGTTCGACGGTGTGGCCACCCTGACCGGTGACGTCTCCCGGGAGGAGACGGCCCTGCGGGCGGTGGAACTGGCCCGGGAGCGTTTCGGCGGGCTGGACATTCTGGTCAACAACGCGGGGCGGACGCTGAACAGGCCGTTCACCGAGACCACGGCGGAGGACTGGGACTCCCTGATGGCCGTCAACGCCCGCGGCGCGTTCCTGCACGCACGGGAGGCGTTCCGCACCATGCGCGAGAACGCACGAGGCGGGGCGATCGTCAACGTCGGCTCCTACACCTGCACGGTCGGGCTGCCCGAGGGATCGGCCTACACCGCGTCGAAGGGGGCCCTGGCCCAGCTGACGAAGGTCATCGCCCTGGAAGGCGGCCCCCACAACATCCGGGCCAACGTCGTGGCACCGGGCGTGATCGAGACCGACATGCTCGACAACATCCGCGCCGACAGCCGCGCCTACCTGCGCTCCTTCGCCGCCGCCCACCCGCTGGGCCGCGTCGCGCAGCCGGAGGAGATCGCCGAGATCATCGGGTTCCTCGCCTCGGCCCGCTCCGGCTTCATGACCGGCGCGGTCGTCGCCGCCGACGGCGGCTTCACCGCGGCCTGACCGAGAACCAAGAACCAAGAACCGAAGGCCGAGAACCAAGAACCGTGCACCGCGCACCGCGCACCGCGCACCGCGCACCGCGCACCGCGCACCGCGCACCGCGCACCGAGAGAGGAAAGCGCACCACCATGACCGGACAACGACTTGACGGCAAGGTCGCACTGATCACCGGCGCGACAGGCGGAATCGGCGCGGCGACCGCCGAACTGTTCGCCCGCGAAGGCGCACGCCTGATCATCACCGATGTGACCCAGGCACCCCTCGACGCACTCGCCCGGCGGATCGAGGAGACCGGCGGCGAGGTGGCGACCGCGGTCCTCGACGTCTCGTCCGCCCAGGAGTGGGACGACGTGATCAGCACCGTACGCGAGCGGTTCGGCACCCTGGACGTACTCGTCAACCTCGCGGGCATCGTGGACTGGCCCGGCATCGAGGACACCAGGGAAGGCGCCTGGGACCGGGTCATCGACGTCAACCAGAAGGGGACCTGGCTCGGGATGCGGGCCGCCATGCCCCTGCTCCGCGCCACCGGCAACGCCTCGGTGATCAACACCTCGTCCGTCCTGGGGATCGTGGGCAGCGGAGCGGCCGCCGCCTACCAGGCGTCCAAGGGCGCCGTGCGTCTGCTGAGCAAGACAGCCGCCGTCGAATACGCCGGCCGGGGCGTACGGGTCAACTCCATCCACCCCGGTGTCATCGCCACGCCCATGATCCAGGAGCTCCTGGACGAACAGGGCGACCAGCAACCGGACATCGTGCGCACCCCCATGCGCCGCGCGGGCCGCGCCGAGGAGGTCGCCTCGGCCATGCTGTTCCTCGCCGGTGACGAGTCCTCGTACGTCACAGGCTCCGAACTCGTGGTGGACGGCGGCCTCACCGCCCACTGACCCCTGCCCCCCCTTGCCCCTGCCCCCGTACACGTCAGCGGTCGAGCGGTTCTCAGCCCTGCTTGCCCAGGTGCAGACCGGAGCCCGCCAGATCCGCCCTGATCCCCTTCTTCTCCACCACCACATGGCGCAGGCTGATGTCGCCGGGGGCCTTGGGCAGCTTGAAGGAGAGCGAGAACTGGCTGGAGAGCTCCGGCGGGCGCAGGCTCATCACCGCGCTGATCAGCTTGGGGTCGATACCGGCCTTCTGCAGCAGCCAGGGGTGGGCGACGATCTCGTCGACCAGATTGACCTGCATCAGCTGATGGGCGAAGCGCGGTGTCCCGGTCAGCCGGTGCAGCTCGTCGTCGCTGTGCAGCGCCTGCTTGACCCGCTTCTGCGGTACGCCGATCCGGTCGACCACGGACGGCACCGACAGCAGCGCCCTGATGTGGTTCTTCTCGCGGGCGATCCGGGCGGCCGCCTCGGGGGCGAGCCGCAGCCCGGAGTGCGCGCGGTCCCTGCCGGGCGTGTACGTGGCGATACCGGGGACGTCGACCCGCATGTGGTCCACCGTCGTGGAGACCGCCCGGCCGCCGTCCCGCTGGACGTGCGCCTGGGCCCTGACCCGTACCTGCGTACCGGCTACCGGCAGACCCCCGCGCACGTTGACCGAGTCATGGCCCAGGTCGGTGAACTTGACCTGGGATGCGCCCAGTTCGCGGTTCATGTCCTCGAAGGAGAGGAAGACGTCGCCGTCCATCGAACCGACCACGGCGCCCTTGATGGAGGTGGGGAGGTCTCCGTTGATCCGGATGTCCTTGGCGGAGGCGTGCACCTCGGCGAGCGAGACACGGTCGGCCGGGACGTCGGGCACGGACACGTCGACCCGCTGGAGGTGCTTGTCGAGCACCTGGGTGAGGAACGGGAAGCCGTGGATGTCGACCTCGGGCCGGGTCACCAGGTGCATCGACTGCTGGAGCTTCTCGGCGGCCTTGTCCTGCGCGTACAGCTCGGCGAAGCGGTCGGCGAGGAAGAGGAAGCCGGTGCAGACCAGGGCGGCGATGGCGACCTTCGCTACGGTGGAAACGGCGGCGAAACGGCTCCGGGCCCGGTGATTGGGCGGCGACCAGGCGTCGTCGCCGATGTCGGCGGTGTCGCCCGGGTAGCCGGTGTGGCCGCCGGAGCCGATACCGTCCTCCGGGTCGGGCTTGAGCCCCAGACCGAGGGGGTCGCGCTCGTCGTAGCCGTACGGCTCGAAGCCCGGCTCCGGGTCGCTGAGTTGTGCCAGTTCATCGTAGGGATTGGGCGGATGCGAGGGTATGCGTGTGGGGGGTCGCATCGGCTCATCCCACCACGTGTACGCCCCCCGAACGCAAGTCGTACCTGAGGTAGCCCCCTGGTTTGCGCCCTTTGTCGGCCGGCGGCGGATGTGAGTCCGGCCACGGGCCCGGCCGTTTGAAGGGACATGCTGCGGACAGGCGCTGGACTGACCCTGTTTTCGAGTACGTCAGGACGTGAACGATCATGGCTGCGGACGAAAAGGCACAGGCCACGGGCGAGCAGGCCAAGGGAAAGATCAAGAAGGCCGCCGGTGACGCGGTGGGCAACGAATCACTCCAGGCCGAGGGCCGCACCGAAGAGACCAAGGGCGACGCACGCAAGGCGAAGGAAGCCATCAAGGACGTCTTCAAGCCCAAGTAACAACCCGCCCCCTGTGCCGCGCGACCGCACGGTACGGGGGCCGGTCACCCGGCGGCGGCCAGGCTCGGGCTGCGGTCCAGGGCGGTGGAGAACTGGTCCACGACCTGTTCCAGCGCCAGGGCGGCCGCCGGATCGACGGTCACGGTGTCGTCGGGCGCGACAGTGATGTGCCGGTCCAGCACGAACCAGCCCTGCACTATGTGCGCGGCCCCCATGGAGGAGAGCACCGGCCGCAGCGCGTAGTCGATGGCGAGCACATGCGCGGTCGAACCACCGGTGGCCAGCGGCAGGACGGTCTTCCCCGTCAGCGCGTACTGGGGCAGCAGATCGAGCAGGGACTTCAGGAGGCCGGAGTAGGCGGCCTTGTAGACGGGCGTTCCGATCACCACGCCGTCGGCCGACGCGAACAGCTCGGTGGCGCGGACGATGTCCGGGTGCGCGAAGTCGGCGCCGAGCAGGGGCCCTGCGGGCAGCGTACGCACGTCGAGCGGGACGACCGTGTGGCCCTGGGCGGTGAGCCGGGCGTCCAGGTGACGCAGCAGGCGAGCGGTACGGGAAGTGGCGGAGGGACTTCCCGAGACGGACAGGACGGTGGCCATGGGCCCTCATTTCCGGGTACGGCGTTTCCGGGTACGACAGGTGGCGGTACGGCAGTTGGCAGTACGGCCAGTACTCAGGTGCACGCTCGGCCCGAGGCGGGCGGCGCGCGAAGCGGGAGGTCTCAGCTCTCGTCAGGCTTCGCGGCGACAGAAGGCACTGGAGACGCGGGCGAGGTCGATGTGGCGGCGCTTCGTCAGGCAGCTCATACCGATCTCTCCTCTCACGTGCTCCGTACGGTGCGTTTCGGAGCCCACAGTACGGCCGTCCCGGTACCGCGGTCGAGTGGGCAACCACACACTGGGATGGGAGCCCGGCCGTCCGGGAGGAATTCGAGGTACGGGCGGACGGACCATTCGGTCCACCGGCCCTGGTGACTGAGCGAGAACCCGCACGGCTCCCCCCGGTGCAGCGCCCCCATCGCACCGACGCAGCCACCACCGTCGACCCAACTCAGCGCCCGGTGGCGCTCGATGGGCGGCAGGGCGTACGCCAGCGCGCGTACCTCGGCACGGATACGGCGGATCGCTTCGGCGGGTGCGGTCGTGGCGTACCGCGATACGTCCGCGACGTCGTCGGCGTCCAGCGTCCGGTAGGTGATCCGCTCGCACCAGAAGGCCAGGGTGGGGTGCGGTGCGCGCATGATGTGGCCTCCCGACGCGACGTCGGGGCCGCCCCCTGCCCACTGCCGGCGTGACGAGCCGTGGGTAGCGGGGCGGCCCCTTTTGCTCCTCTCAATCGACGCAGATCGAGAGGGAGTTGCGGCGTCGAGCCGAGGCCCTGCCGAAGGGCCATTCAGTCGGCGCCGCATCACGAAGCTAGCGTTATATGGAATCTCGTATCAAGTGTTTGAACCCTAACGGGTGAGAGCTGCCCACTCACCGGCTCAGGCAAAAAGCAGGGCGGCACTTCACCTGCGCCGGTGAAGTGCCGCCCGAGGACGACCGTGGCGACTTTTCAGGCCAAGTCGTCGAACTCGCCTTCCTTGGCGCCGCCGAGGAAGGCACGGAGCTTACTGCGGGACGTGTGGATGACCACGTCGGGATTGTCGCTCTCACGAAGGAGGATCTCGCCTCCGTGCACGGCGAGTTCGAGACAGTTGTCCCCGTCAGCGTCCGCCGACTTGGAAGACTTTCGCCACTGAATGTCCATACTTCTCACGCCTTCATACTTGTTGTGCGATTTCGTTGATGAAGTCCCTTGAACTCTGCGGATCGAGCGATCGCCCCTCGGTCCGGTCAAGGACGGCTCGGAAGTTCAGGAGACGCGTCTCGGCATCCACGAATCCTGAACCGGTCGGGGTGTCCGTCTGCACGGTGTCGAGCTGCGGAACAGGGCCGTACACATAGTGCGTCGAACTACCGGCATTCGGAAAGCCGCCTGCCGCGAACGGGATCACGCGCACGGTGACGTTGTCCCGTTCGGATTCCTTCAAGAGATGGTCGAGCTGCCTGACTGCGACCTTCCGGCCGCCGTACTGCATCCGCAGAGCGGCTTCGTGGATCAGGAAAGTGCAGGTGGGCGGGGACACGCGATCAAGAACATCCCGACGCCTCAGCCGGTGCGAAAGACGACGGCGGAGGTTCGCCGGAGTCGGCGCGGGCAGAGCCTCTGCGTACACCGCCCGGGCGTAGTCCTCGGTCTGGAGCAGGCCCGGCATATGCATAATCTGAACGGCCCGGAACCCGACAGCGTGGTGCTCCAGTTCGGCCAGATCGAGTGCGCCCACGGACAGTTCACCGCGGTAGTCCTCCCACCAACCCTTCGTCCGCTCCTCGGCCATATCGGCAAGCGCATCGACGTACGCCTGGTCGGGGCACGCATAGCAGTCGGCCCAGGTACGCACCCGTGTACTGCTCACACCGAACCGGCCCGATTCAGTGTTACTGATGGTGGTACGGTCCGTGCCGAGCAGAGACGCAGCCTCAGCGGGCGCGAAGCCGGCGTGCTCCCGCATCTTGCGCAGCTCGGAACCCAATCGGCGCTGCCGCGCCGTAGGCGGCTTCCTCGGTGGCATCGACCTCTCCCTCTGTCGGGTCCAGTGTGGCCCGCGTCCCTCGAAGGGGTCCACTTCCAGCAAAGATTATCGCTACAGATACAACAATTGATACCTAGACGCTAACGTCATCACAGCAGTCGCGCCGCACGTCGGTACGCCCGAAGTGCAGCCACTTCGGCGCGCGTTCACATCGGCGCGCCCGGGTGGCCATCGCCACGGACAACACGAGCGTCGCACCCGTTTCGGATCGCATCGCACAGGGAGAACCACATGGCCCCCGCCGCACCACGCCCCCCACAGGGCGGCGAGTTCTACCGCATCGCCCTGCCCAACACCGCCAACGCACCACGCATCGCACGGGACTTCGTCACCTCACTGCTCACCGTGAGCCGTCACCGCGACCTCACCGACGACGCGAGGCTCTGCGTCGCGGAGGTGGTCACCAACGCCCACCGTCACACCCGTACACCCCGGATCCAGCTGTACGCGAGCGTCAACCGCAAGCAGATCACCGTCTCCGTGGCGGACAACGCGCCCTGGTTCCTCCCCGTACTCACGCCCTCCCGTGCGGACGACCAACTGGAGTGCGGGCGCGGGCTGTTACTGGTCGACCGGCTCGCGCTCGCCTGGGGATGGACCCTCCTGGGCGGCTGCACCCCCGACCGCAAGGCTGTCTGGTTCACACTCACCAGGCCCGGGGCCGGCGAGCCCCGATAGCGCCGCACGCCCCTCCCCACCTGCTGTTTCCCCGTACGCCGACAAGGTCGGCGCCCGGCGCGCATGATCGGCAACGCAGGTCGACTCCGTAGCTCATTGGAGTGGATGCCCTGGGCTGATCTTCTGCTCGAAGCAGTCGGTCTGTATACCTATGGCTACGGAGGGTTACTTATTCAAGTGGCCCGTCAGCGCCAAGGAGCATCTGGTGAAATTCCGTAATTCTCTCTGCGTCGCGGCCGTATCGGCCACGCTGATCCTCGGCGCGGGAAGTGCCTTCGCGGCTCCCGCCATCGCCACAACTCAGGCCGGAGCGACCAAGGTTGCCGCCGCGCGTCCCACCAGTGACACCATCATCCGGCCGCGTGCGCAGATCTGTAAGAACGGCGCATGGACGTCGGGCAACGGCCGGACCATCCTCCGCATGCAGTCGGACGGCAACTTCGTCCTCTACAAGGACGGTCACCCGGTCTGGCAGGCGCCCCACACCTGGTCGCACGGGAACTGCGCCGTGTTCCAGGAGGACGGCAACTTCGTCGTCTACAACTCCGCGAACGAGCCCGTGTGGGCGTCCGGCACCTGGCACAAGGGCGACTACCTGGCCATCCAGGACGACGGCAACGTCGTCATCTACAACAACGCCCACCGCCCCGTCTGGGCGACCAACACGGGTGACTGAACCGGCAGTTCCCGGTCCGGGAGCTGAAAGCTGAAAGCTGCAAAAAAAAGGGGGCGGCGAGCCGTCAGGGCCCGTCGGGTCTCCGCCCCACCATCCACACACCGGGACCACCGGCCGGGACACCGGCGCGGTCCTGCTTCAGCAGTCGAACATCGACCAGCAGATGTCGTTGCGCAGCCGCTGGTCATCGAGTACGAGCGCACGGATCTCCTCCGGGAGCTGATCCCGCTGCCACCGGCACTCGATGCGTCGCGCGGTCTCGCTCTCACCCTCCGGTGCTGCCGCGCGTGCGGCCTTGATCGCATAGGCGGCGGCGCCGAGCTCATGTGCGGCGACGTGGGCGACGGCCCCGGCCTGCCCGGCGGCGTACGCGGCATGCCGCGCCGCTCCACGCAGGTCCCTGGCCGCCCCCATCGCATGACCGCCCGCCGCCCGGGTCTGCATCATCCTGACCTCACCACGCACCCAGGCCCTGGCATGCCAAATCGCCTGGCGCGGCCGCGGATCCTCGGGCCGGGACGACTCGAAGAGCCCAAGGACGTGCTCCGCACAGGCGGCGGCCCACAGCGCGAGGAGACGGTGATCCGCATCAGTGAGAGTCCCACCACGGCGGATCGTCACGAACCGAGGATCGCGCACCTTCGGGAGAATCACGCTCCGCACTCATTCCCGCGCCCGTCGGCGCCGCTCGCTGCGCTGTCTCCCGGCACCAAGTCGGCAGCCTGGCGCAGGGAATGGTCCAGGGCGCTCATCAGCCGGGCGACCCGGCTTCCGCCGCCCGTCACGGGCGGGTAGCGGCAGAGCACATCGATGAGCACCGGTGACGCTCGCTGCCGCGGCCGTTCCAGCAAGGCATCCCCGATCGTGGGGTCACCGCCCGCCTCCAGCTCTCCGATGTGCGCGGCGCTCGCGCAGGCCCGCAGGATGTGGCCGACCTGGCCGGCCTGAGCAATGGGGTGCAAGTAGGCAGCCGACGCGGCGTCACCGGCGGATCGCGCGGCCAGCCGGGCGGCTTCGGAGGGCGCGGACCGGGCGGCTCGATGAGCGTCAAGGGAGGTGACGCGCTGCAGTTTCGCCCTGGTGGCACCGTTGATGAACGTCCAGGCCGCGTCGATCGCCGCGCGGGGACGGGGATCATCGGGAACGGCCTGTTCGAAGACCGGCAGGACATCCTCGGCGTGCCGCACCACGTAACGCGCCACGACGCGCAGCTCGGCCATCGTCAGATCGAATTCTCCGGACATGGTGTGCGTGCTCCGTGCCATGTTCCTGAATCGTATCCTTGAACACCCGGTGGAGACTCTGCGACGAATCGTCCGCCCAGTTACGTCAGAACCTTCAACCGGAGGTCGTATGCGGCCCGTGGACCTGGCTCGCCGCCATGGCCTCTCCACACAGGCGGTCCGCAACTACGAGGACGCCGGCATCATCCCGTCGGCCCACCGCAGCCGCACGGGGTACCGGGACTACACCGCCACTCATGCCGTCGGGCTCGCGGCCTATCTGGCGCTCGTTCCCGCCTTCGGCCACTCGACGAGCCGCCGCATCATGCGTGCCGTCACCGGCGGACGGCTCGACGAAGCGCTGGAGTACGTCGACGACGGGCACGTGCTACTGGCTCGCGACCGCACCACGCTACGGACCGTCGAAGCAGCACTCGCAGAACTCGGAGCCGTCACCCCCGATACGGCGTCCGACGCTCGGCCGCCGTACAGCATCGGTGAGCTCGCCCGCCACCTCGCGCTCAACGGCGCCACCCTGCGTGCCTGGGAACGGCTGGGAGTCCTCGCCCCGCAGCGCGACCCGCGCACCGGGCACCGCCGGTACGTCGCGCAGGACGTCCGCGACGCCGAACTGGCGCACCTGCTGCGACGGGGAGGTCAGCCCCTCGGCGCCATCGCCACCGTCCTCGGGGAACTCCGCGACGCAGGCAGTCCCGAAGCGCTGAACAGAGCCCTGGAAGGATGGCGGCGCGACCTCACGTCCCGCGGAACAGCCCAGTTGCACGCAGCCGGTCGGCTCGCCGCCTACTTGGACGTCTTGGACCGCTCCGGGACAACCGGCTGAGCCCGGAGTGCGGCTCACCGGCGTTTCAGGAAGGCTCTGCTTCAGTCACCTAAGACACCGCTGCGCTCCCCGACTGCTCGCGCGGCGCCAGCCATTCCTGGAGTTCGATCAGGTTCCCCTCCGGGTCCGCCAGGTACGCCACCCGCATCCGCTCGCCCATCGGGCCCGGGTCCCTGGTGAACTCCGCGCCCTTCGAGGTGAGCTCTGCGTGGGCTGCGTCCAGGTCGTTCACCCGTAGCACCACCAGCGTGCGGTATCCCTCCGGCTCCGTCCCCAGCTGCTTCAGCACCTCGGCCATCTGCGCCCGGTCCTGCAGCGCGATCGCTGCGGGTCCGGTGTCGGGGCTGAGCTTGGCGTACGGGCCGCTCTCGGCATCGAACTGCGGCTTGAGCCCGAGCACGTCCCGGTAGAAGCGGTAGACGGCCGGGAAGTCGGACACCAGCAGGCGTATCTGGGTGAGTTCCATACCGGCCTTTCTAGCCCAGTTCTCACGACGGTTCCGGCTCGGTCGCGAACTGTGAGAGCCTCGGCGGATTTCATCGACGTACTCCGAGGACGTGCCCCTGCCCGGACTTCACCGTCGCCACGGGCCGCGGCCCCGTACGCTCGTCCGCATGACGAATGCGCCCGTATCCCCCGCCTCCGGCCGGCAGATCCAGACCCTCGACACGCTCACCGCCGACCAGGAGCAAGCCGTGCGCGCGCTGCTCGCCGAGGCCGCGCGGACCGACGGTCAGCAGGCCGTGTCCGAGCAGGGACGGCTTCAGCTGCGCGGAGAGCGTCGTGAGGGGGTTCAGCACTTCCTGGTCAGCATCGGTGACACCCTCACGGGGTACGCCCAGCTGGAGGCGACCGATCCCGTCGAGGCGCCCGCCGCCGAGCTGGTCGTCCACCCCTCGCACCGGGGACAGGGCCACGGCCGCGCCCTCGGTTCGGCGCTGCTGGCCGCTTCCGGGCGGCGGCTGCGCGTCTGGGCGCACGGCGGACACGCCGCTGCGCGCCACCTCGCGCAGGTGCTCGGGCTCGCCAAGTTCCGTGAACTGCGCCAGCTCCGCCGCCCGTTGGTCCCGCTCGACATCCCCGAGCCGGTCTACCCGGAAGGGATCACCGTACGGACCTTCGTCCCCGGTCAGGACGATGCCGCCTGGCTCGCCGTGAACGCCGCGGCCTTCGCCCACCACCCCGAGCAGGGGTCGCTGAGCCGGCGCGACCTGGACGACCGGAAGGCCGAGTCCTGGTTCGACCCGAAGGGGTTCTTCCTGGCGGTACGGGACACCGGTGCGGACGGCGGCCCCGGCGATGAGGTCGTCGGCTTCCACTGGACGAAGGTGCACGCCGACGAGCAGCTGGGCGAGGTGTACGTGGTCGGCATCCGCCCCGACGCCCAGGGCGGCGGCCTCGGCAAGGCGCTCACCGCTACCGGTCTTCGCCACCTCGCGGCCGAGGGGCTGCCCACGGCGATGCTGTATGTGGACGCCGACAACACGGCCGCCGTCACGGTGTACGAGCGGCTCGGCTTCACCACGCACGAGGTCGATCTGATGTACCGCTCGGAGTCCTGACCTGCGGAAACCCCTTGTGACCCACCGCCCTCCCCGAGCTGCCGGGGAGGGCTTTTCCGCTCCCGGGGCCGGCTCGGAGTTGACACCTGCGCGGCCCTGCATCACCCTTTCACTACTCAACTAGTGAAATGGGGGTGGGCACGTGATCGAGTTCCGTATCGACCGGCGCAGCGGTGTCTCGACGTATCTCCAGATCGCCCAGCAGGCCAAACAGGCCCTGCGCCTGGGGCTGTTGCAACCGGGCGACCAGCTGCCCACCGCGCGTGCGGTCGTCGAGTCCACCGCCATCAACCCCAACACGGTCCTGAAGGCTTACCGCGAACTGGAACGCGAGGGCCTGGTCGAGGCCCGGCGCGGCATGGGCACCTTCGTCCGCAAGTCACTCGGGCGCACCCCGCCCGAGCGGCTCGCCGACTCCGCGCTGCGGGCCGAGCTGACGGACTGGGCCACCCGGGCCCGTACAGCCGGGCTGGAGAAGGACGACGCGGCCGCGCTCTGCGCCTCCGTACTCGACGACTGTTTCCAGCTGGACCCCACCGGCATCACCGAGCCCGTCAGCACCACCGGCGCCACGAGGACCACCGGGGCCACGAGCACCACCGGGGCCACCAGCACCACCGGCACCGTCAGCACCACCGGCACCGTCAGCACCACCGGCACCACCGCCGCAGCCCGTTCCAAGGGGGACACACCGCTATGACCGATACCGCCATCGAAGCCTTCGGGCTCGGCAAGACATACGGGAGGCGGCGCGACTGGGCGTTGCGGGGCTGTTCCTTCCGGTTGCCCGTCGGGCGGATCTGCGCACTCGTGGGCCCCAACGGCGCCGGCAAGTCGACGCTGCTCGCCCACGCCGCGGGGCTGCTGCGGCCCACCGAGGGCGCCGTCCAGGTGCTGGGGGCGTCCCCCGCCGCCGCCCGTGAGCGGATCGCCTTCGTCGCCCAGAACAAGCCGCTGCTCGGGCAGTTGACCGTCGCCGACACCCTGCGGATGGGTTACGAGCTGAACCCGGCCCGCTGGGACGCGGCGGCCGCCGAACGGATCGTCGCCGGAGGCAAGCTGAACCGGGACAGTCTCGTCCGCTCCCTCTCCGGCGGCCAGCGCACCCGCGTCGCCCTCGCCCTGGCCCTCGGCAAGCGGCCCGAGCTGATGCTGCTCGACGAGCCGATGGCCGATCTCGACCCGCTGGCCCGGCACGAGCTGATGGGCGCCCTGATGTCCGAGGCCGCCCAGCACGGCACGACGATCGTGATGTCCTCGCACGTCCTGTCCGAACTGGACGGCGCCTGCGACTACTTGCTGCTGGTCGACGGCGGCCGGGTACGGCTGGGCGGCGAGACCGAGGACCTGCTGGCCGCCCACACCCTGCTGACCGGTCCGGTGGCCGCACTCGACCCGCACACCGTCGTCGAATCGCGCACCACAGGACGGCAACTGACCGCGCTGGTACGCCGGGACGGGCCCGTCTCCGGCGACTGGCAGACCATGGAGCCCTCCCTCGAAGAGCTGCTCCTCGCCCATCTGCGGTCACCGGGCGTGCCCGCCCTGCTGACACCGAGCGCCGAACACCGTACGGAGGCAAGGGCATGAGCACCCTGCACCAGAACAGCACCCCCCACACCGGCAACGGCAACGCCACCGGCATCAGCACCGGCACCGGCACCGGCACAGACGCCGAAAGCGGCAGCGGCACCGGCGGCGCGCCCGGCGGGCGGACCGGCTCGCAGTGGCTGCGCGGCCCCTACTGGGTGGCCGCCCGGATGCACCGCGGCACCCTCCAGTGGGCCGCCGGGCTCACCGCCCTGTGCCTGGTCCTGCTGATCGCGATCCGCGTATGGGGCGGCGGCGTGACCGGCGGCTACTGGACGGACACCAGCATGGTGGAGAACGCCGCTTCGCTGATCATGCTGCTCCCCTATCTGATCGCCGCCTTCGTGGCCGGGCCGCTCGTCGCCCGGGAGCTGGAGTCGGGCAGCCATCAGCTGCTGGGGACCCAGTCCGTCTCCCCCGTCCGCTGGTTCGCGGCGAAGCTCGCCGTGCCGACCGCGCTGGCCGTCGTCGCCTCGGTCGTACTCGACGGCGTCTACCGCTGGGTCTGGACCGCGGTCCCCCACCAGAACCCGACCCTGGACTGGTACCCCGACAGCGTCTACCACGCCATCGGCCCGACCGGTATCGCCACGGCCCTGCTCGCGGTCCCGGTCGGCGCCCTGACCGGTCTGCTGGTCCGCCGCACCGTGCCCGCCATCGTGACGAGCCTGGTCGCATCCGTGGTCGTGTTCCGTCTGTTCGACGACGTACGCGCCCACCTCTGGCCGGTCGTCACCGTCCGCACCGGCCTCGCCGAGGGCTACCCGGCGATGAACGGCATGGTCACCGCCGAAGGCGCGGTCACATCCAGCGGCGCCCACGTGGCCGACCCGATGTGCGTGGACGACACGAAGTGCCAGGCGGCCCACAACCTGGCGGGATACTTCCGCTCCTCCCACCCGGTGTCCCACTTCTGGCCGCTCCAGCTCGTCGAGACCGGCATCCTGCTGGCCCTGGCCGCCGTCCTGACCCTGGTGGTGTTCCGCATCGTGAAGCGGAGGGCCGCCTGAGCCACGCCGGCACCCTCCGGCGGGGCCCGGCTCAGGCCGGTGCGTACCGCTGGAGGGTGATCCCGCCGCGGAAGGCCCTCGACTCCAGGAGGCGCAGCCGCGGAATCCCGTACCCCTCGGGGAAGAGCCGGCGGCCGCCGCCCTGGACCACCGGATAGACGAAGAAGCGGTACTCGTCCACCAGACCGGCCGCGATCAGGGTGTGCGCCAGGGTGATGCTGCCGGTGAGCACGATGTCCTTGCCGCCCGCCCGCTCCTTGAGCGCGGCCACCTCGGCGACCGGGTCGCCCCGCAGGACCGTCGAGTTCTCCCAGGCAGGATCGGTGAGCGACGCCGACACGACGTACTTCTGCACCCGGTTCAGATAGTCGGTGACCCCGGTGGTGTCGTTCGTCTGCCGCGGCCAGTAACGACGGAAGTCCTCGAAGGTCCTGCGCCCCACGAGCAGGGCGTCGGCCCGGCTGTCCTGCCGGTGGCTCTCCTCCAGGACGTCGCTCATGTCCGGGGCGCCCGCTGCCTGCGGGTCGAACCAGTCGGTCAGCATCTCGACCGCGCCGTCGACGGTGACGTTCTCGGTGATCGCGAGGGTACGCATTCCGGTCCTCCTGTACAGCTGATGCTCCCGCGTACCCGGGTGGTACGCCTCTTCTGTCCTTCTGTACTGACCGTGCGGGAGGCCGGGAATCATCGGTCGCGGCCCGCCCCTGCCGCGGAGAGCCGGAGAAACCCAAGAGCCGGAGCGCCGGAGCACCGAGGGCCCGAGGACCCGAAGAGCCGGAGCAGCCCCGCTTCCCGGACGTCATGGCGCGCTTCCCGGACGTCATGTCCTCGTTACCCGTCATTCAGACGCGCTTGCGACCCTCTCGGAATGCAACCCGTCACCGCGCCCGCCGACCCTCCCGCGCGGAACAATGGGCATATGAGCCAGCAGCCCAGTGCAGAGGTCCCGGTCAAGCACCTCCAGCCCTCCGTCGGTTCCATCGCAGCACACCGCCCGCACACCGTCGCGGCGGCCGTTCCCGACCTGGATCCGGGCATCGACGCCGACGTCGACGCGTACGAGGAGGACGGCTCCGGCACCGAGCTGCCGTCGGGCCGCTTCCTCGACCGGGAACAGAGCTGGCTCGCCTTCAACGAACGCGTCCTCGAACTGGCCGAGGATCCCACCACGCCGCTCCTCGAACGGGCTAATTTCCTCGCCATCTTCGCGAGCAACCTCGACGAGTTCTTCATGGTCCGGGTCGCCGGCCTCAAACGCCGTATAGCGACCGGCGTCGCCACCCGCTCCGCGTCCGGCTTCCAGCCCCGCGAGGTGCTGGAGCAGATCTGGACCAGGTCGCGCGAGCTCATGGCCCGGCACGCCGCCTGCTACCAGCAGGACGTCGCCCCCGCCCTCGCCGACGAGAACATCCACCTGATCCGCTGGGACGACCTGACCGACAAGGAGAAGGCCCGGCTCTTCACCTTCTTCCGGCAGCGGATCTTCCCCGTGCTGACCCCGCTGGCCGTGGACCCCGCGCACCCCTTCCCGTACATCTCGGGGCTCTCGCTCAACCTCGCCGTGGTCGTCCGCAACCCGGTCAGCGGTCACCGCCACTTCGCCCGGGTCAAGGTGCCGCCGCTGCTCACCCGCTTCCTGGAGGCGTCGCCCCAGCGGTATGTGCCGGTCGAGGACATCATCGCGGCGCATCTGGAGGAGCTGTTCCCGGGGATGGAGGTGCTGGCGCACCACATGTTCCGGGTCACCAGGAACGAGGACCTGGAGGTCGAGGAGGACGACGCCGAGAACCTCCTCAAGGCCCTGGAGAAGGAACTGATGCGGCGCCGCTTCGGGCCGCCCGTCCGGCTGGAGGTGGAGGAGTCCATCGACCCGTACATCCTCGACCTGCTGGTCCGCGAGCTGAAGGTGTCCGACGCCGAGGTCTACCCGCTGCCAGGCCCGCTCGACCTGACCGGCCTGTTCGGCATCGCGTCGCTGGAGCGGCCCGAGCTGACGTACCCGCCCTTCATCGCGGGCACCCACCGCGACCTGGCCGAGGTCGAGTCCGCTTCGGCGCCCGACATCTTCGCCGCCCTGCGCGAACGGGACGTGCTGCTGCACCACCCGTACGACTCGTTCTCCACCTCCGTCCAGGCGTTCCTGGAACAGGCCGCGGGCGACCCGGACGTGCTCGCCATCAAGCAGACGCTGTACCGGACGTCCGGCGACTCCCCGATAGTGGACGCCCTGATCGACGCGGCCGAATCCGGCAAACAGGTGCTCGTCCTGGTCGAGATCAAGGCCCGCTTCGACGAGCAGGCCAACATCAAGTGGGCCAGGAAGCTGGAGGAGGCCGGCTGTCATGTCGTCTACGGCCTGGTGGGGCTGAAGACGCACTGCAAGCTGTCGCTCGTCGTCCGGCAGGAGGGCGACACCCTGCGCCGCTACTCCCACGTCGGCACCGGCAACTACCACCCGAAGACGGCCAGGCTGTACGAGGACCTCGGGCTGCTCACCGCCGACCCGCAGGTCGGCGCGGACCTCTCCGACCTGTTCAACCGGCTCTCCGGCTACTCGCGGCGCGAGACCTACCGGCGGCTGCTCGTCGCCCCCAAGTCGCTGCGCGACGGCCTGGTCGTCCGGATCGACAAGGAGATCGCGCACCAGCGCGCCGGGCGGCCCGCCTACATCCGTATCAAGGTCAACTCGATGGTCGACGAAGCGGTCATCGACGCCTGTTACCGGGCCGCGCAGGCCGGGGTCTCCGTCGACATCTGGGTGCGCGGCATCTGCGCCATACGCCCCGGCGTCACCGGCCTCTCCGAGAACGTCCGGGTCCGGTCGATACTGGGGCGCTTCCTGGAGCACTCCCGGGTCTTCGCCTTCGGCAACGGCGGCGAGCCCGAAGTCTGGCTGGGCAGCGCCGACATGATGCACCGCAACCTCGACCGCAGGATCGAGGCGCTGGTCCGCGTCACCGACCCCGCCCACCGTGCGGCACTCAGCCGGCTCCTGGAGACCGGTATGTCCGACACCACGTCCTCCTGGCACCTGGGCGCCGACGGCAACTGGACGCGTCACGCGACCGACGCCGAGGGCCGGCCGCTGCGCCATGTGCAGGAAATGCTGATAGACGCCAGGAGGCGCCGACGTGCGACCCCTTGATGCTCCCCGGAGGCTCAGCCGTGCGACGCCCTGACCCGACGGCGACAGCGGGCGAGCTGCTCGCCCGCTATCTGCACGACCAGGCGGCGGAGTTCCTGCGCAGCCTGCGCACCTACTCGGAGGGGGACGAGGAGGCCGCGCGCGCCCTGCGCCGCTCGGCCCGCCGCATCAGCGGCACCCTGCACACCTTCCGCGGCCATCTCGACGCGGCCTGGGCCGACCAGCTGCGGGCCGAACTGGCCTGGCTCTCCGGCACGCTGGCCCGCGAGCACGCGTACGCGGCCCGGCTGGCCCGGCTGCTCGAAGCGCTCGGCAGGCTCTCGGCCGGTACGGCCTCGCTGCCGGGCCCGCGCGACGGGACGGCCCCGCACCCCGGGCTCGCCATGGGCGCCGCGCGCGCCGGCGCACTCCTGGAGCGGCAGCTGACCCTGGCCAGGACCCGCGCCCACTCGGCGGCGCTCCAGGCGCTGGGTTCGTCGCGCTTCCACGCGGTCGCGGACGCCGTCGCCCTGCTGGCGTCGGATGTGCCCTTCGCGCCCGCTGCGACCACGTACGCGACCGAGACCCTGCCGCCCGCGGCCGAGACGGCGGTCCGCAAACTCACGGACGCGGTGGCCGCGCTGCCGCTGCACCGGGCCGCGCACCCGTACAACGCGGAGGGGCTGAGCGACGCCCAGGACGCCCCCTGGCACCAGGTCAGACTGCTGCTGCGGCTGCACCGCTACGCGCAGGAGGCCCTGCACGCCGGGCTCGACGACCGGCCGGGCCCCGACCTGCGGCTCTACGGCGCGGGCCAGGCACTCGACCAGCACCGCGAGGCGGCCGAGGCCGCGTCGGCGGCCGCTTCGGCGGCCCGTACGCCGCGGATCGCCCCGGCGACGGCGTACGCGCTGGGCGTGCTCCACGCCGACCAGCGCCACGAGGTCGAGGCCGCCCGCTACACCTTCCAGCAGACCTGGCAGCGCACGGCGGTGAGCGCCTCATGACCGGCGGAGCGGGTGTTCCGGTACGGGCGGCGGGCTGCGTGCTGTGGCGGCGCGCGCCGGGCGGCGCCCTGGAGATCTGCCTGGTCCACCGGCCGAAGTACGACGACTGGTCGCACCCCAAGGGCAAGCTGAAAGCGGGCGAGGACCCCCTGGCCGCCGCACTGCGCGAGGTCCAGGAGGAGACCGGCCACTCCTGCGCCCCCGGCGCACGCCTGCCCACCGTGCGGTATGCGGTGAACGGGCGCCCCAAGGAGGTCGACTACTGGGCCGCCGAGGCGACGGGCGGAGCGTTCACACCGAACAACGAGGTGGACCGGGTCAGCTGGCTCACACCGGCAGCCGCCCGCACCCGGCTCACCCAGCAGCACGACAGGGAGCTCCTCGACGCGCTGCACGGCGCGCTGCGCTGACCACCGCACCGGGCGGGCCGCACCGGGCCGCCCAAGCCTTGGGCCGCACCGGGCCGCCCAGGGCCGAAGCCACGCCGGCCTCCCACGCTGCCCCCACGTCGACCGCCGCACCGAGCTGACCGCTGCCCCGGCCCCGGGTCCGGCACGTCCCGGCCCCCGGCCCCCGCTCCGGCCCCGGCCCCGGGGGCGGACGGTGGGTGAGCGTGCCGTCACGCGCACGGACCCGCACCCGGTCGTCCGCCGAGGTTCACTCTCCGTTCACTCACCCCCGTCGGCCACTTCACCTGATCTGCCTAATTTCGGCCTTACACGGTGCACGGCAGCCCGCCGCACCGGTCACCTCTTCGCACGCCGCCGTACAACGAATCGAAACCCGGCGGCTCCTGGAAGGAACACCCGAAGTGAAGCTTCAGCAGCGCAAGACCCGGCTTCGCGCCGCCGCGCTCGGCGCCCTCGCCGTATCCGGCGCCCTGGTCCTCACGGCGTGCGGTTCGGACAACAACAGCGGCTCGACCGGAGGCACCGGCACCAGGACGAGCGCCGCATCCGACGTCAAGTGCGACGGTGCGAAGGGCCAGCTGCGCGCCTCAGGTTCGAGCGCGCAGAAGAACGCGATGGACCTGTGGGCCAAGAGCTACATGGCCGCCTGTTCCGGCGTCGAGATCAACTACAAGTCGTCCTCGTCCGGTGAGGGCATCGTCGCCTTCAACCAGGGCACGGTCGGCTACGCCGGTTCGGACTCACCCCTGAAGCCCGCCGAGGTCGCGGACTCCAAGAAGGTCTGCACCGGCGGCGGCCAGGGCATCGACCTCCCGATGGTCGGCGGCCCCATCGCGGTCGGCTACCACCTGGAGGGCGTCGACAACCTGGTCCTGGACGCCCCCACACTGGCGAAGATCTTCTCGACGAAGATCAAGACCTGGGACGACCCGGCGATCAAGAAGCTCAACCCCGGTGTGAAGCTGCCGTCCAAGGCGATCCAGCCCTTCCACCGCTCCGAGGACTCCGGCACGACGGAGAACCTGGGCAAGTACCTGACCGCCGCCGCGCCGAACGACTGGAAGTACCCGGGCGGCAAGTCGTGGCCCGCGCCCGGCGGCCAGGCAGCGGCCGGTTCGGCCGGTGTCTCGCAGCAGGTGAAGCAGGTCGACGGCTCGATCGGCTACTTCGAGCTCTCGTACGCCACCTCGCAGAAGATCTCCACGGTCAAGATCGACACGGGCGCCAGCGACCCCGTCGAGGCGACCTCCGACAACGCCTCCAAGGCCATCGCGGCCGCCAAGGTCGTCGGCACGGGCCCCGACCTGTCGCTCAAGCTCGACTACACCACCAAGGACGAGGGCGCCTACCCGATCGTCCTGGTGACGTACGAGATCGTCTGCGACAAGGGCAACAAGGCCGACACCCTCGGCACCGTGAAGTCCTTCCTGAACTACACCGCGAGCGACGAGGGCCAGAAGCAGCTCTCGACCGCCGGTTACGCCCCGATCCCGGCCGAGATCAACGCCAAGGTGCGCAAGACGCTCGCCACGATCTCGTAACCCGGCTCGACCGGCCCCACGAGCCCCAAACGCTCCACCAGCTCCACCAGCTCCACCAGCAGTGATGGCGTCCGGTCCGGAGCGTCCCTCCGGACCGGCCGCCGCCCCCATCCGGTGCACCGCCGCCAGGGGAGCAGCGGCTCCCCCACACAGACCGGAAAGACCATGGCTACCACCACACAGATAGACACCCCTCCACCGGAAACCCCCCTCCACACCGAGTCAGGCCGGTCCACCGGCCGACTGGGCGACCGGGTCTTCCTGGGCCTCAGCCGGGGCTCGGGCGTCCTGCTCCTCGTGGTGATGGCAGCGATAGCGGGGTTCCTCACCTACCGCGCCTCCATCGCCATCTCGAAGGACCACGGCAACTTCCTCACGACGTTCGACTGGCTGCCCTCGCAGACACCGCCGGTCTTCGGCATCGCGGTCCTGCTCGTCGGCACCGTCATCAGCTCGGTCATCGCGATGGTCATCGCGGTCCCGGTCGCCGTCGGGATCGCGCTCTTCATCTCGCACTACGCACCGCGCAGGCTGGCCACCACACTCGCCTACGTGGTGGACCTGCTGGCCGCGGTGCCGAGCATCATCTACGGCATCTGGGGCGCCCTGATCCTGGTGCCCTACCTCGGCGGCCTCAACGTCTGGCTCGACCAGTACTTCAGCTGGACGTACATCTTCGACCAGACACAGCCCGGCGTCTCCAGGAACATGCTCACCGTCGGCATCCTGCTGGCGATCATGATCCTGCCGATCGTGACCAGCGTCAGCCGGGAGGTCTTCCTCCAGGTCCCGCGGATGAACGAGGAAGCCGCGCTCGCCCTCGGCGCCACCCGCTGGGAGGTCATCAGGCTCTCCGTGCTGCCGTTCGGACGCTCCGGCATCATCTCCGCCTCGATGCTGGGCCTCGGCCGCGCGCTCGGCGAGACGATGGCCGTCGCCACCGTCCTCTCCCCCAGCTATGTGATGTCGCTGCACCTGCTCGACCCGGGCGGCGGCACCTTCGCCCAGAACATCGCGGCGAAGTTCGACGAGGCCAACCCGCTGGGGCGTGACGCCCTGATCGCGTCCGGTCTGGTCCTCTTCGTCCTCACCCTGCTCGTGAACGGCGCGGCCCGGCTGATCATCGCCCGCCGCAAGGAGTACTCGGGGGCCAACGCATGAGCGACACAGCCGTAGAGACCGGGCAGGAGCAGTCCCCCCGGGTCCACGCCGCACCGAGCCTCAGCGGGCGCAGCCTCCCCCGCTGGGCCCCGGCCGGCTTCGCCGTCGCGGCGATCGTGATCGGCGCGGGCATCGGCACCGCCGCAGGACTCAGCAGCAAGGTCCAGTGGGGCCTGATCGCCGTCGTCGCCTTCCTCGCGCTCTCGTACGTCACCACGGCGGTGGTCGAGAACAAGCGCCAGGCCAAGGACCGCTTCGCCACCAGCATCATCTGGGTCTGCTTCATCCTGGCCGTCATCCCGCTGCTCTCACTGCTCTGGACGACCGTCGGCCACGGCGTGAAGGACCTCAGCGTCAACTTCCTCACCCACTCGATGGTCGGCGTTCTCTCGTCCGACCAGGGCGGCGGCGTCTACCACGCGCTGATCGGCACCCTGGAACAGGTCGGCATCGCCACCGTCATCGCCGTCCCGATCGGCCTGCTGACCGCCGTCTATCTGGTGGAGTACGGCAAGGGCGCGCTGGCCAGGGCCGTGACGTTCTTCGTGGACGTCATGACGGGCATCCCGTCCATCGTCGCCGGGCTCTTCATCCTGTCGATCATGCTGATGACCGGCATCGAGCCGTCGGGCCTGATGGGCGCGCTCGCCCTGACGATCCTGATGATCCCCGTCGTGGTCCGCTCCACCGAGGAGATGCTCAAGCTCGTCCCGAACGAGCTGCGCGAGGCCGCGCTGGCTCTCGGCGTACCGAAGTGGCGCATGATCCTCAAGGTCGTCCTGCCGACCGCGATCGGCGGGATCACCACCGGGGTGATGCTGGCCATCGCGCGCATCGCGGGCGAGACCGCGCCGATCATGCTGCTGGTGTTCGGCAGCCAGATGATCAACACCAACCCCTTCAAGGACGGCCAGTCCTCCCTGCCGTACTACATCTTCGAGCAGTACAAGCTCGGCGAGCCGCCCGCGATCGACCGGGCCTGGGCAGCGGCACTGGTGCTGATCGCCTTCGTCATGATCCTGAACCTCGTCGCCCGCGGCATCGCCCGCTGGAAGGCCCCGAAGACCGGCCGCTGAGGCCGAGAGAAGAAGCTGATTTCCATGGCCAAGCGAATCGACATCAGCGGCCTGACCGCCTACTACAGCTCCCACAAGGCCATCGAGGACATCTCGATGACCGTGGAACCCCGCTCGGTGACCGCCTTCATCGGCCCGTCCGGCTGCGGCAAGTCGACCTTCCTGCGCACCCTCAACCGGATGCACGAGGTCACCCCCGGCGGCCGCGTCGAGGGCAAGGTGATGCTGGACGACGAGAACCTGTACGGGAGCCACGTCGACCCCGTCGCCGTACGCCGTACGGTCGGCATGGTCTTCCAGCGCCCGAACCCGTTCCCGACCATGTCGATCTTCGACAACGTCGCGGCGGGCCTGCGCCTGAACGGCTCGTACAAGAAGAGCGAGCTGAACGACGTCGTCGAGAAGTCGCTCAAGGGCGCCAACCTCTGGAACGAGGTCAAGGACCGCCTCAACAAGCCGGGCTCCGGGCTCTCCGGCGGCCAGCAGCAGCGGCTCTGCATCGCCCGCGCGATCGCGGTCGAACCGCAGGTCCTGCTGATGGACGAACCGTGCTCCGCGCTCGACCCGATCTCCACCCTCGCCATCGAGGACCTGGTCGGCGAGCTCAAGGAACGCTTCACGATCGTCATCGTGACGCACAACATGCAGCAGGCGGCGCGCGTCTCGGACCGCACGGCCTTCTTCAACCTGTCGGCGGTGGGCAAGCCGGGCCGGCTCATCGAGATCGACGAGACCGAACGGATCTTCTCGAACCCGTCGGTCCAGGCGACCGAGGACTACATCTCGGGGCGCTTCGGATAGACGTCACGGCTTGCGGTGCTGCATGGCGGTGCCACCGCAAGGCAGAAAAAAGGGCCCGCCTCCCGTGGATTCCGGGAGGCGGGCCCCCTTCCGTACGGCGGTCCGCGGGTGTGCGCCTGCGGTCAGAAGAGCAGAAGGACGACCCAGTAGCTGAGGGCCGCGACGACCGCTGCGGCCGGCATGGTGATGAACCAGCCGAGCACGATGTTCTTGGCCACGCCCCAGCGCACGGCACGCGGGCGCTTGGTGGCACCCACACCCATGATCGCCGAGGTGATGACGTGCGTGGTCGAGATCGGCGCCTGGAAGAGGTACGAGGAGCCGAACATGATCGCGGCACCGGTGGTCTCCGCCGCGAAGCCCTGCGGCGGGTCCAGCTCGATGATCTTGCGGCCGAGGGTCCGCATGATGCGCCAGCCGCCCGCGTACGTACCGAGCGAGAGCATCAGCGCGCAGACCAGCTTGACCCAGACCGGGATCGCGTCCTGGAAGGACTCGTGACCCGAGATGACCAGGGCCATCATGACGACACCCATGGTCTTCTGCGCGTCCTGCAGACCGTGGCCGAGCGCCATGCCGGCGGCGGAGACGGTCTGGGCGATACGGAATCCGCGCTTCGCCTTGTGCGGGTTGGACTTACGGAACAGCCACAGGATCGCGACCATCACCAGATAGCCCACCACGAGCCCGACGACCGGGGACAGGAACATCGGGATGACGATCTTCTCGACCACCCCGCTCCAGTGCACCATCGTGCCGCCGGCGAGCGCGGCGCCGACCAGTCCGCCGAACAGGGCGTGCGAGGACGAGGACGGCAGCCCGAAGTACCAGGTGATCAGGTTCCAGACGATCGCGCCGACGAGCGCGGAGAAGAGGATTCCCATCCCCTTCTGCCCCGTGGGTGTGGCGATCAGCCCCTCACTGACGGTCTTGGCGACCCCGCTGCCCAGGAAGGCGCCCGCGAGGTTCATCACAGCGGCCATCGCCAGAGCCGCACGCGGGGTCAGCGCCCGGGTGGACACCGAGGTGGCGATGGCATTGGCGGAGTCGTGGAAGCCGTTCGTGTAAGTGAATCCGAGCGCGACAGCGATGGTCACGATCAGAGTGAAGGTGTCCACGAGGTTCAGGACTCCTTGACCGCGATGGTCTCCACCGTGTTGGCGACGTGCTCGAACGCGTCGGCCGCCTCTTCCAGCACATCCACGATCTGCTTGAGCTTCAGGACCTCCATGGCGTCGTACTTGCCGTTGAAGAGGTGGGCGAGCAGCTTGCGGTGGATCTGGTCGGCCTGGTTCTCCAGCCGGTTGACCTCGATCCAGTACTCGGTCAGGTTGTTCATCGTCCGCAGGCTCGGCATCGCCTCAGCGGTCAGCACGGCCGCCCTGGCCAGCACCTCGATCTGCTGCTCGACGCCCTTGGGCAGCTCCTCGACCTGGTACAGCACGACGAGGTCGACGGCCTCCTCCATGAAGTCCATGATGTCGTCGAGGCACGAAGCGAGGTTGTAGATGTCCTCGCGGTCGAACGGCGTGATGAAGGAGGAGTTGAGCTGGTGGAAGATCGCGTGTGTCGCGTCGTCCCCCGCGTGCTCCGCTGCCCGCATCCGCTCCGCGATCTCGACCCGGCCGGATGCGTCCGCGCCGAGCAGTTCCATGAGGAGCTTCGAGCCCGTGACGATGTTGTCCGCGGATGCGGCGAACATGTCGTAGAAGCTCGTCTCCCTGGGGGTCAGACGAAAGCGCACGTGGGGTCCTCGGGGCTCTGGATTCGGTCAGGCTGATGCTAGGCGCATCATCCGGCCACGGCTAACCGGCGTTGTTCAGTGTCGCCCATGGGGCACAGTGATCAGCACGGGGCCCGCCCCGATTTTCGGAAGGATCGGTATTATATACCCACGAGGGGTATCAAGAACCTTTCTGGACAACAGGTCACCATCATTCACAACGGTTCCACAACGGGAGGACGCGATGACAACCACCGAGGCGGCCGGCGCGCCCGACCGCATGGGCCAGGAGCCGGGCACCGAGCCCGTCGTGCACGGCTACCACAAGCAGAAGGACGAACATCTCAAGCGGCTGCGCCGGATCGAGGGCCAGATCCGCGGACTCCAGCGGCTGGTGGACGAGGACGTCTACTGCATCGACATACTCACCCAGGTATCGGCCTCCACCAAGGCCCTGCAGTCCTTCGCGCTCCAGCTCCTGGAGGAACATCTGCGGCACTGCGTGGCGGACGCGGCGGTCCGCGGCGGCGAAGAGGTCGACGCGAAGGTCGAGGAAGCCACCAAGGCCATCGCCCGGCTGCTGCGCACCTGAGTGACCCCTCCTGGCGGTGGCTGAAAATCGCCGGTGGGGCGGCCGGTCAGCCGGTCGGGCAGCCGACCGGCCGGTCCGGTCAGCGTTCGTGGTCCCGGCGGGCCTGCGGGCGCCCCTCCGGGAGCGCGGTCCGCGTGGTCCTCACCATCAGCACCTCGTCGATACGGGCCTGGCTGAGCCGCTCCTCCAGCGAGGCGGCAGCCGCGATCATCAGCTCTCCGCACAGTTCGATCTCGACGAGGGCGATGCGGTCCTGGACGGTGAGCACTCCGGCCATGGCCATCACCCCTTTCTGAGCCGACTTCCTGAGCCGACTTCCCAGCGTAGGGAAGCGCCCACGTGCCGCGCATGGCACGTACGGACCATTTCCCACTGGTTCCTGCCGGTTCCTACTCGACGGTCCCGGCGTAGATGTCGCCGATGGGCGGCAGTGTCACCGCCACCGGTACGCCGAAGTCGTAGAGCAGCGTCGTCGACGCCACCTGGACGGTCTGCCCCTTGTTGGCGAAGCTGAACGTCTCGCGGAGCTTGCGCAGCCGGCCCTGCGCGTCGAAGTACGCGTCGAAGGGCACACCCGGCCCCGCGAACCCCTTCGCCGCGGCGGCCAGCACCGGCCGGGCCTGCGGCGCCGCGTTCCGGGCGGCCACCGACAGATCGGCGGTCCCCTTGTAGTGCCTTACCCGCGTGCCGGCCAGCTGCTCCGTGCCGGCGTACGAAGCCCCGCGCGCACCGCACAGCACCTCGGCCGCGACCAGCGGATCGGTCGCCCCGTTCGTCACCAGATTCCCGTCCGGGAGCTTCGCGGGCTCGATCCTGACCCACTTGCTCGCGGGGACATTGGCGCCCCGGTTCTTCATGTAGACCGCGGCGGGCGTCAGGACTTCGGTGATCGGCGGGTGCTCCTCGGCCCCCGCGGCATCCGGCGGCAGGACGACCCTGAGCCGGCCGCTGCGCCGTGCGAAGTCGAAGCCGCCGGTGCCCCTGATCGTCACCCGGGTCCCGCCGGTCGCCATCGTCATGGCCGTCCTGGCCCGGGAACTCCCGGCGCCCGACAGGACGTGCGCCGCCTGCCTGACCGCCTGCGGCCCGCCGTTCCGGTCGTCGGCCGACGCCCCGGCACCACCCGTGCAGCCACCGGCGCCCACCACTCCCACCAGAGCGAACGCGGCACCGGCGAGCGCCCTGGTCCTGCTGCTGTACTGCTTCACCATCGCCTGCCAACCCTCAACGCCCGGCCAGTCGTCGGCCGCGCCCGCCTGCTTCGCCTAACGACTCCCGCGAACCGCCGTCACGCCCAACGGCGTCCCCCTGAGCCGGCCGCGGGCCACCGGCCGGTCTGAGTACCGTGGACGGGTGCGCGAAGACGACCCCCCACCGAACGCCCGGCAGCACGCCACCTCGACCTCCGAACGCGGCTCCTTCTGTACGGCCCACTGCGTCTGCGGCTGGACCGGCCCGGCCCGCCGCTCGCGCGAACGCGCCCGTACGGACGCGGCGCAGCACTCGGCGGCGGCCTGACCTGGGGCTGGGGCTGGGGCTGGGGCTGGGCTGAGGCTGTCCGGCGGCCGCAGGCGGACCCGAGGCGTACCTCACAGAGGAACAACCGGGGCAAACCGGGCGGGGGTTGATAGAAGCGCCACGGCAGGGAACCCGTAAGTACCGGCGGCACGTCTCGTACGCCGGGAGGTCCTCTTATGCAACGCCGCACGCTGCTCACCGCCGTACCCGTCCTGGCCACCGCCGCCGCCTGCCGCGGCACCGGGAGTTCGGGCGGTTCCGGCGGCACCGACCAGAAGCCCCCGGGCACCACGGCCGGTTCCGGCACCGGGACCGCGACAGGCGCACCGTCCGGCTCGGGCTCGATGCCCCGCGCGGCCGCCGACTGGACCGCGCTCGGCCGCGGGCTCGACGGCAAGCTCGTCCGCCCCGACGACGCCGACTACCCCACGGCCCGTCAGCTCTACAACACCCGCTACGACAGCCTGAAGCCCGCCGCCGTCGCGTACATCGCGGGCGACGACGACATCCGCGAGTGCCTCGCCTACGCGCGGGCGCACCGCATACCCGTCTCGATCCGCAACGGCGGCCACTCCTACGCGGGCTGGTCATCCGGCAACGGCCGCCTCGTCATCGACGTGTCCAAGCTGTCCCGCATATCGGCGGACGGCACGATCGGCGCGGGCGCCAAGCTGGTCGACATCTACGAGACCCTCGGCAGGAGTTCGCGCGCCATCCCCGGCGGCTCCTGCCCCACGGTCGGCATCTCGGGGCTCACCCTCGGCGGCGGCCACGGCGTCGCCTCCCGTGCGTACGGCCTGACCTGCGACAGCCTCACCTCCGCCACCCTGATCACAGCCGACGGCAGGCGCCTGACGGCCAGCGCCAAGGAGAACAAGGACCTGTTCTGGGCGCTGCGCGGCGCGGGCAACGGCAACTTCGGCGTCGTCACCGGTCTGACCTTCCGTACGCACGACGCACCGCAGACCGTCTCCGCCTATATGTCCTGGCCCTGGTCGAAGGCGCACGCGGTCATCGACGCCTGGCAGAAGTGGGGCCCCGGCCAGGCCGACGAGATCTGGTCGTCGGCGCATCTGGAGGCGGCGTCGGGCGGGGCGGCCCCGAGCGTCTCCGTGGCGGCGTTCTCCCTCGGCAGTTACGGAGACCTCCAGAACGCGGTCGACCGCCTCGCCGACGCGGTGGGCGCCCCGGCGCGCTCCGTCTCCCTGCGCAGGCGCGGCTTCGAGGACGCGATGCTCGTGTACGCGGGCTGCGGGAGCCTCAGCGAGGACCAGTGCCATCTGCCGGGTCCGACGCCCGGCCGCCGGACCCAGGGCACGCTGCAGCGCGAAACGTACGCGGCGGCGTCCGACTTCTACGACCGGGCGCTCCCCGCGGACGGCATCGACGCCCTGCTCTCCAGGACCAGCGCCTTCGCCGGCCTGAGCGCCGCCCAGGGCGCGGGCTCGGTGGCGCTCACCGCGCTGGGCGGCGCGATCAACCGGGTCTCCCCATCCGCCACGGCGTTCGTGCACCGGCGTTCACGTGTGCTGGCCCAGTACATAGCGTCCTGGCAGCCCGGCACCGCGGGCAGCGCCCAGCAGAGCTGGCTCAAGGACACCCACCGGGCGATGGGCCCGTACGCGTCGGGCGGCGCCTACCAGAACTACATCGACCCGAAGCTGACGGACTGGCGGACGGCGTACTACGGGGCGGGGGCGCCGAAGCTGGCCCAGCTCAAGAAGCAGTACGACCCACAGCGGCTGTTCGACTTCCCGCAGGCGCTCTGACCCGTCGTGACACGTCCTGGCACGTCCCCGATGGTGCACGCGCGTCACGCGAATCCGGTGACGGTCACGCCGACCGTCACGGCGGCCGGGTCCGCGACCGCCCGCAGCACCGCCGCCCGGACGGCGCGCGTGACGTCGACGGCGCGGTGGCCCTGCCGCAGCACCACGAACACCTCGGCCGTCCAGCCGTCGCCGCCGTCCGTGTCGGCCCGCCCGATCCGTACACCGGCCGGCCCGCTGCGGCCCGCCGTACGCAGCAGCCCGGCGAGCCCGGGCCGCAGAAACGCGACTCCGGGGACGCCGAGTGCCGCCTCCGCGACCGTCGCCGACAGCTGCGCACGGGTGTCCTGATCCGTCATCGCACACCTCCAGTGGCGCCGTTGAAACCATCGGGGCCATCGGGGCCATCGCCCGCGTCGGCGACATCCGCGGCATCGGTGACATCGGTGACATCGGTGATGGTCACATCGATCGAGGCCACCTCCATCCCCAGCGCGCTGTCCGCCGCGGCCGCGATCCGCTGCCGGATCTCGTCCGCCGCCTCCTGAAGGTTCCAGGTCAGCGCGACGGACGCCTCGACCCGTACGCGTACGGGACCCCGCGGATCTGTTCCAGTCGCCGTCCCCGTTCCAGTCGCCGTTCCCGTTCCGGTCGCCGGGGCGTCCCGGTCGAGGGGGGCGATCCGGCAACTGCCCACCTGCACGCCCGGCACCAGCTCGGCCGCCGCCCGGAACGTCCTCGCGGCCGCCGCCTCGACGATCCACGCGTCCTCGTCCGGTTCGCCGAGCGGCAGCGTGCGGCCGGGCCGCAGTTCGAGCCGGACCACGTCCATCACCCGCTCGATGAGGGTGAAGGCACCGGCGCCGGACTCCGGTTCCGCGCCTTCCGTGTCCCGGGCCTGCTGCACCGCGACGCCGAGCAGGTCGAGATCGCCCAGCGCGGCAGCGCAGTACTCACAGCCGGCCGTATGGGCATCCGTACCGCCGGTGTCCCACTGTTCCCACACCTCGGACAGCAGCCGGCCGCAGGGCAGCCGCTCGTCGTCGGCGCCTTCGCCGCCCGCCGCGTCCTCGGGCGGCCCGGGGTTCGCAGTCACCGCCATGCGCCCATCGCCTCCGTCAGATAGCGCCGTGCGCGGAAGACCCTGGCCCGGACCGCCTGCTGGCTGATCCCGACGGTCTCCGCGATGGTCTCGTTCGGCAGTCCGTGCAGCTCCCGCAGCACCCAGCAGGCGCGCTGCTCGGGCGAGAGCCCGGCCATGGCGACCGAGAGCGCCTCCACCGCCGCATGCGACTCGGCCGCCCGCGCGGGCGAGAACGCGTGCTCGGGGGCCTGCGGCTCCGGCACGGATTCGAGCCCGGTCACCGGCCGTCTCGCGCGCAGCGCGTTCAGACAACGGTTGGTGACGATCCGGTACATCCAGGTGCGAAAGGCGGCATCCCTGCGGAATTCGGGCAGCTTGCGCCAGGCGGCGATGAAGGAGTCCTGCACGGCGTCCTCCGCTTCGGTCCGGCTGCCCAGGAGCCGGGTGGCCAGTTGCAGCAGTACGGGACCGTGCCTGCGCACCAGTGCCTCGAACGCTTCCTCGTCGCCCTCACCGGCGCGTACCGCCAGCAGCCCGTCGGCCCGCCAGGGGTGGCCATCGCCTTCGGCCGGCGTCTTGTCCAGGTCTCCCGGCACGCGGCGGCTCCTCTCCTCTGCTCACGGGCTTGGACACCGGCCGGGCGTCGGTGTGACGCGACCCGAACAGATCAGACCGACCGATTTTCCATGGCGTCTTCGCGTAACGCCACGCGCACCGCTGTGTCGAAGGAAGTGAGGGCCTACGACGTGAAGCCCACCGGCCACAGCGCACCTCCCAGTGGCCCCCATTCACAGCCCCCACTCACGAGGAGAACCCGATGACCACTCAGGAACTGTCCACCGCGAAGAACAGCACGAACAACACGGGCAGCACGGGCAGCACGGGCACCGGCCCGAGCGGCAGCACCCGGAAGACCCCCGGCTCCACCACGGTGAGCGGTGGCGTCAGCGGCGCGACGGAGCCCGCGGCCTCGCGCGGCAAGACGTCCATCGCCGATGTCGTGGTCGTGAAGCTCGCGGGCACCGCGGCGCGCGAGATCCCCGGCGTGTACGACATGGGCGGCGGCCTCTCCCGCACCCTCGGCGCGGTGCGCGACCGCGTACCCGGCGGCCGCCCGAACGTCGGCCGTGGCGTGAAGGTCGAGGTCGGCGAACGGCAGACCGCGATCGACCTGGACCTGGTCGTGGAGTACGGCGTCGCCATCACCGATGTGGCACGTGACGTACGCGAGAACGTGATCGCGGCCGTCGAGCGCATCACCGGCCTCGAGGTCGTCGAGGTGAACATCGCGGTCAACGACGTGCACCTGCTGGAGGACGACGAGTCCGACACGGGCACCGACACCCGCGTGGAGTGAACGGGCCGGAACAGGTCACATGCACACACCTGCACATCGAGCGGGGAGCGGGCAGCGGACAGCGGACAGCGGCAAGGTGAGGTGAGGTGAGTCGTGAACAGATCGTTGGTGGGGCTGCTGGTGGGAATGGCCCTGGGATTCGCCGGCTGGTTCGGCGGCTTCGGAGCGTTCCTGCTGGTCGCGGCGCTCGGCGCGATCGGCTGGGCGGCGGGCCGGGTGTCGGAGGACGAGGGGTTCGACTGGCGCGAGTTCCTCGCCACCCGTGACCACCGCGGCCCGCGCGACAGCGGACGCTTCCGCGACAGCGGCAACTCCCGTGGCCGGGACCGCCGATGACGGCCCCCGCCGAACGCGGCACGACGACGGTGGCTGACCGCGCGGTGCGCAGGATCGCCGAACGCGCCGCGGGCGAGGCCCTGTTGCCCGGTGACGTACGGGTCACCCATGGATCGGTCAGCGTGCAGGGCCGCCGCGCCCGGGTCGCGGTGGATGTCGCGCTGCCGTACCCGGCGGCGCTCGACGAGGCGGGCAGCCGTATCCAGCGGCGCGTGACGGACCGCACCGCCGAACTGACCGGCCTCACCGTCCCCGAAGCCCGTGTCCGCATCCGCGACCTCCCGGCACGCCCGGCGGCCCCCACCGCCGGGGACGCGGCGGGCCACCCCCCGCAGGACGGCGCCGCCACGGTGGCCGCCCCCGCCGGGAACACTCCCGGGCTCCGCACCCCGCACCGCACCTGGGCACAGCGCCGCATCCCCGTCGCCCTGCTCGGGCTCGCGGCAGCGGCGGCGTGCGCGCTGCTGCTGTACGACGTGGTCCAGGTGCACGCCGCCCACCACGCCCCGGCCCGCTGGCGCACCGGACTTGTCGACTGGCTGGCCGGGCACGATCCGGGCGACGCGGCGGTGACCGCCGGCGGCGCGGTGGCGGCGGTGGCCGGACTGTGGCTGCTGCTGCTCGCCCTGACCCCGGGCGCACGCAAGCTGCTCCCGATGGTCCCGCCCGCCCCTGACCTGCGCGCCGCGCTGGAACGTGCGGCGGTGGCGGTACTGGTACGGGACGCCGTCGCCGCGGTCCCCGGTGTCACCCGGGTCCGTACCCGCGTCGGCAGACACCGGGTCACCGTGCGGGCCCGGCTGGGCTTCGGCGACCGGGACACCGCCCGCCGCGAAGTGAAGGAAGCGGCCGCCTCCACCCTCACCGGATGCGGCCTGGCCCACCCGCTCCGCCTGCGCACCACGGTGACACCGGAACCACACTGGCAACACGGGCCCGGCGCGGACCACACCGGCGCGGACCACACGCCCGCACCACCGCCTGTGGCCGGAGAAGCGACCACGCCCGGCGCCACGACCCCCGATTCCCCCACCCGGGAAGGCACAGGACCCGATGAGCCGACTCCGTAACGGAACGAACCGGGCCGCCCTGGCCGGCGCCGGTCTCGTACTGCTCGCCGGGGGCGGCCTGCTGATGGCGGCCGCGCCCGGCGTACGGCGCCGGCTGCCCTCCTGGTGGCCCCGCCCCGGGCACGGCACCGTACTCCTGGACCGCGCCGGTGCGGCCCGGCTGCGGGAGAACGGCTGGTGGACCCCTGCCGTGATCGCCGCGCTCGCGGTCGCCGCCCTGCTGCTCCTGTGGTGGGTCATCGCCCAGTTCCGCAGCGGCGCCCGCGGCCCCGTACCGCTCACCAGGCCAGGCGTCACCCTGCGCACCCGCGCGCTCGCCGCCGCGATGACCGGGCGGGCGGCCCAGCTGCCCGGGGTGCACCTCGCCCACATCGCGCTGCACGGCCGCCCGCACCGCCTCACCGCCCGCGCCACCCTGCTGCTCACCCAGGACGCCGAGCCCGCCGCCGTCCTGCGCCGGGTCGCCACCGACACCCTCGCGCAGGCCCGCACATCCGCCGCCCCCCGCCCGGTCGCGGCCGACGTACGCCTCGGCATACCGGCACACCGCACCCGCCGCGCCACCTGAGCCCTGCCCCGACCGGGGTAAACCCCCAGGCCGGGGGCAGGAACCAGCAAGGACCACCGCGGAGACGAACGCCAAAACCGGCACCGGCCACCGGCACCGATGCGCGGTGACGAATAAACGAATGCCCGAATGAACGAATGACCGCATGAACGAATGAACGGACGTACCGAACCGTCTGTGCACCGACGGCCCGCTACGTCAGAAAGGCACGCATGGAGCGACGGACCGCACCGGAGCCCCGCGAGAGCCCGGCCCTGCCGTGGATCCCCCGCCCCGGCCGCCGCCCGCCGCACCCCCGGCCGGCATCAGACGCCTGGTCACGCGGGGGCCTGGCGCTGCGCCGTACCCCGCTCTCCATGTGGAACGACGACGTGTCCGACTGGGCCGCCGCTCTCACCTACTACGCGATCCTCGCGCTGGTCCCCGCGCTCCTGGTCACCATCTCGCTCATCGGCCTGGTCGCCCCCGCGACGACGGACGAACTCATCGCGGACGTGAGCGCCTGGGCCCCCGCCGAATCGGGCGCGGCGCTGCATCAGGCGCTGAACCATGTGGCGGGCC
The DNA here is from genome assembly GCF_045162975.1 of Streptomyces sp. NBC_01089. Taxonomy (NCBI): domain Bacteria; kingdom Bacillati; phylum Actinomycetota; class Actinomycetes; order Kitasatosporales; family Streptomycetaceae; genus Streptomyces; species Streptomyces sp. NBC_01089. The sequence continues at coordinate 4,454,780 of NZ_CP108660.1, read as the reverse complement.
AGCGCTCCGCCGCCCTGACGGTCCTGATCGGGGGCGCGTTCAGCGCACTGTGGTCCGCCTCCAGCTACCTCGCGGTCTTCCGTCGCGCCCTGCACTCCATGTACGCGGTCAAGGACGAACGCCCTGCCATCCGCAAGGCGCACCGCATCGTCCTGACGGCTGTGGCCCTGCTGGGGCTGCTGGTGGTGAGCGCGCTCGTCCTGGTACTGAGCGGCACCGTGGCCACCTCCCTGAGCCGCGCGCTGGGCCTGGGCAACGCGGGGACCGACGTCTGGAACCTGCTCAAGTGGCCGACGCTGCTGTGCTGCGTGGCCCTGCTGGTCCTGCTCCTCTTCCGCTCGGGCCCACCGGTGGCCCGCGCCACCCACCGCGGCCTGCCGGGCGGCGTACTGGCGGCGCTGCTCTGGCTGATGGCATCGGCGGGCTTCACGGCGTACGCGGCCGGATTCGGCACCTACAGCAGGCTGTACGGATCGCTGGCGGGCGTGGTCGTGTTCATGGTCTGGCTCTGGGTATCGAACCTGTCCCTGCTGGCAGGGGCCCAGTTCAACGCAGAACTGACAAGAGACACCCGCGAAAACCCACAAGTTCCGGCAAACTCAGCCCCGTCACAATCGAGCCCGGCACCTTCACCCCCGGCACAATCAAGCCCGGCACAATCAAGCCCGTCCGGCGATTGAGGACCGGGGCCCGGGGCAGAGCCCCGAAACCCCCCAGCGGCCCGCACCCGCACCCCGCAGCCGGCCGCCCACCCCCCTGTCACGCGGCCAAGTCATTCCGCCCCGACTCGGACCGAGCCTCAGGAATATCCACGGCGGCGGCAGCGGCCACACTCCGCACCCGACGCGACCGCACCAGCACCCGCCCCCGCTCGGAACGAGCGACGGCCCGCACCAGCGGAGTCAGCAGCGCCATGGCGAGCGGCGAGAGCAGCAGTGTCACCGCCGTCCCCAGCGCGAACCCGCCGACCACGTCGGTCGGATAGTGCACGCCCATGAAGACCCGGCAGAACCCTTCGGCCAGCGCGAGCGCGATCGCGGCGAGCCCGAACTTGCGGTGGGCGACGAAGAGTCCGGCCCCGACGGCCATCGTCAGCGTCGCGTGGTCGCTCACGAAGGAGAAGTCGGTCTTGCCCTTCACCAGGACATCGAGCCCCTGATGCTCGACGAACGGCCGGGCCCGCCCCACGAATCCCCGGATCGGTACGTTCACCAGGACCGCGATCCCGGCCGCCAGCGGCGCCCAGACGATCCCGGCGACGGCCGTCACGGCCGACTCGGTGTCCGGCCGCCTGCGCGCACTCCACCAGCACCCGAGCACCAGCAGCACCACCGCGAGCAGGATCCCGTACTCGCCGATGAACTCCATGGCCCGGTCCACCCAGCCGGGGGCCGACTTCGCGAGACCGTTGACGTCGTAGAGCAGCCGGACATCAGGGTTCGACCCATCACTTGCGAGCCCAGCCATTCGCTGCCCCTTGCCTTTGCTTCACTGCGCGGCGTGCGTCCGTGCAAGCCGCTCTACCAACCCCCGCGGTCAGTGCGCACTCTTGTCGGTGTCCCGGACAAGGGAACGCCCGGCGCACCCACGGCGTTCCGCTCTCTACCGAAAGATCACCAGGACGTTATCGAAGAGTGACTCATCGTCGCAGCTCAGAGGAGGCGGAGTCACCGTGAGTTCAAGCCAGGCGACGGAGCGTCTCAGGGTTTCTAGGTGTTTTTGGGGAGTGCTTTTGCGCCATCCTGAGTGACCCGGGTGGCCCCGAAGTAGTCCGGCGAGTCGATCTTGTCGAAGCGGATCACCGAGCCGGTGTAGGGCGCGTCGATCATGTAGCCGCCACCCACGTACAGCCCCACGTGGTGGATGGCACGGGAGTTGGACAGGTCGTTCGAGAAGAACACCAGGTCCCCCGGCAGCAGCTGATCGCGGGACGGGTGCTCCCCGGCGTTGTACTGGTCGTTGGCCACGCGCGGCAGCGTGATCCCGACACTGTGGTACGCGGCCTGCGTCAGCCCCGAACAGTCGAACCGCCCACCCTGCCCGGCCGTCCCGGTCCCGCCCCACAGATACGGCGTGCCGAGCTTCTGCTGCGCGTAGTAGATGGCGGCGGCGGCCTGCTGAGAGGGCGCCACCCCGTTGACCGGACGGGCGAAGCTCTTCTCCAGGGTGCGGATGACCTTGACGTAGTTCTGCGTCTCCCGGATGGCCGGCACGCCGCCGGCCTTGATCACCCGGTACGCACCCGCGTTGTACGAGGCGAGCATGTTGTCACTGATGTCGCCGGGCACGTTCTTGACGTACTTGGCCAGTTCGCAGTCGTAGGAGGCGGCTGACGGAATCGCGTCGGCCGGATCCCAGATGTCCTTCTTGCCGTCGCCGTTGCCGTCGATACCGTGCGTCGCCCAGGTACCAGGAATGAACTGCGCTATTCCCCGGGCGTCGGCAGAGCTCTTGGCATCCGGCCGCCAGCCGCTCTCCTGGTACAACTGCGCTGCCAGCAGGGCTGGGTTGAGAGCGGGGCAGAGGTCCCCCCACTTCTGGACGATCGACGCATAGGCCGCGGGGACAGCCCCCTTGGCCAGCCCGACAGCACCCTGCGCCGCGCCGCCGAGCCCGGCCGCGGCCGAGTACGTACCGACGACGAGCAGGGCCACGAAGCTCAGGCAGAGCCCGATCCCGATCCCGCCGAACATCCAGATTTTCCGCACACCTCCACCCTCCCGCATCCGGTCCGGGTTCATGCCCGTTTCCCGGTTGCACCTCCGATCAGTACTACTTGACCGTGAATCCTCGGCAGTCGACCAGTGCGTAGTCCTTCGGAGCCCGCACATGCTCGGTCAGCAGGGACCAGTCTCCCGGGTCGTTGTCGACAGGGACGGCGGGCCGCAGCTTCCCATTCACCGCCACGCTGAAGTCATCCGGATAGGTCAGATAGAGCCATTTGGTGGGGTCCGCCGAGACATCGGCGGGCTTGCTCGCGTAGCCGAGATCGAGGTTGTTCCCCCGCTCCCCGCTGATGGGCCGTCTCGTGTTGGGGTCGATGGCATCAGGAGACTTGACGACCAGTGAGATGTAGTACGGCTTGGTGAGCTCCGGGGCGTACTCGAGCCGGAATCCGATTCTGAACTTGCCGGAGACGGATTGGGCCGTCGGATCCTCCGCGTCCGTCACTGACGTCTGGATATGTTCGAGGCGCTCCTCCGCCGGAAGGTTGCACGACTGCGTCGCCGAGTCGTAGGCGTCCCGGTTCGGGTTGGTCTGCTCGATGTACTGCGGCACCACGAGGGGCTTCTTGTCCGTGGAAGACGGTGTGCGCTGGGCGCTGCCGGACAGCCCCGGGGAGGGCGCCCGTGAGGCGTCGTCCTTTTTGCCCGGAGCCAGTTGTACAGCGACGACGGCGCCCACGGCCAGCACCAGCCCGGCGGCCCCCGCCACCAACCATGGCTTCGCCCGCCGTGGGTGCGTCGGGGGCGCGAACTCCGTAGGCGTGTAACCGGGAGCGAAGGAGCCCGAGGTCACCGTAGGCAGCCCGTGAGGCCCCGGAACGGGCCCCGCGGCCCCCGCCGCCCCACCAGGCCCCACCGTCCAGCCCGGCCCCACCGGCCCCACCGGCCCCGCAGGTCCGGCCGGCCCCGAAAGCCCCACTGGCCCCGAAGAGGCCGCCTCCGCCAAGCCCGCCAAGGCGCCGTAGAACGTGTCGTCCACCAGCGCCGCCCGTACCGAGCAGTCCGCGATGACCTCCGTGAGCGAGGGGCGGGATGCCGGGTCCTTGGCCACGCACCGCGCGATCAGCGCGGCCAGCGCCGGCTCGACGCCGTCCAGGTCGATCTCCTCGTGCACCACCCGGTAGCCGATCGCGGCCGGCTGCCCGCCGCCGAACGGAGCGCGTCCGGTCGCCGCGTACGCCATCGTCGAGCCCAGCGCGAAGACGTCCGCCGCCGGACCCACCTGATTCGCCATCAGCACCTCGGGCGCGGCGAACCCGGGGGTCCCGGGCGCGAGGCCCGTCTCGGTGAGCGCCGCGTCCCCGGTGCCGCGGGCGATCCCGAAGTCGATCAGCTGGGGCCCCTGCGCGGACAGGATGATGTTCTGCGGCTTGAGGTCCCGGTGCGTCACCCCGTACGCGTGCACACTCGCCAGCCCCTCGGCGAGCGCCGCGAACACCCCCCGGCAGGTCGCCGCCGGGAACGGCCCCCGGTCACGCACGGCATGACTGAGCGTCGGGCCCGACACATACTCGGTCGCCAGCCAGTACGGCGGCGCGGCCAGTGAGGCATCGATCAGGTTCGCCGTGTACGCGCTGCGCACCGCCCGTACGGTCTCGACCTCACGGCGGAAGCGGCCGAGCGCCTCGGGGTGGTCGGTGATCTCGTCCCTGATGACCTTGATCGCGACCAGCCGCCCACCGGGCGAACGCCCCAGATAGACCTGGCCCATGCCACCCGCCCCGAGCCTGGCGAGCAGTGCGTGCGCGCCTATCCGCGACGGATCCTGAGGTCTGAGTGCGTCCACTGGACCCACTGTTTCAGCCGATCCGGCGCCAATCAAGGGGCGTTGGCCCGCACCGCCACCGCCTCACCGGCCGCCCGCACCCTCCGGCCGGAGCTTCTTGAAGGTGTACGCACCACCGCGCGCGGCCGCCACGGATGTGCACCTCACCAGCGACCGCTGACCGCCCGACCGCGCACGCCGGTACTCGACGAGGTACGTCCCGTGCAGGACGACATGGCTGTCCGGGTCCAGCGAGCAGGTGATCGTCGTACGGGTCTCGGTACCGGTACTGGCCACCCCCGCCGGCGGCCCGGCCGCCACCCCCTGCGCAGCGCCCTCCCCATCCGCCGAAGCACCGGCAGACGCACCGGCCGACGCACCCGCAACCGCCCCGCGCTCCCGCACGGCCCGCAGCGTGATGCCGCTGACCGGCGTGCCACTGCCCGTACCGCCGCCCAGCCGGACGCCCGGCGCGGGGTGGACGAGCGCGGCGACGAACCCGCCGCCCGGGACCGCGGCGGCGAAGTCACCGTCCCAGGACCAGCCGGACTCGACGTCGTACGACAGGTCGGCCGGGCTCATCCGGTCCAGGTCGACCTGGACCGCGGGCCCGGGAGCCGTCTTCACCACCGACCCCGGCGCGGGCGAGCCGGTCGCGAAGGCCAGCACCACCTGCCCCACGGGAAGGACCACGGTCTGCCCCTGCCCCGCCAGCGGCAGCGCACAGACCGGCACCGGCGCACCCCCCTCGGGGGCGGGCTGCGCCAGCCCGCACGAGAGCGGTGTCGCGGTGGTGTCCGAGATGGTGACCGCCCCGGGCGTACCCCCGCCGATGACGGTGGAGCGCACCCCGGGGCCGACGTCGAGGGTCTGCCCCGGCGCGACCCTGGTCAGGTCCACCCCGGCGAGCCGGGCGCCCTCCGGGGTCTCGCCGGGTGTGACGAAGGCGTAGTACTGCTCGGTCCAGGCCAGTTCGGTCCGGGTGCGGTACGTGCTCGTGGAGCTCCACAGCACGGGCAGCCCCCCGGCGCTCTGCTCGCTCTGTACGGCCTTGAACATCAGCAGCCGGTGACCGGTGGAGGTCAGCTGATCCACCGTCGCGGCGGGCATGTTGACCCGGACCGCGTACCGCACACCGGGTGCGGCGAACCGGTGGGCGGCCCGCCGGGCGGGACCTGCGTGCGGGGCGGTCCGGCCGGGCTTGGCGGACGCCGTCCCGTCCGCCCCGCCCAGCAGCGCGGGGACCAGGGCTGCGGCGCCCGCTACCGCGCCGCCCGCGGAAACCTGCCTGAGAAAGGTGCGCCGGGACTGCTCAGCCATGGGATGTCCTCCGAGTCTCGCGGTGACAGGGCCGCCGGAGTCGGTCAGAGGGGCAGCCCCCGCGGGCACCTCAGCACACCCCCGTACGGCACGGTGCGAGGCACACGGCCCGGCAGGGGCGCCTGCACCCGCACGGCCGAAGAACGGGACGGAGCACGCCGCCTTCTCCCACAGCGGCGTCATTGCCCGGCGTCACCCCCCGTGATACACAGAGTAACCATGCATGTTCGACCGAACACGAGTCCGCGCCGCAGGTCAGAGCAGCATCTTCGGACAAATGTGCGGGCAAGTGGGTAAAGAGAGCCGCCGGGTTACACACGGGGGCTGTTTCATCAGCGAAGATAGGGCGTGACCCATGCACCGGAGCATGGGCACGAACTACCCGATAGGGGCGGTGAGTTACATGAACCTGGCAGCCGACAAGGGCGACATCAGCACCATCATCGGCGGAATCGCCCCCAACTGGGGGCCGTTCGGCAGCCTCGGCAACGAGGCGCGGATCATGGTCGAGGTCGTGATGGCGGTCGCCATCCTCCTCTGCCTCGGCATCGCGATCTGGGGTGCGGCCAAGCAGCGTATCGGCGCCACCGCACTGCGGGACACCTTCAGCGCGGAACAGGGCAAGGGCCTCATCGTCGCCGGACTCACCGGCGTCTTCATCATCGGCTCGCTGGGAACCGTCTTCACCATCGTGTACGGGATGGCCGTCTGACCCCGCATCATCCGTCCCGCTGTCCCCGGGCGTGCCCGGCCCACCCAGAGGTTGCGCATCCCTGATGTCGAGTCACCACTGCCCGCCCGCGCGGGAACCAGCACAGTTACCGTCGTACTGCACGACACGGCAAACGGTTGAGGGGGCGTCCGCGGCATGAGTCTCGGAGACGAGAACGACTACCGGAGCGACGCGGGCCGCTCCGACGGCCCGGGCGGCTCGGGCCAGACCCGTACCCGCCTGCCCGAGGGCGAGGGCGACCCGTACGGCGGCGCCAGACGCCCCGTACGCGCCTCGCGCTCCCTCATCACGGTCGTGGGCGTCGTGGTGCTCCTCATCGCCGCCATCGCCTTCGCCAACCGCGGCAACGGCAGCGGCGGCGACGCGTCGGACGGCAGCGACGGAGCGAAGAGGCCCGGCTCGAACGCCACAGCGGCCTCCGGCGTCAAACCGGTCACGGGCAGCAACAGCGGTATCGCGTCGGGCTTCGCCCACACGGCGCAGGGGGCCCAGAGCGCGGCGGCGAACTACGCGGTGGCACTGGGCTCCGACGGCATGTTCAAGACGGACACCCGGCACAGCATCGTGAAGGCGGTGTACGCGCCGGACGTGGCCACCGCGAGGATGAGCGATCTCGACCATGCCTACTCAGGGCAGAAGTTCCTCGCGAGCGTGGGCCTCAAAGCGGACGGCTCGGCACCCGCGGGCATGACTTTCGTCTCTCGTACCAACCCCGTCGGCACCAAGGCCGTGAAAATCGCCGCGGACACCGCCAGCATCTCAGTCTGGTACTCCTCCCTGTTCGGACTGACCGGCCAGGGCTCGACCAACCCCGTATCCGAGAGCTGGTACACGAACACCTACGAACTGAAGTGGGTCGACGGCGACTGGAAAGTCACCGGCTCCAGCCAGAAGGACGGCCCGGTGCCCGTCGGCCGCGACCAGACCGCTTCCAGCGCCAAGGACATGGCGGACGCCGTGAAACAGTTCGGAGGGTTCACGTATGCCAGGTAAGAACTCCCGTCGGACCCTCTCACTGGCCTCCATCGTCGTGACCGTACAGACAGTCGCTGTCCTACTCGCGACCCGTGCCGCTGCCGCCCCGTCACCCACTCCCAGCCCGAGCAAGGGAGGTAACGGGGGCGCCTGCAATCTGTACCAGGGCAGCGCCCGGGACCTCTGCGAAGGCGGCACCCCCGACACCAGCAACACCCCCCCGGCCGACTCCCTCGACCCCCTCTCCTCCCTCGCCAAGGGCTGCGCCGACGCCGCCGCCTGGATCGTCGGCAAGCTCTCCGACGCGGTGAAGAGCACGGCCAACGTCGACTTCACCAACAGCTCGTTCCTGCGCCAGTACGCCGTCGTCTTCGCCGCATCCACCATCCTCACGCTCGTCCTCTGGCTCCTCGCCGTGGCCAAGCGCGCCGTCCGCGGCGTCCCCCTCACCACCGCGCTCTCCGAGGCCATCGGCTTCCTCTGGCTGACCGTCATCGCCTCGGCCTTCACCCCGCTGATCCTCTACACACTGGTCTCCGCGACCGACAGCGTCACCGACGTCATCGCATCCGCCACCGGCGGCAAGAACGACGTGTTCTTCGGAGCCTTCGCCGAAGCGCTCAAGAAGGGCTCCGACATCGGCGGCGGCCCGATCATGCTGATCGTCACCTCCCTGGTGTCGATCCTCGCCGCGGGTGTCCTCTGGCTCGAACTCGTCATCAGAGCCGCCCTCCTGTACGCGGGCGCCCTCCTCGGCACCGTCGTGTACGCGGGCCTCGTCGACAAGAACATGTGGGGCCACGTCCGCCGCTGGGCCGGCATCATGATCGCGGTGATCATGGTCAAACCGGTCATCGTGATCGTGCTCGGCCTGGCCGGGGCGCTCTCCTCGGGGAAGGGCCCCAACTCCTTCTCGGCCGTCGTCTCCGGCCTCGCGATCATCCTCCTCGCCATCTTCGCCAGCGGCATGATCTACCGCTTCGTCCCCGGCTTCGGTGACGAGGTCGCCGCCTCCCGCACCAACCGCAAGTCCGCGACGGACGGCTCCCAGGCCGCCGCCATGATCAGCTCACCCGCCGCCCTCGTCTCCCAGGGCATCAAGACCCACAGCAGCCGCGGCGGCGGAGGCGGAAACGACAGCGGGAGCGGCGGCGGAGGCGGCGGACGCCCCGCCAACCCCATCTCCGGAGGTGTGGCGGCCCACAGCAGCCGCGGCGGCTCCGGCGGACAGAGCGGCGGACAAGGCGGCCAGGGCGGCGGCGGAACCGGCGGAAGGATCCCCAAGGCCGCGTCCCCGCCCGGTAAGCCGAGCAGCTCCGGAACCCACAGCACACGCAACAACGGCACAGGAGGAGGAGGGCGTTGACGACCCAGTCCCAACCGGTCGCGCCCCGCCGGACGTATCTGATCGGCCGCGCCCGGCCATCGGCGATCGTCGGCAAGAACCGCGAGACGGGCGAGATCGCACTGATCATCGCGGGCGCCTTCATCGGCATGATGTGCGGACTCCTCGTCCCCGTCCTGCCCCTGCGCATCGTGACGCTGACCGGCTTCCCGCTGCTGGCACTCGCCGCGGTGTACGTCCCGTACAAACACCGCACGTTCTACAAGTGGTTCGAGATCAACCGCAGCTACAAGCGCTCCCTGCGCCGCGGCACCGCCTACCGCTCCCCCACCATGGAGGCGGGCATCGCGCTCGACGGCCGTGAGGTCGAGGTCGGCCCGCCGCCCGGCATCGGCCGGATCAACTGGCTGGCCGCCCCCTTCGGCCCCGACGAGATCGCCGTACTCCTGCACGCCGACCGGCGCACCGTCACCGCCGCCATCGAGATCGAGGGCCCGGGCGTCGGCCTGCGCGACTCGGAGGACCAGGAAGCCCTGGTGGACCGGTTCGGCACACTGCTCAAGCACGTGGCCAACGGCGACGGCTTCGTCACCCGCCTGCAGATCCTCGCCCGTACGCTCCCCGCCGACCCCGACGCGCACGCCAAGGACGTCGCCCAGCGCGGCGACCCCCGCGCCCCCGGCTGGCTCCAGGACTCGTACGACCAGCTCGCCTCCATGGTCTCCACCTCCAGCGAGCAGCACCGCGCGTACCTGGTCGCCTGTATGCACTACACCCGCGAACTGGCGTCCGAAGCCCACACCATGGCCCGCGCCGCCCGGCCCTCCGCGGGCCGCAAGCTCGACAAGGACGCCGGCCTCGCGGTCGTCATGGCCCGCGAGCTCACCGACATCTGCGCCCGTCTCGCCGAGGCCGACATCCGGGTACGCCAGCCCCTCGGCCAGGGACGGCTCTCCTCGCTCGTGCACTCCATGTACGACCCGGACCACCCCATCGACCACATCCAGGCGATGACCAAGCGCAACGCCTGGCCCGCCGAACTCGACGCCATGGAGCCCACCTACCTCCAGGCGAAGACCCGCGAGTCCTCCACCCGCGCCCCCTGGTGCCACGCCACGGCCTGGGTGAAGGAGTGGCCGATGACCCCCGTCGGCGTCAACTTCCTCGCCCCGCTGCTCGTCCACACCCCGGACGTGATCCGCACGGTCGCCGTCTGCATGGACCTCGAACCGACCGAGGTCGCCATCGAGCGCATGCTCACCGAGAAGACCAACGACGAGGCGGAGGCATCCCGCGCCGCCAAGATGAACCGGACCGTCGACCCGCGCGACGTCGCCACCCACGGCCGTCTCGACCAGCGCGGCGAAGACCTCGCCAGCGGGGCGGCCGGCGTCAACCTGGTCGGGTACATCACGGTCTCGTCCCGCTCACCCGAAGCACTGGCCCGCGACAAGCGGACCATCCGCGCATCGGCCGGCAAGTCGTATCTCAAGCTCGAATGGTGCGACCGCGAGCACCACCGGGCCTTTGTGAATACGCTGCCGTTCGCGACCGGCATCCGCCGATAGGGGACCTGTGATGCGAGATCCGATGTCAGCCGTCACCGACGCCTTCTCCGCGTTCCTCTTCGGCAAGGTCGAGACGACACGCCTCCCCGTCCGTACGTCCACCGGCCAGGCCCAGGCGGTCTACCTGCCGACCGCCGCACCCGGCCTCGGCGACTCCGGCGTGATCATCGGCCGCGAGGTCTACTCGGGCAAGGGGTACATCTACGACCCCTTCCAGCTGTACGGACAGCAACTGCCCGCCCCGCACTGGCTGGTGCTCGGCGAATCCGGCAACGGCAAGTCCTCCCTGGAGAAGACCTACGTCCTGCGCCAGCTGCGCTTCAAGGACCGCCAGGTCGTGGTCCTCGACGCCCAGGGCGAGGACGGCGCCGGTGAATGGGCCCTCATCGCCCAGCAGCTGGGTATAACCCCCATCCGGCTTGACGCGATGGCCGCGCTCGACCACGGCATCCGGCTCAACCCGCTGGATCCGGCCATCGCCACCACGGGCCAGCTCGCCCTGCTCCGTACGATCATCGAAGTCGCCATGGGCCACGGCCTGGACGAACGCTCGGGGTTCGCGCTCAAGGTGGCCCACGCCTATGTCAACGAGACGATCACCGACCGCCAGCCCGTCCTCACCGACATCGTCGAACAGCTCCGCCACCCCGAACCCGAGTCGGCGGAAGCGATGAACGTCGGAGTCGACGACGTACGGGCCTGGGGCCTCGACGTCGCGCTCGTCCTGGACCGCCTGGTGGACGGTGACCTGCGCGGCATGTTCGACGGCCCGACCTCGGTCGGTATCGACCTGGACGCCCCGCTCATCGTCTTCGACCTGTCGCACATCGACCGCAACTCCATCGCCATGCCCATCCTGATGGCGATCGTCGGTGTCTGGCTGGAACACACCTGGATCCGCCCCGACCGCAAGAAGCGCATCTTCCTGGTCGAAGAGGCGTGGCACATCATCAACAGCCCGTTCGTGGCCCAGCTCTTCCAGCGCCTGCTGAAGTTCGGGCGCCGGCTCGGCCTGTCGTTCGTGGCGGTGGTCCACCACCTCTCGGACGTCGTGGACGGGGCAGCGGCCCGGGAAGCGGCGGCCATCCTGAAGATGGCTTCGACCCGGACGATCTACGCCCAGAAGGCCGACGAGGCCCGGGCGACCGGCCGGGTACTCGGCCTGCCGCGCTGGGCCGTCGAGATCATCCCCACACTCACCCCGGGCATCGCCGTCTGGGACGTCAACGGCAACGTCCAGGTCGTCAAACACCTGATCACCGAGGCCGAACGCCCGCTGGTCTTCACCGACCGGGCCATGACCGAGTCGTCCACCCCGGACGCCGACGACGCGCTCACCCTCCAGCTGGAGACGGAGGCGGAGGAGCGGGCGGCCAGGATCGAGCGGCAGCTGAACGAATCCTCAGAGTCGACGGTGGCCTGATATGCGCGACACCCCGCACCACGGGCACCCCCAGCCGCACGAACAGCACCAGCCCTACCCGCCACACCAACACCACGCGTCACAGCAGCACCCGTCACCGCACCACCCGTCACAGCAGCAGCCGCCCCGGCCGCAGCCCCGCGGAATCCCGGACGGACTGCTGATCGCGCTGATCGTCTTCCTGCTCGGCCTGACCTTCCTGGTCTGGCTGGCCACCGGCCTCGCCGCGCTGTTCGCCCACGGGGCGTGGCCGCACGGCGTGACCGTGCAGCACACCCCCGTGGCCATGCGCGAACTGGCCGCGTCCCCGCACGACATCGCCGCCGCCTGGCCGGACACCCCACCCGACGCGCTCTCGGGCTACGGGCTGTTCTGGGGCCTGCTCATCAGCGAAGTCCTGGTCCTGGTGGTGCTGACCGTGTTCATCCTCGGCACCGTGACCCGCTGGCGCGCGGTACGCGCCGCCCGGCGGGAAGCCGCGGCCCGACCGGGCCCGGACCCCGCCGGCACACCGCGCGTCACACCCCCGAGGTCACCGGAACGGACCACGCAGGACCCGCACACGCCCCCAGAGCCGTACGCGGCCCAGGGCACCGAACAGTCCGCACCCGCGGCCACCCCCGACCCGGGCATCCCGGCCCCGGCCACCCCGAGCACCTCGACGACCCCGGCGCCCCTCACCCCCGACCTGATCGCCCCCGTCCCGTCCACCGCCGAGGCACTCCTCCCGGTCCCCCTGCTCCGCCTCGGCCCGGCGCCCGCCCGCCGGGCCGCCGCGGTCCAGGCCCTGAGCGACGCGGCGGGCCCCGCACTCGTCGTCACCTCGTCCCCCGCGGTCTGGTCGGAGACCAAGGACGCCCGGGCCAAGCTCGGCCCCGTCCTCGTCTACGACCCCGGCCACCTCTGCGACACCCCCGCCCGCCTCCACTGGTCCCCCACCAGCGGCTGCGAGGACGCCGACACCGCGACCGCCCGGGCCGTCGCACTGCTCGCACCGGTCAGGCCGACCGCCCGGATCGACTCCACCATGGCCGACACCGCCGAGACGCTCCTGGCCGGCTGGCTTCACGCCGCGGCCGTGGACGGCCGCCCCTTCCGGCAGGTGCACCGCTGGGCCCAGGGCGCCGGCCAGGCACAGGAGCCCGTACGTATCCTGCGCACCCACACACGGGCCCGCTCCGGAGCGGCAGGTCTCCTTGAGTCGGCGCTCACCGCCCACCCCGAACGCCGGGACATGGCACAGGAGCTGACGGTACGTGCGCTGAACGCGCTCTCCTCGGTCCACATCCGCGAAGCCTGCACACCGAACCGAACCGATACGGTCACGCTGGAATCATTCATCCACGAGGGGGGCACTCTCTATGTGGTGGGTGAAGCAATCGAGGACCCGCGCACGCACCCCGGCGCCATGCCGTTGCTCACCGCACTCACCTCCAGCGTGGTCGAGCACGGCCGCCGCTTGGCCGCACGGTCAACTGACGGTCGGCTCGACCCACCAATGACGCTCGTCCTCGACGACGTCGCCGCCGTGGCGCCCTTCCCTTATCTGCCCGAGCTGCTGACGAACGGCCAGGAGCAGGGTCTGCACCCGCTGGCGCTGCTCCGCTCCCGCGAACAGGCCCGCACCCGCTGGCCGCACCACGAACTGCCCGACGCCACCCCCTTCTGACGGCGAGCGGCCCACTCGGCGGAGCCCTGCTCACGGCCCGGAACCCTGCTCACGGCCCGGAGCCCTATTCCCAGCCCCGGGGCCCTACTCCCAGTCCCAGTCGATCCCGACCCGCCCCGGCCGTACCTCCTGCTCCACCGTATGGACGGACCGGTAGAGACCACTGAGCGTCAGATCCCTGCGGGCCCCCCGCGCCGTCCCCGCCGTGGCCTGCGCGAAGCGTCGGCACCGCACCGGGAGCGCGTGCTCGTCGAAGCGGACCTGAAGGACGTACTGCCCGCCGGCGAAGCTGAACCCGCGCACATACTCGCTGCTGGGCCCCCCGGTGCCGTCCTCGAACCCGTACCCGAACACATAGGTCTCCCCCGCCCGCAGCCGGGCGTCGAACAGCAGCTCCGCCACGACCACCCCGGTCTCCCGCTCCCACCGCACCCGCCCGGTACGGCAGTTCTCCCCGGCCAGGACCTCCACCCGCGCAGGATCGCACCCCGGATCCCCGTGGTGGATGGCCACATAGCGGTCCACCCCGTCCCGGTGCGCGCGGACCACATGCTGCGAGGAACGGCCGACCAGACGGCGGTCGGCACCGATCCGTACGGACTCGTGGTGGCCCACCGTGTGCAGCCCGCCGTCCGCCGGGCTCTCCATCTCGGCGAGCAGCCCCTCCAGGACGGCCGCGCCCGCCACCAGCGAACGGTACGAGCGTCCGGGCGGCCGCTCACCGGCCCCTCTCGCCCCACCGCGCGCCCCACCGCCCGCCGCCCCGCCGGGCCCGTCCGCGAGCAGCCGCACCAGTGCACCGGGCGGCAGCCGCAGCACCTCCTCCAGCGCACCCACCGCCCGCAGCGACTCGGCCCGCATGGGCCTGCGTACCCCCTGCTGCCAGTAACTGAGGCTCGTCACACCGACCTTGATGCCCCGGCTCGCCAGATGGTGCTGGACCCGGTGCAGCGGCAGCCCCCGCACCGCGAGGGCCGTACGCAGCGCCAGGTGGAAGGGGCCGGTGTGCAGGGCCCGGGCGAGTTCGGCCCCGTCAGCCACCGGGCCGGGCCCCGTGGTCCGTGCCCTCTCCTCCATCTCCTCCATCAGCGCCTCTCCGGATCCGGTGAACATTCACGGCGGCCGGCGGACCGGCACGGCGGCCGGAGCAGCCGTGCAGGTGGGGAGGGGGGCCGTTCACAGCCGGCCACGCGCCATTCACAGTGCCGTGTACCCGCGTATTCAACCGCGTTGACCGGGACGCAACAACACCCGATGCTCACCACAGCGTCCGGACGCACTCCTCCAATCCACCCCCACCCCGGGAGGAACGCGATGCGCACCCACAGGAGACGGCTGGCCCTGGCCGCCATCGGCACAGCGGCGGCCCTGTTCGCCCTGCCCACCACCACAGCGGCGGCCGCCCCGGCGACCGGCACCAACGCCGCAGCCGGCACCCCGGCCACGACCACCACAGCAGGGGCGGCGGCGGGCGCCAAACGCCTCGACATCACCATGCAGGAGCAGGAACAGACCAACTGGTGCTGGGCCGCGACCGGCAACACCATCGCCGGCTGGTACGGCCGCGACTACAGCCAGAACCAGTTCTGCAACGCCGCCTTCGGCCGCAGCCAGAACGGCACCTGCCCCAACGACCAGGCGACCCTCGCCAACGTGCAGACCGGCCTCAACTGGGCGGGCATCAGCCCCGGTTCGTACGTCACCGGCTGGCTCCAGTACTCCACCGTGCAGACCGAGATCAACGCCGGCCGCCCGATAGCCGACCGCATCCAGTGGTCGAGCGGCGGCGGGCACATGAATGTGATCTACGGGTACGACACGGCAAGCGACTGGGTCTACTGGGGCGACCCGTGGCCGTCGGACAACCGCTACAACTGGGCGGCGCACGACTGGTACGTCAGCAACAACGAGTTCTCCTGGACCCACTCGCTCTACCGGATCGGGGCGTGACCACCATGCAGCGACCCCTCAGCCCCACGCACCCCACCCCGCACGGCCGCACCATCCTGCGAGCGGCTGTCGCCGGAGCCGCGGCCACGGCGGTACTCGCACTCGCCCCCAGCGCCTCGGCCGCCGACCACTCCACCGGCCACCCCACCGGGCAGACCCCGCGCCTCACCGCTTCGGCGGCCGACCGCGACGCCGCCCAGCGGGCAGTGACCTCCCCCGCCACGCTGCACACGCTGGCACGCTTCTTCGCCGAATCCCCGGGCGCCCGCCCGCAGTCGGCAGCGGCGGCGAGCCCGGCATCGGCCCCGGCCCCGCAGATCAAGGGCCAGGCCGTGCCCGTCTATACACTCTCCCCGGACTTCGTCGCCGCCCGCACGGGCGCCCCGGTGGCCCGGCTGGACTTCCTGGCCGGCACCGCGGTCTCGGCCGACGGCCGGAAGGCATCGGTGTGGACGGTCCCCGAGGGGACGTCCTGGCAGGTGGTGAACATCGCCACCGGCGACGACGAGACCCGGTACGCGGGACAGGGCGCGGCCAAGCTCCCCGGCGGCACGGTCTTCCGCGAGCCGCAGATCAACGCCTGGTACGTCACGAAGGGCACCCGGGTGCTGCCCCTGGACTCCGAAGCCGTACGCGCGGTGGGCGCCGGGGGAACGACACTCGCCGCCTACCAGCACCGCGTGCACCAGGCGTACGGCGACAAACTCCCGGGCTCCGCCTACGCGAAGAAGGGCGAGGCGGGCGGGTACGCCGAGAACACGGGCACGGGCACGGACACGCACCGCACCGCCCCGCACACCACCACGGCGGCCCACTCCGCGACCGCCGCACCGGACTCGCCAGCGACGGCTCTGCTGGCAGGCGGGGCGGGGGTGCTGGTGCTGGGCATGGGCGCCCTGTTCGTACGCCGCACGGCCCGTCACTCCGGGCGGTCGACCACCATCTCCAACTCGTGCTCGCCTGCCTCACCGGGGGCCGGGACGGAGTAACCGGTCGGCACGAAGCCGATCTTGCGGTAGAAGCCGGCAGCCCGGCCGTTGGCCTGGTGCACGAAGAGCCGCACCCGCTCGATCCGCGGCTCCTTCAGCGACCAGGCCCACTCCATCGCCACCCGGAAGAGCTCCTGGGTGAGACCCGTCCCACGGCACTCGGGGCGTACGTACACAGCGACCAGGTGGGCCTGCGACACAGAACTCACTTCCCCGAAGACCCCCTCGGCCCCGACGGGCTCGACCAGCACGACCACCGTGCCGGACCAGACCCCGTCGGGGCCCTCGGCGATGAACTGCCGGGCGGCACCACCGTGCGAGGCCCCGGCGGCCCGGTCCTGCCAGAAGGAATCGGGGCGGGCCGCGGCGTCTTCGTAGGTCTCCAGATAGGCAAGGGGTGCTACGGGATCCTGGAGGGCGATCAGCCGCAGCTCCTTGGCCTTGAGCCACTCATCGGCACGCAGGGCTCGTATGACGTCGTCCATGCCGGGATCCTGCCAGACAGGCCGGCAGGACCGCACATGGATTTGCCCTGCTGGTGAACTGCACGTGGACGCAGAAATGCCTCAGCCCCGAACCAGTAAATGGTCCGGGGCTGAGGCTAAAAATTGTTCGGCGGCGTCCTACTCTCCCACAGGGTCCCCCCTGCAGTACCATCGGCGCTGAAAGGCTTAGCTTCCGGGTTCGGAATGTAACCGGGCGTTTCCCTAACGCAATGACCACCGAAACACTATGAAATTAACCAACACCGGATACAACACGGTCGTTCGTTATTTCAGAACTAACACAGTGGACGCGAGCAACTGAGGACAAGCCCTCGGCCTATTAGTACCAGTCAGCTCCACCCGTTACCGGGCTTCCACATCTGGCCTATCAACCCAGTCGTCTACTGGGAGCCTTAACCCCTCAAAGGGGGAGGGAACACTCATCTCGAAGCAGGCTTCCCGCTTAGATGCTTTCAGCGGTTATCCTTTCCGAACGTAGCCAACCAGCCATGCCCTTGGCAGGACAACTGGCACACCAGAGGTTCGTCCGTCCCGGTCCTCTCGTACTAGGGACAGCCCTTCTCAATATTCCTACGCGCGCAGAGGATAGGGACCGAACTGTCTCACGACGTTCTAAACCCAGCTCGCGTACCGCTTTAATGGGCGAACAGCCCAACCCTTGGGACCGACTCCAGCCCCAGGATGCGACGAGCCGACATCGAGGTGCCAAACCATCCCGTCGATATGGACTCTTGGGGAAGATCAGCCTGTTATCCCCGGGGTACCTTTTATCCGTTGAGCGACAGCGCTTCCACAAGCCACTGCCGGATCACTAGTCCCGACTTTCGTCCCTGCTCGACCCGTCGGTCTCACAGTCAAGCTCCCTTGTGCACTTACACTCAACACCTGATTGCCAACCAGGCTGAGGGAACCTTTGGGCGCCTCCGTTACTCTTTAGGAGGCAACCGCCCCAGTTAAACTACCCATCAGACACTGTCCCTGATCCGGATCACGGACCGAGGTTAGACATCCAGCACGACCAGAGTGGTATTTCAACGACGACTCCACAACCACTGGCGTGGCCGCTTCACAGTCTCCCACCTATCCTACACAAGCCGAACCGAACACCAATATCAAACTGTAGTAAAGGTCCCGGGGTCTTTCCGTCCTTCTGCGCGAAACGAGCATCTTTACTCGTAGTGCAATTTCACCGGGCCTATGGTTGAGACAGTCGAGAAGTCGTTACGCCATTCGTGCAGGTCGGAACTTACCCGACAAGGAATTTCGCTACCTTAGGATGGTTATAGTTACCACCGCCGTTTACTGGCGCTTAAGTTCTCAGCTTCGCCACACCGAAATGTGACTAACCGGTCCCCTTAACGTTCCAGCACCGGGCAGGCGTCAGTCCGTATACATCGCCTTACGGCTTCGCACGGACCTGTGTTTTTAGTAAACAGTCGCTTCTCGCTGGTCTCTGCGGCCACCCCCAGCTCACACCGTAAAGATGATCACCAGGAATGGCCCCCCTTCTCCCGAAGTTACGGGGGCATTTTGCCGAGTTCCTTAACCATAGTTCACCCGAACGCCTCGGTATTCTCTACCTGACCACCTGAGTCGGTTTAGGGTACGGGCCGCCATGAAACTCGCTAGAGGCTTTTCTCGACAGCATAGGATCATCCACTTCACCACAATCGGCTCGGCATCAGGTCTCACCCACATGTCATCCGGATTTACCTGGACAACGGGCTACACCCTTACCCCGGGACAACCACCGCCCGGGCTGGACTACCTTCCTGCGTCACCCCATCGCTTACCTACTACCACCTTGGTTCAGCGGCTCCACCACTCCCCTTTCCCCGAAGGGTCCAGGACGGCTTCACGGCCTTAGCATTAATGGGCTCAGTACTGGGCGTTTCAAAGCGGGTACCGGAATATCAACCGGTTGTCCATCGACTACGCCTGTCGGCCTCGCCTTAGGTCCCGACTTACCCTGGGCAGATCAGCTTGACCCAGGAACCCTTAGTCAATCGGCGCACACGTTTCTCACGTGTGTATCGCTACTCATGCCTGCATTCTCACTCGTGAACCGTCCACAACTCGCTTCCGCGGCTGCTTCACCCGGCACACGACGCTCCCCTACCCATCCATACAGGCGTTAGCCCTATGTGTATGAATGACACGACTTCGGCGGTACGCTTGAGCCCCGCTACATTGTCGGCGCGGAATCACTTGACCAGTGAGCTATTACGCACTCTTTCAAGGATGGCTGCTTCTAAGCCAACCTCCTGGTTGTCTCTGCGACTCCACATCCTTTTCCACTTAGCGTACGCTTAGGGGCCTTAGTCGATGCTCTGGGCTGTTTCCCTCTCGACCATGGAGCTTATCCCCCACAGTCTCACTGCCGCGCTCTCACTTACCGGCATTCGGAGTTTGGCTAAGGTCAGTAACCCGGTAGGGCCCATCGCCTATCCAGTGCTCTACCTCCGGCAAGAAACACACGACGCTGCACCTAAATGCATTTCGGGGAGAACCAGCTATCACGGAGTTTGATTGGCCTTTCACCCCTAACCACAGGTCATCCCCCAGGTTTTCAACCCTGGTGGGTTCGGTCCTCCACGACCTCTTACAGCCGCTTCAACCTGCCCATGGCTAGATCACTCCGCTTCGGGTCTAGAGCGTGCAACTCAAACGCCCTATTAGGACTCGCTTTCGCTACGGCTTCCCCACACGGGTTAACCTCGCTACACACCGCTAACTCGCAGGCTCATTCTTCAAAAGGCACGCAGTCACGACCCACATTCCGAAGAACATGAGCGACGCTCCCACGGCTTG